>NZ_CP147006.1:0-231562 GCF_044029435.1 Novosphingobium oxfordense | reverse complement strand
GCTGTCGCACGTGAGTGTGCAGAGTGGATCCGCAAAAAGGCTCGTTTCAAGTCGAATGCATCGACCTCCCCTATGCAGCAATTCCTTTCAGCAGACGGCTCGGCAGGCGCGGTTGCCTATATGCCTCTATCGGGCTTCACGGCTGTCGACCTTGGCTACGCTCGCGGCAATGCCGTTTCGAACTTCGTGAATCGGTTCGATGAGGCGTCTCACACGCAGAGCTACATTCAGCTGTTCGACACAATCTGGTCGGACCCGACCCGCGTCGAAGATGTAACCGATGCGATCTGCGATCACATTGCCTCGGTATACCAGGAGAACTCCCCCGAACGCGTCTACTTCATCATGCTCTACAATATCTTCCATGCGTTTCTGGAAGACATTGACGAGGACGTCCTGCCGAACGACCGCACCGGCTATCAGGAGAGCCTGGTCTGGCAAAAGCTGTTCAACTACCAGCGCGACGCGGCCACCGGCATCATCAACAAGCTGGAAACCTATAATGGCTGCATTCTCGCAGACAGCGTAGGCCTTGGTAAAACCTTCACCGCGCTGGCGGTGATCAAATATTACGAGCTGCGCAATCGCTCGGTTCTCGTGCTTTGCCCGAAGAAGCTGACGGACAACTGGCTCAACTACAACACTCTGATGTCCGCTGTCAACGTTTCAAGCACGCGGAAGCGTTCGCCCTGGTGAGCGGCCTATAGTCAGCCGCGCATAGGTGGGGGAGGGACCTGAGAGACGTCGGTGATCAAGCTCTGATACGCGGGTTGGATACCGCATTCCCGATTTTGCGTCCGGGGCTTATCCTGTCTAACATCGGGCGTCGGCGATGCCGGCCACATAGCGCTGACGGATGTTCCCCTGCCGTGGTCCCACCCCCGCCTGTGCGCGGTGGTGGCGGTCTATCTCAAGCGGGCTGCGCCTCCCGGGCGACTGCCCACATAAACCCCGCCAGTTCGCGGGCGATCGCTGCACACACGACAGTCGATTTCTTGCCTCTGGCGCTTAGTGTCCGATAGCGGGAGGTCAGCCGGCTCTGGGCCTTCCATGCGATCTCACGCACCTCAGGGGTGGTTTGTTCGAGGCGGTAGAGCTTCTTAGGTCCAACCCGTGGGGGCATGCGATAGCTCCACGCGCTTTCCACGAGCATGTGACGGACGCGTTTATTGCCAGCCTTTGTGATGCCGCCTCGCCGGATTGTATCGCCCGTGGAGCGTTCGCTCGGTACCAAGCCGACATAGCCCATCAGTTGGCGGGGACTGTCGAAGCGACGCACATCGCCAATCTCGGTTGCGAAGGTGACGGCAACAATCAGGTCTACGCCGCGCAAGGCTTGAAGAGCTCGAACAACCGGCGCTAGCGACCAGGCAGGCAGGAACTCCTCTATTGCCGCTTCAATCCGTTTGATCCGTTCCGTGGACACCCGAACAGCATCAACGAGTTCCTGCAAAGCGATTTGGTGCGCAGGATGATCGAAGCGTTGCTCCTGAAGCCAGCGGAGGTAGCGCATGCTCCACGCAACCTTGCGCGGATAAATCCGCCCATGCTTCAACATGAAACCACTGACTTGTTGGCGGTTCACGCGCTGAGCTTCGACCGCCGCAGTGCGCGTGCGAACCAGATCGCGCATCGCTTCATGGCCCTCGTCTGGGACCCATACTGGCGTAAGTTCTCCCGCGCGAAGCAGCTTCGCCAGACCCACCGCATCCCGCCTGTTGGTCTTTATCCTGTCGCCCGGCTTTCTGGGGATCAATGATGGCGCCACGACTTCGCACGGATGGCCCATGGATCTGATGAGGCGGTAGAGGCCGTAACCCGTAGGCCCCGCCTCGTAACAAAAATGGGCGCCACCATGCTTGTCTACAATCCGCTGTATGACACGCCGCATCGAGTCAGGCGACGCGTCAACTTCGCCCAGATACCGAACTTCACCTCCTCGCTCGTTATCAGCGATCGCGATCGCATTGCGCGACTTGGCGGCGTCGATTCCGACGAAAACACCTGTATAGTTCTCCACGGCTCGTCCTCCTGCGATGAGGATCGGCTCGGCCGGCCCGAGCAACCCTCGGAAGCACAGTGTAGGGCGAGCCACCCTGCATGCCGATGGCGGACATACGGTCTAACCTCAAAACTAACCCCTTTGCGCGGGACCGATTCAACTATGATGTCCTGTGCCATACCGACTTGTCGCGGATATCGGGCACCTCCAACGGGATCCCGCTCAACCGGGTAAACTGGGGCAATTACGACCTTGTCGTCATCGATGAATCCCACAATTTCAGGAACAACGACGCCTTCAAGGAGAAGGAAACCCGCTACCAGAAGCTGATGAACCAGGTCATCCGGGCCGGGGTCAAAACCAAAGTTCTCATGCTGTCGGCGACACCGGTCAACAACCGCTTCAATGACCTGCGCAACCAGTTGGCCCTCGCCTACGAAGGCCAATCCGACATGCTTTCCGAGAAGCTGAACACCACATCCAGCGTCGAGGAAATTTTCCGCAGAGCGCAGGCCGCGTTCAACCGCTGGTCAAAATTGCCTCCGGAACAACGGACTGCCGAAACAATCCTGACCGAGCTCGATTTCGACTTCTTCGAATTGCTCGACAGCGTCACGATCGCCCGGTCGCGCAAGCACATCACAACCTTCTACGACATGACGGACATCGGGCACTTCCCAGAGCGCCGCAAGCCGCTGTCATTTCGTCCGCCGCTGACAGAGCTGTCTGGCACGATGGATCTCAACACCATCGTTGCACAGCTGACATTGCTGAAACTATCTGTTTACGCCCCGACCAGCTACATTCTTCCCAGCCGTCTCGCCAAATATGAGGATCTCTACGACACTGACGTGTCGAGCGGCGGCGGCAAGCTGCGGCAGGCCGACCGTGACAAGAGTTTGCAGGCGTTGATGACCGTCAACCTGCTCAAACGCCTTGAAAGCTCCATCCACGCGTTCCGTCTCACGCTTGGTTCGCTGGCTCAAAACATCCGCAAGACATTGGACGTGATCGACAGCTACCGCTCGGGCGCAGGCACTGGCGCCGTCGTTGATTATGCCGACAACATTGACGCGCTAGAGGCGGAAGATGACGAACTCGAAGGGCTCGGAGCTTTCCGCGTCGGCGGCAAGATCCGGATCGACCTGAGCGATATGGACGTTCCCGGCTTTGCCCACGATCTGCAAGGAGACCTTGCTCTGATCGAGGCGTTGCAGGCAGATATGGCGCGGATCACGCCCGAGCATGATGCCAAGCTCCAGCATTTGAAGGCGCTCATTGCGCAGAAGCTGGCGGAACCGATCAACCCCGGAAACCGCAAGTTGATCATCTTCACGGCATTCGCTGATACCGCCCATTATCTCTACGATCAGATTGCGGCTGAGGCTTTGTCCCAGCAGAACATCCATACTGGCCGTGTCACGGGATCGGATGTTCCTAAATCGACACTGGGTAGGGGCCATGATTTCCAGACCCTTCTCACGCTGTTCTCGCCACGATCCAAGGAGAAGGCCGCGATCATGCCCGATGAGCCGGGCGAGATTGATATCCTGATCGCCACAGACTGCATCTCGGAAGGCCAAAACCTTCAGGACTGCGATTTTCTGGTGAACTACGACATTCACTGGAACCCGGTGCGGATCATCCAGCGATTTGGACGGATCGACCGCATCGGCTCGCCCAACGCGCAGATACAGCTAGCAAACTACTGGCCTGACATCACCCTCGATGACTATATCAAGCTCAAAGAGCGCGTCGAAAACCGCATGATCATTGCCGATGTTACCGCAACCGGTGACGACAATGTGCTGACGGCCAAGGCCAGCGACACGGCCTACCGACGCGAACAGCTGCGGCGCCTGCAGGATGAGATCATCGAGCTGGAGGATGTGCGTACCGGCATCTCCATCACCGACCTTGGCCTCAACGATTTCCGTATGGATCTGCTCAACTATGTGAAGGAACATGGCGATCTGGCAGCAGCACCCAAAGGGCTGCATGCTGTCGTACCCGCCGATCCCGGCAAGGGGCTCGAGCCCGGCATTATCTTTGCACTGAAGGCCGTCGGCGGAGATGCTTCAGCCAACCGGCAGAACCGTCTGCATCCATACTATCTCATTTACATGGCTGACGATGGCAGCGTCGTTGCCGATCAGACCCAGGTGAAACGCCTCCTGGATCTGGTGCGGACGGCTGCCAAGGGGGTTACGGCTCCGGTCGCGCCCGCTTTCCGGCCCTTCAATGCCCGCACGCTCGATGGCCAGAATATATCCGGGCCTTCGCAACTGCTCAATGGGGCCATCGGCGCCATGATCGATGCCAAGGAAGAGCGTGACCTCGACAGCTTGTTTTCCACCGGCACCACAACTGCGCTGTCGCATACCATTCGCGGTCTGGAGGATTTCGAGCTGATTGCCTTCGTTGTGGTGGAATCAGCACAGGCAGGAGCTGCGGCGTGACGCTTTATGCGTGGCCGGCGCGCACCGTGTTCGGCCGCGCAATCCCGAAGAGCCGTATATACAGCGCCGCGCAGCTTTCCCGCGCCATGCAGGCCAAATTCGTTGATCAGGTCGAACGCATGGAGTGGACCCATGTGCTGCGCGCCGACCGGTTGAACCTGCAGCCCTCGGCAGAAATTGAGGAAATAGCGGTCATCGCAATCGACCTGCACACGCCAGACGTTGAACCAGCGTTGCTGCAGGCCATCGAAAAGGCGATCCCCCGACCACTCATCCTGGAGCTTCGCCATAGCGGGCGGGCTCGCATGGCTATGGCGTGGAAGCGTCCTAGTCAGGCGGAGGCGGGCAAATGGGTAACCGCACCACATGCATTCACGGCATGGCAAGCGTGCGACGCACCGCGTGAGGCTCTGCCTACCGCGCTGGATATGGCTACGCTCTATGCCCGGCTGGTCGAACCCATGTTGCCGCCAAGGCAGAGCCCTGACGAACCGATTGCGGCCCGCGTCGCTCGGTCTGAGGAAGCGGCCCAGCTGGAGCGCGAGATCGCGCGAATGGAGGCTGGCGTAAGGCGGGAGAAACAGTTTAACAGGAAGGTCGAGCTCAATGCCGAATTGCGCGCTGCCAAATCGCGCTACACGGCCCTCACGAGCAAGACCTGAACAGATGGAAGTGTGAATAGATTGCGCATGGATAAGTTAAAGATGCACAGCCCTGACCTTAGCCAGGACAATATCGCAAAAATTCGTGCATTGTTCCCCGATTGCGTGACCGAAGCCGCTGACGATCAGGGCATAGTCCGCTTCGCCGTTGATTTTGATCAGCTTCGCCAACAGCTGTCCGATCACATCGTTGAAGGCCCGCAGGAGCGCTACCGGCTCGATTGGCCGGGAAAGCGCGAGGCGCTGCTCACCGCAAACGCCCCCATCGCCAAGACGCTGCGCCCTGCGCGTGAGGAGAGCGTCGACTTCGACACCACGCAGAACCTGTTCATCGAAGGCGACAACCTTGATGCCCTGAAGCTGCTGCAGGAGAGCTATCTGGGTAAGGTGAAAATGATCTATATTGATCCACCTTATAACACCGGGAAAGATTTCATTTATCGAGACAATTTTACATCTTTGAAAGCGCAATACGAGCTGCTTAGCGATCAACGGGATGAAGCTGGCGGCCTGTTGGTGGCCAATCCGGAAACCAAGGGGCGCTATCATTCCGACTGGTTGACCATGATTTATCCACGCCTGAAGGTGGCGAGAAATTTGCTCGCAGAAGATGGCCTGATCTTCATCAGCATCGACGACGCAGAGCAGGCGGCCCTAAAACAGCTTTGCGCCGAAATATTTGGTGAGAAGAACTTCATCGCTCAGCTCACTTGGGAAAAAGGGCGGAAAAACGACGCTAAATTTTTCTCGCTCGGTCATGAATACATGCTGGTTTATGCACGCAACCAAGTGGTATTGCGCGAACGTGGCGAAATCTGGCGCGAGGAAAAGCCTGGCGCCAAGGAAATTTGGCAAGAGTTCGTCAGGTTGCGTGCTTTGCACGGCGACAATTTCTCCCAGATGGAGAAGGATTTGTCGGCCTGGTATTCGGCTCTGCCCAAGGCTCACCCCGCAAAAAAATGGGCGCGATACAAGAGGATCGACAAAAACGGGCCGTGGCGGGATCGAGATATTTCGTGGCCCGGTGGCGACGGCCCTAAGTATGATGTCATGCATCCAGTCACACACCAAGCGTGCGCAGTTCCCGAGGCCGGATGGCGATATGCCTCGCCAGATGAGATGCAGCGCCAGATCAAGCTGGGCTTGGTAGAGTTTCGCGCCGATCACACCGAACCTCCCTTCCGTAAAGCTCACATTCGTCCCATTCCCGATGAACTCGAAGAGGCGGTCGAAGACCTTGGCGGAGAAGAAGGCGACGAAGACGAAACGGAATTTGCGACCCAAGTTCGCGCTTCCGTAATTTACAAACAATCTCAGGTTGCAGTGAAATACCTACGCACACTGATGGGTGGTAAGGTTTTCAGCAATCCAAAGGACCATGATGAGCTTGCCAAGCTCATCGATTACGCGACGCCCCGGAACCGAAGCGCGGTCATCATGGACTTTTTTGCAGGCTCTGGCAGCACAGCGGAGGCCGTCATGTTTGCCAATGCCATTGCGGGCACCAATCACAGCTTCGTATGCGTGCAGTTACCTGAGGATTTGGATCAGGCAGTTCATCGACCACCGGAGCCGCAAAGAAGACGGTGCAAAATGCCGTCAGAATGCTCGACAAACTCGGCAAACCGCACGTGCTGTCGGAGGTGACCAAGGAGCGCATCCGCCGCGCTGGTCGACGGATTGTTGCTGGAGATTGCGCTGAAAGCTGGAACCGCGACGTTGGCTTCCGCGTGCTCAAAATCGACAGTTCGAACATGACCGACGTCTACTATCGCCCAGATGAAGTGAAGCAGGACGAACTGTTCGGCCAGGTCGATAGCGTGAAGCCGGATCGCACCGCCGAGGATCTTCTGTTCCAGGTGCTGATCGACTGGGGCGTGAAACTGACCCTGCCGATCAACCGTGAATCCTCGCATGGCAAGACCGTGTACTCGGTCGATGGCAATGCGCTAATCGCCTGTTTCGACTCTGGCGTCACCGATGCCCTGATCAAGGACATCGCCGTCCGCGCACCGCTGCGTGCCGTATTCCGCGACACCAGCTTCGCTCGCGATGCCGACCGCATCAACGCCGAACAGCTTTTCCGCCAACTTTCCCCCGGCACCGAGTTGAAGGCCATTTGATCCATGGTCATGAAACTCAAGTTCAAGGTTCAGCCTTACCAGACGCTGGCCGTCGATGCCGTGGTGGATTGCTTCGCGGGCCAGCCCTTTGCCAGTGGCCCGACGTATCGGATCGATCCGGGCAAGCGCAATCAGGCGGAAGCGTTCGACGACGAGGGGTTCCGCAATACCGACTTTGCGCTGACCGACACGCAGCTGCTCGACAACATCAAGGCCGTGCAGCGGCGCCAGAATCTGCCGCAGTCTGCCTCGTTACACAGCTTCGTCACCCGTGACGCCAAGGGCAAGGCCGTGCCCGCGCCTGCAGCCTATCTCAAGAATATGGCGGCGGTCAGCCAGCTTCACCTTGATGTCGAAATGGAGACCGGCACCGGCAAGACCTATTGCTACATCAAATCGATGTTCGAGTTGAACCGCCGCTATGGCTGGTCGAAGTTCATCATCATTGTGCCCAGCATCGCCATCCGCGAAGGCGTGGCGAAATCGCTGGCGATCACGGCAGAGCACTTCACCGAGAGCTACGGCAAGAAGGCGCGCTTCTTCATCTACAACTCGAAGCGTTTGCACGAGCTGGAGAGCTTTTCGTCCAATGCCGGGCTGAATGTGATGGTAATGAACATCCAGGCATTCAACGCCAGCGGCAAGGAGAATCGCCGGATTTACGACACACTGGATGATTTCCAGTCGCGCAAGCCGATCGATGTGATTGCTGCCAACCGCCCGATCCTCATCCTTGACGAGCCGCAGAAGATGGAGGGCAAGGCCACCGTCGAGGCGTTACCCAAGTTCCGCCCGCTGTTCGTGTTACGCTATTCCGCGACACACCGGACCGAACATACCAAGATCCATCGGCTCGATGCGCTGGATGCTTATAACCAGAAGCTGGTAAAGAAGATTCAGGTGCGCGGCATCGCGCTCAAGGGCCTGACTGGCACGACGGCATATCTCTATCTCGAAGGTATCGAGACGGTCGGCCGCGGCAAGGGCGGCCCCTTTGCCCGCGTCGAAATGGAGATGAAGGACACCACCGGCACGATCAAGCGCCGCATGAAGCGCCTGAAGTTTCGCGATGACCTCTATGACCTTTCCGGTGGTTTGGATCAGTATCGCGATTTCGTTGTGTCACAGATCGACGCCACCGCCGACACAGTGGAGTTTACCAATGGCATCATCATCAAGGCCGGCGAGGCTTATGGTGACCTGTCCGAACGTGACATCCGCCGCATCCAGATCCGTGAAACGATCCGCGCTCATCTCGAGAAGGAAAGGCAGCTTTTTGCCCAAGGGGTGAAGGTGCTGTCGCTGTTCTTCATCGATGAGGTGGCCAAATACCGGGACTACAGCCGCGACGATCAAAACGGCGAGTACGCCCGGATGTTCGAGGAGGAATATGCCGAGGCCGTCGCCGACGTGCTGGCCGAACTCCCGCTTGAAGAAGCGGCCTGGCGGAAGCATCTCGAGGCGATCCCGGTTGCCAAGACGCACGACGGCTATTTCTCGATCGACAAGAAGACCAGGCGACTGAAGGATCCGGAGGTCGGCGCTCGTTCGACCGATTCCGACGATAGCGACGCCTACGACCTCATCCTTAAGGACAAGGAGCGGCTACTCTCGTTCGAAGAGCCTGTCCGATTCCTGTTTTCCCACTCCGCGCTTCGGGAAGGTTGGGATAACCCGAACGTGTTCGTCATGTGTATGCTCAAGCAAAGCCTCAACATGATTTCACGGCGTCAGGAAGTTGGCCGTGGCCTGCGCTTGGCAGTTGACCGGTTTGGCGATCGGCTCGACCACCCGGCTACCGTCCACGACATCAACATTCTCTCGGTTATCGCAAGCGAGAGCTACACCGACTTCGTTGGCGGGTTGCAGAAGGAGATTGCTGAGAGTCTGTCGGCACGGCCCCGCAAGGCCAGCCAGGCGTACTTTGCGGGCAAGCAATTGCAGACGCCTGAAGGGCCGATCACGGTCACCGATCAAATGGCGACGCAGATCCACAGGTATCTGATCAAGAACGACTATATCGACGATTCCGACCAGATCACCGATGTCTACTACGCAGCCAAGGCCGATGGGACATTGGCCCCGCTGCATGAAGATTTGGTGCCATATCAGGCTGAGGTCTTTGGCCTGATCGACAGCTTCTACAGCGATGCGGCGCTCCCCAAATTTGAAGATGGACGTAAGCCCAAGCGGAACCCGCTCAATGACAATTTCCACAAGGGTGCCTTTCAGGAGCTTTGGGGCAGGATCAACCGCAAGGCTGTTTACCGCGTCGAATTCGACACTGCAGAGCTCATCCACAAATGCATCGGCGCGTTGAACCGCGAACTGCGAGTGACCAAGCTACGATATTCCGTGCAGACTGGGATTCAGACGGACCAGGTAACCGATGAGCAGCTCAGGGAGGGCACCGGTTTCAGCATCACGCGGAATGAAACTGTCAAAGCGGCGTCGGCCCGTTCGTCGGTGAAGTATGACCTTCTGGGGAAAGTCTCAGAGGCAACTGACCTCTTGCGTCAGACGGTGGCCGAGATTTTAGCTGGCATTGAGCCGGCAATCTTCGACCAATATCGTGCAAACCCTGAGCATTTCATTTCTGAGGCGGCGCGGCTGATCAAGGAACAGAAGGCAGGTCACCTTATCGAGCAGCTGGTCTACGACCCGATTGACGAGCGCTATGATGCCGACGTCTTTACGGCGGCCGAGATTGGACAGGATTTTTCGCGCGCCTCCGAGAGGCTCAAGAACCACGTTTTCGACTACTGCATCACCGATTCCGGCATAGAACGTGATTTCGTGAGTGAGCTGGATACGAGCGCAGAGGTCGACGTCTATGCGAAATTGCCAAGAGGGTTTCTGATCCCGACGCCCGTCGGGGACTATAACCCTGACTGGGCCATCGTATTTCGCGCAGGCTCAGTAAAACACATATATTTCGTTGCCGAGACTAAGGGATCCATGTCTTCGCTTGCTCTGCGGGATCTCGAACGGGCGAAAATCGATTGCGCCAAGAAATTTTTTGCGAAGCTGGCGGAGTCCAATCCCACGCCAAATGTGCGATACGGGGTGGCTGACAGTTATCATAAGCTCCTGGAGATCGTTACGACCTAATCCTGCTTTTTGGGCCTGGGGACGAGTGGACGCGGCGAGGCCCGCAGAAACTCCCAACCCCCTTCTGAACCCGGTCTGCCGATCGCGAGGGCGACTTTGCGGCCGGCCTTCGCATCTCATCGATCTGCGCCCGCCTGTGCGCCGTCGGGAATGGCGGGCTTGTTTTTGCGTGATTAGGCCCCATATCTTGCCTGCTACAGTCGCAAATAGACGGTCTTTCGGTGCTTTGCGGCTCTGCTCTTCCTTCTTTCCCTGCCCCTCGCAGCACGAGGGTTCCCGATCTCCGGGAGCCCGATCCTAGAAGGATATCTCACATGAGCACCATCACCGGCACCGTCAAATTCTTCAACGCCGACAAGGGTTATGGCTTCATCGCCCCCGAAACCGGCGGACAGGATGCGTTCGTACACATCTCGGCTGTCGAGCGCGCGGGCTTTAACACGCTCAACCAGAACCAGCGGCTCAGCTATGAACTGGAAACCGACCGCCGCGGCAAGACCAGCGCGGTCAACCTGCAAACGCAAGACTGAGCTACAAGGAGGGCGGCATGAAATGCCGCCCTTTGGTTTTGTATTCGAAAGGATTGTTCATGGCGAATGACGCCGAGCATTATCGCGGGCTGGCGGCCCGCGCCCAGGCGGAAGCTGACGCGGCGACCCTCAGCAATGCCCGCGACCGCGCACTGAGGTCCGTCGCGGCCTTCGAGACCATGGCGCTTCAGCACGAACATACCGCCAAGCGTCGAGCGGAGCGCGAGACCTCCACTGCGGCGGACCGGTTGGTCGCATTCGGCCCCCCTGTGTTGCAATAGCGGGCAGACTGCCCGTGCGCGCCGTTATGGAAGCGCATCCGCCCTCTCTTTTTCGTTAGCGTGCAACGGACCTCGGCACGTCGGATACTCGTCCCGGCGGCAGTGCCGATGCGCTGCGCGCAGCCCGGCGCGCTTAGCTGTCGAGCGGCATGGCGGCGATAAGCGCCGCGCTTCTGGGATCGATGTCCTCAAGCCCGCCTTTGGCGAGCGCGGTATCGATGGCATGCTGAAGCCTGGCGATCACCATATCGTCGTCGATCTCGTCGAGGAAAGTCAGCGCCATGCGCATCAGGCCAACTGCCACCGCCGGGCCCCGTGTGTCACTCGCATTCATCGCCTGACCTTCCTGTCAAACTGTCGAAGCGAAAGCGTAAGGAGCGATCTCCCGAACTCCCGCGCACTAGACGCGGGAGCCGCCGGAGCTGCTAACATGCGAACACACATGCGCCGCCACCTTTAACCCTGAAGTCTGGACATGCGCAGCGGCACCCCGGGAACCGATGGTTCCGAGTTGCTCGCGTTCGCGGGATTAGCAGTCCTGGCGCCGCCCTTTTCGCAGCGCGTTGGCGGTCTACCAAAGCTGGCCGATAAGGCCAAGCCATGATGCCTGCCGGCGCCCTCGTGAACGATATCGCTATGTCATCTTTGGGCGTCTGGCGAACAAACGCGTCTGGGCAGAAAGGGAGCCTCCAGGAATGCTCCGCCTTTAGCTCATTGGTAACGGTGGTCCTCTGTGTATCGGGAAGACAGAGCGGGGGGCTCAAGCGGCTCGCGGCGCCGGCCAGCGCTGCGGGCCGCACTCACCGGCTCTCCTGTTCGTGTGATCCAGAAAGAGCCTTCCGCGTCATTCGCCGTTCGCCGCGCCATTTTTGCCGATTTCCCGCTCAAGCCAGGCGACGAAGCGCCCATCCTCGAAATTCGCCGGCGTCAGGGCGAAGGCACCGTCCTCGGCCATCGCAGCCCCCATCTCCCCATCCTCCGCGCTACCCGCGTCGCTCGGAAGCACGATCCGCAGCTGGCCAATTGTCGTCTCCTCGCGCCGCAGGCCAATTTGCCATTCACGAGCGAAACCATCCTCGCCAAGGTCGCGCATGATCGTGCAATCCACACCGTGACAGTCGAGTTTGTCGCGGAGCGCGATGAGCGCCTCGAGCGCGTCCCGCTCGAAGGCCGATCCCACCGGCATGAAGCAGCGCGCGTTCTTGATGGCCTGCGCATAACCGCGCCGCGCCACCGCCTTGCCTGTCGGATCGACGGTACAGACGAGCAGCACGAGATGTGGACTTGGGAGGTCCAAATCACCCTCAATGCCGAGTTCCACGACCAGCGGCGAGGCATGGCCGAAAAGGATGGCGCGCGGCGTGACCGCCTGGGCGAGTAGCAGAAGAAAGCCCTGCCGCGCCTGCTGCAGGATGAGCGTGCGGGCTAGTGCGCCGTTCCAGTAGGGGCCGCTGCGGGTCCAGAGGAGTTCGCTCAGGCGGTGGCCACTGGTGAGAACCACCTGGCCGGCAGCCTCCACGAGCGCATCAAGCTCGTCCGTGAGGCCAAGTTCGCTTCTGTGGGCGGGCCCCGGCAACACGTTGCGGCCGGCGCGCGCCATCAGCGACCACAGGCCGCGCCCAAGGTCCGAGGCGATTTGCTCAGGCTTCTCACCGGGCAGCGGCGGAAGCGCGTTGTCCAGGGATATGGAAAGAAATTCGGGCGCGGAGGTCCGCGCAAAGCCGTCCTGCATGATCGTCGCCCCCTCCTGCAAGTCTGCCGTCTCTCTCCTCGTTCAGCAAGGCATGGTGACTACCGAGAGTCGAACCACGAGGCTCTGACCACTCGACCGACTAGCTGCGCGCCGGCGTCGTGCCCGCCGCCTGGGGCGCCGCGGGCCAGTCGCCATCGGCGAGCTCAGGCAGCGCCTCGAACCATGTCCTATCATGATGCAGGGTGAAGCCCTTGCAGCCAAAGTCGAGATCGCTGCGTGCGACTGCGCGCAGCGTCTCGCCGATGCCGCCCACGCCGCCTGAGCGTATGACCACGTAGCTCACGGTGCCGTCCGCGCAGGTCACTAAGGCCTCGACCACGGTGCCGACCACAACGCCGTCTGCTGCCGTGACGGGGAGGCCCGTGATCCCGGTGGCCGTAAAGAGCGTGGGCAGCGCCGAGCGTCGGCTCGCTTCGCTGGCGGATTGGCCGCCATCTTCATAGGCGCGCTGCCGGCCGAGCCAGCGCCAGATGCCAATCAGGTTGACCAGCGTCAGGAAGCCGTTGGTCGCCAGCAGATTTGTCTGCCCGGTCGAGAACCCGACAAGTGACCAACAGATCGAGCCTAGCGTGAAGACGACGAAGCCCCAGCCAGTGACGCGAGCACCAAGATTGGCGGCTGTCATCATGGCGGCGATCATCGTCGCGATCGGGGCGATCCATCCGGCGGCGTCTTCCAGCTTGCACTCCTATCGCTTGGCCAGACGTCCGATCGGTCGTTTGGGAGGTCCGTGATCCTGGCATCGATCGGAACCCCCGCTCCGCGGTGACGTTCCCGAACGAAGGAGATCCGCATCCATGACAGATTCTGAAACGCGCAGCCGCACCGCCGGACAGGATGACGCCCCCGTCACCGCGTCGAAAACCGCCGATCCCGATCGCAAGCTGCTGGCCGAGGCGGTCACGATCAACCGACCGGCGCGCGAGCTCTATGATTTCTGGCGCGATCCCACGAACCTGGTTTCATTCATGGACAATATCGTCTCGATCGAGCCGATCGACCGCGATCGGTCGCGCTGGACCGTGAAGGCACCGGCGGGCCGCGAAGTGTCCTGGGAGTCGGTCATCACCAAGGACGTGCCGGGCGAGGAAATAACCTGGCAGTCTGTCGAGGGCGCCGACGTCGCCAATAGCGGCCGGATCGAGTTT
This sequence comes from Novosphingobium oxfordense, assembly GCF_044029435.1. NCBI lineage: Bacteria > Pseudomonadati > Pseudomonadota > Alphaproteobacteria > Sphingomonadales > Sphingomonadaceae > Novosphingobium > Novosphingobium oxfordense. Next base: position 217,493 of record NZ_CP147006.1, on the reverse strand, counting down.
AGAGATGCCGGGCGGCGCGGCACCGTCGTGCGCGCCGTGATCGCCTATGATCCGCCGGGCGGCGTGATCGGCGAATTGGTCGCCAAGCTCTTCCAGCGCGAGCCAAGGATCCAGACGCGGCGCGACCTGCGCCGGTTCAAGCAGCTTATGGAAACCGGCGAAATCGCTACCAACGCGCGTAATCCGCGCATCCTCGCAGAAGAAGGAAAGTAAGCGCGATGAAAGCGATCACCTGGCACGGCAAGCACGACGTGCGCTGCGATACCGTCGACGATCCCGCGATCGTCAATCCGCGCGATGCGATCATCCGCGTGACCTCCACCGCGATCTGCGGGTCGGACCTGCATCTTTACGACGGCTATATCCCCACGATGCAGAAGGGTGACATTCTCGGCCACGAGTTCATGGGCGAAGTGGTCGAGGCCGGGCCCAAGAGCAGCCTCAAGACCGGACAGCGCGTCGTCGTGCCGTTCACCATCTCGTGCGGCAGCTGCTACCACTGTTCGAAGACGCAATATTCGGCGTGCGAGAATGCGAACCCGGCCGACAACCAGGATATCGGGCGCGAGGGCTATGGCCATCCGATGCCCGGCCTGTTCGGCTACAGCCACATGACCGGGGGCTATGCCGGCGGGCAGGCAGAATATGTCCGCGTGCCCTTCTCTGATGTGGGCCCGCTCGTCATTCCCGACGAGAGCATCCCGGACGACAAGGTGCTGTTCCTCTCGGACATTCTCCCTACGGGCTGGATGGCAGCGGAGAATGCCGAGATCGAGCCGGGCGACACGGTCGCTGTCTGGGGTTGCGGTCCGGTCGGCCTCTTCGCGGTGCAGTCGGCTTTCCTGATGGGCGCAGAGCGGGTCATCGCGATCGATCATTTCCCCCGCCGCCTCGAACTTGCGCGCAAATTCGGTGCCGAGACCGTCAATTTCGAGGAGAGCAAGGTCTACGAGGCGCTGATGGAGATGACGGGCGGGATCGGCCCCGACGCGGCGATCGATTGCGTGGGTCTTGAGGCGCACGGCGCCTTTGCCGACAATATCATCGACCAGATCAAGGCTTCCACCTTCCTGGGGACTGATCGCATCCACGCCATCCGGCAGGTGATCCTGGCGACCCGCAAGGGCGGGCGTGTCTCAATGCCCGCCGTCTATGGCGGCTTCGTCGACAAGTTCCCCTTGGGCGCGCTGATGGAGAAGGGCCTGACCCTCAAGACCGGCCAGACGCATGTGCAGCGCTATCTGCAGCCGCTCTATGCCGCGATCGCGGAGGACAAGATCGATTCAACCTTCCTTATCAGCCACCGCATGCCGCTCGAGGACGGGCCACTCGGCTATCAGAAATTCCACGACGAGCAGGACAGCTACACGAAGATCGTTCTGAAGCCAGGGCAGGCGGCGGGCGCGACGGCGGCCTGACGCCGCACATACGCGTTTGTCAGACGCCCGCGAGCGCGTCGATGGAAGCCTGTACGTTTTCGTAAGTATAGGGCTTGGTCAGGGTCGGGGCACCGGCATGGCGCTCGGACGGCGCCTGGAAATTGCCACCTGTTGCGAGGACGAACGGGATGCCGCGATCCTGAAGCGTATCGGCGAGCGGCCAGGAGGTTTCCTTGCCCAGGTTGAGGTCGAGGATGGCGAGGTCAAAGCTCTGCGTTTCGATCTCGGCGAGCGCATCTGCGACGCTTCCTACGGCCGCGCCGATGCGATGGCCCATCATGTCGATGAAATCCTCGAGCATCATGGCGATAAGCGGTTCGTCCTCAACGACAAGAATGTTGCGTGTGTTTGTCATGGGTTCGGCAATATGCCTCCCTCGCAGGCGCGCAAAGCTTTATCCGGGACCTAGCCGGCCTGCCCGGCCTGCACGCCTCGCAGGCATCGTCCATGATCGGGATCGCCGTTGCGGCAATGCGGCTGCTCCGTTGGAACAGCCGTATCGCACGGCCGCCTAATTGCGCATGTCGTCGGGAACGATGCCGCCATTTTCGGCAAGCTTGTCCATGACGGCCCGGTGAAGCGCGATATTCTGTTCGGCTGAACCGGGTTCGCCGGCATTCACCCCGAGTTCCTCGGCCAGCTCCTTTCGGGCGGTGAGACTGGAATCGAGATCGAGGAGCTTCAGGAGATCGACGATCGAGCTTTTGTAGTTACCGCCATGATCGTCCTTCATTGCGGCCATAGCCTCCAGGACGGGCCCGACGTCGACCGATGTTTGCGCCGGTGCAGCGGCCGTGGCGGCCGGAGCGGGGGTCGTGGGGGCGGGGGCGGGGCTTGGCGCGGCAGGTGCGGCGGAGGGTGCAGGACTGGCGGGCGCGGCCTTGGCCGCGTTCGGGTGGAAGATCTTGCTCAGTATGTTGCCGAAGATGCTCATCGTCTCGTCTCCTTGGGTCTCATGCCGCGCTGCGGGCGGGCAGGGGTGAAACGTCCCGCGTTCGAAAAGGTCCGCCGCTGGAACGATGAAGCCTGGTCCGCGTTGAGCAGGCGTCCTGCTCGAAGGGGGGAGTTATTGATGAAACCGCTTCTTTTGGTGTCTCTTTCGGCCGCCGCGCTTTGCCTTTCCGCTTGCGGCAAGAAGGCCGAGCCTGTCGAGAACACCGCGGCGACCTCCGCGGCCGAACCTGCCGCGCCGGCACCTGCGGTCCTGAGCCCGGGACAGGCATTTGCAAACACGGCGGCAGCAAGCGACGCTTTCGAGATCGAGACGTCGAAACTCGCGGCGAGCAAGGCGCAGTCCGCAAAGATCAAGTCCTTCGCCGAGGAGATGATCAAGGCCCACACGGACTCGACTGCGAAGCTCAAAACGGCGGCCGCGGCCGCGACTCCAGCGATCACGCCTGATGCGGCGTTGACCCCGGCTCAGCAGCAGGAGCTCGCCGATCTGCAAACCAAGTCGGGCGCCGAATTTGATCGTGCCTATGCGCGCCTCCAGGCCGATGGCCACCAGAAGACATTGGATGCGCTCAAGGCCTACGCGGCAAGCGGCGACGTTGCATCCCTCAAGACCTTTGCCTCCGAGCTCGTGCCGATCGTCACTGCGCACCTCAATATGGCCAAGGGCCTCTAACGCGAGTCAGCTTCACCAACCGGGGAGTCTAGCGGACGCCCTGACCTAAGCATCATGAAGCGCCAGCGCTCCGAACGGGCGCTGCGCGCTCGTCAGTAGCGTTTGAGCAGAGTTTCCACGGTGCGGGTGACGGTCCGATCCTTGTCGTCGTCTGCTTCATTGCGGATATCGTTTTCCAGGGCTTCCCGAATTTTGGCGATCTGGGCGTCGGTCAGATGCTCGATGCCCACGAACTCGACGCGCGCCTTGTCGAGCGCGCGGATGATTTCGTCGAGCTTGGCCTGCATCGCGGCGCCATCGCGGTTCTGGCTGTTCTGGATGAGGAAAACAGCGAGAAAGGTCAGGACGGTCGTCGCGGTGTTTACGATGAGCTGCCAGGTGTCGGAATAATTCAGGAATGGTCCGCTGACGGCCCAGAGGATGATGAAAAGGGTCGAGAGAATGAAAGCCAGCGGCTGGCCCATGATCGTGGCGGAACGTGTGGCGATGGCGGTGAAGAAACGATCCATGGGAAGTTTTCCAAATCTTTGCTGAGACGATGGCACTGCATTTTGACGCCTAGGCGGCGTGTTGCTGTACGATTGCTGGCCAGACCAAGCCATGCTGATGTCGGCCAGACGTCTCTGGAATCACTGGAAAAGGGATAAGCGCGCACTTATTCTCACGCTGTGCGCGAGCATGCGCACATAGTCACAACCTGGCATGGAGAAGACGATGTCCGACCATTATCTGAACCATCTGCGCGAGGAGCACGCCCGTCTTGAGGCAGAGATCGAGCAGGAACTGCGGCGGCCTGTACCCGACCAGCTTCTGGTCGCCCGTCTCAAGAAGCTCAAGCTCGCCGCTAAGGATCGACTGACGGCCATGGATCGCGGTCGCGACCAGAGCTCGGCGGCCTGACGACAGGACGGCGGAGCCGAGAACGTCGGTTCCGCCATTCCGTTGAAGGGGGCATGACAAGTACATCAGTTAGTGCGTTGGGAATGGACTCGCGGGTGCTACTAATGTCCCGTCGATCGCGTTAGACGTGGACCATGTATGTGCGTTGTCTTCTGGGTCGGCATAAGCCGTCGTCCGCTTCCATAGCGCGCGACAAGCAGGGCCAGTACAAAGCGTTCTGCGAGCGATGCGATTTGCCGATTGAAATGGACCACAAAGGTGGCTGGCGCGTGCCGCCCCCCATTTACGACCGGCCCTCAGGGAAGGATAGCGTCGCGGCTGACGATTAGCTGTGGGCTGTGGGCAGGACTACTGCGCCCAGCGGCAGGTCCGCCTTGGCAGCTCCAAGCAGTACCCATCCCAGTGAATCGGCAACGCCGAGCGCCAGGGCCAACCATTGCAGGAACAAGCAACGCGCCGCCTGCCGGCCCCCCGCGACGGATTTGAGGCTCATCATCCCGCCGAACTGGTGCGTCACTTGGGTCCTGCCCGCCATCACGCCGGTTCCCCGGGTTGAAAAACCGGGCCGTGCCAACCAGATTTCGCCCGCCATTCCAAGGAGAGCGAAATATAGCGATGAGCACGATTACCGACGCTTCCCCCGACACGCGGTCCTTTGAAGCCGATGTCGCCAAGCTGCTGCACCTCATGGTGCACTCCGTCTATTCGGACAAGGATGTCTTCCTTCGCGAACTGGTGTCCAATGCCGCCGACGCCTGCGAAAAGCTGCGCTACGAAGCGATAGCGGCGCCGGCACTGCTGGGAGACGACCCTCAGCCGCGGATCACGATCACGCTCGATCCTGATGCGCGCCAGTTGACCATCGAGGACAATGGCATTGGCATGACCCAGGCCGAAATGGCCGAGGCGCTCGGCACGATCGCCCGTTCGGGCACCAAAGCCTTCATGGAACAGATCGCCGCCAAAAAGGATGGCGAGGGCGGCCAGCTCATCGGCCAGTTCGGCGTCGGCTTCTATTCCGCCTTCATGGTTGCGGACAAGGTCGATGTGCTATCGCGCCGTGCTGGTGAGGATGGTGCTGGCCTGTGGACGTCGGATGGTTTGGGCACCTACTCGATCGGGGATGCTGATCCGGCCGAGGCTCCGGCGCGCGGAACGCGCGTCATTCTTCATCTCAAGGAAGATGCGGCCGACTATACCCGGCGCTTCAGCGTGGAGCCCAAGATCAAGGCGCAGTCGGGCCATGTCCCGGTGCCGATCGTCCTCAAGGACAAGCCCGATGCGGAGCCGGCGCAGATTGCCGATGGCGCGGCGCTTTGGACGCGGCCCAAGTCCGAGATCAGCGAGGAAGACTATACCGACTTCTATAGGACCAACGCCGGACAGTTCGACACCCCCGCACTGACGCTGCACTACCGCGCCGAGGGTGTGCACGAATATAATGTGCTCGCTTTTGTGCCTGAGATGCGACCCTTCGACCTGTTCGACCCCGATCGGGCGGGGCGGATGAAGCTCTATGTCCGCCGGGTGTTTATCACGGGCGAGGCGCAGATCCTGCCCCGCTACCTGCGCTTTGTGCGCGGACTGGTGGACTCGCAGGACTTGCCGCTCAACGTCTCGCGCGAGATGATCCAGGAGAGCCCGGTTCTGGCCGCCATCCAGAAGGGTGTGTCCAACCGCGTGCTGAGCGAATTGGAAAAGCTCTCGAACAGCGATGGCGACAAGTATCTCAAGATCTGGGAGAATTTCGGGTCCGTCTTGAAGGAGGGTATCTACGAGGATTACGCCCGGCGCGAGACGCTGCTGGGGCTCGCCCGCTTCAAGACCAGCACGTCGAACAATGAATGGCGTTCGCTCAAGGACTATGCTGCCGATCTGAAAGAGAACCAGACCGCGATCTATTATGCAGTGGGTTCCGACATCGAGCGGCTCGCCTCCTCGCCGCAGCTCGAGGGCTTCCGCGCGCGCGGCATCGAAGTGCTCCTGCTGACCGATCAAATCGACGGTTTCTGGGTGACCGGAGCGCCGGATTTCGAAGGCAAGCCGTTCAAGTCGGTGACGCAGGGGATGTCGGATCTGGGGCTCATCCCCCTTGCCGATGGCGAACAACCGCCGGCGGAAACATCGGACGAGGTCGCCGGCTTCATCGACTTCGTCAAGGCGACGCTGGGCGATGTGGTATCCGATGTCCGCGCGTCGGAACGGCTGACCGACAGCCCTGTATGCCTGGTAGCGCCCGAACATGGCATGGACCGGCAGATGGAGCGGCTGCTGGCGGGCGCGGGGCAGCTTGCGCAGGTGAGCAAGCCGGTCCTCGAGATCAATCCCCGGCACGCCCTCGTCACCAGGCTCAGCGCGGTAGGTGCAGAGCAGGCCGACTTGCGCGAGGATGCAGCGCATCTACTGTTCGACGAGGCCCGCATCGCCGACGGCGAACTGCCGCTCGATCCGCGCGCCTTTTCTGAAAGGCTTGGCCGGGTTCTTCTGCGCGGCAGCGGCCCGATCTGAAGGCCCTGTTTGAGCGTGTCGCAGGCGGCCGCAACCGCCGAGACGAAATGGCCAAGGCGCGCTGCCGAGGCCAAGATGTACGGCCCGGGTCCGCTTCGTAGCGGGTCCGGGGCCGTACCGCTTTTCTTCGGCGCGCGCCGCCGCTGATGTATAGAACATCAAATCTCTATATTCACAGCCTCTATCGATAGATGGTACTTACATGAGCGAGGCGCCATGCCGCTGCGGGTCGTAAGCTTGTCTCCCGCCGGGAGCGGGCCCTACGGAATCCAAAAGGGCCGGCACGCATTATGATCATCGCAGCCATCGTCATCATTTCCCTCGTCCTGATGGTGCTGTTCTTCGCCGTGACCGTGGCCGGCGGCCGCGCCCATGATCGGCAGAACAGGGAAGCGGCGCGTCGGGCTGATCAGCAGCCCAGTGCGGCCGAGGACCGCCGGTCATGATTTGTCGCTCTCTGGCTGTCTCGCGCAGTGCGCCGGCGCGCTTAAGCGGGGCTGGCGTGACGCGGGGGCGGGCAGCCCGCAATGTCCTGGATCAAGCTGCCTTTGGGCCCATCCCCAAAAGCGAAACGGCTTTGCGCGGCCATGGCGCGGGTCGGCTTTCCATTCGCGTGACGCCCAATGCCTCCGCCGATGCCATCATCGTGCCGACCGGAGACGGCATCTTGCAGGTCCGGACGACAGCGACGCCTGAAGGTGGCAAGGCGAACGAGGCCGTGCTCAAGCTTTTGGCAGCAGCGCTCGGTCAACCGGTTTCTGCACTGGAACTGCTGCGCGGATCGGGGGTGTCACATAAAACGGGCACAGATATACGTTAAGGCTCGGAGGGGTCGAAAAACACCTGTTTGTCGTACACCACGTTGATTGACGTGGTCTGGGACATTCCCGACGTTCGCCTGTGACATGTTAAACGGCAGCCCTGATTACAAGCCGACGTTCCCGCACCTCCCGACGAACGGTCTCGGCAGTATGCTCGGCTTGTCGATGAATGGGTGACAGGAGTTGGCCTGATGCGGAGCGAATACGGCACCCGCTCACTCCGCCGAACGAAGGCATCGATCACATACAGGGCGCCCGGCAATCTACGGGTTGTCCAGATCCTGCTCGGCCATAGCAAGATCGAGAATATGGTTAGCTATCTCGGGATCGACGTGGAAGACGCCCGAAAATACCGAAATTTGAGTGTTGGCCCCTCACCTATGGCGAGGGGCCATTTAGCGTAGCCACCAGCGGAGCATTCCGCCCACAAGCGCCAACGCGAAAACGCTAGCAGCCCAAATGCCGAAAAACCATCCAAGGCGACTCAGCCAGAGCGGCATCAATGATACCCCTCAATGCCAACCTTGCCCCGGAAAACCCAATAGGACCAAGCCGTATATGCCAGGATCACGGGCACCATGATCGAGGCTCCAACCAGCATGAACAACTGACTGCGGACGGGCGCTGCAGCTTCCCAGATCGTCACCCGCGCCGGAACGACATCGGGCCAGATCGAGACACCAAGGCCGACCAAGCATAGCCCAAACAGGGCCAACGCCCAGAAGAAAGGCTGCGCATCGCGCTTCAATCGGAGGCTACGATAAAACAGGAATGTTACGACGAGCGTGGCGAGCGGCACCTGCGCTGTCGCGACCACGCCCGGGAAACTCAGCCAGCGCTGAAAGTATTGCGTTTCGAGCCGCAGCGTTGCGAGGCTGATCACGCCGATCATGATGAGCAGGCCGATGCCAAGCCGCCCGGCATAGGTCACCGTCTGCCGTTGCAACCCGCCTTCAGTCTTCCAGTTGAGCCAACAAGCCCCGAGCAGGGCATAGCCGACTAGCAGCCCGACGCCGGTCAGGAGGCTGAAGGGCGACAGCCACTCCCACCAGCCCCCGGCATAGCTGCGCCCGTCGACCGTGATGCCCTGCAGCAGCGCCCCGAGCGCAACGCCCTGCGCGAAGGTGGCGATTACCGAGCCTGTCGTGAACGCCCTGTCCCAGAAGGCGCGATGCGCCGGATCGCGCCAGCGGAACTCGAATGCCACGCCGCGAAACACGAGCCCCAGCAGCATGGCGATCATAGGCGCGTAAAGCGCGGGAAGGATGATGGCATAGGCCAACGGAAATGCGGCAAACAGGCCGCCTACGCCCATCACCAGCCAGGTTTCGTTGCCGTCCCAGACAGGCGCGATGCTATTCATCGCCGTGTCGCGGTCCTGCCCGACCTTGAAGAAGGGGAACAGGATACCGATGCCGAGGTCAAAGCCGTCCATCACGACATAGGCGATAATGGCGAAGCCGATGATACAGGCCCAGATGACGCTGAGATCGATCATGACGATGCTCCCTCGATTATGGCCGGCGCGGGCGTGATGCCCGCGCTGCGAATAGGCGCATCGCCTAACGGCGTTTCATGCGCCTCAGGTGGCTTCTTCATCAGATGAAGCAGATACAAAATGCCCATGCCGAAAACGGTGAAATAGACGACCACAAATGCCAGCAAAGAGGTAGCGACCGCAGGAGCATCCAGCGGTGAAGCGCTTTGGGCGGTCCTCAACAGACCATAGATTGTGAAGGGTTGCCGTCCGACTTCCGTCACGATCCAGCCGGACAGCACTGCGATCAGTCCCGACGGCCCCATCAGCACAGCAAAGCGATGCAGTAGAGGCCAGTCGTAGAGCGCCTTGCGCCAGCGCGCGATGAGGCTCAGCATTCCGATCCCGAGCATCGCGAAACCGATCCCGACCATTACGCGAAAGGCCCAGAAGACGATACCGACGGGCGGACGATCAGCTGGTGGCACGGTGTCGAGCCCCCTCAAGGGCGCATCGAGTTTGTGCTTGAGAATCAGCGATGACGCCTTCGGTATCTCGACGGCATAATCCACCCGCTGCTTCGCGCTGTCGGGAATACCGAACAGGATCAAAGGCGCACCGTGCGGGTGGCTCTGAAAATGGCCTTCCATCGCCATCACCTTCACCGGCTGGTGCTTGAGAGTATTGAGCCCGTGCATGTCGCCGGCGAAGATCTGGATCGGAGCGACGAGCGCCGCCATCCACATCGCCATAGAGAACATCTTGCGTGCGCCGGGATTGGTGCGGTCCTTTAGGAGATGCCATCCTCCGACGGCACCCACGATGAAAGCTGTCGTCAAATAGGCGGCAAGGACCGTGTGAAAGAGCCGATAGGGGAAGCTGGGATTGAAGATGATTGTCAGCCAGCTCGGTCCCGGCAGGAACTGGCCGTTTGCGCCGATCTCATACCCCACCGGCGTCTGCATCCAGCTGTTGACCGCCAGGATCCAGAATGCGGAGATGAAGGTGCCAAGCGCGACTGCAAGCGTCGCGACAAAGTGCAGCTTGCGCCCGACTTTGTTGATCCCGAACAGCATGACGCCAAGGAACCCGGCCTCGAGGAAGAAGGCGGTTAGCACCTCATAGGCCATCAGCGGGCCGATGACCGGACCTGCCTTGTCGGAGAATACCGACCAGTTGGTGCCGAACTGATAGGACATGACGATGCCCGAGACGACGCCCATCGCGAACACGACGGCGAAGATCTTCAACCAGTAGCGGAACAGGTTGGCATAAACACCCTTGCCGGTCTTCAGCCACAGGGCTTCGAGCACCGCCAGATAGCTCGCCAGCCCGATAGAAAAGGCCGGGAAGAGGAAGTGAAAGCTCACTGTAAACGCGAATTGCGCCCTTGCAAGAATGATGGCGTCCATGAATATCCCCGTTCAGCTGGCTAGTTCGGACCAGCTCTTGAATAGCATGTAGATGGCGACGACGAGCACGAAGACTGCGAATAGGCTGTTCAACCGACCCTTTTCAGCTGCCAGCACTTGCGACGCTTGCGTACCGATCACGCTACCGACAACCCCGCCGACCATGAACACGCCGGCCAGGCCCCACAGGACATAGCCCGAGAGCGCGTAGTTGAGCGCTGTCGTCAGGCCGAAGGCCGCGACCGCGACAAGCGACGTGCCGATCGCGCGTAGTATGGGCATGTGGGTCGAAGCGATCAGGCCCGGCACGATAAGGAAACCGCCACCGATCCCGAAGAAGCCGGAAAAGGCGCCAGTACCGAGACCGTAGCTGACGACCTTGCCGACATTCTCCCGATTGCACTGTGCGCCTTCGACCCCTTGGTCACCGCGTCCGCGGAACATCAGGACCGCCACCACGATCATTAGAATCGCAAACAAGAAGAGCAGCTTGTGCCCATCTATGCTCTTGCCGAGCGTCGAGCCGCCGAGCGCGCCGACGACGCCGGCGGCCGCATAGATGCCGCCGCATCGCCAGTTCACGGTGCGGGCGTGGGCATGGCTCCAGAGCCCGGCAAGTGCGTTAGCCGCGACGGCGAGCGCGCTGGTGCCGATGGCCTCATGTGGATTGCGTATCCCCACAAGATACAGAAGCAGGGGCACGGCAAGGATCGAGCCACCACCACCCACCAGTCCAAGCACAAACCCGACAAGTGCACCTGACAGGCCGCCCAGAGCATATTGCATTGGTTCCAGCATGGCTCAGTGCGCCGTCTTGATCGCGTGTGGCGTGACCATCCATTCTCGGCCCTTGAGCATGCCATGCCAGTAAATCGGCGGCAGGATCGTATCCTTCAGGAGCCAGGACAGGCGCGACGGCCTCGTTCCGTCGATCAGCCAGTTGGGAAAGCTGGGCAGCAATTTGCCGCCATAGCCGAACTCGGCGAGCACGATCTTGCCGGCCTCGACCGTTAGCGGACAGGAGCCATAGCCGTCATAGTCAGCGGTCGGCGGCTTGCCCTCGAGCGCGGCAAGTACATTGACCGCGACAACCGGCGCCTGCTTGCGCGCCGCAGCGGCGGTCTTGGCATTCGAGGCGGAGCAGGCGTCGCCCAATGCAAATACATTGGGATAGCGCACATGTTGAAGCGTCGCCTCGTTGACTTCGATGAAACCGGAGGCTGCTGCGAGGGAACTGGTGCGCACGAAATCCGGCGCGACCTGTGGCGGCACGACGTGAATCATGTCGAAGCGCTCTTCGACGCGTCGGGTGCCGTCGCTACCCTTGCGCTCGAAAGTCGCCACTTTTGCGGCGCCATCGATCGCGACGAGCTTCGATTCGAAATTGAGGTGCGCGCCATAGCGCTCGACATATTCCATCAGCGCCGGGACATAGGCGGCAACGCCGAACAGCACCGCGCCGGCGGTGTGGAACTGGACGTCGATGTCTTTCAGGACGTCTGCCTTCTCCCAGCGATGACAGGAAAGGTACATCGCTTTTTGCGGCGCGCCGGCACACTTGATAGGCATTGCGGGCTGGGTGAACAGCGCCCGTCCGCCCTTAAATTGCTTCACCAGTCTGTTGGTGTAGGGCGCAAGATCATAGCCATAGTTGGACGTCACGCCGTTCTTGCCGATCGTATCGGCCAAGCCCGGAATAGCGTTCCAATCCAATTTGATACCCGGACAGGCAACGAGAACACGGTAGCGGACTTCGCCGCCATCACTGAGGGTCACCTTGTTTTCGTCGGGGGCAAAATCCGAGGCTGCTGCGCGGATCCAGTTCACTCGGCTCGGCATGACCTGCGCTTCGGTGCGCCGTGTGAACTCTTTCTCGAAGACACCGGCGCCGACCATAGTCCAACCGGGCTGATAATAATGTTCCTCGGATGGCTCGATAACTGCAATATCGAGCTTCGGATTGCGCTTTAGAAGGCTTGCTGCCGTCGCAATCCCCGCTGCACCGCCGCCGACAATCACGACATCGTGAATATGGACTACAGGGGCCGATTGGCTCCGAGAGGAGGCGAGGTCATACAACTTCGTCGACCTCGCGCCGGAGCGGCAAAAGGCGAGAATCGGCCTAGGAAGGCGCGCTAGCGCACTTGCCATGGCCTCGACATTCGCATCGGTAATCGCCCCCGAGACTGCGGGCGCATGCGCGAACTCTAAGCCCAGTCGTTCGGCAGCTTCACGAAGCTCCGTAGCGGCAATCTGACCCTTCTCCTCGTTATCAGGTCGATTGCAGATGATCGCCTTGTAACCTTGGGCGGCGATTGCCGGAAGGTCGGCGAGATCAATCTGCGGGGAGATTGCAAAGTCCCGATTGAGCGGCTTGATGTCCATGGCTTCTCCTCGATCCCGCTCTGAAGCGGGCCTCTTTTCATTTTGTAATGATGCGGTGCGCGGTCATGCCGGCGAGCATGGCGGCGACGAAAATTCCGGCTTCAATTGGTGCGATGGCAAGGTCGGCAAGTGCGGGGCCGGGACATAGTCCCCCGATCGCCCAACCGATCCCGAATAATGACGCTCCGCCAAGCAACTTGGCATCCAGCAAGCTTGTACCGGGCAAGTCGAACGCCTCGCAGACGATCGGTCGCGGCATCCGCTTCTGGACCAACCAGGCGATCGCCATCGGCACCATCGCACCGACCATCACGAAGGCAAGCGTGGGATCCCAGGCCCCGAACAGATCGAGGAAGGCGCGCACCCGCGCGGGGTCAGCCATGCCGGATATGGTGAGCCCAGCTCCGAACAAGGTGCCCGCTAGCAACGAGATGGCAGGGACCTTCACTTCCCAGTGCCGCAGGTTGAAAGGCCGAGCGGGCGGTAGAGCGGACAGAAGCTGACCGCGCTTGTCAGAAGGAATATAACTGCGACGATCGCCAAGCCGACACCGAGGTCCCCGCTGATCGTTCCGGTCCACCAGAGATAACCGATCGCCAAGGCTGCGATGGTGCGCAGCATCCGATCGACCGTTCCCATATTCCTCTTCATGTCCGGTGTCCTCCGACTATCCGTTGATGAAACCGAAAGCGCGCATCAGCCCAACGGTGGCGAAGCCGCTGACCATGAAGGTCAGCGTTGCGACCATCGACCGGCGCGAAAGTCGGGAGAGACCGCAGACCCCGTGACCGCTCGTGCAACCTGAACCAAGGCGCGTGCCGAAACCTACGAGCAGTCCGGCAATGACCAGTTGCAGGACTGATCCTGTAAAAAGCGGTCTGATACTGCTGGAAGACAGTATGACGAGGAGCGCACCAAGCGGCAGTCCGGCGATGAACGCGAGCGCTATGGCGCGCGGTGCGCCCGTATCGGAAATTCCCGACGCGCGGGCCAACATACCGCTTACACCAGCGATGCGACCAAGTCCGAGCAGCATGATCGCTGCCGCAAGCCCGATCAGCAGGCCGCCAACCAACCCCGCGACGGGGGTGGCATTGGGGAAGCCGGGCAGCATCATACTGCGTTGACCGGAATCTTGAGGTACGTGACGCCATTGTCCTCGGCAGGCGGGAAATGACCGGCGCGCATGTTCACCTGGACAGAAGGCAGAATGAGGCGCGGCATCGCGAGCGTCTTGTCGCGGGCCTCGCGCATCGCGACAAATTCGTCTTCGCTTACCCCGTCATGGATATGGACGTTGGCTTGGCGCTCGGCCTCTACGGTCGTTTCCCAGACATAGTCCTTGCGCCCTTCCGGAAGATAATCGTGGCACATGAACAGCCGCGTTTCCGGCGGGAGCGACAGAAGCCGCATCGCAGATTGATAGAGGGTTCGGGCATCGCCACCGGGAAAATCAGCACGTGCCGTGCCGTAGTCGGGCATGAACATGGTATCGCCGACAAAGACGGCGTCGCCGATCACATAGGCGATACAGGCCGGCGTGTGCCCCGGCACATGCAGCACGGTTACATCAAGATTGCCGATCCGGAAGTGATCACCGTCTTTCCACAAATGATCGAAGTCGGAACCGTTGCGCTCGAAATCGGTGTCCGCATTGAAAAGCTTACCAAATGTCTGCTGCACCGTGATGATTTGCTCGCCAATGGCGATTTGCCCGCCCAACTTCTCCTTCAGATATGGCGCAGCTGACAGGTGATCCGCGTGAGCGTGCGTCTCCAGGTGCCAGTCGATAGCAAGCCCCTTCTCCTCGACAAAAGCGACGAGCGCGTTTGCCGAGGAGAAGGAGGTGCGACCCGAGGCGGGGTCATAGTCCAGCACGCTGTCGATGATCGCAGCGTGGCGGCTCTCGGGATCATGAACAACATAGGTCACCGTGAAGGTCGGCTCGTCGAAGAACGCCTTGATCTGGGGGGTGCCCGTTTGAGCGGCTGAGATCTGCGATGAGGCGGCTGCAAGAGCGGAGTCGGCCACGGAAAACCTCACAAATTCACATTTACATATATCGTGTAATCGAATAATCTTGTTGCGTCAAGAGGGAGGAGCGTCGAAGGAGACGTCATGGAAATGGCCCAAAGAATTGAATCTCGCTCACCGCGCATTGGAGAGCCCGCGCCAGACTTTCGCGCCCGTTCGACCGGGGGCGAAATTCAGCTTTCAAAGTTGCGTGGACGATGGGTGATCTTTTTTTCCCATCCCGCTGACTTCACGCCAGTTTGCAGCACCGAATTCGCTGAACTCGCCCGTCGGCAGTCGGAATTTGATGCCCTTGAAACGTCGCTGTTGGGACTGTCAGTCGACAGCCTTTACTCGCACATGGCGTGGGTCAGAGCGATCCGAGAGACGCTCGGAGCGGATGTCCGCTTCCCGATAATCGAGGATCCGAGCATGGCGATTGGGCATGCCTATGGCATGGTTGACGAGCAATCTGCTGACAGCATGGCTATGCGTTCGACATTCTTCATCGATCCCGAAGGGGTCATAAGGGCGATCACATGCTACCCCCATAATGTTGGGCGATCGGTCGATGAGATGCTGCGGTTGCTTAAAGCACTGCAAGTGGTGGGCAGTGCCCAGAAACTTGCGCCTGAAGGGTGGCGGGACGGACAGCCTTTGCTCTGTCCACCATCTGACATCGCAGAAGATCGCCAGGACTGGTTTTGCCGCTTCGCGGACGCGCTATGAACGAGGCCTTTTACGAGGACCGTGAAGCTGCGACCGTCGCGTCCGAGAAGCTCAAGGTTTTTGCGCAACCACAGCGCCTCATGATCCTCTCTTGCCTGTTGCGCGGGGAGCGCAACGTCTCGGAGATCGGCGAAGCGACAGACATTGTCCAACCAGCACTCAGCCAACAGCTAGGGGAGTTACGCCGGGCCAATCTCGTTCAAACGAGAAAGGAGGCCAAACTCGTTTGGTATGCGCTTGCTGACGAGGGGGTCGCTTTGTGCGTCCGAACAATGGAAGCGATTTTCGGAGGCCTGGGTAAGGTCGAAGAAATCCGGCCGTCTGCCAAACCGGAGCGTCGTCCATCATTACCTGAAGGCGTGGCCGGATTTGCTCAAGTGCTTGATTAAGATATTTACGCGCTGTTTGCCTCGTTTGGCTTTGTAGCGAGTGCTGCGGTGGTCGCTACAAGCGACACGCTCCTAACGTCGTAGAAGAAGTTTCATGTGCGCAGCTTTTGGGCCTTTGTCCTAAATTGCTTTCCCGACCAAGCTGCCAATGCCAGCGGTCAAACCCATGGCCAACGCCCCCCAGAACACCACACGACCGACAGGTTTGAGCGGGTTTGCACCGCCAGCGGCAGCTCCCACCCATCCCAGGAGCGCCAGGAACAGGAGCGATCCCAGCGCTTCGCCTGTTACGGTGAGCGACGCCGGAAGCAAAGCCGCAAGGATGAGAGGCAGCAGGGCTCCGGCCGTGAACGTCGAGGCAGACGTCAATGCCGCTGTGATCGGGCGTGCGGCAGTCATCTCGGTGATGTGGAGTTCTTCGCGAGCATGAGCACCCAGTGCGTCATGCTCCATGAGTTGTTTCGCAACCTCATGCGAGGTCTTTTCGTCGACGCCTCGCTGAACATAGAAGCCAGCCAGCTCTGCCAATTCCGCATCGGGATTGGCAGCGATTTCCTGCTGCTCCCGGCGCAAGTCCGCCGCCTCGGTGTCGGACTGAGAGCTTACCGACACGTATTCGCCCGCAGCCATCGACATCGCGCCAGCTACCAGCCCCGCTATACCCGATATCAACATAGAAGAACGGGAGGAACCGGACGCAGCGACCCCGATCATCAGGCTAGCCGTGGATACGATGCCGTCGTTGGCGCCTAGCACCGCGGCACGAAGCCATCCGATACGAGAGACGAGATGGGTTTCCCGGTGGCTGCGCATCGTAATCCCCTTTGAAGCCAAGCCATTTCTTTGACCCGAATTATAGCCTGTTCGCTATCTCGTGCCAGTCCGGCAAGCTCGATCCGCACAAATTTGGAGGCGCGACGCCCCATCGGATCACAAGCGTCAGAAGAAATTCATATGGTCAGGACGATGTCAGATCGGTTCGGTAATATGCCGGGTAAAACCATCGCCGGATGAGAGCATGCGCATTCTGATCATTGAAGACAATCGCCACCTGGCAGATCTGACGGCGGAGGGCCTTACGCGTCGGAAATTCGTATGCGATTGTGCCTATTCGGCAGCGGAGGCGGATCTGGTTCTTGGGTCGGCTCAGTATGATGCACTCATCCTCGATCTGGGCTTGCCCGATGGTGACGGCGTACATTGGATCAAGAAGAGGCGTGACGCGGGCCTTGCCGTACCGGTCCTGATGCTGACAGCCCGCAGTTCGCTCCAGCAGCGGGTCGATGGACTGGACGGCGGCGCTGACGACTATGTCGTCAAACCGGTAGAGGCGGATGAGCTGGCGGCGAGGATTCGGGCACTACTTCGCCGTCCGGGAGCCCGGGCAGCGCCCGTGCTGGAGGTGGGCAGCCTATCCTATGACACGAGCGCTCATCGCGCGCGGTATCAGGGTAAGGCCATCGATCTGTCACCTCGCGAGACCAGCCTGCTTGAGTTACTCATGCGGGAGGCTGGTGCAGTCGTTCGTCGATCTCGTATCGAAAATGCCCTGTATAGTTTTCGAGACGAGATATCCCCTAATGCAGTGGATGCCGCAATCTCGCGGCTGCGTCGTCGACTTGAGGAATGCGGAGCTCGCAACATGCTCCATACGATCAAGGGACTAGGCTACTTGCTGGAAGACCGGGAACCGTGCTGAAGCGTCTTTCGGTTGGCCATCGGCTCATCGGTGGCCTGCTGCTGGTTGGCGCCATCGGTACGGTGTCGCTGATCTACGCTGTCCTCTCGGAATATGGCATACCGTTTAGCGCCTTGCTCGATCCGACCATGCGCGACGCGGCATCGACGGAACTGTTCGATCATGTTCTCATCCCACTGGTGGTGCTGATCCTGCCAATGGGCCTTGCAACCACATGGGTCATCAGAACGGCATTCGAGCCCCTGAGCAAAGCGGCGCGTCATATCGAAACCGCACCGACCGAACGCGGGATGCAGATCGATGAAGCCGATATTCCTACTGAAGCGAAACCGTTCGTGCGGTCCATCAACAATCTGCTTCACCGACTCGACGCCTCAGCCCAGCAACAGGCGGATTTTGCGTCTGACGTCGCCCACGAATTGCGGACGCCGTTGGCCATTTTGTCTCTCGAGCTCGATCGACGCGAGGGTTCGGATGGAGATCCTCTGAAGGCGCAGGTCAGCGCCATGCGCCGTCTTGTGGATCAGCTCCTGCTACTCGCGCAGATCGACGCGGACGCCACCATGCCCATGACGCCTGAGCCACTCGATCTCGAGACTTTAGCTGAAGACAGTGTCTCGTCCCTGGCAGCGACCGTCATCGCGCAAGGGCGCGAGATCGCGATAGAGTCCGAAGGCCAGATGCCAATGATATACGGCCACAGGGAAGCGATCGGCGCAGGGATTCGAAACCTCATTGAAAATGCCGTCCGCGCGACGCCCATGGGCGGAACCGTGACGATCATATCCGGGCCCGGAGCGATCATCAGGGTGCGCGACCAAGGCGCCGGCCTCAGCGAAGAGAAATTGGCGCAACTCATCCGCCGCCATCAGCGTGCAGACCATGCTAGCCCCCATGGCGCGGGTCTCGGCCTCTCCATAACCCATCGGATTATGAGCGCACATAACGGTCATATTCGAACGAGCGAGACCTTGAGAGAACTCATCCTGGATTTCCGCCCGCAGTAATTATCCATCGTCAAGACGCCGTCAGGTTGAACCCGATATCGCGGCGAAATGGAAAACGGACGCAAATATCTGGTGGGCGGCGCCATTGTAGCCGTCGCAGTCGCGGGCCTGGGCTGGACTATGTTTCCTCGCTCGGAAACGGTCTCGGCGGGAACGCAGGTCAAGACCGAGAAGCCTGCCGGCATGCTTGCCGTGCTGCCGGACAGGGCGAGATTGCTCGGCATCAAGGCTTCTCCGGCATTGCCTGCATCAGAAGCGCCGATCGCCGATCTCCCCGCCACGATCAGTCCGCCCGCTAACGCGCGGGTGGCGGTGACCGCGACACTTCCGGGTGTGGTGATGCGCACCATGGTCGTGGAAGGCGACAGCGTACGGGCCGGGCAACCACTGGCCGTGGTTTCGAGCCGTGACATTCTTACGCTGGGTGCCGATCTTGCGCGTGCAAATGCACGGTTGGGCGTCGCGCAGACGAGTGCCGCCAGGCTGTCCCAGTTGGACAAGGAAGGGGTGATTGCCGGAGCGCGAGCCGACGAAGCCCGCGCAGTGGCCATGGAGGCGCGTGCGGACGTTCGCGAGAAAAGCCGCATTCTCAGCCTTGTCGGCGGGCATGGGAGCAGCGGCACCTACACGCTGACAGCTCCGATCGCGGGCAGAATCACGCGTGCCAAGATCCAGACAGGCGACCCGTTGGACGGGACGACTGCTCCCTATGTGATCGATGCGAATGGCCGTTACGAAGTCGTCGCCCAGGTTCCCGAGCGGCTTGTTGGACAGATCAGACCGGGCATGACGGTCAAACTCGGCGCGCTTTCTGGCACCGTCACATCTGTCGGCAGCACCATCGACGCGATGACGCGATCTGCCTCGCTGAAGGCGAGCCTTCCCGCTGCTCCAGGGGTCATTGCAGGCGCCACCGGCAATGTCACGATATTCGGGCCTGCACCGAGAGGCGCAGTCGTCCTGCCTGCCGCGGCCGTAGTAGATACAGACGGCAAGTCGGTGGTCTTCGTCGCGGTCCGGGGCGGTTATGTTCAGCGCGAGGTGACAAAGGGCGGCGCGGTGGATGGCCAAGTCCTCCTCCTGACCGGCGTCAGCGTCGGTGAGAACGTCGTCACTACGGGCACAAGCGCGCTCAAAGCGCTCGCCATCTCGAAATAGGTCGGGCCCATGCTTCAGTCACTCGTCGCGAAGGCTCTGTCCTATCGCCTGCTCGTCGTAGCGCTTGCTCTGGCTGTCGCCGGCCTCGGCGCATGGGCCTTCGTTCAGCTACCCGTGGATGCTTATCCCAATATAGCGCAGACGCAGGTCAAGATCATTCTCAAGGCTCCCGGCATGACGCCGGAAGAGGTCGAAAGCCGCGTCATTGCCCCGATCGAGATGGAGATGCTGGGCATTCCCCGGCAGTCTATCCTGCGTTCGTCCGCCAAATATGCGATCGCCGATATCACCATCGACTTCACCGATGGCACAGATATCTACTGGGCGCGTCAGCAGGTGGCGGAGCGCCTGTCCGGAGTGATGGCGGATTTGCCGGCGAGCGTGTCGGGTGGCCTGGCGCCGATTTCCACGCCTCTGTCCGATATCTTCATGTTCACGATCGAGGGGCCGCTCAGCCTCCAGCAAAAGCGAGAGCTTCTCGACTGGACCATCCGTCCGGCTCTGCGGACTGTGCCCGGTGTCGCCGACGTCAACGCGCTTGGTGGATATGTCCGCACCTTCGAGGTCCGGCCCGACCCTCTCGCCTTGGCCGGAGCCCGCCTATCCGTTGCCGATATCAAGACCGCTATCGACAGTGGCAATCGCAACGACGGAGCCGGCCGCCTCGTCACTGGCGAAGAATCCCTGATCGTTCGGGCTGTTGGCGCGATCCGATCCGTGGCCGATCTCCAGTCGCTGGTCATAACGAGCCGTGACGGGCGCATCGTCCGCCTGGGAGATGTGGCGAGTGTCGGGACCGGCAGCCTGACGCGCTATGGCGCGGTGTCCAAGAACGGCAAGGCAGAGGCGGTCGAGGGGCTTGTGATCGCTCTTCGGGGTGCCGATGCACGGCAGGTCGTGACCGGCGTCAAAGACCGTCTGGCCGAGGTCGAGCGTGGCCTTCCAGCCGGAACGCACATCGCGGTCTTCTACGATCGGTCCGATCTGATCGGCCGAGCGGTTGGAACGGTTGAGGAGGCGTTGCTGGAAGCGACCGTCCTGGTCGTGATCCTTCTGATCGTTTTCCTCGGTGACTGGCGAGCCGCTGCGATCGTGGCGGTCACACTGCCGATGGCCGCGCTGGTGACGTTCCTGTTCATGAGCATGGCCGGGTTGTCCGCGAATCTCATGAGCCTCGGTGGACTGGCCATTGCTATCGGCATGCTTGTGGATGGTGCGGTCGTTGTGGTGGAGAACGTCGTAGAGCGTCTGTCGCACCAACAGGATGACTCCCATCCGCGCCTTCACCAAGTCTTCCGCGCAACCAGCGACGTGACGGTGCCGGTATCGGCGGGCATCATCATCATCGCGCTTGTGTTCCTTCCTCTGCTCTCGCTGCAGGGGCTGGAAGGCAAGCTGTTCGCGCCGGTTGCCCTCACCATTGTCTTCGCCCTGGCAGGATCGCTCCTGCTCGCGCTGACGCTCGTTCCCGTTCTTGCCTCGTTCGGCTTGAAAAGCGGACATCATGGGGAACCATGGGTGATGCGCTGGCTAACGCCTCGCTACCGTGCGCTTCTGAATGGCGCTTTTGCGCGCAAGCGCCTGGTCTACGGCCTGTCGGCTCTTGGACTGGTCCTCGCCGGGTTGGCCTACGGAGCGGTAGGCAAAACCTTCATGCCGACGATGGATGAAGGGTCAGTCATCGTGCAGCTGACGAAGCTGCCCTCCATCAGCCTTGCCCAGTCCGTTGAGGGCGACAAGGCGGTCGAGCGCGCGTTGATGGGGGTTCCCGAGGTGCAGGAAGTCATCGCGCGGGTTGGTGCTGACGAAATCGGCCTTGATCCGATGGGACCTAATGAGACCGACACCTTCGTCCGTCTGAAGCCGCAGTCTGAGTGGCGTGGCAGCAAGGAGTTCGTCCTGGAGCAGATCCGCAAGGCCGTCGATGGCCTGCCTGGCATCCAGCCCAGTTTCACGCAGCCGATCGAAATGCGTGTCTCGGAAATGCTGACCGGCGCCCGGGGCGACCTGGCTGTCAAGATTTTCGGACCGGATTCGGCGGTCCTCGCGGATCTTGCAGGTCGCGTGCAGCATGAGTTGGGCCAGGTGCGCGGCGCGACGGAAGTGTTGACGGTCGCGAACGACAGCGTGGACTACCTGCAGCTCGACATCGACCGAGCAGCCGCAGGCCGGTTTGGCATGCCGATCGATCAGTTGCAGGACACCTTGCGCGCGCAGGTGGAAGGCGTTCGGTCCGGTATCGTCGCCGAAGGTCAGAAGCGGATCCCGATCGTCATCCGCGGTGACGAAAGCATCCGCAATGATGCGACCCGGTTTGAAGACCTGCAGATCATGACGCCGGGTGGAACGCTCGCCCGGGTCAGCGACATGGCGCAGGTGAAGCATACGCAGGGTCCGGTGAAGCTCGACCATGAGAATGGTTCCCGCTTCGCTCTGGTCCAGGCCTTCGTCTCTGGTCGTGATCTGGTGGGTTATGTGGACGAGGCGAAAGCCGCAGTCGCGAGCAAGGTGCCGCTCCCGGCCGGCTATCGCATCGTGTGGGGTGGCCAGTTCGAAAATCAGCAGCGTGCATCGGCTCGGCTCATGATGGTCATTCCCGTCGCGCTGCTCCTTATCTTCTTCGTCCTGCTCGCCACCTTGCGTTCGCTGCGGGCCGCCACGCTGATCCTGGTCAACATTCCCTTCGCCATGGTCGGAGGGCTGATCTCGCTCTGGGCATCGGGAGAGTATCTGTCAGTGCCTGCTTCCGTCGGCTTCATTGCTCTGCTTGGCATCGCGGTGCTGAACGGGTTGGTGCTGGTCTCCTATTTCCGCCAGCTCCGTCAGGAGGGGCAGAGCATGACGCAGACGGTGCGCCTGGGTGCCGAGCGGCGCCTCCGTCCCGTCCTAATGACCGCGAGTATTACCGCTTTCGGCCTGGTCCCCCTGCTGTTCGCGACGGGTCCAGGATCCGAGATTCAACGCCCGCTTGCCATTGTGGTCATCGGCGGGCTGGTCACGTCCACGCTGCTCACTCTGGTACTTCTCCCGATCCTTTTCGAAAGGTTCGGAGAAGGCCGCAGCGAGCAGGATTTCGAAGAGGTGCTGGCCAATGGCTGAGCTTCTGCTGGTCCTTCACTGTTCTCCTCCGGATGCGGGAACTCTGGTGGAGGCTATTCGAACCGTTGCGTCCGCGCCGATCCATCGCCGTGAGGAAGCCGTTCTCGGCCGCGACTTCAGCGATGCTGGAACGCATGAGCAGGTAAGAGGAGTCCTCCATCGGATCGCATTCGAACTCGTGGTCGAGGATTCCATGATCCCCGCCATAATCGCTGCGGTTGCCTCATCGCGCCGCAAACAACCTGTGCGCTGGCACTCCTTGCCGATCATCGAGCGCGGGAGGATTTCATGAAGAAGCTGACTGCCCTCTTGCCGCTATCCATCTCGATAGCGACTGCGCTCGCAACTGCCGCGCACGCGCAAGCGACGGGTCTTCAATGGTCCTTGCCGCCTGAGGAGCAGGTGGTGAAGGCGCTCGACGGGCATCCGACGGTCGAAGCAGCGGGCAAGCGCGTCGGCGCTGCATCGGCGGCGAGCGATATGCTCCGCGTTGGCCCTCACGAGGTCCAGCTCACCGGAAGCTACATCAATCGTGACGTGCGGCTGGAGCGGAATTATACGGAGTTCGACGGCACGGTCAGTCGATCCTTTCGCCTGCCCGGGAAGGCTGCCCTGGATCGCGAGGCAGGCCAGCTTGGTGTCGAAGTCGCGCAAAACCGGATGGAAGATACGCGCCATCAGGCGGCCTTGTATCTGTCGCAGCTCTGGTACGACTGGCTGACGGCAAGCGAGCTCAATCGTACGGATCAATCGAACGTCGCATTACTCGAACGTGGTCTCGCTGCCGTGAAGAGGCGAGTCCAGCTACGCGATGCATCGATGCTCGACACCGACCAGGCCCAGGCGGCGCTCGATCAGGCGAAGGGTGTCGCGGCAGCCAGCCTGGCTGATATGGAACAGGCGCGAGCGCTACTGCAATCGAACTTCCCCGATCTGGCCCTGCCGCCGGAGGCACCATCCTTGGCAGATCCAGTCCTGCCTTCTCAAGACCTGACCGCACTTCATGATCTGGTGATCCAACGCAGTCATGAAATTGGGGCTGCTGATCGCGAAGCTCTGCGTCTTGAAGTCGTCGCACGGCGGGCGAGGGCTGATCGGTTGCCGGACCCACAGCTGGGCGTCCGGGCCTTTAGCGAGCGTTCTGGCATTGAACGCGGTGTCGGTGTCGTCTTCTCGATCCCATTGGGAGGACGATACCGGAAATTCCAGCAGGATCAGGCGGAAGCGAATGCCTCCGCTGCCTCTATGGATCTCGCGCAAGCGCGCCGGATGGTGCTGGCGATGGCCGATACTGATATGGCGAACGCCTCTGGCCGCTACGTCGCTTGGCAGCGGCTCCAGGGTGCCGCCAGAAGTTCGCTCGACGCCGCCACACGGACGGAGCGCGGGTACGAAGGGGGCATCATCGACCTGTCCGATCTGCTCTATTCCAGGCGGCAAGCACATGATGCGGACCGGCTGGCCATAGACGCGCGCAGCTCTGCGACACGAGCTATCGTGAAATTACTCATCGATTCTCATACGATATGGCAAGGTAACGAGAAGGAGCCATGAGGGCGTAGGTTGGCAATCGCTGTAGAGAATGAAGTCATCTTCCCATTCACGCGGAGGAATCTGAAATGCAGAGTTCAAAGCCTGGAACCCCAGTCCGGCCCCTAAAAGACTCAGCCCGAGCAAAGGCGAAATGGGACCCCGTCGTTAAGGTGACCCATTGGTCAATCGTTCTTGCTGTCATCGGGAATGCTATTTTCACCGAAGAGGGTTCGGGGCCACACGTCTGGGTGGGATACGCCCTCGCAACCGTTTTGGCGCTTAGGCTGCTCTGGGGTTTCGTAGGGCCCAAAGAGGCACGGTTCACAGCATTCCCACCGAGCCCGCGTAAAGCGCTTGCCCATATCCGGGAGATTAGAGCCGGACACAATGAAATCCATCCATCGCACAATCCGTTAGGTGCATTGATGGTCTACGCTATTTGGGGAACGCTTAGTATCATCATAGCGACCGGCATTGGCATGGCTGGTCTGCCCTCCACGAAATGGATTAGCGAGGCTCCGTCCCACGCCGTTGGTCGAGGCACAGATGACAGGGACAGCGTCGTACTCAAAGGTTCTAAGCGGAAAGAGGCAGGCGACGACGCAGAGGACAAGCCCTTGAAGGAAGTGCACGAGACAGCGGTGAATTTGCTGTACGTTCTGATTGCCCTCCACCTTGCCGGTGTTGTTTTCGAAACGAGGAGGAGTGGGAAGTATATTCTTACAGCGATGCTTCCCGGCCGAGCACAATAGGATGGAGGTAATGCTGCAACGTGGCGATAGCGGCTTGGCTTTCCGAATAGTCGATGATTGATGCGCTGGCCTACAGAACGGCTTGGACCGCAAGATCGGTGGCAGCGTTACGCTTTGCCTGTACAGCCTTCCGTTCGGAATAGCGGTCGACGAGCTGGCCGGCGTGCGGGCGGGTCAGGATCGTGAACCGGACCAGTTCCTCCATCACGTCGACGATGCGGTCATAATAGCTCGACGGCTTCATGCGGCCGGCCTCGTCGAATTCCTTGAACGCCATCGCCACGCTTGACTGGTTAGGGATGGTGATCATCCGCATCCAGCGGCCGAGCAGGCGCAGCGTGTTGACCGCGTTGAACGACTGCGAGCCGCCCGACACCTGCATGACCGCGAGGGTGCGGCCCTGGGTCGGCCGCATGCCGCCGAACTCCAGCGGCAGATGGTCGATCTGCGCCTTCATGATGCCGGTGATCTGGCCGTGCCGCTCGGGGCTGCACCAAACCATGCCTTCGGACCAGAGCGCGTGCTGGCGCAGCTCATGGACCGCCGGATGATCGTCACCCTTCACCTGATCTGGGAGCGGCAGGTCGCTCGGATCGAATATCCGCACGTCCGCGCCGAAGAGGATAAGCAGTCGCGCCGCTTCTTCAGCCGCGAGCCGGCTAAACGACCGCTCGCGCAGCGACCCGTACAACAGCAGGATGCGCGGCGGCGGCTGATTGTCGCCCATGCCGGCGGCGGGCCGAGTGATGGCGATGCTACGATCGAGTGCGGGCAGATGGTCGGCGTCGGGCACTTCACGAAGGCGCGTCATCCAAGATCCTTGACGAGATAGGTCGCGCGCGGACCGCACAGCGACGTGAACTGCGCGGTCGCGGCGATGAACGCCGGCGCGGCATCGCGATCGGCATCGGCGTAACCGAGCCTGCGGAAGAACTCCCCGGTGCCGCTGGTCAGAAGATGCAGCCGCTCGACCGCGCCATCGGCAACGCCTTCAAGGCGCTCGACCAGCATCCGGCCATATCCTTTGCCGCGACGGGTCGGCAGGACAACGAGCGAGCGGAGCAGTCGGTCGGGACCGTTGCCCTCCAGACCGATGAACCCGATCAGACCCTCGTCGTCGGACAGGCTGAAGAACATCTGGTCGGGACCGCCGAGATCGTCGGTCGGAAGCTGCGCGGCGCCAAGCGCGAGCCGCAGAATATCATCAGCGTGCCGAGCCTCGGAGAAATAGATCTGGGTCATGCCGTCGCTCTCGCTTCGTACCAGGGCCGCGTCCGCTTCACGATCGAGACGACCGACAGCATCACCGGCACCTCGACCAGCACGCCGACGACGGTCGCCAGCGCCGCGCCCGAGTTGAGCCCGAACAGGCTGATCGCGGCGGCGACCGCCAACTCGAAGAAGTTGGAAGCACCGATCAGCGCGGCTGGCGCCGCCACGCACCATGCCACACCGAGCCGGCGGCTCAGCCAGTAGGCTAGCCCCGCGTTGAAATAGACCTGGATGAGGATCGGCACGGCGATCAGCGCGATGACCAGCGGATGGGCGATGATCGCCTCACCCTGAAACCCGAACAGCAGCACCAGCGTGGTCAGCAGCGCCAGCAGCGAGACCGGCCCGAGCCAGGCCAGCAGCCGGTCCAGTGCTGCCTGTCCGCCTGATCCGACCACCGCACTGCGGACGATCTGCGCGACGATGACCGGTACGACGATGTAGAGCATCACCGAGATCAGCAGCGTGTCCCACGGCACGGTGATCGACGCGACGCCGAGCAGCAGGCCGACCAGCGGCGCGAAGGTGAACACCATGATCACGTCATTCAGCGCGACCTGGCTCAACGTGTAGGTCGGCTCGCCCTCGCAGAGGTTGGACCAGACGAACACCATCGCCGTGCAAGGCGCGGCGGCGAGCAGGATCAGACCGGCAATATAGGAGCTGACCTCGCCCGCCGGCAGCAAGGGCCGAAACAGCCAGCCCAGGAACAGCGTGCCGAGCAGCGCCATCGAGAACGGCTTCACCGCCCAGTTGATGAACAGCGTGACGCCGACGCCCTTCCAATGCTGGCGGACCGAGCCGAGCGCCCGAAGATCGATCTTCAGCAGCATGGGGATGATCATCAGCCAGATGAGCACCGCCACCACGAGGTTGACCCGCGCCACCTCCGCTGTGGCGATCGCGCCGAACAGGCCCGGCAGCGCGTAGCCGAGCGCGATCCCGACCACGATGCACAGCGCTACCCAGACGCTGAGATAGCGCTCGAATGTGCTGATCGCCGGCTTCGCCGGCGCCGCAGTGGTCATGCGCCGATCCTGTTGCCCGCGTCGTCGATGACCTTCTCGCCGTCTTCCTTGGTGAAGGCGCCGCGCTGCCGGGAAGGTAGCAGGTCCAGCACCTCTTCCGACGGACGGCACAGCTTCACGCCGAGTGGCGAGACGACGATCGGCCGGTTGATGAGGATCGGATGCTCGATCATCGCGTCGATGAGCTGGTCATCGCTCAGCGCCGGATCGCCCAAGCCAAGTTCGGCATAGGGCGTGCCCTTCTCGCGCAGCAGCGCGCGGGGCGTGATCCCCATGCGACCGATCAGCGAAACGAGACGCGAGCGGTTGGGCGGGGTCTTCAGATACTCGATGACGTGCGGCTCGATGCCGGCGTTCTGGATCATCGCCAGCGTGTTGCGCAACGTCCCGCACTCGGGGTTGTGATAGATGATGATATCGACGGTCATGGCGGCCTTCAGCAGCAGGGGT
This sequence comes from Novosphingobium oxfordense, assembly GCF_044029435.1. Classification (NCBI taxonomy): domain Bacteria; kingdom Pseudomonadati; phylum Pseudomonadota; class Alphaproteobacteria; order Sphingomonadales; family Sphingomonadaceae; genus Novosphingobium; species Novosphingobium oxfordense. The sequence goes on along the minus strand of NZ_CP147006.1, from coordinate 189,795 downwards.
TGAGCTCGGCGATCAGCGGCTCGCAAAGCTCCGCCTTCCCACCGCAGCAGTCCTTCACGAGAAACAGGGTCAGCGCCTTCAACTGGTCGAGATCGGCGCGGTAGTTGATGATGCGGCTGCGCCGCTCGGACCGGATCAGCCCGGCGCGGGCCAGCGTCGCGAGATGCACCGACATGGTGTTCTGCGGCACGTCGAGCGCCTTGGCGACCTCGCCAGCGGCCAGGCCGTCAGGCTCGTGGCGGACCAGCAGGCGGAATGCGTCGAGGCGCGTGCCCTGCGCGAGCGCGCCAAGGACCGAGATGGCTGAGTCGTTGTCCATATATCCACGTTATTGGATATATGGATTTAATCAAGGAGCGTCTGACTTTACCAGAAGCCGACCTTGGCCGCTCCGTCACGAAAGGCCGGGTCTGGTCGGCCCCTGCCGCGCTCGCCCCTGTCGCCAAACACATGTTTCCCGACAGGGGACGACGCAAACGGATTGCAGTTCCATGACGACGCCCGATTATGTACGACAAACCCTGTCGCCTTGATCTAATGCGCGACAACATCAATTCAGAGGTTTGTCGTACATGCTCATCGGGTACATGCGTGTCTCATCGGTCGACGATCGCCAGTCGGTCGACCTGCAGCGCGATGCTCTCATCGCCGCCGGCGTCGATGAGCGTCATCTCTATTCCGACAAAGCATCGGGCGCACGGGACGATCGCCCCGGGCTGAAGGCTTGCCTGGAGTACCTGAAGCATGGCGACACGCTGATCGTTTGGAAGCTCGACCGCCTCGGGCGATCCCTGGCCAACCTTCTGACGATCATCACCGACCTGAAAGACCGGCGCGCTTGCTCAATATGAACGCGCGCTCACGCGCGAACGGGTGATGGCGGGTTTGGCAGCAGCTCGGCGGCGCGGTCGGCACGGGGGGCGTCCACCTAGCATCAACGCGGAAACGATCGAGCAGATCACTGACGCACTCAATGCTGGTGCAAGCAAGGCGTCAGTGTGCCGGTCCTTCAAGGTGCCCCGATCGACCCTCATCGGCACGCTTGATCGGATTGGCTGGACGGGGCCAGCCAAGGCCTGAGCAGATGCCCCGCCGTTCTGTTCTGACCGAGGCGCAACATGCCGAGTTGTTCGCCTTGTCCGAAAACGAAGCCGACCTGGTGCGGTACTGGACGCTCGGTGTCGACGATCTGCGCGCCATCACGAGCCGAAGGCGTCCCCACAACCGACTCGGTTTTGCGCTACAGCTCTGTGCCTTGCGCTATCCCGGCCGGCTGCTGAAGCCCGGCGAATTCATCCCGGATGCTCCTCTCAGGTTCGTCGGGGATCAGCTCGGCATCCCGAGACAGCCACGATGGTGCGCGGGCAAATGAGCAAATATGTGCGGCATCTCGGCAGCCTGGTCGAGGACCTGCTCGACATCGCACGCATCGACCAAGGCAAGATCGCGCTCAAGAAGGAGCATCTGTTGCTCCAGGATCTGCTGACCTTTGCCGTCGAAGGATCACGCCATCATATCGATGCGGCCAGCCATGAGCTGATCCAGGATGTCGCGCCTGAGCCGATCTGGCTGGAGGCCGATCATGCCCGTCTTGCGCAGGTCGTCGGCAATCTCCTCACCAACGCCGCCAAATACACGCCTGCGGGCGGAGAAATTCACCTCTCCGCGAGGCGCGAAGAGGATCAGGTCCGCATCGAGGTCGCCGATACGGGCGTCGGCATCCCGGCGGAGATGCAGGCCCGGATCTTCGATCTGTTTGCCCAGATCGATGGGTCCAACCAGCGCACGCAGGAAGGACTTGGGATCGGACTCGCGCTCGTCAAACAGTTGGTCGAGCTCCACGGCGGGACGATCACGCTCAAGCGCAGCGCGCCGGGAGAGGGCAGCGTTTTCGAGGTCGTCTGAGGCGGGCCGCGACCTCTACGGTCCATCGTCCCCAGGCTCGGCCACTCCTGTTGTTCGCTCCTTTTCGAACCCGTGCATGCCCCACCACCACTGCAGCGCGATGATCGCGCCTTTGGCGGGCTGCAACAGGCCAAGAAGCAGAACAAGCGCCAGCGGTACGATGATCGCCATCATCGCGGTGACCGAGAGCGCGAAATCGCGGGCCAGCGCGATGATGAGGGGCGCCATGAGGTGACCGGTCACGATGATTGCCACATAGGCCGGGAAGTCGTCCGCGCGTTGATGGCTCCAGTCCTGGCCGCAGTGCGCGCAGATGGTCACAGGTTTGAGGAATCGGTAGAATAGGTGCGCTTCGCCGCACCTTGGACAGCGGCCGCGCACGCCGCGTAGCGCGGCGGTACCCAGCGTTTCGGGCAGAGCGCAGTCTCGACGTTTCGGCCCGATGAACTGGGCGGGCGGGGCGCCGGCCGGACGATCACGGCGATCGAATGGCGTTCGGGTGAAAGCAGGCAAGATCATCTCGCTGCTATCGAAAAGAGAGGCAAGGCTGGACGGCAGACAGCCCCAGGAATCATATGGCTTTTACACTCAAATATGAAGGCGCAGTTATGATGTATAAAACATCATTCCGACGTCCGAAATGTGCGGTCGTCTGATTAAAGCGGCGATCCGAGAGCCTGCGCTGCGTCGTCCAGATCCGCCTCCGCGATGACATAGCTGTCGCCCTCTCCGGCAAAGAAGAGGTTCAGTTGCGCCTCGCTTCGGGCTTCTGGCGCGGGACCATGGTGCGCCTCGTCCCAATGCGCCTCGACGAAGCTCCACAAGGCCGCGCTGGCCGCTGGCCGATCGTCATAGATGCCTACCTTCTCCGTCCCCTGGAAGACGATCACTAATACCGTAGCCAGCACAGCCTTCTTCGCCCTTGAACCGTTGCCTTTCATGGGATTCCGCACGAACCTGCGACGCTTCAGGCACCCCGTGCGGCTTTCATTCACCCTCCGGGCAAGATGGGCAAAGAATGAGCGGGTTCAACAGGCTGAATTAAGACCATTTTGGAGCTAAACCATTTGCCAATATGCTTGTGCTAGGAAGTGTCGAACGCGCGGGAACAGGTGTCGTCTCAAGCGCGTACTGGACATGGCAAGAAAGACATAGAGACTCATGGCGCAGTTGACGCAGATGGAAATTGCCAATTGGCTTGCGATTTACGTTGGCGTCGGCCTGTGCTGCGCGCTCGCAGTTTCGCTGTCGGTCGGGGTGCTTCTCGGACAGCTGGTTCAGGAGCGTGCCTGGCGCCAAATTCACGATGTGCGTGGAGCAGCATTGTTTCTGCCCCGGACCTGGTGGCGCTGGCAGAAACTCTATTTGCTGTCGACGCCGGTCACCTTGGGCATTGTGGCATGGTTCGCCGCGACGCTCCGCTGGTCCTGAGCAGAGGCGAGGGCGCTCGCCGTATCATTATTGCCTGATGCGCCGGGCTCACAGGCCTAAGGCGGTTCGCACGATATCCGGTACGGCACCGCGCTCAAGCGCGTCGGGCCCGAGGCTAATCAGCGGCGCGATCATCTCGAGGCGCGGATGGATGGCGGCCTTCACCGCCAGAAAGTTCTCGTCGAGGGCGCTCTGCGCCGCAACGACCAGCTGCCGGATCTCGCCGGTCTCTCTCGACTGCGCTTCAAGCAGGAAGTCGGGCCGACAGGCGCCTTGCGGGGTCAACTGGTCGAAGAGCGGCTTTTCGATCACGAGATCAATACCGAGGCGATCGAGCCCTCGTCGCGCGTCAAGCAGGCCGCGATAGAGAGATCGCTCGAATTCGGAGGCAACCGGCACGAAACGCTGGCCTGAGAGGATGGGCTGCGCATAGGCGCGCAGCGCCGCATAGCCGTCGGCCTCGGGATATTCGCCGACCACGACCAGCACCAGGTAAGGACCTTTGATCGGGTTGCCGCGGATCGATGGGGACTGCACCCGATTGGCGAGCACCACCGGCTCGGCGCCCGCGACATGGATGGTCGCACCCTGCACCGCTGTCGCGTAGAGCGCGAGGAACGCCTGCGGTGCGTGACCCGGTGGCCACTGATGGGATAACGCGCGCAGACCTGCGAACACGCGATTATTGTGAAAGGGGCGGGCATGTGTCCATAAGGCGCGGCCGAGCTCGATGCCGGGTGCAAGCTCGATCCGCGCGGCCGCCGCGCTCAGGGCCCTGAATTCTTGTGCAATGGAGCGTTCGGGCGGCTCCGCCCCAAGCGGCGGCGTGCGATGGACACCGGCCAGGGTCATAAGGCGCCAGAGAAGGCGGGCGAGACGCGGCACCGTCGCATTGCGTGTCCTGTCGTCGATACTGTCGGCCTGCGGCTTTTGCGCCAGCTTCTCAGGGGCTGGCCGCAGCACTTCGAAATAGCCTTCCGGGGGATCGGCCGGCGAATGGGGTGTACGGATCTCCGAAATGCGATTGGTCGCCTGCTCGCGAAAGAAGGGGCATTGGGGACGATGCTCGGGCCGGTCGGCGCCCGTCAGGCGCCGCAGATAATAGGTTTCAGCTTCCGACAGGAAGGCGGGGGTCAGGACCGGCGGCCGGGTGTCGGGACCCAGGCAGTCGCATGCGATCCACTTGGCGCCGATCCGTGCTTGCTGGACCAGCGCGATCCCCGCCTCTTCATCGCCGCGCGAGCCTTCGCCCGTATACCAGCGCACCAGTGCGGACCGCACGAGGTCGGGAAGGGGGATGCGACGACCTTTTTGTCCGTCGCCCTGCCGGTCGATCAGCCACATGGAGGAGCCCTTTTGGAGCGCAATGGGCAAAGTCTGACCAAGCGCCGCGGGATTGACAACGGGATTTGGGTTCACCTCCACTCGGGCCAGGACAGATTTCGGGAGGTTTTATGAAGACCGCGCTCCTTGTTGCACCGCTGCTCACCATCACCCTCGCGGCCCCGCTTGCCGCCGCCAGCCCGCAAGGTTCGCCGCGCACCGTTCAGCTCATTACGATGGGCGCGCCGGCTCCGCCACGCCTGCCGGCCGCTGCGGGCCCAGATGGCACAGACGGCCCCGACAAGCCGGCGGTGGACGAAGGAACCCTGCTCGCCGAGGCAAGTCCTGCCGCGCTTCCAGCGTCGTTCAGCGTCCATGATCTCAGCCGCAAATGGGTGCAGTTCCAGATGGCGCAGACCTACGGACAAGCGGTCCCCGGCGAGGCCTCGCCGGTCGACCGCGCGGCTCCCGGAGATGCGCCCCCGGTTGCGGCCGCGCCGGGCGTTTTTGCCGCGCCGACGCTGGAGGCGATACCCGTTCCGGCGTGGATGCGCGGCGGACTGGCCTTTGCCAGCGCCGCAACCGGCTACACGCCAGGATGCTATGCCCGTGCCTATCGGCCGGCCGGTTTCCTCAGCGCCCAAGCGGAGATCCGCCGGGCGGGCTATTACGGGATGATGAGCGCGATCGCGTGCCAATATGGCATCCCAGTCGGCCTTTTCGACGCCATGATCATCCGCGAAAGCCGCTATAATGACCGGGCCGTCTCGCCGAAAAATGCCTATGGTTTGACGCAGCTCATGCCCGGCACGGCTGCGGGTCTGGGCGTGGATCGCTACGATATCGAGCAGAATCTGCACGGCGGCGCGCGCTATCTGCGCAGCCAGCTCGATCGCTTCGGCCAGGTCCATCTGGCGTTGGCGGCCTATAATGCCGGGCCGGGACGGGTGCGGGACGGCCAGGTGCCGCGGATCGCCGAGACCCAGGCCTATGTCGACGATATCCTCCTCAACTGGCGGCGCTTGAGCGGTTTCACGCGGACGGCCAGTGTTACCGGCCCATCGTTGCCGCCGACTCCAACATCGCCGCGTTTCAATGGACGCAGCGCGATCGTTTCGCGCTTCTGAGGCGAGACCGAGCCGACGGACGCCGGTGCGAACCGCGCGGACGGCGTCCGTCGGTCAATCCAGGCGGAAGCTCTGCTCCATGCGGGCGCGACGCTCGATGATCGCGATGACCTCGCGTACCACCCGGTCAACGACGCCGTCGCGCAAGGGGCCTGCCCATTCGCGGCGGATCTCGGTGCCATCCATGCCTTCCACGTCGTTGAGCGCATGGACAAGCGAGAGCGGCAGGCTCGCGAACACCTCGGAAATCATCTGCATCATCGTAGAGAATCGGCCGTCGTGAAGGAGATCCAGATCGCGGAGAGTTTCGACACCCAGGACGGCCTGGATGAACCCGATTTGAAGAACATGAAGGATCGTCTGGAACTCGACGAGCGTCATGCTCTCGCGGGTGGAAGGATCAGCGGTGGGCCGCAGAAGATTAGACAGGCGGTTGCGTCTGATGCCGGTCTTGAGCGCAAGTTTCCGCACGCTCACATTTTGGTCCGACATCGCCTGAAGAATATAAGGAATATAGTCCCTGAAGGGGATCGCAGCGCTCTCTTCAGCGGACTTGCTTGTGTCCGTCGAGGAAGGTGCCCCGCTGCTGGCAAGGGATGTCATGAACCGGCCCCCTGATCCTGCTCCGAAAGGGCAACAAATCACAGCGAGCTACGCTTTGCAACAACCTCCGACCTGAATTTCTTTATAGGTATCGGCTAAGCTATTGGAACGGATGGACTTGTCTGTTGCGAATCGCTCGCAATTTTTCCAGCGGCCTTGGCAGGCGGTAAATCGAGCCCCTGTTCGCGCAGCTTCGCTACGACGGCTTTCGCCTTCTGCTCGACGATATAGTCGAACAGGAGAAGCGACAGCATGTCGCCGGGTGACATGCCCTGCCCGAGTTGCCTGGCCAGAATATGCTGGGCCTCACTGAGGTTCTCGGCGCTGCTCGCGGTGACGCGCAATTTGATACGAATGCCGCCTTCGGTGGGGATCTTGTCCAGATGCGAGCGAAGCACATCGGAATCATGATCCATGGCCGCGGCGGAGGCGGCGCGAGCATTCACCAGCGTCGCGAGCGTCTGGTAAGAATGGGTTTCGTTCGAGCGCAGCCGCACGCTTTCGGTGGTGAGGCGGAAGAAGTGCTCGGAAATATCGATGCTGACCTGCCGGGGGAAACCCACTCCCGCCGCGTCCTGTCCCTGTGACGTTTTGTAACCCTGCCCCACTCGACCCCCCTGGAGTGCCGGATCCCGCGTCCTTGCTACGCGGCACGAACCTCATGCCAGTTCCACGGTAGAACTTAACCGTTAACCAATCTTATCGCAAATTTTCGCGAGTCGCGCTGGTGGCTCGGATTTCGGGCCAGTGTGGCGCGCGCTGGTGGCCGTCCTGGGCTGCACGGCGCGCCACCCTGGCTCGCAGTGGGTACCGGAGCGGTTCGCGTGCGGCGCCAAGCGACTCGGGCGGGAAGAAAAATTCATGTCTCCCGCAACGCGCCGAGCCGGGGAAGGTTGCTCGGCCGGCGAGCGAGGGGACAGCCTTCGATTGGGCGCGGAACCGCCGCGTCTCAATCGGAAGGAAATGCTCATGCAACAGGTACTGAAGCATGGCGGGCGGGTAGAGCTTGCGATCCTCGTGATCGCGGCGCTGGCCTTCGCGCTGCTCATGTTCGCCGGACCGGCCTTCGCCGGCGCCGACACCACCTTCGACACCGCGCTGACCAAGTTCACCGACTTCCTCGAGGGATCGGGCGGCAAGATCATCACCGTGCTCAGCCTTGCCGGCGGCGTCGTGGCGCTCGCCTCGGGCCGCTTCTCGATGGGCCAGATCGCCATTCCGGTGGGCGTGGGCGTGGGCGCCGGCACCGGCGTGCCGATCGTCACCTCGACCGTCACCGCAACGATCTGACGTGGGTTCGGCCCGGCGGCGTAGCAGCGCCGACGGTCCAAATGGAGGGTGGTGCGATGTCTGCGGACAAATATGTCATTCCAACTCATCTGGATGATCCAGAACTGATCGGGCTGTGGACCCTGGATGAGTTCCTCGCGATGGTGATTCCGTTCACCTGGGGGATCCTGTCTCAGCATATCCTTATCGGCATTTTGCTCGCTGGAGCAGGCTGGTGGGGCTTGAAGCGCGCTAAGGCAGGACGGGCGGCATCCTGGCTGCTGCACATGGCCTATTGGCACCTTCCGGCCGGGTTCACCGGCATGAAGGCGACACCGCCCTCCTACCTTCGACTGATGGCCGGCTGACATGGAGATCGCTAACAGCCACGCGCAAAGCCAGCGCGTTCTCAAGCAGCGCAACCTCCTCGTTGCCATCGCCGGCGTGCTTGCAGCGCTTACCGCCATCCTCTTCCTGATGGTTGCGACCCGCGATCGGGAGATCGTCCTGCAGCCGATCCTGCGGTCGCCGCTCACAGTCAGCAGCGCCGGGGTCAGCCGCGAGTATCTGGAGATGGTCACGCGCGACGCCGCGGTGCTGACCCTCGATCGATCGCCGAGCAACCTGGAATACTGGATGAAGTCGGTGCTCGATATCACGGCGCCGAGCGCGCAGGGGCGCCTCAAGGCGGAACTCCTCAAGATCGTCAACGAACAGCGGGGATCCTCGATCGCGCAGTTCTTCGCGATGCAGTCGATGAAGCTCGATCCGGACAATCTCACCTCGGACGTGACGGGCGACCTGCACACGATCGTGGGCAGCAAGGTCATCTCCAAGGACCGCCGGACCTTCCGCTTCAAATGGAAATATTCGGGCGTCTCGCTGCAGCTCGTCGGCTTCGGGATGGTGTCCAAGGCCGAGGAAGGAGATCAATGATGAGTGCTATCGCCATCGGCAGCACGGCTGCCGGCGCCGCCTTGTGCTCCCGATATTATTGCCACGCGAGCCGTTTCCTGGGCGCGGGACTGGTCGCTATTGGCCTGCTCCTGATCGCCGAGCCCGCCTGGGCGGACCAGACGATCATGGCGTCTGACAGCAGCCAGGTCGATTGCCAGGCCTCGGCCAAGGATCTGACCCGCATCAGCCTCGTCGAGGATGAGTTCGCCAGCGTCTCGAAGATCTCCACCGGCAATCCGACCGACGATTTCAGCGTCGTCAACGAACCGGTGCGTGGCGACATTTATCTGTCGGTACCCGAGGGTTTCGGCCGGCCTGCGCTCTCCTTTTTCGGCACGACCAAGCGCGGCTATGTCTACAAGTTCGTCTGCCGCATCGGCGGCGAGCAGGCCGCACAGGTCTTCATTTCGAATCCGGCGATCGCGAAAGATCGCTCGGGTGAGGCGGTCGCCGCCACGATCAAGGCCGGCCCGCAGGATGCAGCCGTCGAACTCATACAGGCGATGTATTCCAACAGCATAGTCGATGGCTACGAGATGCGGCAGCGCACTTTGCGCCCGGTCTTCGTCGGCGGGCTCAAGGTCCAGATGATCGCGGAATATCGGGGGCAGGAGCTCACCGGCAAGGTTCTGTGCATCGAGAATATGAGCAACGCGCCGATCGCTCTCAACGAGGGCGCGGTCGCGCCGCGCAGCGCGCTCGCCGTCTCCATCGCCGAGCCGACGCTCGCGCCCGGCAAGGTCACCACGGCCTATCTCGTCTCGCAGATCGGGAGGTAGTCATATGGCACTCGCGGACATTTTCTCGCGCACCCGTCGCACCCTGGACGGTCCCGACGACGAAGCGGAGAACGTCTCGCCGGTCACCGGCGAAATCGGCAGCAACGAGGCGACCCGCAAGAAGCAGCGGTTGCTGCTCGCGGGCGTTGCCGGTGCGGGGCTGGTGCTCTCCTCCTTCTGGATCTTCGGGGGCAACGACAAGGACGCGGCCGAAGACGACGACGGCGAAAAGGTCGAGGTTTCGACCAAGGATCTGGTGAACCGCAACCTCTCCCAACAGGAGTGGATGGGGATGTCCGAGAACCAGTTCCAGTCGATGGAAAACCAGCTGAAGTCGGTGAATGCGCAGCAGAACCGCGTCGACGCGTTGGCAGCTCAGGTCGAGGCGCTCAAGGGGCAGAACCAGGCCCTTCAGGCAGACGGCCAGCGGGTCTTCTCCGCCTACCAGGCCGAGAACGAACGGCTCAAGCGCGAGGCGGCGCAGCAGCGGGCGGCACCGCCGCCCCAGCCAGGTCCAGCCGCGCTCTACGGACCGGGCGGGCCCCAGGCCTATCGGCGGCCCGATGGCACGCCGGGGGCGGCCGGGCCCGCTGGCCCGCCGATGGGCGGCGCGGAGGTCAAGATGGTGAACTTCCAGACCACCGAGACCGGCAATGCCTCGCGCGTCGCCAAGGGCAACACGGTCTATACCGACAGCGTCAATTACCTGCCGCCCAACAGCTTCGCGTCCGCCAAGGTGATCGTCGGCGTCGATGCCAGTGCCGGCGTCAACAGCCAGTCCGATCCGCTTCCGGTCGTGCTGCGCGTGACGGGCCCTGCACGCAGCGTCTTCCAAAACGGGCGCCTGCTCACCACGAAGATCGAAGGCTGCCTCATCAACGGGGCCGCGCGCGGCGACCTTTCGGCCGAGAAGGTCTACGTCAAACTGCAGAAGATGACCTGTCCGCAGCCCGGCGGCCGCTATGCGGTCTCGGAGGTCAAGGGCTTCATCGCCTTCGGCGGCAAGACCGGGGTGCGCGGCCGGGTGGTCTCGCGCGAAGGCGGGCTGGTGACGCAGGCCTTCATTGCCGGCCTCTTCGGTGGCTTTGGCCGCGGTTTCTCCGCAAACGCCAATTCGGTGTTCCAGGGCACCAACATCACCACAAACGGCAAGCGCGACAAACTCTCGGCGGGCGAGATCCTGGAGGGTGGCTTCGGGGAAGGCGTCGCCCAGACCGGCGACATGGTCTCGAAATATCTGATCGAGCGCGCCGAACAATATCAGCCGGTGATCGAGATGCCGACTGGCATCGATGTCGAAATCGTCTTTCTGGAGGGTGTCTATGTCCGTAACTGATCGCCTTCGCGCCGCTGTTGCGCGTACGCCCTGGAGCTATGGCCTCATCGCCCTGCCGGTGGTGGGACTGGGCGCCGCCGCCATCGCTGCCGCTGCCGCTGCCGTTCCGACCGAAGACAGCCAGGTCGCGGGCCTGCTCAAGGCCCGGCTGCCCAAGACCGAGATCAGCGCGGTTAACTGCGCCAAGGTCGCAGGGCTGTGCGAAGTGACAGCCGGCGCCAACCTCTTCTATGTCGATCGCGGCGCCCGCTATCTGGTCATCGGCCGGGTATACGACATGGAAACGCGGCAGGACGTGACCGCCGCACGCCTCCTGGAGATGAACCCCGACATGCTGGTCGGCGGCGCCGCCAAGGCCAATGCGACGGCCGCGCTCGGCGGCGAGGCGGACGTTTCTCCCGTCGCACCCACCGCCGGCGCGCGCCGTGTCTCCGTGCCGGTGCGGCCGGCCACGCTGTCGCTCGCGGGGCTGCCCCGCGACGGAGCGATCGTCTGGGGCAACAAGGCATCGAGCCAGTCGGTCACGGTCTTTACCGATTTTCGCTGCGGCTACTGCCGCGCGCTTACCAGCGTGCTGCGCAGCATGGACGTCAAGGTCATCGAAAGGCCCATTTCGGTCCTAGGCAGCCGGGATTTGGCCGACCGCGTCTATTGCGCCAAGAACCGGGAAGAGGCGCTTCACGCCGCCTATTCCGGTTCGCCCTTCGAGAGCGGCGGCAAATGCGACACGCGCGGTCTCGACGCCAACGAGCAGTTCGCCCGTAGCCATGGCCTGAGCGGGACCCCCGTGATCGTCCGCAGCGACGGCGCCATGCTTGAGGGCTACCGGCCCAAGGACGTGCTGGAAGCATGGCTGAAGGGAGCCAAGTCGTGAAGGGCCGCGCCACTCGCTGGCATGCTGGCCTGGCGCTCGCCGTCCTGCCACTCATGGGGGGCTGCGCATCGTTCGGCAGCAATATCGCGGGGAGTTTCTCCTGCCCTGCGCCGGACGGAATTTGCGCGCCGTCGTCCTCGATCGACGACCGGGCACTGGCCCTCATCACCGCTGAAGCCCCGGACGCCGTGTCGTCACCGGCGGGACCCTATCGTGATCCCGACATGGGAGCAGGGAAAGCCGCCCGGACGGCGGTGGCCAGCCCGCGCCGCGTGCCGGTGTCGATCGGAGAGGCGGGCCGCACGCGTGAGAAAGTGCTGCGGATCGTCTTCCAGCCGTATATCGATGAGCGCGGCCGGTTGCACGAGGCGAGTGCCGTCCATGCCGTGGTTGCGCAAGGCGAGTGGCAGCAGCAGGCTATCGCGGACGCGTCTGGCCTGTCCTCCCGCAATGACCGCGCCGCGGCCTATGCGGGTGAGACGCTCGCCGACGCGGTCGATCGCGCCGAGACGGAGCGCCTCTCCCCCGCCGAAGGCCTGCCTGACCCGGCGGCTGTCGCTGCCGCGCGGGCACGTGCGACGGCAGATCCGGTTGCCAGCATCAAGAGCGATGTTGCGGCCCGGCTTTCGCCAAGGCCCGATGCGCGGGCGCGGCGCAAGGTCGCGGCGACGCCCGCGCAACCCGTCAGCGCCGCGGCCCCGTCCGCCGAACCGGCCGCTCCTCCCTCGGCAGCGGCTGCGCCGCCGGCGCGCGCGGTCTCATCCGTCCCGCAGGCTGCGGCAGTCCCTGGCGCTCCTGCCAAGACGACCGCTGGCGCGGAAGCGGTGGCACGGGTGAAAGCCGATAGCCGGTACCAGGCGGTGGCGTCGCAGGCACAGGATGGTGCGCGGGCAGCGGCCACGGGCGCGCAGGCGCCCGACTTGCGGCCGGTGCTCAAGGCCACGGTGAATTCGGCACCATTCCCCGGCGCCGTCGCGGAGGAGAACTAACATGGCGAAAGGCGGCTTTTTCGACAGCATGCTTTCGGGGCTTTTCGGCGATGCCGCGCGCCCCGATGATGACCGTCCCGCGCTCGGCGTTCCCATGCTGGCGCACTGGCTGCCCTATCGCAGCTACGATCCCAAGACGGGGATCTTCTACAACAGCGCCTCTCGGGGTTTCGTGATCGAGGCGGCCCCGATGGTGGGCGCGGACGAGCGCACCGCAGAGATCATCACGCAGTTCCTGTCCGAAGGCATTCCCGCGCCGGGCTGCATCCAGTTCCATCAGTGGATGAGCCCGCGCGTGGGGGAGGCGCTGAGCAAATGGTATCTGCCGCGCTATGCCGCACGCGGCGTCTACGAACGGATGGCCAAGCACCGGGTCGATTTCCTGAGCGACGGCGTATGGCAGTCGCTCTCGAAGGACGCGCCCTTTTGCCTGCGCCATCACCGTGTGGCGATCTCCTATTCGACGCCCGAAAGCTCGTCGGTGTCCGATGACGACATCGTCTCGGTCATGGAGGGGCTCATCTCCGCGCTGGCTTCGGTGGGGGTCACGACCCGGCGCATGGATCCGGTCGCGCTGATCGCCTGGATCGACGACATCACCTCACCGACCACGGCTGCCGGCGAGGACGTCGTCAGCTACAATCCCTTCGATCCCATCGCCGACCAAGCCATTCGCCGCGACATTGAGCTCAGGGTCGAACCCGACCGGATGCTGCTGCGCACCGAGCGGTTCCGACCGACCGGAAAGGTCCACGAAGGCGCCCCGGAGATCGGCGAGATTTATCCCGATGTCTTCGACGTGCGCTCCTTCTCGGTGCGCAACTTGCCCAATCGCTGGGCGCCCTGGGACATGGCGAAGCTGGTGGGCGACATGTTCACCGACAAGCTGCGCATGCCGTGCCCGGTCGCGACGAACCTGTGCGTTGAATATCCGGACACCCAGGCTTCGTCGAACAAGGCGAGCTTCAAGTTCATGCGGACGACGAGTCTCGCCGACTCCAAGTCCGCGCGCTTCCTGCCGCAGCTGCGCGACCAGAGTCAGGAGTGGCGCTTCGTCAACGATGAGATCCGGCAGGGCCGAAAGCTCGTGCGGGTGTTCTTTTCGGTCACTTCCTTCTCGCCCAAGGGGCGCGGCGACGCCAACGAACGCGTGCTCAAATCCGTCTACCGCGCGGCGGGCTGGGACCTGCTCGACGACCGCTACCTCCAGGTGATGGGCCTGCTCTGCGCCATGCCCATGACGATGGCCAACGGCCTGTCGCGCGATCTCGAGCGGATGAAGCGCATGCGCACGCTCCTCACCACCACGGCGGCCAATCTCGCGCCGCTGCAGGGCGAATATCTGGGCGGCCATGTGCCGCATCTCCTGATGGTGGGACGGCGCGGCCAGCCCTTCTTCTGGTCACCCTTCGAAAACGCGGCGGGCAACCACAATGTCGCGGTCTTCGGCAAATCGGGCTCGGGCAAGTCGGTGGCCTTGCAGGAGCTGTGCGCCTCACTGTGCGGTGCCGGCGCGAAGGTGGTCGTGATCGACGATGGCCGATCCTTCGAGCATTCGGCCAAATTGCAGGGCGGCGCCTTCGTCGAATTCACCATGAGCTCGGGCTTCTGCCTCAATCCCTTCTCGATGATCGACGAGGCCCAGGCGGCGGAGGACGAGGACTATCTGCTCGACTGCATGGCGATGCTCAAGGCCATCGTGAACCAGATGTCGCGCCACATCGACCGTCTCAACGATACCGAGCGCGGCCTCATCGATGGCGCGGTCAACTCGGTGTGGGAGGCGCACGGCCGAAGAGGATCGATCGACCTTGTGATCGAGGCGCTCGATGCAACCGGCAACGCGCTCGCGCACGACCTCGGTATTGCGATGCGCCCCTTCTCGGCGGCGGGCACCTACGGCCGGTTCTTCCAGGGCGAGGTCAGCTTCGAACTGAAGGCGCAGCTCACCGTCTTCGAGCTCTCGGATCTCTCGGCGCGCGAGGAACTGCGCAGCGTGGTCCTCACCGCCATCATGTTCATGTCGCAGCAGGTGATGCGCAAGGTTGATCGCGCAATCCCCAAGGCCCTGCTGCTGGATGAAGCCTGGCAGCTGCTGCGCGGCGGGGCCATGGCCGACTTCATCGAGACCTATGCGCGCACCTGCCGTAAATATGGCGCCTCGCTCGTCACCGCCACGCAGTCGCTCAACGACTATTACAAGTCGGCGGGGTCGATTGCGGCGCTGGAGAACAGCGATTGGTTCGTCATCCTGCAGCAGAAGCCGGAAACGATAGCCGATTTCAAGAAGCATGATCGCTTCGAGATGGACGATTATACCGATGCGCTGCTGCGCTCCTTGAAGCGCAACGGCTTCGAATATTCGGACATCATGATCAAGGGACCCGAGACGCTGGCGGTAGGCCGCCTGGTCCTGGATCCCTATTCGGCCACATTGTTTTCCTCGAGCCCGCAGACCTTCGCCCGGATCGAGGCGCTGATCGGCGAAGGTCTCAGCATGGACGAGGCGATCGAGCGTATCGCCTTTCCTGACAATCCCGAGAAGTGGGCGGCGAACGCGGAGAGTGATCCCGACGTCGCAATCGCCGCGGAGTAGGCCCGGTGGCAACGATCCCGAGCGAAGAGACCCTGAAGCCTAGCCCATCGGCGGCGACTACCCCGTGCATCCGGCTCGACCTGTGCACGATCCTCTATTGGTATCTCCACCTTTTCGGTTTCACCCTGTCGTCGTTGCTGATCAGCTGGGGACTCTTCTTCCTCTTCTTCCTGGCGATCGGCGGCTTCTCGATCGACGGCATGATGCACCAGCTGGCCAATATGGCGAGCCGCTACGTCGCCGCGGACCCAGCGCGCATCGCATCCTTCAAGCAGGTGCTGGCCGGCGCGCAGCTTCTCCTGGCCGGAGCGATCATCGTGCTGCGCCGACATCTCATTATTCCGCGTCATGTGTCTGAAGGGAACCGTTCCCATGGCTGAGCAGGCTGAACTCGATCTTCCTCCCGTCCCCGCGCCGTCGGGCAAAGCCACGCGCTCGCGCCGCAGGGCCCTTTTCGCAGGATTAACCCGCTGGCAGATGCTGGGCGGGCTCCTGCTGCTCGCGTCGCTCGTCTGGGCGATGTGGGTGACCCGGCAGGTGAGTGCCCGGCCCGATCATATCGTCTCGGTCAAGCTCTCCGAGCTGGTCGGCGAATATGTCGAGGCGCAGCGCTACTCGGCATCGCCACCTGAGCGGGTCAAGGCCGAGATGCAGGCCTTCATGGCCTCGCTCGACAAGGAGCTTGCGCGCCGCAGTGCCCATGGCGACGTCATCCTCGTCGGCGAGGCTGTGCTCAGCAAGAATGTCGATGACATCACGGAAACGGTGAAAAAGGCAGTCTACGCCTCGGGCGTGCCGATACCCAAGCGGATAACGGCGGAAGAGCTGCAGCGCGTCCAGCAAATGAGCCTGCAGGCGGCGCCCGAGATGCCCGTGCCGCAGGATCCGCGGACGACAGCGCCAGCGAGCGCCGCACAAGCCACTGCCCAACCGGTTCCATCCGCCCTTCCCCCGGCCGTTGGTGCCCAGGGGGCCACCGTCTCGAGCTTTGGAGCGCCCGATGTCGGCCCTGCTCAGTGACAAGGGCGAAAGCCCGATGGTGACGGCGCGCGCCGCGCCGGCCTGGCGACCGCGCAAGCATCTCTGGGCAGCGCTGGGGCTCCTGTCGGTCGGCACAGTGGTTCTGGGCGCAATCGCGGATTGGCGCGATCGTCATGCCTTCCTCATCAACACGAGCGAATCCCTGCCCAACTGGGCGTTCCTCATCGATCGGGGCCGGCTGCCGGCCCGCGGTGACTATGTCTTCTTCGACCCGCCCGCGACCGCTCTCGTGCATCATCATTTCGGAGCGCGGCCCGCTATGTTCGGCAAGCTGGTCTATGGTCTCCCCGGCGATGTCGTTTCCCATAGCGGCAACGACGTCCTGATCGGCGGGCGCATGGTGGCGCGCATGAAGCGAGCCTCGCGCCTGGGCGAGCTGTTGACGCCCGGGGCGACCGGGCCGGTCCCGGCGGGCTGTTATTTTGTCGGGACGCCGCACAAGGATGGGTTCGACAGCCGCTACGCTGACATCGGTTTCGTCTGCGCGCGCCAGATTATCGGTACCGGGAAGCCGCTACTATGAGGCGCACCATCCTGCTGGCGGCGACGACCGCATGCCTTGGCGGCACGACCCTTCTTCTCGTCGGCTCCGCCAGCGAGGCGCGCGACTATGGAGCGGCAGGGCAGGCCTTTCCGATCATCGAGCCTGACCTGCTCGCGACGATCGAGGCGCGGCTGCGCCGTGCCGAAGCGAGCGGCGAACTGGCGCGAACCAACGCGCTTTTCGCCAAGCGGGTCGAGGCCAAGGTGCGGCGGCCAGATCCCGTCGCCGGTATCTCGCCGGCCCAGGAGACGCGCAGCTGGGATTTCGATCCCTCGGTTCGCATCGACCATGATGTCCGCGACCAGAAGGGGAATATGATCGCAAAGGCGGGTCAGAAGGTGAACCCGCTCGATTTCGTCGGCATTCATCAGGATCTTGTCTTCGTCGATGGGGACAATGCCGAGCAGCTGGCCTGGGCCTGCGGCAAATATAGCGACGTGAAGGCGAAGATCATCTTCGTGAAGGGATCGCCGATCGAGGCGATGTCGCAGCGCAAGCGGCGCTTCTATTTCGACCAGGAGGGTAAGCTCACCGGCCGCTTCGGCATCGAGCACACGCCCGCCGTCGTCAGCCAGGCGGGCCGCGTGATGCGGGTCACCGAACATGCGCTCAAGGGGAGGGCGGGCTGATGCCCTTGTGGCTTGACCTCCTGCGCACGCCGATGGCCGCGCCCGAGACAAGCGACCTGCGCCGCATGCGCCGGACCTGGCAGGCGTTGTGCATCCTTCTCGCGCTCGTGGTCGGTGGGTTCGGCCCGCTGCGCCAATGGGTCGGCCGCCCGACCGTGGCGGCGGTGGCCCTCGCGCTGCTCGTCGGCACGGCGCTCTACACAGCGCTGTATCTGGCTCGCAAGCAGCGCGCTGACACAGCCTATCTCGATCAATTGGGAGAGCGAGAATGATGCACGGTCTTCGATCCCTGCTCGGCGCTGTGTCGCTTCTCCTGACTCTGGTGCTTTTTGCGGCGCCAGCGCAAGCGGCCGGACCTGCCTGCAATGGCAAGTTCGTCAATCCGATCACCGACGTCTGCTGGTCGTGCCTCTTTCCCCTCTCGGTGGGCGGCCTCAAGATCTGGCCGAGCGGCCGGCCCGATACCAGCAATCCCGCCTCGCCGGTCTGCGCCTGCGCGGATCCGTTGCCGCGCATAGGCATTGCCGTCGGTTTCTGGGAGCCGGCTCGCCTGGCCGATGTGACGATGAAGCCGTGGTGCTTCCCCAACCTGGGCGGTATCCGCATCGCCCCCGGGTTCGATATCGGGCAGGGCTATCTCGCCGGTCCCTCGATGGTCGGCGGGCGATCGCAAAGCACGGCCAAGTGGCATGTGCACTGGTATGTCTATCCTCTGCTCTACTGGATGGAGATCCTGACCGACTTCGTCTGCTTCGAGCAGGCGAGCTTCGACATCGCCTATATGACCGAGATCGATCCGCTCTGGCAGGACGATGCTCTCACCACGCTGATTAACCCAGAAGCGATCATCTTCGCCAATCCGATCGCCCAGGCCGCCTGCGCGGGTGACTGCATTGCCGGAACGGTCAACCTACCGCTCGATCCGCTCTTCTGGTGCGCGGGCTGTCAGGGTTCGATGTACCCGCTCAACGGCAATGTCCCGGCCTCGATCGGCCATGTTCAGTCGTCGCGGCTGGCGGTCTCCCGCTTCGCCTACAAGATGCACCGCGAGGCGCTGGCCTGGGGGACGATGGGCTCGAAGGGCCTGTGCAAGAAGTACCTCATGCCGATCATGCGCAAGCAGCAATATCGCTTCCAGATGGTCAATCCGATCCCGACCGTGAGCGGGAGGTTCGCCTGCTCCGCAATCGGGGCTTCCACGATGCCGCCCGATGCGGGTCGCGCCTATCCCGCCGGCGGCGAGGACATGGGCTACCTCGTCTGGCGCAAGCGCAACTGTTGTGTCCTGTAGGGAGGGGTCGATGCGTTTCGCTGCCTGGGGCGTTACCGCCCTGCTTGCTACCGCCGGTGTATCGGCGCTGCTCGCTCAGACCGTCGATGGTCTCGACGTGCAGGCCATCAAGAAGCGCTCGGCCGATCTCGCCGCGGATGCCGAAGCCTTCGTGAACCACGTCAAGGATCGCGGCGACCAGTTCCGCGAGGAAGCCGTCGCGGTGCGTGAAGCCGGCACCGAAAACATGCGGCAGGTCGCGGCCAAGGATCTGCCCAAGGGGCCCGACGGCGCGATCGACTTCGATGAGATCGTGCAAGGCGCCGCCGGCAATGCCAGCGTCAAAAGTGGCGAGGCGCCGCAATTCATCGTCTTCGCCAGTCTCTCGATGCCGCCGCAGTCCCTGAAACCGCTTATCCGCGATACGGCGCGCGCTGGCGGCGTCGTGGTGTTCCGTGGCTTTCCGAACAACAGCATGAAGGAGTTTGCGACCCGGCTCGGGCAGATCGTCGAGCGCCAGGACGAGTTCGCCAATATCGGCATCGATCCGCGTTTATTCCGTGCTTTCAATGTGCAGGCGGTCCCGACCTATGTGGCCGTGTCGTCCGATTTCGACCTGTGCGCCGGCTTTTCCTGCCAGACCAAGGTGCCGCCCTATGACCGCCTGACGGGCAATGTCACCGTGGAATATGCGCTCAACAGCTTTGCCGACGGCAATGGTCCGGGCGCCCGGGTCGCCGCCGTTGGGCTCTCAAATATGCGGGCGCAGCGCTGATGCGTCTCGCGCTCGCAATCAGTTTCGTGGTCCTGGCCGGGGCCAGCTTCCCCGCGCAGGCGCAGACCACGCTGGAGGAAGCGCGCGAGCAGGGCAAGGCGATGGGAACCGCGGCAAAGGCCAATCCGGTCCTGGTGCCCAGCGACAACGCGCAGGCGCAAGCCGTGCCGGGGTTCTCGGGGACGACCCTCCCGCAGGGCAGCTATTTCGATGATCCGGACAAGCTGATCAACGATGCCCAGGCGCTCAAGTCGAGCAGCGAGCAGTACCAGATCACGACCGACAGCAGCCATGTGCGCCCGACCTTCAGCAATGCCGAGATTCTCTCGACCACCAATCGCGCGACCACCATCGAGGAGGATCCTTCCACTTATCTGGCGGGCGAGGCTTATGGCGGGACGAGCGGAAGCTGCACCGCGCTTCCGCCTGGATCGGGCACGAGCGGCTATTATGAAGCGAGTTGCAACGCGGGCGCCAAGGTAACGACCGACGCCCGCAGTTGCACCGTCAATCTGGATGTACGCACCGATAAGCGGACGATCTACACCTATTATACCGGACGCTTGAGTTTCCTGCTGAGCGATGGCGGCCCCTATCCGGCCCGTGCCGCGTTCGACGATGAAATCGCCTCGGGGGTCTGCTGGGAAAGCCGACCCATCGACTATTGCGACAATATGGCGGCCTATGGCTACACGGCGGCCGACACCTGCAGGAGCCTGGGCCATACGGCGGTCGAGGTCAAATGCAGCGCCGAAGCGCAAGGGATTACGCCGGGTGCCTATCACCCTGGCACGGTGATTTCGACCGGCAACTACTGGCTAACCAGGCAGGAGGAACCGGCGGTTCCCGTCATCACCCGCAATGAGGGTCTCTGCGCGGCCTATGCCGGCGACAGCAACTGCACGCTGGAATCGGAAATTTGCACGGCAAGCGATCCGGTTACCCGGATAGTCGACGGTGTGCCTGTCACGCAGCCGTGCTGGGCGTGGCAGCGCAGCTACCAATGCCACACCATTTCGTCGGCCAACGACTGCTCGGAACTCGAAGCCAATGGCAGTTGCACTTATCAGCGCACCGAATGCCTGGACGAGGATCCTGACGGCGGACCCTGTAAGGTCCAGGAGAAGATCTATCGCTGTCCGACGCCGTCGGGCACCTCGGCCGACGCCCCACAATATATCTGCGGCGACGACGTCTATTGCATCAACGGCGACTGCGAGCCGATCGAACGGCAGGCTTCGACCGAATTCAAGGACGCGCTGGTGGCGCTGCACTCGATCGACCAGGCCGGCAAGGAGTTCGACGAGACCAATTACCGGGTGTTTTCGGGCACACGCGAGACCTGTCACAAGCCGGTATTTGGCCTCATCAACTGCTGTGCCGGCAAGGTTTCGGGATTGGTGCCGGTAGCGGCGGGCGCCGCCGCTCTGGCCGGCGGGCCGGCTGCGATCGCGGCCTTCGCCACGCCGTTCCTTGTGTTGTTCGCCTGTTCTCAGGACGAGATGAGGCTCGATATCAAGGACCGGATGGGCTTCTGCCACAATCTGGGCACCTACTGCTCATCGAGTTTCCTGGGCATCTGCAAGACCAAGCGCACGGCCTATTGCTGCTTTGAAAGCAAGCTTTCGCGGATTCTCCAGGAGCAGGGCCGGGTGCAGTTGGGAAAGCCGTGGGGCGCGCCCAAAAAGGAGCAGTGCCAGGGTTTCACGATCGAGGAGTTCGCCTCGCTCGACCTTTCGGTGATGGATTTCACCGAAATCTATTCGGACTTCCTGGATGCAGCAAAGCTTCCCGACGAGGTCCAGACGATGACGGACATCCAGTCGAAGATACAGGATTACTATGATCTCCACGGCAAATGACCCGGGGCTACCCCGCGATGCCGGGGACGAAAGCGCGATGACGGTTCTCGAGCTGTCGATCTTCGTCTGCGCTTTCCGCGCCCGCACCCCCATCCGAGCAAGCGAGATTTTCGCGGTCATGCATAGCTGGTTCGGCGACATGCCCGCCGATCAGGTCGCGCTGCTGGTCCCCGGCATGGTGAGCCGTGGCTGGCTGACGCCGGTCGGCGAGGCCGTGAAGGCGAGCGAGCAGGGCCGCCGCGCTGCGCGGCCGCTCGTGGAGGGAATTATCCGGATGCTCGATCAAGGCACCCGGCTCATCGACGTAGCGCTGATGATGTCGGTGCTGCGCCTTACCAGGGGAGAATTGGACAATGGCCCTGCCGATAATTGATCCCGTCATCTTCGCCTTGGTGCTGACGCTGACGGGCCCAGGCGCACAGCCGCCGCCCGAGCCTGCGACGGCGAGAAGTTCGCCGTGCCGCGCAGCAAAGGACGCCGACCCGTCCGATTGCTGCGTCCACCCCCGGGCGCTCGACCTGTCCGCCGTCCGCCCTTCCGCGCCTCACTTTGCCGCTGCGCCACAGCCGCAGGAAAGGATGCCGAGCCATGTCGAAGTTTACTAGGATTTGCGCAGCGGTTCTGGCGTTGATGCCCATGGCCGTTAACGCGCAGGAGGCAGGGACAAGCCGCGACACGATCGACGGGCAATCGCCCGACGACTTCTATTGTGGCGAGCGCCGCCTGGGGCAATGGTTCTATTGCTCGAAACCCAAGCCGCGCGACACCCGCCCGGCGTCGCCGCAGGCGCCCGAGCCATCGGCTGCCGAACGCATGGCCGCGATCGCGAAGGAGCTCGATGAGCTCAAGGCCCGCGCGATCCTTGACCCCTCCGAAGAGAATGTCATCGCCTATGTGCGCTTCCAGCGCGAGCAACTCGACCGGGCCTCGACGTTTGCCGATACGTGGCAGCGCGCTCTCTGGCAGCATCCCGACATCGACTACACGCTGCAGCGCCCGGTTTCGACGGTCGGCAAACGAGCCTGGCTCGACAATCGCAAGGCGGATCGGGATGCCGTCCTGACGAGTCTCAGCCAGCGCTACGGGCTCTTCTATTTCTACGCGCAAAGCTGCGGCGCCTGCGAGCTTTTCGCGCCGATCCTGCGCTCGGTCGCCGACAGCCATCGGATGGCGGTCATGGCGGTCTCGATGGACGGCGGTCCAAACAAGGAATTTCCCAACTATGTCGTCGACACGGGCCAGCGTGCCCGCATGGGACTGACCGGCAACGAGACGCCGGCGCTGGTCCTGTTCGACACCCAGACGAAGCGGACGATCCCGGTCGGGTACGGCATCCTCAGCGCCGATGAGATCATGGACCGGATCTTCATGCTCACCAACACCAAGGTGGGGAGTGACTACTGATGGCACGCAAGAGTTCCGGACGGGCACGGGCGGCGATCCGGCGCCTCTCTCATGGCGCCGCCTTATTGGCGGCATCGCATTTCGCGCTGGTGGGCGTTGCCCATGCCGATGTCGCGGGCCAGATGAACAGCTTCTTCAACGACGCGGGCGGTGCGGCCAATGTGACGGGCCCAAGCGCCTTCCAGGGCCAGTCGGCCGGCTACTATTCGATGGGCAATGTCTGGACGCGGTTCCCGCAAAAGTCGGTGTCGCCGTTCAACCTGCAGTTGCCCAGCGCCCGAGCGGGCTGCGGCGGCATCGATCTCTTTTCGGGATCCTTTTCATTCATCAATGCCTCCGAGATCGTGGCGATGCTCAAGGCCACCGCCAACAATGCACTCGGCTTTGCCTTCAAGCTCGCGATTGACTCCGTCTCTCCGGAAATCGGCAAGGTGATGGACGAGTTCAGCCAGAAGGCGCAGCTCCTCAACCAGATGAACATCTCGAGCTGCGAGACCGCGCAGGCGCTGGTTGGCGGCATCTGGCCGCAGATGGACACCACCCGCTCGACCATCTGCGAAGCCATCGGCAACAGCCAGGGCATATTCTCGGACTGGGCCGCCTCACGGCAGGGCTGCAACAACGGCAACCAGCGCGATAACACGATCGCCGGAAATAGCGATGCGTCGATGAAGGACCAACTTGTCGGTGAGCCGCATAACTATACCTGGGAGGCCTTGAAGAAGGCAGGGAAGTTCGGCGCCTTCGACCAGAGCTTTTCCGAATTCATCATGACCCTGGTGGGCACGGTGATCACGAAGCCGTCAGACGATCCGAGTGTCGGGGGCAAAGTGGTGATGATCGGCCCGGCCGAAGACGCCGTGGTGACCGCGCTTCTGGATGGTACGGCTGATGCGCCGCCGGTGAAGCTCCTCAAATGCAATGACGAGAACTGCTACGAGGTCGGCGAGCAGACGCTGTCGGTGCCGGCGTCCTCCGCCTTACGCCCCCGGATCGAAGCGCTGATCCAGTCGATGAACGACAAGATCCGCAGCGATACGCCACTCGATGCCGCGGAAAAGCAGCTTCTGAACATCGCGACGGTGCCGATTTTCAAGATCCTGAGCGTCCAGGCTTATGCGCATTACTCGCTGTCGCCCGGCGAGATCCAGGCAATGTCGGAGATCGTCGCGGTCGACCTGCTCACCGCTATGCTCGACAACATGATGGACCGGGTCGAGCAAAGCCAGGTCCACTACCAGACCTTCGACCAGGCTACCGCGGCCCAGTGGAAGGCGCAGATCGCCGCTGCCCGCGCGAAATACGCGCAGCGCGACGTCAAGCTCAACAACAAGCTGCAGGTCACGATGCAGCTCATCAACCGCAGCATGATGCTCGAGTCCACCCTGCAGAATTCGATGACGCCGGGCATGGCTTCGGCGCTGACCTTCTCGCGCGGGCTGAGCTCGCAGGGGCTGAACTGAAGCCGGGGAACAGGCGATGCTAGAGGTCTTCACGGTCGGTGGCGGCGAATATCTGGTCAACACCTTCAATGCGGTAGCGGCCTGGTCAGGGGGCGGGGGCTATCGCGCGCTGCTCCGGGTCGTGATGGTCATGGGCCTCATCTACTCGCTTCTCGTTGTGGCCTTCACGCTCAACTACAAAGCGTGGATGAACTGGTTTCTCCAGGCCACGGCGATCTACCTGTGCCTCATGGTGCCGACCGTCGACATCAAGGTGACGGATCGGGTGAACCCGTCCCTCGCGCCGGCGACGATCGACAATGTGCCGCTAGGGCTGGGCGTGCTGGCGAGCTTCACGACGCAGATCGGCGACTGGATGACGCGGACGGCGGAAACCGTGTTCGTGATGCCCGGTGAGCTCAATTACACCACCAACGGCATGGTCTACGGTGCGCGGCTGTTCGATGCGACGCGCAACTTCGTGATCCGCGACGCCGAGTTTGCGACCAATCTCGAGAAGCATTTCAAGAACTGTGTGTTCGGCGACGTCATGCTCAACCAGAAATCGCTGACCGAACTGTCGAAGGCGCAGGACCTTTGGGCGGCAATTGGCCCGGGCTCGGAAGCGCGCTCGCAAGAATGGCTGGAGAAGGATGGAAGCGGGGCGGTGACCAGCTACATCGTGACATGCCGCCAGGCCTATGATGGTCTTTCCGGCCAGTGGGCCAATATGATCGAAGCCAACACGCCAATCTGGGCGAAGGAAGTCTACCCGAAGCTCAGCAATGCGCTTGCTGCTGACAAGCTGAAGCATGACGTCCCGATCGTAAACCAGGCGTTCACGGGGTCGGGAAGCAGCTACGCCGACTACATGCGGCAGAACACTGCGATCAACGCTTTCATGCAGGCACGCAATTCCATGGCGGGCGGCACCGGCGCGGCGGCGATCGACACATTCGCGCAGACCCGCGCCGACGTGCAGGCCCGAAACACCTACAATTCGATCGCACAGCAGGCGATGGCCTGGGTGCCGATCTTGAACATCGTGCTGACTGTCGTCTTCTTCGCGATGTTCCCGGTCATCTTCCCGCTCTTCCTCATGCCGCAAACCGGGCTGAGCGCGCTCAAGGGGTACGCTGTCGGCTTCTTCTACTTGGCTGCCTGGGGCCCGTTGTACGTCATCCTGCACATGATCTGCATGACGCGCGCCGAAACTGCAGCGGCCGGTATAGCGTCGGGCGGGGTCACGCTCGGCACATTCGCGGGCATCGGTGCGGTCAACGGCGAGACCGCGACGATCGCAGGGTTCATGCTGATGTCGGTCCCATTCCTCGCGGCCGGACTGGCGCGCGGCGCGATGTCTATTGCCGGTCAGTCCATGTCCATGCTCGCGCCGGCGCAGAATGCGGCCGAAGCGGCCGCCTTGGAGCAGACGACGGGCAACTATTCTTATGGGAATGTCAGCTGGGCGAACTCGACTTCCAACATGCAGCAGAGCGATCAGTGGACCAAGGCGCCGAGCTATATGGGGGGCGCGGCAATGTCGAGCTGGCGTCAGGACAATGGCGCTCTGATCAATGGCTTTGGCAACGGGCAAGAGGTCTTCGACACAGGCGGCGCTATCTCGCGCCTGGCCTTCACGCCTACAATGTCTTCAGGCGCCGTTGCCGAATGGCGCGAGATGGCGAACGAGGCGCACCGCCAGTCGCAGGCCTATGAAAACGCCGCAAACGACATTCTGACCTCGACCCATACCAATCGCAGCGCATTCGGAACCTCGACCGAGCGGTCGTCTGGATGGGACTCGAGCAGCGGTCGCCAGGCCAACACTTCCATCGAACAGTTCGACCGGAGAACAGGAAGCAGTTCTCAGGGGCTGGAAGATAGATCTTCGACGAGCCAGTCCGAACGGGTCTCGGATAGCCATGATCGAAGTGCAGTTACTGCGGACGTCGTAACCGGCAGACTCTCGGCAGGACTGGGAGGACCGCAAGCGGGAGGTTCGGGCACGAAGGGCGGCAATGGTGGCAGGTTTGGACGCCTCCCAGGAATCTCAGGAGACGTATCTAAGTCTGGAACGCAGCAAGAGCAGTTGCAAAGAAGCACCGGGCAGACCAATTCCACCGATAGCTCCAACACCGCTTCCAGCGGGGTACGCGACGAGCATTCGAACGGCACCGGCGCGAGTTCCTCGGACGGTACCTACAGCCGGAGCGGCGTGTTCAGTCGCGCCTCGCAGACTTCGTCGGCTTCGGTGAGCACTGAAGACGCTCTCTCCCGCGCGCGCTCATATCAGGAGTCTGCGCGCAAGCTGGAGGAATTGTCCCAGCAGCTGTCTCGCGACGCCAGTTGGGCCGAGAGCCATGGCATGCAACTCAGCACGAACCTCAGCCAGGACCTCGCGAACTGGTACCGTGCGCAACAGGCGGCAAATCCTGGTCTGGATGCTCCCGAAATTTGGGCGACGGACCTTTCCGAGCATCAGCGCAGTGTCCGGGATGAAATGGTCCAGCGGTGGATGTCGGAGAAGCGTGAAGCGATCTACGAGGAAATCCGTGGAAGCCTCAACGAGCCTGATCTCGTTGATGTGCACCGCACCGACGTGTCCTCCGCGGCCGATGTCAGGGCCACCTATCATCCGCATGGTGCTGGCGGCATTCCGGCAGGGCCTAGTGCAGGCGATCCCGGCGCAGCAGCTGCTGTGATTTCGTCAGGCAAAGCTGCGCTAGACGGGGATCGAGCAGCCGCACAAGCGGGCAGAGCTTCCAATATGCAGGGCGCCTCCCGCATTCAGTCCGAGGTGAATGCGGGCCACGATAAAGGTTTTTTCCTGAATCCTGAGCTTCGGAAATGAGTGATGAACTACATCAAAAACCAATAGCCGAGGGCGCCGGCTGCCACTGCGTAAGCAAGCAGATAGCCAATCTTGCCCCCGAGCGTAACTTTCCCCTCTTCGTCAGTAAATGGCTCGAGGCTCGGAATCGGTTCATCAACCTTACCCGTGATTATCGGGCCACCGGTCAAACCTTGGGTGCGGATGTAGGTATCGATGTCGAACGACATGGAAATCTCCTAAGCACAGAAAATATACCCGAAACGCCGCCACCTCTCAAGTCCCGGCGACGGACAACGAACCTTGCTTAGGCCAAATTCAACCCCGGTTGGCGACACGCTTGCTAAGGATCTCGACCTGTCGAGCAACCTGGCATTTATGTTCTCGTGGCTCCTCGTTTCAGCGTTAGGGCTGCTGCCGCTGTTCGACGAAACGCTCCCACGTGATCCCACACCTTCCGCGTCGGCGCTGATCGTGTTTTTCGTCGCTGTCGGTTCGGCCGCCGTGCTGAGGCGGTATTACAGCTGGGTTGGCCTCGTGATGCACGTCTTCAGCCAGATTTTCATGTGGCTGTCCGTGTTCTGCGTTTCGCTTGCGGGTGTCCTTTATACGGCCGGATAGAGGCAGGGCACAGGTCTTGAAACCACGGAAACCGAACACATTTTTCGGATCGTGGGCCGGGCTTATCGCGCTGAACGACAGGCCGGCGCACCGGGCGTGCTCGGTGTTGCGGTTCGCTATAAGCCTCTCGCTGCGCCAGCGCGATCTGTCGTCTTAATCGATGGAGAGAGCTATGGAATCATTGTTCAATCGGACGATGCCTTCGCAGCGCAGGGCAAGCCCCATCGACCGGGGCTTCGATGCCGGCCTGCGAAACCACATGATCGGCATCTATCGCAACATGGCGCTTGGTCTTGCCCTTACTGGTCTGGTCGCGTTTGGCGTCGCGTCCACGCCGGCCTTGTACGAGCCCATCTTCGGCACGCCGCTAAAGTGGGTGGCGATCTTCGCGCCTCTGGCCTTCGTACTTCTGCTATCGTTCGGCCTACATCAGATATCGGCCGCCATGGCCCGGACAGCCTATTTCGTCTTTGCCGGCGTCATGGGCGTCTCGATGGCCAGCATCTTCCTGATGTTCACGGGCGAGAGCATTGCGCTCGCCTTCTTTACGGCCGCGGCGGTGTTCGCAGCGATGAGTCTGTGGGGCTATACCACCGGCGCTGACCTGTCGCGTTGGGCCCCGATCCTGATGGTGGGTCTGCTCGCTGTCGTGGCGGCCAGCATCGTCAATTTGTTCCTGGGATCCTCGACGCTGCAGATGCTGTTCTCGATCGCGGGCATCGTGGTGTTCACCGGCCTGACGGCCTGGGATACGCAGCGTCTCAGGAACGAGTATTACGCCTATGCCGGGCAGGAAGAGGCGAGCAAACTCGCCATCGTTGGCGCACTCTCGCTCTATCTCAACCTGATCAACCTGTTCCAGTTGCTGCTGACCTTCATGGGCCAGCGGCGCGAGTAAAGGAGGACGGCATGCACGATACTTCGCTTTGGCGCGGCGTCCCGCTGGTGGCGCAAAACTGGAAATGGATGATGGTTCGCGGTGTCCTGACTCTGGCGCTGGGCATAGCGGCGCTGCTGTTCCCCGCGGGCGCACTCTTTGCCTTCACGATGCTGTTTGCCGCTTTTGCTGGCGTCGACGGCATCGCCTCGCTGATTGCCGGGATACAGGGTGCCGCGCACAAGGCGGACCGGTGGATCGCCTTGGTCCTGCGCGGCGTTCTCGGGCTCGTAGCAGCCGGCCTCTTTGTGGCCTTGCCGTTGGAGTTCACCGTCAGCTACGCGTTGGCGACACTGGTTCTGGTTGCTGCCTGGGCCATCGCGGTCGGCCTGCTCGAGATCGTCGCTGCGGTTCGGCTGCGCAAGGAAATCCGCGGGGAAGTGCTCCTCGCCCTTTCCGGCACGATCACCGTCGGGCTAGGCGTCGCGATATTGGTCCTGCTCTATCTGCAGCCGATCGCCTCGATCCTGTCCGTCGCATGGCTTATCGGCGCCTGGGCTCTGCTCGGGGGCGGGCTGTTGATCAGCCTTGCCTGGCGGCTGCGGGCTTCGCGAGAGGGCCACAAGGGACCTGGTCCAGAGGCGGTGGCGGCGTAAAAGGAAGCGTGCGGCGGCCCAAGTCGAAACTTGGGCTCGCCGCATCGATCCCGAGCGTGGCGCCGCAGGTGCCTCAGACCATCGCGGCTTCGATATAGAGAACGGCATCCCTCACCGTCGCGATCTTCTCAGCATCATCGTCGGGAATCTGGACGTCGAAGCCTTCCTCGATCGCCATGACAAGCTCGACGACATCCAGACTGTCCGCACCCAGATCCTCCATGAAGTGGGATTCCAGCGTCACCTTGTCGGGTCGACACCCAGTTGCTGGGCAATCAGGTTTGCAACGCGCGTAGCAGTATCGGTCATGTCTTTGCCCCCGAGCCATGCTGGCGGATGCCGCATGGCATTCTCTGGCTCTTCTCTAGACGCTAGAGCCCGCACCGTCACGCAAACTCGCCGCGAGCTGGGCGGCTCAAAGAGGACAGGCAATCCCGGAACTCTGACCTGTGCTTCAGACATTTGCATCAGGATTTGGCGATAAGGACGCCGTCGGCATCAGTGGTGGCAGTTGTCACCCAGAACGATCAGTTTCTCGCCGCTACGCGCAGTTGGTCCATTTCCCGCGAAGCGATGATGGCTCGGCCGGACCCGATCAGATCGGCCGTCGGCATGCGATTATCGAGCACGAACGCCTGGATGACCGGCCATCGCGGACCAAACCACGCCTCGCCGTTTCGATACCGATTGCGGCATCGCCTTTCAGGGTCGCCGAGCAGATGAAGCTTTCGAGCGGCACGAATTCTCGCTCCATCGTAGAAAAGAAGGCGCGCACCATCGGCATGGTCGGCTCGCGGTTGTTGCCGGCGATGACGATGCCGAGCCGGTTGGTGCGCAGGCGCACGAGCGTGCCCACCGGGTAAATTCCGATGCTGCGAATGAACGCATCCAGCACGCCCGGATCGAAATGTCCCTCCCAATCGAGCATTTTGGCCAGCGCGTCGGACGGCGTCCAGGGGTCCTTATAGGGTCGCCGGGACGTCACCGCGTCATAGACGTCACAGATCGCGCCCATCCGGGCATGCAGCGAGAGCTGGTCGGCGGTGAGACCAAACGGATAGCCCTTGCCGTCGACCCTCTCATGATGGTGGAGACACACGTCGAGGGCGATCGGGGAGATGCCCTCGGTCTTCTTGAGAAGATCGTGCCCCTTTTGCGGATGCGTTCGAATGATCTCGAATTCGTCGTCGCTGAGCGAACCGGGCTTGTCGAGGACGCTGCCTGGCACCGCCATCTTGCCGATATCGTGCATCAACCCAGCAGTGCCGAGGTCACGGGTCAGCGTCTCCGATAGGCCGAGTTGGCGGCCCAGATTGATCATGAGCGCGCAGACGGCCACCGAGTGCAGATAGGTATACTCGTTCTTGCGCTTGAGGCGCGTCACCTTGATCATGGCGGCCGCGTCCCGCATCACCGATGCTGCGATTTCATCGACCAGCGGCTCGACGTCGCGCAGGGCGACCGCCTTGCCCATGCGGGCCTCGCCGAACATGCGCATGATGACCCGCTTCGACCTCTGGATCGACTCCGTGGCGCGCTGAACCTCGTCCATTTCGATCGGCATCGATCGTCGCACCGGCGCGAGCGGGGCAATGGCCTGAGGGCGGCGGGGCGCCTCAGCTTCTCGGGCAGCGGGAAGAGGGCCTTTGGCTAAATTGGCCGACGGGACAGGAAGCGGCGGCGGCGAAGCTCCCATCGCATCATCGATATAGATCGCCTTGACGCCAGAGGCGCGGATCTCGTCCACGTCCGCGGGGGAGAGGAGGAATTTCGTGCGCCAGAAAGGGTGCTTGAACCAGAAGCCCTCGAAGCCGACGACGAACATTCCGGCACTAATCTGGTCGATCGCGATCTTGCGCTTCATGGCACCCCTTCGCCCCGTCTTCACCCCCCGCGCCCTAAATTCCGGTTAAGAACGGGCTAAAGGCGCGGTCGGCATGCGCGAAGAGTGCGGGGGAGCTGATTACCCCACGCAGACTGTATAACCCCGCCGGCAACCCCGGCGCGCGGCGTCTTTTGCCTGTCAGATTGGCTGAGCGGGAGAGTCGAGCGTGAAGAAATGCTGGATGACCTCCCGGGCGAGCCGTGCGGGCCGCCTGGTCACGGCGTCGACACAACACCAGCTCGACTTCACTTCCGCGAGCACCTCTTCACCGCGCCGGATAACCGTGTCGTAAAAGGCGCGGGCACCCTGAACCTTTTCCAGCAGCACCGTCGCGATGACGCGGTCGTCCAGGAAGGTCGGGCGGCGGTAGGTGATCTCATGCTTGAGCGCGACCCAAAGATGCCCTGCGACGGCCTCGCTGGGCGCGAGCGAACGCCAGTGGTCGAGAACGGCATCCTGCACCCATTTGAGGTAGCTGGCATTGTTGACATGGCCCATGAAGTCGATGTCGGACGGGTCGATGCCGATCTCATAAGCGTGGGGAATCGCGGTAGTCATGGGCCTTCTCATATCATGATGGAGCGCAAAGGGCTTGGGCCGTAAGCGGGGCGCGCGGAGATTACACGCCGCCACGTCCCGATCGATGCCCCGCCCGGCATTGCGGACGTCGGCATCGGTGGCAGGCCTTATCACACATGATCTATGATTGATAAGATTGCAGTTTGATGTTTTATACGTCATGAGAGCGCATGATCACTTCGCAGCAGATGCGTGCCGCTCGCGCCCTCCTTGGGATTGACCAGCGCCAACTCGCCCAACTCGCGCACCTTTCGCTACCGACGATCCAGCGCATGGAAGCCTCGGGAGGGCAGGTGCGCGGCGTGGTCGACACCCTGGTGAAAGTGATCGGGGCGCTCGAAAGCGCTGGCATTGAACTGCTTGGCGAGAACGCGCCGAGCAGCGGCGTGGGCCGCGGGGTTCGCCTGCGCGAGACGAAGGCTGGGCGCTCGGCCGGGACCGTGCCGTCGCTGCTTTATGATCAGGAAGATCTCGGCGCCGTACCGCCGCAGTGAGCCAGGGAACCATGATGAGCAGTTCGGACGACTATGTGTATGACGAAGCCTCCGGCGAGTGGATCAGCCCGCAGGATGTACAGGCCCAGGCACAAGGCCTGAGCGATGCGGTCGAAGTGCGCGATGCCGTGGGCAATATCCTTGCCGATGGCGACAGCGTCACTCTGATCAAGGATCTCACCGTCAAGGGCGCCAACCAGACGCTCAAGCGCGGCACTCTCATCAGGTCCATTCGCCTGACCGGCGATCCCCAGGAAATCGATTGCCGCTACGAGGGTATCAAGGGCCTCGTCTTGCGCGCCGAATTCGTCCGCAAGCGCTGAGCGACTGCACGCCAGATAGAGGAACCCTGTTGGAAGTCATCTCGATCGTTCTGCTTCTGCTGCTCGCGGTGATCCTGAGCGGCATCCTTTCGCGAATGGTCCCCCTGCCGTTCCCCCGGCCATTGTTTCAGATCGCGCTTGGCGCGCTCATCGGGCTTGCTGCGGACTGGCGGGTCACGCTCGATCCCGAAATCTTCTTCCTCCTCTTCTTGCCGCCGCTGCTCTTCCTGGATGGCTGGCGTATTCCGCGCGAGGAATTGTTCAAGGACGGCAAGACGATTGTCGAACTGGCCCTGGGCCTTGTAGTGGCGACGGTCGTCGGAATGGGCTTTTTCATCCACTGGATGATCCCGGCCATGCCGCTTGCCGTCGCCTTCGCGCTGGCGGCGGTCGTCTCGCCGACGGATCCGATCGCCGTTTCGGCGATCGCGCAGCGCGTGCCCATTCCCAAGCGGATGATGCATATCCTGGAAGGGGAGTCGCTGCTCAACGACGCCTCCGGCCTCGTCTGCCTGCGCTTTGCCATCGCAGCGACGCTGACCGGCGCCTTTTCGCTTCACCAGGCCGCCATCAACTTCGTGTGGGTCGCGCTGGGCGGGCTGGCGGTCGGTGCGGGCCTGACCTGGCTCGTCTCGCACGCCAAGAACTGGGTGTCGCGGCGCTATGGCGAGGAGGGCGGAGCGCAGATCCTCATTAGCCTTCTTTTGCCCTTCGGGTCCTATCTCGTTGCCGAACACTTGCACTGTTCGGGCATCCTGGCTGCGGTGGCCGCAGGCCTTACGATGGGTTTCGTTGAGGGGAGCGGCGAACTTGCCGCCTCGACGCGCATTCGCCGCAACACGGTGTGGGATGTCATCCAGTTCACCGCCAATGGCGTGATCTTCGTGCTGCTCGGTGAACAGCTGCCGGCCATCCTCGCGGGCGCGGCGGAGACGGTGCGCCTCACCGGTCATCATGAATCCTGGTGGCTCGGCGTTTATGTGCTTGCGATCAATCTTGGACTGGCCGCCTTGCGCTTTCTTTGGGTTTGGCTGTCGTTCCGCTTGAGTTTCTTCCGGCAGGGCGAGGGACAATCGACCCCGAACTGGCGCATAGTCGCAGCGATGTCCTTTGCCGGCGTGCGCGGCGCTATCACGCTTGCGGGCGTACTCACGCTACCGCTCGTGCTCAGCGATGGGTCGCCCTTCCCTGGGCGCGACCTCGCCATTTTCCTGGCGATGGGGGTCATCATAGTCTCGCTGCTGGTCGCGAGCCTTGGCCTTCCCGTCCTGCTGCGCGGCCTGCGCATGCCGCCCGAGCATGACCAGCAGAGCGTCGAAGATGCCGCGCGCATCAAAGCGGCCGAAGCGGCCATCGCCCGGATCGAGGAGGTCCAGCATGAACTGGCCGAGGGCCGGGCGGATGCCGATCTCTATGTGTCGGCTGCCGCGCGGATCATGGACGGCTACCGCGAGCGGATCGAAAGCAGGGTGGGGACGCGCGAGGAAAATGCCGAGATGCGGCGAGGTGAGGCGATCGAACGGCGCCTGCGCATCGCCGCGCTCAAAGCGGAACGGAGCCAGATCTTTCGCATGGTTCGCAAGCGAGAGCTTGGCAGCGAGCTTGCGCGCAAGCTCATACGGGAGCTTGATCTCGCGGAAGCCCGCCATGCGGCCCAGCTCGGCTGACGGGTCGACACAGGACAGTACGGAGCCAAGAACAGAAAAGGAGGAGCGGGCCATGGACGAGGCCGACCGGGAATGCAGGGTCGACGAAGCGCTGCGCCTGCTGGAGCGTGCGCTGACCCTGGTCGACGGCGTCAACGAGGATGCGGCGATGCACCTCCAGACCGCGATCGACCGCCTCATGCCGCCTGCGAGACGGTCCCAAATCGCACCCGAGGACTGGGACCTGATCAGCTTGCTCCCGCACCTCACCAGCCGCGTCTACTGCCTGCATCGCCATAATGGACTGGACGTCGTAACGGTGGCGACACGGCTTGGCTTGTCCCCGGACGAGGTCGTCAAACAGGTACGTTGCGCCGAAGCTTTCCTTATCGGCCACGCGATCCAGTAATCACGGCGCGGTCGCAACCGTCACAGTTCGTCGAAAATCAGAAAGAATTCTGCGCTTTTGCGGCCTTGTCCGTGAACCATGGCCCCCTGCCGCCGTTCATAGGGAAACGGGGCATATGTGTTGCTGTATTACCGAGGATTGCATGATGGCCGATAGGCAACATGTTCTGGTTGTCGATGACGAGCCGGTCCTCCGGATGATCCTTGTCGATCTCCTGGAGGGCGAGGGATATGCGGTCGAAGAGGCTTCTAACGCCGCCGAGGCTCTTGAGGTCCTGCAAGCGCTGCCCTCGATCCGGATCGTCGTCACCGATATCCAGATGCCGGGGTCGATGGATGGTTTGCGCCTGGCGCGCTATATTCGCGATGCCTATCCTCCCATTGCTCTGATCGTTTCCTCAGGCGCCGTTCGGCCCGAGCAAGACGCGTTGCCCGACGATGCTGTCTTTCTCTCGAAGCCGGTCGACCATCGCGAATTGCTCCGCGTGATCGAGGACCGCCTCTCCGCCGCCTGAGAACAGGGCGCGCGGAGCGGCGAGCCACATCAGGGGCGCCTAGAAAAGCGTGACAGCCGCCGCGAGGATGAGCGATCCTGCGACAATAGCGCCCGCGATCCACCGCCCGGCCGCAGCGATCTCCGTGCCCCAACGCCGCGGTGGGATGACCTGATCGCGCTCCAGCCGCTCGATGATCAACCTCAGCAGCCGCGGGCCATCCTGCCCGATCCTTGTGATCTCGAGCAGCAGACCTTGCAGCACCGGGGTCCAAGCAGCGGGATCTAGCCGCGAGGCAACGATGCGCACTGCAGCCTGCCGCAGAGCAAGGGTCAGGTCGAAGCCGGGGGCAATGTTGGCGAGGACGCCATCGATCGTCACCAGTGCCTTGAAGATAAGCAGCAGGTCGGGCGGGACGGTCAGCCGCTCCTGCCGCATGAGCGCGAAAAAATCATTGACCAGGGTGGCGAGCACCAGGCGCGTGCCGCCATGGCGGGCGACAAGCTGTTCGGCCGCCAGAAGGAGCCGCTCGCGAGGCGGGCTCTCACCGGCGGACCAAAGGGCGAGCGTCTCCGCCAGGGCCTGCGGATCTCCGATATTGATAGCCTGGACGAAGCGCAAAAGCTCTTCCCGGCGCCTGGGGCTGACATGGCCGATCAAGCCGAGGTCCAGCAGGGCGAGGCGGTTTCCGGGCAAGCACAGGAGATTGCCGGGGTGGGGATCGGCATGGAACCGGCCGGTGAGAAGGACCATGTCGAGCACGACCTGGGCGCCGAGCGATGCGATCGCGTGGGGATCGATGTCTGCCTCGACGAGGGCCTCTGCCGAGCGCGGCGCGACCCCTTCGATATAGTCCATGGCCAGCAGCGTTTCCGACGTCCATTCCCAGTGGATCTCGGGAATGACGACCTGCGCGTTGCCGGCGAGATCGCCGCGCAGGCGGTCGGCATTGCGGGCCTCGTTGGTGAAGTCGAGTTCCTCCAGGATTGCGGACGCGAGCTGTTGGACGAGCGCGGTGGGAGCAAAGCGCCGGATTTCCGTACTGGCCCGCTCGAGGACCGCCGCGAACTGGGCGATGAGGCGCAGATCCGCTTCCATGCGGGTCCGGATGCCGGGCCGCCGGATCTTGAGGACGATGGCGCGACCATCGTGCAGGCGGGCGCGGTGGACCTGCGCCATCGAGGCGGCGGCAAGCGGCTCGGGATCGAACGCGGCGAATGCCTTACTGACAGATTCTCCCAAGGCCTCCTCGATGGCGGGCCGCACCGTTTCGAAGGGGAGCGTCGCCGCCTGGCTGTGAAGCCGCTCCAATTCGGTAATCCAGTCGGGCGGAAGAAGATCGCTGCGTGTGGCGAGAATTTGCCCCAGCTTGACGAAGGTGGGACCCAATTCCTCCAGCGCCAGGCGCGTGCGTGCGGGCAGCGCCGCTGCCTCGCCCGCAGGAAAATCTTTGGCGCCCAGCCCGAGCCGGTCGATCGCCGTGTCGAGGCCATAACGCGCCAGGACCCCGGTGACCTCACCAAGACGCTCCCGGTCCCGGGCCGCTACCATCAAGCTTTTGAACATGGCGTGAGAGATAGGGGCTGTACACCGGAAACGAAGGGGCGGCGTTTTCGAGACCGCGCCGTGCGCGGCAGGAACGTAGGGAGCAAGGGCGGGTTTCGTGAGAGCCACCCCGCGCGTCGTGCAGGGCTGCGCCTTGCTAACGAAGGATCCTGATGAAGATCGCCATCCATGCCCAGCTCGACTATCGGTTCGACCGGCCGACCGACGTCCTCCTGCAGCTCGAAGCGGCGGCCATCCCGGAGCAGATAATCGATGACGCCCATATTGACCTGTCCGAGACCGAGCATTTTGCGCGCGTTTCGGCGCACGATCTGATTGGGGAAAGAATCTGGGTACGCGTCGGCAGCGAATTGCGCGTCGATTACCAGGCGACCGTCTCGATCAACCGGATCCTCAACGATTGCCAGGCATTGCCTGCCGTCCCGCCCCACCAGTTGCCGGGCGAGACGGTGCAGTATTTGATGCCGTCGCGCTATTGTCCCTCTGACCAGTTCCAGTCCTTCGTCCGCGCCGAATTCGATGCGCTGGAAGGCGGCCGGAAGGTGATCGCGATGCGCGACTGGGTGCATAGCCATCTCAGCTATGTGCCCGGCGTCAGCACATCGGACACGACGGCTGCCGATACCTTCATTCGACGGCAGGGTATCTGCCGGGATTATGCGCACGTCCTCATCACTCTCGTGCGCGCCGCAGGCATTCCGGCGCGCATAGCGAGCGTCTACGCGCTTGGCGTCGAACCGCAGGATTTTCACGCCGTGGCTGAGGTGTTCCTCGGCGGCGAATGGCATCTGGTCGACGCGACGGGCATGGCACGCGAAGCTGCGATGGCCAAGATAGGGATCGGCCGCGACGCGGCCGACATTGCCTTCCTTACCGCTTATGGCAGCGCTGTGCTCAACAGCCAGTCTGTCCAAGTCCAAGCCGTGCCCTGACAGTGCGAGGGGATGCGATCCCTGCCCCGATACCGGCTTTGCACAGTGCCTTCATGCATCGTTTAAGCGACACGTGCAGACTGCCCAACGGTGGCAAGACCCTTGAACCATTGCCCCTCTCTGGATCAATCACGGCTTGAAACCCGCATCTCGTTGGACGAAACTATCCTGCCCCTCCCAGCAGAAAAGGAAGAGGTTCCATGCAATGGTCGGGCCTCCAGCGCAGTAAGACGACGCAGCTGCCGGAAGAACGCGTGGGAGTGTTCCAGTCAGGCCGACAGATCGGCTCGGTCCCGGCGAACTTCGATCCACGAACCACCCCCTCGAAATCGGTTCTTTATGTTCTGCGCGACGGCGAGTTCGCCAGAGGCGCTGAAGGGTGGATTGCAACTGCCTCGCTAGGCCCTGGCGACCTGGAAGCGATCGCCGGGTTCAAGTGGCTCTAGAACGTGGTTCAGTTCAATTGGACGGCAGGTCGAGCTCAGAGGTCGAGGCGATAGGCAGGCATAGTTCGTCGTTCGATCGGATCGTGCCGGCTAAGGATAGGGGAGCGCAAACGGCATAGCCATGCGCAACCGGAAGGCACATTTCCGAAAAGCTTGGCTGTGGCCCCGCGTTGCCCCTAACAGGACGCGCTTTCGAGGCCATCCTTAAGGCGTTATACTGGCGTATGGCTCAAGAAGAACTCGATGCATTGGCCTCGGTCGTCCAAAGCCTGAAGAGCGATCTCATTCGGCTGCAGGGCGCGTTCGCCCGCGATGCCTTACTGTCGGGTCGCCATAGTCCCGCGAGCCTTGGCGACCTTATCGAGGAATGCGGCCGGCTCGTGCCGGGCTATGAAGGCTCCTGTACGCAAGGATTTGCCGAGGCAATCCGAAAGTGCGGCGCAGATGGGCCGCCTTTCACGGTAATTTCCGGGGGCAAGGACGGCTAAGAGCCGCCCGGTGTGCGAAGCGTTACCGCCGAAGCGGTGAGGCTTGCGCCAAATCATTCCGGATGGTTGTTGCCGCGACACCGCCTTCCCCCATAGCGTGGCTGATCTGGTCGAGCCCAAGCACGACGTCGCCGGCCGCATAGAGCCCCGGCACGCTGGTCCGTTGGTGGCTGTCCACCACTAAGCATCCATCACCCGAAGCTTCGGCGCCGAGATCGACCGCCAATTGCGAGTGGATCGTCGAGCCCAGCGCGGGGTAAAGGGTCGCAAAGCGGTGATGTCCTCCGGGCAGCGCGATCTCTAGTCCATCCTCGCCCAGCAGGAAGGCCGTGCATGGCCCCTCGAGAAGATTGATCCCGGCCGCGCGCAGGCCCGTCTCCTCATCCGCCGACAGGGCATGCCTGCCATCTGGCGCGATCAACGTAACGTCGCTCGTGTAACTGCGCAGGAATATCGATTCCTTGTACCCGTGCGCTCCCGTACCGAGCACCGCGACACGCTGGTCGGTCACCTCATAACCATCGCAGATCGGGCAGTAGCGCAAAAGCCCACGAGACAGCGCTTGGCCATGCGTCACCTCGTCCATATCGGGCCGGTGGTTCGACACGCCCGTGGCGAGCAGGACGGAGCGTGCTGCGAAGCGATGCGGCCCGCCGCGAGCCAGGAAGACATCTCCGTCCTTGTCCAATTTTTCGATCCGGACCTGCGAATAGACGGCGCCATGGAGCAGGGCCTGTTCGCGCATCCGCGACAGCAGCTCCGCGCCCGCGATCCCCTTGGGGAAGCCGGCATGATTGCGCGTCCTGGGAATGAGCGCGGCGCGGCTGTCGCCTGCGTCGGCGACGGTGACCGCGAGATGAAAGCGTGCCAGGTAGATCGCGGCCGTAAGCCCCGCCGGGCCTCCGCCGATGACCAGACAGTCGAGCGGCTGTGCTCCCGAAACGCCCGCCGCACGGACACGATCAGAGTTTGGGCGGTTCATGGTAAAAGTCGACCTGCATGCGGACATTGCCGAGCGGTGTAACGAAGTGGGGCTGGTCGGGTTTCACGACCCCGACAACCTCCTGGGTGAGAAGGATCTGACTGTGCGGCTCCACATAGGTGAGGTTCAGGGAGCCTTCCAGGACGCGGATGACGCCCCAGACCCCCACCTTGGTGCGATGATTGCCGCGCAGCCTAGCCGGTATCGTATTCTGGTCGAACACAGGCGTGGAGCGAAAGGGTTCGGGCATTCTCTTGTCCGCTTGCAGGTTTCGGTGCGCCCCCGTTGGTCCTGTGGCGCACCGGACGAAGCGTGGTGCACAGGAAGCCTAACGCACGGCGCTTGTCCATGCGAGAGGACAAGCGCCTGGACGAGCCGCCTATGCCGCAGCTTCCTCGGCAAGGGGCATCCCGTACCACTGGCCGGCGACCGTGCGCAGGAACAGCATAGGACGGCCGCCATCGATCTGCTGGAAGCGATAGCGATCGTGATCGCCCTGGGACTTCACCCACGCGCGTGCCCATTCGGTCGCCTTGTACTCGCTGTCGAATTCATCGCTTTGCGCGACAGGCTTGCTGTGGTCGTTGTCGCGAAACAGCTGATAACGCATGAAATGTCTCCTTTGGTCGGTTACTGAATGGAGCTGGCCACGCCATCAGGGTCGACCGGAAGTTCGTCCTTTACCGGCATCCTGACGCTGCGCAGCCTCGTTAAGCGCGCGGATCACCCGGTCGAGCATGGCGGCATTGCTGGCCGCCTTGGGCAGTTCGCGGACCGCAAATCGATGCAGGCGATCGAGATCCTTGCGGGGCACCACGATTTCGATGGATTTTTGCCCGAGATGCTCGGGAGCGACGCCCTGCGCGGCCCGACCGGACGCAAGAAAATGATCGAGGAAGCGCTTGCGATCTGCGAAGGTCCAGCCCAGCGCCTTCAGATCCTCGGGACCAACCGTCAGCAACGCAATCGCGAACTCCATGATATCGTCGAAGGGCAAGGTGAGGCGGGCACCCTTGCCCCGGCCTTTGAGCCTATGGATCAGCGCCTGTTTCATCGTATCGAGAGTATCCCGTCGACCGCGCTCCATTCGGTTGGACGGATCATCTGCTCATGGGCGATCCGCACGGAATGCAGGGCGGCGGTGATCTCGTGCCGCCAATGGTCCAGGAAGTCGAACA
Organism: Novosphingobium oxfordense; assembly: GCF_044029435.1. NCBI lineage: Bacteria > Pseudomonadati > Pseudomonadota > Alphaproteobacteria > Sphingomonadales > Sphingomonadaceae > Novosphingobium > Novosphingobium oxfordense. Next base: position 149,231 of record NZ_CP147006.1, on the reverse strand, counting down.
ACACTGGAAAATCGGGCGCGAGATCATATTCCTGCCAGACAAAGAGCTGCAGGAGCGACGGCGCGTCAGGGCGGTAATAGTGTATTTCCGCCGTAGTCATGCCGTAGCCCTGCAGCTGCGCCAGAAAACCGCGGTCACTCATTGTAAGCGGGTTTGACCGGAATCCCCCTCGTCCAGCGTGCGCATGGCCGCGAGCACTTCGTCGATCGGCACGGCGCGTTTGGCGCCGCGCGGCTTGCGCAGCGCTGGCTTGTCGCGCACGGCCGATCTGTCCGATGCCCACGACGCCAGGATGGCGCGTTTGACCTCGGGCTCCAGATCCGGATGGTGCGCGACGTCGAAGGGATGAAGAAAACGGGAAAATGGTTGCGACATAGTCAGCCTCCTTTCCTGTCGCTCCTGTCTTTCGTGGCGGACATCCTCATCCGCACCCACCAGATTTTGGTACGATGCGGAGTCGCGTCAAGACGTTTTTTCATCTCCAAGCCATTGAGATCGACGGGATTGGCACTGCGTTCCATCGAGTGCCAAAAAATTTTCAGGAAGGTCTTGAAGGGGCAAATTGAGCTTCTTAGTTCCCGGGAACCTGTCGTTCGGATGAACAGCAGGGATCATCATTCTTGTTTTGCAACCGGAGGCTTTGCCCATGCATTTCCGCCCTTTGCACGACCGTGTGCTTGTTCGCCGCATCGAAGCCGAGGAGAAGACCTCGGGCGGCATCATCATCCCCGACACCGCCAAGGAAAAACCGCAGGAGGGTGAAGTCCTCGCGGTCGGCCCTGGCACTCGCGACGAAAACGGAAAGCTCACCGACACCACGGTGAAGACCGGCGACCGGGTGCTGTTCGGCAAATGGTCGGGCAGCGAGGTTCGCATCGATGGCGAGGATCTGCTCATCATGAAGGAGAGCGACATCCTCGGCATCATCGAGCCCGTCGCGGAGCTCAAGCAGGCCGCCTGACGGGTCGCCCCCATCCCTCGAACATCAGGAAGGACAAAGGAAAGGAGTTAGGCAGATGGCTGCCAAGGAAGTGAAGTTCGCCTCGGACGCGCGCGATCGCATGCTGCGCGGCGTCGATACGCTGGCCAACGCCGTCAAGGTGACGCTCGGTCCCAAGGGCCGCAATGTGGTCATCGAGAAGAGCTTCGGCGCGCCGCGTATCACCAAGGACGGCGTCACCGTCGCCAAGGAAATCGAACTGAAGGACAAGTTCGAGAATATGGGCGCACAGATGCTGCGCGAGGTCGCCAACAAGCAGAACGACAAGGCCGGTGACGGCACGACCACCGCCACCGTGCTGGCCCAGTCCATCGTGCGCGAAGGCTCGAAGGCGGTCGCGGCGGGGATGAACCCCATGGACCTGAAGCGCGGCATCGACCTCGCCGTGACGACGGTCGTCGAGGATCTCAAGGCGCATGCCAAGAAGGTCTCGGCCAACAGTGAGATCGCCCAGGTCGCGACCATCTCGGCCAATGGCGATGCCGAAGTCGGCACCATCCTCGCAGAAGCGATGGAAAAGGTCGGCAATGAGGGTGTCATCACCGTCGAAGAGGCCAAGAGCCTCGCGACCGAGCTTGAGACGGTCGAGGGCATGCAGTTCGACCGCGGCTATCTCTCGCCCTACTTCGTGACCAACGCCGAGAAGCTGAAGGTCGAGCTCGAGGATCCCTACATCCTCATCCACGAGAAGAAGCTTTCGAACCTCCAGGCGCTCATTCCGCTGCTCGAGCAGGTGGTGCAGTCGGGCCGGCCGCTGCTCATCATCGCCGAGGACGTGGAAGGCGAAGCGCTCGCCACCCTCGTCGTCAACAAGCTGCGCGGCGGCCTCAAGGTCGCGGCCGTCAAGGCGCCGGGCTTTGGCGATCGCCGCAAGGCCATGCTCGAGGACATCGCGGTTCTCACCGCCGGCAGCGTGGTCAGCGAGGAACTCGGCACCAAACTGGAGAATGTCACGCTCGGCATGCTCGGCCGCGCCAAGAAGGTCATCATCGACAAGGACAACACCACGGTCGTCGATGGCGCCGGCGCGCGCGACGAGATCGACGCCCGCGTGGCGCAGATCCGGGCGCAGATCGAGACGACCACCAGCGACTATGACCGCGAGAAGCTCCAGGAGCGCGTGGCCAAGCTTGCCGGCGGCGTCGCCGTGATCCGCGTGGGCGGCGCGACCGAGGTCGAGGTCAAGGAGAAGAAGGACCGGGTCGACGACGCGCTGCACGCGACCCGCGCCGCTGTCGAGGAAGGCATTCTGCCTGGCGGCGGCATCGCGCTGCTCCGCGCGTTGAAGGCGCTCGACGGCCTCAAGGCAGGCAATGACGACCAGCAGTCCGGTATCGACATCATTCGCCGCGCCCTGCGCGCGCCGGTGCGCCAGATCTGCGACAATGCCGGTGAAGACGGCGCGTTCATCGTCGGCAAGCTGCTCGAAAGCGACGACTATAACTGGGGCTTCAATGCCGCGAGCGGCCAGTATGAGGACCTGGTGAAGTCGGGGGTCATCGATCCCGCCAAGGTCGTGCGCACCGCGCTGCAGGATGCGGCCTCGGTCGCATCCCTGCTCATCACGACCGAAGCGCTGGTCGCCGAGCTACCCAAGGATGAGAAGGCCGCGCCCATGCCGGCCATGGACTACTGATCCTCCACCGACAGGGCCGGCGCGGCCGGCCCTGTCACCTCATCATCATTCAGCATAGCGAGAGGGATTTCCGGGCTTTCTGACAGGATTGCGCGCGGCCTCCTCGTGCGTGCTGCCCAGGCAAAGTGGCTCGGATATGCGCTCGATTATTCCTGTTATCCTGTCCGGCGGGTCCGGTACGCGCCTCTGGCCGATTTCGACCGCGGCCAGCCCCAAGCAATTCATCGCGCTCGCCGGCGAGGAGAGCCTGCTCCAGCAGACGGTCCGGCGGGCCCGCGCCGCGGGCCTTGTCCAGGCGCCGATCCTCATCGCCAATCGCGGTCACGACGCGCTGCTCGGCGAGCAATTGCGCTCCATCGACTGCACGCCCGCCCGGCTCATCTTCGAGCCCGTCGGTCGCAATACGGCGCCTGCTATCGCGATGGCGGCGCTCGAGGCGCCCAGTCCGGACGCGCTGCTCCTTGTCATGCCCAGCGATCATGTTATCGCCGATGTGCCAGCCTTCGCCGCCGCCATAGAACGCGCGGCACCGCAGGCGACCGCCGGATGGCTCGTCACCTTCGGCATCACGCCGGACCATCCCGAGACGGGCTATGGCTACATCCGCTGCGGCGAAGCGATCTGCCAAGGCGTTCATCAGGTCGATCGCTTCGTCGAGAAGCCCGATAGCGACCGCGCTGCCCGGATGATCGCTGAAGGCGGTCACTGCTGGAACGCCGGCATATTCCTCCTGCGCGCCGATGCCTTCCTCGAGGCCATGCGCCTGCATGCCCCGGCAATGCTGACTGCTGTCGAGGCCGCGCTGGCGTCGGCAACGCGGGAAGGCCATCGCATCGATCCCGACGCTGACGCCTTTGCCGCCATTCCCGCGGACTCGATTGACTATGCGGTTCTGGAAAAGGCCGCACGCGTCGCCGTCGTGCCGGCGGCGATGGGATGGTCGGATCTGGGCAGCTGGGACGCGCTTCACGCCATCGGCAGCCGCGACGAAGCCGACAATCTCTCGGAGGGCGAGGTAAAGGCGCTCGACAGCCGAAACTGCCTGTTCAAGAGCACCGGGCCACGCATCGCCGCGATCGGCGTTTCCGATCTCATCGTCGTAGCCACCGGCGACACCGTGCTGATCGCGCCGCGCGGGCGCTCGCAGGACGTTCGGCGCCTTGCCGGACAGGAGAGCCCTTCCGCCACCCGCGAGGCCGCCACGGCATCCTGACCCTCAAACGCATCATCCCTGGGAGAACCGACCGATGCTGACAGAAACCTGTCTGGAACGCGAAGAGCCGGCCGACCTCGCCCCCGAGGCTGCGGGCTTGGCGAGAATGCTGACACCGCGCTATGTCGCCAAGCCCTGGGGCCGGCGCGACGGCCTGCCGGCGCCAGAAGGGGCGCAGCCGCTGGGCGAAATGATCTTCGAAGCGCCGGACGCGGGCCTGACGATCAAATGGCTGCAGACGAGCGAGCCGCTGTCGGTCCAGGTCCATCCACAAGGGGCCGGCCGCAAGCATGAATGGTGGCATGTCACCGAAGCGCTCCCGGGCGCCTATCTCGATCTCGGGCTCGAGGCGCCCGCCTCGCGCCAGGCGATCGCCCAAGCGGCCCGCGACGGAACGCTACCCTCGCTGCTTCGGCGAATTCATCCGCGGGCAGGGGACAGCTTCTACATCAAAGCCGGGACGATCCATGCGCTCGGGCCCGGCCTCACCGTCCTCGAGGTCCAGGAGCACAGCGATGTGACCTATCGCCTTTTCGATTATGGGCGGCCGCGCGAGCTTCACCTCGCCCAGGCCCTGTTCGAAGCGCGCACCGAGGTCGAGCCGGTGGAAGCCTTGCCCGGCGCAGGCGCGCCCTTCGCGCTCTCGCAGTTCGCCCTCAACCCGGGCGGCCAGGTCGTCCTCGTTCCCGAGCGAGCCTGTCTGGCCGTCCTGTCGGGTGAGGGCACGATAGCCGGCCGGCCCTTCGCGGCCAACCAATGCTGGCTCACGCACGGACCGGTCGCGCTGCATGCCGACACGCAGGCCCGCCTCGTTCTTGCCGAGCCCCGCTCCGCTCGGTCCGCACTTGCTGAAGGAGATCTGTTGCCATGACTATCGATCTGACGCCGCCGCCGGTGCGCCATGTCGCGCTCATCGGCAATTTCCCCCCGCGCCGCTGCGGTATCGCAACCTTCACGGCGGATCTGCACGCCGCGCTGAAAGCTGGCGATCCGGATCTCACCATCTCGACGATCGCGCTCAACGACCCGGGCGTGCATCACGATTATCCCCGCGAAGTCGGCTATGAGATCGCGCAGGACAATCTCTCCGACTATGTTGCGGCGGCGGAGCATATCAACGCGCTCAACCCCGACATCGTATGCCTTCAGCACGAGTTCGGTATCTTCGGGGGCGAGGCGGGCGACCATCTCCTTGCCCTCGTCGACAGACTGCGTGCGCCGATCGTGACCACACTGCACACCGTGCTGACCGATCCCACGGCCGACCAGCGGCGCGTGATGAACGCGCTGGCGCAGGCCTCCTCGCGGATCATCGTCATGACCGAGATGGGGCGCACGATCCTTGCCCGCGACATGGGCGTCCCGGCGCACAAGATCGTGGTCATTCCCCACGGCATTCCCGATATGCCATTCCTCGATCCGGCATTCGAAAAGCACCGCTTCGGTCTCGACGGGCGGCGCGTGGCGCTCACCTTCGGCCTGCTCTCGCCCAACAAGGGCATCGAGGTGATGATCTCGGCGCTGCCGCAGCTGGTGCGCGATCATCCCGATCTCATCTATGTTGTGCTCGGCGCGACCCATCCGCATCTGGTGGCCCGCGAGGGCGAAGCCTATCGTGAGGACCTTGCCCGGCAGGTGAGCGCGCTGGGGCTCGAGCGCAACGTCCGTTTCGTCAACGAATATGTCGATACGCCCACGCTGCAGGCCTGGCTGTCGGCCTGCGACATCTATGTCACCCCCTATCTGACCGAAGCGCAGATTACGAGCGGCACGCTCTCCTACAGCGTGGGGCTCGGCAAGGCGGTCGTATCGACGCCCTACTGGCACGCACAGGAACTGTTGTCCGACGGATGCGGCGTGTTGGTTCCCTTCGCCTCGCCGGACGCCCTGGCGAAGGCGGTGAGCGACCTGCTGGGTGACGGCCGGCGCCGCGACGAATTGCGGCGCAGCGCCTACCAGGCGGGGCGCGCCATGACATGGCCGGTGGTCGGCGGCAGCTATCTGTCGCTCTTCGCCCAGGCCCGGCTGGGCTCTCCCCTGGCGACCACGCTCGTCGGTTTGCGCCCGTCCGTCACGCCGGCGTCAGAGCCTTCGCTCGATGCGATCGATCGCATGACGGATGGTTGCGGCATGCTGCAGCATAGCCGCTCCAAGGTGCCGGACCGCCGACACGGCTACTGCCTGGACGACAATGCACGGGCGCTGATGCTCGCAAGCGAATTTGCCCTGGAAGGGCTGGATACGCCCCGCGCCGCGCGCCTTGCCAACATCTACGCGTCCTTTGTCGATTTCGCCTGGGATGAGGATGCGGGCCGCTTCCGCAACTTCATGGGTTATGATCGGGACTGGCTCGAGACGGAAGGGTCGCAGGACAGCTTCGGCCGCGGGCTCTGGGCGCTGGGTCGGACCGCGCAGGCAACTGATGACCATGGTCTCAAGCTCTGGGCCACGGCGCTCGCCGACAAGGTTATTCCGGCGAGCAGCTTTCTGCAGAGCCCGCGCGCCCAGGCTTTCGCGACTTCCGGACTTGCCGCTTTCCTGGCGGTCTATCCCGGCCATCGTCCCGCCCGTCTGCTGATGGAGACTTTCTCGGTCCGCCTGCTGGAACTGCTGCGCGCCAATCGCCGGGACGACTGGATCTGGTTCGAGCCGGTGCTGGCCTATGACAATGCGCGCCTGCCCGAAGCGCTGCTGCGCGCGGGCCGTGCGCTCTCGCGCCCGGATATGGTCGATGAAGCGATCGAGGCGCTTGCGTGGCTGGCCGAGCGCCAAACCGCGAAGGAAGGCCATTTCCGTCCGATCGGGACAGAGAGCTTCGGGCTCCCCCATGAAACGCCGCAGGCGTTCGACCAGCAGCCGCTTGAAGCCTGGGCCACGATCGAGGCCTGCGCCCTAGCGTTCGAGACGACCGGCGACGCCCAATGGCTCACCCATGTCGAGACCGCCTATGCCTGGTATCTGGGCGCCAACGATCTGGGCCTGCGGCTGGCCTTGCCCGATGGCGGCTGTTTCGACGGCCTGCAGGTTGACCGGGTCAACCTCAACCAGGGCGCCGAATCCATTCTCGCCTGGCAGTTTGCAGCGCTCGCTGTGCGCCGACTAAGGGCCAGGAGCGACGGGTCGCAGAACCAGGAAGAGGGAGAGGAAGAGGGGAGCGTCGCTGCATGTCGCTGATCCAGTCGATTCCCTTGCGGCTGCGGCCCAACCCGGCGCGGGTGGTCGTCCGGCCCTTGCAGATTGCGCCTGAACCGCGCGATCTCAATCCCGTCCAGAATGAGCGCATGCATCGCATCATCAATGGTGTGCGGGCCATGGAGGGCGCGACGGTGGACCGCGAACTGGCTGTCATCCTCGCCGATTTCGGGAACCGCCACCGCGAAATCCGCACGGTGTTCGAAGAGCGCTTCGAGCAGGTCGCGCGCGAGGTGGGGCTGGCAGACAGTCTATCGCCCCCGGTTCGCCAGTTGATCGGTGCCTATTTCTGCCATGAATATTCGTTTGGCGCGGCGGCGCTGATGAACCCCAGCATCGTGCCACATCCCGACCAGAATGGCGTGCCGGAGGGCGGCTTGCGTTTCGTTCTGTCGCTGCGGGCGGTGGGCGAGGGGCATATCTCCTCGATCACCTTCCGCGAGGGACTCATCCGGCCATGCGGCACGATCGAGATGGCGCCGGAACCCGATTTCGCGATTGCCGCGCGGCCCGAGACCGGGCCCGGCGGTGAAGTCCGCTTCACACGCCATGTTGAGGGGATGCGGCTCGATGAAACCGTGCTCTTTCCCGCAACGCCCGCCCAGCGCAACGGGCTCGAGGATCTTCGCCTCGTCCGCTTCACCGATGACGACGCTTCGACCTGCTATTATGGTACCTATACCGCCTATAGCGGTGCGGCGATCGCCTCGGAGCTTTTCGTCACCCGCGATTTCGAGACCTTCGCGTTGCAGACGTTGACGGGTCCGGCGGCGCGGAACAAGGGCATGGCCCTGTTCCCCCGCCGGTTCGGCGGCGATTATCTGATGATCGGCCGGCAGGACAATGAAAGCCTGTTCCTGTTGCGCTCGCCCGATCTGCATCACTGGGAGGAAGGCGAGCGGATTGTGGGACCGCATTATCCCTGGGAACTGGTTCAGATGGGCAATTGCGGCGCGCCCATCGAGCTTGATGAAGGCTGGCTCGTGCTCACCCATGGCGTGGGCGCGATGCGCAAATATACCATCGGCGCGGTCCTGTTGGACCGGGATAACCCCGCGCGGGTCATCGGCCGCTCTGCGGTGCCGCTCCTCTCGCCTTCCGATGAGGACCGGGAAGGCTATGTTCCCAATGTCGTCTATACCTGCGGGGCGATCGCGCATGGCGGAAGGCTGTTCATGCCCTATGGCGTTGCCGATACGTCGGTGAGCTTTGCCAGGATCGAGATAGCCGATCTGCTCGCCGCGCTACGCGCGCCCGACGCCATGGGGTCGCTCAATGACAATGAACGGGAGTGGCAGGGCCATGAACGCATTGCCGAATGAACTGGAGGCGGCGGAGAGCCGGCCAAGCGAGGGTGCCGCTCTCAAAAGCGTGCGTACCCTGATGACGCAAAGCGGTGTTCCTTTCGGCACGAGCGGCGTGAGGGGGCCCGTCTCGGCCATGACTGACGTACTCTGTTTTACCTATACCCGCGCCTTCCTTCAGTATCTGAGATCGATTGGTGAGTTCGCTCCCGGCCAGCCCGTCGCGCTGGCCGGCGATCTGCGCCCCAGTACGCCGCGGATCGTGCGCGCCTGTGCGGCGGCGGTCCGCGTCGCCGGCGGCGTGGTGGTGAACTGCGGGCTCGTGCCGACACCGGCGCTGGCCTATTACGCGCTGGGCCGCAACATGCCCTCGATCATGGTGACGGGAAGCCATATTCCTGCTGATCGTAACGGGATCAAATTCTATCGGCCGACCGGCGAAGTCCTCAAGTCGGACGAGGCCGGCATACTCGAGCAGCGGGTCTCACCCGACGACAGCCTTTTCGACGCTTCGGGCGCGCTCCTAAGCGCCGAACCGCTGCCTCCGACCGTCGAGATCACAAGCGCCTATCGCGATCGGTATGTCGGCTTCTTCGGCGCGGACGCGCTCAAGGGCATGACAGTCGGGGTCTACCAACATTCCGCGGTGGGACGGGACGTCCTGGTGAGCGTGCTCGAGGCTCTCGGCGCCGTCGTACTGCCATTCGGCCGATCCGAAACCTTTGTGCCGGTCGACACCGAAGCCATTCGCGATGAGGACATCCTTCTGGCGCAGGCGTGGGCGAGCGAGCACAGGGTCGATGCGATCGTGTCGACAGACGGGGACTCGGACCGGCCGCTCGTCGCCGACGCGCAAGGGACCTGGCTTCGCGGCGATATTACCGCCCTTTTGTGCGCTCGCGCGCTTGGCGCGGACCGTATCGTGACCCCGGTGAGCAGCAACACTGCGGCCGAACTGTCAGGCGCCTTTGTCGGGGTTCGGCGGACACGGATCGGTTCACCCTATGTGATCGCCGCGATGCAGGAGGAGATCGCGGCCGACCCGGCCGCGATTGTCTGCGGTTATGAGGCCAATGGCGGCGTCCTGCTCGGCTCGACGGTGCTCGACGGTGACCATCCGCTGGATGCCCTTCCCACGCGCGACGCTGTCTTGCCGATCGTTTCGGTGCTTGCCGCCGCCAGGCGAAGCAGCGTCGCGGAACTGGTCGCGAGCCTGCCGCAACGCGCCACCCATAGCGACCGCCTCCCGAACGTGGCGCCGGCGCAAAGCGCGGCGCTTCTGGGTTGGCTCCGGGAGGGATCGGCCGAGGAGCAAAGGGCGCGCATCGAAACCTATTTCGGCACGATTGGCGGCCACGTGGTGGAGATCGACACCACCGATGGTCTGCGCGTGACGTTCGATCGCGGCGTGGTGATCCATTTGCGCGCGTCCGGCAATGCTCCGGAACTGCGCTGCTACACCGAGGCAGCAACAGCTGCTGCCGCAGAGGATCTGAGCCGGTGCGCGCTGATCATCCTTCGCGACGACTTGTTGCCGATCTCGACCCCGGATTGAAACCAAATCCGGCGTCATCCGTTTGCCTTCCATCGCGATGGCCATGGAACGCGAGGTGGGCGTGTGCCTGTAAACCAGCGACCGTGCGATGAGGGGGTAAAGATGCTACTGGCTACCAGAACTTTCTCGGCGTAACTCCTATGCATAGTCTGGAGCCGCGCTTGACCGAACATTCAAAAATACCACAACCCTATGAAGACATATTCGTGGGCGACAGTGAGATGGCCCGCCTGCTGCGGGTCCATGACTGGGCCGCAACGCCGCTCGGCCCGCCGGAAAACTGGCCAAATGGGCTTAAGGTCGCACTTCGACTGCTGTTGACATCGAAATTTGAGATGTGGCTCGGTTGGGGGCCGGACATCCATTTCTTCTACAACGACGCCTACCGGCCGACACTGGGCAACAAGCACCCGCGCTCCATTGCCATGCCGACGCGCGAGCTGTGGGCCGAGATCTGGGACGACATCAAGGGACGTCTCGAAACGGTCTATCAGAAGGGCGAGGCGACCTGGGACCGCGCTCTTTTGCTCATCCTGGAGCGCGCGGGATACCCCGAGGAGACCTATCACACCTTTTCCTACAGCCCCCTGCTGGGCGACCAGGGGACGGTCGAGGGCGTGTTTTGCGCGGTCAGTGAGGAGACCGACCGGGTTATCAGCGAACGGCGGCTGGAATCGCTGCGCCAGCTCGCATTGGCCCTTGCGGGGGCCCAAGGGCATGACGCCGTGCTGGACGCTGTCGAGGCGGAACTCGCGCGCAACGATCGCGACATGCCCTTTGCGCTTATCTACCTGTTCGACGAAACCGGCGCCCCTGTCCTGGCGCGAAACTTCGCGGGGATGGACCCTGATCATCCCTGCGCGCATGCAGTAGGCTCGGCGGAAGATCCTTGGGGAGTCAAGCGGGTTCAGCTCGATTGGACCGCTCCCCTGATCGACGAGTGCACGCACTCCGATCTCCCAACCGGATCCTGGGACCGTCCGCCCACGAAGATCGCCGTCGTTCCCCTGGTCGATCGCGGAAACGACCGGCCGTTGGGCGCCCTCGTGGTTGGCCTCAATCCTTATCGTCCCGCCGGCGAGCAGTATCTGAGTTTCCTCGGTTTGCTTGCCGGCCAGATTACCGCAGGCCTGACCAGCAGCTATGCCTTCGAGGCGGAACGGGAGCGCGCCGCCGCGCTGGCAGAAGTCGCCACGATGCGCGAGGAAGCCTCACGCGTCCTCGAACAGGCGAACCGCCAGCTGATCTCGGAGGTGGAACTGCGAACGCAGGAGCGTGACCGCATTCGCCGGCTCTTCCGCCAGGCCCCGAGCTTCATGTGCATCCTCAGTGGTCCCGATCATGTCTTCGACATGGTCAACGACGCCTATCTGCAGCTCGTCGGTCATCGCGACGTGGTCGGCATGCCCCTGCGCGACGGACTTCCCGAGATTGCCGGCCAAGGCTTCATCGAGCTTCTGGACGGGGTGTATCAGACCGGCGAGCCCTTTGTGGGCCGCAATCTCGAAGCCCATCTGCAGCGCACGCCGGACGGACCGCTCGAGATCCGCTTCGTGAACCTCATTTATCAACCCATTGTCGAGCCCGATGGCAGCGTCTCGGGTATATTCGTCGACGGCTATGATGTGACGCATCAGAAGCGGGCGGAAGATCAGCTTCACGATCTTAACGAGACGCTCGAGCACCGGGTCGAGCAGCGCACCGAAGAGCTGGGCACGGCGCTGGGCCGGCTACAGCAGGAAACGCTGGACCGGGAGGCCGCCGAAGCGGCGCTACGCCAGTCGCAGAAGCTCGAAGCGCTCGGCAAGCTGACGGGCGGCGTGGCGCATGATTTCAACAATCTGCTGCAGGTGGTGAGCGGAAACCTCCAGCTGCTGTCGCGCGACATTGCAGGAAATGAGCGCGCCGAGCAGCGTGTGCAGAATGCGTTGGCAGGCGTCTCGCGCGGCGCGAAGCTCGCCTCGCAGCTCCTCGCCTTCGGCCGCAGACAACCGCTCGAGCCCAAGGTGGTCAATTTGGGCCGCCTCATCAACAATATGGACGATCTCCTGCGCCGGGTCATCGGCGAGGATGTCGAGATCGAGACCATCGTGAGCGGCGGATTGTGGAACTGCCTCGTGGATCCGGGTCAGATCGAAAACGCCATCCTCAATCTGGCGATCAATGCGCGAGATGCCATGCCGGATGGCGGCCGCCTGACGATCGAGGCGGCCAACGCCTGGCTCGATGATGACTATGCCCGCCAGCACGACGAAGTCACCGCCGGGCAATATGTGATGGTGGCCGTTACTGATACCGGCACAGGCATGGCGCCGGAAATCATCGACCAGGTCTTCGAACCATTTTTCAGTACCAAGCCGGAAGGCAAGGGGACGGGGCTTGGTCTTTCAATGGTCCATGGCCTCGTCAAGCAGTCGGGTGGCCATATCAAGATCTACAGCGAGGTGGGTGAGGGCACGACAATCAAGCTCTACCTGCGCCGCGAGACTGCCCGGGAAGACATACTCACCGATACGAGCACGGGACCGGTGCGGGGCGGCTCCGAGACGGTCCTCGTGGTGGAGGACGACGATGCCGTCCGCGAGACCGCCGTCTGCCTGCTGTCCGAACTTGGATACCGGGTGCTGAAGGCGCGCGACGCGCAAAGCGCGCTCACCGTCATCGAGAGTGGCGTGCCGATGGATCTTCTCTTCACTGACGTCGTCATGCCCGGCCCGCTGCGTAGTCCCGAACTTGCGCGCCGAGCGAAGGAACGGCTGCCGAACCTCGCGGTGCTCTTCACCTCGGGCTATACTGAGAACGCGATCGTGCATCATGGCCGGCTCGATCCGGGGGTCGAGCTTCTTTCCAAGCCCTACACGCGCGAAGCGCTTGCCCGCAAAGTCCGCCACGTGCTGGCCAACGAAGCACAGCACCGATTGATCGCGAAGGGCGGCGGAAACGCACCGGAGCCATCGCCCTCGCCGGCGTCCCAGCCCGTGCGGGAGGCCCGCACCCTCCGTATCCTCCTTGTCGAAGACGACGGACTGATCCGCTTCAACACCGCGGACATGCTCGCCGATCTTGGCCATGCCGTCCTGGAAGCCGAGGACGCCGAAGCTGCCGAAGCGCTGCTGGGGCAAAACGAGGTCGACCTTGTCCTGACCGATGTCGGCTTGCCCAAGGCGTCCGGCATCGACCTTGCCAGGACCGTCAAGGCGCGTGTCCCCGCGCCAGCGATCATTTTCGCCAGCGGCGATGGCAGCGGCATTTCATCCACCGAATTTCCCGATGCCGCAATCCTGCTCAAGCCTTACAGTCAGGAGGATCTGCGCCGTGTGGTGTCGGCGATCTCCCTCGACCCAGCGAAGAGTGATCCCGCATAGCGGGATAGCGGGGAGTCATCGGACGACAAATGCCACATCTCACGCCATGGCGGCGAGGAATTTGTGATGCTCTTCAGGGGATGCACCCTTACCGGAGCCAAGGAGCGCCTTGACCGGCTGCGCGAGAGCCTCGCCGAGCGGCGTCTGGTCAACCGGCACAATGACGAGCCCTTCGGCCAGATTACCTTCTCGGCGGGCGTGGCTGACGTCTTCGATCATCCCGACCCGCGCACTGCGCTCAAGGCCGCCGACGAGGCGCTTTATGCGGCCAATGACCGGGGGCCGCAATCAGATCCGCGTCGCGCCCAAGCCGGGCACCGCTCGCTAAAAGGTCAGGAGCGCGCTTGCCGCAGGACGTCCCGGACCACCGACGCGGGAACCGCGAAACCGATGCCGACATTGCCTTCGAACGGCGCCAGGATCGCCGTGTTGATTCCGATAACCTCACCGCGCATGTTGATGAGCGGCCCTCCGGAATTGCCTGGATTGATCGGTGCATCGGTCTGGATGAGGCCGACCGGGCTTTGCGGCGTCAGGCCGCGGCCCAGCGCACTGACGATCCCTGCCGTGACGGTTTGCCCGAGGCCGAAGGGATTGCCGACTGCGACGACATAGTCGCCGACCTCGGCGGTATCGGCACTGGCAAGCGGCGCGGCTTTCAGGTTCCGAGCCGGAATCTGCAAAACCGCGATGTCCGCGTCGGGACTGACGCCGACCAGCCGGGCTTCCAGCTTGCGCTGGTCCTGGAGCATGACAACGATCATGAGGCCGTCCTTGACGACATGAGCGTTGGTCAGAACCAGCCCGCGTGCGGCATCGACGATGACCCCCGAGCCGGCGGACAGGCGCGGCTCGAGCGCCACGTCCGGGACCCCGAAATGACGGCGAAAATAGGGATCGCGAAGCAGGGGATTTTGCGCATAGGGGGAGGGATAGGCCACCGCGATGTTCACCACTGCCGGCGAGATGCGCTTGACCAGCGGAGCGACGGTGAGTCGGCTGATCGGCACCGGCTCTGCTGCGGGAACGGGAGGGATATCCCGCGCTGCGCCGCCCCATGAGAACCCCCAGCCGAACAAGAGGTCAGCCAGCAAGGCACAGCCGAGGGCGCCGATAAAAAGCCCCCCACGCTTCATGACAGGCCCGCGTGGTGATGCGGATCGGCTGCGGTGCCTCTGCCTTGAATGGGGCCGGGGTCTGCAAGCACTGGATAGTTTCCACAACAGCGGGCATGGGGCCCCGTGGGCCAGCAGCAAAGCGGCGCCATGGCACTAAGCTGGAAGGCCTGAAGGGCGGGCTGGACGGGGCGCCGGCGGGGCTTGTCATGGGTGATGAAGCTTAGCCCGCGCCCACGGCAATAGGCCTCCGCAGCCTCGCGCGTGGCAAATTCGAGCATCAGGGAAGAGAGTGGATCTCCTGCCCCGGTCCATCCCGTCAGCGGATCGGGCAAGGGCGCGAACCGCTCCCTAAAGCGCATCCGCCAGCGGCCCCGCCGCGCGCGCCCGGGGTGGTCGGCATAGGGATCGGGCTCGATGATCGCCTGCGCATCAGGCGGCAGCGCGCTGGTATAGCGCTGCCATGTCGGCTGCATGGCGATCGCATCTTCATTGTCGTTGGCCCCTTTGGGAGTCGGCCGCACCCCGGGGGCGGCGGGTAGCGGACTGGTCAGACTTGGTTGCGTTGCCATCCTATCCTCCAAGATGAGGGCGGCCCGATCAGGCCGCCCTCTCTTCCTGGTCAGTTCTTGTTGATCGGAATGCGCCGGACGCTGTCGACGTCTCCCTCCTTGCGCGGGATGGTGACGGTCAACACGCCGTTGCTGAAGCTGGCCTGCGCCTTGTCGGGTTCCACGCCCTTGGGCAGGTGAATCCGCCGTTCGAACCGGCCATAGCTCCGTTCCGAATAGCCGCGATCCTTGTCCTCGAGCTCGGACTTCTTCTCGCCCTTCAAGGCGAGGACGCCGTCCGCGATCGAGAGATCGACCTGCGACTCGTCCATGCCGGGCAGTTCGGCCGTGACGCGGATGTCCTCGTCGGTTTCGCTGAGTTCGATACGCGGATAGTCGATGACATGGCCCAAGGCCGTGAGCGACGACGGCAGGCCCCGCCACAGATCGTCGAACAGGCGATTCACATCGCGGTGAAGCGACATGAGCGGATGGGTGGTCCGATCCCGCTCCGGCTCAGCGCCTACGACCGCGGGTAGCCGGTTTTCCTGCCGGCTCCAGGGAATGAGATCACGAAGAGACATGATGATCATCTCCTTTTGAGGCTGGATTGTGGGGTATGGCCTGCCGGCCGCCGTTTCCGAAGGAACGACGCCGGCAGAACCACTTGGAGCGCGAGATCAGGCCGCCTTGGCTTCCTGGTGCTGCGTCTCGATCTGCGCGGGCTCGGGGGACGACCCGCCGATCGCGATACGCCGGGGCTTCATCGCCTCGGGCACGACGCGCTTGAGGGCAATGGTCAGAAGACCATTGTCGAAGGAAGCCTCGCCGACTTCGATATGATCGGCGAGCTGGAAGCGGCGTTCGAAGGCCCGCGCGGCAATGCCGCGGTGCAGATACTCGCTCTTGCCGTCGTCATCGGCGCGCTTGCCCGTGACGGTGAGCTGGTTCTGCTGCGCCACGACCTCGACGTCCTCGGGACGGAAACCCGCCAGGGCGAGCGTGATCTGATAGCTGTCCTCGCCGTTCCGCAGAATGTCGAACGGTGGATAGCCATCGGAGCCATCGCCCCGCATGCCCGTCTCGAGCAGATCGAAGAGTCGGTCGAAGCCGACGGTGGAGCGCCGATAGGGCGCAAAGTCAAAATTGGTTCTCATTTCCAAATCCTCCGGTTGAGCAATTTGGGCATGAGAAGCGCCGGTACAGTAGAGCCGACGCTCTCTATGTCCAACCGGACCCGAACGGCGTCCGGCACCCCAGACGTAATTTCGGCAAACGCAGATTCAAGAGATAAAAAAGGAAAGGAAACAGAGGTCTGAAGAAATTTGGGCTCACTGAACCTGCGGATTTAGTCTCTGGCGATCACCCATCGGGATCCCGCGAAAACGGGAGCTGCGCACGTAGGCCGAACACTGCGGGATCAGGATAATGTTAACCAGACTCGCTTACCCTTGCCGCAAGGCAAAGGGTTCGTGTGCGTATGAATGGGCAGTGGTTCTGCTGATCGTCAATGCGGTGGTGGCAGGCCTCTTTGCGCTCAGCTATTTCCTGATCGCCCGCATCAGTCGGGGACAACGTCCGGTCATCGCGTTCGGGGTCAGCTACCTTTTGGGCATGGTGACGCCGATCAGCGAGATTGCGATCCGGCTGACCGATTATCCCGCGCCCTTCATGCTGGCGAGCTACATGGCGCTGTTGGGCGGTTTCCTCGCCATGGCGGCCGCGCTCAGCATCTTTCATCGCAAGCGCCCACCCTGGACAGCGATCGCCACTCTTGCCGTGCTGGGCCTGATCACGCGCATTGCGATCTGGGGCGGGACGCGAGACGATCTCATTTATGAGCTGGCCTTCCAGCTGCCCTTGGCCCTCGGCATTCTCCTGTGCAGCCATACGGCCTTTCGCACCGGCAAGGGCCAGCTCAACCACACCCTGGCCGGGCTGTTTCTCCTGAGCGGTCTCAACTTTTTCATCAAACCCTTCGTTGCTGCCGCCCTGGGGTCGGGACAAACCGCAAGAGACTATGCCGGGAGCGCCTATGCGCTTTATTCCCAAGCCAGCACGGCCATCCTACTGACGGCTGCCGGGCTCACCGTTCTGCTGATCGTCATCCAGACGACCATTCAGGAATATGTGCGCACGGCGGAGACCGATCATCTCTCAGGCCTCCTCAATCGCTGCGGTTTCGACCGTCAGGCGCAGGCGCTGCTGGCATCGGCTCCAATCGGCAAGCGCCAGCTCTGTGCCGTGATGATCGACCTCGACCATTTCAAACGGATCAACGACTGCTTTGGGCATGATATGGGCGACCGGGTTATCCAGGCCTTTGCCGATATCCTGCGCAGTACGGCGCCCAAGTCCGCCCATCTTGCGCGCACCGGCGGCGAGGAATTCGTGATCCTGCTCAATCGGGTCTCCGCGCCCGCGGCTGGCCTTATCGTCGAGGCCATGCGCGCCCATACGCGCGAACATGGCCAGGCCGACCTGCCCACTTTCAGCTTCAGCGCGGGAATTGCGCAATACCAGGCGGGAGACAGCCTAGCCGACCTCATGCGCCGCGCCGATCAGGCATGCTACCGACCCAAGACCTTGGGACGTGATCGTATCGAGACCGACGACGGGATAGCGAAGGCAGTGAATGCCTGAAGGCCAGCACCCGGCCCTGGAACCACTTCGATTTTTGAAAGACAGCATGCGCCGCCTTCTCGCCCTTACAATCGCCCTCGTCTCGTCGAGCTTTCCGGCCCTTGCGCGGGCCGCCGAGCAGACCGCCGCGGCTGCCCCTATCATCGTCACCGCGCAGAAGATCGAGCAGCGCGACCTAGAGTGCCGATCACCCTTTCGGTCGCGACCGCGCCGCGCCTCCACGAGCTCGGGGTGACGGACATCGGCGAACTCTCGGCCTATGTGCCGGGCCTCAATATCCAGATCCAAAGCCCGCATAGCCCCGGTGTCGTGATCCGCGGCATCACGTCGGACAATGGCGCCGCGCAGCAGCCGCCGCGCGTCAGTGTCTACTATAACGGGGTCGACATCTCCCGCGCGCGCGGCGCCTATCAAGGCCTCTTCGACCTTGCACGGATCGAGGTTGCCAAGGGACCGCAGGCGACGTTGTTCGGCACGGCCGCCACGATCGGAGCGGTCAGCCTGGTCCCCAATCTTGCGCGGCCGGGTTTCTCGGCCGGCCTCACGAGCGCCATCGGCAATCTCGGCGCCCCGCGCGAGGAAGGCTTCATCAACATCGGTTCCGAGCGGATCTCCGCTCGCGTCGCGGGGCAGTGGAAGAAGCGCGATGGCTACGTCCCAAATCTCGCGCCGGGCCAGGATGATCTCTATGCGCAGGACCAGCTCGGGCTGCGCGGCGCTCTCCATTTTCAGCCGACGGAGAGTCTTTCCGCGAATCTCGTTCTTACCTACGACCGGCAGCGCAATTCCGGAACGCCCTTCCTGTCGCGGCGGCTTGGCTCGACGGCGGCGCAAGGTATCTTCGGGGCAGCCTATCTCGGTGGCTCGCCAGCGTCCGGGGCAGTGCTCGGGGGCGATAAGCTCGGGATCGACCGCCACGTCTATGATGTGAACCTCTCGGTGACCGCGAACATCGCCGATGGCTGGTCCTGCACGACGACCAATGGCTATCGCCGGTTCAATTCGCGCGAGGTGCTCGACGCCGACGGGTCGGCAGCATGGTATCTGGAATTCGCCGAGCAGGCCAAAGGCTGGCAGGCAAGCCATGAAGGCCGTTTCACATATCGTGACGCTCAATGGCGGGCGATCTTCGGCTGGAACGCTTTCATCGAAAACGGATCGCAGACAGTCCCCTTCTCCACCGAGGTCGGCACCTATCTGCAGTGCACCGCCAATCTGGTCCCGGGGCTTGGCTGTGTCGATGCGAACAACCAGGTCACTGCATCGCGGGCAACCGCGCTTCTGTCGCGAGGGCTGGCGACCGTCATTCCCTATTCGAGCTGGTACCGCAACTCGGGCCGCAATACGACCTGGTCGCTGTTCGGCGATGTGAGTTGGAAGGCAGCGCCGCGTCTGGAGTTTCTAGCCGGCGCTCGGCTGCTGATCGAGGACCGGCGCTCGGGCTATACCGCGCAGCAGCCCAATGCGCCGCTCTACGGCCGCCCGCTGCTGCCACTTGTCGACACGGCCGGGGCCACCTATACCGCCAAGCGCAGCTTTACCGCTCTCCTTCCGCGCTTCAGCCTGGTCTATCATCTGTCGCCCGCGAGCACGCTGTTCGCCACCATCTCGCAAGGCCGTCGCTCACCCGCTGTGCAGCTTTCGGCTGCGACGGGGCCTGTACCCGACCTGTCGATCGTCCCGGCCGAGACGGTCTGGAACTACGAGGCGGGTCTGAAGATCGCGCGCGGCGCCATCAGTGGCGCGGTTTCGGTCTATTATGACCGCTATCGCAACTTCCAGGTCACTGTCATCGATGTCTCGAGCGGCGCGGTCCGCATCGACAATGCCGGGTCGGCGGGCAATGCGGGCGTCGAGGCGGAACTGGACGTGCGTCCGGTCCGGGGCGTTCGCTTCTTTGGCAACATGGCTTACACGGGCGCGCGGATCGACGATCGGCCTGCCAACGGTATCTATGCTGGCGATCGCTTTCGGCTCCAGCCCCGCTGGCAGGCGTCGGCAGGGATAGATGATCGAACACCCCGTATCAGATGTCGTCAGCCTCTTTGCCGCGCCGAACGTCACCTACCGCTCCAAGCTCTATTTCGAACTGCCCAATAGCGAGGCCATCAGCCAGTCCGCAGTGACCCTGATCAACGCTCGGGCGGGAGCGCGCCTGTGGAGCGACCGCCTCTAGATTGCCGGGTTCGTGCGCAACCTTACCGACAGGCGCTACCTGCTCGACGCCGGGAATGTCGGCGGCTCGTTCGGCTACCCGACGTTCATTCCGGCCGAGCCCCGCACCTGGGGCATCGAGATATCGGCCCGCTACTAGCGGCGGAGGCAGGCAAAGCGCCCGAGAGGGGAGGTGAGGCGGGTGGCACCCTCTGTGCATCCGCCCGCGGTCAATGGCCTTTGCGTGCCTGGTTCTCCCTGCGTCCGCCCAGTTTCGCGATGCGCTGCTCATCATCGATCCGGTGCATGGCGCGGCTGAGCTTTTCGAAGGCCCGAACCTCGATCTGGCGGACGCGCTCACGGCTCACTTTATAGACGAGGCTCAGATCCTCGAGCGTTTTGGGTTCATCGATCAGACGACGCTGGACCAGGATATCCCGCTCGCGGTCGGAAAGCGTGCCGAGCGCCTCGAACAGCATGTTCTGGCGGCGCTGGCGCTCCTGCGCGCCGGCAAGCGCCTCGTCCTGGAGCGGACTGTCGTCGGTCAGCAGGTCCTGCCACTGATCCTCGCCCGTTTCCCCGAGCGGCACGTTGAGCGAGGCGTCGCCGCCCTGCATCATCCGCCGGTTCATGCTGGTGACTTCGGTTTCCGAGACCCCGAGCGTGTCGGCGATCTGGCGGACCTGATCAGGTTTCAGATCGGTGTCGTCATAGGCCTGGAGGGAGTTCTTGATCCGGCGGAGATTGAAGAACAGGCGCTTTTGCGCGGCCGTCGTGCCGAGCTTGACCATGCTCCAGCTGCGCAGGATGAATTCTTGGATCGAGGCCTTGATCCACCACAGCGCATAGGTCGCAAGACGAAAACCGCGATCAGGGTCGAATCGCCGGACCCCCTGAATCAGGCCGACATTGCCTTCCGCAATGAGGTCGGCAACAGGCAGGCCGTAGCCCCGGTAGCGCATTGCCGCCTTCGCAACCAGGCGAAGGTGGCTGGTCACGAGCTTGGCGGCCGCTTCCGGATCGCCATGCTCCTTGAAGCGCTTGGCAAGCATATATTCGTCTTCGGGCGAGAGGATCGGGAATTTCCTGATCTCCGCCAGATACCGGTTCAGTCCATCCTCACTGGCCGGCGCCGGAATAACGGCGTTCTTGAGTGCAATGTCTGTCATGGCTCTTCACGCAATTACCTGTTTGGCGGGCGAACCTTGCCGCCGGCCAGTCTGCGTGGGTCCTGTGTCCAGGGCCCGCAGCTGTCGCGACGCGGCCAGGCTCTGCCTCGGCTTAACCAGTATAAAATCACTTCAAAGCGTTTTGAATATCCTAATGACGTAAAACCAGCGCCGCAGGTTCCCATCCGGATGCGGCAGACCCGCTGGTGGGGTTCAGCGCTCGCCATGCTCAACGATATCGGCTTGCCGTTGCCTTGCGCCCTTTGTCGATCACGCCACCGATTAGCGTGCAGACGAACGGGGTGATTCAGAACGGCCATGGCTTGCAGCACAATGGCCGGGCAGCAACTTCAATTTCGATTGAGTCCCATTTCGCGGCTTTGGAGCTTGCGTTTCCAGAGTTGCTCGATGCTCCGAATCTCGTCGACAGTCGCCGCCGATCCACTGACTTCCAAGATGCTGACCTGATAGTCGCCTGGCTCGCTGCTCTTCAGGCAAAGATTGCCACCATGACCGTCCTGAGCGTAATTCATCCAGCGGCCGAAAAACCCGCCTTCACCTGTCGCCGAGCCTACATATTGCTCTTTCGTTTTGGCTGAGGTGAGAAGGTAAATTCCGCGTGCGGCCCGCAGCGCTGACACCCATGTCGCCGGCAGGCTCTGCACCTGCGATACGTTCGTCACGAAGTGCGTGTACCCGGGAAAGGCGTCTTCACGAAATGCGCGCGTGAGCTCGATGATCGGCTTGTTCTGACGGTCGGGACGCTGCACCCCTTTGCGCGCGCCCGCGCCCCATTCAATCCAGAGCCGACCGATATAGGGCTCCAGATGCGAGGTGAGCGCCGTGCGGTATTGGTCGAGCGTATCGGCGGTCAAGGTGACGCCGGCGACTTGGTGGAGCGGGTCCAGCCAGCCTGGAGGCGCGGCGCCGATATGCTCCGCCGTGTAGATTCCGGCAAACAACGAGCCTCCTGTCGGCGGCGCGACAAAGCTCGCCCAGATCGGCGCGGCCAGGCTGGCCCGATTTCCGGCGGTCTGGACGCTCTGATAATCCTCGAAGGCCGGTCGGTCGTCGCGCCACAGGCCATAAGGCGTGCGCCCCGTCGACGCCTTGGTCTGGTGCCGCAGGAGGCGAACATCGGCCGGGTCAAGCCCGGCCTTTTCGAGAAGATCGGTGAACAGCAGCATTTACAGAAACTTGTCGCCCGCGTGGTCATCGAACATCGCAGCGTCGCGCACATAATCCGCGACCGTATCGAGCGACTTGTGCCGGCTGTGGTCCTTCATCTTGAAGAGATTGGCGCGCTGGGATGCTGCCTCTGTGAGAAACCCCGCGCGAAGTGAATGGCCTGAGTAGAGGGCAGGATCGAGGCTTGCCGCAGTCGCGCAGGCCTTGACGAGCCGCGCGACCGTCTTGTCGGTCATCGGTTGATCGGTAAGCCCGTCCAACCGGGTCAGCCGCCGAAAAAGAGGCGCCTGCTGTGCCTCGCCGGCCTTCCTATCAGCGCCGTCGAGGGCGGCGACGGACATCCAGGCCTTCAAGAGCCGGATCGGCTGTATCACCCGGCCCTCGGGGATGGCCACAACTTGTCCGAGTGCTTCCTGATCGCGCTTCGATTTCGGGATGGTAATGCGAACGCCCTTGGCGGTGAAGACGAGATCGCCCAGCTGCATCGCGGCCAGCTCAGAACGCCGGAACGCTCCGGCCATGCCGATCGCCAGGATCGCGCGGTCCCGAACGGCTCGCAAACCATTGCCCTTTATCGTGGCGAGCATGGCCTTGAGGACATCAGCCTCCGCCGGCGCCTTCTGGACCTTCTTGCGCGCATAGCGTCGGCGAACGCCCGCCATCATCTGGGCAATGATGCCGGCCGCGTCGCGCGCCGTGGGTGAAGCGAAGTCAGCCTCTTTATGGTGATGATTGATCGCCGCAACGCGGCGTCCGATCGTGACGGGCGCAATACCAGCTTCGGCCTCGACATGGGCAAAAAGCGCGACGATGTCGGGGTGGGCGGGCAATGCCTCGACGTTGCGCGCATCGCAGAATGCGCAGAAGCGTTCCCAGTCGCTGGCATACGCTTTTTGGGTCGAGCTGGCCTTTGCAGCAGCCAGCGTTTCGCGCGCACCCCCAATTTCCGCGAGAAGATCGGCGGGAAGATTGATCGATAATGGAAGCAGGTCGCGTGCCATCGCGATCAGCCTAGCAGAGCCCACTCCCGGCGTAAATCCTATGTCCGAGAATCATATTTATCGGACATAGGTGGACGGGGTGGATCCCGGACACAATGAGCCGTCGCACGCTTATCCAGCCCCCGGCCGAGTGGCTTGATGGCGCAACTGGTGGCACAGCGGCTCGCCGGCGGAATAAGCGCGGATGCTTTCCAAGGTGGTCTCAGCGATAGCTGTCAGCGCTTCTTCGGTGAGGAAGGCCTGGTGGCCCGTCATCAGGACATTGGGAAATGTCAGCAGGCGCTGGAGGATGTCGTCGTCGATGATCTCACTGGAAAGATCGTCGAAGAAGATGCCCGCCTCCTGCTCATAGACATCGAGCGCAACACCGCCCAGCCGGCGCGCCTTGAGCGCCTCGATCAGCGCGGCACTGTCGATAGGCGCACCGCGACTGGTATTGACCAGAACCAGATCGGGCCGCGCTGTCGCCAGGACGCTGCCATCGATCAGATGGCGGGTCTCGGGCGTGAGCGGGCAGTGCAAGGTGATAATATCCGCTTCGCGAAGCAGGTCCTCGCGCTCGACATAGCGCACGCCGATTGCGACGAGCGCTTCGTCAACGACAGGATCGCTGGCCAGGACCTCACAGCCGAAGCCAGCCCGCAAGGATCGAGCGACAAGCCCGCCAATCTGTCCCGTTCCCACGACGCCGGCGACACGTCCGTGCAGGTTACGGCCGACAAGGCCATCGAGCGCGAAATTGTTCTCACGAACTCGGGACCATGCGCGGTGGATCTTGCGATCGAGCGCCAGCAGGAGACCGATCGTGAATTCGGAAACCGCGTGCGGCGAGTAGCCCGGCATCCGCACTACGGCGAGACCGAGCGTCTCGGCCGCCACGAGATCGACATTGTTATAGCCTGCGCAGCGCAACGCGACGAGACCCACCCCGCCTTCGGCCAACATCTCGAGCACCTGCCGGTTGGCGATATCGTTCACAAAGATGCAGGCGACGTCAAAACCGCGCGCGAGCTGCGCCGACGTGGGCGACAAGGCAACGTCAAGGAAATCGAGATCGAACCCATAGGCCGCGTTCGCCTGGGTCAGGAACTGCCGGTCGTATTTCCGCGTGCCAAAGATCGCGATGCGCATGTCCGCCTCCGAGCGCGGACCTGTCCGCGAGAGCAAAGAGGATGGGCGACCGCACTGCCGGCGGAAAGCCTTTCGCGCGTATCGTTCGAATTTTACGCATTTTGTCGCAAAAGGCGGAACTCCGTTAATCACTTTCTGAAATGGGGACGGTTCAAATTCCTCCAGTTTCGATTGGCGATGTTCCCCTTTCTCTTTTGCCTGCGCGATCAACATGACGCGCCCTTGGTCATCCTCGCGGCTATAGTCTGTCTCCTGACGGCGGCAGCAACCGTTCGCCTGTGTCGCCAGGCGGCCTGGACAGACACGGGTTCGCGCAGCTTGTGGCTGACGATGGCGGGGTTGACTGCCGGTCTTGGGATCTGGGCCACGCACTTCATCGCGATGCTGGGCTACGATCCCGGCATCGTCATGGGCTATCATGTCCAACAGACCGTGGTCTCGCTCTTGGTCGTGCTGGCAGGCGCGACAGCGGGCCTCTTCATTGCGACACGCGCGCCGCACTGGCTCGGCTCGCTTCTTGCCGCTTCGGTTATGGGCGGCGGCGTCACGGCCATGCACTACCTTGGCATGGCGGCGCTCGAAATGCCTGCGCTCATTCGCTGGAAGGCCGATTATGTCGCGGCCTCGGCCGTGTTCGCAATCGTCCCGCTAGTCTTGGCGCTGCCCCTTGCGCTGCGCGGCAGATCGCTCGCCAAAGGCGCAGCGGCCGCTGGTCTGATCACCGCCGCCGTCGTCCTGCTTCACTTTACCGGCATGACCGCGATCACGCTGATCCCGTCGCGTGGCGAATTCTCCCCCCTCAGCATGATGTCTCCCCGCGCCATGTCGCTCTGGATATTTCTCGCGGTCTCCTGCACGATCGCTCTGACCGCGGCGGCGGCGATCACGAGCCGGCGGACGGGCATCAAATTGCGCCGACAGGAACGCGAGAATCAGCTTCGCGTCCAAGGCATGAAGGCCCAACTCGACCTAGCCCTTGAGAATATGCACCAGGGCCTGTGCCTATACGACGGCGACGGTCGGCTTTTGCTCTGGAACCAGCGTTTCCTGGATCTATACGGGCTTGGAAGCGATGCGCTCCAATGCGGAATGACGGTGGGACAAGTGATCCGCACCGGCATTGCCAACCATCTTCCCGTTACCGAGGTCGAGCAGCGCGCAGCAGAAATCGAGCGTAACCTCAACCAGGCCCTGAGCGCTTCAGGAGACGCACCCGCAATCTCGGAATATCCCGGCGTGGTGGTGAGCGTACGTTCGCGCGCGCTTCCCGACGGCGGATGGGTGAGCACCTTTGACGATATTACCCAGCAGCGCCGTTCGGAAGAACGAATCCGGCACCTGGCGCTGCATGATGGCCTGACCGGCCTGCCCAACCGGCGTAGGTTCAACGATGTCGTCGACCGCGATCTGGACGTTACGGCGCGAGCCGGTTCGCGCCTGGGACTGGTCGTTGTCGACCTCGACAATTTCAAGGATATCAACGACAGCCGCGGCCATTCAGCCGGAGACCAAGCATTGAAGATGGTCGCCGCAGCGCTCAAGGACGCGGTTCGCGAGAATGAACATGTCGCCCGGCTGGGTGGCGACGAATTCGCCGCCGCAATTCTGTACCGGGAAGATTATGAGCTTGCCGACTTTGTGACGCGCCTGAGCACCGGGCTGGCGGCGATCAATGCCGGCAATGCGCACGATCTGAGCGTCCATGCGAGCCTTGGCATCGCAACCTATCCGGCTGACAGCCAGGATCGCGAACAGCTGTGCAATCATGCCGATCTGGCCATGTACCGGGCAAAAGGGACGGTAGGCGAGCGGATCTGCTATTACGAAAAAGGCATGGACGAGCAGGCGCGCGAACGCCGGCAACTCGCGGCCGATCTTCGGGGCGCCGCCGCGCGCGGTGAGATGACGATCCTCTACCAGCCGCAGCGTTCGCTCAAGGACGACAGGGTAAACGGCTATGAAGCTCTGCTGCGCTGGACCCACCCAAAGCGCGGCCTGGTCCCCCCTGACATCTTCATTCCCGTTGCTGAAGAAACCGGCGAGATCTTGGCGCTTGGCGAGTGGGTGCTGCGGCAAGCCTGTGAGGAGGCGGCCCGCTGGGGTGACGGACTGACCGTGGCCATCAACCTCTCCGCCGTGCAGTTGAGCCAGGCGAGCCTGCCCGAGAGCGTGGCCCAGACCCTTCTGGAGACCGGACTCGCACCAAGGCGTCTCGAACTGGAGATCACTGAAACCGCGATCATCGCCGACAAGCCGCGCGCCTTGCATATTTTGCGTAGACTCAAGGCGATGGGGATCGCCATTGCCATCGACGATTTCGGCACCGGCTATTCCTCGCTCGATACGCTCAACTCGTTCCCCTTCGACAAGATCAAGATCGACAAATCATTCGTCATCGGGTCCGAAGAGCGGCCGCAGGCCAGAGCAATCATCAGGGCGGTGCTCGCGCTGGGCCACAGCCTTGGCGTCCCTGTGCTCGCCGAAGGGGTTGAGACCAGTGGGCACGTCGATCTGCTGGTGGCTGAGGGATGCGACCAGGTCCAAGGCTATCTCTTCGGACGCCCCGGCCATGCACCAAGCCTTCTTGCGAGGGAGCAGGCCCGACTGGCCGCCGGTTGATCCGCAGGTACGTCGCGCAACGACGCGGTAGCGTCGCGAGCGTCCTGAGAGCGCGATGTCGGAAGCGCGGGCGAACCGTCCCCTTAGCTGCCAAGCTATCGGTCGAGAAAGGACTGCGAGCCGAAGCGGCAGCCCCTTTTGCGAAGCTGCCGTACCTTAGCGCGACCCGATGCTACTCCGAATTTGCATCCTTTTGCCCATATATCACATCATTTCCCACCCTCAAAAGCTAGTTTTGATGTATAAATCATCACAATGATTGACGGGTGCCGTCTTTAGGTCGGGTGGCTGGCATCAACCGATGACATCTCCCTCTTTCATCCTACATCACGCCCAAATCCAACTAGCGACTGGATAAGGCTCTTGAATTCATGGAAGAACAGCTTGCTCAGACATTCCTTCTGATCGCGGCTGCATTTGTGGCAGTTGCCATCCTGGCGAGGCTCCGCCTGTCGCCGGTGTTGGGCTATCTCGCCGCCGGCCTGCTCCTGGGCCCCCATGGCATAGGCGCAGTAACCGACAGCGAAGGCACCCATTTTTTCGGCGAGCTCGGCATCGCTCTCCTCATGTTCGTGATTGGCCTTGAATTTTCCGTGCCTCGGCTGCTGTCCAGCGGGGGCGCCATGATCGGGCTCGGGTTCGGAACCGTGGCAGGCGCAACACTGCTGGCGGGAGCTGCGAGCCATTTCCTCGTAGGATTGCCGCTTCTGCCAGCGGCCCTCCTGGGCGGCGCCATCGCCATGTCATCGACCGCCATCATCCAAAAGCATCTCGTCGACACCGACGCGGTATCGAGCCGCCACGGCGTGGCTGCGACCGGCATAGTCCTGTTTGAGGACCTGGTCGCTTTGATCCTGCTGTCGCTCATTGCTGCCCTTCCAGACGCGGCCAACGAGGTCGAGATGGAAAAGGTACTGCTGCGCATGGGTGTCAGCTTCGTGGCATTGGCGGGCGTGGCGCTTCTCGCACGGCGCACGCTTGGCCGTTTGCTCGGGTGGGTCGCGAGATCCGGCCCGGACGAAACCTTCCTGCTGGGCGTGCTGACGCTTGTTGTGGGCGCGTCGCTTGCAGCGGAAAAGATCGGACTGTCGCTTCCTATCGGCGCCTTCGTAGTCGGGATGATGGTCGGCGAAAGTGACTTCAGGCACCAGCTCGAAGAGGAAATCCGGCCATTTCGCGATCTGCTGCTGGGCGTCTTCTTCGTGACGATCGGCATGTCGGTCGACTGGTCGCAGATCCTGGCCCAGCCGGCTGTCACCTTTCTCGTTCTGGCCGCGATCCTTGTCGTCAAGTTCCTGGTCGTCTTTGGCGTCACCCGTCTCTCAGGCCTCCCGGCAAGCAGCGCGGTCAAGACCGGCTTGCTTCTGGCGCATTCGGGTGAGCTTGGGCTACTCATCGTGGGTCGGTCGCTCGATAGCGCCCTTCTGTCGCCCGCGATCGGCCAGCCCGTCCTGGGCGCGATCGCCGCGAGCATGCTCGTCGGACCGATCCTGGCGCAGTGGAGCGACCGGGCCGGAGATCTCATCCTGCGGAGCCGGGATCCGCTCGGCGCGGAGATCGAAACTGCGGTTCGCACAACATCTCAGGAGCTCAAGGGTCACGTCGTGCTTGCCGGCTGCGGCCCCGTGGGCCGTCTGGTCGCGCTCACACTCGAGGCGAGCGAAATTCCATACCTGGCGATCGAGCGAAACGTGGAGCGCCTTCGCCGCGCCCAACAGGACGGTCATAAAGCGGTTTTCGGCGACGCCAGCCGAGCGGGAATACTCAAGGCAGCCGGCGTCGATCGCGCCGCAGCCATCATCGTGCTTGTCAACAATTGGCATCGGTCGGTGCGCATCATTCGCGAAGCCAAGCGCCTGAACCCCGCGATCCATGTGATCGCCAGCCTCCGCGACGATGCGCATCTGGGTGAGCTGGCGCAGGCGGGCGCGGCACATGTCTTTCCCGAAAACTATGCTGCGGGGCTTGGGCTCGGCGCTCAGGCCCTGATGACGCTCGGCATGTCTGCGGACGATGCGACCGATAGGATCCGGGCTATGCGGGCGCAGCTCAGTCCGGACCTTCAGATCGTGCCGCGGTGAGTTGCCAGCCCGACCAACCACACTCAAACTAAATCATTACGACACCAACATAAAATGTGGAGATAGGCGAGCGGATGACTTACCTTGGATGCAGTGACAAACCAGTGAAGCAGGCTCCAGCCATGGTGCGATCTGAACTCGTGGCCCTCCTGGGCAAGGAAAACCCGGAACTCTCCGCGCAGGAGATTGAAAAGATCGTCGATCTCTTCTTCGAGGCGGTCGTCGACCAGCTAGCCGCTGGCGGGCGTGTCGAGCTGCGCGGGTTCGGTGCCTTTTTGACGCGGCTGCACGAGGCTCGCACCGGGCGAAATCCACGCAGCGGCTTGGCCGTGCCGGTCCCGGCCAAGCGATCGGTGCATTTCAAGCCAGGCAAGGCGATGCGGGAGCGGCTGATCGCCGCGGCGGCTGGCATGACCAAGGCAGCGCCCTCTTCCGCCGCTGCTTTCTCTACCGCGTCGGCCGAAGCGCGCGCTGCCTGAAATCCCTCTGGAGCGCCGGGGCCCTGTGACGCCCTTCGGCGTGAAATCGCTGGCCTGTCAGCCGATTGCGCGATGTTCGGGGTCCGCCAGGCGAAAGCAGGTAGCAAAACGGCCCTGGTCGGCGACGTTGACCCCTGCCTCTTCGAAACAGGCACGCCACCGCGCATGAACCCTATCGGCCATAGCGATAACGATCGCGCGCGCATCCTCCTCCCCCAGGTCGAACTGCGCGACCTGCGAGAGCGCGTTGGCAAGGCTGGCCTGGCGACCCTCGGCCCCCACGCCCAGCACGAGCCGGCGATCCAGGCCCACCTGCGGCTTGGGAACGACGTCATAGAGCGGCGACAGCCGCCACCCCTTCCCGTCCCACAGGAAACCATGATTGCGCAGGTGATCGTCGTCATTGGTGACGAGGATATTGAAGACCATGCGCCTGAACAGTTCCTCGAGATCCCGCCGGACCGCAGTGCCGTGCTGGCGTAGCGTCGCGCCCAGATCGGCATAGGCATAGCGGCTGACCTCGCTTTCATGCGCGCCCAGCATCGTAAGCCCCGATGCGAAGGAGGTGCGCAGCATCCGGTTGCCGTCCAGCCTGCGATCGAAACGTTCGATCAGATAGATGTCGCGGCCGAGCAGTTGCTCGAAGCGAAGCGACGGAACGTCGAGCCCGCATTCAGCGGCGAGCCGCATGGTGGCTAGCTCGACCCGGCACTCGGGAAAGGTGTCGTTGCGTGCTGGAAACTTGGCGATCCAGGATTGGCCCTCGATCGTCGTCGCCGCCTTGGGACGCGCACCGCCCAGCGACGAGCCGGCGGTCAAGAGGGGGCGCAGATTTTCGCTGAGCTGGTCGACCTCCTGCGCTTCTTCGGCGGCGGCGGCCAGTTCTGCCAGGGTGAACTGTTCGCCGGGCGCGTCGGCTTCGCCCCAGGGCGCGAGGCGCCTTGGCGCCTCTAGCGTGGGACCGAACGCCAGTGCGCCGACGCGGTGGTCACCGGACGCGAGCAGGAGATCCGCCTCGCTTGGCGTTCGCTCGCCCATCGCCTTGTACATGAGATACTGACCCCACCCGTCGGGCGCGGCGTCGCGGATCCCATTGAAGACGGCAAAGCCTTCCTCGGTCCGGAATTCCTGGCGCGTGCCGGCCGGCGGCAGCGGCAGGGTCACAGGATCGATCGCGACACGGTCGGGCCGCTCGAGATAGCGATTGCCGTATGCGAAGGTCGCGTAGCTGGCACGCGGCTCGCTGTGGAGGCGCAAAAGGCCCGCAGGGACGGCAACGCCGTCCAGATAGACGAAAACGAAGGTTTCGATGTCGGCCATGGCTTAGAAATCCAGCGGATCGTCGCGCCGCGGCGTGTGGATGCTGTGCGGCAGGCGGCCGATTTCCTCGCTGGTCCCGACCCTGTCGGTTTCAGGGGCGACGAGCGATTCCAGGCGAGCCGTCATACCCAGCACGAAGAGAGCGCTCGCCAGCGCGGCGAGGCCTACGGTCGGATCGCCGGCTTCGAGACGCTGCAGCGTCTGCACCGACACCAGCATACGCTCGGCCATCAGTTTCTGCGGGATGCGTCGCCGCTTGCGTGCGGTGCGCAAGTCTTCGCCCAACTGGCGAATGGCACGCTGGCTTTGTGGCGGCAGACCGCTGGAGGCTCGAGAGGCGCGGGGCATGGAAAGTGCATGACATATCATGTGCAAATGAGCAATTAAAATGATATGTCATGCCGAACAGAACGGTTTTCCTGCCCTGCCGTCCTGCTCAGGCGCGCAACGCGCGCGCAGCCGCATCGGTGATCGTGTAAACCGCTTCGCGCTGCGCACCGCGATTATGATGATCGACGCGAAAGCCCTGATAATGCCTGCGCACAAGGCCGGCTCTTACGAGGTCCGAGACAGCGCGGCTGACATTGCAACGGCCCGAACGGCGGATGCGCACTTTCACCTCCTCCTGGACCACACGGGCCGCCTCCTGCGGATCGTCAGGCAGTGCCTTCTGCGCCTCAAGGCCCGACCGCACCTGGTCGACGATGGCGAGGCGGCGCGCATCGCGCTGCGCAATGGGGACGAGAGAGTCGCAGAGCCAATCGCGCAAAGGAATGCGCTCGCCATCCACCTGGACGTAAGGACCTGCACTGCCGCTGTTCCGCCCCGCCGCCTTGGCGATCAGGTTGAGCACCATGAAGGCATAGCGCGGCCGCCGCGAAACATCGGCGATGCGCTCGATGAGGGCAGGCAAATTCAGGTCGTCGGACGGCGGCTGCCTGACCGGATCGACGGAGGCGAAGAGGTCGGGTTGCTGGAACATAAGATGAATCTATCACGCGCGCGCGCAATGTGAATCCCCAGCGGACAGCACATCCAAGTTTTTCCACCCGTGACATTTTACCGAGCCGGAACCGCCGTGGGTTCCACTCAAGCGGGTTCGGTGATCCGTGCCAGATCAGCCCGATGCCGCCAGACGACACCGGTCGGCTGATAGTCGATGACTCCCTTGCCGCCGAGATCGCTGGCAAGGCTGGCCATCAAGCGGGTGCCGAACCCGCCTCGCTCGGGCGCGCATACGGTTGGTCCGCCTCGCTCCTCCCAGCAGATCGTGAGGAATGACTTTCCCTCTTCCGCATCGATGGTCCAGGTAAGGTCGACCTGCCCGCCCGGCACCGACAGGGCGCCATATTTCACCGCATTGGTGGACAGCTCGTGGAGGGACATGGACAGAGCCAGCGAGGCCCGTGCCGATAGAAGAAGGTCAGGCCCCGCAATCCGGATCGCGCCTGTGCGAGCGCCATGAAGCGCCGTTGTTCCTTCGGCGACAGCGCCGATCGGCGCCACCGTCCAGTCGGTGCGGGTTAGCAACTCGTAAGCGGCGCCCAGGGTCTGGGGGCGCTGCCCGATCGCGGTACTCGCCTCCTCCATCGAGGGCGCGCTGCGGAGCGACTGGTGGACGATGGCATTTACCACGGCGAGCGTATTCTTGACCCGGTGCTGGAGCTCGCCAGTCAGCAGCCGCCGATGCATCTCGGCATCCTTTTCCGCGGTGATGTCCCGCACCGTGCCGACGAACTTCTGTTCGCCGCCCAGACCTACGGCAAGCGCGCCCTTGGCGTGGATCCAGCGCTCACGGCCATCACGAGGATTGACCGTGCGATATTCGACGCTGACCGTGCCTGCGCCCCCAGGGGCCAGCGCCTCGGCGATAAGGGCAGCGACCCGCTCGCGATCCTCGGCATGAACCCGCGCGAGAAACGAGGTTTCATAGTCGAGCGCTTCGTCAGGTTCGTGGCCAAGCAACTCCCGGGTGCGCGCGTCCCATTTGAGCGAACGCAGCGCCGGGGTCGATTCCCAGGCGCCGAGTTCGCCTGCGTCAAGGGCAAGGCGGGTCCGCTCCTCGCTCGCAGCGAGCTGCGCGAGCGTTTCTTGCTGCTGGCTGAGCGACCTGCGCAATTCCAGCTGCGTCATGACCTGGCGCGCCAGCACTTCGAGGGTGAGCCGCTGGAAGGGCGTGATGCCCTCCGGGCGAGGCTGCCGATCAAGAACGCACAGCGTGCCGATGGGCAGACCGTCGGGTGTCTTGAGAAGCGCCCCGGCATAGAAGCGAAGACCACCTTCGGCCGTAACCAGGGGATTGCAATCGACCCGCGGATCGAGCCGTGTGTCGGGGATCACCATCATGTCCTCCTCGAGCAGCGCATGCGCGCAGATCGAGACTTCCAGAGGGAGTTCGCGCGCGCCGATGCTGATTTCGGCTTTGAACCACTGCCGCGCGGTCGCGATAAGGTTGACCACGGCGATCGGCGCCCCAAGCGCCTCGGAGGCCAGACGGGCGATGTCGTCAAAGATCGGCTCGGTTGGCGTATCAAGAATGTCATAGCGGTCCAACGCGGCAACGCGCTCGTCCTCGCTCCAATTTCGGCCGGACGTGCTAGGGACCCTGGAGATGTTCGTTTGTACCATCCCGACTGAGTAGCAGCTTTAGGCGGTAAAGTGCGGCAATTCGCCGCAGCCAGTGCATTTCAGAGAAAGCCATAAAGCTTAATAGCCAACATCCGCGCACAACTCCCGTGCGTTGAGGCTTCTAGGGGATATTGCCTCGCTCGCTCCGCCTCACATCTGATACCATCCGTGACACTTTACCCCGACCTCTGGGTAAAGTGTCACACGCGACATCAGGATTGCAGGAAGACAGCACGCAGGCCCGCAGCCGACTGACCCCGAGACGTGGCCCAGTGAACCGCCTCAGGCCGTCGATCGACCTGGTCTTCGGGATGCCCAAGGTCACGCAGCTTCTTTCTGATGGAATCGCTTGATCCTTGCGACCGAACCGTCACGATGCAGGAACCTTTGTAGCGGTGCGGGGAACGGCATATGGGCAGATGGACAGGCATCGGCGCGCTCGCGGCAGTTGTATGGGCGCCGCCGCTCGTGGCCCAATCGGCAGGCATGACCCGCGAACAGGCGAAAGCCCTCTATGGCGCGGGCGGCTTTCCTGTCGTCACCGACGCCGTCGGGCCGACGAACCGCTGCGGCAAACCGGCAAGGCCGCGCCTTACCTTCGTCGATATGAACGGTGATGGACGCAAGGAAGCCCTCTTTATCGACAGCGGAGATTGCTACCAGCAGGAGAAGCGCTGGTATGCCGTCGCCACCCAGGGCCCGGATGGCCGCTGGCGCCGCATTCTTGAAGGGGAAGGCTCCGTCGCGGCGTCGGGTACAGCAGTCAACGGCTGGTTCGTGCTCAACGCAACGCGCGGCGGCGTGACGACGCGGCTCACTTATGATGGCAATGTCTACGCGGACGCACGTATGGCTTCACAGGCGGCGCGGGCCGCCCCATCGGCGGCTCGAAATGCGACCTCGGGTCCAGCCGCCGCCGCGCCCGCTGGAGACGCCGCGATCTTTCTTGCCGCCGGCTTCCACCTCAAGAAGGGTCGCTGGGAAAGCGGCTGCAACGATGGCGACGAGGACAATGGGCCAGGGTCTTATGGACCCGGCACGATCGAGGAGCGGCGCGACTTGAACGGCGACGGCAGACCCGAGGCCATCATCACCGAAGGCGGCACCTATTGTTATGGCAATACGGGCGCCGCCTTCTGGGTGATGAGCCAGCAGGCCGACGGCCGCTGGAAGCGCATGTATAATTCGGTCGGGATCGCCGATATTCGTCCCACCAAAGGCGCAGACGGTTGGCCCGATATCGGCATCGGCGGCCCCGGCCTTTGCATGCCGGTCGTGCGATGGAACGGCCGGGCCTATGTCGACTTGCGGGTCGAGGGCAAGGGATGTGCCCGTTAAGCCGACACGGGATTGCCGAAGCGATTGGCGCTCCGCGAGCCCGGCTCTATGCAAAGCCATAGCTGGGTGATGATCCCAAAGGCCGCGATGGCCATGGCCAAAGGCGCGTCGATCGCCAGCGGGTCGCCGCGCAGCGTCGCCCAGACCAATCCGACCGTATTGAACCCCGATAATCCAACGTCGTGGAAACGCTTGACCGTAATGGCGATCCCCACCCAGACCGCCAGCGCGCTAATGACGACGACCGCGACATTGATGGTGGCGGCATAGCGTAGCGCGAGCAGCGGGTTGAAAGGCAGGAGATCGAACGCGATCGCCCAACCTGTGGCCACAACCGCCAGGAACGGGGCGCGGCCCACTCGACCTTTCGGAGACAGCAGGATTTCGCCAATGTCCATGCTTTGTCCTTTCTCAGTCGAGCGCCGGTGGATCGGTGAGGTTCACGCGCGTGTGAAGCTTTCCGCCCGGACGCCGATGCAGATCGATCCCGTTTGAGGTGGTGGCGGTGAAGGTCATGGGTTTGACGACGGTCTCGTAGGTGGTCGAAGGTCCGAAGAATCTTCCACGCCCATGCCATTTGTCGCCCTCAATGATCCCCATGCGGTAGGTGCCAGGCGGCACCGGGACCTCCGCATGATCCTCACGACGGACATAGACCGAGATCACATGACGATCGCTCGCACGCTCGAAGAGCTGCACCACGGCGTTGGCATCAGCCGTGCTCACCCGTAGCTTTGAGGTCGCGTCCTTGCGCTCGATGCCTCGAGCCACGGTTACGCTTCCCGTCGCGGGAAACAGCAGGGACGGTCCTGCATCGGAAAGCCAGCCGGAGCGTTTCGCCTCCCGGTAGGCGGGATAAAGAAACGTCACGGCCGACAGCAGCATGA
Source organism: Novosphingobium oxfordense (assembly GCF_044029435.1). Taxonomy (NCBI): domain Bacteria; kingdom Pseudomonadati; phylum Pseudomonadota; class Alphaproteobacteria; order Sphingomonadales; family Sphingomonadaceae; genus Novosphingobium; species Novosphingobium oxfordense. The sequence goes on along the minus strand of NZ_CP147006.1, from coordinate 113,662 downwards.
TCCACTTCTGCATGGGATGGACGACGACGCGCGGTTCGGGCGTGAGTTGGCCACGCCGCCTGCGCGCGCGCATATAATCGCGATCCGCGAGACCCATAGCCGTCAATTCCAGCCGTCGCGGCGGCCTTCGCCGCCATCGCGCAGCGTGCGCCCATCGAGCGCGGAACGCCGGATTTCGAGCTCGACGCTCTCGCCGTTGCGCCGGGTACGGAAGTCGCTGGGGTCGATATTATTGGCCTTCGCGAAATCCTCGGCCGCCTTTTCGCTGCCGAACTTGCCGGCATCGTCATAATCCCATCCAGACATATCCTCGTCTCGTCTTACAAATCGAGGCCCAGACTGCGTTCGGGCAGCGGGGGCAGCAGATCGGCTTGTTCGGGCTTGAGGCGCGGCGCGCTCAGATCATCAGACTTCGCCCTGGCGGCCACCTGCCCTTCGGCCGGGGGCACCGGCGGAAAGCCATCGAGTCCTTCGGCCGCTTTGGGACCAGGTCCGCCTTCGACAGGTCCCGGATCGAATGGGCCGGATGCCTGCGCCCTTCCCGGACCGTCGATTTCGAGCCGGCCCAGGGTCTCGAGCGCAGAGGTCTTGTTCCCGGGGTTGTGGTCGAGTTGCCGCTCGAGCTTCGCCTTGTCGTCGACCACCATGGTGAGGTCGTCGCGCACGCGGGTGACGCCGACGTTGAAGAGGCGCTGGTTCGACAGGTTGCGCTCATGGCTATCCATGACCGTGATCGCCTTGTCGGTGGTGATCCCCTGCGCCATGTGCATGTTGAGCGCATAGGCCAGGTCCACCCGGCTCAGCATGGGATCGCCAAACGCGAGCACGAGCCGGTCCCTCCCCGCCGTCTCGACCGTCACGCTGTCGCGATCGACGGCGACAACCCGGGCGAGCGAGGCGTTGGTCAGGCCGCGCGGCTTGTCGTTGGCCGTCCAGCGAATGCGGTCACCGGCCCGCAAGTGGAGATCCTTCTTCTCGGTCAGCTGGAGGCGATCGCGTGTCTCGGTCGGCGACAATTTCAGCGGATCGAAACGTATACGGCGGCGGCCTTCGCCCAGCTCGACCTTGCCATTGGCGTGGACAGCCAGGACGTCGCAGCGCCCGGCGCGGAGCCCTATGTCCTGGCCGCCGCCCCGACCGACCTCGAGCGTCATGCCGGCGCGGTAGGTGGCCGCGTAGCGCAGTTCCTCGCGCGTCGTGTTGACCCGCTCATAGACCGTGAGATGGATGCCCTCCCCTTCCAGCGATCCTTCGGCGGCAAGACCCGCCTGGATCCTCTCGTTGATCGCCGCACGTGCCTCGCGTCCCGAGGCAAAGACCGCGGTCGCCTGGCGCTCCGCGGGATCGAGCGCCAGCCAGAGATCGGCGGCATGTTCTGCGGGCTGGGAGGCTTCGATGACCTTGTCGCCCAGCACCCGCATCGCCTCGCTTGCCTTGCCGATATTGGCAAGCGCGGCGACGGTGCGCAGGACGTCGGTCCGCTGGCGGATATTCTCGTCCATGCGCGCCAGCGTGCCGCCCGCCGCCTGGATCATGGCGAAGGATTTGCCCGCATCGATCGAGGAGAGCTGCTGCCGGTCACCAACCAGCACGAGCTTGTCGACGCCAAGCGTCTCGACGATGGCGTGCAGCTTGAGCATATCGTTCGACGACACCATCGAGGTCTCGTCGACGACCAGCATCGATCCGGCATGTGCCGCCCGCGCCGCATCATAGCCCGGGCCCTGCGGTTCGGCGACATACCGTTCATGGGCAAGCACGAAAGAGGCGATGGTTTGCGCAGGGACGCCTGCGCCTTCGGCCAGGTCGGCGACCATCTTGTTCTGGAAGGCAAGGCCGGTGATGGCGCGTCCTTCCGCCTCCGCCACGCGGGCGACGGCCTGAAGCATCGTCGACTTGCCGGCGCCGGCGATGCCCTGGATCGAGACCGTGCGGTCGGCCGAGCCGAGGATCAAGGTAGCGGCGGCGAGCTGGCCTGTATTGAGGGGCTGCGTCGCTGCGGCCTGCAGGCGGCCCGGCGCCTCGGACGCGTCGATGATTGGGTTCGCCTGTCCGCGGCCCGCCTCTACCTGGGTCAGGATCTGGGTTTCCGTGGCTAGTGCCTGCCGGGTGGTGACGAAGTCAGCTGCGCGCTCCTGTCCCCTGAGCAGCGTGCCGCGCGCGACGAGTTGCTGGATCCGCTGTTCGATCCGATCGATCGTCACGTCCTTGAGGCCAAGGTCGAGCGCGGTCTTGGCAAGGCGATGGATGGGAAAGGCCGCCTCGCGTTCGCTATGAATACGGACTGCCGAGGCGACCGCGAGCTGGGCCCGCGCGATGGCGGGCGACTGGGTGACGCGGGCAAGGCCGCGATCGACCAAAGGATCCGCGGGCCGGACAAGGTCGCCGAGCTTTTCGCGCCCGGCGGCGATCGCCTCGGTCACCGCCTTGTAGCCGCGTTCGAGCGGTCCGAGCGCCCCATGGCGATCGGACCGCGCCAGGGCGCCCTCGACGAGGGCCTTTCCGTCGAATCCGAGCGACGCCGCCTTGTCGATCCATTCCTGCTTGAGGGCGTCGCGATCCTTGACATTGAGCTTGGGATCGCGGGTATTGGTGGTGATCTGGTCGCGGCCCTTGTGCGAGACGATGCCAAGCGCCGCCGCCTTTTCGAGGATCGCTTCGCGGCGCTGGCTGTAGGCATCAATCACCTTGCGCGGTACGCCGGCGATCTCGAAGGTGCCGTGCTTGCCGAGCGCCTCGATCCTGAAACCGAGCTGCTCGATGCCTTCGCGCAGATAGGCGTGGTAGATCGAGCCGATGACGGTGTTGTGGCTCCAGATCTTGTCCGCGTGGAGCGCTTGCCATTTGCCGTCGGGCAGACGGGTCAGGTTGGCGATCACTGCATGGATATGCCCCTGGGGATCGAGGGCACGGCTCGTGTCGTGCTGGAAGAGGGCATAGACGAGGTTGCCGGTCGCGACAGGGACGGTTCGCCCGCCGATATCCTTGCGACCTTCGGCGAGGTTTTTCTCGACCCAGGCCATCGTCTTCTGGACCGCCGCCATGTTGGCGGCGAGAATGCGCTTGTCGCCCGCCACATAGGCCAGGATCGAGGCTGACTTGGGCATGGAGAAGGTGAGGTCGAGGCCGGCCCGGCGGTTCTCTACTTGAGCCACCCCTTCTCCCGAAGGCAGGATGCCGTTGAGCATGCCCTCGAACGCATCCTTACCCACTTCTCCCGACAGCCCGAGCGCCCCCGCGCCCTCCCCGCCCCAGGCGCTGATCTCGGAGGATCCTTCGACGGTGTAATAGTCGTCCTTCGCGAAATAATTCGCGGCGCCTGAAGCCGAGCGGACCGAGGCGACCGACAGCATGTCAGATCCCCATGTCCATGCCGTCGTCCTCGCGCCCGAACGCCTGCCTTAGCTCGACCAGCGTCTGATCCTCGACCTGGGGCACTGGCGCAGGTTGACCCCGCCCGTCGCGATCGCGCGGCACGGTCTGAGGATCCCCGGTCGCAGCGCGCGCCGCCTGTGCCCTGTCCGCGGCGTGCGTGGGGGTTGCTGGCCGCTCGTCGCTCTCGGCCGCACGCTGCGCCCGGCGGGCCGCTTCATCATGCTCATCCTCGACCTCGGCCGACAGGATATTGGCGGCAAGTTCCTTGGCCAGATTGACGGGATCGGCAACCTCCCCGATCACCTGCGCGGCGCCATCGCGCCCGCCCGCTTCGCCCCCATCGCTCCCCTCGAACGCCTCCTCTCCGCGCCTTGATCGCACCGGCTGGAGATTGGGACGGGCGATGAAGCCCTGGGCGACCTGGGGGTAGTCTTTCCACTGGAGCTGGATGCGCGCCGCGGGGAAGCCATCAGGGAATTTCACGAAACCATGCATCGAGGGCAGGTTGGTGATGTCGTCCGCGATGACGAGCGGCTCGACCTGCTTGCGCGGCGTCAGCGTCGAGGCGTCGCGCGTGTTGTTGTAGCCGTAGCTATAGGCTTCATCCATCTGCCGTACTTCGCGGTTGCCGATGTAGCGCGCGCATTGCTCGGCGGTGTCGAGATCGGCGGTTGCGAGCATCAGCTTGGAGCGCGCGAGCGAGGCGAGATTGCGGGCACCCTGCTCGCCATAGACCTCGATCAGTTTTTCGAAGCTGTGGATCCCCAGGATCATCGCGCCGCCGAACGCGCGGGCGGTCTGGAGACCATTCTCGATCGCGGGCAGACGATGGAGTGCGCCGAGTTCGTCGAACATGAACCAGGTGCGCAGATCGCGGGTGCGCGGCATGGTCATGAGACGGTTGATGGCGATGTCCATCCACAGCGTCAGCAGCGCCCGGTTCATCGCCAGATCGACATAGTTGGAGGTGATGAACAGGATCGCGCCGGGCTTCTTCTCGGTCGTGGTCCAGTCGCGGATCGAGAAGCGTGGCCCCTCGTCGGGAAGGAAGCGCAGCACCTGCGCATTGGTATTGAAGACCGCGCGGATCGATTCCGCCATGCGTGCGGCTTCCGGCGCGGTGAGCGGGTCCGCGATCGTGTTGGCAAGGAAACGGTGAACCCGCTTCAGGTCGGCCGTCATCAGGTTCTCGGAGAGCGCGAGATTGGTCGTCGCGCCGCGCTCCTGGAGCCGGATGCACATCTCGATGAAGAGGGTGCGCGCCGCGAGCGCCCAGAAGGGTTCGGCAGAGCCGCCGTCCGAGGGAATGAGCGCCGCCGCTGCGGCAGTGAATTCGCTATGCGTGGTGCAGTCGTTGAAGATCGACCAGGCCGGGCAGCGCGCGTCCATCGGGTTGAGGATCGTATCGCGCGCGGAATCGTAGAAGGCTTCGACATAGGCGCCGGTGAGATCGAAGATGACGGCCGTGTCCTCGCGGGCTCGCACCTGCGAAACCAGGCTCCTGAGTTCGGTCGTCTTGCCCGATCCGGTCGTACCGATGAGCATGGTATGCGACTGCTCGGTGCGATGCGGATAAGGGATGCCCGCAAGCGTATAGGGGTGATGGATGCCCGCCGCCTTGCGTGCACGAAACGGCATGTCGAGAATCTTGGCCGGGGCGAGGCCGGGCAGGCGATCCTGCGCCTCCTCTTCGAACTTCGCGTAATTGTGCTGGCTGATCTCGTTGAGAAGCACGTGGCGGGCGACCAGCATGGCTCCGCGCTCGTGGCGTTCCTGAAGGATCGTCTTGCCCCGCCGGCGCGAAAGATCGACGAACCAGAGTGCGACCGGGATGGTGATGAAGATGGATACGAAGAAGGCCGCCAGAAGGCCTTTCATCGCGATCTTCCAGGCCTGGATGACCTCGGCGATATAAGGCACCGCGGGCATCACCGTACGCATGACCTCGCCGCTCGGCAGGGTGACGTTGACGCGCTTGTTGGGGTTGAGGTCGACCCAGTTCCAGAGCGCGGCATAAATCTTCATGCAGATGAGCTGGAAGCCGTGCTCGTCGAGCTTGATCGACATGATCACGAACCAGGCGGCCGCGAAGAGGAAGAACCACATCAGGATGGGCAGTTTCGCACCCGAGAACCACATCAGAAGTTCGTGGGTGAGAAGCTGCGAGCCGCGGGTAAAATTGCCCGAATTGCGCTGCACCCGTCCGCGCGCGCTGTGATGGGTCAAGGGGATGGCCCGGCCGTCTGTGCGGATATCGTTTTTACGCGCCATGATACTGCTCCAGGCGCTTGTCGGTTTCCGCGACGATGCGGTCGCGGAATTCGGGAAATTGCTCACGGATGATGATGTCGAGGGCGAGCTGCTGGAACTCGCCGATGCGCGCGAGACGAAGCTGGCTGGCAGTCAGGACCGAAGCCCCGCCAAGATAGGCATCGATGGCGCTGCGGATGACGTCGGACGGCCGACAGTGACGCGCATCGGCGACCGCGACGAGACGGTCGAACCGGTCTCGCGCCATGCGCAGCGAGACGATCTTTGAACTGTGGGACAAGCCAGCCTCCTAGCAGAGAGGCTGGTGGAGCTTGAGAGCGCGATGACGCTTATAGAGGAGAGTGCACCCCTTCGCAAGAATAGGCGCAGGCGGGAAGGCCGCTGTAAACAGCGATGACAGCTAAGATATTGAATTAGAGCCCATTATTACTTCGGCCGCGCGCGTCATACAGTGTAAACATCCGCCCCTCTGCCGTAACCCGTTGGATTTCGGGCTTATTTCCTGCAGCTTGCTGCGTAGGGTGTGCTAAAATCCTGAGAGCTCGCCCCGTTGCCCTGGGACGTTCGGGTCGTCGTCTATGAGGGGATGGAACCGGCCTCCGGCGGGTACTGCTCCGCCCTTTGTGGCGGAACTAGCTTGGGTCAGGCCGGCAGGTGCGGCGCTTTGAGGCGCCAGTGCGGCATAAAGCGGCGCGGTGGTACGAGCGGTGACACGTCGTCGATCCCGATCGGCCCTTTGGGCGTCCGCCTCAAATCCGCAGGCGAGGTTCTTTTGCTCCGACGCAAGAGGAACCCGCAGGCCCGCCTGCGTGAGGTCTCCGTCGCTTTGGCAGCGGGGGCGAAACGCCCCCGCCCCAGGCGAGGATCGTCACCCGAATGGGCGGAGACGAGGCGTTCGCATCGGCTCCGTGAGCTTGGCCGGGGACAGGCCCCGCAGGGGTCGGCGGCGGCCTAGTGAATAGAGCCGTCATCGGGCTCGTCCCGATGCGCCCAGCAACCCCTTTCCTGTCTTCCGCCGGGCCTCTCCATCGCTTATAGGAGAGGCGCGTTCACAGCCCGATCAGCTTGAACGAAAGGCCTTCCTATGGCGAAATCCCTGGACGATGAACGCGCGGCCATTGCCGCAGACGAAGAGCGGCTGGCCGATCGCCGCAAGCGGCTCGCGGAACGCGAGCGCGATGCGGCGCTGGCGGCCCTCGACAAGGCGGGGCTGTTCAAGCTCCCGCTCGATAGGATCGAGGCCTTCGCCGCGCAGGTGAAGAAGCTCGGTTTCGAGGAAGTCACCAAGCGCCTCGCCGCCTGAAACGACCCTGCCGCGCCGACCGGCGCGGTACGGACGCGGGGGGCTCGATGCCCCCCGCGTCCGTCTGTCCCGAGCAGCAAAAAAGGAGAGGCCTTGCGGCCCCTCCCCTCGGTTTCAATATTCGTCCGATAGACCGCCCGGCACTGTGTGCACCACCCGGTCGACGAGCGTCATCGGCAGCGCGTCATAGTCGCCTTCGTCGATGCTGATGTAGCGGCCCTCGCTCTCCTGGATGACATGCTGGTCGAAGAAGCTGTGGAGCGCGCGGCGCTGTGCGCAGGCGACGGCGGCGAAGAAGGCGGCGTTGTCGGCGGCGGCGCTGGTCATCTGGGTCTGCATCGTCTTTCTCCTCTTGTCTTGAAGGACAGGGGAGTGGCCGTCGGCCGTCCGGGATCGGGTCAAGGACCGCCGGCATCGCCGGCGGCCGCGAAGCGGGCGACGGGGGTACCGATTTTGTCCTGGTTGCCGTGGAGCGAAGCGGAGCGGTGGCCAGGGCAAAATTGGGGGGACCGTCGATCCTTGAGGCGGTCCCGGACGGCTGACATCATGGGAGGTCTGTGAGAGATATTTTCCTCTCGTGGGGGCGCCCCGGCCGAGGCGAGCGGCCCGCGGACCGAAGGGTCCGCTTGGGGGTCGCGAGCGAGCCGGGCGAAACAGCGCGGAAATGGCCGGTGAAGCGGGAATCCGCAGCAACGGGCGGCGGTTCAGAGCGGGTTCATGGGCATCCCGCCAAGAAAAAGGCGACCCCTGATGATGCAGGGATCGCCTCAAGTTTGGGTTGCTCGCAACAAAAGCCGCGAGTCCCTCGGGTCGCACCGTGTTTGTAGCATCAAATGATGCAAGAATAGTTGGCGAATTGCGTCGGCTTTGGCAGCTATTTGCCTAAAGCATCAGGCGGGCGGGATCGCGACTTGCCGCCGCCGCGTCGAAGCCCCGCTGCCAGGCTTGATCTCTCGCGCTGCCCCGCCGGTAGCCGCTCCCGCCATGACCCATGACGAAGGCGCGCCAGCCGGCCTTTTCCGCTTCCCACAAGACTTCGACCGGCGCGGGACCGAGCAGCGTCAGAAGATCGAGCCGCGGCGCGCGTTCGGGTCCAAAAGGACGTGCCCGGCGTGTCATCGCGCCCCGCCCTGCTCTGCCGATTCCAGCGCGCTCATACCGGCGCCGTCGACCGCGCCCTGCCCGCCGATTTCGAGCACAATGTCGCCGCTCATCGGCAGGCGGCGGGTGCGGATCTGGGCCCGCGTGAACTGCGCTTCGTCGAGGACCGCGATCACATCGGCGTCATAGTCGAAGAGCTTGGCGAGGGCGGCCACAGCCAGCGTGTCGACGCGGGCGCTCAGCGCATAGTCCAGCGCGTGCTCGTCGCCCTCCTTTTGCCGCAGGAGGTCGAGACCCTGCCGGAGCGCTTCGGCCTCAAGATAGGTACGCAGGCGGGCATAGTGTCGCGCGGTGATGCGGGCCACGAGCGGGCGATATTGGACGGTGGACGCGGCGGCAGCTTTGCGAAACGGGATCGACATGGGAGCTCTCCTTGTCTGTTGGCTCGCGCCTTTCCACCCCTCTTTTCTTTGGGCTTTGCGGGCCGGTCCCCAGAGCCCGCCGATAGAGGTTTCAGGGCCGCCATCGGCGCGGCGCGACGGGGTTCGATGCCCCGGCGCGCCGCCCTGCCAGACGAAAAGAAGGAGGAGAGGCCCCGGCCTGAGCCGGAGCCTCTCCGATGGGCTCATGCCCGCTTGGCCGTCCGCTGGTGGGCGAGATTGACGACGTGGAGCGGAACCCCGGCCTGGCGCAGCTTCTGGGCGAGGTTCATCTGGATGCCGGAGCCCTCGCAGATGACCGCTTCGACGGGCTTGAGGTTCACCAGCCGGTCGTTGCGGACGAAGGCGGCGCGGTTGCCCTGGCTGCGGTCCAGGCGGAACTGGATGACCTTGACGCCGCGAGCGGCGGCCCAGGCGTGGGCGATGGCATCGCAGCCCTTGGCCTGCGCGGTCGTGGCCAGGATCATCTCGGGGATGCGCGTCTTGATGCGGTCGAGACCCTTGTAGAGCAGGTCATGATCTTCCCACACCTGGCCGCCCGAGAAGATGACCACCGGACCATCGGGCGCGAACTGTTCGCGGCGCGTCCGGGCGCGTCCTGCCAGATAGTCGCGCGCGTCGATCATCGAGGCGCTGAGCGCGGAGGATACCCGGCTGCCCTTGACGGGCGAGAAGGGCTTGCCGGTTTCGACCCGGTAGACTTCGGCGGCATGGTCGCGCATGCATTCCATCGCTTCGCGGCATCCCTGCAGCGTCTGGCAGAGCAGCTGCGTGTCCTCGAGTTCCGTCGCGTAGATTTCCGAGGGGTCGTAGTGGCGCGCGAGCTCCCCGAGCGCCTTGGCGGCGTCATCCTCGCGGCCCTCGATGCGCTTGGCCACGACATGGAAGCTGTTGGCAAAGCCCCAGGCGAGATCGGCGGCATAGGCCTCCATCCTGGTGTCGCGCAGGACGTCGAACATCGTCTGCATCATCATGTCGACCGCAGCGCGGACCTGCTCCGGGTCGGGCATGTCGAGCGCTTCGGGCGCCTCGACGATGGAGAGCTTGGCCATCTCGCTATGCTCGATGAAGGCGGCTCCATAATTGCGGCTGGCGTCATCATTGTCGCGGCTTGCGGCGATGAAGCTGGCGAGATCGGCGAAGTTGGTGAAGTTGGTCATGAGTGCCTCCGTGTGAGTGTCTCATCCGTTCGATGAGGCCCTCCTCCGGGCGTGCGGCGGTCCAGCTGGTCAGGGACGGCGGCCGGTCTCCGGTCGACGCCGCTTTGCGGGGAGTGGGGGAACCGATTTTGTCGGGGTCGGCGCGGCACGCGGCGGCGCCGTCAAAATTGGGGGGACCGCTCATCCTTGACGAGCGCCGATCCCCGCACGCCACACTTGGACGACTAGAGAGAGATAAATAGAAAACGGGGGGATCCGGTTGGCACCCCGCAAGGTGATCGTCACCCGGCAGGGCGGAGACGCGGCGCAGGCGCGGCTCCGGGAGCGCCAGCGACTAGAGCGCCGGTCCCGGCCGACGGCCGGGATGCGCCGCCCCATTCCTTTTTACCGCGCCCCGCCGCGTCGGCGACGGGATATCCAACCCGGCTCGGACTATCGAGGATCGCCCTGCCCGCGAGATCGCTGGCGCGGACCAGGCGCGAGGGCTATTTTCGAGACCGGACGCCAGGGACTCGGGCGTCAAATGCGGGACACGAAGATCATGGTCAAAGGCAAGGGCAGCGAGCGCGCCGCGCGGGCGCTGTGCGAGGCGGAGGGCCTGGCTTGCGACATCCGTTTCGAGGGCGCGCCGATGTGGCAAAGCTTCCTGCCGCAGGTCCGGACCGTCCTCGCCGCGATCGCGGACCCGGGCGTGGCCCATGGCGAGGAATGGACGCGGATCATCGCCCATCTGCGGGCGCAGGCCGGGCCGCGCTGAGGGCCCGGCCCGGTATCCGACCTAGCCGCCGGGCTTGGCGGCGCGGTCGGTGTTGCGCTTGTCCGCGACATAGGTCTGGCCGTTGTCGCCCTTCATGATGACGAACAGGCCGGTCGCCTCGAACAGCCGGGGGAAATTCTTGACCCCATAGTTGCGCGGATCGATTGGTGCCTGGCGCTTTACCGCGCTGCCGGCCGCCGCCATGTGCGCCCAGCCATCGTCGCGGGCGGCGGCCTCGACCGCGCCGCGCAGGGTGGTGATGAGCTTGCTGTCCTGCGCGAGCGACTTGGCGCCGGGCGTCGTTGGCGCTTCTGGCGGAGCGGCAGGCGCGGCGGCAGCCGCCGGCGCAGTGGCAGGCGCCGCCTTGCGGCGACCGCGCCCCTTCGGCTGCGCAGCAGCCGGAGCCTCGACCTCCGCTTCGGCAGGCGGGGCGCTGTCCTCGAGGCCGTCAAGGAAGAGGAAAGTGGTGCAGGCGTTGACGAAAGGCGTCGGCGTCTTGCGCTCGCCGAACCCGTAGACCTCATGGCCATTGGCCTTGAGCTGCATGATCAGCGGCGTGAAGTCGGCATCGCTCGACGCGATCGCAAAGGCGTCCAGGTCCTGGGTATAGAGCAGTTCCATCGCATCGATGACGAGCGCGATATCGGTGGCGTTCTTGCCGGTGGAATAGCTGAACTGCTGGATGGGCCGAATCGCGAAATCGTGGAGCTTTCCGGTCCAGCCCTTGAGCGTCGTCGCCGCCCAGTTGCCATAGGCGCGGCGGATATTGGCAGTGCCATATTTGCTGAGCTCGGCGAGGATGGCGCCAATCTTGGCATGGCTCACATTGTCGGCATCGATGAGCAGCGCGATGCGGCGGCTGGGTGTGGCGGCGAGGGGCGTGTCGGGTTCCAAGAGCGGTCCTTTGTGCAAGAGTGCCGCAGGCGCGCGGGGGATGCGCACCTGCGGCCAGCGAAGGGCGGCGCATGGGCGCCGCCCGGCGCCTGTCAGAAGAAATGGAGCCGGTCGGCGATGACCTCGGCGCCGTAGCGGGCGTTGCCGTCGCGATCTTCCCAGCTCGAATAGTGCAGATAGCCCGAAATGGCGACGACGTCGCCCTTCTTGCGCGTGGCCGCCGCCTTGCCCTGGCCGTTGAAGCAGGTAACCTTGTGGAACTCGGTGGTCTTGGCCGTGTAGCCGGTCGCCTCGTCGATATAGGTCTTGCCGTCCTTGAGCTTGACCCGGTCGGTCGCGACGATGAGGGTGACGGGACCATTGCCCGAGGGGGTCTGCGGATCCTTGGCGACGCGGCCGGTGAGATTGACTTCGTTCATGATGAGCCTCCTTGGGTTGCCGGCGTTCCTTCCCGCCGGTGACACCGATTGGCGGCGTGGGGCCGGGACCTGCACCGACGCGCGCAGCGCGGGAGGGGAACCCCTGGAAGGCGCTGGCGCGGGCCGCCGCGCAGCGGCAACACGGGCGCCTGGAACGGGGTTGCCGGGCCCATCCCCTCGCCGCAGGTGTCACGTCAACGGCGCGGAAGGGACGCTGGCAGCCCAGGCCGGCGGTGAACGGACAATTGTCAGGCCGCCCCCAGGATCGGCTCCCCTTGCGGCAATGGCCCTGGCACCCGGCGCGGCGGGCGAGGCTCATGCGCCGGCAGACCGGCCGGACGCGGGCGCAGGGCGAGCGACCAATGGCGCGCCGACGGGTTCCCCTGGGATACCATGCGGTCCGGGCGGCCCGGCGATCTTGCGCGAAGCAGGCGGCCCTCGCCCGCCCGGGCTATCGGCTTGAGCGAGAGCACCGCATCAGCGCGCGCGCGCCGTCAGGGCTGGACGATGGCCTCCGACCAGGTGCCGAGCACCGCCCCATCGGCGGGGTTCTCGATGCGCACCTCGTCGAGCGCGATGGCAAGGAGGCAGACCGGGCGCTGGTCCGGCCCGGCGGCCTGGGTGCAGCGCAGGCTGCCGCCATCCGGAAGGCGGGCGACCCGGCCGATGAGCCGGATACGGAGCCCCTTCGGCCCGGGCGCTGCGTCCGGCGCCAAGCGCTTGACCAGGGCATAGGCCCGCCCGGCCCGCGCTGTATCGGTCCGTCCTGCCTCGCTGCGCCATTGCGCAAAGGCCAGCGTCTGCTCAGGCGGGAGCAGGGGCGCAGATGCACCCTCGCTTGCAGCCGGTCCGGGAGGAACGGGCGGACAGGTCTCGGCGCTAGACCAGGGCCGCTCGATCCAGAAGCCCTCAAGCCGGGCCTGCCCGGCCGCTTCCCCCGCCCTGGCGTCGACGCCCGTATCCCCTTCGCCGCTCGTCCCGTCCCCGCCCTTATCCGGAGCAAGCCCCCAGTCGGCCAGCGACCAGCGGGCGGGCGCGACATGAACGCGCAGGGTCTGCTGCGCGGCATCATAGCGCCAGCGCAAGGGCGCGGCGCTGTCGGCAGCGGCAGGCCCGGCGCAGCCGAAGGGGAGAACGAGCTCGAACCGCTTGCCCTGCAGGCCGGTCGGCAGCACCTGCCCCGATGCGGCGGCATCGGCCGCCTTGGCGGCGAGCGCGAGGAGGTCCGCGCGGCCCAGAATATGCGGCGGTTCAGGCTGAGCCGCCGGCGACGGCGGCGCGGACTGGATCGCGGGCGGCGGCGCGCTGTCTGGCCTGGGCGACGTGCCGCGCCCGAGCAGGAATCCCCCGCCCGCCAGCGCGAGCGCGGCCACGAGGCCGCCGGCAATGGCAAGACGGCTGATCCTGAGATTGGGCTCGCGCATGTCCGGGTGATACCAAATTGCAAGGCCGGCTCCACCCCGCCCGGCCTGTTTCTTTTGGCCGGACGTTGACAGGGGCGGACCTGGGTTCGAGGCAGGGACGCGATGACGATCGATCAAATTCTCACCTTGCTCGTGCTGGTCGGCGTGGTCGGCGTGATGATCTGGGACCGGCTGCGTGCCGACGTCGTGGCGCTTGCGGGCGCGGCGATCCTCCTCATGACCGGGGTCGTGCGGCCGGTGGACGTGCAGGGCGCTTTCGCCAGTCCCGCCATCATCGCCCTCGCCTCGCTATTCGTCATTGCCTATGCGCTGGAGCTCTCAGGCCTGCTCGATCGCGCGATCGAACTCGGCGTCGGTCTCTGCCGGCGCCTGGGCGCCAAGGGGGTGTGGCTGCTCCTCTCGATGATCGGCGGCCTCTCCTGTTTTCTCAATTCGACTCCGATCGTGGTGCTGGGCGCGCCGGTGATCCGCGATATCGCTCGCACCCTGGGACAGTCGCCCAAGCGCTATCTGATGCCGCTCTCGTACATCACCGTCCTCACCGGCTGCTGCACGCTGGTGGGCACTTCGACGAACCTTCTCGTCGACGACATGGCGAGCATTGCCGGACAGGCGCGCTTCGGCATTTTCGAGATCACGCCCGTGGGCCTGCCGATCGCCCTGGCCGGCGGGCTCTATCTCTATTTCGTCAGCGGTCGGCTGCTGCGGGCGCATGAGAGCGACGAGCGGGACCGCGAGCCCGGACCGCTCGAACCCATCCATATCGGCAATGCCCAGGTCGGCGACGCGACGCTGTTCGCGCAAAAGCGCCCCTTCCAACCGCTCAAGGCCGCGATGGCCTTTGCCATCTTTGCCGGCGCGATCGCGCTGGCGGCGTTCGGGGTCGCACCGATCGCGGCGACGGCGCTCAGCGGCGCGGTCCTTCTGATCCTGCTGCGCGTGATCAGCGCCGACGAGGCCTATGGCGGACTGCGTCCGGAAATCCTGATCCTCATAGCGGGCATGGTGGTGATTGGCATCGCTATGGAATCGAGCGGGCTGGCGGGCGAGGCCTCGGAGTTCCTGATTTCCAGCGTCCACGGGCTGAGCCCGCTCGTCGCGCTGATCGTCCTCTACTTCGCCACGATGGTGCTGACCGAGCTTCTGTCCAACGCGACCGTGGCGGTGCTCGTGACGCCTGTCGCCGTGGCGCTGGCCGACAGTCTCGGCGTCAGCCCACGGCCCTTTCTGGTCGGGGTCATGATGGCCGCGAGCGCCGCCTTCGCGACCCCCTTCGGCTACCAGACCAATGTCATCGTCTACCAGATGGCGGGCTATCGCTATACGGACTTCGTCCGGGTCGGCCTGCCGCTCAACCTCCTGACCGCGACCGTGGCGATCCTCGCGATCCAGGCCTTTTTTCCGTTCTGAGCCGGACTGGATCGGCTCTTTCCAGCCGAAACAAAGACAGGACCCGCTGCGCGGGGGAGCGCGGCGGATCCTGCCAGGGGCTTTCCGCGCCGGAGGCGCGGCGCGGAAAGGGAAGAGGATGGTTGCGGTCAGTCGGCGGTTTCGACCGCGCGCTGACGGCGGCCGCGGCGGCCCTGGGCGGGTGCCTGCGCGTCATCGCCGCCAAAATCGTCACCGGCGGTCGAGGCGCCCAGCCCCTCGGGCTCGCTGTGTCCGGCCTGGGCGGCGTCGTCGCCCGGCAGCGGCGGCAGGCCGTCGTCGGCGGGCATCGCCATTTCGGCGGGGAGTTCGCGGCGGCGCGAGGGGCGCGACCAGACGACATTGTAGGAGCCGTCCTGCTGCTGGAACAGCGAGACGTAGAGCGGCTGGGCGAAGCTCGGATCCTCGATCTTGCCGTTGTAGAAGATGAGGCCGCTCTCGCGCGAGGCGAGCTCGAACAGCGCGCCGACGCGGACCCAGGCGCGCGCAGCCGACAGCGCCATCACTTCGAACTTGGGCGCATTGGGATTGGCCGAGTGGACCGGGCGGAGCGCGATGGTGAGCTCGACGGTCAGGGTGGAGACACGGCCGACGAGGTGGCCGGCGGCGTTCTTGGCGATGGAACCGATGTTCATGGGACTTCTCCTTGGAAAGCGTCCTCGAACCCCTTGTCCGGGACGCCAGTCCTCTCTCCCCCTCCTCTCCTCGGCCGCTGGGCCGAGCAGGCGCCGCCAGGCGCCCATCATCGCCAGCCCCTTTGGCGGGCGATGGCCCGATCAGATGAGCGGCGCGGGCATGGCCAGCCATTCGGGCTGGTCGTCGGTGATTGGGATGTCCAGGCGTGACGCCTCGGCCTCCGAGAAGATGCTTGCATCGGCGAGCCGCCCGAACCCGGCCTCGCGGTTCCAGAAGCTGAGCCCATGGGTCGCATGACGCGTGACCAGCACATAGCCGTCCGCGCCTTCCTCGATCGCGCGCCCGATCGCCCGGTCCAGGAGCGCGCTGCTATGGCCGAAGCTGACGCCCTGCTCGGTAATCGCAACATAGCCACCGCCAAATTGGCCGGGCACGAGGCGATCGCAATCGAGCGAGAATTCGAAACCGAACGGCAGGGCGGATTTGGCGGCGGCGAAGAGAAGGTGTCCGACGGCGTCGATGGCGAACTGCTCCCCGGCAAAGTGCAGGTGGACACGGCCCTCGCTGCGGGGCTCGCATCGGGACAGATCGCAGTCGAACGTCGGATAGGTGGGATCGACAAACAGAGCCGGGAACGTCTCGAACGGATCGTCGCCGCCCGGGGGGAAAGCCGCGGCAAAGGCCGAGCCCAGGCCCGAATAGGCCGCAAGGCGCGCCGCCGGCTCGTCCCCGAGATCGCCCAGCAGATCGCTCGCTGCAAAGGCGCAGTCGATGAGCGCAGCCTCGACGGGCGTGACTTCGATGAGGAAGCTCGCCTTGAGATAGTTGTTCGCCATGATCGTCTCCTTATGGTGAGAAAAGTGCAGGCCCGCTGGCCGCACGCGCAGTGCCGGGCTCGTCGCCCGGCTGAACAAAATGGGAGGAAGATCCTATGCAGGCGTGGATAGCCGCGCTCTCGACCTATTCCGCGACGCGCGAGACGATCCTCCAGCATCGATTTCTCGCCGATGTCGGCGGCGAGCTATGGCGCCGCGGCGAGTTCGATTTTTCGGTCTCGCACAGCGAGGTCGACAATAGCGGCTATGACCTCATCATCGAGGCGCGCGGCATAATGCGGCATGTCCAGCTCAAGGCGATGCATGGACAGGCCAGACGGCGCAGCTTCGACATTCAGACCCGGTTGGGCGCCAAGCCCAATGGCTGCGCCGTGCTGATCCGGCATGATGCGCGCAGCCTCGCGGTCGAGGCCTATCGCTGGTTCGGCGGACCGCCCGGCCAAGGCCTGCCGCCGTTAGGGGAGAAGGTCACCCGCCATGCCAAGGGCAATGCGCTCGGCCATAAGGCGGACCGGCCGGCGCTGCGCGAGGTGCCACTCGCGCGCTTTGCGCCCGTCAGCGATATCGCGGCGCTGGTGGTTCTGATGTTTGGGCCCTGGCCCGAGGCGGGTTAGGCCGCGTTCGCGGCCTGGGGCGCGTGCCAGCGCGCGATGATCGCCTGCATCTCGTCGCCATAGCCGAGCGCATCGATATAGAGGGCGCCCGGATGCTGGGCGACAAAGCCCACGATCGCCGCGATGTCGCGCGCCACGGCCGTGTCCAGCGCGAACAGGTCGGCGACCGGGAAGTCGCCCAGCTCGGGTCCGTTCCACCAGGCCATGAGAAAGCGGGCGACCCGCCGCGCCTGCCCGGTATCGGACAGGGCGAGGGGAACGAGCCGGTCGAGCGCGGCCAGCGCGCTGCTGCGGTCGGTGGGAATCGTTGTCATGATGATACTGTCTCATCAAAGCCCGGCCGGGCCAAGGGCTCTTGGGGGAAAGGAGCGGCATCCCCCACGACGAGCGGCGGCACAACGAAGTCGGCCGCATCGAAATAGGCGAGCACGGCGTCGAAGCTTGCCAGGCGTTCGAGCGCCGCGCGGCCGATCACGACATAATCGTCTTCGTCGACCGGGTAGGAGATGGGTTCGCCTGCGCCCGTGAACACCACGCGCTCTGCGCCCCATTGCGAAGGATAGGCGCCCGACCAGCGCGCAAAGGCGATGCCGTGCTCGGCGCACCAGGCTTCGAGGGCCTCGAACCGGCCGTTGGCGACTTCGTGGGCGAAGAGGCTGAGAGCAGTGCCAGGAATATGGTGGTCGGCCTCGAACGGCTCGCCGTCCCATTCGGTCGACAAGGCCTCGGCGGTGATGAGCGCTGTGAGCGCCTCATAGGCGTAGGGTGAGAGGGTGCCGCCGAGCGTGATCGACGCGGAAACGCGGTTTGCCATGGGTGAGCTCCTGAAAAGAAGGTGGTCGGCCTCGCGCGAGATCATGCGCAGAGGGCCGCGAGGGCTTGGGCCGCGCAAGCGGGATAGGCGGCTGCGATATTGGCATGGAGATGCGCGAAGTCCGGGATCGGAAATTGCCCTCCGCTGGTCGGCCGGGTCGTCATGAGCGCGCCGATGACGATCTCCTCGAGCCCGGCGCGCCGCTCCAGCACGTCGCCGCCCTGCGCATAGCGGATCGGCGCGGTGAAGCCCGCTTCGATCCAGGTCGTCAGGCCGTTTTCGGCGGCCTCGACATAGGCGGCGACCTCGGCCCGGTCCTGCGCGAAGCGCCAGACCTTGAGACCGAGGGTCAGGTAGCGCCCGAAATCATGGGCGTTGCCGATAGCGACGAGCGCACAGCCCTCGGGCGGAGGACCGAAGCGGGCCTGGATGGCGGCGCGATAGCTCTCCACTTCGAGGCGGTTGCACGCATCGAAGTCGGGCGTGTGGCCGATCTGGGCGCAGTCTTCATTCGCCGGCGCCGCGCCGATATCAAAGATGCTGAACATGAAATCCTCCGGGGGATTGGGGGGCCTGGCGTCTGACGGCAGACCCGCGCTGGGAGCGGATCTAGTCGATCGCGCCGAAGATTTTCGCGGCCTCGGGATGGTCGCCGGCATAGTCGCGCAGGCGGTGGTAGGCCTCGGCGAGATGATCGTCTTCGACCTCGAAGGAGAGGTGCGAAAAGGCGAAGAGCGTGGCGATGATGCCCGCAGCGTCGGCGGAGACGGTGCCCTCATAGCCGTTGCTGTTGCAGCAGATGCGATAGGCCGGTCGTCCGGCGGGGACGAGATAGAGCGGGTGCCCCGCCCGTTCCATGAACTGCCAATAGCCGCCGCCATAATCGGCCGAGAGCCACTGCAGGAAGGAATAGACCAGCGTCTCGCCCTGGAAGAAATGACGGCGGCCAAAAAGTGCAGGGAGAAATGCGCCGCGCCGCGCGTCGGGTACGAGGGTTGCGGCGTTGCAGGGGGCATCGGCGATAGCGGGGAGAGTGTCTGTCATGGGGAACTCCGACAAAGGGACCGGCCCGGACGCTCCTTTTTGCGGCAGGACCATCATCACCGCTCCCCCTCCCCTCACAGCGCCGCGCGAGCGGCGGCAGGACGACAGGGCCCGCTTCGCAGGCGTGCGAGGCGAACCCTGTCGGGGGCAGAGGCGATGGCGATCAGTCCGCGAAGGCAGGCGGGGCCGAGCTGGCGCCCAGCACGTCGGGTTCGCTCTGTCCGGCCTGGGAGGCGTCGTTGCCCGGCAGCGGCGGCAGGCCATCATCGGCGGGCATCGCCATTTCGGCGGGAAGTTCCCGGCGGCGCGAGGGGCGCGACCAGACCACATTGTAGGAGCCGTCCTGCTGCTGGAACAGCGAGACATAGAGCGGCTGGGCGAAGCTCGGGTCCTCGATCTTGCCGTTGTAGAAGATGAGGCCGCTCTCGCGCGAGGCGAGCTCGAACAGCGCGCCGACGCGGACCCAGGCGCGCGCAGCCGACAGCGCCATCACCTCGAACTTGGGTGCGTTGGGATTGGCCGAGTGGACCGGGCGGAGCGCGATGGTGAGCTCGACGGTCAGGGTGGAGACACGGCCGACGAGGTGGCCGGCGGCGTTCTTGGCGATGGAACCGATGTTCATGGGACTTCTCCTTGGAAAGCGTCCTCGAACCCCTTGTCCGGGACGCCAGTCCCTCACCCCCTCCTCTCCTCGGCCGTTCGGCCGAGCAGGCGCCGCCAGGCGCCCATCATCGCACGCGCCTTCCCGTGGGCGATGGCCTGAAACTGGCCCGTCTTGTCCGCGCAGTCCGGTCTTGAAGCCTAATGCTGCGAACCGAACAGGATTCGCTTGACCTCAATCTGGTGCTCGCCGTCGCGCTGCCCGGCGGCTGCGTCCATGTCTGCGCGCAGACGTCTGGCCAGATCATCCGGTATAAGCGCATAGGGCGCGACAAGCGCGATGGCGGCCTCGGGATCGAGCAGTTCGCCCGGTTCGGTGCCGACCCACAGCAGGATTTCGCCATCCTCATCCCCCTCCTCAATATCGTCCCGCACGCTCTCGGCCTCGGGATCGTCGGCCTCGGGGGTATGCGAGAAGACCTGCGCGAAGAGGGTCTGGAGCGGGCGGTCGAAACCGACGACGGCGCGCAACACCTCTGGGCACTCGGGGCGGGGCGCAAGCCTATGACGGCTCATGATTTTGTCCTCCTCGCAAATTGCTTGAATGGTTGGCGCTGCGACATCGCCGCCATATCTTCCCAGGTTCAATCCCAAGAAGGAGACAGCCATGGGCAAAGCCACCGAAGGGCATATCGATATCGGCATCGACGAGAAGGACCGCGCGGCCATCGCCGAAGGTCTCTCCCGTCTCTTGGCCGACACCTATACGCTCTACCTCACCACCCACAATTTCCATTGGAACGTGACCGGCCCGATGTTCAACACGCTCCATGACATGTTCATGGTGCAATATACCGAGCTGTGGAACTCGGTCGATCTCATCGCCGAGCGCATTCGTTCGCTGGGACACAAGGCGCCGGGCTCCTACGCGCAGTTCAGCGAACTGGCATCGATCGACGATGCGCCCGCCGATCCGCCCAAGGCGCTCGACATGGTCGCCATCCTGGTGACGGGCCATGAGGCGGTGGCGCGCACCGCGCGCTCGATCTTCCCCCTGGCTGACAAGGCGAGCGACGAGCCCACCGCCGATCTTTTGACCCAGCGGCTGACCGTGCACGAAAAGACGGCCTGGATGCTACGCTCGCTGCTGCAGAACTAAGCGACTGACCGTTATCCGACAGGGTGCCCGGCCTCTGTGCGCCCTGTCGGACGAGGCGGCTCCTAATTTGCTCGGCCTGGGAAACTCAAACTGTCCCCGGGGGTTTGTCCGTCATACCTGCCCAGCGTCCGGCGTGGGCGGGTTCACCGACATGACCAGTGACAGGAGCTCCCATGCCCAGGAAACCCGCGACCGATACCGCTGTGATCGTTCCGGCCGACATCGCTCCGGGGAAGCCGGTGTCCGGGGAATCCCGGCAGAAGGCCTCGCCCGTGCCTCCCGACGCACAGCTGTCCGAAAGCTATGCTGAAAAACAGGGCGACGGCGGCGAGACCCATCAGGTCGCGGCCGACGGCGCGCCGGCGCTCACCACGAGCCAAGGGGTTCCGGTCGCCGACGATCAGAACAGCCTGAAGCAAGGCGCGCGCGGTCCGACGCTGCTCGAGGATTTTCATTTTCGCGAGAAGATCTTTCACTTCGACCATGAGCGGATCCCCGAGCGCGTGGTCCATGCCCGCGGCTATGGCGCGCACGGCTTTTTCGAGCTGACCGACAGCCTCGCCGACATCAGCCGGGCGGACATCTTCCAGCGCGTGGGCGAGCGCACGCCCGCCTTCGTTCGCTTCTCGACCGTGGCGGGCTCGAAGGGTTCGTTCGACCTGGCGCGTGACGTGCGCGGCTTCGCGGTCAAGCTCTATACCAAGGAAGGCAACTGGGATCTGGTCGGCAACAACATCCCGGTCTTCTTCATCCAGGATGCGATCAAGTTTCCCGACCTCGTCCATGCGGCAAAGCCCGAACCCGACCGCGCCTTCCCGCAGGCGCAGACCGCACATGACAATTTCTGGGATTTCATCAGCCTGACCCCCGAATCCATGCACATGATCATGTGGGCCATGTCGGACCGGGCGATCCCGCGTTCATTCCGCACGATGGAGGGCTTTGGCGTCCATACCTTCCGGCTTGTCAGCGCCGAGGGCAAGTCGACCTTCGTCAAGTTCCACTGGAAGCCCAAGCAGGGCCTGCAGTCGGTGCTGTGGAACGAGGCGGTCAAGATCAACGGCGCCGACCCGGACTTTCATCGCCGCGATCTGTGGGAAGCGATCAATGGCGGTGACTTTCCCGAATGGGAGCTCGGCGTCCAGCTGTTCGACCAGGCGTTCGCCGACCAGTTCGATTTCG
The DNA here is from genome assembly GCF_044029435.1 of Novosphingobium oxfordense. Lineage (NCBI taxonomy): Bacteria > Pseudomonadati > Pseudomonadota > Alphaproteobacteria > Sphingomonadales > Sphingomonadaceae > Novosphingobium > Novosphingobium oxfordense. Next base: position 92,205 of record NZ_CP147006.1, on the reverse strand, counting down.
ACGTGCTCGACGCGACCAAGATCATTCCCGAAGAGATACTGCCCGTCCGGGTCGTGGGCCGTCTGGTGCTCGACCGGGTGGTCGACAATTTCTTCGCCGAGACCGAACAGGTTGCTTTCTGCACGCAGAATGTCGTGCCGGGTATCGACTTCACCAACGACCCGCTGCTCCAGGGGCGTAATTTCTCCTACCTCGATACACAGCTCAAGCGCCTGGGCTCGCCCAATTTCACGCATATCCCGATCAACGCGCCCAAATGCCCCGTCGCCCATTTCCAGCAGGACGGTCATATGGCGATGACCAACCCCCGGGGGCGGGTCAATTATGAGCCCAACAGCTGGGGTGCGACGCTCGGCGGACCGCGCGAGGATCCGGTCCGGGGGTTCCGAAGCTTCGCCGAGGAAGCGGATGGCGCCAAGCTGCGCATCCGCCCGGAAAGCTTCGCCGATCACTACAGCCAGGCTCGGCAATTCTATGTGAGCCAGGAGCCGATCGAGCAGAAGCATATCGCTGATGCCCTGGTTTTCGAGCTCAGCAAGGTCGAACGCCCGGACATTCGCGCCCGTGTCGTCTCGCACCTCATCAACATCGACGACGGCCTGGCCGGCACCGTCGCGGACGGCCTGGGCCTTCCCGAATTGCCCGCGCCCGCGCAGGCTGCGCAGCCGACCCGGAGCGATTTGCCGCCGTCGGACGCGCTGTCGATCGTGAAGAACGGACCGCCGAGCTTCAAGGGCCGCAAGCTTGGCATTCTCCTGAGCGACGGCGCCGATGCCGCGCTGTTTGGCGGCCTCGTCAAGGCGCTCGACAAGGTGGGCGCGGTCTATGACGTGATCGCCCCCAAGATCGGCGGCGTGACGCTTGATGATGGCACCAAGGTTGCGGCCAAGCAGAAGATCGACGGCGGAGCTTCGGTGCTGTTCGACGCGGTGGCCATCGTCGTCTCGGCCGACGGCGCTGCGCTGCTTGCCGATGACGCGGCCACGCAGGACTTCGTGCGCGATGCCTTTGGCCATTGCAAATATATCGGCCTCACGCTCGATGCGCAGCCGATCTTTGCCAATGCCGGCATCCTCGAGAAGCTCGACGATGCCTGTATCGAGCTTGGCGCCGCCAAGGATGCGGCGGCCTTCGTCGACACGATCGCGGCGCTGCGCTTCTGGCCCCGCGAACTCAAGGTCGACATGGATGCCAAATGAGCCCGGCGATCTGCCGCCCCTGCCCTCGCCCGAGCGGCTGCGCGAACTGATGTTCGATGCGGCGCAGCTGGGACGGACCGACGTGCTGCCGGCCCTGCTGCATGCGGGCTGCGCGGTCGAGGCAAAGGATGAGCGGGGCTATACCCCGCTCATCCTGGCGGCCTATCATGGGCATGACGAGGCCGTGGCGCTGCTGCTCGATCACGGCGCCGATCCCGAGGCGGGTGATGCCGCGCGCGGCAATACCGCGCTGATGGGCGCGGCGTTCAAGGGCTTCACATCGGTCGCCCGGCTGCTTCTCGAGCGCGGGGCAGACGCCGAGACGACCAACAAGGCCGGCCAGACTGCCCTCATGCTCGCCGCGCTGTTCGACCGGCGAGAGATTGCCGATCTCCTGGTCGCGCAGGGCGCGGACCCCGAGCGGTGCGACGCCGCGGGCAACTCGGCGCTGTCGGTTGCGCGAGACCAGAACAACGCCGCCATGGGCGAGCATTTGCGCGGCGCTTGTCCTGCATCTCGGCCTGGGAGTTGGCGGGCAGAAAGCGCCATTCTCACATCGTAGGAGGGCGTGGGAGCGTGCAGGGGCGACCATGTCCGATGGTATTGGGCGCTGCATCGCCGTCATTGGCCGCCCTTATCGCGGTCTGCCCAACGCGGTCTGCCCAACGCGGTCTGCTCAAGGAAGCGCTGGCTGATCTGGGGATGCGATGCGCGGTCGGCGACAGGGGGCAGTAGGACGCGGAGAAAAGGGCGGCTGCTCTTGTCGGGCGGTGCCCGGGAGACGCCGCAGGCGATAGGCGCGTTCGATGGCTGCGACGGCGTGGCCGGCCAGCAGACACTGGGCTTCGAGCGAAAGGGGCGCAGCGCCCACGAACGCGAGGGTGACACCGGCGTCGCCGCGGCGCTCGAAACGAAGAGTACCCTGGGCGCAGACCGCAAGTCCTGCTTCAAAGTCGAGCGACCAGAGCCCGGGTGTTGTGTGCGAATCCATGCACACTTGTACCGCAAAATGACGAAAGGCTGGTTATGGCGACGGCGTTCAAAACCCTAGACATTGGTCGCATGGCGCTTGACCCCGCCAAGGCGTCGCGCGAGAGCGCGGGCGTCACGTGCTCGTGCGCCGGATCCGGTGCGCGACATGCCGGGCCGCGCCTTCGGCGCTGCTGATCGCTTTGCCGGCGGCGGCCGCCGCCTGGCGCGCGCCGGCCTGGCGCAAGAGGGTGCGCGCTTCGCGCAGGCGCTCGACAGCGTTGGCGATGGCCTGGCCCTGCTCGGGCGAGGCAGGCGTGATGGGACGCATGGTTGACCTCCTTGGTGGATAAGCTTGTGGTCAGAGCCGGCATAACGGGTGGGTATGCTGTGGGCGCGCGGTGCACATGTCGCGGGATGGCGCAGCGCAGCGCGGCTGCCTAGAGACGGCTGGTGGCCTGCCCCGCGGTGAAGTCGGCGAGCCATTGCTCCATGGTCGGCCGTTCGCTCACCGGCACGAGCGCGGCCGCGTCCTGGAAGCGCAGCAGCTCGGTGGGAGCGGTCCGCAGGATCTCGCCGATCTCGGCCTCGGGCAGCAGCTGCTCGGCACGGATAAAGTCGGTGATCCGCCCCGGACGGGTTCGGGTAGAGCGCCGCCAGAGCCCCTCGACCGTATGGAGACGGGGGGCCGCACGCGCCTCGATGAGCACGATGAGGCGCAGGCACCAGGCCGGCAGGGCGCGGACCTCGTCGGGCTTGATGGCGCCGCAGAAGAAGCAGGACGACTTGGGCGGGACCGGCAGGCCGGCTTGCGCAATCCGGGCCTCGCAGCGTGCGCGCGTCCAGCCCCAGTCGCGCAGCGGATAGCGGCACTCGAACAGCGGGTCGTCGATCCCGGCGGCATGGCGGTAACGGCGTGCGTCGGCGGGCGAGGCATCGTAGCCGATCAGGCGCACGACCTTCCGGCCCGCCCCCCAGGCGGCCTTGGCCGGCGGCCATTGCTTGAGGAAGGCGTCCTGGGGCGCGACCTTCCATTTGAGGGAGCATTACGTCCGGATCAATCTGCCCCATTAGCCCCGCAGAGCCTGCATTTCCGCCATTCTCGCTCCCCCTCTCCTTTCAAGACGCCCGATTGGCGCTGGACTGTCCTCAGGCAGCACACGGATCGGATGCTTCGATGCTGGCGCGGATCGGTGCGGGCCGGCGGATTCGATCGAGTTCCTGCACGAGTTGCGCATTACGGCGCTCGAGCCGCTCCGCCCGCTGCTCGGCCTCGACCGCACGTTTCAGAAGGCTCGCATTATGTGTCGCGAGAGCGATATTCCTGTCCTCGGCCTCACGAAGAGCAGATCGTGCGCGGTCGGCCTCAGTGGCAGCCGTCTCGGCCGTGCCCTCTCGCCGCGATTGGAGCTCTCGTAAGGCGTCAAGAACGGAGGCATGATGCGAATAGATGATGTTGCGGCCTACCCCGGCTGCTCGTGCGAGCGCCGCGACCGTTGGCGCGGCAGATGGGTTGTTCTCAAGGGCGCCAAGAGCTTCGCGGAGGCGGGCATCGGTATTGGCCCGTCGGCGCCCCTGCGGGGTGGATAGGTCACATTCAGGGTTCACCGGCGTTCCCCTCATCGAGTTGTTTCAGGATCTGGCGAGATTCCTTTATCCGGGCTTCGGCAAGGGCACGGCTCTCGCCGTCGAGATCGTCGCGCCGGAGCAATGTGGTGTTGCGCTCAAGGCGCGCTTCCCAGACCGGCCTATGCCGATCGGTCACGGCGAAGTTGGCGCATGTCGAGCATGTGCTTTGCGTGCGAAGCTCTGGGTTCGGCTCGCGCTCGCCGCCGAGGCAGGCGGAGGTTTCGCGGCGATAGAGGCAGTAGCCCCAGTCGCAGACGCCAAGGCGCATATCCGTTTCGGCGAGGATCTCGGTGATATAGACGTCGACGTCGCCGGGACGCGTGCGACCACGGAACGGTGACCGCTCGGACAGCATGACCCCGGCCTTTCCGGCAACGTGCGGCGCCAGGAGCAGATCTTCGAGCGCCTTGCGGGTTTCTTCGGCGGTGTGGTCGTCGATCAGTTCGGCGAGTTCGAAGTCGGTGCCGACATACGCGCGATCGGTCATTGCGCGGTGGACGTGGCCGAGGTGGCGTTGAAGCGCCGTGAGGCCGGTGCGATCGCGCCGACCGATGAACCGCGAGAACGTCTTGCGCCCTTGATAGGTCGTCAGGCGCCAGGTGCCGCCTTGATGATCCGGCAAGGAGAGGAACGGCGCAAGGCGCTCGTTCAAGCGAACATTGACCATGGGCGGCCGCAGTCGAGAGATGGGCATCATTGTCGGAAGTGGTGATCGTCCCCTGCCGAGCTGGTGAAGCCAGAGATTCTTCTTCCCGCTGAGTTCGCGAAGTGGAGCGGAGAGACGCTCGAGGATCTCGACTGCCCGTTGAACCGGCTCAGGTGCGAGCCAGCGGTGGATGTCGCCGTGCTCCGTCCGCGACGTCTTCGTGATCGTGCCGACCAGATAGACGTGGTCCTCTCCGCCGCCATCGGCCGGGCGACGCTCCAGGCAGCCCTCTTCAAGCCTGAGTATCTCGGAGGCTCTTGCGCCAACGAGATAGGCGATGACGACGAAGCAGGCGTCGCCAAGGCGGTCGAGCATGAACGCCAGGCGGCGCAGCGGCCATTTTGGGTTCGCGTACCGGTCGGCGCAGGGACAGGGTTCGTCCAGCATGGCGCGTCTGATGTGCCAGTGTAGCATTCGTCCCTCGTGGTGCGGACGGAACCGGGCATAGAGAGCTTCGAGATGGTCGCGCAGCGCGAGTATCTGGTCCGCCGGCTCGCCTAGGAACGCGATTGCCCCGCTGACGAGCGGCACGGCGATCTCGTCAGGCGTGTGAGGATGGCCGCCATAAGGCTTCCAGTGTCCTCTCCCGACCGATGCAGCGCGAGGCGGCGCGTTCGGCGGCGCGTCGTCGAGCTTGTCGCGTTGCATATGGAAGGTGCGGATCGTGCCAAGATAGCTTTCGGCGGTACTGATCGAGAGCGACGCACCGTTCCTGCCAGGGCGAGCCCGCAACATCGCGACGAACCGACTGATCGCTTCCTGATCGAGATTCCGGAAGCAGCGAACGTTCTCGGCAGCCATCCACCGAACGAGGAAGCGGATGCCGCCGAAGTGACCGCGGATCGTGTCTTTTCGGAGCGTCGTTCGGCCTTCCGGCGGATCGCTTCGCAGCGAGAGGAGGAACAGCTCCGCCGCTTCGCGGAGCGGTGTCCACTCGTTGTCGCTGAACCGGCTGCCGTCCGGCATGGTGAAGCCCCAGTTGAACTCCTTCGGGGCTGGCGCGGCATCGCTTCCGATCAAGGCTGCCGGGATGGTCCGCGTGGGTTTCAGGACGGCGGCCATGAGGACTATTCCAGGTCCGGCAGCGGCGGCAGAGCGGACATGAGCCGTTCGGCATCCGGTATCATCTCGGGCGGGAACGCCGGGAGCAGATCTTTGGTCAGTACCTGAAGGCTGGGCGCGTAGAAGAGGCCGAACCGGATCGGGTCGATCCCCTCGCGCGCCGCTTCAAGGTGTCTGGTCGCCTGGACGATCCGGGCGAGATGATCCGGATCGATCGGGACGATCAGGCCCGGGCAGGCGAGGCAGCCTCCGAGTTTCGGGCAGACGCGACCGGGGCGCGCGTGGCCATTGTCGGTCGGGCGAAGGCAGTCGTGACCGAACAACACCGTTACGGGGGCGCCGGCGTCCGATGTCGGATGTGGCTGGCGGTCCGCACTTGTCTCCCCCCGGACCCATGTGATCATCAGCGACTGGAGCCGGGCGATTGTTTCGCGTTCGAGGCGGCGGACGGCCTCACCGTCGACATAGATGTCGGTTGTGACGACACTCGCGTGATTGAGGACCGCCTTGGCCTCCATGATGTCGCCCTGAGACGCGGTATAGTGGGCGCTGGCCATGCTGCTGCGGAACAGCTTGGGCGAGAAGTCCGGAAGCGGCGAACGGGGCTTTTCGGGATGCGCTTCGTTCCACGACGTGATCGCGGCGTTATGACGCTCATAGAAGCGCAACATCGCCGACCGCAGTGTCGCCTGTACGATATGGCCGGCGTGATGCTGGCGCGCGAGACGGCCAGTCGTCATAAGGAAGCGGTGCAGGAACAATCGGTCGCGGCGGGCAGGCTCGACATGCGGCAGCAACGGCGCCGTCATCGCAAGGAGCTTCCCGATCAGACGGGGTGCCGCATACGGCCGGCGATTGTCGAACGAGCGTCGTTGCATTCGCTTCACCTTGCCGCCAGCGCGGGGTTTCACCCACTCGACCATGACCCGGTTTCGGTCGAGTGGATGGGGCACCAGGCAGTCGCGCTTGATCTGGCGCAGAGGGCCGGCATTAGCCGCTGTCTGGATCAGCAGGACGATATAGAACGCAGCGAGCGTGTCTGTGGTGAGGTGAAGATAGCCTTCGAGCTCCCGGAACCCGCCAACGTCGGCGATCCGTTGCCTATCCGGCTTGCCAAAGTCCGACCGTCGGGCGGGCGGCATGATCCCGTGACCGAGGCGATGGAGCTTCCAGATCCAGCGATCCCGCTCGGCGCTCCGGCCGCCATGGAGCGGCACGTTCGGAAGGGCAACGACGGCTTGCCCATGCTGGAACTTGTCCCAGGCCGTGTCGATGTCGGCGTAGCAGACGGCCAGCAACGCGCGCATTGCAGCCGGTGTTAGCCTCTCTTGCGGTGTCCGCTGGATGCCGGCGAGTGGGATGGGATTGTTGGGAAGGGTGAAGTCGGGCGCGAACATGCCTGGATTGTCCGCTATCGCGCGCTGGAGGACCGGTCGGATCATCCCAAGCTGCGCCGATTGCGAACGGACACCGCGCTCGCGTCCATTCATAGGCTTGGCCAGCCACGTGATGAACCGGCGGATCGTCGCTGTATCCAGGTCGGCCGCACGCTGAACACGGGCGTCTTCGCGTAGGAACCTGCCGAACACGCGCAGGGCGAACCAACGCGCGATGCGGGTGGCGGCGCTTGAAGCCACGTCATGATCGCGGAAGGCGCGGGCGATAGCTATGCTCAGGTCATCCGGCATTCCGAACAGCGCAGGGTCGAAGCGCTGGACGACCTTGCCCCATTCGTCGCGGAACTGGATTTCAGCGACGTCAGCGCGGTGATCCGGCGGCACCGGGTCGAGCCGTAGTGTCCGATCGAGGCGGCCCCTAGTCATCGTTCGGGATCAGCTCGCCGTAGAGATAGGCGAGGCTTTCGCTCAGGTCGCGTTCGTGCAGTTCGACGCAGCGCAGATAGATCGCCGTCGTTGTGATCGAGGCATGGCCGAGGAGCACCTGCACGACCTTGAGCGGATTGAGATCGGGGTTCGCGCGCGCCTGGACCTGGAGACGAGCGAGCATCGCCATCGCGAAGGTGTGGCGCAGCCAATGTAATGTCCCATGGAGCCTTGCGGCCTTGAACGCTTCTGCGAGCTGCGCCGTCAGGAGCTTGCGGGTCATGGCGCGGCCATGCTCGTTCAACAGGAGATTGGGAGGCACGCGGTAGTGCTGATCGGATCGACGGATACGGCGGACGATCCGTGCGCGCTCCTCACCGACATACCAATGCGTATGATCGAGCAACCGCAGCGGCGGATAGACCGTCCTCGGCCGATCGCCCTTGGTGATATGCAGCGGCACACCGACCAGCGGGTCGCTGCCGAGGTCGAGCGGCCAGCTATCGGGGAGCTGTTCGACTGTGAGTGCGCAAAGCTCTTTACGGCGCAAGCCCGCCCCGAGCGCCCATTGTGCCGCCAGACGCGCTGTGGGCTTGAGATGCGCGAAGAGCCGCGCCAGCTCGTCGGCGCGTAGTGGCCGCGGCAGCTTCTCGGGGCGCGAGACGATCAGCGCATTGACCTGCCGCCGCTGCAAGCCCGGACGATAGGCGCCATCGAGCATCAGCGTCATCTTCTCGGTCAGCCGGAAGGGGCAATGATCGATCAGCCCCTGATCGAGCGCCCAAGCGTAGAAGCGGCAGACCGTCGAGACGCGGGCGTTGATCGTCGTCCGGGCGTAAGGCCTTCCGGTGTGCGTGCTGGGATTCTCCAGCATTCGGTTCCGATAGGCGGCGATGACGCGCTCGTCGGCCTCGCGCCATTCGATCCTCGATTGCTCCAGCGAGTCGAACCAGTCGTACAGATGCTCACCGTAGGTCCGCACGGTTTCAGACGCCTGGGCGCGGCCACTGAGTTCCGCATGCTCCATCAGCCAGACGAAGGCAGGCTCGATTATCGCCATGTCGGCGTCGAACAGGATCGGCAGGCCAGCGGGGATACCTAGTTCGCCGGAACCCGCCCGAACAATGGTGACCATGAGATTGCCTCCCCTCGCGCATGCGGGGCAATGTCGATGACCATAGCTGTTCTCGGGGGGCTTCGGTCGCTTGGTGCGACAAGGCGACGGCGGAACAAGCCAGGCTTGCTGGTGATCTATATATCCACTACCGTAGATATATGGACAACGACTCAGCCATCTCGGCGCTCGGCGCGCTCGCGCAGGGCACGCGCCTCGACGCATTTCGCCTGCTTGTTCGCCACGAGCCCGAAGGTCTCCCTGCGGGCGAGGTCGCCAAGGCGCTCGATGTGCCGCAGAACACCATGTCGGTGCACCTCGCGACCCTCGCGCGCGCCGGCCTGATCCGGTCTGAGCGGCGCAGCCGCATCATCAACTATCGCGCCGATCTCGACCAGTTGAAGGCGCTGACCCTGTTCCTTGTGAAGGATTGCTGCGGCGGCAAGGCGGAGCTTTGCGAGCCGCTGATCGCCGAGCTTAACCCCTGCTGCTGAAGGCTGCCATGACCGTCGATATCATCATCTATCACAACCCCGAGTGTGGGACGTCGCGCAACACGCTGGCGATGATCCAGAACGCCGGCATCGAGCCGCACGTCATCGAGTATCTGAAGACGCCGCCGAACCGCTCGCGCCTCGTCTCGCTGATCAGTCGCATGGGCATCACGCCTCGCGCGCTGTTGCGCGAGAAGGGCACGCCCTATGCCGAGCTTGGCCTCGGCGACCCGGCGCTCAGCGACGACCGGCTTATCGACGCGATGATCGAGCATCCGATCCTCATAAACCGCCCGATCGTCGTCTCGCCGCTAGGCGTGAAGCTCTGCCGCCCGTCCGAAGAAGTGCTCGACCTGCTGCCGACCGGGCAGCGTGGCGCCTTCACCAAGGAAGATGGCGAGAAGGTCATCGACGAGGCGGGCAACAGGATCGGCGCATGACCACGGCCGCGCCGCCCAAGTCGGTGATCAGCACCTTTGAACGTTATCTCAGCGTCTGGGTGGCACTGTGCATTATGGTCGGGATCGCCCTTGGCTACGCCCTCCCGAGCCTGTTCGGGGCGATCGCGTCGGCCGAGGTCGCACGGGTCAACCTCGTCGTCGCGGTGCTCATCTGGCTAATGATCATACCGATGCTGCTCAAGATCGACCTGCGGGCGCTCGGCTCGGCGCGTCAGCACTGGAAGGGCGTCGGCGTCACGTTGTTCATCAACTGGGCGGTGAAGCCGTTTTCGATGGCGTTGCTCGGCACGCTATTCCTGGGCTGGCTGTTCAGACCCTTGCTGCCGGCGGCCGAGGTCAGTTCCTACATCGCCGGCCTGATCCTGCTCGCGGCTGCGCCCTGCACGGCGATGGTGTTCGTGTGGTCCAACCTCTGCGAGGGTGAGCCGACCTACACGCTGAGCCAGGTCGCGCTCAACGACGTGATCATGGTGTTCGCCTTCGCCCCGCTGGTCGGCCTGCTGCTCGGGGTCGCCTCCATCACAGTGCCATGGGACACGCTGCTGATCTCGGTCATGCTCTACATCGTAGTGCCGGTGATCGTCGCGCAGATCGTCCGCGGTGCGGTGATCGGCTCGGGTGGACAGGCCGCCCTCGATCGTCTGCTGGCCCGACTTGGACCGATCTCGCTGCTGGCGCTGCTCACCACGCTGGTTCTGCTGTTCGGGTTTCAGGGTGAGGCGATCATCGCCCATCCGCTCGTCATCGCGCTGATTGCGGTACCGATCCTGATTCAGGTCTATTTCAACGCGGGGCTCGCTTATTGGCTGAGCCGCCGGTTCGGGGTGGCATGGTGCGTGGCGGCCCCGGCCGCCCTGATCGGCGCGTCTAACTTCTTCGAGCTGGCGGTTGCCGCAGCGATCAGCCTGTTTGGGCTTAACTCGGGTGCGGCGTTGGCCACCGTCGTCGGCGTGCTTGTCGAGGTGCCGGTGATGCTGTCGGTCGTTGCGATCGTGAAGCGGACGCGGCCGTGGTACGAAGCGGGCGCGACGGCGTGACGCAGGTCTATTTCTCGGAGGCGCGGCAGGCCGACGACGTTCTCCGGCTCGCGCTCGAAGCCGCCCAGCTCCCGACAGACGATCTGGGTGGCCGCAACCAGATGTTCTTCAGCCTGTCCGACGATGACGGGCTGATCGGGTTCGTTGGCCTTGAGGGCGACGGCGCCGACCGGCTGCTCCGCTCGCTGGTCGTGCTGCCGACCCGTCGTGGCCAGGGCTATGGGCGCATGCTGGTCGAACGCCTCGAACGGGTAGCAGACGGCACGGTCGAGCGGCTGCACCTCCTCACCAATGGTAGCGCCGAGTTCTTCCGAGGGCTTGGTTATGTCGACGCCGACCGCGACGCGGCACCCGCCTTCATCGCCGCGACCGCGCAGTTCACGTCGCTGTGCGGTCCTCGTGCGACCTATCTCGTCAAGGATCTTGGATGACCCGTCTCCGCACGCTGACCGACCCCGACCATCTGCCCGCGCTTGATCGGAGCATCGTGATCACCCGGCCGGGTGCGGGCCTCGGCGACGATCAGCCTCCGCCGCGCATCCTGCTGCTCTACGGGTCGCTGCGCGAACGGTCATTCAGCCGGCTCGCCGCCGAAGAAGCGGCGCGGCTGCTGATCCTGTTCGGCGCCGAGGTGCGGATATTCGACCCCAGCGACCTGCCATTGCCCGATCAGGTGAAGGGCGACGATCATCCCGCCGTGCATGAGCTTCGCGAGCACGCGCTCTGGTCTGAAGGCATGGTCTGGTGTAGCCCGGAGCGGCATGGCCAGATCACCGGCATCATGAAGGCGCAGATCGACCATCTGCCGCTGGAGTTCGGCGGCATGCGGCCAACCCAGGGCCGCACGCTCGCCGTCATGCAGGTGTCGGGCGGCTCGCAGTCGTTCAACGCGGTGAACACCCTGCGCCTGCTCGGCCGCTGGATGCGGATGATCACCATCCCCAACCAGTCGAGCGTGGCAATGGCGTTCAAGGAGTTCGACGAGAATGGCCGCATGCGCCCGTCGAGCTATTATGACCGCATTGTTGACGTGATGGAGGAGTTGGTTCGGTTCACGGTTCTGACCCGCCCGCACACCGTGCAACTCGTTGATCGCTATTCAGAACGAAAGGCTGAACGACGGAGGCGCGACGATGCGGCGGAACTGGCTTCGCGCGCCGTAGCGTGACCTTCGCAGCTCATTGCGCGGCCAGCCCCGGCCGGCGACAAACCGATCGATATCGGCGACCCGACGGGCCTTGCGATCGTATGGATCACGCGACAATCGGCAATGCGCTGTCGGTCGCAGTCGCGGCTCATCACGGCCAGCTCGTCCCGAAGTGCAGTGAGCTGCTCCAATCGTTCCTCAACCGCAGCAAGGTGGCACGATGCTATCGTCATTGCCTCTCCGCAATCACGGTTTGGTTCGCTGGCGAGTGCGATCAGCGAGCGGATCTCCTCGATTGAGAATCCCAGCCTGCGGCCGTTCCGGACGAAATTGAGCCGCTCGACATCGCCGGTCGTGTAAGTGCGCCGGCCTGACGCCGTCCGCGCAGGTCGGTTCAGGAGGCCGATCTCCTCGTAGAAGCGGATCGTCGTCACCTTGGTGTCCGTCGAACGCGACAATTCGCCGATCTTCATTCCATGACCGCCCCAGGCTGCCGCGACCCTTTTCGCAAATCCGCTTGCTTCTACAGTGACTGGAGATTGTAGGGAAGGCTGATGGCCGATTCCTCATCTGATTCCTGCGCCTGCCACGGCGATCAAAAGCGCGCGCAGCACGACCCGGCTTACCGGCGCTCGCTGGTGATCGTCGTCGCCCTCAACCTCGGCTTCGGTCTCGTGGAGCTGGGCGGCGGCTTCTTGGCCGATAGCCAGGCGCTCAAGGCGGACTCGCTCGACTTCCTCGGCGACGGCTCGATCAGCCTGATCGGTCTCCTGGCACTGGCGTGGTCGTCCCGCGCGCGAGGGCAAGTGGCGCTTGCACAGGGGCTGTTTCTCGGCGCGCTGGGTATCGGGGTAATCGGCTTCGCAACCTGGCGCGCGTTCAATGCCACGGCGCCGGAGGCGGAACTGATGGGCGGCATCGGCATCGTCGCGTTGGCGGTCAACGTCTCCGCCGCGCTGGTGCTCGCCCGGTTCCGCGAGGGTGACGCCAACGTCCGTGCGATCTGGCTGTTCAGCCGCAACGACGCACTCGCCAATATCGCCGTCATTGTTGCCGCTGCCCTCGTCGCCTGGACTGGCAGCGCCTGGCCCGATCTGGCCGTCGCAGGCGTCATTGCGTTGCTGTTTCTTCACTCCGCCTACGAGATCGTCCGCAACGCGCGGGCAGAACTCCAGCCTTCCCGTTGATCCAAGGTCCATGCTGCTGCGCTCTCCCAGCCTTGCTCGCACGCTCGTCGTCGCTGCTCTCGGCGCGGCCTTCGCGCCTCTGGGGCACGCGCAGACGACGGCGCCTGCCACCGGCCCTGCCCTGACTCTCGACCAGGCATTGGAATTGGCCGGCGCGGCCTCACCCAACATGCAGGCGGCCGAGGCGGGTATTCGCGCCGTCAGCGCCGGCCGCGACGTCGCCGGTCTGCGACCCAATCCCACGCTCAACGGCGACATCGAGAATGTCGGCGGTTCGCGCGCCTATAACGACATCGAGGCGCCGAAGCAGACCATATCGGTAGGGGTGCCGATCGAGCTTGGCGGGAAGCGTTCGGCGCGGATTGGCGTTGCTGATGCCCAGGGCGCGCGCGCGCAGATCGACCGGGCGATCGCGCAAGCGGATCTCCGGCTCGCCGTGACCCTGGCTTACGTGGAAGCGGTCGCAGCCGACCGCCGCCTGGTCGCAGCGCGCGAACAGGCGGACATCGCCGGGCAAACGGTTCGGGCCGCCAATGTTCGCGTGCGCGCCGGCCGTGCCTCCCCGCTCGAGGAGCAGCGGGCCGAAGTGCTGCGGAGCAATGCCGTCGCCGCCCTCGATCGGGCCACGAGGCTCGCCAACCTCGCGCGGGCCAATCTCGCGCGCCGGGTGGGACGGCCGGTGACCGGCCCGCTCGATGAAGCCTGGTTCGATCATGTCGGCGGCTACGGCCCGGCGCTGTCGCGCGACAGCCTCGCGGTCGCCGCGGCGCGAGCCGACCAGAAGACGGCGGAGGCGCAGGTTCGCCTCGCACGCTCGCAGCGTATTCCCGACGTGACGGCCAGTGTCGGTCTGCGCCGCCTGCCCATCAACAACGATGTGGCGGCGGTGTTCGGCGTGTCGGTGCCGCTTCCCTTGTTCAACAATGGCTCGGCGGCAGTCGCGCAGGCGAGTGCCGAACGCGATCGCGCCGAGGCGCTGCGACGCGCCGCCGAACTCGACAATTCGCAGGCGATCGAGCAGGCCGACGCCGAGCTTGCCAATGCCGCCGACGCCGCCCGCACCGCCGCTGGACCTTCGTTGGCGGCGGCGCAGGAGGCAGCCCGTATCGCCCGTATCGGCTATCGCGAAGGCAAGTTCGGACAGCTCGATCTGCTCGAAGCCGAGCGCACGCTCGCCGAAACGCGTGCCGCCGCCGTCGACGCGCTGGCCGCCTTCCACGTCGCCCAGGCCCAGCTCGACCGGCTGACCGCCTCTGCCAAGGACTGATCCGATGAGCTTTCCCTTTCACCGGGCGGTAGCGCCGCTCCTCCTGGCGGCGCTGCTTGGCGGATGCGGAGGGCATGCCGCCAAGGAGGAAGCCGGAGAAAAATCGGAAGCGGCGGAAAAGGGCGAAGCCGGCGAGAAGGCCGACACGGTCAAGCTCACGCTCGACCAGATCAGGACGGCCGGTATCGAGATCGTGCGCCCGACGGTTGGTGCCAATGGCGGCGCGATCGAGCTTCCCGCCACCGTCGAGGGCAGCCCCGAGGGCACGCAGGTCGTATCGGCATCGATCGCCGGGCGCGTCGTGGCGCTCAACCGCAATCTCGGCCAGCCCGTTCGGCGCGGCGAAACGCTGGCGGTGATCGAGAGCCGCGAGGCGGCCTCGCTCAAGGGTGAGGTTGAAGCAGCGCGGGCACGGCTCGCACTGGCGCAATCCAACTATGCGCGCGAGCAGCGGCTGTTTGCCGAGCGCGTGTCGCCCGAACAGGATCTGATCGCGGCACGCACCGCCGCGGCCGAGGCGAGCATCGCGCTGCGGCTCGCCCGCCAGCAGCTCGCCGCGACCGGCGGTGCCGGCGGATCGCTCAACCGCGTGGGCATCGTCTCCCCACTTTCTGGTCAGGTCATCAGCAGGACCGCGGTGCTCGGACAGACCGTCGCGGCGGACGCGGAACTCATCCGTGTCGCCAATCTCTCGACGGTTTCCCTGTCGTTGTCGCTCTCGCCAGCGGATGCCGGGCGCGTGCGCCCCGGCGCGACTGTAACGGTGACAGCACCTGGGCGAGCCGGGCAAGCCCGCGTCACCTTCGTCTCTCCTGCTCTCGATCCGCAGACGCGCCAAGTGCCGGTGATTGCCGCCATCGACAATCGCGCCGGCCAGTGGCGGGTCGGCGAAGCCGTCACGGCCGCGATCCAGCTTGCGGGCACGGGCGACCCCACGATCCGCGTACCGCTGACCGCGATCCAGACGGTGAACGGCAAGTCGGTCGTGTTCGTGCGGACGCAGGACGGGTTCAGGGCGACCGCAGTGGCGCTCGGTGCCCAGGCCGGCGACACGATCGTGGTGGCCTCCGGGCTCACGGGCCGCGAACAGGTCGCTGCTGCCAACAGTTTCACGCTCAAGTCCGAACTTGGCAAAGGCGCAGGCGGGGACGACGACTGAGCCATGATCGATCGCATCGTCACCGTCGCGGTCGAGCGCCGCTGGCTCGTCCTGGTGCTGACGGTCATTGCGGCCCTCATCGGCGCGATGTCGCTTCGGCACCTCCCGATCGACGCCGTCCCCGATGTTACCAACAATCAGGTGCAGATCAATGTTCGCGCACCCAATCTCTCGCCCGAGCTGATCGAGAAGCAGGTCACCTTTCCGATCGAGACTGCGCTGGCCGGCATCAAAGGACTGGAAAGCACGCGCTCGCTGAGCCGCAATGGGTTCGCGCAGGTCACGGCCGTCTTCTCCGACGCGACCGACATCTATTTCGCGCGCCAGCAGGTCGGCGAGCGGCTCGTCGACGCCAAGGACTCGCTTCCCGAGGGCATCACCCCCGAGATGGGGGCGATTGCGACGGGCCTGGGCGACATCTACATGTGGACGCTCCACTATCAGGAGCGCGGCCACGACCGGCACAAGCCCGGCGAGCCCGGCATCCAGCCCGACGGCAGCTACATCACGCCCGAGGGCGATCGGCTGGTGAGCGAGGCCGACAAGGCGACCTATCTGCACAGCGTGCAGGAATGGATCGTCGCCCCGCAGGTCAAGTCGGTTGCCGGCGTCGCCGGCGTGGATTCACTGGGCGGTTACGACAAGGAATTCCTCGTCGTGCCCGACGTCCAGAAGCTCGCCGCCTTAAAGCTGTCGCTGAGCGACCTGGCCGCGGCGCTCGAGGCGAACAACAGCGCGATCGGCGGGGGCGTGGTCGATCGCAACGGCGAGGGTCTCGCGGTCCGGTCGGACGCGCGCATCCGCAGCATCGCCCAGCTTCGCAATACGGTGATCGCGACGCGCGAAGGCACGCCGATCCTGCTCGGGCAGGTGGCGGACGTGCGGCTCGGCCAGGGAATCCGGCTTGGCTCGGCATCGGAAGATGGCCGCGAGGTTGTGACCGGGACCGCGGTGATGCGGATCGGCGAGAACAGCCGCACCGTCTCGACCGGGGTCGGCGCACGGCTCCAGCGGATCGGCCCGTCGCTGCCGCCCGACATCTTGATCGAGCCGGTGCTGGACCGCACCGTGCTGGTCAATTCGACGATATCGACCGTCGCCCGCAACCTCGGCGAAGGCGCCGTGCTGGTCATCATCGTACTGTTCGTGCTGCTCGGCAATTTCCGCGCGGCGTTGATCGCAGCCGCCGTCATCCCGATCACGATGCTGTTGACCGGGTTCGGGATGCTGCAGGTCGGCGTGTCGGCGAACCTGATGAGCCTTGGCGCGCTCGATTTCGGCCTCATCGTCGATGGCGCGGTCATCATCGTTGAAAACGCACTGCGACGTATCGCGGAGCGACAGCATCATCATGGACGCGCATTGGAATTGGGCGAGCGCATGTCGGTGGTCGCCCATGCCGCGCGCGAGATGGTGCGCCCTTCGGTCTATGGGCAGGCGATCATCATCCTCGTCTACGTGCCGCTGCTCACCCTCTCGGGCGTCGAGGGCAAGACATTCGAGCCGATGGCGCTCACCGTCATCATGGCGCTGGTCTTCGCCTTCATCCTCTCGCTTACCTTCGTGCCGGCGACGATCGCGATCTGGCTGAGCAGGCCGGTCGAGGAGAAGGAGAACCGGATCGTCGGCTGGCTGCGCCGACGCTACGAGCCGGGGCTCGACCGGGCCATGCGTCGGCCGTCGCTCACCGTCGGGATCGCGCTGGGTGCTCTGGCGCTCGCGGTTGGTGGCTATGCGGCGCTCGGCCAGGAATTCCTGCCGCAACTCGATGAGGGCAATGTGCTGGTGTCGGCTTACCGGGTGCCTGGCACATCGGTCGAGCAGAGCCAGAAGATGCAGTTCCAGATCGAGAAGGCACTCTCCGGAATGCCGGAGATCAAGGTCGTATTCTCGCGCACCGGCACCGCAGAGCTGGCCTCGGACCCAATGCCGCCCAACGCGACCGACACATTCATCATGCTCAAGCCGCGCGATCAGTGGCCCGACCCCGGTGAGGCCAAGGCCGAGGTCGTCGAGCGCATCGAGAAGCGGTTGGCCCGCGTGCCCGGCCATTCCTACGAGATCACCCAACCGATCCAGATGCGCTTCAATGAGCTGATCGCCGGCGTCCGCAGCGATATTGCGGTCAAGGTCTTCGGCGACGACTTCGGGCAGATGAACGATACAGCCGACAGGGTCGCCGCGATCCTGCGCAAGACTGCCGGAGCGCAGGACGTCAAGGTCGAGCAGACCGAGGGCCTGCCCATGCTCGACATCGCGTTCAACCGCGATGCGGCGGCGGCATTGGGTGTCACCGCGAAGAATGTCCAGGATGTGGTCGCCGCGGCGGTCGGCGGCCGCGAAGCCGGCGTGATCTTCGAGGGCGATCGGCATTTCCCGATCGTCATCCGCCTGTCCGATGCCGATCGCGCCAATTTCGAGACTCTGGGACAGGTTCCGGTGCCGACGCCGTCGGGCGCGTCGGTGCCGCTCGCCAGTGTTGCCGACATCCGCATCGACGACGGCCCCAACCAGATCAGCCGTGAAAATGGCAAGCGGCGGGTGGTCGTGCAGGCCAATGTGCGCGGTCGTGACGTAGCGAGCGTCGTGGCGGAGGCGCAGGCGGCGATCGCGAACGATGTGCGGCTTCCCGCCGGCATCTATCTCGAATGGGGCGGCCAGTTTGAGAATCTGGCTTCGGCGCGAGCCCGGCTGATGCTGGTCGTGCCGGCCTGCTTCACCCTCATCCTGCTGCTGCTCTATGGCGCGCTCGGCACCGTCCGCGAAGCCGCGATCGTGTTCACCGGCGTCCCGCTGGCGCTGATCGGTGGTGTCCTCGCGCTCGTCGTCCGCGGCATGCCGTTTTCTATCTCTGCCGCAGTCGGGTTCATCGCGCTTTCCGGCATCGCGGTCCTCAACGGCCTCGTCATGGTTGCATCGATCCAGGACCTCATGCGCGTTGGTCGGCACCGCGAGGATGCCGCTCGGGAGGGCGCGCTGGCGCGCCTGCGACCCGTCGTCATGACCGCGCTGGTCGCCTCGTTGGGGTTCTTACCAATGGCGCTGGGAGACGGCGCTGGCGCGGAAGTCCAGAAGCCGCTCGCGACCGTGGTGATCGGCGGGCTGATCTCAGCAACGCTGCTCACACTGTTCGTTCTGCCGACGCTATATATTCGGTTCGGACGAAAAGAGATCGAAGCTTGACGATAGTTTTCAATGCATTCGCCCGGCGACATTTTCCACAGCGTCGTCGTTCCGCCGCGATAGCGGTCAGGCCGACCACCGCCAGCTCTTTGGGTTAGCGCGGCGGTCGGCCTGACCCTATCTCCGTCCGGTGCTAAGCGGACAGGATGGGGAACAGGACCTAACGAGCAGCTGTGACGGCCCAGGCTAATGCTCGGCAGCGTCGCGTTCGCCAGCAGGTTGGTGAGGATCGTCGCATAGGGCGGATAGTGCTTGAAGCGCTTGGGCCGGTAAGCAACCACTTCATAGGGAATGCCCCGGGCCGCCATCCAGGCGGCCATCATCGCCTGATATTCATAGGTATCGGGCTTTTCGGCCCCAGGGTCAGCGGTGAGGACGAGATCGGGCGTTTCGCCGCGCGCGTGAAGCTCGATGAGAAGCGCGGTGGAATCGACCCCGATGCCATAGGCGAGGATGATGGGCGCCTGCGGATCGAGGGCGATCCTGTCGGGCACGCGGCAAGGTGCCGCGTCATTAGGCAAGCGGTGCATGAGGTCTCCTTTCAGGGAGTCTGCCCGCAGGCGGGCGCTACGGACAAAAATGTGGACAGCCGCCCCGCGCGCGCGCAGCATCGCGCCGCGGGGGGAAACGAAAGATGCCGCTCAGGGCGCATATGATCGTCTACGCAGCGCCGCCCCATGACGCGGTGCGCACCGTTCAGTGCCAATGCGGATGGAAAGCGACGGCCGAACCCGACAGTCCCGCTGACTATCGCGCCACCATGGCGCGCTTGCTGGCCCGGTGGCTGGGCCATGTCGAGCCGCCGCCGGCCTGAGGGTCAGGCGAACAGCCGGCCGTCCGATCGGGTGGCGGGTGCCAGATTGAGATCCCGGCAGATCTTCCGGGCGAAGCGATCGGGCGCCATGAGGTCGCGGATCGAGGCATAATGGTTGCGCTCGCCGATATGGTCCTTTCGGCCGTGGACGCGCCGGTAGAGGATCTCGCGGTCCGGTCCCATGAGGCCCAGGCTGAGCTGGACCCAGATGTCCTCGCCGTGGAGCGTGATTTCGCCGGAGACGGCAACGCCGCCCTTGTTGGACCGGACATCGAAGCTGCCCTCGGCCAGATCCAGGGCCTCGGCGAGCCGCCGCATCGCGATCCGTCCCTCGCTGTGGAAGAGGCGCTTGGCGGGCTCGTCATAGGCAACGCCGCGATAGGCGAGCGTCTTGAGCACAGGATGCCGCCGGATCTCAGCGATCGCGTCCAGGCATTCGCGGCGCAGCAGGGTGCTGGGCGGCCGGGCTTCGCACACTTGCGACAGGTGACGGATAAGGAGGATGACCGCAGGGTCGATCTCGGCGTCCTTGCCAGCGTTGCGGCAGTCGGTGATCGCGGCGCCGATCGCGTGCAATGTGGTGGTGACACTCGAGAGCGCGCTCGGGTCGAGGGCCTGCTGGTGGCGAAACGCAACATCGTAGCTCATGGGGAAAGTCTCCGAGGGGCCAAGCGATCCACGTCGCTCGTCCTCTCGGCCCCCCTCCCCTTTTTCCGGCGCCTGGCGCTGGGAGGTCCTTGCAGACTGCGGACCTTTCCGATGCGGCCACGGGAAAGAACCGCCGGATAGTCAGACGCCTCGGCAAGGTATAAAATTCCTCCGAAATGGAGAGGACTCAGGCGATGGGCATCGACATGATGGAATGCCTGCGTGGCGGCGTGTCGGACCTGCGCATCCCTGGACATCCTGAGCTTGGTGAGCGCGCGAACGAGATGGCCGGGCCGGATGCGACCGGTATCTTCAGCGTCATAGGACCGTTTCAGGTCGATCTTTTCGCGCGGGCCGTCTGCGCCACCGCCTTTTCCCGTGGCATTGTCGCGCCGCCCGAGGCGGCCGCAATCGAACTGCGCTACGTGCTAGCCCAGCCGGTCCGGTTCGACCGGCTGGTCGGAGCCGTACGCGACCGCCGGGACGCGCAGAACAGCCTGCCCGTGAAGGTGCAACGCCTGACGATGGCTGGACTTCCCGCTCTCTATCAGGTCATCGAGGGGCGTCACCGGGCCTTCGTCGCGCGCGACGCGGGCGACAACACGATCGCGGCCCGGATCGACATGGACTATCGCTGCGATCCGTCCGCCTTCTGCCTGCATGGCGATACACTAATGCGCGAGGCCGAGGGCGTGCGATGGCCGGTCTCGCCGCTTCGGCCTTGGGACCTGCCGATCGAAGCGGCGGGCGCGGCGGTGACGCCCGACCTCAACTATACGCTCCAGGCCCTGGGCGTGCGTAGCCTCCCGGTCAGCAGCGCGCTCAGCTACGACCTCAATCTCGCCAGGGCCGTTCATCGCGAACTCGCCAACGCGGCCGACAAGGCCTGATCCAGGTCGATGCCGACCAGTTGACCACGCCAGATGTTCACGGTACGTTCCCACGCGAAGGGAGTTTCCGCCATGAGCATGTCCAATTTTCTCGACCGGTTCGATCTCGATATCACGCTACGGGATGCCGCGCTTGATCCCGACAATCGGCCGACGCGCCGGATGATCGCCAATGCGGCCATCGGCATGGATGCGCTCGATGCCTATTATGCCGTGCGCGAGATCCGCGAGGCGGCCCAGTGGATCCACGAGGGGCTGGCGCAAGGCAAACGGAAGCTCGCAAGCCTCCTGTCCAATCCGCAGGCCGACGACTTTCAGCGGACGATCTATTTCTGCCTGGCTGGTCGCGGCGTGGTCGAGATGCTCGACGACCTCGCCTGGTTGGAGGATCTGCTCGAGCGGCGCGGCCGGGTCGCCGGCCAGATCCACCGTGAAAAGCGAACGATCCTCCCGCTGACCAACCCCTATGTCGCGGCGGAGCCCGATGGCCCCCTCGTCGAGAGTCGTGCCGATTTTGTCCAAGGTGCGTCCTGGTGGGCGGAGCCGGTCGTCAAATCCTGAGCTGCAGGGCTGTGCCGCGTCCGGCGCCGTGCTTGGTGATCGCCATCAAGCCTCAACGTGCATCAGGTCTGCGGCCCATTGCTCGACCCATCCGGTCACAGGCGCATCATGATCGAGGTCGCCGCTTTCGATGAGCGCGCGCAGATCCTCCCGCGCTTGGGCGATCGCCTCTTCCCAAGGATCGAACCGCAGCGGCGGCGCTATCGCTGGCGCCGCGATCGGCAGGGCGCGGGCAGGCTGGCGTAGCCGCGCCCGCTGCTGCTCGACCCACCGCTCCATCTCGTCGGCGACGAGGTCATCGGACTTTCGACAACCATGCGCCCGCGCCTTGCTGCGCGCTGCGATGCCATAGGCCTGGCTGTCGATCGAGGCGACGCGGCGCGCGAAGGGTTTGAGGAAGGGAATGGCCGCGCCCTTCACGCCGAAGAGATGCAACCGCACCGCTGGCGGCAGGACGCGGTCGAGATGATCCACCACCGCGATGAGACCGGCGTCGCCATGGATGGGTCTTCGGCACATCGATCCGACACCGATGAGGGTATGACGCTCGACAAGGCCTGCGAGCGCAGTGGCGCAGCGTTCGTAATCTTGCGGCAGGCGGCCCTGGATGACCGGCAGGAACGTGCTGGCGATATTCCGATCGACAGCGCGCGCATGACATTCGATATTGGCCCGGACGGTGCGCGCGATCCGGTCGAGAACCTCCTCGCGGTCTCGGGCAACCTCCTGCTCCACGCAATAGTCGAGGCTCGCCCACCAGCGAAAGGGAAAGGCAGATGCGAGCGCGACATAGTCGTCGATGGTCCAGGGAAAGCCGCCATAGCGAGCCATGGCGCTGAACCCGGCACTGTCCAGGCAAAGACTGTGGAGACGGGTCGCATTCTTCAGGCCCTGGAGTTTCCAGCCGGCCCATTCACGTCCCTGCGCTGCGTCCACCCAGCGGGAGAAGGCGTTGGCGGAGACGAGGACCGGCAGCGCAAGGCTGCGCGCGCGGGCGAGCAGCGGGCCGGAGCGAAGATGCGGCAGCCCGACCATCAGCGTGATCGCGCGCGATTGGGATGAGGACGTAACCATGCGACATGTCCTTGGAGACCAGCCTCATCGGCAAAGCCCGCCGCCAGCCTCGGCGCGCCCAGGTGCCTGCGGGGTGTGCCGCGCGCTTCAAGCGCCGAGGTCTTGCGGAAAAGGGATTATTGTCGGCGCTCGCAGGCGAGGCGTTCGCCCTTGCGCCATCGTGCGGGGGGCAGCCAGGTGCCGGCAAAGGCCCCTGCCTTGCGGCCTTGGGCCTCGGCGAAGGCCGCCTCATAGCGCGCGCGGCGCGCGGGATCGCGGCGAAGATACTGCGATTGCGGGATTGCAAGCCCGGCGCGGAGCAGCGTCTCGCCGAGGTCAGCGCCGCGAACGGTCACGGTGGCGACCGGACGGCCATAGGTGGATGAGGGCGTCAACGTGATGACCGCCTCGGCGTCGCGCAGAGCCCGTGCTGCGAGATCCTGCGCGGCCTTGCCGCACGACCAGCAGCCGTTCCGGCGCTCGCACATCTGCCTTGTCTCGAAGGCATCGATCCCGAGCAGGCGGATATCAACAGCGACTGTATCGCCGTCGAGCGCGCGGCCGCGCGCATGGAAGCTCTGGGCGTCCGACAGGCTGGAGCCCATAAGCAGGGCTGCAAAGACGCTTGAGAGCATGACCTTGCGACCCATCATGATACCATGACCGTCTCGACCTGCTCATAGCGGGCCGGGACCAGGGCCACGCGGTAGGGCTGGAGAAGATCGCCGGTGCGCACGACGCTGATCGGCCCGCCGCCGGCGGCGAACAGACGTGCAGCGACGCGCTCGGCATTCTGTCGGCTGCACAGGAGGTCGCGCTTGGCGGACCGGGGAAAGGGAAAAGGGAACATGATCAGATCCTTGTCTTCGCAGGAGGGACGGGAGGCAAGAGCGCTCAGGCGAAGAGGGTCTTGTGGACCTTGGTCTCCGGGACGATCGTCCAGGCCTGGTCCATGAAGCGGCCAATCCGGTAGGGCATGCGCGTCTCGGGATCGCGCAGGATGACCCGGCGGCCGATCCGGTCAACGATGAATTCTTCGCCCACATGCCCGTCGGAGAACCGGACCGGCGCGGGCAGCTTGATGCGAGCGCCGGTCTCGATCTTTCGGGAACGGCGGGCGAGCGCCTCGCGGCAGCGACGTCGCCAGTCGAGCGCATGCTCGTTTGTGGTCGGTGTCAGAAGATCGAGGATCGCGGCGGGACAGGCAGCCTCGCAGGGGCCCATATTTTCCGTCATATCCTTGTAGCCAAAATTTTCGCCGCTCGCGCTGCGCGGGTTCCACAGGACGAGGCAGACGATGGCGAAGACCTCGCCGCCAATGCCGTCGCGTGTCACCTGAGCGGCCGCATAATAGACGCGGTTTGCAGGGCAGGACGAGGCGAGCACCTTGAGGCCGCGCGTGCCGCCCTTGGGATGGTCGCGCTCATAGGTGAACTGGTCGTCGAGATAGGCTTTCGCGGTTGCGTGCCCCCCCATCGAATGGCGAGACATGGTGAGCCAACCCATGAGGGTTCTCCTTGGATGAGAGGGGATTACCAGTCGTAGACCGGCAGTTCGGCGATCGGTGCGCAGTCGCGGTCGAACTGCAGCCAGGCGGCGCCGGACGCTTCGGCGAGGTCGAGGCAGGCCTTGAGCGAGCCGGGCATATGCGCGCGGGCAGGAGATGCGACCCAGATGAACCAGCCATAATCCAGCCAGCGGTCCATGAGGATATGCGCCTGCCACAGCGCGGGGTTGAGGCGGGCCGCAAGCGGCGGCGGATAGGCGAGGATGGCGTCCAGTTCCGCCGCGACCTCGGCTGAGAGATGGGCCGTCGACAGGCAGGCCAGGATCTTGGTTTCAGGGGTCATGGCGGCCGCCTCATGCAGCCGCGGCAAGTGCGGGCGGCGGGGCGCTGCCCGCTTGCCCGGCCTCGCCGAACGCCGTCAGATAGGCGAAGGCCTGTTCGGCCTTGGACGCAGCGTGGATGATGGCGGTCTTGTCGGCCTTGAGGATGCCGAGCCAGTGGCCAACATAGCTCGCGTGGCTGTCGTGCAACTCGTTGGGGAGGCCAAGCTCGGCGCAGACCAGCCCGGCGGTGATCTCGGCGACAAGTTCCTCGAATGCGTAGGCCTTGTCGCCGAAGCGTTTGCCGAAGGTGCGCGCGAGCCGGTCGCCATGGCCGGTCCAATGCCCCGTTTCATGGACCCTAACGCTCGCATAATGGTCCATCGAGATGAAGCTCGAGCGCTTGGGCATCTGGATATAGTCGAAGGTGGGCGAGTAGAAGGCGCCGTTGCCGCCATGACGGACATCGGCGGGGATCGCCGCGAAGAAGCTGTCGATCGCCGCTTGCCGCAGAGAGGGGGACAGCGGCGTGGCCGGCACCTCGGGCGGGTAATAATAGCCGGGCAGGCCATCGATCTGGTCGGCGTTGAAGACGATGTAATGGCGCAGGAAGCGGATGCTGCGTTCCACGGCCTCACCGCTCACGGCGTCTGTCTCGGTCTTCTTGAACGAGGAATAATAGAGGGACAGGGCACCCTGCTCTCCGCGGCGGACCTGCGCGCCGAGCTCGCTCGCCTGCCGATAGGTCATCCAGTAGCGCGACCGGTAGCCGTGCATGTCGCCGAGCGCCCAAAGCAGGAGATTGTTGATCCCCGTATAGGGCGTGCCGCAGTGCCGGAGCGGCCGGCCGCCGCTGCCACTCGTGCGCCAGGGCCGGGTCCAGGGCGGTACGCCCTTTTCAAGGCGATCGATGATGATGGCGCTGATTTCGGCCGCGGCATCCCGGCCGGTTCGTGCAGGCTTGGACATGATGGAAAACTCCTCACAGACGAGACGACCACCGGCGCGAGAACACGCCGGTGGTCGCTTGCGGACAGGATTTGAGGCTCAGGCCTCGGCGGCGGCGAGTTCGTCTTCGTCGGCCTCGGCCGGCGCGGAAGCCGTCGGCCCGGCGGTCACCGCGTCACCGTCGTCGGTCTCGCTGTCATCAGCCCCGTCGCTTTCGGCCACGTCGGGGTCGCCAAACGCATCAAGGGATTCCTCTGCCTGTTCCGGCACGCGATCCAGGAAGCGCATGGCATTGGGGACCCAGGCGAGCGCCGCCTCCTTGACGTCAGGCTCGACGATCGACTCCCCGGCAAAGAGCTTTTCGCAGCTCGCGGCGATCTCGCCCTTCTTGAGCGTGGCATGGCGCGCGGTCAGGGAGCCCCCGCCGACATCGTTGAGCAGGGTGAGGATCGTGCCCTTGTTGACCCGGTCGAAGAAGTTCTCCGCGGTGGGCCGCCACCAGGCGGCGACATCGATCTCGAGGATCGAGGCGAGGCGGTTCTGCAGCGGGATTTGTTCCGCCTTGAAACCGCCCTTGGCCTCGAGCGAGACGGCGACGATATAGGCGAGCCAGGCTGCCTTGGCGTCGTCGCCGAGCGCGCGGAAGGCCTCGAACCGCTCCACGATATCGGCCGGTTCCGTCCAGGCCGCGTCGAGCCCGTCATGGGCCTCGGCGAGATACTGCCGCGCGCGGGTCACCGGCATATCACCCGAGACCGGGTCTTGCGGTGCTCCGGCCCGCAGCGTCGAGCCATAGTGGACGCTGTGGTAGCCGGTATGACGCGTGGACTGGCTGCGCGCGTCGATCATCGTGAAGAGGGCATAGTCGAGCGCGAGCGCGGGTTCGGCGAGGAGCGAAGCCGCCAGGATGTCACGGCGCTGCATGGCGAGTTCGTCGTAGAGCCGGGCGCTGAGCGGCTTGCCGCCCGGACCCACGGCTTCCTCGGGCAGGCTGGGCGCCTCCTTGTCGGCCCCGCCGATGCGGAAACCGCCTGCCAGGCGCTCGCCCTCTTCGCCGCCCTCGCCGTCGTCCTCCTCACCCTCGCCCTGCGCCTCGTCATCGATGCGCTGGATGGGCTGTTCGCTGAAGAACTGCGTGTCGAGGCGCATTTCGCCCTGCGGGGTCAGGAGGAGGAACGCGCCGACATGCGGCTTGAGCTCGTCGGGCAGCACCGGCAGCCGGTTCTCGATGGCTTCGGCCTCGGCCATCAGCGCGTCGTCCTCGCTGTCGAGTGCCTTGAACTGATCCTCGTCGAGCGCCTCGTCCTGCATCAGCTCTTCGAGCTCGCTGCGCCGCGCCTCGATCGCTTCCAGGCGCGCGGCCTGCTCGTCGGTCAGTTCGGGCGGATCGAGCATGACGCGGTAGAGATCCTGCGCGTGGTTATAGGCATAGCTGCTTGCGATCGGCCGGATCCAGGCGAGCCCGGATTCCTCGCCGATGCGCTTGGCCTCGGCTTCCATCATCTCGGCAGCGACGCCCTTGGCGATCTCGGGATCGATCCAGCGGTCGCCGCCCTCGCTGAAGAGGTCGCGATCGACCCGGCCGCCGGCGGCCGCATAGCGGTCCTCGCCGATCAGGAGCGCGATCGGTTCGTTGGATTTAAGGGCGTCGTTGGCGATGACGCGGCGGATGGAATCGGCGTTGACGTAGCTGTTCTGGCCGTAGGTGCTCCAGACATCGAGCTGCTTGTCGTGGCTTTCCGTCGAGGCATAGGCCTTGGCGATGTCGAGCGTAATCGCGCCCGAGGCCAGCGCGTCGAAGATCGGCTCGGCCAGCGAGGCCAGGCGCAGGCGGCCTTCGACGAAGCGGCGGGTCTTGCCGAAGCGTTTGGCGACCCCGTCGATGTCGGCGCCCTTGCCGATGAAATGCTCATAGGCGCGGCATTCTTCGGCGGGGGTGAGCGGCAGCTGGTGATAGGTGGCGGCGAAGGACGTTTCGCTCAGATGCGCGATGTCGCCTGTGATGACGCGCACCGGCACGTCATAGTCGGCCGCGACGATCGAACCCGCCTCGACCAGGCGCATCAGTGCGCGCCAGCGCCGTCCCCCGTCGAGCACTTCGAACGTGCCCTTGGGCTTGGCCGGGGTCACCAGCATGTTCTGCAGGATGCCGCGGGCCTCGACGTCGGGGGTGAGTTCGTCGAGACGCAGCCGGTCTTCCGAAACCTTGCGCACATTGATCGGCGAGAGGCGGAGCTTGTTGAGTTTGACGCTGTCGATCACTGGAAGTCTCCTTGATGCCCGGACCATCCCGGGACACCCTACCGACCCCCCTTCTCTTTGCAGCGGCCCCGCCGCTGGCCGTTTCGGGCGCCCGGGCTGTCCGACCGGGGGCTGCGGCCTGCGGGTGCGACAGCGATCGCCTAGGCACGCGGAACGGGGCGCCGACACCTGCCAACGACGCTGGGAACCCGGTCAAAAAAAGGAACCGGTTGGCCGCTCCCGGCCCCTCTGTTAGGGCGGGGCTGCGCTGCGCAAAGGGCAGCGCCGGACCTCGCAAGTCCGTGAACACAAGCAACTCGAAAACCATCGGTTTCCGGGCTGCCGTCGCGCATGTCCAGACCTTCGGGTTAAAGGTGACGGCGCATGTGTGTTCACATGTTGCGAGGTCCGGCGGCTCCCGCGTCCAGTGCGCGGGAGTTCGGACGACAGGCCAATCGCCCCCTCTCCCACGGTTTAATCGGGAGCTCGAGGATATGGGCATGGCAGAGACGAACAGCCGCGGCATCGCGATAGGCCTCATGCGGCAGGCGATGGTGTTTCTGGAAAAGGCCCAGGACTGGGATACGGCGGCGCGGCTGCAACATGCGCTCGATGTGGCGCTCGCGGCGCGGCCCCTCCAGCCCGGCGAAGAGCTCGATCCGCAAAGCGCCGCGCTCATCGCGGGTATTCCGCTCAGCAGCGATTAGGCCATTCGTCGGGCCTCGAGGGATTGGAAACCCTCCACCTCTTCCCTAGGAGGATCGCGGGAATTGGCGGGGCATCGCGTTGAGAAGAAACCGGATCATTTCTCCTCCACGGGAGGATCTCGACCGACTGCGCCAGCCCTTGACGCCCGGCGAGCGCGTAGTCCTCGAGTTTTTCGACGCGCATCTCGACCCGGAATGGGAGATTTATTGCCAGCCGCATCTCAACGGCCTGCGCCCCGACTTCGTTTTATTAAACCCCTCGGTGGGAATCGCCGTCTTCGAGCTAAAGGACTGGAACCTCGATGCGATGCACTATTTCGTGCCCGCCGGCGGCCGGGACCTGCACGGGCGCAAGGACGGAAAGAGCTTTTCCCTTGCGGCGCAGAACCCCGTCACCAAGGTCAATCATTACCGAGATGCGGTCTACAAGCTCTACTGCCCTCGCCTGAAGCAGAATGCCGGCTTTGCCGCAGTGACGGCTGGCGTGATTTTCCCCTTCGCCGACAGCCGGCGCGTGCGCGACCTCTTCGCCGGCTTCCTGACGCGCGATGAGAATGATCCTCTGGCGCGCTATCAACCGGTCAGCGGTCGGGTGGAGCTCGCCGCCGGCCGGATCGATTTGATCATGCCGGAATCGCAGCGCCGGCACTCGATGCTCATGCGCGAGGACATCGCGGCCGATCTGCGTGGATGGCTGGTGGAACCTGATTTCTCGGTCACGCAGCGCCAACCGCTGGAGATGGACGCAAACCAGCGGCAGCTAGCCGAGACCCGAACCGCGAGCGGCTATCGCCGGATCAAGGGGTCCGCCGGGTCCGGCAAGTCGCTCGTCCTCGCAGCGCGGGCCGCGCGCCTTGCCGATGAGGGAAAGTCGGTGCTGGTCGCGACCTTCAACATCACCCTCTGGCACTATCTGCGCGATCTCGTCGTGCGCGCGCTCAAGGTGCGCGGGGGCCACCGCAATGTCGTGTTCGTCAACTTCCACAGCTGGTGCAAGCAGGTCTGCATGGAGGTGGGGTGGAGCGAGGCCTATGACGAGCTGTGGAAGAGCGGAGACGGCGCATCGGTGATGGAAGCTGCCCTTCCCAGCCTTGTCGCTTCGGCCGCGGCCGAGGAGGACAGCCCGCGCTACGACGCGATCCTGGTCGATGAAGGGCAGGACTATCGCCCACTCTGGTGGAATACGCTGCGACGGTTTCTGCAGCCTGGCGGGGAGATGATCCTGGCGGCAGATGCCACGCAGGATGTCTATGGGACGGCCCAGGCCTGGACCAACGAGGCAATGGCGGGCGCGGGGTTTCGTGGCGCCTGGGCGCAGCTCGACGTCAGCTATCGCCTGCCGCCCGCCACCCTGCCGCTGATCCAGAGCTTCGTGACCAGCTTTCTGCCGGAAGAGGGCGTTGAGCTGCCCAGTCCGCCACAAGCATCGCTCGATCTGTTCCCAGTGTCACTGCGCTGGGTGCAGTGCACGTCGCAGCACAGAATCGAGACCTGCGTCACAGAGATCGTCGGAATGATGCGGCGGACGGGGAAGGCCCTGGCCAATGCCGATATCACCTTCCTTGCCGCCGACGCCTCGGTAGGCGCGATGGTCGTCTCTGCGCTCGCCGACCGCGACATTGCCAGCGTCGCCACCTTCGCGCCCGACATGCAGGAGCGCCGGCGCGAAAAGATGGCCTTCTACATGGGCGACGCTCGCGTGAAGGCCACGACCCTACACAGCTTCAAGGGCTGGGAATCGCCGCTCCTGGTGATCTATGTGGACGAGAATGCGGGCGAGCGGTCGCTCGCACTGGTCTATGCAGGTCTCACCCGCCTCAAGCGCCAGCAGGCGGGAAGCGCCATGACGGTGATCTGCTCGTCCGCGCTGCTGCGCGACTATGGCAGCACATGGCCGGATTTTATCGAGACAGGGCCACTCGCGACGCTTTGATCGGACGGACGGCCACATCATCCGGTAGCGGACGGCGGGGCTTATGCTATCCTAGGCCCATGGCACCAGCACGAGTGGATGCGATGGAAGCGATGCATGACAAGAGGGCGCTTGCGGTCGGCCTGATCCGCAAGGCAGTTCAGTTGCTCGAACAGGCGGGCGACAAGGCTGGCGCGGCAACGACCCAAGCGGCGCTCGCGGCCATGCTGCTGACCCAGCCCCTGGCGGGATTGGAAATCGAGCCGGATGCCGCGAGCCTGATCGTGGCTATGCCGCTCGGGCCTCTGGCCTGAGCAGCCTGCCAAAGATGTCGGCAGCGCCCTCCACCGGCACGAACACGCGCGTGCGGTAGCTGATGATCTCGGTGAAGCAGCCGAGCGATTTGAGATAGGCAAGCTGCGCGGGCGGCGCGCCCACCAGTTCGATGCGGGGCAGACCGTTCACCACGGCGCGCTTGATCGCCATCGGGAACGGCTGCGTCAGTTCGACGCTGCGACCGCCGAGCGCGGACTTGACGATATCGCCGGGCGGCAGGTTCTCGGCGCGATCGAGGCCGAGTTTGGTGTAGAGTTGCACGACATGATCGTCGAAGACGATGCGGCCGAGCCAGGACTGGCCGCTCTGGTCGGCGATGCGGTTGACGACGAGATGATCGCTCGGCAGCGCCGACCAGATCGGCAGCAGGAGCCCGGTCGCGAGCCGGATCGTCTCGGTATCGACCTGGGCCGCCGCCGCTTCGGCCTCGGCGGCCCAGAGTGCGCGGAAAGCCTCCTCGTCGATCGGTGACCAGGCGGTTTCGGCGAAATCGGCAAGGCGCATATAGTCGTTGCGGATCGGGCGCATGAGTTCGATGCGAGGGATAGGCGTGCCGTCCTTCTCTTCCATATGGGCGCGGGCCTTCACTTGCAGTGCGACCAGGCCGGACTTGGCATTGCGCAGGAAGGCGTGGCGGGGATCACTTTCGGCGATGCGCAGGATGCGCTCGAGCGAGACAGGCGTCTTGCGGCGCGCCACCTCGATGGTGAGGAGGTGGGAGGTCGCGCCGCTGACCGGATCGGTGCGCAGGATCGTGTCGTCGATGATCGTCGCGGTATCGACGAGCATGGTCTCCACGCCGACGTCGAGCCGCCCCGCTTCGCGCGCGGCCTGTACCCGGGTTTCGACGAGGGCGAGAAACTCCTCGAAGATCCGGTTCTGCAGCCCGATCGGGAGCGCAAGCAACCGGTTGAGCCAGCGCTGGATCGGCGGCAGCTCGTCCTTCAGCACGCCGTCCTTGTCGGTGAGCTCGAGGCCGGTGCGCTCCTCGAACTCGGCGAGCGTGGTGCTCTTGAGCTTGCCCAGGTGCAGGAGGTGGAACCAGCTCGTCAGCGCCGCGCAGGCGTAGCTGCTTTCCAGATTGTCGGCGGGGTCGAAGAGATTCTGTCCTCCGGTCTGGCGTTGCCCCCGGGTCAGCGCGCCCAACGTGTCCAGGCGCCGAGCGATGGTGCTGGTGAAGCGCAGCTCGCCCTTGCAGTCGGTGGTTACCGGCCGGAACAGGGGCGTGCAGGCCTGATGCGTGCGATGGGTGCGCCCCAGACCCTGGATCGCCCGGTCGGCCCGCCAGCCGGGTTCGAGCAGGAGATGGGCCCGCTGCTCCTGGTTCACCGCATCGAGGCTCGCATGATAGGAGCGGCCAGTCCCGCCCGCGTCGCTGAAGATGAGGATGCGCTTGAGGCCGCCCATGAAGGCGGCGGCCTCGGCCTGGCTGGTTCGGGTCGAGCGGGTCTCGAGCTTCTGGCGCCCGTCGCTCGCCTGGATCAGCCGCTTTGTGCGTCCCGTGATCTCGGCGACATTGTCATGGCCGAAATGATTGAGCAGCCCGTCGAGCGCGGAGGTAATCGGCGGCAGCGCGCAAAGCTGCTCGATGAGATTGACGCGCGCCGCGAGCGCCTGCGGATTATAGACCGGATTGCCGTTCTCGTCGTCCATCGGCACCGAGCGCTCGGCACCGGTGTCGTCGGTGAAGACGCGCATTTGCCGGGTCGGAAAGGCGCGTTCGAGATAGTCGATGACATATTCGCGCGGGCTCAGGTCGATATCGAGTTCGGCGCGCTCATCCGGGGCGAGCTGGCCCAGGCGGCGGTCGAGGATGGACTCGGCCGTGGTGACAAGCTGCATGACCACCGACTTGCCTTCGGCGAGATGCTGCTCGGCGGCCGCGATCACGGTCGGCAATTTCATCGACAGGAGCACCTGTCCGAAGAAGCGCTGCTTGGTCGACTCGAAGCGCGAGCGCGCCGAGGCCTTGGCGCCGCTGTTGAGCGTATTGCCTTCGAGGCCGTCAACGACGCCGGTCAGCTCGAGGGCGGCCTCCATGTTGCGATGGATGATCGCCCAGGCATCGGCATAGATGTCGTAGATCTCGATCTGCGCCGGGGTCAGCTCGTGCTTCAATATGTCATATTCGACCCCGGCAAAGCTCAGGGCGCGGGCGAGATAAAGGCCGCTGGCCTTGAGATCGCGGGCGACCAGTTCCATCGCGGCAATGCCGCCCTGCCGGATCGAGGAGATGAACTGCTCGCGATCGGGGAAGGAGGTTTCCGGGCCCCAGAGCCCGAGCCGGACCGCATAGGCAAGATTGTTGATGTCCGAGGCGCCCGTGGCCGAAGCGTAGCCGACGCGCGCACCGGGCAGATGGTTCTGGAGGAGCACGCCGCAGATGCCCTGCTGCGAGCCGGCTTTGGCGCCAAGAGCCCCCTCCCCGCCGGCGACGCCGCCCATCTCGTGCGCTTCGTCGAAGAAGATGACGCCCTCGAAATCCTCGCCCGCCCAGTCGAGGATCTGCTTGAGCCGGCTATGATCGCCGCGCGCCGAGCGCAGGGTCGGATAGGTGACAAACAGGACGCCCTGCTCGAGCGTGATGGGCTCGTCGATCTTCCAGTTGCCGACCGGCTGGACATCGGCCGAGACGCCGCCGAGCGCGGTCCAGTCGCGCCGCGCATCTTCGAGCAGCGGCTCGTTCTTGGTGACCCAGATGTTGCGCCGCTGGCCCTGCAGCCAGTTGTCGAGGATGCAGGCGGCGACCTGCCGGCCCTTGCCGGCCCCGGTGCCGTCGCCCAGGAAAAAGCCCTTGCGATAGGTCCGCCCGTCCTCGGCGAGGACGAGCCCGGCGCCCTCCTTGTCCGGCTTGAAGCGGCCCGGGAGGGTCTGCGACCAGGCATGGCCTGCATAGACGACCGTTTCGAGCTGGGAGGCGGAGAGCAGGCGTTCTGACACAGTGCGCTCGGGCAGTCGGGGCACATAGTGTGGGATAGGAGCGGCGATCGATCCCATCGCGACGGATTCGACGAGTGCGGTCGGGTGCTCGCCCGCTTTGTCGAATACGATGCGGCTCGGCCGATAGGGCAGATAGACACCGGTCTGCTCCAGCAGCGGTGCCGGGGCTTCGAGGCGCTCATAATCGACCGGGAGAACGTCGTTGCGCGCCGGTGCGAAATAGGCGCGCGGCTTGACCGAAGCGCTCTTGACCGCGCGGAAGAGCGAGATGCCTTTGGCGGGCACCGGTGCCGCGCGGACGGGTGCTGTAATGACAGGCGGCGCGGCACGCGGCGGCACGGTGAGGACCGCGGCCAGTTCTTCGACCGACGCGCGCTGGATGACGGCGGGCGGCGCGTTCCCCGCGACCTTATCGATGACGAAGACCCGCACGGCGATGCTCGTACCATGCTTGGTGTAGCATTTCTCGAGCCGCAGCGACGTTCGCACGCTCGCCTCGCGCAGCACGGTTTCGAAATGGTCGCGCATGCGCGCATTGGGGCCAAACCAGTCGGGCATGATCGCCACCAGGCGTCCACCCGGGGCAAGGTGGCGCAGTGCCGCCTGGAGGTGCCGCACAGCGGCCAGGTCGTCGGCGCCGCGGCCCAGCGAGCGCGAGAAGGGCGGGTTCATCAGGATGATGCTCGGCCGCTCTTGCCGGACCATGAGCGACCCGATCGCGGCGCCGTCATACCCGGTGATCAGGGCTTCGGGGAACAGGGCCGCCAGCCGCGATCGCCGCGTGGGATCGAGTTCGTTGAGTTGGAGCGACCGATGATCTCCGAGCTGTGCGACGAGAAGGCCATTGCCTGCGCTGGGTTCGAGCACCACGTCCTGCGGCCCGACGTCGGCGAGCAGCACCGCGAGCGCCGCGATATCGGCGGGCGTTGAGAATTGCTGCCAGGCGATCTGCGCTTCGCTGCGCACGGTCTGGGTCGGCAGGCGCTGAACGAGCGCATGGGCCTGCGTCACGTCGGCGAAGCTCTCGAGAGCATAGGGCTTCTCGCGCAGATAGAGGGCCGTTGCGTGCTCCAGGAGTTCGAAGCTGTCGCGCTGTGTCCAGCGGCCATCGGCGTCGTTGCCGCCAAAGGCGCTCGTCATCGCTTCGTTGAGCTGGCGGCGGGTGATGGGCGCCCCCCTGCGCAGCAGGAGAAGCAGGGCCTGGGCAGCAAGGCGGTCGGATGCGCCGGCGGCGGCGAAGAGATCGGACATGAGGGTATGCTCCTGTGAAAGCTGCCCCTTCGGCAGCATCACAATTCCGATCCCCCTTCCCTTTTCCGGGCCGCGCCGCGCCGGGATGGTGATGGTCATCCGGCGCCCTCCGGGACGTCGCTCGGCCTCGCTATGGCCCCCTGCGCGAGACCATTCGCTCTCAGAGCTAGACTGCGCGCCGAACGCGCATTTCCCCTGCATGTTGAACGGCGCATGTCGCTCTTGCAGGTAGCGTGATCCGCAATATGAAGGCCGGGCCGGTCGATGGCCGCTGCTGCTTTAGGGCCCTAACAACGGAGAACAGATTGGCCGACGATCTTCTTGTCAGACTGACCGCCGATATCGTGTCGGCCCATGTGTCGAACAATTCCGTGTCTCCCTCCGACCTGCCGGTACTCATCGAGGCGGTCTATGGAGCGCTGGATCAGGCCGGGACAACGCCTTCCGTGTCCGAAACTGCCAAGTTGCAACCGGCCGTTCCGATCCGCCGGTCGATCATGCCGGACTATCTGGTGTGTCTGGAAGATGGCAAGAAGCTGACGCTGCTCAAGCGCCATCTGGCGACCCATTATCAGCTGAAGCCCGAAGCCTATCGTGTAAAATGGGGCCTTCCGAAGGACTACCCGATGGTCGCGCCGAACTATCGGGAACGGCGGAGCACATTGGCCAAGGCGTTAGGGCTGGGGAGAAAGGCTGGCGAACAGGCTCCGGCGACGAACGCCACTGGCAAGGGCCGTAAGAAGCTCGGCATCGCGATCCCCAAGCCGATCGACGATCGCCCATAGCCTGCAAGTGCAGGTTTATCGGTCGGCAACGCGACAGGCTAGCACGATCCGATGGCGTTCCGCGAAGATCGCTTATCGCGACCGGCGTAATCTCCTGTCATTTGCCGCCACCTTTTGGCGATAATGCTTCAGGGTGCCGCGTGTTTTGCTCAATGGCGTCGTATCAAGGGCACGGGTCATCATCTTGGTCTGCAGTCCGATCATGGCGCGGACTTTTTCTGAGACCATCAATTCCGCTTCGACGCTTCCATCGTCTTCGCCTGCGGCGATCTTGGCAAGCCTCATCGTCATGACTGTCCCGGCTTCGGTGCCCAGCATCCAGAAATCGAATCCGGCTTTCATCCACGCGGTGTACATGGCGGTCATCGACTGGCTCCTGCCTCATGTGTGGTATCATTGTCGGCTGTCTGCATCTTCCTTCCAGACTGTGTCGTTCGACTGAACATTCTCATCGGCCCGCATCAAGATGCCTATTCAACGCGCAAAGCACAGATTTCGCTTGCAGTAGGCAGGCGCACAAGCTCCAGGGTGCTGCCGCGCCACCGCACAAGTCCAAGCCGTTCGAAATCGCGCAGCCAGCCTTCCATCGGCCATCGTTTCCAGTGTGCGTGAAATGTCTTTGCATTGCGAACAATATCGGACACGTGCTGCACGGGCGGTTCATAGCTTTCATGATATTGGTGGCAGGCGATGGCCTGTCCGACGAACAGCAGCCTGAAGCCGGCAGCGACAGCCCTGAAACCAAAGTCGGTGTCCTCCGCGCCATAGCCCGTGAACGCCTCATCGAAGCCGCCCAACGCCGCAAAGCTTGATCGGCGCAGCGCAAAGGCCAGCGACCAGAACAGCCCGGCATTGCTCTCCTCGCGCACGCCGCGGGCAGGAAATGAGCGCACAGGGTGCGCCCGCCCGCGTTCAAGCAGGTCCCACTCCTGCCAGCTTCCGCGCGCATCGTCGGGGCCAAGATAACGAACATCGGCGCACAGCAGGCTATCGTGCTCGCTGAGGGTATCGGCCAGCAGGCCGACGCACGCGCGCAGAGGAATGCAATCGACATCAAGGAAGATCAGCATCTCATGCCGGGCCAGGGATGCGGCCCGGTTGCGGGCGGCCGCCAGGGGGAGCCCTTGGGTCTCGAACCGATCGATGCGAACGGGAAAGCTTGCTGCGCCGACCTCGACCGGCTCGTCACTCATATCCACGATGATCAGTTCATCGGGTTGTCGATCGCTTCTGCGCAGGCCCTCGACAAGCTGCGCCAGATGCGCGCTGCGGTTACGAACGATGGTAAGGACCGATATGCCCATCAGCGACGCGTCCACAGGTCGAGCCGGTAGGTATCTCGGCGCTCGGCCAGTTCCACATCGAATTTCTGGGCCATGTCGAACCACAAGGTCTCGACCGCCGCATCCCCGCTTTGCGGATAATCGGTTTGCGCGGTGTAATGGACCAGGATGATCCTGCCGCCGCGCACAACATGATCGCGCAGCCATTTGCCAGCACGATCCAGATCGGCCAGATCCCAATAATAGGTCACCTCAGACAGCACCACCAGATCGAAGTCCTTGGCTTCGGGGGCCTCCTGCGGGAACGCCATGCGTGCCAGCCTGACGCCGGGCTGATCGCCCAGGCGCGCCCTCGCCTGCGCCAACGCCTTCGCGCTGATGTCCACGGCAAGAAGGCTGTCGCACAGGGGTGCGAGATAGCCCGTCAGAACGCCATGCGCGCAGCCGATCTCGAGGGCGCGCGCATACCGTCGGTCGGCCAGCACATCATGGGTGTGGGCAAATTTGGCGGCTTCATACGCGCTCGACGCCAGATCCCATGGGTCGTCATCCGATCCGAAAATGTCGTCGAAATATTGTGCGTCCAGGCTCGAGCGGGTCATCGGCAATCCCTTCTCAATGTCAGCACGTCTCGCGCGGCCATGCGGCGCTTTTCGCGCGGAAGCCGAAATCCATCGCCCATCACCGGCGAAATCTGGCTTCGATGGGCGAGCAGGGCCTGACGCCGCTGTCCGACGGGCATGGCCGGCGTGGCGATATGTCGCGCCAGGCGCGGCGCCTCACCCCAGACATGATAGGCGAACAGAGCGACCGGGCGCTTCGCCCTGTGCACAGCGGCCTCGGCCAGTCTGAAGGCCGCGACATGGTCGCAATGCGCCTCGCTATGGTCGGAAACGGCGATCGCATCGATCCGGCGCCAGCGCAGCAGCGCCGCGAGCCGACCGGCCTCCCGCATGAACGGATTGCTGTCAATCGGATGGGGATGCGCGTCGCGCCACCCCATCCAGATCGTCGGGACCGCTTGGGCGCCCAGCCTGCCGAGTGCGTGGCGGGCTTCTTTGCGTCTGGTCACAGCGACGCGCGGCGTAGTTTCGAGATGCGAGCCCGTGCCATCGGTCAGAAATGCGATCATACCGAGCCGGTCTTGCGCGGCGCAATGCGCGATCAGCGCGCCCGCCCCCAATGTCTCGTCGTCGGGGTGGGGAGCTAGGACGAGCCAGCGCGCCGATGCCCATCGGCTTTGTACCAGAGGCTCGACCTTCACCATAATCGGTCACTCTCGTCCCAGATGTCGTGATCCAGAAGCATTTGGGCGGCCTCGTCCCGCGCATGATCGGGTCCCGCTTGGCGCAGATAGAGGGAGAGATCGCGAATGATCTTGTCCGCCCGTTCCCCATCGAAGGCACTGCGCGTCCCCAATATCCGGGCTGCGGCCTCCATCACGGCAAAGCCTGCATTTTCGACGACCCCGCGGGTCAGGCGCGCAACGGCAACGGCATCGTCATGACCTGACGCAAAGCGCCGTGCCGCTTCATCGACCCAGAAACCTGCGGTGCGCACCGCAACGACCGCATCGGCAAACCGTGCCCGCTGCTGCGGCTCGTTGCGACCCGCATCGCCCATGGTCGATCGGATTTCCGCGACCAGGGCCTCGATGCCACCCAGTTGCGCCGCGCAGAAGCGCCAGGCTCCGGCCGTAAAACGAGGATCACGGTCATAGTCGCCCGGTTGGCCCAGCAGCATGCGCGGTTCGACGGCTATTGCGTCGAGCAGATAGCGACCGCTCACGCTCGCGCGCATCCCCCGGACCCGCCATCCCGACAGGTCTGTTCGGGCCTGCTCGTTGGCGGGGACGATCACCAGGCGCCGGTCGGTGCCTTCGCCGGCGGCAGTGACCAGCGTATAGTCGAGCCCGCCCGCCCCGCTTGCGAACATCTTCTGGCCGACAAGAGACATGGCCGCTCCGCCGACTATCCGTACGCCGGGGGAAGGCTCGGTGGCCCACACCCCGAACCATGCGCCGCGATCCAGAACCTGGGTCAACCAGTCTTGCTGATCGCGCGTGCCGTACCAGTCGAACAGCGACATCGCATTGACATGCCCTTCGTAGAGCCGTCCGATACTAAGGTCGCCCCGTCCCACCTCGCGCAAGGTCTTCGCCATAGCGCATGCGCGCGCCGCTTCATTTTCAAAGCGAACCCCTCCGCATGCTTCGGGGGCGAACCTGCGATGATGACCGCTCTCCACCAGAACCGCTAGGCTATCACACGGGAAATTGGGGGCCGCGTCGTAGCCCGCGCCCAGCGTTGCAAGGCGATCGACGATGTCCGCCGTCGTCTCCATGACCCGCTCGTGTTGGTCCAGGATCATGCGATACCACCTTTATGTTCCATGGCAGCGACAGAAAGGCTGTTCAACCACTCCGCCACCCGTTGCGGCCCGCTCTCCCCGGTCAGGCAAGTGGGCCACTGCTGATTTTGCGCGATCGCCCGATCGATGAGGTTGGACCACTCCCGCGGATGAGGTGGCTCGCGGCACAGGATCGCACCGCCCACGGCAGCCAGGCTGTTGGCCTTGGACATCTGCTCGTCGAAGGGCCGTGGTTCGGGTAGACAGATGTAAGGCCGGCGCGCCGATAGTACGGCGCTGACGACGCCATCGCCGGCGCCGCCGATGACCACCCCGGCAGTCGCAATCTGCGCGTCCGCGTCATCGACCCACCCCCGCAATTCGAGATTATCGGGCATGTCGCAGGGCATGGTGCAGGGCCCTATGACGCGCCATCGCCATGCGGGCGTGGCTCTGGCTGCGGCGGCCCATCGCTCTCCGTCGGAGATGCCGCCCCCGCGGCCCACAACGACCAGCACGGTGCTATCCCCGCCGGGCGCATAGTGTCGATCCGACTGGATGATGCCCGGCGCATGGAAAGTTTTCTCGCGGATCCAGATCGGTATGTCGTCATCGTCCATGGCTTCGTGGAACGGCGCAAGCAGCCCCGTAGCCCCACGAAATGCGTCCAGATGGGCTGGATCCAGCCGTTTCCCGCTCAACCGAACATAAACCGTCGGCACCGAGGCAAGTCGTGCCAGCATCGCCACTTCGGCCGACACATCCACCACCATCAGGCGCGGACGTGCCTCGGCGATCCAGCCTGCCATCCGTCTGATACGCTGACGGATGCCTTCATGATCCAGCGGCGCATAATGCAAGGAGGCCGGACGATCGGCGTGGTCGATACCCGCGAAACTCGCGTCCAGACGATCGTCGGGCAGGTCCAGGAAGGGAAGGTTTCCGGTCCGGCCGGCAAGACCGGTCCCCATCAGCATGACATCGTCGAGCGATTGCCCGATCGCGATCGCGCGCTGGCGATGGCCGTGGCCATGATGATGGATATAATATCCGATCGGGCGGCTCAACCGATGTCTTCCAGGGTGGGCAGCGGCATGTCGCAGGGCATAGGCGCAAGCGCGCGTTCTGCGATCAGGCAATCGGCGGCGCTCATCTCTCCCTTGGCCCATAGCCGCCAGCGGGCGCGCTCCTCCCAGTGCGATAGAGCGGGAACCATGGGATTCTTCTCTTTTGCGACGTAGTCCATCCATTGCTGCATGTCCGCTGCCATGCCGCCACTGGCGCGGCCGGCGGTTCGGGCGGATGCGCGGGTCCATACGGCGTAGGGGTGGATCAGTTTGCCGCCTGCACCACATGCGGCTTCGACCAGGGCGCGATCCTCGCCGGAGGACAGGAGCGGTACGCCGCCGGCTTGGCGATAAAGCTCGACCGATAGGGCAAGGCTTGCCCCTGTATGATCGCCGTGCCGGGGCGGCCTATCCCAGGGGACCGGATCGATGGCGTCCTCGATCGCACGCACCGCCCGCCAATAGGCATCGAACCGGCGGCGTAGCAAGAAAATGCCCGCCGCCGTTTCCGCCTCAAGCTCGTCAAGCTCGATGCGGCCGCCAATGATCCGATCGGCGGAAAAGTGCCTTAAATTGGTCTCCACCCAGTCCAGAGGCGGTCGACAGTCGGCGTCTGTGGAAAGCAGCATGCCTTCGGACGAGATAAGATCAGCGCCCATGTCCATCGCGGCGCGGCGGGCGGATCCGGCATGGGCCCGCGCGGGCTCGAACACGCGCTGGACGATGTGAAGATCGAACGCCGCGTGGGATCGAAGCATGGCGTCTACCGCTGTTGCGTGCGTGGCATCGCTACTATTGTTCACGCAGATAGCGACAGCGAAGGTTTGAACAGTTTGCTGCGCCAAGGCGTCAATCAAGCGGCCGATATGCTCAGCCTCATTTCGGGCCGGTATGCAGACGCAGACAGCGGGGGTCATGCAACGCTGGCAATGAGCGGTGCGGTCTCTGGCTCGGCGGCGAGAGCCGGGAGGGCAACGAGCCTTCGATATACAGCTTCATACTCGTCGACCATGCGCTGCGCGTCGCAATATCGCTCCGCATGTGCCCTGCACGCGCTGCGGCTCAGCCCCGACGCTGCGAGCGCCGCAGAGGCGAGCGACGCGACATCGTCGGGCTTTGCAAGAACGCCGCACTCTTCGGTCAACAGCGCAGGCACGCCGCCGCGCCGGAACGCGGCCACGGGGGTGCCGCATGCCAACGCCTCCGCCACGACCAGGCCATAAGGCTCTTCCCAGCGCGGCGTGCACAGCGCGGCGATCGCCCCGCCCACGAGTTGGGCGAGTTCGCGATGATAAAGATGGCCGACATATTCGACATTCGCTCCCAGTCGAGGCGCGACGGCCTCGTCGAAATAGCTCTGGTTCGAGATGGGGCCAGCGATACGCAACGGCAGTCCGGCAAGGCGGGCCGCATCGATCGCATAGTCCAGCCCCTTTTCCGGGACGATCCGGCCATACCAGACGAGATAAGGTGTCTCGCTCGCGACCGGTTGATAGGGAAAATGCGTCAGGTCGATGCCGTTGGGAATGATATGATCCGTTTTCGCCACGTGGCTCCACATGTGAGCCGTTGCCTTCGACACAGCGACATAGGTCATCGGCCCGCGGTTGAGCCGTACCCCGCTTTCCAGCCAGCAAAAGGGCGGCGTGTGGAGCGTCGTCAGGACGGGACTGGCAAGCGTTTCCGCCATGCTGACGGGAAGATAGTGCAAGGAATTGTTATGGATCACATCGAAGGATCGCGACCGTAGTTCGGTCATCAATCCAAGATAGGCATGATGTTCGCGGAAGAAGGCGACATCATTGGCTTCGGCGATGCCCGTTTCAAGAAGCGAGGTTTCATCGCAGATCGCTTCGACACCCAATGCGGGATCGGAGCGCGTCGATGCAAAGAGAGTAACCTCGTGTCCACGTTCGCGCAGCGACCGTGCGAGCATGTGAGTGTGCATCTCCAGCCCGCCCGCGAAGGGCTCACCGATCGGGAACTTTAAATGAGCTATTATCGCAACGCGCATCAACGACTCCCCGCGACGATCCAGATGGTTCGCCATCGCTGGAAAACTAACGCACATGAGAAGGATTATTTCCCGGCTCCGGGGCATTTTCTGGGTGCGCGATCGGCGTGATTCACAGGACTATAGTTACCATTACGCTTTGGGTTGCTCGAAGACACTTCTGTTCTAACTTTAACTGACCTAATTAACGATACCATTGCGCTTTTATGAGCGAGATCCCTGCATTTGCGATCATGCATACCCATTTATTGAGGTTACCTTTTGTGCACTTTGCTTCGTCATCTGTCCAGGGAGATGAAAGCCGGCCGCTGAAGGCCTGTTTGCGTATCCAGAAACCAGCTTGGGAACAGGTTTTTCCAATTTGTGTTTTACAGATGTATCTTGAGAAGGAGAGTGTGATGAGCATCGAAGGTAAAGCCAAAGAAGCCGCTGGTTTCGTGAAGGAAGAGCTGAACGAACACGGTGACACACCCGAAGCAAAGAAGAAGGCGCAGGAAGGCCGCGATCTGCGTAACGAAGGTCGTGTCGAAGATGGCAAGGCTCCCAAGACGACCGAACCGGGAACCGGCGCCAAGGAATAAGGCTCGTTGCGAGCTTCAGGGCGCCGCGCCGAAAGGTGCGGCGTCCTTTTGTTTAGTCGTCCCGCATCCGGGTGTCAGGACGTCGACCCGTCTCTCATCACGGCCGTTCGTCTCGGGCATTTGCTCAAGTGGCCGCCGGGAAAATCATCGCTGAGCTATATTGGGCAAAGCTCTTGATGGCTCTCGACCCTGGCTTCGAGCACGCGGGCCCAATCCTTCGCGCAACCGGGGGGAGGCATGTGGACAATGTCGAGGTCATCGCGGGCGTAGTAATCCTTCGCCTGGGCCGCCGCGCGCCGTCCTTCCAGATCATTGTCACTGGCAAGGAATAGCCGCTTCACGCGAGGCGGTATGGTCATCTGATGAAGCCTGCGTGCGCCCAAGCTTGCCCAGCAGGGAATGCCGGTCAGCAAGATAAAGGCCCAAGCCGTCTCGAAGCCCTCGGCAATCGCCAGGGTCTCTCCTGGGTGTCCGCCCTGCCATGCGCCCCGCCCCGGCGTGCCCAGCATGACCTTGCGCGTATAGCGGCCTTCAGGGTCCAGGAAGATGCGCTGGATGGCGGTCAGGCTCTGACCTTCCTGGACGGGCACCAGCAAGGCGGGAAGAAACTGCGTTCGCGGCTTGGGAAGATAGGGACAACGTGGATGGAACCGCAGGCCCTGGACGAGCGGTACGAGGTGGCGCCCGCGCAGGTAGGTTTCCCCAAGCGTACCGATGATCTCGGTGCCCTGGTCCCAGACGCGCTGTGGATCGCCCCTTCCCCGCCCTTCAGTGCTGCTGGGCGCAGGGAAATGTCGGCCCGGTCGCACGCGCCGAAGCTCACGCAGCACGTCTTCGCGCGCGCAGCCGGCAAAGCAGGTCACGAGGATACCGCGGTCGCCCTGGCGGATTGAAAGGCTGGGGTCGCTGTCGGCGTGGGCGGGGCATCGGCACATGGCGACATTACCGCTCCACGTGCCCCCGAGGGCGCCGACGAGATCGATGAGTTCCTGGGACGGTCTAAGGGCTGTAAGCGGCATGATATCCTCCTTGCTTACCGTCCTGTTCCCCCCTTTCCTCCTCCTTGGGGTGGACGTTGGCTGCTGAGCCCGTTCAAACCAAGTCAATGCTCGGTCCGGGGCACCTTGAGCGAAGCGCGCGCAAGGGCTCGGACGACCCTGCGAGCCTTGGCATCGTAATCGACGACATCCGTATCGGGCAGATGGCCGCGAACGGTCTGACGCGCGGGCGGAAACCCGGGGTCGATGCTCGCGAAGACGACACGGTTCCCGCCATTTTCGGCCGGAACGACGATCGTGCGGTTCTCGAAGCTGGCCCCGATACGGCGTTCGAGCGTGGCAAAGGCCATGGCATTGTCGCACAGATTGGCCACCAGCAGTCCGTTTCTGCCGAGGCGATCTCGGCAGCTGTCGTAGAAGGACCGCTCGCTCAGCGCGGGGGGAAGGCCCCGGCTGTCAAAGCCGTCGAGAATGAGGATGTCGGGCGCGCCGGGGGCGCTGAGGATATAGTCCAGGCCATCGGCGCAGATGACGCGGAACCGGTCGTTGTCGGGCGGGATGTGGAACTGCTCGCGCAGGGCGATGACTGCGGGATCGATCTCGACAACGGTAATGTCGCACTGGGGCAGGCAGCGATAGCAGGCCTTGGCGAGCGATCCGCCACCCAGGCCAATCATTTCGATCTTTCGGGGCGCGGGACGGAACAGGCGGAAGCCCATCATCATGCGCGTATAGTCGAACAGGAGATGGTCGGGATCGCTGATCCGCATGCCGCTCTGGACCGTGGTCCAGTCGAAGAGGAGCGACAACATGTCACCAAACCGGAACAGCATCGGCCCCGTCTCG
Organism: Novosphingobium oxfordense; assembly: GCF_044029435.1. Taxonomy (NCBI): domain Bacteria; kingdom Pseudomonadati; phylum Pseudomonadota; class Alphaproteobacteria; order Sphingomonadales; family Sphingomonadaceae; genus Novosphingobium; species Novosphingobium oxfordense. The sequence continues at coordinate 47,717 of NZ_CP147006.1, read as the reverse complement.
CCAAAAGGCGCGTCGAGCGCGATCGGGATGTTCCCTGCTCCCTGGAAGCGGCCCTCAAGATTGCTGCCTGGCGCGGGCTGATCGAACCGCAGATCGAAGACCATGTCGTGAAACAGCTCGAGATCGATCGACGGCCCTACCCCGCCCCCGTCGGTCATTGGCGCGGCGCCTTCGCGGAGGGGGTCAGGCTCACGTCGCGGCGATGGAGAGCGATGCCGAGCAGCAAGGCCGAGGCGGCGGCAACCCAGATGGCCTGGTGGCCGATGACGCCGAACAGGATGGCGCCCAGCACCGCGCCCGCCAGGAGGCCGAGCCATAGCAGGAGATAGGGAACCCATCCGAACCGGTCGCCGCCCATGAGCGCGGACAACAGGCGCTGGCCCAGCTTCACCAGCGTGCCGGTCATATAGGTGAGGCCGATCTGTACCTCGCCATCATGTTCGAACAGGGCATTTTCTGCGCCCATCGCCATGGCGAGCGCCGCGGCCGCAGCCCAGGTCGCGTCGGCCGCCGCAAGCAACGAGGCGGCAGTCAGCATGGCCGCGATGAGGTACATGAGCGCACCATGGCGGGCGCGCCTGATGGTTCGTCCGCACAGCGAGCCGAGCATGACGCCCACGACAAAGGATGCGATCAGCCCGCCGGCGGTCAGGGCGTCTGCGACATGCTCGCTCAAGCCGACGGCAAGCCGCGTGGAGTTGCCGCTCATGAACGAGACGAAGAAGCCGCCGAGATAGAGGAAGCCGAGCGCGTCGACAAAGCCGGCGAGCGCGGAAAAGCAGGCAGCGAGACCCCAGACGCTTCGCGCATAGCGGTTCATCGCACCACGTCCCTAAGTGGCGCTGGCCGTGAGGCCGCACGACAGATCACGATCCCACCGCGCAATCTCGCGGCGGTTCGCCAGATGGATTGCGGAAAGCCGAGCCAGGTCCTGCGTGCAAAGCGACCGGTCTGCGAGACCCTTGCGGAGAAAATCGTACAATCGCTGGTTGTGAAGGAGAAGGAATTCTCGAATTGTCCGCGCCGTCATCATGTCTCCCGCTTATGTCTCAGCGCAAATCGCTTTGCTGACGCGCCTCTCGATCGATGCCTGATCATTCCGCCCGTTTTCTGACACCGCGAACCTTAGCACATTCGCTCTCATTTCGTAAGATTGAATTGTGATGTATGAAACATCATTGGACCAGTCGGGCGCTGGACATGCACAGCCGCCGCCGGCCCCGGCCCGCCTCCTCCCCTACCAGGACGGCAGCGCCCTCGGCCGAGGACGCTGCCTTGGCTACCGGTGCGCTATCGCAGCCGCACCGGCACATAGGCCGGCGCTTCGCCGCGCCCTTTGACCCGTAGCAGGATCGCCGATCGTCCCGCCGCCCTGGCCTGCCGGATCGCGGCTTCCAGATCAGCGGCGCTCGCGACCGGCCGGTTGTTGGCCGAGAGGATGATGTCGCCGCGGCTGAGGCCCTTGCGCGCCGCATCGGAATTGCTCTCGACGCTGCTGATGACGAGGCCCTGGGAGACGTCGCTCGCGCCGAGTTGACGCGCGATGCCTGGGGTCAGCGGTTCCACGGCAAGCCCGAGCGTCTTTTCGCTGGGGGATGCGCGATCCTCGTCGAAATCGTCGAAACGGCGGTCATCGCGGCCAAAACCCTGCCGGGCGAGCTTGTCCTCGCTGGGACGAAGCACTGGCGTGGCAGTCACGGTCACGCGCTGGTTGCCGCGCATGAGTTCGACTGCGACCTTGCGGCCAGGATCGATGCTCGCGACCAGGAACGACAGGCTTTGGCTTGGGGTGACGTCCTTGCCGTCGACCCGCAGGATGACGTCGCCGGCGCGTATGCCGGCCTGTGCCGCGGGCCCACCGGGCTCCACGCTCTGGACGAACTCGCCGCGGTCTCGCGGAACGCCGAGCGATGACGCGAGGTCTTCGGACATCGGCTGTATGGTCACGCCCAGATAGCCGCGTTCGATAGCCTTGCCGGCCTTGAGCTTCTCCACGATCGGCGCGGCGATCTCCGCGGGGATGGCAAAGCCGATCCCGACATTTCCGCCCGTGGGCGAGAAGATCGCATTGTTGATGCCGATGACCCGCCCGCTGCTGTCGAACATCGGTCCGCCCGAATTGCCGCGGTTGATCGAGGCATCGGTCTGCAGATAGCGGTCATAGGCGCGCCCTGTACCGGTATTGCGGTAGACCGCCGAGACGATACCGGCCGTGACCGTGCCGCCCAGGCCGAAAGGATTGCCGATCGCGAGGACCCAGTCGCCGACCCTGACGCGCGTGGAATCGCCGAAGGTCACGAACGGCAGCGGTTTGCGCGACGTGATCTTGAGGACCGCCAGGTCCGAGGCGGGATCGCTGCCGACGAGGGTCGCCGGATATTCCTCGCCATTGTGCAGGGTGACCGTGATCGTCTCGACCTTGCTCTGCCCATCAGCGGTGATGACGTGGTTGTTGGTGACGATGTAGCCGTCGGCAGAAAGGATGAAGCCTGAGCCGAGCGACTGCGCTTCGCGGGTGCGCGGTCCCGTGGGACTTCCGAAGAAGCGCTCGAAGGGCGTGCCGGCAAAGGGGCTGAAGCTCGGCATCTGCACGCGCTGGCGGGTCGAGATGTTGACGACGGCGGGCGCCAGCCGTTCGGTGAGATCGGCAAAGCTTTGCGGCGCGCCCGGGCGCGGCACGACTGGCGATGCGGCGGGCGGCGATTGCGCTGCAGCGGACGATGGCTGGCCGATGACAAGGCCCAGGGCGGCAGCGGTGGTTAATAGGGAGGCAAAGATCCTGTCAGGATTTCGCACGAAATTCTCCTCTTCCTTCCTTTCTCGAGATGGGAACGGGCGGCGCGGCACTGGCTACGCCGGTGGTCGATGTCGGCAAAGCGGCAGGGTCCGCAAAGGAATGCGATGAGATGTCCTCACGCCAATGGCCGCGCGCTCACGCACGCGGCCAAAGCGTCACCGGACCCGGGCGGCCCGCATCAGGTCGTGTGGGATGGACTCGCCTGAGCCTGCGCCGACCCGCTGGTCGTCTGCAACTGCGGCTTGGCCGCAGCGCTGCAGTCGCCGGTGCTTGTCTTCGTCATCTTCGGCTGCGCGCTCGCCGTGCCGTCCGAGGTCCAGGTCACGCTCTGTGCGCAACCATTGGGACCGATGGTGGTCGAGCTATAGCTGTAGTGGACCTGCGCGCCCTTCGGCAGGCCCGAGAAGGACACGAAATGCGGTGCCTCGCTCGCCGTCACGTCAGCGTTTTGGGCATGGATATCCGCGACGCGCCGCATCATGGCGTTCATCTGCGCATCCATCAGCGCAGAGATCCGATCCATCTGCGCGAAGGGCTGGAACGCCGCATCGACGAAGTCGATCTGGTCTGGCTGGGCTTGGGAAATTTTGACCTGCGGAGGCGTATCGCCGAAATAGGTGATGTGGGCGATCTCACCGCCCGGCAGGTTGACGGTCATTTTGTGCTCGTGGGACGCGGCATAGGCCACACCGCCCACCAGCGAGGCGGCAAGGCAGCCGCCGAGCAGAAGTTTGTGCGTGGTTCGCATGGGGATCTCCCTTACAATTCAAGCACAGGGCAAATTGCCATTCGAAGGCTGAACGCGCGATGACTGCGGCTCAGCGAGAGTGTCGCGGGACGGCGCTCCGCGTACAAGAGCTTTGTCCAGCCGTACCGCCCCTATCCCTCGATGCGAAGGAAGGAGGCGGCGTTGTCGTGGAGGATCAGACGCTTTTGCCTCTCTGTGAGAAAGGGCGCGCGTCTGATCCGCTCGATCGCGATTCCGATAGCGTCGGGCCATACCATGTTGTCGGACCCAAACATGATCCGCCGTTCGAAACCGGCGTCGATCAGCCGACGCAGATAGGGGTAGAATTGCTGGTCGGGATAGGCCCAGTCGAGAACAGCCACATCGACATAGAGTTGCGGATGGGCGAACATCATCGCGATCATCGCGTCTCCGAAAGGCCAGCCGGCGTGGGCAACATAGACCCGCAGCTTGGGATGACGGATGAGCACGGGTTCTAGGCGGAGCGGATCACCAGCCGAGACGAGATAATGCGGCGTGGCGAAGTAAGCTGTGCCAGGTGGCCCGGGCCCCATGTGGATGCCGATCGGGATGTCGTTGGCCTCTGCGAAAGCGAAATAGGGCTCGATGCGTGGGTCGTCGGGGGCGATGCCGGCATATTGCGTGGTAATCTCGCTCAGCGCCTGCATTTTGCCTTCGGCGTGGAGCCGGCGCAGATCTTCAATCGGCGGGAGAGCGCCGCTGCTGCCGAAGCCGATGCCAGGAAGTATGTGGCCATCCCCATGACGGCGATAGTCATCCACCACCTCCGCTGAGCCGCCGGCAAGGGCCAGCACATTGTAGCGTTTCAGCTGGGCGATGCCACGATCGCGCAGAGTATCCGCATCGGCCGGCGATGACAGCACGGTCGGGCAATCGGGGTGGCCGGTAAACCAGTCGAGATACCCGTCCAACGGTTGCCCGGGATCGCGCGGAGCCCATTCAGGATAGGGAGCGCAGGCCTTGCCCCCGGGAGGTCCCTGATCGTCAGGACGATCGGCGTGGAAATGCATGTCGATCACGTCGAACTTTGGCCGAGCGGGAGCTGGTGTTCCGGTACAGGCGATAGCAACGATACAACCAAGCGCCACTGTGTAATAAAGCGCTCGCCGGCTCATTGTACATTCCGCCCCATTGCGCATGATCTTGCCCGTCAAAACAGTATCCCCTGGTGCCGCTGAACACGCCTGATTCTCAGCACGATCACCTTGATACGGTCGCGTCGTTAGTCAAGCGGCGTTCAAGATCGATGAGAGGCGGTAATCGATTGCACGGAAGTTTGGCTTGAAGGATGTGTTGCTCCGGCGAGGATGATATGGGGTTGGGGGGGCAGCCGACCAGGGCATGGTGCACAACTTCGGCGGCACCGCGGAAGGGTGCTTCTTCCTCAAAAATCCATCTTTAAAAACGCCCAAGCGGAGCGCGGGAGCTTCTATATTTCAATGATTCTAAGATTCAGGGGCAATTTCGCCCATGGAACCAATGGGTTAGACCCCGTTCATGTGAGCGGCTGGGGGCTTTATCGTGAGGACTCGGGGGCCTTTATGCGAGCGGCCGGGGGCCTTTGCCTGAGTGGCCGGGGGATTATGTGAGGGATCGGGGGAATCGTCCCAGTATCTTGCAAAACAACACGGGAATGGCTTGAAAGGCCAGCCTTTTTGGTACGACGCCCACCCTAAACCTCGACCGACCTTCTTTATGTGAGCGATCGGGGGTGATCCCCCTGCCCTTCCCCGCCCGTTTATATGAGCTTCCGGGGGGGCCTCAGATACCGACAAATTCGCTATTTCGAACCGAGTCGCTTTATATGAGTGATCGGGGTGCTGGCGAAAAGGCTAGTAAAATCAGGTAGATGTGGTGGCGTTAATGTGAGTGCGCGGGGGATGCTGCCATGCGGCTGGTAAAAGCGGCGCGGGTCCGAATACCGCGGCGAGATCTTTATATGAGCGATCGGGGGATATCGCGAGACTCGCAGCGAATCCGCGAGTCGGGCAATTTCTTTATATGAGTGGTCGGGGGCCGCCGGTTTGCGCCCCTGTCAGCCTTTATGTGAGGGCTCGGGGGCACGTCTATGTGAGTGAACGGGGGGATGTTCTCTTTATGACAAGGTGATGATATGCAACTCACATGAAGCCCGATTCGGACATCGTTGAGATCGAGGTTTCCCCGGAAGCGGATGGCCTTAGCCGGACGCTCCGGGTCGCCGATGTGATTCGCCGCCGCGATCTCGATTTTGTAAGCAAACCGGGCGAACTCGTCGAATCCGAGTTTGAAACTGGCTCCTTGAGCGCTGCCGGGCGCAAGGCCTTCGCCCTCATGCTGCGCAAGGCTGGGCCGGACGCTGGCGAGGACAGAAACTTCACGATTACCAAGAAGGAGCTGCGCGGATCGCACAAGGGCAATGAACGCATCCAGCCCGTGATGGACGAGCTTTTGCGCGTGATCGTGCGCATTCGCACGACGACCAAAAAGGGCAAGCCCGCGATTATGTCGCAGTCCCTGCTCTCAAGCTGCGTCGAGGAAATCTCCGAAGACGGCATGAGCGTCGTTGAGTACGAGTTTTCGGAAGCCTTCAAGCGCGTGATGCAGCGCTCGGACTATTATGCGCGGGTCAACCTGGGCGTCATGCTGGCGCTGCAGTCACGCTATTCGCTGACGCTCTATGACCTGGGCTGCCTGATCATCAACCGGCAGAACCGCGTCGTGAAGATGGAGGTTGAGGAACTGCGCCGGCGTCTGGGCGTGCCGGAGGGTAGCTTCAAGAATTTCGCGGAATTCCGCCGCGATGTCCTGGCAAAATCGAAGCTGGAGATTGACCAGCTTGCGGATTTCACCGTGGAATGGGACGAGATCCGCGGGTCGGGGCGCGGACGGCCTGTCGAGGCTGTGAAGCTCACATTCAGTCCCAAGGATCCCGTCGATCAGGAGGAAACCGCCAAGGAGCTCGATCGGCCGAAGGTGGGTCGGCGTGCCAGGCGGGACGGAACGGTCGAGACGGTCGCAACGCCGCCCGTTCCCCTGCCCCCGGCGCGCCCTTTCCCCTCGGGATCGCTCAGTTTCTGCCCTGACCAACGCATTATCACGATCTTTCGCGATTTTGGCGGAGGCTGGGACAAGGACATGATTGCCGATGCCTACAGGCAAAAAATGGGCGCAAAGCTGGAGACCCTGACGGGCGCCGCTCTCTACAAATCGTGGGAAGGCTTCTGCAAAAGCTGGGTCGCGATGCGCGGGACGCCCTGAAGTCCCCTCCCCCCATTCCTCACATAAAGAGCCGGGCCCTACTCCCCGCTACCCCCCTGCCCTTCCGCGAGATCGATCAGCGCCATGATGCCGTCGGGCAGGCTGAGGTTGCGATCGTCGCACCAGCGAACGAGCCGGTCGCGCTCGGGCGGCGACAGGCGCATGCTGATATGGAGCGAGCGCGCGGGACCACGCTGCGGCTTGCGCTTCGGGATGATGCCCACTTCGCTCGCGACTTGCGGGAAATAGCCGGACGGAAGCGTGGTTGGCGCCGGTGCGGCGGCCGGAGCGGGCTTCGGCGTCGCAGCGATCAGGTTCTTGAGGCGGTCGGCCGGGTCTTCGCTATGCTCGATGCGCTGCCGGGTGGAGCCGATGATGTCCCCCATCGCGCCGGCAGCAGACTTGGGCTCAGGCATTGACGGCCTCCTTGTTCTGAATTTCGCTGAGTATGTCGGCCAGGATGCCTTGCGCGATGCGCCGCGCCTTCTCGGTCTTGGCCAGGCCCGCGGCCTCCACCTCGGCCAGCGTCATGCGATAGTTGGACATGGCGCGGAACGCGTCGAGCGTATGCATCTGCTCATTGAACGTCGGCAGAGCATTGCTGATCTGGCTGTCGATCTCCCATTCGGCCTTGGAGCGGGCGACCTGCCCTGTCTGCGTGATCAGGACCCTGTAAGGTACGCCGCCGCACATCTTGCCCAGCATGTCGCTGGTTTCCACGGTGCGCTCGAGATCGAGGCGGGATGAGCGCGTCGGAATGACGACGAAATCAGAATCCATCGCGGCGTAGGCGGTCTTGAAGTTCGAAGTGCCCTCGGAATCGACAATGACGAGCTGTGCGGCATCGCGCGCGCGCGCGATAGCGGGTCCAATGTCCGCGTCCCGGAGCTGCGAGGCGTCTTCCACCGTGATGCGCCCCTCCCCTCCCCTGTCGGCATTCATCCGATCCCGATACCAGTTGAGCAAGCTGTTCTGACGGTCGGCATCGAGCATGAAGACCGAACCGCCGAGCGCCTCGAATTCGGAAGCGAGCGCGAGCGCGAGCGTGGTCTTGCCGGCGCCGCCTTTGCTTTGCGCGATCGTGATGACGGGCATGCGAACTCCTGTAATGCGATAGCGCTGCACACTGCGCGGCACAAACATGGCCCGCCCCGCACCGCGCCGCACACAATGACAGCGCTACTGATAGCGTCACCGCCCGCGCCACGCAAGGCGCGTATACACGCGACAGCGCGTGCAAGTGCGCGGCAGTATGCATAAGCGCTGGGAATGGTGCCAGCGCGACGAGCAGCGAGTGCGCGTGTGCGTTACAGGGCGAACATGCCAGCGAGCGCGTATGCGCACACGCTGGCGGAATGTGCCGCGCGGGGGCAAGCGTCATCGCTGCATAGCGTGCAGCGGAATGTGATGCTGAGGCGCGTTACAGTGTGCGGCACATTATGCGGCACAACATTAAGTGCCTAAATTCTAAGCCTTATATCGCATACAAGGCGACGAGGGCCGGAGGTGATCCAAGCTGGATTTGCCTTATCGGGCGTTGAGAAGCTCATCGATCGCAGCCATCTCCGCGTCGAATTGATCGAAGACAGCCGCCAGATTTCGCGATGGCGAGGGGAGGAACCTCTCCACGCGGGGGCGCCCAAGCGGTGCCTTGGCGAAGCCAAACTCGACAGCGAGGTCGACGCTCATGAAAATGCGCCACGTCCGTCTTGTCGTGATTTCAGTCAAAAGCCCGGTACCGGCGGCGCGCTCCAGCAACTTGCTTGCGCCAGTCACGGTCAGATCAAGAAGTCGCGCCACAGCCTGTGGCGACAGGACCGGTTGGTGAAGCGTAAGCGCGAGGAGGGAGGGCAGGGCACCGGGACGATAAGACTCCGCGATTGCCGTTCGGGCTTTGCGATGGAGGCGCTCCAGATGCTCAAGGCGTTCAAGGCCACGCTCGGCGCGCGCGGCAAGGGCCCGCAGGAGCGCGAGCCAATCGGCTTCATTCAGCGTCTTCTTCAAGCGGAAGGCCTTTGCGCCGCCGACGAGGCAGGGGAGGGGGCTCGCTGTCAGATCCTGGTCCCGTAAGGCGAACGGCAGACCGAGCCAGGGGTCGAGTCCGCCTCGTACTTGTGCATAGCGCCGGATCTGTTCGAGCGCGCGGACGAGGGGAGGGTGGTCCGCGGCCTCGGCCGGCAATTCGACAGCCTTGGGAAGCGCATCGCGCCAGGCAAAGGGGTCAGATGACCCCAGCATGTCCTGCCAGGGCGCGAACGCCTCATATTCGCCGCGGTTCGTGGCCCGCAGCGGACGGCCGGGGATCGTGACACGGCAGCCCCAGGAAAATAGGTCGATTTCCTCGACCTCGTGCCCTTCCAACTGAAGAGCACGCGCATAGCCGGCCCACGCTGCGCGGGTCTGCCACGCCGACTGCACCAAACTCCTGGAAATTCGGCTGTTTAGCGTCGCTATCACTGCGGCTGCGTGTGCAACTTCGGTGACGACCCTCGGCGTATAGCTTGGTCCGAAGCCAGCGATATCCATGGGACGAGGCTAGCAAATACTGAGCTTAAGAGCAATCTCGGTTCACTTTGCTGATACACTTATGGCGGCCCCGTGCCGACGCGAGGGGCGACCTCTCGATAGAGGCGCCGGTAGGCCCCACTGTCATTCGTTCGAGCCGCAGATTTCATCCGCGCAAATTGGCCCGCGGCGCTGTCCAAAGGCCCGAAAGGCGCCCGCACGGCCCATGGGGCGCGGGAGAGGATCGCGGGTCGAATCCCGGGGGAGGGGGCTGGCCAAAAGAAGTGCTGGCGTTTATCGAACGGGAGCAACCCCTCGATTGCTCCCGTTTAATGGAATGTGACAGTGGCTCTGATCGGCTATGCCCGCGTATCAACCGAAGATCAGGACACGGCCGCCCAGCGAAGTGCGCTGGAGCAGCTGGGCTGCGCCCTCATCTTCGAGGATAAGGCCAGCGGGGGTAGCCGGGACCGCCCAAACCTCAGCAGGGCATTGGCAAGGGTAGGGGAGGGCGACACCCTCATTGTTGTGCGGATCGATCGATTGGCGCGCTCTCTCGTCCATCTGCTGGAGATCGTCGAGCAGCTGCGGTCGAAGGGCGCATACTTTCGCTCGATCAACGACCCGATCGACACCTCGAGCGCGCAAGGCATGCTGATGACCCAGATGCTGGGAGCCTTTGCCGAATTCGAACGCGCCCTTATCCGAGAACGCACACGGGCAGGGCTTGCCGCGGCGATGGCGAGGGGCGCCAAGCCCGGCAATCCTAAGATGCGCGCGCGCGATCCGGCGGCAATCGCGGATATCGGCTACGCGCAGAAAGAGCGCTATTTGCACGCCTTGATTGACGATCGCCACCGCTGGCTGCCGACCGTAGAGCGCCTGCGACCACATCTTCCCTGGTCGATAGTCTTGCGCCAGATTCGCGCGATAAAGCCCCCCGTCCGCTCATTTAGTGAGCGCACGCTGGTGAAGGCCTGCAAGGCCCTGGTTAAAGCTGGTTATGCCGATGCGGTTATCCTCCGGGCTGCGTCGCGCCTGCCACCGGATACCCGCGTCGCACGCATGGTAGCCGACAGGTTGAAGACCTACCCGACCTCCTCGCTGCGCGAGATTGCGACATGGTTGAGCCGGGATCTGCGCGAGCCGACGCCGCGGGGCGGATTGCAATGGTCCGCGGAGGGGGTGCGTCGAGCAGTGGAGCAGGCGAGGGGGCTCGGTCTCCTCGAGCGTTAGCGAAGGCGGCTCACCGCCAGAATGTGCCGCATGGTGTGCAGCGCGGCACAAAATGCGGCACACCTTTTCGACGGAAATTATCCGGGGGCGGGGGCGCCAGTTGCTTGCCGCAACGGGGCTCCTGCACCACTGGGCCCCGCCGCAGGTATGGAGATCCACAAGAACAACTGTGGATCGGAAGAAGCAATTGGGCTCGGCGGATCAAAGGATTTCCCTACTGGCGCTTGGCCCACGAAGTGGACCAATCAGTCTCTTGAAAGAAGGGGACAATCGGTGACACTCTTCTGCCTTCCTCCGGAAATAAGGAGCGGGATCGACATGCAATGTGCAGGCGACCGGCATGAGATGGGGCCGGAACGACGACTGCCGGTGTTCCAATCGGGGCGGGAAATCGGAACGGTACCGGATAGCTTCGATCCGCGGAAGAACTCATCCACCTCGGTTCTATATGAGGCGCGTGAAGGAGATTTTTCACGCGGAACGGAGGGATGGATTGCCGATGTTTCGCTCGGACCGGGTGACTTGGAGGCTGTAGCCGGGTTCAAATGGCTCTAGCGATTGCCAGAGGCTGTCCTCACTATTGAGGGCTGGGCCAAAGATCTGCTCCGTGAACCTAGCCCGATCGCGCGGGGCACAGATCGTTCGACAATAGCTAAGACCGGCGGGAAAGATTGCCTTCGAGAAATATAGGCAATCTCGTCCCGCGACGGTGGGTCGACCTCAGCCCTTCAGGTGCTGCTCGACAGCGTCCGCGCTGTTTCCGACAGCCTTCACCGCCGCTTCCAGCCTTTCCCGGCTGACACCGAACTTGCCCGTCCAGTAATCGACCTCATAATCCTCTCCGAGCGCGATACGCGCCCGGTCTTGGGGCCCGCGAGCGGTCTTGTCGTCTGCCATTTGCTCATCTCCTTCGTCGGTGGCCTAGGTCCGCAACGTCGGGGGGACGATGCGGTTGCCGCGATCGGCGACGCGTGGGGCGTCGGTCGGCGAGCCGAGTCCGGGACGCGCTGGAACGAGTCCGGCGCTCGCGCACTTTGGTCTCCATGAAGAACAACGGCCATCCATCATGGCGCGCATGACCGCAGCGCCAAGGAAAGCGGCTTCCACCAGCCGCGCGCCGCCCTTCCGCGCAGTGCAACTCGCAACGCTGGTCGACACGGTTCCTACCGGCAACCGCTGGCTGCACGAGATGAAGTATGACGGCTACCGCGTGCTGCTGAGCGTCGGCGGGGGCGAGGCCGTTGCCTATACGCGCTCGGGTCTCGACTGGTCGGAGAAGTTTAGCGGACTGGTTGCCGACGCCCTGAAGCTGAAGGTCTCCTCCGCGCTCATCGACGGCGAGGCGGTCGTGCTCGATGCCGACGGCCGCTCGAGTTTCCAGGCCCTGCAAAACGCGCTCAAGGGGGCGCCGGCTTCGATCGATTATTTCGCGTTCGACCTGCTGGAGCTCGACGGCGAGGATCTAACCCAGCTGCCGCTCACCGAGCGCAAGGCGAAGCTCGCGAAGATCCTGCCCAAGGGCAAGTCGCGGTTGCGCTATTCGGATCACATTGCCGGCAATGGCGAGAAGTTGCTCAACCAGTTCTGCGCGGCGGGCCTCGAAGGGGTGATCTCGAAGCGGGCCGACGGCCGCTATGCCGGCTCGCGATCGGGCGGCTGGCTGAAGACCAAATGCATCAAGCGGCAGGAGTTTGTCGTGGTTGGCTGGACCCCTTCGGACAAGTCGCGGCTATTCCGATCGCTGATCCTGGGTGTCCACGACGACGGCGTCCTGCGCTATGCCGGCAAGGTCGGCACCGGCTTCGACACCCAGGAGATCATCGACCTGATGGCGGTCATGGCGCCGCTCGAGCAGGAGGCGCCAACCGTCAACGCGCCGCGCGCAGAGGTGCGCGGGGCGCACTGGCTGCGGCCCAAGCTGGTCGCAGAAATCGCATTTACCGAAATGACAAACGAAGGGACCCTTCGGCATCCGTCCTTTCTGGGTCTACGCGAAGACAAAAAGCCCGAGGCTGTGGTCGTCGAGACCGAGGCGCCTGTTGAGGCGGTGACGGCCGAGACCTCGTCGATCAAGATCACCAACCGCGACCGTGTCATTTTTCCCGAGGGGAAGCTCACCAAGGGTCAGCTGGCCGATTATTATGCGCAGGTCGCCCCGATCATGCTGCCCTGGATCGGTTCGCGGCCGATCAGCCTCGTGCGCTGCCCGCAAGGCCGGGCCAAGAAATGCTTCTTCCAGAAGCATGACGCGGGCAGTTTTGGCAACGCTGTCCGGCATGTCGCCATTCGCGAGAAGGACGGGCACGACGAGCCCTATCTCTATGTCGATACCGCGGACGGCCTGCTCACATGCGTACAGATGGGCACGATCGAGTTCCATGGTTGGGGCGCCAGGATCGAGGATGTCGAGAAGGCCGACCGGCTGGTCTTCGATCTTGATCCCGACGAGGGCCTGGATTTCGAGAATGTGCGCAGCGCTGCCTTCCACTTTCGCGAGATCCTGCAGTCGATCGGGCTCGAGACCTTCCCGATGGTGACCGGCGGCAAGGGCGTCCATGTGATCGCGCCGCTTGTTCCGGACGCTGAGTGGCCGGAGGTGAAAGACTTTGCGCATCGGCTGGCCCAGGCGGTTGCCCAGAGTGACCCTGAGCATTTCACGGCCGCCCTGCCGAAAGCGCAGCGCAAGGGCCGCATCTTTGTCGACTATCTCCGCAACCAGCGCGGTGCGACGGCGGTCATGCCCTATGGGGTCCGCGCGCGAGAAGGCGCACCGGTCGCCGTACCCATCACATGGAAGGAAATGGAGACGATCGACAAGCCCTCGCACTGGACCATTCGCGATGGCACCGAACTGGTGAAGCGGGCCGGCTCCAAGGCGCTCAGCGGTTGGGGCCGCGCCGACCAGACCCTGCCTGACCTGTGAAGATCGCCACCTATAATGTGAACGGCGTCAATGGCCGGCTGCCGGTGCTGCTGCGCTGGCTTGAGGAAGCGCAGCCTGATGTGGTTGTGCTCCAGGAATTGAAGGCGCCGCAGGAGAAGTTTCCGGAAAGTGCGATCCGCGACCTTGGCTATGATGTCATCTGGCACGGCCAGAAGTCGTGGAACGGCGTCGCGCTGCTCAGCCGCGTCGGCGAAATCCACGAGACGCGGCGGGGGCTTCCGGGCGACCCCAACCCGAGCCAAAGCCGCTATATCGAGGCGGCGGTCAACGGCATCCTGATCGGCGGGCTTTATTTGCCCAACGGCAATCCGCGGCCTGGCCCCAAGTTCGACTATAAGCTGCGCTGGTTCGACCGGCTGATCGAGCATGCGGCTGGGTTGCTGGAGAGCGGACTGCCGGTGATGCTGGCGGGCGACTTCAATGTCATGCCGACCGATCTCGACGTCTACAAGCCGGAGCGCTGGCTCGACGACGCGCTATTCGCACCCGAAGTAAGGGCGGCCTATGTCCGGCTGCTGGATCAGGGCTGGACCGACGCGCTGCGCACGCTGCACCCGGGCGAGGTCATCTACACCTTCTGGGACTATTTCCGGAACGCCTATGGCCGCAATGCCGGCCTGCGCATCGATCATCTGCTGCTCAGCCCCGCGCTTGCCGACCGGCTGCTCGATGCCCAGGTCGACCGGCATGTTCGGGGCTGGGAAAAGACCAGCGACCATGCACCAGTCTGGATCGAGCTGGCGGACAAGCCAAAGCGCAAGCGAGCCCCGAAAGCGAAAATATGATGGAGATCGAAAGCTTCCTGCTCGGCGAGAATGACTGGGTGCCGAACAATGCGCGGTTGCCGGTCGTCATCTATCACGCCGCGCTGGACGGCGAGGGCGAAGACCTGGCCGGCCGCTTCGAGGCTCTGTTCGAGGACCATGGTTGGCCGCCGGATTGGCGCGACGGCATATTCGACTATCACCACTATCATTCGACCGCGCACGAGGTTTTGGGTGTGTTCGCGGGCGAAGCGACGCTCGAGCTTGGCGGGCCAGACGGGCGCAAGGTGTCCGTCGCAGCCCGCGATGCGCTCATGCTGCCGACCGGCACCGGCCACCGCGCGATTCATGCGAGCCAGGATTTCTAGGTTGTCGGTGCCTATCCGCGGGGCCAAAGTTGGGACATCTGCCGCGAAGCGCCCGACGATGCGGCACGCTCGCGGATGGAGGCGCTTCCCGATCCGAAGCACGACCCCATCACCGGCGCGACGGGGGCACGGACGGGCACCTGATCATGACCGACACTTAGGAGGTTCGGGCCTTGCTCTCGATCAGTGCGAACCAGGGTCCGGCATGGGCGGGGAACGCGAACCCGTGCTGGACGCTTCAGCGGTTATGAAAACACAAGAGGATGGGCCGGCTGACACCGGCGAGGCAGGAACGATCGTCGATGCGAAGGAAGCCGCGGAAAATGCGGGTCTCGTCTACGTAACCGACGACGGCCCGGGGATCGTGCGCCAGCCCTACCGTGGCAAGTTTCGATATCGCGATGCCCGGGGCAACGTCGTGACGGACGAAAAAACCGTGAAGCGGATCGCGTCGCTCGCCATCCCCCCGGCCTATACCGATGTCTGAATCTGCCCCAAGGCAAACGGGCACATCCAGGCGACCGGCCGTGACGCAAAGGGCCGCAAGCAGTATCGTTACCATCCGCGTTTCCGCGAGGTGCGCGACAGCACCAAGTACGAGCACATGCTGGACTTCGCAAAGGCCCTTCCTGGCGTGCGCGAGCGCATCGATGCCGATCTCAAGAAGCGCGGGCTACCGCGTGAGAAGGTCCTGGCCGCCGTTGTGCATCTGCTCGAGACCACGATGATCCGCATCGGCAACGCGGATTATGCCAAGCAGAACAAGAGTTATGGCCTCACGACCCTCCAGGACCGCCATGTCGCGATTGACGGCGCTGAGCTCCGATTCAATTTCAAGGGCAAGAGCGGAAAGCAGTGGCGGCTGAAGCTGAAGGATCGGCGCATCGCGAAGATCGTCAAGGCCAGCCAGGATCTGCCCGGACAGCATCTGTTCCAATATGTGGGCGAAGACGGCGCGCAGTACGAAGTCACCTCGAACGATATCAACGCTTATCTTCGGGAGATTTCCGGGACGGACATCACCGCCAAGGATTTCCGTACCTGGAATGGCACGGTGCTCGCCGCTCTGGCGCTTTCCGAATATGAAAAGGTCGACAGCCAGGCTGCGGCGAAACGAAATGTCCGGACCGCAATCGAAGCCGTCGCTTCGCGGCTGGGCAACACGCCCACTGTGTGCCGCAAGTGCTACATTCATCCCGAAGTCTTCGAGAGCTACCTGAGCGACGAATTGGTCCTGGAGGCGCGGGACGCCGTCGAGAAGGAGCTGCGCGAAGACTTGTCCCGCCTCCGTCCGGAAGAAGCGGTCGTGCTGGCCTTCCTCCAGCGGCGGCTCGCCGAAAAGGCAAAGGTTCCGGCCTTGTAGCCATGCAATGAATTGCGGGACGCTGGCCCGTCTCTCCCGTTATTCGGGCGAACCCTCGGGGACCCTAGCAGGCTCATGGCGTAAAAGGACTGTGCCTATGCAAGGGGACACGGCGATCTGTCCGTGCCAATATTAGCTGCGGCCGACGACCGAGGCGCGCGCCGTAGCGCTGGGGTGTGTCAGGTGGGGCCGCCCGGCTGCGGGCGGCCCGCCTTCAACGAAAAATTCGCCTTCAGCCGTGTGCCGGCGCCCCGCCGCTGACTACCGGAAGGAAGATAACCGGTGCGCACGGCGCGTACCGGCTTTCTTCCAGACCTTCGATCTTTCTGTAAGGTCTAAAGGTCCCTTGCGCAGATGCCGAATGCCGGTCCTTGCTTCAGCCGTTCACGACCGTGCCGCCATTGGGATGCAGGACTTGCCCCGACATGTAGCTCGAGTCCTCGCAGGCGAGGAAAAGGAAGGCGGGGGCGACCTCGTTGGGCTGTCCGGGCCGACCCATCGGGGTGTTCTCGCCAAAATGCTCGAGCTTCTCCGGGCTGGCGCCTCCGCAGGGGTTGAGCGGGGTCCAGATCGGTCCCGGCGCCACCGCGTTGACGCGTATGCCGTCGCCGACGAGGTTCTCGGACAGCGAGCGGGTAAAGGCGGTGATGGCGCCTTTGGTCGAGCTGTAATCGAGCAATTCCTTTGAACCCTGGTACATGGTGACCGAGGTGCAGTTGATGATGGCAGCGCCTTCCTTGAGATGCGGCCGCGCCGCCTGGACGAGGAAAAACATCCCGAAGATGTTGGTCTGGAACGTGCGCCGCAGCTGTTCCTCGGTAATGTCGGTGATGTCCTTGTCGGGATGCTGCTCGCCGGCATTGTTGACCAGGATGTCGATCTTTCCGAACGCGCTGAGCGTCTCGGCGACGATCCGCTCCGAAGTTTCCTTTTCTCCGATATCGCCTCGGATGGTGATCGCCTTGCGCCCTTCGGCCTCAACGATGCGCTTCGTCTCGGCCGCGTCGTCATCTTCGCACAGATAGGCGATCGCGATGTCGGCGCCCTCCCGGGCATAGAGCGCCGCTACCGCCCGGCCGATCCCGCTGTCGGCACCGGTGATGATCGCGACCTTGCCAGCGAGGCGATCGGAACCCTTGTAGCGCGGTTGCCACTCTGGCCGCGGATCGAGACCGCTCTCGTGACCCGGAAGCGCATCTTCGTGAATCATCCCCTGGGTATCGCTCATGGACATCTCCTTCTCACAAGAGAACTCGCCCACCGCGGATCGGTTCTTCGCCTCGGCGACGGAGCGAAACATTAGGAGCCCAGGCGCCGGCACAGGATGGAGGAAGCGACCGGGACCACAACGCGGCGAGGAGCCGTCATCGCGAGAAGTCATCCCGGGCAACGCCATTCATGGTCGCGCGTTCTCGTCCCTGTGCCTCGAAGCATTCGAGGAACCCATCCTGAACGGTCGCGCACCGGGAAGGCGCAGATCAGCAGGAGATTATCGCATGACCGACATCGTCTTCGTCCACGGCATGTTCCAGAACCCCAAAAGCTGGGAAAACTGGATCCGTATGTTCAGCGACAAGGGATACAACTGCCACGCCCCGGCCTGGCCGCTGCATGAAGGTGATCCGCGCTCGCTGCGCGATAATCCGCCGCCGGGTCTGGGCGAACTTCGCCTCAAGGATGTCATCGCATCTATCGAGGCTACGGTGCGTGGCCTCGGCCGCCCGGTGATGATCGGCCATTCGGTGGGCGGTCTCATTACCCAGATCCTGTTAAGCCGGGGATTGCTGTCGGCCGGGGTGGCGATCGATTCCGTCGCGCCCAATGCCATGGTCGACTTTGACTGGGGCTTTCTCAAGAACAGCGCGATCATCGCCAATCCGCTGAAGGGTGACGAACCGATCTACATGGATGCCAAGACCTTCCACGGCGCTTTCGCCAACAGTTTGAGCGAAGAGGAGGCAGCGCGCGCGTTCGAAGCGACGGCGACGCATGACAGCCGCAATATCCTGCGCGACTGCATGGGTGAGGATGGCCGGATCGATCTCGACGCGCCGCACGCGCCCTTGCTGCTGATCGGCGGTGAGGAGGACGAGATCATCCCGGCGCATCTGACCGAGAAGAACCACAGGGCCTATAAGGATGAGGGGAGCGTTGCGGAGTTCGTGTCCTTTCCTGGCCGGAGCCACTTCATCTGCAACGAGCCCGACTGGGAAGAGGTCGCGCAGACGGCGCTCCAGTTCATCGAGCGCAACGGCGTCCGTGCCGGATCTGGCGCCCGCAGCATTGAACCGATGTGATTTGACGGGTGAGGGGCTGTCTCGTTGAGATCGGCCCTTCTCTTGTCCGACGGTCGCGGAGGGCCGGGCGAGGCCTTCCGCCGATTATCAAAGACGCCCCTTTGTGCCTGTCAGGATAGCCGCGCGATCGTGACCATCCGGACGAGGTCGGACAAGGTCTTTGCCTGCATTTTCATCATGACATTGGCGCGGTAAACCTCGACCGTCCTCGCGCTGATCTCCAGGTCATAGGCGATCGCCTTGTTCGCCTGGCCCGCGACGAGGCCGTCCATGACCTCGCGCTCGCGCGGGCTGAGCGTGGCGATGCGGTCGAGGATGGCCTGCCTTTCTGCGGTGGAGGCGGCACCTCCCGCGTTGCGGGCCAGCGCGTTGCGGATCGCGCTCAGCATGACCTCGTCATCGAACGGCTTTTCGATGAAGTCCGCCACGCCGGCTTTCATGGCCTGGATCGCCAGCGGGACGTCGGCATGGCCGGTCACGACGATGACAGGGACTCCTGCGCCTGCGTGCTGCAGTTTTTCGGCCAGCTCGATGCCGGTCATCCCTGGCATGCGCACGTCGGTCACGAGGCAGGCGCCGGCGAGGGGCGGCGATGATTTGAGGAAAGCGTCGGCGGAAGCATAGGAGCGCACCCGTATCCCGGCCACATCGAGGAGAAATTCCAGTGAATGCCGGACGCTATCGTCGTCATCAATCACATAAACGATCGGGTCACTCGCCATCGCCTGGCCCTTCCTTGTCCGCCTTGGGCAGCGTGAAGCCGAACACGGCCCCGCCCCCTTCATGAGATTCCGCCCAGATGCGCCCGCCATGGGCCTCGACGATCGTGCGCGAGATCGACAGGCCTACACCCATGCCGGTGCGTTTCGTGGTGATGAATGGTTGAAACAGCCGGTCGGCCACGTCGGCCGCGATGCCCGGGCCGGTATCGGCGACCGTCACCCGCGCCATATCGGTGTCGGCCGGCGCGATGGCGATGGTCAACGCGCGTGGCCCCAATTCAGTCCCAGCCATGGCGTCAATGGCATTGCGAACGAGGTTGAGCACCACCTGCTGGATTTGCACCTTGTCCGCGAGCACGAGGTCGATCTCAGGGCTGAAGTCATGCTGGACGCGTATGCCATGCTCCTTGGCGCCGACGAGCGCCAGCGCGCTCGCCTCCTCGACAAGCTTCGGCAGGCTTTCGACCGTTCGTTCGGTTTCGCCGCGCGCGACGAAATCGCGCAGCCGGCGGATGATTTCCCCGGCGCGCAGCGCCTCGGCGGCAGCGCGGCCGACCGCATCGATAACCCGGTCGTTGCGATCCTCCTCGCGTTCGAGCAGCATCTTGCTGCCCTTGAGATAGTTGGCGATGGCGGAGAGGGGCTGGTTCAGTTCATGGGCGAGGGCCGAGGCCATTTCACCCAGGGCGGTTAGCCGCGAGACGTGAACGAGTTCGCTCTGCAGTTCCTGCAGCCTCGCCTCGGCATGTTGGCGTTCGGTGAGATCGCGGATGAAGCCGGTGAAGAACCGCTGCCCGTTGGCCTGCACTTCGCCGACGGCGAGTTCGAGCGGAAAGGTCGATCCGTCG
The DNA here is from genome assembly GCF_044029435.1 of Novosphingobium oxfordense. Taxonomy (NCBI): domain Bacteria; kingdom Pseudomonadati; phylum Pseudomonadota; class Alphaproteobacteria; order Sphingomonadales; family Sphingomonadaceae; genus Novosphingobium; species Novosphingobium oxfordense. The sequence continues at coordinate 27,864 of NZ_CP147006.1, read as the reverse complement.
CGACGTTCGCCTACGACGACGCGGCCCTTGCCGATGATGCGGCGCTCTCCCGTCTGGTAGTAGCGATCCAGATAGCCATCATGGGCTCCGCGGTAGGGCTCAGGCATCAGGAGCCGCACGTTGCGGCCCGCGATCTCCTGCGCCTTCCAGCCGAACATCCGTTCCGCCGCGGGGCTGAAGTCACGAATGAGTCCCGCAGCGTCGATCACCACCATGGCGTCGGGGACGGTGTCGAGGATCGAGCGCAGATGCGCCTCTCGGCTGGCGAGGCCGGCAGCGGCCTCGTCCGAAGCAAGTCGGGCTCGCTGAAACCACTCGCCCCCCAGCGCGATGGCGAGCCCGATCGCCACGAAGGCCACCGCGGCAATCACGCTGCCTTCCTCGATCGGGCCTGTCAGGTGGTCGCACCACAGGCCGGCGGCTGCGCCGGCCAGCGAAGCCATCGCGCCGACGCGAAGGCCTGACAGGGCGCTTGCAGCAACCACGCCGGGGACGAAGAAGATGAAGGTCGCGCGCGCGCCGAGCTGATCGGCAAACAGGAGCCGTATGGCGAGGCCGCCGGCGATCGCGAGCAGCGCGACGCCGAGGGCAGCGGGCAGGGCGAGCCGCGGCAGGAGCCGGCTTGCACCATTGGCGCGAGCCACCTCCGGTAAGTCCCTTAGGAGCACTGCGGTAGGGACATCATCCAAATTTTCGTCCTTCCTTTCCCCGTCTACATACGGCCCATCAGCGGCGCCCCGTCAATCGCGTCGCCATCGGAGACACGACAATGACTGCACCGTTCATCGATCTGGGCGTTCACCACAAGGCCAGCGGACTTTCCGACAAGGTCGCGCTCGGCTTCACCAAGGTCCTGCGCTGGTGCGCGGACACCTTTTTCGCCCAGCGCTATGGTCACCGGGCTGTCGTGCTCGAGACCGTCGCTGCGGTCCCCGGAATGGTCGGTGCGACGATCAACCACCTCGCCTGCCTGCGCCGCATGTGTGACGACAAGGGCTGGATCAAGACGCTCATGGACGAGGCCGAAAATGAGCGCATGCACCTCATGACCTTCATCGAGATTTCCAAGCCGACCTGGTTCGAGCGGGCCGTGATCATCGGCGTGCAATGGGTGTTCTATGTCTTCTTCTTTGCTCTCTATCTCTTGAGCGCCAAGACGGCCCACCGCGTCGTCGGCTATTTCGAGGAAGAGGCGGTGATCAGCTACACGCACTATCTCGCGGAAATCGACGAGGGCCGCAGCGCCAATGTGCCGGCGCCCGAGATTGCCAAGCGGTACTGGGGGCTGCCCGAGGACGCCACCTTGCGCGACGTGGTGTTGGTCGTCCGTGCGGACGAGGCGCACCACCGCGACGTCAACCACGGCTTCGCCAATGAACTGGGCGGGTTGCCGGTTGGAGCCGTCGGGCAGTGCCCGCCCCACGCCGAGCTCGTCCCGAACTGGAAGAAGGCCGCCTGAGCCTCGGCCTGACTGCGGGAGGACACGACATGGTCTTGGATCGCCCGGTCCTGCTGTTCGAAAGCGATCAGCCCGTCCTGTCCTCCCTGCAGTTCGCCCTGAGCCTCGAGGGGTTCCTGCCCGCGGATGGCAATGCGCGGGAGGCTGATCCCGCGGCGGCCGATTGCCTTGTCATCGACCAGCGATATCGCGCCGACGGGATCGGCTTTCTGCAGGAGCTGCGGGACAAGGGCGTCGCCGTACCGGCAATCCTGCTGGCGACCAATCCCTCGCGGGAACTCCGGCGACGGATGAAGCCGCTCGGAGCGGTCCTGATCGAAAAGCCGCTGCTCGGCAACGAGCTCACTGATGCCCTCCTGACCATCATCGCTTCCTCCAAGGCCGCCTGACATGTCTGCTTGCTCTATCGACGAAACCGCCATCGACCTGCTCGTGCCTGCCTTCTATGCCCGCGTCCGGGCGGATGCCTTGCTCGGGCCGATCTTCGAGAGTGCCATCGACGACTGGCCCCATCATCTGGCGAAGCTGAAGGATTTCTGGTCGTCGGTGATGCTGGCAAGCGGGCGCTACAAAGGCCAGCCGATGCCCGCCCATATCCGTCACGAAAGGGCGTTGAGTGAGGAGGCCTTTGCCCGCTGGCTCGCGATCTGGCGAGAGACCACGGACGAACTTCTCGCGCCGGCCGTCGCCAGGGCGTTTCAGGACAAGGCGGGCCGCATCGCCGAAAGCCTTCAGCTGGGAATGCAGTTTCATCGCCAACGGAGCGCCGCATGACTGTCGCGATCCCAGCGAACGCCAAACCGTACAAGCGCACCGCGACCTTTACCGAAACCACCATCCCGGCAGGCCTGCTGGGCGACCATTTCGACCAAGGAGGGCACCTGGGGCCTCATCCGGGTAGAAAACGGCGCGCTTCGCTATGTGGTGACGGACGAGCGTCGGCCGCCTTCGGAGCAGGTCCTCACCGTCGCCGGCGAGCCGGGCGTGGTCGAACCGACCATCCTGCACCATGTGGCGCCGGTGGGGCCGGTTCGCTTCCACGTCGAATTTCTAAGGGTGGATTGATCGCCTGACCGGCACCTCCCCTCGTTCCCAACCTCAATAGCCTATCAAGGAGTTCCCTTATGCGTACAGCCTCACCCGCCGCCATGGAGATCGTCAAGGCCACGGCCCCCGCTCTTGAGAAGCATGGCGTCGAGATCACCACGGCCATGTATGCCCGGCTGCTGCAGGACCCCGAGATCGCCGCCATGTTCGATCGCGCGGCGCAGGAAAGCGGCGAGCAGCCGCGCCGGCTGGCCGGCGCGATCCTGGCCTATGCCAAAAATATCGACAAGCTCCAGAACCTTGGGAGCGCCGTGCAGCGCATGGTCGCCCGGCACGTCGAGACCGGCGTCAGGCCCGAGCATTATCCCCATGTCGCGGCCGCTCTCCTCCCGGCGATCCGTGAGGTGCTGGGCGCCGAAGTCGCCACGGACGATGTGCTAGCCGCCTGGGGCGAGGCCTATTGGATGCTTGCCGACATTCTCATCGCTGCCGAAACGCAGGCCTATGACGAGGCCAGCGCGGCCTGATCGGTCGCGGGGGAGCATCCGTTCCCGAGGCAGCCGACAGGAGAGCTTTAACCTAGTTGCGATATCGCGAATCCATGGCCGCAGCTGTCCGTCTTCTCCGCGTTTCTGTGCCGAGGCAGTATCTTTGGCCGCTCCTGTCGCTGCTCGGCGTATGCTTCGGTTTCATCTTCCTGCTCATCTTCCTCAGTACCCGCGCGCAGGATGCCCAGCAGCTCGAGCGGGAGCGCCAGGCGCTCGGGGGCGTGTTCGCCACCGCGTCCGCGATGGTGCAGCACGATCTGCAGGATTACGCCAAATGGGACGATGCCGTGCGTCACATCGGTTCGCGTTTCGATGCGGCCTGGATGGACGACAATGTCGTGGCCTATCTGGGCCGCACCCAGGGATATTCCGACATCTTCGTGCTCGGCGCGGACGATCGGACCCTTTACAGTTTTAAAGACCGGAAGATCGCCCCGAACACCGCTCAACTGCGTCTTGGCGCCGACTTCGTTCGATCTATCGCCGAAGTGCGGCGCTTGCCGCCCGAGGGCAGTCCGATCGTCAGCGGCTTCACGCGCTCGGGCAACCAGGTCCTGGTCTATGCTACGGCCGCCGTAGTGCCCTTGACGGGTAAGATCGCGGCGCCCCGAGGGCCGACCCGCCTTCTGGTCATCGCCCGGCAGGTCGACGAGGCGTTTTTGGCGGACCTCACGCGCGAACTCAATGTACACGATGTGCGGCTGACGCTGGGGAACCGGACAGCCGGAATGGACGCCATCGCCATCAAGGGCCGGTCGGGCGAACGGATCGCCTGGCTGGAATGGCGGTCGCATCATCCGGGTGCATCGCTGAGGCAGCATCTGGTGCCGGCGATCCTGGCGGTGGCCTTCGTCGCCTTTGTGGCGGCCGGGCTTATTCTTCGCCGGGGCAGCCAGTCGATCGAGGCGCTGCGCGCAAGCGAACTGCTCGCCCGGCATCTGTCGGATCACGATCCCTTGACCGAACTGCCCAATCGCCGCGCGTTGGGGGAACGACTGGGCGAGCTTGTCGCGGCAAGGCAAGGACTGGCCCTGCTGTTCCTCGATCTCGACGGGTTCAAGGACGCCAATGATGTCTACGGCCATAGTGCCGGCGATCTTCTGCTCAAGGAAGCTGCTGGTCGCCTGAAGGCCGCGGCGGGCGAGGCCTTTATCGCGCGCGCGGGCGGCGACGAGTTTGCCGTTCTCTTGAGATCGCCATCGTCTGGCGTGGCGGCCGCGACATGCGAGGCCATTCTCGAAGCGTTCTCGACGCCCTTCAAGGTTGGCGCCTACAGCATCACGATCGGGACCAGCATCGGCTATTTCGAGAGCGCCACATCCTGCGACAGCGCGGAAGAGCTTATTCGCAAAGCGGACGTCGCCATGTATGCCGCCAAGGATGCGGGCCGGAACTGCGCGCAGGTTTACCACCCCTCGCTCGACGAAGGCCATGAACGGCGCCAGCGGCTCGAGCAGGATCTCAAGCGCGCGGTCGAGAACGAAGAGATCTACGTCCGCTATCAGCCGATCGTCGATGCCCAGTTGGGCGAGGTCGTGGCCGTCGAGGCGCTGGCGCGCTGGTCTCATCCCGTACATGGCGATGTCCCGCCGGATGTCTTCATTCCCATCGCCGAGATCAGCGGGCTGATCAATGCGATCGGCCGCCAGGTGCTGCTCAATGCCTGCCGGGAAATGCGCGAGACCGGGCTCGATCTGGCCGTCAACCTGTCGCCGGCGCAATTCTGGGATGGCAATCTCTACGACGAGGTTCAGCAGGTCCTGGAACGGACCGGGTTTCCCCCCGAGCGGCTGGAGCTGGAAATCACCGAAAGCTTGCTGCTGCGCCGTCCCCAGGTCGCGGCGGCTGTGATCGACCGTCTGCGCTCACTCGGTATCCGCATGGCCCTCGACGACTTCGGCACCGGGTTTGCGAGCATCGCCTATCTCCAGCAACTCACGATCGACCGGCTCAAGATCGACAGGTCGTTCCTCGCTCCGCTGGAATCGGAGCCTGACATGCGAGAGGTGCTGGTCTCCATCGTCGGCCTGGCGAAGGCCTATCATCTTGAAGTCTGCGCCGAAGGGATCGAGACACCGGGACAGGCACAGCTTGCGCGCCTGGCCGGCTGCGGCCGCTTGCAGGGCTGGCTGTTCGGGCGTCCGCAAGCGGCGAGCGCCTTCCAGGCTGTGGCCTTGCGAGCTTAGGAGCGCGAGGGAAGCGGTCGGCCGGTCAACGGCCGCGCCGATCCTGCGGAACGATCATGGCCGAACGACGGGCGAGCAATGGGCCGCCTCGATGCGCCATTGATCGCCCGGCAGCCGGTGCCAGCAGCGCGTATAGGCGAAGGTGCCGCTGAACGGTTGCGCGTCGTAAGATCCCGACAAATGGACTGTGAGGCAGACCACCGCGCTGTCGCCCAGGAGGCGAACGAGGGGTGGCTCGACGGGGTCCAGTTGTTCGATGCGAAGCAGGCCGGACTGGTGAGCGCCGAGATCATCGCCCTTGTTGAGCCGCGCGCCGACCTGGTTGGTAAAAGTCACGTCCGGGCTGAGCAGGGCATCAAGGGTCGCCACATCGCTGGTGAGCATCGCCGCGCGAAGCCGGCCTTCGGCATGCTCGATCTGCGCGCGGTCGTCCATAAGCAGGCCTGCCCCAAAGTCGGTTGAAAGGGAGGGCGGTCAACGGCCGCCCAGGATCGATCCCAATATGCCGCCGAGTCCGCCGGCTGGTGTGGCGGTCCCGGAGGACCCGCCGCTACCGGCGAGCGCACCGGTGATGCTGCCCAGAATGGATTCCAGTCCGCCCTGCTGCCCCCCGGAGCGCTTGGCGAGGTGCCCCGCGATGAGCATCGCGAGGATAGGGAGCATCTTCTTGAGGATCGCGGGATCGAGGCCAGTGGCCTGCGATGCTTGCCCGGCGACCTCGCGGCTTACGTCCTTCGAGCCGAACAGGCTCCCCAGCAGTTGATTGCCAAGGCCGGTGTCAGTGGGGTTGGAGCCGACGACATTATCGATGAGCGCCGAGCCACCCAGCGCCTGGACCTGCGCCGCGAGACCTGCCGGTTCAACCGGGGCCGCCGTCTTGCCGTTGATACCGCCGATGAGCGAGGGAAGAAGAGCCTGCGCCCCGCGCTCGGCATCTTCGCGCGTAATGCCAAGTTGCTGGGTCAAGGCGTCGAGGCTTCCTTCGGGAAGCAGATCGGCAAGGTTCATGTCACGTCTCCAGTTCGCATCGGGGCCGGGGCAGCGTTGCACCAAGGGGTGGGCATCATCGGTCAGAGCGTCAACAGGCTTTAAGCCGCGCCGATACTTGCGCAGCGATAAGGCGGACAGATCGCTCAGCCCAGCGGCGCCAAAAGCGAGCGCGGCTACTTGGATCAAGGGCTACCGCGACGATGTCGCCGCGCCCTCGGCCCTCGAAGCGGCCAGCCAATAGAGGACCGCGGCGATAAGCCAGAGGCCTGCGAACAGGGCGCTGAATGTCCCGCCGCGCGCGTCAATCTGTGCGCCCATTGCCGCGATGCCTGCCTGGGCAGCGGCAGCCGCGCCATGGGAGATCGCCATGCCGCGCGGCTTGAAGCGCGCCATCGCCGAGCCGATGAGGGCGATGACAGGCACGCCCGCGAAGAGGAGGTTGAAGGGATTGTCTTCCGATCCGATCATGCCGACCGCGAGATTTGCCCAGATCGTCAGGAAAACGGTGAGGACCGATACCACGCTGGCCGCGCGGGACCCGAGATTGGGCGAGCGCCGGATCAGCCATTCGGCGGCGAGCCCCATTCCGCCGAGCATGAGGCCCATGACGAGAAAGTCGGTTTCGTCCCAGCGCACCTGCGGGGTGTAGCGCATTGCGATGGCGGGGAGCGCGAGGAGGAGCAACGCGAGCCCCCAGGCCGAGATCCTCCACGGGTTGAGTCTACGCTTGAGCCTGCCATTGTCTGGCGCTGCGTCACTATCGTTCCGATGATTATTCATGATATCGCCTCCATTCAAGATGAGGTCATCAGGGTTCCGGAAAGACCGATGAGCGTCATGAGAAACAGATGAGGTTTTGCTGAAAAGTGCCGCCGCGGGGATATCATTTCGGCCAGTTTGTCCTCGACCCCGATGATCGGCGCCTCCTGCGTGACGGTGTTCCGGTCGAGCTCAACGCTCGCTATCTCGACGCACTGGGACTTCTCGTGCGCAATGCCGGGTCGCTTATCAGCAAGGACCGTTTTCTAAGTGAAGTCTGGAAGGACGTGCCTGTCACCGACGAGGCGCTGACCCAGTGCATCCGGCTCCTTCGCCAGCGCCTGGTTGACGATGCGAGCCGTCCGCGTTTCATCGAGACGGTACCCAAGCATGGCTACCGCTTCATTGCGGAGGTCCGCTGGTGCGAGGGCTCTGCCCCGGTCGACAACGCGGCCCCCCACACGCTTCCCCCGTCGGCCGCGCCCTCGGCGCTCCGCCGCATGGCGATGATGGCGGGAGCCGGGACGCTGGGCGCCGATTGATCGGCGGGCTCGCATACGGCTTTATCGCCGCGACGCCGCCGCTCCCAAACGGAGGCGGCGCCGCGTCCTCCGTCTTCGTGTTGCTCTGGCTCACCCTGGCGGTGGCTCTCGTGGGCGGCGCGGGCGTCAGCCTGGGGATCGCCATAGCCGAGACCGCGGGCAAACGCCCGTGGCTCACTCTTGGCGGCGCTGCGGGCGGAATGATCGTCGGCGCCGTCGTGAAGTTGCTCGGGATCGACGCGTTCAATCTCCTGTTCGGCCAGTCGCCGGCTGCGATTACGGGCGGGCTCGAAGGGCTTTTCCTGGGTGCCGGGGTGGGTCTTGGCGCGACCCTGTCGAGCATGGGCGGCTCTGATCGTTCCCTTCGCTCTGTCACAGCGCGGGCGGCGCTTTGCGGCGGTGCGGCCGGGAGCGTTGTCGTTCTTCTTGGCGGCCACCTTCTGGCGGGGAGCTTCGAGCAACTCGTCCAAACATTCCCGCAGTCGCGGATCGGCCTTGCGCAGATCGGCGGCCTGTTCGGCGAGCAAGGTCTTGGTCCGGTGGCCGAGGCGGCCTCTGCGTTCGTCGAGGGCGCGCTGTTCGCGGCGGGCGTGGTCGTTGCCATGACGCTGGCGCGCCGTGAGTTGGACAGGCCTGAAGGCCGCTTGGCGTCGTCGTCCGGCCTGGTTGCGAGCCGCAGAGGCGGCGCGCCTCGGTTGGGTTAGAACCCGCCAGCCGGGGCATGGGCAGCGAGCGCCGCCGGCCTCATCGGCGGCTTCACCACCTGGTCGACGTTCAGCCTTGACGCGTACAGCCTGTGGGAACGCGGCGAACAGGCCGCGGCGATAGGCTACGTCCTTGGCAGTCTCGTCCTATCGTTCACGGTTTTTGCGGTTGTCGTGGTGGCGGCTCGCCGCTTCGGTTGATGCAGATTAGAGGTTGGATTGAGTGTCAGCGATCATTTGCCGGCGGCCCCGACGGTGGCACGGAGCCAGAAGAAAATCGTGCTGCCAGCCCTAACCGAAATCTTGTTTTTGTCCCGACCGCAACAAAATTGGATGAGCGCGGCTATGCCGCGCTGGGCCAATGATACAGGAGCGAGGGCACCACGTTGAGCAGTCCTTATGAGGTCTTGGGGGTATCGCCGACAGCCTCGGCGGATGAAATTCAGAAGGCCTATCGAAAGCTCGCCAAGACCCTCCATCCCGATCTCAATCCTGGCGACCGGACGGCTGAAGACAAGTTCAAGGCCGTCGCGGGAGCCTATGATCTCCTTCGCGATCCCGAAAAGCGGCGTCGCTTCGACGCCGGCGAGATCGACGAGACCGGCGCCGAGCGACCGCCGCAGGGCTATTACCGGGACTATGCCAGCAATGATTACGGCCGATATGCCAACAGCGGCGGCTTTGCGGATTTCGACGAGGACCTGTTCGCCGACTTGTTCCGGCAACGTGGGAGAGCGCGGCCCAATCGGCGCGGCGAGGATCTCCAGTTCCGCCTGGGTCTGACCTTGGCGCAGGCGATCACGGGCGGCGAACAGCGATTGACCCTGCCGGGTGGTGGTACGCTCGACGTCAAGATTCCCGCCGGGGTCGCCGATGGCCAGACATTGCGCCTCAAGGGCAAGGGCGGGATGGGCTTTGGCAGCGGCGGCCCCGGTGACGCCTACATCATGCTCGAGGTTCTGCCCGATCCGCGATTTGCGCAAGAAGGCGACGATCTCGTTCTCGAGGTTCCGATCTCGCTGAGCGAAGCGGTGCTCGGCGGCAAGATCCAGGTCGCGACACCGACGGGCCAGGTGTCGATGACGGTGCCGGCCGGTTCGAACAGCGGCAGCACATTGCGGCTGAAGGGGCAGGGGGCCCCGCGTGCAGGCGGCGGCCGCGGCGACGAACTGGTCAGGCTCAAGATCGTACTGCCCAAGCCGACCGATCCGGAGCTCGAAGCCTTCGTGAAAAGCTGGGAGGCGGGCAGGGCACACAATCCGCGGGAGACAAGCCGATGATCGACCTGGACGACTTCGTGCAGCGCACGGGTATCGCACGGAAGGTTCTGACGACCTGGATCGAGCGCGAATGGCTGGTCGCCGAGCACTCCGGCACGTTGCAGCTCTCGGAAATGGATGCCGCCAGAGCACGGCTCATTCATCAGCTGGAAGGCGATTTCGGGATTAACGACGAAGGCATCGAGATCGTTCTCCACCTGCTCGACCAGATCCATGGCCTACGCCGCGCGCTCGAGACCATGCAGCGAGCAGGACCTGCCGGGCAGGGCAGGGTGACCCGGCGTGGGAGCCGCCTCCGCCAGCGCTACTATCGCCTGGGCAAGCGCCGGCCCTAGTTGGCCAGTCGCCGCCCGCCCATAGGCGCGAGCAAGATGGGGATTATCGCCAAAGGCACACCAGGGACGCGCCTGGTTCGCGCGCAGTGGGAAAGTCGGCGGAAAGAGCGGGGAAGACTGTGGAACGCCGGTGAAAAAGAACAAGCCTCACCGCGATACAATTCGGCGTGTCGTGGAGCATCGGCGACAAATCGCGTGGTCACAAAATCGAAGTTAACGACGAGAGTGGCGCAAATCTGTAAGGGTTCGCTTCTGGAGTAGACAGATGCCTTACAGCTTTTCCCCCGTGTGCGTCGACACGGGCTGCGAGGATGTTCAGGGTCTGCAGGTCTTTCGGGACGATCGCCTGATTGCCCTGTTCGTTCGCCTGGAGTCGGATTGTCACAGTGACCACCAAGGTTGCTGGTTTCTGGAGGCAGGCCTTGGCCGCTGCGCGGCGATGTCCGCCGGACCCTTAGGCAGCGCGTTCGATGCCTTTCGATGGACCGCGGAACAATATGAAGGCCGTCGCATCGGGGACGGGCCCTTGCACAAGCTTGGTATCCTGGCCGAGCAAGTGGCACACTGCATCCATTAGCGCTCCGAAGCGATCGCAACACCGATCCTGGTTCCAAGGAGACGTGACCAAGCACATCTTCGGCCAGCGTCGGCGGCGCGAGCCTCTAACCCTCGGCACCCCGCCACAGCGACCCGCGCCACCTCTGGGCGACGAGGTGATGGTCGATGCACTGAGCGCGGTTCTGACCGATCCGTTTGGCGCGGGGCATATGGGGGTCACCGCCGAGAATGTCGCCGCGCGCCACGGGATCAGCCGCGAGGCGCAGGATGCGCTAGCCGCGCAAAGCCATGCCCGAGCGGCCCGTGCGATCGCGGAAGGTCGCTTCAAGTCGCAGATCGTGGCGGTCGAAGTAAGGGAGCGGGGGAAAGTCAGGTCGTTCGAAGTCGATGAGCATGTCCGTCAGGACGTGTCCTCCGAAAGTCTGATATCGCTCAAGCCGATATTCAAACCCGAGGGCGGTACCGTCACGGCCGGCAATGCGAGCGGCATCAACGACGGCGGCGCGGCGGTGATCCTTGCGTCGGAGCGGACGGCACAGGCCCGTGGTTTGCAGCCCATGGGGCGGGTCGTCGCCTGGGGCCATGCCGGCGTCGCGCCGGAAGTCATGGGACTGGGCCCGGTCGAAGCCGTACCGATCGCTCTGGCCCGCGCCGGGCTGACTCTGGCCGACATGGATGTCATCGAGGCGAATGAAGCTTTTGCCGCCCAGGCCTGCGCCGTGAGCAAATTGCTGGGTTTCGACCCGGAGAAGGTCAATCCCAACGGGAGCGGGATAGGTCTTGGCCATCCCGTGGGCGCGACCGGAGCCATTTTGACGGTAAAGGCGCTCTACGAGTTGACCCGCACCGGCGGCCGCTACGCCCTCGTGACCATGTGCATCGGCGGCGGGCAAGGGATCGCGATGGTCATCGAGCGGCTCGGCCCAAGGCTTTCGTGAATTCACCGCTTAGCAGCATTCTGTTCGGTATCGGCGGGCTGGGCTCGAATGGAAAGCGCCCAAGCGCTTTCCCCTAGGCGGAAGCGCCCTGCTGGGCGGAGCCAGCCGCTCCGGCGTCAGCGTCCGCAGCGCCTGCCTTTGCGCCTTCTTCGGCGGCTTCGGCCACCGACCTTTCGAACATCTTCTTGAGCACCCAGCCCACCGCGAAAGTGACGGTTGCGGTGACCACTGCCCGTGCCGCGGTTTCCTCGAGCGACCGGATGAATTTCCGACGCCGGCTCGGGGCCGTGGCGCGTTCGATGATTCTGTCAGCTGCTTTCATGTCCTGCCTCGCATGATCCTTCGGTCGTGGAACGCGCTAGGCCTGGCTGCGCTCCCGGCGCCTATGGATCATACGCAATAAAATGACGTGCAGCAGGCCCAAGTAGCTCGCGTTCGCAGGAGGAGTGTGCCTGGCTGCCAGGGTTGTCGTGCCAGTTGCCGACGCTACTTGCCGGTGATCTTGACGCCGATTGTGTCAGCGAGGTCGATGAGCGCTGCAAAGGTATCGGCATCCGCGACGATGTCGACCGGCGCTTCGATATGGCTGAACGGCGCGGCGGGCAGACGGTCCTCGAAAAGAATAAGGGCGCGTGCGCTATCGTCCTGGCGTGATACCCATCCCAGCCCCTGAACGTCCGGACATTGGGCGTGGATGGGCTCTGCCCAGGCGCGGGTCTGCGGATAGATGTCCTTGTCGCTGTCGATGAGGTCGACGCGCGGAATGCCGATCTTGCGCAGCGCGGTACTGCTCAGGTCCGCCAGTGTCAGGTCGGCTGCTGGCTGCAAGCGGGAATAGTGGTGCTTCCTGAGTTTCCTTTTTGCGACGCTCTTCAGGCCAGGCGCGTGCGGTACATCGTGGAATACCGTCTCCATGGCAGCGCATTCGAGCGTGGTGCCGCCATAGATGGTCGGGATCGCGTCACCCGCGGCATCGCGGATCGGGCTGAAGCGGGCATTGCCGCCGGGCCCGGGATTGAATGCGTCCGGGGCATATTCATCGGGGTGAATGCGATGGATGGTCTGGCTCGCTGACCAGCTTGTTCGTTTGACGAGCGCATCGAGGTTGTCGGGCGGCGAGGCGATCGTGCGCGAAGGGATCGCTCCGGCAGGGGCGGGAGCCGGAGCGACAGGCGCCTTCTTGCGCGTTCGCGGCTTGGCTGGATCGGCACCCGCGTCGCGGGGTTTGGCTCGTTTAGCCATGACGCACGCCGGCGACCTCGTCGTGCGCAGCCGCGAGTACGCGCTCGGGATCGCTGACGAGGAGATCCTGTGGCAGAGCGCCGCCCAGGAACCCGTTGGCGGACGCGAACCAGATCGCGATGTCCCAGGCATCGAGCTCATCCCCGAAAACCTGGAGAATGGGAGCGAGACCCTTTACCGGCCGATATTGCGCCTCCGGGTCGAGCGCATAAGCTGGGTAGAGATCATTGCCATCATGGCGCAGCGCGAAGATCCTACCTTCGCGCTTCCATTTATTTGGCTGGGCGCTCGAGTTCAGCCCAGTAAACCCTGCGATTTCGGACAATTTGGCCGCAGTGAGCCATTCCGCGCCTTCCAGCACAGCCTTGCGGGCTTCGGCGTTCATACGAGCCTGGGTGAGCAGATGTTCGGGTGGCGAAACGGCGGGGACGAGCGCGTCGACCAGCTTTTCGAGAGTTGCGGTCTCACGGTCCGCGAGGTTGCGAAGGATCATCGGCGCGATCAGGCGCACCGCCTCCGCGAAGGCCGTGGCTGCCGCGTCTCCAGCATGTTCCAGCTGAAAGGCGATGATGGGGCCGCCATTGTCCTTCAGACGCGCGCGCACATCCCGCGCGGAGCCGGTAAGGGGTTTGATACGGACGTCTGAAAAATCCGGCGCTGTTGCGGTGGTCATGATCGCCTCACTGGATATGATGGATATCCATATAGCATGATATCCTAAATAATCAATGAGAGGTCGAATTCAATCAACATGTGCCGCGCTTAGTGCCGCGCGGCACATTCTCGCTTCGACAAGTGAGTTGATCGCTAGCATGCCCGCCTCAGAAGAAGGGCGGAGCGAGGCTTTTTAACCAAGCCGTGTCATAGCGCTTTAACCAGGCTATCAACGTAGGACATTGCATGCGGGTTTTGTTGATCGAAGACGACGCTGCGGTCGCGAGTGCCCTCGAGCTGATGCTGAGTGCCGAGGGGTTCAATGTCTACTCGACCGACTTGGGCGAGGAGGGCCTCGATCTCGGCAAATCCTATGATTACGATCTCATCTGTCTCGACCTCAACCTGCCGGACATGCACGGTTTCGACGTCCTCAAGAAGCTGCGGATGGGCCGAGTCGACACTCCGGTGCTGATCCTCTCGGGGATTGCGGAACTGGATTCCAAGGTCCGTGCCTTCGCCATGGGCGCGGACGAGTATCTGACCAAACCCTTCCATAAGATCGAGCTGGTCGTGCAGATCAACGCTGTCGTCCGCCGGTCGAAGGGTCATGCCGAGTCCGTCATACGTATCGGCAAGATTGCCGTGAACCTTGATGGGAAGGTCGCCGAAGTCGACGGGGCCCGCATACATCTGACAGGCAAGGAATATGCGATGCTCGAGCTGCTGGCCCTGCGCCAAGGCTCAACGCTCACCAAGGAAATGTTCCTGAACCATCTTTATGGCGGCATTGACGAACCGGAGCTCAAGATCATCGATGTTTTCATCTGCAAGCTACGAAAGAAACTGACCCTCGCATGCGGCGGCGAAAACTATATCGAAACGGTGTGGGGCCGCGGCTACATGCTCCGGGCGCCAGGCGAGGAGGCCTTTGAGCAAGCGGCCTAAAGCTTTGGTGTTCCACACGCCTCGTATCTTTCGGCAGGGTGGATGTGCTGATGCCGTCCCTTTGAGCGCGGCAGTCCGCGCTTTCCCCTTGGGTGCACCGCTCGGCTCTGACTAGATCGGCTTCAGGCTTCGTCCCATCAAGCTTCGAGCAGTCGCTCGAGGCCCTTGGCGACGCATTGCGCGGGCTCATTGGCCGTCATGACCTCAAGACCCGTTGCGTCTGCGATCATGGTGCACATCAAGGGCACCAACGCGCTGCCGCCGGTCAACAGGATGCCCTTGTCGTGGATGTCCTGGCTGAGGTCTGGCGCGGTCTGCCCGAGCACGTCGCGCACGACCTTTACGATCTGGGCCACATGTTTTTCGACGACCCGGTCGAGATCGGCCATCTTGATCGCAATCGTCTTGGGCAGGCCGGTGCGCAGGCAGCGTCCGCTGACGGGTATCGCATCGCCTTGCGCGCTGCGTGAGCTCTTATGCGCGACATAGTCGAGCTTGAGCTGTTCGGCCGAGCGATCGCCGATGAGGAATTTGTGCTGGAGATGGACCTGGTCGGCGAGCGCGCGATTGAGCGTGTCGCCGCCGATCCGCACCGATCCGGTGCCGCAAATCCCGCCAAGCGAGAAGACTGCAACCTCGGTCGTTCCCGCGCCGCATTCCACGATCATCGATCCGGCGGGCTCATCGACGGCAAGCCCGGCCCCGATGGCCGCGGCGAGCGGCTCGGTCAAAAGCGTGATCGGGCCGAGCCCGGCGTCGGCGGCGGCGGTGAGCATGGCTCCGCGCTCCGCCTGGGTCGCATCGGCGGGCACGCCAATGATGGCGGCGGGCGTGCGCCAGCGGCTCCGGCCCCTGGCCTTCGACAGGGCATAGCGCAACACCCGTTTCGCGGCATCGATATCCTGTAGCACCCCGCGACATAGCGGCCGCGCAATGCGCAGGGCCGCTGGCGTGCGGTCGATCATCGCATAGGCCTCGCGGCCGGCGGCAAACAGGCTGGTCGTGTTATGCTTGCCCGCGACACAGCAAAGCGATGGCTCGTCGAAAACGAGACCGTCGCCGCGACGCAGAACGCGGATGTTCGCGGTTCCGAAATCGATCGCGATCTCAGGTCGCCGCTGGAGCAGGAAGGACGTCATAGGATCGTCCTACCCGTCCCTGGCCGCATTGTCTTGCAACTACTGCGGTGCCTAGCGCTACAGTGTCATCGAGATCGCTTCAAGTTGCTGTCTCAGCTTCGCCCGAGGGCAAGCGGTCGTCAATCAAGCAGATTCCGCGCCGTTAGCTAGGTGGTGCCGCGAATTGAGGATAAAGCACCGCAAGTCTGGGTGTCCATTTTTGTCACCCTCATCGCCGATTGTAGTGTTGTACAACCGAATCGGAGACGACAGGATGAAATGCGAAAATAGTACCGCGATCGGCCGCCACATCATCGACATCGACGGCTGCTTGCGGGCAACCAATCAACCGTCTGTGTCCACTGAGGACATTCTCGCGCTCGGTGGATTGCCGACACAAAACTCGGATGTTTGGCTGGAAATCTATGGTGAGAGCTGGCTACTGAGCCCTCTTGACCGTGTTTATCTCCACGCCGATACGGTCGCGTTTTTCCGGACGCGTGCCAGCGCACCGGCAGGTTTCGCTTTCAATCGTGCGCAGCGCACGACCATCGCTCTGGCGGCCTGAGGCGATATCATGAAGCTGGTTTCTCAATTCACGTCGCTTCTCAAAGACACGGTCAACCTCAATCAGACCCGCATCGACCTGCTTGAATCCAATGTCGAAGCGATCAGGAATTTCATCCGTCAATGCGAATGGTCTCCCCGTGTCCGTGGATTTGAAGAGCAGGGCTCGTGGGCGCATGACACGATTATTAAGCCGGTTGATGGCGGCGAATTCGATGCCGACGTGCTGGTTGTGGTGGACCCTGTCGATGGCTGGAGCGCGAAGGACTATGTTGCGAAGCTGGGAAAGGCATTCGCTGACAGCTCCGTTTATGGCTCTAAGGCCAAAACCTGGGATTATTGTGTCACCGTCACCTATCCCGGCGAACGCAAGGTGGATATCGCCCCGCTGGTTCGATCGCGGAAATATGACGGAAGCATGGAAGTCTGCAATCGTGCGGCCGACCGCTTCGATGCGAGCGAACCGGTCGAATTTACGGCATGGCTTCGTGAGCGCAACACGCTGTCGGGATCAAACAGCTTCCGCAAAGTGACGCGGTTGATGAAGTATCTCCGGGACATCAAGACCACGTTCACCTGCCCTTCGGTTTTGCTCACGACTCTTCTGGGCATGCAGATTCACTGGTATGATAAGGATTCCGACGCATTTTCTGATGTACCCACCACCTTGCGGACGGTCATCGGACGGCTTGATGATTGGCTGCAGGATAGGCCGACCAAGCCGCGCGTGGAGAACCCGAAGCTTTCGAGCGAGGATTTTGCCGCTAGCTGGACCGATACCCAGTACCTGAACTTCAGGTCCTTCATTCACAAATATCGTGGATGGATTGACGAGGCCTATGTCGCGGAAGATCGCGCTTCCAGCATCACCGCGTGGCGCCGTGTTTTCGGGGACGCCTTTGCCAAGGGAGAAGTGGTAGAAGCTTCCAAGACCAATGTGGAGGGCGTGTCGCGAGTGCGAGCTTTGCTGACCAGTACAGCTGCTCATCTCGACAGCTTGGTAGAGGTCGTTCGTGATTATGGCGTGTCGATCCTCCCGGACTTCTTTTACCGGCCCCCGCATATGCTCGAGCCCAGCTGGCTCAAGGCGGCGCACGTATCGCGCGACGTCCATGTCACGGCGACCTGGCATCAATCCCGCAATTCCACGCCAATTCGGGTGGTGACGCCAGGAGAGGTGCTGCCTCGTCGGGGAGGCCTGTGGTTCGAAGCAAGGATCGGCGGAGGACAGCTGTTGCCCGCCGGGTTTCGGGTACAGTGGCGCATCACCAACACCGGCGCTGCGGCGCTGTCACTGCGGCAGGGGCGCGGCGACTTCTATACGCCCCAGCAAAATGGACGGCGGTGGGAGGAGCTTCATTATCGTGGCGTGCATCTCGCAGAGGCCTTCATCATCAGGATGGCTGACGATGTCCTTGTCGGGCAAAGTCAGCCGTTCCATGTGGTGATTGAATGAATATGAACGACATAGCTGAGCGTCAGAACGCACCGCATTTCTTGCGTCTGCTGCGCGCCCGGTCAGAAATCTATCGGCGTGCCACCCATCTGCAGTTGATGCAGGTCACATTGACTGTCGTTGTCCCGGTTGTGATGGCGATTGTCGCGCTATTCATGCCAGCGATACGCCCGATCGCCGCCGCGGTATCGGTCAGCCTCACGCTTATCGACATCGGATTTCTCGACAGAGCCTTGAAGCGCCGCTTGAAGACTGCGGCTCTGATCTGCGAGCAGTTCGACTGCGACCTTCTAAAACTGCCATGGAGCAAGTTCGCCGCCGGCAAGCCGCTTGAGCCGGAGATTATCGCCGAGGCTGATCGGCGATGGCCCAAGGGCGATGCAAAGCTCATCGATTGGTATCCGGCCGCTGTTGGACGGGCGCCATTGCATTTGGCGCGGATAATCTGCCAGCGAACAAATCTGTGGTATGACGCAAGGCTGCGCGAAAACTACAGTTTCTTGTTGGTCGCTGGGGCGGTGGCAATTGTGCTTGCACTGGTAGTCGCTGGGCTAGCCCTCAATCTGCCCTTCACCGATTTCGTTGTTACAGTCTTGGTTCCAGCAACCCCAGTACTGTCCTGGGCGGTGCGCGATGCTTTCCGGCAGCGTGACGCTGCCGATGCTCAGAAATTGGCCCGCGCGGAGGCGGAAGCATTATGGGAACTGGCGCTCGCGGGAGGTTGCGACGACAGTGAGTGCGAAAGACGGTCACGCGAATTTCAGAACAGCATATTCCAGCGCAGAACCAGCAATCCGCTGCTCCTGCCTTTCGTCTATCATTGGCTCAGATCCGGAATGGAGATCGACATGAACCTAGGGGCCGCTGATTTTCTGCGTCAGGCGGGGATATCAGAGATCAATCAACCCTGAAGGTGATCTTCCGTAAGCGTTCCCACGGGGCGGCGGCAGCTTCTTCGCTGAGTTCAATTGAAAACCGTCATCACTGAGGACGGTACAGTTGAGCCCCTAGGGCAGAGCCGGGAAGTCGGAACGCGCATGGCCTTCGACCAGCGCCCGCAATCCAGGTGGTTCCAAAACCTCTACCTTGTCGCCCCATTGATAGAGATGCCATGCCATTTCCAGCCAACCCGCCGCCTGAAATCGCACGATCAAACTGCCATCATCTTGATAGTCGGCCGACTGGTTGGGGTGGAATTGGAACTCCGCCGCGCGCGAGGCTGCTTCGGGAAGAAACCGCCAGACGATCTCGCCATATTGGGCGGGGTCCTGATAAGCGCCGAAGGCCTGCGCCGCATGATCGTTTAAGGAAAAACCGGATTGGATAGGAAAACTCTCATCGAGGCATTCAGCGCTATGAATGCGGTCGAGACGAAAATGGCGCAGATTCTCGCCTCGATCCGCTTGGCGCGCGACGAGATAACTGCGCAATCCCAGCAACAGCCCATGCGGCTCGACCGTCCGGGTTTCGGCGTCAGTCTCGCCATAGACAATACGCATTTTGAACGGTCCGCGCAGAGCTTCGATCAAAACGTCGGTGACCTCGGGTTTCATCCCGACCTTTGGACCTGGCCGCGCCACTTGGCCCAAAGCCGATAGCACCGCCTCCGCATCGGCTTCGGAGCGCAGCGCATCTCGCGGCGAGAGGCGCGTGATCAGGCTGTCTCTGAGATCTTCCAGGGCGCGGGCATGGCGGAGCCTGTTCTCATCGCGGGCCGCGCGGGCGGCGATTTCCAAAGCCTCGATGGTGTTTTCCTGGCGCGGTTGCAGCCGCTCGGGGATGGGACTTTGGATGCGCCAGCGCCGGCGGCGATCATCATCTTCCACAACAACGACATTCGCGAAATTATCCTCCAGCGCGCTCGTCATGCGCTGCGCCGTTCGGTGCGAAATGCCGAATTCCTGAGAGATTTCCTCAAGACTGATGCCCAAACGCCGCGAGGCGGCGAGCTGGGCGAGGCGCAGAAGATCGTTGGCCTTGGCGAAAGTCATTACACGTCCATGTCAGAGATTGACACCCTCGCATGCTAAGGATCAGGGTAGCGTCTGTCGAGGTGATTCCCTCGCGGGGCGCAGGGCAAATCGAGGGGGCCAAGTGAGGACGATCGGGAGTACCATCCTGTTTTCAGCGACCGACCTGATGCGGTTCGTCGGCTGCGCGCATGCGACGGCGCTCGATCTTGCCTATATGCGCGGCGAGCCGCTCACCCCCCGGGAAGATACTGAGGATGCCGCGCTGCTTCAGAAACAGGGCGATGCCCATGAGGCCGCCCATTTGGCGACGCTTAAGGACGCGGGCAGCGGGGTAATTGAAATCGCGCGCGGCGGTCTTGCTCAGAATGCGGACGAGACGCGAGCTGCCCTGGCGCAAGGCTCGCAGATCATCTTTCAAGGGGCTTTTCTGGCTGAGCGGTGGGGTGGCTGGTCCGATTTTCTCGAGCGGGTCGAGCGACCATCGTTGCTGGGACCATTCAGCTACGAAGTGACAGACACCAAGCTCAAGCGCAAAGCCCATCCCAAGCATGTGCTGCAGCTCGTGCTCTATTCCGACCTTTTGGCGGAGATCCAGGGCGTGATGCCGGAGCATGCCCATGTGCAGCTCGGCGATGGGACGCGCGCGACACTGCGCTTGGCCGACTATGCCCATTATGCGCGCGGCGCACGGGCGAAGCTCGAGGCGTTTGTTGCGTCGCCCGGGCCGACGCGGCCGATCCCCTGCGCGGATTGTTCACTGTGTCGATGGGCCGATCATTGCGACGCCGTCCTCACCAGCCAGGACAGCTTGTTCCAAGTCGCCAATATTACCCGCGGCCAAGTGAAGAAGCTCGAGGCGTCCGGCATCGAAACCATGGCCGCGCTGGCTCGGCATGACGGCCCGGTGCGCGGCGTTGCGAATGCGACGACGGAGAAACTTGTCGGCCAGGCAAGATTACAGCACGCACGCAAAACCGGCGAACCCGCCTTCGAGTTGCGTCCGGCACAGCCCGGCAAAGGCTTTGACCTGCTCCCTCGGCCGCAGGCGGGCGATCTCTTCTACGACATCGAGGGCGACCCCCATTATGAGGGGGGCCTTGAGTATCTGCACGGCGTGTGGGCCGATGGTGGTTTCCACGCCTTCTGGGCCCATGACCATGCCGCCGAAGCGCAAGCGCTCGAACGGCTGCTGGCCTTTTTTCGCGATCGCCTCACGACTTATCCGGAGGCCCGCATCTACCATTATGCGCCCTATGAGATCACCGCGCTGCGGCGCCTCACCACGCGCTATGGTATCGGCGAGGCCTTTCTCGACCGGCTCATGCGTGAACGCCGCTTTGTCGACCTCTATGCGGTCGTGCGCGGCGCGCTCATCGCTTCCGAACCGAGCTACTCCATCAAGGCGCTGGAGGCCTTTTACGGCTTGAAGCGCGAGGGCGAGGTCAAGACCGCGGGCGGGTCGGTCGTTGCTTATGAAAATTGGCGCGAGACGGGCGGCCAGCAAATCCTCGACGAGATCGAGGACTATAACCGGATCGACTGCCAATCGACCGAGCTTCTGCGCGATTGGCTGGTCAGCATCCGACCCGATGGTCCGTGGCCCGTACTTGCGCAAGACGCGGCCGAGCAGGAGTCCGTCGAGGACGAGGAAACGGCAGCGCTGCGCGATCGCCTGGCCGCATCCACTCTGGCCCCAGAGCGTCAGGAATTGCTGTTCAATCTGGGGCTGTTCCACAAGCGTGAAGCCAAGCCCGCTCAGTGGACGGTTTTCGACAGCGCGGCGCGCGATGAGGAAGAGCTTGTCGACGATCTCGATGCCCTGGCGGGACTCGAGGCGATATCCGGGATCGAACCCATCAAGCGCTCGGTGATGCGCACCTATCGTTTCCCCCCTCAGGAAACCAAATTGCGCGAAGGCGGTAAGGCTACTGTGCCCGGGATTGATGGGCCGCCGTCAACCGTTGCGATTGAGGCGCTGGATCGTGATGCGTGCACGATCACCTTGAAGGTCGGCGTGGCAAGGGCTGAACTCCTCGCCGATCGGCTGACCCTGCATCCGGATTGGCCGCTCGATACCAAGGTGCTGGCCGCAGCGGTGCGCGACGTCATCGAGGATCAATGCGGGCCGCGGCGCTATCATGCCGTCGATGATCTGCTGTCGGGCGCCACCCCGCGCCTGAACGGCATAGCCGGCGATATTCTCGGTGGTGGGGAACCGGTGGCGGGCGCCATCGCCGCGGTGCAAGCCATGGATCAAACATTGCTCCCGATCCAGGGGCCGCCGGGAACGGGAAAGACGCATGTCACGGCCCGGGTGATCCTGGCGCTGGTAAAAGCAGGACATCGGGTCGCCGTCGCCTCGAACAGCCATGAAGCGATCCGCAATGTCCTGCTCGGCTGTCTGCGCGCGCGTGAGGAAGAAGGCGGCACCTTTCCCGTATCGTTCGCCCACAAGGTCTCGGGCGGCGATGATGGCTATGCCAGCGATTGTCCCGTTCACCGCGCCACGGCCAATGACGACTTGATCCTCGCCCGCGCCAATGTGGTCGGTGGCACGGCCTTCTTCTTCGCGCGCGATGAGAATGTGCAGGGCTTCGATTGGTTGTTTGTCGATGAGGCGGGGCAAGTGGGCCTCGCCAACATGGTCGCGATGGGTCGTGCCGCGCGCAATATCGTGCTGGTCGGCGATCCGCGTCAGCTGCCTCAGGTAATCCAGGGCGCGCATCCTGCGCCCGCCAACATGTCATGCCTGGAATGGATGCTGGGCGAGCATGCCACCGTCCCTCCCGATCGGGGCATATTCCTTGCCGAGACCCGCCGGATGCATCCGGCGGTTTGCGACTTCATCTCCGACCAGGTCTACGAGGGGCGGCTAGCCAGCCATAGCGATACCGAGCGCCAGAGCGTTACCGGAACGGCCTGGCCCCGGGCCGGCGCGTTCTGGGTGCCGGTCGTCCATGACGGTAATGCCCAGATCGCCGCCGAGGAGGTTGCCGCGATCGGTGCTGCGGTCGAAGAGTTGCTGAAGGGTAGCTGGACCGACAAGAACGGCGCCACGCGCCCTATCGGCCCCGGCGACATCATCGTCGTCGCCCCCTATAATGCACAGGTCAACGCGCTGCGGGCAGGGCTGCCGAGCAGCATCCGCGTCGGCACGGTCGACAAGTTCCAAGGCCAGGAAGCCCCTATATGTCTGGTCTCCATGACGGCCTCCTCGGCCGACGAGACCGCCCGCGGCATGGAGTTTCTCTTCTCGCTCAACCGCATCAATGTCGCGGTTTCACGGGCCAAAGCGCTCGCCCTCGTGTTTGGCAACGATAGGCTGCGCGAGGCGAACTGCAGCAACATCGAGCAGATGAGACTCGTCAACACGCTCTGCGCCCTTCCGCCGGTTTACCGTTCGTGCCATGCTGTACAGGGCAGGGGGGTAATAGATTGACCGAGTTCACTTTTCTACATGCCGCCGACCTTCACCTTGACAGCCCGTTACTTGGGCTAGCGGGTAAATCTGCAGAATATGCCGCACGCGTCGAGGCGGCGTCTCGCGAAGCTTTCGATAATCTGGTTGCCCTCGCGATCGAGGAAGGCTGCCGGTTCATGCTGCTGGCCGGTGACATTTTCGATGGCGATCTGCGTAATTTCCAGACCGGGCTCTACTTCATGGAGGGCATGCGCCGATTGGACGATGCGGGGATCTCTGTTTTCATGGTGCTGGGGAACCATGATTCCGCCAACCGCTTCGCTGACAAGCTCGCCCTGTCGGGCAATGTCTATGTCTTTCCCAAGGCCCGCGCCGCAACGCACGTCCTCGACGATGTGAGGGTCGCGATTCACGGTCGCAGCTTTCCGCGCCCGGATGTTTCGGAAGATCTGGCACGCGAATACCCGGCAGCGACCCGGGCGCTGTTCAATATCGGTGTTCTCCACACGGCATGTGCGGGCAGTGAAGGACATCATGCCCGTTATGCCCCCTGTACACCCGAACAGCTCACCAATCATGGGTATGACTATTGGGCGCTGGGCCACGTCCACGCCCACGCCGTGCTCGGCGAGCACCCGCACATCGTTTATCCCGGCAATCTTCAGGGGCGACATCCGCGTGAGACAGGCCCCAAGGGGGCAGTCCTAGTCAAAGTCAATGACGGCAGGGTTACCAGTCTCGAGCATCGCGCGCTGGATGTGGTGCGCTGGGCATCGATCACAGTTGATGTGTCGGGAACGAGCGAATACCCGGAATTGCTGGATTTCATTCGCGGCCATATCGCCCAAGGCGCTGAGCAGGCCGATGGACGACCCATTGCCCTGCGCTTGACGGTGACTGGAACGACACCGCTTCATTCCAGATTGATTCTCGAACGTGCCTCCTTCCGGGAAGACGTGGAAACATTGCTGGCAACGCTTTCGGATGATGTGTGGCTGGAAAAGCTGAAGCTGGAAACTGAACATCCGGCAGTTCCTGACACAGTCGACCCTACGGTTGCTGGAAAGCTGGATCAGGAGGTGACCCGCCTCAGCCAGGACAGCGCGATTGCACAAGTGCTAGAAGCGCGACTTGCCGAGATCCGGACGAAACTGCCCGCTGGCGCGCATGCCGAAGCCTTCATCGAGCAGATGCGCGCCGAAATACCCGAACGCGCGGCAGCCCTTGCCCGCAGTCTAGTCAGCGAGGCTGGCTATGCGCCTGACTGAACTTAGCCTCGAGAAATATGGCGGCTGCGCCAGTCGCGAGCTCGCCATCCCGGACGCGGCAGGACTGACGGTCGTGTTTGGTGCCAATGAGGCTGGCAAAAGCACTTGCCTCGAGGCGATCAGCGACTTTCTGTTCTCGATCCCCAAGAATACGCAGCGCGGCAGCTTGTTCGGATATGATGGCATGCGCCTCGGGGCGTCGATGCTGATGGCTGATGGCAGCACGCTGACGCTCAAACGCCGCAAGGGCAACGGCAAGACACTGGCTGACCTGTCTGGCACGGCACTCGATGACACTGTCCTTGCGCCGGTGCTGGGGGCCATCACACGAGAGCGGTTCGAAACGCTCTTCGGTCTGAACCACGAGACCTTGCGCAACGGCGGGGAACGATTGCTTCACGCAGATGGCGACATCGGGCGTCTGATCGTCGAAGCAGGCGGCGGCTTGCGCACGCTGGTATCTCGCCTCGAAGGCATTGACGCCGAAGCGGACAAGCTCTTCGATACGAGGCGGTCGGTGAACCGTGTCTTTTACCAGCAGCTGACGGTATTCGAGGCAGCTGAAAAAACTGCACGCGGCGCGCAACTGACCCGGGAAATCTATGAGCAGACGCGCAAGGCATTGCTCGCAGCCGAGGAAAAGCTCGAGGCCCTACGCACCGAGAGGCGCAGCCTTGGTGCATCGACGTCCCGGCTGGAGCGCGTCCTCCGCGTCGCGCCACACTTGCGTCAGCTAGCCAACTTTACACTGGATCTGGTCGGCTACGACGATGTTGCGTCCTTCCCGGATGATTTCGCGGCGAATATGCGGACTGCTCTGGACCAGCGCAACGGGGCTGAAAAACGGCTCGAGGACACGACAGAGCGGCGGAACCGCCTGAAGGCACGGCTTGATGCGCTGGTGGTCAACCCGGGTCTCAAAGTCTCCGAACAGCGGGTGCGTGACCTGGCCGAACGCGCCATTCACGTCAGCAAGGCCCGGTCAGATCGTGCCAATCGGCAGCGCGAGATTGACGACGGCGAGGCTCAGCTGGCGGCGCTGCGCCGGATGCTTGGCCTGCCAGCCGATGCGGATCTTGCGCCACTGATCCCGGACCAGTCTGCCCTCAATCTTGTGCGCTCGCTTGCGGATGAGATGGTGGAGCGCCGTCCAAGTCTTGCCTCTGCCAGAACGCGCCTTGGCGAACTGGCGGCTTCACTTGCGGCGATTAACGATCGTTTGGAGGCGGCGCGCCTGGCAGGGCATGATGCTCCTCCCGAGGCGTCGTCATCGGCCTTTGCCAGCCTTGCGGCGCAGAAGTCGGCGCACCAGGCACGTCAGCAGGCACTGGATACTGACAGCGCAACATTGACCGGACGGCTCAAGGCGCTTGGCTTCGATACTATCGATGCGCTTGCCACTCTGCCATGCCCCAGCATCGACGATATTCGCAGTGAGCAGGCCGCGCGCGAGACATTGACCTCGCAGATCGAGGATCAGGCCAAGCTGAAGCGACAGGCCGAGCGCGAGATTTCAGCCGGTGAGGCTGATATTGGCGCGCTTCAGGCATCCGGGACCATTGCGAGTGATGCGTCACTTGCCGAAGCGCGCACCCAGCGCGCCGATGCCTGGAGGCCGATAAAGACGGCCTATGTCGCGGGACAGCTACCCGATGACGGCGCTGCTCGCCTTGCCGTTGCTGACGGTCTGGAAACGGCAATCATGTCTGCAGACGAACTTGCCGATCGCCGCGCCGCAGAGGCAGAACGGGCTGCATCGCTCGCACTCGCGTTGCGGCGCGTCGCAGAGGCAAGGGACGCGATCAAGGCGGCAGAAGCGGATACGACTGCGCTTGTCGCGCAGTCGGAAGTGAAAATCGCGCAATGGGAGAACAGTTTTCCGCGAGTGTTGGCCCAACATCCTGAACTCGCATCGCTCCTCCAATTTGGCCAAGCTCGACAGCTGGTGCTGGACGAATCCGAACGGCTGCGCGCTTCATCGAATGCACTGGCTTTGGAGGAGGCCCAGCTTGCGCCGGCCGTTGAGTTGCTCGAACGGATCGAACAAAGCCGCAACCTCGATTCCAAACTGTCGTTCGCGGCCCGGGTCAGCGCGGTGCAAAATGCCATCTCCCGGCACGAACAAGCACATGCCGAATATACAAGGGACACGCGCGACCGCCTGGACATCGAACGGCAACACAAGCTGGTCGAGGCGGAAGTGCAACAATTGTCGGACACACAGGGTGCCTGGGACGCGGCATGGCCTGCTGCAACAGGTGCGCTGGGGCTCAAACCCGACATTTCGCCGACAGATGCCAACAGTGCAGTGACCGAATGGGTCGGCGCACGCGGTGTGCTTTCGGCAATAGGGCAGTCCCGCCAGCGGCTAAAGCGCATGGACGAAGACGAAGCGAGCCTTACGACGGATGTCCGCAGCCTCGCGGCCGTACTCACCATCGAGATTGGCGAAGACGTTGTGGTTGCAGCGCAGATGCTGCTGGCCCGGTTCAGCGACAACGCCACGACGCAGACCCAATATGATGGGGTACTGCCCGACTTTGAGGAGGCGAAGGTCGAGGCCGACCAGGCGCAAGAGGCCCTCGGCACGGCGCGGGAGGAGCTGGCTACACTCGCGGCTTCGGCAAAACTCGATGTCGGCGATGATGGGGCACTTATGGACGCAGCATCACGGTGTGAAACACGCATGCGTTTGTGCGATGAGATCGCTCTGGCGGAACGCACCGCAACGGACGTGGGCGACAAGCTTGATCTCACTGTATTGCGGGCGGAATGGGATGAACGCGACCTTGACGAGGTGCGCGCGGAACTGAACGAGCAGAAATCGCGTGACGCCGAGATCGAGACGAAAATCGAGGCAGCCATTCTCGCCGAGAAGGCGGCAAAGGACGACCTTGTTGCCTATCTGAGCCAGAGCGAGGTCAATCACGCCGTTGCCGAACGCGAAGCGGCGGCCGCGCAAATGCAACTCGCCCTCGAACGCTATCTCGAGCTATCAGTTGCGCGCGAATTGGTGACGTCGGCAATGGCAACGATCCGCGCAGAACAGCAAGATCCGCTCATTGCGCGGGCAGGCGAACTGTTCACGGCAACGACACTCGGTGAATTCGCCGGAATCGAGACTGATATCGATGACAAAGGCCATCCGGTCGTGGTTGGACGGCGAGCCAATGGCGGTGTTGCTGCGGTCGCTACCATGAGCGACGGCACACGCGACCAGCTTTTCCTCGCCTTCCGGCTGGCTAGCCTTGAGAATTACGCCGGTGCGACGGAGCCGCTGCCCTTCATCGCGGACGATATTCTGGTGCATTTCGATGATGAGCGCAGCCGTTCCACGCTCGACCTGCTCGCCGAGTTTGGCAAGACCAATCAGGTCCTGCTTTTCACTCACCATCGCAGCGTCCGGACGCTTGCTGAACCATTGGCGAAACAAGGCCTTGCCAACATCATCGATCTGGATCGTGCGGCATGAGGTCTGTGCGAACGGAGGCATGGGTGGTTGCGCATTTCGCCAAACCATTGGTCGCATTACGGCCTTCTTCAGTCTTTGCGAATCTGGTGACCTTTGCAGATAATCGATAACATCAATGTCCTCCTCGGGGATGAGCTGAAGAAGGACCTCAAGCGAGGGCAACGCCTTCGAATTGCTGCGTCCAGCTTTTCAATCTTCGCGTTCGAGGCTCTCCGCAAGGAGTTGCAGCTGATCGACGAATTGCAATTCCTGTTTACCGAGCAGACGTTCACTGCCGAACGCGTAACCGACGGAAAAGCCCGGGAGCGTCGCGAATTTTTTATACCGAAAGCCAAGCGCGTCGCCGGGCTGACAGGGTCTGAGTTTGAAATCCAGTTGCGCAATCAACTGACGCAGCGC
>NZ_CP147007.1:0-691984 GCF_044029435.1 Novosphingobium oxfordense | reverse complement strand
TCGGGCGGGAACTGCCGGAAGGCCGTGGGACAAAACTGCCTTACCCAATCCGGCCCAGTATGGCGGGGTTTCCCACCGGAACCGGACATAGGCGGCTTTGCACGATTTTAATCTGGAACCGGCTCTTCCGGATCCGCTAACGTTGCGGACATTCAGTTTGAATGGCAATTTCTGGGCATGATCGTACCAGTATCATCGAACTTGTTATTAATCGGAGCCGCGGCCAGCGTTGCGCCTCCCCAATTGGCTTGCCAGTTGAATCACCAAACTGCGGATCAAGTCCTGCACATGCTGCGTTCCTCGCCGGATATTCGTCATTGGCCCGAGCACGGGAGTGGCATTTCCACCTATTGGAACGAATCCAAGCGAACGCTGTGGTGGGTCACTGCGCCGTCCCATCCCGCGTTTCCAACGATAACCTGCCGAACGTTTGGCCAAACAGTGCAGTCAAAATGCGGGAAGGATCGAGTCGCATGCCACAAACTGGCGATAGAGATGGGCAAAGCAAAATTCTAACGTCTCCTCTCTCCGACATCGCCGTCCTTCAGATGGTCGTTACCGCTCCCCGACACCGGCCGTTCGTTGTTCTGGTCACAACTTGAACCAATGGCCACTATGGACGGGTCAGATCGAGGACCTCTACGGCGCGCGCTGCGTTCAACGCAGGCCCTGATTATCGAGGATGCTTTCGGCCTGCATTCCGGCTTCGAAGTTGCCCGTCTCGGCAATGTCTTCGAGCAACGCCGTGATAGACGAGCAGTCGTGAGCTTCAAGGCAGTAGATCAGCGTGCCGCATCTATTTTCTAGATTCGGCCTCTGGATAAGTCTCACGAGAACATCAAAAATCCGACGGTCTGAATTATCTGCGAGTTCCAATGCAAGCGAGTGCCGCTCCGCATGATCGCTGGTCTCTTCGAGGTGCTTCAGTTTGTTGATTAGCTCGGCATCGGTCATGCCTGTGACTATAATTCGAAAGCGGACGGTCCGCTATGCCGGCGGATCCGGACTTGCCGCTTCCGGGGTGAAAATCGCGAAAGCGGCAATTCGACTGAACGACCGACCGCTCCTGGCGATAGCAGGCGCTCAGAAGCCAGGCCCGAACGGCGACAAGGTGGGGCGGCAGCTGCCGCGCCTCGCGAACGCCGCTCAACCTAAGACAGCAGCTTCTGCAGTGCGGTGCATTAAACCGCGAAAAGCCTCCAGTTCTGAAGGAGCGGAGGGATCGTATTGTCGCGCGTGCCCGAGCAGATTAGCGCTGCAGACGTAAAACAAGGCGCCGCTCGCCACGCCGTTGAGAATGTTCATTGCCGAAATCGGCCTGAATGCACCGGACGCGATGCCGGCGCTGATCACCGCCTCGATATCTCGAAGCGCGGTCTCCGAGAAACGGATCGGATTATCGCTGCCTTGAGCTGAATCCGCAATCAGGCGCTGAATGATCCTCGCCGCCGTCGGCCGCGAAACCAAAAAATCCAGCCAGGCATCGAGCAACGCAAGCAAACGTGGAAGAGGTGCGGTCACGCCGCTCGTGCGCTCCTCAACGAAACCATGCATCGCAGAAAAGATGTCCGCCTCGATATGATCGTAGAGCTGCTGCTTGCCAGGAAAGTAGTAGACGATTGACGGTCGCCGGATTCCTACCAATTGCGCCACATCCTCAAGCCGCGCGGCGGCATAGCCCAGATCGGCGAAGACTTTCTCCGCCGCGTCCACAATCGCCTGGCGGGTGGCATCTCCTCGCGGTTGCCTTGGCACTGTCCGTCTCATCTGCTCCCCCGCAGCTCCCGTATCCAACCCTTCCCCGTTTCCTTCCCATCAACCCGCGTCAGGCGCAATGGAATTAGGTGGGTTGAAATTCTACCGTCACGTAGGTAGATAAATTACGCAAACAACAGCGAGTCCGAAAACGGAATGTTGATTTGCGTTCAAATTGGGAGGATATTTTGCACAATAGTCTTGCCGGCTACGCCCTTGGCGTATCCCTGTTCTGCCTGCTTACGGTTCCTGCCTTCGCGCAGAGCGATCAAGCCAATGGTATCGAAGAGATCGTCGTAACCGCGCAGAAGCGCGCAGAGTCGCTCCAGAACACCCCGATCTCGATCGCCGCGTTCAACGAGCGCGATCTGGAAAACAGGGGGATCAGTGGGCTGACCGACCTGCGGGCTACCGTTCCCGCATTGCAGCTCACGCCATTTCCCAACAATGCGGCGTCGACGCAGATTTTCATGCGCGGCGTCGGGTTGAGCGATGACCAGATCACGCAGGACGGCGGCGTTGCCGTTTATATGGATGGCATCTACGTAGCACGCAGCCAGGGGCTGGCGATGGAAGTCTCAGACCTTGAGCGGATCGAGGTGCTTCGCGGTCCTCAGGGTACGCTTTACGGTCGCAACGCCACCGGTGGCGCCATCAACTTCATTACTCGCAAGCCCGAACTCTCCACCTTCGGATTCAAAGGCCAGGCAACGCTCGGCAATTTCGATACGCGCCAGTTCAAGGGTGCCATTAACGTCCCGCTGGGCGATACGATCGCGGTGCGGCTTTCGTACGCGAACCAACAGCAGGACGGGTTCGTCGACAATCCGGGCACCATCGTGAAGCGATGGGGCGACGAGGACCGCCAGGCGATGCGCGCAGATGTACTGTGGCAGCCCGTGGGCGACTTCAGCGTGCGCTACAGCTACGACCGCTCGATCATTCACGATACGCCTGCCTATGTCGCGCTATCCACGCTCTATCCGAACCAGACCCCGCGCCCGGGTGCCGGCAGCTCGCTGGTACGTGATGTGGTCCCTAACGACATCGTTTCGCAGGGGCACGGATTGATCGGCGAATGGACCGTGTCGGAAGCCTTCACGCTGCGGTCGATCACCGGATATCGCAAGCTCGACAACTTCCAGAACCAGGATTACCTGACCGGCGCTACCGGCCCCCAGCCGCTTCAGAAGAACAGCAGCCACGCGCTGCAGGACCAGTGGAGCGAAGAACTGCAAATTGTCGGCGACGCCATGGGCGGCATGCTCAAATACGTCGGCGGGTTCTATTTCTTCACCGAAGGCGGCAGCAATTTCAGCAACAGTTACAGCCCGCCCACGCGGACGCGCAGCTTCACTTATGCCACGATCCGCAATCGGTCCTACGCATTGTTCGGCCAGGCGACGCTGACGCCCGAGTGGCTCGATCGACGCCTGCACGTCACCGTCGGCCTGCGGCAGAGCTGGGACCAACGGGAAGCGACGCTGCAGCGCCAAACGCAGGTCAACGATGGCCCCATCGTAGACGTTCCCGGCCTGGGCGACGGTAACCGCAAGTTCAACGATCTCAGCCCCAGTTTCATTCTTGCTTTCGACGCCACGCCGGACGTCAATCTCTATGCAAAGGTGGTGAAGGGGTACAAGAGCGGCGGCTTCAACATCCGCGCCAGTTCGATCGACCGCTTCAACCAGGGGTTCGCACCGGAAACGCTATGGTCCTACGAGGCGGGGCTGAAGAGCCAGTGGCTGGACAACCGCCTGCGCTTCAACATCGCCGGCTTTGTTTCCAAATATGATGACATCCAGATCAACGTCCAGTCCGACCCGAACAATATCCGAATCACCGACGTCCTCAACGCCGGCAGCGCCACCGTCACGGGCATGGAAATGGACATCACGCTCGCGCCAGTGCGGGAGCTGCGTTTCACTGCCAACTACGCCTATCTGCACTCAAAGTACGACGAAATCATCGATGCGACCGGTAAGAACATCGCTTCGACTTATCGCTTCACAAATGCACCGAAGCATACGCTTGCGCTCGATCTCACGTACGATCTGCCGCCAACGCCGATCGGGGAGTTCAGTGCGAATGTAAACTATACCGCGCAGAGCAAGAAATACACCAACTCGACTATCAACAACGGCAGCTATATCGTCGGCGATTACGGCCTGCTCAACGCCCGCCTGACGCTTGCCCAGATCCCCGGATTGAAGGGGACTCGCATCAGTGCCTGGGGCCGCAATCTGGCCGACAAACAATACTATCTGATGCAGTTCAACATCGGACGGCCGGGCGCGATATTCGGCGAACCACGGACCTATGGCGTCGATCTGGGCGTGGAGTTCTAGGAATGGCGCTGACCATGAAACGATCGCTTGCCCTGCTCGTCGCGGCAGTTCTGCCACTTGCTGGTGCGGCTCAGATCGGCGCCGAACCGCGCGACGGCGTCCCCCCGCTTCCGCGCACGGTGAAACCTTTTGCGGGCGGAAAGGAGGAATTCCGCTTCGCTGTCATCGGTGACCGGACCGCAGGACATCGGCCGGAGGTTTTCGAAGACGCGCTGGCCCGGATCGATCAGCTCCGTCCCGACTTCGTGATCAACATCGGCGACTTGATCGAAGGGAAAACCGACGATCGCGGCCAGCTCGACGCACAATGGACCGAGGTGGCCACCGCGACCGGCAAGCTGGGCATGCCGTTCTTCTACGTTCCCGGCAATCACGATCTCAGCAATGAGGTTCAACGGGAGGTCTGGCGCAAGCGACTGGGCGCCGACTATTACAGCTTCACCTACAAGAATGCACTGTTCCTGGTTCTCAATACCGAAGATCCCCCGCAGCCCGCGATCGACCGCGTGAAACTGTTTGCACGAGAAGATCCACATGACATCGCGAAGGTCCTCCAGGCACTCCAAGGCGACCCTGCCAGGGCTGAGGAACTGTTCGCGCGCGAGCCGAAGCTGGGCGCTTTGGCCGCCAAAGTGCGCGGGTCCGAAAACGTGGCGATCAGCGACGCACAGATCGGGATGGTGCGCGAGGCTCTGCTGCGAAATCCAAGGGTCCGCTGGACTTTCGTGCTGATGCACCGTCCGGCGTGGAAAGTCGATTCCCCGGCTTTCCGTAAGATCGAAACGCTTCTGACGGGGCGCAACTACACCATGCTCGCCGGCCACTATCATAAGTACAGCTATGAGCAGCATGGCGGGCACGATTACATCCAGCTTGGCGTGACCGGGGGCATGCCCGGCGGCAAGGCCGACGATCCGGCCGTCGCGGATCATGTCATGTGGGTCTCGGTCGCAGCGGGTCCGCCAACCATCAGCAACATTCGCGTCGACGGCTTCTTCCCGAAGGAAGGCCCCGATCAACGCGAGCGGACACACTGAGGAACTCGGGAAAGGCAGCGCCATGCAGGATGCGACGAGGAAGGACTGACCATGAATGACTGCCAATTAAAAGGCTTTGCCGCGTCTACCAAGACAGCGCTGGCGACGGCGCTCTGTATCCTGGCGTTCACGTCGGCCGCAGCGAACGCGTCCCAGGTGCACACGACGGCCGAAAAGCCGGTAGCGAAGCCACGCGTGGCAATTCCCTTCACCGCCGCATCAGCGGTCCTGGAGCCCGACGGCGCCAGTTATCGGGTCCAGTGGGCGAGCGATGTCCCGGGCACCGTGCAGGTCTTTGTCGGTGAGGGACCGGAACCCAAGGTTACCGGCGAGCCGGTGGCGATGGGCGCTGCCAGCGCGTCCATCGCGATCAGGGGCCTTCCACCTGGTCGCCATTGGTACTTCACCCTTGCGCCATCCCAAGGCGCGCCGTTGGTCGTGTCTGACCGCGCGTTGCAT
This sequence comes from Novosphingobium oxfordense, assembly GCF_044029435.1. Classification (NCBI taxonomy): domain Bacteria; kingdom Pseudomonadati; phylum Pseudomonadota; class Alphaproteobacteria; order Sphingomonadales; family Sphingomonadaceae; genus Novosphingobium; species Novosphingobium oxfordense. The sequence continues at coordinate 686,385 of NZ_CP147007.1, read as the reverse complement.
TTGCCGAGTGCCCACAACCTCAGGGATATCGGCGGCTATCGCACCACGGACGGCCGCTGGGTCAGGATGGGCCTGATCTACCGATCGGACCAACTCGACCGGATCAGCGATACCGATCTTGCTGAAATGGCCGGCCTGCATATCGCAACCGTGGCGGACTTGCGCACCGTCACGGAGCGGGCCAGCAGTCCAGACCGTATTCCAATCGGTGCAAAACAAGTGGTGCTGGACGTCGCCGCCGACAGCACCAATGCGCTGGGGGGCGACATGCGCAAGGCCGAAGCGGCCATCGCCGCCGGCCAGGGAGTGCAGATGCTGATGGCGGCGAACCGCGAATTCGTGTTGCTTCCCAGCGCGCGCAGTGCATATGGGACGATGCTGCGCGATCTTGCCGATCCATCGCAAGTGCCGTTTCTCTACCACTGCACTGCCGGAAAGGATCGCACTGGCTGGGCGACCGCGGTCATCCTCACTCTACTGGGCGTGCCTCGCCAGACGGTGATAGAAGACTATCTGCTCAGCAACGTCTACCTGCACGTCAAGAACGAGGCGATCCTCGCGGCGCTCGCACGATCGCGAACGCCGGTCAAACCGGAATATCTGGAGGCGGCGCTGACCGTTCGCCCCGAATACCTTGAAAGTGCTTTCGCAGAAGTCGATATAAAATATGGATCGTTCGACGCGTATCTCCGGGATGGGCTGGGTCTAACCGCATCCGATTTGCAGATGCTTAGAGAGCGCTACCTAACTAAGTAGGCACTCGGATCGCCCCTACTGGCAAACGGCTTATGTGAGGGCGCGACCTGCCGGTAGCGCCCTGCCCTGCTCCGCCGACATAGTTGACGTAGACCACGTCACTTCGGATCCGGGCTGGCTGCCCTTGGTTCACTCAGTGACGGATGAACCCGAACGACTTGGCGTGGGACATCCCGTTATTCCCCGGCCGGATTAGAGAGGTTGGCTTTCAGCCTGAACCCGAGCCGATTATCCGCCCGCGCTCATTGCATAGCTCGCCCTGCGATGAGGTCGATCCGCATTTTGCCGTCGAGCATTTCTCCCGTTGCCCCCAAGGTAGGGTAGGCAACATAGGGTTCGCAAATGCGTGGCGGACCAGCTGTAACGGAGGGTGCGCTCTGGGTTCGGCAGATCTTTCCATCCTCGACTTGCCAAGAGCCCTCCGCATAAAATGGAGGAATTTCTTTTGGTACGATCATCGCGCTGTAGCGGCCATCGGCAGTGCTAAAGAGATACATCTCGAGCGCACCGTCGACAGTTCGGTAATGTAGCGTGTTGCCGATGATTGCGGCCACTTGCGCAGGTAGTGCTACTTTAACGACGGGCGGCGCAGCATGGGCGGCGGTGACACAGAACGTGGCCGCGAAGGACCACACCAAGATCGTGCCGACGCGCCGGTTCATCGACGATACTCCGCCGGGGTATGTGGGCCAACCTGAAGGACACGGCCCATGGCATCATGTTCCCATCCGAAGTTGAGCGTGCTGCGAATGATCCACCAACGCCCGTCACGCTTTGCGTAGACGTCCTCGTTGCGGGCCACCGCAATCACTTCGGGGCGTTTCTCCGCCTCGTTGTTGGCCAGAGTGGTAATGTAGTAATCGCTAAGGGCCGTCTCGCCGGACAGCGTAATATCCACATTGGTAACGATGTGGCGCATGAGCGCGTAGCTGACTTCGTCAGCCTTTCTTCCGGGGTTGAACCGGATCTGATCGGTGGCGACTTTGGCAAGAATGGCATCCAGATCGGCGGAGAGGATCCGTCCGCCAGCAGCGCAGATCGTGGCGTCTTCGGCGAAGATCGCCTTGTAGATCCCGGGATCGGTGGTGTCCCGCCCCTTGGCATACTTCACCACCAGGTCCTGGATCGCGAGCTTGTCGGCTACCTCATGCAGCAGCCGGTCCTGATCGGGCATGTTCAACTCCAAAATAAGGATCATGGTGTGAAGCCGGCTCGGACATACGCTCCGCGCCGGCAGCTTGCTTAGAAATCGGCGGCGACTATGAAGCCGTATTGAGCCGGTGCAGCGAGGTTGAAGACGCTGCCGAAGCGGTCGGTCTTGATCTTTTCGTCGAACACGTTGCGACCATAGGCCGTGAAATGGACACGTCCCGAGGGCAACGTGTAGGTGGCCGAAAGATCGGTCACCTCATAGGCCTTCTGGGTCAACGTCTGTGCCGTCACGCCGGCCTGACAGAGGCTTGCGGTGTAAAGACACGGATCGAACAGGATGGCCTGCTTGGTCTGATAGTGAATGGTGCCCGCGAAATCGAGCGTGCCCGCCGAGCCCAGATCGAACGTATGGGAATAGGAGGCATTGACCGAGAATTTCGGAGCATGAGGTACCACGCCGCCGTTCGTATCGATCGCCAGTTGCGGGCCGGTAGGATTGAACGGATCAGTGTAGACTGAGTCCTTGGTGTACTTCGCGTTCAGATAGTTCACGGAGAACGTAAGGCGATCAGCGTGACTGAATTGGGTCACCGTCTCAAGCTCGGCGCCGAAGAAGCGAGCCGGCACTCCGACGATCGAGCGCAGCTGGATCACGTTGCCCGGGCCGCCATAGCTTACGAACTGATTCTGGAAGTTGGGGTAATCGTAATAGAAGATATCCCCGTTGATTTGCAGTTTACCGCCCAGGAACCGATTCTTGGTCCCGATCTCGTAGGAAGTGATCTTCTCCTTGTCATAGACCGGCGCGCTGGCCAGATATTCCGTGCGCGGGGCGGAGCCACCTCCTGGACGATAGCCTGTTGAGGTCAGCGCATAGACCATGTTCTGCGGCGTGATCTCGTAATCGAAACGGACCAGATAATCGAAGTTCTTGAACGAGCCCTCATAGAGAGTCGGCACCGTGCAGGGGCCAAAGACGGGCGGACCGCCCGGCGTTTCGGCACCGCAGCTGAGGAACGGCTGCATATAGGTGTAGTACTGGTTGTAACGGATATCATCCCAGCTCTGGCGTGCGCCCAGCGTCAGGTGCGCGCGGTCGAACAGCGGGATCTTCACCTGGCCGAACAGACCATACTGGTTGGTCTTCTGCTCCTCGGGAATCTGGAGAAGCGTGGCCGCCTCGGTCACAGGGAGGCTGCCCGGCGGAATGCCGATGTCCGCCGTGTCGGCGAGATGATAGTTCTTGTACCAGAAGCCCGCGACCCAGCTTACCGGCGAGGAGGCCGCGCTCGACAGGCGCAGTTCCTCGGTAATGGTGTCGCGCTTGGGCGTTACCGACTTGAGCGCGCCGTACCCGTCCACTGAAGGCGACGACGCAGTGAGCACTTCCGAATACTTGTTGTAGCGCTCGATGGAGGCAATGTTGGTCAGACTGGCGAAGCCGAAGTCATAGGAGATATCCGACCACAGACGGTAGGCATCGCGGTTGCTGTCGCCCGATGCAGGATACCAGGGGCCGACAACCTTGCCTTGTGCGTTCACTTCCTTCGAGCCGTCGTAACCGACACCGTTGCCGCGATAGAGTTCGCCTGCAAGCAAGATCGAGAGATCAGCATTGGGTTTGTAAAACAGTTTGAGGCGGGCATTCACCTCAGAGAGGAAGGTCGTGTCGCTGTCCGAGAATGTATTGCGGCGCGTGAAGTTCACAGCAGCGCGCAGGGCCAAAGTGTCGGAAGCAGGCGTGTTGATGACCCCGGTGGCGTGGACGAGCCCATAGTTGCCCGCCTCGATACTCACTGATCCAGAGTCGCGATCGAAGCTGGGATTGTTGGTGATTATGTTTACCGCGCCGCCGGTGGCAATGCCTCCGTAGAGCGTGCCCTGCGGGCCGCGCAGCACTTCGACACGGGAAATGTCATAGAGTTCGGCGCCCATCGTTGTCGTCAGCACGCCGTCGAGATAAATCGAGGTCGCGCCGGGCTTGTTATCACCGTCAGTGCCCAGACCGCGAATGGCGACATTGAGGCCGGTGGTGGGCGATACCGAGGGCTGGACCTGAACACTGGGAACCTGCTGAAGCAGCTTGTCGGCAGTCTGGATGCCGGTCTTCGCAATGTCCGCGCCCGAGAGCACGGAAACGGCGAGCGCGGTGCGCTGCGCGCTCTCCTGTTTGCGCTCGGCCGTAACGATGATTTCGGGAATCGTATCGCTGTTGGCGGGCGTCGCTGCAGGCTGACTGCTGGCGCTCTGCGCCTGATCGGCGATCGCCTCAGCCGCATGGGCAGACGGCGCCGCCATGATGGTTGCCACGCAGAGTGCAGACGCGGAAACGCAATTAGAGAATGAACTCTTCGACATAACTCTCCCCTCTCGAATTTTTATCTTCCAACTGATGCGCCTAGGCGGATCCTGGAAGTGCATTCGCTCATCGAAGGCGAATGGATGTTTTGCGGAACCGGTCTATCAAGGACCGTCGTATTGCTAAAATTGAAAGTTTTCATACCATGCAGCCAATTTTGTTCATGGCTGCAACGGCTTTATTCAATGCTTCCCGCCTGGTCGGGCTCGTGCAAAAGCGCGAGCGCGATCGTCCAGCCATGCCGCGGTTGGAGGCGTCGCCGGCTGTCTTAAGTGGCTCGGTTATCGCTTGATTTTTTGGTGAGGCCTCTAGGGCTTTAACCCGCCTTCTCGCGGGTCAGGATGGAGCAGCGGTTGGCTTGCGAAGGCTGGTCAGCGCCGTCGCGGCCGCCATCACTATCAGGATGCCAGCGCTCATGAGGAACAACCCACGCACGCCGGTCATCGCTTTCAGCGGCTCGAAGATCATTGGATTGGAAAATACGCCGAAGAACGTGCAGGCGCTGAGATAGCCGAGATAGCGCCCTGCCGCCGCGCCGGTCCGGCCGCTGACCGCGTGATAGAAGTAGGGCATGCTCATACCCATGCACAGTCCAGCGGCAGCGGCACCGAGCGTGAGTGGTACGACCGCATGGTTGGTTGCGATCGACAAGAGCCCCAATCCAAACAGACCTACCGATGATATCAACGTCCAGACGGCACCGATCCGCTGGTGAAGGACGCCGTAGACGACACCACCGAAGATCACGCCAAGCCCTGGGATTCCCTGGATCAGCGAGCGGGCCCCGGCATCCACCATTCCAGCGGCATTCAACATGAATGGCAACTGCATGCTGAACATGCCGATCACCGAATAGAGAACCAGCACCTGCACATAGAGCGGAGCGACCCGGCCGAGGAAGCCGCCGGTGTTCGAATGCATGCTTTCTGGGTGCCGCTGTTCGACGCTGGCTGCGATGAACGGCAGGAAGGTCAGCGCGACCACAACGTATTGAATGAAAGCGAAGCGCCAACCCAGGTGCTGGGTCAGGAAACCACCTGTAATCACGCTGGCAATTGCAGAGAGGCCGCCGATGGACCCCGCCATCCCGAACCGACGGCCGCGTCCTGCGGCCTCGAATGACGAGGTGATGCCCCACATGCAGGTCGTGGTAATGCACGATGCTGCGAACCCGGCGATAACGCGCGATCCGAACAGCAGCCAAACATTTTCGACTATCAGCCCGGCGCCGCCGAAAAGGCCAAGCGCGACGAGAGATGCAAGATAGGTTTGTCTGCTTCCGAAACGTTCAAGCACACGGCCGCTGAGGAACGCGCCGAGCATCAGCCCAAGTGCGCCCATTCCCATCATCATCTGAGCCATAAACTCGCCGTTGACGCCGAGATCGCGGGCGCTTTCCGGAAGCGCCGCTGTAACGGCAGCCTCGATCATGGCCTGAGGAACGATGCCTAGCAGGAAGGCAAAGCCTGCCAGCTTTCGGACATTCACGGCGCTCCCTTGATTCAAGCGGGCCTCCATACGCTTCGCCTCTCGCCTTTGTTGTATTGCTTTGTGGTACGACTTTGTAGGTGCACCGATTGTCCTATTCGATCCGTCAGTGTCAGTAGGGCGATGCCAGAACGGCCATGCCCTCCTGCATCAGCTTCGCGCGGCGAGGCCCGTCGCGGTCCTTGGTCTGTTCGAGCTTGGACAGCGTAACACTGGTCTCAACGACCGTACGAACACGCTCGAACCGGCGCTGCATGAATGTCTCATAAGCTTGCATAAGCGTCGAAGAACTCTCAATGCACTCAGCAAGGACTACCGCATCTTCCAGCGCCATACCGCCGCCCATACCCATGTGGGCCGTCGTAGCATGCGCGGCATCGCCTATCAGCAGGGTCCGACCGCGATACCAGGTCGGCTTCATGAGCAGCGACTTGAACGGGCGCGCAATCAACTCGGCACCGGGCGTCAGGCGCTCGCGCAATGCGACGACAGTTGGAGCTGTAAACTGGTCGAGAAGATTGCTGACGACTTCGTAAGCTCTTTGCTGCGTCAGTCGCTCCTCCGGCATGTTGATGACCATCGGGACGTAGATGTGGTCATACAGCGGCATGTTATGGGCGCCAACGCGGCCAAGGTCGCCGGCAACATACCAGTCCTCGTTCTCGATCGCCGGGTACGGGGCAAGCCACCGGATGCTCATCTGGCCGGTGTATTCAGGTTCAGGCGCGTCCGGGAAGATCAGCGAGCGCGTCTTGGAGGAGATACCGTCTGCGCCAAGGATGAAATCGTACTCTTCGACTGCGCCATTGGTGAGGGTTGCTGCCACGCAATCCGTCCCCTCCTCGATAGCGACGATCGACATGCCATCATGGATTACGGCGCCGCTGGCCACGGCCCTTCGTGCGAGGATTTCCGCAAAAACGGGGCGATGGACGCCCACTGGTGGTTTCGAGCCAGGAAAATCCTGGGGCGGCGGCGGCGGTCCAAGCGGCGCGCCGGATGCATCACGCATTACCGGAGACTTCATGTCTTCAGTGAAGGGCTTTCCGGTCGCGTAGACTTCGTCGTAAATTCCCAGCGCTTCCAAAGCCTGCGGCGCGCGCCCAGCAAATCCGATGCCGGCACCGACCGGCCGTCTATCGATCTCCACAACATCGCACTGCACACCGATGCGCTGCAACGCGATAGCGGAGGCAAGGCCGCCGATGCCGGCTCCGACGATCAGGCCTTTCGAGACGCACGCCATTCATGGAACTCCTTCATTCGATGTAACAGGATGGAAATTCAGACGGGGAAGCGCTGGGCATCCAGGAAATGGGCTCCCGCGCAACTTGACGGCCGATGCATGCCCAGCGTTAGCGGGCGCCTTGCATTGCCTTCACGTCCTTCTCTCCAAGATTTGCCGCCGATCGCGGTCTCATTCAATCAGCACGCAAGGGCGCGGACGATCGGCGGCTCTCGGCCGTCAAGCCAGCGATCCTTGCTCTCCCCCCTCTACTTGAACCAAAAGTTTCATGGAAATTGTAAGTTTTGATCGCAATCCCACACTTTTGTTCATACCAATGGGAGCATGGGCAAATTGGTAGGGTCGTGCTCATCAGGAGAGGCTCATTATTACCATCATCAAAATCGATTGATTATGATCCAATCTTTCAAATTCACTTGTTCCGCCGAAAATGTAGTGAAGCGGAAATCGGCCTCGAAGTGGCAGAGTCGGTGATGAGAGGGATGCGCCTGTGATCAGTGGTCTCAAATTTGTTACGGTGCCCACGCGCGACTACGACGCCGCGCTGGAATTCTGGGTCGAAAAGTTCGGCTTTACGCCTCTGGCTGATCGGCCAGTCCCGGAAGGCAGGTGGATCGAACTGGCCATTCCAGGCTATCCAACAAAACTGGTGCTGTTCGCATCTGACGAGCAGAAGGATCGCATTGGCACCTTCTTCAACGGCGCATTTCAGTGTGACAACGTCTACTCCGCTCACGCAAGGCTCAGCGCGAAGGGCGTCCGGTTCGAAGGGGTGCCGCACCGCACGCCTTGGGCCAATGTCGTCAGGTTCAGCGATCCGGATGGGAACCTCTTCGTTCTGCTCTCGGATCCAGAAGATGATGCGCCGGAGATCGCTTGGGACGATCGTGCTCTTCGCCACGAATTTTGATAATTTAATCAGGTGACCCAGCATCAAGTGATTAATTGGATGGGTTCAACGCCGGGAGAGTGCGGTGCGTTATAAAGGTCTAGATCTCAACCTGTTGCACCTCCTGGACGTGCTGCTCGAAGTCCGAAACGTCACACGTGCGGCAGACCGCCTGGCACTCAGCCAATCGGCGGTTAGCGCAGCACTGGCCAGGCTACGGGAATTTTTCGGCGACGAGTTGTTCGTCTCTGACGGACGTCGGATGTTACCCACGGCTTTCGCCGAGAAACTGGCTCGCAACCTTCACCAATGTCTTCATGAAGCCGATACGATCATCAACACTGGCCGCGATTTCGACGCCGCGACCAGCACACGCACATTCCGCATTATCGCAGCAGACTACATCTTCGCATCTTTGCTCACCGATGTTTCGGAAGTGATTTCCAAGCAGGCGCCCGGTGTTCGCCTGGACTTCATCACGCTCGACAATGACGCGCCCGAACGTATGGAAAGTGGCAATATCGATCTGTTGATCGGTCCGCGCCAACGGCTTTTGCCGGATCACCCTTCGGAACAGCTGTTCGAGGAAGAGATTGTAGTTGTCGGTTGGAGCCGCAACCCGATGTTGGCCAATACTCTTAGTACACAGGATTTCTTCGATGCAGGTCACATCGCAGTCCGCCACGGCGCGCCGGTCGATATGACTTTTGGGGATCGTCTGATCGAGAGCGCGGGGCATTCCCGTCGCATTGAGGCAGTTGCTCCAAGTTTTACGCTGGTTCCCTGGATGCTGATCGGCACATCGCGCCTGTCGCTTCTGCCACGCCATCTTGCCGACAAGCTGGCGCGCTATGTCCCTGTGAAATTCGTCGAACCGCCCCTGACACTACCGCGCATTCCGGAACTGGCCCAGTTCCATCGCGCGAAGGGGGCGGACAATGGGATCAGATGGCTCATCGAGCACATCCAAAAGCAAGTTCGCTCCGCGTGACGTGCCTCGCCTGGTCGCCATCTGCCGATGACGACCTGCCCTGCTTCGCCGACAAAGCGGATGCTGGGCGCGTTATTTCGGCTCCCTGAAAGCGGCCGTCGCTTCACTCAGTTATGGATGAACCTGAACGACTTGTCGTGGGACTTTGTGCTCGGTCCGCTTCAGAGCTGCGATGATAGAATGGCGGACGTTCGTAAGTCGATCGCCCGTTCGACGGGCTCCCTGTTCTGTGGTTGTGGCAGGAACAGAAGCTTCAGCGCCTCAGCGGCGCCAGACTGATCGGCTTTTTGCGCGGGGCGGAAGCTCGCGAGCCTCTCTCCTGTGCCGCAATCCGGATCGAGCCGCCGGCCTATCGCGCCAGCGTTCAAACGCTATCTTTCTTTAAAACCATATAGTTGTTATCGCCTCTTGCGATTCAAGAAAGCGGGCAACCCGGCCCTCCATGGCTTTGCGACCTACCACGAGGATTTGCAGGTGAGCGACGGCATTCCAGTCTTCCAGGATATGACCATTCGGGTCGACAAGGCGCGACGCCTTGCCTTTGCCGATCTCATCGTCAGGGGCGCGAATTCGGCCTGGACATACGATGCAGAACGCTCCGAGAGCGCGAACGAATTCGGCGGCGACGACGAGGCGTTCTCGTTCGTGCGGCAGGAAGGCGACGGCCTGAAAGCCGCGGGTCTGCTTCTTTGGGAAAACGTGGATGGCTACAAAGTCATGAACATCGTGCCCGAAGCCAACGGCAGACTGACCGCGTCCGAGTATAATGCGTTGCTTGCCGATTTCCGGACCAGGGTCGCGGACCCGGTCGCCAAAGCCCTCTCCTGCGAGATCGAGTACACGCGCGCCGTCCAGGACCTGGAAGACTGGATGAGTGAGGATGCGGCGCGCGCGCTTCGCCACTTCTCGAACTGCGCCAACAAGTCGACCGGCACCGGCCATCCACTCGACGAGCGGCGCTGGTTCGACTTTCTGATCATCGTCCATCGGTCCGGCGCTACGCCGGACGGCGACCTGCTGCGCCGGTGGCTCACCGAAGCCGAAAGCTGGGACGCAGAAATTGCGTGGGGCCTTGCGAGCGATCTCGAGAAAGGCCTGGGTCTATTGGCGCGCTACGATGGCCACTGATCCAGGCACGAGCCCTGCCCCCGTGGGATTGTCGGACGCTACGCAAGCCCACGAATTCGAAGTACGAAATACCACAGGAGACGACGGGCCTCGTTTTAGTTCGCATTCGCCGGTTCTTTACATCGATACCTGCTCTGTACTCGACATCATGCGCGACCCCACCCGCAAGACACCGGGTGCGCACGACCGCATCGCGGCAATCGATGTCGTCGACGCGGTGGAAACGGGCCGGGTGAGATGCATCTTTGCCCAGCAGGTTTCGATCGAGTTCGAGCAGCATTGCGAGGCAACCCATCGCGAAGCGCAAAAAGGCATCGATCGCGTCAAGGCGGAACTGGCTAACGTCACCTCGGCCGCGCGGGTTTTCGGCAAGGTCCCCGATATCGAGCTTGGTCATTTCGACGGGCATGTCGAGAACACACGCTCACTGGTGGCGCGATTGGTAGGACACCGGGAAGTCGTAGTGCCGGAAGCCATTGTGCACAGTCAGGCCTATGCGCGGATGAACATGGGCCGCGCGCCGGCAAGCCTGGGCAAGGAGTCTTCGAAGGACTGCCTCGTCTACCTGACCGTGCTGGAACATGCCAAGGCGCTGCGACAGTCGGGCCACACGGGGGCGATGGTGTTCCTGTCGTCAAACACGAATGATTACACGACAGCGGCGAGAAAGGCCCGGCCGGAGATTCTCGAGGATTTCGGGCAGCTCGGCATGGAATATGCGCCGGGAATGGGTGCGGCTTGGCACCTGCTTGGGCTGCAATCGGGCCCCGGGCGAGCGGCCTAGCCGCGGCGAGACGCTTATTGGCGAATAGCTGGGTTCCCCGTGCCTCGCCCTTCTCCGATGAGTCACTGCGCTAGGAGCTTCTTCACTTGGGCATCGGTTCCGAGATCACGCGCGCTCTGCGGCGGGGCCTTGGCCCGTATTGGTCTCGAACAGCGTGGCGATCGCTCCGGTATTCGCACTGGCGCAAATGACACCGGCTCCGACAGCCAGATTGTTGGTGGCGACCGCCGAGCCGCAGCCCCCCCCTGGCTTTGAAGGCGACAATCGATAAGGTGGCCCATGAGCTGACAGGAAATGAGCCCGCCAGCCAATAGCGCGGCAGGAGAGCCTCTGCGTAGTTTGATCGGCCCGAATTTCAAAACGGCCGGGATGGCGGCGGCCCACAACAGATCGGGACGTTGCGATTGGCAGCGACCGGGCAGGCCCAATCCGGGTATCTGAGCAATGCTCCGCTGCCGTTCGCGCTTCCCGCTCCCCCCGATGAAGCTGCGACCTCGCTGGAATCGACGATTGTACAGGCATCGCAGAAAGCTGCGGGAGGTCCCCAGGCAGACGAGGCCGTCATGGATGCGCAGGCATTCGAACCCGCCCAACCCATAACACGCTTCACAGATGCCGCGAGGGCTCCGTTGATCGCCGAACAGCGGCCCGTCCTCGTTGCATTCCTCGGACGAGCGCTCGGCGAAGTTGCGACCTACTCCGGGACTTATAAGAATATGGCGGAGCGCGCGCGTCTTTATGTGGAAGAGCCTGCTATCCCCTTGTGCTACGACAATCCGCGATACCCGCTCGACCCGAAACGGTCCTACCCCTCGGGTCACGCTGCGAACGGTTATGCCGCGGCCCTCGTCCTTGCCGAGATATTTCCCGCGCGCCGCGAGGAGATCCTTGCCCGCGGCCTGCGATACGGTGACAACCGCGTTGTGTGCGGCGCGCACCATCCAAGCGATGTTCTCGAAGGCCAGCTCCTGGCGGTTCAATATTTCAAGGCAGCCTCGCTGACCGCCGCTTTCAGGGAGGCTCTCGATTGTGCCCACCAGGAAGAGGCGGTGATCGAGAAAAAGCTGCCCGCATTGCCGGCTGGCTGCGCAACCAGGAAGTTGAAGTAACGGCAGTCAGATCGCGGACGAGCCAGTTTTCGGGCTCCGGCTTGTCCAACGATTGTAAGGCCAGCCAATCGTACGTGTTCAAGCGGATTGCATGGCTTCGTGAATTTTCGCGACCGTCCTGTCGAGGAGGCTTATCACCTTCGAGACATAGACGCCGACAAGTACCCCCTCGGACGTGAAGCGCTTCACAGCGACGGCCCATAAAGCCGGGCGAAACGTGCCTTCCTCCAATCCCGGAACCAGGCCGATCACGGGACTTCCGCTCAGCCCCTTGGCCGACGGGACACGGTGCGCGCCTTCCTTGTAGCCGAAATAGAGTTTTTCGAACTCGCCATCGGGATCTCTGCTGATCCCCAGCAGGTCGAATGTAATCGCGAACATTTCCGCGGTAACCGGCTTGCCGGGTTGGAAGTAAAGCACGTTGCGGCTGCCCGGAAATCCCAGTAGTCCGAAATCCCGAACGGCGCCGTCGATCGAGGATTCAATTTCGATGGCACTTTCAAGAAGTGTCGTCACCCGCGCCAGCCAGGTATCATAGGGAGTGCCGGCCGGGTCGCTCCGCACTGCGCACGCGAGCGCCGCTTCCCAGTCGAACCAGGCGACCGCAAGGTCGTCCTCGATCGACGGGACGAAACCGACCTGCTCGAGCGGAAAGACTATACCGTCGAACCAGATATCGAGAGTATCGCCTTTCCTGAACTCGTCCAAATTGTGAAGTGCGGTGACTAGGAACGGAACCCGCTCGTAGGTAACGAGAAAACAGGTTCCAATCCCTTGCAGCTCGGTTGGCCTGTTTCCCCTTTTCAGCAACATCCCGACAGCCGGCCGCCAGGCGGACATTGCGTCGTACAACGGCGTGCGATCCCTGGGCTTTTCTCGTTCTTTCATAGCCTCACTATAGACGGAGAGTGACCGGATCAGCCGAATGAACGGCCGTACCAGCAAGACTTGATCCATCAGAGCGACCATGAATCAACCTCATCACGGCGCGACGTCCGAAAGATGGCCGGACTGAACGAAGGGCAACTTTGGCACAATCGATCCGCGAAGGGAGGCATTCCGGTCTGTCCGACTTTCCTGACATTGGGCGATCCGGACGCAGTTAGAAAAAATGTCCGCTTTTGGGAAATCCGAAACCGGCTCTGAACGTCGAAGAAGGGTCGGCCTCTCCTGAAGCGTTCTAACTATGGCCGTCAGGGCCATAGGAGATTTGTCATGGGATTATCAGAGTTTGATCCCGCCGCTCGTGAGCGGGTATCTTGGAACGCCGGGCGCAAGGTTGGTGCGAAGCGAGCGCTAAAGCCCCGTCAGATATGGGCGATCCGTTTCTTTCTCGACCACCATGGGCGGATCCGGGACCGTGCCCTCTTTGACCTGGCCATCGATAGCAAGCTTCGCGGATGCGATTTGGTGAAGATCAGGATCAGCGATATCGTTTGTGATCGGAAAATTCGAACACGGGCCACGGTTGTACAGCAAAAGACCGGCAGACCGGTTCAGTTTGAACTGATGACCGATGCTCGCGCCAGCCTGCTCAAATGGCTGGAACTGAGAGGTGGATCCTTGGAGGATTTTGCATTTCCGAGCCGTACCGATCACGCAGCCCACATAAGCACAAGGCAATATGCTCGCCTTGTTGACGAATGGGTCACGGGGATCGGACTGCCCAGCGAGGACTATGCCACGCACTCTCTGCGCCGAACCAAGGCCTCGATCATCTACAAGGCGACTGGAAATCTCCGCGCCGTCCAGATTTTGCTTGGGCACACGAAGATCGAAAGCACGGTGAGATACCTCGGCGTGGACGTGGAGGACGCTTTGACGCTCGCAGAGGGCACTGAAATCTGAAACTTCCCTGGGTCCTTGCCGTAGCAAGGACCCAGGGCCTACAGCTTGGCAGCTGCTCTGCGCCCATCTAAGTCGCTCGAGAGGAAAAATGTTATGCCAACGACCGGTCGGTCCGCTTATGACCGGGGCTGGGACTAATCTGCCATCCGCCGCGACCTCACCGAATGGAGGGTTCAGCCGAGTGCTGTCGTTCGTGAGTGGCCCGAAAACGATCTGTTTTTGGGAACCGCGCATCTCCTTCGATGGCTGGTCCAACTGACGACCTTCATCTACGATAGTAGCAGAATGACCGACCAATCAGATTTCGACAGCCGCTTGGGTGCGCGCATCAAGGCAGAGCGCAAGAGCAGGGGTTGGTCGCTCGACATCCTGGCGGAGCGCGCCTCAGTCTCGCGCGCGATGATCCACAAGGTAGAGAAGGGTGACAGCAGCCCGACCGCCAATCTGCTCGGCAAGCTTTCTGGCGCATTCGGGCTCAGCATCTCGACGCTGATGGCGCGCGCGGAGGCTGCACAGGGGCGGCTGATGCGCCGCGAAGATCAGCCGGTGTGGACGGATCCGGCCTCTGGCTATGTCCGCCTGCACGTCTCGCCCTGCTCCGAGATGCCGATCGACCTGGTGCGGATCACGTTGCCGCCAGGCGCGTCGGTGCCGATGCCGGCGTCCGCCTATGCTTTTCTCCGCCAGCTCATCTGGGTGCTGGAGGGCGAGCTGTTGTTCGTCGAGGGCGACACGCGCCACCACCTCTCGACAGGCGACTGCCTGGAGCTGGGGCCGCCGGTCGACTGCGATTTCCGCAACGAAGCAGCGCGGGCGTGTGAATATGGGATCATTGCGCTACGCAACACGTAGTAGACAAAATGATAATATAGTGCATTTTTGTGCTTCTATATTGGATGAGGTGGAAGCATGAACATTCGCGACGCAGACCCGGCCGATGCTGAGGCCATCACCGCCATCTATAACGATGCCGTAGTCAACACGACCGCCATCTGGAACGATACTCGCATCGACACTGCCAACCGGCTCGCCTGGCTCGCTGATCGCGCAAAGCAGGGCTACCCGGTCCTGGTGGCGGTCGACGCGGACAATGCTGTGATCGGCTATGCCTCGTTTGGCGACTGGCGCGCCTGGGACGGCTACCGTCACACCGTCGAGCATTCGGTCTATGTCCGCGCCGACCAGCGTGGCTGCGGGGTCGGCAAGGCGCTAATGATTGCGCTGGTCGATCGCGCGAGAAGGATCGGAAAGCATGTCATGGTCGCCGGCATTGAGGCCGGCAATGTCGGCTCGATCCGCCTCCACGAAAAGCTCGGCTTCGAGAACGTCGGCCACCTTTCGCAAGTCGGGATGAAGTTCGGCAAGTGGCTCGATCTTGCCTTCCTGCAACTGACGCTGGACCGCCGCGAGACGCCCGACACGCCGCTGGCCGCGTGATGGCAGGGCTGGTCTTTGCGCTGCTGGTGGCAGCGGGCGGCGCACTCGTCGCGCAGAATCTGCTGATGACGCAGATCACGCAGGCCAGCCCCACCATCCTGATCACGCTGGTGGTGAACTCGGCTGTGGGGCTCACCCACAATTGTGGTGGAAAATACTTGAGACGAGACCGTGGATGTCGCTGACTTAGCGCCGGGCATCCGCTGACCCGGCCAATCATCAGCGACCGAATGTCTGCTAGGAGCTAATTCCGCTCTTCTTCTGCCGAGCATTGATCGACTAGAGTTGGTCGCGTGCTGACTGCGCGTGAGCGTCAGCTATCCCCGCAACCCGGCTCCAAACCGGACATTCGCCCACCGGCCCGTCTTGGGCATCCAGGATAGGATAGCTGCCGGTCCGCCCCCGGGGATGCTAAATTGGGTGCTGGACGACCGGGAAGGGTCGCGAGCGGCCGATAAGTCGTGGTCGACAGACGACGCAGCATGAGCGGCAGCTATCTCTGTATCAGCGCTTCAAACACGACAGTCGCCTACCGGCCCGTCTTGGGTAGCTCGGACATGATCGCAACCGGCCGGTGGTATGTAATCGTAAACCTGCTAGGCAGCGTGGCATGACCAACACCCACAAGCTTTCCGGTATCGTCGAGGTCGACGGGGTTCAATATGAATGGGAGTTGCGGAGCGAGCCGCGCTGGAGCGAGTTCGAAGGCTGGAAAGGCATGACCGTCAGCTTGCTGCGCAAAAACACCCAGCGCGGCGCCTTGCTCGAATTCCCGGCGCCAAAGCGCCTGATGAAAGGCTTGCCGCGTGGCCGGCTCCAGATCGGCGATGCGTTTGTGATCAGGGGCATTCAGGCGGCGCTGAACGCCGGTTGGGAGCCTGACTCGCGGGGTAAGCCGATGGTTTTCGTGGTCGATGCCGAAGGCAACTAGCCATCAGCCGAAGCGCGACCGCGACAGCGGCTCTCTCAATCGTTCAACCATTCGCTTGAAATTTCGCCCCGATGCCCTTCAGGAGCCAGCGCGGCGCGCAGGGCATCCAGCAGAGGCGGCAAAGCCTGGGTGAAGGCGTAAGGCGGGTTGACGATAAACAGGCCTGCGCCGTTATAGATGCCGGGCTGATCGGCATCGTAGAGCCAGTGCTCGATGCTCAGAAATTTCGGGATGCCGAGGCCGCGCAACTTGTGCTTCCAGTGCGCGTGCGTTGGGCGCTCCTTCAGCGGAAACCAGATCACCGTCACGCCATGCGCCCACTTGCGGTAAGCTGCAGCGAGAGTGGCCGTGATGCGGGAGCGTTCGTCCTGCTGTTCGAACGGCGGGTCGACCACAACGACGCCGCGAGACGTTCGCGGCGGCACCATCGCCAGCCAAAGCTCATAGGCGTCGCGCTGATGCACGGCGGCTGGCGTGTCGCGCATCGCTTTACGCAGGGCGCGGGCGTCCTCGGGGTGCTTTTCGTTGAGAACCAGGAAATCCTGCGGGCGCAGAAGCTGGGCCAGAACCCGCGGCGAGCCGGGGTAGAGCTTCAGCTCTGCACCGACATTCACCCCCTCTACGGCGGCGCGATAGGGGTTCAGCAAGGGGTTCGGGTCGGCAAGGGCCTGCAGGACGCCTTGCGTAGCCTCGCCGGTGCGCTGGGCTTCCGTGCCCTCAAGGTCATACAGCCCGCAGCCCGCATGGGTGTCGATCAAAGTCAGCGCGCCCTGCTTGTTTTGCAGGGCCTGCACTAAGGCGATCAGGAGACTGTGCTTCACGACATCGGCGCTGTTGCCAGCATGAAAGGAATGCCGATAATTCATTGCGATCTAAAATCCCGACGATCTGCCTTTATGCGAGCCTCCAGGCGCGAAAAGCCGCGCGCGTGCCCGTTCAAGCAACCAATCCGGGGCCCCTACAGCTGCGGGCATAAACCTTCAAATCACTTCTGCGCAAAGCGCCATGCTCCCGTTTGAGATCGTCAGCAGAGGCGATGAAACAAGGGGCCAGGTACGTGGAAATGATCACGGCAGCGTCTGCTAGCCCTGCGAACCGGCTCCGAACCGGACCTTCGCCTACCGGCCAGTTCAGGGCGTCCAGCATGGAGAAGCTGCCGGTCCGGACCTGGGGACGGGAAATCGCTGGCTGAACAACCGAGAAGGGTCGCATAGCTCCCTGGACAGCTTGCGTGACGCTGCGCTGGCTTAGGCGCCTTGCGTGAGATGGCAGGCAATCAGCCCGGACAAAAAGTCTTCGAAGGCATCTCGCTCAACCGCTTCGCTGGCACCCGCGTTACGCAGGCGCCCGCCCAAAAGGGCGTCACCGAGCGCGGCCACGGTGATCAGATGTATGGTCCTTCTCGTGTCGGCTATGTCGGGAACGGGACCAGGGCTTGCGAAGCCAAGACGCGCCCGGTGCAGGCTCTCCACTACTTCGTCGAACATCTCAAGCCGCCGCCCCTTTGGCAGCGCGTCCGCCTGGATCAACCAGATCAGGCGTTGCGCAACGCCATCGCGGTAAGTGGCAAAGGTGCGCGCCACGCTTTCGCGGCCCGATTGCGCAGAGGCCATCGCCCCTGACAGGTCGCGCGTGAGCTGTCGGATAGCGCGCGCGTTCAGGGCGTCGAGCAGCCCTTCGCGGCTTCCGAAATGGTGTAGGATCGTGGGATGCGACACTCCGGCCTCACGCGCGATATCCTGCAGCCGCATGCCCGCTGGTCCGTTGCGCGTAGTGCGTTCTGCAGCATCGAGAATCCTTTCGCGCGCTTCTTCAGCGGTGCGGCGAATGCGTTTTAATCGTTCAGTCACCTTTCGGGGATAGCAACTACTGACAATTTTGTATACAGCGGCCCTAAATCGCTCAACGACGGAGTTGCTGTCTCATGCCCCGAACCGCCACCTTCGGTACGGGTTCTGGTCCGATGATTCCCGGCGCGGTGATACCGCGTCCTTCCTGGAATGACCGGGCATGAAGGACCTCTTCGGCGCCGTTCGCGGGATACTTTTCGATTTGGCCGGGACGCTAGTGTTCTTCGTGCTCCACGCCTGGACCGGCAGCCTCATTCCCGCGCTGCTCCTCGGGCTCGCCATGGCGTTAGGTCAATTCGCTTGGCGGCTGTGGCATCGCCAGCGGATCGACGCGCTACAGTGGATCGGATTGGTGGTGGTCGTGTCGGGAGCCGGTGCGACGTTGTTGACGCACGACATTCGCTTCATGCTCGCCAAGCCCTCGGTCGTCTATGTGTTGATAGGCTGCGCCATGCTGCAGCGAGGCTGGATGGATCGCTACATGCCTCCGCGCGCGCGCGAATACGTGCCCGATCTGATCGTCATTTCAGGCTACGTCTGGTCCGGCCTGATGTTTGTCTCGGCAGCGCTGAACCTCGTGCTGGCCCTGAGTTGCAGCGTGGGGGTGTGGGCCAGTGCGATGGGAATATGGTCGATGGCCAGCAAGTCCCTGCTGTTCCTGGGGCAGCTCACATTGCTGAAAGGCATTGGGAAGAGGCGAGCCCGCTGGCAAATGGGAAACGCATCGACCACTGCGTCTGTAACGCCATCGTTAAACCGCTGCCCGCATCGAGCTGAAACGCGAGCGTGGGGGCACGTTGCAGATCGTCCGCTTTGACCGGCGCGATCGTTAGCTTCCTTCAATACAGGAGGTTCACCGGAGATCGAGAAAGGACAGGCGGGGGCGCCACCTACCGGAACAGCAGACGGCTGAGACGTGGGCCGCGAGATTCTGGGCAAGGATCAGAGGCACGGCGATCGCTTAGCGGGGAAAATTCTGTCAGGCTTGCGAGGTAAGGTGATCGACCTCTCTCAGCAGGCCGTCCGCTCAGACCGTTCCGCCTTTTTGTCTTCCGTGATCAACGGGTTTTCCTGGCGACCCATAGTCCAGTTTTTCCCTAGGCGAACGGTGGCGTTGGGCGCGCACCAAATTTCACCCGAACTGTCGAGTGCGGTAACCCAGATAAGATTGTGCTCCTGGCCGTAGTCGATCATTCCAATCGCATAGCCATCGCCCTTGCCTACTACGTGAAGGGGAATGGTGGGGTTGAGCTGCGTGAACATTCCGGGCCTCTTGATCGCAAAGAAAGGGCCGGCGCACACGAGCGCGCCGGCTCCTGTCAGGTTTACTTGGGCTTGCCTGCACCAGGCTCGGAGGTTTTCGGCGCCTTGCCGTCCTCAATACGGCCCTCGTTGCGAAGGTCGCGACC
Source organism: Novosphingobium oxfordense (assembly GCF_044029435.1). Classification (NCBI taxonomy): domain Bacteria; kingdom Pseudomonadati; phylum Pseudomonadota; class Alphaproteobacteria; order Sphingomonadales; family Sphingomonadaceae; genus Novosphingobium; species Novosphingobium oxfordense. Next base: position 667,008 of record NZ_CP147007.1, on the reverse strand, counting down.
TTCCTGCGCCTTGCGCTGAGCTTCCGGCGACTTGCCGTGCTCGTTCAGTTCTTCCTTGATATAGCCAGCGGCTTCTTTCATTTCGCCCTTGATGCTCATCGATCTCTCCATAGGGGCGCCACGATAACGCGTGGCAGATCATAAAGCCTCAAAAGCAAATTTGGCTCCTAAGTACAAAAGTGGCCGGTTTGCGGACTGTTTGTCGTTGTCGGGATGGGCAAGCCGGGGTTCAAACAATTCAGCTCATCGGCTGCGCCAGAAGGCCAAAACACATTTCTATGAGAAAGACGGAATGAGCTCACGCGGATTGGAGACCACCTTGGACAGGAATGCCATCTTTTCGATGCGTGTTAGGTGACGAGAGAGGTAGCAGCCAAGTGCATCGTCAAACCCCGTTCACGAGTTCCGTCAGTTGGCCCAATGTCTCAACGCCGCCGGCCTGTTACGTCAAGCTCGTAGGAATGATCCAGTTCGACAATAGGTTTTACAAAGGTACTAGCAAACGAAGCTCCGCCGGTGGGCGAGCTGCCATACCCTGGAACGCGGTGGCAGGATCAAGCTCTTCGGGGGTGTTGATGTCGCTCATCCGATCAGCCTATCCCAATTCCACGATCGCGCGAGCGGCCGAGCCAGTCCTGGATCCTGCGAGACAAAGAAGCATTCTCACGCACTGGAATGCAAGCTCAAATGATCTCGCTTTCAGCCACCTCAACGGCGCGGTATTCAACCCACTGAAAAATGACAGTGACAGCGGCCGAACCGTCATCTCCCAGCGTCTTCGCGTGAATCCGGATGGGGTTCACCGTGTTCCGAAGACGCGAGACAGCGCCGCGAAAGGCGCAAAGCCGAGCGAGCGCGGGAAAATCCAAGTACATTGTGAGAGGGCCCTTGCCCCCTCAGCGCTGGGTGGACCGGAGACGCGTCATCGCTTCCAAAAGTATCTTCGCGCTCTGATGCGCCTGGATGGCTTCATCCACCTCGCGCTTGGCCTCGTGCTGCCGCCGAAGGCCCACGCCCGGCTGAGCGGCCAGGACGAGCGTTGCACGCGCCTCGCCCCCTTCGCGGATCGCTTCGACGGCAAGACGACTGGGCGCGATCTCACCGGCAAAACGAAATGTGCCCGCCTGATCCAATTGGTAGCCGTACGTCTCGAACAGCGGCGCACCGTCACCACCCGCCCTACGGTAGGCAAGATCCAATTCGATCGCGTCAGCCAAGGGGATACGCTCACGACGGTGTGGGTCGCCCCAGGCGCGCACAATGCTCTCCCTCCGCAGCTTACCTTGACTAACGCAAGGGCGTTAGGTCAGTCACGCGCCATCGTCGCGTATCCTATCCAACACATTCTCGTTAGATAGAAGCATGGATCTCGGAACTCGCATCGTGGAGCGACTTGGCGTCCAGGGAATGTCCCAGGCTGAGTTGGCACGTCGCGCAATGATCCCGCAGTCTACGATGAACAGCCTCATCAGGCGCGGTAGGCGATCATCCCCCCTATCGCATTGCTCGCGAGTTAGGTACAACGCCTACCTATCTGACTGGGGAAAGTGACGATCCTACGGCCGAGTTCGGTGACGATCCCGTCAATCTGACCGCCGAGGAAAGGGACTGGGTCGAAATGCTCCGCGCGATTCCGCCGAAGGAGCGAGCGGCAGCTTTGACTCTCGTTCGGACGATCGCGACCAGCGCGCGATCACCGCGTATCCACGAGTAAGGGGGCGTTTTAGCTGAAGGAGGGCGGGCAACATGTCGAGTAGTCGAGCAGTGCTTTGTGGGACATTGTGCTCGCCTGCGCAGGCCAGCACCTCATGATGCACTACAAGGGTGTACGACTTGAAAGTCGCCACAATCTACAGGCCGAACTCAGCGAAATGAGGCGTGTGGTTGATGCCTTTAGTCCAATGATCCTGAAACGCGTGCAGAGCATCCGGTGCGATTCACAGAAGGGCGCCCATTACTCGATTAGCATCTTACCCGGGCCATGGGACGAGAGCATAGCGACCGGAATCGCCTCAGCCTTCATGACCCAAGGCGGTTACAACGGAATCGAGATCACCTGCGGTCAAATCGAGGTTTTCCTCGTTAACGGCGGGGATAAAGGTGCCAGCCCTGCGTAGATATCTGACATCGCTGCGATAATCTTATCCAGGTGAACGAACACGCGGCCGAACTAGGCTTCGAGTACATCGCCCTGCGGCCCCAATGACGCGAAATTGCGGGGTACGCCCAAGGGGTACGGGGCTCTTTCGGCGATGCCAGAAAAGGCGGATTCACGCCGCATTGCGACGCAATCACGGCGGAGGCGTTATCCGCGTCGATCCCCCTAACCCTGAAATGACGCGTAGGCTTTCCCAATCAGCCGTTCAGTCGCTGCTTTTTCCGCCAAAATCCATACTGACGGGGTGTCAAACGACGCCGGGAATTGGGCCGGGGGCGACACGTAAAACTGGGCCCCCTTTTCATGCTCAAACGGTAACGGAATCGAGCGGCGGAGTGGCCTTCTGCAGAAGGCCACTCCGCCGCTTTTCGCGCAATCTATAGCTGTCGCCCCGGATGGTGATGACGTGGCTGTGGTGCAGCAGACGGTCGAGAATGGCGGTCGCGACGACGGGGTCGCCAAAGACCGTTCCCCATTCACCCACGCTGCGGTTCGACGTGATCAGCATGGCGCCTCGCTCGTAGCGGCGAGATACCAACTGGAAGAACAGGTGCGCAGCGTTTGGGTCGAAAGGCAGATAGCCAAGCTCATCAACGATCAGCAGTTTAGGTTTGGCAAGGAAGGACAGTCGCTCTTCCAGGCGCCCTTCGCCATGGGCCTTTACCAAGGCAGAGACGAGCGCCTGCGCGGTTGTAAACAAAACGGTGTAGTTCTGCCTGATCACTTCCCGCCCAAGCGCGATGCCCAGGTGCGACTTGCCGACGCCGGGAGGCCCCAGCAGCAGGACGGCCTCGCCATGTGCGACCCAGCGAGCAGTGGCCAGGTCTCGGATCTGGTGCGGATCGACACTGGGTTGAGCCTCGAAATCGAAGCCGTCGAGCTCGCGAGCATAGGGGAAATGGGCAATCTTCATCGCCATCTCGATCCGCCGCTCGTCCTTGCGGGCAATTTCTCGCTCACAAAGGAACGCGAGCGTCTCGCGCATTGTCAGGTCGTTGCGGGCCGCCTCGTCGAGCAGCGTGTCGAGCTGGTCACGGATGGCGGTGAGCTTGAGCCGGGACAACCAGCCCAGCAACGTCTCGTGGTCGATAGTCATTACCACCGCCCTCCTGCTAGCTGCTCATATTCGAGCAGGGGACGCAGCAGATCGGGCGGTCGCATAGCCGCCATCTCGGGATCGACAGGCCGAAGCACGGGGCCACTCACGCCACTGACACCAGCGAAGTGAGCCGGGTCCGTCAGTCGGCGGTGGCGACCGCTCGCCTCGGCATGTTCAGCAACTAGCTGACCGCCATGAAAGATGCGAACCTGAGCACCGCTAAGCGTCACCTGCACGCTCTCACCGACCAATCGCCAAGGCACTGAATAGGCGTTGGTATCGATCTCGACCGCACAGTCGCTGTGCACCTTGCGAACCAGCTCTCGGATCTGTCGGAACGGTGGCCGCCCTTGGAGCGGCTTCAGTTTGCAGGCCTCGTCACGGACGAAGCGCAGAAGCGGCGGTTCGCCGGTTGAACCGTGACACCGTGCGTCGGCCACCTCGCGCAGCCACCACGCAATATGCTGCTCGAGTGCGGCCATGCTGGCAAAGCTGTGCCCGGCCAGCGCATTGTGCTTCACGTAACCAACGCCGCGCTCATCCTTGCCCTTCGTCCGCGCCCGATACGGGGCACAGGCGCGAGGCCGGAAACCCCAGTAGCGGGAGAAGGCGTGCAGCCGATCGTTGAAAACAACCTCTCGCGTTGCAGCGTCATGGTGCTTGACCAGCGCCCGTGCGTTGTCGAGCAGCACCTCCGCTGGCGTCCCGCCGAAATATCGGAACGCAGTCTCGATGCCGTCCAGCCACGCTGATTGGCGCTCATGAAGGAAGGCCATCGCGAAAATCCGTCGCGAGTAGCCCAACGTTGCCACGAACATGTAGACCCGGGTCATCTCACCGCCGAGTTGCACCCGCTTCTCGCCGAAGTCGATCTGCATCTGATGACCTGGCGGCGTCTCGAACCGCATCGTCGCCACGGCCTCTGCCGCCAGTTCCTGCCGATAACCCGAAACCGCGCGCTCGACCGTGCGCAAGCTCACCCTCACACCCAGTTCCCGCGCCAGATCCTGACGGACCACATCTGCGTTGCCTCGATGTCGAAAGAAGCAATCGCGCAGCCACGCTTCATGCCCGTCGAGTTTGCTCACGCCTTTGCGGGGACTTCGGTATTCCTGCCAGCCGCCCGCGTCGACGTAGCGCTGTACCGTCGTGCGCGAGCAACCAAACTCCCGCGCAATGCGCCGGCTTCCCCAACCCAGCTTGTTTAGCCTCAGCATCGCCGTCACCTCATCAGGCTCGAGCATCGTATCTCTCCGCGCAGACACCGCGGAGATTGTCGCATTATCCAGGCTACTCATCAGTCCCTCCTCATTCAGGAGGGGGGCCCAGTTCTATTTGTCGCCACCGGCCCAGTTTTGCATGGCGCCTGACACGGGGATTGCGGCGGGGCATGGCAATGTTGCTCACACCCTCGCTGGCAAATCGCCTGATAATTCTTCTACGCCAGATCTGGGTTGACGATGCGACCATCCGACAGTTCGGCAACGAGAAATCCGCCCTCATACGGCTGGCAAATCTCGACCTGGACGCCCCTGTAGCGCTTGCCGCCAGGGATTTCACTCGCCAGGAATGGATGCCCTTCAAGAAATGCAGCGATTGCCCTCCAATCCTGGTCGTGCACGCGGAATTCCTTAACCACCAGGCCCTGCGAATCAGCATTCGCGATCTGATCATCCATTGCCCTTAGAACGTGACGGAACATCACTTTCTCCCCTGCTTCAAAACCTGATCTACATCGGCGAAGCGCTTCAGGACGACCCGATGCGTCGCCGCGCGAGAACGTCGGCCGCTGTTGCCGCTGATTTTTAGTCATACTCGGGAGAGGGTCAAGAAAGGACCCAAGAGCGCTCGGGCAAATGCGGCTCCATCTTCAAACCGCAGCAACTGGCAGGTTCACGCAGCATTTGCGACCGACAAGATCGAGCTCCGCTTGAGCGTGCAGAACCTCTTCGACAAGTTCTACATCGACTACAGCAGCGATACTCGCCTGCCGACCGACAACCTCGCGTTCTTCGCCGGGCGCCGGAGGACTTTTACGCTAACCTGAGACTACCGGTTCTAGTCTGCTCGTGAGCCAGCGCCGGGCTTGCGAGGCTCTGGGCGTGGATCGAACGAGCGTGCGCTACGTCAGCCGCCGGCCGGACGATACAGCGGCACGGGTACGCATCCGTGAGTTGGCCGGGCAGCGGCGCCGGTTCGGCTATCGCCGCTTGCACTGGCTGCTGTGCCGTGAAGGATGGACGATGAACCACAAGAAGTTCCGGCGATTGTATCGCGAGGAGCGCCTGCAGGTGCGTCGGCGCGGTGGACGCAAAAGGGCTTTGGGCACGCGGGCGCCCATGGTGTTCCCTCAGGGACGGAACCAGCGTTGGAGCCTCGACTTCGTGTCCGACGCCCTCGTTTGTGGGCGCCGGTTCAGGATCTTCGCTCTGGTCGATGACTGCAGCCGGGAGTGTTTGGCTCTCGTCGCCGACACCTCGATCTCAGGCTTGCGCGTTGCCCGCGAACTCGATCTCGCCATTCTCGAGCGTCAGGACAAGCCAGCCATGGTGGTCAGTGATAACGGCAGCGAACTGACCAGTATGGCTATCCGGCGATGGTCGCGGGATCGCGACATCGAGTGGCACTACATCGCGCCAGGCAAGCCGCAGCAGAACGGCTTCATCGAGAGCTTCAACGCTCTACTGCGTGACGAATGCTTCTGTAGTCGGGGCTCTCTCGTCAAGCAGTTCCAATCGCGCGGACGTTCCCGATCGGCCAGAACCTCGGCCCAATAGTCCGTGGTATCTGAAGTGTTCGGCCGCTCGAAGCGCCGATCAAGCGGAACAAAATCTCTGGGTGCCAGGCTCATCGATTTTGTTCACACCGAAGAAAAACGCTGGGTTGCACAGGCACTGGCATCAGTTCTCCCTGCGCAATCGTCACGCCCTGTCTATAGCAATGTCGAACCATGCTTCTTTTGAAGCGAAAGCGAAAACCCAAGATCATAAGTGCCTCTTGCTGCGCAGGCCGGGGTCAGTCCACCACGATCTTAACCCATCACTCTGTTTTCTTTAGGCATTGCGGCAGTTGTGTAATTTCAATCTGCCAAAAGGTCGCACAGCCGGCCAACCGCTGCCACCGCCACGTCAAACGCAGGCACCTCGGCATCGCCGGCAAACGCCATGCCGCCCACGAACCGGGCATATTCCTCGGCATAGACAGGATCAGCCGCCAGCTTCTCGCGCATGGCGGCAAGCCGCTCCCGGGGCGCAAGTTCCGCAACACCCCCGCCGCCCCTGTTGCTGTCATCCTCCAGCACTGTGTTCAGAAGCGCGGGGAAATCCGGATGCGCCGTTGCCAGCAATTCAAGTGCCGCCAAGTCATGCAGATGGCGAACGATGGTGGGATCGTCTTCTTCATGCTCACGATCGCGCAACAGCATCCGCCAGGAAAAGGCGCTGAGCTTATCGGCCGCCGTCTCGACCGGGTCGATGCAGGCTATGTCGGGCACTTCCGGCCCGGATCGGGCATATTGGCCAGCGAATGACCCGACCGCCTTGTGCTGAATATCAAGCCGGGGCGGCTTCGCCGATACCTGCGCGAGGATATGCGGCCGCAAGGAGCCATGCAGCTCCAGAATGGTCGGATAGGTCATTTCAAGCTCAATGAAGCGGTGCTCATCGCGCGAGATGCAGGATGTCACATCGAAGCCCATCGCCGTCCAGGCTTCGACCATTGCATTGCGAAACGCCTTGAGCGCTTGTCTGCGCTGATTGCGGCTGCGCGCAAGAAAGCCGTCCGACAGCAATAGCTTGAAATCGATGTCCTCGGAGAAGCGGCGAATGAGGTTATGCGCCTTCAGGAGCGATGTTCCGCCCGAAAAGACCGGCGTGAAATCTTCGGTCGCCAGTCCCGCAAGCCGCTCTATGGCCTGGACAACAAACCAGTCCTTCTCCGCAAAGGCCTCGTCGACGGCAAGCGCACCCGCGACGCGGCCCAGCAGCCCCTCATCGGGCGCGTTCGAGAACGACATAATTTCCGTCATATCCTATCCGGCGCCGAACCCGATCCTCGACCGCCACGACACGGCCCGTTGGCACCTGCGTCGAGCGACCGCGATTATAGGCATCTTCAAGAGAGGACGGCGCCACTTTCTTGCCAAGGCGGCCCAGCGCCTCGGTCGCGAGTTTCTTGATGCCGACGATCGGAACGGGCTTGCCGGTGAAAGGCGAAACCTCGGCCTTGGCATAAAGGCCATAACCGATCTGGACGAGCTGGCCCTCCGTGGCCTTCTGCCGCAAGGCACGGCCAACGGCATCATAGCTTCCCAGCGGCGCGAAATCGCTGCGCAGAAAGACATTGCGCTTGGAACGTCGCACTTTCCTGGCGATGGCAGCGCCAATTGTCTCGGTGATCGCAGGGCGTTTGCCGGGCTCCGCCTTGCGATACTGGCCGCGTCCGACACGCTCGACGCGCCTGTCCTTCATCAGCTGGCGAAGCGTGCGGCCCACAGAATCATAATCGGCATCAAGCAGAAATTCTCCCCTGCTCAATGTCCGACCTCCATCGAGGCGCTTTAGAATCTGATCAGCCAGCGACATCATGTGCAAACCAAAATACGACCTTTACGGCATCGTATATAGGTGGAGGCGGGGAGAATCACAAGAGTGACGCCTCATATGAAGAATTGACGTTGTAGCCTCAGCATGACTGTAAAAAATCAGTCGGGGGGAAAGTCCTTGCTGGCACTCCGATCGCCGCCATTAGCTATGCGGCAAGCGTCGGCTTTCCTCGCCTGGGCACTCAACACCCGACTGAGCAAAATGTCCCACTTCGCGACCGTCACATTGCTCGTATCAGCCTATCCGAGCTTCCTCATCAATCGGCCGGCCGCTCCAGCCTCGGCCGCAAGGTTGCGGTTGTAAGCTAGCGGCATACGCGGGCTCTTCCAGCGCAGCGCATCCATAATCCCGGCGAGATCCTCGCCGCTGGCAAACAAGTCCTGGTTGAGCCCGACGCGCGTGGAATGCCCGGTGACCTGCGCGAGTAACCGCGCCAAATCGTCCTTGGTCAGATCGGGCAAAGCCCCCTTTTCAAAGGCCCGGGTGATGATCGCCCGCCAGATCGGTCCGATCGACGCCGGATGCAGCGCCCGCTCGCCGATCGAATATTCGGTGCGCGCCGGCACCGCCGGCTTGGGCAGTGTCTTGCGCAGATCCCAGGTCTCGCGCCCGGAGATCGTCGCCAGTTTACGCCCAGGCTGGCGGGCGCGTGCCTTGTAACGCCGGACGATGACGCGCCGGAACAGCGGCCCCGCGTCGATCACCGCCGCCGCGGTCCAGGCGGCAATCGCGCGCACGGTGCGCGGCGACAGATAGGCGGTGGCCCCCTCCCCCTCCGGGTCGCCCTTGCTGCGCGCGATCGCCAGCAACCGCGCCTCGGGATCGATCGCCTCCAGCAGATCTTCCACTTGCACCGCCACCAGCTCGCGCACGCGGAGGCCCGTGTCGTAGGCCAGGCTAAGCAGCGCGCGGTCGCGCAGCCCGGTCAGATCCTCGCCGCACGCGTCGAGCAGCGCGCGGACATTGAGCCCGCGCGCCGGATCGCGCTCGACATCGCGCACCGGCCCCTTGAAGCGCAGCGGAGCTGCCTGGCGCTGCGCGACACCCTTGTCGCGGCGGATGGCAGCAAGCCGCAGCTTCACCAATGGTGCCTTGGTCGGATCGGCGAGGCCCAACAACTGGTGCCCGCGGGCGATCGAGGCCTTGTAGCGCGACAGCGAGGCGGGTTTGGCGCCCTCGCCCGCGCGCGCATCCAGGTAGTCCGCGACATCCTCTGGCTGAGCCGGCAGCGTGAAGCGCCGGTGCTGCCGGCACCACAGATCGAACGCGGCGAGATCCGAGCGCAAAGCGAGGAACGTGTGCCGCGAGGATGCAGCGACAAACGCATCGAGCAGCGCGGCATCGAGCGTGATCCGCTCGAACGTACGCAATCGGGTGAGGAAGCGCGGAAGATCACCGGCAGGCGTTTCGGATGGCGGCGCCATCACGGACAAACCTCCCGTGCTTTCGGCAATTCCCCAGTTTTTCGCCATTTCGCTCCCCTGCCACCCCGATGCTCCGGACGTGGCTTCCTTATAGCGACGTGCAATATGAACACGCAATAACTGCCATTAGTGGCATGTTCATCGATACTCCGCGGGCCAGGAAAGGGTGCCGACCGGGATGCTCTAATGGGTAATGATGCGATCCAGCAGCAAATTGATATCGCCGATCGGCCAGACCCACGCCCACTGCAAAACCCGAACCTACACGCGATATCCTCGAGCAAAAGAGCGCCTGGTGCCGACCAACATAAGCCATTCAGCGGCCTGGAAGCGAACGGTCGCTGATGACAGAAGTCGCCGACCGAGCGTCATACAGCAGCCGGACAGCAAGCGCCCCAATGGCAGTCGTCGATCTCTCTGTAAGAGCCGCCCGGAAACGGCCCTTACGCGGCACGTAGAGCTATGAGCGCCGTTCGCCTATGTCGATCCGGTTGCCGTCCGGGTCAGCGAAGACAAAGGCTCGTTGCCCGTAATCTTTGTCGGCGAGGCTCTTGATGATCCTCACGCCCTCGGCCTCGCAGACGGCATAGAGCGCCGCTACATCGCTGACGAACATGTGCATGACATTGACGGTGGAAGCCTTGTGGTCTGGCTTTTGGCTCAGGTGGATTTCGGCACGATCTTTTTTCATCACCATGAAACCGACCGGATCACCGTTCTCAAAAACCTTCTCGAAGCCCAGCACGCGCGAATAGAAGTCTTGCGCGGCTTGGATATCGCGCACGCATAATCCCGGCGCAGCGCGCCCAAAGGTAATCGTCGCCAAAGCGGAGTCCGCCATCGTCTCGTCCTATTCAGGCAGGGGCGGCGGTGCGCGTGCCGATTACGGAGCGGTGTCCGGGTCAACTTGCTGCTTTGTGTGCGAGGTTCTGTCAACAAAAAGGGTCGGCTACTTTGGCCCGCCGTTCACCCAAGTGGGGCCGACAAGAATCCACCAGCCTTCCACATAGGCGGCAGGACAAAGGTCGGCCCACGAACGGCAGGTTCTGGCTAGATGACCGTCGTTTTGCGCACCGCACCGGGATGGCGGCTTAGTCCCGAGGCTGTGTAAAAACGCCCGGATATGCTGTGGTTCTCTTGCGTTTCGGGAGGCTTTGGAACGGGTCGTTTCGTCCAAGGGGAAGACCGTCGGCAGAACTATTTGCTGCCAGCTTCGCTGGATGACTACGTGTCGGAAGGCAACCCGGTTCGGGCAATCGAGGCCTTCATTGATGCGCTCGATTTGAAGGCGCTGCAGTTCGCTGGAATGACGCCGGCTGAGACGGGCCGTCCTGCCTATCATCCAGCAACGATGCTCAAGATTTACCTCTACGGCTATCTGAATCGGGTCCAGTCGAGCCGGCGGCTCGAGCGTGAAGCCCAGCGGAACGTCGAATTGATGTGGCTGACGGGGCGATTGGCGCCATGCCCAGGCTCTGAGCGAAGGTCGTGCCACGGCCGACCGGCTCAATGCGAAAATGCAGAACAACGATCGCGCGCTCGATCGGGCCCTCGCGGCGTTCTCGGAATGGCGGCAATTGCCGGACGCAGGGAGTTGGGTGCACGAGCAGGCAGAAACTTGGCGGTCTCACACTGCCGAACAGAGCGAAGCTGAAGCTGCCCTGCCCGGCCTCGATGCGCAGCGCCACGAGGCCGTACGTGCTCGTGATCTCGCGCGCCTACACGCTGAGACCGCTGCCGCAACAAAGCTCAACCTTGCCAACACACATGCCCTCAAAAGCGCCGAACGCTCTGAACTGCTCGAAGGTCGCAGCATCGCGGAGGTTGAAGAGGCAACAGCGCGGGCCTCGGGCAAAGTGCGACAGGCGAATGAGGAGGCTCGCGCGCGGAGCTTGAGGCGGCCACGTCCCAAGCCGACGTCTGGCTGCGTCTCTCCGACCTCATCGGCGACCGAGAGCGCAAGGCGTTTCGACGCTTTGCGCAAGGGCTGACACTCGATCGACTGCTCGAACACGCCAACGCCCACCTTGCAGAGCTGAAGCCGTGCTACGCTCTGGAACGAGGGACCGGCGGCGAAATGTTGGTCCAGGTCGTGGACAATGACATGGGCGGGCAAGTGCGCGGTCTACACAACCTATCCGGAGGCGAGCGCTTTTTGGTCAGTCTCGTCCTTGCCTTGGGCCTCGCCGAAATGTCTGGCGGACGCGGGGTCAAGATCGAAAGCCTGTTCATCGACGAAGGCTTCGGGGCGCTCGATCCAGCCAGTCTCGGTCAGCCCTTGGCCCTCCTCGAACGTCTTCATGCGAGCGGCCGCCGCGTGGGTGTGATCAGCCACGTCGAAGAGTTGAAAGAGCGCGTGCCGGTCAAGATCGAGGTGACTCCTACTGGGCGCGGCACCAGCACGATCGGGATTGCATATGGATAGAAATGCCCGAAGCGCGGTGCCTTGGCCCGAGCCAGACGCAGATCGGTTAGCCGGCAGACCAGGCCGACCTCTCAGTGGCGACCAAATACAAACCAATCATCCCACGGATGTTGCGGACGCGTCCGGTTTCTGACGAGCACGTCAATTCGCGACCCTCGCGGCAAGTTGCTCGAGTGCCATCGCGGCTGCCACGCGCTTCGACAATTTATTCCGGTAGCCTGATCTCAGTTGTCCAGAAGGCGACGGATCAGGGATTCCGGGACGTTGGCGCGACGTAGGAAATGGTCTGCTGCGATGCGTTTGATATTCACAAGTGTGGAATGATTTCTGTCCCAAGGCGGCCTTGATCGACGGGCGAGACCGTCATGTCGCCTCTCCGAAGGCATCTGCGTAAAGTTGCTCTATCCGGTTGGCCTCCTCGTCGGTCAGCGATCCGAATTCCCGGGCCCGCGCCCGCTGGGAAAAGCGGCCGGCATTCTGCGCGAGGAACTTTTGCAGCAACTCGATAAGTGCCGATGGCATATCGACAATCTCCTGCACACCATCGCTGAACTGATCGAATGCTTCGAGAAAGCGGACCTCGCGGGGAAGGTCTTCCATGACGGTCTGCTCTACGCACGCATAGAGAAATTCGGCATGCGCGGTGGCGTCGAAATAGCGGTAAAAGTCGATTGTGCGGTTGAGCACCTCGACATTTCCTTCCTTGGTTCGCTGCCATTCGATCTCGGGAAGGAGGGGGCGCGAATAAGTTTCGAGAACGGAGCGATATCGGTCGAGCTGGCGCAGGATCGCGGCGCTGATCGGAAACACCAGTCCAGCCGGGTTATAGTGAGCCGAGGCCAGCGCGTGGTGGATCAGCCAGCGGTGGATGCGGCCATTTCCGTCCACGAATGGGTGGATATACACGAAACCAAAGGCCATGGCCGCCGCGGCGATGACAGCGTCAAAGCCGCCGGCCAGGGTCCGTTCGGCGTAAGCAACGAGGCCCTTCAGTAGACTTTCGACGTCTTCATGTCGGGCGCTGATGTGATCGGGTAGCGGCTCCCCGGTCTCCCTATCATGGACGCCGACGAAGCCGCCCTCGGTTCGCAAGCCGAGCCGGACAAAGCGGTTGTCATCGCCGATGACAACTCGTTGAAGGCGTTCGAACTCAGCAATCGTAAGCGGGTGCGTCCCTGCCTGCGCGATCGCCTGTCCCCAGCGGGCCGCACGTGTTCCGGAGGGGCGTTCGCCTTCGATTGCGAAGGACGATTTCGAATCATTGAGAAGGAGAAAGGCGGCAGCGCGGGCTATTAGATCGCCACGTACCCTGCCAATCTCGGCGCGGGCGAGTTGGTCGAGCTGCTTCGCCGCCACGGCCTCGAGGGCTTTGGTACGCCGGACCATTGGACAGAAGGCTGGCGTTCCAGGAAGGTTGTCGATGACCTTGTGGCGCGACGACACTCTGCCATTCGCCAACGCGAACTGCAGTTTGTCGTCGATGACCGGCACCGCCTTGACCTTGCCGGGGTCTGGAAGATCGAGCTCCTCGCCGGTAATCCACTCGTAGAGAAACCAGACGCGGCGGGCGAAGGCGCCTGTCGGCGTCGCCTGTATGAACTCTCGGATGGGCTGAGAGCCGATAGCGGCGAAGATGCGTGCCAGGACGCTAAGGTCGACACCCTCCCATTTGAGAGCAAACACCAATTGGCCGGCGAGAGTCGCTTCGGGTTGATGCCTCGGCGTCAGGAGCGTCCAGTCGTCACTCGAGGCGGGATGATGCCGCTCGGCAATACCAGCGAGGTGAGGCGGCAAGGGCAGCGAAAGATCATATTTCGCTATAAGCGCAGCATAACCCTGCGGAGTGGCGGGCTCCGGCAAACGCCGTCCGCGAAAATCCATCACCGTTTGTGAAGGCCAATCACCCATAAATGATCCCGTGCAAACCACTCACTGTGGTCTAGACCATTTGCGAATATGCATCACCGGCTCTGAAATTCAATCACCATTCGCTACGATCTGTGAAAATCGATTTCCCACGACCTGAACGCGGCAAACGCGCGCAAGTTCGCTGCTCAGTTAAAGGCGCTGCAGAGTTACGTGTTACCGCTAGTCACCGGAATGGCCGCTTCAACAGGCGGGTCGCCGTCCGGGCCAGGAAAGGGTGTCGGCCGGGGATGCGCTAATGGGGGGTGATGCGATCCAGCAGCAAATTGGTATCGCCGATTGGCCAAACCCAGGCCCGCTGCAAAACCCGAACCTACGCGCCAGATTCTGGAGCAACAGAGCGTTTGTTGCCGACCCATTCCGATCGTTCAATCACCGATTTCGGCTCCCAGGAGCGGACCGGCAGCTTGCCATCGCCCTACCAGGAGGATGGGGATAATCGGCGTCAGTGCGCAGCAACCCAATCCTTGAGAACTGCATCGATCCGCGACTGCCAACCGGGGCCGCTGGATTTGAAATGCTCGATCACCTCGGGCGAAAGGCGCAGTGTGGTGCTGACCTTTTTCGGGGCCTTCTGCGGACCGCGTGCGCGAATCGTCTTTGCGAGGTCCGGGAAGGCCTCAGCGAAAGGCTTTGCCTTCGCGAAGTCCTCGGCTGTCCATTCAGGGTTATTGCTGACCGCATCCATATCGGCTTGGGTGTATCCGGGAGCGGCATGTTTCGGGTCGGTCATGGCAGGAGCCTCCGTTCCGTAGTGCTGGCCGGGCGGGCAGAGATGATCGAAACGCCTTCGGTGCCCAGCACAGCGAAAATCACCGTGATCGTGCCGTTCATCTCACCGATGGCGGCAAAGCGTCCGTCCTTCGCAGGGATAACCAGAGCTGAGAGGAAGAATCCTTCGCCCACATCAGCAAAGTCGATCCCGTGCTTGACGAGGTTCGCTTGCCGTTTCGGCTCATCCCATACGATGACCATGGTTTTTTGTAGTTACAATTTGATCTGTGGTCAATCGATTTTCGTAACTGCAATTCGCTCTTGGTGTCGGCATTTGAAGCCCTACCGCGCCCGACCCTTACGAGACGCTCAGCCGCCGATTTCACCTCCGTAGGTGCGGACCGTCCGGTTCCGGCAAATCGCGACCCAAGGCAAGACGTACACGTGGGCCTGCGCAAACGTCTCAATCTGAAATGGAGCGGACATCAGAGCCTGGAGCTGCCGCTAACCGGCAACCCTCCCATTAAGGGATTGCCTCGCCAGCCTTTTTGAGCGTGCAGGAATGGAGTCGACAGTTGGGGTACCAGAGGGGTACCAGACAGCCGGAGTTGGCGTTGGCTCGTTAAGCGCTAAGTTGGCCGGCATGAGGATGGACGTGATAGATGAGAGCACACGGGCAGCAATCCTGCGCCTGACTTTAGCTGAGCGCGAATGCCTCAAGCGTTGTCTCAATCATCAGACTGCTAAGCAAATGGCCCTCGATCTTGGTATTTCTCCGCATGCTGTGGAGAAGCGGTTGAAGATGGCACGCACCAGCTGGGCCTGTCTTCATCCCTCGAGGTTGCGAAGCTGGTGGAGGCGTCAGAACGGTCTGGTCGAGTAGGACCCTGCTCGCCGGACCTTTCTTTGGAGAATGCCAAGCCTGACGAAGGCGGCTCCATTGCCGCCCCACGAAATGAGACCGCGTGGATCACCCGGCGGCGCCAAGCCTATGTGGTCTCAGGAGTCATGCTAATGAGCTTTTTGGCAGCCGCCGCTTTAATCATCGGTATTCAGTCATCTGGGGGCATTGAGGGTCAGGCAAGACCGTCAGCATCGAACCCCTCTGCACCTCTAGCCGCGAATGGTTCAGTGCCGACTGCTGGCACCGAGGCTGCCTTGCGAAGCTTAGTTGCCGGTCTGGCGAAGGGGACGCCTGACTACGACAAGCTTTCCCCTCAGTTCGCTGAAATCGTCCGGCGGGATTTGCCCATGACACATGGCATGTTCAACTCGCTGGGCGAGTTGAAGTCGATCACGTTTCGCGGGCGCGGCGCGATGGGGGACGACACTTACGATTTGGTGTTCTCTAACGGTGAAGTGGTGATGTCGGCAGTGCTAGATTCTGATGGGAGGATGGCTGGCGGCATTCTTCAACCTCCTGGAAGAATGCCCGGGCACTGACTGCGGTGGCCAACTTCCACCGAGAAACTCATGTTAGCCATCGCTATTCCCATTTGCGTGGGCCCTCGCGCCCTCAACGATGGCTGCGTCTGACAGATAACGGTGTTGGGGCGGTTGGCTGCAGGACCACAGCCCCCACAGCCCCCTGTAAAGAGGCATGCTGGCTCGGATTTGGCCCCGTTCTTCGAGTTGTGGCAACTCCCGACCCATGTCAGTCGTTCACTCCGTCGGCGCTGAACGTCAGGTCCCAACGGAAGATGCCGTTCGCGCTGGTCAAAGGGGCGATCGGCAGCGCGCCTCACATTCAGTCATTCAGCGCCATTCCGCGTCGAGCCTGTAACGTGCCGTTCCTACGAGATCGGCACCGCCGGGGGGAACGTCCAGCGCCCGTCAAGAATCTCGAGGCGTGGGCGATAGAGGCGGACGATATAGTTCCATCCCTGCGTGATGGGAATGCAGTTAGGCCCCGCCCCGGGCTGCTCGCATCCGCCGAACTGGACCGTCACCGATCCGTCCGGATCCTTCACCGCGCTCAGATTATTGATCGAATAGGCGTTGCGGTCGTTCGGCTCGAAAAACCCTTTCGCGTTGTAAACACTGATCGACCAGAACCCATTGACGGGGACATCCTTCACCTTCAGCCTGTGCACTGTTTGGCCGTCGTTTTGGGCCGGCGTGAAGTTGAGATAGCTCGCCTCGGTTTCTGGATTGCCGCCCCAACCGACAGCGCAGCCGATCAGGAAGCGCACCGGATCGACATCTTCCTTGCGTCCGAAGACATGCTTGGAATCAGGCAGGGTGGTCCCGAGGACAAGCAGAGCATCGCGTACCTTCTTATGACTCGCCTGATCCCAATCCGGCACCTCGAATGTGCCGGGGCCGCTGGGCTGATCGAGCGTCGCCCCGCCTTGCAGGGCGTGGGCGGCTTCGAGATCGCTGGGCGTGTTGGGATCGACCAGCGTACGAATCGACACATGGATATATCGCGTTCCGGCCTCCTCCCGGGTGAAGCGATAGCGGCCTGCGTCATAGGCCACCTTTAAGGTGTACTGATCCTCATTCAGGACTTGTAGCGAGCGGAAGCGTCCGCTGCTTTCGGGAAGGGCAATGGTGACCGGCCCAGCGTCTAGATCGACGACGGCGCTCGAATAGATCGTGTCGCGATTCATCCGGATAACGGTCTGGTGATCGATCGACGCGGGTTGGCGGGCGTGGTGGAATTTCCCGAAACCGCCATCCTCGACTACCTTGGCGAAATAAAAATCGCTCTCGGCGCGGGTGAAGTTCTCGACTGTGACGGGATTGCTCATTGCTGCTTTCCTCAATCGACCCGCTTCGCTTCAGGGAATGTCCAATTGCCGTTCAAAACCTCGGCGCGCGGGCGGTACAGGCGGGCCGAGTAACCCCAACCCGGCGTGATGGGCAGGCAGTTCGCGACGCTTCCGTCACAGCTGCCAAACTGGATGCTGACCGAACCGTCCGCGTCGCGCTTCGCGGTCACGTTGTTGATCGAATAGGCGTTCTGCGGATTTTTCTCGAAATAGCCGTCCTTGTTATAGACCGTGACCGACCAGAAGCCGTCAACGGGGACGTCCTTCACAGTGAGACGATACTTGGTCTTGCCGTCATTCACCGCCGGTTCGAACATGAGGTAGACCGCATCGCGCGGCGGATTGCCACCCCAACCCATTGCCGTCGCGATTAGGTGCGCCCCGGGATCGACCTCGTCCGGTTTGCCAAATGCATTTGAGAGATCGACCTTCGCCTTGCAAAGCTCGGCACGTGTCGCATCGAGCGAGGCTTTTTCCCAATCGGGCACTTCGAACGTGCCCGGGCCACCGGGTTGCTCGACCGTGATCGCGTCCTGTAGCGCATGGACCTTTCGCAGATCAGCGGGATCGCTCGGATCGACGAAGGTCCGGAGCAGCACTGCGATGTAGCGCGTGTTTACGGCCCCGCGCGCGAAACGATGTGGCGCACTGTCATAGAAGGTCTCAATGACATAGTGATCCTCATCGATCACCAGTGCCGACAGGAAGCGTCCGCCGGTGTCAGGCAGGGTTATCGTCACCGGCCCGGCATTGAGGTCGAGCACCGTTTGCGAATAGATGGTGTCGCGGTTCATGCGGATCACGAGTTGGTGATCGAGATCGACCAGCTCGCGATTATGCACGAACTTGCCCAAGCCGCCTTCGCCAACGAAGCGTTTGAAATAGTTGTCGGTCTCGGCGCGGACGAAATTGGCGCGATCGACACTGACGGATGGGTCGGTAGTCAACTTGGCATTTGTCAGGTCGTCGGACATGGTCGAACCCCTTTAAGGGCTGGGAATTTAGACTGAGCTTCTCGCCCGATGGATTGGGGCTAACCCGCAGGAATGCCGCGTACGATTCCTGACCTGCGAATGGCAGCCAACGCGACCTCTGGCACGGGAAGCGGATAGACCGCCGACGGCCCAGCCTCTACCATGACCCGACGCCGCCCCGGTGAGCGCTGAACGTCAGCTTTTGACAGGAGCTGACGTTCAACATCTGCCATGGGAACGCCAGCAAAGTCCCATGACACGGTGTTTGCCTTCAGCGAAACCGACCCTTTGTCGCCATTCAGCCCCCGATTACCGCTCCCCACGAGAAGATCGACGGCTATCACCTCAATTGCAGACACGCCTAGCCTCAATGCTAAGTCGAAACTCCGTCATTCTCTGGAAAGATAGCGCTTCAGGCGATCCGGACGCTGGGGGATCGGGGAATTTGGATCAAAGACGAACACTTTTGCACCGGTCTTCGCAAAAATAGACTGCAATAGCGGAAGCGCACTCGTGGGTGCGGCGACGTAGACTTTGGAGCCTTTGAGTTGGCCAGATTTGGCATCCGCCAAAATGGCTTTCATGCGCGCCACGAAAAAATCAAACGGGGCGATGCTGGCAAAGCTCATCGTGCCATGCTCATAGTCAAGCGACAGCAGCGCATCGCGCAACCAGCCTTCCGATGCGGCATAGTTGGGGGCGCTTGGGTCGCGAAGCACCGTGGTGGATGTCGAGGCATCCTTCCAGTTTGGTGACGAGCGATAGAAGGCCTCCGTCAGGTAGTCGTGCCAGTTTCGTTCCGTGTTCTCATTGGGGCCGAGTAATGGCGCAATGAATGCCTGTTTGGCCTGCTTTTCGTAATCCCGCTTCTGGCGGGCCATGGATTGTGCTGTTGCCTCCGCCCTCTGCCAATCAGGCGAAGAGCCCGAAATAACCGAACCATCGGACAGTCGCAGAACCGCATCCAGGTAAGTTTCCTCTTTGCCGTCATCCTGCGCGTCTGGAACGACGATTGGGATGACCAACAACCCTGTCGGCGCAAAATGCGGCTCACCGCGCCATCGGATCGAGCTGACGGAATGCTCCAGCGCAACAATATAATCCGCAGATACAATGTCGCTCAGGGCCAGTGCGCGGATCAGCTGCCCATGCCCGTCGTAAATCGCCACAACGTTTGGCCCATATCCCATGGAATGCCAGTTATCGAAGGTCACCAGATATTTGCCGCCATCAGCGATCAGCGCATCGACCGGAGCCACTTAGGTCGTAGACTCATAAGCACGGAGCCACAGCCGCATTGAGGCGAGCTGGACCATGGCCAGGAAGTTTTCGGCCAGCTTTTCGTAGCGGGTGGCAACACGGCGGAAGTGCTTCAGCTTGGAGAAGAACCGTTCGACGAGATTGCGCTGACGGTAGAGCCATGTGCTGAAGTACGGTTTTGATCGGCGGTTGGACTTTGGCGGGATGTTGGCGAACGCCCCTTTCTCGCGGAGAGACACCCGGATGCGATCGGCATCGTAGGCCTTGTCCGCCAGAATGATTGTTCCGGCACCAACATGATCGAGCAGATCGTCAGCGGCTTGGCCGTCATGGCTTTGCCCTGCGGTCAGGCTCAGCCGGATCGGGAGGCCTTGCCCGTCGACGACCGCATGGATTTTGGTCGTGAGCCCGCCTCGGGAGCGACCGAGACAATGATCTCGATCCCCCTTTTTGCCGTCGCTGCCTGCTGGTGGGCGCGAACGGAAGTGCTGTCGATCATCTGGATGTCGCCATCGTGCGCGGCGGTGATGGCGTCCATCATTCGATCCCAGACGCCAGCCTTCCGCCATCGCGCAAAGCGGTTGTAGCAGGTGGTGCGCGGGCCATAGCGTTCCGGCAGATCACGCCATGGAGCGCCTGATCGCAGCACCCAGAATATTCCGTTCAGAACGCGCCGGTCGTCGACACGCGGCACGCCCCTCGGCTTATTTGGCAACAGCGGCTCGATCACGCGCCACTCAAAGTCGGTCAGGTCATATCGGCTCATGCCGTCCCTGAATCAGAATCTAAGCGGGATTGAAAGGTTTATGGATGTGGAGGCGGGTCATATAGCGATCCCTCGCCCCAAGTAGGTGGAAGGTCGAGATCGGCCTGATCGCACCAAGT
The DNA here is from genome assembly GCF_044029435.1 of Novosphingobium oxfordense. Taxonomy (NCBI): domain Bacteria; kingdom Pseudomonadati; phylum Pseudomonadota; class Alphaproteobacteria; order Sphingomonadales; family Sphingomonadaceae; genus Novosphingobium; species Novosphingobium oxfordense. The sequence goes on along the minus strand of NZ_CP147007.1, from coordinate 646,765 downwards.
AAGGCGTCCGGCCTTATACGCATCACTCTCGATAAGTTCGGTATGGACGATGCGCATGGCCAGCATGAGGGCTTGGAGCCCATCCAGGCCGCACGCATACCGGCGAACCTCTCGTTCCGGCCATCCTATGACATAACGGCATTGGAACTCGCCTCCAGGTGCCTTCGATGGCGTGAAAAAGCAGACGACCAATTCACCGCCATCAAGCTCGAACCTGCGCTCCACAAATGGCGCTTCAATCATCTGCCCTCCTCCATCGCGGGAAGGTGTGGCATAGGGCTGAGAAGGCGGCAACTTTTATGGGTTCACGGCCTAGTTAGACAAATTTCCGGACCATAAACGGGTCCATTGATCGGCATTTTCAAGATGCTCGATCGTCGCTGTTGCCTTGGTGTCCTTATGCCCTTTCAGTGCCCCCGCCGGTTCGCGCCCTTTCACCTTGTCGGAAAAATAAGCCAGCGGACTGGTGATCGGGCGCGGATCAATTCGAACCCGATAGGTTTGGTCTGGCGACACGTAAATCTCCGGCTCGGCGGGCACCCAACTATCGGCGCTGCTCGGTGCCGCCCAACAGACAAAGAGAGAGAGTAGGAGGCGGAAGGGATTTCGCGTCATAACGTGACCTTAGGCTGAACTTGGCATGCAACAATGTCACATCGACCTATCATACTCGCCGGATGATGGCGAACTGGCAAATCCCGACCCAATTCTCGCCGTCCCTAGGCGGCCCCCTCAATGTCGGCTCCTGACGAAAGCGGGCGGAATTCGCGCTTTCACGATTTTAACGCGGATCCGGTGGTTCGGGGTCAACTGACATTGCAGACATTCATTTAGGCGCTAAGCTGGCGGGCTTCAAAAGCTTTGGAGGGCGTTTGCATGGCTCGTATCCTTGCCATTGGTCTGCTTCTTTCGAGTGCCGCCAACGCCCAGGATCTCCCGCCGGCAGCTAGCGAACAGGCGAGCAAACAGACATTTTCGATACATCTTATGGAGGGCGATGATTGGGCGCCTTTGTCGTACGAACAGGTGAAAGGCGTCATTCTGCTGCAGGCAGTCGTCTTTGGGGAACCGGCAACAGTTCTACTGGATAACGGCACTGACAGAACGGTCGTGGATGTGAGCTTCGCCCAACGTGCAGGTATCGTGCTTCGGAACTCCAGTATTGGCGCAATCACGGGGAGATCGCGCCTCTTAGCGCAAATGGCCGAAGGTGCAACGCTCACCCTTCCGCATACTTTGACGGCTCGGGGCCAGATGCCGGCGATCGATCTGGCGCCGATGTCTGCAGCTCTGGGCCGGCCGATTGGGGCGGTGATTGGCGGTGATCTTCTGAACCGAGTCGCTGTAATGGTGCGACCAGGCAAGCGGCAGGTCGCGATCGTCGGAAGCGGCCGAATTACGCCGGGCGCTGGTGCAATTATCATCCCGATCGAAAACGGCAATCAAGTCGATGCCGAAGTCAACGGGAGATCGGTCCACCTCAAGATCGACCTCGGCTCAAGCGGGATGATCAGGCTTACAGACGCAGCGTTCGCAAGCGTGAGTGGCGCGGATTCCGTTTCGTTTAGCGGATCTCAGACTGGCGCGGACGGCGTTACACATAAGACTAGGGTTCTCAAAGCCGATCTGCGCATCGGCTCAATTTCCGCCAGGAGCGCTCCGGTTGAGAGCGGCTATAGCCAATCTGACGCTGACGGGCTGCTCGGTAACGGCTTTCTTTCCCGTGCTGACACAATCCTCGACGTTCAAAAGGGGCAATTGGTTCTGACGTTCCCCCAGGCGGCAAGCAGTCGGATATCTGTCGTCGGCCCGATTTCCGGCGGATTGTGAAGTCCGTATCGACAACATTTTGGCAACGCTCGAAAACATCCGCCGCCCTCGACAAACCGGCGATTGTTTCAAATTGTGATCAAGACAACGAACGGCCGCTTTCAAGGAGCCGCAGAGGTCACCTGAAGGACGGCTAAGTCGCGAGTCCCGTTATCCGGTCCCGCGAACGGTGCGAATGGTTTGGAAAGGCCGCCGTCAACAGGCTTCGGCCGACAATGGTAGGAAACGCAAGCGATTGCCGATACACACGCAATCGCGGCATCATAATAATGGTATAAATGGTGGGATTATGCGACCAGCGACAATCATAAATTTCGAACGGATTATGTTTGCCACGCTAATTGGCCTGATCCAAGCCTATTTGGGGTGGGATCAGAACACGCAAATGGCATCTGTCGGGTTCATACTTACTGTCCAAATATTCACCGCCACCTTGATCGCGAGCTTAGTGCTTTTGGTGTCACGTCGCCGGAGCAATATCGCAAAGTGGATTCAGATCGTAATGTTCGTTCTTGGAATTCCATTGGTTTATAAATTTTTCACAGAGGGAATGTTGCACGGTTCCGCTTGGATCACAGCCTTACAAACAATTGGACAGTTACCGCGTACGGTTTGTTGTTTAGCGCGTCCGCCCGTAAGTGGCTTAGCAAAAGCCATTCGGTTTGAGGTTTGGGGCTGCAATAGCGCACGTTTGTGCCATCAATTCGGCCGCCTTCAGATGCGCTGAAGCTTACTGCGGAAGGCGTCGAAGTCCGCAACTCCGGTCAGGCTGCTTTCGGGCGAAAATCCTGAAATGCGGCCATTCGGGGAACGACCGACCACTCAGCAGCAAGGTTGACGATTGGCGGCTTTCCGGCAATCGCCGGGGGGACGATCATCGCCTACTTACCTGACGTTTCAGCTGGCTCCTTCAGCTTCTTATCGCCGCCCCGAAGCCGCCTAATTACCGTTACTTTCCCATCGCGAATTTCATATGCGACCGCATCATATGACCAGCAGCAGTGGGATGGAATGGCACCGCCCCAGCTTCCCTGAGAATTGAAATATTCGATAAAAAGTAATCGTCCGGTCGAAGAGTACCCAGAAGTAACTTTGAACGATACGCCCTCGGCCGCTAGTTTTTTGCCGAACGTGCGTAGCCACTCTTCCTTGCCGTCTGCAACTTGCTCTCCATCCTCAAAAACTTGTATATCGTCAGAAAGCAATTCGGCGTAAGCTTCCACGTCTTTAGTCTCGATCGCAGCAACCAACCGTGCTCCAAGCTCGGCCTGGCCAGGCAAAGATGGCGGCGGCGGAACTTGCGCATGGATCGTGATCGGTGTCGATAGCGCCACGGCAGCACTTAATAGCTTGGCGAACATCGTTGTTAGTCCTCTCGTCGAAAGGTACCTTGTAGCGTCCAACGACGTTAAGCCAACGGCGCCAATGTCAACGTGTCCCCGGAGCAGCTCATGTCGCGCCGACTGGCGACTTTCGGCCATTAGAGACAGCTATTTAAACGACCGGTTCCGGGACCTGAACTGCCGTTGGCGGCTCTCGTCCTGAACGGCCGAAAAGTCCCACTTCGCGACCGTCACATTGCTCATATCAGCCTATCCGAGCTTCCTCATCAATCGGCCGGCCGCTCCAGCCTCGGCCGCAAGGTTGCGGTTGTAAGCTAGCGGCATACGCGGGCTCTTCCAGCGCAGCGCATCCATAATCCCGGCGAGATCCTCGCCGCTGGCAAACAGGTCCTGATTGAGCCCGACGCGCGTGGAATGCCCGCTGACCTGCGCGAGTAACCGCGCCAAATCGTCCTTGGTCAGATCGGGCAAAGCCCCCTTTTCAAAGGCCCGGGTGATGATCGCGCGCCAGATCGGTCCGATCGACGCCGGATGCAGCGCCCGCTCGCCGATCGAATATTCGGTGCGCGCCGGCACCGCCGGCTTGGGCAGTGTCTTGCGCAGATCCCAGGTCTCGCGCCCGGAGATCGTCGCCAGTTTACGCCCAGGCTGGCGGGCGCGTGCCTTGTAACGCCGGACGATGACGCGCCGGAACAGCGGCCCCGTCTCGATCTTCGCCGCCGCGGTCCTGGCGGCGATCGCGCGCACGGTGCGCGGCGACAGATAGGCGGTGGCCCCCTCCCCCTCCGGGTCGCCCTTGCTGCGCGCGATCGCCAGCAACCGCGTCTCGGGATCGATCGCCTCCAGCAGATCTTCCACTTGCACCGCCACCAGCTCGCGCACGCGGAGGCCCGTGTCGTAGGCCAGGCTAAGCAGCGCGCGGTCGCGCAGGTCGTCGCCGCACGCGTCGAGCAGCGCGCGGACATTGAGCCCGCGCGCCGGATCGCGCTCGACATCGCGCACCGGCCCCTTGAAGCGCAGCGGAGCTGCCTGGCGCTGCGCGACACCCTTGTCGCGGCGGATGGCAGCAAGCCGCACCTTCACCAATGGTGCCTTGGTCGGATCGGTGAGGCCCAGCAACTGGTGCACGCGGGCGATCGAGGCCTTGTAGCGCGACAGCGAGGCGGGTTTGGCACCCTCCCCGGCCCGCGCGTCGAGATAGTCCGCGACGTCTTCAGGCTGAGCTGGCAGCGTGAAGCGCTGGTGCTGCCGGCACCACAGATCAAACGCGGCGAGATCCGAGCGCAAGGCCAGGAACGTGTGCCGCGAGGATGCAGCGACAAACGCATCGAGCAGCGCGGCATCGAGCGTGATCCGCTCGAACGTGCGCAACCGGGTGAGGAAGCGCGGAAGATCATCGGCAGGCTTTTCGGATGGCACCGCCATCACGGACAAACCTCCCGTGCTTTCGGCAACATCCCGTTTTTCCGCCATTTCGCTCCCCTGCCATCCCGATGCTTTGGACGTTCCCACCTTATAGCGGCGTCCAATGTGGACACGCAATAAGGGCAATTATCGCGTGTTCATATCTGAATGATATCGAAGGGAAGAACCAACTGCCTAGTTTGGTTGTTATTGATCGTGTGCTAGACTGCCCTCATGGACGCCGAAAAGGAGACTTACCTGCTGCTCGGCCGGCTCGACGGACGGCTGCAAACAAGCCCTGCGACCGACCTGTGGCTGGCCCGCATGCGGCTGAAAGGCGCGGTTCTGCTGGCTGAACTCGCGGGCGTGCCGATCACCGAAGACAGCCTGCTCGCGTGGATTGGCGGGCGCAGCCCGCCGCCGCGGCGCAGCGAGGGCCTCAACGATCCGCTGTCGATCGCCGCGCTGTTTCACTTCGCGCTCCAGGCCGAGGACACGTCCGGCGATCCGGTGGCCGAGGCGTCGCTGCGCGTGCTGCGCACGCTGCTCGACGATCGCGCCGAGGCGACGCTCTATGCCGCGCAGGATCTCGCCTGGTTCGGCCCGGCGTTTGCGGAAGCCAAGCGATCACTGCTCGCCCCCCTGCCCTGCCCCGGCTTCCTGGCGTTGGCCGAGCGACTGATCGGCGTGCACCGGGACCTCGGGCTGCACGCCGGCGCCGGGCGCAGCGTCCTGACCGCCGACGGCCGCCGCCTCGACATCGATCCGCGCAGCTTCGACACCGTCTGGATCCTCGGAACGCTGCTGCCCCGCGCCTATGTCGCCGCCGGGCTCACCTTGCGCCCCCTGCCCTGCCTGGCGGGCCTGCCGCGATTTCTACCGGAAGATCCCCACGCGCTCGCCGATGCCCTGCGCGCCCGAACCCTCGATGCGGTTCGTCTCGGGCTGGCCGAACTCGAACGGCTCGAACGAGCGCTGCTCCGCATCCCCGCCGATCTCAAAGTCACCAAGCGTAGCAAGGCCCCCCTGCTCGCGCGGCTGCAGCTCGCCTATCCGGATCTGCGGGTGCCAGCGATCGCCCGGCTACTGGGGATCTCGCCGCAGGGCGCCGTGAAAGTCCAGGCGCTGGTCGCGGCGTCCACCACTTAAGCGAACAATTGCGGAAACAGCGTATCCTGCGTGTCACTCGGAAAGCGCAGCGATACCGGCCCCTTAGGGGTGTCCGAGGACAACAGCCCGGCGTCGGTCAATTCCTTCAGCACACGGCGAGCGCTGCGTTCGGGCAGCCCGGTCAGGCGCGGTGCCTCGCCCCGCTCGAACTGGCCCCGCACCAGCGCCTCCTGCAGCAGCCAATTGCCCTCAGGCGATAGATCGTCCGAATCCGGACGTGGCGCTCGAGCCGCTTCGAGAGGGTATCTAGATCGCACAGCGCCGACATGTAGTCGATCTGGTCGAGGCAGACTTCAGGAACCACTCGGCAAAACCTGCCAGGTGCTGTTCGGAAAGATTGCCTTGGCCATCGCGATCACCCTGCCCCAGACCTCGCGCCAATCCGCATGACACCGACCACAGACCAATGGGCGCCGATATCTGCCTTCTGCGCCATGGCATGGCTCATCAATCTGCTGACCCGGCCATTTCCGTCGGGAAACAGATGAACCCAGTTGAACCGGTGGTTCGCCGTGGCCATCGCCAGGATGCGCTTTGCCTTACCCGCCCCCACCGCAGTAATGCGCATCCCGTCTTTCGGCTCAAACGCAAACCGGGAGTAGAAGTACGCCATGAAATCGGCGATCCGCCCCGGCAAAGGCAGAAGGTGCCGGCCAATCTGGACGTCGGGCTCGTCGCGCGAGCGCCATTCACCCGGGGTCATGAGATAGACCCGCCCTCCCCCGCGCACGGTGAGTATCGCCTCGGATGCGCTGGCATAGAAGCAGCTGGCGGATAAACTCGGGATCGGCCGGATCGGGAAGCTCGCCATCGGCGGCGGCCAGATCGATCGACCCCTGCACGCGGTAGTGGGCCGCTGCTTCCGTCGTCAGATCTCGCTGATCGTCATCGCGCTCACCCGCAAGCGCGCGCTCGATGTCCCGAGGGCGCGTGCGGTGCCCCTCAATGAGATTGCTGTAATAGGAATTCATCAGCCGCACGAGGCTGGCCAGATGAAGTGCCGTCTGCGGATGGAAGGCTCTTCCCAGAGCTTCCGCTTTAGCCGCGATTTCCGCGACAAGATCAGGCAGGTCTCCGGTCAGCGCGTCGATGCGTGCGGGCTCGATCTGGTTGGGGATTCGACATTCGTCGCCACAGCTTTGGCCGATCTCTAAAGAGTCACCTTGCCGCCGCACTATTTACCTCAGGCTCGCAGATTTCCTAACCTTTTATGCCACCCCGCGATCCTGAGGACATCGTCACCGCCGGTCTTTTGGCCGATCATTTGGCCGATGTTGCTGACATGATCGATCAAATCTGATCTCGGAACCAGGAGACATGGGGGAGACGGGGCCGTTGATCAATCCGCGTTATCTGTCCTGCGGACTTCCACGACGTCTTCATCAAAGCCGTCCAACAAGCGCGCGTTGACGCCCATTTTGCCGAAGTCCTCCCCGCGTTTGCCAGTGGGTCCCGCAGGCCACACGGCCCTATGATTTCAACGGGCAATGGCTCCTTCCGGCGTGTGTTGCCTACAAAGTTGCGGGTCCGGCCAAGCCACCCACCCTTGGCTCACAACTCGCATGTCGTCCAAGCGGGATTGAAGGTGCCTTGCAAGCTTGCTCAAGAATGGAACGCTCGAGAGTCACAAAAAGACCCGCTGATGGCCGAAAACTCCCGGAAATCCGGGAGTTTTCAAGACATCAAATTTTTTTGCCGTAAACAGCCCTTACAGCGACAAAAGCGCCCTGGCATGACCCAGACTTCATCGCGGAAGCCGCGCTACTGAGAGGTGCCTTAAAACCGATTTTAGGAGCAATTCCCGTTTTGTTCACCAGGCAGTCGCGCTGTCGGCGCCCTCTTCGTCGTTTGGGCGCCCTGCTCAACTGAATAGTTCGTCCAGCAGCACTTGGAATGCGGATTCGACTTCGCTTCTGGTGGCCGACAGCTTGGCGGGAAGCAGGATCGTCATGCCCTTTTTCTTTTCAGGCTTCGTGTAAGTCAGAATTTGCGCGCCATCCCCACCCGATAATGTGAAAGACCGATTTTCTACTACAGTCGGCCTCGGGGGCTTTGCAGCGGCTTTGAGGCGCGCAATCACCTCCACCGGAGACAGCAGAGCAGCCTGGTGTGCCTTTAATGCCTCCTGCTCGAGGCCAAGTTGAACAGCCTCGGCGCGAACTCGCTGAACCACATCGTCCGGCCCCTTTATGAGTGTAGAGATCGCTCGGGGGTGAGAGACTGTCACTGCCTTCGGGTCACCGAAAGCGGACACGTACACGGGTTCGAGATCGGCAAGGGCCAGATATCGATAGATGGTGGCTCGGGCGATGCCCAGTCTCTCCGACATGGCAGCGGTGTCGTTCTTGTAATGCGCACCGAGCGCCATCTTGTAGCTGCGCGCACGCTCAATATCCGAGACATCGGCACGAGCGCGATTCTCCAGATCGCTAAGGCGGAACGCACCTTCGTCGTCCAGCTTCTGAACATCAACGAGATATCGAAACTCAGGATAGTTGTTTGCACGCAGCCATGAGATCGCAAAATGGCGCCTGGACCCTGCGACAATCTCGTATGGCACGTCGGGGTCGTCTGTCCGCCGGACGATTGCCGGCATGCGCTGGCGGCCTTCCGACTTGATCGATTCAATAAGCTCTGCGCAGTCCCCGTAGGTCAGTTCATCATACCGGCGAGCGTTCTGTTTCGACGGACGACAAAGGACTGGATCGATCCATTCGTACTGTTCGTACATGACATCGGAGCCGAGCTTCGAAATCGCCTTTCCACGACTCGCAAGTACGTCTCCCGTGGGAAGCTCCGGGACGTCGCCGCTCCCAAATTCCTCTACAACTTCGGATGCGATCGACGCGCCGAAACCCGGTTTGCGAGCCATGATAGAATTCCTTCTTTACGAATGACGGTGCCCTGATCGCGCGCGGCGCGAGAATTCTTGACTGGCCCCGCCGTGATTCCTTCCAAGAGAACTATCGGATGATGGTTCCCGATTGCAACGCGCGGCCAAAAACTATGCTCAGACCTTTTTGCACAGCGCACATCGTTCCCGGTACGTAACGGATCGCAGAACTCATCCCGGCAAGGCTATCGATGTGCCCCCCTCATGCGCATCCGTGGTTCACGCACGTGCGCCCTGGCGATCCCACGCCTCTCTCCCACCAGACGCGAGCGACCATTTCCCCCATCGCCGGAGGTGGGCCATGTCGATGGAATATCCTTCCAGCTTCCCTCGGCTTGACCGCGTCCGGCGGTTCCCCCTCCCCATTCGTCACGTCGGTTATGGGAGCCGCCGCCTGCCACACGGAGTAACGTGCACACCGACCTGCGGATCCGCCTTGGCAACAGAGTTATCAAAGCTCGCCGGCTTTGCTTTCGCTCAATTAAGAGTTTGTTGTCCCGCCGCTACAGCCGCAACGCCGCCTCTTGGGCATCCCATTCTCCAATGGAGAATCGAGATCGTGAGAGCCGCAGAGTCATCATCTCTAAGACCTGTCTCCTGCCCATTCTCCAATGGAGAATGCCATTTTTCGCCCTTTCAGCAGGCTCGCATTCCGACCTCCAAAACTCACGCCGGAAGCAGATTCTCCAATGGAGAATCGTTATATTTCAACTTGTTATGAGGAACTCGGCCTCGCGATAATTCGCTATTCTCCAATGGAGAATATTGGAGGCTGCCCCCTGCGAATCCCGATTTCTTGCAGCTTCCGGCGCCGCTTTCGATGGGCGTTCTCCATTGGAGAATAGCGGCATCGTAGGCCGTTTGCGGAGATCTTGCCTGTCGTGGTCCGCCTCCCAGAGAAGGGTCGCCGCAGCTTCCATCCATAAGGTTACCAGGCAGCCGAATGAAAAAGTCGCCCCCTGTTGCTGCTTCAGACTATGGTTGCCTTGGCTCCCCTTCCCTCTTCGCAGTTCGCCAACGCCTTCGTGCTCGCGAGCAGATCGCCCCTCCAGATCGTTTCAGTGTTCCCGGACCTCAACGTTCTGCAGCCGCCTTTCGTCGGCCCCGCCCTACTCGGGGCTCCTGATTAGAGGTCATCCCTCCCGCCCACCGGCGTAAGAAAAAAGGCGCTCCGATCCAGAGATCGGAGCGCCTCGCCGGATGAGAATCCGATAGCCCGAATGGTCAGCGTCCTAGGCTACATTTCCTCGACTCTCGAGGGCCAGAGCTTGTGAATATTCTGCTCGAGTTCCCAGCCCAACTGGTTCAGCTGGCTTAGACAGCGAGACCGGACTGCGTGATTGGTCGTCGAGGATGTTAAATCAAATACGGTCTTGAGCTGGCTCGCCGCGTTGTTGAATTCGGCCGAAGTACGCAACTCCTGTGAGAACACGCTGCGCCCGAAAACGGTATTGGTGATGTCGACAATCTGTCGCTGCGACTCGATATTGGCCTCGCTCTTCGAGATCACCATTCCGACGAAGCCGTATTCGGGTTGAATATCATGTTCGCCAAGCGCGCCCATCGTCTCGTCGAGCATGCTCAGGAATGCGGTCGTTGAGGCGAAATCGACAATGCTCGGAGGCACCGGGATCAACAACGCATTGGCCGCGTACATGACCGAAAGCGAGACCATGCCAAGAGCTGGCGGCGGATCCATGATGATCACGTCGTAATTATCCGCGATCTTATGGATATCACGGGCCAGGGTGGTCAGAACGTTGAAGCCGTGGACACCTATCCTCGCAGCCACCTCGTACTCGGCGTTGTACAGTTTGAGGTTTGCGGGGATGAGATCGAGATTGTGAAAGTGCGTCTTGCGCACGATCTGCGCAATCCCGCGCTCCGGTTTTCCCTGAAGCAGCGAATAAATGCTATCGTATTCGTCGAGGTCCTGGTCCGGAATATAGCCGAACTGCATAGTCGCCGACGCTTGTGCATCGGCATCGAGAAGAAGCACGCGATAGCCGTGAATTGCCAGATACTGAGCCATATGGACGGCGATCGTCGACTTGCCGACCCCTCCCTTGAAGTTCTGGCAGGCGATAATGGCCGGCGGATCGCCTTCCTTGCGCCAGGGACGCGTGTCAAAAACCTGTCGCATCGTGTCCAGATCTTTGAGCGTATAGCCCTTGCGGCGCCCAGTCATATTGCGCTCCTGATGCGGCAACCTTCCTTCGGCCTCGGCAATGCGAATGGCGGACGCGGATCGGCCAACAAGCCCTGCCGCTTGCGAGATCGTAAACGTCGGACCGGTCCGCGGCGGCGTATGCTGTATATTGCGCTCTTGGAGCTTGCGTAGCACCATGCTCGCCATCTGATAGTAGCGAGTGATGAGTTCCTTGGTGCTGCTGCCCAGTTCGGATGGAAGGGACGCCATGCTTGTCCTCATTTGGCTGTCAAATTACCGCGGTTAACGGCGCAGTTGTCGATTTTGTGTAGAGGAGACCCCAAAATTCGACAATGAAAATTTCCAGATCGTCAAAACACCGAGGTTTTACCGAATTTACGGCTGCAGCCGATACCGTAAACAGCGATCTCTTGGCAATTTTCGGACGATGTAGCCCCTTTTTTCGCCAACCCTTGTTAGGGTTGATCACGCGTCGAGGTCGCTGGTTAAGGTACGATGCTCCTTTTTCAGAGCACCCTTACGCAGAGTCTCTCGTCCGGGGCCCAAGAGGTATCATTGGAATTTGCGAACGAAACTCCCGCGCGATTGGCGATTATACCTTAACCAGCGAGCAATTCGCACATGTTGAGGCCTGATGACCCCAAAAAGTGCAAAGAAGCGCTCCCACGGACGTCAGCGCCAGGACATCCCTTGCCATGGTCCGGCTTGTCGCTGACAAAGGTACAGGAACTCGCTGGAAATGGTACGATGGATCGCTGAAAAAGGTATGAAAACTCGCTGATTACGGTATGCCATCTAACCTACTAAAGAATCCTACTCCCTTTGGGAGATCCTTCCTTCGGTTACACGTGAGGGGTTGAAAAAAGATGTGACGGGGGAAGGGGCTTGCCGCCTGTACCTTTAGCAGCGAACTCTTGTCGCTTTTTCTCGCAGTCGGGGTGAAAAAGCGACAACGGCTTGCTTTTGCGGCCAATATTGCCACAATCCCGCCATCGGAAAGGCAAGTGGGGTGATTCTGTGGCTCGGCGCAAAACAATGGATGATGACGCGCAGATTGCCCTGCCACTCGGCGCCCAATTTGTCGATGCTCTGAAGTCCAGCCCTGTTGCTGACGTTCGCGCTCTTGCCGAAACGCCTGAAGCCAAAAGGATCTTTCACGCCGTCCAATATGTGATGGAGGAAGAATCCGTCCCAAACTTCATGCATTCGGCTCTTTGCGCGATGTCACTACCCGTGAAGGCACCCAAAGATGCAACCGCGCCGGTAATCCGCCGAGACGGCAACATTTCCCTTATAATCCAACCCATGGAACGTCAGGAACCGATCGGCCCGGATGGCCAATTCGTTGCGGTCAACCGCGGCGTGCCTTACGGCCGGCATGCACGCCTCATCATGATCTATATCATGACTGAGGCTGTAAGAACGCGAACCCGTGAAATCTATCTTGGAAGCTCCTTTTCCAGCTGGCTTCGGCGGATGGGCATCACCAACACGTCTTCTGGTGGGAAGCGCGGCACACGGACCAGCGTTCAGGACCAGATCGACCGCATTCTCAATTGCCAGTGGACGATCCGCTGGGATGACGATGTTCCGGTTTCAGGCAAGGCGAAGCGTGGGGAAGGGCGCAGCCAAATCTCCCAGACGCAACCCATGCGGGCTTTCGCGGTCAACGACATGCGGATTGTCAATCAGTATGCAGGGCTTCGGACAGGGGAGGGGAGCTTTGTTTCGCACTTCGTATTGTCAGAGGAATTCTACAACGAACTGCTCAAGCACTCTGTTCCGTTCAACGAACGTGCGATTGTCGCGCTCAAGGACAGCGCTACCAAGCTCGATCTTTATACTTGGCTGGCCTACCGCTTGCCGAGGATTCCGCAAGGCACCGAAGTCCGCCTAAGCTGGCACGACCTCGCAAAGCATCTCGGCAATCAAGCCAGCACGATGACCAAATTCAGGCAGTCGGTACGGGCGGCATGGGAAGAAGTTTCCGGCGTCTATCAGCAGGCGCGCCATGCTGTCGACATGAGCGATCTCGTCATCAAGCTACGCCATGCGGACAAGCCAACCAAAGGCATGCTTCTGCTCCAAGGCGAGGCGAAAGCCACCCGTCAGGAGAAGGCAGCGCTCATCGAAGAAGCAGGCTTGCTGCGCCTCCACAGTTCCGACAAGCTTGTACCGAAGGAACGGCAGCTGCTGTTCCCCAAAAGCGGGTCACTCGAGTTTGCAGAGCCTGAACTTTATCGGATCGGGCGCGACTTCGGCTCGAACAATTCTGTCTCGATGATGGCCGACGCGTTCCGCAAGGCATTGGGCGACCAGATCGATGTTCTCTCTGGCGAGGACCTGAAGGATCGCTGGAAAAGGTATGTGCAGAAATGGGCACCACCTACCTGACGGGCTTGGCGCGTACCGGATTCTCCATTGGAGAATCCCGCAACTCTCTGACCTTGGTGAAATCAATCTCTCGTCACTCCAGCGAGGTTGCCGGCCAGATAAGGTGTACCTTAAGCAGCGATCCGCACATAGGGCTACGTGGCGATGCCCACATCGCTGGTTAAGGTATGGGTGATGGGTCTTCTGCACACTGCGGTGGGGCTAGGTGAATGAAGAGCATACCTTAACCAGCGAAGGTAATCTGCACGGCTGCACTGACATGGGATGCATACCTTAATCAGCGAGCGGTTTGCCTGCTCGCATGTCCTGCATGCCGACCCCGGCCGAGCGCCTTTCGCGCCCGGCCGGCCGCGATCGACGACTCCGTTGAACTTCATCCTCTCCTCCAAAACCGGCGTCCAAGCAGGGGAAGCCTCGACCGCACGGCACAAGACGTCCTCAATCCTGCTCCACGTTTCAAACGGTGCAGACAGCGAGACGTGCTTTTGCGGATCCCGGCGTAGGGGATCGAGAGCGACTAAAATTCCATATTTTGCGAGAATTCGCGCAGTTGATCGCCAACTCGCCCAAGAGCGCCTGTTCTTGTCCTTGTGCGGCATGGTGGATGATTTCCGATCCTGACGGCGGTGGACGCTTCGTCGCGCAAGTTTCCACTTGGCTGCTGCTTGTCTCGTCCGGACCGCCTCGCCCCGATACGCGAACCGTCCATGAAACCAGCCCGGGCGATCATGGCCTCCATTTCATGCTGGCGCTGAGTTCCACCCTTGGGAGGGCGGGAAAGGCAGGGACGCCACCCAGCGGTATTCGATCGGCTTTCCGAACATTTTTTGGGAGGTTCGCTATCGATGGAATAAAATTGTTGCGTATTCTTGAACACAAACCGCGTTTTTCTGTCCACCGGCCGGATCGACTGTCAGATGATGGCTGACAACTGGGTTAAATGAGAACGATTTCAGAAGGTTCAGGCGCAAGCTGAGCCCTATCGTTGCGAAATCGTTTCAGTTGTAGGGACTCTACGTTACGTCGAATGTAAAACCATAGTATAGCGGGCATATGTGTGAAAGCCGACCATCCATTTGTTCCCGAGTTCGTGGCCGCAGCGCAATTTCCCTGACGCTGAGCTCACTGTCGGCGGCGATGGCACCCGGCGGGTAGCCAGTGCCGTTGCGCGGCCCGCCCATCCAGAAGGGTTGGGGCCCCGCGATACCGCGGGAGCGAGGGGTGAACCGGATTGCCCTGTCGGACGAACGAGCCATAAGAAGAGTTTGGACCCAGGATGGGGTGTATCGGCAACCCCGGAATGTTCCAGAATTCTTGGCGGATCTCCGATTGTCACCAAGCGAATCCCACATTTGGGAACTTGTTGGACGCGAATGAGTTGGGGCGTTCTGCGCAGCGGGATGGGCGATACGAATGACGGGGGATACGACGGTCGGATTTGGTTCGGCGAGCCGAACAAAAAGGTGGTCCGTTGCCGGATTGATATTGGGGCTGGGCTTTTTTCTTGCCAGCACCTGGGCTGCCTATTCGAGCATCCAGGATATCCAGGATGCCGATGAAGCCATTCGGCATACGCACGAGATTCTGATCGCGCTCGATGACGTCCTTTCCACAGCCCAGGATGCCGAGACGGGGCAGCGCGGATATTTGCTGACAGGTGCCGACAAATACCTTGAGCCTTATCATGCAGCTATCGCGGCGTTTCCCAACCGGTTGGCCATCCTGGCGCGCCTGACCAGCGACAATCCCGTGCAGCAGGCCAGTATTGCGCCCTTGCGCCGGCATATCGACACGAAGTTGGGAGAGTTGCGCGAAACGATCGACCTTCGCCGATCCAGCGGGTTGGCTGCGGCCATGACCGTCGTCACGGGCGATCGCGGAAAGCAGTCGATGGATGCGATACGCAGCCAGGTCGAGACGATGGCGCGGGAGGAACTGCGGCTAAGGCAGCAACGCGTTTACGAGATGAACCTTGCGTCCCAGGCAGCGATCACCAGTTGCATCGTCTCGGGTTTGCTGGGTGGCGGGCTGACGATCGCGATCTTCATTCTGTTGCGGCGCAACGCGCGCAGTCAGGAACGCAGGCAATGGTTGCAGTCCGGCCAGGTCGGACTGGCCGAGGCCATGCGCGGCGACAAGTCGGTCGAGCGGCTTGGCGAAGACATTCTTTCGCATCTGGCCGCCTATACCGGCCTTGAGGGCGGGGCGCTGTTCAAGGGAGAGAATGGCCGGTTCATCCGCGTCGCAACGCGCGGCGTTCCGCAAGACGCCGATATGCCGGCAGCCTTCAATCTCAAGGAAGGCCTGCTGGGGCAGGTTGCAGAAGATGCCCGGCCGATGGTGCTGCGGGACGTGCCTTCCGGCTACCTTACCATAGGTTCGGCATTCGGTCGCGACCGTCCCCGACACCTTGTGATCGTTCCGGCGCTTGCCGACGGTGTCGTCAACGCCGTCATGGAACTTGGCTTTTTCAAGACGGTCGATCCGCAATTACTCGAACTCCTGGAAGAGGCCGCGCCCGCGATCGGCATAGCGCTTCGCTCGGCACGATTCCGGGCCCGCCTTGAAGATGCGCTTGAGGAAACGCGGCGGCAGGCCGGCGAATTGCAGGCGCAGAGCGAGGAACTGCGCGTATCCAACGAGGAGCTTGAGGAGCAGGGCCGCGCGCTCAAGGAATCGCAGACGCGCCTGGAACAGCAGCAGGTCGCGCTGGAGCAGAACAACAGCCAGCTGGAGGAGCAGGCGCAAACGCTGGAAACCCAGCGCGACGAACTCGAACGGTCAGCGGCCGGGCTGGAAACCAAGGCGCGCGAGCTGGAACAGGCAAGCCAGTACAAGTCCGACTTCCTTGCGAACATGAGCCATGAACTGCGCACGCCGCTCAATTCCTTGCTCATTCTGGCAAAGTTGCTGGGAGATAATCCGCAGGGCAATCTTTCCGACGAACAGATCAAGTTCGCCCAGACGATCGAATCCTCCGGGAACGATCTGCTGACATTGATCAACGACATCCTGGACCTGTCGAAGATCGAGGCGGGACATGTCGATATCCGTCCCGAAACGGTGGCCTTGCAGCGGCTAACCGCGGACTTGCGGCAGGTGTTCGAACCTGTAGCTAAAGCACGCTCGCTCAGCTTTGACATCGCGCTTGCCGAAGATTGCCCGCGCACCATCGAAACGGATCGCGTGCGGCTTGAGCAGATCCTCAAGAATTTGCTTTCGAACGCCTTCAAATTCACCGAGCGTGGCGGCGTTACCTTGGCAATCGGCGGCGGGGGAGAGCAGGGCATTGCCTTTGCCGTGCGCGATACCGGGATCGGCATATCCGCGCAGCAGCAGTCCACTATATTCGAGGCTTTTCACCAGGCCGACAGCACCATCAGCCGCAAGTTCGGGGGCACCGGGCTGGGGCTTTCGATCTCCCGCGAACTGGCGCGCCTTCTGGGGGGCAGGATTGCACTGGAAAGCCGTGAAGGCGAGGGCAGCACCTTCAGCCTGCGTCTGCCTGCGGCCTA
Organism: Novosphingobium oxfordense; assembly: GCF_044029435.1. Taxonomy (NCBI): domain Bacteria; kingdom Pseudomonadati; phylum Pseudomonadota; class Alphaproteobacteria; order Sphingomonadales; family Sphingomonadaceae; genus Novosphingobium; species Novosphingobium oxfordense. The sequence goes on along the minus strand of NZ_CP147007.1, from coordinate 630,046 downwards.
CGATGCCGGCGCCATTGCTTTGCCGGCTGCGAGGGCAACGCGACCGGTGGAGGTTCCGGCCATCCCGGCAGCGAAGGCGCCAGCCGCGCCCATGGCCTCTGCATGGAGCCTGGAGGACGATCGCGGTGCTCTGTCGGAAGGCCATCGCGTCCTGCTCGTGATCGAGGACGATGCGGTGTTTGCCAGGATCGTCTGCGATCTTTCGCGCGAACTCGATTTCCGGTGCATTGTCGCCGGGACGGCGGAAGAGGCCATGAAGCTTGCGCACGAATTCCACCCAAGCGCCATCGTGCTGGATCTCGGCCTGCCGGACCAGTCTGGCCTTACCGTGCTGGACCGCCTCAAGCATGACGACCAGACGCGGCACATCCCGATCCATGTGATCTCGGCGGCGGACCAGAGCCAGACCGCGCTGTCCCTCGGTGCCGTTGGCTATCATATCAAGCCGGTCAAGCGAGAGGAGCTTGCCGAAGTGCTGGCGGGGCTTCAGGCCAAACTTGCCTCGCGCATGCGCCGCGTGCTCATTGTCGAGGACGACGATATCCAGCGCGACGCGGTCTCGCGCCTGCTGGTTTCCGACGATGTCGAGACGGTGGGCGTCGGGTCGGCCGCAGAGTGCCTGGAACAGCTTCGCCTCCAGACGTTCGACTGCATGGTGCTGGACCTCTCGCTGCCGGACACGTCCGGTTTCGCCCTGCTCGAAGCGCTGAGTGAAGAGGGCGAACACGGCTTCCCGCCGGTGATCGTCTATACCGGTCATGAACTTTCCGCCGACGACGAGCAGCGGCTGCGCCGCTATTCCAGTTCGATCATCATCAAGGGGGCCAAATCGCCCGAGCGCCTGCTCGACGAAGTCTCGCTCTTCCTGCACCAAGTAGTGTCCGAATTGCCGCCCGAGCGCCGCCGCATGATCGAGCAGGCCCGGCATCGCGATGCCGCGCTTGAGGGGCGGCGCATCCTCATCGTCGAGGACGATGTGCGCAATATCTACTCGCTGTCGAGCGTGCTCGAACCGCGCGGCGCCATCGTCGAGATTGCCCGCAATGGGCAGGAGGCGATCGATACACTGGCAAGCGCTGGCGAGGACGCTTCGTCCCCGATCGATCTCGTGCTGATGGACGTGATGATGCCGGTGAAGGACGGCCTCACCGCGACGCGGGAAATTCGCGCCGATGCCCGCTGGGGCAAGCTGCCGATCATCATGCTCACCGCGCAGGCCATGCCCGATGACCAGCAACGTTGTCTGGAGGCGGGTGCCAATGATTATCTGGCCAAGCCGATCGACGTGGACAAGCTGCTTTCGCTTGTTCGCGTATGGATGCCGCGATGAGGAGGCCTTGTGCGCGACGGGGTTGAGGATCTGGAGATCGAGCTTCTTCTGGAGGCGCTCTACCAGCATTATCACTATGACTTCCGGCACTACGCCCGTGCGTCCATCAAACGGCGTCTGACGGAGGCGCGGGCGAGGCTGGGCTTTGCAAACTTTTCCGCCATGCAGGAGGGGCTTCTGCATGACGGGAGAACCCTGCCGCGCCTGCTCAATTACCTGACCGTGCAGGTGAGCGAGATGTTTCGCGATCCCGGCTATTATCGGGCGCTGCGCGAACAGGTCATTCCCCATCTTGCCACCTATCCTTCCCTGAAGGTCTGGGTCGCGGGGTGCAGCAATGGGGAAGAGCTTTATTCGCTTTCGATCCTCTTCCGGGAGGAGGGCTTGGCTGACCGTACGATCTTTTATGCAACCGACATCAATCCGGAAGCGCTGCGCGCGGCGGAGGCTGGCTTCTATCCGCTGGACCAGATCAAGAAATATACCGAGAACCACCAGAATTCCGGCGGGCGCACATCCCTTTCCGACTACTACATGGCTGATTACGGCCGGGCGGTCTTTGACAGGAGCCTGCGCAGTCAGGTGGTCTTTTCCGACCACAGTCTGGTGACCGACGCCGTCTTTGCAGAGATGCACCTCATATCCTGCCGCAATGTGCTGATCTATTTCGACCGGCCATTGCAGGATCGCGCCATTGGCCTTTTCCGGGATTCGCTTGCACGGAAGGGCTTCCTGGGGCTTGGCTCCAAGGAGAGCCTGCGTTTCTCGCAGCACGCCGGTTCGTTCGGGGACTTTGTGAGCGAAGAGAAAATCTATCAGAGGCTGGACGGATGACGCCGAACCCGGTCGAGGCCGTCGTCATCGGCGCATCGGCGGGAGCCGTGCAGGCCTTGCTGGAGATCCTGCCGGCGCTGCCCGAAACATATCCGCTGCCGATCCTCATCGTCGTGCATATCCCGCCCGATCGCGCCAGCGCATTGCCGGACCTGTTCGCTGCGCGTTGCCGTCTTCCGGTCAAGGAAGCGGAAGACAAGGAAATCGCGCTACCCGGCGTCGTCTATTTCGCGCCCGCCGATTATCACCTTCTTGTCGAGAGCGGCGGATCGCTTGCCCTGTCGGTAGATGACCCGGTAAATTACTCGCGGCCGGCGATCGATGTTTTGTTCGAGAGCGCTGCCGATGCTTTCGGCGCTGCACTGGCAGGGATCGTGCTGACCGGGGCAAACCATGACGGCGCGGCGGGTTTGAAGGCGATCGCCGAGGCTGGCGGACTGGCAATCGTCGAAGATCCGGCCAGCGCCGCCAGCGCGGCCTTGCCCGCTGCAGCCTTGGCGGCCTGTCCGACAGCTATGGTGCTGGACCTGCCGGGCATCCTCGATATCATGCAACGGCTGACATCCCATGAATAGCATCGAACCACCTCTGAACTGTCTCCTTGTCGACGACCTCGATGAAAATCTGGTCGCTCTCGAAGCCCTGCTGGCAGATGAAGGGGTGACCTTCCTCAAGGCACGTTCAGGCGAGCAGGCGCTGGAATTGCTGTTGTCGCATGACGTCGCGCTGGCGCTTCTGGACGTGCAGATGCCGGAAATGGACGGGTTTGAACTGGCGGAATTCATGCGTGGCAGCGAACGAACGCGCCATGTGCCGATCATATTCCTGACAGCCGGCAATGCAGATCTGCAACGGCGCTTTCGGGGTTACGAGGCGGGGGCGGTGGATTTCATTCAGAAGCCGATCGAGGCGGATATCCTGCGATCCAAGGCCAGGATATTCTTCGATCTCTATCGGCAGCGCCAGCAGATTGCGATGCAAAGGGATGAACTTGCGGTCCTGACGGCGACCCTGCGGGTGACTGACAGGCGCAAGAACGAATTCCTTGCAGTGCTAGCGCATGAATTGCGCAACCCTGTCATGGCACTGGGGGCCGGCCTCCAATTGATGGAAAGGCGTCCCGATACCGGGACGGTGAACATGATCCGGGGCGAGATGGGCAAATATGTCGCGCACCTTTCCCGGCTGATCGAGGACCTGCTAGATCTTGGACGCATCGACCAGGGCAAGATTTCCCTGAAGCCGGAGCGGCTGATACTGCAGGAAGTATTGCAGTTCGCAATCGCGGGAACCCAACATCATTTCGAGGCATCGCAGCACCGCCTCGAGCTCGATATCCCGCAAGCGCCGATCTGGCTCGAGGGCGATGGCGCGCGCTTGGCCCAGATCGTCGGCAATCTCCTGACGAATGCGGCCAAATACACGCCTCCGGGCGGAGAGGTCCGACTTTCCGCGCGCCTCGACGACTTCACCGTCGTAATTGAAGTGGCGGATACCGGAGCGGGCATTCCCTCAGAAATGCAGACGAAAATCTTCGATTTGTTCGCGCAAGTCGAAGGGGCCAGCGATCGCACGCACGAGGGACTGGGGATTGGTCTCGCCCTGGCCAAGCAGTTGGTCGAATTGCATGGGGGTACGATTGCTCTGAAGGAGAGCATAGAAGGGGAGGGATCCACGTTTGCAGTGTTCCTCCCAGAGCGGAACGGGTGTCCGCTTTCGGCATCGAGCTAGGCGGACCGTCCGACTGCAAGCGGAGGGACAAGGAAAGGCTGCTCCTCGCTTTTGCCGTCCGTGCTTCGCGCCTCCAGGTTCATGACGTCACTCGAACGCCCCATGCCCGCCGGATCCATCCTGCGCCGTTTTTCTACAGTCTTCCATCGACTGATCGCCCATCTCCATGCGACTGGCGGCGGGGACGTTCGGAATGTCCGAAGCGAACACCCTCGCGCGGTTGACCACGCATATCCTTCCAGGACAAGAGCCAGGCGTCATCCAGAACAGGCGCCAACGAGAGACGCCTGCAACCGCTCGAAGCCCGAAACGGATCGATATGACCATGAACTTCCAAGCTTCGAGCTTTGAGCGCCGGTTTTTCCTGGGCGAGGCGGAAACATGTGCGGTTTCGCTGGTCGCGGAAAATGTCGATGGCTCTGCTATTTTCCACTGTCGCGATTTTTCAGGCTGCTAAGATGACCTATGTGAATGAAGCAAAGAAACCATTCATCGAGCCTTGCGGGCCGACTGCGAAGAGGGGCGAGATGGCTGCACACGAAGTCAAGGCAGCAGGACAGTTGTTCCGCGCATGCGACACTGATCTGAGACCCGGTCCCCCCATCCCCATGGGCGGACTGATCCTGCGCGGAACAATTGATAGGCTCGTCGAGTATGCAATGAACGATGAGAACGGGGAGGTGTGGCGCTATACCATCGTGACCGACGACGGTGCCGCTCTTACGGCCTATCAGATTGAACTGCTGGCCCGGGCACTCGGCATCAGGCCGATCTGAGCGAAAGGCTTGCCTTGCAGGTGCGCCAGGCGCAGATGCGCTCTAGCTTGAGAGACCGACAGTCCATGCTCAGGATGGCGGGGGCACTCGACACCGTGGCCTGCATGATGAGCCGGCGAAAACGGTCCTCCCTCCGAAGGCCCTGGGCAGGGTTCGCGTTCATGCATCGTCGCGATAGCCGCAAACCGGGAGCCCGGTCCGCTTGAAGTCCGGATGTCTGGCTTCATCAGGCATCGCCGACGTCCGGCGCAATCGGTGCTGGTGTAGTTGCGGGGTTGCAGGGTGACTTCTCTCGGAGCGGTCGCCACTTTGCGAGAGCGCGTCACCGGTCGCCCGTTGATTTTGAAGCCGTGGGTCTTGTTGCGCCCTTGCGTGAGCTTTCAAGGCAAAGCTGCTGTGTTCGTCAGCCGATGCCTCGAGCGCAGATGGCCTGCGCGTTCTTTTCCGCATCACGACTCGCAGAATCGGCAAAGGTTTCTTAAACTCCGCCAACGAGCAGCGAATCTGCGCCCTTGAAAAAGGAGAACGCCCGCTTGCGCAGAGATTTCGTCGTTGGGAACGTAAGGTTCTTGTGCCACCTCGTGCTGGTGGTCGTGGCCATGCACGCTTTGCTGCCGTGCGCCGTGTCCGAGGCGCGAACGAGCGGTTCTCCTTTCAATCCCTCGACTGTCGACGTCTCCATAGCGCATTCTCGCAGACATCATGTCGAGCAAGAGGAATGCCGCGACCAGCGCGCTGATCGCGCCCGACGCCAGAGCTTGGTGATGATTGCCGGGACCAGGATCATTACACCGGCTCTTTCCCCCGATCACGCTTTCCCTGATTGTATGGCCTGGCCAGCTGCCGGGATCCGTCCGCCACCCGCATGGCGCGGCGCTCGGGGCCAGGCAAGAGCTCCGCCTCCCGCCTGAGCTGCGCGGGGTATGGCTACCCCGATCCAGACCTCAGCGCCGCCAGGCTTTTCCGGTGGCGATGCACGGGATGTCTCGATGCCGGATCATTCACCCCTAATTGGCACGGTGGTCGCAGGCTTGGTGATCGCCTTCTTCCTGGGCGCGATTGCTCACCGTTTGCGGGTCTCCCCAATCGCCGGCTACCTGCTGGCGGGCGTATGCGTTGGTCCGTTTACGCCTGGGTTCGTCGCGGACGCAAGCCTCGCCTCCGAGCTGGCCGAGATTGGCGTCATCTTGCTGATGTTTGGGGTGGGCCTGCACTTTTCCTTGCGAGATCTACTGGCGGTGAGGCACATCGCCATCCCGGGTGCGATTGTCCAAATCATGGCTGCGACCCTGCTCGGCATGGGAATCGGTCGCATCATCGGCCTGGCGCCGTTGGCGGGCTTTGTGTTCGGCCTTGCGCTTTCTGTCGCGAGCACAGTCGTTCTCTTGCGCGCCCTGCAAAGCCGAAAGCTCATCGAAACCGAGCGTGGCCGCATCGCGGTAGGCTGGCTTGTGGTAGAGGATCTCGTGATGGTGCTCGCGCTCGTATTGCTGCCGGCCTTGGCTTCGGGCCTTGCCGGCGGGAAGGGCGCTTTGAGCCTGCCTTGGGTGATAGCAGGTACTCTCCTCAAGGTTACAGGCTTCGTCGCGTTGATGCTGATCGTAGGGCGGCGCCTGTTACCCTGGGCGCTACACTGGGTCGTTCATACGGGTTCGCGCGAGCTCTTTCGTCTCGCGGTTCTGGCGGTAGCGCTGGGTGTTGCATTCGGAGCGGCAAAGGTTTTCGACGTCAGCTTTGCATTAGGTGCATTCTTCGCGGGCATGATTTTGGGCGAAACCCAGCTCAGCCGCCGTGCCGCGGAGGAGACTCTGCCCTTACGCGATGCCTTTGCAGTGCTGTTTTTCGTTTCGGTTGGCATGTTGTTCGATCCTGCCACGGTAACCGAGCAGCCCTTTCCGCTCCTCGTTACTATAGCGACAATCGTTATCGGGAAATCGTTCGCGGCCTATATTATCGTGCGCGCTTTCGGTCATCCGAACGATACGGCGTTGACGATCTCGGCGAGCCTTGCCCAAATCGGAGAGTTCTCGTTTATCTTGGCGGGATTGGGAGCGGGATTGGAGCTGTTGCCGGAGAAGGCGCGCGACCTCATCCTTGCAGGGGCGATCATTTCGATCTTCCTCAATCCCTTCATATTCAGCATCGCGGTTGGTCGCAGCAATCCCGGCAAGGAACAACCGGTCGGGTTTGCGGGAAATGGCGATCGCGAGCGGCCCGCAGGAAGGCATATTATCCTTGTCGGCTACGGGCGGGTGGGCAGGCTGATTGCGGCCGAGTTGCGGTCGGCATCCGGTTCCTTTCTTTTGATTGAGGCACAGCCCGATCTTGCCCGCCGTGCGCGTGGCGATGGCTTCAAGGTGGTAATCGGTAACGCGGTCGAGGTTGCCGTCCTGGCCGAAGCCGGCATCGTCTGCGCAAGCCACATGCTTCTCGCTGTTCCCGAGGACTTCGAGGCAGGCGCGATCGTGGCACAAGCCAAGGCCATACGACCTGACCTGACGGTAATCGCGCGCGCGCACAGCGACGAGCAAATGGATCACCTCATTAAGTATGGGGCTGACAGTGTGGTTCAGGGCGACAAGGAAATTGCCCGCGAGATGCTCCGGCTGGCCGGAAGGGGGGCGAGCAAGCTGTCTCCATTGAAACACGGAGAGCCGGGCCGAACCTAGGGCGCCGTCGCGAGGCGTGACATACACGGGCCGCTGCCGGCGAACGAACTCCATTCGATTTCCCCCGATTGCGCCCGCGTTTGCAGAATGCCGGCTCCGTTCCGGGCGGACAGAACGCTCCGGTCGGCGCTCTGCTGTGTTTTGAGGAGGGACCATCCTCGCCCCCGCTTCCGGCAGGCAAGCCTTAGGGTCTGGCGTCGATCCGGTTTCGCCGGGTCGCTCGTTTTATGCCTGGGGTTGCGAGGTTACCGGGTATGGACACCCTGTCCACGGCGGCGTCCGCAAGAAGAGCATTCACGGGCCAACTCGAGATTTTGTATTTTTCGAATACTTCGCCCGCCTCGATGATGAACGCATCTGCGGGTCTAAGCTTTCCGTATTCCAAAGCTGACTTTGCGTGAACGGCAAAATGTCGCAGCGCGGCCTGAACACTTTCGGGCAAAGTGGGGTCGATTGCATCTTGCAGAGCCTCGATGGCTTCCAGACGCGCAACATAGACGTCTTTGCTGATATTCATCAGCCTGACCCTCTCTCGCACCACATGCATATTGTTCCGGCTAGTCGCAAACCGTCAAGTGCAATCAAATTGGCGATTAAGGGGTATGCTCTCGAGCGGACAAAATGCGGTTGATTTAACCGGGTGAAGAGAAGAAGCACGTGCGTGCCAGCTTTACAGAGCCATCGTCCGTAGAGACGATGATCCCATGTGAAACCGCGCTTGTGGATCAGCCGCGCTGCTAGGAAACGCAAAGCGGCCGGAAGGCCATCGATGGCATCGCGGCAAGCCCGCCGTCGGTGAGATAGAGCGAGACTTGAATCTCTATTCAAGGCGCCTCTTTTCGAAGCATGCCGACGACATTGATGAGGTCCGACAGTTGACGGTTCGAATGCCCCAATCGAGGCGGAAAAACGGAAGACGAGGCTGAGGGCGTGGCTCTGACGCGGCCCCAGAGCGAAGCTTGCCTAGGCGACAGTTGAAATGCGATTGGCTACAACCGCGTAAAGAACGGAGCGGCGGAAAACATTCTTGAAATCAGTCCGCCCAGGCTGAGCGCCACCAGAACCGCGCCGGTCAGTTCCATGAGTCGACGCGAGGGCAGCCTGCGGGTCAAGAGCGCGCCGAAGGGTGTTGCAACGACGCCTCCGATCAGAAGGCCCGTGGCTGCAATGGTGAACGATTGCAGACCCAACTTGCCTATGAACGCGGACAGGACCGTCACCGTCACGAAGAACTCCGCCGCGTTTGCAGTGCCGACCGCCATCCGCGGGGTCATGCCTTGCGCCATGAGATTGCCCGTCACCATCGGGCCCCAGCCGCCGCCGGAGGCATCGAGAAAACCGGCAATCAGCCCGAGCGGGCCGACGAGCTTCATCCGGCGATAGGCTTGCGGCCGGCGCGGTCCGCGCCAGATCAAGTAGAGTCCGACGGCCGCAAGGTAGACCAGTACCGCCGGACGCAGAATGCTGGCGCCAAGACTGGTCATCACCCAGACGCCAAGCAATCCGCCGACCACGCCGGGGATCACCAGTCTGGCGAATAGCGGCCAATCGACATTGCGCTGAAGGGCATGGGCAATACCCGAAGCACCGCTGGTGAAGCCTTCCACCCGGTGGGTGACGGCCGACGCTGCGCCGGGCGGAAGCCCCAGCAATACCAGCAGGGAATTCGATAACACCCCGAAGCCCATTCCCAACGCGCTGTCGACAAACTGCGTGAGGAACCCGGCGATGAGGAAAGGCCCGAGTTCGGCCCACGGAAGTCCGGAGATATCGATCATACGCCGGATCTCCTGCGCAGATGCGAGGCGGAGCGGCCGATCCGCCCGGAAGGCGCGGTCAGCAGGAACAGCACGGGAAAGCAGAGTGCAATCACCGAGAGCAGCGCGCTGGGAAGCGAATCCGCGCCCGCCAGCCAGGGCAGCACGGCACCCCAGATCGCCGCCACCAGCACGATCAGCAACGTGCGTTCCTGTTCGTTGTCGTTCAATGCCGAAAGATCGGCATCCACCCGGCCTTCGAAAAGGGTGTGAAGCCCGATGGAAACGCGGCTGCGCCGATCGACAAGGAAAGGTGGCAGCGTGGCATGGGCAAGGCAGCTTGCGCCGGCGCCCACCATCCGCAGCCCGATGGCGCTGGCGAAGCGGCGATAATCGGGGTTTCGGTCGCTGATCGCGCGCAGGCCAGCGCGGCCGCCGAACGCCAGATCGGCCAGGGCATTGGTCTCGGCGGCGGGGGCAGCGGTTGGATCGGGTGCTTCCTGCGTGGCAACCACCCAGTCGAGGATGGCGGAAGGCACGTCGAACCCGGTCGCCCGTTCCAGCCCTTGGAACCCGGGTGCTGAATTGGCCTCGCAGATGCGGTATCCATCCTCATCGAACAGGATGTCGATGCCTGTGACGTCGAGGCCGAGCACGTCAGCGGCCTGCACGGCCAGTTCAGCCATTTCCGGCGGTGGATTATAGGCGATGCCAACCCCACCGAGCGAGACGTTCGACTTGAAGCCGCCGGTCAGAGAGCGCCGCTCCATGGCCGCGATCACCCGCCCGCCCACGACCAGTACGCGCACATCGCGACCATGGCTGGCGCGCACATAATGCTGGAGGATGAAATCCGCCTTCGCATCCGCGCTTTCCAGCAATCCGGCCAGATCTTCGAACTGATCGCGGTTTTCGCATTTCAGCACACCGGCGCCGCGCGTGCCCTTGAGTGTCTTGACGATCACCGGGAAGCCCAGTTCTCGTTCCACCACGTCCACGTCGATGGGAAAGTTGCCCAGGATCGTGCGCGGGATAGGCAACCCGGCCCGGTTGAGACTCTGCAGCGTGTGCAGCTTGTCGGCCACTTGCTCGATGGTGGTGGGCCCGTTCACCAGTCGCACTCCCCGCCTCTCAAGGTGTCGTAGCAAGGCGAGCGTGAAGTAGTCGGTTTCGGCGCCGGTCCGGCAGATCACGAAGTCCGGCCGGTCCACCGGTCGGCCTTGGTATGACGTGGACCAGCCGTCCTCCGCGCCGACGATCAGATCGAACTTGTGAGGATGGAAAACGGACAATTCGATGCCCATGGCGTTTGCCGCCTCCTGGAAACGCAGGATTTCCGGCACTTCTGGGTTCGCGGGATCGAGATCGCGATGAAACAATATCCAGCCACGCACGATTTTAACGTTCCCTAGAGCTAGCGGAAAAAAGGGCAGCCTATTCCGCCCCGGTCGGACGCGGCATGTCAATGGGTTATGAACAAGCCAGGGAGTTACGAACAAGCAGGTCCTGCCGGGCACTTTGGGAGGGCACGGCTCCATCGGAAAAACCAATGAGCGGGAGCCACTTGCAAGGTCGCCTCGGCAATGCCCTCCACTTGCTCGCAGCGAGGGGCGGAATGGGCGCAACAGCCGTGGGCAGTCCGCCAGCAGGGTGGCGGAAAGATCACTTGCGCCGCCGAGGCAGGTTAGCCCGGAGAACGGGTTCGCCATGCGCCAGCCGGGTTGGGGCAGGTCGATACTGTCGGAAAATTCTGGGGGAAGGCGGCACCAGATCGGGTTAACCTTAGAGACGGATTTCGGGTGCAATATGTTGCTATAATGGGCAAATGAACTGGGGTGCCGTGTGGAAGCTACTGCGCTGAGCCAGGAGGCGATGCTTCAGGCGCGATACAGCGATCTGCGGGCGCAGATTCCGCTCATGTATGTGTTGATTCTCGTGGATGCCTGCTTCCTTGCCCTGGCGACCTACGGCAAAGTTTCGGATAGGCTCAGTCTGGCAGTTCCGGCAATTCTCTGCGTTCTGATCGGTTGTCGAGGCCTCTTATGGATTTCGCGCCGCCACATCGGCGTGGGAGCCACGCAGATGCGGCGTCATTTGAATGGCGTGATCGTCGCCTCGATCATCCTTAGCGCTGCATTCGGAGGCTGGGGCTTTGTTCTGATGGGAGCGATTGAGCCTGGCCGAGGGGCGGCAATTGCCTTGTATGTCCTGCTCGGGGCCATCAGCTGCTGCTATTGTCTCCAGGCATTGCCGATTGCCGGACGCTTGGTTCTGCTTTGTGGCGCTTTTCCCGTTACCGCGCGTCTCGTGCTTTCGCAGGATTTGTTTCTTTCGGGGATCGGCCTGACATTTCTGGTTGCGGCGTGCGTGGTCCTTCGGATGCTCGCCAACTCCCACGAGGCTTTCAGGTGTGCGATCCTTGCTCGCTCCAGGATGGCGCTGCTGATTGAACAGCTGCAATCGACCCAGGAGCACTATCGTCATTCGGTCGAACTGAACCCGCAAATCCCCTGGATAGCCGATGGCATGGGCGCGATCATCGAAGTCAGCCCGCGCTGGTCCGAATCGACAGGACTGTCCTGTGAAGAAGCGTTGGGTTGGGGTTGGACTGCAACGGTTCATCCCGAGGATCTGCCTCGCGTCCGGGAATTATGGGGGGCTGCGCTGCTGCTTCCGGATGGTTCCCATGTCGATTTGCGCTACCGATTGCGGCAAGCCGATGGCGAGTTCCGATGGTTCCGCGCCCGGGCGCTTCCACGCCGCGACGCGGAGGGGAATGTCCAGTGTTGGTATGGGACCCTTGAAGACATTCATGAACAGGTGCTGGGCGAAGAAGCATTGAGATTGAGCGAGGAGCGCTACCGGCTTGCTTCGCTTGCCACGAACGACATCATCTGGGACGTCTCTTTGGCCAACAACCGCATCGCGTGGAGCGGGGCGGCCGCGACGGTTCTCGGCTACCCCGAAGCTCTGGCGGGCACCTCTCGTGACTGGTGGGTCGAACGGATCCATCCCGAGGATCGCCGCCGCGTCCTCTCCCGTTTCTCGCAACTGGACGACCTTGCCGCAGTCCACTGGATCGAGGAATTCCGGTTTCTTTCCGGCAATGGCAACTATCTGGATCTAATCGGCAGGGGACAGGTCGTCAGGGACGGCAGTGGACGCGCGGCAAGGCTGATTGGCTCGCTTCAGGACGTGACCAGCCAAAAACGATATGAGGACAAGCTGCGGTGGGCGGCGCATCACGATTCGCTTACCGGCTTGCCAAATCGCCGGTTGTTCGCAGACCGGCTGGAGACGGCGCTTGGCGATGCCGTTGCCCAGGGCACGCAAGTGCGCCTGATCGTCCTCGACATCGATCGGTTCAAGGCCACCAATGACAATCTTGGCCACGATGCCGGCGATGCCCTGCTGCGTGAGATTGCAAATCGTCTTACGCGGTACGCTCCTGCTACCGCGACCGTGGCCCGGCTCGGCGGAGACGAGTTTGCCATCATTCTGCCCGAAACAGGGGGCGATGACGCAAGCTTCGCGCTTGCAAAGCAACTTCTTGCCGACGCGGGGCAGGCAGCGTTCTTCAGGGGCCGACGGTTGGACATAAGTCTGAGCGCCGGCTCGGCCCTCGCGTTCAGGGACGGCCAGGACCCCGCAGAATTGCATAAGAGCGCCGATTTGGCCCTTTACGCTGCGAAGAAAGAGGGGCCGGGCCACTTTCACACTTTCAGACACGAGCTGCGCGAGGCTGCGGAGCGAGAAACGCAGATGCTGCACGATGCGCGCGAAGCATTGTTGGAAGATCGCGTGGTTGCCTTCTATCAGCCCAAGGTTTGCCTTTGCACCGGCACATGCGTCGGCTTTGAGGCATTGTTACGCTGGCACCATGGTTCCGGCCTGCGTTCCCCCGAAGCGATCGGCGCAGCGCTCGATGATCCAGATCTTTCCACCAGCCTGACCGACCGCATGCTCGATCAGATCATTGCCGACCTGATCTACTGGCGGGACAACGACATCGAAGTCGGCCGGATAGCGATCAATGGCTCTGAAGGGGATTTTCGCAGAGGCGATTTCGCGGACAGGATACTGGGACGGCTTGCCCAGGCCGGTCTTCCCGCCGATGTCCTCGAACTGGAAGTGACGGAAAGCGTTTTTGTGGGGCAGCTCGCGCAGAATGTAAGCTCCGCCCTGGAAACGCTGTCGCGGGCCGGAGTGAAGATTGCGCTGGATGACTTTGGCACAGGCTATGCGTCGCTGACACACCTCAAGCAGTTTCCGGTCGATGTCTTGAAGATCGATCGCTCATTCATTTCGCGGCTCGGCAATTTCGAGCGGGAGGATGCCGCGATTGTCGGCGCGGTGATCGACCTGGCTCGAAATCTGGGTATCAGCACGGTTGCGGAGGGTATCGAGACGGCGGGCCAGGCCGCACACCTAGCCCGGAAATATTGCGACTATGGGCAGGGCTTCCTGTTCGGGCGGCCAACGTCATCCCGCCATGTTCCTGCCTTGTTGAAAAATTGGAGCCCGACTTCGATTCTCGCCGGCATCGAGGCCGGAAACAGAAACGACGAGCGAAATCGGCGCTGAGCCGGAATCAGCTGCGGCTGGTGCAACGATACGCGGCGTTGGCGGCACCTTCCGGTTCATGCCGTATCCGCGAGGGGGCAGCCGTCATCAGGATGCGGCAGGCCGCTGCGACGCTGCACCGAGATGCAGCGCCGCGACAATTTCAGTTGTTCAATTTTTCCTTGATCGCTTTGGCAGGCGCGAACGTGAGTTTCCTCGATGCTGCGATCTGAATGGTTTCGCCGGTAGAGGGATTGCGACCCTCGCGAGCCGGTGAAACTTTCACCTTGAACTTGCCGAAGCCGCTCAGCGAGATCTCGTCACCGGCCGCAGCCGCCTCGGCAATGGCGCCGAACACGCCGTCGATGATCTTCTTCGCATCGGCCTTGGTCACTTCGGCTATTGCGGCAATCTTATCGGCAAGATCGGCATTGTTCATCGGAAATGGACTCCTGCTGTTACCCCGCATGCTATAGCCGCCTTATAGCTTGGCGTGCACATCGGGTACCTTGTTTCCACAGACTTGTGTACCGGCTGGTCGCGTTCTTCGGCCCGGGGTTGGATAAGATGCCGGGGTTTTTGGGGCTTTCGCTGCAGGGCCCTTTCATCCAGACGTATCTCAGCGTTGCCATCCATGGCCCGCCTAATTTGGGCGCTCAGGCTCGATGTGCCCGCCCATGATATCTGTTCAATCGAAATGGTGAATAGACAAATCATGGCCATTTCTCATCGACAGGCTCGGCCGAAGAAAAAGTATATCGATTCAATAGATCGCACTATTCCACCATGTGGAGTGGGGCTTGTCGATCGATAGGCAGCGTTTCCTGTCGATGAATGACGGCAGCCGCAGCCGGGCGTAAGCTGCGGGAACCATTTTGGTCGTGCAGTGTTCAGATTTCTGGTCGGCTCGGAGGTGCAAGACGAGCATCACATTGACTTTGCTTGATTTGGCGGGACTGGTGGCGCTCTTGCTATGGGGTGTGCACATGGTTCAAAGCGGCGTGCTGCGCGCGCTTGGGCCGCAGCTTCGTTCTTTCCTTGCCCGATGCCTGCACAACCGCCTCTCCGCTTTCCTGGCGGGCTTCTTGGTGACCGCGCTGCTCCAGAGCAGTACGGCGACCGGTTTGATGGCGGCCGGCTTTGCTGCCGATGGGCTGCTGACGCTGGGGCAGGGGCTGGCGGTTATGCTGGGGGCCAATGTCGGCACTACCCTGATTGTCCAGTTCTTGTCCTTCGACATCTCATTGCTGGCGCCGATTTTGATACTTGGCGGCTATCTGCTTTTCAGGCGCACCCGTGCGGGTGTTCGCGATTTCGGGAGGGTCTTCATCGGTTTGGGCCTGATTCTCTTCGCGCTTCACCAGTTCCTGATCCTGCTTGCGCCATTGACGGCAAACGATGCAGTGCGAAATTTTCTGACGGCTCTTTCGACCCATATCGTCTTCATCGTCGTGATCGGACTTGTGCTGGCGTGGGCGGCGCATTCCAGCGTCGCGGTGATCCTCCTGGCAATGTCGCTGGCAAGCAACGGCATACTCACGGTCCCGGCCGGGATCGCCATGGCTCTTGGTGCGAACGTGGGAACCGCGATCAATCCAGTTCTGGAGGGGCCCTCGAAGGGCGCCGCTGCCAGGCGCCTGCCGCTGGGCAACTTGCTCAGTCGCCTGGCGGGCGTCCTGCTGGTGCTGGCGATCTATCCGCTGGTCGGGCCGGTCATGCAGAGTATCGAGATCCATCCGGCCCGCGCAATCGCCAACTTTCACCTGTTGTTCAATCTCGCCCTGGCAGTTTTGTTCTTTCCGCTTCTCACGCCCTATTCCCGTCTCCTCGAAAGCGCCCTGCCGCTGCGCGCCGAAGCGGAGCAGCCGGGCACTCCGAGATATCTGCCAATGGTGCCAACGGGCGCACCGCTGGGCCAATTGCTCGCCGCAGCCACGCGCGAGGCGCTGCGGCTCGCCGACGTCCTGGAAGAGATGCTGACCGGACTTCGCAGCGCGCTTGACCATTCCGACCGGCGGCTGATCGAGGATGTGCGTAAACTTGACGACCAACTGGATCAGCTTAACCGCGCCATTCAGGACAGGCTGATAGCTCTCGATCCGGACAAGCACGACGTACGGCTGATCGAGAGGTCGGGGCGCATACTCGCCTTTTCGATTAACCTGGAGCAGGCCGGCGATTTAATCGACCGCAGCTTGTTGAGCATCGCTCGCCGCGCGGGAAAGCACGGAATTGTCTTTTCCAAGGAAGACAAGTCCGAATTGCTCGCACAGCTCGATCAGCTTATCGAGGCGTTGCATCTTTCGACCGCGGTGTTTCTCAATGGAGACGTCGAGGCCGCGCGTGCACTGGCATCTGCCAAGGAGACGTTCCGCCGAATGGAGGAAGAGGCAACGTCCACGCATTTCGGTCGCTTGCGATCGGGCGACGTGGAGGCCGCAGAAAGCAGCGCTCTGCATCTTGATGCACTGCGCGATCTCAAACGGATAAGCAGTCATCTTATCGAGGCGTCCGCCTATCCGATTCTCAAGCAGACAGGCGACCTGCTGCCTTCGCGGCTCAAGGCTGTCGGATGAGATTTCACCCGGCTGCTTGGAAAGCGACTTCCGACCCGGCCACGGGTCCGGTCGGCCTATATTCCCGGATCCTCGAGCGCGTAAGCTGCGGCAAAGCGGCCGAGTATGTCTGCAAGGCCGCTGTCCTCGACAGTATCGACAGCTTCGCGGCTGCTGAGCCAGCGGCGCCGACGGAAGCTCATTTCCGGCCAGATCTCCAGTTGCGTGCGCACTAGCAGGGGGAACGCAAAAACCGGAATTGCCTCCGGTTGGCTTGCCTTGGCGCGCTTTAGACGAACGTAGGTTCCGAACGCAGCCTGTCTGATGTCGCCGAGGACACCGGCTTCCTCGAGAGCTTCACGCGCTGCGCAGGCATGCGGCAGCATGCCGCGGACAGTTCCCTTGGGCAGGACCCAGCGCCCTTTGCGCCTCGAAGTCACGAGGAGAACCTCGAGATCATGCTTGCCATTCCTGCGGTAGGGAATGGCGGCAAATTGAGCATTCTTCATCGTGGGTGGCTGCAGGTAGCGGGGGTCCATTGAGTTCGAATAGGCCGTGCGGCTTCCTTTTTTGGGACATCGCCGACGAGACGCTGATGTCCAAGTTTTGTCACAAAGATGGCCTGCCGGCTTGCCGGCGTCAATGCACGGCGGTTCTTCGCTTCGCGGCCGGCAAATTGTGCGGGCGTGCGCGAAGCAAAGCAGACTCGGAAGGCACCGCTGTGCTGGTACCGCAAATGCCCCGCTCGGTTGAACGGGGAAAATTTGCGCTCCTCGCATTCGGGAGATCTTGGAAAACAAGAGCTGAGGCGCCGCGCATTGCCGCGTGCAAGCCAACGTGACCGCTGGATAATCGCATCCGGCTTGGTGTCGGGCATCATCCTGCACGATCGGCTTGCTTAATCCGCTCCTCCATCAGCATTCGACTAGACCGAAGAGTCCGAAGCGAGTGTCGGTGTTGCGCGAGATCATATCCAAGCCGGGCCGGACGAGAGATCAGCGAGACCGGAAATGCCGCAGCAACCACGTTGCACAGGGGTTTCACCTGACCTGACGCGCGCGAGCATTTGCGGAGTGGCTGGGCATGGATTTGCATTTCTCCGTTGACGGAGTTGGCCTGTATTCTTCAGCTTCGCTTGCCGTGGGCACGGAAATTTTAGGATAGCGAGCACAAATGCTTCTCGCGGGTGGCAAGGAGCGATGAGTATGCGAATGGATTAGTCGGTCAAGCGGGTAAGATCTATGAACTCCTTCGGCACTCCTGATCACTGCCGACATGCATTGACGTTGCATCTATCGACAGTGCCTATACATATGCTTCGGCGCCTGGTTGGAGCTCGAATTTTGAGAGGACTTCGATGATCGATGAAGCCGTGCACGCCGGATATGCGCGTTCTTCCTGCGGATTCGAAGATTCTGAACTGTGTACGGTGCTCGACTGCGCGGCGCACAATTGGTCTGAAATTCTCGCGAAGCTCCCGGTATTGAGGTCGTCCGCCATGTTGAACATCCCCGGCCCCGAAAGGGAGCGGCCAGCGGCGCGTCGTCGGGTCCCGATGTTTTCTGCGCTTCGCGGGGGGCGGTCCCTAATTTCTGCACAGACAAGTTGAGAGCCGGCGAGGCGGTGTCGCCACTGCAGCCTAAGGTTTGATCAAGCGCGAAGACTTCCCCCTTCTTCAAGGAGCCGCAGCCAGATGAGTTGGCCACTTCCTTATCGCTCCACGCCGGTCTTTGACCAGGACACATTACCGCGGGCACTGCAGGAATGCCATGATACCAAGGCGGGGGTCTGGGCTGTGATAAGGGTCATTTCCGGCGAGTTGTTGCTGACCTATCTAGATCCGATCGCGGAAGTCATGCTGACCCCTGACAGACCGGGAATCATTGAACCCCAGCAACCGCACTTCGTGACGCCGCGCGGCGCGATGAAGATGCAGGTCGAGTTCTATGATCAACCGCCTTGGTCTTGACAGGGCATGTCGATTTACGTCGGAAATCGCAGCCTCGACCGCCAGATCCACTGAGCCGGCGGACGATCGAATTGGTCAAGGCAATTGCTCTGCCGTAGATGCTCCGGGGGCGGGTGGTCCTCAATAGGATCTGAGTTTGGGAGGGGCTGGAACCGAGATTTGTCCAATCGTGCTCGCCGGGAGCAAGGACGGTTTGCGCACGGCAGCGCTTTCGGCGCTGTGCCAGATCATCCCAACAGCATTGAAAAACCTCCAAGGCTCGCGCCGGCGATTGAAAGGCTGGAGCCGAAGCATGTGCAGGCCCTTTCCGCCCTTTCGGGAAACAGGACAGACGGGCCGCTCGATTTCCAGCAAGCGGCTTTCGATCAGCCATAAAAAACATTCGTTTGCCTTGGAGGGGGCAGACGCGCACCGACAAGGGCGCGCGATCGAAAGGAATTGTACGGTCGTGGGGCCCATTGCGGCAAAGGGGACTTCCATGGACGGGCGACGAAAGCGGAAATTGCTCGCAGCGGCGCCAGGCTTTTCCTGGACAGGTGCGATATGGTCAGGTGTGGCAGCTGTGTCTGCCTACTGCTTATATTATTCGCACCGGCATGGCATCCTGACGGAAATCCAGATCGAACTGCTGGTCTTTCTCGCCGTGCCTGTCGCCGCGTTTGTTCTGTCCGGCATCGGGCAGGACCCTTCCCAGGATTGATGCAATTCCCGGCGACGGCAATCCTCTGTAAGTCTTGGCTGCGCGCTGATTGGTATGCGCGCATGCAGGTCCGGGCTTCATGAACTTGGCCAGAACACAAATTAGTTGCGCTCAACCATCAATATTTTGATCTATGGAGAGGAGCCAAATCTCGATAGGCAGCCCGCGAAACTTGAGGAGGCCAACCACGATCACTTTCGATCGTGACAGCTCCGCTTTGTCACGGTCGCCAAAGAATGGTCACGCTTTCGCTCAGGAAACATCCGCGGTTCCCCTCGCTTGACATCGATCCCCAGAAACTGCTGTTTTCGCTCAGCAGTTTCATAGCGGCCGCCATGACGCTGGCTATTGCCTTCTGCGCCAGCATGCCACGCCCCTGGTGGGCCTTGCTCACAGTCTACGTCACCGCACAGCCCATGGCGGGGGCCTTCCGGCCGAAAGTCCTCTATCGGCTTGGCGGAATCGCAACCGGCGCCGCCGTAACTATCGTGCTTGTGCCGAATTTGCAGAATTCACCGGAACTGCTGGTGCTGTGCTTGGCTGCGTGGACAGGATTTTGCATCTATCTGGCCGTACTCGACAGAACGCCGCGCGCCTTTCTGTTCCAGATGGCTGCATTCAGCTCGGCGGTAATCAGTTTTCCCTACCTTGACGACCCCGGCAACATTTTCGACACTACAATCGCGCGTGTTCAGGAAATGACGGTTGCAATTCTGTGCGTGACGGTCGTGCATGCCGTCCTTCAGCCTTGGAGCGCGACACCGGGTATTCGTGCGCGGGCCTATTCCTTTCTCGGCCATGCTCGCCGCTGGTCGGCCGAGGCACTTTCCAATCAGCACACCCGACTGGAGGACGAGCATCGCCGTGGCCTCGCCGCAGATGTCACCGAGCTTGGCATGATTGCGATCCATCTGCCGTTCGACCAGCGCTGGGCGCCGGCGACGAGGCGGCGGGTGATGGCCTTGCAACAACAACTCGCCAATGTCCTTCCGCTTGCCTCGGCTGCAGCAAACCGTCTCGATCTTTTGCGGTCCGATGGCGGAATCTCACCAGCCCTCGCAAGCTTGCTCGATGACATATCCGACTGGCTGGGGCGGTCCGATTCAAGGGTAGAGGAAGGGATATCGCTCGTCCGTCGATGCAGCAGGATGGCCGAGGAAGCAGAGACCGACCAAACGTGGACCGGGCTGCTTACCGCCACGGCATGCATCCGGATGGCTGAGTTCCTGACAGCATTGACGGCAAGTCGCCGGCTCGCCGATCGCATCGGCATGCCCGGGCGTCCCAGTGCTCGTTTGCTGTCGGCTACACCATTTGCGCTCGCGCGCGATCATGGCGTGGCGGCGCTGGCAGGCCTTGCGACGGGCGTGGCGATCATGATCTATTGTGCCGTCTGGATCCTGCTTGCCTGGCCCAATGGATCGGCAACCGCGGCCTTTGCAGCCTTGATTACGTGCTCCTTCGCAGCGCAGGATGATCCGGCACCGGTCATCGGGCGCTACCTTGTGGCGACACTGAAGACGTTTCCATTGGCCGCTCTCTATCTGTTTGTCGTTCTGCCGCGCGTGGATGGGTACGAGATGCTCATGATAACGCTCGCGCCCGCGCTGCTGTGGATGGGATACGTGCAGGCGGACCCGAAACGCTCGCCTCAGGCATTGCCGATGTTTTCCTGTTTCATCGTGGCAATGGGCTTTCTGGCCCGCTTTCAGGCTGATTTTGCCCTTTTCATCAACACCGGACTTGCGCAGGTCGGCGGAATCGTAACGACGCTGGCTGTCACCAAGATGTTTCGCTCCGCCAGCGTTCTGTGGACCGCCCGAAGAATTTTGAGAGCCAACTGGGCGGAGCTTGCCCAGCTGGCGGATATCCGCAGGCCGTTCATGCCTGACCGGTGGACAGCGGCAGCGGTGGATCGCTTGGGCCAGGTGGCTGCGAGGATGGCCATCGCAGGTCCGGGAACAGACCTTCACGCGGCCGATGGATTGGCCGACTTGCGTATCGGACGCAATATCATTCCGGTGCGCCGCGCGCTCGCGCATGTTCCACACGATACGAGGCACCGGCTCGGCGCAGTACTGTCGAATTTGACGGATCTCTATCTTTCGCAGTGGCGGCGAGGCCGGGCCGTGGAAGCTTCCGACGCGTTGCGCCTGCAGATAGATCGGGCCATGGCCGGCTTGCTTGCGCTGCCTGTGGATGAATTTCGGCAAACGGCATTGCGTGCGCTGGTAGGCATGCGGTGCAACCTGTTTCCCCTGGCCACTTCGCCCGATCTTGGAGAACTGCCTTGATCGAGGAAGTCCACATACTGGGAGTCTACATGCCTGCAGCGCTCCTTTGGGGGGTGGTGGCGGTTGTCGTCGTTTACGTGCTGCGCGTACCGCTTCAACGGATGCCGGTCTATCGGCTGCTTTGGCATCCCAGTTTGCTCGAACTGGCACTGTTCGTCTTGATTTGGCTCGGACTTAGTGCCTTTGCCGACACATTTCTGATTTCTCGACTGGCTTCGTGAACATGATTCAAAGACATAATCTCTTGCGTACTCTGGTAACGCTGGGCGTTATACTTGTTATTCTGGGGGGGATCTATGCTCTCTGGTTGCGATACCAGGTCGAGCCGGTGACGCGCGACGGCAAGGTTAGAGCGGACATGGTACCGGTTTCGGCGGACGTGAGCGGTCTTGTCACCGATGTACGCGTAATGGATAACGAGATGGTAAAACAGGGGGAGATCCTCTTCATCATCGATCGCCCGCGCTATCAGCTTGCGCTCGATCAGGCATCGGCCACCCTGGCGGGCCAACAGACCGCGCTGTCGCAGGCCATTCGCGAAGACAGGCGCAACCGCGCGATGACCGAAGTGGTCGCGGCAGAACAGATCGAGCAGGGGCGTGCAAAGGTTGAAGAACTTCGCTCTTCCATTGCCCAGGCGGTGGCGGCCAGAAACCTTGCCCGCTTCAACCTCGAGCGCACGCTTGTCCGGGCACCCGTCGACGGGACCGTCTCGAATATATCGTTGCAGCCGGGCGTCTATCTGAACGCAGGCAAGCCCGCGATGGCCCTCGTTTATAATCAATCCATGCGTGTGGAGGGCTACTTCGAGGAAACAAAGCTCCCCGCAATCAAGGTCGGCGACCCTGCGAGCATCTATCTCATGGGGGTGGCGGACGAGATAAAGGGCCATGTTCAAAGCCTCGCGGGAGGCGTCGAGGACCGCGAACGGGCCGGAGGGGATGGTCAGCTGGCCAATGTAAATCCATCTTTCACGTGGGTTCGCCTTGCGCAACGTATCCCGGTTCGCGTTGCGATCGATAGGATCCCGGCCAATGTCCGCATGATTCCCGGGCAGACGGCCACCGTCGTCGTTCACCCGCGCGACGACGGACGCAGTGTTCACAGGAGCTTGCCATGGTAAGGCATCCTTTCCTGTTTGCGGCGGTCCTGCTGGTTGCGGGCTGCAAGGTGGTCGGGCCCGATTATCACGTACCCAAGAGCGCCGCGATCAACATGGACAGTGCCCAGGGACCGTTCATTTCGGCCGCGAGGCTCGCAAAGCCGGAGCCCCTGCCCGATCATTGGTGGGAGCTGTACAACGATCCCGTGCTCGACGGCCTGGTTGCGCAAGCTCTCAAGGCGAACACGGACTTACGCTCTGCCGAGGCAAACCTCGAACGAAGCATGGCGCTGCTGGATGCACGTGACGCCGGCCGCGAGTGGCAGGGCAGTCTCAACGCGGAAACCAGTTACGCGCAAAGATCGGCGGAGGCCGAATTGCAGCATGTCCAACCGCCCCGGCGACCGATCTACAATGGAGGGATTGGCGTCAGCTATGATCTCGATCTGTTCGGAGGTCTCAGGCGCGGCATCGAGGCCGCAGGCGCGGACGCTGAGGCGGCCGCTGCCGCGCGAGATCTGGTACGGGTAAACGTCGCGGCAGAGACGACCCGTGCCTATGCGGACATATGCAATAGCGGCTTTCAGAACGATGTCATGGAGAGGTCGATCGCGCTCCAGGGCAAGGGTGTTGGCCTTGCCCGCCTCCTCGTCAGGAACGGGCGCTCGGCCCCCTTTGAACTCGACCGGCGACAAGCCGTACTGGAAACCAGCAGAGCCCGCGTACCGCGCCTGGTAGCCCGCCAGCGCAATGCACTTTTCAGAATCGCCGCACTTCAGGGTCTTGCACCGACGCAGGCTGACCCGGCATTGCTCAATTGTCGCCACCCGCTTCGATTGGCCCAGGAACTACCAGTCGGTGACGGCCAGGCGTTGCTGAAGCGTCGACCCGATATCAGGCTGGCGGAGCGCAAATTGGCGGCTTCGACAGCTCGTATCGGAATAGCGACGGCAGCACTCTATCCCGACATCAGGTTTGGAGCCTCGGCTGGCTCGACAGGTGCGGCAACCGATTTCCTGTCACCGCTCACCAATCGCTTCGGATTTGGACCGTTGATCAGCTGGTCTCTCAACCGGCATGCCGCCCGCGCGGAAATCGAGGCCGCTACAGCTCAGGCCAGGGGCGATCTTGCGAACTTCGACGGCGCTGTGATCAGGGCACTTCGGGAAGTAGAAACGGCACTCAATTCTTACGCTGCCGGTCTCGAGCAACAGGAAAGCCTCGAGCGCGCCCGGGACGATGCGGCACGGGTGGCCCGGCGCACCATGCAGCTGCGTCGTGGCGGGAAAATTTCGGAACTTCCGGCACTCGAGGCAGATCGCGACCTCGTCACGGCGGAGCAGGCCGCGGCAGAGGGGCGTGCTGCGATAAATGACGACCAGATCGCATTATTTCTGGCGTTGGGTGGCGGCTGGACCCCCATCCCCGGGCAATGATCTCGCAGTAAGATCGCTCACGTGCCGGGCGCGGACGACATGCCATGCGGAACCATGCCGATGGCCGAGCTAACCTTTGGCCATGCCGCGTGGTCGATCGATGCCCGATCGCGGTCTTTGCGGCAGCGACCTGTCCAAGGTATTCGACCGTCCTGCGCTGTACCGGGCGTAGCGGGGAGTGCCGGACAAATGGTGTGTCGGTTTGCAAGAGTGGATAAGATATCTGCCTTTACCGGATGATCGCGAACAGGGTGACATCACCGGCACTGGATGCATTGGTCCTGCGGGTTGTCTCTATCAATTCTCAACAGAGTTTGTGCTGGAATACCTCAATATTTATGCATTTTACAATTGTCTCAATTGATTAGGATGGCGCATCGAAAGGCTGTCGCAATCGAAAGGGCAGGGGGCTTGAGCTACGGCAAGCAAAATGTAAGGGTATCGTTCGGCTCGTCTTTCCCGGCGGCGCTGGCGGCCAGGTCCGACTGGTTTTCCTTTGACCCCGAATTGTCGAAATACCTCAGTATTCCGACGCATATTAATGGAATACCCATCAGAGGGGTCGTCGATACCGGTGCGACCCGCAGTGTGATTACTCCGCAGACTTGTGATCGATTGGGCCTGTCCCGATGCGGGGCATCGTTGGCGACCTTCTTTACGAAACGGTACGTGATGCCGTTATGTCGGACGGGAAGTCTTCGCGTCGGCCCGATCGATCTCATAGGAACCGAAGTTGGATGTCACGAACTTCCGAATCTGGAACTGGCATTCCCAGGTGAACTCTCCATGATCGTTGGCCGCGATGTTCTCATACGCGGATTGCTTGAATGCCAGTTTCCGAACAACCGGGCGCGGCTCTGTACCCGATTGGGGGAGAGCGAGCTGAATGGTTATGGGATGCTGGAGTTGCTTCACTGTGATTTCGGGCTCCCGGTCATCCCGGTTGAGCTGGAAGGAAGAAGACAACAGGCTGCATTGCTGGATCTCGGTAACGATGCGCCGTGCGCTGTTTCTGCGCAGTACGCCGAACAGGAAGGGCTCCTGAACCGGAAAGTTTCCTCAACGCTTTCTATTGGGTTGGAAGGCGAAATCGTCAGTCAGATGATCACGCTGCGCTCATTGAGGATTGGGCATTACGAGTTGAGCGATATTCCGGCATGTGTTGTTCCGGATTGGAAGTCGCCAATGCCGATCAACCTTGGATGGCCGGCGTTCTCTGCGTTCGATCTGGCCTTTGTTCATGACCACGAGCTAAGAGTACGCGCTTCGGCTGCCGCGCTCGCGGAGCCTTTACCCAGAGACAGATCCGGCATCGGTGCCCAGCGTTTTGCCGATCATCTGCTTGTACGCCATGTGGCATTCAACAGTCCCGCCGAGGAGGTCGGCCTGCAGCCAGGTGACCGCGTTGTGGCGATTGATGGACGGCGCGTCGACAGGACATATCCGACTCCCGGAAAACAACTTGGAGCGCAGGCCGAGGGTACCTTGATCGTTCTCACTATCGGCGACGGACGTAGAGTGTGCCTTCAGTTGCGGAATTATTTCTAGAGCGTTTTCTAATCAGGTGGAATCACCTGATAACTCGGAAAACGCGGTGAAATAACAACTTAGAGCAGTTGATCCGTTGCAATCGGATCGGCAACTGCTCTAGGCGATCGCCATATTCTTTGTTCCGATTGCAAGCCGGGTCAGGATAAGCTTGCGAGAAATTTGCGGATTGGAGACAAGGCTGGACGTCCCTTGGCAGCGAGACATCCCTTTCCGAAGATCTCGCTGCCGTCAGTCCTTTGCCGCCTCGCTTCGCGCGAGGAGAGCGGTAACTCCTCACTGATCATCCTGGTTACGGATTTTCGCACGTAGCCGGCACCGTCCGCTGGGCCGGCCATGTTTGACCCTGGCTGATCGGCGTGATCAGGGCCGCGAACTTGGCGCCCGCATAGTGGACATCGGGCTTGTGCCAAGAACTGCTGACGATGAATAGTTTGCCGTCGAGCTCGACACTTTCTCCAGCTGCAGGCGGCGAGGCAAAGTGGAAGCTGCCATGCAGGGTCGCTCCATCCATTTCGTAGCCGGAATATATTTCGGTCAACATTTCAACATTACCTATCTGCGGTTTGAGAGTTTCCTGGAATGGATGGTAAATATCCGACTGCCAGGAGTTTTTGTGCCATGGCAATTTCGGAATATTCGGAATTGCTCGGGCTTGAGGGACAAAAGGATCCGTGCTGCATCCGCTGGCCCGACCGCGTGTGTGCTCTTGCAGGCAGCCGGGCAGGGCGCACCTTGACCGTCGGGCGATTTGGCCGTGCAGGAAGAGGACGGGGCGGGCTCCCCCTTCGCGACTGCGATGCGCGGTGACAAAATGAAGGAAGGAGCAACTGCCCATGAGCCGAGCGGTCGACTTGCGCGCCGGCCGCGAGGGGATGGCCGGGCAGGGCGGCGGATACGGGCACGTGGGGTGAAGATCCTCGCTCGAGTGCCTAGGAGGGTGGGGACGGCTTTCCGATTGCTCCCGAAACGACAGGGTTGCGCTGCGAAACCTGCCCGGCGTGGATGGCGTAAGACCTTGATGCGAATATCCGTTCGATAAATGACCCGAGTTGCGGGCGGCGCCGCAACGGCCTTGCGAAGTTCTTGTCGCTGCATTCTTCCGCCGCTATCATACATCAGGCAAATGAATATTATTGCGCTTTGAGTACACGGATTTGATTGTATGGATATCAGCATAGCCCGAACGTTTCTTGAGGTGGTGAAGACGGGCAGCTTCGTGGGAGCAGCCAACAATCTCAATCTTACCCAGACCGCAGTCAGCGCGCGTATTCGCGTACTCGAGGATCATCTCGATCGCCCGGTGTTCATTCGCAACAAGGCCGGTGCGAGGCTGACGCCTGCAGGCGAGCAGTTCCTCCGGTTTGCAACGACGCTGGTTCAGGTATGGTCCAGAGCGCAGCGGGCTGTTGCGCTTCCACCGGGCCGCGAAACTGTTGTGACGGTGGGTGCCGAGATCAGTCTGTGGAACCCCTTGCTGCGACACTGGCTGCTCTGGATGCGGCGTGAATGCGCCGACATTGCAGTCAGCACGCACATCGATTCGTCCGAGCGGCTAATGGAGCAGGTCCAGGACGGCACGCTGGATGTGGCGGTGCTTTATGCCGCTCCGAGCCGGCCCGGCGTGATTGCCGAGCTTCTCTTCGAGGAGAAGCTGGTGCTTGTGCGGACAACGCCGGCGGCCGGTCCACTTTCACCTGAAGACCACGTGCAGATCGATTGGGGAGATGAATTTGCGGCCAGCTATCAGGCCGCTTTCCCCGATACGCCGAACGCGGTCGTGTCAATCAGTTATGGCCCTCTTGCGCTGGAATATATCCTTGCCGCCGGCGGCAGCGGTTATTTTCGCAAGGGATTTATTCGGCCCTATCTTGAGGAGGGGCGGCTGGCACTGGTTCCAGGAAGTCCGGAATTTTCCTATTCTGCCTATGTGGTGCACTCGACCAAGGCCGATTCCGGCGTGATGGACCGGGTTCGGGCAGGACTTCGTGCAGCAGCGGACATCATGCTATGACGGACCAACCTTCCTCTTCCCCATGCTACGCTTCGCAGGGCGCTGATGCATACATGGGATATGCGTCGCGGGACGAACTCCTCGCTGCGTTGAATGAATTACTGGAAGCCGAGCGGGCGGGCGCGCGTGTTGCAAGCGCCAGCGCGAAGGCGCTTGGAGACAGCGACTTTTCGCAATTGATGGAACGGGTCCGTTCAGACGAGGCCCATTGGCGCGCAATGCTTGCCGCACATATCCGCAGGCTCGGCGCAATGCCTTCTCGCCGGACCGGGGCCTTTTTCGAGAAGGCGATGGAAATTGCCGACCCGCTCGAGCGGCTGGCATTCCTCAATCGTGGGCAGGCCTGGGTCGTGCGCAAACTTGATATTCTGATGCCGCGCGTGCGTGATGATTCAATGCATGCCGACTTGCAGGAGATGGCGGCCCGACATCGCTCTAATATCGACCTCGCGCAGCGCTTTGGCGACGAGAAGCGGCGACAGGTTCCCTGATGCGGCAAGATTGCGCAGCGTGGGTCCTTGCTCTCGCGCCGCAGGAGCGGGCGTTCGCGCGTTCCTGCAGGTTCTCGCCCTCTTGCGAATCTGTGTATTTGCGCGGCTTGGGAAGATCCTGCAGCCGGCATTAGCGCAGCGGTGCGTCGCGTGAGATCTCGAGGCTTCTTCGGGAGACGGGATCGAACGTTTCGGTCAGACTGGTATCGTGACGATTATCCGGCAATGCCGTTTCCAGGGGCAGATGCCAATGGAACCGACCGAGGTGCGCGAAGTCTTGGGCCAGCCACGCGTTTCGCGCGAGCAGGGCCTTCCCGACCGAGCGGATAACACCGGGCTTTATCACAAGATATTTGCAGTCAACGAGCAATAATATTTGGTTGCGTCATGCAGATGGAGCGACAAGAAGCAGGTCCAGCTTTTAAATCAATCTGCTCAGACTTGCCGCATCAGCCGATGGGCCGTTCCCCTGGAAACCAACCGACGAGCGGGGACAAGTTGCGTGGCATTTGCGCAACCCCAAGCGCCAGCAGCCGTCTGGCTGTGTTTAATGGGTGTTTCGATATCGTGCGAGATTGCAGAAGGACCATTCTTGGATGACTGACGGCTCCGATCGATCTCGGGATCTCCAGACCATAGCTGCCGCTTTTGGCGTTGCCATCGATCAGGCCTACGGGGCGGTGGCGCCGCCCATCTATCTCTCCAGTACATACGAGTTTGAAGCATTTGGGACGGCGCGCCAGTTCGATTATGGTCGCGCCGGCAATCCCACGCGCGCATTGCTGGCCGATGCTCTTGCCGCACTGGAAGGCGGGGCCGGCGCTGTTATCACATCGAGTGGAATGGCAGCGCTGGACCTGCTGATCGGACGGCTGCGCCCCGATGATCTCGTTCTCGCCCCGCACGATTGTTACGGCGGCACGATGCGCCTGTTGAGGGCCCGAGCGGACCTGGGACATTGTTCGGTCAGGTTTGTCGATCAATCCGACGAATTCGCCTTTGCCCGGGCGTTGGAAGAAGTGCCTGCTCTGGTGCTCATCGAAACGCCCAGCAATCCGCTGATGCGGATCGTGGACATCGCGGCCTTATCGGCATCGGCCCGTGCGGTCGGCGCGGCCGTCGCCGTCGACAATACTTTCCTCTCCCCTGCCGTACAACGCCCGCTATCGCTGGGCGCCGACTTCGTCGTTCATTCAACCACCAAATTCCTAAATGGCCATTCGGACGTCATCGGGGGAGCAGTGGTAGCGGCTGATCCGGAACAAGCGGAGGCGTTGAAACAATGGGCCAATGTCACCGGCGTGACCGGGGCGCCTTTCGATGCGTGGCTCACGCTGCGGGGAATGCGGACGCTTTTCGCCCGCATGCATTGCCAACAGGCCAATGCGATGGCGATCGCCAGATATCTGGAGGCGCACCCGGGGGTTGCGAGAGTTTGTTATCCCGGCCTTGCCAGCGACCCAGGCCATGGCTTGGCATCCCGGCAGCAGGACGGTTTCGGTGCCATGCTGAGTTTCGAACTTAACGGTGGGGAAGCGGCCGTGCGCAAGTTCCTCGCTCATGTAAGACTCTTCACGCTAGCGGAATCGCTGGGTGGCGTCGAAAGTCTGGTTGCCCATCCGGTGACGATGACGCACGCCGACATGGGGCCGCAGGCTAGGGCAATCGCCGGCATCAGCGATTCTCTCCTTCGGCTTTCGGTGGGTATGGAATCGCAGCAGGA
Organism: Novosphingobium oxfordense; assembly: GCF_044029435.1. NCBI lineage: Bacteria > Pseudomonadati > Pseudomonadota > Alphaproteobacteria > Sphingomonadales > Sphingomonadaceae > Novosphingobium > Novosphingobium oxfordense. The sequence continues at coordinate 600,554 of NZ_CP147007.1, read as the reverse complement.
TCTGATCGCCGGTCTGGACGCGGGATTGGCTGCATGTATTGGCTGACAGTCCCATGGATCGGCGAGGCTTTGGAGGATGCCTCGGCTTATGCTGGCTGTTGATGTATTCAGCCTGTTTCTGGCGATTGGTGGTTTCGTCATGGCCTTCCGGCAGCATTTGGTGCGCCGATTGATGGGACGCCGTGATCCCCTCCCTGAGTCGAAAGGAAATGACGCCGACGATCCCTTGACTTATATTCTGCGGATAGCGGGAGTGATGACCATGGTGTTCGGCATTGCTCTGGGCGGGATGATGACACTCTTTTCACTGCTTTCGGCCGATTGAAGGACAGGAGCGGACCCCCGCAAGCAAGTGCGCGGACGCCGGACATGGCCTTGGCGCACACGGCAGGAACGGTATTTGGAAAATCTGACCCCAATCAGCGGCCCCTTTCAAGGGGCGAGGAGACAGCTACGGCAGGCGCCTTATTGCAAGCGGATCCGGTCGCTGGGGGTTACCGAGTGTTAACTTAATGTTGGCTCCGACTTCCAATAATCCCGGTGGGTGTGGAGGGTACCGGCATGAAAGTTGTAGGAGAACGCATCCTGTCGCCTGAGCTCGAGACGGCGAAGCGACTGCTTGAAGAGGCCTTGGGGATTCTCGACGACCAGGGCGAAGCCGCAGCAGCTTGCCTGACATGTGCTGCCATCGACAAATTGGTCGGCGCGCCAAGTGCGTTGAAGCAATGGCTGGGGTTGGCGGGTTCCGGTAAATTGGACCCGGCCGATACCGGACATTGACCTAAAGGCTGCCACCCCGGCTGGCGAAACTCCCTATTCTTTTCAGTGGAACGAGTTGTCTTGTCCGTTACGCTGGCGCTGTTAACGCCGGCAGTCCTCGCTCCATCGCCGAGAGACGAGGATCCGGGTGTGCGGTCGGCGGCTACGACGCCTCGATGAATCTATGTGCGGCACCCGGTGTTCGTGCGCGATATTGCATCGTTTATTGCCAGCAGGTTGCCGCTGCGCGCGGCACTATTTTAGGATTGGCTTGCCGATGCGAAACGGCGTGATGCGAAATGGAAGCCGCCGTCAGGCAAGACCGGGCGCGGGCCCAACCAAATAACGAAGATGTCATGGAGCATCATCGGATCCGACGATGCCTCCTTCACCTTCGAGGCGGGCAATCTGCCTTACGTCCTGACGGGTGAATTTGAGCCTCACGCCCGAACCCATGCCATCTCCTTCGCCCACGACGACGATGCCGAAGTGTTCGAACGCCAGACCGACTGCATTGACTTCGTTTTCGCCGTCAATCAGCGCGCTTGCGCTTTCCTCCAGTTTGCTCAGCGAGGCGGCATCGAGACCCGCTGCCGCCGCGAAATCGGAAACGCTCACCCCCACGAGCGCTCGGCCTGCGGCGATGAGACGCCCAGTGATCCGAACTTGTCCGTCCATATGACACTGCCCTGCACTGATCCGATGAAGCGCCAGAGGCTAACACGGGCTGGATCGCTTCGGAATGCCTTATCCAGATCCTTTGAAGATCTGCGCACTTCTTGGGCGCCGCAGGGAGGCCGCAGGGACTGATGGAACCCTGTAACATGCGCGGCACGGCCTCTTTTTCGCGGGCTGTTGACAAGGAGATTGGTATAACGGGGCGCTTGAGGCTGCAGCAACCACCAAACAAAGGACAGCGGATAGTCACTGCGGGGGGCGCTCACGAGGGCCACGCGCTTCGAGGGAGGATCCGCGGAAATCCTGCCGATCAGTTCATGGCCTCCACCAGCTGAGGCGATCGGGCCCCGCGGAAGCTAGCTTGTAGGCCGCTTCGAGCGTTGCTGTATCGGCGACCTGCGCACAAAGCCCCAGGCTGCGCAGGATCATGCTCGTAATCGTTTGAATGTAGGACTGTGAAGCGCTGCTCTGGACCAGTCGGCGGATTGCCTGCGTCTTGACTCCAACGATGAAATCGACGGCGACATCGAGTTCAGCGATCTTGAAATCGCCGGTGGCAATACCGGCCTGCAGGTCGCTCTTGATCTGTCTCAGCAGTCCCTCGTCGCGACTGAGATAGTGGGCGTGGGAGACAAACGAGCCCCAGTTCGGCTCCATGGCAGCGCGGGTCAGGAAGAGTTGGAAGCCCGTTGCCGCACGGACCTTCGGATCGACCACATCCCCGTACATTGCGGCATAGGCATCGGCCAGTTCGTCTGCGAGTCGCGAGCCAAGCTGCTCGACGGCCTCCTCGAGCGATGTAAAATATTTATAGAATGTCGCCCGCGAAAGCCCCGCCACGCGCAGCACATCATCCACAGTAACCGGTGCAAACGGATCTGCCCCCGGATAGGCGGCCAGCACTGCCTCAAGGATCTGAGCCCGCGTTCGGGTGCGTTTCGTGAGCGCCGCGCGGCGGCGGGGCTCGCTGCCCGGCTTGTCTGCGCTCGGGTTTCCGGCAGTCATGGTATGTCCGACTTTGTCCATGAAGTCGCTTATCCATACCTCGCGTGACCTGGCAATCTCAACTTCCGAACAATACAAGAATGTTCATCTTGACCTCTCGTGTATGATTCGATAGCGTGACGGTAACGAGAAGAGCAACGAAGTTGTGCGGAGAGACATGTGCCTGCCCGATAATATCGGGCCGCAGGAGTTCGTCTCCTCTCTGCAGAGTTCGTCACAATCATCATGAACAAGGCACGCGGCAGGGCGGCAATCCCGTGCGGTCGCACCCCATGGCGTGCCGATTGATTCGGGAGAGTCGATTACATGGCTGCTGACCAGAGCATCCTCGTTGTAGGCGCCGGACCTGCAGGGCTATCCACCGCGATCCTGCTTCGTCAGCGCGGATATCAACCTATCGTGGTGGATCGGCGGACAAGTCTCACCAGTCTTCCCGCCGCACATGTCGTGAATACGCGCTCGCAGGAAATTCTGGCGGAAATGGGACTTGCCGAAATCGTGCGCGATCAAGGTGACCCCACGGCGCTCAGCAGCCTCGTTGCCTGGGTCGAGAGCATGGCAGGACGCGAGTATGGCCTGCTGCCCATCCAGGGCTCGGCGATCGACGAGCGCGGGCCGCTGAGCGCATTCTGTTCGGTGAACATTCCGCAGAATCGCTTCGAGGCACTCCTCCATCAACGCTTCGTCGAGCTGGGAGGGACAGTCCGCCTTGGACAGGAAGTCCTGGGTGTCGAAAATCACGCCCATGGCGCGCGCGTCACGATCCGATCCGTTGCCGATGGCCGGGAGAGTGTCGTCGATTGCGGTTGGGTGATCGGATGTGACGGAGCCGGCAGTGCGGTGCGCCGGGCGATGGATATCGAGATGGAGGGCCCGAGGTCTCTGGCGCGCTTCATGACCATTTACTTCAGGGCCGACCTCGATCGTTTCCGCGAAGGTCGGCGCGGTATGCTCTACTGGATCGGGGGGAGGGACGCCCGGGGGGTTTTCATCTGTTTCGATAAGGAAGGCCGGACCTGGGCAATGCTGGTTCCTATCGGGGACCTTCCGCCGGAAACATTCGACGAGGCGGCAGCCCGAGCGATTGTGAGCAAGGCAATCGGATGCGGGCAGGTCCCGGTCGAACTGATCGGCTTGAGCAACTGGAACATGAGCGCGCAAGTCGCAGCCGCTTATCGCCGGGACCGCGTGTTTCTGGTCGGTGATGCCTGTCATCGCTTCCCGCCCACCGGTGGTCTGGGCATGAATACCGGTATTCAGGATGCGCACAATCTTGTGTGGAAATTGGCCGCGGTCATGGAAGAGCGCGCCCCTAGCGCGCTGCTGGACTCTTATGAGCTGGAGCGCCGTCCCGTCGCCCAGCGCAACACCGATCAGAGTGTTCGTAACTTGCGCAAGATGGCGCTCATAGATGAGGCGCTGGGTATCGAGACCCTTGCCCCCATCGCTGCGGATGCCGGCGAGGGCCCGATTGCCGCATATCCTGCCGAGAGGCTGCTGATCGACGGCGACTCTCCTCTGGCCATGGCACGCCGAGGGGGCGTGCAGCGGGCGGTCGATGAACAGGCTGAACACTTTGCCCAGGGCGCTGGAATGGATCTTGGCTTTTCCTACGTGCAAGGGGCCTTCATTCCCGATGGTTCGCTGCCGCCTTCCTGCGCGCCGTGTGACTATCGCGCAGATGCGCACCCCGGTGCACGACTGCCTTTCGCATCGGCGAGCGGCGACTTCGGCGATTCGACGCTCGGGAAAGTGCAACCGCGGGGCGTCACGCTGTTTACGTTCAACGCAGCCTGGACCGGGGTGGTCGCCGTGGTTTCGGCCGAGAGCGGGGTCCCGGTGGAAATTGTGATGCTGGACCGCGCCTCCTCGGGAGCTTCCGTTCTCGACTTGCTCGGGATCGATCCCGGCGGAGCTGTCGCGGTCAGGCCCGATGGCCATGTATGTTGGAGAACGCCGACTTTCCCGCCCGACCCTCGCACCGCGCTCGGACGCGCGGTTCGGGTCAGCCATGGATTGCAAGATCCGCTGAGCGTCCGGCCTGCGGCGGCACCTGCGTTCGAAGCAATCTGTACCTGATCTGGAGAGATGATGATGAAGACGAAACATAATCGTTCTTCCGCGCCAAACCTTATGTTCAGCCATATGGGCCTCAGTGTGCGCGACATCGCGCGAATGGAGCTATTCTATACGGCCGTTCTGGGCTTCACCGTAACCGACCGGGGTATCGTCGGAGGTATGGACCTCGTGTTCCTGTCGCGCGATCCTGGCGATCATCATCAGATCGTGCTGGCCACCGGTCGTCCGGAATACCTGCCGGAAAATACGGCCAACACTCAGTTCGGTCCAAGTATCAACCAGATATCGTTCAAGATGGCCACACTGGATGACTTGCGCGATATCAAGGCGCGTCTCGAAGAGTTCGGCGTCGGTCATCTGTTTTCGGGCAATCACGGGGTCGCCTGGAGCATCTACGCGCATGATCCGGAAGGTAACAATCTCGAGTTCTTCGTCGATACGGACTGGTACATTCTGCAACCCTTCCTCATTCCGCTCGATCTCTCGAAGGACAATGAAGCGATTGTCGAGGAAACCCGGGCGATGTGCGAGACCAGCGAAGGCTTCGAGCCCTACGCGCAATGGCGGGCTCGTATCGCACCGCGCATGACACCCTTTTATCCCGGCGCTGCAAACCAGGGGGCGCTTGCATCATGAGCTTAATACGTTCCGCCTATTGGCTCGGTAAGCCCAAGCCGGGCGAATACGACAGGTTCTGTCTGGCGATGGACAGTGACCTCATAGCCTGCCTGCGTTCCCTGCCGGGGGTGCGAAGTGCCCGTGTACTCTGGCCGCAGCGGCTGGAAGACAATCCGCCGGACATCTTCTGTCAGGTCCTCGTCGAATTCGACGACCGGGCCGGCATGGAACGGATGCTCGCCTCGCCTGAGCGGAGCGCCATGCGCGAGCGCGTGCTCGAACTCGCCGGCCGGTTCGAGGGAAGATTGGCCCACATCGATTTCCAGGTTGGCAATGGGAAGGGCGAGTGATGCGACTGGTGCGTTTCGAGAAGAACGGGATTGTGGGCATCGGTGCCGTCCGCGGTCCGGATATCGTGGACCTGATCGCGTCCGGCTCCCCTTACCGCACGATCCGCGAAATCGTCGAGGCCGGCGCTCCGGCCTTGGCAGAACTAGGTCGTAGACTCATAAGCACGGAGCCACAGCCGCATTGAGGCGAGCTGGACCATGGCCAGGAAGTTTTCGGCCAGCTTTTCGTAGCGGGTGGCAACACGGCGGAAGTGCTTCAGCTTGGAGAAGAACCGTTCGACGAGATTGCGCTGACGGTAGAGCCATGTGCTGAAGTACGGTTTTGATCGGCGGTTGGACTTTGGCGGGATGTTGGCGAACGCCCCTTTCTCGCGGAGAGACACCCGGATGCGATCGGCATCGTAGGCCTTGTCCGCCAGAATGATTGTTCCGGCACCAACATGATCGAGCAGATCGTCAGCGGCTTGGCCGTCATGGCTTTGCCCTGCGGTCAGGCTCAGCCGGATCGGGAGGCCTTGCCCGTCGACGACCGCATGGATTTTGGTCGTGAGCCCGCCTCGGGAGCGACCGAGACAATGATCTCGATCCCCCTTTTTGCCGTCGCTGCCTGCTGGTGGGCGCGAACGGAAGTGCTGTCGATCATCTGGATGTCGCCATCGTGCGCGGCGGTGATGGCGTCCATCATTCGATCCCAGACGCCAGCCTTCCGCCATCGCGCAAAGCGGTTGTAGCAGGTGGTGCGCGGGCCATAGCGTTCCGGCAGATCACGCCATGGAGCGCCTGATCGCAGCACCCAGAATATTCCGTTCAGAACGCGCCGGTCGTCGACACGCGGCACGCCCCTCGGCTTATTTGGCAACAGCGGCTCGATCACGCGCCACTCAAAGTCGGTCAGGTCATATCGGCTCATGCCGTCCCTGAATCAGAATCTAAGCGGGATTGAAAGGTTTATGGATGTGGAGGCGGGTCATATAGCGATCCCTCGCCCCAAGTAGGTGGAAGGTCGAGATCGGCCTGATCGCACCAAGTAAGGCGTCCGGCCTTATACGCATCACTCTCGATAAGTTCGGTATGGACGATGCGCATGGCCAGCATGAGGGCTTGGAGCCCATCCAGGCCGCACGCATACCGGCGAACCTCTCGTTCCGGCCATCCTATGACATAACGGCATTGGAACTCGCCTCCAGGTGCCTTCGATGGCGTGAAAAAGCAGACGACCAATTCACCGCCATCAAGCTCGAACCTGCGCTCCACAAATGGCGCTTCAATCATCTGCCCTCCTCCATCGCGGGAAGGTGTGGCATAGGGCTGAGAAGGCGGCAACTTTTATGGGTTCACGGCCTAGAAGGGGTGGCCGTGGAGTCTCGATCCACGCTTCCACTTGCGGGAACCCGCCTGCTGGCGCCGATCGAGCGGCCTGGCAAGTAGCTCGCGATTGGAATGAACTACGGCAAGCACGCGCAGGAGGCGGACAAGCTTGGATTGCCTCGAGCCGCCCATCAGGTGTGGTTCAACAAGCAGACGAGCAGTATTTGCGGTCCGTTCGACGACATCGATCCGGGCGTGACCGAACAGCTGGACTACGAGGCGGAACTGGGAGTGGTGATCGGCAAAGCCGCCAAGGGCGTTACACGGGCCGAGGCGGCCGATCACATCTTTGGCTACTTCGTCGCCAATGACGTCTCTGCCCGGGACTGGCAGTTCCACTCACCGACATTCACGATGGGCAAATCGTTCGACACACACGGTCCGATCGGGCCGTGGATCGTCACTGCGGACGAGATCGTCGACCCGCACAGGCTGGGCCTGCGTTGCTACGTCAACGGACAACTGCGGCAGGACAGCAATACCGACCAGATGGTCGCGAACATCTGGGAGCAGATTGCCTATCTGTCCACCGCCTTCACCCTGGAGCCCGGCGATCTCATCGCAACGGGAACGCCGGAGGGTGTCGGCGTCGCTCGCACCCCCCCGGCTTTCCTCCGGTCAGGCGATATCGTGCGCTGCGAGATCGAGGGCATCGGTGCGATCGAGAACCGCGTCAAAGGGTAAAATGCCGGACGAACAGGTCCGAGCCGTAAATGGAACTGCGAAAATGGCCAAGACAATGACGCCTGCTGAAAATGCGGGAACAGCTGATCTGATTGCTTCCCTCGAAGCGCTCGACGCGCGTTTGCGTTGGCTGGCGTCCTGGACGATCCACCACGCGAACCACATTCGCGAAAGCCGTGACGGGCTCAAGGTAGGAGGTCATCAGGCTTCCTGCGCTTCGATGACGGCGATCATGGCGGTTCTCTATTTCCATGCCTTGAAGCCGGCTGACAAGGTGGCGGTCAAACCGCACGCTGGACCGGTTCTTCATGCAATTCACTATCTGCTTGGCCAGCAGAGCGCAGATCAGCTGCAGCGCTTTCGCGGTCTTGGCGGTGCCCAAAGTTATCCATCGCGCACCAAGGACAGCATTCCGGTCGATTTTTCCACCGGATCGGTCGGTCTTGGCGTTGCGGTGACCGCTTTTGCAAGCCTGGTTCAGGACTATCTCATCGCGCACGGCGAACTGGCCCAGGCCGATGCCGGACGGATGGTCGCGCTCATGGGCGATGCCGAGCTCGACGAGGGCAATATCTACGAAGCTCTCATCGAAGGCTATAAGCACGACGTTCGCAATTGCTGGTGGATCATCGACTATAACCGGCAGTCTCTCGATGCCACTACGGCGGATCGCATGTTCCGTCGCTTCGATGATATCTTCGAAACGTGCGGATGGCGCGTCATGACGCTGAAGTATGGGAAGCGCCAGCTCGAGGCTTTCGCCAGGCCGGGGGGACGCTCGCTTCAGGAATGGATCGACAGTTGTCCGAATGCGGACTTTGCGGCCTTGACCTACCAGGGAGGCGAGGCGTGGCGGGCGCGTCTCCTGTCCGACATCGGCAAGAAGCCACATGTGCCGGAGCTTCTGGCGAGTTATGACGACGACGCTTTGGCGGCGCTCATGACGAACCTGGGCGGCCATTGCATCGAAACGCTCGTCGAGGCGTTCGACGGGGCGCAGGACGAGCAGCCCTGTGTGTTCATTGCCTATACGATCAAGGGGTTCGGCCTGCCGTTGGCGGGTCACAAGGACAATCATGCAGGCTTGATGAACCCGTCGCAGATCGATGCGTTGCGGGAAAGCATGAATATCCCTCTCGGAGAGGAATGGGCTCCCTGGGCGGGATTGGGCGACAATGCTGCCGCCGGGCTAAAGTCCTTTGTCGAGAGGTCGCCTTTTGCCCAGCACCGGAAGGATACGCCGGCCGCGCCAGTGCCGGTTCCGGCTCGGCTTACGGTGCCCGACGGCGCGGAGCAGTCCACCCAGGCGGCGTTCGGCCGGATACTCCTGGACATTGCCAAGTCCGGCCATCCGCTGGGCGACCGGATTGTCACTACGTCGCCCGATGTGACGGTATCGACAAATCTGGGCGCATTCGTGAACCAGCGCGGTCTGTTCCGCAGGCAGGAACTGAAGGACGTGTTCGCTGGCGCAAAAATTCCATCCGCGCAGAAATGGTCGGGGCACGCCGCGGGTCAACACCTGGAACTGGGCATCGCCGAAAACAATCTTTTCCTCATGCTGACGGCTCTCGGTTTGTCCTCCTCCCTGTTCGGTTCGCGGCTTATACCGGTGGTTACCGTTTACGATCCGTTCATTGCGCGCGGGCTCGATGCCCTCAATTACGGCTGCTATCAAGATGCGCGCTTCCTTCTGGTCGCAACGCCCTCCGGCGTAACGCTCGGACCTGAAGGAGGCGCACATCAGTCGATAAGCTCGCCGTTGATCGGAATGGGGCAGCCGGGCCTTACCTATTTCGAGCCTGCCTATGCGGACGAGCTGGCCTTGATCATGCGCTGGGCCTTCGAGCACATGCAGGCCGAGGAGGGCGGATCGGTCTATCTTCGCCTTAGCACGCGATCAGTGCCGCAGGTGGCACGCGATGGGTACGATTGGGAGGCCGATGCACTCAAAGGCGGCTACTGGCTGAAGCGACCTTCCGAAGGGGCCGATGCGGCTATCGTCTTTACCGGTGCGATAGCGCCCGAAGTGCTCGACGCCTGGCAACAGCTTGTCGACGATATTCCGGGACTGGGGTTGCTCAACGTGACTTCTGCCGACCTCCTGCACCGGGGTTGGTCCGCACGGCTGGCGGCGCGCTGGACGGGAAATGCCCTGTCACAAAGCCACATCGAGGAGTTGCTGGCCCCGCTGGCGCCCGGCGCCGGTCTGGTGACGGTCGTCGATGGATCGCCCTCGACACTGTCATGGCTTGGAGCGGTGCGAGGCCAGCGGGTCAGTCCTCTGGGAATTGATCGCTTCGGCCAGACAGGCGATTTGCCCGACCTTTATCGCATCTATCGGCTTGATGCCGAAGCAATCGTCGATGCTGCTGCTGAATTGTTCCTCGGAGCCTGACCATGACAATCGAACTCAAGATGCCGGCCCTTTCGCCCACGATGGAGAAGGGAACGCTGGCCAAATGGCTCGTCGGAGTGGGCGATATCGTCAAGCCGGGAGACCTCATCGCCGAGATTGAAACCGATAAGGCCACGATGGAATTCGAGGCGGCCGAGGAAGGGCGGCTGTGCGAGATTCTCGTCCCCGAAGGAACGGATGGCGTTCCTGTGGGCGCGGTACTCGCGAAGCTGATGGACGCGGGTGCCCCGCCGGTCGAAGAACGTCCCTGCGTTCCCGAAGCGACTGCCTCACCAGCTCGGGAGGTGGCGCGCCTGACCACGCCGATTGTCGAGCCGCGGCCCGCGATGGTTGGGAAGGCAAGCCCGCTCGCCATCCGGATTGCGGCGATGGGCGGGATTGACCTGCGCGACGTCGTGGGCTCGGGGCCGCGGGGTAGGATAGTCAGGGCCGATCTTGCATTGTCGCCTGCGGCGCGGTCTCTCCCGGAGCAACGGGACAATGCCTCCTTTAGCGCAGGCCCATTTGCGATCCCGGACGTTCCGCACACGCTCGCCAGGCTCTCGGCTATGCGTAAGACCATCGGTCAGCGTCTCTCCGCCTCGAAACTGCAGGCGCCGCACATCTATCTCACGCTGGATATTCAGCTTGGAGCGTTGCTTGCGCTTCGCGCCGAGCTCAATACCAGCCTGCAAAGCCGCGGTATAAAACTCTCCGTAAATGACATGATCATCAAGGCATTGTCGCTTGCATTGATAGAAGTCCCCACCTGCAACGCGATGCTGTCGGGTGATCAGTTGGTCACGTTCGAGCGCGCGGACATTTCGGTAGCAGTCTCGATCCCGGGAGGGCTCATCACGCCGATAATCAAAGGGGCGGATACGAAAAGCCTCTCCACGATAGCAACGGAAATGCGCGATCTTGCGGGCCGCGCCCGGGACGGAAAGCTGAGACCCGACGAGTATCAGGGCGGTACGGCGTCGATCTCGAACCTGGGCATGTTCGGCATTCGGCAGTTCGAGGCAGTGATCAACCCGCCGCAGGCCATGATTCTTGCGGTCGGTGCGGGGGAGGAGCGGCCCTGCAATGTCAACGGCACGCTCGCACTGGCTTCGGTGATGACCGTCACGGGCAGCTTTGATCACCGTATCGTCGACGGCGCGGATGCCGCGAGGCTTCTGGCGGTGTTGAAACGTTTGGTCGAAGAACCGGTCCAGCTTCTTGTCTGACAGTTGAATTCTCGCGCTTCCCGGCGCGGTACCCGGTGGAGGCATTGGCAGGTGATCGCTGCAAAGCAATCCACAGGCCGCAGCAGGTCGCAGAGCATGTGCCCCATGCGCGAGGGATAGCTGACTGCGAACTCCACGTCAGGCACTCTGCAACTGCCAAATCTGGACACCTGCCAAGTCCGGGCGAAGTCGTCGATCAGCCCCGCCACCGAAACTGGCGGCGGCTGCAATACCGGTAGGTCGGTTCGATCGCGGGCGCCGCTGTGCCTCTCGTGCAAAAGTCCCCCAGGCGGAAAGGGCATTGAATTGGTGAGAAATAGTTTGCGTCGATCCGATTTATTATGATGCCGAGGCCCAAAAAATTCCTGGCGGTATACTGGAAGCGGAATTGTCCTCCGCACCTAATGGGAGATAATTTAAGTAAGGATAAGATTTTTTCATTAAATCGTGCGTTGAACTGTTCTATGATGTGGGTGAGTCGAAATGGGGAGGGGAAGATGACTGGAGCCGACCTTCGTGTTCGCTTCGCGCGAATTTCGAACGGCGACATTTTGGGTCAGGTTGCTGACGATGGAGCTGAGAACGAGTGGATACGCGCTGGGGGCGAAGTTCGCATATTTCTCAACGAACCTGGAACGTCATTTCGCGATCCTCGCCCGAGGGGGCTCGGGAGGGTGTATGAAAGCCGGGTCGAAATCGATTTGGCACTTCCCGAATTTGAAGCTAGCAGGCTGCTTGCACAGTTGTCGCAGGGGAATGCAAGCATTGAACTCGAAACACGTGCGGCTGGGGAATACGCTTTCCGAGTATTGTCTTGCGTCGGAAGATCTTTCTTCGGTCCCTTGAACTCGCAAGAGCCGATTGCGGAGCCAGAGCTGTTACCGACAATAGTCAGGCGGCGCTCGGTCGGGAGGGCTTCCATCTGACCCTGCACGAAAACGATTGAGACCACGTATCATCAGGCACTATTTTTCATGATACGAATTCCATTAAAATAAAATCTATGTAAATGGATTTATAGACCTAAAGTTTTCCCGCCTATTTCATAGGGAGGACGTGAGTGACTGATCGAGAGCGTCTGGCCGGACTTTTTCACAAACGCACCGCTGTAACGAGGGAGAAGATATTCGGAGCATGGGACGCAACTCTGCGCCCGTTGGGAGATGGCGGTCAGATACATCTCGCACTGCCAGGAATGGTGAGTGAGAACTACCGGTCTGGAGGTCTCGTAATCGTCTCAATCAGTCCTGCCGGCGGCCAAGTCGATTTGTGTCACACGCCAGGTGACGAAAGATTGCGCCGAGCCATCGAAGCACTGCGTTCAACGGCGGATCTGGAGGCTTTTGAAGAGGTGAACAGGGCTTATCAGGCTGATATGCCGGACCGGGAGACCCAATGGCGGCATATCGACGATATATTGAATGCCGCCCGCCAGAACCGAGGCCAGCTTGCCTTTGCATATTTGATCCCATTCGGAATCCGGAACGACGGAGCCGGCAAGCTTAGCAATCTCGTCATTGAACAGGCCTATCAATCCGGTTTCGTGGACATTCTGAGAGAGCTGGAGCCATCCCTTGTCGTTCCGGTTGATCGGTATTCGGAAGCTGCGACACGTAGGGCCAAGCTGGAAACGGGAATGCCATTCATCGTCATCCCCTACACGGGCAAGCGCGACGCCCAATCGGAGCGGGATGAAGCGCTCGCAGCGATCGCGCGACATTCATTTGGTAGCTCTGAATGTTCCAAACGCATCGACCGCAGCAACAATGCCTCTGCAGAACTGAAAGATATCGAGATCGACAGGCGAGCGGGACATGCAATGTCGCGACGACGATGAGCGGGCGTAACGTGTAGCATGCGGTAACTTGGTCGCAGCGCGCCCGCGTCGGTGCAATGCCCGGTCCTTGTCAGGCCGTACCTCGGCGTCGATCTGCCTTGATGCCATGCTTGGCTCAGGCAGCAGCGCTTGTATGCGAGATCGGACTTGCTCGGCTCGATAATGACGCGCGGCCCGACTTTCCAGTGGTCTCCTTTCTTCTCCGAGCCGATTCTGACCGCCAGTCGGGCACCTCGCGCAGCGAAGTCGGAGGGGGCAGGGGGGCGGCGGGCGCCAGTCCCAGCGAAGGCGACAGGCTTCGGCAGTGAGATCGTGATGCGTATCGAGACGTTGGCCTCAGCTGCGCTCCTCGCTCTCACGCCATTTTCTCATTGCGCGGGGACGGTTGTCCGACCGGGCGCGCCGCAGGATTTCGGGCGCCAACGCGCGCTAACCCGATCATATGGGAGTAAATCCCGCCCCGCCCGGCAGAGGCTGCCGCGCATTCATGTGCCTGCGTCGTCCCAGGAGTTCGTCCCCAGCTGGCCCACGCTTCGAGCGTTTTGTATTGTCGGCTGCATCGCGGCGACTGCGGGTGTCGTCCGTGACGTAATCAGTCCGGCGGGATTGCAATTATTTAAGAGTACAGAGCCACAGGGTTTGTAATACTGTCGATCTCAGGGAGCGGTGCCAGAGTGCCACTTGCTGCCTGCGGTACGGGAAGATCTAACGGATTGGCTATGACATATTAAAGGGGTCAGCGCGAATGAACCGCTAGCCGTGAATTCGTAGCCTTTCCTCGCGGACGCGAAGGTATTTGGCAGTGGTAACGGCGCTGCGATCCTTTGATCATGCATTGGATTATCGTATGACTGTTATTTTGGGCGGAACTATGTCGAAAGAAAATCGAAATGGGCCCCTTTCCCGGTTTTCCTTCCGGCACGGCTCGCTTGCCCTTTTGACAGGAAGCAGATTGAGCAGTGTTCACGCGGCGACATGGTACGGGGGAGCGACGCGATGAATGTTCGAAAACCGCACAGCGATCCTGTCGTCGGCGGCAGGAATCAGGCTGTCCTTCAGTTAAGGTCAGCCGGTCAGACGTTCGAGCAGATCGGGTCATTCCTGGGCGTTAGCGGAGTGCGCGCGGGTCAAATCTATCGCCGTGCCAAACGGGAAGCGGAAGAGATCATGGAGATGACCTCGCTGGTCGTGAGTCCCACGACGCCGATAGATCAGCTGCCCCTCAGCACTCGTACCAGAAGGGCCCTTCTGTTCGGAGGTTTTGACAATGTTTCTGACCTTCTGCCGTTCGACAACGAAAAGCAGCGACGGCTGTCGGCCTTACCCAACCTCGGCCGATCCGGCATGACTGAAATCCGTGAAGCCATGAGCACGCTGGCGAGCGAATGAAAATCCTGTCCAGTTTCTTGCAAACAGCCTGGCGAAACAATTACGCGGCAAGTGGGTATGGCATCCGCCGATGCGCGGCATCCACGCTTCGCCTTGCCGCGCCGCACAAACGACGGGCATGCAAACCCCAAGCTTCCAAAAAGGAATTTATTTGAACAATGTTCTAAAGCTCGTCATGAGGAAATGAAATTTCATTACGCAATGTCGATATTGTCGCGGTCTTGGGCTGAAAAGATTACCCAATACGCAGATTTTGTGAATTTCTATTCAGGTTCATGTGGATCATTTTGCGGCGATGTCATCGCTCTCCATTGGTCGAAGACACTGCCAGCGCCGGTCAATTGGTCGAGAGCAGCGCTGATGAGGCAGGCCGCGGCCAACTCTCCTTCATCGTCGGAGATAATCAGGGCCCCGCGCAAGAGGTCAACTGCTCTGGACAGTTCCGGCGTCAAAGCGCGCCCATTCAAAGACTTCATCAGGCACCCTCCACCAGCCTACTCATCCTGCATCGACGCCCCTTGAGGAGTGTTCATGGATGCGGCTGTGGGTTCTGTAGTAACGTATCAGGCCGTTTGGGGCGCGGATTGCGTTCTAACGGGGCAAAGGTGAGGTGGACCGATTTGGTCGCTGCCTGGTATCTCTCCGGCTTGAATGGGCGATGTCCTCTCGAGTGGCAGGTTGAGGCCGGCCGCTGTCTGACACCGACGGGTCGTTCATCGGCCGTCTTGCGCTCCGGCTTCATTCAATTCTGTAGAGCCGTAGCCGTAAATGCCAAGTGACGCTCGCTGCGGTCATCTGCTAAAATGCCTCCTTCTTGAAGGGATGAAGGGAGAGGGGCTCTAATCATGTGCACGAGAAAGATCGGTAGTACGCAGTATTGCCGGATCTTCTACCATTGGATCTGCCTCGTGATCATGCGGCCGTCATCCACGGTGATCCGCTTTCCGTGACCCCAGCGTGGGTGATTTGCACTTGCCTCAACGACAAGTCGGAAATGATGCAGTTCGAGCGGCCGAAGGTTTCCAGCGCAGCCCTCGCCGGCGACCGAAAGGGACGCCGCACCGCCGGGGTCGCGCGCCGTCCGATTGCGCTCTGGCGGATTGTGGTAGAAATCCCTCAAGTCGCTTGCGGCACGTGCCACAGTCTATTTCCAAGGGAGCGGCGTGCCGGCTCGCGCGCTCGTTCTGTCCGATCGATTCGGAGAAATTTCCCCAAAACCGGGCTGAAATGGGATCTCTGTGGGCCGCAGATTTTCTGAATCGCAATTTCGAGGTTACCCTTTGCTGTGCCGCCTTTGGTTTCAACCGTGGGAGCACGAACTCTCATTGGCTTTGATCGTATTCCATAGGATGGTGGAAGGAACGCCATGGATTGCGTGATCGTCCGCCAGCCTCATCCGCTCCCAAGTTTGCGTTGTTCCGGTTCGATCGTTTCCCGGTGATGCGATTTTTGCCTCAAGCAGCGTTAGCGGCGGGCATGCCGGGAGCAGAATTTCACGCATCTCGCATTTTAGAATTGCGAGGTGTTATCGAAGGTGCGCAAGTCTGCCCATTGTTGAAGGTCGGCGCGGGCATACAGTACTCTGCGTCCGAATTTATGGAAGGGAGGGCCGCCGCCTATCACTCTGTATTTTTCCAACGTTCGCGGCGACAATCGCAGGAATGCGGCTGCCTCGTTATTGATCAGAAACGACTGGCTATCGATTGGATGTTTATCGGGCATCTTGCAGCGATCCTCTCGTGCAATCAGCGCTTCGGTCAGCGCAGGATTGTAGCAGATTCGCTCTGCTGTACAAAGGGCAATGTCTGTTCCGAACTGTCCCCTCCCTGGCTTTGCGAGGGAGCTCACCGGGAACCCACCGCCCCAGCTTCCATTGCCGGCTCTCGGCATCCACGCCTCACGCCGAGCGGGTCCGGGGGGATGATGGGCAGGGGGTGATGGATTTGAATGCGCCGAAAAGCTTTTGCCTTGGTCTCGCAGCGGATTGTGCCTGCCCATGTGGCAAATGCTAGACCTGCGGCGGCCAGGGTGCCGATGAAAGTAACCCTATCGATGATGCTCCGCGAAATCGCAGGCATTGAACTCCGAGGCGCACCCCGGCCCTGCGCATGGCTCGACGGTCGGCTTGCCAGCATCGAGTCGAGAGGTGGCACAAGTGGTCCAGGCGCCGCGCAGGGAGGCTTTGTGGGCCATCCGACGCCTGCATGCAATCATCCCGCGACATGTCACAATCAGTAAGGTCGGGGCTTCCGATCCCTTGCGGAGCCCGGTCCCGCGATTGAGGGAAAACGTGGGGCGGGCGCTCGGCGGCAAGCGCACGGCAGCCAGAGCGACTCCGACAACCGGCCGATGCAATCCACCCGGTCAGCTCCATTGCAAGAGCGCCGTCAAAATGCGTCTAGAATCCGAAATCGGGCATTGCGGGAGCTGCCATGTAACTAGACTTGGCTGCTTGTCTTTGCAGTCCAAGCGGGCCAATTTGGCATTTCAACATGGAACCGGGGATTCGCGTCAGCGCAAACTTCCGTTACCGCGCAAGGGCAAGGAATGGAATGGACTATGAGTTCAAACCACATGAGCGGCCTACCCTTGCGGGCTCGCCGGCCAACCCCGACCATCCGGACCATCGTCGCCGCCTCTATTTCCTGATCGGCATCCTCATCGGCATCACTGGCGGGCTGGCCAATGCCCTGGTCACCGTGAACCTCGTCTTCGCGCAAGGCACCCTGGGGTTGGACAGTAACGAAAGCGCGTGGCTCACGGCCGCTTACCTGATGACCAACGTCACCGCAAACCTGCTGCTGGTGAAGTTTCGCCAGCAGTTCGGTCTGCAGACCTTTATCCGCCATATCATGGTAGTCTATGCAGTCACCACCGTGCTGCACCTTCTGGTTCACGGGTTCTGGAGTTCTGTGGCGGTTCGCGCCGTGAGCGGGGTTGCCGCCGCCGGCCTCTCCACTCTGACCACGCTCTATCTTACGCAGGGTATGCCGCCGGCCAGGCGCAGTATGGGCGCGATGATCGGACTTTCGGTCTCGCAGCTGACAACGCCCCTGGCACGGGTGATGTCTCCCGGCCTGCTGATTTCAGGCGATTGGCATATGCTTTATCGTTTCGAATTGGGGCTGGCATTGGTCACGCTTGCAGCGATAATGACCCTGCCGCTTCCCCCCAGCGAGCGGATCAAGGCCTTCGAACGCCTGGATTTCGTGGCATTCGCCATGCTCGCTCCCGGTCTGTGGCTGTTGATCGCCGTGCTTTCCGAAGGGCGCATCGAATGGTGGACGGAACGGGCATGGATGGGCTGGTCGCTGGCAGCCGGGGTGGCGCTGATCTGCGCCGGCTTCGTGCAGGAACATTTCCGAAGAAACCCGCTGATCAACACCCGATGGATCGGCACGCGCGAGATGCTGCGCCTCTTTGCCGTGGCAGCCATTGTCCGCGTCCTGCTGTCCGAACAGACCTTCGGTTCGGTCGGCCTGCTGAACGCGGTGGGCATGATCAACGACCAGATGGTTCTGCTGAACGGCATCATCGTGCTCGCCTCGATCGCGGGGATGGTGTTCGCGCTGGCCGTGTTCAACCCCGCGCATCCCGGGCGTCTGATCAACCTGGCGGTAGTGCTTATCGCCATCGGCTCCTTTATGGACGCCAATTCCACCAATCTCACGCGCCCCGCGAACCTCTATTTCAGTCAGGGGCTGATCGGCTTTGCCGCGATGCTGTTTCTGGCCGAAACTGTCGCCATCGGCTTCGCGCGCGCACTGCTGGGCGGCGGAAAAAACATGGTGAGTTTTGTGGTGCTCTTCGGGATGAGCCAGAGCCTGGGCGGTCTGGTGGGAACAGCGCTGCTGGGCACTTTCCAGACGCTGCGCGAGAAATACCACTCGCACGAACTGGTGCAGAGCATCATCATGACCAACCCACAAGTTGCAGACCGCCTCCGAGCGAACGCCGGCGCGTTTTCCAGCGTGGTCGGCGACCCGGTGCTGCGGCCGGCGGAAGGGGTTGCGCTCCTCTCCCAGCAAGTGGCGCGGGAAGCGAACATCCTGGCCTATAACGATGTCTTCCTGCTGTCGGGCTGGTTGGCGGTGGCTGCGGTTGTCTGGGGGATTGCCATTCGCCTGGGCATCCGACGGCGCAAGGAGGAATCGCCGATTATCCTGCTCCAGCGCGAAATGCGGGCTCGCAGCGCGGCGCAGGCGACAGCCGGACCCCTGCAGGCGAGCCGGGATTGAGAAAGCAGAGGGCAGGAGTGAAGGACGACAATAACGGTGAACGCGAGACGGCATGGCCCGGCACAGAAGGGGTGGATACCCAGATCAACCCGCCGACCGGCTGGCGCCCGCCCCCCAAGAGCCGCTGGACTGTGGCCGCGATCGTCGTCATGGCGGTACTGGGTGTGCTCTCCATCCTCTATGCCTGGAGCCTCCCGCCTTTCGCGGGATGGTCCCAGAAGACCGACAATGCCAATGTCCGGGGCAAGGTGACAGTGATCAGCCCGCAGGTGAATGGTTATGTCACGTCGGTGCCCGTACGCGATTTCCAGCATGTGAAGGCAGGAGACGTGCTGGCGACGATAGACCGGCGCATATACAAGGCGCGCGTGGAGCAGGCCAAGGCGAACCTTGCCGGGCAAATCGCTGCGCTTTCCAATTCCGAACAGAGCCAGCGGTCGCGCGAGGCAGCGCTGCTGGGGCAGGAAGCCGGTATCGCCAGCGCCGAGGCGCAACTCGTGCGCGCGCGTGCGGACATGAAGCGTGCCGATGCACTGGTGGCGGACGGCTCGATTTCGCAGCGTGAGCGCGACCAGACCCTGGCCGCCCTGCTGGCAGCGGAAGCGGCTGTGCGACAGGCGAGTGCTTCGCGGGCCATCGGCGGGCAGGATGTTCGTTCGGTGATTGTCGGTCGCGGCGGCCTTCAGGCGGCCGTGGAAGCGGCGCAGGCTCAGCTTCATCTGGCGCAGATCGATTTGGACAACACTGTGATCCGCGCACCGGTCGACGGGCGCCTTTCGGAGATCGGCGTGCGCAACGGCGCCTATGTCTCGGCAGCCACGCAGCTCATGTTCCTGGTCCCCGACGACATGTGGATCATCGCCAACTTCAAGGAGGCGCAAACTCGCGATATGCGGGTCGGACAAAGAGCCCATTTCCGGGTCGATGCGCTGGGCGGTGCGCGGCTGACCGGCCGCGTACAAGACATTGCGCCTGCCACTGGTTCCGAATTCGCCGTGCTTCGGTCGGACAACGCCACCGGCAACTTCGTGAAAGTGGCGCAGCGTATTCCGGTGCGGATCACGGTGGATCCCGGGCAGGAACTGGCACAGCGACTGCGGCCGGGCATGTCGGTGGAGATCACTGTGTCGACGAGGAATTGATGCGGCGCTGCGGCATCCTTGCCAGCCTGTCAGCGCTCGTTGCCGGCTGCGCGGGCCCTCCCGTCGCCGTCGCGCCCGTGGAGCCCGTTACTGCGCCCGCCGAGTGGCGGACCACTACAGGGCCGACCGCGCCGCTCGACCGCGATTGGTGGCAGTCTTTCGGCGATCCGCAACTGACGGCCCTCATAGAAGCGGCGCTGGCGCGTAATATCGACATTGCGCAGGCAACTGCCCGCATCCGCGACGCGCGGGCACAAGAACGGCTGGCCCATGCGCAGTTGCTACCCGCCGTCGCAGCCTCGGCTTCAGCTTCGGATGCGCGCAGCATCAATGCCTTCGGCGTTGCGGTGGTCCAACAGGCCGCGGAGCCGGCAGTGCAAGCGGCGTGGGAGGCGGACCTGTTCGGGCGGTTGGCCGACCAACAGGCCGCGGCGCGGGCTGGCTGGCTGGCCAGTCAGGCAGCGCGGGATTCGATCCGCCTCTCTGTCGCGGCGACAGCGGCCTCGGGCTATATCGGCTTGCTCGGTCTCGATGCGCAGCTTGGCATTGCCGAATTGACACTGGATGCACGGCGCCGCGAACTTCAGCTGGCACAGCGCCGGGTCGGTGCGGGATATTCGCCGCGGCTGGAACTGGCTCAAGCCGAGGCCGAGTATCAGGCCACCGCTCAATTGATCCCGACTTTGCGCGAGGCGACGATGCGGCAGGAAAATGCCCTGCATCTCCTTACAGGAGAGGTGCCCGGTCCAGTCACGCGCAACAGCTCACTCGCCGAGCTTATGGAACCGGCAATCCCGGAAGGCTTGCCCTCCCAACTTCTCGCCCGCAGGCCGGACGTGGCTCAGGCGGAGCTGCAGCTTGCCGCCGCGGACAAGTCGCTCGCTGCCGCCCGCAAGCGCTTCCTGCCCCAGCTTCAACTTACAGGATCGGGGGCCCTTGTCTGGTCCTCGCTGTTGGCGGGCGACCCGATCGGTCTGTGGTCGCTGGGAGGCAGCGTTCTGGCGCCAATCTTCCAGGGCGGGCGACTACGCGCCGGCGCAGAAAGTGCGGCAGCGCAGCGTGACAATGCGGCGCTGGCTTATCGCAAGGCCGCGCTCACTGCCTTTCGGGAAGTGGAAGATGCCCTCGGCTCCGTGCGAGAAGCTGACGAACGCATGACTTCCCTGACCGCACAGCGCACTGCCGACGCCGAAGGCTTGCGGCTGGCCACCAACCGCCGCCGCGAGGGTTACTCGCCCTATCTCGAACAGCTGGTCGCCCAGCGAGGCCTGCTCAATGTCGAGTTGAGCCTCGTACAGGCGCGAACCGCGGCGTTACAGGCGCGGGTAGTGCTCTACCTTGCGATGGGCGGTGGCTGGAGCGGCGAGGCGGTCGCGGGGCTGGAAGCTGCTCCCTAGCGATCTGTTCGCCCATGTGCCCGTCAGGACGCTATGCGGCGCGGCGGCTTCCTCACCAACGTCGATCGCCGCCATGGCCTGCTGGCCGTGGGTTGTGCGGCAGGGCGACAATGAGGGGCTCGAAGACTATCCGAATGTGGCTCGCGGGCAGGCTCCCGTCGACCCCTCGCCGGCGATGGCGTGCGCGGCCTGGTGGTTGGAATCGAGTGGCTGGCGCAAAACGTGGACAAGGTCGCTGTTCGCGAGAGCTGCGCGCGCTTCGTCGCCGCAGATGACGGGTCCTTGACCAATCCCAATCGCGCCCGGGCGCGCGCTGCCGGCGGTAAAGCCGATTTTCACGCGCGAGGCTGGAACAGGCAGGTGGACCGGTATAGCTGGCCGATCGCCGACCAGGCAGCTCTGCGGTATTCGCCCGCAGTGGTTCCGTCGACGGAATGCGCAAACCTACCCGGCGCTCAGTCCGACACACGCCCGTCGGGATGTGCGGGAGCGTTGTATGCGGGCGCCGAACTGGCGACCGAAATATCTCGTGAGCGCCGTTCGTTGGCCGTTTGCGATCCAATTTGACTGGATAAGCTGCTACAATATTTTGATTTCCCGGGTTTTCCGAGCCAACAGGTGATTTCCGCCTGATTGGAAAACGCTTGTCTTATGACATTGCGGTCCGTTTGGGTCATGCTGGATTGCCCGGACCGGGGTGGCCACCCCGGTCCGGGCGGAAGGGGACGGATCGCGAAACCGCCGGTCGTTAAGGGACCGGGCTAGAGTAGGATCGCCCCTTTCTTTTCCATCAGGCCCGAACGGATACCGGGGTTTTGGACCCGGATGACAAGCATGGGACAGCGGAAAAGATGAGCGACAATCTATCACAGACGATCGGCATCGACATCTCCAAAGCGAGCCTCGATTGCCATGCCCACCCCACCGGCGTCGAGCGCCAGTTCGCCAACACCGCCAAGGGCCACAAGGCGTTGATAGCCTGGCTACGGCAATGGCCGGTCGAGCGGATCGCCTATGAGGCAACCGGCACCTATCATCGCGCACTGGAGGCGGCGCTGACCAACTGGCCCTGCGTGAAACTCAACCCTGAACGCGCCCGGCGCTTCGCCCAGGCGACTGGCACGCTGGCCAAGACCGATCGCATTGACGCCATGCTGCTGGCCCGTATGGCTGCCACCTTGCAGCCACCCGTCAGACCCGCTCGAAGCGCACAGCAGGCCCAAATGGCCGAGCTCATCAATGCCCGCGACGGCCTGGTTCGTGATCGCACCGCGCTCAAGAATCGCGAGAAGAATCTCACCATTGCCTTTCTCAAGCGCCAGTGTCGCCAGCGGCTCGAACAAATCGATCGGCATATCGAGACCCTCGACACCGA
Source organism: Novosphingobium oxfordense (assembly GCF_044029435.1). Lineage (NCBI taxonomy): Bacteria > Pseudomonadati > Pseudomonadota > Alphaproteobacteria > Sphingomonadales > Sphingomonadaceae > Novosphingobium > Novosphingobium oxfordense. The sequence continues at coordinate 578,008 of NZ_CP147007.1, read as the reverse complement.
GATCGCCAACCTCATCGCCGCCGACGTGCTACTCGCCCGACGACACCAGATCCTGACCAGCATCGCGGGTGTGGGGAGGCTGACCGCCAACCAGCTCATCGCCACCATGCCCGAACTCGGCAGCCTCGAGAACAAGCAGGCCGCATCGCTCGCCGGTCTTGCCCCCGTCGCGCGACAATCCGGACAATGGAAAGGTAAAAGCTTTATCCGTGGCGGACGCGCCAACGTAAGGCAGGCCCTTTACATGCCGGCCCTCGTCGCCGCCCGATACAACCCCGACCTCAAAGCCAAGTACCAACAACTCCTCGCCGCTGGAAAACCCGCCAAGATCACCATCACTGCCGTCATGCGAAAGCTCATCGTCACCGCAAACGCACTGCTCAAGGCCGATCGATGCTGGGCCCAATCGTTGGCTTGATTATCACGGATACTCTAGCCGACCGCTTCCTCGATCGCTTCGCTGAGGCGCTCCTGGTTGAAGGGCTTGCCGAGCCGGACCAACTGCCGGCCCGGGATATCGACCCCTTCGCCATAGCCACTGGCAATGATCACCGGCGTGCCCGCTCGAATGGCGTCGACTGCTGCGACCAAGTCGACACCGGTCATACCGGGCATGGCTTGATCGGTGATAAGCAGGTCGATGTCGTTGCGCGCCGAGAAATACTCGAGCGCCTGGGCGGCGGACCCCGCCTCGATCACCGTATGACCGAGATCCTCGAGCAGCGCTGCGGTATTGATCAGTACCAGCGCGTCATCGTCGACCGTCAGGATAGTCAATCGCGGTGTGTCCCGAGTGACTTGCGCGTCCTCCGCCGCCGCGGTGACGCAGACCGGTTCCGGTTCGGCGACCGGAAGCCAGAGCACCGCGCTGGCGCCTTCGCCAGCCTTGCTCAGGAGCTCGAACGTGCCTCCGATCTGCTGCGCCATGCCATGTACCATTGGCAAGCCCAGCCCGGTGCCCTTGCCCACCCCTTTCGTCGTGAAAAAGGGTTCGGTCGCGCGGCGCAGCGTTTCCGCGTCCATGCCCTGACCCTCGTCCCTGACAACCAGCCGGACGTAGGTCCCTGCGGCCAGTTTGGCCGGGCCTTCCCCGGCGACATCTTCGCAGCTCGCAGAAATCAGGATCGGGCCGCCGCCGGGAGTCGCGTCGCGTGCGTTCACGATGAGATTCAAGAGCGCCATTTCGAGCTGGTTGGCGTCGGCGCGGATCGAGGGAAGTTTCAACGGAAAGCTAGTAGATATCGGCCATTCGGGCCCTATCGAGCGCTGCACCAGATCGCTCATTCCGCTGAGCAATTGGGGTACGTCGACCCGTCCGACATTGAGCTCCTGACGGCGGGCAAAAGCGAGCATGCGCTGGGTCAGCGTGGCGCCGCGCTTTGCGCCTTCGATCGCATTGTCCAGGAGCCGCCGCGACAGCGGATCGTCGCCGGTCCGCCGGCTCAGCAGATCAAGGCTCGACGATATTGCCATCAGGAGATTGTTGAAATCGTGGGCCACGCCGCCGGTCAGCTGACCGATCGCTTCCATCTTTTGCGCCTGGAACAGCGCCTCGCGTGCAACTTCAAGATCCCTTTGAGCCTGTTCGCGTTCGGTGACGTCGCGGGTGATCTTCGCGAAGCCGATCGGCTTGCCCATATCGTCGCGGATCGCATCGATTACGACGCTGGCGCGGAAGCGCTCACCGGACTTGCGCACGCGCCAGCCCTCGGCGAGGAAGCGGCCTTCCGTGCGCGCTGTTTCCAGCGCGCGTGCCGGCTCGCCGCGCTCACGGTCCTCCGGCGTGTAAAACCGAGAAAAATGTGAGCCGATGATTTCGTCGGGCTCGTAACCCTTGATACGACGTGCGCCCTCGTTCCAGCTTGAGACATTGCCCTCCAGATCGATCATGTAGATTGCATAATCGGTGACGCCTTGAACCAGATGGCGAAACTGTTCCTCGCTGTCGCTCAGTTTCTCTTCGACCAGCCGGCGGTCGGTCACGTCCCGGCCATAGGCATAGACTTGTCCTTCCTCGAGCGTGGTGTGCCACTCGATGCGGTGGTAGCTGCCGTCCAGCGCGCGAAAACGGTTCTCGTAATTATTGAGCTCAGTGGCATTGAGAGCTTCGGCGAGCGCTGCACTGCTTGCCGTCACATCGTCGGGATGCATGAAATCGGCGAAGGGGCGACCGATCACCGTCTCGATGGGGTGGCCGAGAATGCGCGTCCAGGATGGACTCACGGCGCGAAACACACCGCCCGCATCCACGACTACCATCAGGTCGCGCGAGACCTGCCACATGCGGTCGGCGCGGCGCCTCTCCGCCTCGAGCGTCGCGACATTGGCAAGGGCACCGCCGATCTGCCCCGCGAGCAGCCGCACGGTCGGCAGGATATCCGCAAGATCCACGCAGTAGGGATTAAGCGCGAGCACCAGCGTGCCGGCGCGTTCGGCCGTGCCTGCACCAGGTATCGGCATGGCAATCGCCCGTACGGGTGCCCGGTCCCAATCGCCCGTGGGCCAGTCCTCGCGTTCCGGAAGGTTAAACAACACGCCGGCTTCGAGGATGTCCGCCGGAAGCGCGGGCGCGATGCGGGCGAACAGCGTCTCGGCGGGAGGATTACCGGCCTGACATTCTTGCCGGTGCGCGTTCGCGGTTCCCGCGCTCTTCATCGCATCCATCCGATCTACGTGGTCGTTCAGTTGCAGCGCGACGAAGGGAAAGTCGCGCCTATTGGTCGCAAACGCCGCCATGACTGCCGAGACGATATCCGGCCGGTCGGTGGCCTGCGACAGACCGAGGCCAAGTTGTCGCATCGTCTCGAGCCTGCGCTCACCAATGATGTTCGCGGTATCTTCGCTTACGATGCACAGCAGCCCCCCCACCGAACCGTCGGGAAGGTGAAGGGGGCTATAGGAAAAGCTGTGATAAGTTTCCTCGGGAAAGCCACTGCGTTCGAGGAGGAGCAGCAGCGACTTATTCCAGGTCGCCGCGCCGGCGCGCACGCGCTCAACCTGTCCGGCGACTTCGTCGTAGACTTCGGCCCAGACCTCACGGAACGGACGGCCGAGCATCTTGGGATGCTTGATCCCAAGCGTCGGGATATAGGCATCATTATAGAAGAAATTGAGGTCATCGCCCCAGCCGAGCCACATCTCGAAACGTGTAGTCAGCAACATCCGCAAGGGAGTTTTGAGAGCTTCAGGCCACGTGCGCGGGTCGCCCAGAGCTGTGTCGGTCCAGTCCTTTTCGCGCATCACGCGCGCCATCTCGCTGTCGCCAGGAAAAATCGCAGTCAGTTCATTCATTCAATCAGATCCATCCCGGCCGCTTTTGCCCGTCAACGCCTGCCGGACGCTTTAGTGCCCATGATGCAGTGATTGTCCGCGGCCCACGGCGATTGTCCAGACGTCGACCAGCAGAGCGACGCGATCATGCGCCAGAGGCTCTTGAAGCGGGATAGCCGTTTTCGGATAAATCCGACCTAAAACTCAATGGCTTGTCGCGACTGTGATGTTCAGCGGTGGATCAACAGGCGCGAGCCAGAGATCGGGCGGCTCGCGGCCCAAACAGGAGCTTCCCATGCTCATGCCACGTCCGCTCGCTTGTACCGGATTTCGTCATTCGCGTATGGCGAGCGCGGTGTAGCCGATCCCGGCTCGAGATGCATTCAAGCAGCGTAACCTCCCATGTGCATCTCTTCGACAGTCACACGCTGTAGCGTATCGCATCCAGCATAAGCCTGAACGCGGGCGATGCGTTGCGCCGGTTCAGATAATAAAAGTGGTAGCCAGGCAGTGACTGTTCCCACTCGAGCAGAACGCGGATCAATTTTCCATCAGCCAAATGCTGGGCAGCATCGTTCAGCGGGACATTGCCAATTCCGATCCCCGTCAGCACCCCATCGAGGACTGGGTCGATCATCGAACACATCAATTGCCCTTCCGGGCGGACATGGACTTCAGGGCCCCTCCGGCGCAGCACCCAAGCAAAGGGTCGTTCGGCTGTTGGAAGGTGCAAATTTACACAGTGATGGCGGACCAATTCCTGCGGTGTCGACGGAGCTTAGAAGCGCGAGAGGTAGGCCGGAGAGGCGACAATTGCCATCGCGATATCCGGGGCGATACGTACAGCGATCCTATCCTTTTCCACAGCGCCGCCAGGGCGAACGCTGACTGTTGGCGAAGCGGCAGACTACAAGGCGTATGGCACCCTGATCGGACTGCCTGAACGCGCACCCGGCGCTCTGCTCGCCGACAAGGGCTGCTATGCCGACGCCATTCGAGCCGATCTTGCTGAACGGAAAATCAAGGCCGTCATTCCTGGCCGATCAAACCGTCGCGTAAAGATCGAACATGACCGGGTGCTCTACAAGCAGCGCAACCGCATCGAGCGTATGTTCGGCCACCTCAGGATCAACCGCGCCATCGGCACCCGCTACGATCAACTGGCGAACAGTTTCCTTGGTATGGTCCATCTCGCCACCGCCAGATATTGGCTCAAATTTGCCCACGCCGCCTAGGGCTCCTTCCAAGCTGCTGATGCAGCATTTTCATGCAGCAATGAACAGCCGGCACCGACCTCATGGCACAGGGCGATCGAGGAGGCGGCGCGCCGCGGGCAGCCGGCTGATAAGGCACAGCGAAGGCCGTGCGCTGTCGCGCCCGCCTTCCGTCCTTGTGCCGAAAAGGTCCGTATTGGGGGACACGGCAATTGTTCGGCGGGCAGCGGCGTGGCCGATATGTTCACATTATGTTCGACATGTGTTAGGATCCCGCCAATGATCGCTCTGCAATCGCCAGCTCTCTCTCCATGCAAGCCCGGGACCTACCCGCTTCTGGCTGGGAAGAACTCTTGAGCAGGCGCGGCGGAAGCGCCGACCTTCCCCTTCACGGCGGCAGGGTTCCCGCTTGGCTGGGCGAACGCATGACCAGACTGGGCGCCGTCATCGCTCAGGCAATCGTGATTGAATATGGCCGCGACGAATTCCTTCGCCGTTTGTCCCATCCCTTCTGGTTTCAGTCGTTCGGCGCGGTGATGGGAATGGACTGGCATTCCTCAGGCATCACCACCAGCGTTCTTGGTGCGTTGAAGCGAGGACTAGCGCCATTGTCGGGCGAGCTTGGCCTGCATGTCTGTGGCGGCAGAGGCAAGCACAGCCGCAAAACGCCTGATGAGCTGGTGCTTGTGGGAGAACGCACCGGTATCGACGGCACGGCGCTCGCTGCCACCAGTCGCCTGATCGCCAAGGTAGATAGCGCGGCGCTTCAGGATGGGTTCGACTTGTACCTGCACGGCTTTATCGTCGCTGATGACGGGCGCTGGGTGGTCGTGCAGCAAGGCATGAACGATAGTCGGCGGCAGGCTCGCCGTTACCACTGGCTGAGCGAAGGCATCGAGGATTTTGTCGACGCCCCTCATGCGGCGATAGAGGGGCGATGCGGGGGACAAATCGTCAACCTAGCCGATCGCCGCGCAGCACCCTCTCGCAGCGGGCAGCTGAAGCTGCTGGGATCCATCGGACCGGATGGGATTTTGCGCGAATTGCGTCGAATGACGCCGCAGGTCGAGCCGGAACAAGGCCTTCTCCCTCATCTGATCATGCCGGAACACCACGAGGTTCGCCCCGAAAATGTCATCGAACGGCGTTTGCGTGGCGCCCTTGCTGCTGCTGCGGACCTCGGGCCCAGAGATTTTTCCGAATTGCTGCTCGTACCGGGCGTGGGAGCACGTACGGTTCGTTCGCTAGCTATGGTGGCGGAAGTCGTTCACGGCGCGCCTTGCCGCTTCAGCGATCCAGCTCGGTTCTCGCTGGCGCACGGAGGCAAGGACCGCCATCCTTATCCGGTGCCCACGAAGGTTTACGATCATACAATTGCGGTTATGAAATCCGCCGTCAGCAAGGCCAGCCTCGGGCACGGTGAACAATTGGCAGCGATCCGGCGACTAGATGAGCAGGCGCGGAGACTTGAGGCGGCCGCCTCGGGCCCGTCGCTTGACGATTTCATCGCCGAGGAGTGTACGCGATCACATGAATACGGCGGACGAAGTGTGTTCGGATGGGAACCGCCAACTGGAGAGGTTGCGGTGATTATTCCACCGGCCCAGTCAACGACACGAGCAGAGTGATAGCCTGCGCGGGCAGGACCCTCCCCGCTCAAATGATGCATAGCGGCGGTCTTGATATCCCCGATGGACTCAGTCCGCCTCCCATGAAGGTGACCGCCATGAGGGAACAATCGAGGCCACTCTTCATTGGCCTCACTATGATGGAAAATCGTTCCGACCGCACTCCGAACTCAAAAGGTATCGCGGCGGTTATTCATGACGCCGCTTGAACGAATGGCCAGAGCTGCGTTTACCGCAGACTGGGCCGCCGAGAATCCGCAACCGTGGGATCAGGTGCCGCATGAAACGCGCCTCCGTTACAGATCGATTGCCTTTGCCGTCCTCGCAGCCATTCGCGAACCCGACGATGGGATGGAAGCTGCTGGCGATAAATGGCTGGCAAGTGCCAGTTGTCGGGCGGTTTGGTCGGCGATGCTCGAGGCTGCACTTACCGATGAAGAGACCAAGAACCCTTAGTCGGGTCAGTCGCATCGCTTGTACTGGCTTTTTCCCAGACTGTGGTCGGACATCGCCCGCCGCCGCGTAGGTGCCGCGCCGGTGGCTGCAAATAGGCTGGTCCGACGTTCCCGTTTCGCCCTCCAACAAGGTGGCCCGTCGGGCGATGGCGGACATTATCGCGGAGCTGGTTTGCGGGTTTGATTAGGCTGAACCGGCCTGCGCTCAGGGGGAAGTTTCCCCCTGAGCGCAGGCCGCTACCGTGCCTACACTGGCCAGACCTTGGAGGAGTGGCTCGGATACGGCTGGCTTGAGGCAATCCATCCCGACGACCGCGCGTTCGCAGAGCAACAACGGCGAGAGGCGATGGCGGCGCGTCGGGTCGTGGACGCCGAGTTCCGACTTCGGGCACCGAATGGCGGATGGCGCTGGACCAACGTCCGCGCGGCTCCTGTGCTCGACGCGCAAGGCCATATCAAGAAATGGGCCGCCGTGAACATCGACATCGACGCCCGCAAGCGTGCGGAGTCGGCGCTGCGAGAAAGCGAGGAAAAATATCGCGACCTGTTCGAGTCGATGGACGAAGCCCATGCTGTGGTCGAGGTCATCAAGGACGCCGAAGGCCGCTGGGCGGATTTTCGATTCCTGGATGTCAACTGCGCCTTCCTCGTCCATACCACCATGCCGTGGCCTGTCGGGAAGACGGCTACCGAACTGCTTGGCTCGCCGAACCCGCGTTGGACTGAGCTATACGGCCAGGCGCTGGACACCGGCCAGCCGCTGCGGGTGGAGGAGCCCGAAGCAACGCTCGGTCTGATTTTCGACCTGAACATCTTTTCCTTGGACCGGGAGCGCAACCGCGTTGCTGTTCTGTTCACCAACATTACGGAACGCAAGACGGCCGAGGCGGCGTTGCGCGAAAGCGAGGAGCGGCAGGCCATCCTCCTCAAGCTGAGCGACGCTGCGCGCAGCGCGACTGACAATAGCCAGATTTTGAAAGAGGCCAGCCGGTTGGTCGGGCAGCATCTTGGAGGTGGCCTGGGCTGCGATCGAGCGCGTGCGCTCCGAAGACGCGCTACGCGCGAGCGAGGAACGCTTCCGCCAGTTCGCCAAGGCTTCATCGGGCGCGCTGTGGATCAGGGACGCCCAGACCCTGAAGATGGAGTACGCCAGTTCGGCGATCGAGACGATCTACGGCGTCGAATGCGAGGCTTTGTTCGATGGGATCGAGGCATGGTCATCGCTGATAGTGCCGGAGGACCGCACCGCTGTGCTGGCTGACATCGAGGCCGTCCGGCAAAGGGACCTCGCGTCTCGGAGTTCCGCGTCCAAAGACCAATTGACCGACTTTTCGGTGGGTCCGCAACACGGTCTCTCCTCTGATGGATCCATCGGGGCTCGTGCAGCGCATCGGCGGCATCTTCGAGGATGTCACCGAAGCCAAGCTGGCGGTCGAGCACCAGGGTGTGTTGTTGGCCAAGCTCCAGCACAGAGTGCGCAACATTATGGCAATGATCCGATCCATGGACTTGCGGACGGCAGACGGTGCGACCGATGTGGAGGACTACCGTTCGTTGCTGGAGGGCCGGCTTATGGCCTTGGCCAGGGTGCAGGTCCTGCTTACCCGGGCGGCCAACGCCGGCGGGTCTCTTCGCGACATCATTGCGAGTGATGTCAGCGCCCAGGCCCACGAAGACGATCAGTTCGAGCTCAATGGCCCTGACAGCCGACAGCCGACAGCCGGCTGTCGCCGAAGGCGGTGGAGGTGCTAAAGCGCGTCTATAACGAGCTGGCGACCAACGCTCTGAAGTACGGCGCCTTTTCCACGCCGCAGGGCCGGCTGCAGGTCTCGTGGACGCCGTTCGAGAAGCGGAGTCGCGCATGGCTGGCGCTTGACTGGATGGAAAGCGGCGCACCTCTGCGCGCACCGCCCACCAGGCGCGGCTTCGGCAGCGACCTCATCGAGGGCCGCGTCCCCTATGAGCTTGGCGGGACCGGAAAAGTCACCATAGGATCGGGCGGCGCCCATTGCCGACTGGAGTTTCCTTGAAGGACGGCGAGAGCATTCTGGAGACAGACGCGCCGATTCCCGCCAAGCTTTTCGGAGGAACGCTCGATATGACTGCTGCACCCGACCTGACTGGGCGCCGCGTCCTGGTGGTCGAGGACGACTAGACGGGATAGAAGATCTCTTCCTCGATCATGGTATGAATTCTCAGCTCGGTGCAGATTTCCTTCGCAAGCTTTTGCTTCTGGGCGGAAGAACTCGCCCCCTCGAATTTCTCGAATAGGTCTTCGACGTTGCGATGTTCTGCCTTCAGAAGTGCAATGGCGCCGGTAAAGGATTCTGTCATGGGATCCTCCTCGGTTTCTGCTTTCTAAAATTACCGATCTACCTTCGCGTTCCCGATACCTTGGCCATCCCACTCTATCTCTGGGTGACAACGCGGCGAACCGCGCCAAATCGAGCAGCCACGGCTCGGCGAAAAGAACATACAGGGGGTGAAATCGATATCTTCGCTTCCTACTTTCAGGAACGAGGAGAAACGGCATGGCCAATGGCTGGGCGCCAGACGGCGCGGTACAAGATCAGATCGAGGACAGTCTCAAGGATGCGGTGGCAGCGGCCCGAGCGTCCATGCCTCGCGGCGAGGGTCTGAAGGAATGCGAGGTTTGTGGCGACCGAATTCCTGACGGCAGGCGCCGGGCAATTCCGGGCGTGCGCACCTGCGTGAGTTGCCAGTCAGGGCGCGAACAGCGTCCGGTCTTCTCGGGCATCAATCGCCGGGGCAGCAAGGACAGCCAGCTGAGGTGAGAGGTCGAGAAACAATCGCAAGATCTGCCAAGGAGGCTGGGCTGCCAGCGCAAGCTGACCTGTTCGGCGCATTGGCTGTCGAACGTGTCCTGATGCCCAAAGGCCTTGACAGTTGGGACGAGGTCATTCCTCCTTCCGAGGAAAGACGCCTCATAGCACAGATCGACGCATCGCAGCTCGAACCGTTTCGCTTCCAGGGCTGGCTTGGCAAAAGGCTTACCCGCTCGTTCGGATGGACCTACGATCACGGTACTGGACGCGCGGAGCAGGTGCAGCCCATTCCCGACTGGCTGATCCCCATGCGTTCGCTTGTGGCGGGCCATCTCGGTGTTTCCCCGGAGCGCTTCGAGCAGGCGCTTGTGATCCGCTATGATCCTGGCGCCGTGATCGGCTGGCACAAGGATCGGCCGATGTTCGAGCTTGTCGCAGGGCTGTCGCTGGGCCGATCCGCGCCGCTGCGATTCCGCCGCAGGACCGAAACGGGATTCGAGCGCTTCACCCATGGGGCGCGGCAACGCGGTCTCTATCTTCTGAGCGGGGAGGCTCGCCATCACTGGGAACATAGTATTGCCGAGCTGGACAGCCCTCGCTGGTCGGTAACGTTCCGCACCCTCAGGGAAATCGGTATTCGTAACGGGAGGAAGTAATCCCACCGTGCCTCCGCGCACAAGCACCGCGTCGAAATGCAACGCCATTTGCACAGGTCCAGGCTTGTCGTTCGCCATTCGCATTGCTTCGTGCGCGAGTGCTGCTTCGAGCAGACTCCTTCACCCGCCCTATAAACTTCCGCGAAAGCGCGGTCCATTGGATCGGCAACGACACGGCGCAATCTGCCGGCATGTCTGTGACTGGTCCCCCTATGGAGACTTGGCATTGCACGGTGCGTCCTGCTACGTTCCGCCGCCCTCAGAAGGCAAATGCCGTGAGGCTTGGAGCAGGCTCCCTTGGCTTACGGATGGTACAGAGTTTTTTAGCCCCTTCCCAAAGCTCGGCGCTTCTTCTTGCGGCTTCCCGGTGCGCGATGATCAGGGCGGCGGTGAGATCTTCAGCTTTGAATTCCAGGCGCTTGGCCACTCCGTGGCCATCATCCGAAAACCTCAGCGAATAGATCTTCATCATTCTCCTCCAAACAATGTGTTGTGTGAATTGCCGCCTGTGAATGCGCGCCTGCGCTCAAAGGTTCCCGCATTCAATTTGGCGGCAGCCCGTCAACGCGGCCGACTGAGCCTGGTGCCGCCGGAGCTCACGTGAGCGAGGGGCGGCGCAGACTAATGCGTGTCGACCTGCCACGCATCACCAAAAGTCTTCCTAATTGAGCAGAGCTTGCGCTCCCCTCCCAAATTTCCTCACGGCGGGCAGGGCTTTCCTGAGCGGCTATGGGCAGCGTTGCAGAGCGGGTGCTCGCCTCGAACAGCACCACTTTTGCGGGCACCGGGCCTGTTCCGCAAATCTGAGGGTGTACAAAGTCCATGGCAACTCCAGCCTGTCTGAGTGGGGACGCAGTCAGCTGGTCGGCCGAACCGGCGCATCGATCCAGATGGTCTGAGACGGAACGCTCGTCCCGCTCGGTGAGTAGTCGTAAATCCTAAGCTTTGTACTCATCGAAGCCCTGGGCGGCCATCAATCCCAACCGCTGAGGCCGACAGAAATGGCGTGGATTGGAATGGTCTCACCTGCGCGGTTCGCGTTTGGCAATGCGCGTTGGCCTACCCCATGCGTATTGCGTTTCCAGGTTCATCGGGCGGCGGGAACGCGCTGCCTGCCTGAGCGATCTAGGAATAGATACGGAAGGGACAGGATCGGACCGATGGCCGCAGAAAAAGACGGTGCAGTAGTAGACGCTCAGGAGGCAGCAGAGAACGCGGGCCTCGTCTACATGACAGACGAAGACCCCGGGATTTCACGCGAGGCCTGGCGCGGCAAGTTTCGATATCGGACTGCCAAGGGCGATCTGCTGGACGATGAGAAAACTCTTGCGCGCATTTCCGCGGTCGCGATCCCACCAGCCTACACCGATGTCTGGATTTGCCCCAAGCCGAACGGGCACATCCAGGCTACCGGGCGCGACGCAAAAGGCCGAAAGCAGTACCGCTACCACGCGCGATTTCGCGAAGTACGCGACAGCACGAAGTACGAGCACATGCTAGAATTCGCAAAGGCTCTTCCGGCCGTGCGGGCGCGGATCGATGCGGATCTTGGGAAACGCGGTTTGCCCCGCGAGAAAGTACTCGCCGCCGTCGTGCACCTTCTGGAAACCACAATGATAAGGGTCGGCAATGCCGACTATGCCAAGCAGAACAAAAGCTACGGATTGACGACGCTGAAGGATCGCCACGTCGCGATCGAGGGCGCTGAGCTGCGCTTCAATTTCAAAGGAAAGAGCGGCAAGCAATGGAAGCTTAAGCTCCATGACCGACGCATCGCGAAAATCGTCAAGGCTAGTCAGGATCTGCCCGGCCAACATCTCTTCCAGTATATAGGCGAGGATGGAAAGCCGTTCGAGGTCACTTCGAGCGACATCAATGCCTATCTAAGAGAGATTTCCGGTGCCGACATAACCGCGAAGGATTTCAGGACGTGGAATGGCACCGTGCTCGCCGCCCTGGCACTTGCGGAATATGAGAAAGTCGACAGTGCGGCTGCAGCCAAGCGCAACGTGCGTGCGGCCATCGAAACGGTTGCTGCCCGGCTGGGAAACACTCCAACGGTTTGCCGCAAATGCTACATTCATCCTGAGATCTTCGAAAGCTATCTGACGGACGAACTCGTCCTTGATGCCAGGGACGAAGTCGAGCGCGAGCTTCGTGACGAGCTTTCCAGCTTGCGGCCTGAAGAAGCTGTTGTCCTCGCATTCCTCCAGAGGCGCCTATCCGCAAAATCCGATACTTGAAGGTCACGGAGGATTGTCAGGGAACTGCGGGAAATTCCGACCGTTAATTTGGCACATCCCTCATCATTGGTGCCGGCATGCTTCATTCCAGGAACGCTTCACTCAAACTCGTGTCGGCAGCTCCCATCCGGTTTTCTCCCGATCCGCTATCCAGAACCGGCACTCTCAAGGTCGCTGTAATCGGCACTTACGCGCCGCGTAAATGCGGGATTGCCACTTTCACCGAAGACTTGAAGACCAAAGTCGAAGAGTTTCGCCCCGGCATATCGTTCGATGTCTACGCGCTCGATCGCCATGGTTCAGACCTCGCGTATTCGCCCGACGTGCATGTCATCGCACAGGACGATCCCGATGCCTACCGTCTGGCCGCCGATCGCATCAATGCTTCGGGCGTGGATGCGGTGTGGCTGCAGCACGAGTACGGAATTTTCGGAGGGCCGGACGGGAGGCTCGTTACCGATCTCATCGACAGGCTCGCTGTCCCGCTCGTAGTAACCTTGCACACGATCCTTTCGACACCGTCGGTTGGTCAGCGCCACGTCATGGAACGCCTGCTGGGGCGTGCCGGCCAGGTCATGGTCATGTCCCAGCACGGTCGGGACCTTCTCATCAGCCTTTACGGAGCATCGCACGAGCGGGTGACCGTTGTTGCCCACGGAGCGCCGGATCGGCCCTTCGGCCGTGAAGAACATTTCAAGGCAAGCCTTGGGGTCGCCAATCGGCCAGTTCTGATGACCTTCGGGCTGCTCGGGCCCGGCAAAGGTATCGAGCATGCGATCGAGGCGCTTCCGGCAATCGCTGCGCGGCATCCCGATGTGCTTTATCGGATCGTGGGAGCGACCCATCCTGATCTCGTGCGCGATCAGGGAGAGAGGTACCGGGAACGGCTCAAGGCACGCGTGGCGCAGCTCGGCCTGCAACGCAACGTTGCGTGGGACGATCGCTTCCTCGATACGGACGAGCTCCTCGATCAGCTCGAGGCCTGCGACGTCTACCTGACACCTTACCCCAACCTTCAGCAGTCGACATCGGGAACGCTCAGCTATGCGGTCGCGCTCGGCAAGGCCGTGGTATCCACTCGCTATATCCATGCCTGCGAATTGCTTGCCGACGGAGTCGGCGTGCTGGTGCCGGCGGAGGAACCGTCGGCAATCTCGAACGCGGTGAACGCGTTGCTGAATACACCGGAGTGTCTGAACGCCCTCAAGATGCGCGCTTACGCCAAAGGGCGTTCTACCATCTGGCAGCAATTTGCCGACGCCAGCGCCAATCTGGTGGAGAAGGCGGTTGCACGCAAACCGACGTCCGCCGAACCTGTCGACGGTGCCGGACACATTGACGGTTCGCGGGCCGCGACCGGCCAAGCCTTTCACCTTTCGCGCTCCGACGTTGCCCGGAACACCTTCCAGCGACTTTCTCCTGCGCACCCGTAATGGGTTTCCCAAGGGTTGAGCAGCTGCCGACAACCGCGCTGGCGGAAGGGGGCCAGTACGTCCTCGGGAAATAGGGCCGTACGGGGTGCGCCCCAAATGCGATGAAGATCGCATGCAGACGATCCTCGATCGCGGAACCGGTGCGTACACGCGGTGAATCACAAACCGGAACAACTCAGGAGCAAGCAATGGGCGTCTTTGCAAACATCATGGCCAAGATTTTCCACCACCCCAGCGCCAATGCTGCTGCCGCGCCGGCCTCGACCCCGGCAACTCAGCAACCTCAGCCGGACAGGATCGCCCCGGCACCGGGCACGCCGACGATCGAGGCGGCAGGAGGAGGCGAAACCACGCCGGTCGACGTCGCAGCGGTGCTCGAGGCGATGGCTTCGCTGAAGGAAAACCGCGGCGGAAACTACAAGAGTTCGATTGTCGACCTCCTGAAGCTGCTCGATCTCAATCCCAGCCTGTCCGCGCGCAAGGAGCTCGCAGAGGAACTGGACGTTCATGCGGAAGAGGACGGTTCCGCCGAACAGAACATTGCTCTACATCGTGCGGTGATGGCCAAGCTCGCGGAAAACGGCGGCGTCGTTCCCGACAGCATGCGCCACTGACCGGAAAGCTTTGATCCGCTGCCCGGCGCCTCGCCACCGGGGCCGCGATTTTTCGCCCTTTCCAACTCTCCTGGGGCAAAGGGCCGGAAACAAAGCAGCGCCAGCGGCCACTTGGTGGGCCACCAGCCAGCTTGGGGGCTCTGCGCCGGCATCAGCGGACCGACTCATTCAAGCCGCCTCGGCTGAGAAGCGGTTCTCTGGCTGCGAGATCGTTGCGAATGGTTGTCGCAGCGACGCCCGCCTAGCCCATGGCATGGCTAATCTGGACAAGGCTTCGCGTGACATCGCCTGCGGCTAGAGGCCTGCCACGCTGGTGCGCTGGTGGGCATCGACCGTAAGGCAGCCATCCTCGGTGGTCGTCGCGCCGAGCCTGACGGCAAGTCCGGAACGGACGACGGACCCCAAGGCTGATAGATCGTATCGAACGCAAGCGTTTCGTCCGGAACGGGTACGAGGATGTGGTCTCCATTGATGCGCAGGCTCCCCGTTTGCATGGCGAGTTTGAGAGGCCCCTCCATTCGTTTTTGGAGATAGCGTGCGATTTCGAAGGGATTGGTTCTGGCTTGACCTTCCATCAAGAGCTTGCCGTTGGGATCGAGTACACAGATGCTGGTGCTGCGTTGGCTGACGTCCAGGCCGACACTGTAGACTTCTTCATGCCGGATCACTTCTTCCGGCTTGACCTTGATGGCCATGATTGCCTCCTGAAGTTTTGTCATGTCGATGTATACGGCATCACGGTCCAACAAGGGCCGGAACCGGGGGGGATCTTCTCCAAGCACGGCCACCACTGCAACGACCGTATATGTTCAGGCTCTAATGGCTAAGGCGTCGGCGCGGGTTCACTTGCCTGTTCTCAACACCCGGAACCTACCGGCCCGCCTCGCCTGACGAGCGGGGCCGGTAGATGTTGCTACTGCAAGAATTCGCATTTTATGGCCCGGCCCAATGCGTGTCGGCTTAGGTTTTCTGCGCCGTCCGCTAGGCGGGGGCGAGGCAGTTCCGCCCGAGCAAGATCTGATGGAAAGCTCGGCTGCGGTTCTGGACACGCTTTACCGCCGCGAGCGGGCTGGATTGCTGCGCTTCGTGATTGGCAGATCGCGGCGTGAGGACGCGGAGGATGTCGTGTAGCAGGCCTTGGCGCGCTTTATTGCTGGAGGAAATGCAGAGCAGATCGAAAATCCAGGGGCCTGTCTCAGGCAAATCGGCCGTGAACCTCCTGCGCGATGGGGCGCGCCAACGCGTGCCTTCCGCGCCGTCCTTGCAGAACGAGGAAATCGCCGATTGCGATCTCGTAGCCGCGCTCGAGCCACGCGATCGCCTGAGACGCATCGAGAGTTCTCCGGGGATTCAGCCATGGCTGCGCAAATGCCGTCCGAGTTGCCTGATCGCGATGGCCATGTGTCTCTCTACCCCCTTCTTGGTGAGCCCGTCGAGAAGAGCCGGGATTTCACCCTCGTTCCCTGGCCCGGTTCTCGAAAAGCAGATCGGCAAGGAAGTCGAGGGGATTATGCGTGAGACCGGAATCAACTGGCGGTTCGGCGTGGCAGATCTGGCCCGGGAAATTTCATGAATTTACGATGCCGTTCTGCGGCCTCACGCAGCGTTTAAATCGGCCGGTTGGGCCGAGTTAATTCTGCGAGCTGGTTTGCCCCTTTTGCGGCGGGTGCATTCGGCCGGCCATCAGGCCCCGGTCGCTCGGACTAGGTTAGCATGATTATGACACGTTCCGTCAAGGGGTTAAGTTCGCGCTTCCCCTGCGAAGAGTATGCTCGATCGCCAACCAGTGCACCGAGAGGCGGAACTTTGTCACGACGCGAGTTGTTCCTATGCAAAGGAGAACGAATGTGAATGGACAAACTTCGATCGGTCCTTCGGAACGAAAGACGCCTGGAGCTCAAGGCCATAGGCGAGTCCAGACCACAATAGAGGGAGTGGACGCGCAAGCTGAGAGTGAGTTTGAAACGCGTCACGGTGTGGCGGTATCCGAAGCCAGTCCAGCGATGGGTGTGCCTGAGGAAAACTCCGCTTTAAGAGCTAAGCGAGCTGAGAAGCAAAGCGATCACGAGGCTGTCTCATCGCAGCCGGACCATGATCCCAACGGCGAGGATCCAAATGAGCGCAGCGACATGATTTCTGAACGCCGCAATCCCGGGATGCATGGTGGGGGCGGCGATCCTGGGTGGAAGTCTTCCCGCGATATGTGAAAGCAGGATGCGCGCTGCGCTTCTGCGGCGATGGGAGGAAGGGCTATCCGGATTTTCTCTCGCGCAAGCGGTGGCAATCTTAAATGCAGCGGACGGCATCGCTTTCTCAAATCGAGACGGATATCTGTCCTGTTTAATAGAAACCTCGGACCGAACCTGGGTTCAGCCGTCAAATTTCCGCTTCCGCCCCTTCGGAGACTCAGCGGCTGATTTTCGTCCTCGAGGTGCAGAGCGTCCGGTCTTCCGGCAGGTGTCGACCGAACCCGGGCGTTCTGTTCGGCATGGCCAACGTCCGGTTGCGCTAAATGCGGTCAATCGCCGTGACCTAAGCAGACAGCCGGAAAGCGAATAAAATAGCTGGTTGCTTCCAGCGGTTGCCGCACAGAACCACCGTGTTGGGTTGGTTATTGCGATCTGTTCGCAATATGCTACGGCTCTCTGCCAATGACGACAAACGCCGTTGCCTTGACGCGCCTGCTGCTGAATGAACGTCCATCGCTGTTGCGATTGGTGCAGCGCATCGTGGGCACCGCGCCGGCGGCCGAAGACGTGACGCAATCGCTATGGCTTCGGATTCAACGGATTGAGGATGATCCGCCGATCGCAAACAAGCGGGCATACCTTTATCGATTGGCAACCAACCTCGCGGTCGATCATGCCCGCAGTGATCAGCGCCGGGAGGATGTTCACGGGCAAGCTCAAGCTCTTCTGTGGGGTTCAGATGTCTCCCTCACGCCCGAACGCATCGTCGATTCCCTCGACACCTTACGCAGGGTCAAGGCGGCTGCGGAGACCTTGCCTGAGCCGACACGGTCGATCTTTCGCATGAACCGGGTCGAGGGGCTGACGCAGCGTGAGATCGCGATGAAAGTGGGCCTGACAACGACCAGCATAGAGAACCACATCCGGCGGGCGCTCATCGCTCTCGGCCGTGCTCGTGACGGGAATGAGCCATCCGGGTGATATTTTTTCAAACGCCGCCTTGGGTAAGGCTGATCGAGAACAGTCATAGGGTAGCCGGAGCGTGCGCTCTACGCTCTGCCCCAGCTGCGAGGGCTCGATGACCGATTTACCTTGTAAGCGACACAGCCTCGATGCCGGCAAGGTCGATCAGGCACGCGATTGGGTCGCGCGGCTGGGCTCGGGTGACATCACCTCGGCTGAGCTGGCGGCGCTGCGCACCTGGCTCGCCGATGATGAGGACAACGCCCGTGCGTTCGAGCAGGAGCGCGCACTTTGGCAGGACGTCGCGGTTATTGCAGCGAGCCTTGGTGAGACACCAGCGGGGCATCGGCGCAAGGACGGAATGCGGCGTTGGTCCCCCCGCCGTCTCAGGCAGGCAATCGGTGGTGCTATCGCTGCCTCGCTGTTGGTGATGGCCACAGCTCCGCACTTCTACCTGATGATGCGATCAGACTATCGGACCGGAACGGGAGAGCGGCAAACCGCCTCGCTTCCCGATGGATCGCAAGTCGTGCTCGATAGCAATTCCGCGATTGCGCTCGCCTATGATGGCAATGAACGGCGGATCGAACTGCTCCGCGGACGGGCTTGGTTCGACGTAAAGCATGATGATGCCCGGCCTTTCAGGGTTGTAGCACAGGGAGGCGTTACCCAGGATGTCGGTACCGCGTTCGCGGTTGAGCGGGATGAGGACGGCGTAGGCGTGGGGGTTAGCGCGGGCGTCGTGCGCGTCTTCGCGCCAGACGGCCGCGGCGAACGCGTCACCCTCGAAGCTGGCGAACGCGTGCATTATCGGCCGGGGGAGAGGGTCGAGCGGCTTGCCTCGGCGGACAGCACGTCCATCGCCGCGTGGCGCTCAGGGGCGCTGCTGCTGCACGAAATGCCGCTTTCACGCGCCGTGCAGGAAATTGGCCGCTATCGCTCGGCGCCGATCTTCACATTCGGTGATTTGGACGCCGCGCAGCCCGTCAGCGGCATCTACCGCACGGATCGGCCCGACGACGCGTTGGCGACGATCGCGGCCATGCGTGAGCTTCGCATCCGAACGCTGCCCGGCGGTATCCTGATCGTGCAACCCAAGGCACCCTCCTAAAAATATTTTGTGCTGCCATTGGGTATGGACACTCGAGAACAGTCATAGGGGCGCCCAAAGTTATTTGCGAATGCGTCGCATGGGCAAAAGGCCCGCCGTCGGTGGGTTTCATGGCCGATGGGGGACTACCGAATGCCGCTTGCCCTGCGAACCAACCGTTCCGCTTTTACCTTCCCTTGCCAGCTGCTTTACTCAGCGAGCATAATCAGTTTCGTCCTTCCGACGTCGGGCTGGGCGCAGTCCCCCCAAACTGGTGCGGTGAGCGCCAGCCACACGTTTTCGATCCCCGCCCAACCGCTCGAAGCAGCTCTTCGCGAGTATATGAGGCAGTCGGGGGTGCAGATCGGCTATGAGAGCGGGGATATTGCGGGCAGAACCGGCGCAGCGGTAAACGGTGTGTTCGGGCCGGGTGAGGCGCTGTCGCGGTTATTGAGCGGCACCGGTCTTACTTATCGTTTCACGGCACCCACGGCGGTCCGACTGGAGCTTGCTCCAGCAGCTGCTGCCGGCGCGGTGCAACTCGGCCCGGTGCGGGTGGAGGGGCAAAGCTCGGAATTGGGGGCGAGCGGCTATGCTGGCGGAGAGCAGACGGCGACAAGTCCCGTCAGCGGCTATGTCGCCAGGCGCAGCACCACTGCGACCAAGACAGACACGCCGATCATGGAGGTGCCCCAGTCGATATCCGTTGTGACACGGGATTCTGTCGATGCCCGTGCGTCTGTCAGTTTGGCACAGGCACTTGAATATTTGCCTGGCATCACGCCGACGCTCTATGGGGAAGACAGCCGCTACGACTGGTCGATCGCGCGGGGCATCGGGGATGCCTACGGTAATACCTATCGAGACGGGCAACGCCAAGGCGCATGGATATTCGCGGTTCCAAGCCTTGAGCCTTATGGCGCGGAGCGGATCGAGTTTCTGCGCGGGCCGGCGTCGATCCTCTACGGATCCAACGTTCCGGGTGGCCTCATCAACTACGTATCGCGGCGGCCGCAGGCGGAAGCTTATGGTGAAATCCGGGCACGTCTCGGCACGCAGGATCGTTATGGCCTGGCTGGAGACACAACCGGCCCGCTAACCTCGGATGGAACAATTCTCTATCGCCTGACCGGCATGTGGGAGCACTACGACCTCCAACTGCCCGATAGCGACACGAGCCGCATCTACGTAGCGCCGGCTGTCACTTTTCAGCCCGGTCCCGATACCGACATAACGATCCTTGCCGATTATCAGCGCGACCGCACGCACGGCAATGCCTACCCCGCCGAGGCACGCGATGAACGCTATGGCAAGGCAATTGTGCAGGATGGTTTCGATCATCTCTATCGGAACCAGTATTCGCTGGCCTACGAAGTCAACCATCGGTTCTCCGATGTGCTGAGTGTGCACAGCAAGGGGAGATACGATCGCATCACGATCGATTATAACAGCACGGGTTATAATCTGACCGACGATCCCTCAGTAATTGACCGTTACTCGGAAATATATCGTGATCACGTCGATGCGTTCGCCTTTGACAATTACCTCCAGGCCGCGCTGGGCAATGATGAGATCCGCGTCACGACCATCGTTGGCCTCGACTATCGTCGCAATAAAGGCGACTGGCAGTATGGCTACGCTGACTCCACCAGTTTTAATGTCGACACGGGTGAGACTACCGGGAGCTTCGTCGAGCCTGTGTCGGAATCCCTTGTCAAAGGACGTAACCGTCAGGTCGGACTATACGGTCAGAGTCAGATCAAGATCGCAGAGCGCTTCGTTGTGCTTCTGGGCGGAAGACAGGATTGGTACAAGGCAATCGATACGTCCGGATCCGTTCCCGTCATCTCGCAGCGTCAGAACGCATTCACTGGCCGAGCCGGGATCGTATATCTCCACCCCAACGGTCTTGCTCCCTATTTCAGCTATTCGGAATCCTTCCTGCCGCAGCAGGGCCAGGACTACAGCGGCGACGATTTCAAACCCACGACCGGCCGCCAGTATGAAATCGGCCTGCGGTATCAGCCGCCTTCGACGAACCTTACGCTCGCGGTTGCTGCCTTCGATCTACGGCAACAGAACGTCCTCGTCACGGACCCGGACCATCTGAATTTCAGCATCCAGCAGGGAGAAGTCGCGTCGCGCGGCGTGGAGCTGGAGGCGAATGCGAGCCTTGCGGACGGTTTCAATTTGATCGCGAGCTACACCTTCAACGACGTGAAGACGACAAAGGATACCGATCCGGCCGTCATCGGTCGCCGGCCCGTGGCCGTATCGCGTCATCGCGCTACTGCCTGGGCTCAGTACAGCATTCCCCAAGGCGTCTTGGCCGGATTGGGAGTGGGGCTCGGCGTGCGGTACAACAGCAAGACGTGGGACTATGCAAACACGTTCACGACACCGGGAGTGACGCTTTTCGACGGTAGCCTGAGCTACAGTTCTGACCGCTGGACTGCTTCCCTCACGGGACGCAATCTAGCCGGAAAGGACTATGTCACCAACTGCCGAGAAGTCGACCGGTGTCCCCTTGGTGATGCCCGATCGCTTATTGCAGCTCTGACCTACCGCTGGTGAAATGCCCAGGCACGAGCCACCGAGAGAGAGCCGGCGGGTCTTTGAGCGCAGCGTTTATGGTGCACCGGTTGGGAGTAGGCCAAAGGCATTCGTCTTCACTCTCCTCCTGCACGCTGCGGTGATCGTGCTAATCGCGATCGAGTGGAGCGGCAGCTATACGGTGCCCAAACCTTCAGCGCCGCTGGCGGTGTCGCTGCTGCCGCTCGCATCCCCGCCTGAGACGCCGCCCCAGCCCAAGGAGGCGCCCAGGCCGATCGAGAAGCGCGAACTTCACCCAACCCGGCTGAAGGTCAAGCCAGTTGAGCGCGCGATCTCGCCGCTGCCAGCGATCAAGTCGCCGCCTTCACAGGCGGCGAGGCCCGCCGATCCCGCAGTGCCGCAGCCGGATGCCGCCGCGCCCAAGACTGCACCCGCAGCGTCCGTGTCGCAAGCATCGAGCAACGCCCCCGACACCTGGGAAGGGCGCGTGCTGGCGCGATTGGAAAACTTCCGCCGCTATCCAGGCGCGGCGCGCAGCACTCGGCAACAAGGCGTAGTTTACATCCGCTTCCGCATTAATCGCGACGGACATGTGCTCACCTCGTCCCTTGTGCGCAGCTCAGGCTTCCAGACGCTCGATCAGGCCGCTCTCGAAACGCTTCGCCGCGCCGATCCGCTGCCCAGGATACCTGCCGACCGGCCTGACGAGATCGAGCTGTCGGTGCCCATTGAGTTCTATATGCGGTGACAGTCTGTGGGCATGGCTTCGAATGATAAGTCACGCGAAGCAACCTCACCCTTGGTCTATGTCACTGCAGCGGGGCAACAGGAACGTCCGGATTGCACCATGGTGGAAAGCGGATTTCGTCCACGGGTTCGTCTATGAGTGCCGGCAGCTCCCGCCCCGATCGCGACGTTCGGCGCCAAGGTGTGAATGATTGCTCGCGAAAATGGCGGTCATTGGCTCCGGTCGCACGCCGCATGAAGTGCTGTTAATACCGGCGTCGATTGTCATTGATAGCGCGCTATCAATGACAATCTCCCGTTTAACGGGAGGGCGAATTGGAAAGATAAAGGCTATCGTCGTAAGGACAGGATTTGGTTGTCGTGTCCACGTACCTGCGCTTCGCGCAGCGGGTTTCGAAGTCGCAGCGCTCGTAGGCAGAAATGAGGAGCGCCTTCAACGCAAAGCGGCAGAAAATGCCGTGCCGACATGCTTCACGGATCTGGACGAAGCGATCAGCGCAACAGGTGCTGCGCTAGTTACCATCGCGACCACGCCGAACACACACGCTACGCTTGCGCATGAGGCTATTACACTTGGATGTAACGTTCTGTGTGAAAAGCCCCTCGCCTTCAATGCCGATGAGGGCGGGCACTGCTCCAGGCCGCCGAGCAGGCGGGGGTCATCCACATGGTCTCCCACGAATTCCGCTGGCTGCCGGAGCGCGCGTCGTTCGGACAGGCGATCCAAGAGGGTTTGATCGGTGAGCCCCGTTTCCTGATCGTCGACCAGTTCTTGCCGTTCTGTGCCGACCCCAACGCCAGGTTGCCGCGCTGGCGGTTCGACAAGGACGCGGGAGGCGGCTGGCTTGGGGCGAGCGGATCGCACCTAATCGACCAGATTAGGGCGTGGCTGGGAGATTTCCATTCGCTCCGCGCCAATCTGTTGACCGTTTCGGACCGCGTTAACGTTGCGGAAGACAGCTACTCGATGCGCTTCGTCACGAAGGGCGGCGTGGAGGGTTCCATGCAGCAATCGGCGGGGATGTCGGTCAGTGATGGATGTGGATAGTGACGCGCCTGTGGGTGGCCCCTTTGGGAGAAGCTCATATAGATCGGCGATGGCGAATGCAGTCCACGTGGTTACCAATTGATCCGTACACCTCCTTTGATTTCGAAGGCATGGAAATCGCCGCTGAAACCCCGATTATAGTCTCCCTGACCGTAGAGGGTCAGCCTGGGTTCAAGCTGGATCGACGCGCCTGCACCCAGTTCCCACCAGGTTTTGGAGAGATTGCCGTTGAAGGGCATGTATCCGGTCGCCGACGAAAATTCGGTCCGCGGCTGACCCAGGAACTCATGCCAGATGTTTCCGCGCAGCCAACCTTGCGCCTTGCCGGTGTTGGCGAGCCGCAGGCCAATACGGCCTACTAACGAGTCCAAGTCCCGGAAGCGGATCTGGGCGGCAGGGTCGTTGAACTGGTCAAGTTCGATCGCCTGGTAAATCAACTGGCCCTGTGGCTCGAGCTGCCAGTCGTCGTCGAAGCGGATAGGGTAGCCCCCCTCAAGGGAAAGGTCGAGCCCGAAACCGTCGGTACCGACTTTGGGCAGACGGGGCGAATAGAAGTTAACATTATACCATGTGCCCTGCGCTACGGCGTCAAGATATGCCCCGTTGGGCTCAAAATGGGTCCAATAAGCCCCGATCGAGAGGGTTTGGACCTTGTCGCGTCCCGCAGCGACCTGAAAATCGAGAATTTGATGATCAACATGCGCATCGATCTGGCCCAGTGCCGCCATGATGCCGGCATGATCGCGGTCACCGGTGCTGCCGTCGTCCCGCTTCTCTTCATTCCGGTAAAGGTCGACGCCAATCTGGAAAGCGAAGAGCTTGGAATCGTATGAATCTCCCTGGCCCAATTGGCCACGTGGCTCTCCATTTGCATGACCATCCCGATACAGGAAACGCCCCCAGGTGCCCGTCATCTTGTTCTCGTCACGAAGCGCTGGGTCCCCACGGAGTTGTTCCTCTTCCCCGACCCGTTCGTGAAGCGTGTCCAAGAGATCGAGCCCGAAGCTGCGCAGGAGGGAAGGGACGGCTGAATAAAGTGAAACCTCGGAGCGATAATTCGGGACCGGCGGAGTTGGGGTCGGCGTTGGAGTTGGAGTCGGAGTTGGAGTTGGGGTCGGCGTTGGAGTTGGGGTCGGAGTTGGTGTCGGAGTTGGGGTCGGTGTCGGAGTTGGGCACGGCGGAGATGGCGCACCCGGGGCTGAGCAGTCCAGCGTTGAGCGAAGGTACCAACTTTCCGGCCCGCTTGCGTCGACGCTGCCACGGTACAGCAGATACTCGTAGGGCCCGGCAATGACGAAGTTCCCCAGCGCAAATGCCCCTGCGGCCGTTGTGGCGGTGTTGATCGCATCGACTACCAGGATGCCATTGGCTTTCGTCAGGTCACCCAGCCCGGTTGTGTTGCTGATCGTCAATCGCGAATTTCCAGTGGCGGTGCCGCCATCGATGATTAGCCGATCGGAAGGTGAGCCGTCCGTGCCAAGATAGGTATTGAGTGAAACAATGCCGCCGGCCCCAGCGTAGTTCACCGTCGTCAGCGTCTTGTAACTTGCCAAAAGCGTCGCATCTGCCCCCGCTGCAAGCGGGGTGAAAAAGATCAGGCTCGAATCATTGGATGCCGATGTGACGTTGGAACTGCGCGTCATGTTCCATGTGGAATCATTCAAAAGCGAAATGTTGGTCGTCGCAGCCGCTTCGGTCGTATATCCACCGGTCAACGTGCTGGCCCCGTCGAGAGTGACATTGGCCGTGCTGCCGGCGTACGAAAAACTGTCCCCGGTGAGCTGGCTTGCGCCAGTGGCTGTCAGGTTGAAAACGGTTTGAAATGCGGCGCTGATGGGAAACGTCTCGATCAGCAGCGCGCCGCTGGCGGTGGTGCCTGTCAATGTCGCATCGGTTGGACCAGCAATCTCCATTGCCGTACCGAGTTGGCTGGTGAGCGTACTGTTCGTCAGCCGCAAACGATTGGGAGAATCGTTGATGTTGCTGGAAGAAAATCCCGCAGTGTCGAAAGTGGACGACCCGAAAGTCCCTGTTCCGCTCGCGCTGATTGTGCTCTCGGAAAGGTCGATCAGGCCTTGCGTCCCGGCCGCTGCTCCAGCGGTCCTCGATTCTATTTGCAGCGCGGCTCCGCCGCCTGTGGTGGATATCGTGTTGCCGCTGCCATTGATCGTGCCGTAGAGCGCAGCTGCGCCGCGAGACAACAGCCCTGTAGTGGTTATCTGGTTGTTAGTAAGTGTAACCGTCCCAGCGCGCAGCGCATAGGCGCCGGCGCCGAACTGCGCTAACACATTGGCTACCGATCCAGTGCTAGGATCGTAGCGCCATCGCTGGCGTGGAAAGCAGTGGAAGGCGTCACGCCCGTGGTTGAGAACCCTGTCGCGATAATGCCGCCTACGGGGAGAAAACTCGTCGATGTCAACTCGTAGAAGTTGGGACTGCTTGCGGAAATGTCGAACCGGCTTGTCCCTGTGATGACAGCCTGGCTCCCTGCACCGCGAGCGTAGACGCCAGAACCTGCGCTCAGCCCTCCGACGGTGAGATTGGAGATATTCGCCTGCCCCGCATTGATCGAAATCACCCCGGTAGATCCGGTAGTCGCCGATGAATTGAGATTGATTGTCAATTGGTCGACGGGCGCTTCGAGAATCGAGTTATCGATGGTTATGCCCGCACCGCCGACGCCTCCGGTGATGTTGAATACCGCCCCGGGCGCGAGCGCGAGCTGGCCCCCGTCATGAACATAGGCGGCCGTGCGTCCTGCCGATCCGCCACTTGCCGGCGCCAGCATGTTGACGGTGAGAGGGCCGGTGCTG
The DNA here is from genome assembly GCF_044029435.1 of Novosphingobium oxfordense. Classification (NCBI taxonomy): domain Bacteria; kingdom Pseudomonadati; phylum Pseudomonadota; class Alphaproteobacteria; order Sphingomonadales; family Sphingomonadaceae; genus Novosphingobium; species Novosphingobium oxfordense. The sequence goes on along the minus strand of NZ_CP147007.1, from coordinate 552,306 downwards.
TCAATTCGTCCGCCCTGATTGACGGCAAGGCCCACGAGATTTGTCCCGGTGGCGTTTACAGTTGGCGTGCCGTCTCGGAAGTGTATCTGCCCCGTATTTTCGGCAACGATGGCATGCGAACCTGTAAAGACGTCTGTGAAAGAGACGTTGATGGTACCGCCAGTCGTTACCACGCCTCTCGTGTTGACGTTCTGGGTCATGATCCTCGTTCGCGCGGCGGCTGAGCCGGCCAAATTTACCGTGCCTCCCGTATTCGCCTGCGCTCCCGTGGAGAGCGCTCCGCTGGTAGTGACATTCGAGCCGGTAGCGGAGAGTGTTCCGTTATTTTCAGCCAGAAGACCGATAGCGTTCGCGCCCGTCGTCGCCGTGCTCGTGGTCGACACGGAGGAATTGCTGAGCGTAACAGTCGAATTGCCCGAGCGTACACCCGCAATGTTCGCCCCGGTCGCGGTTATCGAGGCGTTGCTGATGGCGATAACGGAACCAAGCGAGGCATTGGCGCCGGTCATTGCGCTCGTGATCGTGCCGCCCGTAAACGTGGCCTGGCCGCCGCTGGTCGCGCTGATGCCCTCGCCACTCGCCGACACCGTAACGCCCGTCGCCTCAATCGAGCCCGAAGTGGTGACGCCGAGGCCGTGATTCAGAGTGCCGCTGGACGTGGTTATCGATCCGCCTTGAAGAATGATGGTACCACGGTCGGCGTTGGCGCCGATCGTGTTTGACCCTGTTGTCGAAGCAACTACGTTCGTGGCGTTGATCGTGCCGCCTAGCGCGCTCCTCAGCGCACTGGCACGTGCAATGATCCTCGTTCCGTCTTCCAACGTGATGGTGCCGCCGCCGCTGGCAAATGCGCCAAACGCCGACGCCCCGGTGGTGGTTAGGGTCGAACCGGCGAATACGTCGATCGATCCATCGCTTTCCGCGACCGCGGCGTGCGCTCCTCCGCTCCCCGACGTGGTGACCGTGATCGGCGCGCTGCTGGTAATCTCCCCGTTATTGAGTGCCCATAGTCCGATGCCGGAACTGCCGTTTGCGGCGGTGGTGGTGCTTGGACCGGCTGTAACGACGGTACCATTTGCTATCACCTGCTGCGCAAACGCGTCGGTACACAACCAAACCGCCGCTATGATAGCGATAGCTGAGGCACCGCCCAACGTGGGCGCACGCCGGATGCGTGCGGCGCAAGTGGTCCGGGTGTGACCGAAGCCATGCATGAGCATTCTCTTCCTTCGCCGCGTCGTAACGCTTCTTTCGGCTCATCCGGTCACGGAATTCCGCTCAATTATACCGCTTTGGCATGGCGAGCATTTAGCAGCGTAATCCAGCAAGCCGTAATAGCAGGCCGAGTGATGCGAATATGGCGCCCAAAAGATGACAAGAGTGTTTGCCTCAGGAGGCCCTGCTTCGACTCGGATATGCGCGCTTAAGCATCGCAAGCTAATCAAACAGGCAGTATCGGGTATAATCCGTAGAAAGCGTTTCTAGGCGCTCATGTTGTATACGATATTAAACCCGCAGCTTTCCGGCTGAGGAAAAGGTTACTGACGAACCAGTCATAGGCAGATCAAGAACTTTCCCTTGGGGAACCCGTATTGGGGGACCAATGCCGGGCTCCAAGGTTTCGTGAACTTGGCCTTGCGTTTCAGCTGACCGGAGAAACTGCGATGTTGCTTTCTGCCCTGACCGGTCCCGCGCCTTGTCCCTGCTGCGCTTATGCCACGCGGCTTCGGCCCTCCCGTTCACGCCGCTGCAAACGCTCACTCGCTTCCTCACCGGGGTTGGCGAGGCTTCGGGCAGATTGCCGGCCGCAAATGCTCGGCGCGCGCCCGCGTTGCAGATCGAAGGCGTGACCATCGTTGACCCGCGCGGGACGGCAGCAAGACCCCCGACATGACGATCGCCATGTGCGCCGGGCGTATCACGGATTTCTTCCCTTTCGCCTCCAAGCCCGTTCCCAACGGAGTGGAGGTGATCGACGGCCGGGGCAATACGTCGTTCCCGGCTCCAACGATATGCATTCGCATGTGGTGGAGCTCGGTGATCCGTCCGGCTCCCTGGCTCTAATGCTGGCCGAAGGCGTCACGGGATTCCGCCAGATGTCAGGCTCGCCCGCGCTGTTGACCGCGCGCAGCAAGGGCACGTTGCCGATCGGCGCAATCGCCCCGGCACTGCACGAAACGCCCGGCTCGCTGATCACGCCGTTCAACGCTGGTACCGTGGACGCTGTCGCCTGCGAAATCCGTCGGCAAAAGGCGCAGGGTGCCGATTTCATCAAGGTCGGCATGGTCGCGCCGGAGGTCTTCTTCGCCGCGATCGACGAGGCAAATGCACAGGGCATCCCGATCCTGGGCCACCTTCAGGAAGGAACCGACGCCCTGCAGGCAACCGCCGCCGGTTTCCGTTCGGTAGAACATCTAGGGCCCGGCAGCACCATCTGGATCTGCTGCTCGGACGAGGAAGCCGAATTGCGCGCCGACAGCTATCGGCGCGACGTCATAAAGGCGCCGCCGTTCCGGATACCGTTCCTCGAAACACTTGTCATGAAGCGGCTGGCCAGGATGCTGATCAACCCGGCGGCCTTCGCACAGCCCAAGGATGTCGATCGGCTGAAGCGGGCGATCGACAGCTACGATCCCGACAAAGGCCATGCCGTCGCTGCCAAGTTCCGTGAAGATGGCAGTTGGCAAGTGCCGACGCTGTTGCGCCTGCGCACGCAGGAATTGCGGACCGCGCCGAATACGAAAGCGACGAGATACTCGCCTACATGCCTGAAAAGGCCGTCAAGAACTGGCGCGAGGTGACTGCCCGCTACAAGGCACTCCCATCGGACATGCTGACTGCCTATCGCGAGGCTTATCCGCGCCAGCTCGAACTCGCCAAGCTGTTCAACGATGCCGGTGTCAGGATGATGGTGGGAACCGACGGCGGCTCCTATCTGGGGCCGGGCCTGACCTTGAGGCAGGAATTCCGGGACCTCGCGGATGCAGGGCTGTCATCGCTCGTCATTCTACAGATGGCCACGGTAAACGCCGCGCAATATCTGCATAAGGAAGCGGAGATGGGGCTGGTGGAGATCGGTTATGAGGCCGATCTCGTCCTGCTGGATGCCGATCCTCTCGGTCCTGTCGAAAAGCTGCATGCAATTGTAGGAGTGGTGCGAGCTGGCGCACATTATTCAGCCTCCAGCCCCGACGCGATCAAGCGCCGGATCGCCGAAGGCGGTGGTACGCTCCAGTGAGCTTGACCCCGCCAAATTGAGAGACCGCGCGGTGCGGCGCGCTTTCGCCGGTGGCCGCGAGATTGCGTTCCTGTCGGCTTCCACCGGTCCTAACGTGTCATGGTACATGAACGGTAGGAATTGCCGAATGTAACCGTTCCCTTGGCAGGCGCAAAGAACGGGTAAGTCCCATCGACAGCGCGGAGTTTTGGATCGGCGGCCAATTCTTGTGGCACGGCGACCGCGGCGGCAGTCTGCCATTCCAATGGTTCCGGTCAAACGTCCGATCTTGCACGAAGCGGCGAGCGTGTGGGGAAGGATCAAAATCTGCGGTGATCGCGCCCCTCGCCGATGTCGCAGGTCCTCCGAAGAGCCTAAGATGCGCGGCCCTGAAAGCTGATCTGGCCGGTTCTGCCATGGACGGCACAGCGGCTTGTTCAGGCCGCCGATCCGGTACCTTGCGCGGATGATGCCCTGGGCGATCTCAACGTCATGGAGATCCCGCCACCAGTCTACGCCCCAGTTGCTGATTGCCGCTAAGCGCTGCGTGGCAAGCCGAAGGGGCCCGACAGCCGACCCAAAATTGGATCATCCCAGAGGCGTCGAGGCTAAATCCGAAAAGGTGACGCCGAATCTCGGAAGAGCACACCCGCAAATTCGGCGCCACTTCATTATATGACAATCAGTGTCAGAAATGGCGTGAGACCGCATGTTTCATGCTTGGATGCAGCCAACGAACTCCCTCGCAACAAAGCAACTTCATGAATTACCGAGACGATTTCGCCGGAAAAAAATTAGGGGGTTCGGGCGCGCAACGTTAGTGAGGCGACGATGGAGCGCCCACCAGCGCGGTCGCAGCGGCCGCCGAAACGTAACCATCAACGCCTGCATGCCTTTGCCGGGTTAAGGCATGCACCGGAGAAGTGCGCGACCGACACCTCCAGCAGCTTTCTGCCTTCCGGGCAGAAACCGGTCATCCGATCCGCCGATGTGCCCGCTGTCCCCGACGTCGACAAAGCCGTTATCCCATGGCGCGGCGCGATCACGCTGACAGTCGCAGGACCCATAGGGATCGTTTCTTGCGAACGAAGAGAACCCAAGCTTGTGCTTCGCTGCACCCACGAAATCGGCGGCGCTGGTCTTGGGAAACCTCGCAGTCGTCGGACCGGGCAAAGAAACCAGAAAAGCGCCCCTCACCGAGGCTTGATCGGGCACTCCGACGGACCACCAGCAGGCAGGCGGACGACTGCGCAACGAGCCTGGCGCCTCGCTTTGCATGGCCGCAGCATCGTCCAGCGCGTAGCAGCAATCATCACGTCGAGGCGCGGCCCGGTTCGATGGGCTAAACCGGCGCATTTGAGGGGCCTCTGCAGCGTATTTTAGTGCATGGATCCCGAACCGTCGATACTCGGCAAAGTAATGGAGCGCGCCATGCGAGTTCTCCTGTGCTAGCAGCGCGGAGAACCGACCTCCGCTCGCGGCGAACTGCATATGACGCAGGATCGTTGGGATAAGAGAGGAGACTCTCCCGCGCTTCGGGTCTGCGGAGACCTGCTCTAGTGCGGCGCGGTGGAGACCGGGGGCAAGGAAGCATGGAGTGGGCCGCGACAAGACACGGTCCACTCCACGCCCTACGGTTAGAACTCGGTCCATCCGTGCTGGTCTTGCCTGCCAGTCCCGCCAACTCGTGCTCCCGATGGAACGGCTAATCCGGCCGGCTCTTCCCTGTGACTGCGAACAATCTGCGGACGAAACGCGCGCGGCGAGGCAGCGCTCACTTTGAACATGGTTGTCTGCCCGGACAAAGTGGAGACTTCGTTCGAAAGATTGCGAGCTGCCGCTGAGGTCTGCTCGACCATGGCAGCATTTTGCTGGGTCGACTGGTCCATTGCTCCAATGGCGGCGCTGATCTGCGTGATCGCGGTGGACTGCGCCTGATTGTCCGCAGCCATCGCGCCCAGTAGGCCGTGCACTTCGCTGACGTCCCCCGCTATCGCGGCGAGGGCATTGTCGACCTTCTGCACCATTTCCACGGCCGAGACGATGTCGGTCTGGGTGGCGGTAAGTTGATCGCGGGCGCGCCCCGCTTCTTCCTCCGCCCGCATGGCAAGTGCCGAGACGAGGTCGGCGACGACGGCGAAGCCGCGCCCCGCTTCTCCGGCGCGTCCGGCCTCGACGGCGGCATTCATGGCGAGGACGCGGGTCTGGAACGCAATCTTGTCGAGACCTTCGATCACGTCATCGATGCCCTTGGCGCTCTCGGAAACGCGCGTCATGGCCTCGACCGCTGCGTTCGCGGTCGATCTTCCTCCCGCCACGGTTGCGATCGCCCCGTCCGCGCGCTCGACAGTGCGCCCGGCCGAACCTGCGGTTGCGCGAAGGCGTCCATCGATCTGCATGATCGCTGCGGCCGTCTCCTCGAGGCTGGCGGCGTTGGTCTCGGTCCTGCGTGCAAGATCATCCGATGCCTGTGCAATTTCACCTGCACCGGAGCGAATGCCGGCCGTACTTTCCGTTACCGCAGCGATGAGCGTGCTGAGGCTGGCAAGGGCATCGTTGAAATTGGCTTTGAGCGCGGCGTAATCGGCAGGAAACTCCGCGTGGATTTCTGCCGTAAGATCGCCTCGGCTCAATGCGGCCAGGCCGTCGCGCAGTGTGGAGGTCACGACCTGCTGTGCCGCAGCAGCCCGGGCATCGGCCTCGGCGCGATCGACAGCTGCAATGCGAAACTGTTCCACGGCATTGGCGACATCGCCCAGTTCATCACTGCGCTCCCGGTGCGGCACATTGGCCTCGCCACCTTGCGCAAGCGCCGTCGTCGCATCTGCAAGCTGTGCCATTGGGTTTGATACCGTCCGAGTGATGAGACGCCAGATGACGAGGAGGCATGCAAAGCCCAGTACCGCCATGGCGACGACCGACCAGAAAGCACGCGAGGCGGATACCTGACCTGCATCGTTCGCGGCTCTGGCCCGGTTCTGCTGCAGCGCCACGAGATTTCGCGCCTCGTCGGAGGCGGCATCCGATGCTTCCTTGCCGTCGCCTTGCACGAGAGGCAGGGCTGCCGCCGGTCCCTGGCTCTTCCTTAGTTCCATGATACGCGCATCTACCGTATCGAGACGATCGATCTTGGCTTTCAGCGCGTCGAGTTGAGGGGCGAACTCGCCGGCTAGAGGCCGGTAGTCCTGCATGGCCTGCTCGATGGCAGCCCGGTTCTTTGCCATACGGGACGCATAACGGGCTTCCCCTTCAGGCGAGTTCACATACATCTGGGCAAAGACGATGACCCGGTTTTCCCTGAGGCCTGTCATCATTCGCCCCAGGGCTTCGGTGCCGGCTATCCCCCGTTCGACGTGCCGCGTCGCGATGGCCGCAAGCTCGGTCATTGCATAGATTCCCGTGCCGGCGATGCCGGCCATCAGGGCTCCGATCACCGCGAAGGTGACCAGCATCTTTCGTGACAGGCGCCAGCTGTTGAAGACTTCGATCATGGAAAATGTGGCCTCCCTGTCTGCCAGCCGGACGCTCCATGCGCCCAATAGACTTATAGAAGACCGCGGTGCGTTTTCGTCGCGCCCTCGATGGCCCAAGTGAGTGTGATGATGAATCCTATGACGCGGGTCATGGTTGTTATGCACCGCTGCAGCCTTTGCGAGGTCGCCCATTCTCTTTGGCGGACGGCAATGCTTTCAACTTTCCGCCGCTGCGGATTTTTGTCTGCAGTTACTGCCCAGCATACGCAGGCAGGGCGCTGAAGGACCATAATCGTCGCAGCCTTTGCGATCGCAAGAAACCTATTGAACCCGTGGAATTTCCTTGGTCCGCCGACCGAGAGCGCGCTGCGTAAGATGGCGCCGCCGAGTTCGTGGACAGAAAATTTGGTGGCGTCGATTGCACGTGTTTTTGCACTAGGCTGAACGGCTACCGGCGCACGTGTCCGCGCGCCTTCACAGTGGTGGTTCCGCTCGCGAGACGGTCGCCCACTTGCACTTCCGGCTCTACTCCTTCCGGCTATTGGTAGGTCAGTCTCGGCCTGTCGTTGCCTCGTTTTTCGACGAGATCGTCATATCCTTTGCCGAAACTGCCGGGTCCGGTGCCGATATCGAGCCGCGAAAAGAGGGAGGCGGATTGAGCGCGCATCGCTGTCGTCGGCTACCGCACAGACTTTGGGCCGCCGGCCAACCTGCTACCGCCGTAGGCTAATGCTGTTGCGGAAGCGCAACTCCGATGCCGACCTCCGAGAAAACCTCTCGCCAACTCGGGATTAGCCCCGATGGGCCTCCCGCTGGACCTCGTGTGAACTCCCCTGACGATTCGATGTGCAGGTGGAGGCGACCATGTCGGACGAGAAGCCGAATATCCGGGGAGACGTCAATCAGATGATCGATGGAGCGCTTCAACATCGCAGTAAATGAGCCACGCCGGGCTGCGGAGCGCTTCAGGAAGAGGATGCTTTTCAGACGGCGCCGGAGAAACCTATGACGACCCCTCTTTCCAGCTGGGCTGAAGGAACAGCGAAAACTACAATCCTCCAGTTCGTTGAACGGGTGACCGACGCGGATGGAAGCGAATTTGTCCCGCCAGAAGGTCGGATCGCGACGTTCGACAATGATGGCACGCTTTGGTGCGAGCAGCCTCTTCAAACCCAGTTCTTCTTTGGGCGGGATCAGCTTCAAAAGATGGCGGCTGAAGATCCGGGTCTGAAAGAGCGCCAGCCCTACAAGGCGTTTCTCGAGCACGATATAGGAGCGATCAAGCAACTGGGAAAACAGGCCTTCTTCGAAGTCGCTTCCGCCGCGCACGCAGGGATGACCGAGGACGAATTCCATGTACATGCTCGGGACTGGCTGGTTCACGCCCAAAACCCCGCAAAAGGACGGCGCTTCGTCGATCTGGTGTATCGCCCGCAGCTTGAGCTCATGGAGCATCTACGGCAGAATGGCTTTCGTGTTTTTATCGTGTCCGGTGGAGGGATCGACCTCATTCGAGCCTTCTCTGAAGAGGTCTATGGCATCGCGCGCTCGCAGGTCGTGGGTTCAAGCGTCAGGACCCGGATGGAAGTCTGCAATGGGAAAGTGGATCTTCTGAAACTTGCGGAATTACAGAGCTTCGACGACCGGGAAGCTAAGGTGCAGAATATCGCCCTTCATATCGGGCGCCGGCCGATATTCGCTTTCGGAAACTCGGATGGCGATCTCGCGATGCTTCGGTACGCTTTGTCGGGAAGTGGTCTGCGATTGGCTCTTCTGCTTCACCACGATGATGGAGAACGGGAGTTTGCTTACGACCGGGAATTCGCAATCAGTCCCTTGGCGGAGGCTCTCGATCGCGCGGAGGAATTGGGCATCACGGTGGTCAGCTTCAAAAATGACTGGCGAGATGTCTTTGCTGAACAGCGCTCGTTCCGCGAAGATGAATTAAGCGCCGCACGGCCGGCTATACAGAGATAAAATCGCCTTTTCGACGTTAGTCGGCCAGCGACAGCTGAGGTCGCGGTCAGATCAGAGGGGCGGCGACGTAGGCGCTCGAAGGAGTGTATGGGGCAACAGTCGTCGGGACGGGGCTCGAAGACGAGGGAACGGCAGAGCGCCAGCCAGGCGCGCAAAGTTGAAATGGATCAGGGCTGCGAACTCCCATATTGGCCCGTGGCTTATCGCACTGCCCATCGACGCCGGACAGACGGCAGTATCCGACTACGTGCTGACAAACTCCCGATTAATGCTTGCATCCTGGCGGCTCACGCAAGTCATTCGCCGCCGTGGTCCTGAACGGCAACAATATCGCAAGCCCCCGGCGTTCATGTTCACCCTTGGGCGATGGAGGCAGGTTTGCAGAGCCCGATTTCACACCACGAACGGCAGCTATGTCGGCGGAAGTCTCCGGGTGGAGCACAGCGATATTGGCAGGTCGCGCGCCGTTAAGGCGTTCCGCAGATCGCGGCACTACCGGTCCCGTGAAAACCGGCCAACCGTCGGCTGACCTGCTGCCAAGGGGTAGTCTGCCCAGCCAACGGCAGTCCACACTTGCTCGAATGTTGGCGGTCCCGATCTTCCACGAGCGGCGGCGTTGGTTACCCAGCGCCCGAAGCTGGCGCTGTTCGGGTGGTCGTCGAAAAACAACAACAATATTGCCACGATTGAAAGGGACGTTATATCGTCACATGATTCGCGGCTCGGCGGGGCGGATGTAGGCAAGGGCACTGAGCGTGTTCTCGGCCAAGTTGCGGTCTGGGTCGCATATTCGGGGGTTTGATGAGAAAGCTAGTTATCGCCGCGGCTCTGCCGCTGGTCGTCGCGCATGCCGCGCAGGCGGCAGAGCAGGACGATTCCGCAACGGTCCGAAGCGAGCGCCGCGCAGCGGTGTCTGGGCAGGAGATCGTCGTTACGGCGACGCGCGGCGAACAGGAGATTGCGCAGGCTCCTGCCTCAATGTCGGTAGTCACCGGCCCAGACTTGCGCCGCCGTCCGGTTCAGGACTTGGCCGAAGCCCTGGAAAACGAGCCTGGCGTCACGATCAACGGCGTTGGGATGACGCGGCGGGGCATCTCGATCCGAGGGATGTCGAACGAGCATGTGCTGACGCTCGTGGACGGACGCCGGATCACCGATTCCGCCGCCAACATGGCGCATGTCGACTTCGATCTTGGCTGGGTGCCGACCATCGCTATCGACCGGATCGAGGTCGTGCGCGGTCCGCTCTCGGCGCTTTACGGGTCCGAGGCGTTGGCAGGGGTTGTCAACGTCATCACGCGCAGACCTGAACAGCGACTGGAAGCCAGCGCACTGGCGCTGCAAGGCTTTCGTGACGGCGCGGGCGGTGACACTTCGCAGCTTTCCGCACTTGTCGGCGGGCCGATTGTCGAGGACGAGCTTGGTATTGTGGCCTGGGGCGAGTACCGCCGGCGCGGGCGCACGGCGAGCGAGGTCGATCCGCTCCAGAGCGAATTGGAGGCGCGTGAGGCGCTGAGCGGTAGCGTCATCGCCTGGTGGAAACCCGCGCCCGGTCACCGCATCGAGATCGGGCAGGCCGTCAGCGACGATGACCGCGCGCGCGATACCGTCACGGCAACTACGCCGCCCGTCTACTACGAATACCAGGACCACATCACCCGCGCGCAGACGCACGGCAGCTACACCGGCAGCTTCGATTGGGGCGAGGTACAGACGCGGGCCTACCGTTCGGTGCTGGAGCGCAGAAACGAGCGGGATCAGGGCCAGACACCGACGCAGCCGACCCGCGGCGTCGATTTCGTGGCCGATGCGCGCGTCACCGTGCATGCTTTCACCGGCAACAGACTGACGCTGGGCGCAGAGCATCGCAACGAGTTCCTGCGTGATTCGACGATCAACACGGCGGGCGAGGATAGCGTCAACCAAGACGCACTGTTCGTTCAGGACGAGTGGAACTTCGGCGAGATCGGCTCGCTGACGGTCGGAAGCCGTTTCGACCACCATCCCGCCTATGGCTGGCAGAGCAGCCCGCGCGCCTATCTGGTGGTCACACCGGTTAAGGGCCTCGTGCTGCGCGGCGGGGCGGGCAAGGCATTCAAGGCGCCGAGCCTCAAGCAGCTGTCGCTGGACTATATCACTGTCGCTGCGGGCGGGCGTTTCATCATCACCGGCAACCCGGATCTCAAGCCGGAAACCAACACGGCCTACGAACTGGGGGCCGCTTACTACGGGCACGGTTGGCACCTGGGGGCGACGCTGTTCCAGAACGACCTCAGGGGCCTGGTCCAGACCGTCTGCGTGGAAAGCTGCGGCATCCGCGGACGCGAACGCCGGGCTTACGTCAATGTCGACAAGGCGCGTATTCGCGGCGTGGAACTGGGCGGCGCATGGACGCCGGTGGAGAGCCTGTCGCTCTCGGCGAGCTATACTTATGTCAATCCGCAGGACATTTCCAACGATCAGGAACTGGCCGAGCGCCCCAGTCACAGTGCCAAGTGGCAGGCGGCATGGGATTTCCTGTCCGGGAGTACCCTGAGCCTGCGTGGCCGCTACATCGGCAAGCAGACTATATATCAGAGCACGGTGCCGGTTCGGCTTGATGGTTACGATCTGTGGTCGGCCGCCGTCAGCCATGCCTTGAACGGGCGACTGACCCTGAAGGCGGGCATAGACAACATGTTCAAGAAGCGCCTCGCCGAAACTTCCGCGCTTTACACTTATGCTGAGCCGGGCAGGGTGTTCTTCGTGGGTCTGGGCGCGCAGTTCTGACGTGATGCGGCCCCGGATGATCTTTCGACTGATGCTGCTTGTTGCTTTACTGGCGCCTGCGCTGGCTCCCACGTTCGCCCTCGCGCGGACAGCCTCGGATGCCGCCGATCGTCCGGTCGTGCGGATCGTCAGTACACACTTCGTGCTGCCCGCCAAATTCGTTCGGCTTGCCCGCTGGGCTGAGGAGGCGGGCTACCGGATCGAATGGCGCTATGCCGAGGATGCGGGGAGTGGCGCCGCAGATATCGTCACCGGTGCCGATCTTCTCGTCATAGACGGTCCGCGCCCGGGCGATCGCGCCGCCATCGAGAAGGCGCTTGGCCCTGCGTCCAGTCTCACTGTTGCGTGGATCGCGGCGGGCGGCGGTCCTCCGGCATGGGGCAGGCTGGACGAGGCGGCCGCCCGTCGCCTGATCGGCTACTACGCGGGCGGCGGCGAAGCGAACCTCACCGCATTCGCCAAGGCAGCCATGCTGGTGCTTTCAGGGAGCGATCTTTCCGTGTTGCCGCCACCGGCACCCTTGCCCGCGAGCGGCCTCTACCATCCGCAGGCGCCGTCCGCTTTTGGGGAGCCGGCCGATTTCGCGGCATGGATGGCGGCACGCGGGAAAGGCCCAGTCGTGGCCTTCGCGATTTCGGAAGGACAGGTTCGTGACATGCAGACCGGCGTGCTCGGTGCATTGGCCGGGAGCGCCGAGGCGCGTGGCCTGTCACCGGTCTTCTTCTGGTACGACGAGCGCGATCCTCAGGCGCTGACCAGGGTGCTGCGCCCATTGCGCGCTCAGGCGCTGGTGAACCTGACGCACATGCAGAACGGCGATGCCCGCAAGGACGAGTTCGAGGCTTTGGACATCCCTGTTCTGCAAGGGCTGGTGGAGCGCGGCATGACTCCGGCTGAGTGGCGCGCCGCCCCCTCGGGGATTACGGGTGCGAGCGGAGCGGTCATGCTCAGCGTGCCTGAAAGCTGGGGGATCTCCGATCCGCTAGTAATCGGGGCGGTCGAGAACGGCGAACCGGTACCTATCCCCGAGCAGATCGAATTGATGACCGCCAAACTCGCGCGCCTTGTCGCCCTGCGCAATACACCGCCTGCCGACAAGCGCCTTGCGTTGTTCTTCTGGAACTATCCGGTCGGTGAGCGCAATCTCGCTGCGTCCAATCTCAACCTGCCGCTCAGTCTGGCGAAGCTGACCCGCGATCTGGCGGCGGCGGGCTATGATGTGAAGCCTGCCGGGGAGCAGGACCTGATCGCGACCGGGCAGGCCATGCTCGGTGGCCTTTACCGGCCCGAGAGCCTGGACGAGCTCGCTGCGCGGGGGCTCGCGGAGCGGCTGCCGCTGGCCGAATACAAGGCATGGTTCGCGACGCTGCCCGAACCGGCCCAACAGGCGGTCGCAAGCCGCTGGGGAAGGCCGGAGGACAGTCCGGCACTGCGCGGCGGTGCGTTTCTCATCCCGCGCCTCATGCTCGGAAATCTGACGATCCTGCCGCAGCCGCCGCGAGGCGGCGATCCGACAAAGTCCTATCACGATGCCGGAACGCCGCCTGATCATCGCTATCTGGCGACCTACCTCTGGACACGCATCCACGCCCATGCAGATGCGATCATCCACTTCGGCACGCATGGTACGCAGGAGTGGACGCCGGGCAAGGATCGCGGGCTCTGGGCGGGCGATTTTCCGATGGTGCTGCTGGGTGATGTGCCGGTCTTCTATCCGTATATTCAGGATAACGTGGCCGAGGCCATCCAGGCGCGGCGGCGCGGACGCGCGGTGACCATCAGCCACCAGACGCCTGCATTCGCTCCTTCGGGTCTTTATGACGAACTGCGAGACATCCATGCGCTGATTCATGAGTACGCCCAACTTGACGCAGGACCGGTGCGGGACCGGGTTGCCGGCGAGATCGTCGGCAAGGCAGGACGCGCCCACTTTGACGCCGAACTCGGCTGGGACAAGGCCGCCATCGCGCGGGACTTCGGCGGCTATTACACCGCACTGCACGACCGTCTGCACCAGATCGCCCGTGCGTCGGTTCCGCTCGGCCTGCACACGTTCGGCGAGGCGTCCGAACCCGTGCAGCGTCTGACCACAGTCATGCAGCAGCTTGGCCCCGATTACTTGCTGGCGTTGGGACAAGATCCCGTGGAAGCCTTCGCGGAGGATTTCTCCCGTATTAGCGAAAGTGCGCCTTATCTCTTCCTGCGACGCTACCTGAGGGAAGGCGGGGACCCGGCATCGATAGCCGACCCGGCCTTGCGCGCGCAGGTGATCAAAGCACTCGCCTATGACCGTAATCTTGCTGAACCGAGCGAGACCGAGGCGCTTTTGCAGGGACTTGCCGGCGGCTTCGTGCGGGCCGGTCCCGGCGGTGATCCGGTGCGTGAGCCGGAGGCGGCGAGCGGGCGCAACCTTTATGCCTTCGATGCGCAGAAAGTGCCAACGCCTGCCGCCTATGCCGAAGGGGGTAGGGCGCTCGACCGGCTGCTGGAAGCCTATCGCGAGAAACATGGCGGGGAGTGGCCGCGCAAGCTCGCTTTCTCGATGTTCTCGAGCGAGACGATCCGCACGCTTGGCATTGGCGAGGGGCAGATCCTGCAAGCGCTCGGCCTGCGGCCTGTCTGGGGGCGGGGCGGCAAGGTGGAGGGCCTGGAAATAGTGCCCGCCGTTCAGCTCGGCCATCCGCGCATCGATGTGTTGATGCAGCCCACCAGCGTCTATCGCGATCAGTTCGATGTGTTCATGCGCCTGCTGGCCGATGGTATCGACCGTGTCGCCGCGCTCGACGAACCCACCGGCCCTGCTGCCAATGCGCGGGCTTTGGAAAAGCGTCTTGTCGCCTCCGGAATGGCGCAGGAGCGCGCCCTTGACCTATCTCGCCTGCGCATCTTCACCAATGTGCCGGGAGATTACGGTACAGGGTTGCCCGATCGCGTGGTTGCCGACGGTAGCGGTGCGTGGAAAGACGAAGCGTCGCTCGCCGAACCCTATCTTGCCCGCCTCGGCCATGCTTACGGCGCGCGCGACTGGGGTCTTTCGCTGAAAGATACCGACCTGTTCGCCGAGCAATTGCGTGATGTCGATGCTGCGGTGTTGGTGCGATCGTCGAATGTTCATGGCTTGCTATCGACCGACCATCCCTTCGAGCATCTTGGCGGCCTATCGCTGGCGGTGCGTACGGTGTCGGGGCGCGCGCCGGACCTTTTCGTGACCGACATGCGTGGGAGCGAGGCCCGCGTGACGAGCGCAGGCGGCTATATTTCCGAGGAACTGCGTGCTCGCTACCTCAATCCGCAGTGGATCAGTGCAATGCAGCAAGAGGGATATGCGGGGGCCAATGCCATGGCGGCGATCGTCAATAATCTATGGGGCTGGCAGGTAACCGACCCGGGCAGCGTGCGCGCTGACCAGTGGCAGGCTATGCATGAAACGTACGTTGCCGACACTCGCAAGTTGGGCCTCGGCAGGTTCTTCGCCCGTGTTCATCCCGGCGCGCAGTTGCAAATGGTGGACCGGATGCTGGAAGCCGTCTCGCGCGGATATTGGAAGCCCGATTCCGCCACCAGGGTTTCGCTCGCGCGTCGCCGCGCAGACGTTGCGCAGGCGATTGCCAACGCGGACAGGAGCGCACGGATGCAGCTGGAGGGAAGCGGCTTTGGCCTGACGGCCGCTGCGCCGTCAGCCGGTGCATCTCCCGCGTCCACGGCCGCCGCGTCCTCGTCCACGGTGAAATCAAGTCCGTCAGCCGCGTCCGCACCCCCTCCGCCGCCGCCTTTTGGGCGCGTGCTGGAGCGGCAGAAGACCGAAGCAACGCCCCTGCCAACCGCCATGCGCGGCCAGATGCCTGCGTTATTCGCCATTGTTCTCTTCTTCCTGATCGGCGTGGCGCTCGAAGCCGGGGCGCGCCGGACCATCCTTCCGCGAAAGACTGCCCATGCCAGCACTTGAATCCACGCTTTACGATGCTTCCCGACTGTTTCTGATGCCAGTGATGATACTGATCCTGTTGGCGTTGATCTTTGCGATCGCAAGTTTGGGAAGTTTCGCTTTCGAGGCTGCCGCGCGAGCTGCGGGCGGGGCCGGGCGGCCACTTGCCCGTCATCGTGCACGCACGGGATGTGCCAGCGACGATCTCGAACTGTTTATCATGCGCCGCCTCGAATGGCTGCGCATCGTTTCACGCAGCGCGCCGATGCTGGGGCTGGTGGCGACGATGATCCCGATGGGGCCGGCATTGCTGGCGCTTGGCAGCAATGATGGTGCGGCGGTCGGCAAGAACCTCGTCGTGGCTTTCTCTTCGGTGATCCTGGCGCTGGTTGCCGCATCGATCAGCTTCTTCGTCTACACGATCCGGCGGCGGTGGTTGCTGGAAGAATTGCGGGCCATTGAAACCGAAAGTGCCGCCTGATGCGCTTTCTTGAAGATGATGAGGCTGACGATCCGATCCTCTCGGTGGTGAACCTTGTGGATCTGTTCCTGGTAATTTGCGCCGTTCTCATGGTCCTTATCGCGCGCAATCCACTCAATCCTTTTCAGTCAAAGGACGTCATTGTCGTCGAGAATCCGGGCAAGGCGGACATGACGATTACCGTCAAAGATGGCGAAAAGCTGGAACGCTACACATCGACCAGTAAGATGGGTAAGGGCGGCGGAGTGAAGGCGGGCGTAACCTATCGTCTGCCTGATGGAAATCTCGTCTACGTTCCTGAATGATCTACCAGCCAACGCGGGCCGAGTTAGTCACGGCCGCAAGCGGTGAACCCGTTCACTTCGCATTCTAAGAAACGTACTTAGTCGATTTTCCGACCGGCGCGCAGTGCTACGATATCGAGCTAGCCGAAGTCGCAACCATTCGTTGAGCAAGAACTGCGTCAAGCCATTCCTCGACGGCGCGTGGTCCAAAAAAAGCGTGTCCGGGTAGAATTCACGTCGAGGATACATTTAGGGTACCTGCTTTCCCACGGTGATCGCCAGACCTCGTCTATAATGGTATGCATGACCCGAGCGACGACGATAGCGGCAATGCGCGCGAAAATCGCGGCCTGGTCCAACAGACAGGTCCGTAGGTTCAATAGACTGGCCGGCAGAAACAGATATGTTCGTCCGCTTGTGCTTGCAACGCAGGCCATGTGGCTCACACCGAGCCTCTACAAGAACCTTCGTTACGCGCGGCGTTGGTGGCAGGTATTGACCTGTGCCTGCTGCGCAGGTCCCCTCTGGATTTTGGCATTCCACCTCGTGCAGCCGGACCTGCTTCGCACCCTCTACGGCTCGCTCGATGAGGTGGGGGCGCAATTCGGGCTGAAGGGTTTGTCGCTAGGCAATACATTGGGCAAGGTCCTGATGACCGCTTCTGTGGTATTCCTCGTCTATGGCCTGGCCTTGGGCGATTGGCTTATTGCCCATGGTTGGCGGCAATTGCAGTCGATCCTCAAAAAGGAAGCCATTCAGCCGCCCCCGTTCGGCTACTTCGCAACGGTGGCGGCAGGCAACATGGTGGGATTGGGCGCAGCATTTGTCCTGATAATAGTGGCCGGCAAGCCCTTTGTTGAACCTGCCTGGCAATGGTTGTCGCTCAAGGGTGGATTGCAGTCCGTCCTCGCCGTCCTGATTTGTGTACTTTTCTGGTTCGGTCGTGACCGACTGCAAACGATCGGAGTGAGGCGCGACCAGGAAATTTTCGGGAACCGCCGGAAAGCCTTCTGCGCGCGGCTGGCAGGGTGCGCATTTCTCCTTGCTTTCCCCTTGATGGTTTTGCCTCGCCTCTCCTGATGGGAAGCCGATGCCCAGCGCTTGAGGCGGGGCATCGGTGGCGGCGACGACCGCTGCGGTGAGGTTGGCGGTTACCGCCGGTGCACCGGGCTCCTTGCGCCTGGCCGGTTCTCCTGTTTGGTATTTCGGCGCCCATTGTCTTCCATTCAGCCGAATGGCAGCAATGCTGGGATGTCGCTGTAAGTCTGCGGCGGCGCAATAGATCCTTTCGCGACTTTTCTTCTGAGTCGCCGATGGTGATGCGGCCATGGAGAGGTTTTGCTGCAAGGGGTGGAACCGATCTTGATAGGGGGTTTTGCAGCTCGCGAAGCTCGGTTTAGCGACGAGCGGACAGTGCCTTTTCGCAGGATCCGGTCATCGAAGTACCAGATGAATGTCGGGATTGAGGCAATGCGAATGCAGCGGAACGAGGTGGCCGCTTCATCTCAACTCTCCATGCGCTTCTTGCGGCCTGCGACGTCATATCGCGGGAGGGGCATGGGCGGTCCCCAACCCGGAGAGAATGGCCTTGGCGTAGCACCGAGACCATATCTTCTGCTCATTACGATTCACATTGCTTTTCGCGCGGCGCGGCTTCTGCGTGATCGCTGATAGGTCGAGCGACAAAACCGGCCACCTCCTCCGGCCGTCGCTCCGCCCGAACGCACGCGGACAAAGCGCCGCAAGACAAATGGATGACGTCGATGTCTGGCCGATGCCATTCAGTGCTTTGAGACGCTCTGCGCCTCCCGGGCGCGGCGGGGCCAGCGCGCCTGAACATCCTCCTGGCTGTCTCGACCATGATGACGCGTTCGTGCTCGATTCGGCAGTCCAGCTTGCGCGCTGCCCCAACGATGATTGATCAACGGCGCGGTTTGCGGAAGCGAAGTTTCTAAGGGGTGCGTAAGCAGATGGAGAGCTCCATCGATGAAAATTTTGGCGATTGTGCGCAACGTGTCCTAACGCATAGCGTGGCACCGATCATGTACGCTGAAATATTCAAGCCGTTATGATAGCGTTTTCCTATCAAAACAGGACGACGCCTATGCAAATTCGCTTCCTTGAGTATTTGGTGGCGCTGGATGCTGAACGGCATTTTGCCAAGGCCGCCGAGCGCTGCAATGTTTCTCAACCGGCGCTGTCGGCGGGACTGGTGGCTCTCGAGAAAATGCTCGGCAAGCGTCTGGTCGAGCGGGACCGGCGTTTCGTGGGTCTCACAGAAGAAGGGGCCACCGTACTTCCGTGGGCAAGGCAGATGGTCTCTGCAAGTCGTGAGATGATCGCGGCGTTAGACGGTGCCGGGGATCAGCTTACCGGCAACGCACGTATAGGATGTGTTCCGGCGGGGATACCTGTCATGGCCCCGCTTGCGAGCCGATTGAAAAAGCATCACCCTCACTTGCGCATCATGTTGCGGCCCATGACCTCGGAAGCAATTAAAAAGGGGATCGACACGTTCGCTATTGATGCTGGAATCACATATCTCGATCCTGCGCCGCTGCCGACGATAAGCACTCACACCCTTTCCACGGACAATTTTTTGTTCGTCGGCCGGCATCCCGACATGCGGCAATACATGGACGGGCTTCCTTTGGAAGCGGCAATGCGCTTTCCTCTGTGCTTGCTGCCGAAAAGTGCGCATGGCCGCCGCATTCTCGATGAGCAACTCGCAAACATCGGTTTGACGGCGGTGGCTTCGATTACGGCGGATAGCCTTGAGGCGCTGATAGCGCTGGCCGACACGGGGGAGTGGGCCACTTTCCTGCCCGGGACCTATCGGCATCTCCTCCCGCAGTCCCTGCTTGCGTGCCCCTTGAAACCCGTTTTGCGAGCATCGAGAATAGGAATTGTGATAGCGGAGAGGGGCGGTGCTTCCGAAGTAGCCCTGACAATCTTCAACGCTGCAAAGGCGATTGGAAATTTCCCCAATCCACGGTGATGTGATGGACGTCGTCTGTCATATCATCGTGCATTGCTGGACCACGATGTTTTGCGCGGGTCCGGTGCGATAGCCCTATGCCGATCGAGGCGCGCTGACCCGATATCAGGCGGATTTTTTGAGCATGCCTAACGGGGCGCCGCCTCAGAGACGCATACAGGTGCCGCGGCTAAATGCTCTGCGCCGAAACTGGTCGGAAACGAACCTTGCCAGGTGGCGCGTCAATCGCTGGTCCACGGTACACTCAACCGTCGAACCAACGCCGGATTTCGCGCGCAACCGCTTCGACGCGGCCAATGAGCGATTCCACCTCAATCACCACCAGCTTTCGACCGAACATTCCCCCGTCACGGACTGAGGCTTTGAAGTCGTGACCTTCGAGGGAGTGATCGACCAGCACAACGTCTAACTCCAGAGCACGCGATTCGAGATGCAGGAGGATCTCCTTCGCCGCCCATGAACGGTACGTGCTGCGAACGACGGCATCCAGGTCCATTTCCTGGATGGCCACGGCGAGTTCTATCTGCGCCTGCCTTTGAGGGTCGATTCCGTAAGCTATTTTTCAACTCGCGACGAAGGGCAACCTCGGTTTTAGATTGCCATCTCCTCTATGCGAAAGCTATCCGATTGTCCCGATATGCTAATTTTTCGGCCGCTCCGATATAGTTGGCCGCATTTCTCGCCGCCTTCTTCCCGCTACATTTCTTCGGACAGTCGAAATGTGTGTTGCATTACACGTATCGACTCGCCGGTCCGAACGAGGCTTCGACAGGAAGCGACGGATTTGAATCTGCTTAAAGCAGCGGGTAGCGGGCGATGAGGCATCGAGATTGTTTGTAGAACTCAGACATGTTTGGCCGGTCCGCCGCGGCGACGTTGGCGGCGGTCACAGTCTGATTTGTTAGGTTCGTCAAGAATTGGCTAATTTTCCAATATCTTCAATCCTAAACTGTATTTAAGCCGGTAAATGAGCGAATAATATCTGTATTATTTGCAAATTGACTGTTATAAATTAATGATGAACTCGACGTCGTGCGTGTTGATGCACAAATGGCGCGCGGTCTGGTCCTTGCTCACTTACCCTGTCCGTCCAATTGCACGGGGCTTGAGGAAGCCATTTTGCATAATAATGTCGTTCCCGCTGATCGGGGCGATCGGCGCAGGACATCCGGATTCCAACGGGACTCGTCGCGGATGCCCGACTGTTCGCAGACCTTTCTTGTCCGCCGCACGTCACAGATCATCCGTTGATATATCTTCACCCGGTTGTCGCTTGGCTAAGACTGGTGGATGAACCGCTTCGTCGCTGGCTGACGCAGCGTTCGCGACCTGCCGACAAGGCAATCGGAGAATTGTATCGAGAATGCCGCCGGCCAAGCCATCCCTTTTCGAAGTAGGAAGTTGCATGTGAGCAGGCTGCGGCATTTGATGCGGGGGTGACGCGTGTGCGCTCCTGTCGAAACCAACGCTTCGGGACCGCTGGCTGGCAAGGCAGGTAAATCCCACGACAAGTCCTACAGTTCCTGGGCAATTCATTAAATGGACGGCAGCTGTCGGGGAACCGCCATGACGTGCTCTACGGCAGCGTGCGGCAGATAGACATGAAGACAGACGCCGCAGCTATCGACTATGCCCCGTCGTCCAGCGCCCAAGATCCAATGGCCGCTTATGCCTATGTTCGCCGCTGGCGCTCTGCGAATACTTACCTGCCCGGTTTAACCGGCTCGAGCCCTTAGACTGGTTCGCAGCGCGCCTTCTTGTACTGGGATCGCGTATTCACGGGCACTTTGGCGGGTTGCTCCTGCAATTTGCCAGTGCATGACATTCCCGTCCGAGATCTGCAGCCGCAAGCTGCGGGCCGGACCCGCTGAGTGTTCGATCTCGAACGCACATTGATCGAGCCGAGGGCTGACCTGGATGGGTGCGTCAGGCGCGAAACGGCCGTCGTCCAGCAAGTGAACATCGAGGGAGCGGTCTGCGAGCCGCGCGTGAAAGCGGCGGCGCACACCGTCGCGGGGATAAATCAGAAGCTGGTTATCGCGCTCCTCCAGCACTCCGGAAAGTGCAATGCGGCCGAACAGCTCGTCATCAACCAGCGTGGTAGCTGCCGCGCGTAGGGCCCCGCAGAAGCCGAGGTCAATTTCGCAGGAATAGTACCACGAACCATGCCGATTGGGCTGGTCCAGCCATGTCTCACTCAGGGCAGCGGGCTCGAAGCCGCCGCCTGCGCCGCCGTCGTTGGCCTTGCCGGGGTACCAATAACCGTAGCCGCTCTCCGGCGTGCCGCTGTTCAGCAGCGCCCAACTGCTCAGCGCCGAGGCATGGCCCAACCGCAGCAGCGGACGGAAATCGGAAGTATCGTAGAGAGCGTGATCGAGGATGGCCCAACCGCCCATCTGCGCCATGTAACTTAGCGTATAGGCATCGCCTGCCTGCGCGCGGTAATCGCTGCCGAGCGTATAGTAAGCGGGTTGCAGCCATCCCCGACAGAACAGGTTGGCATCCATCTGCCGTTTTGCGAAAGCGTGCGCACGTTCGGGCGGGAAGCGCTCCGGCCGGTCGAGCGCATAGCGGGCAATCGCCTGCGTCGTTTCGAAGCCAGTGGAATCGAAAGCGTATTCCGAGGCGAAGAGGTCATCGACCTCGTTAACAAAGTGAGCGACTTTGTGCTCCCAGTGCCCGGCCAGTTCGTCGGCTTGCGCCATGAAGCCTTCGCGGCGCAGCGCGTCGATCATATCCGGAATCACCAGTTCGTTGTAGAAGCCGGTGGAATCCGCCTCCCAGCCGACGATTTCCTTGGGGATCGTGAACATGGCCCGCGCGGTGCCGAAAGCGCGTTCGAGATAGTCGGTTGGGCTTAGACGTGTGCGGAAGCCGTGCCGGTCGCGCGCTATGCGATAGAGCGCGAAGTACATCAGTGCGATGTGCGGATAGTCGTAAGGGCGCCAAAAGTGTTTGCGGCCCTTGTCGCCCGGATCGGCACTGTCGCGATTGCGCTTCCAGTCCGGAATTCCGTAAAGCGCGTAAGGCCATGGCTCTTCGGTCGTACGCTGGAGCCCGCCCCAGACGAAGTGCTCGACATAGTCATCCAAGGCGTCGATTTCGGCCTGCACCGGATATTCCGCGTTCTTGGCGGCAAGGAAGGCGGGCTTTGAGAGGCCCGGATCATCGCAGGTCACTTCGTAGATACGCCAGCCTTTGATCCGGTCGTAATTGTCCGGGCCGAGAAGGGTTTCGCTCTCCATATTCCACTCGGCGAGCAGACCGTCGTACCACTTCGCCGGATCGCGATGGCGGTGCGCGGCAATGAAGGCTCCGCGCTTGGCAATCATCGTCTCAATCGGTTCGGTGACGAAGAATTCCAGCGTGGTTTGCCCCCCGTCCGCCTGATGCAGCGTAATGTGGTTCTCGCCGAGATGAGCGAAGCGAAGGCGGAAAAGCCTCCGCCCGGCCCGTTCGCCCAGCGGGGTCAATTCGGTGTGCGCGGGGTGCTCGGGCTCCAGTCGGACGACCGGTACACTAGAAGCCAACGAGAGCGTTACCTCCAGATCGGTCGGTACGGTCATACCCGGAATGACCTCGACGTCGATCAACCCATGCTGAGCAACGGTCCTTCGCATCGCGGCGTAGCCGTCCACGAGCAGGAACCGAACGCTTCTTTCGGCGGATTCCCCCGGCGCCAGCAAGAGGCTGGTTGCGGGCAGGCGCCAACGCGATCCCGCCAGCTGCACGGCGGCAACTTCAGCGGCGGCGTGGAAAAATACACGGTAGAGGTCCGGCGAATCCTTGGGGGCATCCCAGTACTCGAGCGCTGCGCCAGCTTCCGGGAGCATGGCAAGCCAAGGGGTGAGAGTGTCCCTACGTTGCCAGAAGATGTGCGAGCTGCGGCCGGAAATGAAGCTATGCTTGAGAACCGCGTTAGGATCTTCTTTTGCCGCGTGAATCATGTTTATCGGTAGCGGAAGAGCAAGATCACCAAACTCGATCGGCAAATCTGTGTGGTTGGACAGCGTTACGGTCAGGCGCAGCCCATCTGGTCCGAGGACAAAACTGCAAGTGGCGGAGATGGCAGGGGCGAGGAAATAGCGTGCCTGTAACCCATTTTCCGTCGTCCTGACGCGTTCGGGCTCCAGCTTGCCCGTGTCGAAGCGCTGCCACGGACCATTTGCGATGCGGTAGGTCCCGGCGGCATTCCCGAGACCCGCGCCAGCGTGAATGAAATCTCCCGGAATACTCTCTGAGGCGGCAGAGAGGCTTGTCGCGCGCCCGCGGTCGAAGCCCAGCTTGAACGGTTTGCCGGGGCCGCCGAGTACGGAACTGATCGTGCGCGGTACTGGCGAAGGCGGCACTGCGGCCAGCAACTGCGTTTCAAACGCGGGAAGGAACAGGCCTGCGAGCCCGGCGCGGATCAGACTACGTCGGTCATGCATATCAGCAGGCTTGCCGCGCACCCGGCTGCCGGGGGTTCTGCGACTTCCGGGCGGAATGTCGAGTGCGTCATCGTCAGCGCTGTCCAAGGCTCACCCTCGTCAAAGAAACGAAGGTATATCGTATAATTTACTTTAGGCAACCATCGGCAATGATTGCCAGGCCTGTGCTGTAGCGGTCGCAAACCGGTTCTGGCTGCCCGCCAAGGAGCCAGTCGGCCTGGGTTCGCCTGCGCGGCGATCAGATTGCGACCTGGAGCCCGGATTGATCATCCAGTCTCACACCGCGGATGGCTACGGGCCGATTCCGGCAGCGCTGATATAGGCATCCAGCGTATCGTCGGCCGGGAAGACGCGACGATCGAAGGAGAGCGCACTGCCGATCAGCAGGTCGGCCACGGTGAAATCGGCGCCGATCACGTAGGCCCGTCCTGCGTGGAACGGGATTCGCTTCGATCTGGTTGCCCATACGTCGGCTTCTGACGAAAGCCGTAGAATTCCGAGCGGAGGCGATCACCTGTGAGGCGAGCTGTTCGCGCATGAAATCTATCAGGCGCTGGGTCTTCACTGGTAGCAAACGAGTTTCGTTGAGAGCATAGACAGGCATCGATTTGCCCTGCAAGTCAGCAAGATAGCGAGGTGAGGCATAGAGTTGGGGTGTTAGCAAGGCCAATGGGTTGGCGATTAGGCGAGAGTTTTCAGGTCGTCCATGGGGACAACGGCATCTATGGACTCGCTGCCAAAGTCGTTCCGACGCGGCGTCAGATCGATGTTGAAGGTGATGCCTGAAAGTAGCCGGGCAAACTTGGCGATCAGTGGGGCCAGATATGTCACCGCGGAAGCGACTGGAGAAGATGCCCTGAGGAGACCCGTGAGCTTGGGCCAAGCGCGTCTCTTTGGCTGCCCCTTGAAAGCTCTTCTATCACCGCCTTTCCGACAGACCCATGTCTTTGAGATGGCTCATCCACCGACTATCCTGCTCTTATGAGCTGGGGAACCTGTGACCTGCCATGCCGATGATTCCGACCAACAGTTAAGAGTTTTAAAGATCTGCGACGCCAACAGTTCGCCCGGTTTCGAAGGTATCGAGAAGTGTTGTAAACCGATATCGCCTCCGAAATTCTGGACTTCCTTTCCCTTCGCTTTTGAGGATGGTTGTGACACGCACGGGATCAACCGCCGCTGGACTTTCTCGTTATCGCCGAAGTTGAAACGCGGCGGGCGCGGAACCGGTATCGGGATCGTAATCGGGATTGGCCGGATCGAGTGGGTCCGGGGTATCGAGCGGCGGTGTCGCCGACTGGTGCCAGGCGCGCACGATTACGTCCCGGAGCAGGGCTGCCCCGGCGGCAGTGCGATCGATCACTAGCTCCCGGGCAGCCGTGTCGCCCGTGTTGTCGAGCGCGCCACGGCTGTCGAGTTGATAGACGGCCTCCACATGTCGGCCGCTCTCTTCGAGGAATGCCAGGATTTCGGAGAACAGATCACCGTCCTGACGCGCAATCGGCCGCATCCGGCTGGCGGCGTCGGCCGGGGTCAAGCCGATCAGGGCGACGTATCGGGATTCAAACTTGCTGTGAACGGTGCCGGAGCGCGTAAATCCGGCAGGGTTTGGCCCCCGCCAGCCGTCACTGTTGACAGATACGTGCAACGGCTGGGAACGATCGCCGATATAGTGGCCCAGGCGCACGACCGTGAAGGCACAGCTCTGTTCAAGAAACCTTGCCTGATCCGCCCGGCCTTTTGCCCGCGCTTCCCGCAGCAGACGCATCTGCGCGACCAGGTTTTCGTACTGCTCCATAACGGCATAGGGCAGCGTTCCCGTCCAACGGACATTCGTTCTAGCGGCGGCTTCAGGATCGCTTTCCTTGATCCGCTGCCGTTCACGATAAAGCGCGAGCACGAATGCATAGCGCGAGCGTGGAATGGGGCTCAAGAACGCAAATTGTTCCCTGAACCAGCCATGGTTGGGATCCTCCTCGATTTTTGCGAATGGCTCGCTTGCTGCGCGCCATTTGTCGGGCAGGGTCGCGGATCCAGTGACATAGTCGATTTGAGCCTTGAGAAAGATGGGACCATCCGCTGGCAAGGCTTCGATCGCGGCACCGTCTATCGCGGCATGGGCCTGTTGGCCCCAGGCGAATGCTGCTGACGGCATGGCCATCAGGCAGGCGGCCAGAAACGAAGCCGCGAGGCGGTTGCGGGCGTTGTTGGGCAAGCAGGATCTCATCAACGTGCGGGTTGGAACAGCGAGAGCGGGATGGCCCGGCCCATCGCTTCGTAACCGGCATTGCCTGGATGCAGATGGTCGCCGGAATCGAATGCGCGCTTGATCACCGGCGGTGTCGCGGTATCGCGCAGGGCCGCTTCGAAGTCGATCACGGCATCGAATTCCCCGCTTGAGCGGATCCAGGCATTTGTCTTTTGCCGGATGTCTTCCATCGCCGGGGTGAAGGCCTTCCAACCGAAGCCCGGTGTGATCGTTGCGCCGATGATCCGGATATTGCGGGCATGGGCGGCGGCGATCAGCTTGCGATAGCCCGCGATCAGATCGTCGGCCGTCAGCGCGGGTTCGCCGGGAAGGGTGGCGCGCCAGATGTCGTTCACGCCTTCGAGGAGGATCAGGTGCGAGACCCCGGGCACGGAAGCCACGTCGCGTTCGAAACGATTGATCGCGGCCGTGCCGCGCCCATCGCGTAGCAGGCGGTTGCCGCTGATCCCCATATTGACGACGCCGCAATGGCTTTTGGGGTGCTTTTCCGTCAGCCGCCGGGCAAGTACGCCGGGCCATCCACGCCAGTCGGGCCGGGTTCCACGCGCGCCCTCGGTGATGGAATCCCCGAGCGTGACGATGGTGCAAGGGGCCGACGGGTTGCGCACGGCAATCTGGGTTACGAGCGGGCGGACCTTGATCGTCTGCAGGGTAGCACCCGCCGCACCCCCGGTCGTCGGCGCAAATGAGGCCGGAAAGCCCGCATTGCCGGCGACGGTGGTGCTGGGCGCGGAAGTGGCGATTTCGACGATCAGGTCATCGCCCGCCTTCACCGCCAGTCCGACCGGCTGCGTGACGATCGTCTGGCCGGAAGACAGCGCCGCACCGGAGCCGGCTGCAAGCGTGACAGGTCGCATATTCTGCGCATCCAGCGCGAAGCCATCCCGGTCGGCTGCCCTGGCGACGGTGATCGTCGCAATTTTCAGCTCCTGCGCACCATCGGGATTGGTCACAGTCAGCCTGACGGCATCGCCCGACTGGCTGACACGCATGCGGTAACGATAGGTTCCGGCGGGGTTTTCCGCCTTGACCGATCCCGTTGCCGGCGATGTGGCGTATCCCCATGCGCCGGCCCATTCAGGCCCGGTGCCGGCTCGCACCGTCTCGCCTTGCGCTGCGGGGGCCAACGCCATGCTTCCGCACAGCAGAACTGCTGCGATAAGGTTCTTCATTGCGCCGCCCCTTCAGAACTTGAACCGCAGGGCGGCCGAATAGACGCGCCCTTCGAAATAGACGCGATCGGTAAAGGCCTTGGTCCCCCAATAGGCGCGCTGTGGCCGGTTCAGCAGGTTGGTGCCGTCCACCGTGAGCGAGAGGTTGCGATTGAAGTTGTACGTCGCCGATGCGTCCAGGCGCGAGATGGGATACCAGTTCAGGTTCCTGCTGGGGTCGGTCGCATTGTAGCTGAGCGTGAAGTCGCTGCGCCATGACCAGGCCACTTTCGCGCGAAACTTGCCGTCGTCATAGAACAGGCTGGTGTTGTAGCTGTTCTTGGAGATGCCGGGTGTCTGGCCCTTGAATGCGGCGCTGGCGTCGGTCGCGGGAAGGTTCTGTTCGGACTGGATGTAGGTGTAGTTCGCTGAAGCGCCGAAGTGGCGGAGCACGCCGGGGGCAAAGTCGAAGAACGTGCTGGCGCCCACCTCGATACCCTTGATGTAGCCATTGCCGGCGTTGACGTATTTGGTCACGTCCACGGTGCCGAGCGCGCCCGGAACGGCATCGTCCTCAAGCGTCGTCTTGACGATGTAGCCTTTGACGTTGCGATAGAAGCCCGCAAGCGCGATCGCGCCCGTGCGCCCGAGATAGTATTCGAGCGACAAGTCCCAATTAGTGGAACGCACCGGCTTGAGGTCCGGATTACCCGATGTCGCCACACCCGTATAGCTGCCCGAGGCGGCCTGGACCTGCACAAGGTAGACGGTGGGATTGAGGTTGGAGAAATCGGGCCGGCTGAACGTCTTGGTCCAGGCGCCGCGAAGCTGAAGCTGCGGGGTGAAGTGGACGATGGCGCTGATCGCGGGGTCTACATCGATGTAGTTCTGGCGGCCGTGAATCGGTTCGTAGCGCGTGATGGTGCCCCCGGTCGTTGGGGTGTTTTCCTTGATCCGCTGGGTTCCATCGATCGACAGCCAGGTATTCACGGCACGCACGCCCGCGACGCCGTCCACCGGGATGCCGGCGATTTCGAAGCCGTATTTGAATTGACCGTAAGCGGCGAAGCTCGATTCCTTGCCATCGAACGAGCTTTCCGGATCATAAGCCGGGCGGCCATTATCGGTGAAGTAGCCGCTCATCCCCTTCAACGTGCGAATGTATTCGTTGAGCGCGATGACATTGGCATCGCGGTTCAGGTAACCGGCATCGTAACCCACCCAGCCCGACGGGATGGATGCATCGTCGGCAGCCGGGCGGCGGGAGAGCACTACGGGCGTGTCACCGCCGGGAAACGAGGACATCGGCAGGTTCAGCGCGTTCAGGTCCACCAGACCCGTGCCCGACCGGTACTTCGCGGTACGGCTGGCGTAGCGATAGCCGAACTTGAGCGACCGGAAGAACCCCGGGCCGGTGTCCAGCTCCAGATCGCCGCGCCATTGCAGGCCTTGGCCCTTCTGGCGTTCGCGGGTGTCGGAATAGGCGCGAACGTGAAACTGGTTGATATCGGTGATGTCGACGGTTGGGTACGAATAGGCCAAGCCGCCCCATTTGCTGTCGCTCTGGAATACCGCGTCGATCACCGGCGCCTTGTTGAACGCCAGCAGGAACAGCTGCTGGTCGGTGTTGATCCGCGACGTGGTGTAGACGGCGCTGGAGGTCAGCGTGGCAATGCCGGACGTGAAATCCGCGCCCAGTTCGACTTGCGTTGTATCGAGCACCTGATGCGTATGGTTGGAGCGCGGTCCGGACGTGGCGGGCGCGGTGAAGGTAGCGCTCTTGACGATCTTGGTGCCATCGACGAGTTCGACGTTGCTGAGCGGGGTGGTGGCGGCGATGTTCGTCTGGAAGTCGGTATCGGTGTAGGTGTTGTCGTCCGTGACATTGGTCGCGCGCAGATGCACGCCGAAGTTGTAGGCCGGGCGCCACTGGATCTCGCCGGTCAGGACCGGGCGCTGGTAATGCCCCTTGGGATTCTTCGCCAGGATGCCGGTGGGCAGGATGTATCCGGCAGCATTGGTCTGCGGCTGCAGGTTCTCGCGATAGGATTCGTAGTAGTCGCGCCGTGTGTAGGATGCGTTGAGCAGGATGCCGAACTCGCCTGCACCGGTGTCCCAGTTACCGGCCAGCAGCACGTCGCCATTGTACATCAGCTTTTCGGCCTGATCGTCATAGCTGGCGCGGATCGTGCCGGCGGCGCTCAGGCCCTTCTTGAAATCCAGCGGCTGGCGCAGTTGCACGTCGACAGCTCCGCCGATGCCGCCTTCGATCACATCGGGCGTCAGCGCCTTGTATACCTCCATCGAGCGGATAATCCCTGCCGGATAGCTGTTCAACAAGGTCCTCCGCGAGGAACCGGTATAGGCTTCCTGCCCGTTGATCATCGTCACTACGCTGGAGATGCCGCGGATCGTGATCGACTGACCTTCGCCTCGATTGCGGAAGATTTGCACGCCGGGCAGGCGGGCCAGAGCCTCCGTCGCGCTGTTGTCGGGAAGTTGTCCGATGTCTTCCGCCGCGACCGCATCGACGATGGAGGACGAGTTTCTCTTGATCTCCCGCGCGGAAGTCAGGCTGGCGCGAAACCCGGTGACGACGATGTCGCTCCCAGGTGCGGCATCACCCGGAACGACAGGTTGGGTTTCGCTGATCCTGGCACGGCGCAGGACGATACGCGCGCCGTCGTCCGCGGCGATTTCAAGGCCGGTGCCGGAGATCAGCATGCGCAGCGCGGCCCGCGCGTCCATGCGGCCCTTGACCGGGCGGCTCCGCAGCTTTTCCAGGCCTTCGCCGGGGGCAACGATCTGCACTTGCGCCTGCCGTCCCAGCGTGGCGATGGCGGCCGGCAGGGGCTGCGCGGGCACGTCGAACTGGCGTTCCTGCGCTATCGCCGGCGTGGCGATCGCACAGGCGACGACGGCAAGGCCGCTGCCGCAAAAAAGTTTCGAAATCATGGTAACCTGTCCCCACAAGCGGCGTGTCTGCCGCTTTCGAGGGCTAGATGCGGGCCGCCCGACGATCCTCCATCCAGCGGTGAAATTTATTTGCGATCCACAATCTACTTGCGAGAGAGCGTGACCGTGTCATCGCCGACCGTAACGCGAAGGTCGTGCGCCAGGGCGGCGGCCTGTGCAAAACCGGCCGGATCGCTGGTTGAGAACACGCCGGCAACTTTCAGTTCGCCCAGAGCGGGGTCGCCGAACAGGATGCGCCGGTCGGAGTAGCGGGCATACTGGCGGGCGGCATCGGCGAGTGTCAAACCGGTCAGGTCCATCTCGCCCCTTTGCCACAGGCCTGCCCGATCGACATCGCCCGGGGAAAGCTGGCCTTGCGCGACCGGGCCGCGCGCCGGCACGTCGATCCGGTCTCCAGCCGACAACAGGTACGGTTGCGCCCCCGTCGCACGGACCTCGACCTGACCTTCGCGCACTGTGACGGCGACGTCGCCGATGTCCGAGATCTGGACCAGAAAACTGGTTCCCACCACCCGAATGCGTACGGCCCCGGCCTCGACGATGAACGGGCGGGCGGCATCCTTGGCCACATCGAAATTCGCTTCGCCCGCGAGCATGCTGACCCGGCGTTCGAGCGGCTGCATCGACACCGAAACCTGGGTTCCCGAATTCAGGGTGACTGCGGAGCCGTCGGCCAGCGCGGCGCGGCGCACGCTTCCCTTTTCGGCGTTCAGCGTTTCTGTGCGGGTGAATTTCTCCAAGCCGACAGCGGCCAGGACCGAGGCGGCAATGGCGCCGGCCGCGCCGCCCAGCCAGAGCCGCCGGTTGACCCGGCGCATGCGCAGGTCATCTGCCTCCTCCACCGGTTCGGCCGGAGCACTTGCCTCGTGAGTGAGATCGCGCTCCACGCCCAGTGCCACCGCCCGCTCAAGATAGGCGTTCGCCGCCATCGCGCGTGCAAAGGCCCCTGCGTGCCGGGTGTCGGCTGCAATCCAGGCGTCGAGTTCTTCCTGCTCCCGGACGCTCAGCGTATTGGCGTCGGCACGAAGCGCCCAATACGCGGCACGGTCGTCAAGCGCGCTCACGCTCATGGGGTCGGTCATTGCCTTCGCTGTCGTTTCGCTGTTCACGCAGCCTAGATGACGTATTCCGACAATTTCCGCCACGCCCGATTGCATTCGTCAGAATCGCCAGCGCCTTGACCATGTGCTTTTCGACCGTGCTTTCGGCCAGATCGAGCTTCTGGGCGACTTCACGCTGGCTCAGGCCCTGTATCTTGCGCAAGGTGAAAACCTCGCGGCAGCGGTCCGGCAGGGCGGCGATCGCGGCGGCGACCTGCGAAAGCTCCTGCCGATCGGCTGCCACGCGTTCCGGGGTGGGCGCATCTTCGGGGATTTCAAGAACCTGAGTATTGGCCTGAACGTCGATCGTTACGATTTTCGCCCGGCGCAGCGATTGCAGAACCACCGACTTGGCGACCTCGAACAAGTACGTGCGCGGGTTGCGGATGTGGTCCACGCGTTCGAGCGAGGCCAGGATCGCATAGCTTTCCTGCACGACGTCATCGACTTCCATGCCCGCCGATGACGCGCGTGCGCCCAGCCACTGCCGCAGGGCGGCTTCGTGCGGAAAGACGTGGCTTCCCAACCAGACAGCACGTTCTCGGGAGAAGGACATGGCTGCCCCACCTATCTGCGGAGAATGACAATTTGGATACAATTACAGTGCCCGGCGACGATGTGTGTAGACCTTGCAAATAAATCCGGCGCGGCATGGCGGAAGACCTGCGCTCTTGCATCTAGGTGCCGAAACGCCCTGCGCGATCATTCGGGCGGCGGGCTTTTTCGTCACCATCAGATCCAAGGAACGTCCATGATAAACAGGATGATTACGCGAGCGTGCGTCGCGCTCTGCGCTGCTTTCGGCATATCGCTCGTACTGGCGGGGCCTGCCCATGCCTGGACGAAAACCGGCCATGCGGCCATCGGCTTCGTCGCGGAAGCCAAACTCAAGACCGACAACAAGGCGGTATGGGCGCAGCTTGCCCAGATCCTGGGCGATGCGAACCTCTACGACGAAGATGTGGCCGGCTGGGCAGACGATGTGCGCACATCCTATCCGAACTTGATACACACGGTGCGGATTCCGGTTCTTGCGGCCGTGCCATCGGGCAGTGATCCCGCCTGCATTGCCGACCAGCCGGCCGTGACCTGCGCGGACAAGGCGATCGCGCAATATGCCGCGATCCTCAAGGATACGAGCCAGACCAACGACGAGCGGCTGACTGCCCTGAAGTTCATTCTCCATCTGGTCGGCGATCTGCATCAGCCGCTTCACGGCACCGAGCCCGGCGGCGCACAGAACCAGGTCGACATTCCCGGCGGCATATTGCTCCCCACCACGACGAACGGTGTGGTGAAGTACCCCGACATGCATTCCGTGTGGGACTATTCCATCGTCAAGAAGCACGGGCTGACGGCTATACAACTGGGCAAGGAGCTGTGGGCCGATACCACGCTCAATCCGCCCACGGGCTACACTCCGCGCGACTGGGCAGTAGAAAGCCGCAATCTGGCAAAGAAATGCATCTTCCTCGACCCGGTAACGCCGACGTCGAGCGATGCGTACAAGGTGCCTGTCTGCGGCGGCCGAACCGGGGTGGCCTGTTCCACTGTTCCGACGGTCCTGCCGGCGGACTACGAAACCAAGGAATATTATCTGGTCTCTTACAGGCTCAAGCAGGCGGGTCTGCGACTGGCGGAACTGCTCGCCACGATACTGGCCTAGAACGCGCAAGAACCTATCTGCGCAGGGAGGTCACGTTCGGATCGGCAACCCCTTCGTCCTGTATACCTCGATTCGGGCCTCGCACGGGACATGAATGATTGGCCGGTTTGCGGAAAGGGCATTCCGGCTGATCTGCGACCGTTGTCGGCGGAATTGCTTGGCGGGACAGGGTGGCATTGGCAGGCTCGCGATGGATCCGAGTAACAGTTTGACCATTTTTAACCCAAGACCGGACTTTCCGGATTCGCCGATATTGTCATCCTTGATGGGCCTGGGCACAAAATCAGAATGAAATTCAAACTCATTGCTTTGGCGCTCGGGTGCCTTTCGATCAGCGCTTCCGTGAATGCTGAAGAGGGCAGGTCGCCCTCGACACTTTGCACTACCGGTGACGCGCGAGACATCATCCATCTGCGCATCATATCGCCGGGAATCTCGTTCAGGGTTCCTCCTTCGTCTCGTTACATCATCGAAAAGGGTACGGACCAATATTTAGTTCGTTCCGTATTTGCTCAATATTTTCAAAAAACCCTTTGCGAACAGTCATTTCCAGAGATCACAGGTGCCACAGACCATTTTGATAAACGCATTGTCGTTTACGTCGAAGGCGAGGAAGATCGAGAACTGTTGAGTTTGACCTACCCATCCTGGGAGGACCAACCGCCGCCAGTGTGGGCACGTATGAATGGAAAGACGGTTCTTATGCCTGCCCGCTTCGTTCGGCATTTGTTAGACCTCACAAGGGGATAGTAAATTTTCCAATGCGTGCCGCAGCGTCTTTTCTATTGCCCGGTCAAACGTCATCGAAACTTGATGCGCGTTGGGATTGGTTGTCCTGCGAATGAAGGAGGACGACTATCAAGGGACCCAGATGAAATGGTCGACGACCGCTTTGTCGGCGGGGCAGGGGAGGGCGCTACCGGCAGATGGCGCCCGGTAGATTCAACAGATCACCGCGACACCTTAATCTGAGAGGATGAGGAGGTGGGCGATGGTGGTTTCACGGCTCTGGTTCACGTCAGCCCAGAAGGTCGAGCTGTGGGAGCGGTGGAAGCGCCGTCTTGCCAATATCTATGCCGAACACCGCTGCATCGCGGGGTTTGTGGCGTATTGTCATCGCTTCTTCCTCCTTTGCTCCCAGAGTGTGGGCGGGAAGACAGGGCGGGTCATCTCATTAAGTGTAGCGCCTGGTAGACTGCGCGAGATCGTCCATTGGGTGCAGGATCGTTATCGGTGAGCGAGCGGCGTAGCTGCGCGGTTCTCCGGTTCGATCGCAAGACGCACCGCTATCGGTCGATCCGAAGCGACCAGGCGCCGCTCAGGAACAGGATCAAGGAGATCGCCGCGACCCGCGTGCGCTATGGCTATCGTCGCATCCATGTACTGCTTCGGCGCGAAGGTTGGAGGTGAATGTGAAGCGAGCACATCGCCTCTATTGCCTGGAAGGCCTTAATTTACGGGCCCAAAGGCCCCGTCGGCACGTCATGGCCGCGTGGCGGGTGGAACGCCTCTGCCCTCGCACAGAAACGAAGTCTGGGCGATGGACTTCGTGTCCGATGCCCTGTTCGATGGCAAGCGCTTCCGCGCCTTGACGGTCGTTGATGCCTACACCCGCGAGTGCCTGGCGATCCGTGTCGATCAGGGGATCAAGGCCGAGCTGGTGGTTGCTGTGATGGATCGCCTGCTGTTCGAGCGCGGCAGCGCGCGTGCCAAGATCAGGGTGGACAACCGCCCGGAATTCATCTCTCGGGCGCTCGATCATTGGGCCTATATCAACCGCGTCACGCTGGACTTCGGCAGGCCTGGAAAGCCGACAGACAATGGTTTCGTGGAAAGCTTCAACGGCCGGCGTCGCGACGAATCCCTGAACACGCACTGGTTATTGTCTTTGGACGACGCCAGGAGCAAGATCGAAGCGTGGCGGACGGACTTCAACGAGACCCGACCTCACACATCCCTGGGGCTCATGACACCGGCCGGATTCGCTTCATCGGCCGGGGTTAACCCCGGCCGATGAAAAGCCGGATCTCTCGTTCTGGCCGGTGGCAATTCCGGGACAGGGTTAAGCAATAAAGGTTCACGTTACGTGGGATTATGTGCCGAGAATGGATCGACGACGCCCCGACAATCTTTTTCGGAATTCGAGGCGTCGTCGGTGAAATTAGATCAGAACCGGATACCGAACGTCACGCGGCCACCATGGTCGAACTGGCTGCCGCCCACGGTACCAAGATACGAGGCACCCAGTCGGATATTG
Organism: Novosphingobium oxfordense; assembly: GCF_044029435.1. Classification (NCBI taxonomy): domain Bacteria; kingdom Pseudomonadati; phylum Pseudomonadota; class Alphaproteobacteria; order Sphingomonadales; family Sphingomonadaceae; genus Novosphingobium; species Novosphingobium oxfordense. The sequence continues at coordinate 517,333 of NZ_CP147007.1, read as the reverse complement.
CCCATCACGATATTGAAGCCACTGTCGATCAGCATGGCATTTCTCGGCAGGCTTGCACTGGACACCTCGAAGGGAGCAGCACCGGCTAGCGCAACGGTGGCGCTTCCCGTTCGATCGCCCCAACTCCGCTGATAGGCGAGCGAAAGGCGCGGCTCGAAGGTCGCTTCCGTTCCCGGGATCGGTGCCGAGCCGGTGAAATGGAATCCGATCCGAGCCAGGTCGATATCCCGCTTTACGCGGGCCACGGTGAGGGCTGCCGCGCCGCCCACTTCCTCCGTCGGGTCGACAGACACATGTTGGTGAGTGTAGCCGATGAACGGCTCGAACGCCGCCTTGGCACCATTGAAAAGCGCGTAACCTACTTCACCGAAGCCCTGCACGCTGTTGGCGTGTTGGCGCGAGTGAAGCGCATCCGAGAAACCGGCAAAGTCGACGGAGCGGTCGTTGTCGAGCGTATGCCAGCTATACGTCCCGCCAGCCTGCAAACGAAGCGGGCCGAAGCGATAGTCGGCGGCACCGCCAGCGTAATAGGACTTCACGGTCGACCGGCTCCGGAGCGCATTCTGATTGTAGGTTCCGTGGGAATAGCCCGTTGCGATGCTGGCGTGGAAACCGTCCTTGCCATAGTCGATGCCGGTGATGATGCCATCACGTTGCGTCTTCAATGCGGCCGTTCCCGACGACGCGTCGCGGTCGAACTTGCCGCTGTCGTCCATCGCGTCGCCCCACAGGCCAAAACCGTCGCCCGTCCGCCGCCCATTGAGGAGAAGTGCTTCGCGTACATGCCTCCCTTCATCGAGCAGGGCCAGCGGAACCGCCGCATAGCTTTCGCCGGACAAGGCGTTGTAGGCAGCTCTCGCTCCTGCCGCATCGAGCGAGACAATCGCCAGCGGCAGGGCCGAAGTGATGGCCAACCCCTGGACTGCCGTCGCAACGGCACGCTGATTGCGCGTTTGGGCCACATCGATGAAGGACACGTCGTTGCGCGTCAGGTTCAGGGTCACCGCATTGCCGGTGTAGTCCAGCGAGGGCGTCAGGAACGCCAGGTTCGTGGACACGTTCGAGAAGGTGCCGCTGATGCCGCCGTTTGCCGATAGAATCGTGTAGCGGGTTGACGGGCTATAGGTAGTTCCTCCGGCGAGAACGTTGACTGTGCCGCCCTGGATCGTGACCGTTCCGGAAGCGGCGATGCGGTCGGACTGTCCCGCGGGAGTGGTGGCGACCTGATAGGTTGAACCGGCCGCGAATGTGACATTGCCTGCCACGCTCAGCGTGCTGATCGAGCGACCGGCGCTGGGTGCGACAGTCGCGCCTCGCGCAACGGTCAGGTTTCCGATCGTGCCCGTACCCGACAACAGGGCTCCGTTGGATACGGTAATGGCGGAGCCGAGCGAGCCCGTCACGTCAAGTGCGCCGGCACCGACGATGGTGGCGCCGGTGTAGGTGCTCACGCCGGATAGCGTGAGTGTGCCACTGCCCGTCTTGGTGAGCGAGGTGGTGGCGGCCCCGTCCGTGATCGTACCGGCATAGCTGGTGGAACTGTTGTCCGATCCCACGGTCAATTGCCCGTTGCGCAGGACGGCACCCGTGCTCGTGCCCGACAGCGAGGCGATGCTGAAAGCGGTACCGCCGAGATCGACCAGAGCGTCGTTCACAAGCCCGCCAACGCCCGTGGTCGTGTCCATGAGAAGCAGATTGCCCCCATTATTGACCGCGCCGTTGATCTGGCCGGAAACTTGCGCCGTGCCGGTGTTCGTCAGACCGGCGTCGAGGATGCCCGTGCTTGTGAGCGTTCCGCCATTGGCGACGACACCGGCTACGGTACCGGCATTCTCGAACGTGGCGCCTGCGGCAACCGACACGTCGGAAGCAAGCGAACCGCCACTCACCAGCGCCAGCGTGCCGTTCGTGACGCTGGTCGTACCCGTGTACGTGTTCGTGCCCGACAGGGTGAGCGTACCCGCGCCAAGCTTCACGAGACCGATCTCCCCATCCGTACTGGTGAGCGTGTTGGCGATGGTCACACCAACCCCGTCATCCACGTTGACGAAGCTCTGGTCCGGAGTCGAGAAGGGATCGCCGGTCAGGTTGAGCGTTCCCGACCCTACAAGCTGATATCCATCGACCGTGAACTGCAGCCCCTGGATGTCCTGCGCGCCCGTGACGGTGACTGTGCCCGCGCTGCCGGCGAAGATGCCGACGCCCGAGCCCCAGGATGCGTTTACGTTGCCAGTGGGGGAGCCGGTCCAGTTGGTGGCCGCAGCGCTCCAGATGCCCGTACCGCCCTGGCCGCCTGCAGCTGCGCCCGAAGTGTCAGTGCCATCCCAGTATTGCAGCGACTGACCGGCATTGGCGATCAGCACGTTCACCTGCCCCGGAATCGTCGTGTAGACGGTTGCGGACTGAGCGGTGGGCGTGGTCACCGTATCGAAGCTGCCGCTGAGCGTGCCGCCGTAATTGTAGAGACGGTAGGCCCCTGCCACCGGCGAGGCGGAGGAATCAGCCGCACTGACCAGACTGAGCGTACCCGCGAGAGTCAGGTTGCCGCCGACGTTGATAAGGTCATTGTCCGCACCACCCGAAACGCTGGGTGTGCCCAGTTCGAACAAGGAAGTGGAGCCGCTCGCCAGCGTGTAATTGCCGTTGACCGTCAGCGTGCCCGGCGAATTACCGGCGGAGACCGTGGCCCCCGAAGCGACGTTGATCGACCCGGCAATGGTCCCGGAACCATGTAACGTGCCGCCTGCATTGACGTTCACGGTCGCGGCGTTGGTCGCGGTGTTACCGAGCGTGCCGTTCACCGCAAGAATGCCTGCGTTGATGTTCACGGTGCCGCTGAACTGGCCGGTGGAGGTGCCGTTCACGCCCGTCAGGGTGAGCAGGCCCGTGCCATTTTGGTTGAACGTGCCTAAACCGGTGATCGTGCTTGAAAGGGCCTGCGCCGTCGCAGAGTCGACGGTCAAAGCACTGTTGGCCGCAACGATCGCGATATTGCCGGTGACCGTGCCCGCCTGCGTGAGGACTAGCGTGCCGGTATCGATCTGGACGGCATTGGTTGCCGAACCGCTGGTGCCGATCGTGCCATAGTTGGCGAGGGTCGTGGTGCCCGTTCCGCCCAGGCGCAGGCCGATCGCGCCTTGCACGACGGGCTCATTCGCCGCGCCCGCGGTTCCTATTGTAATGCTGTTGGCATTGCTGTTTCCGGAGAGGTAAATGCCAGCGTTGCCTGCGCCGTTCGAGGTAACATTCCCCAAAGCGGTAACGGAGACGGCACCCGTGTTAGCAATTGCGGTAATGGCCTTGCCGGCATTCCCGACGACGCTGGCGCCGGTCAGGATCTGTAACGCGCCTGTGCCGCTCACCTGTGCATCGATGCCTTGGGAGCCCGAGATCGCACCGAGCGATGAGGCTGCCGTCCCAAGCACGATGTCGCCATTTACTGCGCGAACATAGATACCGGTGTCGCCGCTGTCGCTGCCGCCGGTGTAGGATCCTGCGCCCGTTACCGTCAGCGACTGGTTGCCGCTGCCCGAGAAGTTGATGCCGCTGTCTCCGCCCGTGATGGATCCGGCATTTTCGATCACGCCTCCGCCCGAGCGGACATAGACACCTGAAGTCTTGGCTACGATGCTGCCGCTGGTAATCGTGAGGGTGCCGCCATTGAGCTGGACGCCGTCCTCCAGACCCGAATTCGATGTCGCAGTGAGGGTGCCTCCGGAGATAAACAGGTGGTTCCCGCCTTGATCGACCAGCGCTGCAGCCGAGGAGCCAGTGTAGCTAGCTCCTGCCGTCGTGAGATTTCCTGCCAGGACGACCCCGCCGCTGCCTGCCGCCGCCTGAACACCACTGTTGGTCAACGCACCTGAAAGCGTGACTGTGCCAGCCCCGCGCGAGACGATTAGTCCAGAACCCGATACCGCGCGGTCAAAGGTCGTGTCATCGGACCGGTTGAATGCCAGCGTGCCGTTGTTCGACAAGGCGACGCTCGTCGTCGTGGCGATCGAACCGGTGTTCCCGCCATCGCCTAACTGCAGCGTGGCCCCGTCGATGATCGTCTGGCCGGTGTAGGTGTTGGCTCCCGATAGCACCAGAGTGCCGCCGCCAGTGGCAATCAACGGCGCGCTACCGCCAATCGCACCGGTGATGCTCATGACATGGCCATCAGTAATGAATGACGCGCCTAAACCGGCCAATGTGATGTTCTTGGAGACGCTGGCGTCCTGGATCGCCTTGAATGACTGCGTTGTAAGCGTAATCGGCCCAGTGCCTAATGCGCTGTCGCTGTCGAACTCGACAACGCTGCTCGATGCGCTGAGCCCATTGAAAGTGTTCGTGCCGGTGAGCCTTAGGATGCTCGACCCGCCGGTTCCCGCAATCGTTAGGCTGCCGGTGCTTGCGCCCATTCCGGTTATGCCAAGCGTGTTGGCGCCAAGATAGATCGTCACGTCGTTCGTTGCCGAGACGATGGGGTTGGAGACGTTGAAGCTGCTGGAAATGTTAATGGTCTGGCTTGGATCCGAATTGGCAGCATTCAGTGCTGTCTCGAACTCGCTTTGATTCGAGGCCCCGCCATTCGCGAGTGCTAATTGAGTAGTACCAACGAGCGCCGTCGTTGTCAGAATTGCGCCGCGAAGCCCCTTGCTCCGAGTAACCTTTCCAATCATGTCCGCCAGTTCCAATGCCATTACGTTCTGCCCCGTCGATTGCAGCCTGCAGTTTGGCCGCTATTCCCAGCGGCTGCTCAATGGGGCTTCCCTCTTAATTTGTTCCTAATGCAATGGCGTTTGGGGACGGGTCGCGAGCGGCGGGCCAGTTGAGCATGACGCGGGGCAATGCGGCCTTGAACGTGGCCGTGCGCTTGCCGGTCACGCCAACGATCTGATTGGGATCGGCGTGAACGAGCGTGGCGAGATAGGCGTGGTCGAACACGCCACCCACGCGGTAGCTGGGGGTGGTGTTGGTGACTTCGTCAATCTGATGACGCAGCTCGAGGCCAAGCGTCACATCGTGCACGATATCGTAGTTCGGGCCGGCGAAGAGCGGGCGCTTATCCAAAGTCCTGATTGATTGGACTTAGGATGGGTCATCGCGGCGGGAATCTCGCATCGAGCCGGGTGCCGGCCGGCAGCTGGCATTGGCCTTCGCCGCCGCCGCTCATGCCGCTGGAGGGGCGCATCAGCGTGAAGCGACAGCGCATGTGGCCGCTTGGACCTTCAAGATTGGCAAGGACTCTGCCGGAATAGTGGGTGATGACGCTTTGCGTCGGTCTCCAGTAATCCCAGCTGCCGCCCCAGCCGCGTCGAGGGCCCCAGCCGGGCCCTATTCCCGGCCCCCAGCCGACCCACAACGGGGCCAGTTCGTCCACGCGGGTCTCGCGCGTTACCTGGAAGAATGGGCCGGAATAGCTGCTGCCATCGGAAAGCGACGCGTTCATCGTTCCCGATCGTGCGCTTTGCGCCTGCCAGGTGAAGGTGGCGTTGGGGCCTCCCAGGCCGCGCGGCTGGCCGTAGCCGGTGCCGGCGGTTGTGCATCCGGCGACGAGTGCAGCGAGCATCAGGGCTCCGGCTGGATACCGCGCCTTCACCGGTCGGCGCCTTTTGCCTTGCGGGCATGTCCCTTTTGGGGATGGCTGCTGAGCATCGCCTTGCCCGCATGGTGGGATTGCGTGCATTCGTCGGTCCGCGTTGCCGAGCAAGGGGGATAGTTTTCGGCAGAGGCCGGACTCGGCAAAGTTGCGAGCAGCAGCGCGCCCGATGCGGCGGCGATCGCGGCCATGGCCACCGAGCGACGGCGGTTGAGTGACAGGTTACCGGCGGACATCACGTAAGCTCCTTCCAAGAAGGAGGTGCGGGAGTTCGGGCTGGAAGTCCGGTGGGCTCGAGACCTCGAATGGCTACATTGTGTTCGTAACCGTAAAGGACTCTGCCGCCGGCCCGCTGACAAAAGCCTTACGCTGCAACGTTACGGATTGGTCAGGAAGCGGCGATGTCCACGCAATGCTGAAACGCGCAGGAGGGGGTAAGCCAAAGATGAGGCGATGCGGGCCCGTAGGGGAGGCGCAGGCATGATCAAGGCAATGACCAAGGCGGTGAAGCGGACCACGGTGCCGGTCAAAGAGCCGGCGTCAGGTCATGCCGACATTCGGGAACTGGCTGAATCTCTCCTCGGCAAGCAGCCCGATGCGCTCGACGAGGAAGAGCAGAACGTTCTTGAGGATATCCGCACGCGTAACCTGACCAGTCAGGATGCGGCGGATATGGCCGATGAACGGGCCTACTACGGGGATCGCCTGGCCGACAAAGCGGCCGCGATCGGCGGTTCGTGGGGTTTCATCATATCCTTCATGGTCGTGCTGCTGGCATGGATGGTGCTCAACACCGACATCCAGGGCTATTGGCACATCGCCTTCGACCCCTATCCCTATATCTTCCTGAATCTGATGCTTTCGATGCTGACCGCGATTCAGGCGCCGATCATCATGATGAGCCAGAACCGCCCAGCAAGGCTGCGCGCCAATATTTTCGCGCGTCGCCATTGCATGTGGCATCACGGCGAAGCACTCCCTCCGGAATGTCGCGGTTGATCTCTTCAGCGTCTGCGCGCGGTTCGAGTGAGCCGCCCATCCAAGTTCCCGGGCCCTATTTTGCCGCGAGCGGGTGCATTTCCGATGCGTCCTGTCTTATGTCTCCGGTAACAGGCAGGCGGTGCAACCTTGGAAGAACGACTGAAAGTTCACGGGTTCTGGAACAATCGCGCTGCGGCTTCTTTGTCATGGTGAAGGAGAAGCACATGATTGGTAAAATCCTGGGAGCCGTTGCCGGCCAGCGTATAGCCAAGGAGGCCGGTGGGATCAGCGGGACCCGCGGTGCGTTGCTTGGCGTGGGAGCGGCAACCTTGCTGCGTAGGATGAGCCCGCTCGCAATCGTCGCGTTCGCCATCGGTGGATATGCGGCGAAGAAGCGGCATGAGAAACGCGGCGGCACCGCGAAGGGATAAAGTTCGCACCCCAGCGCTACGGACGATTGCCGGTTTCCGGCAGCGGGACGTGTGAAATAGGTCACATACTCATGAACAGGATTCCCAAAGGGGGCCGCGATCTGATTCATTCTCCGAAAAGGGAATTGATATGGCGCGGTTCGGTTTGACGGATTTCGAGTGGTCTGTGATCGAACCGCTCTTGCCGACTAGGTGCGAGGAGTGCCGCGTGTCGATGACCGCCGGGTGCTCAATGACATATTCTGGCGGCTGGGGACGGGGCGCCCTGGGCGGACATCCCATCACGATACGGCCTGCATGCTGCAAGCAAGCTTTTCCGGCAGAGCAGCCAGAGACCCCGTCTGAAGACTGGCCTAACTTATAATGGTTAGGCGGAGATTGTAAGGGGGCCACCTTGCGCTGCCTCAGCACTTGGAGGCCCCGGCGGTCGGATACTCATTCATATGGACCGACGTCTACCTACCCCCCGATAGGCAGCCGTCGGTTTCCAGGGTGAGTCCGCAGGGCGCCATATTTTAATATTGGTTCGCGGGAAAGGAGGCATCCCTAGGCAATCGCGCGGAGATACCTGGGTTGATTGGCTTGGTGGGGAGTTTCGATTCATGCTAGTCCGACGATTGCGGCATGCGTTTGAAAAAAAGACGGTTTGGCTCGAACATCGTGATGATATCTCTGGGCAGGGCGGCGTGAACGACTCTCGGTACGATGGCAGTGCATTCGATCTCGGGAAATCTGCTCGACGGTCTCGGCGTGTTCGCGGCGCGGGGATATCAGCGCTTGCTGGCCGTCGATCGCCATTCTCCCATCGCCGCGGACGTCGGCAGCGCTGACCAATGGAGCGGCGCCATCGGCATGGAGTATACCTTCGATGAGGCGCCGCTTGCCGGCATTTCCCGCGTTCTGCCTGATGCTCTCCGTGACGCTCTCTCTCGCGCTGGCGGGATGCCTTGACGGCAACCATACGCCGCCATCGCGGATCTACTATCACGGCCCGAAATCCGACCATTTCGATGGAGCCCACTTCTTCAATCCGGAAGGCGAAGATGGCACCGGAGGCGCCCAGCGAGACGGTCCCGGCACGTTCCTGCGCATTGCCGAGGGAAAGGCCGGGCATCATACTTGGCCCGCCTCTGTCCCGGTGGTGCAGACAGTGCCGCCACGCCGGGTGGATGGAGGCCGGATGCTGGTAACCTGGATCGGCCATGCCACCACGCTGGTGCAGACGCAGGGCGTCAACATCCTGATCGATCCGGTGTGGGCAAACCGCGATTCCCCGGTCCAACTTGTGGGCCCGCGCCGAGTACGGGAACCCGGCGTAAAGCTGCACGATCTGCCGCCGATCGATCTTATCCTGATCAGCCACAACCACTACGACCATCTGGATATAGCCGCGTTGAAGGAGATCGATCAGCGCGATCATCCAATGATCTTGACAGGGCTTGGCAATGATACCGTGCTTGCGGACCACGGGATCAAGGCGACGGCGGGCGATTGGGGGCAGGCATTCCGCTTTCGGCCCGGCATCGATGTGGTAATTACCCGCGCTCATCACTGGAGCGCGCGATGGTACGACGATCGGGACCGTGCCCTATGGTGCGGCTTTCGCATCGCCCTGCCTTCCGGTGGCGACCTTTACTATGCAGGAGATACCGGGGATGGGAAGATGGTCTGGGCGCATCAGGCCGCGCAGGGTAAGCGTCCGATCCGCCTCGCGATCCTGCCCATCGCCCCTTACAAGCTGACCGAGAAGCAGACCGGCAACCATATCGACCCCGATGGCGCGGTCGAGGCTTTCGACATTCTTCATCCGGCCTGGGCCTTGGGCGTGCACTGGGGCACTTTCGAATTGGGAGAGGAAGCCGTGGATGACGCCCCAACGCGATTGGCGGCTACGCTGACCCGTCGTGCCATCCAGCCGGGCCGCTTCCGCACGCTGGATGCCGGGCAATCCTGGGAAGTGCCCAGCGTCCGATAAGCAATGGCGAAACCAGGTCGGTTCACGGCGATCGGGAGATTTGATCGTCATCGGACATGGAGATCGGGCGGCCCTGGGATTTTTTGTTTTGCCAGCTCAAATTATGGACCAACTCGCTCCGCCTTCGTTGTCGTTCTAACGCAGGCGCATTTCGCCATTACGAATAATGGGTCGGGGCCGGACAAAGGATTTCCGTTTGCAATTCGGGTGCGGTCAACAAGGATTTTTCCAGCGCTCGCCTGAAGATCCCATCATCCCGAATCCCTCATGCAAGCTTAAACCACGGCGTGAGACAATGAGAAACCCAGGCGGCAATGAAACGGGCGCGTGGTCAGTTTGCATGATTTTAAACAAACGAGGTAGGGAGAGGAGGGGCGTTTATCCGGCGTATCGCATGCCGGGCAGGCGCCAGGCTGGACATCATCGATCTGCGACAGGATCCGGTGCCCGATAGTGCTGGTTTGGCCGGGACGACGAGCCGAAAACTGCACTGGGCGCCAGGATATTATAAAAGCTGTCCGAACGGACAGGCTCCCCGTCGACTATTCTGCCAGACCTTGTTGTACCCCATGGAAAAAAAGCTGACTTTCGTAGGGTCATGCGTCGTTCCAGAACGGAAGTCCGCTGACGGCTAAGTGATCCGGTAGCGATCTCTGTCGTCCGGTGTGGGCATGGAAGAGACCGCGGCCAGTCCAGCTGTCGGTCTGTGAGCCTTTATCGCGCAGCTCCAAGACGTGTCCAAGCCAACGTTTGCCCAGCACCAGAACGCAACGGGAAAGGTGCACAAAGCAGGAGCGCCGTTGATTGAGAGCCGCTCCGCTTAGTTGAGCCCATACCGACGAGAACAAAAAGCGATGTCAAAGTTCGTTCTCTGCGAGAGCAAGCCCGCCTTATTGAGCGTTTTGTGGTCGAACCCGCCGAGCGTTTGCTCAGCGGGTTCTGGGGGTGCGTGCGATGCCCTTTAAGGGCTCGCTAACTTTACGACACTACGAGCTGCTTTCAAACGATTCGCTATTTGAATCATCGAAATCGCGACGAAGATCGAGGCTGCGGTCGCGCCCGGCTCGATCAGGTTTATGGCCGACTTTCCGAGCCCTTCGAACCGGTCGAAGCACGCGAGCGCATCGAGGTTGAGCGGCGCTTTGCCGAGCCGATCGGCGCGGCCGAGACGCTCGAACGCTATACGCGCAAGCTGGTCGACGCGCTGGCTCTGGAGCTGGAGGAAGCAGGGCTTGGCGCACGCCGGCTCGACCTACGTTTCCACCGCGTCGACAATGCAGTGCAGGCGATCCGAGCGGGACTCGCAAAGCCAAGCCGCGAGAAGCAATTGGCGCGCCTTCTCTGCGACAAAATCCAGACCATCGATCCGGGCTTCGGGGGTCGAGCGTATGATGCTCGCTGCCCCTGTCGCCGAGCCGCTCGGTCTTCGCACGATCTCGACGCTGGGAGAGCGAGCTGTTCCCGAAGTCGCGGCGCTCGTCGATGTGCTCGGCAATCGGGTCGGCGAGGAACGGCTCTTCCGGCTGGCCGCGCGCGAAAGCCATATCCCCGAGCGCTCGACCCTGCGCATCGCGCCTATGGCTGATCCGACCCTGCTGCGCTGGCCGCAGCGTTGGCCGCGCCCGGCGCGGCTGCTCGTACGCCCGGAAACGATCGAGACGATGGCGCTTCTGCCCGACCATCCCCCGGTTCATTTCGTGTGGCGCGGCGTCAGGCGGCGCGCGGCGACGGCCCGGAGCGCATCTATGGCGAATGGCATCTGAGCGAAGCGGAATGGCTGAGCGTGCGCGACTACTTCCTGGTCGAGGACGAGAGGGGAGCCCGCTACTGGGTGTTTGGCTGACATGCTCGGTCCGCCGAAGCAAAGGCGCAAAAAAAAGCCGGCCACGAGGGCCGGCTTGGGAAGTCTTTTGGGAGAGGATGCCTGAAAGGCACACGCCATATGTCGGTTGCAGCGCGCTCCCGCAAATGCAAGGAATGCAACCAGTGTTGCCCTATCTGGTTGCATTCCTTGAAATCGCTGTCGTTCGGGCGTTTTGGACCGGAGGGTCGATCAATCCCACCTGGAAGTCGGCGGGGGCAAGAACGGCAGGCCCGAACCTGCCGGGATCTCCGCGGAATCCTTGCGCTGGAAGATCGACCAGAAACCATTGCCGTTAGGCTGGGCCGAAAAGACATAGGCGCTGTTGCGATGCACGTGGACCTCGCCGCAACCGAGCCGGTCGATGATCGGAAGGACGGCTGCGGCATCGAGAGCGGTTATCTCGATGGGCTGATGGGACGGGTCAGTGGGCACGATGGTGAAGCGGTGCATGGCAGTGCTCCTCGACTTGGCGGGAGCACGCAACGATCGGCTGTCTCTCAGGCGTCAGCGGGCCTTTCAGGGCCGACGATGGCAGGAAGGTACTCCAATTGGCGCAAGACGCCTAAACCTTTCGGGCTGAAAGGAGTTGCTCCTCTCGGTTCGGCGCGGCTCTGCCTCAAGTCGCCTTGCGCCAGCGATCCATAGCCACCTCGTAGACTTCTTTTGCCTTGTCGCGGCGACCGGCGAGCTTGGCACGCCGTCTGTCGGCCGCAGCGCGCCGGGCGGCAATCTTTTCCGAAATCCGTTTTCGCTCGGCCTCGAGCTCAGCCAGTTCCGTTTCAAGGTCGCGGTCGTGTCGGACGAGGGTCTCTTCGGCTTCATCGAGCTTGTTTCTGTTCGGGCGGGGTGGCGGAGGCCTGCTCGGCGTCGGCGGTGGAGCAGCCTTGGACCGACGGCTTTTGACCGGCTCATCTTCAGCCGCCGGTGCGGAATGCCTGGCTGCTGTCTTGCGCGGGAGCGCAAGGAGCGAAGACAGGTGCTCTGCCGCAGTGCCTCGCGGCACCTTGATTACCGTGCCGGGATTGTCGAGCGGCGCCTTCATGAGTCCGGGATCCTCGACCCGCTCGGCCAAGCCACTGGCGAAAAGATTGCTGTCTGCGCCCCACGCCGCGAGCGCGGCCCTCTGGCTGGTCGCCGCAACATAGACATCATGAAAACCAGCGGCCGTTCGGAATACTTTCAGTTTTGCGGCCATAGGTAATCTCCCGGAGTAGGGAGCGCACATGTGTAACGATCGTTCCCAATCTGGCTAGGCTGAGTTTGTCATAATCAGCCCACAGGTGGTCACCTGAGTAAGCGCTCGGTTACATGCCTATTGCGGTTCGGACTTCCAGGTTTCCGCAAAGACCCTCGCAAAGTTTTCGCCCAGCACCTTTTCGATCGTGCGGGAGCGATAGCCTCGTGCGGCCATGGCATCGGCGATCACCGAATAGCGGTCTGGTCGGTTGAGCCCGATCACGAAAGGCGGCGGACCTTCGCCCGGAGCGGAAACACCGGATTTCTTGCGCCGTTCGATTTCTGCGTTCCAGGCGGCCATGCTTTGCGGCGAAGTATCGAACGGCGTCAGCGGGCCGTCGGTGCCGATCCCGACATGATCCTCTCCGCAAACCTTCAACGCGTGGTCAAGATGCGAGATGTAGTCGGCGATGTCCGGTTGCGCGGGGTAGGGTACGAGAAAGCTCAGCTCGTATATGCCGACGACCCCGCCTTTCTTCGCCAGCGCCCGAAGCAGGGCATCCGACTTGTTGCGGGGGTGCTTGTATATCGCAGCGCAGCCAGCGTGAGTTACCAGCACCGGAGCGCGGGACGCGGTAATGGCTGCGAGGCTGGTTGCTTCGTCGCAGTGGCTGATGTCGACCGATACGCCGCGTGCGTTCATCCTCGCGACCGCTTCGCGGCCGAGCCGTGTCAGCCCCGTTGGGTTCCTGGAAAGTACCCCCGAACCGAAAGGCGTCTCCCGGTTGTAGGTGAGACCCATCACCAGCACGCCGGCTTGCCGGAAGTGGTCGATGTTATCGACCTTGCCCTCGAGCATCTCCCCGGCCTCGAAGGAAAAGATGATGCCCACTTTCCCGCTTCGCTTGGCCTCGACGAAGTCCGAGGGAGCCCGAATGCGCGTAAACAACTGCGGATTCTTGTCTATGGCCTTGCCGACATCGGCGATATCCGCATCGGTCTGTGCCTTGTCGAGATTTCCGCTACCACCCAGCGTCATCTTGAGGGCGGTAAGACCCGACGAGCGCACCAGCGCTGCAAATTCCTCGTCGAGAGGGGCTTCCGGGTCGAGCGGAGGCATGAGATTGCCGTCGATGAGCAGCCCTCCAGAGGCAATCTGGGAGCCTTTGGCGGCGTCGGCAAAGGCGCGTGCCGGCGCGAATGCTGCCACTGAAATTGCCGCGCCTGCAAAGCCAAGAACTTGACGTCGATCCATTTCTTCCTCCCGATTGAGTGGCTCGAATTGGCTTATGGGTGCCGTTTTCGGCAATTGGGCTTCGACGGGCGGCGTTCTGGATCGACGGAACTGATTTTGAAAAGGCGGGCCGCTATCCAGGAAAGACGGAGGCATTCCGTAGGAGCTGCTGGGGAAAGCCCCATTCCGAGCCGAGGGGCGAGGGCCGTGCGCCGCCGAGACGCTGCGCGAGGCGAGCATGGCGCCGATCCGCTCGGTCCTGCGGGCCGGGAAGGGCGTGCGCCTCGTCGGTGTCACCGTATCCGGGTTCGAGCAGCAGCAGGATGCAGGCGCACAGGCGCTGCCGCCGCTTGCTTGAGGCTGGCGGGCGCGGAACGATCGGGAATTATGCGCTTCGCGAGCCGCGCGGCGAAGTCTTGCCGATTGGCGGATTTGCGAAGCGCCAATTTTTGAAGGCCGGCGCCAAGCGTGGCCGACATGCGTTTGCGCCGGGAAGCCAGCCAAACCTTTTCAGTCACGGGATTTTTGCCGTGCCGATTGCTCGGCAGGGCAGCAATGCTCGCGGCAAGCGGCGAATCAGGATTGCGCCGAGCACGGTCAAAAGGCTGCGGAAGGCACGCGTGCGGCATTCGCCAGTCGCCAACTTGTTGGTCTTCGCATCAACTATGTGAATGAAGTGAGGACGCTTTTCATCGAGCCTATCCGACCATAAGCCGAAAGGGAGGCGATGCAGGCAAGCGAAGTCAAGGCAACCGGGAAGCTGTTTCGTGCGCACGATAGCCACCTGAATGCGGATTGCCCGATACCGCTTGGCGAGCTTATCCGGCATGGAACGATCGACACGCTTGTCGAAGCTGCCATGAACGATGAGCGTGGAGACGTGTGGCGCTATACAATCGTGGCCGATGACGGCACCGCTCTTACCGCTTTTCAGATCGAGCTGGTTGCGCGGGTATTCGGCATCAGGCCGATGTAGATGCTTCCCTGATGTTCGTGTCGCGCGAGCATCGCCACGATTTCACTTCGATCGGCGCGAGTCTGCTCATCACTCGACCGGCGGACTGTCTGCACAATGTAATATTTCACTACTTTTGCGTATGAATTAAAACTGCAATCAAATTTAAGTCAAACCGCCACAGTGCTTGGCTACCGACCGTGCCGCACGGTGAACGCACCGCTCGCAAGGTTTGGGGAACGCAATCACATGACGGCAATTCGATCGGCGGCCAGGGCCGCGCGCTGGGCTATGCTCGCTGGCACCGCGCTTACTCTGTGCTCCGCGACGCAAGCGATGGCGGCCGAGGCCGCTGCTGACGAAGTCGCACCTGCAGACGGCAATGCCGACGACGGTAACGGCTCGATCATCGTTACCGGCGCTAAATCGACCCGCTCGGCCACGGCGCTCTCCGATGTCGAAATCCAGAAGATCCTGCCCGGTGTTTCGCCCCTGAAGGCGATCCAGACCCTGCCCGGTGTTCTCTACATCACCGCCGATCCTTGGGGGAACAACGAACAGAACGCGCAGATGTTCATCCACGGTTTCGCGAGTAACCAACTCGGCTACACCATGGATGGCATCCCCCTGGGCGATCAAAGCTACGGCAACTACAACGGCCTTTCGCCGCAGCGCGCCGTGATTTCGGAAAACGTGGCGCGCGTTGTCGTGGCCACCGGCGCTGGTGACCTTGCAACGCCTTCGAACAGCAACCTTGGCGGTACGGTGGAGATTTTCTCCTCCGATCCGCAAAGAGAGTTCGGCGTCCGCGCCGCCCAGACCGTGGGCAGCTACGGCACATCGCGGACGTATGTGCGCATTGATAGCGGCGACATCGGCGGCGGGAATTCGGTCTATATCTCGGGCGTTCGTCAGAGAGCACGCGCCTGGGACTTCGACGGTATCCAGAAGGGCTGGCAGGCCAACGCGAAATTCGTGCATGAGAGCGATGCCGGCAAGCTGACGCTCTATTTCGACTACAACGACATGACGCAGCCGAACGAGGACGCGACTGTCTTCTACAAGCCATCCGCCGGCGGCACAGCCA
Source organism: Novosphingobium oxfordense (assembly GCF_044029435.1). NCBI lineage: Bacteria > Pseudomonadati > Pseudomonadota > Alphaproteobacteria > Sphingomonadales > Sphingomonadaceae > Novosphingobium > Novosphingobium oxfordense. The sequence goes on along the minus strand of NZ_CP147007.1, from coordinate 502,046 downwards.
CCCCGGCCCAGCTCTTCACGCCTTACACCAAGCCCTTCTTCTATCCCGACTTTGACGGTTACCGCACGGACTACCTATCCCCGCTTGGGAATTCGCCAGCAGCCGAAGGCAGCAACTATCGCAATTACTATTCCGATGCGCAGCGTACCGACTATCTCGGCTATGCGCGCTACGACGCGCATCTGACCGACAAGATCACGTGGTCGACCACGGGTTACTACCACCATAACGACGGTGCCGGCGTCGTCGCCGGACCGCTCGGCCAGTCGATCACGACGGCACAGGCCTATCTCGATCCCAACTATGCGAACCGGCCTACCAATTGCCGCTTTGCCGCCAATGGCAACGGGATCCGCCCGTCCGCTTGCACGGCGCTGACCGCTGCTCAGGCCGCCGCCTCGGGTGCCGCGCTGGTGGCCGCTACCGGCGGTTCGGGAATGATTACCCGCACCACCGAATACCGCATCGATCGCGTTGGTGTGATCTCGGCAGCCAGCGTTGAACTGGCCAACCACAAGATCGAGTTCGGCGGCTGGTTCGAACACAACAGCACCACGCAATGGCGCCGCTGGTATGCCGTGCCGGTCTCCGATCCGTCGCTGAGCACCCCCTACATCCGCCCCCGTGATGTCATGGAGCCGCTGTTCACACAGTACCAGGGCGAAGCGCGGATCAAGCAGTTGCAGCTGCATATCCAGGACACCTGGCAGGTGACCGACCAGTTACTCATCCAGGGCGGTGTCAAGACCAGCGCCCAATGGGCGAACGGGTGGTTCCCGGTGCAGCCGCGTGTCGGCTCGCTGGGCGGCACGACGGCGCTCCCCCAAGGCAAGATCAACACTAGGAACTGGTTCCTGCCGGCGTTCGGCGCGACTTATGATTTCAACGGGCACGAGCAGGTCTACTTCAACGTCCAGAAAAATCTGCGGCAATATCAGGCCTATCTCGCTGGCGGCGGCGGTCCCTGGTTCACCGGCAGCCAGGCGGCTTTCGATGCCTTCGCCGATGAGGGCAAGCCCGAGACGAGCTGGACTTACGAGGCGGGCCTGCGCACGAGCCGCTCGTTTTCCAACGGCCTGGCGATCCAGGCGCAGATTAACTACTATCACGTTGACTTCAGCAACCGACTGCTTGCGATCCCCACCAACCCGGGTGGTATCGCTGGAAGCGGGATTACCGGCGGCACTTCGACGCTGGTGAATGTGGGTGACGTCAAGACGAATGGCGTCGACGCGGCTGTTACGTTGAAGGTCGGGCGTACCTTCTCGCTCTACAATGCCGTCTCCTACAATCTCTCCAAATACCAGAACGACTATACCTCTACTGCGTTGGGGATCGGTGCGGCCACGGACACTTGCATTGGCGGCTACGTTGTCACTGGCGGCATTGTGCCGACGTGCGGCAAGCAGTTGCCTGGTACGCCTAAGTGGATGAACAAGACGGTTGCAACGCTGGATGTGGGCCCGATCGAGGTTCAGGCGATCGGCGATTACGTTGGCCGCCGGTTCGCGACATTCACTAACGATGCCAGTGTTTCGTCCTACTTCCTGACCTCTCTGCGCGTCGCCGGACGAGTGCCTGACGGCGTTCTGCCGCTTCAAAAGGTGGAACTTGCGCTCAACGTGACCAACCTCACCGATAAGAAGGGTGTATCTACGCTTTCGATCGGATCGGCCACGAACAGCTATTCGGCCTATCCCATCGCACCTCGTCAGTGGTTTCTGACGTTGTCGGCGGCGTATTGAGCGCAAGAAGTCGATTGGCGGCGCAGACCTTGACCTGCGCCGCCGCATGACGGCTTTGTTGGGCAAATGGGTGGACGGTCAGTGTTGTGGCATTGCAGCGGGGGCCGTGCGATGCGCTGAGTTTCGGGATTTCCGAGCTCTGCGAAGCAATTGAGGATGGCGGAGGAGGGCCCGGCCGCTGGCAGGGCTTCGAACTCGCCGGCGGGGCCGAAGCCGACCGCCGTTTCATCGACGCCCTTCCTGAACGTTTCGTCCCGATCAGGTGAGCAGCCGGCGTGCGAACGCGATTCCCGCCTCGAGGCCATCGGGCGCGACCCCATGCTCTTCGCCGGGGGAAATGTGCGTCTCGGTCGGGACGCCGGCCTGCTCAAGAGCCGTCGTCGCAAGCTCCATCGAGCGAAACGGCACGACGTCGTCCTCGGTGCCGTGAATGAGCAAGACAGGGGGCCGGCTGCGGATTTCTAGGTCCAGTCGTTCCGGGGCCACGAGCATGCCCGAGATGCCCACGATGCCGGCGACGGCTTCGGGCCGCCTGAGCCCGACGTGCAGAGCCATCATCGTCCCTTGGCTGAAGCCAACAAGTAGCAGGCGCGAGCTCGCGAGGCCCGTCGCCTCCAGCTCCGCCGTGATGAAGGCGTCGAAATCTGGCGCTGCCGCATCGGCACCGGCTGACCGTTCGGCCATGGAGAACGTGTCGATCGGCCACCATTGATGCGCTGCGGCCATTTGGGGGATGAGGCCAGGGGCGTTCGGTGCGACGAAAGCGGCATCCGGAAGAGATTGCTGCATCATCTCGGCGAGCCCGATCATGTCGTCACCGTTCGAGCCATAACCGTGAACGAGGATGACGAGTGCATTGGGGCTGGAACCGGACAAGGGAGCGAGGCGAGGGCCATCGAGCAGCATGGGTATTCTCTTCGTTAGCGCGTCTGGTTAGGGGCGCGGGAATGGTGGAACTTTTGCCTGCTGGAGCTCAAATCTGCGGGTATCTGCCGCAGGCGGGGACGAATTTTCCGAGCGGCGTGCAAGCGCGCTTTGCAGCCGCATGTGCCCCCTGATGCGCAAACGCAGATGCTTAGGCCCTTGGCTCGGCTGCGCCAGGCCGGACAGCACGCCAGCTTGCGCCTGTGCGTTCGAGCGGAACTGCGCATGCGTCGCACAGCGCCAAATACCGATCGTCCCTGCTCCGCGCGAGAGACACGGGGGAGGGCTTGTGGCGCCCGATCAGACAGAGAATGGACATCAGGCAGGGATATCTGAAACGCGCTCGTGCGTCAGGGTATCGGGTTATGCACAGTCTGTGGATAGCGAGGAAAAGATCTCGGACGAATGTTCATCGTGGCACACCGCTGGATGGCGCCATGAAAGCAAAAATCCGCATCCAAACAGCGGCGTTATGATTGGTCCCGGTAAGCCTGGGGCACGATAGGCGAACCGGTTGCAGCCCGCGGCCTCTTCGCGATGAAATCGCACGAGGAGATCGACGAGGCCATTCGAGATTATCAGACGGGCAAGTTCTACGGGACTGCCTCTCTGCTCAACGTCGGTATCTGATCAATGTCTCGCGGCGAATCTCTGAAACGCCGCGCGGCAAAGGCGTTGCAGCATGGTGCCTGGGAGGAACGGGGATGACGATATGTGTGCATTCCTACGTCAAACCGCCCGCTTCGCCGACGAGGTTGCGACATAACAATCGATAGGCAATTTCAGGCCGGTTTAAGCAGTGAAGCTGGCTTCAGGCCATGACCGACAAGCTGACCGCTCCCAGTTCCTGGCCGGCGCTCTGTGCTTCGCGGGCCGCATCGGTCGCGGCAGATTCTGCTTCTTCGGCATCATGACGCCCCCGCAGACCTTCCTTCGCGGCCTCTCTCGCCAAGGCCTTGATGCGAGCTGCCAGGCTGCGAACATCGGTAAGGAACTCCTTATCGGAACGGTTCTGTTCGCCTTTGCGGGCCTGCTCGGCGCTGCGCGACGACGCTTGTTCCGCCATGCGGCGGTAGACGGCGGCTTTGGTGCCGTCATCCTTCGCTTCGGCATCGCCTGCTTTGCTTTCCGCGTCGGATTTCGCGCCGCTTTCCCCCGCAGATGGTGAAGCATCAGGCGAAGTGCCATCGCCATCGACAGTGCTCGCGTCTGCTGTGAGGTTCCCGCCGTTCAGGTCCCCAGCGGTGTTTTGCGAACCAGCCTCGGCAACCATCCCGTCACCTTGTGTTGACGTTGAGGAGCCATCCGTGCCTGACGCTCCTCCGAACTCCTTCATCGCCGCCTTCAATTCCCGCGCCAGTTGAGCGAGCGCTCGGGTGCTGACGGGACGTATCATCTGCAACATCTGGAGCCGCGCTTTGAGTGCGGCGATTTTTTGCTTCGCGCGCGCCTTGCGCTCTGCATCGCGGTCGGACGGCTTGTTGTATTGCTTGATCGTCTCCAACGCCGACTGCGCTGATCGAAGCTTATCCCGCTCACGATCGGTTCGCGTGCTGGTCGCCGACGAGGTCGATGAAGGTTCATCATCCTGTTCCGGCTTCTCCGGCGTAGCCGCCGCGTAAAAATAACCGTTTACAGCCCCGCCAGAAATCCCGTTTATCGACATCGCACCGTCCTTGAGCCCGCCTAAAGCCATGGATCAAGGCGGCCCGCGGCGGCGACCGCCATCACCATCGCAAACGGCGCCCGATATCGGCCAAGGCATTCCTGATACATTATAGGCTGATTGGAATTGGATCGGTCCGAGGGCGAACGGCGCCGCCCCCCGTACGCAAAACATGCGTGCGCGAAACATTCCGGCCGCTGGAATAGAAAGCGACGCAAGACCCCAGCGGCCGAAATGTCGTGACCGTGCGGCATCAGACCCGGCGATGCTCCGGTTCCTGCAGGTGCGCAATGCTACTCCACAAGGCGAAGCAGCGCGAACCGGCGAAAAATGGCGCTGACCTGCACTTCGGTGCCGTAATGCAGGTCAGCCTGTCCGATCGGAAATCCCGGCCGAGCGTGATGCCGGCCCGCGCGGCATCAGGTAAGCGCGGTCGGCTTGGGGTACGGTGCGCTTGGGACGAGGCGGCATTTTGCCTTCCGCTTCTCTGAAATCTGAGGTGCCGCGAGGCGACGCCGGAAAAATTGGCGGCGGAGGCCCTTGTGTGCCTGCACGGCACCGTTATTGGCCCCACCATCGAGGGGCGCGCCTTATGAATTCGAATGACATCCTGATAGGCCGGCCCGTGCGCGAGAGCGAAGACGTTCGACGCGACGCGGCGTTCCTTGTCGGCCGGCAGCTTTTCGGCGACGACATTGATATTCTCGACGAGGAAAGATCGGTCAGGCAACTCATCGACTGGCTGAGCGCAAGGGTCGAGGGCAAGTACCGTATCGTTGGAAAGGTGCTGCGCTTCATTGCCGTTTTCGAGTACGCATGGGGCGATCGCTTCACTGCCGAGGGCTGGCGGTAGCCTGGAGGGCCGCCTGAAGGTGGGCCTGCCGGCGGCTGCGATAATGAAGTCGCGGTTAAGACCGGCAAGCCTTCGGATCACCTTCAGAAGCAGATCACTGCGTGGGAAAGGTCGGCCAGCGTTGGAACGCCGCTCGCGGCCAGATATCGACGGTCACGCTGCGCGACTGGACATTCGGCGCCGGAGGGAGTTCCATCGACTGATGTTTGGACGCTCGTTTCGAGAGGTGCGCCTTTAGGCCTTACAAGAGCCCGTTGCCATTTCGATTGCTCAATGCCCAGCGATCACCGCCAGCATCATTTTCCGCGCAAACGATCACCAAGTTGCTGCCGTATCGCTTCGGCTGCTGCGAACGCGCCTGCCATGTATGGACCATGGCCCTGTTCGCCCGACCGGATCTGGCGCAGGAATTCGTGGTTGTCCAAACCCCGTTGCTCGAGAGCGTGAGCAACGGCATCGCGGATCATGTCAATCTGCTTCGGGGTGGGAGGATGAGGGGAAATCAACTTATTGACGCAATAAAATTTTGGAGGAGGGGGTGTAGCCAGCAGCTGGCAGTAAAATCACAATCCAGACCGGCTGCCTGATGCATTTTTACCGAAAATTACGCCGTCTTGACAGAATCGGGCCCGGCGAAAGGTGAGGAGCGATGACGCTCCCCATCTTCCGAAGTGCTTAGATCAGAACTTCACGCCGAGACCGGCGAGAGCGTAGTGGCGGCTGAAGCCCTGCTCGTAGTTCGAGTAGTTGTATTCGACCTTGCCGAACAGGTTGCCGCCGAAGTCGTGCTCAAAGCCAGCGCCGAGACGGAAGCCATCGAGGTTGGTGCCTTCGCTGTCCTTGTTGGTCCCGTCGTTATAGGTGACCCGGATGCGCGCGTTGGTGTAGCCGCCCAGCACATACAGCTTGGTCGTATCGCCAACGTTGGTACCGACGCGGGCGACCGCCGCAAGGTCACGGCCCGACCGCACGCAGAGCTTGTCGCCGACAGAGAGGAGATCGCGCTCACATTCCTTGGTCGTGCTGTCCGAAACGCTGGCCTGAATGCCGAAGAACAGAGCATCGCGCGCCTGCACATCGTAGCCAGCAGCGACGCCATAGGTCAGGCCTTCCGACGAGCCGCCATTGACCGAAACGCTGTCGAGGCCGGTCTGCGCCTGGACATAGGCCTGAGCGTTCGCCGTAGCCGGAACGGCGAAAAGAGCGGCGGCTGCGCCAAAAAGGGCGATATTCTTCATGTACTTGCTCCTGCATTCTTCTTGCCTCCCGCTTCACAGCGGCGAGGTCGGGGCCGAATACAGGTCAAAACGTCTCACTCAAGAAAGGAACCACATTTGGTCGCAATGAGACTGAAATTGTTGCGAGATCGCAACAGCACTAAAGACTAGAGCTGCGCGGTAATCCAAGGATTTCGTCATTTTCAGAGATATTTTTCGATGATACACGATGTATCGTAAAATTATTTTGATCATCGAGCTGATTTCGTCGAGGCGATTGTGGAAGGAGAGATACTTAACATTTGCAGTTATAATTCCATGCCGGTCGAGCGGAATTTTTGATCTGCTCGATAATGCCCCGACTGCCGCGATCCATATTCTCTACAAGCGGCAAAGATCATGTATGCCAAGTTTTGACGAGAATCCCACTCGGTAAGGTTTAGCAAGTTGGTGGGCGCCGACAGGCCTGCGGGATAAGGGCGACGAGCGACTTCTCGATGTTCCGACCTGCGTCGAGCGTGTTCGGAACTTCGAAGTCCTTGCGGCAAGGGACACTCGGCTCAAGGACTATGTTCGCGCGTTCCTCGTTAGGGACTACCGGATAGCCGGGCCGATTTTCTGGTCGATGGTGAGATAAAACGCCGGTCAACTTGTGATGATGGTTCCGACCATGCGCCGCGGTTCGAATTGTGTACCCTTGCCGTAAGCGGAAAGCGCAATCGGAGCAGCATACTACTCAGAAACGCGGTTTCGGCCTGAAACGAACACGAAATTCGCACGCAACGACCTCCTCGTAGCCATTCTAGTGTGACTGTCAAAATGGGCTGAAGCCGTGCTGGCGGCTAGCGGAGGGATCGATGCGACCTAAGGAATTTGGACCAATAGCGAGGGCCTCTCGCGCCTTGGCCATCGGATTTTCGGGCCTTTCGCTGATGCTGGCATCGTGCGGAGGAGACGATTCCTCGTCATCCTCGACGTCCAGCAGTACCTCTACGACGACCTCCACCTCGACATCCTCGACGAGCACGTCCTCATCGAGCGGTTCATCGTCGGCCTCCAGCGGCACGTACACAACGTCGACCTGTTCGACGACGAGCGGGCAGGGCGCCTACATCACGTGCCTGGCGACCAACTATCTCGCGACGCTCAGCACGACGCAGCAGACTTCGAGTATCTATACGCTGAGCCAGGCCAACGCGACCAATTACTGGTCGAACCTGCCTACTACATTCGTGACGCGTCACGGACTCGCGCTTTCGGCACTGACCGATACGCAGAAGGAAGCGGCCGAAGCGCTGCTCGCAGGCGTGCTCTCGACGCAGGGCCAAACGACGATGGCCAACCTGCGCGCCGCCGACGAGTACCTCAAGAACAACGGCGGCGGCAGCGATTACGGAGAAGACCTCTACTACGTCTCGTTCCTCGGCACGCCATCGACGAGTTCGGCCTGGATCCTCGAATTTACCGGGCATCACTACACGTTCTTCTACGCGCTCGACGCCTCCAACGCGCCGGTCAGCCTCACCCCCAATTTCGTGGGCGTCGAGCCCAAGAGCTACACCTCGGGCAGTTCGACGCTGACGCCGATGGCCTCCGAGCACGATGCGATGAAGGCCGTGCTCGATTCCTTCAGCACCAGCCAATTGGCGGCGGCCAAGCTTTCCACTTCGGTCAGTGATCTCGTGGTCGGTCCGCAGGCAGACGGCAAGTACCCTTCGACCCAGTCCGGCATTGCCGTCTCGGCGCTCGATTCCAGCCAGCAGGATCTGGTGAAGGCCGCCATCGCGACGTATGCCAGCGATGCCAACGGCACCGGGCAATACGATGCCTATGTTGCCAGTTCGGCACTGGGCAGCACGTACATATCGTGGTCGAACTATTCCGACCTTGCGACGCAGGGCTCCTACATGCGCATCGACGGTCCGCGCATCTGGATCGAGTTCTCCGTCCAGAGCGGTGTCGTGTTCAGCGCGACCCACTACCACACCGTCTGGCGCGACAAGACTTACGACTATGGCGGCAATTTCAGTTTCTGAGGTGAGAGGGTTGGGCCGGGGCGGCCGGCGATGGCTGCCCTTTCTGTTACTGCTCGGGGCGCTGTTTCCGGCATCCGCACCTGCCCATCCGATGCCCGATTCCGGCGTGGCTGTGCGCATGCACGAAGGGCGGTGGCTGTTGCGGCTGACGTTGCCCTTCGACCGCCTGGCTATGGCATTAATTTCGACCGGGCGGATTGCCGATCCGGGGCCAGGGTTCACGGCATATCCGGTGCCGCCTGAACGCGCCGTGCGCGATTACGTGCTGGCCAATGTCCATTTGGCGAGCACCGACGGGCAGGCGTGGAAGCTGCATGTGCTTTCGCTCGATAAGCCCGCGGCCAATACCCGCAACTGGACGGTCGATATCGAGGCTCACGCTCCGGCAGGACACGATCCGCGGCGTGCGCGCCTCGGCTACGACGTGATCATTCGCGACGTCATTCCCGATGCGGCGATCGTCTCGGTGGATCAGGATTGGCAGGGTGGGGTGCTTCCCGGACATCCGCGTGTGCTCGGAAAGCTCGAGCGCGATGAGCGTGCAATTGTCATCGGCGGGACAGAGGGCGCAGGCTTTTCTGCGTTGCTGGCGATGATTGCGCTGGGCATCGAGCATATCGCCGAGGGCGCTGACCATATCGCGTTTCTGGTGACGCTGCTGCTCACCGCGCCGCTTGCCGCACGAGCCGGCAACTGGATTGCCGAGCGCGACAATCGCCGGGTGCTTGCCAATACTTTCTGGCGGGTGACCGCGTTCACGGGCGGACATACGCTGTCGCTGCTCGCCACCTCGCTGGGGCTGCTTCCAGCAGCGGGGCAGGGGGTGGAAGTACTGATCGCGCTGTCGGTGGCGATCTCGGCGGCCCACGCGCTAATGCCGATCTACCCCCGGCGTGAGGCTTGGATCGCAGGCGGTTTCGGGCTGATCCACGGCATGGCTTTCGCGACCGTGATCCGCGAACTGGAACTCTCTACTACCCAAACGGTGCTGGCGACGCTTGGCTTCAATCTCGGCATCGAAGTCGCCCAACTGGGCATCGTCGCGCTCGTCATGCCATTGCTGTTGCTGCTGCGCGGCCGCAGTGCCGAGCCTTACGTGCGGCGCGGCGCGGCGCTTGTGGCGTTGGCGGCGGCCTTGTGGTGGGCGTGCAGTCGGATGCTTGGTGAGTAGTATCTCTCCGAAGGTGCCTGCGATGATCACGGTGCAACGGATTTTCAGCCTATACGCAGCACGAGGATAAAGGTTCTGGTCAATCCTCGCCGTGGGTGTCGAATAATCAGAAGGATAGCGTATTCGTGAGGTTTTGGGCTTCCGCTGAGGTATATCAGCCAGCATTCTTTAGCTTGGATCGAGCTCGCCGATGTGTCGAGGGACATCTCAACACTGCGCTCAATACATCCGTCCTTGCAGATGCCGACATAGAGCTTGGTTATATCCCGATCGTTATGCCGGCGGATATGCGCAAGGAATACCCACAGCGATCAAGGGCGTCGATCAGAAAGCGGACTTATACCTGCGCACCACAGCTTGACTACGATGTGTTTGTCACGGGGGCGTTTGAGGAGCAAATTCTGGAGTATCTGCGCGGCTTGTCGCAAGTGAGCGCGCATCTGCCCAAATTTGGCTTCAATAGCGAGCAGGTCGCGGCATTTGATACGATACTCTCTGCTGCTTTCGCGGTGATACTTAACAAAAGGCCGGACCAAACGAGGCATTAGACGGCTGTTGCTGACTCTCGCAGGTCAGGATGCTGCGATCGGCTTGGTTGGTATAGGTTCGATTTCATTGCAGCGGCTCCCGTTCAGGTTCGGAACTCGTGCGGCCGCAATTTCTCATGAACAGGCAAGTGGCCATGTTCGAGAGGTCTCTCCAGGAGTTCCGCTTGTTCGCGCCTGGTTGTCGATATTTCGATCCGGCTCACTAAGCGTCAGCTTGTGATCAGTGTCGGGCGCTCAATCTACCTCAGATCTCACGCAAGTGGTACTGCGTTGACCGTTTCGTAGCGAAGTTCGCCGGCGACCTCGTGGATGGGGGCCCGCGCGTCAGTTCGCGCGGGGCAACGATGGGATGCAATTGCCGAAGCCAGCGCTCTCTCGTTCATCGCAACCGAGCGCTGGCCTCAAGATACGGCGTATCGATCGGGACCGTAAGCGCCATCATAATCCGCGTCGAACAGATCGCGCAGTCGACGGTGGTGCCAATTTCCTTGTGGCAAGATAGGCAGGCCTTGCGCGGGAACCGGCCGCCAACAAGGTCCAGCAGAAGATGCTCGTCTTCAGAGAAAACCGGACCGCTCCCTGCTTGGATTGGCCGCTCCAGAACGATCTCGTACAGTCGGATCAGACTGTCGAAGACCGGTGTCAGCATCGCACAGTCCTGGTCCCCGAGCAGATGCGAAAGACGTGGCTGGACCGGTTCGCCAGCTCTTCGCGCCTCGCTCCAGCACCGCATGGCATCGACCAGCATCATGGCATGCGCGGCCTCCTGCGGCGCAGGCGGCGAGAATTGGGGAGGCAAGTCCTTTTCAAATGCTACCCCTCATGTTTGGCGATCTCGCTTATTGCGATTTATTATCAATTGCTTGATGGCGACGCCGCCGGCAAGCCCTTCCTGAAACGGCATTTCCGCCGCCGCCGCTGCTGCAACGCTTTGCCCCTGGAAACCAAACCCGATCGCCTCGACGCGCGTTCGCAGCAGTTTGCAAAGACACGGTCATTGATCAGAAGGCGACACTCAACGCGGCTCGGGCCGAAAGGTCGGTGCTATCTGAAGTCCGCTCCATTCGGGTAGAAATCCTCCAGGTGAAGTCATACCCGCCTGCAAGCATGCCCACTTCGGTTACCCAGGCGCTCTTCACGCTTTCGCCAGCAATGGTGAAGGCGTCTCCGGCGTCGTAACTGTCACCGCCGTTGAAGTAAGCCGTGGTGCTCCCCAGCTTTCCGCTCAGCGTCTGCCTGCGGCCAGCCTCGACAGTGAAGGTCAGCGGCTGCCAGTCGGCCGACACTGTTCCCAGAGAATAGGAGGCGGTTAGCGTCGGGGTTGCGCTCAGTTGCTTGCTCGTCCGACTGGCGACCGTGAGCGCGATCGCGTCGCTGTCCGCTGTCTCCTCATAGCCGCTTTCCCGCAGCCACATCTGTTCGATCTCGATCTTGGGCTTCAGGCTGAAGCGGCGCGAGACGTCATACTTGTAGGATGCCCCAAGCAATCCGGAGAACAGCCACCCGTTCCAGCTGCCGTCGGCATCGTACGTGAAGTCGGTATCGTCGATAGTTCCAGTGTAGGTTCGCGTGGAATCGATCGAAATCCGCGACGCCCCAATGCGGGCATAAGCCATCAGTGGTCCCTTGGCGGTTCGCCAGAACGCACCGAAATCATGCTGACCGATGTCAAGGATGCCGGTCCCGCCATTGTCCTTCAGCGAACTTTGGACCCAAGCGTAGGAAACGCCGAAGTAGCCCAGATCCGTATGCCGCTCGACGCCGGCCGACAGGCCCCAACCACTCAGCTTATAGCTTGCGGTGCCGGTTGTCGCCTTGCTCGATCGGAAATAGATCGGCTCGATCCATGCATCGACATCGGAGATATCGAACATCGTGGTCTCATCGCTCAAATGTCGAGCGGCCGCGCGGTCAGCCATGGTGACAGCCTTGAAAATTCCTCCTGCATGGTCGGGAAGCAGCGAACTCACCTGCGTTCGCAGCGTATCGCCATCGGCGATATCGAGGAAACTGTCCGTGATATCGTCGTCGTTCTGCGCGGTCGCATAGATGGCGTCCCACGCGGATGCCTGCGACCTTGTCAGGCCGAGTTCGTCGGTCGTCTTGCGTGACACGGTAAGATAGATGTTGCTGTCGTCGGAGGAGACCGTGCCGTTGTAGATATACGGCGTGTTCACCGAGGAATTGAGCGTGCCGTCGATGGTAAGATCGTCGGCGGTAAGCACCGTATAGGTCCCCTCCGCCGAAGCGAGGCTGCTGAACGTGGCGCTCACGCTGGCGCCGTCTTCGAGCGTCGCGGAATTGACCGAGATCGTCGAACTCTCGTCTCCATCGACATAGACGCCGATCGTCCCGCTCGAACCCACATAGAGGTTGCCGAAGCTGACCGTCGTCGCCTCGCTGGGCGTATACGTGCCGCCGTTGACGGTCATCGCCACGTTTTCTGCGTTCGTCAGAAGACCCGTGTAGGTCGCCGAATCATTGATGGTAACGGTGCCGGTCTCGCCTGCAAAGTCCATCGTGCCCGAATAGAGCGACTCACCCGACAGTGTCGTCGTCGCAGTGCCAGTCCCCCAGTAGATATCGCCGCTGTATTCCGCATCGTCCGAAAGCGTCAGGGTATCGTCGCCGGCGCCGAAGTAGGTATCGCCGCTGATGAGGCCGGTCGACGATGAGATCGTATCGTTGCCCGAGCCGAGCAGGATGTTTCCGTAGATCCCGGCATAGACGGTGGTATCCTCCTCGCCGGATTCCTCCTCATTGTCCGCCTTGGTTTCCGCATCGTCATCATTGAGATACTGCGAGATGGTGACGCCCGTGGTGTTCGCCGACAGGTCGAGCGCCGTACGCGTGTCGGTGCTTGATCCACTAGCGCTGATGTAGCCGGTGTTCTCGATGCTTGTCAGCGTTCCCGAAAGATCCTGAACCGCGATCGTCGTCCCCTCACCCGGGGACGACAGCGAAGCGCTGATCGTGCCGCTGTTGTAGAGGCTGGTCACGGTGCTGCCCTCGTTGATCTGCAGTGCCACAGCAGTGGAATCGTACGAGATGGCACTAAGCGTTCCCGAGACGCCGATGCCGTCGGTCAAAGTAACGTCTCCGCCCGCGCCGCCGACAACCAAACCGTAAGCGTTGGTGTTGCTGTAGTAGGAGTTCGACGTCACCGTGCCTTCGATGGCAATCGAGTAGGTGCCGACATTGGCATTCACGGCGCCGATGGTGATGTCGTCGGTGCCGCCCACCTGGATCGCCGGTCCGTTGCCGTAGTTGTAAATGACGCCGGTGCTTTCTTCGGAATCAGTGACGCCGTCGCCATCCTCATCGTCGTTATCGTCGTCGTCGTCGGAAGGAGGCGCGGCCACGTAGATGCCGCCGGCGACATTTCCGGTTATCGATACCGCCGCAGTGCCCGTGCGCAGCGCTGCGCGCGACAGCACCTCGGTGTCGCCATCGTCGTCGGTGTATGAATAGCCCTTGGTGACCGTTCCCTGGATTGTGACCGCACCGGTCACGTCGCCTGCTACGCTAACCGCAGTCGAATTGAACCCTACGACCGATACGGAACCTTCAACGGTCACGTCGCCGTCGACGCCCTGCGTGGAAATGCCGAGTGCGTTGTCGCCGATAACCTTGATGGTGCCGGTGTTGGTAATGTCGCCTGTCCAATCGCCGGCGAGCACGATACCGCCCGAATCCTGGCCCTCGACCGAGATCAAACCTTCATTCAGGATCGTGCCCGAGGCATCGCCTGCGACATAGACGCCGTAACGGTTGCTTGCCGAGGAAATACCCGTCGTGACGATGTTGTCGTCGTCATCGATCGTATAGTCTTCCAGCACTTTGATCGTTGCGTCCTCGCCGATCGAGATCGACGAGTTCGTGCCCGATGCGACGTAGATGCCGGTCGCCCCGTCGGTGCTGCCCCCGACAATCGCGCCGTCCACCGTCGCCGAAGAGTCGCTGTTCACCGTGATCGCATTGCCGCTGGAGACGGTGATGGTGCCCGCACTGGTGACGTCGATATTACCGGCACTTGCCGTCGAAAGTGCCGTTGTCGTGCTTTTGGAAACGGTGGTATCGGCAAGGGCGGGACACGATGCCAGCGCAAGTGAGAGGGTACCGATGCTGGTTGAAGAATACAGGCTACGCATTTGAAGAATCCCATGTCATGAATTCGGACACGCGGCTGCGCGCGACGCGCACGTCGCCGCAGCCGGTTCCAGCGCGGATCATTTGAAAGGTCGGTCCGAGCGGCGATCCGCGGCTCAGCCGCGTTGCCGGTGATCGTCGATGTGCGAGAGATCGGGGAGCTCCTCGCACTGTTCCGCCCATACGGTCGGGGTGAATAGATACCCCTCGTTCCTCACGGTGCGGATGAGCTCGACCGTTCCCTTGGGCCGCAATTTGCGGCGCAGACGGAACAACCGGACGTCGATTGTGCGATCATCCGATCCCGGATCCTCGACGTGGGCGAACTCCATGAGTTGCTCGCGCGAAAGGACCGCGCGGGGATGCTCGACGAAGGCGCGAAGCAGATTGTATTCGCCCGGAGAGAGGGAAACCATTTGCCCGGCCGGGTTGAACAACAGGCTGAAGCCCAGATCCATGCGCCATCCGGCAAAATGCAGGCAATTGCCGGAGGTAATGCCCGCGACGCTCTCGGCCGTCTCCGTCGGCTCTCGCCGGTAAGGGGGCGCCGCGCGCCGACGCAGTACCATGCGTAGGCGTGCCAGCATCTCCCGCAAATCGCACGGTTTGGCGATGCAATCGTCGGCGCCGATTTCTAGGCTGACGATCCTGTCAATGCTGGCGTCGAACTGCGAATAGACCACGACAGGCGGCCCGAGGGGCACCAAATTGCGCAGGCTCTCAAGCCCCCCCATCGGAGAGGAAGCGATATCCAGTACGACAAGGTCGAAGCAAGGCACTTCGTTTCGGCGCTGAATCGCCGTCAAATTATCGGTTCCAACGGCATCATAGCCATGTCGGGACAGGAACTCGATCAGTGATGAACGGCCATCCTGGTCGGGATCGACAACAAGGATGCGGCTCTCAAGGGGCGCGGCAGCGGAAGGGATGGTCTGCATGCATGCTGGGTAAAACCGGTGCATATAGCGGAGATTTCAAAACCCGCCCGTCCGGCCCGCCGTGCCGATACATTGCCACAGAGCGGCGTGAATTTGCCAAATTTCCGCCATTGCATCGCAATCGATCGTGACAGTACCGCCACAACATCGAAACTATGCTGAGGGCGATACACTGTAATCCCATTGCACGATCCTGTACTTGTTCTGGCCGGTTTTCGTTCCAATCGCCCTTGTCTCCGGCCGATACGAGCTATCGTCCTGTTTTGTCGTCGATAATGCTGTTGCCATCCGCAATTGAACATGGCTTCCCTCCCCGTCACGACCGGTAAATCGCCTAATTCCGAGAAGCGTCCGATGCCGGCGCGACCCGCGCCTTCGCCAGCGCGCGCGCCTATCGCCCGAGATGAAATCCTCCGCGTCTGGGCTCGGCACCACCTCTCCATGCGATAGGGAGCCTTGGCCGCCTGCTGGTCGGGCGCTGGCACGATACCGAATATCCTGAAATCTGCGGGAAACGCCCAGCTGGGACGGCACCTTCGAGGATGCAAACAAGCCTCCGGTGCCCTCTAGTTCGGAATCGCACGATGCCAAAGCTGCCACTCAGAGCTCCTTCGCGGACGTCTTCCAACAAATTCACCCAGATCAGCGGCTCGATGTTCGCCTTGATCGCGCAAGCGGCGGTCCTGTCCATAACGGCCGGGTGCGCTGGCGCGCTCGTACATTCTTCCAGGCTAGCGCCCAGAACCAGCTCCACTGCTGTGGAAAGCCGACCCCTTGAGCCCGCGCGAGTTCCGGTCTTTTCGTCGGTCACAAAGTCGCATGTCGCGCCGGCACATGAAGAATCGGAGCCCCCACTGGCCGCCGCGGAGCGGCCCACATTGAGCGGCCCGGGCCAACCGGCCGCCAGAGTGCCCGCAGGCGCCCAGGCACCGGTTCCGGAAGAGAGCACTTCAGTCGCCTCTTCTGATACGATCATGGTTACCGGCAGCCGATCGGTCCCCCCTAAACCGCCCATAGCACCAGCCAACGCGGACAACACCGCAACGATCGCATTTACGATCGTCCCGAGAGTGGATTGCCGCACGTGCCGGTTGTCCAAAATCACCGTTTCGCCGACCGGTGAAGTGCTGATTGAGTTTGGGCGATGGGATGCAGTTCATAACGACTGGGACTACCAGCATTCACGGGCCAAGGTTAAACGGCGGACGGCCGACGCATTCGCGGCTAGTCTCAGTGAGTTTCGGCCGAAGGGCGAGCCGACGGTCTCGGCGACTGTACCCCAGTGCGACCAGTCGACGAGGAATGCCGGCCTCAAGATCGAATGGATCGAATTCGGACGCCGCGATCAGCTCGATGTGCCATTCGATTGCTCCGTGCGCAGCGACAACCAAATCGCTCAGAAGATACTTGGTGCTCCCGCAATCCTGGGTCTTCAGCGCATAGGGGTGCCGTAACTAGCGGCCCTCGGCACCGGGCTGACGGTTTTGTCATGAAGCTATGTTGGCTTCGGTCGCCATGGCTTTGGTGGCCAAGTTGAATGAAAGTCCAAACATGCCGCCATGGCCCGCTCCCGGATAATTTTTGAAATTAGGATTGAACCCCTCCGATTTTAGCAATTGGAGGGCGGTGAATAGGGCTGCCGCCACTGCACCTATTGCGAGCACGGGGGAACGCCATGTCTCGGAAAAATCGACCAAGGCAAGGCTGAAGCTGAGAATCGGGCTCATCGATGGCGATATCAGCACGGTGCCGATGACGACGGCTGGAGACGAAAGCAGCAAGCCCAGTATGGCAATGGCGGCTGACATCATGACCATGAACGCATCGCGCGGCGACCATCCGCTGTCATCGCGAATGCGGGCGAGGACAGCCTCGTGATCGATACGCCCGACAACCGAACGAAGCCATCAGCGAGAGAGCGAGATGCGCTGCAAATGCACATTGAAATGCTCTTCCGGCCGGGCTGAGCGGTCTATGTGTTCTAAATGCTCTCTCAGTCCGTCTTCAGGCGTAATCTGTTCCAACGAAAATAGCCCGATTCCGAAGAGGCATTGGAAGAACCGGTTCAGTCTCGCACACATGGCCCAAGGTCGCCCAGCACCATGCGGTAGTCCTGGTAGGCCTGCTGCTTGGCCGCAAACGTCCGGGAGACGTACGCGTCCTGAGCCGGTGAAGGCGGCAGGAAGCAGGCGAGGCTATACCACTCGAGGCTGTCCTTGGCGGGCGGGTGCGGATCTCCTCCTGCCACTTCGCCAAACGAAACGCCCCAACTCGTTCCTGCTCCCGGCGCATGGCGCACCGTGATGGTGGCGGGGCCCTTCTGGGTATCCAGGAATATCTGCGTGCGGCCCTGGCCGGCAAGATTGCCTGCAACATATCCAATCTCTCTGACGCGCGTTACCGGTCGGAGCGAGCGCGCCGAAACCAGCCCGCGCAGGATCGAGCGCAGCTGCATCTCGCCCTCAGGGGTCCATATTTGCTGAGCGCCGGGTTCGACCAGCTTCAGGTCCTCGGCCTGGTTCGGCACGCGCCAGGCGAAGAGCAGCACATTCTCTCCCTTGAGGTTGGCTGCCCTTCCGCTTCCATCGAGCGGCAGTTCCACAAGATAGCGCAGTGATCCGCCAATACCGCTATCTCCATAGAGCAGCGACTGTGTTTTCGCTTCGACGTAATACATGCCATGGAGGGGGGCGGTGACGTGCGCTTGGGGCAAGGGCGACATGCTTGTGACTTGCGCCTTGATCACGAGTTTAGCCTTCCGTGCAAGATCGACCATCTTGGCATAAGGAGGCTGCGAGACCGACGTGCCGATGGGCTGTGCCGCTGCACTGTTGGGCAGGCTCGCGCTCGAAAGCGCGGCGATAACGGTCAGGAACTGCATGCGATTGACGAACATTGGCGAACTCGGCGCTTGGGGGAATCGGGGGCGAACACGGACACTAGAGCAGGGCGGGCATGACTTTGACAGGGTATCTGGCTGCAGGAGCCGAGAAATCGGATCCGGCCGGGCGCTGGAACACCCCTGAGGTCAAACTCGGGGATGATCGCCTGGAGGTGATCGAGAGTCTGCCTGTATACCTTCGTACCGAGCCCACATCGTGTACTCAAAAAGGGATTTCGTTTGCCTTGATCGAGTGACCTCATCTTCGGCGTGTTCGGAACGGCAGAAAAACACTGCAGAATTTGGGGGAAGCTGCCATTCCGGCATGCCTATGACGCCGCGAGATCATCGCCGTGGCCATGTCATTTTCGACACTAGCTAGACGTCCGCAACCTCAGTTTCGCGGCGATCGGCTTGCCCCCAGTCAATATTGCGCGTTGCATACATCACTCCGGCTAGAGAGATGAACAACAGCGCCGCACCGATGAGCAGCGACCATGCCTCAAGGTTCAGCAGCACGAAAAGTAGCGCGTAGAGCCCTATAAGAAGCGCGCCGATGAAGCGCGCTCGCCCCCAACTGCCTAGCACGGCCGCGCTGTAGCTCGTCAGAAGTCCGATAATTGCACTGCTGGCTGAGAGGTAGGCGGGAGTGAAGCCGACCACCTCTGCAAAGCCAAGCAGCAGCATGAAGAATAGCACCAGTCCGGCGCCCGTCAGCAGATATTCCGCAGCGGCCACGTGCGCGCCGCCAACAATGTCAAATAACAGGAACGCAAGGAACGTGAAGCCGATGAACAGGAACCCGTATTTCACGGCCCTGTCGACCTTGCTGTAGAGATTGACCGGCTCGACAAGGCCGACGGTGACGAACCTTGCTTGGCTAGGAATGGGTTCCGAACTGCTCGTGCTGGCCACGCCGTCTTCGATCGACGGAGGGCCAGCTTCATCCGTTGACACCGGCGCTTCGCCCAGCGCGAGTTTATCAATCGTGTAATCGGCGTGGAAGCCGTCACTGGAAATCTCCGGCCTCTCCGGCAAAAAGGCGCCCCCGAAGCTGGGGCTCGGCCACGAGGACGACACGTTCCATCGGGTTTGTCCGCCGCGCGGAACGAGACTCAGAGAGCGGCTGCCGCGCAGGCCGAAACGGTAATCGACCGAGAGGCTGCCTTCGCCGTTCCACGGCAGGAAGGCAAAGAAGCCTTGCCCGCTTGTTGCTCGCGGCCCCTTGCCCGGCTGCACTGCAAGCGCCTGTCCATCGGCCCTGAGAACCGCCCCCTTTGTCAGTCCGCGCGCATCGGACGCACCCATGCGCAGCTCCGCCTGATCCCAGAGCAAGCGCTCGCGGGTCACACCGAACCGCGCAAGATCGGGCGGCAGCGTAAAGGTCGCGACACCACTGATCTGGGCCTCGAAAAGCACGCTGCGATAGATCGATTTGCGCCGTTCCTGCGGTGTTACGCTCGTCGTGACGTTGTTTTGAGTTGGTGAGATATAGAGAAGCTTGTCGACCTCGACCGTGCGAGCAACGATCCTGCCGTCGACTTCCTCGTTTTGTGTCTGTGTCGTGCGGAATGGCACGACCACCACCGGGCCCGCGATGACCTGCGGCCCGCCCCAACCTGCATTGATTGCGTCTTGCGCAGTCTGTGACTGGCGCTCGCGATCCCAGATCAAGGCGTAAACAAGCATAAGCGGGATCGCGAGCGCCAGGCCGATCAAGCTGGCGAAGAGCAATTTGATTCCCGGGGATCGTTCCCTATGTATTCCTTTGCTCATGGCCGCCTCCGCTACAATCTTCCAGGTTCGTGGAACAAGCATTCGCTGGCCTGCCCTTGCACGAAATGAGCTTTCGGCACAGAATTGGTCCATGCGCCCAGGAACGTCCTTAGGTAGGGTTGTCCCGCGTGATCAGGCTCCTATCTTGATCGTTTCGATGCGATGCTTCAATCTATTGATATCAACCGAGTGTCTGCGCAAACGGCCTAAGGCAAAGCCACGTTTGGTAAGATTCGATTCGGATCGCGGATCGGGCTGAGCGTGTCAGGCGAGGCCTGAACCGCAGGGCGGCGTATAAGATTTCGAGTTGCAGTATATGGAGCTGCGGAGCGATTTCGTCTATCCTCTCCGTTGGTCCAGCAACGGCGGCGGCGTAGCGCACAGCACCGCCGGCATTGAATACTGGGCTCTTAATCGCGCTTGCGCCGAGAAAGTTGCCATTGCGATCGAAAGCCATCGCATCGCGGACTATTCCGGGCAAACGGCAAGCAAGTTCTTCGCGGTCCAGCGTTTCTGCGGTCAGCTTTGGAAAATCGGTTCTTGCCAGGTAAGAGTTACACGGGTGCTCGGGCAGAAAGGCAGCAACATCTGGCCCGCAGTTGCAGCATAGAGTGGTCTTATGTGCCCCGAAGGGACCGTGAACCGCAACGGCTTAATGGATTGAATGACGGCGATGCAGGCGGCTTCATTCTGGGTCTCCGTCAACTCGGCGAGAATGATGGATTCGCCTGTCTCGGGGCCTCGCACTTGTCGAGACATAACGATCATCGAAGTGAGCGTTGCCACCTACCAGAGCCGGCCGAGGCATCCCACGTTGCTATGCCCCCGAATGGGTGATGCCGTTTGCCGTCGTCTGACGCAGGTCAATGCGACATTACAGAACGAAAGTGTTGTTCTGCACTCGAACATGCCTAGAATCAGCGGATTATGAGCTCCTATGGCCTCATCATCTTCGTGATGACAGCCTCGCCGGTGGCGATGGTCGGCCACGGTCATTCGGCCGACAAGGCCGCGCTCGGGATCCAATGGCATATCCTGGCGATGTACGGACCCAGCTTCGTGACCCGGCGACTGATGGTGCGGTTCGGCAAGGAGCGCGTTGCAGCAGTGGGACTTCTGCTGATCGGAACCTCGGCGGTCGTGGCGCTAACGGGTGTCGATATCCTCCACTTCTGGCTGGCGCTCGTCCTTCTCGGCGTGGGCTGGAATTTCGGATTTCTGGGAGCTACGCGATGGCCGCCGATTGTCATACGCCCCCTGAGGGTGCCAAGGTGCAGGGAACCAATGACTTCCTCGTTTTTGGTTCCGTTGCCTGCGCATCCTTCTTCGCAGGATCCCTGCTGCACAGTTCAGGCTGGACGGCAATCAACTGGCTCGTCCTCCCGTGCGTTTCGGTCGCGTTTTCGCTGCTCGCCTGGGGAAGCGGCCGTCACGCAACTCTGAAAAGGCTCAATGCATGAAGAAGTTTCCGGTCTGGCTCATCGCCAGCGTCGGCATAGTTGGCGCATTCGCGGGAGCGTATGCAGCAATCCATTCCGTGCCGGATGCGAAAGCCGACGTTATGGCTTCACCGGCCGAGCGCGAGCGCATGAAGGGCATGCTGGCCAATGACCCTGGCTTGCCCAGCGTCGCTCCGCAGGGCTTTGACGCGACGATTGTCGTCTTCTCCGACTACCAGTGCCCCTATTGCCGCAAGATGCATGGCAACCTGAAGCAGCTTCTGGCGAGTGATCGCAAGGTCCGCATCGTTTATCGGGACTGGCCGATCTTTGGTGCCGCCTCGCTCGAAGCGGCACGCGCCGCCATGGCTTCGCGCTATCAGGGCAAGCATGCTGCCTTCAACGACGCCCTGATGGCAGGCCCCGTCAAGCTCGATCACATCGCCATCCGCAATGCGGCTGAACGCGCCGGCGTCGATTGGCCGCGCCTGGAGGCCGACCTTGCTCGCAACAAGAGCGCGATCGATGCCTCGCTGCGCAAGACGGGGCAACTCGCCGAAACGCTCGGCATTTCGGGAACGCCTGCCTTGGTGATTGGTGACTATCTGATCCCAGGCGCCATCGACGCCGCGACGTTGCGCGAGGTCTTGCAGAAGACGCGTCAGGGCGCGCGCTGACAACGGTTGGTAGAGCGAGAGCATGAGGCAAACTTCAAGAGTGAGTTCGCCAGCCGCAGCTTGACTGCGCCAATTCATCCGGCAACCTCGTTGGTATCGTAAATTCTGCAAGTCGCCGCGAGAATGATCATCGGGGAGTCCGGTCAATGCCGAAATTCCGGTGTCTGTGATAAGTTTTGGACCAAACCAAATCGTGGCTTAACGCAAGAATGCCCGCAGTGCCGAACGCATCGAAATTGAGCGGTTAAACTCGCTTCTCCCTCTGCCCAAGCTGTCTAGATAGCAAGGCCGTCAAACAAGAAACGGGAGGGAGACCCACCATGAGGACGGCATTTGCGCTGCTCTGCGGCGTCGCTGCGGCAGCAATCTCGACACAAGCTCAGGCCCAGTCCGATCAGGCCGAGACGGCGCAGCCCGGCGATGCGGGCAATGCCAGCGGGGACATCATCGTCACCGCTGCGCGTCACAGCCAGAGCCTTCAGAAGGTTTCGGCCACGGTCGACGTACTGGGCGGTGAAGACCTCGCCGCCCGGGCGACCGTCAGTATGGCGCAGGCGCTTGCCGCCACGCCCGGTGTGAACACCACCACTCAGCCGGGCGGTTCAGCCATCAATATTCGTGGCCTTGGCGCCGATACGCCGACCGGCACTACGCAAGGGTCGGTCGCGCTCGAATTCGACGGCGTCTACAATATCATCGCGCTCGGTACGACCACCGGCCTGTTCGATGTCAGCCGCATCGAGGTGCTCAAGGGCCCGCAAGGCACGCGTTACGGCCCTAATGCCGAGGGCGGCGTAGTCAATGTCATCACCAATGATCCGGTACTTGGCGACTGGTCGGGCAGAGGCTCGGTGACTGTCGGCAATTATGCGTTGAAGCGCGTTGAACTTGCCCAAAATATTCCGCTGGGAGACAAGTTGGCCTTGCGGGTCTCAGGCGCCGCAGTCGACCGGAATTCCTACTTCAAGCCCGCGGCCAGCGACAGCGTTGCCCAGTCGCTTCGAGCCAAGCTGCTGGCCCAGCCCACAGACGATCTGACGGTCAAGCTGACTTACCAGGTCGATCATATCGGTGGTACCGGGCAGGGGTCGGAAGCGGGCTATCCCATCATCATCAGCAAGGTCGCACCCTATTCGGGCGACAGCATCAACGACAGCGGCAATCCCTGGCACAAGGGCGACCTGTGCGGCACGGATTCCAGCGGGAACACGGTCTGCCCCTCGGACAACAAGTCCGACGTCACGTCGCAGACCTTCAGTGGCAGCGTCAGCTACAACGTGACCGATGCCGTCGTGCTCGATGTAACCGGTTCCTACATGAAGATCACGGGTTCGGACTACAGCTGCACCGATTCCGGTCCGCCCTGGGCAACGAGCGGTACGACCACGTGCGGCCACGTCTATTCCTACGCGCCGTTCAACCAGTATTCGGCCGAAGCGCGCCTGCATTCGGACGCTTCCTCCAAGGTCCAGTGGAACCTTGGTTACTATTACTGGGATTACCGCCAGACCAAGTGGGACGATGCGTTTCAGTCGGTCGACGGCAAGCTTGGCGGTACGCAGAACGGCACCCGCACCAATGCGCTGTTTGGCGAGGTCACCTATCCGCTGACCGACCGCCTGCGTGTGATCGGCGGCGCCCGGTACAGCTGGGACCGGCGAATGCTCAAGCCTGCCGGCGTTTCCACCGTATATACCGCGAACCTCTCTCACTTCGACTACCGCGTCGGCGAGGAATACGACATCGCGCCGAACATGATGCAGTACTTCACGGCATCGAGCGGCTACCGTCCGGGGGGCATCACGTACGACGGCAGCTCGGGCACGGCCTCGGTGTTCAAGAGCGAGGTAACCCGGGCTTACGAGTTCGGCCTCAAGAACAGGTTCTTCGACAACCGCCTGACCCTCAACCTTTCCGCCTTCTATTACGACCAGAGCAATTACCAGGATATCGACAGCTACGCGGGCTACGACGTGACGTTGACCAGCGCCAGTTCGGCTGGCGCGGTTGGCGATACCTACACGTGCCAGAACGGTGGCAACCAGCCGGCGGAATGCTCCTTGCCAACGTTCAACATCAAGAACGCCTATAACATCGGCCTTGAATGGCAGGCGCGATACCTTGTCACGGACAATGATGTACTCGGCTTCAACGGCACGCTGATGAAGGCGCGCTTCAACAAGAAGCAAGGCGCGTGCGCGACCGTTGCGGCTCCCACCGCGACCGGCTGCTGGATAGGCTACAACGATCAGGGCACGGGCGACCTCCTGTTCTACAACCTTGCCGGGACCAGCCAACCGCACTCGCCCACCTTCAGCATGGCCGTGAGCTACGAGCACACCTTCCGCTTCGCATCGGGCGCGAGCCTCGCCATCGGCGGCGATGCCTTCCATTCGAGCGGGTACTGGGTCCATCCCGTCCACGACGCGGCTGGGTACGGTTATCAGCCAGCCTACTGGCAGGAGAACCTCAACGCGCGCTTCACCACCGCGAACGAGAGGATCAGCGTGGCTGCCTTCGTGAAGAACCTCTCGAACTATGCAGTCAAGCAGTCGACCCTGCCGGCCACGACGATCGGCGATCCGCGAACTTATGGCGTCACACTGGGCTTCAACTGGTGAAAGCCTCGGGCTGGCGGATTTCCTCCTCCGCCGGCCCGTCCTTTTTCGCGGAGGTAATCGGGAGTCTGGCGTGCAAGCGAATGTGATGCAGAGGTTTGGCTGGGGAGCATTGGCGCTTGTCCTTGCTGGAGGATGGGCACCTTATCCGGCCGGCGCCGTGACGGGCAGGCCTTCCTCGCCGACCTTCACCGTCGGTGCGGAGCGGATCAACATTACGCCGACCGATCTGGCCGGGCTCAACCCGATGGATGGTAGGGCCTTTCGCGGCGTGCACGATCCGATCCACGCGAGGGTCATCGTGCTCCAGCTTGGCCGGGAAGTAACAGCTTTCGTCTCGATCGATGCCATCGAGGTCGGCAATATGGACGCCGAGCGGCAGCGTATAGCCCGGGAAACGGGCGTCGCCGCAGACCATGTCATGATCACCGCGACGCACGATCATTCCGCCCCGCGCCTTGGCAGGGTTACGCCGGGCGCGCTTGCCCATCCTGGCGGCCCGGAAGTCGATGCCTATACCTCCGCGGTGATCGGCAAGGTGATCGATGGGATCAGGGCGGCACGCGCACATGCGGTGCCGGCGCGCTATGGCACGGGTGAGGGGCATGCCGACGTCAACGTCAACCGCGACGAGTACACTGCGCGCGGCTGGACCATCGGCTTCGATCCCGACGGTCCTTCGGACAAGACCGTCCATGTTATCCGTTTCGACGATCTTTCGGGTCGGACCATCGCCGCCATCGTCAATTACCCGGTTCATGCTAATGTCATGCTGGGCACGGACCTGCTGAGCGGAGATCTGACCGGAGCGGCGGCCGGATTTGTCGAAAACACGCTGGGCGGGGGCGCTATCGTGGCCTTCGCGCAGAGCACCATCGGCGACCAGGCTCCGCGCCTGTTTACGCCGGGTGCCAAGCAGGATGGGGTCAAGGCCGAAGCCGCGTGGCACGAGGCCGATACCCAGGGCACCATGCTCGGCGGCGAAGTGCTGCGCGTGATTGGCCGGATATCGGACATGCGCGAAGCAGGCTTGCTCGCCGCCGCGAACCGGACTTTCGCCTGCCCCGTCAAGGCGGGTGTCGACGTCATGGCCGACATGCATCAGGAACCGGTCTCTTCGGTGCCGATCCGGCTTTCGCTGATCCGCCTCGATGACGTGGCGCTCGGCGGGGTCTCGGGGGAAGTGCTTACCGCGATCGGCACGAAGCTGCGCGCTTCTTCTCCGCTTCGCCAAACCCTGCTGGTCTCGCTCGTCAACGATCGCGTCGGCTACCTGCCGCCCGACAGCGATTACGATCGTCCGACATTCGAGGTGAAGGGCAGCCCGGTCCAGCGCGGCTGTGCGGAGCCGGGCATAGTTGAGGGCCTCGTCGCAATGATCCGGCAGACCGATCGTCAGGAGAACTAAGTCGATGCGTGTTTCCCGTCTTTCCGCGCTTCTGGCGCTTGCTCTCGCCAGTTCCTGTGCGACGCCGCCCAAGCAAGGAGATTGCAGGGACGGAGCCTGTACCACGCGTCTCGTCTACTTCGGCACTCACGGTCAGCAGGCCGGACAGGGCATTTTCGGGGCCCGTTTCGACGAGGCGACCGGAAAGCTTTCGGCATTGGGCGAAGTCGCCCCATTGTTCCGGCCGACCTGGCTCGTCGCCGATCCCGTTCGGCCCCTGATCTATGCCGTCAGCGAGCAGGGCAATGACGGACGGAGCAACGGAAAGGTCGTGAGCTATACTGTGGATCACGCAAGCGGCAGCCTTGCCGGGATTGGGACGGCCGATGCGGGCGGTGGCGGGCCCACCCATCTCGGCTACGACCCACGTTCGCACTCGCTGTTCGTCGCGAACTTCGGAAGCGGGACAGCAACCGTACTCCCGGTCGATCTCGGGGGCCGGATCGGACCCGTGGCCGCACGCGTACAGGATCAAGGCTCCGGGCCCAATCCGCGGCAAGCAGGGCCGCACGCCCACGGGGTTACGCTCGATCCCTCAGGACGCTTCGTGCTGGTTCCTGATCTCGGCGCTGACCGTACGTTCGTCTATCGCTTCGATCCCCGCACGCGTCGGCTCAGCCCAGCGCCGCGTCCCTATGCGCAAGTACCCGCAGGCACAGGGCCGCGCCATGTCGTCTTCGGACGCGGCGGCCGCTATGCCTACCTTGCAACCGAGCTTACGGCCCAAGTGATCGTTTATCGCTGGGATGCGTCTAACGGTGGTCTCGATCCGGTGCAGACGCTGGATCTCACGCCTGCCGGCTTCACCGGGCAGCGGAGCGCGGCCGAAATCGCGGTGTCGCGTGACGGACGTTTCCTTTATGTGTCGAGCCGCGAGGGGGAGGACGCAATCTACGTTTTCGCCGTCGATCCTGCGCAGGGCACGCTTATCGAGGTCCAGCGCTTCGAAACCGGTAAACGCCCCTGGAGCTTCGCGCTGTCACCGGGCGAGCAGTGGATGCTGGTGGCCGAGGAGGCAGCTGGCCATGTCGCGGTGCTTGCCCGTGATCCGGAGAGCGGGAAGCTTGGTGCCACGGACAATGGCATTGCCGTATACCAACCAGTCAACGTGACTTTTGCGCATTGATCCCGTTCCCCAAAGACAGGGCAAATGCGAGGGAATGGTCCCGCTCTCGCGGAGCTGCATGGACAACGCTATGATCGATCCGGGAAAGGACGGGCCGGAGAGCCCGCGGCGGATGCGAGGTGAGCTTTTGCGGGTATTGCTGGTGGAGGACGATGCGGACTTGGCCGAAGAGCTGATGGTTACGCTGCGCGCCAAGGGCTTTGCGGTCGACCACGCGTCCGATTACGCCCGCGCATGCGCGATGGGGGATGGCCATGTATACGATGCCGCCTTGCTCGATCTTGGCCTTCCCGACGGCAGCGGCCACCAGTTGCTGGCGCGCTGGCGCGAGCAGGGATGCGACATGCCGGTCCTGATCATGACTGCACGAGGTGGATGGACCGATAAGGTCGCGGGCTTCGAGGCGGGGGCGGACGATTACATCGTCAAGCCTTTCGTTGCCCGCGAACTGGAGTTCCGCCTGATGGCGCAGATCCGCCGGGCGCGCAGGGCTGGGCGGACGCGCGAAACTTGCGGGCGGCTAGGCTACGATCCGGTTTTAGGAGAATTCGACCTCGATGGGGCCTATCTTGATCTGACCGCGTTCGAGTGGCGTATTCTCACCGCTTTGATGCTGCGCAAGGGAACCCTCGTCGCGCGCTCTACCCTGCTTGAGAGCATCTACGAGGACGGCACAGAGCCGTCGCCGGGGTCGCTCGAAGTGACTATCGGGCGCCTGCGGCACAAGATCGGCCGCGACCTGATCCGGACCGTTCGTGGGCGCGGTTACAGTCTCGGTGGGGATGGGCACTGATGCGGGGATCCTTGCAGGGGCGTTTCCTTGTCATCTCGCTGGTGACCGGCCTCGCAGTGTTATTGCTGGCCGGCTACGCAATCGGTGAAGTGATCCGCGACGTGGTGATGGACGGCGCTGAGGAGATCTTCACCGCGCAGCAGGACCGCATGCGTGAAGCGATCGATGCGGACGGGCACTTTCACCGGGACGAGGTACTGTTCCTCAAGGGGTTTAACGACCATCCCGATCTTTGGGGCTGGGCGATCACGACGCCGCGTGGCACCTGGAAATCGGGCGCTACCGCACGGATTGTCGAACTGGCCCGAACGGGTGAGGAGAGCGGCGGCAAGCTGCAGCTTGCGCGGGGCGAAACGATAAATGGTCAGTCCGTTCATATGCGGATGTGGCACGGTGCCACGCAGAGCGGATTACCGCTTTCGATCACCTTGATCGGATCCGACCGCCCCTTCCAGGACCCGTTCACGCGCTCTCGTGTCAGGCTTTGGGGCGCACTTGGAGTCTTTGCGCTGGCGCTGATTGGGCTGGTCGCAGTTCAATGGCGTTATGGCTTTGCGCCCTTGCGCACCTTGCAAGGAGATCTTGCCGGCGTACGAGCCGGCCGAATTCGGCTGCTTTGCGAAGACCTGCCTGAAGAACTGCGTGCGCTCGCAAGCGAAATCAACGCGCTGATCACGCAGAACGAGGCCGGCCTGCAGCATGCACGGCTCAACCTGGCCAATCTCGCGCACAGCCTCAAAACGCCGCTGGCAACGCTTTCGCTGCGGCTTCCGCGCGAAGGCGCCAGCGAGAAGTCGCTCGAACTTCTGCAACAACTGGATACCCGCGTGTGTCATCACCTCGGCCGTGCCCGAAGCGCGGCGCTCGGCTCGGGCGAACGCGTGCGGTGCGACCCGGCGCATGTCGTTGCGCGCCTTGCGGAGGTAATGCATGTGCTGGCGGGGGGACGCGAACTGACGATCGTCAACGAAGTCGACCCGTCTTTGACGCTGGCTATCGATGCCGAGGATCTCGACGAGATGCTTGGAAACCTGCTTGAGAACGCCACGCGCTTCGCGCGCAGTCGGATCGTTATTCGGGGGGCTGTGGCCGATCGTTCGGCGTGCCTTGCGGTCGAGGACGATGGGCCCGGCCTCGACGCTGGGGAGATGACTCTGGCGATGGAGCCCGGGCGAAGGCTTGCCGAGGATGGCGCCGGTTTCGGGTTCGGGCTCGGTCTCGTGGCCGAACTCGCGGGTCTCTATGGCGGAGAGCTTGTCCTGTCGCGATCACCGCAATTGGGAGGGCTTCGTGCCGTCCTCGAATTGCCGCTGCATATTGAGTAATGTGCCTGCGGGCGCGCCATCACACCTTTCATGTTCCCCCCGAACGTTCGATTGGAAGCCATCTCATGTCATCAGGTCCACCTCCGCACCGGCCCTGAAGGTCTTCCTCGTGCAGAAGCCGGTTTAGGTGCTGGAGCTTGCGGGGCAGGGTCTTGCGCCTGCGACGGCACATGCTGCCGCCGACTGTGCAAATCTTGCCCGTGTGGCTTTATCCGATGCACGGATCACGGCGGTCGAGCATGTCGCGGCGGGGGCTTATGCTGCACCGAAAAGCCAGCTTTCGCAAATAATGACGGCTTCCTGTATGGATCCCAGCGGCCATCGGCGCCGGCGTTTTACCCGCTTGTTTCCCTCAAAGGCGCAAGGTTGGCTTAGGGAATATGGCGATCGGAGTCGATTTCGGTCCTTTGGATCGGGCGCCGTCAGAATGCGCGCCAGTCCGATCAAGCAGGTGTCGTACCGCAATTGTCTGAGCTGGAGTCGAATCCAGTGTGGGTCAAGGTAGCCATTCCCGCTAAGCAAAATCTCAGGCTGAGCCTCACCGCGACTCGAAAACCCACATATGCTGGAATCTGCGGATCCCCCAGCGTTCCAGTCACGTGCGCGGGTGCACCATTCCGGACGCTTAAGCTCAACTGTCATATTTCCGTCATATTGACCATGCGAGCCCGAATGCCGTAGGTCCAGGCCATTGGAGATCGTTCGTGAACCTCAAGCTTCTGATTGCCGTAGTTGCGGCCACCGCTGCCTTATCTACAGCAAACGCAGATTCCGCCGAGCGCCCTCGTGGTTACCTTGATCCCGCTGAGTTCGACGTCACGCACGTAATCGAACCGGCACCGCGTCCCGGTGATCCGCGATACGAAACGGATCGCAAAGTCTTCCGGGCAACCCGCAAGCTGGCAGGCTCTCCTCGGTGGAAGCTTGCGACGCAGGATGCCGATTACAGTGTGTCGGCGCTTGCTAACGATTTCAGCTGTGCGGTCGGGGTAAAGCTCACGCCGGAAAACGCGCCAAAGCTGATGACGGTCATCCAACGAGCCGGCTCCGATACTAGCGCCCAGTCTGGGAAGGCTAAGGCCGTTTACCAGCGCAATCGGCCATTCACCATCGACAAGGGGCAAATTTGCCAGCCAGCCTCCGAACTCTACGACGAGAAGGCTCATCGAATGAGCTACGACTATCCGTCAGGCCATACGACCTGGGGCTGGACGTGGGCACTTGTCCTGTCGAGCATCGCGCCGGACCGTGCGCAACAGATCCTTGAGCGAGGGCGGGCCTATGGCGATAGTCGGTTTGTCTGCGGTGCGCATAACGAAAGTGCTGTTGAGGCCGGAATGCTTTCGGCAACGGCTACGATGGCAATCGTCCAGACCAAGCCCGATTATCTTGCCGATCGCTTGGCAGCCAAAGCAGAACTCGATGCGCTGCGCGCTAGCGGAGAGCGCCCCGTGGGATGTGACGCGGAAGCGGCCTTGATCCGCGAAAGGGTAATGCCGCGCCTTTGATCAAGGCATTGCAAGAGAGAGCAGCCTGCGGCAACTCCGTGGACCTACCAGCCGTTGTAATGTGCCTTCATAACTACGTCCTGACGTACAAGCGCTGCGCCGTCCGATCGCGCTTCACCATTGGTAACGAGAAGTAGGATGCCAGGTCAGTCCAACGCTCTTCCTTACCGCCTGAATGGCGATAGCTGTGAGGTCCTCCTGGTGACCTCGCGACGCAAAGGAAAGTGGATCCTCCCGAAAGGGAAGATCGAGCCGGGTGAAACGGCGTCCCAGCGTGCGGCGACCGAAGCCTTCGAGGAAGCGGGCGTGCTTGGGACAGTCTCCAAACAACCAGTGAATGCATCCGCCAGCTTCGATCCGAGCCGCGCGAGAGTCTACGCCCTGAGGGTCGAAACGGAATTGGAACAGTGGCCGGAAATGAGGTCTCGTAAACGTGCGTGGTTTTCCTTGTCCGAAGCTCGCTCAATCCTGCAGGATGAAAAGCTTCAGCGCGCGTTGCAGGCATTTGCGGCGGAAAGGGTCGCCGCGACGCAAGGTCAATGATGGGCGTTTACGACGGATTGTCCTGTCCGTATGCGGCCAAATTTGGACGTTCGACACTCGTGCTTAGAATGACTGCTTGCGGAAAGAGCAGTCATTCACCGGAAACCTAACATCGAAGGATATTCGTGTTCGCGAAAGGGATGCTGCAATTCAGCCCATTGCTGTTGTGCCTCATTCCAAATCGGTTAGGACAGAGGAGCTCGGTGTTTTTAGGCTTGGATTGCGGGAAGTGTGGGACAAGGTGAGAGAATCGGCTGCGACGAAGCCTGAACAAAAACCGGTCCGTCGGCGGGGGCGTCCGGTAGCCGCCGACTCCGTCAAGATCACACATGACATCTTGACCGAGGCCACGCGAATGTTCTTGGAATTCGGATATGAAGCGACATCAATGGATGCTGTCGCTACGAAGCTGGGTATTCCGCGCACGACGCTTTACAAGCGCTTCTCCGACAAGTCTGATCTGCTCCAATCCGTGATTGATGCAAAGATTTCATCGTGGTCGGAACTCAACACCAAACGCGACCCTGCCTTGTCTCACGATCTCGTTGAACAGCTGGTCAGCTACATCGCAGCGATGCTGCTCTGGGGCACAAATCCCGAAGTCCGCGCCATCACCAAGCTTGCCGGCAACCTCACCGGCACTGCAGGCTCCGGCTTCATAGGCCACAATCAGGAGGGCTACCGCAAGCTCCACGCGCTCATCGCCGCTTCGATTCGTGAGTATGGCCCGGTCCGGGGCTTCGAGATGCGCGACCCGGACGGCGCAGCGGATCTGGTAATGGCCGTCACGGGTGGGACGATCTCCATGCGCCCTGAAGCGGAGCCGTTCGAGGAAGACGAGGCCAAAGCGGTCGCGGCTTCCTTGGTAGATCGTATCGTCCGAGGTGCTGAATCCTGGTAATCTGCGCCGCGACGATAAAAGCGGCGTTTTAAATGTACAAACTGTATCGATATTGACTCTATCGAAATATGACCGGATAGTCCGGACCGAACAGCGGAGAGATGCGTGAGACTTGCGGCCATGAACGAGCCGCTCGCATCGCTCCCAGATCCTGTTCGGGAAAGGATTATCAATGCGCGCAATTCTCTCGGCCGTGCTTCTAGCAGCCGCGGTGGCTGGTCCGGTGGCCGCCCATGCCGAAACACCCCCAGCTGCTGCCAAAACCAAGGCGGCCTACAAAGTTCAGGACACCGATCTCGGCACAATGCTCGATGATCCGGCGGCAAAGGCCATCCTGCTCAAGTACATTCCCGAGATCGTCAACAACCCGCAGATCGAGATGGGGCGCGGCATGACGCTTGCGCAGCTCCAGCAGTTCGCGGGCGATCAGCTTACGGACGAAAAGCTCGCGAAAATCCAGGCCGATCTCGACGCGGCAAGGCCCAACTGAGGATGCGAAATTGAGATGATTAAGGGGGCGGATGGTCGCCCCCTCCATGTGCGCCTGCCCTCGAAAGACCCGGTAGCGGACGTCATCAATCGGTTCCCCATCGGTGTGGGGAGAGGACCTCTTTCTCGCCAGCCAGCAGAAAGAGGTCCTCGTCGTTTAGGCTACTGGGTTGATCCCGCGGCGCTTTCGCTCAAAACGCGAACGGGTCCCAAGAGCCCGGACGGCCGAAGCTTCGAAGTCTTGCTGTAGGCCGGAAACGCCGTCCACGTTACCTTGGTGGCGCCTGGCTGTTGATCGCCGATGAGGCGGTTCACCCACAGATTGGCGACTTTGACCTCAAGCCGGTTGACGCCCGAGTGCATGAATTGCGTGGCCTCGATCCTGAAGGGCGCGTGCCAGACGCCGCCAACGCGTTTCCCATTGATGGAGATGTCCGCCACGTCGCGGGCGTCACCAAGGTCAATCCATACCTTCTGGCCCGGCCGCCACCCTCTGGGTGCGGGCATCGCTACCGAGTAAGTTGCGACGCCGGAGAAATAGCGCACGCCGGGATCAGGATTTTCGCTGAGCGATGACAGGGTGTCGATCGCCATGGCGGGCGGTGCGCCGCGATGGGGCTGGAAGACGACGCGCCAACCTCTGTCGAGCTGATCAGCCACATGCAGCGCTGGAGACGAGACCTTTGCGGAATTTGCCTGTGCGGGCTTGCGGAAGACGACAAACACCGCATCCTCGCTTGCGAGATCGAGCGGAACAATCGTGTGCTCGCCATCGATGCGGTAGGAAACCGGCTCGCTCTTCCCGGTTGTCGCGCGCCAAACTTCGGGGACCTTCCCGCTTACCCGGAAGCGTGCTTCGAGATGCTCCTCGCGGTCCTTGCGATTGCTGACGAAGTAGATGTCGCCGTCGGCGAGCCGGCGATGCTGGAAGAGGAGCGATCGGCCCTCCTCGCCTGCGTAGTCGAAATCGGGTGCCGCTCCCGCCGAGCCTAGAGCTGCGGCCAGATCGTGGCCGGCGATGATCTTGCCGCGACCGATCTGGGCAACAGCGGTCCCGGGCCACAGCTTTTTCACCAAGGCACTGAACGCGGCGGGATCGTCCGCGAGACTGGGAGACGCCACCGGCGCATCACCGACAATCGTTGCGCCCTGGTCCGCAAGGTCTGCAAGGCGCTGAAGCACGGGTAGCGTCATGAAACGGCTCGATCCGCCGAGGAACAGCGCCCGATAGCGCGCGCCTCCCGGCATCACGAGATCGGAACCATCGACCGAGGCGAGGTGGAGTAACGCGTCGGTGTTGAGGAAATCGTACCCGTATTGACGCGGCACTTCGTCAGGCAGCCCGCCTGCATAGAGGCTCGTCAGCGGTGCTTCCTCACCGTAGAAGTAGGCGACATCGGCAACACTGCGGCCCTGCTGGAGCATGAAGGCGCTACGCGCGATGTAATCGATCCAGGGCTTTGCCAGCGCAGCCCAGGTCTCGTGACGCGTGAAGTATTGCCCGAACATCCCGAGCGAGAGCCCGGGGACCTTGTCGTCGACGGGCTGATGCACCGAGGTGTGAATGACGGGGCGATTGATCCCAAGCGAGAACTCGTAGTCGATGATCGACTTCAGCTCGTTGGGACCGGTTGCCCATGGCATCATGATCGATGTCAGCGATTCAGCCGCTGCGATGTTCTGACCGTAGACATGGGCGACGGACGCTGCGCCTTTGACATCGGCGATGAAAGCGCCCGGCATCGCCGCGTTACGCGGAACGTACCACATTGCCGCCATGGGGTAATTTGCGAAGCTGCGCATCTGCATGTCGTCGCCGAGCGTGCTGCGCGCATTTTCCAAGGCTTCGCCGTATGTTTTGAGCCCGTTCTCCCGGGCGACCTTGGCGATCGTTCCATAGTGTTCAGTCGCATGAAGCTCGCCGATCGTCCGGCGAAAATCGTATAGAAACGCATCGCTCGCCTGCCGCGAACCGACGATCGCACCGGTCAGCACCGGGAGCCAGGGCGTCAGATCATAGCCGCGCAGACGTCGGAATTGGGCGGCCATGTCGCCGGTCCAATTGAAGGGGCCGACTTCGGTGGAGTCGTTCACGAGCGCCCGCACCCCGGCTTCGCCGAACAGCGAAGCGCCCGCAGCGTTACGATAGGTCCCGAAATAGTGCTCAAGATAGCGGCGCACAGCGCCGGCATCCATCTTGTCGACTTCGAGACCCGTCGCCTCAGCGCTGGCGGGATGGTTCGTCTTGCCGATCAGCGACCAACCTAGCCGCACAATCCGCCACCTCCCGGCAGGCGGCCTCCAGTCGATGGTACCGTCTTCGCGGAGCTTTGAAGTCAGGTCGATCACATCGCGCGGCTGCAAGGCCGGGGCGTCCGGGTTTACGCCTGCATCGAGGGCATAGAAGTCGGATACCGTCGAGAAGCCCGCCTTCGCTTCGAACATGTTGACCCGGTTCTCGGGCGAGAGCGTCAGCTCGCGAATTTCGAGCTTGGGCGGAACACCGCTGCCGAAGGCCGCCCGGGCGCCTTCCCGCTGGGCAAAGACCACTCTGAAATGGGCTGCGGTTCTCGCAGCGAAGCTCACCGTGCTGGGGGCATCGCTGACCGGGATGTCGATGACCTTGGTCCATGCCTGCCCGTCCGTACTGGCTTCAAGGCGCGGCAGGAGACCCGGCCCCCGAGGATTGGGGGCGATGCCCGGAACGAAAAGGGTGAGCGAGCGGACGATTTGCGGCTTGTCGAAGGCGAGCGAGACAATGGCCGGATTGTCGCGGCTTCCAGTCTTGATCGTTGCAAAGGTGGTGAGCCGGTCATCGGAAAGAACCGCGGCGTCGAGATCCGAGCCATCGGGCCCACGATAGCGAGCGGGAGGCAGGCTCGGCATATCGCCAAGTCGATAGGCGAAGATCGCAATGTCTTCGTAATGACCCGGCGCGTTCGCAAGCTCACCGGGCAGATCGCGGAAAGGCCCGGTGGTGGCGCGCGGAGCAGGAGCCAAAACCGGGCCGCGGGCGCGCCCCGTGACCAGCGTCTCGCTCCACGAGAGCTTTTTCATGCCATCTTCCAGGCGCACCCATGGCCCTCCGGTTTCAGACCAGCCTGGCGACGAGGCTATGCCAAGTTCGAGGCCAAGCTTGTCGGAAGTCGATGCGGCCACTCTGAAGGCGCTCTGCCAATCCGGGGTCATGTAAGGGAGGCGTTTGGCGACTACCTGGGGCGTATCCTGGTTGGCGTCGAAATTCTGAACGCCGCCAAGGCCGATCCGGCTCATCCATTCCAGGTCCTTGCGGATCCCGTCCTCTGTGATGTTGCCGTTCATCCAATGCCACCACACGCGCGGGCGGGCGGATGCGGGGGGATTGCGGAACTCTGTTTCCAACTGATCCGCAGCTGCCGCAGCTGCCGCAGCTGCAGCTGCAGTGGGCGACTGGGAGTCCGCATGCGCCGCCGAGGCGAGCCCGATTGCGCCAAGCGCGGTCGCGAGCAGTAACCCGCGGCGAGAGATTCCGCCGTTCATGTCCAAGCTCCATTATCCTTTGAAAGCCGGCCGGCGAAGAGCGCCCGCCGAGCTTGTCGTTGGTGCTGCCGAAGCCTCGGGCTTCGACAGTCCTCCCGCGCCGGCCTTAACCAGCTACCTCGAACGATCCGCCGAGTGACGCCCTGGAATCGCCGCCAACCCAGACGTCGAAGACCGAGTTGTCCTCGATCCAGATTCGCCTAGCGTCGCTCCAATAGCGCAGGTCATCCGGGCTGAGCGTGAAAGTGAGGGTGCGCTTCTCGCCCGGCTTCAGCGTTATGCGGCTAAAGCCCTTGAGTTGACGGACCGGCCGCGAGGAGGTGCCATGCCTTTGATGGATGTAGAGCTGAGCCACCTCGTCGCCGGTCCGCTGGCCGGTATTTGCGACATCGACAGCGACCTTCACCGCGTTCCCCGGCGCGACCTTCGGCGTCAATACCTGCAGGTTCGAGTAAGCGAACGTCGTGTAGCTGAGCCCGAATCCGAATGGCCAGGCCGGCTCATTACTGCCTTCCTGATAGCGCTTGGCGGCATCATCGGGATCATGCGAAGGCAAGCGGGCGTAAGTCATCGGCGCCTGGGCTGCGCTGCGAAGCCAGCTGATCGGCAATTTGCCGCCAGGTACCGCATCGCCGAATAGCAGGTTGGTTACGGCGGCAGCGCCCTGGCTTCCCGGATACCAGACATCGAGGATCGCACCTGGCTTGCTGTCCTGGATCGTCAGCGGGCGCGCGCTCATCAGAACGACGACCACCGGCTTGCCTGTGGCGACGACGGCATCGAGGAGTTCCCTCTGTCGGCCTGGAAGATCGAAGGAAGCGCGTGACGCCTTTTCGCCGCTCATATTCTGGGTCTCGCCGAGCACGAGAATGGCGACATCCGACTGGCGAGCCATTTCCACCGACTTCGCGATTTCGGCATCCTCATCGATCGGCGCGGGCTTGGCGCGTTTGCCATCCATCATGTCGAAGGGCGAGGGATTGACGCGGGCGGGGATGCGAACGCCCTCGGAATAGTTCACGGTAACGCCTTGTCCGACTTTCGCACGGATGCTCGCGAGAAGGCTCTGGGCGCTCGGCGAATTCATGGAGAATATCCACGAGCCAAGCACATCTCGCTCGGAATCGGCGAGCGGCCCGATTACGGCCAGCGAGTGGATCTTCTCGCGATTGAGCGGCAGCAGGCCGCCGTCGTTGCGAAGCAGCACCGCTGAGCGTTCGGCAGCGACACGCGCCGCCGCCGCGTGGGCGGGATCGGCCAGCACCTTCGCGGCCCTGGCTTCGTCGACATAGGGATTCTCAAAAAGTCCCATGCGGAATTTGGCCGCGAGCACCGGTCGGACCATGGCGTCTAGTGCGGCCAAGGTGAGCTTTCCGTCGGCCACGGCTTGCGCAAGCGAGGGCATGCGGGCTTTCTGGCCGGGCGGGACCATCTCCATGTTGGTGCCGGCCTCGAGAGCCTTCAAGGCGGCCTCGCTTCCATCGACGGCAAGGCCGTGGGTCGTAAGTGCGTTCACGCCGCCGGCATCGCTGACGACCCAGCCCTTGAAACCCCACTCCTTGCGCAGCGTGTCGGTTAGCAGGCGGCGGTTACCCGCTGCCGGAACCCCGTTGAGTGCCATGTATGCGGCCATGATGTTGCCGGCGCCCGCGTCGACCGCCGCTTTGAAAGGGGGGAAATAGAGGTTGTGAAGCTGGTTCTCGGAAAGCTCGCTCTCGTCATAATCGCGGCCGCCCATGGCGGCGCCATAGCCGGCAAAATGCTTGGGTCCGGCGATGATATGGTCGGGCGCGCCGATGTATGCGCCCTGGAAGCCGCGCACTTGCGCTGACGCCATCGCTGAACCGAGATAGGGATCCTCGCCCGCTCCCTCGACGATGCGACCCCAGCGCGCGTCAAGCGCGATGTCGACATTGGGGGCAAAGGTCCAGTGGACACCCACGGCCCGGGCCTCTTGCGCGGCGACGGCCTGCGCCTGCTCGGCAACCTTCGGATCCCATGATGCAGCCATGGCAAGCGGAACAGGGAAAATCGTGTGCAGCCCATGGATGACGTCGAAACCGACCAGAAGGGGAATCTTTAGGCGGGTCTGTTCGACGGCGATCTTCTGCGCGCGATTGAGAAGCTTCGGATCGGTCGTGAAGAGGATCGAACCGGCACGGCCCGCTGCAATCTGATCGTCGACGCCTTTCGCCATCGCGGGAATCTGGGCGAAATAGAAAAACTGGCTGAGCTGCCCCGCTTTTTCTTCGACGGTCATTTTTGAAAGCAGGGAGTCGACGCGCGTGTCGATATCGGCATCGCTCACAGGAGCCTTGGTTGACACATGTTTCGGTGCCGCGCCGGCTATCGTCGAGCCGGTCAAGGCAGTGCCGAGCAGCAAACTGGCTGCCAATGTTGCCGAGATGCGACGCATATGGAGTTCCTCTTTCTGGGGCGTACGGCGCCCGGACTTGTCGTATTGTCCGACGATCCCTTTCCAGCTGGTACTTCACTGCCAAGGGGAGTCGTCATTGTCCTAGCCATCACGAAAAAGAGGGCGGGCGATCGTAAGATCGCCCGCCCAGGCTAGGAGAGTTCGGTTCGCACAGCCTAGCGAGAACCGAACGCGTAGCGGATGTTGATGCCGAACTCTCGAGGCGGCGTCATGGTAATGCCGGTGTAGGTGCTGGTGGCCGTGGCCGAGGTCGGGCCAGTGAAGACCGGGCCGGTTGGGCCGAAGCCGCCAAAGCCAAGCTGCTGGTAGCTGGTCGAGAGCGGGCTGGTGCGCGAAAGCGCCTTTTCGACCTCGAACACGTTCTTCGCGTAGAGCGAGACTTCCCACATGCCCTTCGGATCGCGGATGCCCGCGTAGAGGTTGACCAGAGCATAGTCGCCGACATCGTCGTACGGATTGGTGGGATCGGTCTTCGACTTGCCGTTGTAGGTCACGAGACCGCGCAAGTAGCCGTCCATCTTGCCCGAGATCGGCATGTGGTATTCGCTCTGCAGCGTCGCCGAGAAGGGAGGCTGGAACGAGGAGCGCTGCGTGACCTTGCAACTTGCAAGGTTGTTTGCGCCAACGGTATCCTGGAGCTGCTTCAGTGTCGGTGCTGCCGTGACCGTGTCCGGTACGCCGTCGCCGTTGAGGTCATTGCAGGGCACCGTGCCGTTCTTGATCTTGCCGAGCGAATAGCTGCCGAGCAGGCTGACATTCCAGCGATCGTTGACCTCGAACGACGCATCGCCCTCGACGCCGTTGACCTCGACGGGGACCGCGCCCACGAAATTGAACTGCCCCACTTCCTGATGGACGCCCGCGAAATTGCCGGCGCTGTCGAAATCGGCGGCGGTGTTGATGTAGTAGACACCGTTCGAGACGCGATAGGGATAGTTCTTGAACTTCTGGTGGTAGCCCGTGACGTTAAGATGCATGCGCCCGTCCATCAGCGTGCTCTTGAAGCCGATTTCATAGGATTTGGACTTTTCGGGCGGCAGGGTGATGAAGCTCGATTCCAGCGCGGAAGGGGCGATGTTGAAATCGCCGATCACGCTGATGCCGGGGCGCCAGGAGCTGCCGGTGCTGGCATAGACCATGAGGTCGGGGGTGATGTTCTGCTTCACCGACGCGGTATAGATCCAGGTGCTGCGATCCTGGTTGGACTCCTTCACCGTGGTGCCGGCGACAGACAGGGTATCGTCATCCTTGAAGCTGATATGACGCAGCCCGCCCGAGATCTCGGTGCTTTTCGTCACATGCAGCGTCAGGTTGCCGAACTCGGACTGTTCGTGGCTGCCGCCGCGCACCGCGATCGGCGTGTCGACAGCCGTAGCGAAACCGCCGCCAAAGAGGGTCGGCAAGGCGACGACGGTCTTGCGGATGAGGTCCGTCGGGGCATCATTTGTCTGATCGAAGAATCCGACGACATAGTCGACCATCCCGAACAGGCGTTCCTGGTTCTGCAGGCGGACTTCGTGCGAAGTCGACTTGGTATACGTGTGCGTGGTCTGGAACGTGTCCTCGCCGGGAAAGATGACGGCAGAATCGAGCGGCGTGCTGGCATGCACGTTCTGGGTATAATGCTGGCCCTGATAGATCAGCACCTGACCGAGCAGGCTCGCTTCGCCGCGCCAGTTATAGATGTTGTAGACTTGGCTGATCCGCTGCGGCACGACCTGGTCGGTCAGCCGATCGCCGGTTGCGATGTAGACCGGGCTGGGATCGGCGTCCGGATTGACCTCGCTGAACGAGGCCACCTGGTTGTAGGTGGCGGCATTGCGCTCCATGTGCTGGTAGGAGCCTTCCAGCTTCAGCCAGTCGGTAGGCTGGACGAGGCCGGTAATGCGGCCCGCCTTCGTCCGCGCGAAAGGATCGCGGCCGCCGTAGCTGGTGTCGATTGGACGGACGCGGTTGTCCTCGTTTTCATCGTAGACACCGGCGACGCGAATGGCGGCGATGCCTTCGATGATCGGCAGGTTGAAGGCAGCCTTGGTGTTGATCGTGCCGATATTGTTGGCAGCGCCCTCGACGGTGCCGCCGAAGGTGTAGAGATCGGGCTTTCGCGTGGTCACGGTGATCGAGCCCGACGGCGAGGCGCGGCCGCGCAGCGTACCTTGCGGACCGCGCTGGACTTCGATCTGGCCAATGTCGAACATCTGCTGGAGCACCAGGCCGGCGACGATCGGGGCATCGTTCATGTAGAATTCGACGGTCGAGTTGAAGCCGCTCGCATTGACGTCGAAGTTGACGCCGCGCAGCTTCGCGCTGCCGCCCACGCCGTTCGATTCCGTGCTCAGTTCCAGGCCTGGGACCAGCGTCTGGACTTCCCGGAAATCGCGAAGGTTCAGCCTTGCGACTTCCTCGGCGGTCACCGTGTTGATCACGCCGGGAACGTCCTGAACGTCTTCATCGCGGCGGCGGGCCTGGACGATGATCACATCACCGGGGGTTTCCGCCTCGGGCGCTGTCGACTGCGCCAGCGCCGGCGCTGCCATGGCCATCAGGCTCGATGACGCCAGCAGCAGGTGGCATCCAATCTTGATCATATTCTCTCCCTGTTTTGATTTTGAATTGCCGCGCGCCCGGAAGGACGGCGTTTCCACGCTCGGGTTCCCGATGAATTTTTGCCTTCGCCGGGGTGCTCCCGTCGTTCCGGTGGTGGCCGTTTCAGTTTTCGGCGCGTGCTTCTCCACCGACGCAAACGGACCATTTCCGCATGCGACCGTGGCAGCCCTCAGCGATGGCTCCATGGGTCCTCATCCCGATTCGAGCGTCGCTTGACACGTCGCCCTTGCCACTTAAAACAACATAGTGTTGTATTACTGACAAGCCGGAAAATCGCTTGGACCGCATCGGTGGGGCGATGGACGAAAATGGGACATGGAGAGGGGAAGGCTGATGGATCGCCGCGGATTTATCGCGACCGCATGCGCGCATCGCTGTCCTGCTGGCTGTTCTCCCAAGACCGATTGGTCCTCTGGCCAACAGACCAACGCGCTTAGCCGCGCCTTGCGGATCGTCCGCTCGATGATCCGCCCGACACCTCAATTCGATTCGTTGGAAGGATTATGAACTTGGACGCTCCTCTCTACCTGCCGGCGAAGTCCTACGATCCTCCGCGCAGGCTTGCCCGCGTACTCAGCTCGCGCGACACGCCGATTGCCATCCTCCAGGCGACCCCCGCTGCCTGGGCGATCGTGAACAAGGAAATTCCCGGTATGGATCGGCGGATCGGCAACGAGATGATCAAGCCGCACCTCGGCAACTTCTCGCTCGAATCGCTGCTCGTGTTCGGGGTCGTGCAGCGGGAGCCATTGGCACGGATCGATGCCGAACTGGCCAAGCTGGGAGAGGTGCAGTGAGCCTCGATTTTGAAACGGACCGGCGCCAGGCGCTCATTCTTGCAGGAGCAGGTGCCATGATACCCATTGCTGGCGCGGCCGCCGCGAAGTCGCCGATGCCATCCCCGCACGCGAACTGGCCCCTACGAGATATCCCGTTCGATGATGGCTGGAAGTTCCATCGCGGCAGCGGCGATGGTTTCGAGCAGGCGGGTTTCGATGACAGCGCCTGGCGCACTGTCGACCTGCCGCACGACTGGGGTGTCGAGGATGTACCCGGCGGAGCCGAGCCGGCACAGATCGGCCCATTCGACAAGACCGCCGTCGGCAAGGGCGCGACCGGCTTCACGGTCGGCGGCGAGGGTTGGTATCGCAAGCGCTTCAGCGTTGCCGGCTACCCAGAGGACGCTCGGATCGAACTGGCTTTCGACGGGATCTATCTCGAAAGCGACGTTTACCTGAACGGGCATCCCGTCACGTCGAACGTCCATGGCTACATCCCGTTTGCCGTCGATCTCACGCCCTATCTCGATCGCAAGGGCGACAACGTCGTGGCGGTTCGGGTTCGCAACGAAGGACGCAATACCCGCTGGTATGCGGGCTCGGGCATCTATCGTCAGGTGACGCTCGATGTGCTGCCAAGCCAGTGCCGGATCGCGCGCTGGGGCGTCGCAGCCTGGACCCGCTGGTTCAGTGACGGGCGAGCCGAGATCGATCTGACAACCTCGCTCGATGGCGAGGCCGCGGGATACGAGATCGTGACCCGGCTGATCGACGCCGAAGGTCGAACGGCTGCCCAAGGGCGCGCACCTGCTGCTGGCGAAGTGCGCCAGACGCTCAATGTTCAGGGCCCTCAGCTGTGGTCGCCCGAACATCCGAACCTATACCGCCTCGAGACCGAGCTGCGCCGCGGCGACAAGATCGTCGACAAGCTCGAGCAGCCGTTTGGCGTCCGCATCGTGACCTTCGATCCCGCGCGCGGCATGGCGATCAACGGCGAGGTCATGAAGCTGAGGGGCGGCTG
Organism: Novosphingobium oxfordense; assembly: GCF_044029435.1. Classification (NCBI taxonomy): domain Bacteria; kingdom Pseudomonadati; phylum Pseudomonadota; class Alphaproteobacteria; order Sphingomonadales; family Sphingomonadaceae; genus Novosphingobium; species Novosphingobium oxfordense. Next base: position 458,913 of record NZ_CP147007.1, on the reverse strand, counting down.
CGTCCATCATGACAACGGACTGCTGGGTGCATGCGCGTTCCGTGATGCCGACGAACGGCGAATCCGCCTGCTCAAGCAACGAGGCTTCAACGCGATCCGCAGTTCGCACAATCCTGCCTCGCGCAGCCTCCGGGAAACCTGCGATCGTCTGGGCATGCTGATGATCGAGGAGGCCTTCGACGCATGGCATGAGCACAAGGAGCCGCAGGATTTCTCGATCCATTTCCGGGAGCACTGGGAAGAAGTGATCCGGAGCATGGTTCTGCCGGCCCGCAACAGCGCCTCGGTGATCATGTGGAGCATCGGCAACGAAATCCCCTTCCGCGCCAGCGATGAAGGCGTCCAATGGGAGTGGAAGCTCGCGAACGCGGTGAAGGCTCTCGATCCGACACGGCCGGTGACTGCGGGACTAAACGGTGTTCTCGGTCAGGAGATGATCGCTGGACCCGATACCGCGCGTCCCGGCTTTGCCGGAAAGGTGGACAACGCCTCGACGATTTTCCTCGACGTTCCCGGGTACAATTACCGGCTCGATGACATCGAGCGTGAGCATTCGGGGCATCCCGAACGCGTCGTCTACGCGTCCGAGACTTTCGCTCGCGAGGTTTTCGATTACGCGGCGCTGATGGACCGGGCGCCCTATTTCCTGGGTGAGTTCCTGTGGACCGCGATGGACTACGTCGGCGAAGCAGGTCTCGGCGCGACGGCTTTCCTGAAGAACGGCAGTCTCCCTTACTATTTCGCGGCATGGCCGTGGGTAAATTCTTGGTGCGGCGATCTCGACCTCATCGGATGCCAGAAAGCCGCGTCGCTGGCCCGCGATGTTGCCTGGGGCCTCACTCCGGTTGCCATGACCGTGCAGCGGCCCGCGCCCGAGGGAACGTTCCCCTGGACCGCGAACTGGGGCTGGCCCGACGAACTGGCGAGCTGGAACTGGGACGACCATGAAGGCAAACCTCTCAAGGTGCGCGTCTACACGGCGGGCGACAAAGTCCAGGTGATCCTCAACGGCCAGGTGGTCGGTGAGAAAGCCATGGCAGCCGGTGACAAGATGACTGCCGAGCTGCCGGTATCCTACGCGGCCGGAACGCTCGAGGCGGTCGCTTGGAAGAACGGCAAAGTCATTGGCCGCACGCACTTGGAAACCACTGGCGAGGCAGCATCGCTGCGCTTGTCGGTCGAGCCACGGTCGGGTCGCCATGGCCGCGATGCGCTGGCCTATCTCAAGATCGAAGTGGTCGATGCCAAGGGCCGGGTTTTGCCCGACGACATGCGCCCGGTCGCTCTTTCTCTGGAAGGTTCCGGCGAGCTGGCAGCCTTCGGTAGTGCAAATCCGCAGGCCGTCGGCTCGCTGAAAGCCAACCATGCCCAGACATTTCGCGGGAGCGCCCTCGCGATCCTGCGGGGCCGAGGAAAGGGTACGCTTCGTGTCGTGGCCAATTCACCGGGACTTCGCGTCGCCAACACGAGGATCACCTTCGAATAGGCTCGGCAAGCGCAGGAAGCTTCCGAAAATCGCGAGGGGGAGAAAACCACGCCATGAATGCCATCGCACGAAGCGGCGACGCGGAAATTTCCGGCGCCCCAAACGTCAGAAGTCCCGGCCGCCGACTCAATGGGTCGGTCATCCAGAGGATTGGCCGAGACATCGTGTCGGGGCGCTATCCGTCAGGTACGATACTCTACGGCGAGGTCGCCTTCGCGCAGGAACTCGATGTGTCCCGCAGCGCCTATCGCGAGGCGATCCGCGTGCTGGCCGCCAAGGGACTGATCGAAAGCCGGCCGAAGGCCGGCACACGCGTCCTACCGCGCGAATGCTGGAATGTCCTCGATCCGGATGTTCTCGAATGGGCTTTTACCGGGAAGCCCGATTTTGGGTTCATTCGCGATATTTTCGAGCTTCGCGCTCTGATCGAGCCCGCCGCGGCCGGTCTCGCTGCTCAGCGCCGGTCGCGCGAAGACGTCCAGGCGCTGCGGCGTTCGATCGATGCCATGCGCGGCCATAGCCTGGCGAGTGAGCCCGGTCGTCACGCGGACCGCGACTTTCACCAGACGATCCTGAAAGCCACCGGCAATGGCGCGCTGATGGTCCTGACCGCCAGCGTTGGAGCGGCCGTCAGGTGGACGACCCAGTTCAAGCAGCAGGCCCGGACATTCCCGCGAAACGCCATCCCCGAACATGTCGAGGTCTGCGAGGCCATCGCTGCCCGAGATGCCAGGCGCGCGTCGGAAGGCATGAACCGACTGATAGAGCAGGCGCTGGAAGACACACGAAACGCAGTGGAAGCTTTATGAGCGTACATTCGATTGCCGGCGCTTTGCGGCACCACTGCCGATCGTACCGTCGCCATCCTCTCCGCCTAGCAATAGCCCTTGGTTTGCTGACGGGGTTAGTGATTGCCGGTGGGGAAACTTCCGCCCAAGCAATCGGCGCTTCGCCGGCCACGTATGAAAACCCGGTGCTGTACGCCGACTACTCCGACCCCGATGTCATTCGCAGCGGTGATGCGTACTATCTGGTGGCTTCAAGCTTCCATATGTCGCCGGGGCTACCGGTGCTTCGTTCCTACGATCTCGTCCACTGGACATTGGTCTCGCACGTCCTCGCCCGGCTTCCGGATACGCCGGCCTACAATCTTTCAGGCACGTTCAAGATCACCGACGGGAACCCGCGCGATACGGCCGGCACGAAGTATGGCGGCGGCCCTTGGGCGCCCTCGATCCGCGAGCACGGCGGCCGCTTCTTCGTCTATTGGGCAACCCCGGACGAAGGCATCTTCATGGCGACGGCACGCCAACCGGAAGGCCCTTGGAGCGCGCCGACCGCGGTCCTCTCCGGCGCTGGGTACGAAGATCCCTGCCCGTTCTGGGACGAGGATGGGACCGCGTGGCTCGTGCATAGCAAAGTCGGCGCGGGGCCCCTCTTTCTTCACCGAATGCGCGCCGACGGCACCGGCGTTCTCGATGAAGGCAAGTTGATCGTCGAGGACAAGAAGAGGCTGCCGGTCCTGGAGGGACCCAAGCTCTACAAGCGCAATGGCTGGTATTACATCTTCGCCCCGATCGGCGGTGTCGGCACCGGTCCGCAGGCTGTGGGTCGGTCGCGCCGCTTGGACGGACCCTATGAATGGCGCGACGTCCTGCTCCCCGGCGGTGATCTGAAGCTTAAAGGACCGCACCAGGGGGGGCTGGGTTGAGACGCCGGACGGCAAGGGCTGGTTTCTCCACTTCAACCTCACGGGAGCCTTCGGCCGGATCGTGCACTTGCAGCCGCTGACCTGGCAGGACGAATGGCCGATCATTGGCGCACTGATCGCCGGGCAGGCTGCGGGACTACCGGTTGCCCGCTGGCCAATGCCGAAAACCAGTAAATCAGGCAGCGCGCACCGCCTGCAAAGTTCGGACGAATTTGGATCGCGGCGCCTCTCCATCCAATGGGAATGGAATCACAATCCTGACGACAGCGCCTGGAGCTTGACCGCACGGCTCGGTTACCTGAGGCTAACGGCTGCCCATGCGCCTCAGATCGTCACCGCGCGAAACACGCTGACGCAGGTCATGGAGGGGCCGGCGCCGCGCTATTCGACCCGGCTCGACGTCAGCCGCATGGCAAATGGTCAAAGGGCGGGTTTGACACTTTTCAACGCGCAGCCGTCCTGGCTTGGCGTGGCGCGGCAGGGCGACGCGAACAAAATCGTGCTTTCACTCGCTGGCAAGGAGACAGCGATTGCTGATGTGCCCGGTTCGGCTCGGAGCGTCGTGCTCACGGCGAATGTGACTAACGATGGCACCGCCAGCTATCGCTACAGCTTCGATGACGGCCGCAGTTTCGTCGGCGTCGGCGGGCCCATCAAGCTCGCATGGTATGGTTGGTGGAAGGGTACCCGGCCCGGACTGTTCTCCTTCAACGTCCTCGCGGCAGGCGGAGCGGCGGATTTCGATTGGTTCCACGCCGAGCAAGGCGGGGTTGAGTAATGAAGGTACCCGGCCGGAGTTTGCCGGCGTGAGGCTGGCTCGGATCGTCCTCCTCGAGCTCTGGGCAATGGTGCTGTTTGCAGCGCTCGTCGGGTTTCTCGGGCCGTTTGGAACCTATCTTGAAGCCGATTTTCCAGCGCGCGCATGGAAGTGGTGGCTACATTTGATGGGCGCATACGTCATTGTGCGTCCGACGATCCTGCTTTGGTCCGCGATTGCCCAGGCAACCAACCTGCCCCAAAAATGGCTGGTTTTCTGGGGCGTGGTGCTCTCCAGCGTTCCGCTCGCGTCATTGTGGCATTGGGGCGCAAGCGAGTTTTTCCATAGCCTTCATGGCTTCACCGGGATCCTGCCGTTCGCATTCTTGTGCGCGGTAGCTGTACTTGTCGTGGCGACTTCGGCGAGGAAACTAGACGCATTGCTGCGGCGAGGCTCCGTTATGGCCGAACTCGTCGGCACGCCTTCCCGCCCGAACGATGCGAACCCGCTGGAACGAGGGGATATTGCTGTCGAGGACAGGGAGATGAAAGAGAGGTCCGAACCGCGTCTCCATGATCGGCTCGGTGCGAACTTCGTCGGGCCGATTTCTGCTCTGCAAAGCGAGGACCATTACGTTCGGGTGCACGGTCGAGACGGAAGCGAGCTGATTCTAATGCGGCTTCGTAATGCCATCGCGGAGCTCGACGATTACTCAGGAGCGCAAGTTCACCGCTGCTGGTGGGTGGCTGCCGATGGAATTGCCTCGATCGAGGCTGACGGCCGAAATCGTACGATCGTCCTCCGCAATGGCGCCCGCGCGGCTGTTGCGAGAGATGCCGTATCGAAACTCGAGCGCAGCGGTTTTCTCACAGCGGAGACTTAGGGTTGATGTCCTGTCGTTGCCGTTTAGCATCCATTTTTTAAATCCCCAGATGCTGACGGTCTGCTTTTCCGGCAGGCGACGACCAGTGCACGAACCCGCTTCGGACAAACCAGCCGTCCAGCCAAAGCGCAGTCCACCGAAGCATGATCCGGGCGACCAAATTTTTCCACTTTGAAGGGATCAAGTTTCCCGGCTGGTTCAAGCAACTCCCTGCAAGGATAATCATTAGGACCGCGGATAGCACGATCTCGACGCTCAATGGCCAGATCAAAACGACCCTCGACAGCATGAAGGGCTATGAGGACGCTGCCAAGGATGCTGAAAGCACTCAGTTCGCTACGATGTTCGCGGAGTTCGAGGGGACCGCAGCGCGGCGGCGACCGACCTTCAGGCCGAAGTTCGCCGATTGGGTGGAACCCCTGAGGACGACAGCAGCTTTCTGGGGGCTGCTCACCGGACCTTTATGGACCTGAAGCAGCCAATCACTGGCAAAGACGACAAAGCGATCATTCAGGAAGTTGAGCGTGGTGAAGACCACATCAAAGCCAAGTTCGAAGACGCGCTTCGCGACAATGAGTTGGAGCCGTCTTCGCGTTCGGCTGTAGAAAAGGCGTTCGTATCGGTCAGAGAAGGCCATGATAAAATGAGCGCGCTGAAGCAGAGCATCGTATAATGAGTTTAAGGCCGCCCGTTTACGGGCGGCCTTAACAATCATGGACTTAGGCTACCGGTCGGTTCGATATCGCCAGCACCCATGCGGGCGATCCTTCGTCGGTAATGGCTTATGGCCCTACGTCGGATCCCGAAGTGCGCAGGCGGTAGGCTCGGCCGGACGAAAAGCCCAGTGCGGCGGCCACGGGGTCATTCCAGCCATAGGGGTCGGAGCGAATGACGGGCTCACCATCTTCGCCGAGCACCACGGTCTGGTAAAGCAGCCTCACCGGAATCTCGCGCGGCAGCTTGACGAATGTCTCTTTGCCAGTCGCACGAGCTCGGTGCCACTCCTCGAGGACGCCCTCGTCCTTCGCGAGCATCTCGGCAAAGCCCAGCGCATCGTCCACGCGCACGCAGCCGTGACTGCGCTGGCGCTGAATTTCCTGGAACAATTGCTTGGCGGGAGTGTCGTGCAGATAGATCTGGTGCTCGTTCTTCATGTCGAACTTCACCAAACCCAGCGAATTTTTAGGTCCAGGCTGCTGGACGACCCAGCCGTCCTTCCAAGCCATATTGTTGCGCCGAAGGTAGGCGCTGCCCTTGCCCGCGATCTCCTTGTTCTGGATCGAGCGCGGCACTGTCCAGGTTGGATTGGCGACGAGGCGATAAATCGGCGATCCCAGCTGCGGTGTCTCGTTTTCAGGCTCGCCGACGACCACCTTGCGACTGTCGGCGACCTTGCCGTCGCGCCAGTAGAGCAGCCGTCCAGCGGCGATGTTCACGTCGATGCGCTTGGGGGCAGGATTGCGGTCAAGCCAGCGTAGCCGCTCCATCGCCACGGCAATCGCGCGGGCCCGGTCCGCATCCGAAAGGTTGAGAATTTCGAGCGCGTCGGCACCGATGACGCCATCGGGCTTTATCCCGTAGTCGGCCTGCATGCGCTGCACCGCGCGGACCATCGCGGGATTGTAGCGGGTGCCCTGCGCAGCAGAGCGGTCCAGGTAGTCGGAGGAGACGAGCTGGCGCGCGATCGCGGGAACGCGTGCGTCGGTGTCCCCGGGCTTCAGCGGCTCGCCCTTGTCGGGGATCACGGAGACGGGCGCGTTGCCCTGATTGCGCAGCGCGAGATAGGACTTGGACAGGGCGAGGTAACCGTCGTCCTGAGGCGCCAGGCCCTCAAACCATTGGCCCAGCTTCCCGTTCTTTAGAGCTGCGCCGAGGCCTTTCAGCAGGTTCGGGTTGGGGCGGGCGACGGTGTAGACGTCGTAAAGCTTGGCCGGATCGGACGACCCGCGGGCCAGCGCCGAAGCATAGCGCAGCGCACTTTGCGTCAGCGCGCGGTCGCCTTCGGCATTTCCAGGCTGACCGTCCAAGGCGAATTGTACCCGATCGAGGCCATGCGCGGCGCGACGTCCGATCGCGTCACGCAACTGGCGGACCGCCCCGTCGTTCCAGTGCACCTGGTCGATGCTGATCGGCGGCGCCACGGTGTTCTGGGAAGCATTGTCGGGCTTCGAGTGGCACCCGGGCAGCGCGACCGTCAGGGCCAGCAACGAGCAAGCGATCACACTTCTATGCACACGAATCTCCTGGTAAGACCGTATGACAACTTATGGAAATCCCAAGGGTTTCATGCTGTCCTAGGCGCGGGCAGCAAAGACCATCCGTCCTTCGCCAAGGAAACTGAACACGTCGCTCAGCTTATCCTCGCCAACCGCGAAGCACCCCTGACTGCGGCCCAGCTTGCCATGAACCGGGATCATGTCGTCGTTCGCATACCAAGCGCTATGGATTACGATGGCGCGGCTGAGCGCATTGTTGTTCGTCGGGTCCAGCCCCACCAGACGCTGCGACCGACCGTGCTTACCGGTATAGTAATCGTCCGTTAGGAACGCCCCCTCACTCGAGGCATTGGAGCCAAACGCGTTGGAGAACCGCTCGAGGAACCCGGTATGCCCCGGATCGGAGCCCGAACCATGCGCGACCAGTAGTCGCGATGCCTTGCCGCTGACGACATCGAGGAAGTGCAGCCGGGGATTGGAAGAGGGCGCGCTGAAATCGACGATGGCCATCCGGTCGCGCGCTTTGACCGAACCGGAGTGCCGGTCGAGCGCAGATAGAGCCCGGCGCAGCAGCGCCGGGTTTACGGAAAAGCGAGCGGCATCTAAAGCCGTCTGAGGCATGCTTGGGGCATTTCGCGGGGCAGCTGGGACAGCGGTTGGGCGGCGCGGAGGCGACGATCCTAAAAATGGCTTGGCGGCCGGCCCTGCAAGGGCGGCGAGAACAATGCCCGCACCTGAAATCATCGCGGCGCGCCGGTCGGGTTGGAAGGTCTGCTTAGGCATGCCTCCAATAATGGATATACCGGCCTGTAATTAAATAGCTTTTGGCGATTTTTGTTGGAGCACTTCTGCACTTAAGCGATGAATCGCCCTGAAGATGCGGCGGGCAGGTGAAAATGGCACAGCCGTTCTGGAACAAATCTCCGCAACTCAAATCTCATATGCTGCGCAAACACTATGCTCACGGTGCAAATCTCAGAAAGGTCTCGCAAATAGGCCGCGAGTGGGTGCCAAGTGGCAAAATGTCAGGCATACCTTAGAAAGCCAGGGGGCGCATTGTCACGTTGTCGCCTCGTTAGTCCCTCCAGCTATGGGTGCGCGAGCTTGCGTCGGAACACCGGAACTTTGTTCCACCATGTCTTGCTGAGCGCCCTGAGCCGCACCCTCCTTCGCCGCATCGGCAACCGAATTTTCGAACATGCGCTTGAGAACCCAGCCTACGGCGAAGGTAACAGATGCCGTCACTACTGCTCGAACCGCAGTTTCCTTCAGCGACCGAACGAACTGCTTACGCTGTAGTCGCCCCGGCTGACCGGCGACTACGTCTGCTAACTTCTCCCTGGTTCGCACCGGAACGTCCCTTATATTGTTGCATGATCATCGGATAACGCCCAATCGCAGCTCCGGATCCACGACATCTGACCAGGCACGGGAGAATGACTGCACGGTGCCAAAGGACGCCGCCAGCATCCGGCCAGACCCGCTCAGGTTGCCAGCATAGCGCAGCTTTCCATCCTCGTTTACGCCCAAAAGAAGCGAGCGAAACCTCCGCTGCTTGTCAGAAGGCGTCCAGCCTACAATGACGAACTCCTGCCGACGTATGCACTTGGACTTGACCCAGCTACCGCTCCGCGAACCGCTATATCGAGCGTCGAGGCGTTTCGATACGACCCCTTCCAACCCCGCCTCGCAGAAGCTGTCGACGCTCGCGAGATGAATGCCGATGAGGTCGTCCGAGCCACCGGCAAACTCGTCCTCGACCTTACGTAGGACCAGTTTTCGCCCTTCTCCTTTCCGCGTGGCTTAGGCGAAACATGATCCACTCGCCCTTCATGCGCGGGCCATGGAGGGTGAAATGCAGATGCCCTTCGATAAGGGTTTTGATGGGATCCTTGCCCGGGACCGGCTCCCAAGTTCCATTGTCCCAAAGCATTACGGTACCACCACCATACTCCCCCTTGGGGATAGTCCCTTCGAACCGGGCATAGTCGAGCGGGTGGTCTTCGGTCCGAACTGCCAAGCGTTTGTCATCAGGGTTGGCGCTTGGCCCTCGGGTCACTGCCCAGCTGACGAGCGTGCCGTCCAGCTCGAGGCGGAAGTCGTAATGCAGGCGAGTCGCGGCATGCTTCTGGACAACGAAGCCATTACCTGACGTCGGCTCGGGGGCACCGGAGGGTTCCCCGGTACGCGCGAAATCCCGCTTTTACGAAGCGGCTGGTGACGCCTCCCCTCACTGGACCGCACGCCAATCCAATTCGGTTCGCGGCGGTGCGTACGATCCCCGGTCAACGCTGCCTACAGCGGTAGCGAAAGCTGGGTGTTCGGCTCTTGGGGCACCGTCCGGTCCGACCAAGGTTCGTCGGTCGGCTCCACCTCTAAAAGGCCCTCCCAGATTCGGCATAGCTCATGAGCCGCCGTCGGCGTGCCGTCGGTCCAGATCTGCCACTCCTCGCAGCGCAGGATTACTGGCATGCGATCGTTGAGCGGCTCCATCTGCTCGTGGCCGGGCACCGTCAGCATCGAGTAAACATGCCCCCATTCAGGCGAATTGCACCAGATGCCGGCGATGGCGAAGACCTCCTCGCCAGGTAGGGAGAACCAGGTTCGGGTCATCCGGCTCTTTTGGCCGGCAGGCTCGGCCCAAGCCGTGACCGGGATGAGGCACCGTCGCCTCTGGAAGCTGGTGCGCCAGAACGGTGAGCCGATCTTGTCGCTGCGCGTGTTGACGACCGCCCTTGGTTTGAGAGGCTCGCCGGTGACCTTGCGGCTGTCGCTGCGCGGGAACCCCCAGGCCATGGCTTGAATATTGCGGCGCGCGACAACGAGTCCTGGGTCGGTGGGGGCGATGACCTCGACATAGTTCGCTCCCACGGCCGGCATGGCGTCGAAAAGCGCCGCGATCGCGTCGGCAGGCTTGGTCATGCGATAGAGATTGCAGATGGGGCCAGCCTCCTTTGGTTACCATTTAGGGACGCTTGTGGAGTACCGCAAATTCCAGAAGGGGAAGGTGGTTCCGATCGAGTCCAGGATGGCCAGGGAAACGAGCCCCGCAGCGCAAAGGCGGCGCGGGGCTCAGTCTGGGTCGCCTCGTCGGCGCCGTACTTGGAACTCATCTTCTGCAAGCAATTGTTTGCAGATGCTCCTCGGCACCCACAGTGACATATCTATTCGTTTGTGGGACTGTGACATCCGCAAAGTTACGCCAGTCCCGATATGGCGCGGCAGCTAAGGCCATCGTTACGCTTCATCGCGAGAGCGCGTTCAGTTCTGCACAGAGGCATGTCTTTGGGATTGAACCGTGGATCATCGCCGGATCGATTCGCATGTTTGTGGCCGGGTTGAGGAAAGGCTGTCGTGGCTGGACCACAAAAATTCGCTCGGGAAATCAGTCGTTTTAATGGGAAAGCACCAGACCAGGCCCGTTGAGCCCGTTGACTCCAACTTCGATTGGAACAAAATGGGAACATAATTTCCGTTTTGAGCCGAAGGAGGCCCTTCATGACATCGGGAGGGGCAGGCCCTCGTCTGGACGAACTGCGCGCCCGGATCGCAGAGATCGAGGGCGGTGAAAGGCTGCGCCGTGAAGTGCTGCCATTCGGACTTGGCGCAATCGACGAGCGGCTCCCGGGTGGGGGCCTGACGCTCGGCTCGCTTCATGAAATCGCCGGCGGCGCGCAGGGCGTCACCGATGGTGCGGCGGCGGCTTTGTTCGCAGCAGGGATCATGGCGCGGGCCGAAGGGAAGATCCTCTGGTGCATGACCAAGGCCGATCTGTTCGCACCGGCGATTGCGCAGGCGGGGCTCGATCCCGACCGGGTGATCTACGTCGAAGCTCAGGACGAAATCTCGCTGCTGGCCTGTTTCGAGGAAGGGCTGCGCCATGGCGGACTTGGCGGTGTGGTCGCCGAAGTGTCGCGCCTCTCGATGTCGGTGTCCCGCCGATTGCTGCTTGCGGCCGAAACCAGCGGTTCGATCGGCATTGCCCTTCGCCGTTGGCGTCGGCGCGAAGACGCCGCCGACTTCGGACAGCCGACCGCGGCGGCAACGCGGTGGCGGATTACCGCTGTTCCATCCGAACCCTTGCCGGTTAAGGGCGTTGCCCGGCCGCGCTGGTTCGTCGAGCTTATCCGGTGCCGGGCTGGCGAGAGCGCCGACTTCCTTGTGGAATCCTGCGATGCGACAGGTCGTCTCGCTTTACCTGCCGACCTGGCCGATCGATCGGCTGCGTCGCAGGCTTGGCCCGCACGCGCCGCCTCCTGACGCGCTGCTCGTTCTTACCGGCATGGAAGGGCGCCGTCGGGTTCTGACGGCGGTCGGTGCGCCTGCGCGCGCCTTGGGCCTCCATGCCGGCATGGCCGTCAGCCAGGCTCAGGCGCTCGTGCCCGATCTCGTCATGATGGATGCCGACCCCAAGGCCGATGCGGAAGCCCTGGAAAAGCTCGCCGTCTGGTCGCTGCGCCGGTACTCGCCGATGATCGCGCTCGATCCGCCGGACGGATTGATGCTCGATATCACTGGGGCCACCCATCCTCATGGCGGCGCCGAGGGTCTGCTCGGGGATGTGCTGCGGCGGCTCGCCGAAGTCGAGACGGCCGGAAGGGCGGTCTGCGCCCCCACTTATGGGGCAGCCCATGCGCTCGCCCGCTTCGGAAGCGCGCCGCTGCGCGTCGTCGATCCGCTCGAACTGGCAGATGCCATCTCATACCTGCCGCTCGCAGCTCTTCGCCTGGATGCAGACAAGGTCCACAAGCTGGCGACGCTTGGCATCGAGACCATTGCCGAACTGGAGGCGATGCCGCGAGCGTCTCTCGCCCTGCGGTTCGGATCGGAACCGGGCAAGCGGCTCGATCAGGCCTATGGTCGGCTTTCCGAGCCCTTCGAACCGGTCGAAGCGCCCGAGCGCATCGAGGTTGAGCGGCGTTTTGCCGAGCCGATCGCGGCCCCCGAGACGCTCGAGCGCTATACCCTAAAGCTGGTCGACGCGCTGGCTCTGGAGCTGGAGGAAGCCGGGCTTGGCGCACGCCGGCTCGACCTACGTTTCCACCGCGTCGACAATGCAGTGCAGGCGATCCGAGCGGGACTCGCAAAGCCAAGCCGCGAGAAGAAGCAATTGGCGCGCCTTCTCTGCGACAAAATCCAGACCATCGATCCGGGCTTCGGGGTCGAGCGCATGGTGCTCGCTGCCCCTGTCGTCGAGCCGCTTGGTCTTCGCACGATCTCGACGCTGGGAGAGAGAGCTGTTCCCGAAGTGTCGGCGCTCGTCGATGTGCTCGGCAACCGGGTCGGCGAGGAACGGCTCTTCCGGCTGGCCGCGCGCGAAAGCCATATCCCCGAGCGCTCGGTTGAACGGATCGCGCCTATGGCTGATCCGACCCTGCTGCGCTGGCCGCAGCGTTGGCCGCGCCCGGCACGCCTCTTCGCGCGCCCCGAGATGATAGAGACGATGGCGCTTCTGCCCGACCACCCCCCGGTCCATTTCGTGTGGCGCGGCGTCAGACGGCGCGTGACGCGCGCCGACGGCCCGGAGCGCATCTATGGCGAATGGCATCTGAGCGAAGCGGAATGGCTGAGCGTGCGCGACTACTTCCTGGTCGAGGACGAGATGGGAGCCCGCTACTGGGTGTTCCGGCAGGGAGACGGCATGGATCCGGTGACGGGCGCCCAGAGCTGGTTCCTGCATGGGGTGTTTGGCTGAAGTACCAAGGCCCTTCAAGCAGGCGCAAAGCCAAAAAAAGCCGGCCACATGGGCCGGCTTGGGAAGTCTTTGGGAGAGGATGCCTGAAAGGCACCGGCCATATGCGCCCGCGGCGGCCGTCTCACAAATGCAAGGAATGCAACCGGTGTTGCTCCATCTGGTTGCATTTCATGAAATCAGAGGCATGCAGTTCGAGGTTGCGAATTCCGCTTGTTAAGCTTCTCGGAAAGTTCGAAGCCGCGCCACTTTTGGGATCATCCGGGCGATACTGAAATCACGAGCGGGCCCGTCCGTATGGCGAGCCATAGCCCGGACAGCACTTCAATTGGTCAAGGGATGGGCGCTGCCGCGTGCGTGTCTGATAAGCGGCCGATGAGAGGGCGTTATCCGTTTCACATGCTTGCAAACGCTGACTTGGGAACATGCGTGATCCTGCAGGCAAGGTCCGCTTCACCAGAAGCAACGATGAAGTGATCGTCTGCCTCGACGATGCCCGTCGTGAAGACGACGCCGTGCATGTACATGAGTTCTTCAAGGGGCCCGGTCAGCTCGGGATTGGCTTCGAGTAAGGGAGTGTCGCTGGTGGCGAGTACGATCGATGGGTCTTCAGGATCGAGCAGAGACCAATAGGTCCTGTAAATGCCGACGACTTCTCTCGGCTCCACTCCATGCCAGAGCGATAACCAGCCGCGCCGACCCGCAATTTCAGTCAGGATAGGCGGCGCGCCGCCCCCCATCCTCGCTGTTGCAACAGTGGCGGCATGCGGCCGGATACCCGGCTTCAGGTAAGGGCGCCAATGGCGGCAATCAGGAGAGCTGGCGAGATTGATCGAGGGACCAGCCCGCCACTCGCTGCCCGGCGGATAGGCGAAATAGAGATCGCCGAGCGGCCGCGTTTGCGCCCAGTACTTGTCGCCGATCAGGCCCTCGAATATGAGCATGTCCTTGTTCTGGTGATCGAGGACGACACCGTCGAAGGTCCAATCGAGTGCGTTCGTGGAGTGATAGAGTGTCGTTGATTGGCGTTCGGGGCTGATCGAACAGGTCGTCATCCAGTAATCATCGCCGACTTTGCTGATTCTCGGGTCCTCGACACCGTAGCATTGCCAGGAGCCGGCCGGCGCAATTGCGCGCTCATAATGGATGGTCACTATTTCGAGGCCATCGGGTGAGATCACGACGGGGAGCAGCCAAGACAGCGAAGTGAGAGCCATAATGCGCCAGCCGCCGCCATGCAGCTTGAATGTGCGGGGATCCGCTGTGTCGGCCAATTCGATGGGCCACCCATCGAGGACGTACTGTCTGTCGGCGTTGCCGCCGGCCTCACAGTCCCCCAACCTTATCGCATGGACCTTGCCGCCAAATATCGGTTCGCGAAGGGCTTCGGCGATGCGCACCATCATCAGCAGATTTCCATTGGGAAGCCTGGTCAGCGCGGGATTGAACGCGCCCAAAACATAAGTTTCGGCATCGAGCTGGCCAGCGAGTGGCGAACGGGTCAGATCAATCATGCCGGGGGTCAGGATGAGCCGGTCGGCAGGCCAAGCTGCATTCTTCGAGTGATCATGGGAATGAGATTGAACCGCTGGGGGATTTGTCATCGTCAATCTCCTCGGCGGCACGGCGATCGTTCCGCTCATCCTCGCGGAGCCAGACATCGTGACGAAAGCCCAGTCACCAGATCGGCTCATTACGGACGCAAACACTCATATTCCGACAATCGGACAATTTGCATGCCAGTCAAATCCACTCGGCGGGCGCGCGTTCCGGTCGGAGTTCTCGCCTCGTCGCGCAGGCGGCGTCATTGGGCGCGCGGTGCCACCCCTTTCCTGTTCCTGCCGCGAACGCAGAAGCTCGAGGCGGGTCATCCGGCATTTCGGGTTGATGGTTAGGCGAAGATGTCGCTGAAAGCCTCTTCCATGAAAGGCCTGCGACCACCTTCATCATCGGGTCCAGCGTCCATGAAGAGACGCGTATATGCCTCCGGTTCGACCAGCCTGCCATATCGAAGCAAGGCCTTGGCGCGGAGGCTGGGGAAGTCGAGGCCATTGGCAGCGCGGTTCAGGTCGGCGATCGACCGGTTCATGCGCTCCAGCTTGCCGCTGGTATAGCGGTGCTCGAAGTAGCCGAAGATTTCGTCCCGGTGAACCTGCACCATCTTCATCAGCGGCTTCCATTCGGAATGCTGATCGAACTGGCGAACGGTGTCGATCCAGTTCCGATAGCTCTGTTCGGCCTCCAACCGGGTCTGCTTTTCATAAAAGAAGTGGAAGCTTTCCTTGATCGTGTAGGCGGCCTGCATCGCCGGGCTTTGTTCCAGAACCTGCGCAACCGTATCCTGGGAGACTGGCTTGAGGGTGTCCCAGCGCTTGTCGAACATGCGGATGATGCCGGGCATTTTCTTGCGTAGCTCGGCCGGAAGGCTCGCCGTTTCCCGCAGACGGATTTTCTGCCATATCACCCCGGCGCGCATCAGAACGTGGAACTTATCGACCACGATCTGGGCCTTCGGGAACAGGTCGCGCGCCACGCCCTTGTAGGCAGGGGCCATATCTTGGCACCACGCCTCGACGCTCTCCACTGGTCCATGTGGGTCATCATGCCGCGTCGAACATTCGACTGCGTGCAACCCTCTACATGTCGAGCAGCCTGCCGCTCTCGATGTCGATGACTACGCCTCGCGCTTTGCCGAACAGGTGATTTCGATCCGCAGAACGCACAGCGCGTCAAAGCGGTAATCCAACAGCTTGTCGTCTGCGTAACGCCGGAAGACCCTGCGGACCAAGCTCCTCCACGCAGTGCGTCGCCACAACATCGCGGAAGGGGCGCTTGGCTGCGGACAACTGAATGTCATCCCGGAGCCGCTCGTTGATGTATTGCTTATCGTCCATGCCAGGCACGTCCTGGTAGTGGATCGCACCGCAGCTATGGCATTTGACCCGCTGCCGCCTCACAATGAGCGCACGTAGGCGCGGGCTCGATCCTGCGATCCCGATAGCAGACTTCCTTGCTGCCGTTCTTCACCAGCTTTTGGGCGAGACAGCAGACCGGGTAGGTGGTGCTGGTCGGCATGGAACGATGACTTCCGTCATTCGACCAGCATCATCCTGAACAATCTCAAGATCTCCGGCCTCGATGCCGGGAATGCGCAGCCAGTTCACTCCGCGCTCTTCTCCCGGCGCTGAAGCTCTCTCTCGACAGCCGCGCGAACGAAGTCCGTCCGATCTTCATCCTCGCGCAGAACCTGACCGATTCGTTCGAAAGTGCCCGCCGGGAAGCGGGCTTGCATGTTCTGTGACCAAAGTGCCGGGCGTCCCATTCGGCGCGTACTATCGCATATCACTTTCCCCGTCACGAAATTATTACTCATATCACTTATGCAAGTCATATCAGTTATGCAGGCAAGGCAATGATCGCCAACCGCCCACCGACACGCCCCGTGATCGGAAACCCCTCGGTCGAATACATGGCAGGATACTTTGCTTGGGGCCGAGGCAGCGCACATGAAGCAAACCCCTATCTCGGCCATGACGCTGTGAGCGCCAAGCGGTGGCGGCGGGGATGGGAATATGCCGACACCAATCGGGCGAACTGAGGAGCAACGGGAGGCGCGAAAGCGCCTCCTGCTCGCCGCCCGCCGGTTCCGTAAGGCTCGGCGAGAATGGCGGGCGGCCCACGACGAACTGTATCTTGCCTCCGACCAATTTAAGCGTGGCGCTAAGTTGATGAAGGCCCGACCTCCGTCGCGCTAGTTTGATGAGCCGCTTTCGGTCGGTCCAACATCAACGGCAACGGCGGCGCATCAACCCCGTTTGCCGGAGAACCTCGAGGCGCTCTCGTGTTCCCATAATGTTCTTTTTGAAGT
The DNA here is from genome assembly GCF_044029435.1 of Novosphingobium oxfordense. Classification (NCBI taxonomy): domain Bacteria; kingdom Pseudomonadati; phylum Pseudomonadota; class Alphaproteobacteria; order Sphingomonadales; family Sphingomonadaceae; genus Novosphingobium; species Novosphingobium oxfordense. Next base: position 442,300 of record NZ_CP147007.1, on the reverse strand, counting down.
AAGGTCGGCGCATGGCCGATTCCGCACAAAGGAAGATCATTCATGTCGACATGGACGCGTTCTTCGCGTCGGTCGAACAGCGGGACAATCCCGAACTCCGCGGCAAACCCGTGGCGGTCGGATATCCCGCCGCGCGCGGTGTTGTAGCCGCGGCAAGTTACGAAGCGCGGGCCTTCGAGGTTCGCTCCGCCTTGCCCTCGGTGACCGCGCTGCGCCGCTGCCCGCACCTGATCTTCGTGCCGCCGCGCTTCGACGTCTACAAGGAGGTGTCGCGGCAGATCCATGCGATCTTCGCGGACTATACCGACCTCATTCAGCCGCTCTCGCTCGACGAGGCCTATCTCGACGTCACCGCCAATCGCCGGGGCCTGCCGACCGCTTGGCTCACGGCAAAGGAGATCCGCGCGCGAATCCTGGAAGAGACCGGGCTCACCGCCTCGGCCGGGATTTCCTACAACAAGTTCCTCGCCAAGCTCGCCTCGGACCAGCGCAAACCCAATGGCCAGTTTGCGGTCACGCCGGACATGGGTGCGGCGTGGGTGGAGACGCTGCCGGTCAAGCGCTTCTACGGCGTGGGTCCCGTCACCGCGAAGAAGATGCAGGCGCTCGGGATCGAGACCGGCGCGGACTTGCGCGCAAAATCGCTGCCTTTCCTCCAGAGGCATTTCGGAAGCTCGGCTGAGTGGTATTTCGAGATCGCGCGCGGGATCGACCATCGCCCGGTCAATCCGGATCGCGAGCGTAAGTCCTCAGGCTCCGAGACGACTTTCGATCGCGATCTTGTCGACAATGCGCAGATCGAGGCAGGCGTGCTAGGCCAGGCCGATGACGTATGGACCTGGTGCGAACGGGCGCAGTCGTTCGGACGCACCGTGACGGTCAAGGTCAAGTACGCCGATTTCCAGCAGATCACCCGCAGCCGCACGTTGCCTATGGCCGTGCGCAGCGCCGAGAAGCTGCGCGAGGCGAGCCTGGCGCTGATCCGCTCGGTCCTGCCGACCGAGAAGGGCGTGCGCCTCGTCGGTGTGACGGTGTCTGGCTTTGAGCCACAGCAGGGCGGCAAAACCCAAGCCCTGCCGCTGTTCGCCTGACGCGAACCGGTGACCCGTGCGCTACGCCGAACTCCAATGTGCCTCGCATTTCTCGTTCCTGCGCGGGGCTTCAAGCTGCGAGGAACTCTTCGCGCAGGCCGAGGCCTGCGGGCTGGAGGCACTGGCGATCACGGATCGCAACAGTCTTGCCGGGATCGTGCGGGCTTACGATGCATCAAGGACAACCGGCGTCCGGCTGATCGTCGGTTGCCGGCTCGATCTCACCGAAGGCCAGTCCCTCCTGGTCTATCCGATCGACCGGACGGGGTACGCGAACCTGTGCCGGCTTCTGAGCCGCGGCAAGAAGCGCGGGGGCAAGGGCAAGTGCCTCATCGGCTGGGACGATGTCGCCGACTACGCGGAAAGCCTGATCGCCATCCTGCTTCCCGGCGACGTCGAAGAGGCAGCCGCTGTGATTGTGCGCTTCGAGCGGATCTTTGCGGGCCGCTGCTATCTCGCGCTGACGCTTCATCGCCGGCCCGGCGACCAGTTGCGCCTCCACAATCTCTCGAACCTTGCAGTGCGCCACAAGGTGCCGACAGTGGTCACTGGCGATGTGCTCTACCACCATCCCCATCGCCGCGTGCTGCAGGAGGTCATGACGTGCATCCGCCATCGCTGCACGATCGACGAACTCGGCGTGCGGCGCGAGGCGCATGCCGACCGCTACCTGGTGCCGGCCGCGGAAATGCACCGGCTGCATGCCCGCTATCCCGAAGCTCTGGCGCGCGGGCTGGAAATCGCCGAGCGCTGCCGCTTCTCGCTCGATGAACTGCGCTATCAGTATCCTGAAGAAACCAGCATTCCCGGGCTCACTTCGCACCAGGTTCTCGAGAAGCTGGCCTGGGAAGCGGCAGAGGTGCGCTATCCCGATGGATTGCCTGGCAAGGTGGCCCGTCTCTTGCGGCACGAACTCGCCCTGATCGGCGAGCTTGGCTATGCGCCCTACTTCCTGACGGTCAATGCGATCGTGCGCTTTGCGCGCAGCCGCGAAATCCTCTGTCAGGGGCGGGGATCGGCGGCCAACAGTGCTGTCTGCTATGTGCTCGGCATCACCTCGATCGATCCCGAGCGCTCCGACCTCCTCTTCGAGCGCTTCATCAGCCAGGAGCGAAGGGAACCGCCGGACATCGACGTCGACTTCGAACACGAGCGGCGCGAGATCGTCATGCAGTGGGTCTTCGAGACGTACGGGCGCAATCATGCCGCGCTTTGCTCGACCGTGATCCGCTACCGCGCCAAAGGCGCCATCCGCGATGTCGGCAAGGTGCTGGGCTTGTCGGAGGACCTCATCAAGTCGCTCTCGGGGCAGCTATGGGGCTGGAGCGAGGACGGCGTCGAGGATCGCCACGTTGCCGACCTCAATCTCAATCTCGAGGACCGGCGGCTTCGGCTTGCCATCGAGCTTGCACGCGAACTGATCGGCACGCCCCGCCATCTCTCGCAGCATCCCGGCGGCTTTGTCCTTACCCATGACCGGCTCGACGAACTCGTGCCGATCGAGCCGGCGGCGATGGAGGGCCGCCAGGTCATCGAGTGGGACAAGGACGATATCGATGTCCTGAAGTTCATGAAGGTCGATTGCCTTGCTCTCGGCATGCTGACCGCCATGAAGCGCGGCTTCAACTTCCTCGCAGAGCACAAGGGCATCGACATGGATCTCGCAGGGATCCCGCCCGAGGATCCACGCACTTACGCCATGATCCGTAGCGCCGATACGCTCGGCGCGTTCCAGATCGAAAGCCGGGCGCAGATGGCGATGCTCCCGCACATCAAGCCGCGTACGTTCTACGATCTCGTGATCGAGGTCGCGATCGTGCGCCCCGGCCCGATCCAGGGTGACATGGTCCATCCCTACCTCCGCCGCCGGGCCGGCAAGGAGCCGGTTGAGTATCCCAAGCCCGAGCTGGAGAGAGTACTCGGCAAGACGCTGGGCGTGCCACTGTTCCAGGAGCAGGCGATGCGCGTTGCCATCGAGTGCGCCGGCTTCACGCCGACCGAGGCCGACCAGTTGCGCCGCGCCATGGCGACCTTCAAGTTCACCGGCGGGGTCTCGAAGTTCAAGGACAAGCTCGTCGATGGCATGACCGCGCGCGGCTATACCGCCGAGTTCGCCGAGAAGACCTTCGGACAGCTCGAGGGTTTTGGCAGTTACGGCTTTCCGGAAAGCCATGCGGCGAGTTTCGCGCTTATCGCCTACGCTTCCTGCTGGCTCAAGTGTTGGCATCCCGACGTGTTCTGCGCGAGCCTGCTCAATTCACAGCCGATGGGCTTCTATGCGCCGGCGCAGATCGTGGCCGATGCCCGCGCGCATGGCGTCGAGGTGCGTCCTGTCTGCGTCAATGCCTCGCGCTGGGACTGCACGCTCGAGCCCGCCGGAGACCCCATGAGAGACGACTGCTTCGCGGTAAGGCTCGGCATGCGGATGGTGAAAGGCATGAAGGAGGCTGACGCGGCGCGCATTGTCGCAGCGCGCGCGGATCAGCCGTACCTCAGCGTCGAGGAGGTTTGGCGCCGGGCCGGCGTGGGGGTGGGCGCGCTCGACCGTCTCGCCGAGGCGGATGCGTTCCGGCCGGCCTTGCGGTTGGCGCGGCGCGAGGCGCTCTGGGCAATCAAGGCGCTGCGCGACGAGCAACTGCCGCTCTTTGCTGCAACGGAAGCGCGCGAGGCAGGGTTTATCCATGAGATCGTCGAACAGCCTATTGCGCTCAAGGCCATGACCGAGGGCAGGGAGGTGGTCGAGGACTATGGTAATGTCGGTCTCACCTTGCGCCGGCACCCGGTTGCCTTTCTGCGCGAGGAACTGGCCGCTCGAAAGGTGCTGCCGTGCGCGTCGCTCGAGGCTATGCGCGATGGGCGATACATCTCACTGGCAGGCCTGGTGCTTGTTCGTCAGCGGCCGGGCTCCGCCAAGGGCGTGCTGTTCATCACCATCGAGGACGAGACCGGCATTGCCAATCTCATCGTCTGGCCGCGAATGTTCGAGGCGAGCCGGCGGATCGTGATGGGTGCGCGCATGCTGGGCATAGAGGGGCAGGTCCAGCGCGAGGGCGAGGTCATTCACGTCATCGCGAAGAAGCTGACGGACCTGACACCAATGCTGTCGAGCGTGGGCAGCCGCGGAGAAGCTTTTCCATTGCCGTTCGGTCGCGGGGATGGCGCGAGGAATGGCGGCGGGCCCGATCCGCGTGGTCCCGTATCAAAGCATCCCGAGCCGAGGAACATCTTTATACCCGACCTGCACATCGACACGTTCGGGAAGGGAAGGAATTTTCGCTGAACGTGAACAAATTCCGAGAAAGTCCAAAAAAGTCCGAATTATTCCGATTTTTGAACGAAATTGGAAACCTTCGCCGCTTATCTGGTTGAAATCGCTCAAACACCATGTTTTGTCGAAATTCATTGGAGAAAAATCGCAAATTTCCATAGCTCGATTGGAAGTGGGGGCGTATCGGCCGCGGCTCGGTACGAAGGTTCGGAAAAAGGCAGGGCATCGGCGCAGTAACTCATAGGTCTGGTGAAGAGCCACGCGGAAGGCGACGCAGATCGATTTTTCGATTTGGCGATGCAACTTTCTGCGGCCGAGGATCAGAAGGGCCACAAACCGCTCGCCGAACAGCTACGCCAATGGGCCGTGGCCGGGCAGCAGGTGCCTGCAAGCCGGGTGCCGGTCCCGACCCCGATCGCAGCGCCCCGCGGCGATCTCGCGCAGCTGCTTGTCGCCACTTATCCCTCCGCGCGCCTTACCGACGTTATCCTCCCGGCCCATATCGACGATGAGCCGGCCCACATCGTTATCGAGACCCGGATGCGCGAAAAGCTCGAGGAAAAGGGGCTGAGGCCCCGCAGGCGTCTCCTTCTCTCGGAACCACTCGTGCGGGGTGGGACATTTCTAAATTGCACTGCGAGTTCCAGTTGAAGCGCGACATTCCTTGGCGCTGAGTATCATTGTTCCTTGGGTGGGGCGAGCCCCACCCAAGGAACATCCGACCCCGGCGCCCATAGCCCGATCTGTTCCGTCCAAACTTCCTGGGGCGTCCGATAGGACAGGCATTTCCGCGGAGTGTTGTTCAGCTGGTGACAGACCGCCTGGATCGCCATCTCGTCCATCGCGCCGCAATGTCCGTATCAGATGGCAGGTATCGTCGCAGACGGCCATTGAAGTTCTCAACGCCGCCCTTCTGCCAAGGGGCCTTCGGATCACAGAAATAGCTCTCCATTCCGAGCTCAGTCCGGAGCCTCCTGAAGGCTGCAAACTCCGTGCCTCGATCAAAAGTGATGGTTTGGCGAAACGTAGAGGGAAGGGGGCCAAGTTGGGTACAAATCCCTCCCCCGCAACCACCGATACCGACATTAGTGCAGCAACAGATCCGGATCCGCGGTTGTTTCCGGCAGTTTCGTGCTGCGATGCCCATTCCATAATAGCCCCGAACTCACCGTGAAGCGTGGCACTCATCTCGCCCGGATTAGCTCCGGGAAACAGCGTGACGCGCTCGATCAGACCGCGAATGGCGTATGCGGCCTCGTCTCGTTCAGAGGGATGATGAAGCGCCTCGGATAGGCGCTCAACTTTCTTGTGGTAGAACTTGGCGATGTTGGGATGGATATCCGGGGCAACATAAGGCGCATCGCTCATCCGCGCCCGTATGGCATCTTCCTGGGCTTCCAGCGCCAATAGCTTGTCGATCAGACCCCGCGTTGCATCACCGTCAGCTGCCATGTTCACCAGGCGCTCGATGGCCTTCTCGACCTTTTTAAGTTCCGCCTTGTCAGCAGCTCCTGCTGCGCGCTGCTGTTGGTTCAGGCGGTTGGTCTCCTCGACATAGGCATGGACGGCTTCAGCCACGATTTCAGGGGCCATCAACCGGTGACGCAGACCTTCGAGCACGCGCGCCTCCAGCATTTCGCGTTTGATGGTACGAACGTTGGTGCACGAACGTCGACGTAAATGCGCCGAGCACCCGAAGCGATCCTGCCCACGCAGTGCGACTGGACCATTGCAAGTGCCGCAGACCAGCAGGCCAGATAATAGCGACTTTGGGCGGCGCTTCAGCTGGAGTTCGGCCCCTACGTTTGCGCTTTCGTAGTCAATTCGCTGCGAGGTTTGGCGCGCCTTCACGGCTTGCCACAAGTCGTCATCGAGAATTCGCAGCTCGGGCACTTCTGTTGTAATCCACTCGGATTCAGGATTGAGGCGGGAGACGCGTCGACCCGTCTGAGGATTCTTGAGATAGCGCTGACGATTCCAGATGAGCCGGCCAACGTAGAGTTCGTTGTTAAGGATGCCGGTGCCGCGCTTGGTGTGTCCCCGCAATGTCGTGTCCCCCCAGAGCTTGCCGTACGGGCCGGGTATCCCTTCCGCATTGAGCCGCTTGGCTATGGCCAAAGGGCTGATGCCGTTCGCATAGTCACGGAAGATGCGGCGGATGACTTCGGCTTCAGCTAAGTTGATCGTGCGGTCGCCGCGGATTGGTTCGCCACCGGCGTCAAGGCGCCTCACCAGATCGTAGCCATAGGACAGACCGCCCCCAGACTTTCCCTTCTCGACCCGGCCGCGCAGGCCGCGATGGGTTTTCTTCGCAAGGTCTTTCAAGAACAGCGCGTTCATCGTGCCCTTGAGACCGACATGGAGTTCGGAGATTTCCCCTTCGGCGAGCGTGACGATGGTTACGCCGGCAAACTGCAGATGTTTGTAGAGCGTCGCGATGTCGGCCTGGTCACGGGAGACACGATCAAGCGCTTCCGCCAGCAGAAGATCGAACTTTCCTGTCCTGGCATCCTCGAGCAACTGCTGAATGCCTGGGCGCAGCGTTACGCTTGAGCCTGAAATGGCGGCGTCTTTATAGCTCGCGACCACTCTCCAGCCTTCGCGGGCAGCTTGTTCTCGGCAAATGCGCAGTTGGTCTTCAATTGATGACGGGCTTTGCCGATCGGTGGAGTAACGGGCATAGAGGGCAGTGCGGATCATGAAAAAATCTCCCGACAGCGAAAGGCCGTCATGCTCGCATGACGCCTGTGGCGGCCTTTCCCCCTACGCTTTAGTGATCTCGGGATTCTCCTGGCTTGGAGGTGGTGGTGGCGTTGCGCTCAGCTCGCGGGCGATCTGACGTCCAAGCAGGCGTGCAAGGCAAACCAGCGCGTCCTGGGTTCGGGTTTGGCGCCCTTCGGCAGGTTGGAGGACGGCATCGCCATCCGCGGCAGCCTCGGGCGGGTTCAACGCGCCACTCGGCATGCTTGCAGCCTGGAAGCTGAATGAGTGTTTGCGTACGCCTGTAAGGGCCGGCCTTCGGCCAAATTCTCCGAATGCCGGGGGACTCCAACGTCTAGAGACAAGATCGCCCGTAAGGCAGGGCGGCCGTCGGGAGACGCCCTGACAAGGGCGATCGTATCGGGGCATGTGCGCGAATTGGACATGACGAACCTGCTGTCGGACGGGACGATCAGACAGCAATGGGGGTCTGCAACTGTACTTCAAGGGGCTCCAAAATGGGGCAAATCCTGTGCGTCGTCCATCACAGTGCCAGGGCGTCCACGATCGTGTTGCCCGTATGCAGAAATTTTTTTCCGCTACCTGGTCGAGCGTGATGTTGAGATCCGCTCAAGCAGGAAATCGGGCGTTCATGCGGGCCGGATCAACCAATGACTTTTCGCCTGAGGTGAGGAGCTTGGTTGTCGTTTTGATGAGTTGCGTTGGAAGAGTTCGCGCATGCCGTGCGCTGCGAGCTCAGGTCGCTGGCGATATTTGTACGCAACGAGGGCTCCCTACCCGACGTGCAGCAGCGCGGTTGATAAGCGGTGATACAGAGTCAAAGTGTCCCGCGGGCAGTCGTCCATGCAATCACTAGGCAATAGGCTGTAGTTTTACATTTTAGAGAAAATCGCTCGCCCAGATTTAATGGAGTGAGGTCTGAGTAACCGGTTAATATGCAAATCAAGAGGCTCGAGTTGTCGGTATCTCTCTAGGATAACGTCAGTTGTGTACTCGTGATAATTGCAGTTATCACATGAGCGGATTTGACGCCGTTCGATCGGGAAGGTACGTTCTGCGACATGGATCCGCGTGAGCCCACCGACCCGAAACCGCCGATTTCCGCGGGAAATGCCGTTGCGGTCCGCCGCGGGCTCGGCGAGCTGGCCTGGGCGGTCGTCAACATGCGCGCCGGCGAGAGCCTCCTCATCGACGAAGCGCTGATCGCCGCGTTCCAGGCGGCGTCCTCGCCGCATACGATCCGCGCGCTCCGGTCCGACCTCGAGGCGTTCGACCTGTGGTGCCGCAAGACCCATCGCATCGCGCTGCCGGCGACGCCTGCGGTGGTGGCAGATTATCTCGACGCCCGCGCCGGGGAGGGGGCGAAGCCCGCCTCGCTGTCGCGTTACAAGGCCTCGATCGCACGGGTGCATAAGCTGCTCCGCATCGCCAACCCGACCGCAGCGCCGTTGGTCATGTTGCGGCTCGCGGCGATCCGCAAGGCCAAGGGCGTGGCCCAGAAGCAGGCACGGCCGCTGCGCTTCAAGGGGCCTGTGCGCGATGTTGCAGCCGACCCGCCGCGCGGTCTCAATATCCGCGCGCTGCTCGACAGCTGCGCTGACGATCTTACGGGGCTGCGCGACCGGGCGCTGCTGTCGACGGCCTACGACACCGGGCTGCGCGTCTCCGAGCTATGCGCGGTGGCGGTCGAGCACCTGGTCGAGGCGATGGACCCTGAGGCGCGGCTGCTCAAGATCCACAAGCATAAAGGCGATCAGCAAGGCGAGGGGGCTACGGCGTTCCTGAGCCCGCGCAGCGTCGCCGCGATCGCCGCGTGGTGCGAAGCCGGCGAGATTACGGCGGGACCGCTGTTCCGGCGCGTGCAGGTGCGGCGCTGCAAGGCGCGCCCGGCCGTCAAAGGCCGCCGGATTGAAACGATTTCGGGCCGGGAGGCCTGGGATTTGCGCAAGACCCTGTCCAAACCCGCGGTGCTAGCACGCGTCGCGTACGACGTGGGCGCCAAGCCGCTGCATCCGGGCTCGATCGGACCGATCTATCGCGCGATCGTCCGGCGCGCTTTCGAGCGCGGGGCGCTGCCGGATCTGACCGTGCACGATGTGGCGCGGCTGCTCCAGGGGACTTCGGCGCATTCGAAGCGGGTCGGGCTCAACCAGGATTTGTTTGCCGTGGGCGAGGACCTAGCCGGCATCATGGATGCGCTGCGCTGGAAGAGCCCGCGCATGCCGCTGGCGTACAACCGCAACCTGGCCGCCGAGGCAGGTGCGGCGGGGCGGCTCATGAAGTTCTTGGTTTGACGCGGGTCGTAGTGCCGGAGACCACCCGTAGGATTGTGCACACTTTACCGATGGATCGCGCGCAGCTGTGCACAGGGGTTTGCCGGGGCGGCGTTGCTGGCCGTTTCGACCGGTTCTAATTTTCTTCCATCACGATCTACCAAAACCGTAGGAGAATACCCCATGAACAATGCCGACATCGCCGAAAAGCTTGCCACCGAGACCGGCGTAACCAAGGCTGATGCGAAGAAGGCCGTCGATACGGTTTTCGCGTCGATTGCCGACGCAGCAGCGGCTGGCGAAGAGATTTCGCTGAACGGTTTCGGCAAGTTCAAGGTCAAGGATTCGCCGGCGCGCGAAGGTCGTAACCCTTCGACCGGCGAAACCATCCAGATAGCTGCTTCGAAGAAGCTGACCTTCGCGCCCGCGAAGGCGATCAAGGACAAGCTGAACGGCTGAGGCGTCGCGAGATCGAGAACGGCACTGCGTCCATGACGCAGAGTTTTTTGCCGAACAGCCGCATCTGGGACTTTGCGGTCAGTCCGCTTCCAAGCGACAGATCGAGGTAAGGTGCCGTTTGTCAGGCTCAAGTGACTGTTAGCGGGCACAAGGGCGCTGCTTGCCGAAATGATAAACGAGCACCTACCCGCCCGCCGCGGCTTGCTAAGCTGTCCAACCGTCCCTAGCGTCACGGGGAGGGGAGGCGTTGCACATGTCATGGTCCTGGGAACGCAAGCTGGTGCAGTTGGGCGGGACGCTCGTCGTCACCCCAACTTCATACGGAACGCGCGTCTATTTTCCTGGGATCGACCGGCGTCACAACGGGACGTTCTGGAACATGTCGGGTGGCGAAATCGACGCCTACGTCGCGGCGCTTGACGACGCATGGGGGAAGTTCGAGCAGCTTGCCGCAGTCGCTCCGGACGGTGCCGACATGCGCGCGACAGGGAAGATGCATATCGGCATCCATGTCGCATCATGGCCTGGCAGGGGCATCACGCTGCACTCGCACCATAGTCTGATCTCGAGCCGGAATCGACTGGATCGCCTCATTGAGGAACTCCGCAGTCTGCCTGCGATCGCTGCTCAGGTGCAGGCGGCGCTCTCCGAAACAGTGTAACGAAAAGAGGTCTACATGCGAGTGGGACTGTTCCGCTGGGGGCTCATCATAACCTCCTTCCTGCTTGGTGCCACGGCGCAAGCCGAGACCGTCAGGAGCGACAACACCAACTGCCGGGCGGCTCCGCGCGCGACCTCACCCGTTCTCGGCACCCTGCGTCGGGGCGAGGAGTTCGCTGTCATTTCCGCGTCGGACGGTTGGAGCTATGTGGATCCACTGAGCCTACCGGCATGCTGGGTCCGCAGCGACCTGATCGCGCGCGACGTGTCTGGCTGGACTTCGTCCTCAATTGGCGGAAGAGACCTCTCTGGAGACACGATTAGTCGCCGTAGCGCTCCGGCGAAGCTCATGGGCAAATCCTCGGCGACGCCGAAAGCGCGGCCTTCGTCCAGCCGGACCCGGTCCCGCTCAAACGGGCTGCAGGGCGGTGGCAGCTGCCCGTGTGGAGGCGGCAGCGTCTGCGTCGGCCCTAGGGGAGGACGATACTGCATCACCAGCGGCGGCAACAAGCGCTACGTGCGGATTCCGATGATCCCGGTCGCCTGTTCCAATCTGATCCCGGCCACCATTCCGATTTGATCCCGGCCGGGTAGAAGCCAGATCGTTTCGCTTGATGGCATTAGGGATTGACGGTGGTCAAGCGGCGGTTTGGGTCGCAGGCCGGCGCATGGAATCTCCCTCGAGTTCGAGGCGGTGTGCATTGTGAACGAGGCGGTCCAGGATGGCGTCGGCGTATGTCGGATCGTTTATGGTCTGATGCCAGCGGGCCACGGGAAGCTGGCTGGTGACGAGCGTGGAGCGTTGACCGTAGCGGTCCTCGAGAATTTCGAGGAGATGATGCCGGGCATTGCCGTCGAGCGGCTGAAGACCCCAATCATCCAGGATCAGTAGCTCCACCCGGGCAAGGCTTTTCATCCGGGCGGCGATACGGCCGTCTCCCTTGGCCAGCGTCAGTTCGTCGATCAGCCGGGGCAACCGGGTGTACAGAACCGAACGGTTATCGCGGCAGGCCTTGTGGCCGATTGCACAGGCCAACCAACTTTTGCCGATGCCAGTCGGGCCGATGATGGCCAAGTTCTCGTGCCTGGAGATCCATTCCCCGGCCAGCAGCGTTTCGAAGAGCCGGCGATCAAGGCTGCGGCGCGTTCGGTAATCAACATCCTCAGGCACGGCGCGGTGCCGCAGCTTGGCATGTCGCAAGCGCAGAGCGAGGCGTCTGTCATTTCGGTAGGTGGCCTCATGGTCGAGCAGCAGCGCCAGCCATTCTGCGTGACTGAGACTGGCTGCATCATCGTTGCTTTCCATCTCGGCGAAGGCCTTGGCCATGCCGGCGAGGCCGAGCTGGCCCAGGAGGTCCAGAGTGGGATGCTTCAGCATTCTTGCTCCTTCAGTTGTAATAGCTCGAGCCGCGGATGTTGGAGTGGATGATCGGCTCTTGCTCGGGGGATTGGGGAACCGGGACCTGATCGAGGCCCTTCTCGAGGATCGATTTGACCGACGGGTAATTGCGCGCCTGGATTTCCAGCGCGCGCAGCGCCGCGGCCTCAAGCCGTTGGGCGCCGAAGCGCCTCTCGAGCCCGATGATGCCCAAGCATGACCGGTAGCCCTGTTCCGGATGGGGCTTTGCCTCGATGACCTTCTCCACCAGCAAGGACAGCATCGGTCCGATCCGACCCGCCTCTTCGCGGATCTTCGCCGGCGTCCATTCGCCGTAGCGCCGATGACTGGAGGGCATGTGCTCGGGGACGGTGGTGTGCCGGCCATTCCCGCTGCCGCGCATGTGCACGGCGATACGCTCGCCTCCCAGGAAGATTTCGACCGTACTGGCAGTGAACCGGGCTTCGACCTCGCGGCGCGCGAAGCGGTGCGGGACCGAGTAGTGATGCCGCTCAATCGCGATATGATAATCGAGCCCGACGCGGCAGCGGCGCCATTCGGCATGAACCCACGGCTCTGCCGGCAGCGGCTTGAGGTTCGGAACATCGACTTCGTCGAAGAGCTGGCGGCGCGTCTTGCCGAACTGGCGCAACACCCGCCGATCATTGAGATCGGCAAGGCATTCGGCGATCGCTGCATTCACTTCGGCGAGGCTGTAGAAGATCTGGTTACGTAAGCGGCCAAGCAACCAGCGTTCGACGATACCGACGCAAGCCTCGACCTTGGCCTTGTCCCGCGGCTTGCGCGGCCGGGTCGGCAGGATCGCTGTACCGTAATGCCGGGCCATGTCTGTGTAACTGCGGTTCACCTGAGGATCGAAGTGACAGGCCTTGATCACCGCCACCTTGGCATTGTCGGGCACCAGCAACTGGGGAACGCCGCGGAAGAAGGCGAAGGCGGCATTGTTGCCCGCGATCCAGTCAGGGAACTGCTCGGTCCATGTCGCCAGCGCAAACGACAGGCTCGATCCGCCCATTACAGCGACGAAGATGTGGGCACCGCGGACTTCCCCAGTCCTGCGGTCCACCACGACCGGAACCGTGTCGCCAGCGTAGTCGAGGAACAGCTTCTCCCCGCCGGCATGGCTTTGGCGCATGACCAGCGGTAGGCGGCCTTCCCACCGACGGAATAGGTCGCAGAACCGGCTGTAGCGATATCCGTCTGGATGTTCGGCGCGGTACTCCTCCCAGAGCACCTGCAGCGTCACGTGTTTGCGCTTCAGCTCGCGCGCGACCAACGGCCAGTCCGGCTCGGGCAGCTTACGTCGCCCAGGTTTGACGCCGGAGGGGCCATACAAGCGGCCCTCCAGATCTATGTCGCCGATCTCGGCCGGAACCGGCCACGCCAATCCCGAGCGGTCGAAGCGCACGATCATGTCGCGCACTGTTGATCGAGCAAGGCCAGTCAGTCGGGCGATCTCGCGCATCGGGACACAAGCCTCCCGATGCATTCTCATTACTTCGCGCACATGGCGCATCTTCGGCCTCCTCGTCGGCATCTCCATCCTCCGGCTGCTGCGCCGATAAGATGGACCCAACGATCGGGCTTCTCACTCCCTCCCGGGTGGCCGGGAATTGCTCGGAATGGTGGCCGGCATCATCTCGGAATCCCGGCCGGGATCAAATCGGAATGGTGGCCGGGATGACCCCGGAATCCGCACGCTACGGCGTGTGATGGGACGGGCATCCACCCATGCGCGTCTCGATCCCGTCACGAACCTCAACTCCGATGTGAAGGTGGGCGCAGCTGTATCGGCACTCGTCGCGCTGGCTCTTCTCGCCGGCTTCCCACAACCGTCCGCGGCCGGTCCGGTCCGTGCCCTCGGACCGGTGAAGCGCTTCGCCATCTGCCGCTCGCGCGAAAGGCGCGACTGCGTCGTGGATGGCGATACGGTCTGGATCGACGGCGCGAAGATCCGGATCGCCGATATAGACGCCCCCGAGACGCAGCCGTCCCGATGCCCCCGCGAGGCCAGGCTGGGCCGGAATGCCACGCTTCGCCTTGTGGAGCTTCTTAACGCGGGCCCCTTCGAAATGAGAGCGGTCGGTCGCGCAACCGACCGCTACGGAAGGAAGTTGCGCGTCATCTCGCTTGGAGGGAGGTCCCTCGGCGAGGCGCTTGTCGCGGAGGGGCTCGCGCGAAGGTGGGATGGGCGTCGTCGCCCCTGGTGCTGACGGCGATCGTCTATTTAAGTGTCCGCTCACGCCTAACCGGTGCAGCCCGAACCTCCTCTGAAGCCGCGCCGGACGTAGCGATCCGCTTGAGAGGCACGGCTCCCACTGGAAGCGACTTCTCGATGACGAGGTTATCTCCGGCCGCCGCCAGGCTCTGCTGAAGTGCTCCTGCGTCGCCGCACCAGATAACCTCGGCATCGCGATCGCGCGTGGCATCGGGGCCACCCGCCGGCCCATCGAAGGCTACGGGCTTCATCTGAAACCGGGCTTCGCCGCTTAGTTCGACGCCATAGTCTGGACGCGTCGCGCTTCTCACCACGAGTCGCCCCTCGGACGCCCACATCGTCTCCATGCCCTCGCTTATCTCATATCCGAGACCGCTCAGGCCCTCCAGGACGGCGGCGCGTCGCGCCTGCACGGCCTCCGCCTCACGTCGCGTCTCGACGGCTGCCTCGATTGCGGCGATGGCCTCCTCGATCCGCTCCACGGGCGCGTCGGACGCGCAGTCCGTTTCGATCGAGGCGCCAGCAGCGCGCGCCACGGCGAGAGCGGACGCCAGCCGCCTGCGTGCGTCCGCCCTAAGCCGCGCACCTGTGAGGGCCCTTCCTGTCTCAACCTCGAGGGAATCGAGGATGAGGCGGCCTCGGAAGGATGGCGCGACACCGGCCTCTGCCAGCCTCGCCCGCCATGTCCCCTCGTCTGGGCAGTCCTCTATCTGGAGGATCTCCGCGATCCTGGTCTCGATGCGTTCGGCGGCCGGATCACCCGCTTCCGCAGAATGCGTGCGCACCCACTCCTCGAACGATCGGCTTGACGAGCCGTCGCGGAGCTTGGCCGCGAGCGTCGCGTCTCCTTCCACACCGACCTTTCCAGAGCCCAGAAGTAGGACCGCCTGCGATGCAGCCGCCGGGTCACCCCGCCGGAGCGCCTCTTCCAGACTTCCCTCCACGAAGATCCCGGCGGATTTGAGCGCCTTCAGCAGCGCTGTCGCAGCCTCCTTCTGCCGCCGGGTCTTCTTTCGGGCGAGGGATTTCGCTGACACGGCATCCGCCAGCCGACGTTGGCAGTCGGCGTTGAGGAAGGCCTCCTCGAGCGGCGCCTGCTTCTGCAAGTCCATGAACCTGTCCGCGGTGATCAGCGCGACAAGCGCCTCGCGGCGGCCGCGCGCATGTGCGATCGCCTGGTCGTCCGCGCAGTCGTTCCGACCGCATATGCGCTCCCATTCTGCCAGGGCGGCGTCGACGCGCGCGAGATGGCCATGGCAGATCGCAAGGATCTCCTCCCGCGTCACGATCTTGACGACCTTCGGGCCGCTCACAGCGCGCTCCCCAGCGCGGATTCCACCGCAGCCTTCAAGCGGGCCCTCTCGCGGTCGGGTTCATGGAACCATCGGTGGGAGGAGACGCGGTGGATGACGGGAATGGAGCGGCGCAGCACCGCCGGCCTCCATATCTCGCGAGACCGCGCCGTCTCCAGCAGTCCGTGCCGCGGCGCATCGCACTCGATTCCTATGCCATACAGGCCGGTCCTCGGATCCTCTATGGCGAAATCGAGCCCGAACGCGCCCTCGTCGCTCACCGGTCTTGGCTCCCAGCCGAGAAGGCGGATCTCCGCGGCAACCGCGTCTTCGAGGCCGTCCCGCAGGCTATTGTCCCGGAACTGGGTTCTGCGGGGTTCCGTGGTGAGACGTCCGAGCAATGCGTCCGCTGCACCCAAGTCCCCGTCCGACATGCACCGCGCATACTCGAAATAGGCCTGCAGGTAATCGCGCGGACTGACCGCCTGGCGCCTGGTCGAGAGTAGGTCGGATATCTGATCGATGGGCATCGATGTGACGAGCACGACCTTCCTCTTCGCGCGCGTCACCGCCACGTTGAGACGGCGCTGGCCGCCGGTCTGTCCCAGCACGCCGAAGAAGCGCCGGAACGTGCCCTGCGAATTTCGCCCGAAGGTCGAGGAGAACACGATCACGTCCCGCTCGTCGCCCTGGACGTTCTCCACGTTCTTCACGAAGAAGCTGACGTCCTCGCCCCCCTCGACGCGATCACGCTCGCGGGTGAGCGCGATGCGGAACTCGAGATCATCCTCGGCACGCTCCTCGAGAACCTCCTCGATCAGGTCGGCCTGCTTTCGGTTGAAGGTCACGACGCCGACCGTAGGCGATCCCATGTTGCCCGACCTCCATATGCGTGCGAGCGCGTCGGCCACGCTCTCTGCTTCGGTCCGGTTCGTCTGGCCCTCGTATACGCCGTCCGCCCTGATCATCTCGATGGGGCGGATCCTTCGGATCTCATCAGCCGGATGCCGGGCCGGCACGCTCAGCTTGTTCCCGTAGAAGGAGGCGTTCGAGAACTGGATCAGTTCGCGGTAGGCGGACCGGTAGTGGATTTGAAGGGTTGTCGGAGGAAGCGCGACCTTTCCGAGCTGCAGCAGGTCGGGACAGTCCTTTATCTCCCGGCGATTCCAGGTCTCGGTCGCGGCATCGCGCTGTTCGTCGTCGAGCCCCTCCGCGCTGTCCTCCCCCTGGTAGACCTCGGCCTCGTCACTCTCGACACGGCTGGAGAAGAACGCCGTGGGCGGCATCTGCTTCTCGTCCCCGCTCACGATCATGTTCCGGCTTCGGAACAGCGTCGGCAGCGAGTATTCGATCGGCATCTGGGAAGCCTCGTCGAAGATGACGGTGTCGAACATGGCCTTCTTGAGGGGGAGCAGACGGCTCGCCACGTCGGGGTTCACGAGCCACACCGGCCGTAAGCGCATCAGCCCGAGGTCCGCTCCCTTGTCCACGAACTCGCGCAGGCGCTTCGATCGCGCACCCCGGAGCCGGGTTATGTCCTCCCACTCCCGCAGCGGCCGCACGCGCGTCAGGTCGATCCCCTCCATGAGCAGGCGGGCGTTCAAGCCGCGCATCTCGCGATCCGCCGCCGCCAGCGCCACGGTCTTCATCTCCAGTTCGGCGGCCTCCAGGAGAAGCGCCGGGTGCTGCTCCTCGAGCCGCGACTTCCACGCGAGGCGCGATTCAATGCCGATGACACGCCGAACGGTCTGCTCCAGCTCGGTCTCTGAGAGTGGCTCGAGACGGTCGCGGATACGTGACAGCTCGCCGAAAACCGCCATGGCCTCGTCGCCCAGATGTGGCACTCGCGCCCGGAAGCGTTGGAACGGGGCGACGTGGGGCAGTTCCGCCTCAATGGGCAGCAGCCTCGGAACATTGGACGCATTCGCATCGATCACGGTCGCGACCGCGGAAAGCCAACCCTCCTTCATCCAGGGAGAGACCCGCTTAAGGGCCTCGTGGGAGGAGGTTCGCGCCGCGTGCCGCGCTAGCCCCTGGTCGATCCCCTCGATGAGATCGTCCACCGCCTGCCGGCTCGTGGCTCTCGCCATGGCGAACGCCACGGCGCGTTCGGGGTAGGCTTCCAACCGACTGACGAGCGTCTCCGCAGCCGATAGTTGCGACAGAGCCTGCCGGCTTGCATCCAGCAGCTTGTCCGTGCGGAGCGGTTGGAGATGACCGGAGGGCTCGCCGATGTCCGAGACGGCCTCGACAAGGCGATGCCTTATGGGACGAAGCCGCCGTTCGCGATGCAGCGCCTCGCCGAAGGACACCGCGTCGGCCAAGCCGTGCTCCTTGAGGAGGCGGCTTCGACGCATCGCCGCCGTCCAGCGGGACGGAGAGAGGCGCTCGAGTAGGGTCGGCCGCTTCAGAAGCCGGTCGGAGAGGGCGAGCCAATCTGACAGCTCCTCGTCGGCCATGGCTCTCGCCAACTCTATCTCGGCTTCCGGTGCGGCATCGACGGGTAGACGGAGCAGCTCGGCCTCTATCCCGGCGAGTTCGATCTGAATGGGCGTCGTCGCCGACGGGCGATCCGCAGCGCCGGAAAGCCGCTCCAGCCAGCGCGCCAACCGGACGCGGTCCACCTCCTCCAGCTCCCGCAAAGAGGCGCCATGGGCGCTCGACCAGTCGCGATACTGTTTCGGATCGACGATGGCGAAGGCGTTCGGGGTGCGTTCGACCACCGAGTCTCGCTCGCGCTCGAGCCGCGAGAGGTTCCCGATGTCCTTGCTGAAGGTCTCGAGACTCCCCTCGTCGACACTGAACTGAAGCGTGTCGGCAAGCGCGCTGCCCTCGAACCGGGCCGGCAGCCAGAGCCTCGCCACCGGCGCGCATGTCTCCTGCAACGTGGCGAGCTGGCCGGGATCCAGCTGCCCAACCAGTCGACGCAGCGATGGAAGAGGAGGGGTCGCTCCTTCGCCGGACAGGCCGACGAGATCCCCAAGGATCAGACGATAGGATACCCCCGTCCGATCGTCGACCGCATGCAGGGCGCGGTGCTGCCCATCCAGTTCGCGCTCGAGCGTCTCGATGCGAGCGGCCGTCTGCTGCCGTAGCTGACGCCATCCACTGGCCCCCTGCGGGCGACGAAGCACATCCTCCAGCTGCTCGCGAACTGCGCGGATAACCGGCTCCCGGTCCTTGTTGACGTCGTTGACCATGACGATGCGGTCGCCGAGTCCCGCCGCCTCGAGGCGCTTGTAGACGACCTCGAGCGCGGCCTGCTTCTGGCAGACGACGAGCAGGCTGCGCCCGGTGCCGATGGCGTCACCCACCATGTTGACGATCGTCTGGCTCTTACCCGTGCCGGGAGGACCCTCGACCAGCAGGCCGCGGCCGTTGCGCGCTTCAAGGACCGCCGCCTCCTGGGAGGGGTCACTGTCTGCTGTGAAGTAGCGCTCGCTTTCGGGGACGGCCACGGGCTCGGGCCGTTCGGGCTCCCCACCGATGCGGAAGGCCGTCTCGAGGCCAGAGCCGGACGGTGCCAGAAACTTCAGTTGGCGCAGGTCCTCCATCACGGCTTGCCCCATGAAGCCCAGATGGAAAAGCGCGCCGGCGCAGACGAGCCGATCCTCGCCGACCTTCAGCCGCAGGTCCTTCGATGGGACGCTGACCACGTCACGCCCCTGGACGTTTGCGAATTCGCGGAAGGCGTCGACGACCTCGGCCGCGTTGACCGAGGAGCGCGCCAGAACCTCATTCGCCGCCTCCTGCCACCGCTCGGCGGTCTCGACCCCGAGCAGCGTCTCAAACGCCGGATTGAGGCGGACCTCCTCGCGGTCACGATCAAAGCCGAGCTTAACCCGCCCGCGCGATCCGACTTCCGGGTTCAGCTTGATCGGCCAGAGGAGAACCGGCGCGATCCTCGTTCGCGTCGACGACTTCGCCTCCTGCAAGGCGAGGAACGGGAAGCCCAGATAGAGGCCGTCGATGCCCGTGTCGCGCCTGTAGAGGGTGGCATGGCTGTGGAGGGTGCGCAGACGCCGCTCGATCCGCGGGTCGTCGGCAAACGGAGCGGGGTCCACCTCGATGGTCTGATCATTCCGGAGCATGATATGATCGAGCAGATCGGACGCTCGACGTCGGGGGCTGTCGAGCTCCATCAGGTCGAGACGTGCGACCGTCTTGCTGATGACCATCCGGGTCAACGGCCCCCGCATGATCGCGCCGGTGATCCGGCGTGCGAAGAAGTCGAGGAGCGTAGCGATGTAGGCCTGCCGCGGGGGCCGGGTCCACCTGTCGTCGGGCACGGCCAGCAGAGCCAAGGCCCGGGCGAGAGGCAGGCGCTTCTCCAGCCTGAACTGATCGGCCCACTCGTCGATCCGGTCCAGGCCGCATCTGGCGAAGCCCTCGAGCCGGAGCTCGATGTCGGAGTGGAGATCCCGGCGCGAGCCGATCAGCCGCTGCTCCGCCGCTCCCCGGTCGAAGGTCTCGAGGCCAGCACGGCGTGCGGCGCTCTCGGCCTCGTCCACTATGGCGTCGGTCGAACGGAACTGCGAGGTGGCCGAGCTGAGGAGAAGTATCAGGTCCTCCTCCTCGGTGATCCGCCGCTCGATGATGGCGAGCAGCCCCGGGTGGTCCGTGTCGGGAAGGATGCGTCGGCGTTCCTCCCAGACCGAAGCGAGGCGGCTCTTCGACGTGGACAGGACAAGAACCCGCAACTGGGTCTCGTCCAGTTCAACGTCGAGCTGGGCGGCGCGGTCGCGCACCTTGGTCTCCCGGCGCTTGAGCCGGCAGAGCCACAGTTCGGAATCGTCTCGCTCGAGCCGATCAGGCACGGGGCCGGCTATCAGATCATATCCCTCGTCCGGATGATCCATGAGCCAGCCGGGCGTGACGATCTCACCGCTCACCACCAGCGGCATCGCAGGGTTGAGGGTCTTGAGCGCGAGGGAGAGGCGCAGATCCTCTGAGACGTCCTCCATCGAGGCGATTTCCCGGATGTCCGCCCTGAGGTCGGCATGCAGGCCGGCCTCCTCCATCCATGTGGCGAGCTCGCCGCGTATCAGGAGGCTCCGCGCCTCAGCCCAGTTTTCCGACTCCGCCGCCGAAAGGGCGAAGTGACCCGGGCCGGTTTGACGCCGGCCGCCCAGTTCGATTGATCGACGGGCGTGATCGTCCCCGGCAACGCCGAGCCGCTCCGGTGCTTCCGGCATGTCCCCGTCAAGCCATCGACGGACCTCCGGCCAGCACCAGCGCGAATGCCGGTCGGCGGCGAGAAGGCCGCGGAGGAGCCGGTCGACCTCTGGTGAGAGGCCATCCGGGATCGGCGCGCCGTTCGTCAACACACTGATGAGGAAAGACTGGTCGTCCGCGCCGGCGAAACAGGCGCCCCGCGTGACCTGCTCGAGCAGGATCATGCCCAGGCTCCACCAGTCGCTGGCGGCCGCCACTCCACCCGCCACCGCCTCCGGCGCGGTGTAGCGGGTTATCTCCAGTGGTGACACGATATCGAGGTCGTATTCGGACAGCCGTGCGGAGCCGAAGTCCGTGATGACGAGGTCGAGCGGGTCGCGCTCGCGCACCACGATGGCGCCGGGCCTGAGATCCCGATGTCTCAAGCCTCCCTCTGCCAAAGCCGAGAGAGCGCCTCCTACCTCCTCGAGAATCCGGGAAAGGGTGGCGGCATCGCCCTGTAGCAGGCCGAGGTCGGCAAGCGTGCCACCCCGGAGGTCCTCGGAGACCTCATAGGCCCGGTCGCCGAACCGCCCGGTCTCCAGCACCTCCGGGACATGGTCCCGGTCCATCGTCCGCAGCGCCTCGTAGACCTCAGGATCCGGCTCGCTCCCTTCCGAGTAGAGGATGAGCACGGCGCCGCGCCCGTCCGAGTCCCTCAGCGCCTCGTAGCGTTCATGGACATGGCTCGTAGTAGGCAGCCTCCGGAGGAGGCGCCACTCGCCGATGGTCGTCTCGGTTTCCGTGACCGCCACGTCCGGTGGCCCTTCCGCCGGTTCCGTCTGCTCAGCACCGGCGACGACCTGCCCAGGGGCGGTCTCGTCGAGCACGTCCGCGCCGCAGACGGCGCACATGAGGTCTCCCGTCTCCGCTTCGTGCCCATTCTCGCAACGGGCGCACGCAGTCGGCGCTGGCGCGACGGTGACAGGACGCAAGCCGGGCTGCCGCAGAGGGACGCTCGAGAGTGGCCAATCGCACGGCGCGCCATTCAGGTCGCCCTCGCAGAACAGCTCCTCGGCCGAGCGCTCGGTGGAGCAGTTGGGACAGAACCTGATCATGCCGAGAATGCTCCAGTTGCATCGGAGGTCACCGCCCGATGCCCGGCGGCCGCCAAAACGCGACGCAGGCGCCCCATGTCGCCGCGGGTGGGGATGCCCGCTATCCAGGCCTCGCCCTGCTGGTCGAACATGACGTCGAGGCGCCGATCCGATGGGGCGGCGGATCGCTCATATGCCGTGAGCGCCTCCCCCCTTGGCGTGAGGATATGCAGCTTCTGGTTGTCGCTGCCGCGCAATGCCATGGTCTGCGGAAGATCCGAACGGAACGGCCCCGTCATCACGGCGTCCACCAGCCCCGGATTTCCGGCAAGCCAGGGGTCGATGTCCTCCCGTTCGCGACCGGTGAATACCAGGGTCGAGGACTTGGAGACCTGACGCCAGTGCGCAAGGAGCTTTAGAAGCGCGTCAGGCTGATCGAACGGTTCGCCGCCGGAGACGGTGAGCCCGTCGGCTTCGGATGCATGCTCCGTCAGCTTCGCTATGACGTCCTCGATGGGCACAATTCCCTCACCGTCTTGCCAGGTGTCCACCGAAATGCAGCCGGCGCATCTGATCGAGCAGCCCTGCATCCACAAGCCGACCCGGCGTCCTGGCCCCAGCGCCGTGATCGGGAAATGCAATCGAGAGATGCTGACCTTCATTCCGCACGATCCAGGAGAAGCGACGTGACAGCCCCGCTTTCTATTCCGCGGACCACGAAGCGTCCCGTCCCGTCCTGCTCGAACAGCGCTCTGGCGAGCGGATTTGTAAGGTGCGCCTCGATCTTGTTACGGATCCCGCGGCCGCCGTTCGCAAGGTCTGATGTGCAAAGGTCCAGCAGCGTAGCCCTGGCTTCCGGCGACAACGTCACCTCGAAGCTAGAGGCTGCCGCGTCGAGCAGCACGGCCGAGACCATGCCGTCGAATATCCTGGATGCGACGTCCTGCCGGATGAAGTCGAAGACGATGATGTTCTCGCCGATGCGGTTGAGGATTTCCGGGCGGTTCAGGACGAGCTTGAAATGATTTTCGATCTCGCCGCGCACGAGGGACTGGACCTGCTCGAACGGATGGTCGGCATGGACGTTCGCACGGCGGCTTCCGTCCGGCGCGGTCGTGTAAATGCCGAGGTTCGACGTGAAGATGATGAGGGCCTCGGAGAAATATACCCGATCGCCACGTCCCGAGGTCAGCACGCCATCGTCGAGGATCTGCAGGAATTTGTCGAGAATCCGAGGGTGGGCCTTTTCGATCTCGTCGAACAGCACGACGCTGAACGGTCTTTCCCGCACCGCGTTGGTAAGCTCCCCGCCAACGTCGTAGCCGACGTAGCCGGGCGGTGCGCCGATCAGGCGCTGATCCGCATGCTCCGCGCTGAACTCCGACATGTCGAACCGGATATAGGCGCTCTCATCGCCGAAGAGCAGCTCCGTCACCGTCTTCGCGAGCTCCGTCTTGCCGACGCCGGTCGGGCCCGCAAGGAAGGCCACACCCCGCGGTCGTCCTCCGCGCCGACTTCCGCC
Organism: Novosphingobium oxfordense; assembly: GCF_044029435.1. Classification (NCBI taxonomy): domain Bacteria; kingdom Pseudomonadati; phylum Pseudomonadota; class Alphaproteobacteria; order Sphingomonadales; family Sphingomonadaceae; genus Novosphingobium; species Novosphingobium oxfordense. The sequence continues at coordinate 419,146 of NZ_CP147007.1, read as the reverse complement.
AATGCCGGTCGCCGCTCGCTTCACTATGTCCAGCATGTGGACGACCGCATGGTCCTGTCCGACAACGCGACGCCTGATCGCGTCGCCACCGCCGGAAATCCGGCCGCGCTCGATCTTCCGCCAGGCGTCCTCTGTGACGCCGACCTTGTAGCGACGGACGGCCTCGCTCACGTCCCCGATCGCAACGCCTTCTCTCCTGGCCAGCTGGGCTACGGCGTTGAGATCGACCAGCAGCATCCCCTCCGTGGCGTCGACGAGGTCATCGCAGGCCTGATCGAGGGTCTCCGGATTGGACTCCCTTCCGCCCGGCATGCCTCTTACCAATGAGGGAGCCACCGCGCGCCGCGCGGCGCGGTCGGGCGGGGATATGGGGATGTGCCTCAGCCGCGGATTGTCGATGATCAGCCAGTCGGGAAGGTCGCCCTCCTTCTCGACTATCCAGATCACGCAGTTGTAGAGCGGCGACCGATCCGGTCCGACTGGCCTCGCGGCCGCCATCTGACTGAGCACCAGCGCGCGTGTGAACAGCTGCTGTTCGGAGGCGGAGAGGGAATCGGTGCGGACGATCAGTCGCGATGCGAAGTCGACGACCAACGCGACAGGCGGACCGTCGAGTGCGACCGCACGGTCCAGCGTCGCCGCAAGGAGGTCGGGTCCACCCGCCGCCCGTCCTCCCGCAGGCGTCAGACCCAGACGGAGCAACGGGGCATCGATTTCGCCGTCCGACAGCGACGGGCCAGCCAGGGCGCTGAAACCGTAGACTGGATCGTAGCGTATTACATCGCTGTAGCCTGCATCGGAAAGGCTCGCCGCCAGGACATCGACTAGAGGCGCGGCCGTAACTCTTCCATCCACGAGCCTGACATGCAGATCCCGTACATTGCCGGTGAGGACGAATTGGCTCTTCAAAGGGAGGAACCGAGTCAGATCGCGCCCCCATCGCGGCCTCAGATCATTTTCCGACACTTAGTCAAAGCCCCCAAGTAAACCACACTGCAATCCATCGCCCGACTACAAGAGTATCGGCTCAGCATTGCGAGGTCAATTTGCAGTTGCCTGACTCGGCGAGACATGGAATTATCAGAATTCCATCCCGCGTAACGACCTCACGTGGTCCCTCATCTTACTGCAAACTAACGGCGTTCTCGACTGCTGACCGCCCGCCTCTTACAGGTTTGCAACAGAGCAATGGGTTCTGGATAGTGCGAAGCTATTCGAAGACGGTGCCGGTTTTGGGATCGGTGCCGCAAACTCTCACCACATCCACTCGTGCGTCAGCTAACGGTCAGGTCAACCTACCCTGACAAACAGCTGGCATCTCACGCCTCCAAATTTGTTCCTTTTTTGTTTCCGCTATTGCTTGGCTGGCCCGGCTCGCTACGAAATGATGAGTGCCACTTGGGGAGGGATTCCTTTGAAACTCAAGACAGCTTATGCGCGGTTCTACAAATCCTTCAACTTCGACCATGCACGCAAACTCGATGCTCGTGTTCAGCAACAGCCATGGGAAGTCTTCCGGGAGCGATTTTATCCTTATGTGACAGTTGAACTGGATCGGCGCATCACCACTGTCGTTGGCGCGAACGAATCCGGCAAAAGCCATTTGCTCGGTGTCATCAAGAAAGCGATCACTGGCGATGAGATCGAGCAGCGTGACCTATGTCGCTATTCGCCTTTCTTTGGCGTAGCGAAGGGGCAGCGCTGCTGGCCGCATGTAGGGGTTGGATGGGATAGCGTCTCCCTGGACGAAGCCAACGAGATCGCCCAAGTCCTCGACGTCACAGATACCGCGTTTGGTCGCTTTTTGATGTTCCGCGAAGAGCCAGCGACATTGACGGTGTGGATCCCCCGCGGCGACAGTTTCGAAAAGCATGAGCTGACCGAGGAGCAGACCCGGCAGATCGAGCAATTGGTGCCCCGTCCGTTTGAGATCGACTCCGAAGTCGCTCTTCCCAACTCCGTGCCGTTTTCCTTCCTTGAGAAGGGTGGCGATGCGCCGGCGGCGACCTACTCGCGCTCGATGATCGAAAATCTGATCGGCGCGATCGGTGTTCTCCGTCCGCTGATCAACGGAGGTGCCGCCGCCGTACAGCAAAATGCTGGACAGGTCGTGAGTGCATTCGCGGATTTGTCAGTGCCCATGGCTGAGCATGTCGGCGAGAGAACCCTAAAATCGTTGGAGCTTGGCCGCAGTCTGCTTCTAACCTTGGGCGATATCGATCCGAACAGCTTGGCGGAACTCGCGCATGGCATCGACCAGCAGCATGACGGCTATGTTGGCGGATTGCTGGAATCCGCCAACCAGCAGCTCGATCGCAAGCTCAATTTTCGGCGGTACTGGGTGCAAGACAGGGATTTCAGCCTCAAGGTCTCGACACGCGATCGTGAATTGGTCTTCGTCATCAGCGATCGCACTGGTACAGTCTACACCTTCTCCGAGCGAAGCAGCGGGCTGCGCTATTTCCTGTCTTATCTGATCCAGACGCAAATCCATCGCCCTGCATCGGGGCGGGAGTCTATCCTGTTGATGGATGAGCCCGATACCTATCTGTCTGCCGAGGCGCAGCAAGATCTGATGCGAGTGTTTCGCGATCTGGCAGAGCCTGAACCCGGCATCGAGCCAATCCAGGTCGTCTATGTCACCCACTCGCCGTTCTTGCTTGACAAGAACCATTCCGAGCGCATCCGTGTCCTAGAGAAGGGGAGTGGCTTCGACGGCACCCGTGTGGTGCCGAGCGTCAGTCGCAATCATTACGAACCTTTGCGATCGGCTTTTGGCGCCTTCGTCGGTGAAAGTGCATTCGTGGGTTCGGTCAATCTGTTGGTCGAAGGGGCCGCGGATCAGATCATCCTGGCGGGCGCGGCCAATCTGACACGCCTGAAATCGCCAGGCATCGAGGACGACACTCTCGACCTCAACCGGATGGTCATCGTGCCAAGCGGATCGGCGGAGGAAATCGGTTATACCGTGTTTCGAATTCGTGGACAGGGTGCGGACAAGCCGCCTGTGGTGGCCTTGCTCGATGGCGATGAGGAAGGGGTATCAGCGAAGGCGGATTTCATTAAAGACCAGCGACTGAGAAAGCTCATCAAGCCTGAGAATATTCTCGATCTTGCGCAATTGGGCGAGAATGTCGAAGGTTGGCCCGCAGCGCCTGTGATCGAGGATCTCGTGCCGATTGCTCTTGCGCATCGGGCGATGGAGCAGGTGATCGAGGAGGTGACCAAATTTCGGGAAGGTGCGCCGCCGAGCATCCCCCTCTCGGCCATCGAGGTAGAATTGATGAACGGCGGTTCGATGCTGGATGCCATCAATCGGGAGGTGAAGCGCCATAAAGGCAGGATCGACAAGATCGCATTTGCGAAAGCCCTTGTCGAAGTATGCAATCAACCCGAGGCTAGGTTGCGCGCGCATGTCGACCAGTTTCTCGATCGCATGCGGGTTGTCTTTCGTGCGGTCAACGAAGCGGTCCGGCGCGCCAGCGATGACGCAGCGAACAAGAAGCTCGAGACCTTGGTCTCCGAGCGGGTTGCCTTATTCAGGGTTGATCATCCCAATCATGCGACGCGCGAACAGGCGATGATCGCGCTCCGCCAGATTGAAGCGCAGCTGGATGATTCTCCCGAAGCGGAAGCGATACGTAACGCTATGGTTCCTATCCGCCGTGACCATCATCTGCACGAGGATCCAGCCGCGCGTGTCGATGCCTATATGTCGTTCTTGGAGCAACTCGCCGGGCTGAAGCATGCTTGGCGCGCGCAACTGTCAGCTGATAAGCAGACCGCAACTGTGAGCACGCAGCAACAGCCGGTAGAGCGAGCCAACGGCAAGGCGCGGCAGTCCGCCAAGGCGCGGAGCAATGCCCGTAGCAGCAAGTCGCGGGCAACCGATCCGGTCAACACTTCGTCTTCGGTTGCCTGACAAAGGGGGGGCGGGAGTCAGCCGCCTTCCGTCTTGGCGGCTACAACCGCATGCGGATCCCGCCACAGGGGACTATTCGCTCGACCGAATAAATTATAGCAGAGGCTGAAAGCGGAACTTCCGCTGCTGAGGATCAACAATCTGTCATTGAGCGTCCGACTAGGGTCGGACCTGCACCTTTCATGGCGGAAGGGCGATGGCCCTGCAGCCCTGACCCGAGAACGCAGCGACATCTTCGCTCTTTCGATTTATTCCGGGAAAAACGTTCCCGCACGCAAGGCTTGCCCTTCATTGGATGTCGAACTAGCCGAAACTTTTAGCGCGTCTCCTCAACGATTTTCCGGATTCGCAACGCGGAATCAGCGCTGATACCGAGGTCGAGCGACAGCCTGAAAAACTCGTCACAGGCTTGGCGCGGCTCCAATTCGTGACGGCGGACCAGCGCCCGGGCAAACTTGCCGAGATCCAGCGCATCGCCAAACGAAACCATATCTGGGTCACCGGCCTCGTCCTCGAATGCCTTCATCACCTCATCAGGCAGCTTCGCACCGAATAGCATGTAACGCAGATGCTTTACGAACCCTGGGTGGATGTAGGCTTCTGCGCCAACGCTGCCATTGCGCGCGAACATCTGCTCGCGGGACTCTTTTCGGCGCCCGTGATGATACTCGGGGTCAGTCCAATATCTCACACGGTGATCCGGCAGTCCGCCTCGTTCGCCCAAGGATTTGAGAAGATCGACGATCGGCTCGCGGTTGGCGAGGTAGGCCTCGTGACGATCAGAACGGTTGCTATAGCCGTCGCCAAAATCGATTCCGGCGACCAAAGCCTCTTCGCTATCGGTAAGGGCCACCCGAAATTTGCTCATGCGTTCCTCGGCAATTTATCGTATTTCGCAGCGAAAGTCATAGCGGGAAGTCCATGCTGCAATGCATTCAGAAGCATTGCCACGCGTTAACCGGCAGCAGCCTCCAGACTGCAACTGTCGTTATGACCACGCCGAGCGACAGGACACCGCCGACGACAAGGAGGGCGGCACGGTGCCATTTGATGCGGGCATGGAGATCATCGAACACATCAGAGAACTGATCCGCGATCGAAGCAAAATCGTCGATGAGACGGGTGCTTTGTCGCTTCACCTCTGTCGCGATGACGTTGAGCGTCTTCCATTGGTTCAGTCCGGCGATCCCCAGCATCATCGCGAAGACGATCGCACCGATAAGCACACCAAGGTTCGTCCAAAACTCAAGACCGCACGACGGCGGGACCTTTTTGAGCTGAGACACCACAACGATCGTCGCTACGGGAATGCCGAGCAGCTGACCTTGGATATCAACAATTGTCTTGTGGATTTTGCCGACGAAATCCAGCCGCGCGGTTTCAACCTCGTTGCGGATCTTCGAATACGAGAAGCTCGACGTGAAGAGCCGGTATCCCTTCTCTACCTCATTGGCGAGGCGGTCGAGATTGCGGATAAGGAAACCGAACCTGTCCTTCTCTCGCAGCGAACGCACCATTTCGATGATGGTGGTTTGCAGGATCGTTCGCTTCTCATCCAGGTGCAGTTCGTCCGCGAACAGCTTCGTCAGCCGATCGCCCTGACCGACGACGTCACCGCGAAGATCCACCGAACCGAATTGGATCGGGACGACGACCTTTTCTTTGCCGATGAAGATGAGCTGACGCATCGTTTCATCGACCAGCGAAGCGCTATCCCGAAGGATGGTGAGCACGTTCAGGACAGCACGGTACGCAAGCAGCTTCGGGGGGACAGGGCTGTCGCCCGACGCATAATGCTCCTTCTTGATGTAGTACCGTTCGGGTTCCGCGAGCACCGCACCTGGTGCCTTGAACAGATCGTCGAAGGTGGGCACCAAAAGGCCCATCTTCGCCACATTGGGCCGCCCGATCGTTACAGAAACTTCTGACCCAACGATCAGATCATGGCCATTCTCAACGGAAATCTGGGCATCGTTATAGTGTGCGTCGATGTCCATGATGGAGGTCAAAACCACCACCATGTGATCGTTTTTGATGGTCAGGACGTCGCCGTTCTCATCGTCGAACCGCGTCGCGCGGTATATCTCGACGAGATCGGCAAACGTAACGTCAGTCACTGATCATCCCTTCGGCGCGCATCTGATTGATCAGCTCGATCGGCACATCCATCAAGGTAAGGGATTTCTTGTCCTTGTCGAATACGACGATTCTCTCGTCGATCGCTTCACGCGTAAATTCGACCGACCACATCTTCGTTTTGGCGGTCACTTTCACAAGGGCTTTCAGGGCGCTCGCATTCGGCACGTACCCTTCGTTGAGCTGGCGATCCGTATGGGCTAGGAATTTCGACAGTCTGGTCGGGTCTTTAGGCATTAGGCGATTTGCCATGGCCTCGAAATCTACAGGCTCCTTCGCCTTGTTAGCCTTGCCCAGATAATCGAGGGCGTCCGACAGGAACGCCGTCGCCTCCGTGTCGACCATCTTCTCGCTAACCGTGAATTCCTTCAGCGCCTCTACAAGCCTCTGAGTATCCTTGCGTTCCAAAACGGCTGAATCGCAGCCAAGGAAATCACGGAAATAGTCGGATATCGAGCCCTTCCCCTTCAGAAAGCTGAGATAGCGATCCTGCTCGTCCGCCCAAGCGGTCAAATTGATGCGGCCGGCGAAGCGAAAGCCATCGAGATCGAGGTGCTCGACGTCCTCCATTCCATGATTTTTGGTCAGGGCCGCGCTCAGCTTATCTGTGACCACCGTGACGAGCAGGAAGTCTGAACCATCGCGGCGGAAGTGAGCGAAAAACACGTGCCCGCCGACCGAAGCCGATTTCTTGCCCGCTTCCCGTGCCAAATTATCCATCATCCTAGCGGTGAGGTCGAGGAAGTCCTTCTCCTTGGACTCGACATAGGCGCGGATCTGTCCCTCGGTCGGCGACCCTTCTGCGGGGGTGAAACGACCGTGGGACTTAGACGTCCGGCTGTTGTATAGATCATAGATCGTGGAGATGACACGAAGCGTCGTGTCGGTCACTTCAAGCAGGTTTTCGGATAGAACGACGGAATAGCCAGCGTCGTCACGATTCAAGTCATGAATCGCAAGCGCGATAATCTCGGTCACCAATAATCCCCCCGACGTCCTAGAAATCTGACGGACGTGATCAATCTCTTGGGACGTCCGGTTGTGCCGCGAAACTTTGGAACACGAGCTGGCGATAAGCAAGACCGCACAGCATCGGCTGGTGATATCCCCCCTTAATCTTGGAAGAAAATTCAGGTATTCGGGGTGCATGCGGCATTGACGGGCATCTCAACTTCGCCGTCATGATCGATTGGTTGACCGTCAAGCTTAACCGGACCGTCCGTACTTGGGAAAAGAAAAATCTTGGCTGAGCGACTGCAAAGGGTCGACGGTGTCCACGCGTCCCGGCATGTCGCTATTTGAATTCGGCTGTTTCAGCAGGGCGCATGGCGATGAATTTCGCGGCATCGATGCCGCGTGTACGCAGGCCCGCCGTTACTTGGCGGGCGGGTTCATCCCAAGGTTCGTCCGTCAGCTTGAATGTCCCCCAGTGCATACCGACAGCTGCTCGTGCTTCCAAGTCCAGCATGATCTGGATGGCATCGTCCGGATCGGTATGCTGGGCTGCCATGAACCAGCGCGGTGCATAGGCACCGATCGGGAGGATCGCGACATCGACCGGCCCGAAGCGCGCCTGCAAGTCGCTAAAGATCGCACCTGTGCCATAGCCCGTGTCGCCGGCGAAATAGACGGTCCTGCCGAAGAGCTTCAGCATGAAGCCGCCCCACAGGGCCATGCGGCGATCGCGGGTGCCGCGGGATGACCAGTGCAAGGCCGGCACGATATGCGCTTCGGCACCTGGGGCGATGTCGAAGCTGTCGAACCAGTCCCCCCGTTTCGACGCGTGCTTCGGGAATGTGGCGACGAATTATGCTGTCATTGCCCAACGGGGTGATGATCCTTGGGGCATGCCGTTCCTGAATATCCCGGAGGGTCGCAACGTCGAGATGATCGTAATGATTATGGGACAGCAGGATCACGTCGATGGGCGGGAGGTCGGTCATCCTGATAACCGGCGCGGTCACGCGGCGCGGCCCGGCAAAGGCGATCGGGCTGGCACGGTGGGACCATACCGGATCGGTCAGGATGTTGAGCCTGCCCGTCTGGATCAACAGGGAGGCATGGCCAACCATGGTGATGGACAATCCCTCTACCCGTTCCGCCGGAACGATGGGCGACACCGGCATGGATTTCGGCCATCTGGTCCGGGGGGCGCTGCGATACCAACGCAAGATATCGCGCAGCGACCGGTCTGTTTCCGGCTCTCCTTCGAGGTTCGTGAAACGACGCCCGTCGAAGTGGGCTGAGACGGGGCCGGAGTAATAACGGTTCGGGGATGACATGGGCCGTCGCTTCACAGGGATCACTCTCCTTTGGCCCAGGCGATGGCGTCCGCCCCGGCCGGCAGCACTGCGGGACAGTCCGTGTCGGTCGCCGCACGGAAGATCGCGTCCGCAACGTCCGCTGCCACCGTAACCGGGCCATTGGCCGCTGCCATCATCGCGGCCAGTGTCTGCTGTGCATAGTCCGCATAGGGTTCAGGGAACCCGCCGGAAACACTTACATTGCTCCGGGCGGTGCTGTTGAAGCTGGTTGACGGCGCCATGCCGGGCATGACGACGCGAACGCGGATGCCGAAGGGCGCCAGTTCGTGTGCCGCCGATTCGCTGAGTGCATTCATGGCCGCCTTGCTTGCGCGATAGACCGACAGCAGAGGCAAGGGTTTGTAGAGCGAACTGGAACTGACGTTGACGATCACGCCCGAACGCCGCTCCCGCATTCCGGGAAGGACGGCCTGCATCATGGCGATTGCCCCGAACAGGTTGGTTTCGAACACCTCGCGCACCGTCTCGAGGGGCGATCCCTCGACTGCGTTCAGCCATCCGATACCGGCATTGTTTACCAGCACGTCGATCGCTCCGGCCTGCCCTATCGCAGCCGCAACGCTGCCTGCATCGGCAACGTCGAGCGGAAGGACGTGCAGCCGGTCCGACATCGGGAGTGTACTGGCGGCCGGGTTGCGCATGGTCGCCACGACGCGCCAGCCCTGGTCGAGGAAATGAACGGCAGTCTCGCGACCGAAGCCGGTCGAACAACCGGTGATGAGGACGGTCTTCATAGTAAAACTCCTTGCAGGGGATCGTTCGTCTCCCTTAGATATGAAAGATCCTTCAGCTTTAGTATTCGCATATGAGCCGCCCAACGCCTGCACTTCTGAAACCGCGCAAGACGCCGCAGCAGACGCGATCTGCCGTGACGATCGAGGCCATTCACTGCGCGACTATTCAGGTTTTGCTTACAGGGGGTGTCGGACGTTTGACCACGACGCGGGTTGCCGAGCGCGCCGGCGTTTCTGTGGGGACGATGTACCAATATTACCCTCACAAGCAGGCTCTGCTCTTCGCGCTCGTCGAGCGTCAATTCAACCTGATCGAAACGGCTATGAGGGACGCTACTACCCAATTGATGGGCGGAGACCTCAGGACGATCGCGCATGGCGTTGCCACGGCCTGGCTGGACGCGAAGATGGCGGACATGGTCGCTTCGCGCGCGATATACGGCATCTCTGCCGAATTTGACTTGTCGGAACTAATGAGCGGGGCGGCGCAGACCATGACGGCGTCGATCGATGCGTTGCTCGCCAGCGCCTGCGATGCGCAATTCGCCGACCGGCAGTCCGTGGCTTTCATGCTCGCGGCGGTGCTGGGCGGGTCAGTCAGGGTCGTCATGGAGGCGGACCCTTCAGAGGAGAATTTCGCGCGATTGCGGCGCGAACTCCCCGAGGCCTGCCACGCTTATCTTGTCTTCGCCAGTCGGAGCGTGAAAGGATAAGCCGACTTTTCGCTTATCGGCGCAGTCAATTTGCCATTTAAGGTCCGGAATGGGGCGGTGGATGCTCATTGCTCGAAAATGCCTCATTTCCGGAACTTTGTGCATTCGAAAATGATTCTCGCAGGTTGCTCAATCCCATGGGCCTCGGCGCTGTACGACACGGAAGCGGAGCAAAAGTAATGAAACGTTTGTCTGGAGCCCAGCCCATAGCGATGGGCCCGTTTCCTATGTTGCTCCAGACCTGTCGGCTCGCTTCTCTGATGGCAGTCGGTTTCCTCACGATTTCGGCTCATGCACGCGAATACCGCCATGACCTGAAGGTCGTAGGTTCAAATGCCACGTGCGGATCTCGATGATCGCGCTCAATTGAAGCATCTGATCGTCGGTCGTGGATGTCTCTTAATGTAGGTGGTCGATAATGCGGGAGGCGAGGCAGCCAACGGGCGTATGTATCCAGTTTCCAACTCGAGGCGGTGAGCATCGCCTCGATCTCCACCTAGAAGCGCGGCGACTGGCCATGAAGTTTTAAGCAGTCGCTTATTTCCTATCACGAGGCTATTGCAGTTCGATGGGAGCAGCGAAGTAGAGATGACCAGGAAGCGAAAGAGTGACGAAAGCGCCGGAACCAAGAAGGCCATCCTGGACGCTACTCAGCAGATAATGTGCAACGAGGGGTATGCCGCCGTCAGTTCGCGGCGAGTGGCCGAAGTGGCCGGCCTGAAGTCGCAGCTCGTCCATTATCATTTCGGTACGATGGACAATCTTATGCTCGCCTTGTTCCGCCGCGCGGAGGAGGATTTTCTGGCTCGCCAAGTCCGTTCACTCACATCGACGAGCCCGCTGCGCAGCCTTTGGAAGGAGTCTCTCCAGCAGGCTGATGCGCACCTGACCATTGAATTTATCGCTCTGGCGCGCCATTCCGAGGCCATTGGTAACGAAGTCCGGCGAGCGAATGAAACGACCAGAAATATCCATAGCATGATCATCGCAGGCGCATTGGAGCGTGCCGACATTAAAGGCGCGCCGGCACCGGAAGTCGTGGCCTTTTTCATTGCGGCCCTGAGCCGAACGCTCGGAACGGAAGAAGCCTTGGGAACGTCGCTGGCCCATGAAGCCGTTCACACGTTCGTCGAAGACCTGCTCAACAAGCTTGAACCGGCATCTAACCCGTAATGGGAAGCCGAAATGGTTGCCGCTCGACGCTTCGGCCGCCAGCACGCCGGGGCGCCGTGCCGTGCACAAAGCGCGCTTAAATTATCCGATCGCATGATTGCTGTCATATAAATATTGAGCGAGTGCTTAAATTCCGATAGGAGAGATTCGGGCAGCGGGCCCAAGTTCCGCGCCATGAGGAAGAGGGGCATGGGGCCAGTGGATTTCGAGGGGCTGTTCACGCCGTTTCCGCTCGGCAAGTTCATCCTGCCCAATCGTTTCGTCTTTCCGCCGATGGGGCTCGAAGTCTGCAAGAATGGCATCCCCGGCGACGACTCTGCTGAATACTACGCCCGGCGCGCTCAGGGCGGCGCGAGCCTGGTTATCACCGAGGGGGCCTACATTGACCATCCCGCCTCGGGCGACAATCCGATGCTGGGCCGGATCCGTGGTGAAGACTCGTGGGACGCTTGGCGCAATGTGGCCACCAAGGTCCACCGCGAAGGTGGTCTCTGCGTGCCGGAGCTATGGCATGTCGGGCTGATCCCCAGCGGTCCGGATTTGCTCGCCGGCAAGGGTATAGTTTACCGTCCGGAACTCGGTCAGGTCAGCCCTTCAGGCTATATTGCACCCGGCCAGAAGGTCGCCGAAGGCATGACCCATGCGCAGATCAACGAAGTGATCGCAGCTTATGCTCGCAGCGCCGCGAAGGCAGTAGAGCTCGGGTTCGATGGCATCGAACTGCATGGCGCCCACGGCTATATCATCGACCAGTTTCTTTGGAAGGAACTGAACCATCGCACCGACCGCTACGGCGGGAGCCCGAACGCTCGCGGCCAATTTGCCGCAGAAGTGATCCGAGCCTGCCGGGCCCAACTCGAACCCGGCATGCCGATCATCATGCGGATGTCGTTCTGGAAGATGGCCGATTTCAATGCCCGCCTTGCCGAAACGCCGCAGGAGCTGGAAGACCTGCTCGAGCCGCTGGTCGATGCGGGCGTCGATCTGTTCGACTGTTCGCAGCGCCGCTTTTGGGAGCCGACCTTCGCTGACGACAGCGATCTGAACCTGGCTGGCTGGGTCAAGAAAGTGACGGGCGTGCCCAGTTGTACCATCGGTTCGATCGGGCTCGACATGGATTTCCTCGCCAGCCTGAGCGCCGACACAGTCGCGCCGCTCAACCTCGAGCGACTGGACGACTTGATGCGCAGGTTCGATCGCGGTGATTTTGATCTCGTGGCGGTCGGCCGAGCAATGATCGCCGAACCCGATTGGCCCCAACTCGTGCGGGCCGGCGCGTTCGACCACCTCAAGCCTTTCGCGACGAGCCTGATGGCAGACCCGCTGATGGCGCACGTGAAATAGCGGCGATAACGGGCCGGCGTGACTTGGCCCAGAAATTGTCAGGGAGAGGGTACGATGGCCAAGGCAACCGGCGGATCTGCGCTTTGTCCGATTGTCTATGGGCGTGCGCTGTCCGAAGAGCCTGGTCTCGGTGCTTTGACCTTGGGCGGCTATCTTCGCGAGGTCACTACGCGCTTCGCAGAGCGCGAGGCACTCGTCATGCACGAGGATGGCGACGAGATACGCTGGTCCTATGCCGATCTTTGGGACCGCGCAATGCAGGTCGCCCGCGGGCTTCGCGCGCATGGCGTCGGCAAGGACAGCCGTGTGGGCATCATGATGACCAATCGTCCGGAATGGCTCGCCAGCGTCTTCGGCGTGGCTCTTGCTGGCGGTGTTGCCGTGACGCTCGGCACCTTTTCGACGTCCACGGAGCTTGACTACCTGCTGCGCAGTTCGGCCGTGTCGATCCTTTTGTTCGAGGGGAAGGTCCTTAAGAAAGACTTCTGCGAAATGCTGGCCGAATTGGAGCCAGCCCTCAGGCAGAGCGCTCCCGGCAAGCTGGTTTCGCAGAAATATCCATTCCTGCGCCGTCTGTTCATGGTGGGGTCCACTTTGCCAAGCGGTGCGATCGAAGCGTGGGACGAACTTCTCGCGAGCGCGGCATCAATACCGGCGGCAGTGATCGATGAAGCGGCTGCTGCGGTTCAGCCGCATGAACTGGGCGCCATCCTCTATTCGTCGGGCTCCACGGCGCTACCGAAAGGCATCCTCAATACCCATCGCGGCATGTGCATCCACTTCTGGCGTTGGCCGCGGATGTTCGGCTTTGCCGAAGATGTCAGAAGTTGGGCGCCGAATGGCTTCTTCTGGTCGGGAAATTTCGCAACCGTGCTGGGGGCCACGCTTTCGTCGGGCGGCTGCCTCGTCCTGCAATCGGCATTCGACCCAGTCGCCTCGCTCGAACTGCTTGAGAAGGAGCGCGTCAACTATCCTGTCGTCTGGCCCCACCAGGCCAAGCAAATGCAGGAGGCGCCGAACTGGGGAACGGTCGACCTCTCTGCCATGAAATATGTAGATTTCGCTCTGCCACTTGGCGAGCATCCGAAAATTCACAGCACATGGTCGGAACCGGTCTGCAACTATGGCAGCACCGAAACTTTCACAGTCACGACCTGTTATCCAAATTCCTCGCCCGAAAATATCCGCGGCCGCAGTTGGGGGGAGGTATTGGCGGGCAATGCGATGAAGATCGTCGACCCCGAGACCGGAAAGACCTTGCCGCGCGGAAGCCGGGGAGAGATTGCGGTCAAGGGACCGACATTGATGCTTGGTTATCTTGGCATCGACCCTGCCCAGACCTTCGATGCCGACGGATTCTTCCGCACAGGTGACGGCGGCTACCTCGACGAGTTGGGGCGCCTCCAATGGGAAGGCCGCCTTTCCGACATCATCAAGACCGGAGGCGCCAACGTTTCGCCGCTCGAGATCGACGCGGTGCTGGAGAAATGTCCCGGCGTCAAAGTAGCCCGGACGATTGGCGTTCCGCACGACACCTTGGGGGAAATCGTGATCGGCTGCATCGTCCCGGAGGAGGGTATCGTCCTCGACGCTGCAACGGTTCGGAATTTCGCCAAGAAATCCCTGGCGAGCTACAAAATACCACGGGAGATCCTTTTCTTGCATGAGGAGGAACTGGTCCTCACCGGCAGCGCCAAAATCAGGTCGTCCGAGTTACGAAAGCTGGCGTCTAGCAGGCTCAGTCGGGAGTGCCCGTCATCGAATTGAAGATCCGCATGACCAATCAGGAAGGCGTCCCATTGGTCGACGCATCGGCGCAAGTCGGGCTGCTTGCCTGACAGGCGATCACGAACAACACGAGAGGATCAGGAAAATGGGGCTCCTCGAAGCGCATGCCGCACTGAAGGGTAAAGTTGCCGTGGTCGTCGGCGGCTGCGGAGAAATCCAGGGGCGGGCCTATACACTGGCCCTGGCCAAAGCCGGCGTCCATATCGCCGCCTGCGACAATCACGAGGACGAGGTGGCCTCGATCGTGCCCGAGGTTGAAGCGCTGGGTGTACGAATTCTGGCCTATCATGCCGACGTCGCCGATCCGGCAGCGCTCGACGCGTTCTACGATCGCGTCGAGCAGGACTTCGGTCAGATCGATATCGTGGTCAACGTGCCCACGCACTGCAAACGCTCGCGGTTCGAAGACTCCACGCACGAAGACAACGCGCGAGATATTCGCATGAATTACGGATATATCCTCGACAGTTGTCGGCGCGCGATACCGCTGCTGCGCAGGAGCGGCGGTGGCAGCATAGTCAATTTTACAACGATCGAGGCGCATCGGGGCGCTGCAACCTTTGCGGTTTATGCCGGAGCCAAGGCGGCAACCACGAACTTCAGCAAGGCGCTTGCGGTGGAATTGGGTGCGGACCAGATCCGCGTCAACCTTATCGCGCCGGACACCTCGCCGGCAAAGACGTCGAATGGGTCGTTGTACCCGGAAGATTTTGCGAGGATCGAGAAGCTTGGGCCCGAAACCCTTGCTGAAGCGTCAAAGATCTATGTCCCGATGAAACGCGATCCGACGGTCGAGGATCTCGCCAACGGTTTGCTGTTCCTGGTGAGCGACCTCTCGCGCTCCATCACCGGGACGACATTGCATATCGACGGCGGCACGAGCGCGGGTGGTGGTTGGATCGATTGGCCAGACGACGGGTTCATGCCCGCTCCGCTTGGCGGCTCCATCGGCCGGCTCTTTTCTCGAGGTTGATCAGATGAACGAACAGGAACCGATCATCCTCCACGGCGTGATGAGCCCCAATGTCGTCAAAGTGGCGATCATGCTGGAAGAGCTGGAATTGCCCTATGTCCTCCAGCATGTCGCGCTGTTCAAGGGCGAGCAATTCACGCCCGAGTTCCGCAAGCTCAATCCCTTGGGCAAAGTTCCGGTCATAGAAGATCCGGCGCTTGGCAAGCCGCTCGCTGAATCCGGTGCAATCCTGATCTGGCTGGCCGAGAAACACGGGAAATTCCTTCCGGCGCAATCTCCAGATCGTTACGAAGTGCTCCAGTGGCTGATGGTGCAGATGGCCGGAATCGGACCGATGCTTGGCCAGTATACCCATTTCCGTTTGCTCCCCGAAGGCGCCGAGCCTTATGCTTTGGGCCGCTACGCAGCGATGGCCAAGCGGCTCTACCAACTCCTCGAGGACAGGGTTGCGGACCGCAAATGGATTGCCGGCGACGCCTATTCGATCGCCGACATCGCCACATTCCCTTGGGCGGAATACCTCGAACGACATGGCCTCGCGATCGACAGCTATCCGGCGATGAAGCGCTGGCGGGAGGCAATCGCCGACCGCCCTGCCGTCCTTCGCGCCAAGGCGAGGATTGTGCGGGAATTTGCCGGCCCCTCCGCGACGACCATGACCGCTGCAACTAGCAGTGATCTCGACAGGTTCTTTGGCCGCACTGATGAAGTGCCAGTGCAAGACTTTACTTCAGTAAAGAGGATGAGCTGACGCAAATCGTCGTAGCGATCAAAGGGTTGTTTGTCGTTTGATCGCATTACAGTATTTTAGATGTTAAGAAACATGCGGTAATAATTGAGTAGTTGCAGAAAAAATCAAATGCCGCGGCCAAGCGGCAATAATATTGGGGAGAAGGCTATGTCTAGAACGCGCACGATGTTCTCTAGCATGACGGCCATCGTCGTCGCACTCGCCACTGCCAATCCGGCCTTTGCCGATGAGCAGCCTGTCAAACAGCCCGATGAGCAGGGCAGAGGCACCGTCAGCGTCGCACCGGGTGATATCATCGTTACGGCGCGCAAACGCCAGGAAACCCAGCTCGACGTTCCGGTGATCGAACAGGTCGTGTCATCCGAGACGCTCGCCCGCCAGCAGACCCTCGATCTCAAGGATCTCACCAAACTCACCCCCGGCCTGATGATCGGAACGGCGGTGCTGTCGATCGGCCAGCAGGTTACCTTGCGCGGTGTGGGGACCAGTTCGTTCGATCCCGGAATCGACCAGTCGGTGTCGCTCAACATCGATGGCCTTTCGCTTGGACAAGGCCTTGCTTTCACCAGCGGCATGTTCGACGTTGGCCAGGTGGAAGTGCTGAAGGGGCCGCAATCGCTGTTCTATGGCAAGAGCAGTCCCGGCGGCGTGATCGCGATCCACACCGCCGATCCGACCGACCAGCTCGAAGTCAAAGGCTCTGCCGGCTACGAGGCCGAGGCGCATGCCATGCGTTTTGAAGGTGTCGTCTCGGGGCCTTTGAGTGATACTCTGAAGGCCCGCATCGCCGGCGTCTATTCGAAAACGGACGGTTACTATTACAACGATGCGGTCATACCATCGACGGCGACGTTCTCACCGGCGCCGGGCGTGTCGCTCCCGGTATCGGCGCTGGGCGGCCTGTCCCCGCGCTTCAGCCGAACCGGTCGCGGCGACAGCTATCAGGTTCGCGGCACATTGATCTGGGATCCGAGTTGGAGATTCAACGCCAAGCTCAAGGTCAACCTTGTCCACGACAAGAGCTACAATGCCGAAAATGGCCAGCTGAAGTCCTGTCCCGATGGAGTTGGCGGGGTACCGGCCTACGGCAACGCACCGTTCATCAACCCCAACGACAACTGCAAGCTCGATCGCGTCGGCTACATCGTGGGCATGAATCCGGCGAACTTTGTTGGCTTGGGCAAAGACAACGAAACTTCCTATATCGAAAGCACGCAGCGCTACGGTGTATTGGAGCTGAATTACAACCTGACCGACGATGTCACCGCGACTTCTGTGACAGGCTATTACAACTTGCACTCGGACAGCGCCCTGAATCCGTCACTGTCAGGATTTTCCGGTCCGCTTCTTGCCGTGACGAACCCGCGTTTCCGGCGAAGCGACTTCACTGAAGAAGTGCGTTTCAACAGCAACTTTTCCGGCCCGTTTAACTTCACCCTTGGTGGTTTTTACCAGGACGGCAAGGTTTCCGATCGGGTGACACTATACGCCAACAATTTTTTCGTTCCGGCGGCCGCAAGCGGTATTCCGCTGCAGGATGGGCTCAACCGGTTTGACATCGAAACGTACTCCGCCTTCGGTCAGGTGCGGTACAAGATAACACCGGAGATCGAACTGGCGGGCGGCGTGCGCGTAACCAACGAAAAGCGGGAACAGGACCCGTTGCTTTACTATTCACTCACGAATCTCGGCGCTGGACTGCCAGTGACGCCCACCACCCCCTACATCGTCCCGGTAAAGACGCCTCGCGTGAATTCGACCCGATCATCCCCGGAAGTGACGATCACGTACAAGCCGACGCAGGATCTCAACATCTTTGCCTCTTACAAGGTGGCTTACAAGTCGGGCTCTTTCAGCATCGCGACTCCTCAGACACTTAACGCTGATGGCTGGTTAGACAATTCTTTCGGTGATGAAAAAGTCACCGGCTTCGAAGGCGGGATCAAGGGCCGTACTTTCAACAACCAACTGAGCTTCACACTTGCAGGTTTCGACTACAAGTACACTGGCCTGCAAGTTGGCGGCATTGAACCCACGGTTGGATCGATACCGGTCATTCGGACGGTCAATGCCGGTAGCGGCCGCAGCTACGGTGCTGAGGCAGAAGCTCATTTTCGCCCCGCTGCCCTGGAAGGATTGACGCTCAATGCGGCAGTAAATTACACGCACGCCCGGTTCAAGACGCTCAACAACGTTCCTTGCTACGGCGGCCAGACAATTGCCAACGGCTGCGACCAGGAATTTGTACCGTCGCCTGATCAAGCATCCCCCGGTGCAGGCGCGGTGACGGTCAACGGTTTGAAGGGCTTCTATTTCGCCCAGGACCTGTCCGGCTCCCCGTTTTTGCGTGCACCTGATTGGAGCGGGAACGTCGGCTTCGACTACGAGATACCGATCGGCAACTGGAAGTTGATCGTTTCCAATAACAATTATCTGACCTCGAAATTCCTCACTGGTCCCGGTAAGCGCGAAGACTTTTATCAGAGTGGTTATGCGAAAGTTGACGCAGGCCTGACCTTGCAGGGGCCGGACAACCGTTGGGAAGTGGCGTTGATTGGCAAGAATCTGACGAAACAATATACGGCGAGCAATTGTTCACCGTCGAACTTCCAAAATGGCCTGCTTGGCGGTCAGATCACCGGCGGCAACGCTGCCGGGCCGGCGGGCGTCGATGAGATGCTGTGTTATATGGATCCAGGTCGCGAATTGTGGATCAGACTGACACTGCGACCATTCGGCTGAAGGATATTAGCGTGTTCCAATTACGTGAAATCACCCGAGTGGAGAACGCGTCAAATGCGCTGCCCTTTGCGGCGTGGTTTGTCGGCTGATCAGAGCGGAAGCGACAACTGTTGGTCTTTGGGTTGTGGGGTTTCTTTCTTCGTGCGATCGGACCTCGTACGATCGGACCAGGACTCTTGGGAAGCCTGCCGCATCAGATCCTCGCTCCACGTCTGACACAAGGCGTGCGCAGTCGTGGGCGAGCCTTGCGTCCAGGTCCGCCAATCTTCGGGGCGCAAGATTACCGGCATGCGGTCGTTGAGGTCGGCCATCGCCTCGTGGCCGGGCACCATCATCATCGAGAAGACGTGTCCCCATTCGTCGCTTCGCCGCCAGATCCCCGCGAGCGCAAAAACCTCTTCGCCGGGGACCGAGAACCAGGTGCGGGTCATCCGGCCCTGCTTGCCTTCGGCTTCAGCCCAGGCATTGACCGGAATGAGGCAGCGGCGCCGGGCGAAGCTGCCACGCCAGAAGCGCGAGCCGATGTTTTCCGTGCGCACGTTGTAGATTGCATGGGGTTTGAGGGGCTGACCTGTCACCGTGCTGAGTTCGTTGCGAGGAAATCCCCACGCCATGGCCCGAACCTCGTTGTTGGCGATGACGAGACCGGGATCGGTTGGGGCGACCACTTCAACGACGTTGGCGCCCGCCGCCGCCTCGGTTCCGAATAGCGCGGCAATGGCGCTCGCAGGCGTGGTCAGGCGATAGAGGTTGCACATGCTGGAATGATGAGCCGGGCACCGGCGGAGTCAATCTTAGTGCCCGAATGAAATGGTCGGCATTCCATAGCTGCTGACGGTTCCGTCAGCCAACCGCAGCGTTGGAGATCAACCGCAGATCATGTGAACATGACCCATCGGACGAAAATAGGCAGCTGCAGTGACCATGACGCCTGACAACTGAACCAGCGGAATGCGGGGCAAATCGCGGCGGGACAATGTTTCAGCCAGCCAGAAACCCGCCCGCAAAAGGTCGCCGAGTCCGCCGGGCGTAACGTCAAAATGCCCAGCTCGCCAAGGCCTGGTAATCGATGGCCCTTGGATGTTTCTAGTGAGAACATATAGGGAACATGATATGCTTCGTTCCCTCGATTCGCGAAAGGCTCACGACCATGGCACCACACCCGCGCAGCGTTGCGCTATCCGACAGCGACCTTCTGACGCTGGGTCGTCACTACTTTCAATCCGCAGATCGGCAGGACGCATCGCATGCGGATCTCGTGACGTTGCGGGATTTCCTGCCGGCGGTTCTACATCGCTTGCAGGCAAAGCTCGAAGGTACGGATGATCTCGTTGAGTCAGAAATGACCGACCTGCAGCAACCCGACTTGTTCGGGCCCACAACGAACGCGAACGTAGAGATTTCGGAGAGCCGGGGCTGAGTTCATCATGAGGTTGCCGTGTCATGCGCTGGTCCAAGGACGGCGTGATGGAGCCGACCAGCATTTTCGAAGCGGCGAGTTTGCAACGGTCGGTGAGGGCGGTTTGCGGATGCGGTCACGCATCCCATTTCGAGGCGCATTGCCTGTGGTGGCATTTCCAGCGGCGGGGATGGAACGATCGCTTCGGGCCGGCGCGAAATCGATTCTGGTGCCGCGTGTGCCGCTCGAATTTCCGCAAGAAGATCCGTCCCGTGAAGCTGGAATCGGCGTCGCCAACGAAAGGCGATTTTGAACTGCCGTGGCCGGATGAGCGACGATGGAAGGAAGAAATGAGGCGCGTGCGATGAAGGAGCACCCAATGGACGATCGAGCGAAGGTGCTGGATGATCTCAGGCGCGAGGTAGGCCGGATTTGCGATGGCAAGGGCGACTGGCAGGATTTCACCAAGCCGAAGGACTATCGCGCGTTTACGCCGGCGCCGAAGGACAGCAGGTTGAACCCGCCGAGCACGGCCGGCGAACCAGGCATGCCCAGTAGTCATCCGGCCCAGCGAGGCTCGTTTTGCGGGTGGTTGGTGCGCCAGGCGGATCGTGGCGGCTTCGTAGGTGGCCTTGCGACTGCAGCAGCGGCCGACCGGGCGTTCCCGCGTGACGGCGATGTTGAAGCGGCGCGACGGTGGCTGCAGGGAGCGAGGGCAAGCGGCGATGATTGGGAGGCACTCGACGACGCCGAACTGGATTGGCTTGCCCTATGAGTGCCGAGCTTCACGATTTTCCCCGCGTCGGCTTCCTGCTCGGGCCAAAGCATTGTCGGGCGCCGAGCGGCGATTTCCAATCCCTCTGCCGTCGGCCAAAGGGGCATCAGGGCCAGCACGAAATGGCACGCTGGGAGGGGATTCCGGGTCAGGTCACCATGGGCCGAGGGGATGACCATCCCGTTTCACGGATTCATCGGCTAGGGCGCAGAGTGTGTATTTATTTGCGCATTTCTGTTGTACGGTAACGCCGATGGCGAATGGGATGAGCCGGCCTTGATCAGCCACCAGCGTTCCCGTGCCGCCTGGAATGCGGCAGACAGGTTCAAGATGAAGTACTTTTACGCGATCATGCACAAGGGGGAAGACAGCGCTTATGGCGTCACCTTCCCCGATTTTCCGGGATGCTTTTCGGCAGCGGACAACGAAGAGGATGTGCTGCCCAATGCCAGCCATGCATTGGAACTCTGGCTCGACGATCAGCCGGTTGTGGAGCCGAGCCAGCTTGACCACGTTCGCGCTGTGGCAGCGGAGGAGATCATGGCCGGCGGCACGCTGATTGGCGTGCCGTACATCCGCAACGATCACCGAGTGGTTCGCGTAAACCTGTCCATCGAACGCGGTATCCTTGAGGCCATCGACAAGGCTGCGGCAGAGCGGCGTTTAACCCGGAGTGCCTTTCTCGCCCAGGCTGCTCGCAACGAGATCCTGGGCACGCGCTGAAACGTTGCGGTTAGTGCGCGTGCACCCGCTCTCTCATTGCCGTAAACGAAGGGACGCGCATATGCCTGCCTAAATTCCGGTGCTCGCTTTGTATGGCCACCGCAGCATTCGATGACCGGCTTCAGCCTATCGTCAGCCCTGCGGCGCCGATCCCTGCGATGGCAGCTTCTTCGTCTTTATCAGAGAGGTCTCCGGTCACGCCTACCGCGCCGATGAGAGTGCCGGTCGAAGACCTAATGAGCACGCCGCCCGCTGCTGGAATGAGATTGCCATGCCAAGCGTTGCTGAGGGCAGCGACAAACTGCGGGCGTTGTTCGGCCATCTCTCCTAGGCGACGGCTCGGGATCCCCATTGCGAGGGCGCCGGCGGCTTTGCCTTGAGCAATCTCGGGCCGCCCGTACGCCGCGCCGTCCTCGCGTTCCATGGCTACGAGGTGCCCTCCAGCGTCCAGAACGACGACAGTCAAGGGAGCAAGTCCCATCTCACGCCCTTTCGCGCGTGTTCCCGCGATGACGGCGCGGGCCGAATCCAGGTCAATCATTGGCGTTTCCTTGGGTGCCCGATATCGGGAGTTGGCTCGAATGAATGGGAATGCGCGGTTTGGATGCCGGATCGCAATCCTTGCGGCTTGAGGAGCACAATTACCGCCCCCGCGAACCGCATGGTGCAGAGACTGTGACGAGCCCTTGCTTTATCTGCGGGAGGTCTCAGGGCCATGCTCGGAGGCAGACCTCACTCTTCTCTAAATCGTATGTCACGAGTAGCGGCGGGTCATCTCTTGGGCGATATCCCGAGCTATATGCAACGCGCCGGAGCTTTGTAGCCTTTCTCACGACGCGTTGGTCACTTAGCTCATGGTTCCTCGTTGGCAGGACGTCACCAGAAAAGGAGCGAAGTTAATGGCCCAGATCCCGCATGCTGAAGCAGCCACCTGCCAGGTGGTCGTGTCCGGCGAGACATTTGATGTCACTATCTGCGAGGTCGCTCGAACAGTATTTGTGGCGAAGGGGACCTGCAAGGGGAGGGAGATCGAAACGACCGGCGGTACCCGCCAAAGCGTGCTTGCCCACTGGCGACATCTTGCCGGTCGTTCGAGCGACTGAACGTGGCCTTCGCGCGAACCGCTGCTATCTCACGTCTCAGATTAGCGTAATCGTCGAGGCTGCCCGCGTCCCATGAACTGCGCCAGGTTGCGATGGAAATTCGTGACCTTCTGCTCCTGGTGCGGGTTGGGCAGAGTTCCGCGAAACCCGCGTGATTTCATGCCCTTCTGGACCGCCGCCATATTGGAGAAGTCCTGGCTGAGGACGAGGCCCCAGTTCTCTTCGGTTGGATCGGCCCTGACCCACTCGGTCAGGGGGTGTTCGTTCTCCGGAAACCGTTCGATCGCATAAGCCTCGAACAGGCATTTGTCGGGATCGTCGCCATAAGGTCGTGCGCGGTAACACAGCGCAAATGTGATGCCCTGGAGCACCGCCATGTTGGGGAAGATGTTCCAGGCCAGTCCGGCCTCTCCCATCTGAGCCGGAGTGATTTGCGGCCAGTCCACCCCGCGCGCGGCATCGTCGGACTTGGCTGACGCGAGCCAATGGGCAACCACCGCATCGGTGGGGGTGCCTTCGGGCAGTTCGTCGACCAGCCGGCTTGCGGCGGTGACCAGTGTCGCGGTCGTGCTGGCGTGGTTGAGCGTGCTGTAGATTTCGTTCTGCAGTTCATAGGTCGAAATGCGCGGATCGACGCCTGCCTTACCGGCACGGGTGATCGTGCTGCCTTCGCTTACTTGAACGTCGGCATCGCGCTGGTCGAAACCGCTGACGCCGTGGAGGCCATGGGCCGCGCTGTAGGAATAGTAGTCGCCATGTTCGAGCATCTGCGTATGCGTACCGGCGACATGGTAAGGCTCCATGAAGGCTTCGAGCGCGGTCTTCCAGTTGCAGTCGAAAACCACCCATTGGCGCCATTTGTAACGCATGCGTTCCAGTTCGAAGGGATCGAGCATGCTGGCCGCGGGCTCGAGATATTCCCGCAGGGAAGGGGCCTCGGCATCCATGTTGACGAACAGCCAGCCACCCCAGATGTCCACCCGGACCGGCGAGAGCTCTGTACGGGCCGGATCGTCGAGGCAGCCCTTCCAGTCCTGCTTGTCGAGGATAAAGGTGTTTTGCCCATCGAGGTCGAAGCTCCAGCCATGGAAACCGCAGGTGATGCTCCGGCGGTGGCCCTTGGCGGAATGCTGGCCGGCGGGAATGTCGATCAGGCGCCGTCCGCGGTGGGGACAGACATTGTGATAGGCCCGAAAACTGTCCGGGCCGGGAATTGCGGCGATACGGGCGATGATGATGCTGTCGTCGCCCACCTCATACGTGATGAAGTCCCCCGTCTCCGGTATGTCCTCGATGCGTCCCGCCTGCTGCCAGACTTTCGGCCAGAGAAGGTCCTTTTCCGCCAAAGCATAATCGCGCGAAAGAAAGGCCTCGGTGCCGTAGGTCAAGGGCTCGGCTAAGTCTGCCTCGGTCAGAGAGGTTTGCAGGTCTGTCGGGTCTATCCGCTGGTTCATGACATCCTCCTCATCGTGGCTTTCAGTGGCCAAACAGGCTGCTGCGCAAGGTCAGCTGGAGCAGCACCGAGCGGGGCGATCCGGGCACGCCAAGCAGGTCTGCCGCCCGTGTCGATGCGGTTCCCGTGCCGGTGCCAGTGAAGGCAAGCGTTCCGCCGGTGGCGGTATAGAGCTTGTTGGTCAGGTTCCGCCCGATCAGGCTGACCACCCATGCGCGGTCGTTGCCGCCGTAAAGCCCGATGCTGCCGTTGAGCAGCCAATACGCCGACTGAACCGCCTTGGGATTGGCCTCGGTCTGGTAGGTATAGGCATCGGTGTAGAGCGCATCGAACGAGGCCGTCCCGTTCATGTTCGCCCCGATGTCGTGATCGTAGGTCACGCCCGTGCTGAGAGCCCATTTCGGCGCGCGCGCGAGGCGTTGGCCGGTCTGGTCCTGCGCGGTGTAGGGATTGGCCGCCGTGCCGTATGTGGAAGGATCGAGGGCGGGGTAGCGCGGATCGAGATTGCAACCCTCAGCAATGGATTGGCCGCCATAACAACCGCCGATGAAATCGGTATACCGAGCGTGGTTGAAGGCGGCGGCACCGCGCCATTCGAGGCCGCGCAGCGCGCCGGGGCGAACCGTTGCGCTGAATTCCACGCCTCGTACACGCGCGGCGCCCGCGTTCTGGACCGTCTGGCTGAAAGCAATCGGATCCCATCGGGAGAGTTGCAGGCCCTTGTATTTGTACCAGTATCCGATGAGGTCGAAGCCGATCTGGCGTCCGGCGACGAAGCCCTTGATGCCGGTCTCGCCGCCGTTTGCTGTCATTTGATCGAACGAAAGGTCACGGGCGGGAAGCGAGGGAAATGCCGGGGAACGCAGCGGTGTCGGCAGGGTGTTGAAGCCGCCTGAGGTGAAACCTTCGCGATAGGCAGCATAGAGCGTGAGATCGCGCACCGGCTTGTAGCTGAGCGTCACTTCAGGCGAGAAATCGTTGTAGTTTCGATCGGGATTGAGGATCGTGAAGGGCGTGGTGTTGACGGTGCCCTTGAGAGACTTGTCCTCCCACGATTGGCGTGCACCGGCCGCGAGTTCGATCTGGTCGGTGATGTCCACGCGCACTTGCCCGAACACCGAATAGGCGAGCGTTTTCTGATCGTAGGCAGTGGCTGCGATGAGGGCCGGGGCGGCGGTGAAGGTGTAGAAGGCCTGGTCTACGGTAAAGCGGGCATCCTGGTAGAAGGCGCCCACCAGGAAATTGACCGGGCCATCGTAGCTCGACGCCAGCCTGACTTCCTCGCTGAACGCCTTGGCAACGAGGTCGTTCGAAGCACCCGTTGTCGGATCGTTGACGGATGTGAAGGAATCGAGGGATTTTTCCTGAAGGCGATAGTATCCGGTCACCAGGCTCAGGGTGAGCGCATCGCTGAGATCGAGGTCGCCGGTTATGGAACTCAGGAACTGGCGTGATTTCGAATAGGGCGTGCCGTCGCCGAATGAAGGATGCAGCGCGGCGACATTGGCTGGCAGCGCGACATCGGTGAAGTAGCGATCGAGCTTGCAGTCGGTGGTGATACCGCCGCCGACCTGGGCAGCGCCATAAGGGCAGTAGACGGGTTGGCCGGCGGCCGCCGGGCCGATGCCGTCGCGGTCGCGCTGGCCATAGTTGACCTTGGCCTTGAGATGGAAACGGTCATCCGTGGAGCGGAAGGTGAGGGTGCCGCGCAGGAACAGCTCTTCGGCATTGTTGCTGGTGGCGGCGGCACCGGGCGTCCGTCCAGCTACGGGCTCGCCGATGTTGCGGAACCAGCCATCCTCCTTTGAATAGTAGGCGACAATGCGGGCGCCGACCTGATCGCTGAGGGGGCCGGAAACGATGCCCTCGACAAAGCGCTGGTCGGCTTCGAACTCATAGCCGGTGCGTAGGCGGGCCTCGAAGGTCTTTCCGGGATCGGCGGAGATCAGCGAGATGATGCCGCCGGGGCTGTTCTTGCCGTAGAACAGTGCTTGCGGCCCTTTCAGGACTTCCACACGTTGCAGGTCGTACTGGCCCAATCGGACAGCGTTACCGTAGCTGATCGGAATTCCATCGAGATTGAGGGTAACAGCCTGTTCGGTCGAGGGATTGGCGATACCCGCCCCGATCCCGCGCAAGTTGATCGAGCCGCCGGTCTGGTTGGTGGATTCGCCGATGATCAGCTGCGGCATCCGCTCGCTGATTGCGGTGAGCGAATTGGTTGCATAGCGTTCCAAAGCTTCTCCCGAGAGCGCGGAGATCGCTACCGGGACGTCCATCGCGCGCTCGTCGCGCTTGCGGGCCGTGACGATGATTTCGCCGGGGGCGGCCTCGGCATGTTCAGCTTGCCCATGGTTTGCTTGAGGCGCGCTCTCGTTCAACTGGTCCGCATGCGCGCTTTGCGAGAACAGGCTGCCCGCCACGGTCGCGAGCAAAAGTGCCTTCGCGTTCATCATCCCCATCCTTCTCCCTGCTCTTCGCGTTTGATGCGGAGCTTTGTCGTTCGAGGCCGGAGTCGCGATGCGATCTTCCCGACCACAGGCATGAGCGTATCACAAAAAGAATGAATGACCATTCTTTAAAAATGATCTAGAGAGAAAGCGTGGCTCGCGACTTTGGCGGGACCGATAGTTGGGATATGACGCTGGTTTCAGCCACCCCGGTGTCAGGGCAGAATGTCAGGGATCTATGGTTCGTCACGCTGAAGCTCTTGCGCGCCAACAGGAGCGGACTGAACAGCGGCGCGATCAGGTGCTCGACGCGGCGGAACAGTGCTTTCGTGTCGAAGGCTTCCATGGCGCCAGCATGGTCCGGATTGCCGAAACGGCGGGGATGAGCCCTGGGCATATCTATCGCTACTTCGACGGAAAAGACGCGATCATCATTGCTCTGTGTCAGCGGCGGTTTTCTGGTTTTGAAGAATTGCTGGCCGAACTGGATAGCGGCAAGCCCACCATCGACGACTGGATCTCGCAGTTTTCATGGTGGATCGACCCGATTCGGGCGCCGCTGACGCTGGAAATCATGTCCGAGGCTGGCCGTAACCGGGGAGTGTCCGACGTCGTGGTAGAGATCGACCGGCGCTTTCGCGACATCATGCGGCGGAGTCTGCTGCCGTTTGCGGGCCCCATCTCCAAGGATGAGGTGGAGGACAGACTTGAGGCGTTGATCATGCTTGCTCACGGCATGACGAGCCGGATCACCGCCGATCCTGATGCCCGTCCAGATCGCTTGATGGCTGCATTCCGCCTTGCTGTGCATGCATTGCTTTCAGCGGATTGACTGTCCCCCAGTTCGCTACTCTCGAGGGATGTAGCTGAACGCTTCTGGACGGGGCGGCCTTCAAGGGCTTGTTAGGCCTCTTCCGCCGAATGAGCGGGGTGCAGTTGGGCTTGTGGAGAGATCGGCCATAACCTGCATGCGTTCGACCAGAAAGCGGCGAAGCGTTACCAAATACGGAGCAGTCCAGCGATCCTCTCGTGCGATGAATAGATAACCGCCAAAGGGTCGATTGCCGGCACCTGGCAATCTCAGTTCACCAAGATCCCCGAGCGTAAGGCAGCGTTCAACAAAAAAGCGGTTCGACAGCAGTACACCGCGCCCGAGCCGTGCCGCCTCGAGTGACATATGCGGATGCCAGCAAAGTTCACCCGGCAAGTGACCGGGCGTTGTAACGCCGTTGCTTTCGAACCACCTGCGCCAGTCGTCCGTGTGCCGACCATGGAGGAGCGGCGCTGCCAGTAGGTCGGCAGCCGATGTCACCCATGACAGCTGCTCCGCCAAAGCTGGACTCGCAGCGACAATCGCCTGAGGTCGAACGAGAAGCTGCGCCTTGAGACCGGGGGCGAGCCCAGTCTGCATTTCCTCGTCGTGATACATGAAAATGTTCACGTCGGCTTCGTGAAGGAGGAGATTGGCCGGTTCATCGCTCGGCCGGAGGACCAGATCGATTTTCGAGTTCAATCGCTCGAACTCGGCAATTTGGGCAGCAAGCCATTCGATCGACAGCCCGTGGGAGCACCAGATGCGGATGGGCCGTGCTGCTTCCTTGTCGCGCGCCTCGCTCGTTGCCGCTGCGATTTCGGCAATCGCGCCTGAAACACGGGTGTGAAAACGTGCCCCTGCGGAGGTAACGGTGAACCGCCTTCCAGACCAACGCAGCAGCGGGACACCGAGCCAAGCTTCCAGTTGAGAGAGATGGCGGCTCACCACAGAATGATGGAGACCCAGATGCTGCGCGGCGCGGCGAATTCCGCCGAAACGGACGACGGCATCATAAGCTCGGAGCGGCGCGAACGGAGGCAGGCTTCGTTCCGGCCCCACCGCCGTAAGATCCTCGGAACAATTCGTCATAGCGTCTTCTGCCTCATCTGCATGGTGCATGACGTGCACCACTGGCGCAAGTTTCGCGCCTTCTCACACGTTTCGGACCGTGGCAGCGAGGTGGCGAAGGGGAGGCGCCGGCAATCGGGGGGCTCCGGGGGTTAAAATGCAGACGTTACAACCAGCCAATGGATCGATTGCCGCCGATGCACTTGGCAAGACACTGATGCACGAGCACCTCGTCATGGCAATGGCGGGTTGGGAGAGCGACACCGGCGCGCGAGCGCGCCGCACGGAGGACCTCGCGCGTATTTGTGTCGACAGGATCGCTGAACTGCAGGATGGTGGGTTCGCCAGTCTGCTCGACCCCTGTCCCATGGATATTGGCCGTGACGTGGAGCTGTACGGCGAAGTATCCGCGCGGACGGGTTTCAACATCCTGTTTTCGACCGGTATCTACAACGAGCATCTCGGCGGCGCCTACTGGCGCTACAAGGTAATGGCTGATCCGGCCGGTGCGGAGATTCTCGCCGACCTCTACATAAGCGAATTGACCGAGGGCGTCGGCCCCTCGCGGCTGCGGCCGGCGGTGATCAAGCTGGCCATCGGCACCGATCCGACATCAGTATTCGAAGATCGATTGATCAAGGCCGCTGCGATAGCCGCGTTGGAAACCGGCGCGCCGATCCTGGCCCATACAGACGGATTCGGCGGCGACATTCTGCTCGGTAAGATCAAGGCGCTCGGCATCGCGCCGCATCGGGTCATCGTCGGCCATAGCTGTGGATCGCCCGATCAGGCCTATCATCGCCGGATCGTTGATAGCGGAGCCTATATTGGTTTCGACCGCTTTGGGCTGGAAATCATCCAGCGTGACGAGGTCCGCCTCGCTGGCATGCACTGCTTGCTCCAAGATGGCTATGCCGAACATGTCCTCGTTTCGCACGACTGCGCATTTTGTCAGCGGGGACAGGTGATCCCGGACGAGGGACTTCACACCAACCCTATGCACTATTCGCGGGTGATAGAGCCACGGCTGCGAGCGCTCGGGGTGGCTCAGGCGGTCCTGGACAGCGTCCTGACTGACAATCCACTTCGCTATTTTACCAACCAGATGCCGAAGCGATCCGCGCCTCCCATCCGCGTCCCAGCGGCCTGACCGGAGAGAAAATGA
Organism: Novosphingobium oxfordense; assembly: GCF_044029435.1. Classification (NCBI taxonomy): domain Bacteria; kingdom Pseudomonadati; phylum Pseudomonadota; class Alphaproteobacteria; order Sphingomonadales; family Sphingomonadaceae; genus Novosphingobium; species Novosphingobium oxfordense. Next base: position 389,596 of record NZ_CP147007.1, on the reverse strand, counting down.
TGAGTAGGCTGGAAGGCAAGATTGCTATTGTCACAGGCGCAAGTCGCGGGGTTGGCAAGGGTATCGCGCTCGCGCTCGGTGAGCAGGGGGCTACCGTTTACGTGACCGGGCGAACCGTCAATTCCGGTAATGCGCTGCTGCCGGGCACGATTGGCGAGACCGCAGCAGAAGTATCCGCGCGTGGCGGTACGGGCATCGCCATTCAGGTCGATCACACAGACCATGCCCAGACCGCCGCGCTATTCGAGCAGGTGCAGACAGACAGCGGTCGGCTCGACGTACTGGTCAACAACCTAATGGCGATTCCGCCGGCGATGACCGACAGGATCGGCTTCTGGGAAAAGCCGCTCGATCTGCTCGACATCTTCGAGACGGGAATCAACGCTGCCTATGTTGCTGCGTGGCATGCCGCGAAGATCATGGTGCCGCAGGGCTCTGGTCTAATCGTTGGCATCTCGGGCTATGTCGGCGTGACATATACTTATGATGTAGCCTTCGGCACGACCAAATCCGCGACCGACCGGATGATGCGTGACATGGCCGTCGAGTTGAAGCCCCACGGTGTGACCGCTCTATCCCTATGGCAGGGGTTCACCTTCACAGAGCGGGCACTGGAAAACCTCGAAATCGCGCCCGGCATGGCCGAGCAAGAATCCAGTACGATGACTGTCAAAGGAGCAAGGCCCATTTCGCGCCCTTTTGCACGCGCTCCCGCGATGACTGCGCGCGCCGGTTCAAGATCTATCATGGGCTTTCCCTGTTTGCATTAATCTGGAAAGTGCTTGGAACGAAGGAATGAACCGGTTTGCTGTCGGACCGCAATGTTCGCGTCTTCAAGGCCCCAATTACCGCCCCTGCGAAACGCGAACCGCCGAGGTAGTAATGCCATATTGATTTATCCGCTGGATCGAAATCAAAGGGCGCCCCCAGCACATGGTGTCTCCAAACGGCCGCGATCCGGCCCGGACAAAGCGCGAGCGACCGTTACCTGCTACATGCCAGGCAGGAGTGATTTTTGAGCATCGCACCTGGGGCTCCGCTGGCCTTGCATTGCAAGCTGATCGATAATAGATACGCCTCGTATCTTTATGTTGGTCGGCCGCGGGCGCTGATAGGCCGGCTGCATTGATCGGCTGGACGGGACCGAGGAATCCCGAGGGAGACGATGCGAGAATGTCCGAATATCTGAGTGACGGCGACGCCATGCTGAAGGCGTGGTTCGTGCTGTTCGTCGTTGCGGGAATTGCCACAGGCATTGCCACCGGCTTTTTCAAGGCGCGCAAAATCCAGCCGCGAGGCTTCAAATGGCGAACCTTTCGCAACGAGGGCCTCTTCGGTGCAGTCAATCTAGCGGTCGCGGCGTTTACCATAGGGCCTGCTACGCAGTGGCTTTCGAGCCACGGCGTGATCAGATTTTCCGTAGGGCCTGCGGCGTGGTGGCAGGTCGCGTTTGAATACGCTTTGTACTTCTGCCTATTCGATACTTACTTCTATTGGCTGCATCGCTGGATGCACAAGGAGCCCTATTACACGTGGATCCACAAGATCCACCACAAATCGACGTCTCCCAACCTGCTTACGACCATTTCTGTCAGTCCGCTGGAATCGATCATAAACGGTGGTTTCGTGCCGCTGTTTCTTTCAGTTTTCACGGTGCATCCGCAGACCATGGCGCTGATCGCCCCGACCAATATCATCATGGGTCTCTACGTTCATTCCGGCTACGAATTCCTGCCGCGCTGGTGGAACCGAAGCTGGGCAACCAAATGGTTCATCACCACGACCTTCCACGATCAGCACCACAAGTACTTCAACTACAATTTCGGCGGCTACACCCAGGTATGGGATTATCTGTGCGGTACGGTCCGAAAGAAGTACGAGCAAGATTTCGAGAACCCCAAAGCGCGCAAACCGGCCACGCCGACGTCGGATGCAAATTCGACCGCGGAGCCGGTAGGACTTTCCTAACGCGATCCCGATCGACCGTAGATTTCGGTTGCGCCTGTTGCCGGCGCCCCCCGAACGACATGCTGGCCCGACGCCGGCGAGCAGGTGAATGAAGATGGATCGGCGTGTATTTGTCTCCCACCTCATGTCGGTGGCAAGCTCGGTTCCTTTCGTGAACCTCGGCTTGCTCGGTGGGTGCGTATCGCGGGTAGCCGACGGCTCGATGCCCGACGGTGCACATCGCATCGAGGGCGGAATTCCAGAAGCTGCTTACGTGCGGCCTCTCGGTGATGTCGCGAAGGGGTACTGCCCGCAGCTTGGCGATCAGCAATGCCGTACGGGCAAACCGACGCCGGGTTTGCGCGATGCCGGCGCAGGTCTTGCGGTGCCAGGGCTCGGACTTCCGGTCGGTGGGATCGGTGCCGGCTCGTTCATGATAAACCAATGCGGCACTTTCGGTCCCTGGAACATGGGCGGAATGCCAACGGAAAATTTCTGGGAGCAACGCACGCTTTCTCAGGCCGCGTTTCATATTCGCGAAGAGGGGGGCGGGAGGCCAGGGGCTGCGGTGCGGACACTGGCTGTGCCTCATGAGAGCATTGCTCCCGAGCGCCGACTTGGAACAGTCCTACCAGCCTGGAACACCCTTGAGGCTGGTCAAGGTTCCTACGCCGTCCTCTTTCCGTTCGCCTGGCTAACCTATGAGGGATTGGCAACCAAGGCGACCATGAAAGTCTGGTCGCCGATCGTGTCCAATGAAGACGAACGGTCCTCGATGCCAGTCGCCTTCTTCGAACTTGACCTGAGCAACCCGACATCAGAGCCGATCGACCTTACGGTTATGCTCACATTCCCGAATGCACCAGCATTCGCGTCAGGTTCCATCAGGAACGGCCATTATTCGAAGTACGCATTCGATACCGGATCCGGCGTCGCGGGTGTGACCCTGGGATCCGATGCGGTAGAAAACACGCCCGACGCGGCTCGTTCGGAATGGACAATCGCTGCGCAGGTCGGGAAGGGGCAAGCCGTCAGTTACTGCACGTCGTGGAACGCCGATGGCGACGGGAGCGACATCTACGCAGCGCTGGCGAAGGGTAAAGCAACCGGGCCCTTACCCAATGGCACGCTCGATGGTTCGGCTTCCGCGGGCGCGCTTGCGCTCAGTCTCACGCTTGAGCCAGGTCAGTCGCAGGTCGCACGTTTTGCTCTTTCGTGGGATTTCCCCCAGGTCTGGCATAGAGGCGAAGGCGGTGCAGAAGCCGTGTGGATGCGGCGCTACACTGGATTTCTCGGTGGGAAGTCGACGCAGACAAATGACTATATCGCGGGTTCCTATCGTGGTGGCCAAGGCTTTGAGATCGCGCGCCGCGAGCTCGCTCGCTATTCGCAATCGCTAGCCGACGTCGAGCAGTGGTGGCGTCCGATCGCCGAGAACAGTGCGGTTCCATCCTGGCTGCGCATGTCCGCACTGAACGAACTCTATCATATGGTGTTCAACGGCTCGTTCTGGGAATCGGGTCTTGTGCGAACGACCATGCCGATGAGCGCGGAACAGGGGACACTTCCGCGTCTAGGTTCAGCCATTCCCGGTACGCATCTCTACTTCCATACAGACAGCGGGGGTGGGGGGGCAATCACCAACGAAGTGGATATGGATAGCGCCGGCTACCTCGGGTTCGCAAAGCTCTTTCGGAGCATGGAACTGGGGAGGGTACGGCCGTTGCTTCAGATGGTGCACCAGAATCCGATTGGAATTGGACGCGTCATCCAACAGGCATTCAAGGGGAATGGACCTTACATTTCGCAAACCGCGTCGTTCCAAAACATGCCGGCAACCATGGCGCCTGTACGAGGCGTGCCGCCGAAATCGAGCAAGGACCTTGGCGAGCTGTTTGATCCGCACGGAGGCGATCCGTTCCGGGACTGTCCGCACAAGCTGATTTATCGAACGTATGCGCTGATTCGATTCTACAATGACGACGATCTCTTGCGCTATGGCTATACGACGATGCTCAAAGCGCTGGAATATGCCCAATTCTTCCGGCCGGAGGGATCGCATCTTCCCACGGATCCGCCGTCCAATAATCCCCCCAACACGATGGACCAGGCCGTGGTCAACGGGCATGGCATCTACAACTGCGGCCTCTATCTCCTCTCGCTACAGGTCATGTCAGTACTCACTGGCCGAGCAGCTCGGCTCGGCATCGCCGAAGCGACGCATAGCCGACAACGCACGCTGGAAAGCGAGCTCGTAGCCGCCCGCGAGGAGTTCGAGAGGATATTCTGGAATCCGCAGACCGGTCGCTACCGATACTGCGATGGCAGCGGTGGGATCGGGGATCGGACGGGCCGGATCTGGAACCGGTTCAAGCCTGTCCCTCCCCCCGATTCAATCTGGCTGGAATCGTTCGCCGGTCAGCTTGTGGCGATGGAGCTGGGTCTGCCCGACATCATCGATCTCGATCGCGCCCGGATCCATCTTCACAATACTCTCGACCAGTTCATCCGTTTTCGCGATCCCCAGGGTCGACTTATGGGTGGCCCGATCATTCTTCAGCCGGATTTTGCAATCTATCCAAGCTCCCTCAAGACGACCGAAATCAACGAAGTGATTCCGGGCGTTGCGTGGTCCGCCGCCGCCGCTGCGGTGCGGATAGGCAAACGACTTGGTGACCGTGACATCGTCGAAAAGGCGCTTCAACTTGCTGAGGGTTGCGCGATCCGGATTTACGGAGATCCGCAAAGCGGTTTGGCATTCAACTCGCCGGAAAGCTGGTTCGTTGATGATGTCGAGGTGACCCGGTTCCCCGGCTATACCCGAACCCGGTCGATCTGGTCGCTGTACGATGCCATGAGCGAAATCCAGATCCGACAGCCGCACTGATCACGGAAAAAGGGACCGCGCCTGCGAAATACTACGCCCAGGCGAAGAGCGCTGTCCGACTATCGGGCGATCGATTGACTTAGGCCTCTATTTGAATAACGATACGACCTGTTGCTTTATCGGGCGACCGGATGTTGCCTTCCTGGCCAGGGTTGCGGGCTGGAACCCGGTTGGAATTCAGTCGGCGGTTTTGAGCCGAGAACGGGGAGAGCCCATGGCCGAAGCGCCACCTAACCTAGCGTCGGAAGAAGAACGGCCGAACCGTTGGCCGGGTCGCCGCCTCTATGGTTCGGTCCTGCACAAGCTCGGCATGGCGATTGTGAGCGGCGAATTTGCCCCCGGATCTACGCTCAGCGGCGAAGTCGCCTTTTCCCAGGAGCTGCAAATCTCACGAGGCGCCTATCGCGAAGCGATGCAAGTGCTCGCTTCCAAGGGGCTGGTTGAAAGCCGTACCAAGACCGGTACCAGGGTGTTGCCCCGGGAACGGTGGAATGTGCTCGATCCGGATGTTCTGTCTTGGGCGTTTGCTGGACGGCCGGATCGCGAATTCGTGAAGGATATATTCGAGCTGCGGGCAACAATCGAGCCAGCGGCGGCGGGACTGGCCGCAAAGCGCAGGACGAAAGAGGACTTGCACACGCTCGCCGAGGCACTTGAAGGCATGAAGCGGCATTCTTTGGGAAGTCCGGCGGGCCAAAGCGCAGACCGCGACTTTCATAAGGCGCTGCTGTTCGCGACGCATAACACCGCGATATCAGTTCTCTCGGCGAGCATCTGCGCCGCGGTCGGGTGGACGACCCATTTCAAGCACAGGAGCGCCTCGCTTCCGCGCAATGCCATTCCCGACCATGTGAAGGTCTACGATGCCGTTGCGGCTGGGGATGCCAATCTCGCATCTCAAACCATGCGGGGATTGGTCAGCATGGCGCTTGAGGACACACGCGCCGTGCTCGCCGCCGACCCGATTTAAGCCATGCCAGGCTGCATCGCGCAGGGCAGGGGGTGGCGCGAAATGCCGCCTCACCGCCCTTTGAGATGGGCCGTAAAGAAATCCGCCATGACCCTGAAGGCTTCCTTCGATTCCGGAAGTTCCGGATTGAGGAAGAATGCATGTCCGAGCCCGTCCCAGGCATGTAGCGATGCCGCGACACCGTTTCGGATCAGCACGCGGTGGGTATTGACGGCCGAACTCAATTCGCCTGCGCGGGTCGCGGTGATGATGAGTGTCGGGGGAAAGTGCGAGAGCACCTCATCGGACATGATCGGCGACATCAACGGGTCTGAAAGATCGTGTCCACCGTAATAGAAGCGCTCATCCAGGCTCGGTTCGCGGTCGATGCCCTGGATTGGCATTTGCCAACTCCAGCTGTCGCCCCCCCAGCGGGCGTCAGCAGAGGCGCAAAAGATACCCGCTGCGCCCGGGGTGGGCAGCTTTTCCTTCTGAAACCACGCCAATGCCTGCGCCGTCAGCAATCCGCCCGCCGAGCAGCCAAAGATTCCGATTGAGGGGGCTTTGTACTCCGCCAGCACGGCGCGGTAGATGGCCGCAACATCCTCGCTGGCCGCAGGAAATTTGGCCTCGGGCGCTTGGCGGTAGTCGACGGAGAATACTGGGATGCCAGTTAGGCCCGCAACGGGAATAGATTCCTTCATTCCCGTCGACGCCGCGTCGCCCATGATGAACGCGCCGCCAGGCAGATTGATGAGTATTCGCGCCGCCTTGCCCTTGGCCGGCTGGTCGGGGCGCGCCCAATAGCCGTGAACACCTCCCACTTCACCTGCTTCGACGTGAACCCGATAAGCGGATGCAAGGCCGGATACTTCAGTTTCTGCCCTGGTTCGCATTGAGGCGCGAATTTGTGCAATCGATCCCGATTTCACGAGGCGCTCGAGCATCGGCCCAAAATCTTCTGGACTGCGGGGCAGCGCAGCGTTTGCGGCCGGAGAGGCATAGACCGAAGGGGGCAGTCTGAACGGAGGAACCTTGACGGTGCCGTCGTTCTCGATCGGATTTGCGACTTTGGACGCAGGTGCCGTCTGTGCCTGCACCTGCGCCGAAGCCCCGCACAAGACGAGTACGCAAAAGGCGACCTCAAATCTGGACATACTCTGTCCCCCAAAAAATTCATCGTCAGGTGTCGTTTGCTGCCCGTGTCTTATGCCGATGGATGTCGTCAATCTGTGCGCGTAGCTCTCCTACCGAAGTGTCGATGCCGGGGCCGCCCTCAAAGGGCCGGAGTGGCATTTCGGTATACATCACCCGTCGTTCCGCGATGACCGGGGGAGTTGCTTCATGAAGGGTGCAGGACAAATGGACAGTAAGATCGCCCGGTGCAGTACGCAGAGACACAACGGGAAAGGGGGGGCGATTTTTTGCGACTTCGACCGGTAGCGCCACCCGGTGCGATCCTGCGACAACGCGAAGCTGTCCGTTCTCGGGACCGGAGGCTGAAAGGGAAATACCCACTGTCATGCGCGAACAAACGTAAGCGTGACGGCCCAGATGGCAGTCCCTGTGGTAGGTAAGATCCGATGGTCCGGCGATGACACCGACCGGCTTGATGAGCGCTTCGATGACGCGGCCTTCGATCGGTACCTCGAGCAAACGATCGCTGCCCGCCAGCACCTCACGAAGGAGAGCCCATCTCGGACTGGTCATGATGCGGTGGGTTGTCGGCGAATGTTCGATGAATTCCTGCAAACGCACGCAGTGCCGCTTGCCGTCGGCGGTGCTGGCCCACCAGGACTTGCCGTCGCCCTCGGTGTAATGGGGCAGAGCGCAGTCGATCTCGTTGCTAATCTGCGCCATGTCCGCCGGATCGAGCCAGCCAGCCAGATGGACGTAGCCGGTTTCTCGCAGGAAGTGCGCGATTTCATGGGCAGGCTCATCAGGCCCGAACGAACGCTGTAGGTCGAGCGGGTTCCCTGCCTCATCCAGGAACGACAGATCGCCGGACGAAGGCCATCCCTCGAGCAAGCCGATCCAGAGCGAGTCCCAGATCGAAACCTGATCCAGACCTCGGCCTGAGAAACGCAGGCTTCTCGCGACAAGAAATCCGTTCAGGGACATCTGGTTCTGCGCCAGGTCCGAAAACTGGTCGGCGGTCAATGAAATGCGCAATGCGTGTTCGTCAGCGCCGGAAAATGCCTTCAAATTTCCGTCTTCCAGTCGAAGCGTCCATACCTGGCCCTCCACCTCGATGGTCAGCGCGGCAGCGCCGTACTGGATGATGCCGGCCCGCACTACAGTGCCGTTCTGCTCGTTGAGCCGGGGAAACTCGCTCGTAAAGAAATCCGATATCCCGATGAAACGGCGATCAGAATCGCGGCGGGTCCGGCGGTCGAGAGGATACGTCATTTCGTGAACTTCTTGGCACGTGACAGGCTTGGTCTCTCCACCTTCGCTGTCGTTTCAGTGATCTGGATCGCTTGTTCCAAACTCATCGCTTCCCTTTGGCGCTTTGGAATGATCGATCTCCGGTCGATCCGAAATCGCCATGGGTTTGCACCATCGGTGGTTTGCGCGACCTGGAGAATGAGTTGCCGACTTTCGCCGCGGACGTGGAGGGGTACGTCACCCGGGAATTTCTTAAAAATGATACGCATGGTATCGTAAATGCTCGGCGGCGCTTGTCAACGCACGCGGGCCTTGGTTGTGCATGTTCGCGTTTCGTATACGAGGGGCGGACAGTTTCTGGTGGAGCGGCATGGTTGCGATGGGCAAAAAGGCGGTCAAACGGACCGCAAAGGCAACAGGGGCTGAGCCTCGCAAGCGCGGTAGGCCCTCGCTAGCCCATTCGGCCCAGATCACCGCGGACATCCTCGCCCACGCCACGACCATGTTTCTCACTCTGGGTTACGAAGCGACCTCGATGGAGGCGTTGGCGAACCACCTCGGCATTCCGAAGACGACGCTGTACAAGCGCTACAGCGACAAAGCTGATCTGCTGCGGGCGGTAATCGACGAGCGCGTGGAGCAATGGTCATCGCTCAACGCGTTTCGTGAGCCAAGCCCCTCTCGTGAGCTCGACGAGCAACTGAACGTCTACGCAACGACGTTGTTGCGGTGGGCAACGCACCCGGAAGTCCGCGCGATTACCCGGCTGTCTGCAAATCTGCCAGGTTCGCCTGATACCGGTTTTGCCGGCCCCAATCTGGGCGGCTATCGCACAATTCATGGTCTAATCGAAGACGTGGTTCGCGAACTCGGGCCCGCGCAAGGGATCAGTGCAAAGAACCCGGCCCGGGCTGCCGATATGCTGATGGCGATCGTCGCGGGCACGGTCGCGATGCGGACAGACCCCGACCAGCTCGGCGAACTCGAAGCCACCGGCCTCGCTGCAGATATTGTCGATCACCTCATCCGCGGCGCACAGGCTTGGTGAATTACGCCGTAGCGATTGGTTTCCGGGATAAAGATACGAGGCGTATCGTTATTGACTCGTCCAAGGGCGAAGGCGATAATCGGCACCGAACAGCAGGGCATTTTCTGTAGGCGGTTTCTTCGCGGTCGCCTCAGGCGGGTCCTGACCAAAATGTTCGGGAAAGGATCATCAATGCGTTCGATTTTCTCGGCAGCCTTGCTTGCCGCAATCGCGTTTGTCCCGGCGGCCGCTTCGGCCGCCCCTGCAGCCGCTCCAGCAGCGACTGCGACACCTGCCGCCAAAACCCAAACCGCCAAGACCCAGGCAGCGTACACGGTCCAGGATACCGATCTTGGAACCTTGCTCGACGATCCCGTCTCGCAAGCGATCCTGGCGAAGAACATTCCTGAAATCGTCAACAGCCCGCAGATCGACATGGGCCGCGCGATGACGCTGTCGCAGCTGCAGCAGTATGCCGGCGACCAGCTTACGAACGAGAAGCTGGCGAAGATTCAGGCAGACCTTGACGCTGCGAAGCCGAAGTGATGGCCTTCGCGGCATGAGCGTGAAATGGGCGAGCTTTCGGTAAGCGTCGGGTGCGCCGCAGCTGCAGCGCGCCCCGATTGCTCGCCATAAGTGGGGGGACCTCTCAAGCCCGCTACGAAGGCGTTTCGGTTTCGGCCGAAACGCCTTTTCCATGGGGCTATTCCTGCTTGTCCGACAGCAGGGTGACCGGCCCAAGCAGCCCTGAAGGGCGCAGTTTCGAAGTCTTGCTATAGGCTGGAAACGCGGTCCAGGTGATCTTCGTCGCATCGGGTTGCCGGTCGCCGATCAGACGATTCACCCAAAGGTTGGCAACCTTGACCTCAAGAGTGTTCCGTCCTGAGCGCAGGTAGCCCGTCGTTTCCAGGCGGTACGGGGCATGCCAAACGCCGCCCACCAGCTTGCCATTGATGCGAACTTCCGCAACGTCGCGAATGTCGCCCAGATCAATCCAGCTGCGACCCGATCTCGCCACGGTCTTCGGCGCGGAAAATTCAAGCGTGTAAGTCGCGACCCCGGAGAAATAGCGAATACCGGTGTTGGCGTTGTCGCTCAGCGAACCGAGGGGATCCATCGCGGCGCTAGCCGGAGCACCCCGACCGGGTTGGAAGGCGACGCTCCAACCGTGTTCGAGGGTTGCGACCGCGACGGGATGCGCCGCAGGCGCGTCGAGCGAGAGCTCCGAGGCTGGCTTACGGAACACAACAAAGACCGCGTCTTCCGGCGAGAGGTCGAGCGTGACAAGCGTTCGCCCGTTTTCCGTCCGGAACGAGAGCGGCTCGACCTTACCGGTGGTCGCACGCCAGAGTTGGGGTAGCTTGCCGCTCACCCGGAAGCTGGCTTCCAGCCGCTCGGGCCGATCCTTGCGATTAGACAGGAAATAGATCTCGCCATCGGGCAGTTTGCGATGGTTGAAGAGTACCTCGCTGTCGGGCGCGGCGGCATAATCGAAATCGGGCTGCGTCCCGGTGAGTTTGAGAGCGCCGGCAATGTCCTTTCCGGCGATAACCCGGCCGAGGCCAATCGGCGTGACCCCGGCACCGGACCACAGGCGATGACGCAGTGCCGAGAATGCCTCCCCGTCATCGGCCAGGCTGGGCGAGGCCTGCGGCGGATCTCCCACGATCGTCGCGCCCTGTTCTGCGAGTTGTGCGATACGCCTCAGGACGGGCAGCGTCATCATCCGGCTTGAGCCGCCCAGAACCAGAACCTTGTAGCGTGCTCCTCCACTCGTTGTGAGGTCGGAGCCGTCCACGCTTACCAATCGGAGCAAGGCATCGGCATTGAGGAAATCGTAGGCGAATTGGCGAGGAATCTCACCTGGAAGGCCGCTGGCGTAGAGGCTGGTGAGAGGACCCTCTTCTCCGTAGAAATAGGCGATGTCGGCCGCGGCGCGGCCTTGTTGCAGCATCAGGGCGCTGCGCGCGATATAGTCGATCCACGGCCTCGCGAGTTCGGCCCAGCTCTCGTGCCGGGTAAAATATTGACCGAACATTCCTAGCGACAGGCCCGGCACCTTGTCGTCTACCGGCTGATGGACGGATGTGTGAATGACCGGCCGGTTGATGCCGAGTGCAAACTCGTAGTCGATGATCGGCTTGAGCTCATTCGGCCCGGTTGCCCATGGCATCATGATCGACGTGAGCGATTCAGCAGCGGCGATGTTCTGCCCATAGACGTGAGCCACAGAGGCTGCGCCCTTTACGTCGGCAACAAACGCGCCGGGCATCGTCGCGCTGCGCGGAACATACCACATCGCCGCCATCGGAAAGTCGGCATAGCTGCGCATCTGCATATCGTCGCCCAGTGTGCTTCGGGCGTTCTCGAGCGCCTCACCGTAGACCTTCAACCCGTTTCGATGGGCGATGCTGGCAATCGTTCGGTAATGCGCTTCGGCATGAAGTTCGGCTATCGTCCTGCGGAAGTCGTACAGGAAGGCGTCGCTCTCCTGCCGGGATCTGACAATTGCGCCGGTCAGCACCGGAAGCCAGGGTGCGAGATCATAACCGCGCAAGCGCCGGAATTGCGCTGGCATGTCCGGCGTCCAGTTGAACGGGCCAACCTCGGTCGAGTCGTTAACCATCGCCCGAACGCCGCGTGAGCCAAAGAGATCCGGACCCGTTGCACCGCGGTAATTTGCAAAATAGCGATCAAGGTATCGCTCGACCGCGCCTGCATCCATCTTGTCCACTTCGAGGCCGGTCGCCTCGGGGCTGGCGGGGTGGTTCGTCTTGCCGATGAGCGACCAGCCAAGACGGACAATGCGCCAGGTACCTGACGGCGGTGTCCAGTCGATGGTGCCATCGGGCCGAACACGTGCGGTGAGATCGATCATGTCCTTGGGACGGAGCCCGACCGCGTCCACATTCACGCCGTCATCGAGCGCATAAAAGTCGTTCACTGTTGCAAAGCCCGCCTTGGCCTCGAACATGTTGACCCGGCTTTCCGGCGAGAGGCTGAGTTCGCGGATTTCAAGTTCGCCGGGGATGCCGCTGCTCAACGCGCTGTGACCTCCCTCGCCGCGGGCGAACACCACGCGGAAATGAGCAGCGTTGACCGGGGCGAAACTGACAGTGCTTGGCGCGTCGCTGACGGGAACGTCGATGACTTTGCTCCAGTTCACGCCGTCCATGCTTTTCTCAAGGCGAGGTAGCAGACCGGGACCACGCGGGTTCGGCGCAATTCCTGGCACAAATAAAGTCATTGACCGAAATGTCTGGGTACTATCGAAATCGATGTTCACAATTGCCGGCTTGTCTTTCGTCCCCGGCTTGATGGTTGCGAACGTCGAGAGGCGGGCATCGCTCAGCGCCTGCGCATCGAGAGGAGCACCGTCCGGGCCGCGATAGGTCCCGGCGCGTTGAGCGGGCTCGGTACCGATACGATAGGCAAAGACGGCAATGTCGCGGTAGTGGGTGGGGGCGGCAGCAAACTCGGCGGCGAGATCTCGGTAGGGCCCCGTCGTGTCCCGGGCTGCCGGAAGGTGGATGACCGAAGGCTTGCCGCTAGCCACGATGGTGTCGCTCCACGACAGCTTCTTCATGGCGTCCTCGGCAGGGACCCAGGGGCCCCCGGTTTCCGACCAACCGGGCGACGAGGCAATTCCCAACTCCAGGTTGAGCGCCTCGGCACTCGTAGCGGCAACTCGAAACGCCTTTTGCCAGTCAGGCGTCATGTACGGCAGACGGTTTTCCACGACCTGCGGTGTGTCCTGATTGGCATCGAAACTCTGGACACCGCCAAGTCCAATCCGGTTCATCCATTCGAGGTCTTTGCGGATGCCGTCTTCGGTGATGTTGCCATTCATCCAGTGCCACCACACGCGTGGGCGCGCCGATTGCGGCGGGTCCTGGAACTGCTGTTCGAGTGAGGAGGCCGATGTCGGCTGGATTGCCGCGTCGGCGTAAACGGCATCCGTCGCGGCAACGCTGGTCAGAGCGGTCGCGAGAAGGAACAAGGGCCGAAGCCTGGCTCGATTCATTGTGTCCTCCGGGACGCCCTCAAGGGGTTCTTCATTCTGGAATGCGCGGGGGCTCCGCCGCTTGAGCGCGCGAAACCCCCAGTTGTCGGAATTCGCCGGGATCAGTCTGCCACTTCGAAAGTGGAGCCGAGGGAGGCCTTCGAGTCGCTGCCTACCCACACGTCAAAAACCGAGGCATCCTGAACCCAGGTCTGGCTCGCATCGCTCCAATAGCGAAGATCGTCGGGCGTCAGCGTGAAGGTGATTGTGCGCTTCTCGCCCGGTTTCAGCGTTACACGCTGAAACCCCTTGAGCTGGCGGACGGGTCTGGAGGAGGTTCCGAGCCGTTGATGGATGTAAAGCTGCGGGACCTCGTCTCCGGCGCGCGCGCCCGTGTTCGCAAGATCGAACGAGACCTTGACGGGAGCTCCGCGGGCGACCTTGGGAGTCCCCACCTTCAAATTCGAATAGGCGAATGTGGTATAGCTGAGGCCGTACCCGAACGGCCACGCCGGTTCGTTCGTCGTGTCCTGGTAACGCTTATAGGCATCCTCAGGATTGTGCGAGGGCATGCGTGCGTAAGTCATCGGCGCCTGCGACGCGCTGCGAATCCAGCTGATCGGCAGCTTTCCTCCAGGAACGGCATCGCCGAACAGAAGATTGGAAACGGCGGCCGCGCCCTGGCTTCCGGGATACCAGATATCGAGGATTGCATTTGCCTTGCTGTCCTGGATGGAAAGCGGGCGGGCGCTCATGAGCAGTACGACAACCGGTTTGCCCGTGGCCGCAACGGCATCGAGCAATTCGCGCTGCCGACCCGGCAGATCGAAGCTGGAGCGAGAGGCCTTCTCGCCATTCATGTTCTGCCGTTCGCCGAGTACGAGGATGGCAACGTCGGACTGACGGGCCAATTCGACGGATTTCGCGATTTCCGCGGTCTCGTCGATCGGTGCGGCCTTCGGTCCTTTGGCGTCCATCATGTCGAAGGGGGATGGATTAACGCGATCCGGAATGTTGACGCCTGGGGAGTAGCGAACCGTCACATTCGGTCCGAGTTTCTTTTGCAGGCCGGTCAGGACACTCTCGGCGCTGGGATTGTTGATCGTGAAGATCCAGGGACCAAGCATGTCCCGACTGGAATCTGCAAGCGGACCAAGAACGGCAATCGATCGGATTTTCTTCGCATCAAGCGGTAGCACGCCTCCTTCGTTGCGCAGTAGTACCGCCGAGCGCTCGGCCGCGCGCCGGGCTTCAGCTGCGTGCGCCGGGTCGTCGAGAACCTTGGCGGCAACGGTTTCGTCGACGTAGGGATTCTCGAAAAGACCCATGCGGAACTTGGCTGCAAGGACTGGGCGTACCATGGCATCGAGATCCGATGTGCTGAGCTTGCCCGCTTCGACAGCTGCCGGGAGCGTGGACATCCGGGCCGGAAGACCAGGCGGGATCATCTCCATGTTGTTGCCTGCCTTGAGCGCCTTGAGCGCGGCGTCGGCCCCATCCGTTGCGAAGCCTTGGGCGATCAGCGAGTTGACACCGCCCGCGTCGCTGACGACCCACCCCTTGAACCCCCAATCCTTGCGAAGGACATCGGTGAGCAGGCGGTGGTTCCCTGCTGCGGGAACGCCGTTGAGCGCCATGTAGGCGGCCATGATGTTTCCGGCTCCGGCATCGATCGCAGCCTTGAATGGCGGCAAATAAAGGTTGTGAAGCTGGTTTTCGGAAATCTCGGACTCGTCGTAATCGCGCCCGCCCATGGAGGCACCGTAACCGGCAAAGTGCTTCGGACCTGCAATGATATGCCCGGGCGCCCCGATGAACGGACCCTGGAATCCGTGTACTTGCGCGGCAGCCATGGCCGAACCGAGATAGACGTCCTCACCCGCGCCCTCGACAATTCGGCCCCAACGGGGATCGAGTGTGATGTCGACGTTGGGCGCAAAGGTCCAATGCACCCCTACCGCCCTTGATTCCGCAGCGGCGACGCCTTGCGATTTCTCGACGAGTGCAGGGTCCCAGGAAGCGGCCATGGCCAGCGGAACGGGGAAGATCGTGTGAAGTCCGTGGATCACGTCGAAGCCGACGAGCAGGGGGATCTTCAACCGGGTTTGCTCGACAGCGATCTTTTGCGCGCGGTTGAGCAGCTTGGGATCGGTCGTGAAGAGGATCGAGCCAGCGTGGCCGGCGGCAATCTGGTCGTCGACACGCTTTGCAAGCGCCGGGATCTGGGCAAAATAGAAGAACTGGCTGAGTTGGCCGGCCTTTTCCTCCGGCGTCATCTTCGCGAGGAGCGCCTCGACGCGGGTGTCGATTTCAGCTTGGGACATGGGCGCCGGGTTGGTCGCCGGGGATTTCGCCGCAACAGGCAAGCCGGTCGCCAAACTTGATCCAGCAAGGAGGCAAGCGGCGATCCTGGCAGTGGTCCGGTGCATTGTGTGAGGTTCCTCTCGCAGACGTGCCCGAGCAGTTGGGGCAGAAAGTCCGGCATTGGTGAATGGATGATCAGATGGGGCCGGGGGTGCCTCTGCGTGCCCGAAGACAAGAAGAGGCGGGTGGCACGAGGCCACCCGCCCAGGCAGGAGAGTTCGGTTTGCTCAGCCTAGTGCGAACCGAACGCGTAACGGACGCTGATCCCGAACTCGCGCGGCGGCGTCATGGAGATGCCGGTGTACGTGCTTGTTGCCGTGGCCGCAGTCGGACCGGTGAAGACCGGCCCCGTTGCGCTGAAGCCGCCGAAGCCCAGTTGCTGGTAGCTGGTCGACAGGGGGCTTCCGCTCGACAGGATCTTGTTCACTTCAAAAATGTTCTTGGCATAGAGCGAGACTTCCCAAGCGCCCTTCGGATCGCGAATCCCGGCGAATAGGTTGACGAGGGCATAGGCGCTCACGTCGTCGTAGATGTTGGTGGGATCACTCTGCGACTTCCCGTTGAAGACAAGCAGGCCGCGCAGGTAACCGTCCATCTTGTTGGAAATCGGCTGACGGTACTCGCTGAGGAGCGTTGCCGAGAATGGCGGCTGGAACGAGGAGCGCTGGGTAACCTTGCAGCTGGCGAGGTTGTTCGCGCCGACCGCTGCCTGCAGCTCTGCGAGCGAAGGCGCAGAGGTGACGACGTCGGGGACGCCATCGCCGTTGAGATCGTTGCACGGGACGGTACCGTTCTTGATCTTGCCGAGCGAATAGCTCGCGACCAATCCGACGTTCCAGCGGTCTGTCACGTCGAAGGAGAGCTCGCCTTCGACACCATTGACTTCTACAGGCACGGCACTGACGAAGTTGAACTGGCCGACTTCCTGGTGAACACCGGCAAAGTTTCCGGCACTGTCGAAATCGGCCGCTGTATTGACGTAGTAGACGCCGTTCGACACGCGATACGGGTAGTTGTTGAACTTCTGGTGGTACCCGGTGAGGTTGAAGCGCATGCGCCCGCCCATCAGGGTGCTCTTGAAGCCGATTTCGTAGGACTTCGATTTTTCGGGCGGCAAAGTGATGTAGCTCGATTCAAGTGCCGAAGGCGCTATGTTGAAGTCGCCGATCACGCTGATACCAGGGCGCCACGAGCTTCCGGTGCTGGCATAGACCATCACACCCGGCGTGATGTTCTGCTTGATCGATGCACTGTAGATCCATGTGCTGCGATCCTGGCTCGTCTGTTTGACGAGCGTGTCAGCGACCGTCAGCTCATTGTCGTCGTTATAACTGATATGGCGTACGCCACCGGAGAGCTCGGTGCCTTCCGTCAAGTGCAGCGTAAGGTTGCCGAACTCGGATTGCTCATGGGTGCCGCCGCGAACGGCGATCGGAGTTTCCACGGCGGTTGCCAGCCCGCCGCCGAATACCGCCGGCAGAGCGACCGCCGTCTTGCGGATCAGGTCGGTTGGCGCGTCGTTCTTCTGGTCGAAGAAGCCAACCACGTAGTCAACCATGCCGAACAGTCGTTCCTGGTTCTGGAGGCGGACTTCGTGCGATGTCGACTTCGTATAGGTGTGCGTATCCTGGAAGATGTCATCGCCCGGGAACACCACAGCCGAGTCGAGCGACGTGTGCGCGTGGACATTCTGCGTATAGTGCTGGCCTTGGTAGATGAGCGTCTGCCCGACCAGGTTTGCTTCCGCACGCCAGTTATAGATATTGTAGACTTGGCTGATCCGTCGTGGCTCGACCTGGTCGGAGCGGCGATCGGCCGCCGTGATCAGGACCGGACTTGGGTCGGCATTGGGATTGACCTCGCTGTACGAGACGACCTGATCATAGCCGACTGCGTTGCGCTCCATGTGCTGGTAAACGCCTTCGAGCTTGAGCCAGTCAGTCGGTTGAACGAGTCCGCTGATACGCCCTGCGCGGGTGCGGGCGAAAGGATCGCGCCCGCCATAGCTTGAATCGATCGTGCGAACTCGGTTGTCCTCGTTCTCGTCCCAGACGCCTGCCACGCGGATCGCGGCAATGCCCTCGATGATCGGGACGTTCAGGGCCGCTCTGCCGTTGATCGTGCCAATGTCGTTGGCCGTCATTTCAACGGTGCCGCCGACGGAATAGAGGTCCGGTTTGCGCGTGGTGACGGTGATCGAACCAGAAGGCGAAGCGCGTCCGCGCAGCGTTCCTTGCGGGCCGCGCAGGACTTCGGTCTGCCCGATGTCGAACATTTGCTGGAGGACGAGGCCTGCCACAATCGGCGCGTCGTTCATGTAGAATTCGACGGTCGAATTGAAGCCGCTGGCGTTTACATCAAAGTTGACACCGCGAAGCTTCGCGCTGCCACCGACGCCATTGGACTCGGTGTCCAGCTCAAGGCCCGGAACCAGCGATTGGATTTCCTTGAAATCCCGGAGATTGAGCTTCGCGATCTGGTCGGCTGTGATGGTGTTGACGACCGAAGGGACGTCCTGGACGTCTTCGTCGCGTCGGCGTGCCTGCACGACGATGATATCAGTGGGAGCTTCCGCGGTCGCAGAAGCGGTCGGATCGGCGGACTGTGCCAATGCAGGCGATGCAATTGATATCAAGCTCGAGCCTGCGAGCAGAATCTGGTAACCTCTTTTTAGCATAACTCCCTCCCTCATTTTAATATCGTCACACCCGGTTTCGCTATTCTGAGAATATGGCCAGCAAATGTCGTAAATATATCGATCGTTAAATTGATAATTTGGTGCTTTGCTTTGGCGGGAATGATATTTTTAATATTATATTGTTTTGGAAATCACGCTTCGGGTATTTTGGCTACAGCCTCGGGAATTTGTCTCGAAGTGAGTGCAGATTGCCGGCACGCTTCGGCTCGAGCCACAACGTCCGCCCTTAAGCGCCGATCTCAATGGGCGTGAAGCCGGGAAGGCGAAGCCCTTCGTGCGACGCGTTTCTTCGCCCTCGGAAGCGAGCGAAACCCGCTGCCGAGGAAGCCTGTGCTGTTGGCTTCATCGATCCTCATCCCGATGTGAGCGTCGCTTGACACGACGCGTCATGGCCATAAAACTACACGTAGTATCGTTTATAACAAGCCGGAATTTTCACGTGGTCGCATCGCGGTGGCGATGGAAGGCCAGGGGGAGCGAGATGATAGGGGGGGGCGGGGCGCAAGAGCCGCGGAAATGGCCACATTGGAAGCGCTTGCACAGGTATTCTGCGAACAACTGAAGTGACTGTTCTGGCGGGTTTTTGCCGATGCAGTCGGACGGAGCCAGTCTCAAGTTCGGCCGCGTGACTCGTCCAAATCAAATCACCACTGCGCCGCCAGCCGGCGCTGGAAAGGACATGGAAATTGGAAGCTCCCGTTTATCCGCCGGCACGTTCCTATGTCGCGCCTCGGCGTTTGGCCCGCGTGTTGAGCGTACGCGACACGCCCATTGCCGTGCTCCAGTCCATAGCTCCGGCTTGGGCCATCGTCGGCAAGGAAATCCCCGGCTTCGACCGACGGGTTTCCAGCGACATGATCAAGCCACACCTTGGCAACTTCTCGCTCGAATCGCTCACCATCTTCGGGGTGGTTGATCAAGCCTCGCTCGATCGCATCGATCCCCAACTCAAAGCCCTTGGAGAATTCCCATGAGCTTCGGCATCTCCGCCGATCGGCGTCAGGCTCTTGCGATAGCAGGTGCCGGGGCGCTTGTTCCGATCGTTGGTGTGGCGGCAGCGCCTGCGCGCGCGGTCATTCCGGACAAGTGGATATTGCGCGATATCCCGTTCGATGCCTCGTGGTTGTTCCAGCGCGGTGGCGGTTCCGGATTCGAAATGCCGGCATTCGATGACACCGCATGGCGCCGGGTCGATTTGCCGCACGATTGGAGTGTCGAGGATATTCCGGGCGGACAGCCTCCAGCCCAGATCGGTCCGTTCGACAAGCGGGCGCTGGGCGACACGGCCACAGGGTACACGGTCGGAGGGGAGGGGTGGTATCGCAAGCATTTCAGGGTCGAGGAATACCCGCAGAATGCTCGGATCGAGATCGCATTCGATGGCATCTATCTGGAAAGCCAAGTCTATTTGAACGGTCACGCGCTGGGCGGATCGGTCTCGGGCTACATGCCCTTCAATCTGGATCTCAGTCCTTACCTTAACCGCCAGGGCGATAACGTGCTTGCGGTGCGGGTGACCAACGAAGGGCGCAACACACGTTGGTATGCAGGCTCCGGGATTTACCGCCCGGTCACTCTGGAGGTGATGCCTGCCGATTGCCATCTGGCGCGGTGGGGAATCGCCGCATCGACCCGCAGCTTTGCCGCCGGGAAGGCACATGTCGATGTTGTGACGTCGATCGAGGGCACGGCGCCGGGTCTGCAACTCGTGACCCGTCTTCGGGATGCCGATGGACAGATAGCGGCCGAATCGCGCTCACCGGTCACAAGAAAGGTTTCGCAATCTCTCGAATTACGCGGCGCCCGCTTGTGGTCTCCTGACGATCCCAATCTCTATCAGCTCGAAACCGAGTTGCGCCGCGGCGATACGGTCCTCGACCAAGTGGTTCAGCCCTTCGGGATTCGGATCGTCACGTTCGATCCGCAGCGCGGTATGGCGATCAATGGTACCGTCACCAACCTGCGGGGCGGATGTGTCCATCATGACAACGGTCTGCTTGGCGCTTGCGCTTTTCGCGATGCTGATGAACGCCGTGTCCGCTTGCTCAAGGCGCGCGGGTTCAACGCGATCCGCAGTTCGCACAATACGGCTTCCAGGAGCTTGCGCGAGACTTGCGACCGGCTTGGCATGTTGCTGATAGAAGAGGCGTTTGACGCCTGGCATGAGCACAAAGAGCCGCAGGACTTCTCGACCCGTTTCGCGCAGCACTGGGAGGAGGTTGTTCGTGCGATGGTGCTTTCCGCTCGGAACAGCCCGTCCGTCATCATGTGGAGCATCGGAAACGAGATTCCTTTCCGCGCCACCGAGGAAGGCGTGGCCTGGGAATGGAAGCTGGCTAACGCGGTGAAGCACTTGGACAGCAGCCGGCCGGTCACGGCTGGCCTCAACGGCGTGCTGGGGCAGGAAATGGTGGCTGGCGCAGATGCCGCCCGACCTGGTCGCGCCGGAAAGGTCGACAACGCCTCGACCATCTTCATCGATGTCCCGGGCTACAACTATCGCCTCGCTGACATCGAGCGCGAACATGGCTCCCATCCTGAGCGAGTAGTCTACGGATCGGAGACCTTTGCCCGCGAGGTTTTCGACTACGCCGGCCTGATGGAGCGTGCTCCCTATTTCCTGGGTGAATTCCTATGGACCGCGATGGACTACATCGGCGAAGCGGGACTTGGCGCGACGGCGTTCCTGAAAAAGGGCGGTTTTCCGTTCTATCTTGCTAAATGGCCGTGGGTGAACGCTTGGTGCGGCGATCTCGATCTCATCGGCTGCCAGAAGGCGGCATCGCTCGCGCGCGATGTCGCCTGGGGACGCTCGCCGTTGGCCATGACAGTGCAGCGACCGGTCCCTGAGGGCAGCGTCGCATGGGTCGCAAACTGGGGTTGGCCCGATGAACTGGCAAGCTGGACCTGGCGTGGCCAGGAAGGCGTGCCCCTGACCGTTCGCCTTTATACGCCTGGTGATAAGGTTCAGCTTCTGCTCGACGGCAAGCCCGTTGGCGAGAAAATGATCGCAGCCACCGACAAGATGACCGCCGAGATCATGGTGCCTTATGCTCCCGGTAGGCTGGAGGCGATCGCGTGGAAACAAGGCAAAGTCGTGGGGCGCACGTCGCTCGAGACGGTGGGAGACGCAGCGGCGCTTGCCGTCACACTTGAAGCCGCCTCGCATCGGAAGGGCCGCGAGGCGCTCGCATATCTTCGGATCGACGTTGTCGACAGCGCAGGCAGGGTTCTGCCGGAAGCCGAGCCTCCGCTTTCGCTTGCGATAGAGGGGGCTGGCGAACTTGCCGCCTTTGGAAGTGCCAACCCACATGCAACCGGATCGCTGAAGTCCATCGAAGCGGCAGCATTTCGTGGACGGGCCCTTGCGATCGTTCGCGGCACGACCGGCGGCGCCGTGCAGGTAAGTGTCAGTTCCTCCGGTCTTCGCCCTGCAACCGCCCGCTTCGAGCTGGGCTGAAGGACCTCAATCGATGAACACGGAAATTACGGGAAACGCCATGATCGATCGCCGCCAGTTGCTTGCCTATGGCGGTGGTCTTGCCGCGACCCTCGCTGTCCCTGCCGGCGCCGCTTCTGCGCTTGCAGCGCCGGCGGTTACCCGTCGCAACTCGTTCCGGCCCGGACAAGAATGGCTCGATACCTCTGGCCGGCCGATCCAGGCCCATGGCGGATCTATCCTGAAGGTGGGCAACCTCTTCTACTGGTACGGCGAAAACAAGGAAAAGACGACTGGCACCAACGGGATCTGGCATTGGGGCGTGCGGTGTTATTCGTCTTCGGACCTCTACAACTGGGACGATTGCGGGGTGATCATCCCGCCGGTGACCGACGATCCGAAATCGCCGCTCAATCCGTCGAAGGCAATGGACCGCCCGCATATCCTGTTCAATCGGGCCAGCGGGAAGTTCGTGTGCTGGATCAAGGTTATGGAAAATCCCTACCAGACCCGTGCCGTGCTTGTGGCCGATGCGATCACGGGTCCCTACCGCATCGTCGCGCAAGGCATTCTCCCGGTAGGAATGAGTGCGGGAGACTTCGATCTTGTCACCAGCCCCGACGACGACAAGGCGTACATGTACTTTGAGCGTGTCCATTCGGAGATGATCTGCGCTGATCTGACGCGCGATTACACCGACTTTACTGGTTACTATTCGACCCACATGCCACATGCCGGTCCGCCTTCGGTGCGGGAGGCCCCCGCTTGGTTTCGGAGGAAGGGAAAGCAATATCTCGCGACGTCGGGAACGACCGGGTATTTTCCCAACCCTTCCGAAATCGCAATGGCCGATACCTTCCACGGACCTTGGACAACCCTGGGCGATCTCCATCCGTCCGACCGCTCGCGCACTTCCTTCAATTCCCAGATCAGCAGCATCTTTCGGCACCCTGCCAAGAAGGATCTCTACATCGCTCTTGGCGATCGATGGCTGCCGAACCTGGCCGGGCCGGCGTTCGACGACGGAAGTATGTCCAAGGACATGGATTCGGGCCTGACAAAAGTCATGCGTGATCGCACTGCAAAGCTGAGTGCAGGGGAACGGACTGCGCTCATGAGCATGATGAATACCGAAAAAACCAACACCTCGATCGCGCGTTACGTGTGGTTGCCGATCCGTTTCGACGGGGAGCGTCCCGTCATCGAATGGCATGACGAGTGGTCGCTGGACGATTTTGCCTGAATCGTGCGCAGCGCTGCGGTTTCCTCGGGTGCCGGCGGCGCAAGAATGCGGCTTGATGCGCCGGTTTCTATCGTGGGTGCGATCAAAAATTTGTCGGAGTACTTGTTATCCGAACGCAATCTTGACCAGCATCGCGACTCCACTTACCGACCGGTTAGTAACAAGAGGGCAATAATAGAGTGGGGAGAGCAGCAGTCCTGAATTCCGAGCGCTCACGCGCGCGGCATCGTGAGATACTCAACGAGGCCATGCGGATCGTCGGGGAAAAGGGCTACTATGGTTTTGGCCTTCAGGAACTCGCCGATCGATGCGGGGTGACGAAGGCCGGCCTGCTCCATTACGTCGGATCCAAGGAGCAGCTCTTGCTATCACTTCTGGAAGACAGGGATGCGGCCAACGAGCGTGCGGCCCTTGCACTCGTAGGTGCAAGATCGGACGCGTTGGCCCAGGCGGACGATCGGCGTGAACGCTTGCTCGAAGCTCTGGTGGCAATTGTGTGCAATAACGCCAAGCAGGCTGAAGCCACCCGCCTTCAGGTCGTGCTGCGCGCGGAGGCGATCAACCGGGAACATCCCGCCCACCGTTACTTCCACTCGAGGGAAGCCTCGAAGCAGACCCTGCTGGCCGAAGCTCTCGAGGGCATCGTCAGTGTCCCAACCTCAACAGCGCGCGCAATAATCTCGCTTATTTCCGGTCTTGAAGAGGAATGGCTTCGCGAGGACCAGGCCTTCGATCTCGTTGAAGAATCCAGGCGCGCGTTGAGAGCGCTCATGACGCCGTAAGCGATCCCAGTGTGAATGCCGTCGTTCCATCGTGCGATCTCGCGCGAGGTTTTGGTGCGCCCCAATGAAATGTGAGGGAGGACGTATGAGCAGGTTTCTGTCGACTATCACCTGTCTCTTGTCGCTTGGTGCCGCGACGCCGGCGCTGGCGCAAATGCCCGATTTTGCGAAGCCCTACGAGGCGGCAGCGGTCCCGCTTTATCCGAAGGACGGTGCAGGCGCCTCGGCGGAAATCTGGGCGGCAAATGGGAACGTGCGCAATGTCTCCCATCCGACCTTGACCGCCATACTTCCCAAAGAGGGCGAAGCGAACGGTACGGCGGTCATCATTGCGCCTGGCGGGGCTTTCATGGCGTTGTCGATGGAAAAGGAGGGTTGGGCTATCGCCCGCTTCCTCGCCGCGCATGGCGTGGCCGCCTTCGTGCTGAAATACCGACTGATCCCGACACCTGTCGGCGAGCGCGACGCGGCCATTTTCATGGCGCACAAGATGAAGGACGGCCTCGCCGATCCTTCACGGATGCCGACCCTGCAAAATCCCGATGCGACGGCGGATGCATTGGCCGCGCTCGATCTCGTGCGCTCGCGCGCCAAGACGTGGAAGGTGGACGCAGGCCGGGTCGGAATGATCGGCTTCTCCGCGGGGGCTATGACAACGCTCAACGCGGTGCTGACGGCAACGCCGGGCAAGGGCCCTGATTTCATCGGCTACATCTATGGGCCTCAGGCGCGGGTCGAAGTGCCGACACAAGCGCCGCCGATGTTTGACGCAATCGCCTTCGACGACCCGCTGTTCAAAAGCATGGGCTTCCCGATCGCCGAAGCCTGGAAGGAGGCAAAGCGTCCGGTCGAACTTCATGCCTACCAGCGCGGTGGCCATGGCTTCGGAGCGGGCATTCCAGGCACGACGACGACGATGCTGATGGATGAATTTGCGTCCTGGCTGCGCATGCAGGGCTTGTTGTCGCGGAGCGCAGCTCACTGAGGAAGAGCGGCGCAAGGCGCTGGAGGCGGGTGACTTTCAAGGCGCGTTCAATCGAATTTTTGAAACCCGAGGGAATGGGAAACAGGGAGAGGGGAAAATGAGGAATTCCGT
Source organism: Novosphingobium oxfordense (assembly GCF_044029435.1). Classification (NCBI taxonomy): domain Bacteria; kingdom Pseudomonadati; phylum Pseudomonadota; class Alphaproteobacteria; order Sphingomonadales; family Sphingomonadaceae; genus Novosphingobium; species Novosphingobium oxfordense. The sequence goes on along the minus strand of NZ_CP147007.1, from coordinate 364,773 downwards.
TTCAAATCAAGTGCGCATCAGCGCGCTAGCCGGAGTTGCGGCGCTCGCGCTCGCGCCGGCCATGGCTTACGCACAGAGCTCTGACACGGCGACTTCGGGCGGCGGGCTCGAGAATCCGACCGTTGAAGAAATCATTGTCACAGGCACGATCTTGCGCGGTGCGGCCCCTGTCGGGTCGACCATCATCAGCGTTGGGCAGGACAAGGTTCAATCGAGCGGCGCGACCACTTCGAATGAGCTTTTGGCGACCGTTCCGCAGGTTACCAACCTGTTCAATACCGATCCGAACCAGCAGCTGACCATCGCCGCGAACCAGCTCCAGGTCGTCCGGCCTAACCTTCGCAATCTCAATATCCCGACGGCTTCGTCGAACTCGACGCTGGTGCTTCTCGACGGGCACCGCATCGCCCCCGTCGGCGTGACGCAGAATGCGGTCGATCCCGACCTCATTCCGGCCGCCGCAATCGAGCGTGTCGAAATCGTGACTGACGGCGGCTCGGCTACCTATGGTGCCGACGCGGTCGGCGGCGTGATCAACTTCATCACTCGCAAGCGCTTTGATGGCCTCCAGGTTGATGCTCGCTACGGCTTTGCGGACAACTACCAACAGGTGTCGGCGAACGGCATTGTCGGGAAGGATTGGGGGACGGGCTCGGTCTATCTGGCCTATTCCTACCAGCACAACGATTCACTGTTCGGCCGCGATCGCGACTACATCCGCAAGATCGACTGGAATACGGGCAAGGCCACTGGTCTTTCCTGCAATCCCGGTAACGTCCAGCTGAGCCAGTTCGACATCATGAACTACCTCGCTACCGGCGGCATCCGTTACATCACCACCAACTACGCGCTTCCCGGCCTTGCCGCGAATACCTCGAATACTTGTGACGAAAGCGACGACGGCAGTTTCGTGCCAAAGGCAACGCGCCACGGCGCGGTTGCCGGTCTTCATCAGGATCTCAGCGACTGGCTCACGGTTGATGCCAAGGCCTTCTATGGCGAGCGCAAGTCCACCTCGTTCTCGCCGTTCCGCGGGTACGCGACTGTAACGGGCGGTCAGTCCGCCATTCCTCAGCTCGGACAATCGGCCACGACGCGGCAGGCCTTCTACATGCCTGTCTCGGCGGGATCGACCGCGACACAGCAGGTCTTCTTCACGCTCGCACCGCTGCTTGGTACCAACAGCGCGCGCTCGTCGAGTGAGTTCCAGGAATGGGGTGCGAACATCGAGTTCGCGGCTAGCCTCAATGATAACTGGCAACTTCGCACGCTCTTGAACTACAGCCGGAGCAACAGCGAATTCCATACGCAGCAGCTGGTTCAGTCACTGTTGACGGCAGCAGGTTCGGCGACCGATCCGCAGCACGCCATCAATTTCTACGACCCCGCCGCAACGCCCAATCAGGACCTCATTCGCCAAGTGGCGAACGGTGAGCAGGCGGGGCAGGCTCAAGATGAAGTGTTCAATGCGCGCTCAATCCTCGATGGCACACTCCTGACGCTGCCTGGCGGCGATGTTAAGCTTGCCGTCGGCTACGAGTTCCTGCACGACGCCTTCAAACAGCGCACCAGCCCGACCGACGGGCTGGTCGGCGCAATCGCCTCGCAGGCCTACACACCCTACAGTCGCGACGTAAACTCGCTCTTCGGCGAGCTCCAGGTGCCTGTCGTCGGTGCAGGCAACCGGATGGGCGGCATCTATGCCCTGACGCTGGCGGCATCGGTCCGCTACGACCACTTCAGCGATTTCGGGGGGACAACCAACCCTAAGTTCGGCTTGACGTACAAGCCCGTTTCCTGGGTCGCACTGCGGGGTAATTTCAGCACCTCGTTCAATGCACCGGCACCGGTCGATCAACTGGGATCCCTGCGAAACACCACGAGTTACTATCCGATCAACGCGTTCATTCGGCCGGGCGACACCCCGTCGGTTACCGGAACGATCGCGGTCCAGGGATCGCTTGCGAACCTCAAGCCGCAGACTGCGCAGACTTACTCGTTCGGCTTCGATATCGATCCGCCGTTCATCGAAGGCTTGCATGCAAGCCTCAGCTACTACCACGTGGACTTCAAGGATCGCCTGCAGATCCCGACGCCAAACTCGGGGATCTTTACCGACTTCCCGAACAACGTGGTAAGCAATCCCGACGGTCTGACTGTTGCGCAGCTCCAGGCATTCGCCGCGCTCTCGCCAGATGGAAATTCGGTTATCGCGCCGATCATCGCATCGCGCTGCAGCGGCAGCACACCGGCTTCGACATGCGCCATCTATGAGCTCGTCGACTTCCGCTCGGGTAACTACGGCGACCTCAAGGTAAGCGGTCTCGATTTCTCTGCGAACTATCGCAAGGCGACCGGTTTTGGCGGAGTCGATGCCGCTGTTTCGGGCAACTATCAGCTTAGCCGAAAGTCCCGCATTGGGCCGGGCGCCGACGTTGTCGACGAGCTCGATCCAGGCCACAACATTTCTCGTTTGCAATTGCAGGCCACGCTGGGTGCGGACATCGGTCATTTCCGCGCGCAGGCAACGCTCAATCATTCGAGCGGGTTCAAGGTAATACGTTCGACAAACCTGCCGCAAGACAAGGTCGGCGACTTCAACACCGTCAACCTGTTCTTCAAGTACGACGTACCGGCCGACAGCGTCTGGCTGAAGGATTTGAGCCTGACGCTTAACGTCAACAATGTCTTCGACCAGGATCCCCCGGTTTACAAGAACCTGGGCGACAATGGTTACACGAACTTCTTCACGCTTGGCCGCATGGTTCAGCTCGGCATTTCGAAGAAATTCTAAGCGTCCGACCGTTCTGCGCGATTGCTTCCGGGGTGTCGGTAGCGATCGCCGGGTCGGGGAAATGGATGCTGCGCGCCGTCACCGGTGGGCGGCATCCATTCTTGTTTATCGCCGGCGCACTACCTCCCCTGGCGTGCCGCGGATCCAGTCTCGGGAGATCTTGATGATGCGCGGCAAGATATTGATGCGAACAATGCTGCTGCTCGGCGCGGTAGGCGTGGTTCAGGTTTCCAATCCCATTGCCGCGCAAACGCGTGATGCGGCGCCGGCAGAGGAGCTCGTCAAGGCGAAGGCGCGGGCGCTCCTTGCACGCATGACGCCTGAGGAAAAGGCGGCGCAGATCGTCACTTACAATTTCTCGGCGGAAGGCAACGGTCGCGAACTGGCCGAAAGGCGGGCCGCAACCGGTGCGGGTTCGTTTCTCTTCGTCAGCAATCCAGAGGAGGCCAACCGCCTTCAGCGCATCGCGCTCAGCCAGAGCCGGCTCAAGATCCCGCTGATCTTCGGTTTCGACGTGGTGCACGGCCTTTCTACCATATTTCCGGTCCCGATCGCGCAAGCCGCGTCCTGGGATCCGGTCATGATCGAGCGCAATCAGGCCTTCGCAGCAGCCGAGGCGAGGGCGGTCGGTATTCAATGGACTTTTGCCCCGATGGTGGACATCGCGCGCGATCCGCGATGGGGCCGGATGGTGGAGGGTGCAGGCGAAGACCCATTCCTCGCAAGCGCCATAGCTGCCGCGCAAGTCCATGGATTTCAGGGCGTGCGAAACGGAGGCGCCGACAAGGTCATCGCCACCCCAAAGCATTTTGCCGGATACGGCGCGGCTCTTGGCGGTCGCGATTACGATGAGGCGGACCTGTCCGACAGCGCGCTGTGGAACGTCTATTTTCCTCCGTTCAAGTCCGCCATCGACGCCGGAGCGGGCAGCCTCATGAGCGCATACATGGGGTTGAACGGCATTCCCGCGACGGGAAACCGATGGTTGCTGACAGATGTTCTGCGCAAGACCTGGGGCTTCAAAGGCTGGGTGGTGAGCGACGGCAACTCGGTTCTAAATCTCGCGGTCCACGGGATGGCCACCGATACAAAGCAGGCTGCCGCCATGGGGCTCGAGGCCGGCGTCGACATGGAGATGACGTTCGGCGAGGCAGCCTTTGCGAACCTGCCCTCCGCAGTTGCGGAAGGCCGTATCGATATGGCGCGACTTGACGAGGCGGTGGAGCGGGTTCTCGAAGCGAAGATCAGGCTCGGCTTGTTCGAAAGGCCTTTCGTGGACGTGAAGAAGGCAGCGTCCGTCCTGCGGAACCAGGCGAGTCTTGCCGCTGCACGTGTGGCCGCAGAGCGGTCGGCCGTTCTCCTCAAGAACGATGGTGGCCTCCTGCCGCTCGACCGCAAATCCCTTCATTCGATCGCTGTCATCGGCGGCCTTGCGGATTCTCCGGCTGACACGAACGGGCCTTGGGTGTTCGCAGCCAACGCGCCGGCATCGCAGAGCATCCTTGAGGGCATACGAACGAAGGCGGGACCGACTGTGGCGGTCAGGTTCGCACCGGGCGTCAAGATCCCCAAGCGGATCAACCGCTCATTCATCGACAGCATGGACAAGACGATCAAGCGCCCTGAACCTGCCGATGATGACAGCGGGATAGACGAAGCAGTCGCAGCCGCTGAGGCCTCCGAGGTTGCCGTTGTGGTGCTGGGTGAACCGCAAAACATGGTTGGCGAAATGGCCTCCCAGTCCAATCTCGATTTCCCCGGCCGCCAGTTGGAACTCCTTGGAGCCGTTGTGGCGACGGGCAAGCCCGTCGTAGTCGTTCTGATTAACGGTAGGCCGCTTGACCTGAAGGGCTCCGAGGCTTCGGCAGTCCTCGATATGTGGTATCCCGGCTCACGCGGCGGAGAGGCCACGGCGAATCTTCTATTCGGAGAGGCCGTCCCTGGAGGGAAGCTCCCGTTCACCTGGCCGCGTAACGTGGGCCAGGTCCCCCTGATCTACGCGCATCTGGCCTCGCACGAGCCGACACTGGCTGATCGGCGCTATTCGAACGAGACAAACCGGCCCGTCTACCCGTTTGGTTTTGGCCTCAGCTATTCGACTTTTGCCTACTCCAACATCAAGGTCGATCGCTCCGCCATCGCCGCGGGCGAGAGCGTCACGGTCACCACCGATGTGACGAATACGGGGAAGCGCACCGCCGATGAGGTGGTGCAACTCTATCTGCATCAGCGTTCCGGGACTTCGGCACGCCCGGTTCGCGAGCTCAAAGGTTTTACCAGGGTCACTCTTGGGCCCGGCGAAAGGCGGACAATTGCGTTCCGGGTCGGACCAGCGGAGCTGCGGTACTGGAATGCCGGCAAGCGTGACTGGACGATAGACGCGAGCACTTTCGATGTCGCGGTAGGCACGGACTCGACCTCCAGGTTCGGAGCCAGCTTCGCGGTAACTTCCACGAAATAAGAGATACGGAGACCAGTTGAATGAACTCGTGCACCTTGCAGCGTCGTGCCTTCCTGCTGGGCAGCAGCATGGTCGCCGTCTGGATGTCCAGTCCGGGACGGGCGTTTGGGCTCACAAAGCCCGTCTCGCTGCCCTCCGAGCGCGTGCGATCGTTGATCGCGCGCATGACCCTCGAGGAGAAGGCCGGTCAGCTCACGTTGGCTTTCGCAGCCTATGCCGGAGCGGCCGTTGCAGCGCACAACCCGGCGCAGGCTCAAATGCAGGTCGACAACCAACGCGAGCAGGTCCGTGGGGGACTGGTCGGCGGGATCTTCAATGGCCGCAGCATCGAAACCTCGCGGGCGATGCAAACGGCGGCGCTGGCATCCCGGCTGGGCATACCGCTCATTTTCGGGGCCGACGTCATCCATGGCTATCGTACGATCTTTCCTGTCCCGCTTGGGGAAGCAGCAAGCTTCGAGCCATCGTTGTGCGAACGAACGGCGCGTGCTGCAGCCATCGAGGCCAGCGCGGACGGTCTCGACTGGACGTTCGCCCCTATGGTCGACATCGCCCGCGATGCCCGGTGGGGCCGCAGCGTTGAGGGAAGCGGTGAGGATGTCCTTCTTGGATCCGACATTGCTGCTGCCAGAGTGAGGGGCTTCCAAGGTCGTTCGCTGCGAGACGCGGACGCTATCCTTGCCTGTCCCAAGCATTTTGCCGCCTACGGTGCAGGTGAAAGCGGACTGGACTACAATGCGGTCGACATGTCCGAGCTCCGACTGCGCGAAACGTATCTGCCTCCATTCAAGGCTGCGTTCGATGCTGGCGCACTTTCAACCATGGCGGCGTTCAACGAGATCAACGGCGTTCCCTGCCATGCCAATCGCTGGCTGCTTGACGGAGTACTCCGCAAGGAATGGGGTTTTGAGGGGTTGGTTGTTTCCGATTTCAATGGCGACCTCGAACTCATCAAGCACGGTATTGCCCGCGACGAGAGAGACGCCGCCCGGCTCGCCATTATGGCCGGTGTCGACCTCAGCATGGCATCGGGTATATATCTCAAGCATCTGCCCGATCTGGTCGCGAAAGGTGAGGTTCCGACAGACCGGCTCGATCAGGCTGTCGCGCGGGTTCTGACCGTCAAAGAACGCCTCGGGCTGTTCGACGACCCGTTCCGGCGGCTCGATCTGCAGCGAGCGAAAAAGGTAACAGGTACGCCAGCGCATGTCGCGCTTGCGCGCGAAGCGGCCAGCAAGTCGATTGTCATGCTCAAGAACGAGGGGACAGTTCTGCCGCTTCCTCGGTCGGGAAAGAAGATCGCGCTGATCGGGCCCTTTTCCGAAGGTCCGCATGACCTCGTCGGGCCCTGGACGGTCTTCGGAACCGACCAGGAATGTGTTGATCTCGCGACGGGCATGCGCGCGGCCATGTCGGATCCGACGCTCCTCACCGTCACTCAGGGCTCGTCGACGACGATTCCGCTCGATGGCGGGATCGAAGCAGCTGTCGCCGCGGCCAAGGAGGCAGACGTCGTGGTGCTCGCGCTGGGCGAACATCAACGCATGAGCGGGGAAGCATCGTCGCGCGGCCAGATCGTCATTCCGGAACCGCAGCAACGCCTCGCCGAAGCCGTAGCGGCCACCGGCAAGCCGATCGTGGTCCTGCTGAAGAACGGCCGCGCGCTGGTCCTCGAAGGCGCCGTCGCCGAGGCCTCCGCAATCCTCGTGACCTGGTTCCTGGGTGCCCAGACCGGGCATGCGATCGCGGATATTCTCTTCGGCAAAGCGAGCCCGTCGGGTCGACTGCCGGTCAGCTTTCCGCGCGATCCTGGTCAGTTGCCATATTATTATGCGCACAAGCCGACCGGGCGTCCCGCCGAGAGCAAGCGCTACACACCCTTCACGACCCGCTTCATCGGTTTGTCGAACACGGCCCTCTACCCCTTTGGTCACGGGTTGACCTATGGCGATATCGCTTATGAGGACATAGCTGTGATTTCGGCGAATGATGGCGTGACGGTTGGAGCGCTCATATCAAACCGTGGCGCCCGAGCGGCAACCGAGGTTGTTCAGCTCTACGTTCAGATCGTCACCGCTTCGCTAACCCAGCCTGTCCGGGAACTGAAGGCCTATCGCAAGATCGAGCTCGCGGCCGGAGGAAGCCAGCGTGTTTCATTCCAGCTTCGCAAGGCCGATCTTGAAATCATGGATGCCGATCACACACGGCGTTTCGAGGCAGGAACGTTCAAGGTCTGGGTGGCGCCCTCGGCTGAAGCGGACGGCGTCTCGGGATCGTTCAAACTCTAGCAGGAAACCATCGGGCTCTAGCAGGAAGCCATCGGGTCAAAAACGCCCCGGTGTCTTTCAGCAGGGGCAGTCTTGCTGGCCTTGAAGTCCGATATGGAGTGGCCCTTGTGGGTCCGCACCGCCTTTTCTGCAAACGGTATGGGCTCACCAGGCCTCGCTGCCGCGTAGGAGAAGATCCATTATTTGCTCCGCGGCAGCCTTTGCGGCCTTGGGAGCGAGCGGGCCCGCGATTCCATGTATCTGGATCCAGCCTGAAATCATGCACATGATGGCCCGGGAGGCGGCTTCGGGGTCTTTTGCTCTGATGCCGGAACTCGGACCGTGGAGCTCGATTTCCTTCGAGATTATTGCGACCATGTCGATGAATCCGAAAAAGTCTGTGCTGACTTCGCCTGGCGCGCGCCCCGCGGCACTGCGCATGAGATCGGTGAAAGCACGGACTTCGGTCTTGGTCATCCACTCGAGAATAATGGCGACATGGTGGATGATCCGCGTGCGAAAATCCTTACCCACGTTCCGGGTGAGCGGCGTGGTTATGCGAGACCATGCCGATACGCGGTCCCGCAAAATTGCATCCAATAGTGCAATCTTGTCCGGGTAACGCTTGTAAAGTGTCGTTTTGGGGACCCGGACGGTAGCCGCGATGGCTTCCATCGAAACGCGCGCGAAGCCTTCTGCGAGAAATTTCTCAGCGGCGACGTGAAGGATCAATGCCGTGAGTGCGGCTGACTGCTCCCTGCTGGGTCGACCTTTCCCTGTAGGTCTCGACGTCCTTTGCGGCTTCTCCGTTGCCGCCAGTTGAGCATCCTTCATGGATAGATCCTTCATCGCACTTTGCGGTCGGCCGTCGCAACCGGGCCAGCTTTTTGGGTTGTGAGATGACCTGCCGGCCATCCCCTTGCAGGGGCTTTGGGGGATCGCTGAAAGAGGGCTGGCAGTTTAACCCGGGCGAAGACGGTCCTCTTCGTTCACCTGCAGACCGAGATATCCCTGGATGGTGGATATGGCGTTTGGCATGAACGCTACTGAGCGTACAATAATATTAGTCTCAGTCATGTCAAACCACCGGGAACGGCGGTTGTGCGAGCCTTCAAATCGGTTACGACAGGCGCGGTACCATATCTCAGGATTATGGGCGGGACGAAGGTGCGATACGAAGTGGGACAAGTGGCAATGGAGAAGGCGGATCAGCGAGCCCCAAGGCGAAAGGGACGTCCGCCTGCCGATGGATCCCTCAAGATCACCCAGGCCATTATCGCCGAAGCTACCAGCCTGTTCCTGGAACTGGGATACGAGGGGACCTCGATGGACGCGGTCGCGACGAGGTTGGGAGTGCCACGAACAACGCTCTACAAGCGGTACTCCGACAAGGCGGACCTCCTTCAAGCCGTGATCGACACCAAGATTGCTTCATGGTCTGAGGTCAATACGGTTCGCGACCCAGCCCTCTCCAGCGATCTCGTTGAACAGCTGGTGAGCTATGTATCCGCGATGTTGATTTGGGCCACCAAGCCCGAAGTGCGGGCGATCACAAAGTTGGCAGGGGCACTTTCGGGTTCGGCCAGCACGGGGTTCATAGGGCACCAGCAGGAAGGGTATCGAAATCTACATGGCCTGATCGCGGCGTCGATACGCGAGTGTGGCGGTGCGCGCGGCTACCAGATGCGAGATCCGGGAGGCGCCGCAGACCTCGTTATGGCGGTCACCGGCGGAACGATTGCAATGCGTCCGGACTCCGATCCGTTTGAGGAAGATGAAGCAAGAGCGGTGGCGAGCTCCCTCGTTGACCGCATCATTCGCGGCGCCGACAGTTGGTGACCTCAATAGCGCCGCATATCGCTGCAGCATAAAGGAACAGAGTGTATCGATATTGACTTGCCGCGAGCTTCAAGGGATACCAGCCCGCAATCGGGCTGATGCGGGGCTTCTTTTGACCGTGAGCACAGCTCTTCGAACGTGTTCCCGTCCCAGAGGAATGGGGTGGAGCGGAGAGCTCATTCTTGCCAGTCAACCCGAACAGGTCCTCGCCCAAGCAAGTATCGTCGATGTCTGCACAGGATAGCGGATCGATCGCGGGCGCCGGTCAGCTAAGCCGGTCGGGCCGACCGAGCTCGGACGGGAGCAAAGCTGCGTGAGGCAGATGCGCGTCATCCTGATAGAACTCTGCGGAATGGCGATCTTCGCCGCGCTCATTGGCTATATGGGGCCCTTTGGAACGTATTTTGACGCAAATTTTCCTGCCCGGGCCTGGAAATGGGGGCTTTATCTGATGGGCGCCTACGCCATGGTCCGCCCGTCGATCTTGTTGTGGTCGTGGGTTCCCAATGCGACCAAATTGCCGCGCCGTTCCGTCATTTTTTTGGGGGTGGGGCTCACCAGCATACCCCTTGCATTGGCGTGGTACTGGAGGGGCGGCGATCTCGTCCAATGCTTCCATGGTTTCGTCGGCGTTGTGCCATTCGCGTTCCTCTGCGCAGTCGGTGTCCTTTGCATCGCAAGGTCTGCCGAGAGCCTGGATCTGTGGATGCAAAAGTAACGATCGCGCCGCGTTTCCATCCCTTACGGCAGAATATCCGGCGATAGTGCCATCGTGCGGGCGATCTGGCCGCGTTCAGAAGACGGTGAGTGACCGCCTCAACCCTGCCTTCCTTTGTTTGTTGCAAGAAGAGAAGGTCATTTCCTAGAACATGGGCGGCATCCTTCGCCGTTTTCCTAGTGCCCAGCCCCTACCTCGATCGTCTGTGAAGATCGAGGTGGAGAAGCCCTGCAAAATAAGCCCCGTCTACAGTTGGCCAGAAGCTTTCCGGATGCCGTGCGCGTGCGGCTTTTACGCTTCGTCACGAGGTGTATGCTTGCAGGCATTGGAAAGCGGGCTGTGCAATTTGCGAGAAATTTGACCGCAATCGATCAACCGTAAGTCGACGAAAGGCGACTGTTTAGCCCGACGATACGCCGGGTGGGTTGGAGGGATTGATGGAAGCGACCGTTTATGGCCGAGTGAGAAACGCGCGCCGCGCGTTCATGGTAACCAGCCTAGCATGCGCGGGTTTGATTCTGAGCTCTTGCGGCGGCGACGATTCTTCCTCTGGCTCGACAACGAGCACTTCGAGTTCAACTACGACATCGTCCTCGACGACCTCGAGTTCGGGTACTTCCACCAGCTCGTCAACAAGTTCCGGCACCTACACGACCTCGACCTGCTCGGCGACGAGCGGGCAGGGAGCCTACGTCACCTGCCTTGCAGCGAATTACCTCGCCACGCTCAGCACCGCGCAGCAGACATCCAGCATCTATACCCTGAGCCAGACGAACGCGACGAACTACTGGTCGAACCTGCCGACAACGTTCGTGGCCCGCCATGGCATCGCTCTGTCAGCCCTGACCGACACCCAAAAGGAGGCGGCGGAAGCGCTGCTGGCCGGGGTTCTGTCGACCCAGGGCCAGACGACGATGGCGAATCTGCGCGCTGCCGACGAGTACCTCAAGAATAATGGCGGCGGCAGCGATTATGGCGAGGATCTCTTCTACATCTCGTTTCTTGGCACGCCATCCACCGGTTCGCCTTGGATCCTCGAGTTCACCGGCCACCATTACACGTTCTTCTATGCCCTCGACGCATCCAACGCACCGGTCAGCCTGACGCCCAATTTTGTTGGTGTGGAACCCAAGAGCTACACGTCGGGAGGCTCGACCCTCACGCCGATGGCGTCTGAGCACGATGCTATGAAGGCGGTACTGGATTCCTTCAGCACCAGCCAACTGGCGGCAGCAAAGCTGTCCACCTCTGTCAGCGATCTCGTGGTTGGCCCGCAGGCCGACGGCAAATATCCTTCGACCCAGTCGGGCATTGCCGTCTCGGCCCTCGATTCCAGCCAGCAGGAACTCGTGAAAGCGGCAATCGCGACGTATGCGAGCGATGCCAACGGTACCGGCCAATACGATGCCTATGTCGCCGGCACGGCGCTGGGGAGCACCTATATCTCGTGGTCCAACTATTCCGACCTGGCCACCCAGGGATCCTACATGCGGATCGACGGCCCGCGCATCTGGATTGAGTTTTCGGTCCAGAGCGGTGTCGTGTTCAGTGCCACCCATTACCACACCGTCTGGCGGGACAAGACTTACGACTATGGCGGCAATTTCAGTTTCTAAGCCGCAACCGGAACAGAGCGGCCATCGATACCGGTGGCTGCAAGTTCTCATCTGGGCGATCCTCCTTGCAGCATTCTCGTCCTCGCCGGCATCAGCACACGCGATGCCTGATTCCGGCGTGGCGGTCCGCATGCACGAAGGCCGGTGGCTGTTACGGTTGACCTTGCCCTTCGACCGGCTTGCCATGGCCCTGATCTCCACTGGAAGGATGGCCGATCCAGGCCGGGGTTTCGTGACTTATCCGGTTCCGGACAGAAGGGCGGTCGAGACCTATGTGCTCGACAATATGCGCCTGGTGGGCGGCGGCGGGCATGCCTGGAAGCTCAAGGTGCTTTCCGTTCAGCAACCTGCAGCGAATGCACGCAATTGGATCGTAGATGTCGAAGGTCGCGTTCCGGCAGGCGAAGATCCACGAAGCGCAAGGCTCGGCTACGATGTCATTATCAGGGACGTCATCCCGGATGCGGCGATCGTATCGGTGGATCAAGACTGGCAGGGCGGCGTATTGCCCGGCCACCCCCGGGTCTTGGGAAAGCTGGAAGGCGATCAACGATCGATCACGGTCGGAGGAGCTGGCCGGACCAGCCTTGCTGCGCTGCTCTCGATGTTCGGGCTGGGTATGGAGCACATTGCGGAAGGGGCGGACCACATAGCCTTCCTTGTCACTCTGCTGCTGACGGCGCCGCTATTTGCCCGCAACGGCAGCTGGATTGCCGAGCGGAACAATCGCCGGGTCCTGGCAAACACGGTGTGGCGCGTCACGGCCTTCACGGGTGGGCACACTCTATCGCTGCTGGCAACCTCGCTGGGGCTTCTGCCTGCGGCAGGGCAGGGCGTGGAAGTGCTGATCGCGCTTTCTGTCGCGGTGTCGGCCGCGCATGCGCTGTTGCCGATCTATCCGCGCAGAGAGGTCTGGATCGCTGCAGGTTTCGGGTTGGTTCACGGCATGGCATTCGCGACGGCGATCCGTGAGCTTGATCTTTCCACATCACAGACGGTGATGGCGACGCTGGGCTTCAATGTGGGCATCGAACTGGCGCAACTCTGTATTGTGGCAGTCGTCATGCCTTTGCTGCTCTTGCTGCGAGGGAGGGGCGCCGAGCTGCTCGTTCGCCGGTTAGTCGCCAGCGCCGCATTGCTCGCAGCGCTATGGTGGGCCGTCAGCCGGATGCTGGGTGAATAAGGCTACTTGCCCCCTAGAGGTGCTCGCGGGTGGAGCAGGCGGTGATGCAATGCAGGCTTGCTGAGCAACTCGATCAATTGAAATCCCGAGGTTTGATCTTGATCCCCTCGGTAGGCGGGGCAGAACTCATTCCTGATCCCAGCCTCAGGTCGGGATCGCAGAAGTCGCGTGGGTTCGGCCCTAGATGATGGACCGCCGCGTCGCGTGGGTCCGGCGTCATTGGGCTCCTGACGCTGTCGATGCGGCCTACCGGATAGCCGATTTCCTAGCTGCTTCGCCTTACCATAACGGGGAGCTTGAGGGAATCCTGGTCGATGAGGTCCTGCCCGCCTTCGCGCCCAATCTCTTGACTGTCGCAGGCGAATGGGCGCCGTGGAGTGAGGATGAGGTTCGCGGGATCATGATCAAGGCGGGGGCGAGGGGCTTTGTGCTTAGGCGGATTGCGCGCCTGGTCGCCCGGCCGGTGAAGAAGGATGTCCTTGAAGAGTGGAGGCGGGTCTTGCGCGTGCTCGAACTGCGGCGAAGGGCGGGGCTGAGCGAGCGTTGAGGGGCGTGCAGAGTAGCAATGCGCGTGTCGCCCGCGCCTACGAGCAGATCTCCTTCCCAGTGCCCCGGCACAGCGCGATCCCCGGCTTCAGCAGGCCACTCGCGAAAGGAGACTATGTTAAGGATCTTGCCGTGACCATGCCTGCCCTTCGCCCCTTTGGCCTGGCGCATCTGGCGCCTGGTGCGCAAATGCGCGGTCAATTCCTTCTTGAGCACCCCGCCAGACTGGATGAAGAGGCTGCGATGGATCGCTTCGTGGGATATCCGCATATCTGGATTGTCCGGATATTGTCGCTTCAGCCAACCCGCAATTTGCTGTGGCGACCATTACAGCGCCAACTTTTGCGCCACGCGCCAACGTAGCCGGCCGTCCAACAGCGCTTCGGCCGCAGGGCGCGATCCCAGGCCAATTCATCCGCACGCGCCGCGCGATAGGTCTGCAAACCGCCATTACGCCCGATTTCCCGGCAAACCGTTGAAGGAGATCGTCCGAGCGAACCCGCTATCAATCGGATCGAGCCCCCTGCCGCGATCCCGCGGGATATCTCCTCACGTTCACTGAGCCTCAACGCTGAAGCAGCTCTACAACGTGGTAGCGGAGCTATCCCGCCATGCAGGGCTACGATCCGTTGAACGCCCGACTTGTTACGCCGCTCCAGCGCCCGTGGAATAGATGAAATGCTTTCTCCCCGCTTCCACCGCTCCCACAGCTCGACCTTCTGTGCTGACGTGAACCAGATCCGTGAAACCACCATCGCTCACCTCCTCATCCTCTCAGATTAAAGGTGTTGCGGTGATCCGTTGAATCCACCGCCAGTTGCTCGCCATTCGGTAGCACGGTTGCAAAAGGCAGGATTTTTCTAGGCCCGCGGAGGCAATCACACACTGTCTGCAAAAGGCGGGCGGCCGTTAAGGCCTTAAACAACCCGCTCTTGAATGCCCCCACCCGTTCGGTCCAGGTCGTCCCTGACGGTTGGTCGGGAGGATCCATGTTTGCATCATCGCTGAGCTTCGACATGAGGTCGGCACCGTTCGGCACGTCCCATGCAGAACTCTACGCAGAGGCCCTCGACATGATTGCCTATGCCGACGAGAACGGCATCGAAAATGTGACCCTGTCCGAACATCATGCATCAGAAGACGGCTATATCCCGGTGCCTTCGCTCTTGGCCGCTGCGGCGGGCGGCCGCACCGAGCGGATTGCGATCACTCTTGGCGCCATCGTCCTGCCGCTTCACGATCCAGTGAAAATCGCCGAACAGATCGCAGTGACCGACCTAATCTGCCAAGGGAGGTTACATACGATCCTCGTGGCGGGTTGCGCGCGACATGAGTTCGCAGCCTTCCGGCGTTCATTCGGGGACCGCGGCGAGCTTCTGGATCATGGCCTGGAAATTCTGGTGCGCGCACTTGCCGGCGAGCGGTTCATGGACGGCGATCGTGAAGTCTTCGTACGGCCTCTTCCGCCGGGGCAACCCAAGCTGCTGGTAGGTGGCGGAGTCCGCGCGTCGGCCCTGCGTGCCGCACGCTTCGGGCTCGGCTTCTGGCCGATGAACGAGGAATTGCTTCCAGTCTATCACGATGCTTGCCGCGACCTTGGCAGGTCGGTCGGACCAATCATGACGACAGCGATCGGGGTACATGTGGCGGAAGACGTCGAGCAGGGGTGGAATGATATCGGCCCCTACATATTGCACCAGATGCGCGAGTATGCCCGGATCAGCGGGAGTGCGGACGATTCCCACTCTCCGATGCATGGGCTCCTGACCATGGAGGCGGTGCGAGCGTCGGGAGTGGTTCAGGTCGTGACGCCCCCTGAATGCGCGGAGCTGGCTTCTCGTGGTCCTATCGCCTTACTTCCGCTGACGGGCGGATTGCCTCCGGCGATTGGCTGGAAAAGCCTGGAGCTGTTCGTAGGCAAGGCCTTGCCTCTTACGGATCTGCAATGACGGCTTCGTATCTGAAGTCAATTCTCTGTGGCGCGGGTTTGACGGAGCCCGGCGATCGACGGAAAATGGCTGACCATATTAGAATTCGGTCGCGTTTCGGCGGTCCGTCTCTCCTGCATTGTCAGATAGTAAAGGCTGGAGGTGGGCGAGCAGTTCGCGCAGGAAGTCATCCGGTTGGTTGATGTGGACAAAGTGGTGGCAGCCTTCGAACCGGACGAAACCTTTGGCGGGTGATTTCAGCCGACCAAAGTAATCTTCGGCAAGTTCGTACGGTGTCTGCGGATCATGGGTCCCCATGAACACGAAGATCGGTACCTCAAAATCCAGTCCAAGCGCAGGAAGGTCGATCGCCCACAGGTCGTCGATCAGTGCACCGCACGAGTATTGAAATCCCCGTGCGACAGCCTCCCGGTCCTCCGGCGTGACATTGGCAGGTCGGACCGGAGGCTTGGGCGCCACAGCGTCGCCGGCCCCTCCGACGAGCTTGTCCCCAAGGCCACGAACGGTCGCCAGATCCTGCAGTCTGACGTACGGTGGCTCTCCGATCTCGGCGAGCGTAGACAGAGCGGCCGCATCCCCTTGCTCGCGCGCCCACCGCAAAAGATTGGCGCGGTTGAGCTTCTCATTCTCGCGGAAATTGACCAGTTGGCCCGTCCCGACGAATGCACCGAAGAGATCCGGCCTGCGTTTCACCATGTGGATGCCTACGGCCGATCCCCAGCTGTGACCGAGAACGAAGATCTGCCGCGGACCAATTTGGCTCCGAATGAAATCGACGACTTCCAGGCCGTCGGAGACGATTTGCGCGAAACTCATCGGCCGACAATGTTCCGGCCCATTTTCGACGTACGTCCTTCCTGCGCCGCGTTGGTCCCAATACGCTAGGGTAAAGTGGCGTTTCCACGGGCCCCAGCCACCGCGAGTAAACAAGGATGATGCACCTGGACCGCCATGGACAATCAGCAGGACGGGATTTTCGTCGCGTTCTCCCTCGAACTCGATCCACTGCGGAATTCCGCCGATCTCGACAAACATGTGCCTGTCTTCCCCGTTTCGCTACGATCTCCATATAAGGACAGTCTTTGTACTGCAGAAGAGGGGCAGCCAGGTGACATCAACACGGCGACAAGTGCCAGATCGCGATGCGCGCAGGGCACAGAGCTTCTACGAAAGGAAGGGGGTGGATTTCGACCCAGGCTTCATCGGGCCCCTGTGGCATGTTCTTGGCTTGGCGCAGATGCTGACCACGGACATCGACCGTATCGTCCGGTCTACCGGGCTCTCCGCCGCCGATCTCGCGCTCCTGGGAACCATCAGGATCGCCGCGCCCGATGTCCTGCGATCAACCGATCTTGCAGCAAAGCTCCATGTGTCTGCAGCGGCGCTCTCGGCGCGGATTGCACGGTTGGAGCACCTTGGGCTCGTCCGCCGCAGAGGGCAGGAAGGGGATCGCCGTGCGCTGGAAGTGATACTGACGGAAGCGGGCGAAGCAATGTCGGACGAGACGACCCATGCCGTTTCCGACGAAGCGGCATTTGCCCGTCGGTTTCGAGCATTACCTCAAGAGGAGCAGGCTGCCTTGGCGTCGATCCTGGGGAAACTCCACGACCTCGTTGACCGCGACTACCTACCTACAAATCGATAGAATACTTAAGCCCTACATCACCGGTGCCTTGGCGGAGCGATCCTTTCCCGCGTAAAATTCGCACGAAGCGGCGAGGAAGGCATTATGAGTCAGTTTGACGAACACTTCGACTGGGTTGTTGTCGGCAGCGGCGCGGGCGCCTTCAGTTCTGCCCTCGTCATGCGAGACTCGGGCAAGTCGGTTGTGATCCTCGAAAAGACCGATGTCTTTGGAGGTACCACGGCGAAGTCGGGCGGCGTTATGTGGATTCCGGCCAATCGCTTCATGTTGGCGGACGGTGACGAAGACAGCATAGAGGCCGCAACGACATATCTTGATGCCCTGCAGGAATTGGACGGCAATCCCGCTCCAGGAACCTCACCCGCAAAGCGCCTCGCCTATGTCACCCAGGCGCCTCGTGCGATCGACTTCCTGGTCGGGCAGGGCATTGAGCTGCAACGCGGTGGCTCTGCTTGGCCGGATTACTACGATGAGCTTCCCGGTGGGTGCAAAAACTCTCGCACCGTCGTGGCAAAGCCCTTTGATCTGAAAGAGCTTGGGTCGTTGCGGCGGTTGTTGCGGCGAGGATTTGCTGAGTATCACGTGACCCTTGTTGAAGGGATGGAGACAAAGGGGCACCCCAGGACCAACAAGGCTGCAGGCAGGCTTATGAGGCGCATCATCGTGCGAACGGCGCGCGATATGCTCCTCGGACGAAAATACACCACGGCAGGCGCCGCCCTGCAGGGCCGTCTCCTGAAAGAAACTGCGAAAGCCGGTGCTGATCTGCGCCTTAAGACGCCGGTGAACGAACTCATCGTCGACGAAGGAACCGTCACCGGGATTGTGACGGTTCGAGATGGCAAACCATGGCGGATCGCCGCCCGCCTGGGCGTTCTCGTCAACGCTGGTGGTTTCGCTTGCAATCAGGAGATGCGAGACAAATTCATTCCTGGAACGCGAACGGTATGGTCGCAGGCTTGCGAAGGGGACACGGGTGACATGCACAGCGAACTTGTTCGGATTGGAGGCACCCTAGCCCAAATGGACCAGATGGTGGGCTACCAGATGACACCGGCTCCGGGCAGTGAGAAGGCCTATGTCATGCCTGGCGCCCAGGCGATGACGGGAAAGCCGCATGCGATCCTCGTCGATGGAACCGGGGTCCGCTACATGAACGAAGGTGGCAGCTATGAGCTTTATTGCGAAACCATGCTCAAGCGCAGCCGGGTAACACCAGCGGTTCCCAGCTGGGCGATCTTCGATCGGCAATACGTTGAACGCTACAAGGTCGCCGACAACTTCATTGACAGGACTATTCCCAAAGGCTGGATCGAAGCAGGATATCTCCACCGCGCAAATACGATCGAGGAGCTGGGACGCCGCCTCGATATTAACCCGGCCACGCTGGCCGCAACGGTCGCTCGGTGGAATGCTTTCGTCGAACGGGGCGTTGATGAGGATTTCCAACGTGGGGAGCGGGCTTACGACAATTGCGGCTTTGTCGGGGACCCGTATTCGGACGCCAGCTCTCTCGGAACCATAGATCGCGGCCCGTTCTACGCAGTGCCGGTCGTACCGGGAGACGTCGGCACTTTCGGAGGGATCGTGACGGATGAGATGGGACGCGTGATTAAGGCCAATGGGGGCACATTCGCAGGACTTTATGCGACCGGTGTGACGACGGCGTCGGTGATGGGCAATGTATATCCCGGGGCAGGGGCTAGCATTGGACCCTCGCTGGTCTTTGGTTTCATTGCCGCTAAGCATGCGGCGGGTTTGGATTAAAGGCTATTCGGCCGGGTCAGCGATCCTATCAATTCGTGAAAGCTTGCGGCCGCCGCGAAAGCGGCGACATGCTCATCGTAACGAAGTTAGCGATAGCTATCCCTGAGATAGCTCCTTGGACTGGCCGTACAGCTCAAAAATCCTCGGAATTCGCACTTCAATCTTGAATGCAGCCGCCTACAGCCATCCGGGATGATAACACAAAGTATGTTAAATCTCAGGCGTCGGGGCCGGAGCGATGCTTCTCGTTCCGAGATTTGATGCCTCGTGCTATTTTCCTCGCCACGAGGGTTATTGTGTTGTCGCCTAGATTCTGTCTTTGACGACACCGTCTGAAGCTGCATGAAGCGGGCCATGGGATAGCCGAATTGTGTGACAGAAGCAGCCGCGATGGTATTAGCCGAAATCTTCGCAGCCGCGCAGACCGGCCCAAAACCTTAGTCGGCATGCGGGGATCGTTAGATCGCAGTTGCGGGCCTATTGTCGTGGGGAATGGGCTTTTTAAAATACGGCGTTGATTTCAATGCGAGGCAACTCTTGTCGGCAGGAGCCGATCTGAACATATTTTAATGGGACTTCGGTCCAATGCTTTGTCATAAGCAACGGGATTGTGGCGGCAGTCGATGTTTAACGCGACGGAACCAATGGTTCGGCTTCCACTAGACGCGACAACAGTTGTCGCTTTTGTCGTGGTCGGCGATCTGGAACTGTCCGGGTGGCTGAAGCGCATGTCCAGGTTGATCATGACTAAAGGCCTCGGCCCATGGCTCAAGCCATCGGTAACCCTCACGCCCGGTCTTCTTTGCGTCTCATCTTTGTGGAAACGGCCACTTGCTTTGCGTGCGTTGATCCGTATTCTCTTGGCACGCCGCTATTCGGCGTGAAGGTGAACCAACCGCCTTTCAGGAAAAATCGCTCGGTGTACGCATCCGGGCCGCTGGCGTGAATGTCCAGGCCTCCGGGCTAAAGACGCCGGTAATCGATTCCAAGTGGTTGGTCCCGCTCGGCATTCGCCGAGCGGTCTCCGTCAGGAGAATAGCCCATGGTCATGGGCAAGATGAGCGCGCACGCCATGCGCGTAGTTCACGCCCTTCTTCAGGTAGGAGGGGTGCCAGCATGTGCCTGAAGATCGACGACGACCCTTCGCCTGTTCGATTTCTTGACGAAGGTGATCCGCTGCCTCCGGAAGATCGCGTTCCGATCTGCAAAGGGGATTGGCTGGACCGACTTTACAGGTCGCACCGTGACAAGCTGGTGCGGTTTGCCACTCGGCATATCCAGCGAGAACACGCTCCCGATATTGTGCAGCAACTTTTCGCCCGCCTGGCAGTCAGGCGAGACGGCAATCCATTGGCTGTCGAATTTCCCGATGCCTATTTGCGGCAGGCGACGATCAACCTGATCCGCAGCGAGGCGCGCTACGGCCGACGTCGCTGTACTAACCTACATGTTTGCTCCGATGACGTGCCGATCACGGGTGTCGATGGCGTCTCGGCTTCCGAGGCCCGCGACATGTTGGTTAGGCTGGAGGAAATCATGGCGGAGCTTGCGCCCCGAACCCGAGAAATCTTCCTCGCGCACCGCTTCGATGGTTTTACCTATGGAGAAATTGCGACCCGTACCGGGCTCAGCGTCAAGACCGTTGAAAAGCACATGAGCCGTGCGATCGGGCACGTAACCCGCCGTTTGAGCAATGACGGAGGATAAAAAAGTCCATGGGGACCGAATGAGCCTGGAGCAAGACGCAGATGACTGGTTCACTCGAATGCGCGGACCCGGTGCTAGCGAGGCTCGGCCGCAGTTCGAAGCATGGTATGCAGTTCCCGCTCATGCCGAAGCCTACGAGGAACGGGTGAGGTCGTTCGACACCGTCATGTTCCTCGCCAGCACGGCAACGGTCAGGAACCGAAATCTGGGCGCCGCTCGGCCGTGGGTCTTCCAAACTGCGTTTCGCAAATACGCGGCCGCGACCATCGGGTTGATGTTGGCAGGGGCACTCGTCCTCATCGTTGCGGAACGTGGTTCCGGCAGCCCTCAATTGCTCTCCCGAATGGAAGTCGCATCGCTGGAGCAGGCGCCCAGACGGATATCGTTGCCAGACGGATCGACGGTGATCTTGGACCGAGGATCGCGAATGCAGGTTTCGTTCGATCGAAGCCAGCGCCGGTTGCGACTACTGGTCGGCAGGGCCCGCTTTTCGGTTGCCCACGAGATCCGTCCATTCATCGTCGAGGCCGGAGCGGGGAGGATTATCGCCCATGGCACCCTGTTCGATGTCGAACTGACCCAGGCCAGTGTACGCGTCGCTCTGTTGCAGGGAGCGGTGGAAGTGCGCGAAGCCGGCGCGAACCAAGGGCGCAAACGGCTTGAACTGGCTGCGGGGCAGGCAACGACAATCGAGCGGGGATCAGTCGGCGAGCCCTCAAAGATAGCTGCCGCCCAAAGCCAATGGCCAAACGACATGCTGATTCTTGACGGTGTGGAAATCGGTGCAGCCGTCGCAGAATTCAATCGAACCACTCCGGTGCCTGTTCTCTATGAAGTGCAGTCCGGCAGGGTGATGAAAGTGACCGGGGCGTTCAGGCGGTCGGATCCCGAAGCCTTCGCGCGGCAGTTGGGCGCGACTTTCGGGCTTGGAGTGGAGGCGCGCGAGGATGGCAGCTTTGCGCTCGTAAATGGGCCGCGCTCGCAATAGTGAATTTGAATGCGGACAATTTCGCCCAGCTTGGCATGGCCGGCATGCCAGGGGGAGTGCCAGGCACGACATCGGCCGGAGGGTAATGAAAGTGTTGTCTTGCCCCTCAACTCGTCTAGAATCAGCGGATTATGAAGACCGATCTCGATCACCTGCCCGAAGAGAAGCGTGCGGACCTCAAGCGCGTGGTGGAGATCGTTTTTGCCGAGTTCGCGGATGTCCTGGCGCTCGCAATGCAAGGATGGAAAAAGCAGGGACGGATCATGAAAGTGATCCTCTACGGCTCTTATGCGCGCGGCGACTGGGTCGCCGATCAGGTCGGCGGTTATTTTTCGGACTATGATATCCTCGTCGTCGTCAACGACGAGCGCCTGGCAGACGAGGCGGAGTACTGGGGCAAGGCAAAAGACCACCTGAACCGCGCCTACGACATCACGCACGTTATCTCGGCGCCGGTTGGCCTGACCGTGCATTCGATGGCGGACGCGAACTTCCAGTTATCGCGCGGCAGGCCGTTCTTTGTCGACGTCGTGCGCGAGGGCGTCGTTCTCTACGAACTAGAAGCCCAGCAGTTTGAATTACCCAAGCCGCTGGATACCGGATTGGCCCATATTGAGGCCGAGAACCACTTCAATCAGTGGTTTGAGAGCGCCAGCCGCTTCCTTGCATTCGGTAAAATGGGTGTGCAGCAAGGCTGGAACAACCAATCCGCTTTCCTGCTCCATCAGGCGACGGAGAACTTCTACCATACCGTGCTTTTGGTACTGAAGCTCTACAGCCCCAAGTCGCATAACCTGAAGTATTTGCGCGGTCGGGCAGAAGACATCGCCCGCGATCTGATCCCGATCTGGCCCCGCGACACCAAGTTCGGGAACCGGTGTTGGGAGCTGCTCTATCAGGCCTACGTCAAAGGCAGATATTCTCCGCACTATGTCATCCGGGATATCGAGCTCGAGTGGCTCGTCGAGCGGATCGAACTGCTCGAGGCGCAAGTAAAAGCGATTTGCGAGAGCCGCCTGGGTAAGTCGGGCGGCAAGTAGCAGGCCCTCATAACAGATGTCGCGGCGGGCGGGCTTGCTGCCGCGACGGTGAAAAGCGTAGATTTGCGCCCTGTTAGGCAGTCGGGAAAAATATTTGCGCGCAGCGTAGGGTGTTTTTTCAAAGACGTCGATCCGTCTCCGAAAGGTCCCGCTGAGAGCGGGCCTCGGGGACGGAGGTTCATAAGTGCGATACCAACTACTGGCGTGCTGCAGCTTGGCTGCCGCCGCGACGATGATCTGTGCGCCGGCTTCAGCCAAGGATGAGACCAGGATTGCCGTGCACCTCCCGGCGCAGCCGGTTTCCGCGTCGCTGCGCGACATCGGGAGGATATTCGGCCGCAATGTCGGTGCCGATGACGCATTGGTCCGGGACCGGATGGCGGCTCCGGTCGATGGCTATCTGACTTTCGAAGAGGCGGTCGCGGCGGCGCTGTCCGGCACCGGATTGAAATTCAGCCCTTCCGCTGGCGGGGTTGTCGTCAGCAAACGGACGCAGGGTGATGCCGATGAGGGCGGCATCGTCGTGACCGGCTCGCGCATTCGAGGCGCACCGGTCGCCTCGACCCGGCTCACCTACGGCCGCGAAGAGATGCGGAATGCGGGTCAGGCCAGCGCAGCCGATGTCATCCGCGCCATCCCGCAGAACTTTTCGGGCGGCCAGAATCCCGGGGTCGGAGCCAATGTCACGGGCGGCAAGAGCGTCGACATGGGAGGCGGCTCATCGATCAACTTGCGCGGGCTCGGCAGCGACGCCACGCTGACGCTGCTCGACGGTCGCCGCCTCAGCTTCGACGCGGCGATTCAGAGCGTCGATGTTTCCGCCATTCCCTTCGGTGCGATCGAGCGCATCGATGTCGTTCCCGACGGCTCCTCGGCTCTGTTCGGGTCGGATGCCGTAGCGGGTGTCGCCAATATCATTCTTCGCCGGAAATTCGACGGGCTTGAAACGACGGCGCGGATCGGCAGCTCGACCGACGGAGGCTATTTCCAGCAGCAGTACGGCGCAACGCTTGGTAAGGTGTGGTCCTCCGGCAGTGCTCTCGTTTCTGCCGAATATGGAAGCAATTCCGGTATCTGGTCGAGCCAGCGGTCTTATCTCCAGAATCGCACGCCGGGGGTCGAGGTCTACCCCTCCATGCGCCATCACAACGCCGCTGTTACCCTCCGGCAGGAGCTGGCGCCGGGCCTGACACTCGATCTCGATGGCATTTACAACAAGCGGCGGCGAGAACAGACGCTGCCGCTGAACGCTGCGGGCGATCTGTCGGTAAGTCGGTACGACTCGTTCCAACGGACCGAATCCTGGGCGGTCGCACCGTCGCTGACCCTCGACCTACCCGCCAACTGGCAGGTTTCGCTGGCTGGCAGCTATGGCTGGAACAAGGTCTATTACAGCGTTGACACCACTTACGGCGCGGTGGCGACGAATGCCGGTTACGGCTTTTATCGCAACGAGACCGCGAACGTGGAACTGAGCGGCAACGGCAAGCTCATCGACCTTCCAGCCGGGGTGGCAAAGATTGCAATTGGCGGCGGGTTCCGCCGCGACATGTTCAATCGGCAGACCTATCGCGGCCTCACGGAATTTGTCGATCGGACGAGGGACAGCCTCTACGCCTTCGGCGAGCTCAGCGTGCCGGTGATCTCACCGGACCAGGAATCTGCGCTCGGCAAGAGCCTCGATCTCAGCATGGCGGCGCGCTACGAGCACTATTCGAATGTGGGGTCGGTGACGACGCCCAAGCTCGGGCTCATCTACGCGCCGGTTTCCGATGTCACGCTCAAGGCAAGCTGGGGCAAGTCGTTCCGCGCGCCGACCTTTTATGAACAATACATGCCGATGCCTGGCTACCTCTACAACGCGACCACGTTTGGGGGCACGACGGGCACGGTCATCTATGTCGTCGGCGGCAATCCAGAGTTGAAGCCGGAGCGATCGACCAACTGGTCGGCGACGATGGCATTCCATCCATCGGCGCTGGCAGGTGCCGAACTCGAGGTCAGCTATTTCAACATCCACTACCGGGACCGCATTGTCACGCCGATGGCCTACCCCCGTCAGGCCCTGACCAATCCGGCTTACGCGGACTACGTCACTCTCGATCCCGACGAAGCCACACAGAATTCGGTGATCGATCGGATGGTGTCGTTCACCAACCTGACGACCACAGCCTATGATCCCGGCGGCGTGGTCGCGATCGTCGACAATTCGAACATCAACGCCGGGCGGCAGAACATCTATGGCATCGACGTGCTTGGCCGTTACAGCTTCGACCTCGCAAATGGACGTCTGAGCGCCGCGCTCAACGGCAGCTATCTCCACAGCGAGCAGCAACTGCAATCGGGACAGGCATTCACGCAGCTGGCGGGCACACTGTTCAATCCGCCTCATTTCCGGGGGCGGGGAGAGCTCGGCTGGGCCAAGGGCGGTGTGACCCTCACTGCCGCGATGAACTATATCGGTTCGGTCGAGGACAAGCGTACGGCAGTCCCGGTGAAAGTCGGAAGCATGATGCCGGTCGACTTCACGGTGCGGTACCGGACGGATGAGCAAGGCGGCCTGCTTGGCGGCATCGATGTGATTTTCTCGCTGCAGAACGCGTTCAATGACAAGCCGGATACGATCGCCACGACGTCGTACACCGACACAGCCTACGACAGCACCAACTACACGCCGTTCGGCCGCGTCGTCAGCCTGTCGGTGACCAAGAAATGGTAAGGACGATGGTCAGCCTGCTCGCGATTGCGGCCCTGAGCATGGGAGCGCAGCCTGCCATTGCTGCCTGTGACGACGTGTTGCCAGAGCAGGGCATGGCAGCCGCGCAGGAGCGCCGCGATATAACTCCGGCGGATCTGGTCCGACTGCGGGACATTGGTTTCCCGGACGTCGTCTCCGGTAAGGTCAGTCCTTTCGCGTTTTCGCCGGACGGGCGCCTCATAGCTTTCGTGGTCACACGCGCGGAGCCTACCGACAATACGATCTGCAGCGCGCTTGTGGTCGCGCCGCTGGATGGCAAATCTGTTGAGGGAAAGGGGAGGGCGCGTGTCCTGGATATCGGCGGTGCGCTTCCCTTCTCGAGAGGCGTTTATCGCGGCCTTTTCATCAAGTCCGGTATCTCCGCGCTGATAACACCGGCTTGGTCGCCCGACGGCAAGAGCATCGCCTACCTCAAGAACGTCGGCGGCGTCGTGCAGGTTTATCGGGTCAACGTGGACGGCAGCGGAGGCGGCGCCGCCACACGTGCCGAGACGGATATCGAAGATTTCTCCTGGTCGCCCGACGGGTCGCAAGTAACTTACCTCGCGAGACCAGGAGAGCTCGAGTCTAGCCGCCGGACGGAGGAGGCTGGTCGCTCCGGGTGGCTCTACGACTCGAGCGTACTCCCCAACGAATCCCTGGATCCGCGGGCCTGGGTCGAGGACATTCCTCTCAAGGCGTTCACTGTCGATCTTGCGACGGGAGCGGCGAGGGCAGCAACCGAGGATGAACGCCTGCGCGTCGTCCCGGCGCCTCCTACGGGGACGTTCTATGAACTGGGAACCCACTCCGCTGACGGCGCGGAGGCGTTGACGAAACGCTTGAATGCCAATCCGAACGCTGACCAGCGTCTCTGGGTCAGGCTTGCCGGTAACAGGGAAAAGGCGTGCGCTCGCGCGGAGTGCACCGGCCGGATTGTTCAGGCGTGGTGGGATGCGGCCGGCAATTCGCTTGTTTTCCTGCGAAGGCAGGGATGGAACCGGGAGGAATGGGCACTCTACCGATGGGCCCCGGGAAGCGACAAGCTGTCCCTCATCGTTCGCACGTTCGATGCCCTCACCGGTTGCATTCGCGCGGGGGAGCAACTCGTATGCGGCCGCGAGAACTCGATCACACCCAGACGCGTTGTCGCCATCGACCTTGCGTCGGGACGTAGCCGGACGATCTTCGATCCCAATCCGGAATTCAACCAATTCAGGCTGGGCAAGGTCCGGCGATTGCGCTGGACCAACGATCGTGGTCTGGAGGCTTGGGGCGATCTTGTGCTCCCGCCGGGATACGATGGGAAGTCGCGTCTGCCTCTGGTCATCACGCAGTACCACAGCCAGGGTTTTTTGCGGGGCGGGACGGGTGACGACTATCCGGTCTTCCCGCTCGCCGCCAAAGGCTTCGCTGTCCTGAGCTTCGAGCGGCCACCCAACGTTTCATCGATCACTCCGGGGGTGTCCGACTGGGACGAGGCTCTGACGGTCCAGTTCAAGGGATGGGCCGAACGGCGCAGCCTTTTCTCGTCGGTGGATCGCGGTATCGACACGGCTATCGCGACGGGTTTCGTCGATCCCGGGCGCATTGGCATAACCGGACTCAGTGACGGTGCCTCGACGATCGAGTTCGCGCTTGTCAATTCGCGGCGCTTTGCGGCGGCAGCCATGAGCACTTGCTGCGACGACATGCTCAGCTCGATGGTGCTTGGCGGCTTCGCGTGGGGCGAGCACAACATCAAGATCGGGCTGCCGCCTTCGGTCGATAACGATCGCGACTATTGGCGCCCGGTCTCGCTTTCGGTAAACGCGCGCAAGATCGACACCCCCATTCTCATGCAGCTCGCCGACCGCGAAACGCTCCTAGCTCTCCCAGCATTCGGGGCGCTTCGGGAAGCCGGCAAGCCAGCCGAGATGTTCGTCTATCCGGACGAGTATCACGACAAGTGGCAGCCTGCCCACCGCCTTGCAGTCTATCAGCGCGGCATCGACTGGTTCGACTATTGGCTTCGGGGGACACGCGATCCCGACCCGGCGAAGCAGGATCAATATGCACGGTGGGACAGGCTTCGCGATCTGCGAGACAAGGCGAAAGTGGCTAACTTGCCGTGATCCCGCGCGCCCAGCTTTCCGCATCCACCAACTGAAGGATCCTGCCGTAGGTGGTTCCCGTAAGGCGCTCGTTGTCCCTGAGCGCCTTGGCGAGCGCGTTCGTGTCAATCACGCCCGCGCTCGCCAGAATGCCGTCCAGAAGGTGCTCCGTCATGGTGCCTCTGTTTCGCTCAAGCAGTGCAAACAGGAAGCTTTCGGGATTACCCTTCCCTCGCCGCCAGACGATTTCCTGGGGCAGGAGGGTTTCGAAGGCCATGCGCGCCGCGGCACGATTGTTGCCGCGCGCAAACCAGTGCCAGCTCGGAATGGCGAGGCAGAGCTCGATCAGCGGCTGGCAAACCAGGGGAGCGATACAGTTCAGTTTGGTGCCATGCGGCCCATCTTCCGCGTAGCCCTGAGCCGCGATCAGGATCGCGATGTGCGCGCCGCGGCCGGGTAGTGCGAACTCGGGGGGCGGCAACCACGGATGGATGGCGACTTTGGAGGCGAGCGCCTGTGCGTCGGGCGTGAGCAGGCGCGTGTCCGATGGCATTCTGTAAGGCCGCACACCCTGCCATGAGCGCCGCCGCGCCTTCCAGCCCACCCGCCAGCGCGACGCTCCGGCGAGTTCGGCGATGTCGTCGCGCACCTGCCGAAAACGATGAATGCCGCCCGGATCGAGAAGGCAATCGGCGGCGAATGCGGCGGAGCGCAGCGAGCAGAACACATTGTCGCCGCCTCCGCCGTCGACGATTCCGTCGCATCCTATCTCTCCGGCCACGTTCGCAGCGGTTTCGAACACAAGTTGCTGATATCCTCTGGCGACCGCACGTGGTGTGCGCGTGGCGCCCAAGTGCGCGAAGTCGTACTCGGTGCCTTCCGCTGCCCGTTCCTCGAGACGGCGATCCACATGCCGGGCGACCCGGCGCGCAAAGTCGCTTTCGTCGCCGGCATGATCCCTCGTCCTTATGTTCAGACAGGAGAAGTCACGGCCTGCTGCCGCGAGGCTCGCAGCAAGGATCGAGGAATCAAGGCCGCCGGAAAGCATCAGGAGCGGATTGGAAAGCTCCGAGGTTTGTGTGGTGACAGAGACTGTACACAAATGACGAAGCCGGCGCGCGGCGTCCTCGGCATCGTCGATGCTGCGTCTGGCGACGGGGAAGGACCAGGGCGACCATATGTCCTCAAGGCGGATCCCGGCAGGCTCGATAAGCAGACGGGATCCGCCCCGGAGTTCCTCGATCCCGGCGAGCGAAGTCGTCGCAAGGCGGACATCGCCAAGGACCAGCTGTCGTGCGATCTCTTCGAAATCGAGGGTAAAAGGGGCGCCGCTTGCGGACCGGATGAGGTCGATGTCGGACGCGGCGATGGCGCCGTGGCCCGTGCGCCTAAAAAGGCAGGGCAGGCGGCCGAAAGGCGCGCGAACCAGGGATGTGCCGTTCGGAGTACAAAGGATAGCGACGTAGGCGCCCCAGAAAGCCTCGAACAACCGGGTTCCGGCGGATTTCAGGATCGCGCGGCGTGTGTCTTCGGATAGGGTCGTCAGACGGCCATGGTCGCCGGACTGATAAACCGCTCCGATGACGATGCCGTCGTCATCCAGCCAAAGGGTTGCGGCCGGATCGTTGCACGCGACGATCACCTCCGGTGTCTGGTATGCAACCGTGAGCTCGTTTTGGCTTGCAGCAGCCAGCAGCTCGGCGCGGTCGGTTTCGGAAAGGTCGATCCCGGCAAGGAACCGGTCGTTCTTCATACGACGAGGATCGGCGTGAACACGTCCGTCCTTTCACGACATTCGTTCATTAACATGCCGTCCACCTGAACCCAGGCGTGCGCTGCGAAAGGGGTGAGCCTGACGCCGAGGATCAGCATCGGGCTTATGCGAAGGGAAAGCAGCCGGTGCGCAATGGCGAGAGACCGGGGCAGGCACTGTCCGTGCGCGCCGATTATCCCAGAGGCCATTCGGAAGGATGCGGCGACGCGGGAGAGGTTCCGCTCTCGCGCAGCATCCGAGATTGGGAGTGCTTTTCCAATGACTGCCTTTCGATTGATCAGATGTTGGATCGTGACCGCGAGCCCGCGTACTTTGAGTTCCGTCCGGCTTCGCAATATCCATCCGATCGCTGCAAGGCGATCATGGAACATTAGGTTCTGCGGATCACCCCGCAATTCGCCGGTGACCGCAGGGGCGAGGCAGTGGGCAATATCGTTCACCATTTCCTCGGCGATCAGCAGGTTCCCGGCTTGCAGGCGTTTCGGAATCGATCCGCTCTGCGTCCGCCCTTCGATCAGGGCTCGAAAATCTGCCTCGATGGGAGGCGAGAGACAGAAATACCGATCCGACGGCAGATCGAGGAAAACGAGCCTGTCCCCGGCTAAGCAGAAGGACAGTCCGCCTGGCAGTGCATAGACCATGACGGTGTTCCGATAGTGGGAGGAACGAGGAAAGGGATGCGCGAGGCTATCGCGCATCCCCGTTCGCTCAGTCTTCGGCGAGGCCCACAAGCGGATCACCGATGCCGAAATCGGGATTCTGGCCCCCGAGGCCCTGGGTTTCGATGCTGGCAGTGCCCAGCTCGATCACGTCGTCATTTCGTTCCATGACAGTTTCCTCGTTAATCGCCGCGACATTGCGGCAGCGAGGATTTTATGGCGTCGATAAGAATATATGAAATTTATATTGAAAATATAGAACGAATGTTATTTGTGATTGTCGATGTTTTGAAACGCCGTGATTATTAATTTTGGAACGATCGTCAATCTCTCCTTGTGATACTCTTGTATGAGCAATTTGGTGGACCCTGGGCTTTGCTCTAGCGAAGCGGCGATAGCCCGAATCTCGTCGACGCCGTTCTCGATGACCGCCGATTCGATCTGGCGGATGTAGGCAAGTCGGGAATTGGCCGAAGCGACCTGCATGACGATCTCGGCGCTGCGCGAACGCGCCGCGATGTACGAGAACAGGTCGGCTGCATCCATCGGTTCGGTATGGTTGCCGGTGGGCGTGGGGGATCCGCGGCTCATGCGAAGCGCCATACGCACGAGTTCGTCGTTCCAGCGGTAGAGATCGCGCAGGCCGATCTCGTTGACGGCGGGGACATGAAAGCCCTCGCTGGAGCGCGTCTCGACAAGCCGCTCTCCTGCGAGCCGGTGCAGGGCATCGCGGATCGGCGTTGCGCTGCTGGCGAATTCCAGGGCCAGCCTCGCCGGCTCCAGCCGGGCTCCCGGCGTGAAAGTGCCGTTGGCGAGGGCCCGCTTCAGCCGATCGTACACCCGTTCAGCAGTGGTGCCGGCGTTCATGAGAGCAGCCTCCGGCCTGCCTGGTGGGAAAAAGGCTCAGTGAACATGATTGGTCTCACCACATCGTGCGCGCGCCGGGGCAGGTGCGCAGACGCCCCCGCGTTCGAGCAGGGTTGGCGTATCCTCCTCGATCTCGATGAGCATGGCGCCGAGGGTCTTGCCGTCCACGACTTTGGGCACGCCAAGGGGACGGCATCTCCAGCCGAACGTGAGGATCTGGCGCAGCCAGGAGAGGTCGGCCACGCCGGTGTATCGCTCGATGCCGTTGGCGAGTGCGAAGGCGACAAGCGCGTGCACAAGTTCGTTTTTCGCTTCGCGCCTCTCGGCCGCAGTAGAACGACGTTCAAGGCAGAACCGTGTAATTTCCATCGTCGTCGGGCCGCGCGGAATAGCCTCGTCGCATAGCGCGGGAAACAGCGTATCGAGGATATGCGGTCGGTTCGTCGGCAGCAGGCGAGCAGAGGCGCGGTGAGCGCCATGCTTGTCGGATAGAACGATGTACATCGCCGCCTCGTTGTCGAACTGGTCGAGTTCGAACCGACCGGCAAGGGGTGGCAGTTCCCAGCGCAACAGGTCGATAAAGACGCGCTTTCGTGCTTCGAACATGTTTCGAAGCACGAGGTGCTCGTTTGCGGCAGGGGTGTTGGACAGGCAGTGGATCATGGCGAACCTCCATTGAAAAGGTTCGCAAATGTGCGCTCGGAATTCGGCGCCGGGCTATTCACGGTTCCGTGTATAGGAGCCGGCCGGCACTTCGGGGAAACTGATCACTCCGTTCCGACACGCGAGGAAAGCCAGCAATGGTCTGTTCAGCGCTCCGAGCTTTTTGCAGGCGTCGTTGACATGGCGCCGAACTGTCGCTTCGCTGATACCGAGGATTTTCCCGGTGTCCCAATCGCTCTTGCCGGCCATCATCCAGATCAGGCACTCACGCTGGCGCTTGGTGAGCAGCGCAGACTCGATGCATTCCATGGCTTTGGCGAGGCCGACCAGCCGGCGCGCTGCCGCGAAGACTTCCGGCGCGACGAGCCTGGCGAGAATGAGGCCGTCCTCGTCGAGCGGCCGGCCCGGTGCCGTCGCGAAAGTACACGATCCGAGAAATTCTCCAGGGACATTCGAGGGGACCGTGAATCCGTCGTAGAGGCCGTGCTGTCTAGCCAGATCGAGGAAGCGCTCGTCGTAGGCACCGAATTCCACGAGTTCGTGAGCCTCCCGCCAAAGGAACGGGTTCTGCGTTCTTCCGGATGCGCGGTGCACGAAATCCCGGCCGACGAAACCGTTGCGGTCGTAGAAGTCGATCCACTCTGCGGGATAGTTCAGCAGGCGGAAGGCCTGCGGCTTGCCGGTGCCCCAATCGATGTGATGACCGATCGCATAGTAGTCGCAGCCGACCGCTTGGGTGATCTTGTTGAGGGCAAGATCAAGGTCGGCGAGATCTTTGGTTGCCCGAACCAGTTCCTTGAACTTTTCGTATGCAGCTTTGACGCCCATGCTCTGACCCGGCTCTTCGCGGCGTCTCAAGCCGCCAGGATGCGTCGAGCCGTCCTTTCCGCTTACGGGCGAAATCGCTTCGGGCCCTCATTCCCTCCACAATCCGCGTTTCTACGTGGCAGGCAACCTATCGAAGCGCGGGGGCGACGCGATGTGATTTGCGTCACACAAACGTCACAATCCCGGCTGGCGAGCGTCGTGATCCCATGACGGTCGGCAGGGGGAGAGCCGCGGACTGGCGCGATATTTCGTGCTATCGTGCTCTTGCCAAGCTCGATCGCGCTGCCCTCATGTGGGAGTGGCTTCGCCGCGATCCGGCCTACGCCGCGTGGTATTCCTGTGCGAGCGAGGTGACGCGGGGCGGAGAAGACGGGGAGGTGACCCGAAAATGGGGACTTCACTTTCGCCGAGAACCCCGCAGTCGGCGCCTGCGGGGCTAAGCTTATCTGGAGTGCCGAGCTCGATTCCAGCACACTCGAGGTCGAGGCATTTGCCGCGTCCCTCGGCGATCCCGATGCCGTCGACCCGCACTGGTTCCGCTCCTGGCTTGATCTCGTGATAGGGGGCGACGGGCGCGAGCATGCTGTACTGGCGGAAGGGCGGTGCCGGATAAGGCTCGATGTAGCCAGCGGATCGCTGCGGGGTGGGCCCGTCGTACTTCGTTACAGGTTGTCGGGCGTCGCCGCTCTGCGTCCACGGATCCTGCCGCTTCGGCAATTGTTGGCCCTGTGTAGCCACAGGCGATTTGTGATGTCGCTGTTCCCGCCTGATCCGAAGATGGGGCGTTTTGTCGATGCTCTCAGAGTGCACGATGCGCTGGTGGATGGCGCAAGCACTACGCAGATCGTCGAGGCGTTTTACGGGACCGAGCGCGCTATGCAAGACGGCGACTGTGGTTCGGATTCCTTGAAATCGCGGATCCGCCGCCTCATCCGCGAAGCGCGGGCGATGGCGGCGGGGAAATATTGCTCGCTGTTGGGCAAGGAGGTTTCATGACGGCTTGTCGGCCTCGATGCGGCTGCCTGATTTCCGCAGGCCTTTAGCCCGCTTCGATGCCAAGCTTGCGCTTGGCCTTGGGCGCGGTCGCCGTCTCGATTTTGGGGTTGGCGCTGGTGTTTTCGGCTGCTTGGGCCTTCTTTCGGCCACCCTTGCTGCCAAGTCCGATGCTCTGTGCCATTTGCGAGCGCTTGGCCGCGTATTCAGGCGCGACCATCGGGTAATCGGCCGCGAGTTTCCAGCGCGCCCGGTATTCCTCGGGTGTCAGGCCATGCTGCGCCATGAGGTGACGCTTCAAGGTCTTCTGCCTGGCACCGCATTCGAGGCAGATGACCACGTCGGGTTTGACCGACGACCGGACCGCGATTGCCGGTACCCGCACTTCCTCAAACGGCTCGACCGGCTCACCGAGCTTGTCGAGCGAGTTGTAAACCGTGGCAATGAGCTGCGGGAGCTGGTCAGTCGAAACGACGTTGTTCGTTACGTGCGCGGCGACGATATCGCCGGTCAATTCGAGGAGAGCCTCTTTCATCATGTCGATTTGCTACCCGCTTTTTAAGGTCTATCGCGCCCACAGGTTCCCAAGCATTAAATTATTGAAAGCGCAAGTTGAAACCTGCTTGCGGCGCGGTCTCCGACAATTCCTGGCTAGTAATTACGGATAGTTTTGCTCGGTCGGGCTTTGACCATTTCTAAGAGCACGGGCCTTGACTGCGGAAGGGAGGGCGTGCGCACAGGGTATGCGGGGAATGGAGAATTGCCGGCCGCGCTATCCGTGTTCTGGCTTTATTCGTTGAGATGGGTGTTTCCCTCGCTGAGGCGTCCAACTTGATCCCCTGGCATGTATACGTGTTCGTCGCAGTCGGACACCTTGATTTACCTGTAGCGGTGTGTGCGGGATTGTGATTCCATCGAGCTGAGCGATGGAGGCGTGAAGTGTCGGCACAGCGTGGCTTTTTCGATCTCGACGAGCGGTATGCAGCCTTGTCCGCGGCGGGCGATCCGCTGGAGAAGCTGGCCGGTCTGATCGACTTCGAGATATTCCGGCCCGCGCTGGATGCGGCCTTGCAGCGTTCTGATGGTAGCAGGGGCGGTCGCCCGCCGCTTGACGCAGTCATGATGTTCAAGACGCTGATCCTGCAGACACTCTACGGATTGTCGGACGCGCAAGCCGAGTTCCAGATCCTGGACCGCCGCAGCTTCGGTCGCTTCCTGGGGCTCGACGATGGCGATAACACACCGGATGAGACGACGATCTGGCGTTTTCGCGAAGCTCTGGTCCGGGCGAATGCGATCGAGACTTTGTTCGCCCGGTTCGACGCTCACCTCAAGTCGCTGGGTTATCTGGCCATGGGTGGGCAGATCGTGGATGCCAGCATCATCTCGGCTCCGCGCCAGCGCATGACAGACGAAGAGCGCGCCGTTGTCAGGGAGGGTGGCATTCCCCAGGCCTGGGCGGCGAAGCCGGCGAGGCTCGCACAGAAAGACCGTGATGCGCGCTGGACGCTCAAGCGGGGGCGGCGCAAGAAGGGTGCGGATGGAAAATTCCTGGCGGAAATCGCCACGCCCATGTTCGGGTACAAGTCGCATATCGGCATCGACCAGCGCCATGGCTTCATTCGTACCTGGTCGGCCTGTGACGCCGCCCGTTACGACGGCCGGGAATTGCCGGAATTGATTGATCCGGCCAACACCGGCAGCGCAATCTGGGCAGACACGGCCTATCGCAGCCAGAAAAATGAACGCGCCATTCTGCGCGCCGGGCTCATCTCGAAGATCCACTTCCGCAGAGCGCCGGGCAAGCCGCTCCCCGGGCAGCGCCAGCGCGCCAATGCCGCCCGGTCCAGGGTCCGCTCCGCCGTCGAGCATGTCTTCGCCACCCAGAAGCACCGAATGGGCCTGTTCATCCGTACCATCGGCATAGAGCGTGCCAAGGCAAAGATCGGTCTCGCCAACATCGCGTTCAACTTCAAACGCTTCCTCTACTGGGAATGTCGGCCGAACTCGGCATGATGCACGCCGGCACCGCGCTGATGCCTCCACAGAGCGCCCCCGGTTGGCAGAAAACACCCCGTAGCCGCGCGCGCCATGCCCAAGACTGCGTCTGATACCCTCAGACCGATACCCAAGCCGAGTAAATCAGGGTGTCCAGTCGCTTCGCCCGCTGGCGGAACCAATGAGCACCAATGCAGCTTGAACTGTCAACGAACGCACCGTCCGTCCTCACGAATTCGTCATTAGTTACGAGCGTTCGGTTAATTTACGTGCGCTATTGAAATCGAGCACTTCTCTGGTACTTGCGCGTCCTTCCAAACACCCAGGGGGGAACAATGAAGAAGACTTCGGCTGCAATTGCGGCCATGATTGCGCTTGTCTCGGCTACACCGGCCTTTGCCTCGGACGTTGTCCTTGAAGCCAACGGTGCGCGTTCAGAGGGGCAGTGGGGCGGCGAGCTCGGCGCGGGTTACAAGATTCCTGTCTTTGCAGGTCTGCGCCTGACCCCGGCTGCGGGCGCCTTCCTCTACAAGGGCGACAACGATCGCTACTACGAAGACTATAACGGGGGCAATGAGCGCTGCCGCGACAGTTCGAACGGCCAATACGCAAGCGATAGCAAGTGCAACAACCTCGCCGCCAAATTCTATGGCCGCATCGAGGCGACCTACACGATCCCGGCCGCATTCACTTTCGGCGTCGGCGCGCGCTACATGAGCAGTGAGGTGCGCCCTTACGGCACCGTGGCGGTGCCGATCGCGCCGCGCATCGATCTCAAGGGCAACGCCGGCAGCCATTATTTCGCTGCAGGTTTGCTCGCGCATTTCTGATCTTGCGAGGGGCGGCGTTGCTCGCCGCCCCGATTAGTCCGGTTCGTGCAGGTCTGTACGGCTTTCGTCGGGCAAGTCACGGATGTCTGTCAGGCACTGACTTAGTCGATGAAGGCGCTGGCGGGGACTGCTTCACCGCTCTGTTTGGTCCAGATCAACTTGGACAAGTCGAAGCCCATCGCCCTTGCTGTGCCGAGCATGCCTTCGACCGTTTCGGGATGCGGGTTAGGTGTCCTTGCCAGAACCCAGAGATGATGGCGGTCGGGAGTGCCGACAAGCGCGGTCTCGTAATCGGGCGTGATCGCAAGCACCCAGTAGTCTCCCTTTGTGAAGGGTATCCACCTCAGGTATTCGGGCAGGAAGCTCACCTTGAGCTTGGCGTTGCTGGCATCGGCCGCCTGCGCCTGGCCGATTGCCCGGTCGGGTTTTCCGTCCTCGTCGCGCAGCCGGTTCTCGACACGGACCGTTCCGTCCTCGTTCAGCGAATAGGTAGCGGTGATGTCGTTCGCCTTTGCTGGCTCGTATTTGAGCGGAAGGCGGCAGATTTCGAACCAGGTGCCGAGATAACGATCGAGATCCAGTTCGGCGACGGCACGGACTTGGGTGTTGGGATCTGACATGCGATTACCTCCGCCAGCCCAACCGGCGAATGTGCGCGATGGTTCCACCTCCGATCGCGCCTGGGTGGTGCAGCGGTTGACGCGGCGGCTGCAATTGCGGTTCGAGCAGTTTTCGATCGAGGGCGGGGCCAATTGGGTGTGACGATACTGGAGAGGTAAGGGACGGCGGCGGCTCGGGGGTCGAATGAGCCTGCCGCCGTTGCTGGGTCGGATCGCACCTTCCAGCCCCCTTCTCCCTTTACGGGAGAAGGGCACCATGGACGAGCTGTGCCGCGCTGCAACTCCAAATAGGGATGATATCTCAAAGGATTACGGCAATTTCTAATAGGTGGCGCCCGGCGCGAGAAACGTGCAGGCCGGCAGCGGCGCCACTACTCCTCCCCGAATTCGCCCGCGAGCCAGCGCGAGATTTCCTGGGCACGGGCAAGCGATGCTTCGAACTTGCCGAACCTTTCCATCACATCGTCATCGAGGATCGCCTCGAGATTGCGGATAGTGACTGCGGTCCCCTGCATATTGACGGTCGCTGCGTTGTTCGCAGTCGTACCGTAGTCGACATCGACCCCGATGATGCAGTTGGCGCCCATGGCGGCCGCCTTGGTGACGAGGATAGAGCGAGCCGTGCTTTCGCCGCTGTTGACCTTGAAGGCCATGCCGGTGGACGTATTGGTCGCACCTAAAAGTCGTCTCGACGCAAACATTGAGCGGTATCGGTATCTTGACGACATGATCTCGGTCGGCCGCCTAACGGTCGCGATCGGCAACGAACAGCCTTTCAGCGTCGGCGCCATTCCCATCGACCTTCCCCGGCTCGACATAGCCATTCGCGTCAAGGACCGCTGGACCGCGAACCTCATCGCGCTCGATCCCGAATATCAGCTTGGGCAAGCCTGGATGGACGGCGCGCTCACCATTGAACAGGGGGCGCTCGACGGGTTCATGGATCTGATCGGGCGCAACATGAGCCGCAAGCCCTGGCCTGGGCCGCTCGCATGGAGCCGGGAATGGCTGGCGCGTGCGCTAACTCGGACCAACTCGCCGGGCCGCTCGCGCCGCAATGTCGCCCATCATTATGATCTGTCGGAAGGCTTCTACCGGCTCTTTCTCGACGCCGATCTCCAATATAGCTGCGCCTATTTTTCCGATCCCGGCATGACGCTGGAAGAGGCGCAGACCGCAAAAAAAAGCGCATATCGCAGCGAAGCTCGATCTGCGGCCCGGCTCGCGGATACTCGACATTGGGTGCGGGTGGGGCGGGATGGCCTTGTCGCTCGCGCAAATGGCGGACGTGCATGTGACCGGCATCACGCTTTCGGTCGAACAGCTCCGCGTGGCGCGTGAACGCGCATCGGCCGCGGGCCTTGCCGATCGGGTCCGCTTTGAACTGATCGACTATCGCCAGATGGAGGGCCGGTTCGACCGGATCGTCTCGGTCGGCATGTGCGAGCATGTGGGGCGCGAGCATTTCGGGGAGTATTTCGCAGGAATCGACCGCTTACTTGCTGATGAAGGGGTGGCGCTGGTTCACTCGATCGGGCGCAAGGATGAAGGCCCCGGCTACAACCGCTGGATGCGCGAGCATATCTTTCCAGGCGGTTATATCCCCGCCGCGAGCGAGGCGCTGTCCGCGCTCGAAGCCACCGGATTGTGGCTGACCGACATGGAAGTCCTGCGACTTCACTATGCCGAAACGCTGCGCCAGTGGCGGCTGAGGGTCGCCGTCCACCGGGAGACGATCGAAGCGATCTACGATGCGCGCTTCTATCGTATGTGGGAGTTCTATCTGGCATCCTGCGAGATGGGTTTCCGCTTTGACGGGATGATGGTCTTTCAGCTTCAGATCGCCCGCGAAATCGAAAGCCTGCCGATCACGCGCGATTATATCGGGCCAGCGGAGACACACCTGATCGGCGATCGGGACAAGCGCGCAACCACAACCCGCGCCAACCACAGGGAGACACGAATGGTCGGAACGGAGGCGGCTGATAGATGCTGACCTATGCCTGGATCGCGGCGGGTGGGGCCATCGGCACCATTGCCCGCTACTGGATCAACCTGATTTTCACCGCCCGTTTCGGCGAGGCGCTGCCATGGGGAACGATCTTCATCAACATCAGCGGGTCGTTCGTCATCGGACTGTTCGCCGCGCTGACCGAAACGGGCGGGCGGCTTCCGGTGCCCCCTGAAATCCGCAATTTCATGCTGGTGGGGCTTTGCGGCGGCTACACCACCTTTTCTTCCTTCAGCCTGCAAACGCTGGCTCTCATCCAGACCGGCGAGCCAGGGCGCGCCCTCGCCAATGTCCTCTTGTCCGTCACGATCTGCATTCTCGCCGTCTGGCTGGGCTTCTCGCTGCCCGATGCCTTTGCCCGCCTGTTCAGGAGTTAACCCCCATGAGTATCCCAGCGTGAGAATCCTCGCCGTCATCACCGACGCCAAAAGCGTTCGCCCCTGTCTCGATGCCGCCGTCATGGCGGCCAGGATCGACCCCTATTCTCATATCGCGGGCCTGCATGTCGTGGGCGATCCCGATCGGCTCGTTGCGCCGAGCGAGGAAGTGCAGTTTCAACGCCTTCGCGAAAGGACCGAAGGAACCGCCCGTGACAAGGCCAAGGCAGTCGAGGCGGAATTTCTGTGTTGGAATGTCGGCGCCGACGAGCGAACCCCGCGCATAACCTGGGAGGCTCCCGTCGGCGCGGAGGAGGAGATGATCGTTCGGGCCGCCCAGAATGCCGATCTGCTCGTCCTCGTGCAGGGGCATGATATGGACAGCGGCGATGCCCGCCACGCCGCGATCCGCGAAGCCGGCAAGCCCTTGCTGCTTCTCCCGGCGAACTGGAAGGCGCGATCCGAGCGCTTTGCTCACATTGCCGTCGCATTGAGCGACACACCCATAGCCGCCGATGCGATCGACGCGGCGCTGCCGTGGTTGCAGGCGGCTGAGACGGTGACGGCGCTGCGGATCGGAAGCGAGGACGATCCTGCGCTGGCGCTGGCCGATCGGGTCCGTACCGCAGGCATCGACGTTGATATGCGGATCATCCCCCCTGAAAGTGATGATCGCGGCGCGCAGATTGTCCATGAGGCTAAGTCTATCGGTGCCGATCTGCTCGTGGCCGGGGCCTATCGCCACGGCCTGCTTGTTGAATGGCTGCTGGGCGGAACGACCCGGCATATGCTCGCGGCTGCCGAACTGCCGCTGTTTCTGGTGCATTGATGGGGAGGGGCGCCGTCAACCTCGTCGTCATGCGGCACGGAGAGAGCGAAACCAATGCGGCCACTGTGTTCACGGGGCTGAGCGATCCGCCCCTGTCGGCGCGCGGCCACGACGAGGCGGCGCAGGTCGCGCACCGGCTTGGGCTTGCGTGACTGATTCCGGCGCGGATCTTCTGCTCGCCGACGATCCGCGCGAGCGAAACGGTCGAGATTATGCAGCGCGTGCTTGAAAACCGCGAAACCTCCGTTTCGGTCATATCCGCGCTTCATGAGCGCGACTATGGCGCGCTGACGGGGCGGAACAAGGATGAAGCCGCCGACGAGTTCGGTGCTGAACAAGTGCGGCTTTGGCGGCGCTCCTATGCCGAAACCCCGCCCCAGGGCGAAAGCCTGCGCGATACCGCCGCTCGCGTGTTGGCCGCCTATGTCAATACCATCTTGCCCGCCGCGATGGCGGGCGGCACCACCCTTGTCGTCTCGCACGGCAAT
This sequence comes from Novosphingobium oxfordense, assembly GCF_044029435.1. Taxonomy (NCBI): domain Bacteria; kingdom Pseudomonadati; phylum Pseudomonadota; class Alphaproteobacteria; order Sphingomonadales; family Sphingomonadaceae; genus Novosphingobium; species Novosphingobium oxfordense. Next base: position 324,486 of record NZ_CP147007.1, on the reverse strand, counting down.
ACGCTGCGCGCGCTGTGCATGGCGCTCGACGGCCTCACCCCGGCGCAAGTCGAGAGCTTCCACCTCCTGACCGGCGCTACCATCCACTACACATTGAGCGAGACGACAGCCATCGTCGGCCGCTCGGTTCTTGCCTGACCGGAGTTAGCCAATGTCCCCCAGCACCCGTATCGCCAATCTCTATGGCCGCGAAATCCTCGACTCGCGCGGCAATCCGACGCTTGCCGTCACGCTCGTCCTCGAAAGCGGCGCGGAAGCCAGCGCTGCCGTTCCATCCGGCGCGTCCACCGGCGCCAATGAGGCGGTCGAGCTGCGCGACGGCGATCCTGCCCGCTATGGCGGCAAGGGCGTTCTGCAAGCTATCGGTCGGGTCGAAGGTCCAATCGCCTCGGCCCTTCAGGGGCATGACGTTTGCGATCAGGCGGCGCTTGATCGGGCCATGATTGCCCTCGATGGGACGCCGAACAAGGCCCGCCTCGGCGCGAACGCCATTCTCGGCGTCTCGATGGCAGCGGCGCGCGCGGCGTCGATCGTGGAAGGCGTGCCGCTCTACCAGCAACTCGGCGGGGAGGGGGCCTGCCTGCTTCCGATGCCGTCGATGAATGTCCTCAACGGCGGAAAGCACGCCGACAGCGGCCTTGATTTTCAGGAGTTCATGATTGTTCCGGTCGGCGCGCCTAGCTTTGCCGAAGCCCTGCGCTATGGCGCAGAAACCTATGCGGCGATCCGGTCCATCCTGCACAAGCGGGGCCTCAAGACCGCCGTAGGGGATGAAGGCGGCTTTGCCCCGGCGCTCGAAAACAACGAGGAGGCCTGCGAGCTGATAGTCGCGGGCGTTGAGGCCGCAGGCTACAGGCCAGGACAGGATATAGCTATCGCGCTCGATCCTGCCGCATCATCCTTCGGCAGAGGCGGGGTCTATGATCTGGCGCGCGCGGGCCAGGCTCGCCTTGATCGCACCGCGATGCTCGCCCTCTATGGCCGCTGGATCGACGCCTATCCGATTGTCTCGATCGAGGACGGCTTTGCGGAGGACGACTGGCAAGGCTTTGTCGAACAGACGACCGCGCAGGGGCAGCGCATTCAGGTGATGGGCGACGATATCACTGTCACCAATCCGCACTTCATCCAGGAAGCAATCGACCGCAAGGCGATGAACGCGGTCCTCATCAAGCTCAATCAGATCGGCACCGTCACTGAGACGGTCGATGCGGTGAACCTCTGCCACAAGGCGGGTTGGGGCACGATGGTGTCGCACCGCTCCGGAGAAACCAACGACGATTTCATTGCCGACTTCGCGGTGGCGGTGGGCGCGGGGCAGATGAAGTCCGGCGCGCCGTGCCGCGGCGAACGTCTCGCCAAATATAACCGGCTGCTCGAGATCGAACGGATGCTGGGCAAGCGCGCATTCTTCACCAACCCCTTCACCAACCCCTTCGCCAAAGCCTGAAGGTCGAAGCGCGAAAGGCCAAATCCAGGAAAGGAACGTCCATGAAACTCATTCTCGTCCGTCACGGCCATGTCGAGGGCATCGCGCCGCCGCGCTTCCGGGGCCGCCAGGAAGTGCCGCTCACTGACCTCGGCCGCAAGCAGGCCGTCGCCTCGGCGGCCAGGATTGCAAGCGAATGGAAGGTCGATGCCGTCTATACCAGTCCCATGAGCCGATCGTCGGACACGGCACAGGCCATCGCCGGTCACTACGGCTTGGCTCCCCGGACCATCCCCGAACTGGTGGATTTCGACTATGGCGAGTGGGGCTGGAAAACCCATGAGGAAGTGCAGGATGGATGGCAGACCCTCTATGATCTCTGGTTTAGCGCGCCGCAACTCGTCCGTATTCCCGGTGGCGATACGCTTCAGGAGCTTGCGCTGCGCGCGGCCGATGCCCTGCGCCTGATGCTCGAAGCGCACCGCGATCAAACGGTGGTGGCGGTCGGCCATGACAGCGTGAATCGGGCCTTGCTGCTGCAATTGCTGGACCTGCCGCTTTCGGGCTACTGGCGCCTCGAACAATATCCGTGCTGCATCAACGAAATCGACATAGATCGGCGGATTTCGGTTCATCGCATCAACGAGTATGGGCATCTGCTCGGCCTGTCAGAAACGGACCCGGCCTGAGTGAGAAGGGGGCGGACGGCGTGAGAGAACGCTTCATGTCGTTTGCCGACGCCACCAAGTCTTTTGGCAAGAGGACAGTCGGCAAGGTGCTATCGGAACCTTCCGGCCGGATACTTCAGAACGGGGCGGAAGGCGGTCGATAGCACTGCGGAAGCTGCCGAAAGCATGTGAAGCAACAACGCTCGATCGGCTTCTTAAGGACAGATATTTGCCCCCGGTGAAAGCAACGTATGTTTCCAGGGTGGGCGCAGCGCTTCGTTGCTGCCTTCAGCAGATGGCCTTCTCTATAAGCTCATCGTCGACTGCCACTTGTCCGTCGAGCATGAGCATTGCGAGACCATGGACAAGCGCCCAGGACTGCACCGCGCGAACCTCCTGGTCGCCGCCGCCGCGCCGTACAGTAGCGGCAGCGTTCGCCTGCAATAAATTATGCGCCTCGGAGCCAATGTCGCTCTTCACGCCGCCGACCAGAAGCGCTGGTGAGGCAAAGATAAGGCGGAACAGCGCCGGATTGGCCAGCGCGAAGCGGACATAGGCACGGCCTGTTTCCTTGAAACCGGCAGCGCCGCCACCGACCGCGTCCGAGGCAGCCCGCTGAGCCGCGCCCAGTTGTGCGAGGCCCTCTAGCGCCAGAGCCGTCATCAGCGCTTCCTTGTCCGGGAAGTGTCGGTAGACCGATGTGGCGCTCACGCCGACCGAACGCGCCAGTTCGCGAAGGGAGAGCGAATCAGCATCGCGTTCGCTGAGCATCCGCAACCCTTCCGAGATCAGGCTTTGGCGCAGATCACCATGATGGTAGGGCTTTTTATCGATGTTGACACTGTTACTATTCCTACTCATAGTAACAGCGTAAACATTGGAGGTGGTCATGGGAAGCCCTATCGAGACCTTGATACGCGACACCGTCGCCAAAGGGGTGGAAACCCTCGCAGCCTTCAACCGGAAGCGCTTGGCTGCGCCGGTTGACGGCAATCCATTCCTGACCGGCATTCACGCGCCGATGAAGGAGGAACTCACACTGCACGAACTTGCGGTGACGGGCACGGTCCCTTCGGGTCTGAACGGTCGCTACCTGCGCATCGGACCCAATCCCGTCGAACCCGATCCGGCGTCCTATCACTGGTTCATCGGCGACGGCATGGTCCATGGTCTTGCCATCGAGCACGGCAAGCCTCTGTGGTATCGCAATCGCTGGATCCGCTCCAACGCCGTCGCCGAGGCGCTGGGAACGACACCTGCTCCGGGACCCAGGCACCGGTTCGATACAGTGAACACGAATGTGGTCGAGATCGCCAGGCGCACGTTTGCGCTGGTGGAGGGCGGCAGTTTTCCCGTCGAACTCGACACGGATCTGGGCGACCAGACCTACAATCCCTTCGACGGATCCTTGAAAGGAAGCTTCGCCGCTCATCCGCATCGCGATCCCCGCACGGGCGAGAACCATGCGATCTGCTATGATGGCCGCGAGCCGGGCATGATCCGCCATGTCGTGATCAGTGATGCCGGCACAGTCATTCGCGAAGAGCCCGTTTCGGTGCAGCACGGGCCAATGATCCACGACTGCGCGATTACGGAACGCTTTGTGGTGATCCTCGACCTGCCGGTAACCTTCTCCATGAAAACGCTGATCGAAGGTCATGGCTTCCCTTACCGTTGGAACCCCAATCATCAGGCCCGAGTGGGACTTATGCCTCGCAGCGGCACCCAGGACGATATCATCTGGTGTCCGGTGGCCCCTGGCTACGCCTTTCACGTCGCCAACGCATATGACGCGCCCGGTGGTGAAGCCGTCATAGACCTGTGCGCTTACGAGAGCATGTTCGATGGCTATGGCGCAGGGCCAAGTTCGCGCTGCCGCGGATTGGAGCGTTGGACGGTCGATCCGGTCAGCCGAGCCGTCAACGTTCAGACGCTGGACACCGCGGCCCAGGATTTTCCACGCATCGATGAGCGTTTCTTTGGCCTGCCCCACCGCTTCGTCTGGAGTATCGCAACTCCCGAAATCCCGAACAGGCAGTTCATTGGCGCCACCCGCATTCTCGCGTACGATGTCTTGACCGGCGAACATGCGGTTCATGACTTCGGGCCGGGCCGTTTCCCCGGGGAATTCGTCTTCGTTCCGGAGAGTGCTGAGGTGCCTGAAGGACACGGCTGGCTCATCGGCCTGGTCGTCGATCTGCCCAAAGAGACGACGGACCTCGTCATTCTCGATGCGCGCCGTTTCGCCGAGCCGCCGGTTGCCAGCATTCATCTTCCGCATCGGATACCGCCAGGATTTCACGGTAACTGGATTGGCGAAGGCGCTGGGCAGTGAGCGCCGCCCGTCCTCCCAAAGCAATTGAGCAGAGTGTCATGAACCGCACAAGAATTTCGGATTGGATCCGGCGCCGTGGGCCTGCTTTCGCGCTCGATTGCGCGGTCAATATCGCGGCTCCGCTGGCGATATACCATCAGACCCAGGGCCCTTGGGGCGAGCTCCATGCCTTGCTGGTGTCCTCGATACCGCCGCTGCTATGGGGCATCGGCAGCTTTCTGCGCAGCCGCCGGGTCGATGCGCTTTCGGTGCTTGCAGTGGCCGGCATCGCCCTTTCGACGCTTGCCTATTTTGGCGGCGGATCGGCGCAGATGCTGCAGCTGCGCGAGAAATTGGTGACGCTCGTAATCGCGCTTGCCTTCCTGGGCTCGGCGGCCATCGGCAAACCGCTGATCTATCCGCTTGCCCGCGCGACAATGGCGCGCCAATCGGAGCAGGCGCTGGCAGAATTCGATGCCAAGGGTAATGATGCGCCGGTGCGGCACACGGTGATGGTGATGACGTTGGTCTGGGGGATCGGCCTGCTGGCGGACTTTGCCGTTTCGGTAGCTCTGATCTATCTGCTCACGATCGAGCAGTACCTCGTGGTCGGACCGATTATCGGCTATGTCGCGGTAGGGGGCATGATGCTGTGGACGATCCTTTACCGTCGTTATCGGACTCAGCACGCCGATGCGGTTCGCGTCGCAACAGTTGCCAGCACGACCAAGGATGGTGACGATTGCCACCAGAAAGCACTTACCTGACGAAATAGCCGCAGTCGCCACTCCCTCGCGCGAAGCAACGGTCTTGTTGGGCGTCTCGAATCTGGCGAGCGTGGCAGCTGTGCTTGAACCCTGTTGCCGCCGGGCCTTCCAGCATCGTGCTCACAGAAGCGGCATATCCTTGCAGGACCCGATGCCGCCGTGTCGCCCGTGTGCAGACCCTCGGAAAATCTCGCAGCGAACGTTCGGGCGTCATGAAAGGTTGTCCGCAGTGACCGAGGGCGCTTAACCGCGACCTTTAGTGGCACGTTCGTGTCCCTAGGGTGCCACCGCAGGCTTCGGCACCTGATCGACCAAGGCGGACGCACCATCTCGGCGATGCTGCGTTCCACTCGTGCTGAGCAGACCCGTTCAGATGATAGGGACTGCTGGGCGCCAGCGGCACGCTTGTCATAGTGGCGTGACATATCGAATCTCAGCCCATCCTGATCCAACCCGGAACCGCCCCATGTCGACCAAGCTTCCGATCTCGGCTCGGAACCGGAACGCAACTGCTTTCTTCATTTTTGACTGCTCGAAGAGCCGCCACCTTCGACCTAACAGGAAGAATTTCAAGCGGAAGCCTGCCATTGCGACGATATGGAATGGCAGCGGATTGTTCTCTTTTCATTTTGGACGCCAAAGCTCCATGAGCAGATGCATTGAAGGCTATTGAACCGTCGCGCAAATGGCATCACTAAGTTTGTTCCTATGCGGAGATTTGCGCAGTGCGGAAAATCTTGGGCAGCTTGGTTATAGCCTTCGCAGTCGTTTTACCCACAGCTGCGAGATCGCAGGCGACGGCGCGGTCATGTGACACGACGGAAAGAGTCGGGCCCGCGTGCCTGCTCGCGCATCAGGCTATAGCTGCGCTGCCGCAAAGTCCCGTATATTGGCACCTGGACCAGTTTCCATCGAGAGATGCAGCTGCTCAAGCAGCCGCCAAGACCAGCGTGGTTGTCGAAGCTTTTGGCTCAACGTGGCTTTTCACTCTTGAAAGTAGAGGGTGGCGAGCACGAGGCAGCAACCATTCCGCGATTGTTGGCCCACTCGCAGTGAAACCCGCGGCGACTTACGCTGCAGAGTATCTGCGATCGGTTTTCAATCCAGGCATGACCGCTCCGTTGCACGTTCATTCTGGACCCGAAGCATTCTATGCAGTGAGTGGCGACACCTGCCTCGAAACTCCTGAGGGTGTTCAATTCGGGCGCGGCGATGGCAACAGTCTGACCATCCGGAGCGGCCCTCCGATGCTGCTCATGGCAATCGGCCGTGAGCAAAGAAAGGGATTCGCACTAATCCTGCACGATGCCAGCATGGCGCCGACGACCTTGACCGAGCATTGGCAGCCTTCTGGTCTTTGTAGCAAGCAACTTTCAGAGGATCGCGGCCACTGAGCCATTTCACTGCTGTCCGATCCAGCTTTCGATGTAAATATGCGAAAACGTCCGGTTCAGCGTGAACGCTGCCAGCATCGGAGCGGAGGCTTAATGTGGACGCCCCAAAAGAAGCAAGCGGTAAGTGAGATCTGGCACGTAATCAGGTGCTATCGCCTGTCCGGCATCGCCTATATTCGACAGGATGCGGAACTTACGTCTGCCGTGCGTGCATCCTTCGACGTAGTCGTAGGACCAGACATGGGCGGGATACTCGGGGAGCAAATGGGTGCTAGATCCGTCGCTGAGCCAGAGGCGACAGCGCTTAGCCTGTTTGTGCGGCACCTTGAGGCCCTGCCGTCGCCAGATACGCTCTGCACGCCTACGGTTCACGTGCCAGCCCGCGTCCCGTAGCAAGGCCGTCACCCGGCGATAGCCATAACGACCATGCTGCCTGGCCAAGGTGATGATGTCCCCGGTCAGGGCTGCTTCCTCATCTGCCCCGCTTGGCACCTTGCGCTGCGTTGATCGATGTTGTCCGAGCATGCGGCACACCCGACGCTCGGAAACAATCATCATTACCCTGATATGTTCGATACAGCGCCGGCGCCTTCGCGGGGCTCAGTAGTTTCTCCGTACGCCCTATTGCAGGATCAGCTTGTCGAGCGTCAAATACGAAACGGCCCGACGAAGCCTTGCGTTCTCCTTCACAAGGTCTCACCGCCGCGCCTGATCCATCTTCAGGCCGCCATACTCCTTGCGCCTGCGATATGGGCTCTGCTCGGTGACGTTGATCCCCGCAGCACGCGTCCGCCACCGTCCCGTCCTATGCCAGCTCAATCTCCGTTTCATGCAGCTTGCTGGCGATCTGTCCCGGCTTGTGCTTCAAGGTGCAATCAGGCTTTCATCCAGAATGCGAATGGAGCCATAGCCGCGCTCAATTCGTCCCTCCTTTTCGAGCTTCTGCAGCAAAGCGTTGATTCGCTGCCGTGAGAAGCCCGCCACAGCGGCCAGATCTTCCTGCGTAATTTTGATTACCCGGACTCCATCGTCCTCCACGATGGAGCCCAGTTTGAGCAAAACTGAAAGACGATCGGACATCGACTGGCCCATCATTGCCATGACAAACTCTGCGGAGAAGCGGTGTTCACGGCCATTCATCAAGGCGATCTGGCGCCAGATCGCAGGATGGTCGATGGCGATTGCGTCGATATCGGATACGCTCAGTGAAGCAATGGTCACCGTCTCGAACGCCACGGCGTCATTGGGTTGCGGCCCCATGTCACAAGTAGACAGCGAGCCAAACCAGTCGCCTTGGCGAAGGATGCGGGTAATAAAAGGACGCGAGGATCGAGGATAGGCAAACAGCCGCACCTCGCCATCTAAAACGCAATGCAAGCCGTTAGGCGGTCCGCCCACCTCGTAAATATGTTCGCCTTGGGTCAGGCGCTTGACGCGGAGATGGCCTAGAAGAGCCTGTCGTAGGCCCTCCGTCAGCCCCGCAAACCACCAACCCGCTAGCAAGTCAGAATGATATTCATCGCACAGCATGGGCATGATTTTTTCGAAAAAAAGGAAAATGTCAAAAACGGGACAGTCTCGTGCGGTCAGGTGAGCTATTGTGTCCACAATCGGCATAGTGCTTCGATCGAATCTTAAAAGTACCCAAACATGGGTGACTATACGACGAAATTACAACATTTTGCCTAGCCGCCGACAGATAAATTACCGGAAATTCAAGGGTTGGACCTAGGGATATTCCCGATGATGCGACCATAAATTTAAGAATATGCGATATGAAATCGGATATTGAGATCCAGTCATTATAGTGAATTGGCCGTTGGGTGCATCTAATCCTCTCTTATGATGGAGGGAATATTTGTGGTGAAGCTACCGGCATTTCTGGGGGGTGGAAAAAGACATCGTGATCTCAATCGGCGGCTGCGCTGCGGGGCCATTGCGATCATTGGTGCAACTATCAGTGTCTCGGCGGACGCGCAGGAGCAGAGCGCGCAAGAAGCGAGCCTTGCCCAAAAACTTTCCAATCCGATCAGCTCGCTCGTCAGCCTGCCATTTCAGTCAAATTATGATGGCAAGATAGGGCCCGACAACGACGGCGAAAAATTCCAGGTCAACTTCCAGCCCGTCGTTCCGATCTCTTTCAATTCCAACTGGAACATGATCTCGCGGACTATCCTGCCAATCATCAGCCAAAGCGACGTGGTGGCCGGAAGTGGAAGCCAGTTAGGCCTCGGCGACACAACGCAAAGCTTTTTCTTTACCCCAAAGGCAGGGCGGGCTGGCGGTATTATCTGGGGTGCGGGCCCGGTCATTCTTTTGCCGACCGCTACGGACAAGTTCCTTGGCGGCGGGAGATGGGGCGCCGGTCCGACCGGGATTGCGCTCAAGCAAAGCGGGTCGTGGACGTATGGGATGCTGGCAAATCATGTTTGGTCGATTGCAGGAGATGACGTGCGGGCCGGCATCAGCAGCACGTTTCTCCAGCCGTTCCTGTCCTACACGACCCACAACGCATGGACTTTCGGCGTCAATCTGGAGAGCTCCTACAACTGGAAGGCTGATGAATGGGCGGTTCCCGCCAATCTCACGGTCAGTAAACTGCTGAAATTCGGCAAGCAACCCGTCTCTATCGGCGGCGGCATACGATATTGGATTTCCAGTCCCGATAACGGGCCAGAAGGCTTGGGCGCACGCCTCAGTGTCACCTTCCTCTTTCCGAGTTGATAGAAGCCGTGGTGTGCGATCAGGCCGGAGGGAATACCCGGATATTTTAGAGAGGAGCGTGTAGTGTCCAAAGCTAGTGCAACGCTCACTGAGACGCTTGGAGTGCTCGTCTTGGCCATTTTGTCCACTGGTCATGTGGCAGCGCAGGTCACTCAGGAACCGCTGGGAGGACAGCCGGCACCCGCAAGCATGCGCTCCAACGGCGATTTTGACTACCAGATCAAATACCAGCGGGCGTTCGAGACTCTTCTGTGGTCATTGCCTCGTGTCGGGATTCAACACGGACGGGCCGCAACCTTGGCATTGGGGGCTCGGGACAATGACATTCTGGCGCTTTCCGCACCGGCAACGCCAAAGTTTGAGACGATCACTCCCAATAGTTCGACTAATTACATCGTTGCCTATACCGATCTGAAACCCGGTCCCGTGGTGCTGGAAATCCCGGCAGCCGGACCCGATGGCAGTTTGTACGGGCAGGTTGTCGACGCTTGGCAAATGGCGATTGCGGACGTCGGACCATCCGGCGTGGACGGCGGCAAGGGAGCCAAGATTCTGTTTACGGGGCCGGATTTCAGTGGCGCCGTGCCGCCGGGGTACATCCACGTGAAGTCCCCCAATTATCGCATCATGTTTGCGTTCCGCACCGTGCGGGCGCCCGGCAAGACTGCTGCGGAGGCCTACGCCTACACAAAGCGCTTGCGGATGTATTACCTTTCGCAAGCTGCCAGTCCTCCGACGCAACGATTTCTGGACCCTGTCAACGAGCGGTACCCAACATTTCCACCCTATGACGAGACTTACTTCAAATACCTCTACGATACGTTCACCTACGAGCCGGTAGCATCGCAAGACAAAGTCATGATGGGCCTCCTCGCTTCGCTTGGAATAGAGCGCGGAAAGCCATATAATCCCGACGACGTCACCAAGCGCGCGATGCGACAGGCGGCCATTGACGCGTGGTATTACCTACAGGATCGATTCGACCATTTGCCGCGCAGCTACTACTTTTGGTCAAACCGACAATATGTTCCCCTGTTGCTGCCGGACAGGAATCGCGGCTTCTCGTACGAATACCCCGATCAAGTTGACATCGACGGTCGGGCGCTAGCCTTCTTCTGGTGCACGCTCGTGCCCGCTCAGATCTCTGACCGACCGGCAGTCTACTATCTGATGGCAATGGCGGATAATGAGGGTCATCCGTTGGAGGCGGGAAGGACCTACAGGGTCACCGTCCCAGCGAAGATGCCCGTCAAGCAATTCTGGGCGCTGTCCATGTATGACCGTGCAACCATGGGCTTCATCTACACGCAGTCGATGCGCACCACGCTCGACTCGTACGGCGTCGACAAGATGAAGAAGAACGCAGACGGCAGTGTGACAATCTATGTCGGGCCCGTAGCCCCCGCTGGATTAGAGGCAAACTGGATACCCACCGGGGGGAAACGACCGCTGCCGGCGTTCCGGTTCTATGGTCCGGAGGAGCCGCTCTATGACAAGACATTCAGGATGCCCGACTTCGAGCGCGTGGATTGACGCGTGTGACAGAAATGGGTGATGCGGAAAAGGTAGCGATTATGCAAAAATATGGCCCTACCTGGGGCGACTTGAATCGGCGCATCGTGTTGCTCGCCGGCACGGCGTTAATCGTGACGGCCGTCTCCGGAATTCGAAGTGCTTCTCTCGCTCAGGCGACTACGCCGTCCGAGGCGCGAGCAATTGCGGAAGAGGCAACTATCTACGGCTTTCCTATGGTAGACAGCTACCGCGTTCAGTATGCCTATTTCATCGACAAGACCAATCCGGAATACAAGGCGCCATGGAACGCGCTGAAAAACGTCCTCAAACTCTATTCACCCGACGATAGGGCCGTTCAAGCCGTCAACACCGACGTGCCGTTCTCGTTCGTAGGGGCGGACCTTCGGACCGACCCGCTAGTCATAACCGTGCCGGAGGTTGAGAAAGATCGGTACTATTCGGTGCAGTTCGTCGACATGTACACCTACATTCTGGGATACATCGGCACGCGCGCGACAGGAAACTCGGCGGGACGCTTTCTGCTGGCGGGCCCTAACTGGAAAGGCGAAACGCCGCTCGGCGTCAAGCACGTCCTTCATTCCGAAACGGAGTTCGCCTTTTTCCAGTTCAGGACGCAATTGAAAGGGCCTGCGGATCTGGAAAATGTGAAGCGGGTTCAGGACGGGTATAAGGTGCAGCCGCTTTCAGCCTATCTCGGTCAACCTGCTCCGAAACCGGCGCCGTCAGTCGCTTTCCCTCAGCCACTCACGCCCGAGGCAGAGAGGACCTCGCTCGAATTCTTCACACTGCTCAATTTCCTGCTTCAATTTGCTCCCGCGCACCCTTCCGAAACGGACCTCAGGGCGCGGTTTGGACGGATCGGTGTCGGCACGTACAAGCCTTTGGATGTCGCTTCGCTTGCGCCCGAGATGAAAGAGGCTTTGCTAGCGGGTATGGCCGATGCGTGGGCTGATTATGAGCAAGCGAAAAAGACATTGGTCGATACTGGCAAGCTCACCACAGGCGATGTCTTCGGCACCCGTGAGTATCTGAAGAACAATTACTTTTATCGCATGATGGGGGCCGCTCTCGGTATATACGGCAACCCAAAGGAAGAGAGCATCTACCCGTCCTATTTCGTGGATCGCGATGGCAAGCCCCTCGACGGCAACAACCGGTACACCTTGCGGTTCGCGCCAGGACAGTTGCCGCCGGTCGGAGCTTTCTGGTCAGTCACCATGTACGAGCTGCCGTCCATCCTTCTCGTCAGGAATCCGATCAACCGCTATTCGATAAATTCCACGCGGCTGCCGGAGTTGAAAAAGGACGCTGATGGCGGGCTGACACTTTATTTGCAGAATGAACCGCCAGGCAAGGACAAGGAAGCGAACTGGCTACCCGCACCCAAAGGTCCGTTTGAGGCGACGATGCGCCTCTACCTGCCCAAGCCTGAGGCGCTCGATGGGAGGTGGAAGGCGCCGCCACTCGAGAAGGCCAACTGAACAAATATCTCGTGTAGGACAGGAGCTGGCTCATGAAAGCAGTAGCCTTTATCGCTCTCGCCTTCGCCGTGTGTTCCACCGGCAGCGCGCACGCCCAACAGTCTCCAGCGAGCAGCGTCGTTCCCGTCACTGCCGAGAACTTCGTCCGCGCTGAATCCGATCTCTATTTCGGAAACATTGTTAAACGTGGAGGATTCGGCAAATTCGACCACAATCGCGATTTGGCGGCGGTCGATGACAAGCAACTTGTCGTCCGCTCCAATCGCGACACGATCTATTCAGGCGCCGTGTTTGATCTCGATGCTGGCCCTGTCACAGTCACCCTGCCAGATGCCGGCAAGCGGTTCATGTCTATGCAGGTAATCGACCAAGATCAATACACACACCTCGTCGCCTACAAGCCCGGTTCCTACGCATTAACGCGGAACGATATCGGTACCCGCTACGTCATCATCTTCGTGCGTACGTTTATGGATCCCAGCAATCCTCAAGACGTCGGACAAGTGCACGCGTTGCAGGACGCGATCAAGACTGTCCAGCCCGGAGGACCGGGCAAATTCGAAGTGCCTAATTGGGACAAGGCCAGTCAGGACAAGGTGCGCGACGCGCTGCTGGTGCTCGCCTCGACCCTTTCCGATCAGCGGCATATGTATGGCTCGAAGAGCGACGTCGACCCCGTGCGCTTCCTTATTGGCGCGGCCATGGGCTGGGCCGGCAATCCCGATAAGGATGCGACCTATCTCATTGGCACTCCGGCGAAGAATGATGGCCAGACCATTCATCAACTCGTCGTCAAGGATGTCCCGGTCGACGGCTTCTGGTCCGTTTCTCTCTACAATGAAAAGGGGTATTTCGTGCAGAACCCGTACAATGCTTACTCATTTAACAATATTACGGCGAAGAAGAGCGACGATGGCTCGATCCGAATCCAGTTCGGTGGCTGTGACGGGAAAGTACCCAATTGCCTACCGATCATGAAAGGCTGGAACTACATCGTCCGGCTCTACCGGCCACGTGCCGAGATTATCGACGGATCATGGCATTTCCCCGAGGCTCGGGTTGTTCAATAGGTGACAAACAAGGAGACGAGGTATGTCTATGAAAGTGGCAACCGTGGAAAGCCGCAGCAGACGAACGCTCCTCAAATCCATGTTGATCGGCGGCGCTGCCTGCGGCTCCGGCTTCTTTTCGATGATCCTCTATTGGCAGCGGGCGGAAGCCTGTTCTCGCATCCTTTGGCACAACAGCCTCGGCACTTACGTCGGCCGGAATGAAGACTGGTACACCGATTGCCCGGTCGATCTGTGGGTATTGCCGAGGGGGATGGAGCGCGACGGGGGAGCTGCCGACAGCAATTCGTATAAGTGGAAGAGCAGGTACGGAAGCCTGGTAATCACCATGTACGACCGGCTTTCGATGTCGGGCGTGAACGAGCGCGGTCTCTCGTCCCACGTCCTCTGGCTCGATGACACCAAGGTAGCGCCGCGAAACGCGAAGGAGCCGGGCCTTTCCATCAGCCTATGGATGCAGTGGATTCTGGATAACTGCACATCTGTGCAGGAGGCGGCCGACGCCATGCAAAGGCCGCCTTTCCAACTTCGGATGGCGGTGGACCCCGACGGCACGCCAGGTCTGTTCCATGTCTCCATCGAAGATGCCACGGGCGATTCGGCAATCTTCGAGATGATTGATGGACAGATGAAGATCTATCGTGATCGCAAATATATCATGCTGACCAACCAGCCAAGCTACGACAAGCAACTCGCAATTCTTTCACAATATGCTGGCTTTGGTGGCAACAAACCTCTTCCCGGCACGCTCGAACCGGCGGATCGCTTGGCCCGAGGCGCGTATTACGCCAAGAATCTGCCCGATCCGAAGGATGAGCGCGACGCGATCGCGACGCTCATGAGTGTGATGCGAACAGTCGGGGCACCGGTGGGCCTACCAACTCCAGAGCGAAAGGCATTCCTCTTCGACCAAGTGTCGCGGTCCATCTTCCGGCTGATCATCAACCTAAACCAACGGGTGCTTTATTTTGACCGAATCTATAGCCCTGCCGTGTTCTGGGTCAGACTCGCCGGACTTGAGTTCTCTGAGGCCGCGCCCGTGAAGAAGATTTCGGTTAATAACAACGATCTCGCATTCGATGTCACCGATAAGTTTAAGCCTGCGGAAATGTTCACCTTCGCTCCGGCCACGGAATCTATTTTGGGGCACACTTCGTAGCTGCTCGGGTTCGACAGATCGCCGCTCGTGCGAATAGTGCATTTCTGGACCCTGCAAGCGAGTATAGCTGAATATGGCCAGCGCTCGCGTGACTGCGGGAGTCATGGCAATTTAGTAAAGCGCAGACAGAGCCGGTGGCTCCCTGAGGCGTTCATCGGTTCCGCCCGCGCTGTGAAATCACAGAAGGGCCAACTATGATCACAAACAACGCGACCGAAAGCGGCGCCGTCGGACAATTCAGCGAAGATGACGCTGCCGGCACGATGCTTCATCCGATGCAGGGCCGACACTTCCGTGATTTTACCACGCTGCGTCCTTCCCTCAGCGAGCGCCTCGCGACTGGAAAGGCGTTGCGGCGCGAAGTTCCGCGTACCGCCCACGCCCGCTACGTGGCCGATCCTGTATGACCAGACCCGGTCGACTTGCTGGAGCAACAAAATGCGACGAGGATCAGGGAATTGGTGCCAGTACGCTATGGCCGCATGCTCGCATCGCCGTTCAGCTTTCTGCGCGGCGCTGCGGTTGTCATGGCGCGGGATCTGTCGTTCACTTCGCGCACTGGAATCGATGTGATGGCGTGCGGGGACATGCACACCAGTAATTTTGGCTTATTTGCTTCGGCTGAGCGTAATCTGGTCTTTGCCATCAACGATTTCGATGAAGTCCACCCAGCACCTTGGGAGTGGGATCTGAAACGGCTAGTGAGCAGCGCCGCCTTATTGGCGCGCGGACTAGGTGGCCGTCGAGGGGATCGTGATGCGGCTGTCCGGGCCGCGAGTTCTTCTTATCGCCGTGATATCCGCCGATACGCCGAGATGGGCTTCCTGCAAGTCTGGTATGATAGCATCGACGAGCGAAGCATCCTGGCTGCTGCGCCGGCTGGCGTGCGGCGCTCAGCGGAGGAGGCGTTGAGCCGAGCGAGGACGCGCGGTCACATGCGTGCACTGGATAGGCTAACCGAAGAAGTCGGTGGCCAGCGGCGCATTGTCGAAGAATGGCCTTTGATCGTGCGCGAGGACACAGTGGATGGCGTAATGCCGATCCAGGCGGCGCTAAATGAAATGCTCCGGACCTATATTGCATCGCTGCCAGAGGAGCGACGTTTCCTTCTGGAGCGTTATCGCATCGTTGATGTCGCTCGCAAGACGGTAGGCGTCGGCAGCGTCGGGACCAGTTGCTGGGTCATCCTGTTGGAAGGTTTGAATGGCTATGATCCGCTCTTCCTGCAGGTAAAGGAAGCCTCAGCGTCAGTCCTCGCGCCGTTTGCGAAGACTCAGCTTTCAATGGAGAATCAAGGTCAGCGGGTCGTGATCGGTCAGCGCCTAACACAGGGTTCGCCCGATATTTTTCTTGGCTGGGGGCAGGTAGTCGCTGATCGTTGGTTCTATGTACGACAACTCGCAGACATGAAGGGCGGGGCGCGCTTTGCCGAAGGGGATCATTCCAGCCTAGCGGGCCTATCGTCCTACTGTGGACTGTGCGGGTGGGCGCTCGCACAAGCGCATGCGAAGTCTGGCGATCCCGCTCTAATAGCTGGCTATTGTGGCAGTAGCGAAGCGCTTGACGAAGCACTTTGCCAGTTTGCCCAGTCCTATATTCAACAGACAGATCGCGACTACGATAGCGTTGCGCTAGCGGTAAAGTCTGGCCGTATCGCAGCCAGTGTCAATGGCTGATATTTTACGCGCCGATCTCAAGTGCCCGGCATACTTTGGCATCCAAGCGCAATCCGTAGGCACCAACGGAAGTGGCCCTTGACGCTAGCCGCTATTGCGGATGTCATCAGCGTCTTCGCGTCCATCGCTCGTTTTTTCCGACTGCTCGAACGGGGGCCTTTTCTGAAGGTTGCCGCGTGAGTTCGGGTGCCACCATACTGGTGGCTGCGATCGGCTCGATACTGGGATTGTCATAAGGCATCGGGGAACTTCGTCTTCAATTGCCCAGTGTGTGAAATCCTTGTCTAGCTTGTGATCTGGTGGTGAAGTCGGCTTGGCATGCTCGTCATGACCTGGAACATGGCGCGTGCCCGTTCGAGCAGCGTGAAAGCCACGGCACCATCGTCCAACAAATCCGCCAGCATCTCCGCCCGATCCACGTCGCGCGGCGCCCTGATTTGCAGAGCAAAATTCCTGCTTGACGCGACTCGCGCCCTTAACAAAATCTCGATCACGGAAGCCAAAGTGCGCACGGAAAGTCGGGAGCAACAGGAGGAAAGGAGACTGACAATGCCGCAACCATTTTTCCGTTCTTCATCCCTTCGAGGCGTGGACCATTCCGACCTTAACCGGGTGATCAAGCGCGCCATCTTTGCCTCATGGCTGCCGACCGAGCGGCGGTCCGGAGCAAGCCGGCCTTGAATAAGGCCCATGGTACCAAGCGCTTGCGAAGATCGACGAGTTGTTCGCCGCTATGCGTACGTTCGGTGAGGGAAAGACGACCAAGCCCGCTTACCATGCGAGATCTCGACTTTGTGGATCATGTGCGAGCGCACTCGTTCAGTCCGGATCGCCCATGAGCAGTTGAGCCATCCGGCGATACAGATCGAGGTCGATGGGGTCCTTTCGATGCGTTGATCAAAGGACCGGTGAAACGGGGCGATGGCGGGAAGCTCGAATGTGTCACATCACCCGTGGAGGACTTCATGGAATTTGCCATCGCGCTGCCGTCGATAAGCCCGGACAAAGCGAAGCGCTCGGGTGGAGCTGTGCTGACCGGAAGCGTTACTCGAACGCTTCCTGGCGTCGGGCGCGCAGTACAGGGTGTCGATCCCCCAATCTTGCCCGAATGCCCATGGAGATTGCGATCCCGCGTAGGGATCTTGAGCGCCTGCAGCGTTTCGCGACCCGTGAACTGCCCAAGGCTGCGAGCAATGCCGTGATGACCGACCGGGTACTGCGCGCACTCTACTCGACATTGTATCCCCGAGATCAGACCGAATAGTGAAGGTCCCCGCCACCTAATTGACGATCAACCGGCTTTCAGATCTTTGAACAAGGAGTTTTTCGATGCGATATACCCTGTTTCGGGACGATAACCACAGTCTGCCGGTCGCCCAAAGCGACGAGTTCGCTAGTGAGTTTAAAGCAACCGAGTGGGCGCGTACGTGGGTAAAGACCAAGGGGGATCATGATCGCTATCGATTTCAACAGATCGATGGGCACCGTCCCATGCTTTTCTTCCGGACGATCGCGGGACAATGGTATGTGATGCCCCTTGTGGAGACGGCGTCAGAAGAAGCGATCTAACAGCTGCCCGAGGGCGGTTCCTCGCGAACTCAATACCTGTTCGTTGTGTGGTGGGCCGAGTCTCGGCTTGACGCAATTCATGACGGGCATTTCAGCCATTGCACAGCAGCTTCTCTCTTGTGCCGAAGTCACGGGCGAATTCGACAGCATAGGCATAGGCATTAGCCTTGACGCGGCCCTGGCCGGCGAGTGTCGTCTCATGAGGATCTGACGAAGTCGGTGCCATCGATCCGCATGAGAGGCGGATAGCGGCAATCCTCTACGTGAGGGACATGATGGTGCCGGGCATGCTCCCGTACTTGGCTACGCGAATGTCTTGAGCCAAGAGCGTTTCTGGCTGTGCAAAAGCGTAAAGTGCGCCGGCTCGTAGAGTACGGCGCATTTCGCGACGCCGCCGTTTCAGTCGATCTCGCCTGACCGAGATGGCGGCGGCAGCCCAGAAGCACGCCACTTCTCGCGAACGAAACGGTTACAGTGAAGCCAGTGACGCCCGAAAGCGAAATGCGGCGTCTCCATCTTGCCCCCGTTGCTCACTCAGCGCTCTTGACCAATATGTAAATCCTTACATAAATGACCAGCATCACAAAAACGCGAGGGGTGCCGCTATGAAACCAAACGATTGCGCGAAGTTGGAAATACCGGTGAGGCCAGCAACGATCGGCGCCTTCCTTTGCCTGCTGGGCCTTTGTTACCAGGCGCATGAACTGGGCCATCATCTGTTTGGCGCAATCGTCTGCGGCAAAGCGGGAACAGTCGACTTTTCAACTTACATGGCCGCAGATGGCTGTGCGCGCGTGCCTGATCTTACGACTGAACTGTTTGGTCCCGCAATCAGCTTCGCCATTGCCTATGGTGCTGCGCTCCGTCTCCGCCGCCGCGCATCCCTGTTTGCATTTGGCTGCATCTTCGCCAGTTACTACCATCTCCGCTGGGTACCACCGCTGATGGGCGGCGGCGACGAACTGGACGTGGCGCGCAAGCTCGGTTTTGATAACGGATGGATCATCGCGGCGCTGTCGTTCGTGACGGCCTTGCCTCCTATGGTGATCGCATGGCGCGCTGCGGCGGTACGGGGACGCTGGTGGCGCGTCGGCTTGACTTATCTGCTCCCGCTACCGTTTCTCCTTCAGGTGGACGCACTCGCCGACCGGATCTCCGGTCCCGGAGCGCTGATCCCGGCGCTGGCCCTAGTCAAGGCATTCAACATTTCGGCGTCGTTGCTCCTGGCGGATATCATTCTTCTGATCGGTTTTGCGCTCATGGCCGCCCGGATATGTTGGCTTCATGGCGGGCGAGTTAGAGGTTCAACCCCCGACCAGGTTTGAGACTATGCGAACCTGAATACGTGGTTGAAGTGAGCGAGCGGGCCGTGAGTGCGCGACAGATACGGCGCCGATCTACCGGCAGATCGCCCAGCATCCTTTCGGCAAGACGAAAGCCTGCATGGGTCACCTCCAATATGATTTTTGCCTGCCAATGTCCCCCAGTTAGAATTGCGCCAGAACACCATACGATGAACACGGCGAATACACGCTGCGAGAGCCTCGCAGGCTTTCCCAGTAGAATCTTTCCAGCCCCAACGGCGAGCATTGGACGTGAGGGAAAATGCCTTTCTGTTTCCCCGCATTCGGCGTGAGTGATCGGTGTCGTATTGCTCGCGGATAGGCTCCACCAACACTATAACCATCACCCAACACTATAACCATCACCTCTTTTTCCAGGCTGGTTTGGCGGGGGCCTGCCGGCGGTAGGGACAACGAGCACCGCCGGCAGGCTGGCGAGGAAAGATCAAACGGTCGCGCCGACCTCATGCTTCGCATCGCCAAGACGGGTTTTGGCCTCGCTCTGGCGTATCTCGATGCGACGCGGTTTCATCGCCTCGGGTACCACTCGCTTCAACTCGATAGAGAGCAGGCCATGCTCGAAACTGGCGTTTCCTGCTTCCATGAAATCGGCAAGCTGGAAGCGCCGTTCAAATGCACGCGCGGCAATTCCCCGATGGAGATACTCGCCTCGCCCATCTTCTTCGGGTCGGCTGCCTGACACGATCAGCAGGTTTTGTTGCGCCACCACTTCGACGTCCGGGGGCGCGAATCCTGCCAGTGCCAGGGTGATGCGATAGCTGTCCTCACCTTCCTTGATGATGTCGAAGGGAGGATAGCCGTCCTCTTCACGCGCGCTCGTTTCGAGAAGATTGAAGAGCCGATCGAAGCCGACCGTGGAACGCCGGTAAGGCGCAAAATCAAAGTTGGTTCTCATCTTACCAAATCCTCTGTTTGAGCGATCTGGGCATGAGCTGCGCCGGTAACACAAGAGCCGGCGCCCTCCATGTCCCGCCGGGCCCGAACGTGGCGCCCGGCATCAGTGATCTAGATAGTTCAAGTATGGGGTCAAGCGGGGGCAATTTAGAATCGTCTCCGTCCGTTTACATTTGACGCATTGCTCGCGGCCTTATTCCAGTGAGATCTTATGCACTCCCAGCTTCCGCCGAGCGGGACGAATCCGGCGATCGTGCGCAATCCGAACCGAATGAAGTCGCGCGCGGATTCCCGTCACCTAAAATCGAATAAGGCGGGGAATTAGGGGGCGAGATCGTACTCCGGCCAAGCGAAAACCTGCAGGAGCGAAGGCGCGGCCTGGCGAAAGTAAGGGAATTGCGCAGTCGTTAAACCCGGCCCTGCAGTCTCACAACGAGACCGTGTGCTGTCATTGCAAGAGGGATCCCGCATCCGGTGGTCGGTCCACGGCCGGCATGGCGGCAAGGATTTCTTCGATCGAGACTGCCCGCTTGGCGTCTGCCGGCTTTCTGGGAACTGGCTGGCCGCAAATCGCGGACCGCTCCGAAGCCCATGACGCAAGGATGGCGCGTTTCACCTCGGGCTCCAGGGTAGGATGAGATGAAGTATCAAAGGGGTGAAGAAAACGGGAAAATGGTTGCGACATGGCAACGCCTCCTTCCTTAAGTCGCTCCTTTCTGTGCGGCCAACGAGACCGCAGCATTGAATTTCGGGCGGCGAGAGAGTCGTGTCAAGATGGAACATGGCGCCGCCGGGAGCCAGTTGGCACTTCCATGGCAGAAGTGCCAAAAATTTTTACGAAGCCACTTGAACCTCAAATCTGAGTTTCATAATTTGCCGGCGCCTGCCCTAGCCGAATAGGGCAGGCCTATCACATTCATGTTTTGCAGTTGGAGGTTTTGCCATGCATTTCCGCCCCTTGCACGATCATGTGGTCGTCCGCCGCATCGAGGCCAACGGATTATCATTCCCGACTCCGCCAAAGAAAAGCCGCAGAAAGGTGAAGTCGTCGCTATTGGGCCCGGCGCACCCGGCGGTACCGGCCAGCCCCTCGTGTTTTCGGTAACACCGGTGACCGAGTGCTATTCGGCAAATGGTCGGGAATGGAAGTCAAAATCAACGGCGAGGATTTGCTCATCGTGAAAGAGAGCGACATACTCGGCGTGATAGTGACGCCCTGTGAGCTCAAGCAGGCGGCCTGACACTGGCTGTCACCCTTTTACATTCAGGAAGGAATTCAGGAAAGGATTGGCCAGGATGGTTGCCAAGGAAGTGAAATTTGCGTCGGACGCGCGTGATCGTATGCTGCGAGGCGTGGATACGCTTGCGAATCCAGTGAAAGTGACATTGGGGCCCAAAGGCCGCAATGTCGTTGTCGAGAAAAGCTTCGGTGCTCCTCGTATCACCAAGGATGGGGTGACGGTCGCCAAGGAAATCGAACTTGCCGACAAGTTCGAGAACATGGGCGCGCAGATGCTGCGCGAGGTTGCCAATAAGCAGAATGACAAGTCGGGAGATGCGACGACGACTGCCACCGTACTCGCGCAGACGATCGTGCGCGAAGGCTCGAAGGCTGTCTCTGCCGATATGAACCCGATGGGCGTCAAACGCGGTATCGACATCGCCGTGAAGGCGGTAGTCAAAGACCTTGGGGCCCATGCCCGAAAAGTGAGCGCCAACAGCGAAATTGCGCAGGTCGCGACCATCTCTGCCAATGGCGATGAAGAGGTCGGACGTATCCTTGCCGAAGCGATGGAAAAGGCCGGACCCGAGGGCGTGATCACAGTCGAAGAGGCCAAGAGTCTGGCGACAGAGCTCGAGACAGTCGAAGGGATGCAGTTCGACCGCGGTTATCTCTCTCCCTACTTCGTTACTAATCCGGAGAAGTTGAAAGTCGAACTCGGCGATCCCTATATCCTCATCCATGAGAAGAAGGTTTCGAACCTCCCGGCGCTCTTGCCGTTGCTTGAACAGGTTATCCAGTCGGGGCGGCCGCTGCTCATTATCGCTGACGACGTGGAAGGCGAAGCCCTCGCAGGGCTTGTTGTCAACAAGCTGCGCGGCGGCCTGAAGGTCGCAGCGGTCAAGGCGCCGGGTTTCGGTGATCGCCGCAAAGCGATGCTCGAGGACATTGCCATTCTCACCGGCGGCAACGTCGTCAGCGAGGACCTCGGCATCAGGCTGGAGGGTGTCACGGTATCGATGCTGGGTCGCGCCAAGAAAGTCATTATCGACAAGGATAATACCACCATTGTCGACGGCGTGGGCACGAGATCGGACATCGGGGGCCGCGTCGCGCAAATCCGAGCGCAGATCGAAACTACGACCAGCGATTATGACCGCGAGAAGCTGCAGGAGCGCGTTGCGAAACTTGCTGGCGGCGTCGCCGTGATCCGCGTTGGCGGGGCTACGGAAATCGAAGTGAAGGAGCGGAAAGATCGCGTCGACGACGCGTTCCATGCAACGCGAGCGGCAATGGACGAAGGCATTCTGCCGGGCGGGGCGTTCGCCCTCCTGCGCTCCGTCAAAGCGCTCGAGGGGGTGAAGGTCGCCAACGACGATCAGCAATCGGGCATAGACATTGTGCGGCGCGCGCTTCGCGCTCCGGTTCGTTAGATCGCGGACAATGCCGGCGAGGACGGCGCCTATATCGTTGGCAAACTGTTGGAAAGCGGCGGCTATGACTGGGGCTTCAACGCCGCAACCGGCGTCTACGAGGATCTGGTCCAGTCGGGTGTAATCGACCCCGCCAAGGTGGTGCGGACGCACTTCAGGATGCTGCCTCGGTGGCGTCTCTGCTCATTACCACCGAAACACTTGTCGCAGATGCGCCAAAGGAGGAGAAGACCCCACCGATGCCGGCGATGGATTTCTGAACGCATACGGGCGAGACCGGCCTGAGTCGGCTCCGCCCCTCATTTGCGTTTGTCCGCGCCAAGCGGAGACGAGAGGATGAAACGTATCAATCCCGAAGATGCAACGCTCTATTCGCTGACCAGCACTGAACTGGCGCGGTTCGCGCGCGGCGTTGCTCTTGGCTTGCTCAGGCCGGCCTGTTCCATCGAACGCATATCCGAGGACGATATCAGAGTGAGGTTCCGCTCCCCTCGGCAAGCGGAACGCGCGCGGATTTGTATTTCCTAGATGCGAGCGCCGCTGCGCACGTCATTCGTGTCCACCCGATAACTAAATCCTAATCGCCCAGGATCTTTCTCGGTAAAAGCGCACGCGAGAAAGGTGGCCGAGTTGCTCTAGCTGGTAGCGGCAGCGTCTTCCTCGTCGAACAATCCCGACAGGACGCGCCGTGCGTTGGCAGCACAATCGATGTCGTCCGGCCGCGCTTCGATTTCCTCGATCAGACCTTCCAGGCGCGCCTTTGTGCGCGCTAGCCGCTCCTGCAGTCGGCCGATTTCCGCTACCTTGGTGTGGAGCGTGCTCATCAGCAAGTCATGATCCCACTTTTCGAGGTCGCCCGGCATCAACGTGCGTATTTGGTCGAGGCTGAACCCTGCAGCCTGCGCCGTCGCGATTACTTCCAGAACGACGAGCGCGTCCTTTGGATAGACGCGATAGCCGTTCGAGCGCCGATCGACTGTCCTGAGTAAGCCAATCTTCTCGTAAAAGCGGATGCGTGACTGAGAGAGCCCGCTGAGTGCCGCCAGTTCGCCGATTTTCATATCCTGCTCCAGAATATCCTTGACCTTAAACTTAACTCAAAGGTTATGGAGCTGCCAAGCCTAATCAGGAGACTTGGCAATGTCCCTCTTTTCACACCTTAAGCTGCCCAATGGCACGCTCATTCCCAACCGAATCGCCAAGGCGGCGATGGAAGAAAATATGGCGGATGCCGACCACACGCCCTCCGACGCGCTGATCCGCCTCTATCGCGCGTGGGGGAGAGGAGGCGCCGGTCTCATCATCACCGGTAATGTCATGATCGACGCACACGCAATGACCGGGCCAGGAGGGGTTGTGCTGGATAGTGGCCAGCATCTCGACCGTTTCCGCACCTGGGCCGAGGCTTCCCGCGAATGCGGCTCGCAGGTCTGGATGCAGATCAACCATCCGGGGCGCCAGATGCCCGCCGGGCTGGCGCAGCAGACCGTCGCTCCTTCGGCCATCGCGCTCGATCTCGGCAAACAGTCCGGCATGTTTCCGCTGCCGCGCGCGATGAATGCCGGCGACATCGCCGACGTCGTACACCGCTTTGCCACCACTTCGGTGTTGGCCGAGCGCGCCGGCTTTACCGGGGTCGAGATTCACGCCGCGCATGGCTATTTGCTTAGCCAGTTTCTCTCGCCGCTGGCCAATCACAGGACCGATCAGTGGGGAGGAAGCATCCAGAATCGGGCGCGGCTGCTGCTCGATGTTGTACGCGCGGTTCGGAGGGCTGTTTCGCCCGGCTTTGCTGTGGCGGTGAAGCTCAACTCCGCCGACTTTCAGCGGGGCGGGTTCTCGCCTGAGGACGCGCGCTCAGTCGTCCAAATGCTCACACCGCTCGGCGTCGACCTGGTCGAACTTTCCGGAGGTAGCTATGAGGCCCCGGCGATGATGGGCAGTTCGCGGGACGAACGCACGCTCGCGCGCGAAGCCTATTTTCTCGAGTTCGCCCGCGACATCGCTGACGTCGCAGAGATGCCCTTGATGGTGACTGGCGGCATTCGGCGGCGCGCAGTCGCCCAGGCGGTTATCGACAGCGGCATCGCAATGGCTGGTATTGCCACCGCCATTGCGATCCGTCCCGACTTGCCGAACAGATGGCTGCAAGGCAGCGACGAGGCTCCTGCGCTTAAGCCAATTACCTGGAAGAACAAGCCTCTCGCCTCATCGGCGCATATGTCTGCGGTTCGCTACCAACTCGCTCGGCTAAGCCGTGGTCGTCGGACGAATGCCAAGGTGCCACCCCTCTGGGCGCTTATCACTGCGCAGATCGAGGCAAAGCGCGCCGCTAAGCAATACCGTCGATGGATCGCAAATCGCGCGGCTTGACCCTCAACCATGGTTTAATCTTATGACGTGGAGATGGTGATGACGGTCGAATCCATCGAAGTCGAATTTGCAGGCCAGAAGGTGCTGGTCCCGAAAGGCGGCTATTATGATCGGTTCCGATCGAACCCCGACCTGGACGAGATCGCGCGCGATCCCGCAGCGGGCAATATAGACTGGTTCCGCCGCATGCCGAAACAGAAGGTAGATTCGCGGGTTGGCCCTGTCTGGGCGCCGAATTTCTACTATCGCAGCAGCAGCGTGCAGTTGCTTATGGCAGCGCCGATCGCCCGGCTGCGCGCCGCACTCCCGATATCCCTCCAGCCGTTGCGGGCATGGCCGGGCCAAGGCCTCGTCGCGCTGACCTTCTTCTCTTACGCGGTTTGCGACAACGATTCTTATGACGAGGTATCTGTCGCGGTCGTCGTGCCGTCGCCAGGGTCGCGGCTACCGCATTCAGCCGAACTGTTCCGGCAGGTGCGGCGGCGTGCGTTTCATGCTCATGTGCTGGCGCTGCCCGTGACGACCGAGATCGCACGGGTGCGCGGGGTCTATGGCTATCAGCTTCCCAAGTGGCTGACCGGAATCACGTTAGACCTCGACGGCGCCATTCGCGCGGAAATCGCCGCGAAGGATGGCACACCAGATCTGGTCCTGACTGGCCGGTTGCCCCGCTTCGCCGAAGTTCCCACGCAGTCGCGCTTGGGCAGCAATACCATGGTGCATCAGCTCGACGGGCAGTGGCACACGACCACGGTGCAGACGAATACATTGCCTCCTATGCGCAAGCGAGCTTCCCGCGTGATGTCGCGCTGACACGCCACGGCGGGCCGATGAGCGATTTGCTCAATGGCCTGGGTGCATCGGCGATGCTCCGGCTCGATGTCGTGCGCGATGCGCAGGTTGTCCTCAACATGCCGGTGTCGTTCAAAACATCCGGTTATGCGATCTGACGATCAATCGCATCCCCGGTTGATAGGTTTGTGAAGCTAATTAACCACAACAGGAGACGTGAAATGCCATTTGTGACTACCGGCGACGGGGCCGAGATCTTTTACAAGGATTGGGGGCCGAGAGACGCTCAGCCGATCCACTTCCATCATGGCTGGCCGCTAAGCGCAGACGACTGGGACGCGCAGATGCTGTTCTTCCTCGGCGAGGGTTTTCGCGTGGTAGCCCATGACCGGCGCGGGCATGGCCGCTCGACGCAGATAAGCGAAGGACACGATATGGACCATTATGCAGCCGATGCATCTGCAGTGGTCGAGGCGCTCGACCTCCGAAACGTAGTCCATGTCGGTCATTCGACCGGAGGTGGCCAGGTTGCCCGCTACGTCGCGCAGCACGGGCAACTCCAGGGCCGCGTCGCCAAGGTGGTCCTGATCGCCTCGGTGCCACCATTGATGGTCAAGACGGATGCCAATCCGGATGGTGTGCCGATAGGGACGTTCGACGATTTCCGCAAGCAGCTCGCCGCCGACCGCTCCCAGTTCTATATCGATGTACCCTCCGGCCCATTCTACGGCTTCGATCGCGGGCTGGCCAAATCATCGGAAGCGACGATCCGCAACTGGTGGCGACAGGGGATGATGGGCGGCGCGAATGCGCATTATGAAGGTATCAAGGCCTTCTCCGAGACCGACCAGACCGTCGATCTGCAGGCCATCACTGTGCCGGCGCTGATCATCCAAGGCGATAACGATCAGGTTGTACCTTACGAGAACGCAGGGCTGAAGCAGCATGAACTGATTGCAGGCAGCATTCTCAAAGTTTATCCGGGAGCCCCCCACGGCATGCACACCACGCATGCTGAAGAGGTCAACGCCGATATACTCGGGTTCATCCGTGGCTAATCTTCCACCGCGGCATTTTGCCGCCAACCTTGGCGCAAACGGCGGAGCTTCTGAAAGACGTGTCCCGACGGTTACTCCGTTGCATGACGCGGCCAGCTCCGAGATGGCAACGCTCTTGGAGCGGCAGCGCCACGCCTTCCTCCGGTACGGAGCGCCGAACTCGGCGGAGCGGAGCGCGAAACTGAGCCGCCTGCGCACGGCCGTTCTTGTGCATCGCAAAGATATTCGGACTGCCATCAGCGCAGATTTCGGCCATCGATCGCAGCACGAGACGGATATCATGGAAGTGATGGGCGTCATCCAGTCGATCGATTACCTCAGGCGAAACCTGAAGCGTTTCATGACGTCAGAGCGACGGCATGTCGCACTGCCTTTTCGCGCGGGTCGCGCTTATGTCGAATACCAGCCGAAGGGCGTGATCGGAGTGATGGCGCCGTGGAACTACCCTTTCTCGCTGACTATCATTCCGCTCGCTACCGCGCTTGCGGCTGGGAACAGGGCGATGCTGAAGCCGTCTGAACTGACCCCCCGCACCAGCGAGGTCATCCAGGACATGCTGGCGGACATATTCTCGACGGACGAGGTTGCATTGGTGCTGGGGGGGCCGGAGGTCGGTGCGGAATTTAGTGGTCTGCCGTTCGATCATCTCTTCTTTACTGGAAGCACTAGGGTCGGGCGCAAAGTGATGAAGGCCGCTAGCAACAATCTGGTGCCGGTAACGCTCGAGTTGGGCGGCAAGAGCCCGGTCATCGTGGCGCACGGAAGCGTGGACGAGCGTAGTGTCGCAAGGATCGTTTTCGGCAAGCTATCGAATGCTGGCCAGACCTGTGTCGCGCCTGACTATGCGCTTATTCATGAGGACGACCTCGACCGCTTTGTCAGCCTGTATGACGCGATGGTTACGCAGACCTACCCCGGCGGACCGACCTCCAGGGATTACAGTTCAATCGTGAGTGCTCGCCACTATGATCGTCTGACTGGACTCGTCGATGCAGCAAGGCAGGATGGCGCGCGGGTCATCGAGGTGGGATACAAGCCCGAAACCGCATCGGGGCGCTGTAGGACGATCGCGCCGACTCTTGTTGTCGGCGCAGGCGACGACAGCGCCATCATGCAGGAGGAAATATTCGGTCCGATCCTCGCCGTGCGGACATATCGTTCGATCGACGAGGCGGTCGACTATGTGAACGGCCGCCCCCGGCCCTTGGCGCTTTACGTCTTCGGGCCTGATGACGCG
The DNA here is from genome assembly GCF_044029435.1 of Novosphingobium oxfordense. NCBI lineage: Bacteria > Pseudomonadati > Pseudomonadota > Alphaproteobacteria > Sphingomonadales > Sphingomonadaceae > Novosphingobium > Novosphingobium oxfordense. Next base: position 296,326 of record NZ_CP147007.1, on the reverse strand, counting down.
GATCGCGCAAAGCTGCTGGCAAGCACAACGTCGGGCAATGTCGGCATTAACAATACGCTCCTCCATGTCGCCCAGGATGACCTGCCGTTCGGCGGGATCGGACCGAGCGGCATGGGGGCTTATCACGGTATCGAAGGTTTCCGGTCGATGAGCCATGGCAAGGGCATCTTTGTTCAAGGCCGATGGAATCTGCCAGATCTGCTGAGAGCACCTTTCGGGCGGTTCGCCGACGCGACCCTCGCAGCCATACTCAGGCCCCCTCGCAGCGGCCAGCAATCGCAAGCAGCATTTGGCGTGTCCGGTTGCGGTACCGGTTTTGACCCTAAGGGATGGCGAGCGCCCCAGGAATGAACGGCAGACTCAATGTAGGCCATTTAATGGTCGGATTCGTTATGATGCCCAAGATCCGTTACGCGTTCACCATAATTTTGTCGTTTTTCGGTATAGTGTCTGACAGTTCGTATCTGCTGTTGCTTGAAGGAGAGCGCGGCGGCATGCTTTGAAACAAGCAAGGGGGCGCCGCGATCACGCGATCGGCGGCGCCCCTTTTCGTCAGCCGTTCAGCCTATCCTTGATGGCCTTCGCCGGAGCAAACGTGAGCTTCCTGGAGGCGGCGATCTGAATGTTTTCACCGGTCGAGGGATTGCGGCCCTCGCGTGGAGGGGAGTTCTTCACCTTGAACTTGCCAAAGCCGTTCAGCGAGATTTCTTCGCCGGCAACGGCGGCATTGGCGATCGTGCCCAACACGGCATCTATTGCCTTCTTGGCATCAGCCTTCGTGACTCCGGTTTCAGCGGCGAGCTTGTCTGCGAGGTCGGCGTTGTTCATTTGCGGGTATCTCCAACTACAATGTTACAAACTTCTTCCATTCTCTAAAGCTTGGCACGGAGTTCGGCTATCTTTTCCAGGCAGAATCTGTGAACTGCCTCGCCTCGTTCCTCGATATGTGCCGCCAACCGCTGCAGCTCGTTTTCATCGATCTTGTAGTGCCGGGAGTATCTTGATTTGACGTAGGCGCGGGCTCTCAGAGATTTTTAGCCCGCATGCGCCTTCAGTTCCGGCGCGGCTCCAGAATGCCGCTGCGACTAGGAGGTCTCTCCAGTCAATGCACTGGCGAGATATCTTTGTGCTAACGCTCTTGGACGAGCGCTCCATTGCTTCTCTTTTGGAAGATCTTTCATAATACCCGATGTCTATACGGCGTCGCCATTCCTGGCGGCCTGCAACGCTGGCCTTGCTGGATCGGGCGCGTTGGCCGGCGCGGTCTGAGCCGATCGGAAGAGACATCCCGACACGCTCGAGCTTCGCAATGGACGCGGCGAATTGCTTGGCCTGATGCCCGCCAGCAGCGAACCTCAAATGGCCGTCGTTGCCTGCCGCCTTTACGCCGCAGGCTACGTTGAAGGACCGGGAGATGGTAAGGAAGCGGTAGGGATTTCCCTGCGATCTTTGATCCCGGCGGCCGTCTGTAGTCGGCGCTGGAAAGCGTAAGGATTTCGTATTTTGGGGCGCGTTGGGGCGAAAGCGGGGCGCACGGGCGGGGCTCGTGCTTGATCAGGAGGAGGGACTGGCCATACCGAACACACACACAACATCCAACGTGCATCCGAACGCGCGGGTTTCGCGCCGCTATCGGCAGGGGCAGGGCATGTCGTGCGCTCCAACGTGGACAGTGGTTCACTTTGCGCACTCGCGGGTGTTTCGAAGAATGACGCGAATTGATTATCGCAACCGTACTGGAGAAAGCAGGCATCCGCCCCCTTCACCTCACGATTTCGTCCAGGACACTACTGCAGTCGGCTCCGGCAGACACCCACACGATGACTGCATCCACGAGGAAGCCTAGGCGCGCCTGCTTCGCGAACGGATGGATTGATGGCCAATCCAATCAATCTTCGGACGCGGATAGGGGGGAGTTCCTGGATTGCAAATAAGAACTGTCCCGTAACCGGGTTTACGCCAAGGCCTGGTTTTACACGATTGACAGGCTCTTTGCCGGCGAGGATTTCCTGATTCTCTCGGAGACGCCGCAAGCAGCATTGGCAATCGCTCGTTTGCACGCCGAGGAATGCCCTTGTTTCGGGCGGGAGTGCCTGGTTTGCGGTGCGTTGTGCGCGTCCACTGGGCATCGGCTTTCGAGGTCCACGCTTGCGGGCAGCTGAAGTCGGCAGCTTGTCTGTCAGTTCCCGGGTCCGGCAATGGCCAGCTCGGCTTGGTCTCTATCATAAGACCGGGCGCCTCGGGATCCGTCTGCTGCCACCGCCAAGATCGAAAACGCAGGATGGGATTAACGAGTGCCTGACGGTTTTGACGGATCGTGTAATGGCGATCTGACACGATCATTCTCCCTGTCCGCATGAGCATGCCCTCTTTCGCCGGACTAATCTCTAGAGGGAGGCCCTGTAGGGCGCCTCTGCGCTGCTCATCGCTGCTGTGTCACTTGCTCAATCGTGCCGGCGTCGAGGCGTATATCATCAGCGCGGCGTGTCGCTGCAGGCATGAATATTCTAGGGCCTCTCAGGAATTCACGCATATCGGGGACGTCCCTGCGACCTCTCAGGGCAAATGCCGATAGGCGAACATGCCGACCTTCGTACCATGTTCTGATCTTCCTGGCGGGTCGTTGCACCGATCTGCCGTATCAGCAGGAGTCCGTTATGCCGGAAGCACGCAAACCCAATATCATTCTCATCCTCTCCGATGATTTTGGCTACGGAGATGCCGGTTGTTATGGCGGCGGCGAGAACCGTGGCATGCCTACTCCTAACCTCGATCGGATGGCCGCTGACGGCGTGCAGTTCCTGTCCTTCTACGCGCAGCCCAGTTGCACGCCGGGGCGCGCCGCAGTGCTGACAGGGCGCATCCCTAACCGCAGCGGCATGACAACCGTCGCGTTCCAGGGGCAGGGAGGCGGCCTGCCCGCCGCCGAATGGACGCTCGCCTCGGTTCTCAAAACGGGCGGCTACAAGACATTCTTCGCGGGCAAGTGGCATCTTGGCGAATCGGACTACGCTTTGCCCAGCGCCCACGGCTACGATGAGATGAAATACTGCGGGCTTTATCACCTCAATGCCTATACTTATGCGGACCCGACATGGTTTCCGGACATGGATCCGGAACTGCGCGCGATGTTTGAGAAGGTGACGCAGGGCGCATTGTCAGGCAAGGCCGGCGAGAAGCCAAAGGAGGAATTCAAGGTCAACGGGCAATACGTGAACACGCCGGAAAATGGCGTCGTCGGCATTCCCTTTTATGACGAATATGTCGAGAGAGCCTCGCTCGAATACCTGGAACGTGCCAAGGATACGGACGAGCCGTTCTTCATGCATGTCAACTTCATGAAGGTCCACCAGCCGAACATGCCGCATCCCGATTTCCAGGGTAAATCCCTCTCGAAATCGAAGTTCGCGGATTCCGTCTGCGAAAACGATGCACGCATCGGAGCCATCCTCGAGAGGGTTCGCGAACTTGGCCTGGAGGACAATACCTACATCTTCTGGACCACCGACAATGGCGCTTGGCAGGATGTCTATCCTGACGCGGGCTACACGCCTTTTCGCGGTACCAAGGGCACCGTCCGCGAAGGCGGCAATCGCGTCCCTTCCCTCGCCATGGGGCCCGGTATCAAGGGCGGCGTGAAGAACTCGGACATTGTCGGCGGTCTCGACTATATGGCGACTTTCGCGTCATTGGCGGGCATCGAGCTGCCGGAAACGGACAGGGAAGGCGAACCGATCATCTTCGACAGCTACGACATGTCGCCGGTACTCTTCGGCACGGGCAAGTCGGAACGCAAAAACTGGTTCTACTTCACTGAGGATGAACTTACCCCCGGTGCAGCTCGCGTAGGCAACTACAAGGCTTGCTTCAATGTCCGCGGCGATAACGGTGCCTCGACGGGTGGCTTGGCAGTGGATACCAATCTCGGTTGGAAGGGGCCGACTGCATACGTGGCAACGGTGCCGCAAGTGTTCGATCTTTGGCAGGATCCGCAGGAACGCTACGATATATTCATGAATAACTATACTGAGCACACTTGGACGCTCGTGACTATCAACGCAGCGATCAAGGAACTCATGCAAACCTACATCAAATATCCGCCCCGCAAGGTGCAGAGCGAGGGCTACTCAGGGCCAATAACGCTCACCCAATATGAGCGCTTCAAGCATATCAAGGATCAGCTTGCCACCGAAGGGTTCCGTATCGGGCTGCCCACGGGCAACTAAAAACTGGCGAGGTTTGCGGCACGGTCTACATGGGCAAGAGTAGACCATGCCGTATTCCTTATTGTCAAGCATCGACATCTGCGCCGGCATGGCCGGTTCAGGCTTAAGCAGGTTGGTAAACAAGCGCAGTCGAGCCTGGAAAACTCACAACGCTATTATGTTGTTTCTGATTGCATATCTCACCAGGTCTGCGACGGTCGCCAAATTCAGTTTACGCATCACTGAGGCTCGGTGAGTTTCAATGGTCTTGCAGGCCACGCCCAGCGCTTGGGCCACGTCTTTATTGCTCCCACCGTTTGCGATTAGGCGAACCACTTCGATTTCCCGCTCTGTCAGGAACGAAACCTGGAATCTATCCTTAATATAGCCCGACTTGCTTTCCAGCAATGCGTGGGGAAGCTGCGGTGAGAAGTATGGCACACCTCGAAAGACCGAATGTATTGCCTTAAAAAGATGATGTATTGCATCAGACTTCAATACCAATCCGGTCGCTCCCGAACGCAGGGACTTAATGATTTCATTATCGCATAAGATATTTGAAAAAATTATAATATTAGTCCGGGGGGAAGCCGACTTAATCGAGCGAGTTGTCTCAGCTGCGTTCATATGGGCCAAGGAATAATCCAGGATAGCAACGGAAGGCTTTCGTTCATGTGCCAGTCGGACCGCGGACTGGCCATCCGAGGCCTCGCCAACCACTTCAAAGCGTGCTTTTTCGGCAACGCGCCTGATACCTTCTCGCAAGGCTTCGTGATCGTCGGCGATCAGCATGGTTTTTTGGCAGTTGCGTAGGAGCACGAGCTCGTCCTTCTTATATGCGATTGGCTTCCGGTACCGAGATGCCTCACACCGGTAATTCCAAAGAGAGCAACGTTCCCGAGCCGCTTCCATCTATCGATAGTGTTCCGCCAATACTTCGGGCGCGACTTCGCATGCTGATAAGTCCTACCCCCTGAGCATCTTTTCTGTGGCCTGAGGCAATCAGCCTCGGAATGCCGACACCGTCATCCTCGATCTGCATACTTAGGCGTCCACAGTGCAGCTTTGCTCTCAGTACGACGGAATCGGCGCGTGCATGTCTGCTGACGTTTGTAAGTGCTTCTTGAAGGATAAGTATAATCTCTTCGACATGTCGCGCTGACAATTTTATGTCACTGGGCAATTCGTCCAGATCCAGCTCAACGTCGAAATCATGCGCGAACCGCGATCTGAGAGACATCACCAAGTCGATTACGCTTTCAGCAGGCCGTGGCCGAAGCTCGATCTGCCGGTGCGCCAGAGCGCTAATGCTGTCATGAGCCTTTTTCAGTGAAGAACCAAGGCTTTCGATAGATTTTGTGATTTCGGCCGGAAACTTTGCTTTACGTAATTGCTCGACGTAGAGCTGCGACAGGGCCAAGTCCTGGCAGGCTCCATCGTGCAAATCGCGGGCGAAGCGACGGCGCTCAATGTCTTCGATACGGAGTTGGTCTGCCGTTATGGAGGCTGTAGTCCGATAACTAGGGCCCGCGCCAGGCGAATCTTTACGCAGGTTGAGCCATCCGATCAGGATGTCGAGGCCAAGGGACGTCACGAGGACTTCCAATTGACTATTCCGGGGTGGGGTGGTGTTGTAGGTTTTGCGATTATGCGTGTGTGAGTGCCTTAAAAATTGTTCGCTCACTTCGGTCCTATGGTTAGGGCTGATTGGCAGTGCAGATATCGCTTTCTGAAGCCCTAATCCGGCAAGCTCGCCTTTTGGCGCTTCCTCAAAAAGATTCGAATTGCCGGAAGATTTCGCCCAAATTATTGTCTGATCTTGAACCAGGAAAACCGTATCATAGCCAGTGATTTGCGAGATTTCCTCGATCAACGCAGTTGTCCAGCTACGATTTGATGTCGCTATTAGGCAGTCCACGGGATATGACGTCGGAGCGGTACCAAGGGACAACTGTTTCATGCCGCCATCCTCCTACCCCTGCCTTTCAGATGCACTGGGCAGCTTTCCTTAGGATTTTCTCCCGAGGAGGATAATACCTAAGGGTGGCAGCAATCTATGCAGATTCTGTCAAAATCATGTCGACAGCAAGATGACTTCGTTTACTTATTCTTAATTGTTCCGGATGGAAGTTCATCGAATAAATATCTATACCATCTTGAAAGGCGTCCCATCTCGGAAATACCCCATCGATTTGCGGCGATCGTGATTGTGCATATCGCTTCCGCATCAGATACAATATCATTTCTGATTCGATTTAAACGCAATTTGCGAACATATGAATGTGGTGTTTCGCACAGTATTTCGTGGAATGCCCGGTTAAGAGTGCTCGGTGATACGCCGATCGATCGGCAGAGCGTCTCCGTTACGATGGGCCTGTCAATATGAGCGAGAATATAGTCGTGTGCCCGTGCGACAATTTTCGCGTGACCCGCGGGAGATTGTCGGCCGGTCATATGCCGAGGTGGGCGAGACATTATTTTGATCGTTTGTCTGAGCAGGTAACGTCCAACGACAGATGGATCGTCTGCGTTCCCCAGACTTGCGCCGTGGAGCGATCCCACCAGAGGGGTTGCCGTTTTGAGTACCGCGACGGGTAGGGGGTGTTGACTGACCCCAGTTTCCCCGAGTTGCCGCCTGTCGAGCACCAGTCCCATTTCGGCGGCAATCTCTTCGAGGTGATCGGTATTCAAAGTTGCGCAAAAGTAAGTGGATCCGTCGCCATAAAGCGCGTCGTGTGATGCACCGGGCAGGAACACCGCAAACTCGCCCGTTCGAACTTCGTTAAGCCATTGCCTTGATCCCGAGCCAAGCCTGACGCCGATGCCGATTGTGACCATTGACTCGGAAAGGCAACCACGCAGTGCTAACCGTCTCCCGACCATACCGCTGCTATATGTCACGCCTTTATCTTGCAGGTATGCCAAGCTTCCGATCATACGTCCGCGAGCGAGTTGTGCTGTTTCGAGATTTGCCCCCGCGACTGCCTCAGCGAACTCTTCAATGCCGTTTACAGCAAGCCGCTGCCAAGCACCTAGGGGGCCTTGCACCGATCGGCGCGGTTTGAGATCAGCTTTTTTTGAGGCCATAATCAATGGTCCATTGTCAAGCATGCCCAAGCAGCGAGATTATGCCCGAAGCTTGGCGGTCCACCAACAGCGATCTGCATGCCCTATGCCGTCAGGAAGCAAAGGTGGGCTAACGGTTTCGCATGTTTCGAAGCTTTACTATAGCGTGGCATATGCGCTGTTGGCTACCATAAGGCAACGGACAGAGGCTTGCAAAGGACCTCATAACACCTTTCGTTTGTCTCGCGCTACTTGCCGGCAGTCGATAGGGACGGATTGGCGGAGCCATTTTCAATTCGGTGGATATCGGCCTCGCAGCGGGGACGAGCGGCGGCGTCCCTTGGCCCATGTGCAGCCATAAGCCGTCAGTCGTATTTACTTCCAGATGCGGTTTATACAAACGCGCGCTTGTGCAGGTCGAACTGGGCTTGCCTCAACGCATGTACCGAGCGGGCTTTCTCTCATTTAAGCCGATCGAGTGCGCAGTTCGGGGATGTGAAAACGGCGGGGCTGATGGCCCGCCGCATTTGTGAGTTTGGGATTTACGAAGCCCGACCCGGCATTGCCGCTGGTCCCTGCTCGGCGGATCAGCTCGAGATGCTGTCTTTGGTCGCTCTGCTCCTGGTATTGGCATCGCCAGCGGGCTTCTGAGCTGCGATGGCCTTGCCTGCCGTGGCAGGCGTTTTCTTCATGACTGTGGCAACCTTGGCTTGCTGAGCCGTTTTGACGTCGCTTACCGCCGCGGGCACCTTGGTGCCAAGGGACTTGTCCCCCCTTAATGCTGTTGTGGTGGCCGACTGTGCCTTTTCTTTTTTACCCGGCTTGGAAACTGTGCCGCGCTGTACAGGCGCTTTGCTCTTGACCGAGGCTGCAATTGAGGGCTTAGCCGCACGCGACACAGCGGGAGATGTCTCAACCGTGGCGTTGGCAGCGCCAGGCTTGTTTGCTGCGTCGCCCGTCGCGGTCTTGACCTTGGTGAGGGGGGCATTCTTTGAGGCCGACTTGCCGGCATTGGTGCCCGTTTTGGAGGTTGCCTGCTTGGTATTCTTTTCGTTGGCAGTGACAGCTTTCGCTCCGGCTGCTGCGGTTTTCGGGCTACTTGCGGCCTTTGAATCGGCCGCAATCTTGGCCGCTGCCGCTGCCTTCGGCACCGCTGTCTTGGATGGCACTTCGGCCGAGGCCCGGCCCCCGAAGCCGCTGGCCTTGGCGAAGTTGCGACGCTGCTCGGAATAGTGCTGTAACCAGCGGATAGTCTGCCGGCAACTTGTACCTGGCGCGATATTTCTCCATCCTGCACTTTCCGCGAACGATGTGGCTCGCTTGAGCACTGGAGGTGGTCCGGCGATGCAGGAGCGTTTGATCCGCAGTCCGGTGAAAACGCCCATGCGGTCAATGGCTTGATTTGACGAAAAACGAAACCTTTTAGCTTGCCATCCCGTCGAATTGCTCTTTTCGAGGGAAAATAGCTTGCGCCTCGAGGAGGCATTTCCCAGCCCTACAGGCCGTTGTTCCCGCCACCCGCTTGGCAATGGAGACCGGAACCCGGCGAGGCAGTGGGTTGCAAATTAGCCGTTTGATTGCTCGACCCCAACCTCTGGCTGCTCGCTGTGATGAGATTTTTCAGGCTCCTGGACTCAATCAATAGTCGAACCTTATTGTACCAATGACGCTGCGGGGGGTGGCATAGAAGGCCTGCCCCCACGCCAGCGAGTTCAGATATTTCGCGTTGGTGAGGTTGCGCACGTTTACGCTGGCCTGAACGCGATCGACCACCTTGATGCCGGCCAGAACGTCCACAACGGCATAACCTTTCTGGGAAATGGGCAGGCCAGCGCTATCATCGGTCCCACTTATCGCGCTCTGATAGCGGAACTGGGCCCCGAGCTTGAGATCGCGCCATTCCGGCACTTCATAGGTTGCAGCCAACTTTATGCTGTCGCGCGGGATCTGGTTCTGCGTGCGCAGGCCTTGGTCGTCTTCGATCTTAAGGTGGGTGAAGCCACCGCTCAGTTGCCAATGATCGGTAACGCGGCCGGAAACCTCAACCTCGAAACCCTTCGAGGTAGTATCCAAGGCTTCGTAATAGTCGAGCCCGAGCGGGCCATCGCTTCCATCGAACGTGCCAAGATAGCTTGCAAGCCCGCGCTGCTTCGCCTTGAAGATGGCGGCTGTCGCGGAGAGGCGGTTGTCCAGCCAACTGCCCTTGATGCCGGCCTCCAGAGAAGTGCCCTTTGCCGGGGCTAGACGGCGGTTGCCGATGTCCACCTGGCTCTGAGGGGCATAGATATCGGTATAGCTCGCATAGAGCGTAAGGTTGCGGGTAATGTCGAACAGCAGCCCGGCATAGGGACTGACCTTGTGATCGTCCCGCGCCAGGTCGGATCCGTAGGAATCACCGGTCGTCTTCAGCCATACCGCGGACGCGCCGGCGACGCCTTTCAACCGGTCCGTGAAATTCAGATGGATCGCGCCATATACCCGTGTCAGGCGATTGCGTTCGTGCCCCTGAAGCGTGATTTCGGGATAGTCCGGTTCCGGGGGCACGAAGGAACTGAGCTGGCGAATATCGCCAAAATCGATTTCGGTATCGGAATAGGCTTCATATTCCTTGCTGCGCAGCCAGCCATTCGACACGCCAAAGGCCAGTTGGTGGCTGCGACCGAACAACCCGACGCTGCCCGAGGCATAGCCATCGATCAGATATTGCTTGTTGTGGCTGGGATAGATGCCGCTGCTGCCAACGATGCCGAGACCGGTTTCCGGGTCGGGCGTGCCGGAAGCGTATAGCCGCTTCGCCTTGGAATCGACGTGGTTGTAAGTGAAAACGCCGCGCACCGACCAATCGCCGCCGACCTTGTACGTCAGTTCGCCGAACGCGCTTTCGTTCAGGACATTGGCGTATGTCCAGGGGGCAGAAGTGGTTGCCGAACGGGGATAGGCTATTCGGGTACCGTCGCTGTAGATGAGCGGCAGGGCGCCCCACAGGATGCCGTCGGCCTTGTTTTCCTGCCGTGTGTATCCGGCCGTAGCGGTAAGCGACGGCGTGATATCCAGCGCGACAGAACCGCCCACAACCGTGCGGTTGACCTGATTGTAGTCCAAGTAGGAATTGCGTTTCTCGTGCGCGCCGATGACACGCGCCCGCAATGAGCCGCTTGCGTTGATCGGGCCGGATACATCGCCTTCCAGCCGCCACATGTCGAACGAGCCCGCGTAGGCCGATGCGTTTGCCTGGAACGTCGTGGTCGGGCGCTTGCGCAGATAGTTCACGGTGGCGGATGGGTTGCCCACGCCGGTCATGATGGCGTTCGCACCGCGCACAATTTCGACACGTTCGTACAAGATCGTATCGAGATCGCCGTCTACCGCTCCCAATAGAGGCAGTCCGATGCCGTCGACCTGGAAATTGGTGATCTCGAAGCCACGCGAGTTGTATTCGGTGCGATCGGTCTCGTTGCGCAGGACGATGACGCCCACGGATTGTTCCAGCAGGTCGTTTAAGTTCGTAAGCGCGAAATCGTCGATCCGCTGGCGATCGACCACGGTTACCGATTGCGGGGTCTCTCGGAGCGACAGGTCGAGACCGGTCGCGGAGGAACTTTCGTTCAGGTCTACCTGCCTGGACCTTGCGCCGGTGACGACGATATCTGTGCGGGAGGGCGCCTGGTCAGTGGGAGCAGGAGCATCCGAAGCATAAGCTGGACATGCTGCGATGGCCGGGAACGCGGCTGTGAATAGCAATCGACCGAACACTCTGAATTTCTCCCCGCTTCTGAACTGCTGATAGATTTAATGCTAATGCGAATCAACAACTATGCGGGCGAGTTTTTCCAGATCGCCCGAGCGCGGGTGTTCACAGCCGCAATGCGTACCGAATTCGAAGGCAGGGTGCGTGCTCGCGGCCCAAATCGAACCCATTTCCGCGTCTGACAAAATTTCCGTGCTTGTGTCGCATTCACCACACAAGGATCTTGCCAGATCGTGTGGGACAAGGGCGGCGATGGCGAAGAGCCATCGAATTTCGCCAATTTGTGGCAGCGACAGGCGGCCCCAGACCTTTGCTGAGACCGGCATGTGCTCAATTCTGAGGAGGCTCCGGACGAAAGCCTGGCATAAATTGCGACGATGATGCTATTGCGAATCTATCGCAATCTCATTAAGCGGCGCCGCGCAATAGTCGCGAACGTGTTCGGGCCATCTCCGTAATTCCGTGATCGCGAATTCAGTGCAGGGGTAATAATGAGGGATACGAACTCAAGCCGTGCAGGAGCGTCTGTCAGCGTCGCCACCTTGATCGCGGCATTGGCGGCAAGCTGTGCAATTCCGCAGATCGCATTTGCAGCGCCGGGGCCCGAGGAGGATCCCGCCGATAGCATTACCGTCACCGGTGAGCGGGCCTCCAACGACCCTGTTCTGACCGAGGGGCGCGACAGCTACGCGCCGGCGGCGATCAACGTCGGCAAGGCGGCGCAGACGCTTCGCGAAATCCCGCAGTCGGTCACCGTCATGACGCGTGCGCGCATCGAGGATCAGAACCTGCTGACGGTCGAGGACGTCATGCAGCAGATGACCGGCGTGACGGTGGACCGGGCGTGGCTTTCGTCCACATATACCTCGCGCGGCCTTACCATCACCAATTACCGACTGGACGGCGGCGCCAGCAGCCAGACATCCACCACCACCGGCGACCTCGATACTGCAATCTTTGACTCGATCGCGTTGGTCCGGGGGGCCGACGGCCTGTTCGGCGCGGGCGAAGCCGGCGGCGTCATCAACTTCACACGAAAGCGTGCGCTGGCAGACCCGCAGGCCCGCGCCGCGATGACGTTCGGAAGCTGGGACCATGCCCGCATCGATGCGGACGTAACGGGCGCGCTCACCAAGGATGGCAACCTGCGGGCACGCGCGATCGGCGTCTACGACATGAGCAATTCGTTCCAGGACTACAAGTCGGACGATCGCTGGCTGGCGCACGGCTCGATCGAATACAATCCGGCGCCGAGCACGCTGCTGCTTGCCGGCTACACGCATCAGCACGATCGGCACGAGGCCTTCAATGTCAGCCTGCCGCGCTATCGCAGCGGCGAAGATATCGACTTCCCGCGCAGCACCAATACGGGCGCTCCGTGGAACTGGATCGAACGGGATATCGACATCGCCTATGGCCGGATCGAGCAGGCCATTGGCAATAAGTGGACGGTGCGCCTGAATGCGAATTACAGCCGTTCCAATGACGAGACCAATGCCGCAGAAATGGAGAACGCGGTCGATCCCATCGATCATTCGGGGATCGACTGGTGGTACTATCAATCGGCGGCCAAGGCCCGCGAACTGACACTGGACTTCAATACGACCGGAAGCTTTCAGGCATTCGGGCAGAAGCAGGAAGTGGTGCTTGGCGTGGATTACACGCGCAACAAGACCGACAACCGCAGCCTCTGGACCTACTATGGTCCGGGCGACGTTTTCGATCCCGTCTATCCGCCGCAAATCGCATTCCCGCCGGCATGGGACCAGGGCGGTTATCAGGGCCGCACCGACATCGAACGCCTCGGCTTTTATGGATCGCTGCGCATCCGGCCGATCGCGGCGCTTTCGCTGATCGGTGGCGGGCGTCTGGTGGTGAAGGACCGTACCGAGCGTAGCAATATTGCGACTGGCGAAGTCACTTCGCTGATCGACCAGAAGACCAAGTTCGTACCTTACGTGGCGACGGTGTTGGATCTGACCAAGGCGGTCAGCCTCTATGCAAGCTATTCCGAGATCTACCAGTCGCAGGCCAACTATCTGTCCGGGCCGCGTCCGGGTACACCGCTTGCCCCGGTGACCGGCACCAATTACGAAGCCGGGCTGAAGGGCGAGCTGATGGGTGGAAAGTTGACCGGATCGCTGGCAGTCTACCGCGTGCGCAAGAAGGGGGCGTTCGCCGTCGATCCCAGCAATCCGCCTGCCAGTTCCACCGACAACTGTTGCTATGTCCGCGACGGTTCGCTCAGGAGCCAGGGCTTCGAGGCCGAGGTCAACGGCGAAATCCTGCCCGGCTGGCAGCTCTCGCTCGGCTACACCTACAATGATAACGAGAACAAGCGCGACAACGACGCCTCGTTCGCCGAAATCACGCCCAAGCACCTGTTCAAGCTCTTCACCGACTACAAATTCCGCGAGGGATCGCTGAAGGGCCTCAGCGTCGGCGGCGGCGTGACCGCGCAGAGCAGCAATTTCCGTTCGGGCTATGCGCAGGAACTGAACCCGGCGTCCGGCCTCTATGATGGGCCTTACTACCTGTATCAGTTCCGGACGCCGGGCTATGCCGTCTGGTCGCTTCGTGCCGAGTATGAGGTAAGCGAGCAGTTTTCGGTCAGCGCCAACCTCAACAACGTGTTCGACAAGACCTACTACGTCACCATCGGCAGCCCGGGCTACGGGAACTTCTATGGGGATCCGCGCAATTTCCTCGTCTCGCTGCGCGGAAAGTTCTGATGGCGCAGTCGTTCCGGCAATCGATGGCCTGGCTACACACCTGGGCGGGGCTCATCCCCGCCTGGATCGTCTTCGTCATCTTCCTGTTCGGAACGAGCGCCTATTTCGAGCGCGAAATCAGTTCATGGATGCGTCCCGAAGTGCACGCCGCGCCGGTCAGTGCCGAAGCCCTTGACGCCGCCGGCCGCGCGCTTGCCGTGCGCGGCGCCGGCGCCGAAAGTTGGAACGTCACGATTCCCGGCAAGCGTGGCGGCGATGCCCTGTTGGCTTCGTGGCTTATGCCGGGTCAGTCATGGCGCGATCGGCATGAAGTTCGGTTCGATCCGGCGACGGGCCGCGAACTGCAGGTGCGCGACACGGAGGGCGGGTATTTTCTCTATCGGTTCCATTTTGACCTTCATGCGATGCCAGTAAGCTGGGCGCGCATGATCGTGAGCATTGCCGCGCTCGCGATGCTAGTGGCGATCATCTCCGGCATCGTGACGCACAAGAAGATTTTCGCTGACTTCTTCATGCTGCGGTTCAACAAGGGACAGCGCAGTTGGCTCGATGCCCACAACGTCAGCGCTGTGCTGGCGCTGCCGTTTCACCTGATGATCACGTACACGGGGCTGGTGACCTTGGTCTTCACGCTCATGCCCTGGGCGGTCAGCGCAAATTTCAAGAGTCTCGACGCCTATTTCGAGGCGGCGTATCCGGCACGGGCAGAGATCAAGTCTAGTGGCGCGAAGACCCCGGTTTTACCGCTTTCGGAAATTGTGGGGCGTGCCGGAATGACACCGACTGGCACCAGCTATATCGCCGTCGACCTGCCAGGGAATGCCGCCGCACATGCCACTTTGTACCCGGCCGCCGAGCCAATCGACGGGCGCAGCCAAACGATCGAACTGAACGCGGCGAACGGCGTTTTTCTTCCGCCCATGCCCGAACACGATGGCGCGGCAAGTGCTACGCAGCGGGTGATGATTGCGCTTCACAGAGGCGACTTCGCCAAGCCGGTGCTGCGGTGGCTATATTTCCTGTCGGGTGCTGCAGGGACCGTGATGATCGCGACCGGCATGGTGTTATGGACCGTCAAGCGACGCCATCGCTTATCCGACCCGGAGCGGCCGCATTTTGGGTTCGCTTTAACCGAGCGCCTGAACCTCGGCGTGATCGTTGGTGCGCCGACGGGCATTGCCGCCTATTTCCTGGCCAATCGTCTCTTACCGGAGGGATTGGAGCATCGTGCCGATTGGGAGATCAATGCGCTGTTCGTGGTCTGGGGTGCCGTCTTCGTTTGGGGTATCGCCAGGCCGACGCGCGCCGGATGGACCGAGGCTCTGGGAACGGGCGCGGTGCTGTGGCTGGCCGTGCCCCTGGTCAATGCCGTGATGACCGAACGGGGTTTAGTAGCTAGCGTTCTTGCTGGAGACCGCGTTTTCATGGCTTTTGACCTGGTCGCGCTGTGTCTGGGTGCGTTCTTCGCTTTGGCTGCCCGGAAGGTCGCGAGCCATAAACCCAAACGGCCCGTGCGACGGCTTGTGGAACCCGCCGAGGCCCTGCGATGAACGTGCTCGTAGTGGACACTCTGGCCTTTTTCACAGTGCCGGGCGGGTTCACCGGACTTCTGTTGGCGATGTCGCGGCATCGTCAGGATTGGCTTGGCCGTAAGCTGCCACCAGCCAAGGGCAGGGCAATCCGACGGACAGGCACGCGACTTCTCGCCGTAAATATGGGTTTGGCCTGTGCTGGCCACGGTCGGGGTTATGGGCTGATCCTGGGCGTCGGATCCTGGTCGGTTTCGGCAGCCTTCTTAGTCGCTGCCAACTGTACTCGGATGCGGATCGTCGATCTTTGGAAGGGATAGCGATGAACCGATCCTCCGTGATTTCCCGCATAATTGCCGGCACTCTCGGCGCATACGTCGTGACCGCACTGGCAACGATCGCGCTTTCGCGCCTGATTATCGTTCTGGGTGGCGATCCTGTGGAGGCGACGCTTGGTGCGACTATAGTATCTTTTGCCCTCTTCGCAGGTATTGCAATCACGGTCTTTCACGCTCCCAAACTCGCTCGAGCCTGGCTCTGTCTGGGGCTCGCTTCCGGTTTATTCTGTTTGTTCAGCATTTTCCTCGTAGCATCGGCTTAGATAGTAGCGGCCCCAACTTTGGTTAAAGGTGGATTTTCTCGTGCCGATGCCCAACGCCAACGTTCGCTAGACAAGCGATGAATGGCTGCTCGCGTCGCGACCGGAAATCGCAGACTGGGGCCTGGCAATTGCGGCGCTTTGGATGGTCTCGCTGAGCAGTCTTTCCCACAGCATACCAACGATGCTGTTGGCCTCGATCGGCGCCGCGACGGCGCCATCGGAAAAGGCACTGGCGAGTGCACCTGGTTCCAGTTGCTCAAGGGCGAATGCGACAATGGCCAAACCGATCTCGGCGACGTGATATGCGGCCTGTTGCGTGAACGCTGCGGACGGCTGCACAGCCCCGTCGATCCGTCGACTGTTTGCAACGCGTCGTCGCGCATGACGACGCCGGGTGCCTTCCGGATCTCGATCGCCGGCTAAGATCTGCGGTCAAATTCGGCGCGGGGAGCGCAACACGAGCAGATCCGGGTTCGCTGTGACAATTCCGGTCCCCAGAACAATCACGTCCTCGACAAAGCCGGTTGCGGTCTGCCCGTAGCGTCGCATGGCCGCGCAGCGCAGGCGCCAACCTACGTAGGAGGAGATCAGCGCTGTGCCTGCGGCGGCGAGTGCAGCCGGGAACCGCTCTCCACGCGGGGCGAGGACAGCGCCGGCATAGGCTGCGGTCACTGCACGCACTGCAAGGCCTGGAGGCTCAATCCGATCGGGTGCCGATTTCATCTTGTCGCCCGCCATTTCTGCCGGAGCCAGCGCGGCTGCGCCTGTGGCGAAGAGGGGCTCTATTAAGCAGGCCTTGGAGAGGAAGCACTGTCGGTACCGCTCCCCGCCGTGTGGCCAGTGCAATCGAAGCGAGCGGAGCAATACCGCGCTGTCCGGCGACAAGGCCGATGAGAAGGGAGCGGATCATGACGGCCATCCTGTCTTGAGGAGTTGATGAAATGCGCGAAGCGCTCGATCTGATCCCGCTGGCCTTACCATTCAGCGCGCGCGCCAGTCGCCAGCCGTGCCTGGAGACAGTTGAGGAGGCCGTCAGCGGCGCTACCGCCGTTTCACCGGGCCGGTGCGATCCGCCATATTGTGTTGGACAGATCGTCCGCCACGAGTACGGCGTGGCGGACACTATCGTAAGTCACGCCGACTGGGCGCCCGCGGGCCTTTCCATCGGTCCCGATGAAGCCCGTGGCAAAATCCCTGGGCTTGCCGGATGGACGTCCATTGGCGAATGGTATCCACACGACCTTGTATCCGGCGGGATCCGGACGGTTCCAGCTACCGTGTTCCCCCACGAATGCACCTTCGGCGTAGTTGGGACCGAAGCCACCGCCCTCAGTGAAAGCGAGACCCAGCGTTGCTACATGCGATCCCAGCGCATAGTCGGGCGCGATGGCCCTGCGCACCATGTCGGGTTTCTGCGGGTGGACACGCGGGTCGGCGTGCTGGCCGTAGTAGCTGTAGGGCCAGCCATAGAACGCTCCTGGGGTTACTGAAGTAAGGTAATCCGGTACCAGATCCGCGCCCAGCTCATCGCGTTCGTTGGCAACGGTCCAGAGGGCTTTCGTTGCGGGATTGATTGCAAGGGCAGTGGGATTGCGGATCCCGGACGCATAAGTCCGGTGCGCACCCGTTGATGGATCGATTTCCCAGATTTGCGCACGTTCCTCTTCGACGGCGAGACCTCGCTCGCCGATATTACTGTTGGATCCGATGCCGACATAGAGGAATGAGCCATCAGCACTGGCAGTCAAAGCTTTCGTCCAGTGATGGTTGGGGTTGGCGGGCAGCTTCGTGACGAGTTGCCCTGGACTGGCGACTCGTGTCGCACCATCGACATAAGGAAAGCGCAGCAATGCGTCCTGATTGGCCACATACAGGTCGGATCCAACCAGCACCATGCCGTAAGGTGCATTGAGCCCGCCTATGAATTCGGTCTGGACCTCGTACTTTCCATCCCTGTCGCTATCGCGCAAAAGCGTAATGCGGTCGCCGCCCTTGACGCCGCTCTTGCCCAGGCTCTTGATGTAACCGGCGATGAGATCCTTGGGCCGGAGTTTCGCCTCCTTCCCGCCAAGACCTTCCGCTACAAGGATGTCTCCGTTGGGCAGAACGAGGGTCTGGCGCGGCACCTTGAGGCCAGTGGCGATGGGCGTTATTGTAAAGCCTCGTGGCACAGAGGGCGTGGCGCCGTTCCAGCCAATAGGCCGCGCGATCTTCATCGGTGGAACGAGTGTCTCATCCTGAGCAGGCAACTTGGGGTGCGGGCCAGTCTGATCCAAGTCCGGTGCCTTGCTGCAGCCGACCAGGACGAGCGGTGCAGCCAGCCCGGCAAAGGCTAGGCGAAGCGAAATCATAGGCGTGCCTCCCTTGGCGCGCTGTAGCCAATCCAGCCGGCAGCGAGGGCCAGAATTGCGGAAATCGCCGACAGCACGAGACCCATTATGCCGACCGAGGTCCATCCATCATGGCTGTGCTGAAAGGAGTTGATCAGGCCCACGCCGAAGAGGAGTATCAGAGTTACAGTGAGCCAGCCGCTTCCCGGGCGACGGAGGGCGACGCGAGCAAGGCTCCAGACGCATGCCAATCCGCAGAAGAGTACTCCGCCCGCGATGAGCCATGCGGCGAAGTTCGACCACTGCATCTCGGCACTGTTGAAATAGGCAACGTCGGTCAGGAATGCTGCGGGAAAGAGAGCCACAGGAAACGCGAGAAGCAGAGCATGAAGGGGATGTAGTGCCACTGGGACACCGCGCAGGACAGCACGAGGCACGTTGCGTTCCTCCAGGGTTGGTCTGGTGGAAGGATAATGCTTTGGAATGGGAAGAGTTGCGAGAGAGTTTGGCTGGAAATCGCCGATTGTGCTGCGTGGCTTCGCGCGGCACATGAGAGGGAGAGACAATCAAGGCGTCAGACGGGGGCGATCCGCGTCAACTTACGGGTCAGCAGTTCGAAGCCGTTATGCGAGGCTGGCGAACATCGCGAACCAGCCGAAATGGACGGCGGTGTTCTTGGGCTTTAGCGAAACCATAAGTAGGTCGATTTCCAGGGCAACCGCTTCTGCGATGGCGCGAGTGGAAACCCTTCTTCAGCCACGGCATGATAGCACCTACCGGTTCGGCCGCGCTCCACGGCTGAAACGTAGAGCTTCGCCACTTCCAGTACATGCGGGAGCCAGCTGACGGTTGGAGCCATCCCCCATACAGCCGACGGCACCCTCATTGCCAGCTAGGTCAATATGCAGGAGATCGGCCCGTTCCGATATCGCGCGGGGATTGGAAATGCTCCAGATCGAGCAAATTCTCCTGAGCCAGACAATCTTGCTTGTTGTGCCCATGTCGCAGCCGGAGGTGATAACTAAGGAGCGATCCGAGCAACGGTCCGGAGGCAATGGTTCAAGGATAAGACACGAAGATCAAAGAGCGGCAAGGCCGCTGAAAAGAGGCCGCCCCTGGGACGGGGCGGCCTCTAATTCGGTGCGGTCGGGGGTGGGGTAGCCGACACCGGACTGCCTTGGGGACAGTACCGACTAAATCTCCCGCGAGGCTGATTTGTTCCCCGACCTGGTCAGAAAATCGTTGAGATGGCGCGAAAAGCTTCCCGCACACGAACCATCCCGTCCACCTGTGCAGGTTTGCCGCAAGGTTGTCTGGCACCGGGCTATCTAGCGTGCCGCTTACTGCTAACGAACTCCCCGAACTCCCGCCCCCCCGGGCCCCCGGCCCCTCACGCCGCACGATCGGGAGCGAATTCGCACTTTCGTCGTTGAAGGCAGTACGAGGTTGCGAATACCAAAAAGGAGAGAGGAATGCGTTTATTGATTGCAGTCGCAGCGGCTTCGCTCGCAGTGGTAGGGGTGGCACAAGCCCAACCCGGGCCGAACGGTCCGCCCCACCGGACGCACCCGATGCCCGCTCCCCATCACAACCCGCCGCATTCCACGCATATGTCGGCACATGCGAAGAGCTGTGCGCACCGGTATAGGAGCTATAACCCTCACACGAACAAGTACCGGACGCATGACGGCCATTGGCGGACCTGCCGCTGACGTATACGGGGGGTCAGGCCGAAAGGCTCTGCCCCCCCGTTCACCGAGGTCTGGTCACGAGCATCGCTGCCGCCGCACATCATCTGTTCCGTACCAGCGCCCGAATACCTTGGGCGATCCGCAGCCCGGCACCCGCGTCGTCTGGGTCAGGACGCGGGCTTTCGGTATTGTTTCGATGGCTATAGGCCTCTTTATCTGCAACCTTCGCAGCTTCCTCAAGTGCAGCAATCCGCGCCTCATGGCGCATCTGTGAGACTATGGGGGGGACGATATCTATCGGTAGCCTGATATTTTGGGATCGGCCAGAATAAGAGCCGCCCTGATTGCAGTTGCCCATTCGCGGTCGGCGCTCATGATCGTGATCTCTGTCATGCGGCTGAGTCCATTTTTTTGTCCGGAGCGCTATGATTACGGCGACAGCGGAGGGAGCAGCGCGCGTAATCGCTGCCGTTTTTACGAGTTAGCTTGCGCCGATTATGTCAGCATTGCTGCTCTCCTGGGCTGCCTTCCTATTGAAGCGATGCAGCGAACGGATAGTTTCCTTTGTCCTTGTGCGAGGCGTTTTAGCGTGCGTATCCGCGCGCGATCGGGAGGGGCGACAGACCGTGACGGCGCCGCCAGAGTTTACGTCTCTAGGAGGCGAAATCATCGGCTGCTGCGAGGAAACCCATGACTGAGCGCCGACTGGTGCATCGGCAGATTGTAAAATCGACCTAACCAAAGAGCGGCAGCAGGTGCAGTTTTCGACTGGTTCCGACAGCATCGCTGTAGGCGTGATGAGCGCCGCACTGAAAGGAGCGCGTTTTACTTTATTATTAGTTGCTATCCAAAGGTAAATACTCGCGAGTTTTGCCTGCCATCGACCCAGGAAAATGCGCGACCGATTCGTCAACCACCATGATTATCGTTCACCGGACACGCAGGAAAAGGCCAGCAGCCCAATCGGAGTTCGGGAGAACGTTCGAATAGACTGAAGAATTTTTCGCCGCCAACCAGCTCATCTTCTTCTGTCTCGCTAAATAGGACATGCTGGCTTTACGTCCAATGTGCGCGTTTCGAGAATCGCGATGGGCATCGCTTGCTCGCCCAAAAGCCTTTGTCCAATTGTTTAATGGTGATAAATTCCCTTACGGCTTCGTGATTCGCCTCAATATTGACAATTAGCTAATATAGTTACAAACTGTTTCCTCTGGGAAACGAGATTGAAATTAATGTAATTGCCCTGTGGCGTGCGTCTGGATTTCTCCGGATGGCTTTCTCTCGAAGGTAAGCCGTAATTTTCTTCCTGCGCTATCGACACGTGAGGCGGAATTCGATGAGATCTTGACGCTGCAATTGGCACACGCATCACTTTAAGAGTTCGGCGCCGCATTTTTTTGCGTTTCTCGGCGCGAAGCCGGCTAGATGAAGTAAGTGCAATGCAGACAGATGACCGGGAGGCGTGGAGTCAGACCCGCCGACGCTCGAGTCGTGGGCAAACATTTCCCATCGCCGGCACCAATGTCGTCAGCAGTGATGCCGCGTGCAGCTTTGGAACGCGCGCAGGTGCGTGCACCGCAGGAAGGCTGGAACCGAGAGCGCTGACATTTACTCGCACCAAGCAACTTAACGAAAGAGAGAAGGCTATGCCGTTCAATTTCGCAAAGTACGCTGTCATCATGCCGATGGCTCTCAGTTTAGCCGGGTTGCCGTCGCCCACGATGGCGCAGCCACCCGCAAGATCCGCTTTCGACCGCGCTGTCCTCGCGCAGCTCGACGCACCCACGCGGGCCGCTGTCGAACAGCGCGCAGTTAAGGGGAACACGGTAACGGGAGTAGTCGGTACAATGCTGCTGAACAATTATTACGCGGCCGGAGCCCGCAAGCCCGGCGAGGCGCTTACCGTCGTCGCGGTGGACTTCGCGCGCGGTGCTGTAGTGTTTCGCCGATCGGCTAACGTTTTCGAGATGCAGCGCTTCAATCCCCAGAACCTGCATATACAACGTTGATCGCCCGGCGCCTGGCTACGCCAGTTTTCGTGACTGCCTGAGGGACTGGGGCAGGCTCAACTTCTCGCAGCGCTGTCCCGCCCTAACCATGCGGCCGCGGCTTCGATGCCTGCTTCGGTTCGCTCAGCAGTTCTGATGCACCCCCGGGGGGGGGGGGGCGGAGGCTTACGGAATACAGAGCGACGCCGGCCCGCCTGGGATGCTGCCATGCTCTCCCCCGCGTCTATATCACGCACAAGAGCGATGTGGAGGCGTCCGTATCGCTGCGCTTGTCCGAGTTAAGCCGCCGCGCCGATCCGATATGCAATGCTTGAGCGGGCCATCCGTAAAGTCGCTCGGTAGCGACACCTTTTGCGAATGCAGGGGCGCGGTGCGGAAGAGATAACCCGCAGTCACAGGGACTGGACGTCAACAGCGGAGGGCGACGAATGCATGCACGGCGCCGTGCCGAACCGGCGCGCGACATTTCGTCAGAAGGCGAAGGAGAAGAACCATGACAAAAGTCACAGTTTCAGCGGTAATGGTCGCATTTCTCACCATGACAGGATGCGCTGCGGACGAACATGATACCGCGTCCGCAGTGCGGCAGCCACGACAATGCTTCTGGGCGAACGATGTACGCAATTTCAGAGCGGTAAATTCCACGACGGTCAACGTACGTGCTGGTCGCGACGTCTATCGTCTGGACCTCATGGGTATCTGTCCGGATATCAATTGGAGCGAGCGGCTCGGATTGGTGACGACAGGAACCTCGTCAATCTGTTCTGGCGCCGGATTGGGAACGTCAATTGTAACGCGGCGATCGGGTGGTCGCGGACAGCAGCGCTGTCCCGTACGGGCTATCACCGTGTTGACACCTGAAGAAGTGGCGGCAATGCCTAGCCGCGAGCGACCATAACCCAACCGAATTCGTTTCGTACAACCGTTGGCCCCACCTTTCCGTCAGGTTGACTGAGCGACACCGATCACAGCTATTTGCACCGTGATCGCTGGCATCATACCGTACGCCTGTGCAGGCACCTCTACTTGGAAAACGCGGGTGTCTATACGGTTGCAGTGGGGGGACTATTCATTACTGGTCTTTGCAACAGAATCGGCTTTGCTTATCAGAGAGCATCTTTTGTCGAGAAAGGACTTAGAATGAAAACAACGCCTGTCCGCCGTCGCCGCTTACTTCGTCTGCCTCCTACAATAGTCTAGCGGCGTGATCCAACGGATTGGATTTCGGCAAACGTCATCGAGCCCGAGGTGGGGCAAGGTAGTCTAGAAAGCCTTTGGTAGCCGCAGAGATGGATCAAGCCACATAAGCTGAAAGCGCCACTATGCAGAAAGCATAGAAGCGTGGTGGGAGTAAGTAAGTGCTCCGTTCTATCCTATTTCGGCTGGTGCGGTAAAGTCAGGATGTTGACTGATCGTTTGTGTGCTAAACTGTGGAATTTCGTTTTCGCAGCATCAGGGAGACGATTCTTTTCAACCGCGAAAAGGGTTTGGCAAACACAAGCCTGGCACGGCGTCCTCGGTGGCTTTTGACGTCGTACCAGGCTTGTACTTCGAAAGGCCTCGCAGAATTTTCCTGCGGTACCTTTCGCTTGCTTCAGAAGTGGGCGATAATGCCGGCCATCGGGCGGATGCTGTCGAAATCGTATGTTTCAGCCGAGAGGCGCAGTCGAATGCCGCTCTTGCCGGTCACGCCCCCAAGACCGATATCCTTCGGTCCAACTTCGACGCCGACACCGTAAATCCAGTCCTTCTCGTTACCGTAGGCACGCCTGCCGTTCACCCACTGGTAGCCAGCCGAAGCATAAATCAGGCCGCTTTCACCGGCTCGTCCGCCGATCCGTCCCTTCACGCCATATTCCCAGTCGATGTCGCCGAAACCTTTGGTGCCATTACCCTCGACACCGACGAAGACTGGGCCAAGCGGAACATTGACCCCGACCACACCGCTGACCAGACCGCCGTTCATGCGGCCACCGCGCGGCGAGCCGAACTCGCTGTTGCGCGAGAATTCGTGGTAACCGCCCAGAATGCCGACGTAAGGTTCAATACCAAACGCTTCGCTCCCATCGGGCGCGGTCGCTTCCCCAGCCTCTTGAGCGAAGGCGACAGTGGGTAGCGCCACGGTCAAAGCCATGGCGAGTAGGTACTTCTTCATGTTGAGCTCCAAAATACGACGCCGGTTTACCGGTGTGCATGCACTTGAACCTCAAACTGTCCCCGTGGTTTCGCCACCCCTGTCGAGTTCGTCAGAATAGTGACATTTCTGCACCACGCTTAATAAACGCCGTGCCCCTGATAAAAGAACGAAACCTCCAGTTAGTTCTAGGCTATTTCATTGTTCGAGGCAGCTCCTGAGGCGCTGTCACGCTCGGCACGCTGAAATTTAATTCCTTCCTGTCTGGAACCTGTCTTTGGTAGGTGCGCTTAGCAGGTATCGCAGCTTCTCTGCCCTCACGGAGAAGCTAGGCATGCGATCCACCTCCGCCCCGCGGCTCTCGTCGTCGGGGCTTTTTTTCTAGATCCATAGTGTTTGTATTAGCGCGTCTCTCCGGATCGTCGCTGCGTCCAGATTGCGGTTCGGGTGTGATTGCGCGCGCCTCGCCCGGAGCAATGACAGTGATGCGTTTTGCGTCCACGCCCTTGCTCTCAAGATAATCGCGCGCGATACCGAGAATGCCGATCAGCGCGAAGACAATGGTTTTTTTGCTGTATAAGTGCAACGCTTAAGGCTCCCGGGGTGGCGACGTAACCGGGCTGCCACAAATAACCCCGTTTGCGTTGGTGCCTTCGCGTGCGTTCGTGCCCCCGACATTGACCCAAAACGTGTGGTGCTGCACGCAAGGAGCGAGGGGTTCCGCACAATCCGCATCGATTTGACCGCTGGATTGCGGTTGCTCGGTCGTCATTCACTACAAATGTCGCGCGCGACGGCTTCCGGATCATCGCTTCGACCAATCGCGCGAATGGCAGAGGTAATCAGGTAATCTGCCTGTGCTTCGCCATAGACGGGCACTCCGCACAGCAAGGTTGCCTGTCCGGTATGGTTTAGAACTTCGCAACAGGCATTCCTATATCGCCGCCGAATGCCGATCGAGGGGCACTCCCTCTCCATGGCAAGTTTGCCAACCGCGTCTGGCGCGAATTGGCAACCCGCGGGATCCGAGTGTTCAGTCTGCCTCGATGTCAGTCCTGGACATGGTTCTGACGCCACCGGACCTGCCCGCTTCGTCGGCAGCGGTTCGAACCGCTTTCCTGCGGCCGCCTCTCTGTCCCAGACCGATCTCTTTTGCCATTTCCGACCGCCTCGCGGCATAGTCGGGCGTTACCATCGGGTAGTCCGACGGCAGCTTCCAGCGTGAACGATATTCCTCAGGCGTGAGGTCGTGCTGCGCCTTGAGATGGCGCTTCAGAGTTTTTTGTTTCGCACCGCATTCAAGACAAATGATCACGTCCGATTTGACCGATGACCGTATCGAGGTGGCGGGTATCCGCTCCTCCTCAACCGCCACTGGCTCTTTTCCTAGATCGGCAAGCGAACCGTAAACCGTCTCGATCAGTTGGGGTAACTCGTCGTGGGAGACCGAATTGTTCGTCACATGTGCGGTGACAATGTCACTCGTCAGTTCAAGCAGGACTTCTTTCATCATATTAACTTGCTATCCGCATCAAAAAGTGAATCGCACGGCAATAGACAAGCATCGATAGCGTATCAGTGCAAGCTCCGTCCGGACGCAGACAGACGCCAGCCGGCAGCATGCGATGCATTCACAGCGCACGCAGTACCAGAATCGGCACTAGGGCATGTTTGCATTGCCGCCGCTAAATTTGCTCGCCCTGACAAGCGGCGCCGACGCGCAGCTGCCCCTTTCGGGCTGTTTGCCGTTCCGTTTGCGCACGCAACGTTTTGAGGGCAATTTTGACAACCCTCTACCTGGCAACCCGGCTTCCCGCGCACTTGGGATGATGTCGACTGGCCCCGCGCTGCCGTGCCGTCCATATCAGCTGCGCTTTGCTCAGGATGTCTCGCTCAACGCGGGAAAGCGCATTCGCAGATACGAGGGGCCGCCGCGTCGCCTGTATTTCAGACCTCATCCGCATCGAGACCATGCGGATCCATTATGGGTGTGATCGATCTCACGATTCCTGAAGACGAGAATCGCCTATGGGGGGATCGCGGATGCGTCTCCTGATCGAACTACATGAGGACCCCATGACCCTGGACATGTTGCTCGCCACCGCAGTGGATATGGCCGGAACGTCGATGCGCCTGATAGCGACCTGCACCGGCGGCGATGCTGGAACTGTTCGGCTAGCGAACGACGATGCGATTGCGGCTGCACGCGAATTGCGCCGGCTTGCCGATGTGATAGAAAGTCTCTCGCAGCGATCCCGTCTTTCGACAGACGTCACGGTAGACATGCGGCTTTTCGCAGACCGGCTGGTGGCTGCCTCGCTCCACTAAGGTGGGCCGTACCGTGTTACGGCGCGGGAAAATCGCGGAAACCTGCCTTGATCGGCCTCGTCGACAGAAGGCGCAGGGAAATTCAGCCGCGACGCTCAGGAGGACGGGAAAACCCGCCGTCGCTGATTTCGTGGTCGAAGTGAGCCGGAACAATCTGCCCCCGATCAACTTACGGATAGAGTTGGAACATCTGCGCCGGGGGGCCATCTTCTGAAAGGCGCGGCCTCCCGGCTGATACCAAAAGTTGATTGCCCTGGGCCAATGCCGATGGCACGGAATATGTCCCAAGGAACAAGGCCATGACTGCACTTCAGACCGACGCATTCCACGCCATCGAAAAACTCGTTTCGCGCCTTTCACCCCAACCTGTCTGTGACGACTGCATCTCCCAGACTTTGGGGCTGTCTTCTTTCGATCATGCCGAGCAGGCTACTCACGAGTTGGCCGGTGCCAACGGATTCCAGCGGAGCAAGGACGTTTGCAGCCTTTGCGGAGAGACGCGTTCTGTCATCGCACGGCGCTGAAACTATCCCCGATAACATGGGATGGAAGATAAGTATGACGGCCGAGGAGCCCCCATTTCGCGAGCCCGGGTAGCCAGTCCCGATCCGCTCACCCGGCAGGGATCCGCGCTGGGCAGTTGATATCGGGAGCATAGGCGCATTGACCATTGCGAACTTTGTGACGGTTGTCCCCCTTCCGTTCACCGGATTTCGTCGCTTGATGGCTTCCGCTCGGTTAAGTCGCAAAATATCTGTCAGGCCGTCTGAAATCTGGCGGAGCGATCATCGCTCGGCCCCCACCGAATGGTGCATAGCTTGCGTGCACCTTGCCAGAGTTCGGCGCCTCCGTTGATTCTCATTGATGCTTTACGATGAGCGGTGACCAGCGCATCGGCGGCGTCTTCGGCACCGAAATCGAGCCGTAATGCGCCAGCATTCCCGTCATCCGGGAACTTTAGCGTGTAGATTTTCATTCAGGTTCCTCCAGCGCGCCAGGGCAGATTCCGGCTTGGCGGCGACACGGCCCGATAACATTGTGCTGGGTCAAATTCGAGGCCGGCAAGCCGACTATTGTGGGTGATTGACCGAAGATGGCTTCGGCCCGCTACCACCTGACGTGAGCATCGCACCCTCTCGCCGCTGCCGAGCGAAGATCCTCGGCGCAACGGTTCTGGAAGACGAGGGGCGAGGGAAGGGCGAGTCCGGCAGCCCCCAGTGTGTCAGACCGTTTTTGCTAAAATCGAGTGGCCCACGAATTCACGCTAAACTTCAGGTGCCCGTGCTCGAAAGACACCGGCGTTCGCGTTCGGGAGAGATCATCCGCGGAGCCGGACAGAAAGTTTCAGGATGCTCTAGCGCGCTACAGGAACTGCATTGGCAGCACGATTGGGGCGGTATCCAATCGAGGAAACCGCCCCCGTCGAGGCTTCAGGCCGGCGGCTGAATGCTGGCCGGCCTTGATCGTCAGGTTTGTGTGCCTGCAGGATTCTGCTTTGCAGCCGCCTCAGGCACGGCCGATCCGGTCGTTGCCGGCGTAGAGGAAGGCACCGACCTCTCGGCACCCGGTACTTTGATTCCAAGCTTCGCCCGGCCTTTCTTAGGTTCAGGAGAATTGTTCTTAGCCTTGGTAGTTGCCTCTGGCTTTGGCCCATTGGGCTTGGCTGCCTTGGGAGCCTTCGTTGCCGCAGGCTTTTGGGCGGTTGGCGCCTTTACGGCGGCTTGGGCGAGTTCGGAACTTGCAGGGGTGGAAGCAGGTATGCCTACCGTTTTTTTACTGGCCTTTGCGGTACGGGCCTTAACGGGCACCTGAACAGTCGTTGCGGCCGGGGGCGCAACAGCGTCCTTAGCCGCGACGCTCGGTGCAGGTGCGCGCGCCATGCGGCGGGACGGTTTACTGGCTGGCTTTGCAGATGTCGTGTTCTGGCTCTTCGCCTCGACGATCTTACTCGCTTGGGGTTTCGCCTCCTGCGCGACGGTCAAGTTGGCAACCGGGGCGACGGCCAGCTTGTGCCCCTGCTTGCCAGCAGGCTGCGCTTCACTTTTTGCGGAGGCTTTCGACTTGGCAGCCGCAGC
Organism: Novosphingobium oxfordense; assembly: GCF_044029435.1. NCBI lineage: Bacteria > Pseudomonadati > Pseudomonadota > Alphaproteobacteria > Sphingomonadales > Sphingomonadaceae > Novosphingobium > Novosphingobium oxfordense. The sequence goes on along the minus strand of NZ_CP147007.1, from coordinate 267,878 downwards.
CTTCGCGGCTGGTGCCGCTGCTAGAACGGTGGCCTGCGGCAGCCGAGATGCTTTGCTGGAGGGCCTGGTTGAAGCCTTCGTGTTGCTCCTGGCTACCGGCGCCGTCGAGGCGGTTGCTTTTTTGGCTGTCGGCTTGCCGGACTTCGCAGATGGGGCGGCCTCGGTCTGCGGGGCATCGGGGGTAGCGGGCGCCTTATTCGCCGCAGCCTGGCTACCGCCAAGTCCCGATGCCTTTGCAAATGCCCGGCGCTGCTCGGAATAGCTCGGCGAGACCATGGGATAGCTAGCCGGAAGGTTGTACCGCGCGCGATACTCTTCCGGGGTGAGGCCGTTATTGGCAAGATGCCGCTTAAGTGTCCTGTAAGGCTTCCCATCGATCATGCTGAGGATGTGATCGTGGGAGGCCAGGCTTTCCTCGAGGGATACCGCCGGCGCGAATTCCGTTTTTTCCAGTTGAGCAGAGGCTTTGCCTGCAAGCGCTGTGCGGGTGGATTCGATCAGAGCGGGCAGATCGTCACTGGAGACCGCATTTTTTGAGACGAAGGCGCTCAACAGTTCAACTGTCAGGCGGGCGAGCTCTGATTGCTCGTTCTCGGGCATGGAAGATCCCTCTTTTGGGCTTTTCTGAGAGAAGCCCTTGTCTTCGCAATTTTCGGCCAAGTAAAGAGGTTGTCGCGCAATTTCAGACAATTTCGGATATTGCTACACTGCAGTCTGGTGTGCGTGAGCGGTATCCGGCTTCCACTCGCTCACGCAACGTAGTGCCTCCGGGTGAATACACCATTTATGCGCGCGCGATCAGTGTAGTCTGTGCCCTACATGCCGGAGTTTGCGGCGGCTTCGACAAGAGTAGCCCCCTGCATCAAGGCAGGGAAGAGGCATGGCATCGCACTGCCTGGCATCTTGGGACAGCAGGTTTCTGGTGATGAACGTTGCCGTGCTTATCGTTCCTCACTATCTGACATCCATGCGATCGCAGGTCTGGCGAATGTCTCAAGGGGCAATACTGCTCGGGCGGATGCCCCGATACCTGGACGATACCATCATTCGCGTTCCTCTGGGTGTCACGATTTCTGCCGGCAGGCCGGGCATTTGCCCTCGCAAGGCTCGTGGTATGAGCGAGCGAGCTCCTTACCGGATTGTCGACTTGCGCCGGCAAGGGCTGTCGGGGAACTGATTTCCGGGATTTGAATTGATAAAGAATGGATAAGATTAGCTACCATCGCGAACAGGCCGAAAGATGCCGCAGGATGGCTCGGCTGGTATGCGATGCCTCGTCCAAGCGGCAGCTCGTCGGGATGGCCAATGAGCACGCCAGACAGCAAGCCGCTCTCGAGAGGCGGCTACATGCCTAATCTAATCGCCCGCAAGCAGTCTTTGTGCTTCGTACAATTGCGATAACACACCCTTTGCACTCGCGGGTTTTCGGACGATAGGCACATCCCGAAGATGTTCTGGAATCATGACGCTGTCTCCGTATCCTGTAGCGAACACGAACGGGATGCCCATGGCAACAAGGTGATCCGCCACTTCCTCCGACGTGGTTTCGCCAAGATTGAAATCCAGCACTGCCACGTCCGGTTTGTAGGAACTCAGGCTTCGCACTGCATGCAGCGCATCTGGAGAGAGCCGCACTTCCTGTGCCCCCAACCTGCGAAGCAACTCCTCGGTATCAAGCGCAATCAGTGACTGATCCTCGACAAGAAGCACGGAAAGGCCCGCGAGCGATGCTACGGGTCCGAGGTTCTCCGCGTCGGCAGCGGGAAGGGCGGGACCCTCTTTGGCGATAGCAGCGTGCTTGACAGGGATCGTTAGCTTCGCGGTTAGACCGGTAACAGGAAAATCAATTTCGACCGCCCCGCCCAGATCGTAGACCATCGTCGTTTGTATCAGTTTCGATCCAAAGCCCCGGCGGGAGGGAGGCGACGTTGCGGGCCCGCCCGTTTCCGTCCACCGGATCACACAACCTTCTTCGGCTAAGGTCCAACTTATCTTCAACTGCCCCTCATCCGCCGACAGGGCCCCGTATTTCACGGCATTCGTCATCAATTCATGCACGACCAGCGCGAGAACACCGAAAGCGCGGTCGTTCAGCTGGATTTTGTCGCCTTCAGTCACCACACGGTCTGGGCCGGAGCCATAGCGGTGCAACCCCGCCTCAGCCTCGATCAGCGTGCCGAGGTCACCGCCTACCGAGGCACTGAGCGATTGGTCGTGTGCGAACGCCAGCGCGCGCAAACGCCCTTCGAACGATGCCGTGAAGTCGGCAACAGTCTCGGCGTGCGCACCTGTCTGGACGGCAATCGATTTGATCAGGGTGATGATATTTTTAACGCGGTGATTCAGCTCATCGTTGAGGACGCGCCGACGATGTTCCAGCCGGCTGCGCGCATCGGCCGTGATCTCATTTTGCTTGAGAAAGACGTCTCGCAGATACGTCCGCACGGCATCGGCCGCAGCAAGATCGGTTTCGGTCCAAGGCCTGCACTTGCCGCGCACTTCCTCGCGCCAAGTCTCGAAACTGCCGCGTGGAGTGAGGCGATCCCCATCCATCGTGCTGACGGTGAGTTTCGTTGGCTCGCCGGCCCACTCAATTTCATGGGCCTCCTCGCTACGAAAGATAAGTAAGTAGTCACGCGGCGTGGAAGTCAGCGGAATTGCGAGAACCCCCGCGACAGCCTGCCCGAATTCCGGCGACCCGGTGCTCTCGTTGAGATCCTGAGTGTGCCACAGTCCCAGCTTGGACGGCGCCGATCGCGGATGGGCCTCGCGCTCGCCCGCGAGATATCGGACGAGGTCCAAGGCCGTCCGCTCTTCCGGCGCAGTACCAGAGCTTGACCAGCGGTCTTCCGCCCAAATCCCGACACCGTCGCAATCGAAAAGTGCATTGAAAGCCGGAAGATTCTCACGCAAGCCTTCCATCAAGGTTTCATCCGCAGCAAGGCCGGCCAGGATTTTGTCGAGCCGCTCCCGCGCAATACCAGACGCGATGATGTGTGCACGTCGTTCGGCGACCGACACCTGCAGCGAAAAATAGTGGCCGAAAAGTTCGGCGCCAATCCGCAAAGGGATCGGCACAATGCGCGGGCTGTCGTGATGACAGGAAATCAGGCCCCATAGCGCGCCATCGATAATGATGGAGATCGAGAGGGAGGCATGTACCCCCATCTTTCGAAGATATTCGCAGTGGATGGGCGATACGGATCGCAACTGAGCAAACGACATGTCGACGGGCTGCTCTCCTGCCTTGATCGGTGGATTCAGCGGGACCGGAGCATAGTTGGCATTTGCGATCATTCGGATCGCATTAAGCTCATAAAGACGGCGCGCCTGGAAGGGAATATCCGAAGCCGGAAAATGCTGCCCCATAAAGCTCTGTAGATCGGCGCGTTTGGACTCGGCGATGACCCTCCCTGCGCCGTTATGGAGAAATTGGTAGACCATTACGCGGTCGTAACCAAGCATGGCCCGGACAAGGCGAGCACCCGATTTTGCCAAGGTTCCGATTTCTGTTTCCGTACCGATCCTGCGAACCAGTGTCTGGGTAAGATCAAGGGCGTCTTTGGCGCTCTCTCCGCCGTCAGGCGAAGGCTCGAACTCAATGAGCACTCGATCCTTGTAACGGTGTACGATCATGTCGACCAGAGCTTTGGCGTGGGTCAATCTCATCCCAAGCTCAACACCGGCGATCTCGCCGCCGCCGGATTTGGCACTCGCGTTCCGGATTGTATGGGCAGCGTCCGCACCGATCAGTTCAATCAGGTCTGCGCCCGGCTCGATGGCCCCGGTAATGCCGAGCAGTTCGTTGGCGTTAGCTGAAGCGAAGAGTACCCTATAATCCAGTGGCGAGACAACCAGCATTGCCCCATGGGGTTGGATGCTCCCGGGGATTTGGATTGGTTCGCGATCGCAGTTGGTCAGATCGACCTTGAACGTGGTGGGCAAAGCCATTTCGATATATCCCTGCGCCTTACCGGACCCGGCGGCTTGTTTCTGCTAGAGGAGGCAACGAAAATCTGCGGCGCACGTTGCCCAAGACAATTCGCATCACAATGTTTTTGACTGGCGCGATCTGGAGGTCGAGGTTCCGAGACAGCACGACGACCCTTCTGCGCATTGGAATCGCCGTGTGAGGCCTCGCACCGCGCACGTGGTGAGTTATGCGCGCTGGTAACATTGTGCAAGCGAAGCGTCTGTCCACTAGTGCACCGAAACGGTGCAACCGAGGGGCTGCCTGAGGAGAAAATATGTCGGTGCCTGCACCTGAAGAGTTGGCAAATAATACGCTGCTGGCGACCTTGAGTGACGCCGATCGCCTTAGGCTGGCTCCGCATATGCACGTCTTCGATCTCAATGCGCAGCATGTCCTTCAGCACGCGGGCGACGAAGTGATCGACACTTGGTTCCCGTGTGGTTCGGCGATGGCCGCTTTCTGTGTCATGACAAAGGAAGCGACGGCCGTCGACGTCGCTCTCATCGGACGGGAGGGAGCGATAGGGGGCATAGTTTCCAATGGGCACGTACCCGCGTTCGCCACAGCGCAAGTACGCTACGGCGGGCGTTTTCTCCGCATCAAGACTGCTGCGCTGGAGCAGGCAAAACTGGACTCTCTGGCGCTTCGCCATTGGTTCTCCCGCTATTCCGATTGCCTTCTCGCTCAGGTCTTCCAGACAGCGGCCTGCAATGCGACCCATACCATTTCGCAGCGAAGCGCAAAGTGGCTTTTGGCGGCCGCCAGCCGTACGCAAGGGCATCGTTTCCATATGACCCACGAGCAACTCGCTGAGATGCTTGGCGTCGGGCGCTCCTTTGTAACGCGCGTAATAACCCGATTACGGGATGCCGGGATGATCGAGACGAAGCGAGGGGTGTTCATCATCAAGGATGAACTGCGTTTACAGCGAGCCGCTTGCGATTGCACAACGATGATCGAGGATCATTTTGATACAGTCATGCATGGGATTTATCCGCCAGACTAAACGTCTCGGGCGGAACGGAAGTCCAAGCCTGCCGTACGCTTTCCTGTTGTCAACAAATCCCACAGCGCCGCTGCGCTGGCTCGCTGATGGCACATTGTCGATTGCAAGAGACCGGGCTGAAGACCGCGCTTCGTCATGGAGCCTCCCATTAAGAAAAATCCAGTTTCTGCGCCGACGGAACTGAGGCGCACCGTCCGCCGTTAGGCAGGAGCAATGAACTTAAGGAACAGCATTTGGCGATGCATGGAATCACAGCGGCCGACCGAGAAGCGGCAAGATTACTACGCGAGACATTGGCTGATATTTGCGGTTTCTGGCACCGAGCCGATGACGATGGCCCGCTCTGTCAAGCTTTAGCACGGCATCGTGTGGAGGCGGAGGAGCGGCTTTCCATCAAACTGGGACCGTTTCTAAAAGCGCCGACATCGGAATTGTCTTCAAGATCGGCGCGGGGAAATGTCAAAACGCTGTCGCAGCGCCAAAGAGCCACCGATATCGATCCCTCGGGACCGCGAAAAACCTGAAGCGAGCTTCGTTCAATGCGCTGGTTCGAAGCCGTGCCTTTCCCATTTTTCTGTGACAGCATTCGGGGCCTGTGTTCCACAGGCTCACGGCCCGAACCCTGGACCTTGGGGGATGCACGAAATCATAATAAGGGTTTGCGCAGACAATCCCCTTGCGCTTTCGTGGTCCGGTCGCGGTGAGGGAGCTGTGGGTCATTGAGCTAGCGGAACAGTCTCCGCGATTTGGCCAGGTCATTGCGGATCGTCGTCGCAGCGACGCTGGCTTCACCCATCGCGTGGCTGATCTGATCAAGCCCTTTTGCGACGTCACCCGCCGCATACAGGCCAGCTATACTGGTTCGCTGGTGACGATCGACGACAAGGCATCCTTCCTCCGTCGCTTGCGCGCCCATTGCTAGGGCAAGGCCTGAATTGATCGTCGAACCCAAGGCGGGGTAGAGGCATTCGAATGTGAGATTTTCTCCGGGGATAGGCGCGACAATTCGCCCCCCCACGATGTGAAGGGCGCCGCATGGCCCATCCCGGCACACGATCCCGGCACCCCCGAGGACGCTGCGCTCTTCTTCGCTCAACGAATGACGCCCTTCGTTCGCAATGAGGGTGATGTCTCTGGAATACATCCGCAGGAAAATCGCTTCGTTAAAGCCATGTGTACCGGTGCCGATCACCCCGATCCGCCGATCGGATGCTTCGTAGCCATCGCAGATCGGGCAGTATCGCAGCAGGCCCCGAGCAAGCCCTTCATCGTGAATCTCGCTTGCCATATCGGGTGCCTCGTTGACGACGCCCGTCGCCACGAGGACGCTTCGAGCGCAAAGCGAACGCCCGCTCACACGCGCAAGAAGTAGCTCCGACCTGCGGGTGAGACAGTCAACGCTGCCCTCGATTACTATCGCGCCAAAATCGATCGCCTGCTTGCGCATTCGGTTCAGAAGTTCGGCGCCCGGAATACCGCCAGGATAGCCGGCAAGGTTGTGTGTTCTTGGTATCATGGCCGCGCGGCTCGATCCGGCATCGATGACAAGAACGGAAAGACGGAATCTCGCAAGATAGATCGCGGCAGTCAGCCCGGCGGGCCCACCGCCCACGACCAGACAGTCGACAGGATCAGCGGGCCTTCTTGGCGCCCAGTCATCCATCTTTGACGTGTTCCCAAACCGTCCGCCGGTCAGCCGTTCCATCGAGACCCGCCTTTGAACGGTTGCCCATCGAGAGGGTTTCGATCCGCTGGCGGCATCGTTCTGATCCGATCCAGCGCTGCCTTCGACGGCGATTCCCTGCAGATATCCCAGTCCTGGCCACAAGGATAGGCACCTACCACCAGGAAGTCGCGGCTGGCCGAGATAAGGCAATGTCCGGTTCCGGCGGGAAGGACCAGGCAGTCTCCGCCTACGACATGAATCATAAGTGTTCCCGGACCTCCGATCATCAATGTTCCGCTTCCCGATGCGATGCCCAGGGCCTCATGTGCCGTCGAATGGTAGTGATGATAATCGAAGATCGTATCGCGCCATCTGGGCGGCCAGCCATGCTCGCGAAAGCGCCTTTCAAAGGCTTTCGCGACCGTCTCGCAATCGCCGCCCTCGACGTCGCGGTAGATCAGCACGGGCAGCCGCTGGTTGTTGGGAATCCAGTCGTTTGGGTCCAGGAGATGTGCTTCGGGCATCATGGCCCGCCTTTCTTCCTGCGCGGCTTCGGTTCGGATGCGCTTTCGCAGAGCTCAATCGCGACGGGAGCATGATCGCTCGTTTTTTCCCAACCACGCACCGGGCGATCGACTTCTGCACTTACCAGACGGCGGGCCGCAGCCGCATTGAGGAGGATGTGGTCGATCCTGAGGCCGGCATCGCGCTCGAAGGCGCCGCGCCAGTATTTCCAGAAAGTGTAGATGGTCTCGTGCGGATGAAAATGGCGGAGCGCATCGGTCCAGCCTTGGGCCAGCAGCTCTCCATAAGCGGCGCGAACCTCGGGGGCGAACAATGCATCGTCGCGCCAGCGTTCGGGCGCATAGACGTCCGCATCCGTCGGCATGACGTTGAAATCACCTGCAATAACCACGGGCGCATCGAGCGATACCAAGCCGGCCAAGTGACCATGGAGCCGCTCGAACCACCTGAGCTTGAAATCGAATTTCGGCCCGGGCCGAGGATTGCCGTTCGGAAGGTAAAGTCCCCCCACGAGAATGCCATTGACCGCCGCTTCGATATATCGGCTCTGCTCGTCATTCGGATCGCCGGGCAGGCCGCGCCGGGTCTCGTGGATTTCTCCAATTTTGCTGAGGATGGCGACGCCGTTCCAGCGGCTTTGGCCGTGCCAGATCGAGCAGTAACCCGCCCCCGCGATGGCCGCTTCGGGGAAGTTCTCCTGTGGAGCCTTCAGTTCCTGCAGGCATACGATATCGGGTTCGTACTCGTAGAGCCAGCGCAGCAGCACCGGCAGTCGCCCATTTATGCCGTTGACGTTGTAGGTGGCAATCCTCACAGGTCGGGAAGTCCCTGGGCGGCGCGGCCCCATCCGGCGAGCGCCCTGGAGGAAGCTCGCCTTAGCAGCTGCTTGGCATCGTTGATCGTGAAGTGCGACGGCTTGTCGATCGTTTCCATTTCCTTCCAGCTGATCGGTGCCGCTACGGGCGCGTTTTCCCGCGACCTTGCGGAGTACGGCATAACCGCGGTTGCGCCGCGCTGATTGCGCAGATAATCGACGAAGATCCGTCCCTTTCTTTGAGCCTTGGGAAGCGCGGCTGTGAAATTCGCAGGATCACTGAGGGCGACAGCCTGCGCCAGCCGATGTGCGAAATCCTTCACTTCGTCCCATTCGGCGCGGGGGATGAGCGGGGCGATCACGTGAACGCCCTTGCCGCCGGTGAGCATCGGGAAAGTTTCGAGCCCGACCGACTTCAAAATGTCGCGGAAGTGAAATGCAGCACTGCGCACGTTCTCGAAATCTAGCCCCACATCCGGATCGAGATCGAAGACGAGCCGGTCCGCCTTTTCGACATCCTCGATCCTCGCACCCCAGCCATGGAATTCGATCGTGCCCATCTGCACGCAGGTCAGCAGGCCCTCGGGGGTGTCGATATAGAGGTAAGGCTCCTCGTGTCCGTCCTTTTCCGTTATCCCGACATGACGCACGGCTTCACCGAAGCTGCCGGCGTCATGTTTCTGGAAAAAGCACTTCTTTGCCCGACCTTGCGGGCAACGCACGAGGCTCACAGGCCGCGAGCCAACCCAGGGCAACATAATGGGCGCGACCGCCGCGTAGTAATCGGCCAGCTCGCCCTTGGTCCGGTTGTTTTCAGGGTAAATCACGCGGTCACGATTGCTGATGGCGACGCCTGTAGCCGAAGCCGTCGCCAGGGCGAGGGGTGCCTCCGCCTCGAGAACAACCGCTTCCGCTTTCTTGTCTTCCCGAAGGCCAAGATAGCTAGGATGGCGAAGCGTCCCCTCATTTGTCATCTCGGTGAAGGCTATTTCCGCAACAAGCCGGGGTTCGAGCCAATGAACCTCTCGAACTTCCGCGCGAGGCGCCTTGACGGTGGGCGTCTTGCTCTCGAGCGTTCGCATGAGCCCCATCAGTCGCTGGATTTCGTCGACGCCGAACCCGGTGCCGACTTTCCCGGCATAGCGAAGCGCGCCATCTTCGTTGATGCCGAGGACAAGCGCGCGGAGGAGCCGCGACTTGTCGGAAGGAGTCCAGCCGACGATCACGAACTCCTGCCGCCTTATGCATTTGGTTTTCAACCAACCGCCGCTGCGCGAACCGACGTACCGTCCATCAACGCGTTTAGAGATCACGCCCTCGAGACCCGCCTCGCAAAAGCGGTTGAGCAGCTTCTCGCCGCCTCCAACAATGTGTTCCGAATAGCGCAATCGCCCGCTGGCCTGGGGGAGTATTTTGGCGAGCATTGCCTTGCGGTCGGTGAGCGCAAGCTGGGTGAGGTCCTCGCCGTTCAGCTCCAGCAGGTCAAATGCGAAATAGTCGATCGTGCCCGGTGCTGACTTGAGAGCATTCTGCAGAGCCTGAAAGCTTGATTTGCCGCCCGCATCGAGAACCACGGCTTCACCGTCGATTAAGGCCGAACGGACATTGAGGTTCCTAGCCGCCTCAATGACTGCGGCAAACCGATCGGACCAGTCGAGTCCGGACCGCGTATAAGCGCGCGCCTTCCCCCCGCCGACCGCGAGAAGAACGCGGTACCCATCGTATTTCATTTCGTGGAGCCAAGAGCTTCCCGGTGGGACGGCGTCGACCAGTTTTGCGAGTTGCACAGCCTGGAATGGCGGAGGCATGGAGGTGCCGCGTCCGCGCCGGGACGGGGCGGCTGCTGCTGCCGTGGATGCTGTCGCACGTTTCGCCATCATGGGGAGAAATTCGCAATCGGCCGTCTCGTTCCAGCTTGCGGGGACGAGTCCGGCTGCGAATGGTCAAAGCGTGGCAACCTCGGCGGCACCTGCACGTTGCCGGAGCAGTCGCCAACGCTTTTCAGGAGAGCAGGATGTCGGATAACAAGAGACTTCGCGCACCTCAGGACGCCTCGCGGATTGCCCTTGGCGAGGATTACGAGGTTGCCTACTGGACCGAGAAATTCGGAGTCGACGCTGATGCCCTTGCCGATGCCGTCAAGGCGGTCAGGAACAGCGCTTCGGCGGTCGAAGCACATCTGAGGGGGCGCAGGTGATGCTGGATGCAGCGCTGGTCGACATGGCCAGCGTGCGTCACCTGGATTGTGCATCTGCTCATTCGCAGATGAGCTTTTCCGCGTTGCGCGCCCTGTTCGGGGCGCCTGCTGCCCGGGCTGATCGAGGGGTGTTGCAGTGTCGAGGAGATGGCGAAGCGGACATCCCGACCAGCCCATAATGTATCTTGAGCACACCGCATCTTGGCCCAAACCCTTGCAATCGCTCGCAGGCCGAAGGCGGTGCATCGATCCCTCTGCAAGATAACGGTAATGCGAGCAGCCTCTCTCACTGCCTGGACAGCCACGCCCTCGGCGACGATGCGTTCGCCAAGACGCGGTACCCGGTCGGGTTTTCCCGCGGTCAAACGCGAAAGAGGGAGAGGGGCCGGCAGGCGATCTGCTTGGTAGCGGCGTTCAGAAACCGCACAAAAGAAGGTGCGCAACGTGCAACGCAACCTATCAGGCGGGGGGCGATATCCCGGTCGGGACTGCGAAGATTTGTCCCGCGAATATCCCAAAGGCACCGGTCTTATGTAGGGCGATCACTATTCGCAGCATGAACCGCGGACCGCTTCCGGTCGGCGGGAGGCGTCAGTACGTAGCGCCATACGCCGACCAGATTGATCGCGAGCAGGATAACGTTTTGCCAGCCGATCCCTTCGCTGTCTGGGTTGAGGAAACCCCAGGCTATCAGGCAGATCGAACTCGACACGTAGATCAACATTGCCCGCCCGGTCCACTGCGAGCCGACGTTGAGCGATACGATCATCGATGCCACTACGGCTGCCCCGGCGCCGTAGTATTGCAGTACCTCCCGTAGGACTTCGGCCATGTCGTGCCTCCTAACCGGAAAACTCAGAACGATGTTGCCGCCATTGCAGCAACCGCCGCTGCCATGACAACGGTGGCGAGCCATCCGAACGCCCGCAGCGAGAGAGAGCCGACGAACTGCTGCATGATTTCCTTTCGGGCGACGACGATCATCAGTCCCACGAGCACGGGAACAGCGGCGATCCCGTTCAAAACAGCGCTCCAGAAGAGAGCTTTCATCGGACTGACCGGCGACCAGTCGATGGCAATGCTGAGCACGACACCCAAAGCGATCACGAGATAGAAGACTTTGGCGTGCTTCGGCTTCGCTTCCAAGCTCGCCGACCATCCGCCGATTTCGCAGACGGCATACGCGGACGATCCCGCAAGAACCGGAACGGCAAGCAGGCCGGTTCCGACAATGCCCAGACAAAAGATGAGGAAAGCCAAGTTGCCGGCAACCGGCTTGAGCGCGTTTGCCGCATCGGCCGCACTCTGGATGTCAGTCTTGCCGGCGTGATGGAGCGTCGCGGCCGTACCAAGGATGATCGCAAGCGCAACAATGTTGGACACGGCCATGCCAGCAAACGTATCCCAGCGAATGCGATTGAAGGCATCGGGCGCCTGTTCCCCGTTCCGGGTGAGGGGTTCGCGTTCCTCGTTCTGGTCGAGCTCCTCCACTTCCTGGGCAGCCTGCCAGAAGAAAAGATAGGGGCTGATGGTCGTTCCAAATATTGCGACCACTGTGGTGATACCCTCTCTTCCATCGATCCTTGGAATAAAAAGACCGGACAGAGTCTCGCTCCAATCAATCTTCACCATGAATAACAAGGCAACATAGGTCAAAAGAACGAGCGTGAGCCATTTCAACCAGGATGAATAGCGATGATAGGGAACATGAAGCTGAAGCAGAAGCGAGACAATCGCGAAGGCTGCCGTGTAGATATGCTTGCTAAAGGGAACCACTAAGGCTGTTGCTTCACCCATCGCTGCAAGATCAGCACCGACATTGATGGTATTGGCGACAAACAGGAGCGCGACAAGCGCAATTATCAGCCAGCGTGGCATGATTTTCTTGATGCTTGTAGCCAAACCTTTGCCGGTAACACGGCCAACCCTTGCGCTCGCCAGTTGAACCGCCACCATGAGTGGATAGCACAGGACCAGCGTCCACATGAGGCCGGTTCCAAATTGGGCGCCGGTCTGGGAATAGGTTGCGATGCCGCTGGGATCATCGTCGGCGGCACCGGTTACGAGGCCCGGGCCAAGGCGCTGCATTTGTCCAAGGAATTTCACACTGTGCTCCCGCTTCCATTCTTTTTTGACATGCGCACCCGTACGCACAGGAAAGCCGCGATCCTGCTCAGGGTTTCATGAAAATGCCCTTATGTGCGCGGATTGCTATAGATGGATCGGACTCATTGCATGGCGCGGGGGTGCCGATGACATACATTATAAAGTCCGCAAGCGAAAACATTGTAACATAAGATAATAATTATTACTGGATTTATAGTTTTCTGTGGCCACCTGTTGCTGAATCCTCCATCCATCGTGAGGGAACGCAACTCGTCGCAAAGACTCTCGTTATCGCAGTTACAGTGGGAACGCGATCCGACAGATAAGGTTACAGTGGTTCATTATCAGGAGAACCGCTGTGACCGACACGCATGGACGTGCTGCGCGCGATGACGCACCCTTGGCTACTTCCAAGTCATCCAATGCCGCCGGTGAGGTCGCACACACAATCGCCGAGGCCCAGGGGAGTCAACTGGTTGGACGCACTGTGACCATCAGTCGCGACCGACGTGAGCTATACGCTTATTGGAGGGATTTCGCACAACTGTCGACATTCATGGACAATGTCGAACGGGTAGAGGTGATCGACGACACCCACAGTCATTGGGTGGTGCGGGCGCCTGCCGGCAAGACCGTCGAGTGGGATGCGATCGTCACCGAGGACCGTGACGGAGAACTGATCGCCTGGAGTTCGGCCGAGGGTGCCGATGTTCCGAACGCCGGCCGCATCGAATTCAAAGATGCGCCCGGCGGCCGTGGTACCCAGGTGACGGCCACTATTCTCTACGATCCGCCTGCGGGAGTGGTGGGCAAGGTCATCGCCAAGATATTCCAGCGTGAGCCGGCAATTCAGGCTCGCCGCGATCTCAGGCGATTCAAACAACTCATGGAAACAGGCGAGATCGCCACGGCTGCGCGGACGCGCAAGCAACTTGCTGAGGAGAACACCTGATGCGCGCGCTCACCTGGCACGGTAAGCATGATGTCCGCGTCGAAACCGTCGACGATCCCGAAATCCTCAATCCGCGCGATGCGATCATCAAGATCACTGCGACCGCGATCTGCGGCTCGGATCTGCATCTGTACGATGGCTACATTCCGACGATGCAGGCTGGCGACATTCTGGGTCACGAGTTCATGGGCGAGGTCGTGGAAGTCGGCCCTCGGTCGACGCTCCGCAAAGGCGACCGCGTCGTGGTCCCCTTTACGATCGCCTGTGGCAGTTGTTTCCACTGCGGCAAGCACCAGTACTCGGCCTGCGACAACGGCAATCCGGCGGATAATCAGGACATTGCGCAAGAACTCTACGGCCAACCGATGTCCGGCCTGTTTGGATACAGTCACATGACCGGCGGTTATTCGGGCGGCCAGGCCGAATATGTGCGCGTCCCGTTCTCGGATGTCGGGCCGATCGTCATCCCCGACGGCGTCCCGGACGAGAAAGTTCTGTTTCTTTCCGATATCCTGCCCACCGGATGGATGGCCGCGGAGAATGCGCAGATCGAGCCTGGCGACACGGTTGCCGTCTGGGGCTGCGGTCCGGTCGGCCTGTTCTCTGTCCAGTCGGCCTTCCTGATGGGCGCGGAGCGCGTTATCGCCATCGACCATTTCCCCCATCGTCTCGAACTTGCCAGGAGGTTTGGAGCGGAGACTATCAACTTCGAGGAAACGAAAACCTACGAAGCCTTGATGGAAATGACCGGCGGGATCGGCCCGGACGCCGTGATTGACGCGGTCGGCCTTGAGGCGCACGGCTTCTTTGTCGACAACGTCCTGGACCAGATCAAGGCATCGACCTTCCTGGGCACCGACCGTACCCATTCGATCCGTCAGGCAATCCTTGCCTGTCGCAAAGGCGGGCGAGTGTCGATGCCGGCGGTCTACGGCGGCTTCGTCGACAAGTTTCCGCTCGGCGCCTTCATGGAGAAGGGGCTGACCCTCAAAACCGGGCAGACGCACGTCCAGCATTACATGCCCGGGCTGCTGACTGCGATCCTGGAAGGCAAGATCGATACGACTTTCCTGATCAGCCACACCCTGCCGCTCGAGCAGGCACCGAATGGCTACAAGATGTTTCACGACAAGCAGAATGAGGTGACCAAGGTCGTGCTCAAGCCCGGCCTGCAGCCCGCACACTCTGGTGCAGCATCAGCATAGGAGCTTTACATGGCAGGCAAATTTGCAATCGTTACCGGCGCCTCGAGTGGCATCGGATTGGAACTCGCCAAGCTCGCCGCCAAGGATGGCTATGACCTTCTGTTGGGTGCCGATACACCCTTCACGCAGGCGGAGCGGGAACTTGAAGGTATGGGCGTTGCGATTGAAACGGTCGAGGTAGACCTTTCGACCCTGGACGGCGTCGACGAACTCCTGGCGCGGGCGATCGGACGCCAAATCGACGTCGTCTGCGCCAATGCAGGCCACGGGCTAGGCCATGCGTTCGTCGACCAGAATCTGGAGGCTTGGCGCAGCGTCATAGATACCAACATTACCGGCACGATCTATCTCATCCAGCAAGCGCTCAAGCCAATGCTTGCACGAAACAGCGGCAAGATTCTGGTTACGGGATCGATCGCCGGTTTCATACCGGGTTCCTTCAATGCGGTCTACAACGGCACCAAGGCCTTCGTGGACAATTTCACCGAGGCGGTGCGCAACGAGATCAAGGACAGCGACGGCGTGACGCTGACGACGCTGATGCCGGGCGTTACCGAAACGGAGTTCTTCAAGCGTGCGGGGCTCGGCGATACCAGCGTCGGCCAGGACGACGGAAAGGCAGATCCGGCCAAGGTCGCCAAGGATGGCTGGGAAGCTTTGATGGCTGGGAAAGGCCACATCGTTTCGGGCTGGGCCAACAAGCTGCAGGTCGCCGCGGCAGGCGTAGTGCCGCAATCCATGATGGCCGAGCAGCACCGCAAGATGGCCGAACCCGGTTCGGGGGCATCGCAATGAGCGTGGTGGTTCAGCCGATCAATTGCACGCTCAAGGCAAGCGGGGAGAGTTCGACCGATGCGATGATCGCGGTCGTCAAATCGGCTTTCGAGGACAAGGGCGCGCAGGTTGAGCAGACGATCCGCATCGCATCGCTCAACATCAAACCGGGCGTTACTTCAGACGAAGGCGATGGCGACGATTGGCCTCACGTCCGCGAGAAAATCCTCGCGGCAGATATCCTGCTCCTTGGGACGCCGATCTGGATGGGGCAGGCAGGTAGCATCGCCAAGCGCGTAATGGAGCGCATGGACGCCTTCCTGTCAGAAACCGACGAAAACGGGCGGATGCCGAGCTACGGCAAGATCGCCGTCGCAGTTATCGTGGGCAACGAGGACGGCGCCCACGGCGCCTCGGCCCAAATATTCCAGGCCCTCAATGATGTGGGTTGGACGATCCCGGCAATCGGCGTCTGCTACTGGGTCGGAGAGGCCATGGGCTCGACCGATTTCAAGGACCTCGACGAGACACCGGAGATGGTCGCGAAGACAGCGAGGATGCTCGCTTCGAACGCCGCTCATCTCGCCGCCTTGCTGAAGGCGGAAAACTACCCGGGATGACGCCATGCCGTGCAATACGAAAGGCTATCCATGACAGGCGCTCCCGTTCCTTATTCTCCCGAGGTCGAAACCATCGAGCCCGGCGAGCAGGCCGTGCAGCAGGAACTGGCCGAGACGTTTCGCAAGATCATCGAGACCACCTATGCCGACAGTGGGCTGGCGCTCCGCGGCGTGCATGCCAAAAACCATGCACTTCTGCAGTGCGAACTGGATGTAATCGACGGACTGCCAGCCGAACTGGCCCAGGGTGTGTTTGGTTCGCCGCGGACTTACCCGGTGCTCATCCGCATATCGGCTGGCGCGGGCGACATACTGCCGGATTCGATTTCGCTGCTGCGCGGGATTGGCATCAAGCTGATCGGCGTCGAAGGGGACCGGCTTGCCGGAAGCGAAGGTGCTTCCACGCAGGATTTCCTGCTGGCAAGTGGCAAAGCATTTCCCTCGTCCGATCCCAGAAAGTTTCTCGCCAACCTCAAGCTTCTGGCAGCGACGACCGATAAGGTCGAAGGTCTCAAAAAGGCGGTCTCGGCGGTGTTCCGAACTGTCGAAAAAGGTGTGAATGCGATGGGGGGTGAAAGCCAAACCCTGGAGCAACTGGGCGGCCATCCCAACACCCATCCACTCGGAGAGAGCTTCTTCAGTCAGGCACCGGTCCGCTACGGCGCCTATATAGCCAAACTGAGCCTCGTTCCCCGTTCGGCCACGTTCAAGGCTCTCGAAGGCAAGGATGTTGACATTGCCGGCCGTCCCGATGCCCTGAGGGAGGAAATTGCGCAAACGCTGGCGGCCGCCGGCGGCGAGTGGGAACTGCGGGTGCAGCTTTGCCGAGATCTCGCCACGGACCCGATCGAGGATGCCTCAGCCCAGTGGCCGGAGGAAGAGAACCCCTATCCGCCTGTTGCCGTATTACGCGTACCCTCGCAACCGAGCTGGACCCTGCGGCGCGCGCGCATGCTCGACGAAGAGATGTCTTTCAATCCTTGGCACGGGATCGAGGAACATCGCCCGCTGGGGGCTGTCATGCGGGCGAGAAAAGTCGCTTACGCCGCATCGGTCGACCTGCGCAGCCGTCTCAACGGTTGCCCGATCCACGAGCCGGCCACGACGGACCTGCCCGCTTGAAACCGAAACTCAAGCCTCTCGCCGAGCAGGTAATGGTCGTCACGGGAGCTAGCTCGGGGATCGGTCTCCTAGTGGCGGAAGCCGCCGCGCGCGCGGGGGCAAAAGTACTTTTGATCGCTCGCGATCAGGAAGGTCTGGAGGGCATCACGCATCGAATTCGCGAGAAGGGTGGCATAGCTGAATTTGCCGTGGCCGATGTGGGCGACGCCGCAGCCGTCGAGGCCGCGGCCGACAAGGCTATGGAAGTTTACGGCAGGATCGATACTTGGGTCAACGATGCCGGTGTGGCGATTTATGCCACGCTTCTCGATACGCCCGACGATGAACATGTGCGGCTGTTTTCTACCAATTACTTCGGGGTTGTGCATGGATGCAGCGCGGCGGCCTCGCGGATGCGCAAGCATGGGGGCGCCCTCATCACAATCGCTTCCATCGCGTCCGACATGCCTTCGCCGATCCTGGGAGCATACACGGCCTCCAAGCACGCCGTGAAGGCCTACGTCCAGTCGCTGCGCATCGAGTTGATGGCGGAACGGGTGCCGATTGCGGTGATGCTCATCAAACCGGCCGGCATGGCTACCCCGATCGGCGTGCATGCGATGAGCAGGCTTGAAGGAGAGCCGCTCGTGCCGCCGCCGGCCTACGATCCGCAGTTGGTGGCAGACCCCGTGCTGCATTGCGCCGAGCACGTGCGTCGGGAAATAACGGTCGGCGGCGTCGGGCGGCTGCAGGCACTTCGCTTCGCACTTTCCCGCGACGTTTGAGAAACTGGCGCCGATGGTTGTGCCCAAACTCCATTCGACCAAGCTGGCGCGAAAAAGGGATGCGGGCTTCTGGAGGCCGGGAAAGATCAGCCAGGCCCGGTCGCCGGACGAGGCGGGTATGCGGTTTGATCCCTACACGTTTCTCGCGCTCCGCCCCCACCTCCGGCGGGCTTTGGTCGCGGGTATCTTCGGCCTTGGCGTGGGATTGTTGCGACATCGCTTGCGCTCGCGATCTTGAAGGGATTTTCCGGGAATGGCGGCATTCGATATCGAGGATATTTCGATCCAGTACGAAGACATCAACCCGGCCGGCGGGGAGGTCGCGGTCCTCCTGCATGGCTGGCCCGACGACGCCTCGACCTGGGAAGAGGTGATCGATGCGCTTGCAGGGACGGGGCGGCGGCTGATCGTTCCGACCCTGCGGGGATTTGGATCGTCGAGATTTCGCAATTCTCAAGCGCCGCGCACCGGCAATTCGGCAATTCTGGCGATGGACGTCATCGCGCTGCTTGATGGATTGGGGATCGCCAGGTTCGCTGTCGCCGGGCACGATTGGGGATCGAACATAGCCGAGGCACTCGCTGTCGGCTGGCCGGACCGCCTGGAGCGCATGGCGATGCTGGCAACGCCGCCGCGCCTTGGCGGAATGCCGACGCCCCCCTTCGAGCAGGCGCAGCGTTATTGGTACCACTGGTTCATGGCAACGGAACGGGGCGCCGAGGCGGTTCGCGCAGATCCACATGGCTTCGCCCATATCCATTGGATCAACTGGGCGCCCGACGGATGGTTCGAGGAAGCGACGTTCAGGCGAGTTGCGAAATCGTTCGACAACCCCGATTGGGTCGAGATCACACTGCACAGCTATCGGGCGCGCTGGGACAATGCGGCTCCTGACCCCCGAAGCGTATGGCTCGAGGATGCCATCAAGGCGACGAAGACCCTGAGTCTTCCAACGCTGTCCATCAAAGGCGATGCAGACGGCGTCACTACTCGGGAGAGCTTCGAAAAGATACCCGAGAAGTTCGACGGTCCGTTCGAGATGGTGGGGCTGCCTGGAGTGGGACACTTCCCGCAGCGGGAAAACCCCTCTGCCGTGGCTGCGCTTCTGATGGAATTTCTCGATAGCAGCCTTGTTGCGGGATGACCGGAATTCGCGTGCACGCGCGAGGAGTGTCCCCGGCTCCCATTGCGCGTGCCGCCGGAAAAGTTGCTGACCGGCGATGCTACGACGATGAGAAAACGAACGCGCATAGCCGTGGGACAAAACATGTCGGCAATGAAATGGCTCCGTTGCATTACCACTTTCTGGATCGAGGAGAACGGAAATGGCAAATGGCTGGGCACCGGATGGCGCCGTACAGGATCAGATCGAGGACAGTCTCAAGGACGCGGTAGCAGCGGCGCGCGCCTCGATGCCGCACGGTGAGGGGCTCGCTGAGTGCGAGATTTGCAGCGAGCCCATTCCCGAAGGTCGGCGCCGGGCATTGCCCGGCGTGCGTACTTGCGTGACCTGCCAGTCCGGCCGCGAAAAACGCCCTGTCTTTTCGACGATTAATCGCCGGGGCAGCAAAGACAGCCAACTGCGGTGAAATTCAGGAGCATGGGCAAGGTCCAAGTATGGTGCGCGCCGCAGAGCAACCTGACCTGCCCGGCAATCTTCGGGTTGAGCCGCTCGTTCCCATCGACTTGAGATCATAAGACCTGGCAAGCGGGACAGGGCCCGCCCATTCCTTGTAGATTCATGTCGGTGAGGCGCCTTCGGTTGAGCACGGTGGGTCTTCACCCGAGCGCTTCGAGCAGGCACTCCTATCCGCTTTGATCCGGGCGCGGTTACTGGCTCACCATGATCGTTTGGGCATGGGGCAGGACTGTGCTGGTCGATCTGCGCTCCTGCGCTACCGGTACCCGGATCAAACGAGGATTTGAACGCCGCGCTTTCGAAGCGCGGCGATGCAGACTCTGTCTTCCCGCCTGCCCGGCCGGACATCTCTGGGCGAAAAGCGTAGCCGAGTTGGAAAGCATCCGATGGCCTACCGCGTTACCACGCAAATCGAGCCTTGGGACCAGACCTGCCGGCCGGCTCCGGAATCGCAGGCCCTGGTTGCACAGATTTGAACAGAACCTCGGTGCGCAGCCTGCCGAGATTTTGCGGGGCCGGGGAACGCGGCGGCTGCGCGCGAATTATCGACATGACCTGAGGAGATGCCCATGGCTGCGCGACCCTATTGGAGAGGCCAGATTCGTCTCGCCCTCGTGTCCATTCCGGTCGAAATCTATTCGGCGACGAAGAGCGGCGCGACGATCGCCTTCAATCAGATCCACGAACCGTCCGGGAAGAGGATAAAGTACGAAAAGGTCGTTCCAGGGATCGGTCCCGTCAATGTCGATGACATTGTCAAGGGCTTCGAGTATGCGAAGGACGAATATGTCCTGCTCGACGAGGACGAGATCGAAGGGGTCAAGCTCGAGAGCAAGAAGACGCTCGAACTCACGCAGTTCGTCGATGTCCAGGACATCGATATGATCTATTTCGAAAAGCCCTACTACGTGGTTCCCGCCGACGATCTTGCCGAGGAAGCATTCATCGTCCTGCGAGAAGCGTTGCGTCGCACGCAAAAGATCGGACTTGGGCAACTCGCAATGCGCGGCCGCGAGTATGTCGTGAGCATCAAGGCCTGCGGCCGGGGCATGGTGATGGAGACATTGCGCTATGCCGACGAGGTGAACAAGGCAGCCAGCTATTTTCGCGACATCGGCGACGAAGACCCCGACGAGGAACTGCTCGACCTTGCGACCACGCTGATCGACAAGAAAACCGGTAGGTTCGACGCCTCCGAGTTCCATGACCGCTACGTCGATGCGCTCAAGGACCTCATAGAGCGCAAGAAAAAGGGCAAGACGCTCAACATCGAGGCCGAAGGAGAGGCGGACTCGCGCGGCAGCAATGTCGTCGACCTGATGGCAGCCCTGAAGAAGTCGTTGGGAACAGGCGGCGGCGCCGCCAAAGCGAGCGCATCGGCTGGAAAGACGTCCCCGCGTACCAAGTCCGCCGGAAAATCGGCAGGTGGATCCGAAACCAAGTCGCCATCGGCAAAGAAGGCGCCTGCGAAGTCGGGGGCGAAGGCAACAGCCCGAAAGCGCGCATGAGCCGGGAAGCATCTGGGAAGAGTGACGGCCTCTTGAAAGGTGACGACGACGCGGACGCTTTTGCCGAGGGCATCATCACGTTGTGGAGCAATCTCGTGACGATGATCGGGATGGAAATGCGCGAACGGGGAACGTCGCGCGAAGAGTTGCTGGGTATGCTGACGATGCTGCACGAGACCAACGAAGAGACTGTAAAGTCGCCGCGAGCACGAGCCGCTGCATCCAGGCATCTGATGGCGGTCTATCGCGTCTTTGCAGAACGTTGACATCTCATTCTACCGGACCGAAACGGCGGCGCCCGGGATCTCTTTGGAAGCCATAACGATCCTTGATAGAAGCATTGAAGAATTTTCCGGCGGACTGTGCCCGGGAGAATGCCTCGAACGCCTCGGGCGGGACTTCCGTATAGACGTAGCGACCGGCCTCATGGAACGTAATCCAGAGTTCACGGCGCTCCTCGTCATAGGCAATCCGCTCGATCGTCGATGATTGGCGAAAATGGTGGGTGCGCATGAAGGATGAAGCGCTTTTGCGCCCCAAGCGTTCCGGACCTAGGTGCAAGACGTCGACGGGAAGATTGGCTTTTTCGGATGACCGGGCAATTATCGGACGACGAATTGCGGGAGATGGCCCTCAATCGCGGCTTCAGGTTGATCAAGTCACGACGCCGAAAGGCTGGGACCGCAGATTTGGGCAAATTCGGTCTTACCGACAGCCAGGGCAAGAAGCTCTTCGGGTTCGGAGCCGAAGGGCTCGAGGCGAGCGGTCAGGATATCGAGGCTTATCTGCGCGCTGGCACCGCAAGCACTTGGCAACGCTCTGCGGCAAGCACGTCAGATCGGGCAACAGGTGTTCCCGGATCGTCGCACTCGCCTGAAGTGGTTCCGGCACGGACGGCGCGCGTAGGTAAGCGCAGTGGCGTTGCACCTGACCCGAAACTTTCCAATTCTCCTCAAGCAATCGGAAAGGAAAATGAGCCGGAATCTTCCGCGCGGCTTGCACAAGCACGGACAGCGAAGGGCAATCGTACGAAAGCCAAGCGCCAAAGGGTGTTGGAAGTCGCTCGCAAAGGAGCGGTCACCGGCAAGACGGAAGAACCTCTGATCATTCGCGCTTCAAAACCATCCGATGCCGGCGGGATAGCCGACCTGCTAACGCGCTCCCGCCTTGAGATTTCCGACAAGGCGGGGGCAGTCAGCACCTTCCTTGGCGGAGTAGGGGACCTGCGGATCGCGCAACGTGGCGAGATCGTCGGATGCGTTGCCTGGAGCCTCGTTCCAACCTTGCAACGTGGGACCATTGGCCGAATATCGCTGCTTCTTGTCGACGAGGGGAACCGGCGCCGCGGGATCGGTGGACGGCGCTCGATGAAGCTGCGAGGGCGCTGACTGAGCGGGACTGCAACTCCATCGAGGTCCTGAGCGATATCGAGATCCGCAATGCCCACGGATTCCTGCGAGCCTGCGGGTTCGAGCAGACCAGTTATCGATTCATGCGGCAAACGGGGATGCTCGCACCGCCGTTGTCACCCGGGAAGAAGCATCGCCAACCACCTAGGCCGATCGATGAAGGCAGTTTCTCCTGAGGACTATGACCGCCGGCGAGTTGCTTTCGAAGCGTTTCGAAACTCAGACTCCGGATCGAGCGATCGCCGGCAGTTGGAGTTCGCCGGAAAGGTGCAGTGATTAGCTATCCGATTAAGGCTTGCAGTCTGCCGATTGCCGCCTTTCAGGTAAAGCAACATACCAGTCGCATGCTTGCCCCGGCGAGGGGGAACTCAATCCTGATGTGCCGCGCTTGGTGCAAGTAGTCCGTCCGTGCGGACCCCCAGGTATCAACGCTCTCATCCGAAAATCCGCTGGCACCCGATATCCGAGAAGCCAAGTCTGGGAGGATCTATCCCCTGCAAGGAAAATCGAGCCATTCTGCCTGCGCGTCACGAGCCGCAGTGGGCCTCGGATCGTTCTCGCCAACAATCGAGCGAAAGTTCGGTCGTGGAATCGATGTTCGCGCCCATCGCCTTGGCCATGATGTTCAGCGCCCAGTTGGAGCGTTCATCGCTTTCGGCCGCGACGGCATCACACGGTACCCACAGTTGATAATCGCGCATATGCGCATCGGCAGCGGTGAACAGGACGCAAATGTCGGTCGCTACCCCGGTGAGGATCAACCGGCGGACCCCAAGCTTGGGAAGCAGAACGGGGAGGTTCGTGGCATAAAAGCCAGAAAATTGAGGCTTGATGATGAAATAGTCGGTTGCCGACGGTTGCAGTATTCGGGCCAATCGCGAGCCACCTCGGACAGCGGCAGCGACGAGCGCAGAACTGTCGGAATGCCAATGGCCAAAGTTGTCGTTGACATAAACGATCGGCCAGTCGCGGGCTCTCATTTCGTCGCGAAGCCGCACGATGGCCTGGGCCGCCCCGATTGCGCGGGCTTCGAGCTGCTCGCCGCCCTCGAAGTCGAAGCAGTTGATCGTGTCGAGGATCAGCAACGCTGCCCGGTGCCAACCATCCTGATCATGCTCCGGCGTTCGGGGGGTGGGTGTGAGAGGCATGATGACTTCCCGTATCTGCATTCATCCTCATGAAACCGCCGACCAGGATCGCTGAGGAGCGCCGCGCCCGCGTGCGCAGCCGCTCCGCAGCGCGCGGTCAGCCGGGCGTCTTGGCCCGCTGATCTTCCGGATAATCCTCAGGCCTCACCTTGCCGACGCCCGGACGATCCTCCAGAGCTTCGGGCTTTTGCGGGCCCTCGCGCTGGTGGTGCGCGTCGAACGCGTCGGGCCTCGCATCCCCTAGCGGACCGCGCCCGGTATCAGTTTCTTCGCTCGACTGGGTCATGATCATCTCCTCAGGCGGGAATCAGATTGATCGTTCTTGGCTGGGCGGGGGGCAGACCGGATGCCTTCGCCTGCGAAAGAAGCTCACTCTTTCGGGCGAGCATCCGATCGCGCAGTTCCACAAGATCGACATCGGCCTTGCGGCACTGCGCGAACATGCCTTCGGAAGGCATTTCCTCTTCATGCACGTGATGCTTGATTTCTTCCGAGAGGACTTTGATCTTAGCGTCGAAGAAATCGTCCTGCGGCGAAGCCGCCTCGATGTCGTTGATCAGAACCTTTGCACCGTCGTGCTCGACGTAGGCCTCATCAAGAGTATCGTCCTCGATCTTGCCTCGATAGGCGGGATAAAAGATCTCTTCCTCAATCATCGTGTGGATTTTCAATTCGAGACAGATCTCCTTCGCCAATTTTTGCTTTTGGGAAGAAGAGCTGGCCGCCTCGAATTTCTCAAACAGGTTCTCAACCTTGCGATGGTCTGCTTTCAAGAGGGCAATGGCGTCGGTAAAGGATTCTGTCATGGGGTCCTCCTTGTTGGTTCCTGTTTCGTAAATCGCGAGCGGGGCGCCTCGTTCCCGATTTCCCATGGGCATGAAACCCGCTCCGCCGCCATTGTGCCGCCCTCGGGCACATCCAGCCTGAAACACGCATCGTCCTTGAAACCGAACCGCGCCGGTCGGCGGCTCGGGCCAGCTTGCTTTCAGCCTGTAGAATTCATTGACGCGCGCTCGACGCCGGATGGAGAATGAGGAGCGCGATCCCTTAACGGCGCGTGTGTGGATTGCCCGACGATTGCGGTTTTCGCAGATTACAGGCCCAGCCGGTAAAACGAAAGCCTGGTGTTCGTTTATCCGGGCAGTCGCGAGTGCGGTTCGCAATAGTCGAGGCAGCCACGGCAGAAGGCTGGAATGGCGGTTGGCATCATGAAGCGCAATGATGGGCGAAACAGCCGTGGAGGTGCAGGCGGCGCCTTCGCTCGACCAGGACCGGCGAGAAGGATGATCGGCGCCCGCCAGCTGTCGGCATTGGCGTCGATTTTCGCTGGCCTCCGCGTTTTTGGGGAGCTCGGGCGTCGGCGCGTCAGATCTCACGATTTTTGCAAGGGGATTCGCCCTGCGTCGGTTTGAACCCGAGTTCGGTCAGCAGATCGATAAGGTGTTGGCCATCTGCGCGGACGCGCCGGACCCAGGTTCGGTGATCGAGGTAACCCAATACGGATCTTTGGAACGCCCCGGACGCCTGCAGAGCGTCCCTTATCCCTCTGAGCGGAAAGTGGTCCTCCCGCTTCCCTCGGACGGCCCCAGCCTGACGCGCGAGCAATGGCGCACGTTGATCAGCCTCCACTTCTCCAAGGTGGTCCTTCATCTCATGGGTCATGGACGGCGGCCGCCGCTGAACGTACCTTTCCACCGTATCGTCTCCTTGTAGGATGCCGACCTCTCGCCAGCTGTCTGTATGTCGGAAACGCGCGGTCTCAGTTCAAGTTTCCCCAAATTGGCTGAACAGAGGAGGCCTGACCGCACGCTGCGCCTACCAGGGTTCGCGCTTTTGAAATCTGCCGCAGGAAACCCCGGACGGCTCGCCGTTCGCAGCCTCGGTATAGCCAAGGGCTGGTGCGATACTCGCGGATAATGCCGCCGAGCCGGCACGAGGGTCGGAACGCCGCAGCGGGAGGCGGCGTTACCGCCATCAGGAGCCGGATCACCGCCGGCAGCAGCAGGAGACAACCGCTGAACTTGGCACGTTCCCCTTCTATGCGCATCGCGGTAGGCATCCGATGATCGCGCGAGAAATACGATCGCACGTAACTTCGCCGTGGCGCCTGTCGTGGTCCGACTGGAAAGCGGTTTTCATCAGAACGTGGAAGGAGACGAGCAAGGACAATGTGAGCCTCGTCGCTGCCGGAGTTGCCTTTTATGGGTTTCTCGCGCTGGTCCCTTTGCTTGGCGCGGCGGTTCTCTCCTACGGGCTGATCGCCGACCCCCAGGATATAATACGTCACGTCACGAGTATGAGCGGCTTCTTGCCCAGGGATGCCGCCGGTGTGATCGGTGACCAACTGCTCGATATCGAGCGCACATCGAGCGAGAAGAAGGGGCTGGGACTTGCGTTTGCTCTTGCTCTTGCTCTCTTCGGCGCGCGCAACGGTGCTCTCAGTATAATCATCCCACTCAATATTGCGTATGAGATAGAAGAGCGGCGCAGCTTCATTTGGGTAAATCTGCTCGCTTTCGCCATTACTGTAGGGGCGGTTGCGCTTGGTATTCTCGCCGTGATCGCTATTGCAAGCCTGGGCCATCTGGAGGATCTGCTGCCATGGCTCCCATGGCCGGCCCTGATCGCTGGCAAGGTCGTGTCCTACGTCGTCCTGGTTCTGGCAGGAGCGGGCGGCGCCGCCACCCTCTACCGTTTCGCGCCATCGCAGCATAAGGCTCGATGGTCGTGGCTGACGCCGGGCTCTGTGGGAGCAGGATTCCTCTGGTTGGCGATGACAGCTGGCTTCGGCGTTTATGTCGCCAACTTTGCGAATTATGGCGCAACCTACGGCTCTCTTGCAGCGGTGATTGTGCTGCTCACCTGGCTCTATCTTTCATCCTACGTGTTGGTGCTTGGTGCCGAACTCAATTCGGAACTGGAGCGACAGACAAGCGCCTCCACGGCGGATTTGGAAGGCCCAGGCAACGGCTCTGAAACCTTGTGATCCTCTCCGCGCTGCTGAGAGGCACCCTTGGAGGCAAACCGGGCAACCACCAACAAGCAGTTTTCCCGGCGGTCGAGAAGTTGAATGGACTGCCGAGCATCTCGTTCAGGAATACAGGATCGAGCGGACTGATATATTCGCCGAGCGGCCGGATATCGCAACAGCGCAGGAGAATACCGCGGCGACGCATATGTCAAAACGGTCAGGGCAATGGTCTTCCCACTGAAAACGCAGCGTTTGAAGGGGCATTGATCGAGTTGGTTGACGACAACCGGGACGAGCGCGACGTTACACAGGTATGCCGCTGGCTAGGCGCTCTGGACATCCGCTCAACTGAGATCGCTCGCGCGGGATCCTGCGAGCCGTGTCCGCCCCAAGCCTGGCCTGAACGATGACACCGGACAGTCGTGCGATTGCGGAAGTTTGCGCTTTGCACGTGCCTTGAGCCTTATATCCTTGTCTTGGCCAGCGAGGGAAACTCTCAGCGCTAGTGCGACGTGGCTTCAGCCCTCACGAAGCTGTCGCTGCCGATCGTCTGCATGGGATTTAGGGCGACCATCGTCCAAACGCCGCATTTCCGGCTGCGTCTCTCCCTGCTCGGCCAGTCGATGCTGACCGAGCGGTTCTCCGAATTGGTGTTTGCCACCGCACCGATGGGCGCTGGCCTCAAACTTGATCGGCCGAAGCTTACCCCGATGGAGCGTTAACTGGTGATTATCGAATACAGGGACGCTACCCGGATCTCCCGGGCGTGACCTCAGGGTGGCCTGTCGGGAACAGCGAGTATCCTGACCTCGTTTTGTCTGCGTTACCCATCTCATTGAGGCATGTGTTATGACCGCCCCCCGCACCACCGCCCCCTCGGCCCCTCGTCATATTCCGGCACCCGCTTATCCGCCGATCCGCGACAAGCCGGCGGCTCGCCAATGCGAGTTTGCCGAGAACCCGTTCGGATCTGCCGCACCGACGCCCGATGTGCGGCGCACGAAGGGAGGAGATGGCACGATAAGGCGACCTCACCCATCGGCGGCCCCCTCGACAAAGATCGGAGCCAAAGGAAGGGTGTGAGGCCAATTGCCTGGCCAGCGCTCTGCGCGGGAACTGCGCCCAGAAGATCCGCTGGAGAGAAACTTTTAGCCGCGGGCTGCATTTTGCAGGGCATGGATTTCGCGCGGCGAACCGGATCGGGCAGGCGCTCGTTGCATTTACCGCGATCTGGACTTCATCGGGAGACAGGCTTGTGCTGGATGCACCACTTTTCTCATGCCGT
This sequence comes from Novosphingobium oxfordense, assembly GCF_044029435.1. Taxonomy (NCBI): domain Bacteria; kingdom Pseudomonadati; phylum Pseudomonadota; class Alphaproteobacteria; order Sphingomonadales; family Sphingomonadaceae; genus Novosphingobium; species Novosphingobium oxfordense. The sequence goes on along the minus strand of NZ_CP147007.1, from coordinate 240,194 downwards.
CCGGGATTGGCAAAGCTGCGCAAGCTCGTCCGGGAATGGGATCGGTGCAACGATGAAGAGGAATTTCCGGCCTGGCGGATAAAATTGCTCGGGGAAGCAGGGTATCTCTCGGCTTTCGTGGCTTTGCAGGGCGAGGCCCGGGTCGTTGACCTGTTCAATGCGCTGCGTCTCATCGGCGGTGCCGACCTTAGCCTCGGCCGATTGTACGAAGGGCACGTCAACGCGGTTCAACTGATCCACGCCTACGGATCGCATTCCCAGAAAGCTTCACTCATCGCCGATCTCGCGCAAGGCGCCCTGTTCGCAGTCTGGAATACCGATTATGCCGACGGCACACGGCTGGAAACGCGCGGCCGGAGGTGGTGCCTGACGGGAGCGAAAAGATTTGCCTCGGGCGCCGGACATGTCGATCGGGCTCTCATCACCGCTCGAACACCGGATGGACGCAGGCGATTGGTTCTGGTTGATGTCGCAGGCCATGTCGACCGGGCCGACAATCGCGGGTGGTGCGTGCGTGGCATGCGGGGTTCCCAAAGCGGTCTGTTCGATTTCGACAGGATGGAAATTGATGCCGACGCCCTGATAGGGGAGAAGGGCGATTACGAACGAGAGCCACGCTTCTCGGCTGGAGCCTGGCGATTTGCGACTGTCCAGTTGGGCGCTGTGGAGGCTTTGCTGCGCCATTGGCGCGAACATCTCAAAGTTTCCGGCAAAGGCAACGACCCGGTCCAGCGGGCACGCTTCGGCAACTGCGTGGTCTCCACCCGGTCGGCAGCATTATGGGTCTCGCGCGCGGCGCGAGTCGCGGAGGCGGGAGAGCCCGAAGCGGTTCCCCTCGTGCTTATGACGCGGGGGATCGTCGAGGACGCGGCGCTTGGTGTGATGGAAGGTGCTTCGCGGTCGATCGGCACGGCGGCGTTCTTCGCAGGCAGCCGCGTCGACAGGATCACAAGGGATCTTGGCCTTTACCTTCGCCAACCCGTTCCCGACCAAGCGCGCGACCGAGCTGTCGCGGCTTGGCTGGAAGGCGACTGCTGGGGAGACGATCCTTGGTGGTGATGCCTGGGAGGCGAAGCTGGGCACGCCTCTTTCTGCGCGCGCGCCGGATCACGCCGAAAGAGGCCGCACACCGCGGCGGATGGCTCGTCCTGGCCCCCCATCCCGACGATGAGACGCTGGGTGCAGGTGGGCTGATTGCCGCGCTGGCGGCATCCGGCTGCAAGGTTAGGACTGTGTTCCTCACCGACGGAGCCGGCAGCCATGTAGCCGCACCCGGGTGGACCGCGAAACGCATTGCCGCGCTGCGTGCGCGCGAGGCGAGCGCGGCAATGCGCACGCTGGGAACACCGGGGCGGGCGATGTCCCTGGGGTGGCGCGACGGATTTCCCCCTGCCAAGGAAACGCCGCAGTTTGAAGCGGCGGCGAGACGGCTGGTCGCGTTATGCCGCGCCGAAGGTATCCGCCAAGTGCTGACCACCTGGGCGCAAGAGCCGCACTGCGATCATGCGGCGGCGGCCCGCCTCATTTGCGAGGTCGCTCGGCGTTTGCGGATCGTGCCGAAATACTATCTCGTATGGGGTTGGACGCTGCCCGATCCGGATAGACGGCTCGGCCGGATGCGCGTCACCGCTGTTCCGGTGTGGCAGCATCGCGGAATGCAGCGCCGGGCGCTGGAGCGCCATCGCAGTCAACTCGGCGGCAGGATTGCCGGTGCCAGCGAGCGGTTCGTGCTGTCACGCCCCATGCGCCGCCTCGTCGATCTTACCCACGGCCTATTGATGGAAAACCGCCGTGCGGCGTGAGCATTCTGTCGAGCCGTCCTGGTTTGAGGGCCTGTTTCGGGATAACCCCGATCCCTGGAATTTCGAAAGCAGCCCGTACGAGCAGGCGAAGTATTCTCATACGTTGCAGGTGCTGCCCTGCGAGCGATTTGCCGCAGCCCTCGAAGTGGGCTGCGCCAACGGGGTCTTCACGCAGCTGCTGGCGCCGCGCTGCAAACGCCTGCAGGCCGTCGACGTATCCCCTACGGCTCTGGCGAAGGCCCGGCAGAGATGCGCGGGCCTTCGCGGCGTGACGTTCGAGCAGCGCATTATGCCGGTCGATGCGCCTGCGGGCCCTTTCGATCTCGTTCTACTTTCCGAAGTAGTCTACTATTGGGATGATGCCGATCTGGCCCGCCTCGCGCGGTACCTGAAATCTTCGGTCTGCTCAGAAGGTTATCTGTTGCTCGTGCACTGGACCGGTCAGACCGATTATCCAAAATCGGGCGACGAGGCCGTTAGCGAATTACGCCGGCTCCTGGCAGATCACGTTGCCGTGCAGGTCGAGGATCGATGCGACAGCTATAGGCTCGACCTGTGGCCTCGTTCCTGATCGGCGGGCGCGGATCATCGCCTGCACGCGCGCCAATTCGGCGGGGAGCGTCAGAAAGTTCAGGCGGTCATGTGCGCGCGCGTTCGCCGGGAACAGCGCTACCGGCATGCCATATGTCTCGTGCAGCGGATCGCTTTCCGGTTGGGTGATCCACTGCGCGACCGCATCGGCCATGCCGCCTCGCGCGCGCCCATGGGTCCGGCTGGAAGTGAAAACCTGCACATCGATCGGGTGACGCACGCGCCCGCCTGCCTCGCGGACGGCATTGAAGAGAGCCCGATCTTCCGCCACCGGGGGCGTAGGTGCGCCGCCGATGCGCCGGTAGGTTTCGAGCGTTAGCGCGATGCTTGCGCCGCCTTCATAAAAATGCCGAGGCCAAGGATCGTCCCGATCGGCCAGCTCATCCGCCCGCAGCCAGTCCAACGCAATCTGGTAGCGTTGCAGCAGATTAAGCCGCTGCAGGGCCGCGGTGCCAAGCTGTCGTCGCTCCGATGGGCGCGTAAAGGCGCGGCCCGCCACTGCTTGGACGCCGCTGTCGATATGGGCAAGGGTACGTGTGATCCAGTCTCGAGCAACTGTGCTGTCTGCGTCGGTCGACTCCAGCACGTCTTTAGGGTCGGCCAACAGCGCTGCCGCTTCGTCTAGCGCCAGTCGCCGGGCCCATCCCGCATGTCGGGTATGCTCCAGCAGCGAAACCTCGCTCCAGCGCAGTTCGGCGTGAGAGAGCTTGGTGTGACGAAGTACTGCGTTCGTCCTATCCGAGCAGTTGTTGGCAAGGACGTGCAAGATGACATTCCCCGCGTACCTCTGCGCTGCTTGGTCCAGGGCCGCAAGGCATTGCGGCAGGTGCGTCTCCTCGTCTTTAGCGGGGATAGCCACTGCAACCTTGCGCCAACTGGGAAGCGATTGGGGCATACAAGATGAAGCCGCGTTGGCTCCGCTGGTTCCAGGATATGAACCGCATTTCACGGTTTTACACCTTCGCATGTGTCGTGAAGGTTTTTTCGCGTCCCGCTGCCTAGGTGACATGCGGAGAACGACCGATAAAACTGCAAATGCTGAAACGTTTTCCAGTCTTAATTCAGTATTGATTTCATCCGGTAAACTTACCTTGCATGAATTATCGGCAATCAGATGAATTCGAAAACCGCCCTGCATTGGCATGTTATGGATAAAAAACCCCCGCCGAAGCGGGGGTGATGCGATGTTCAGCCGCCGGTTCCAGGCTTGCCCGTCTTTGGCGCCTTGCCATCCTCGGCGCGCCCTTCGTTCCGCAAATCCCGGCCTTCCTGAGCCTTCTTCTGGCTTTCAGGCGATTTGCCGTGCTCGTTCATTTCTTCCTTTACGAACCCGGCCGCTTCCTTGGCTTTACCTTCGATGCTCATGATCTTCTCCTCTGGTCTGCGGTCCTGCCGCTGCCATTGAGAAAATGCCCGCATGAGATGATTGGTTCCAAACCTTGTCGCGCTGAGGCAGTTTGGCAGCGCGCTGCGAGAACACGGCGCCTCCTTACAGAGGACTGCCGAGCGTCCGCATGAGGCCGGAGATTTCGCTGCTTGCCGCAGATCCGCTTCAATGGTTTTGCTATGGGAGGCGGGGCGCGCATAGGGATGTGCGTCAGTCGCCTGGCAGGACCAAGGTCTCAAGCAGGCTCGTCACCCGTGCCAGCCGATTTTCATCATCGGTCTGCTCCTTCAGCAGCCAGCGACCGTTTTTCTGAGCGAGCCCGAACCGGTGCGCCGCACTTTTCTTGCCCGGGCGCGGTGTGAGGGCGATCGCGGCGGGTCCGGCGTCTATCCGCTCCATCTCCGCTACCCGGGCTAGGATCGCGATGCGGGCGCACGTGATAAGCCTTGCGGCCGGGGCTGGCAGGGGTCCGAAGCGATCGGCGAGTTCTTCCTCAAAAGAATCGAGCTCCCTATCATCAGAGATCCGCGCCAGCCGCACGTACAGTCCCAGGCGAATATCCGGTTCGGGGATCCATCCTTCAGGAAACCTGCCTGCGTCTCCCAGATTCAGCTCGGGCAACCATAGGCCCGGATCCTCGCCCCGTGCCTGCTTGAGCGCCGCTTCGAAGAGATGCTGGTACAGCTCGACGCCGATGAGCTTCATGTGACCAGATTGTGTCTCGGCGAGCGGGTCGCCAGCTCCGCGCTGGTCCAGATCGGCCGCACTGATCTCGAAGCCGGCACCAAGCCGGTCGTAAGTCGTGAGCGAGCGTAGACGCTTCATTGCGCGCTGGGCGATCTCGTCCCCATTGGTGAAGAGCATGACCTGGCCGCGACGATTACCACGCCCGACACGGCCTCGCAGCTGGTGGAGCTGTCCCAGACCGAAGCGGTCGGCCTGCCATACGATCATCGTATTGGCACGCGGTACGTCCAGCCCCGCCTCGATGATGTTCGTGGCCAGGAGAATATCCCCACGGCCGTCTCCAAAACCGACCATTGCTTCATCGATCTCGTCCGCGGGCATCTTGCCGTGCGCCTCGATGGTAGTCAGATCGGGAACGATACGAGCCAGACGCTCGGAGAGCGGCGCTAGATCCTCGATCCGGGGCGCGACTACAAAGCTCTGGCCGCCACGCGACCTTTCACGCAGTAGCGCGGTCCTCATCATGGTATCGTCAGCGGACGCTATGCTCGTCCTGATGGGCTGGCGGCGTGCCGGGGGCGTTGCGATGACCGAAATCTGCTGAAGTCCGATCATCGCGCGGTGCAGCGTTCGCGGGATCGGCGTGGCGCTCATCGCAAGAAGGTGAATATTGGCATGCCGACGCAGCTTGGCTTTGTCGGCGGCACCAAAACGCTGCTCTTCGTCGATGATGACAAGACCGAGCCTTGCATAGTGCACGTCCTTCCCCATCACTGCGGCCGTACCGATGACGATCCTTGCCGAACCGTCGGCGAGCTGCGCTTTGGCCTTCTTCTTTTCGGCGGCGCTCGACAGGCGAGAGAGGCCGACCACTTTCAGACCCGTTTCGGCGAAGCGCCGCTCGAAGGTCTGTAGATGTTGCCGCACCAGCACCGTCGTCGGTGCCGCGAGGATCACTTGATATCCAGCGAGGGCTGCAAGCGCCGCGGCGCGCAGTGCGACTTCCGTCTTCCCATAGCCGACATCACCGACCACGAGCCGGTCCATCGGCCGGCCGCTCGCGAGGTCTTCGCGCACCGCCTGGATGGCGCGGCTTTGATCCGCCGTCTCATTGAACGGGAAAGTGCCCGCAAAACGTTCATAGGCGGCGGGCTCGGGTTTGAGCAGGGGGGCCGTCAGTTCGCTTCGTTCACGCGCAAACTCAAGGAGTTGGCTTGCGCTTTCCGCGATCGCCTCGTCGATGGCCAAGCGTCGTTTTTCCCAGCTGGAGCCGTCGAGCTTGTCGAGTTTCACGGCCTCGCCGTCACCACCGTAGCGCCATAGGAGTCCGGCCTCCTGCACGGGTACCAGACGACGGCCGCCGCCGGCATATTCGAGCGCGATCATTTCTGCGGCGCTCTCGCCAGGCGCCAGCTCGAGCCCGACGACCCGACCCATTCCGTGGTCCTCATGTACGACGAGGTCGCCTGGACGAATGTCGCCTGCCGCTCTTGAAAGCAATGCCGCCGAGCTTTCCTTGGCATTATCTAGGAGCGCGCGGCTTCCGAGCAGATCGGCGGCCGCTACCAGTATGAGCTCGTCGCTGACCCCGCCTCGATCGATGGGCGCGATAAGCGTGGCGATGGTACCGGGGGGCTTCTCGGTCAATGCCCATGCCGAGCCGATTTCTTCGATCTCGGTGTTGAAGGCATTGGCTAGTTTGGTTCGCAGGAAACGAACATCGCGCTCTGCGCCGACCAGCAGCATGCGCGTTCCCTTGTCGAGCAACGGCGCGGCGAAACGCTCCAGTGCCCGTATCGGCGAGCGAGCCTGGGCAAAGCGTTCGACGGGCTTTGCCTGCCTTACGCCGTCGTCGGCCAGGGTCCAGCGGGCGACGTCCTGTTCCCAGAGGTCTTCGCTCGCGGCGTCGATCGCCGCGCCGTCGGCTGCGGCCTCTCGGGCAAGCCGGATGAACCGGCGTCGGCGTTTGTCGGCATGGGGGGAAAAATAGATGCGTCCTGCCCGAAGATGCGCGAGAATGGTCGCGTTGCCGGTTGATGCAGGTTCCGCTGCGCGGCCGATCTCGAGCGTCCCGCACGGTTCCTCGGTGAGCTGCGTTGCCGGATCGTAACGGCGAATTCCCGCAATGCGCCCCCCGGCGATGTCTATGCGCGCGGGCAGGCCGGCGTCAGCTGGAAAAATGTCTATGACATTGCCCCGGACCGCGACCTCGCCCGGCTCGTCGACGCGGTCGTCGGTTACGTAGCCGAGCGCTTCCATCTCGGCTGCGAAGCCTTCCGCATCAATCCGGTGGCCATGGTAGAGACGGGGAGGCGCCGCGTCGAAGGCAGCGGGATCGGCATACAGCCGCGCCGCCGCCTCGCCGCTGGTGATCGTTGCGAGAAAAGGGCGCTTGTTGTCCTTTGCAAGCCGGCGAAGCTCGCGCAAGGCGGCAACTCTTCGTCCGATGTTGGCAGGGGAGGCGCTCGACCGGTCGCCGGGTAGCGTGTCGCTCGAGGGGACGAACACGATATGGCATTCCGAACAAAGCGCAGTGAGTGCAGCTGCCACCGCCTCGGCTTCCTGGTCATCATCGGCGAGATAGAGAAGATCTCCAGTTAATAGCCCGTCGAGGAGGATGAGAACGATCTCCCCAAGGCCGGATGGATTGGTCATTGCGCGGCGTCCTTCGCTCTTTTGGGTAGAGCCGACGGCCCATCAGCATCCCACAGAGGGTCACGACTCTCGCACCAGACGCGTAAACGAGGTACGGACAGGCTGTCGCAGGTTGACACAAACTGCCGCTGCTTCGCATCCCGGAGTTTGTTTGTCGGATCCCTCAGTTATGGGCAGGCTCAGGGTCATCGGATGGTGGCTAGGCAAACACCGTCTCGTCTGGGCGGCGAACCTGCCTGAGGCCTTGGAGGCGCGTTGTGTTGCATGCCGGTTCCAGATGCCCATCAGGTTGGTCGCTAGCGGCAAGTTGTGGTGGCCGAAGGTTTGAGAGCCCGATAGGAAGCGGGCAAGCGATCATTCGAGCGAGCTGGCATTCACGTCTGCGACACGATTGCTGCGGCCGAGGAGCGGTGCGCAGAAGCTAGAGCATGGAAATAGGCAGGCTGCCCCGCCGAGCCGAGGTTCCGGCGAGAACTGCAACGCCAACTCCAGGGCGTCGCGTCAGACAGCCTCGCTCTCCTCGATCGCCGCCTCGATCATCTTTGCCCAGACCCTAGGATCGCCGGCGCGGGCCATGTTTTCGGATGGCTCGCGCACGGTACGAAGAACCGCGTCTGCCTGTTCGAGATAGGCGCGCCATGTCTCGTCGACGCTTGTTGACGCTGAATCTTCGACGCCGTCAGCGTTCGCACTATGATCCAATCCGGCAAGAGCGCGAGCGATCCGCTCTGCCAATGTGGTATGAGCCACATCCATTTCGAATCTCCTTCGCAGGCTTTACGCATCACCGTTCAGGTTGGTTCCTCCCCGAAGGTATCATGGCCGGACGATGGCACTCTTTCGAGCTCGCCAGTCCTTTCGCAAGTCTGCAAACATGGGAGCCCGCAACGCTCGAACCAAGTGACCAGAAGCGCCGTTCGACGAGATGCCGGTCGCATCCGAACGCATCGCTTGGCTGATATCCGCGATCACGAGAGCGTAAATCTTCGAATGCAGAGCCGGGATCGGATATGGTGACGCGAAGCCCCAGGCAGGAAGCGGCCAGCAAGCTGGCTGCAATCTCGCAGGATTGTTTCTTCGGCAAACGGCGTCGATCGCGCATCATCTGTGATGTTCGGCCCGGCGACATCGGAGATTTGCGATCGCCGGAAAAATTCGCGCTGTCGAACCCTGCAAGCACAGTTACCGCTACTCAGTTCTGCGTCGCATCCTTGGCCGCGTCGCCAGCCTGATCCGCAGCCTTGCTGACACTGTTGGCAGCATTCTCCACCGCAGAGTCCTTCCGGGTCTCGCTGCCTGTAAGTTGGCCCCCAAAATAGATGGCAGCAATAACGGCAATGAGCACAGCAATCGCAATGATCATGCCGGCGCCTGAACTTCGCCGACCTTCGATCACCGTCGTAGTGCGTGTGGTGCGTTCCTCGACCATGTATCCATCCTCAGCATTGGCTTTCTCAGAGCCAACGTTCGGGACCGGGATCAGTTGCGAATTACGAGGGATATTAGCGCCGGTCCGGTTTTTCTAGACGCGCGCAAGCAGCCGGTCGGGACCCTATTGCGCATGACCAGGCTTCAGTTTCGACCATGTCGTACTTGCGCGATTCCCAGCGCTGGCGCGATTCCCAGGAATCGTAGCCTGTTACGGCCCCTTTCGACCAACAGGTTAGAAGCTACGCGGGTCAAGTACGGCCGCCCCGGGAAGCATTCCTACCTTGCGACCACCGTTTGAATACCGCTCTCCTCTATCGACTAGCGGACACCGACGTTCCGGAAATGGCGACATACCTTGAGGATGCTGCGACCGCAGGCAGCCCGGGGACGCCAATTCCTTCACGCCTTGAGGACCCTCGATATCCGTGAATTCCATGACTTGAGCTTCGGTCTTTTCTACGCGATCAATTCCTCTGCACCGAGCCGGCCAGGCGGCGTCGGGCTAGTGACCGCGCTGCGGACAGGCTGCCCTCGATGCATGTCGCGGCGAACAGGCTGTTCCTTAGCCGGGGGGGGGAACCGCACGACGGCACGATCCGTTGAGATCGAAGATCGTTTTCCGGGAACGCCATGTCGCATCACGCCAATCCATCGGGAAGAGGGGCAGTCCACGTTGCAGTGGGCGAATTCCTGCGCAATCCGTTAAAGGTGGGCTCGGCCCTGCCGGCAACGGGTCGGATGGTGGAGAAAGTGCTCGCGCCCCTTAATTGGCGCAAGATTGGAGTTCTTGTCGAATTCGGACCCGGCACCGGGTCCTTCACCCGCTCAGCGCTGGCCAGGCTGCAGCCCGCAGCGACTCTGATCGCAATTGAGCCGGGAACCGATTTTGTGAAACACCTGCGAAGGTCGATACGAGATCCACGCCTGAAAGTAATACAAGGATCTGCAGAAGACCTTGCGCAAATACTTCGCTCCGAGGGCGCCTCGGTTGCCGACTGCATACTCTCAGGACTCCCTTTTTCCACATTGGATGCTTCTCGGGCCAGAGCGATCATACGGGCCAGTGCCGGCGTGCTCTCCCATCGCGGAACCTTTGCTGCCTACCAGATGAGGACGAGGCTGAAGCCTTTGCTAAGAAGCCACTTCCTGACCGTGCGGGCCGAATACGAGTGGTGGAATGTTCCTCCCTGTCACATTTACTGGGCTAGCAACCCGCGCGCGATGGTCTGCGGTTTGAAGCAGTGAGTGCCTTGATTTTACCGCGGCCCATGAGGGGACTTTGGCGTCAGCTTCAAGCCGCTTCCAAAAAATTCATCGGGCCACGAATATCGAGGTGTTTTTCAAATGCGCGCATTTTCATGTCCGAACTGTCGTCGGCTGCTCCACTTCGAGGCACGGTTGTGCCCGGATTGTTCCGCGACACTGGGATATGACCCAGAGATCGATGGATTCCGTTTCCTTGCGGATCAGGCTACCGTTTGGAGAGATGGTAGCGGCGACATCGCGGATGTCGTGGTCTGCAGAAACAATAATGATTTTCTGATCTGCAACTGGCTGGTCGCTAGCGGCGAGCCTGAGGGTCTCTGCCGCGCCTGCCGGCATAATCGCACTATTCCGGATTTGTCCGAGCCGTGCGTGCCTGTCCGGTGGGCAAAGATCGAAGCGGCAAAACGCCGGCTGTTCCACACGCTCCTGAAGCTGCGCCTGCCGCTTGAGTCTATGTCAGGCGCGACCCCGGGCCCGCCCGGACTCGCATTCGACTTCCTGTACGATCGGGCCGGAGAAGAGACGGGGCAGCCGGAAATATTCACCGGCCATAATGGCGGCGTTATCACACTCAATCTCGTTGAGGCGGACGACGTTGAACGCGAGCGAATGCGACGTGCGATGGGAGAGCCGTATCGCACTCTGCTCGGGCATTTTCGCCATGAAGTTGGCCATTACTACTGGTTTCGCCTCGTTGCCAACGATGCTTCGGAATTGTCAGCCTTTCGAACGGTTTTTGGTGACGAGACAGTCGACTACGAAGGGAGCCTGCGCGCTCACTATGCCGATAGCGGCACCAAGATCTGGACCGAGCACTTCGTTACCTTTTATGCCACTTCACATCCTTGGGAGGATTTTGCGGAGACTTTCGCGCATTTTCTCCACATAGTCGACGTTCTTGCGACCGCGCATGGCTTCGGGCTTTCGCTTGCGTCGTTTGCAGAGTGGGACAGGATCGCTCATTCTGATCCGTTCGATCCTTACATTGCCGATGCAGCACAGTTAGCCGACAGGATGGGGCCTCTGGCATTCAGCACGAATGCGATGAATCGGGCCATGGGGCAGCCGGATCTTTATCCTTTCCGGCTGTCGGAGCCGATCGTTGCCAAACTCGATTATATCTCGCGATTGGTCAAAAAATCTCTCATGCCCAGATGAGGATGTTTCCATTTCGGGCAGCCCCCTACCCGAAAATCGTTATAGAAGTGTTCGGCCAGATTGCCCGGGCGAACACAGGAAAACGGAAAGGTGCTTCGCGGCGAGCGCGAACGTTCCGAACCGGATGAAGCTGCAGCGTTTTGCAAAAGGGGGATCGGCAAAGGAGGCGGCAGTGGAGGCTGACCACGGGCCAAAAATCTCGTTCATCCGCACCCGTGACCGCAAAACAGCAGCGAATGACCAGCCAACGCTGCCGCAAAAACGATCGCTTCGGCAGCCGGATTGTCAGCCCCAATAGGAGCGAGCATCGCGAAGCCGGAAGCGCTCTTGTTCCCAGCGGCTGCACCCGGCAGCCTTGCGAGCTCACGAAGTGATGGCGCCTATTTTCTCAGCCCACGCGCCAGATATCGCAATTCGAAAAGAGTATGCGACTTAAATACCACAAACGCGGACAAGAATTTGATCCTGTTTCACAGTGTCGTGCGGGCAGTACGTTTCCAGCGACCAGAAAATGCCTGATTGAATCGATTTCGAATCGCATAATAATGTCAGCCTGTCCGTTTCATCAGGCTGAGGGAATCGATGGGGAAAAATCATGCATCCTCAAATCAGTAGAATACTGATTGTAGATGATCATCCCGGTTTGGTACACGGCGTTCGCGCCCTGCTTGAGGCCGACGCCGGCTTCGCTGTCGTCGCAGAAGCGCACGATGGCCGAGAAGCTCTCAAATTGGCGCTCGAACTCGCACCCGATATAGCCATAATAGACTATTCACTGCCTTCAATGAATGGCCTGGAGCTAGTCCGTGCAATCAAGAGCGCACTTCCCGACACGGAAATTCTCATTTACTCCATGCATGATCGAGAAAATATCCTCATCGATTCCTTGCGGGCGGGAGCCCGTGGCTACGTCCTCAAGTCGGATAGCTGTGCTGATCTGGTAAATGGTGTACGGGCGCTGACGAAGCACGCACCCTATTTCTCGGTTACAATTACCGAGACACTCCTTAGGCATTACATTGGGAATGATCGAACAATCGGTTCTTCAACCGGCGTCCTTACGGCACGGGAGCGTGAAATTATCCAACTCGTGGCGGAGGGGAAACACAACAAGGAAGTCGCGTCTATTTTGGGGATCGGTGCAAAAACCGTCGAAGCTCATCGCGCTTCGGCCATGCAGAAACTTCGCTTGGGCTCTACGGCGGAATTGGTCCTATATGCGGTCCGGCATAATATTGTGGTACCCTGAACCATTCGAATGTCGGTCAAGCCGGTCTCCCGCCTTCTTGATCTGGGGTGACCCGGCCCAGGCGATTGTCGCGGTTTATCGATAACTCAGGTGCACCTTCCTGCCAGACTGCTTCGATCGGACTGGCGAATCTGCTAGCCAGGGGGGAGCGAGGGGATCGGCAGCGCGAGCTTGCCGGCCGATACCTCGCTTTCGGACGGATTCATCGGCACATTCTCTGCGGCATTGGCATCGACAGGGGCGACCATTCCTCCGGTTTTTATCCTATAATGAATGATCCCTCATTATGTCCCGAAAAGGACTTTCATGTATCGTGCCGTTGCTTCGGGGCATGCCCTGATTGCATTCGTTGTTGCCTCTTGTGCGCGCGCCCTGGAACCTTGGTCGCGTAGTCCTCTTCGGCGTCAGCTTGCCCTTCGTTTTTCGGCTCTGCCGCTTCGCGCAATCCGGCAGCGGCTTGCGGTCTCGATTGGTCCAATGGCTTTGTCGAATCCTGCGTTCGGCCGGGCGATCTTTCGAGCGATCCCACATGCATTCGGACAGCAGTAAAAGGCCCGATAAGGCCGGCTGTTTTCTAGAAGGCCGTCAATCCTATAGCGGTCAGCAATCAGGCGCTGCTCGCTCCGGTGCCGCCCTTCATCTCCTCGTTTCCGCAAGGAACCAGACAATGACTGAACTGTTCCGCCGCATGCACATAGCGGGCAAGCTGATGACGGTCGCCGGACTGGCGATCGCCTTGCTGCTCCTGCTCGGCTTTTCCGCCGTCGTCTTCGAGACGGGCAATGCCGTAGGCAAGCTGTCCGACGATGCCGCCGTTGCCCAGGCCAAGGCCGAAGGCAATCAGGTGAAGGCCGACTTCGCCACGTTCGAAGCCACCGCCCGCGCCATGAGCTCGGCCCTTGGCAAGATGCACGCCAGCGGCACGCGCGATCGCGGCATTGCCGTGACGGTGCTGAAGACCGATCTGCTGGAATCGAAGGCCGCACTGGGCAGCTGGGTGATGATCACCCCCGGCCAGTGGGACGGCCCGGAGGCCGGCAAGGGCAACCTTCCAGGCTCTGCGCCCAACGGCAATTTCTCGCCCTACTGGGTGAAGAGCAACGGCGCGCTGACCATGCAGCCCAACAATGAGGCAGGCGCGTTCGACAAGCCGTACTTCCGCCAGGCGTTCGACAGCGGCAAGGGCGCGCTGGTCGATCCCTATGCCTATGACCTCAACGGCAAGCAGGTGCTGATGACCTCCATCACCCAGCCGGTCCGTTCGGGCGACAAGGTGATCGGCGTGGTCGGCGTGGATATGGAACTGGGCACGATTTCGGAGCGTCTTGGCGCACTGAAGCCGTTCGGCACCGGCCATGTCATGCTGCTGTCCTCCGCGGCGACCTGGGTGGCGAACCCCGAAGCTGCGGTGCTGGGCAAGGCTTATGCCGAGCCCGGCCTTGACGATGTGAAGGCGGCGCTTTCCACGGGTGAGACGAAGGTTCTGCCCAATCTGGAAATCGGCGGCGTGGCGACGCGCCGCGTGATCCTGCCCATCGCGCTGGACAAGCTCAATGCCACCTGGGCCCTGGTGCTCGACGTTCCCGAAGCCACCGTTTCGGCGCCGGCGCGCTCGATCGGCTGGCAGCTGGTTGTCGGTGGTCTGGTCATCGTCGGTGCCGTGCTGGCCAGCCTGTTCTTCGCTGCCGGCGGCATCATCGGCCGCCCGATGGCCAAGCTGAGCGATGCCGTGGACCGTCTGGCGAAGGGCGAGAACTGCACGATCCCCGAACTCGACCGTGAGGACGAGATCGGCACCATGGCGCGCGCTGCCGACGTGTTCCGTCAGGCTGCTGCCGACCGGGCCGAGGCCGACCATCGCGCCGCCGAAGAGCAGAAGATCGTCACCAGCGCCGTGGGCGCAGGGCTCGATGCCCTGACGCGCGGCGATCTTACCGCCGAGATCAAGGTGCCGTTCCCGGCCGGCTATGCCGCGCTGAAGGATAACTTCAACGCCGCGCTGGGCGAACTGCGCCGCATGATCGGTGCCGTCGCGCTCAGCGCCGGGGGCATCCGCTCGGGCTCGATGGAAATCGCGCAGGCATCGGAAGACCTTGCCCGTCGTACCGAAGCCAACGCCGCCAGCCTGGAAGAAACTTCGGCCGCACTAGTGCAGATCGACCAGCGCCTGAAGGCATCGGCCACGGCTTCGGCACAGACCGTTACTCGCGCCGACGAAGCGCTGACCACTGTTTCCAACGGGCGAGGAATTGCGCACGAAGCCGTCGAGGCGATGGTGCGTGTGGGAGAGAGCGCCAAGGGCATCGACCAGGTGATCGAGGGCGTGGACAAGATCGCCTTCCAGACCCGCGTGCTTGCCATGAACGCGGCTGTCGAGGCCGGCCGTGCGGGTGATGCCGGTCGCGGTTTCGCGGTGGTGGCGGACCTTGTCTCGGCACTCGCCATGCGGGCCGAGGAAGAGGCCAAGCGCGCGCGCGATCAGCTGACCGTGACGCAGACCGACATCGTCACTGCCGTGGACGCAGTGCAGCGCGTGGATGGCGCGTTCGAGCACATCTCGGGCGGCGTCGGCGAAGTGCACAAGCTGCTGGGCCAGATGGCGGAGGACAACCAGGCGCAGTCCACCGCGATCAGCCAGATCAGCGTGGCGGTTTCGACCATGGACCACTCGACCCAGCAGAACGCGGCGATGGTGGAGGAAACCTCTGCCGCTGCACGCAACCTGACGACCGAGGCGACCTCGCTGAACGATCAGGCGGCGCGTTTCGACACCGGCGAGTATCGCGGTTCGGCGCGGCTCTCCTCGGTGGCCTGATTTTGTACGCGACGGCAAATTCCCGAGGCGGACCTGGCCGCTCGGGAACTTGCCGTATGCGTTTTTGCCCAGAGGTCGGCCTCATACGCGTGCGAAGTCGAGGCGAGGAGTCCGGTATGCGCCAATATCCCAGCCGCGCGCATACTACGGACAGCACGCTCCGTCATTGACTTCACCCGCGGCGCGGCAGTGTCCGGACAAACTCGCGGGACCCGCCAGGGACTGTACAGTCGAGTGTATTCCCGACGATAATCAGATTCCTAGCGGAATACGAAACCGTGAACTGCGAGATATCTTCATCCGCACAATTCGCATCCCATGACCTCAATCCAGCCCTCTGCCGGGCTGGATTCGATACGCAGCCGTCAAGGGTATCATGACAATGGATGGCGGGAAGTGTTGGGCAAAGCTCTTATGCTCCTTCGCTGTGCCACAAATGAGCCGGAGCAGAGATCGTTACATGCCAGCGAAGGAAAGGGGACCATCCGGAGCAGCGGCGGCATCCTCCGCGATGGTCCCCGCGGCCACCTCCCACCTGCCGGGGCCGGGTCTCCGCTCCCCAAAGGGAGACTCGAAAATGGCAGGCAAGATTTCAGCAGCCGCCAGACAATACTAGGATGTCGGTTCGCCCGGTCAATTCCGTGCGAGCCATTCCAGTGAGATTGCTTGATTTTCAGGGTGCCGCCAGGGACGGATTTAAGTTTTCGGGTCGCGATGCGACCAAGAATCGCGGCGACTGTTCGAATTGCACCGGTAGACTATGGCGCTAGCCGATAGTTTACCATTGCGGAAAGACGAAACGCGCCGACGGCCCGATCAGAGTACGCGGTTCTCTATCATTCCAACACCTTCCACTTCACAACGCACGATATCGCCGCGCCTCAGAAAGACCGGCGGCACCATGCCGACGCCAACGCCTTCCGGCGTGCCCGTTGCAATCAGATCGCCGGGCTCGAGCGTAAAAGCGGTCGAAAGATACTCGATTTGCTTGTCGATCGGATAGATCATCAGCGCTGTGTTGGACGATTGACGTAGTTCTCCATTGACATAACAGGACAGTCCAAGTGCTTGTGGATTGGGGATTTCGTCGGCAGTGACAATCCAGGGGCCGATTGGACCCTGCGTGTCGAACGACTTGCCCATCGTGAAAGTGGGCGTATGAAACTGCCAATCGCGTGCTGACACATCGTTGGCAACGAAATAGCCGAATACGCAGTCCAGTGCGTTTTGTGCGCTAACTCCCTTCGCGCGCTTGCCGATGACCACTCCCAGTTCCACTTCATAGTCCAACTGCTCAGTGACGCCGGGATCGATATCTCCAAACGGATCGTTGATGCAGGTAGTCTGTTTGTTGAACCAAAGTTGATTCTTGGGCGAGCCCGCGCCGATCCGCTCCGATTCTTCAAGATGCTTCTGGTAGTTCATCCCGATCGCCAGATATTTGCCGGGCTTGGGAATGGGCGCTAGGAGCTTGACGCTCCCGAGATCGTGTTCGGCTTCGACGATGCGTTTGAGCGAACGTAGCGAACAAAGCGCATCTTCGCCTCCCGCGATGATATCTTCGACAGTCGCAAAACCGCTGCCTGCGACCTGGATATCCAGGACCTTCTCTTCCACGACAATACCGATGCGGGGGCCTTGGCCTGCATCAAATCGCGCAATCTTCATTGGCCTCTCCTAAAATGGCGTTGGCGCCAAACCTACCGTCAACAATTCATAATGTCCATATCTGTCATAACGACAAATGTGTTGACTATGAAAATCCAAGCGAGCACCAACGGAAGCACAACAGGGCGGGTAACCGCCGACTCAACCCGACGAGAGGGATGCCATGCAGGCTAAGCCGTGTACGCGTGAAGCACGCCGAACAGAGAGACTCGGTGTGCACTCGCTTGATCACATCGAATTGTCAGTGCCCGATCTTCTGCAGGCCGATGCCTTCTTCCAGGCATTCGGATTGGACACTCGGTGCCTCGATGGTGCCGTGGAAATTCGCACCTTCAACGACGCACATATGTGGCTGAAGATAAATTGCGGGCCGCAAAAACGTCTCGAGCAAATTGTCTTTGGAGCATATCCAGACGATCTCGAGCCCATCGCGGGCCGTCTGGAAACGATGAAGGTTCTCGTTGCGGAATTGCGGACGGGTGAGAAGCTTACCGGTTTGCGTTTTCGCGATCCGGTGGGAACAGCAATCGAGGTTCGCGCCGCTGGCAAGGTCATGCCCGATGCTAAGGCGCAAACCTGCTTCACCTCGTGTCCGGCGGGCGAGCGCGGTGCTGCCATGAAAGGGCAGACCCCTCGGGTGCGACCATCGCGAATGTCGCATGCCCTGTTCTTCACTCCCGACATCACGACAAGCGTTGCGTTCTATCAAGAGGCACTGGGTCTACGCATCTCGGATTTTCCGGGCCCCGTCGCTTTCATGCACGGCGCACATGGAAGTGATCACCATCTCATAGCTTTCGCCCAGTGTGCAATCGGCATTGGCTACCATCACAGCGCGTGGGACGTGGCGACGCTCGACGAAGTTGGTCTGGGCGCTGGTCAGATGGCAGCAGCAGGTTTCGACCGTGGCTGGGGCCTGGGGCGTCACGTACTCGGGTCGAACTACTTCCATTATGTCCGAGATCCGTGGGGATCTTATGCCGAATACAGCTTCGACATCGACTATATCCCGGCTGAGACTGAGTGGCGGCCCGGATATCCGTCTGCCGAAAACAGTTTTTATCTCTGGGGGCCACAGGTTCCTGAAGATTTCGTAACGAATTATGAGCGGCATTCGCTGCGGACAGGAGACTGAACGTGAGGCTCGAAACTGCTTCCTGCGACATTTCCATTGTAGGCTACGGGCCCGTTTCGGCCGTCCTCGCCATTATGCTTGGACAAAGAGGCTTCAAGGTCACCATCTATGAACGATGGACCGAACGATACAGCCTTCCCCGAGCAGTATGCCTCGATCACGAAATGTACCGAATGCTCAGTGCAATAGGGATGGGGGAGGAACTTCCCTCCGTTTCGCATCCCGCCACAGCCTATCGTTGGTTCAACGCTGAGTGGAATGAACTTCTTTCCATCGATTGGGGGGCTCCGTCGATTTCCGGCGGGCCGGAAGTCAACTTCATTCACCAGCCGACGCTCGAAGCGATGTTCGACAGGCACGTGAGAGCATTGCCGAACGTTCAAGTCAACCTCGGATGGGAGGCCGTGGAAGTAAGCCAGAGTGCCGATTGTGCAACACTGCGCGTCGTGAACCGCACAACGGGCGAACACCGGCAGATACAATCGCGCTATCTGATCGGTTGCGATGGTGCGAACAGTACGGTTCGTAAGGCTCTGGGTACCGTGCAGACCGATCGTGGCTTTGAGGCGGATTGGCTTGTGATCGACATCCTGCCGCATGAGGGCGTGGAACTTGATATTCCCTCCGCTGCGCAGTGGTGTAATCCAGCGCGTCCCACCACGATCGTCCCTGCCGGAATTAGCCAAGGCCGATATTACCGACGGTGGGAATTCATGCGCCTCCCGCATGAAACCGTTGGTGACATCGAGAATGAGGCTTTTGCCTGGCAACTGCTCGAGCAATGGGTCCGTCCGGAACAGGCGACCATGGTGCGGCACAAGGTATATACTTTCAGGTCGCTGCTCGCCGACAAATGGCGCGATGGCCGCTTGCTGATCGCCGGCGACGCAGCGCATGTAATGCCACCGTTCATGGGGCAGGGGATGTGTGCAGGCCTGCGCGATAACTGGAATCTAGCGTGGAAGCTCGCAATGGTGCTCGAGGGCCGCGCCCCCGAGCGCTTGCTGGATACCTACCAGTCAGAGCGGTTGCCGCATGTCTCGGACGTGATCGATCTGTCGATGTATCTTGGACAACTGATCTGTCAGCCGGACGAGGACAAGGCGACAGCAAGGGATCTGGCTTTCCTCACAGGGTCGGCTCCTCAGCCACCGCCGTTTCCGAGCCTTACGCAGGGCATAATTCTCAAGAATGCCGCCGGCGCTCGAGGCCCAGCCGCCGGTCTGCTAGGTCCGCATGTGGAATTGGAGCGGCAGGGCAAGCGAGGACGGCTCGATGCACTGCTCGAGGGCGGATTCAAGCTGTTTGTCCGCGAGCTTGCAATGTTGGATAATCGCTCCCCCGTCGCAACGGCCACGATCAAGCGCCTGCAACTGGCAACCTATGCTTTGTCGGGGGAGCAGGACAATCCATGTGCGGTTGCCGACCTCGATGGGCGCATCGTAGAGTTCATGGACGAGCACGGACTTGCCGCGATGATCGTAAGGCCGGATTTCTATATCTTCGGTGGCGCGAGGGAGGACAGAGACATTGACAATCTCATCAACGCCCTCGGATTTGCCGTACCCGCCGCTCGCGACGAAGGAACGAGTGATCCGCGCAACGTCCCGGCGGAGTGAACTTGGCCTTGATGCAGCATGCAAGCTTCGTCATGAGGCTTGCATGGTTATCCCATCATCCTCTTTGACAACGGCCGAAAATCACCGGGTGCGGGTTGCGCGCGAGAAGCGCGAACGTATGCGCGAGCATCTCCTGCGATCGGTTTTGGCGGTATGCTCGGACGATCGCGCTTCCGGCAGCAAGGTGATTGACGATGTCATACGCTTTGCGGAAGTCTCTCGCGGAACCTTTTACAAGCACTTTGGCTCGCTGGAAGAAGCGATATCCGAACTCGGAGCCTGCCTTGCAGATGAAATGGCCCGGGACATCGTCCGGGTTTATGACGTGCTGGTAGATCCGCGAGAACGTCTGGCAACGGGTGTGCAGTTATTTCTTCGGCGAGCCATGATCGATCCGCACTGGGGCGGATTTGTGGCCTATGTAGAACTGCCTGATCCAAACAACCAGATGATCCGTCACATGGTTGCAGATTTGAAGCTGGGCATCGCCGAAGGTTTATATGACCTCGAAGACTGGGCCGAGGGCATGGACGTTCTTCTGGGTACCAAGATCGAAGCCATACGCCGTATCGTGAGAAGCGGCCTCGGCAAAGATTATGTTGTCCGGATAAGTGCGCTCATTTTACGGGGACTGGGACAACCCTCCGAAAACGCCTTCGCAATATCGCAGGCCATGGCCGTGCGGCTTGAACTGGAAGCTCCCCAATACCTGAGCTGGTGGAAAGCGTAATCCGCGAAATATCGTCCCTTGTGGCGAACCGCGCGAATTGTTCGGCCGATTTACGGTGGGTCGTGGGACCAGCCAGCGTCGATCGCGCGCCCCGCCCGAACATCGCGATCCAACCGACGACTTCGGAACTCTTCCTCGCTAGAAGGCAAAGGCTTCGATCTCCCGCCTGTCGGCAATCATGAAGGCATCCGAAACTAACCGTAACGGACGAACGTCTATCTCACTTTCGCCTGCCGAGATGAGTTCCGCGAACCTCGCGTAGAGCCGCGGGTATTCCTGATCGGCTTCTGTTTGCGGCGGACGGCCTGGAATGTGGAGCACACTTCCACCCATTGTGAGGACTAGGGTACCTGCATTGGTATCCACCTCTATCGACCAGATTTGAGGTCCGGTTTGCAGGAAATCGAAATCGGCCTCAACGCGCGCGGTTCCGCAGCGCATCTGCATCTGCGCGCGGATCGGAGAGCCTCGTCCTGCCGGAACATCCATCGTCGCCGTTTCAAGCAGAAGCTCTCCGGGCAAAATGGCGGTTGCAATGGATAAGGCGTTAATTCCGGGATCGAAGACACCGAAACCGCCAGCATCAAGTATCCATTCCTGCCCCGGATGCCAAAGGCGGATGTCTTCGCGCCATTCGATCCGTACCGCCTCGACGACCTTGTCGGCAAGCCATGCCCTTGCAGGTGCAACGCCGGAAGCTTCTCTTGAGTGCCAGGTTGCAAAAAGTGTCACTTCGGCGTTTCGTGCCGCTTGTTCCAGTGCGGCAATGTGAGAAAGCGTCACAGCGGGGGGCTTTTCCAACATGACATGGAGACCGGCTTCTATTGCCGCAAGTGCCTGCTCGTAGCGACCATCCGGCGGCGTACAGAGCGAGACCGCGTCAAGGGAGCAAGCTGCAACCATTTCACCCACTTCGCGATAGCCCGCGATGCCATCGAGCTGTGCATGACGGCTGGCGGTTGCGCGCAGAATGAACCGGTCTTCACCGGCAATGGCAGGCAAATGCTGGTCTCGCGCGATCTTCCCGATCCCCGCGAGGCCCAATTTGAGTGGCTCCACGTCAATTCCTTGTAATGGTAGTCTCGAGTAGGAATTCCCCGTCCGTGAGGGACCCTACGATTCCGTTGGACGGTCTTCGATCAGGTCGAGCACGTCGCCGATGATTCGCCGCATCGCAATTCGTGCCGTTTCGGGGTTTTGGGAAGCAATGGCATCAAGCACCTTTGCGTGCTCGGCGACATCCGCCGTGCGGCCCTTGATACGATTAGTGAATCTTATTGATGTTCGCAGAGCCGTGCTCACGACATCGCGGAGTTGAATATAGAAGGGGTTTTTGGAAGCCCGAAGCACCGCTACGTGGAATGCTATGTCCGCATCAAGAGGTTCGTCGAGACCTCGCTCCGCCGCCTGCATTCGTTGAAGTCCTTCGTCTATCCGCCGAATATCCTCACTATCAGCCACTCGTGCTGCCAATGCGGCGGCTTCCGGTTCCACCGCAACTCGCAACTCATTGAATTGGCGCAGCAAATCCACCGACAACTTGCGCTCGAGCATCCAGCGCAGCACATCGGTATCGAACAGATTCCAGGACGAGGTGGGTTGCACCGTAGTCCCCTGACGTGGCCGGGCACTGAGCAGTCCCTTCGCCGTAAGCATCTTGACGGCTTCGCGCGTTACTGAACGGCTTACGCCGTGCTGTTTCGCCAATTCGGCTTCCGTCGGGAAATCGGCGTGGTCGAACTGACCAGTGACGATCGAGCGGCCGATGCTGTCCAGCAAGCCGTAAGTCAGGTTGCGGCCAAGTTGCGATACCGGCTCGTCGATGATGAGATGGGAAGGTCCCAAAACGCTGTCCTTAACCTTATGCTGCCCCTCCAGCCTGCGGAAGGGCGATTGTGATGCCGCACAGCCCAGACAAACGGTTTTTCCAGTAACATGTCAATTCGTATGATAAGTCCTATACGGGGACAAGGCTTCGCCGATAGGGCGCCAGCGGGAAGGCGCGGGCTTCCTACCGGACAAAGCCCGCGCATTTTTCCCTGAATTTTTTGTCATTTACCTTCAGAGAACGCCTTTATCAGCACATCGTACTGAAGCTTGCTGATTTCAATCATCGAACCATGGCGAAGGCCGGCCGGCATTTCGAAGCGGTTCCATTCGGGCACTCCCGAATTGCCCGAGACCTGGAACCAGGGACCGGACAGGCGCGGCGCCTTGGACAGACCGTAGCTTGTGCCGGCATATTGCTCGTAATACATCAGCCAGTCCTCACCGTTCGGCGCGCGAATTACCGTGGGCGCTTCGCGGAAATTGGGGCTGATCGGCGGCCCCGGCGGCGGGTATGGACCCAGGAGATCCTTTGCACAGGCAATGCGCACGGTCTTGCCGGTCGTCCAGTTGTAGCTGGGATAGCGTTCGTCCTTGATAACCGCGCAATAGGCGCTGCCGTCCGCCTCGGGCTGGATAAAGGTGTCGATCGTGGCCATGTCCCAATCGAACAGGCGACGCGGCGCCTTCTCGAAGCGCTTGAGGTCGGGCGAGAGAACATACAGTGTGCGCTGGCTGGCCCAGTATCGCTCCGGATCCTCCGGAACACCCGGAACCGTCGCGGTGTGCCAGGTCAACATAAACTGGTTCGACCGCTTGTCGAAGAAGAGCTTCGGCGCGCCTATCCGCTGCAGCGCGTGTGGCAAGCCGGGAATGTTCTGCAGTTCGGGGCGATAGGTGCCGTAAGGCTTCCAGGTCACGAGATCGTCGGAGACCCAGAAGCGGATGAACGGATCGTCGTCACTCTTGTTGCCGACGAGGTAATAGCGACCGTCGCCACCGCGTGCGATTGAAGCATGGCCGTGGTAATCACCTGACACGGGCTTGCCGCCGTTGATCTGCTGCCAGTGCAACCCGTCCCGGCTAACCGAATAATAGAGCACTCCGTAGTGCTCCTTGGTCATGTGAGCGAAAAGATACGCCTTGTCTGGATCGACGTAGGGTGTTTCCGGCGCGCCGGGCACAACCTCAGCGCGCGGCGCCTGCTTGGCGGCCCCGTCCTGCGCGGCTGCAGGCATCTCAGTCAGCAAAAACATAAAGGCGGCTGATGCCGCTACGAACGTTGCCGTAGCGGCGAAGCGCGATTTGCCCCGAACCAATTTCCGTCTCCCTTGGTACCTTGTTGCCGTAACCAGATCGATTTCAAAGGTCATTGTCAAGATTGATATTATAAATAGGTGTTTTATGAAGGAAGGCCAATGGCCGAGGCCGGATCGAGTGCGATTCGGATCGATGCCGCCCGGCGACCTTCAGCCGGGACCGGGGAGACGAGATGGGACTGGCGACGATCGACATTGCCGTGGTCGTGATCTACGCGATCGGAATATTCGGCCTTGCTCAATGGGTAAGCCGCGAAAAAGGGGGGGGCGGCCCGAAAAATTCGACCGACTACTTCCTGGCCTCCAAGAATCTGCCATGGTGGGCGATCGGGGCTTCCCTGATCGCTGCGAACATTTCCGCAGAGCAGATCGTAGGCATGTCCGGATCTGGCTATGCGATCGGCCTTGCCATCGCCTCTTACGAGTGGATGGCGGCGGCCACGCTGCTGATCGTCGGCAAGTTCTTCCTGCCGATCTTCCTGCGCAACGGAATCTACACGATGCCGCAGTTCTTGGAACGGCGCTACGGTCCCGGCATCCGCACACTGATGGCGGTGTTCTGGCTGGTGCTCTACGTCTTCGTAAACCTGACCAGCATCATCTGGCTGGGCTCCGTCGCGGTTACCAAGGTGGCCGGCGTGGACCAGAACGCGGCATTGATCGCGCTGGGGGTCTTCGCGCTTCTCTACCAGTTACGCGGCGGCTTGAAGGCGGTAGCACTGACCGACATCGTGCAGGTCACGCTGCTGGTCATGGGGGGACTCGTGATTGCGGTGCTGACGCTGGGCAAGATTGGCGAAGGCCATGGCATCCTCGCCGGCTTCTCTCGTCTGATGGCGCGTGCACCCGATCATTTCGAAATGATCCTGGACAAGAGCAATCCGCACTACATGGACCTGCCGGGCCTGTCGGTGCTGATCGGCGGCATGTGGATCGCCAATTTGTCCTACTGGGGCTTTAACCAGTACATCATACAGCGCGCGCTCGCGGCAAAATCGATAGACGAGGCGCAGCGCGGCATGCTGTTCGCGGCGTTCCTGAAGCTCATCATGCCGATCATAATCGTGTTGCCGGGCATCGCCGCCGTGGTGCTGGCGCCCGACCTTGGCAAGCCGGACGAAGCCTATCCCACGATGATGCGGATGCTGCCGCCGGGTCTGCTCGGCCTCGTGTTCGCCGCGCTGGTGGCGGCGATCGTCGCTTCTACCGCATCCAAGATCAATTCGATCGCAACGATCTTCACGCTCGACGTGTGGAGCAAGTTCCGCACGACCGGACAGGGCGGCGATGCGCAGGAGCGCATACTGGTGCTGGTGGGCCGCGTAGCCGCCGCCGTGGCGATTGTGCTGGCCATCCTGACCGCGCGCCCCCTGGTAGGATCGAGCGCGCAGGCATTCCAATTCATCCAGGAGTTCACCGGTTTCTTCACTCCGGGCATCACCGTGATCTTTGTGCTCGGTCTCTTCTGGCGCCGTGCGAACGAACCGGGAGCGATCGCGGCTGCAATTGTTTCGGTGGTGCTGTCTTGGGCCTTTAAGGTGTGGATGCCGGGCATTCCCTTCATGGACCGCATGGGTCTGGTCTTCTTGGCGGCGCTGGCACTGGCCGTTGTCGTCTCGCTCGCCACGCCCGCGCGGCGTGATCGGGACACGATCTCCACCGGAGACGTGCGCTATGCCACCTCAGCCGGGTTCAATGCCGGTGCCATTGCGGTCGTGCTGGTGCTTTGCGTGCTCTACGCGGTGTTCTGGTGAGCGGCGCGTCCTTCATCGCGGTTGACTGGGGAACCACCAACCGACGTGCCTACCGGATCGAGAATGGCCGGGTCGTCGCCACCGAACGGGATGACCTGGGCATCCTCTCCGTGCAGCCGGGCCGATTTGCCGAACTCGCGGCGGCCTTGCGGACGCGCTACGATGGATTGCCGATGCTGCTGGCAGGCATGGTCGGGTCCAACCGAGGGTGGAAGGACGCGGGCTATGTTCCCGCGCCGGCCTCAATCGCCGATCTGGCCGCCCGGCTGGTCTCGCCGGCGGACGGCGTTGCCATCGTGCCTGGCGTATGCCGCGAGGGTGAACGCCGGCCGGACGTAATGCGCGGCGAGGAAGTGCAACTGCTCGGCGCGGTCGCCGCCGGTCTGGCGCCTGCCGACGCGCTGCTGTGCCAACCTGGTACCCATGCCAAGTGGGCAACGATGCGCCGCGGTGCGCTGGTCGACTTCGCCACGGCCATGACCGGTGAGATGTTCGCTCTGCTCAAGGCCCATGCCCTGATCGGCAGCGAGATGGCGGGCGAGGTTGACGCTGACGACGACTTTCGCGCGGGCGTGGAGGCCAGCGCCGACCGCGATCTGCTGGCTGCTCTGTTCGGCGTGCGTGCCGCTTCGGTGCTCGGCAAGCGCCCCGCCGGCGCGGCGGCGGCCTATGTCAGCGGATTGCTGATCGGGTCCGACTGCCGCGCCCGGTTCGCGCCTGGGCAGACGGTTCACTTGCTGGCCGACGGCCTGCTCGCCCGCCTCTATTCCACCGCCATCGCCCTAGCCCAAGGAGAGGCCGTCATCGTCGACAGCCATGCCTCCTTCGTCGCCGGCATCACCCGTATCTGGGATACCAAGCCATGATCGATCTAGCCACTGCTCTCGCGCAACTCCCGCTCGTCGCCATCCTGCGCGGCATACGCCCCGAAGAGGTGGAAGCCGCTGCCGACGCACTCGTCGAAGCGGGTTTTCGCCTGATCGAAGTTCCGCTCAATTCCCCCGATCCTCTGGCGAGCATCGAGAAACTGGCGCGCCGCGTCGGCGATGCGGCGATCGTCGGCGCCGGCACGGTGCTGACCACCGCGCAAGTGGCGCAAGTGCAGGATGCGGGCGGCGCGATGATCGTCTCGCCCAATACCGACATCGCCGTCATTGCCGAAAGCGCGCGCCGCAACATGATCTCGCTGCCCGGCTATTTCACGCCGACCGAGGCTTTCGCCGCCCTCGCTGCCGGGGCTAGCGGGCTGAAGTTGTTCCCGGCCGAGGCGGCCACCCCGGCCGTGGTCAAGGCGCAGCGCGCGGTGCTGCCCAGGGACGTGCCGCTGCTGGCGGTCGGCGGCATCGCGCCGGACAACATGGTGCCGTGGCGCCAGGCGGGTGCGGACGGCTTCGGCCTGGGTTCCGCGCTCTACCGTGCCGGCTCAACGGCCGAGGAAATTGCCGCGAACGCCCGCGCATTTGCGAAGGCATGGGCAGAGATGGAGGTGCGCTGATGATTCCCAAGATGATTTCCCCAACGTTTGCCCCGGTAGCGGTGGCGCTGGCACTAGCCGGCTGCGCGACGGTCGGCACGACAACGGCTGCAAACGCGCCGGCCACCTTGACCAACCCGTTGCTGGGGAGCGGGCCCGATCCGTGGATCGTTCATTACGGCTCTACCTTCTATTTCCTCGGCACCAAGGGCGATCGTATCGCGATCCGCCAAACCGACGATCTGGGCAAACTGGCCCAGGCACCCGAGCATGTGATCTGGACGCCGCCGGCGACCGGTCTCAATGCGATCTCCATCTGGGCGCCCGAGATGCATCGTATCGATGGCAAGTGGTACGTCTACTATACCGCCGCTCAGGCAGGGCATGACGACGATGCCCATCGCGGCGTATTCGTGCTGGAAAATGCCAACGCCGACCCGCTGAAGGGTGAATGGACCGATCGTGGTCGCATCAACACGCGCCTGACCGGGCTGGACGGCACCGTGTTCGAGCATGGCGGCAAGCGCTACTTCGTTTATTCGGCCTATGACGGTCCGGACAGCGTGCTGGCCATCGCGCCGATGACGAACCCCTGGACGCTGGGCCCCGGTGAAACCGTGATAGCCCGGCCCGACCTCGCGTTCGAGCGACAGGGCGGACGCCAGATTCTGGAAGGGCCGGAATTTCTGGCCGGTCCCGACGGCGACCTGTTCCTGTCCTACTCGGCCAGCGCCTGCTGGTCGGACGATTATGCGCTGGGCCTGCTCCACGCGAAGCCGGGAAGTGATCCGCTCTTGCCCGAAAGCTGGACCAAGTCGCCGCGCCCCGTGTTGGCCAAGGCGCCGCAGAACAACGTCTATGCCACTGGGCACAATGGCTTCTTCACTACCGAGGACGGCAAGAAAACCTGGATCGTCTATCACGCGAACGACGGTGCGGACCGCAAGTGCACGGCAGCGCGCTCACCCCGGGTGCAACGCATGGAATGGAGCAAGGACGGCATGCCGGTGTTCCCGGTGCCCTCGCGCGCCGGCGATCCGGTGGAAGCACCCCGCCCCTGATACTCGTGGCCGGATTACCCCAATCGTGGGCGTAATCCGGTGCGCATTATCTCAGCAGCGAGAGGTTCACCGCGTCGCCCATCGCCCGCAGCCCTGCGTCGTTAGGATGTAAATGGTCGCCCGGGTCGAATTCCGGACGAAGGTCTGCGGGCGCGGCCGGGTTACGCACCGCCGCCTCGAAATCGACGACACCGTCGAAGATAGTTCCGCCCCGGATTGCCGTGTTGACCGCCTGTCGCGTCCTTTCCTTTGCGGGAGACATGTAACCGGCATGAAGCGCAGGCGTCATGGTGCCGCCTATCACCTTGATGCCCAATGCATGGGCGCGGGCGACAAACTGGCGGTAGCCCTGGATCAGTTGGTCGGCGGTTAGCGCATCCGGGCCCTGTTCGGCACCGTTACCAATGTCGTTGATGCCTTCCAGAAAAATCACGTGGGTGACGCTGGGTACGCTGGCGACATCTCGCCAGAACCGGTCTAGCGCGGACGTGGAGCGGCCCGGCTTCAGAACGCGATTGCCGCTGATGCCCATATTCACCACGCCGCACCGCTGTGCTGGGGGGAGCGTGGCCAAGCGCTCGGCGAGACGGCCCGGCCAGCCCCGGGTCTGCGGTGAGGCGCTGAGGAAGCCGTCGGTGATGGAATCACCGAACGCGACGATATTGCATGGTGCGCGCGGCGTGCGCACCGAAACGAGCGAGAGATAGGGGCGCACCTTGATCGGCGTGAAAACCGGGCTCGTCCCGACCGGCGCAAAGGCCATTTCAAGGCCCAGGTTGGTCTGACCGGGGCGCGTCGGCGTCGCGAAGGTGACGCTGACAATCAGGTCCTGCCCGACGCGGAAGGGCGCCACCAGCGGGTCGCTGAGCAAAGTCTGGCCTTTGGCGAGCGCGAAGCCGGGCTTGCCGGAAAAACTCATGCCGTGGATGGAAGCCGCAGCCACATCGGTACCTGCCGCGCCTGAAGGGCTGGCCACGCTTACCGTCGAGACGGCAAGCGGTACCGCGCCTTCGGCATTGCTGAATGTCAGTTGCAGTGCGTCGCCGGCCTGGGTCAGGCGCACGCGGTAGCGATAAGTGCCGGCCGGCTGTTCGGCATCGCCGGCACCGCTGTCGGCCGGGGCATAGCCCCAGGCTCCCGCCCAGGCCGAAGCGGCATGGGCAGGAGCGGTCAGGATCAGACCGCAGAGCGCGGCAGAGAAGGCGACGGAAAACCGGATGTTATGCATGTCGCTCCTCTTGTCTGAGTAGATGGTTGTTTGTCGAGGCCTACTTCTTGGCAGTCGGCACCACGCCCTTGGGCGCCTTTGCCAGCGAACGGATCAGGTCGACTTCGGCCTGGCGATAAGGGGTGCCGTCGCTGCGAAACACCTCGTGGAACCAGATCGTCGGCTCGTCCATCGTGTAGGGCTTTCTCCACGAATCCCAGGGCAGACGGGTCTGCGTCTTGCCGTCGACGAAGCCCCAGTTGATCATTGCCACGTTCTCGCGCTTGCCGATCGGCAACGAGCCGTCGAAGGTCGATCCGTTGCCCCGCGCCATGAACTCGGTGCAAAGGATCGGGCGACCATAGACTTTGAGCTGGTTCACGCGGCCCTGGAACGTCTCGGGCCAGTTGTAGTCGTGGAAGGAAATCACGTCCGACTGGCTGAGCTGCAATTTTTCCATTGGCGACAGCTTGGCGTCCGTCGCCCAGTCATCGTGTTGCCACACGCCCGACGTCAAAGGTTGGCTGGGGTCGACCGCACGGGCCCAATCATAGGTCTTTGCCAGCAGCGCGCGGACCAGCGGTTCCTTGCCTTCCTGGCCCTTGTACTGATCGGCGCCGTTGTCAGGTTCGTTCCAGAGATCCCAGCCGAGGATGCGGTCATCTTTGGCGAAAGCGCCGATCACGCCCTGCACGTAAGCCTTCAGGCGCGGCTCCTGCGACGGATCGCGCATAGCCGGCAGGCCAGGGGCCTGCACCCAGCCCGAATTGTGGACGCCGGGGATCGGCGGACGCTGCGGGCCCAGCGCAGGGTTCGGATCCCAGCAGCTGTCGAAAAGCACGAACAGCGGCTTGATCTTGTGCTTGGCGGCGATTGTCAGGAATTCGTCGATGCGCTTCTTGAAGCCCTCGGGATCCTGCTGCCACAACTGGTCGTGAAGGAACACGCGCATGGTATTCATGCCGATGTTCTCGGCGAGGCCCAGTTCGTAGTCGATCCGCTTGGGGTCCCAGGTTCCGGCCTGCCACATTTCCAGCTGGTTGATCGAATTGGCAGGTGCATAGTTGGAGCCGACCAACCAGGGCTGCTTAGCGTACCACGCCTTCGCTTCGGCAGGCGTCCACTGCGGGCGCGCCTCGGCAGGCATGGCGGTCAGGGTGGCGGCGCCCAGGATGGCGGAAACCAGAAGGCTGGTTGCGGAAGCTTTCACAGGATTTCTCCCCTCTTATTCTGCGATGAAGAACTTGTAGGTCATGACATTCCGGTAGGTTTTGCCCGGATTGAGGCGGACCGGCGGAAACTGCGGCTGGTTCGGAGTATCGGGGAACAGCTGGGGCTCGAACACCAGCGAGTCGCCCTGACGATAGATCTGGCCGGACTTTCCGACGATCGTTCCGTCCATGAAATTGCCCGAATAGAACTGCAGGCCCGGCTGGTTGGACCAGAGCTCGAAACCTCGGCCAGAGACGGGATCGGATACGCGGGCCATCAGATGCGGGTCGGGGCTGACGGCATTTCCGATAACCCAATTATGGTCATAACCGCGACCATAACGGATCTGGGCGTCCTTACCTTCGCGCACGCGCGCACCCACTGGCGTTGGCTGGCGGAAGTCGAACACGGTACCGGCCACGCTCGCGTGCTGGCCGGTGGGGATCGAGGTCTCGTCGGTGGGCGTGAAACGGTCTGCCGGGATGGTCAGCACGTGATTCATCGCGGTCTGCCCCGGACCGGCGAGGTTCCAGTAGGCGTGGTTGGAGATATTCACCACGGTCGGCTTGTCGGTGGTGGCCGTGTAGGTAATCGTCAGGTTGTTCTGTTCGTCGAGCGTATAGGTCGCCTCGGTGGTCAGTGTGCCAGGATAGCCCATGTCGCCGTCAGGGCTGACATAGCGCATGGTGACGCTGGCCGCACCCCCACCTTTCTGGTTGCCCCTCTTGCCCTGCTTTATGTCGCGGAGGGTCCAAACCACCTTGTCGAAGCCCTTGGTGCCGCCGTGGAGCGAGTTTGGGCCATTGTTGATGGGAACCGAATAGTCCTTGCCGTCCAACGTGAACTTGCCCTTGGCAATGCGGTTGGCGACACGGCCCACCGTGGCGCCGAAGAACTGGCCGTCCTTCACGTAACCGTCCAGGCTGTCGTAGCCTACTGCGATGTCCACGGTCTTGCCGTCGCGGCCGGGCATCATCACCGACTGGATCGAGGCGCCCAGCGTCATCACGCGGACGGACATGCCCTTGGCATTGCTGAGGGTCACCGCCTCCACGGCGGTCCCGTCCGGCATCGTGCCAAAGGTTTCGCGCTTTGCTTCCGCGGCCAGCGCGGATGTCGACACCGCGCCCAGCAGGGCGGCGGTGGCTAGGGTCCTGAGCATCGTCTCTCCTCTCGAAACTTCAGTCTTGATACAGGAAGGGGGGCAGCCCCCGGCAACCTGGATCGATCTCGAACAGCGCGCCGGCATGTTCTTCATCGACCCCGTCGGCTGCGCTGGTCACAAACATGCAGTCAAGGTCAGGGCCGCCGAACACGCAATTGCTGATCTGGCTGGCCGGCAGTTCGATCCGCCGCACCGGCGTGCCGTCCGGCGCGAACCGGGTGACGCGGGAGGCGCCCCAGCATGCGACCCAGAGATGGCCCTCGGCATCGAATGTCATGCCATCGGGCGATCCCCAGCTATCGGAACCCCCGTTCGCGGAGTCGCTGTCCGGAAAGGTGATGAACGGCTCGCGCTCGCCCAGCACGCCGTCTTCCAGCGCGTAACGGAAGATCACGCCCATCGCGCTGTCGGTATGCAGCAGGAAGCGGCCGTCCGGCGAAATCGCCGGTCCGTTGGGAATCGTGTAGGGCGTCGCATCGGCCCGTCCGATCGTCCCGTTGGCGAAGCGGTGGAATGCGCCAGTGGGCACGTCGCAAGAGAACGGCATCGTCCCCAGCCACAGCCGACCCTGCGGATCGGCTGCCGCATCATTGACGCGGTTGCCGGCCGGCTGCTCGGGAATCTCGACCAGCATTTCGCATACGAACGGATCGAACGAGACCCGCGCGATCGATCGGCCGATCCCGGCCAGGAAGCCGCCGTCCTGCGTGCCGACGATCCAGCCGACAACGTCCGGCGTCTCCCAGCTTTCCACCTGCCCGGTGGCAGGCGAAAGCCGGTTGATGCGGCGGCCGAGAATGTCGGTCCACAGCAGCGCACCGTCGCGGACGGACCAGAACAGTCCTTCGCCAAGAACATCCGCCCGGTCGCGGGGAATGATGCGGACGGAAGCCATCAGTGGCTGTCGCGCGGCAACCCGCGCGTCTGGGCGATGCGCTGGTACTTTTCGGAGCCTTCGAGGATGGCGCCGGTCGCAAACTGACCCACCAGGCCGCGTTGGATTTCCTGCCACGGCGTCTGCGATTCGGGCGTGACGGCGCGTTCGATCTCGGCCAGGTCCTCACGCCGGCGGTCGATCTCGGCCGCATCGACCAGCATGTCGGCTCTGCGACCGGCAAGGTCGATCCGCACCCGATCGCCGGTGCGCAGTAGGGCAAGGCCGCCGCCGACCGCCGCCTCGGGCGAGGCGTTGAGAATCGACGGACTGCCCGACGTGCCGGACTGGCGCCCATCGCCGATGCAGGGCAGGGCATGCACACCGGCGCGGATCAGCGCGGCGGGTGGGCGCATGTTCACCACTTCGGCGCCACCGGGATAGCCGACCGGGCCGGCGCCGCGAATGACGAGGATCGTATTCTCGTCGATGCCAAGGTCTGCGTTATCGATCCGCTGGTGGTAGTCCTCCGGCCCGTCAAATACGACGACAGAGCCAACGAACACGTCCGGCTCCTCCGGGTTGGAAAGATATCGGCTGCGGAACTCGTCGGAAATCACCGACAGCTTCATCACCGCGCCTTCGAACAGGTTGCCGCTGAGGACGGTCAGGCCCGCCGCTTCCTTCAGCGGGCGCGAGAAGGGACGGATCACGTCTTCGTCGACGATCCGGGCACCGACCAGGTTCTCGGCCACCGTCTTGCCATTGGCAGTGAGGGCGCTGCCATCGATTAGGCCGGCCTTGTCGAGTTCGGCCATGACCGCGGGCACGCCGCCGGCACGGTAATAGTCCTCGCCCAGATATTCACCGGCCGGCTGAAGGTTGACCAGTAGTGGGACGTTCGACCCATTCTTTTCCCAATCTTCCAGGGTCAGTTCGACCCCGATGTGGCGGGCGATGGCGTTGAGGTGGATCGGCGCATTGGTCGAACCACCGATCGCGGAATTCACGCGGACGGCGTTGAGGAAAGCCGATCGCGTCAGGATATCTGACGGCTTGCGGTCTGCCGCCACCATTTCCACGATCGCGCGGCCGGTCTCCCACGCACATTCCTGACGATCGCGATAGGGTGCCGGGATCGCCGCCGAACCGGGCAGAGACATACCCAGCGCCTCGGCCAGCGAGTTCATCGTCGTCGCCGTGCCCATCGTGTTGCAATAACCGGTGGAGGGCGAACCGGAGGCAACCAGCTTCAGGAAGCCCTGGTAGTCCAGTTCACCCTTGGCCAGCATCTCGCGCGCTTTCCAGACGATGGTGCCGGCGCCGGTGCGCTTGCCTTCGTGCCAGCCGTTCAGCATCGGGCCGACCGACAACGCGATCGCGGGAATGTTCACGGTCGCCGCCGCCATCAGCGCGGAAGGGGTCGTCTTGTCGCACCCGATGGTCAGTACAACCCCGTCCAACGGATAGCCGTAGAGCAGTTCGACGAGGCTGATGTACGCCAGGTTGCGGTCCAGCCCGGCGGTAGGCCGCTTGCCGGTTTCCTGCAACGGGTGGCTGGGAAACTCGATTGGGATGCCACCGGCGTCGCGAATGCCCGCCTTAATGCGTTCCGCCAAGACCAGGTGGTGGCGGTTGCACGGCACAAGGTCGCTGCCAGACTGAGCAATGCCGATGATCGGACGTCCGGATTGCATCTCTTCAATGGAGAGGCCGTAGTTCAAATAACGCTCTAGATAGAGCGCGGTCATGTCCGGATGATTGGGATCGTCGAACCACGCGCGAGAGCGCAAGCCCGAAGTCGAATTGGTGGTGCCGTCGTGAGCGGAAATATTCGCCTCCCCTAATGTCGCCCGTCCGTGTTCGCCGCACGCTTAGGTGTTGCGGGAGCGTTGTTGGCATCGGCTAACACCGGTCGAATTTGGCTGCAACCTATTTATCGTACAAATATGTCTTGTCCGATCAAGAATCGGCGACTAAGGAGAGCGCCAAGGCCTGCTGAAATGGCCGATTATTGAGAGGGAGGGAAAATGAACCGCATCACCCGTTCGCTTGTCCTGTCGTCGTCCGCACTGGCGTTTGCCGCTTGCGCGCCCGCTTATGCGCAGGACAGCGTTTCGCCGTCGGCTGAGGATGCCACCAGCGAGATCATCGTTTCCGGCCAACGCGCCAGCCTCGAGGCAGCGCGCAACATCAAGAAAAATTCGGACAACGTTGTCGATTCGATCGTCGCGGAAGACATCGGCAAGCTTCCCGACACCTCGGTTGCTTCCGCGCTGCAGCGCGTGGCTGGCGTGCAGGTGCAGAACGGCTTCAACAACGAGATCCAGTCGCCGATCATCCGCGGCCTGGGTGATATTCTCACCACTCTTGACGGCCGGGAAATCTTCACCGGCGTGGGACGCGGCTTTTCGTTCCAGGACCTGCCCGCAGAGGCGATCGCCGGGATCGATGTCTACAAGTCGAATTCGGCCAATCTGATCGAGGGCGGCGTTGCCGGCGTCATCGACATGAAGCTGCAAAAGCCGTTCAACTTCGGCAAGGGCTTGACGGTCGCCGCCAACGGCCGTGTCTATACCGGAACGGTTTCCGACAAGACCAGTTACACCGGTGGACTGCTTGTCTCCGATCGCTGGGATGCCGGTGATGGCGAAATGGGGTTGCTCGTCGACGTCTCGTACACACGAAACAACTTCAGCCGGCCGGTCTCCTTCAACTGCGATCCCCGGTCGACTAACCACGGTCCGCCGGGAGCTCCCAATCTGGTTCTCCCGACCTGCGTAGGCGGCACGACCGACACCGGTTATAATACCCGCCCTCAGGTGAATGCCGCGTTCGAGTGGAAAGTGACGCCGGAACTCGAGGTCTACCTCGACGGCCTCTACACAGGCTATCGCTCGACCTTCGCCACCAACTTTATCTTCGGCGACGTATTTGCCGGCAACTCGATAACCAATGCCGTTGCCACAGACGATTGCTTCACAGCGAGCGTCAACGACGCAGGTTTCCTGCCCGGTTCGAACGTCGAGAACCTGTGCATCGGTAAGTCGGCGACGTTTAATGGCGTCGATGCGCTGACCAGTACCCAGGCCAAGAAGCAGAGCACCGACCAGTACGTCCTCGGCGGCGGCCTGAAGTGGAATTCGGACACCGTTCATCTCGTCTTCGACGGTAGCTACATTCAGTCGAAGAACGCCAACCGCGCGATCATCGTCGATATCGCCAAGCACAACAATTCGATGGATGTGCTGGTGAACGACAATGGCCACGGCACAACCGTTATGCAGGGCGATCCCCTCAGCACGCCGGATGGCTTCGTATTTGCCAACACGCTGTACCAGGACCTCAACAAGTCCAACAGCCGTCAGTACGCGTTCAAGCTGGACTCCACCTTCGACATCGACAGCAATGTGCTGCGCGAAGTGCAGATTGGAGCACGCTATTCGGACCGTTCCGGCACGTTCCGTGCCGTCGCCGGTGGGCCCGCATTCCCGGGACCAGACCGCGGCACACTGGTTTCATCGGTGGCTGGGCTGCCGTCCGACTTCCTGGTGCGTTCGCCCGACTCGATTCCGTACATCAACAATGGATCGCACTGGTATACCCCGAACCCGGACTACCTGCTCAACAACACCGACGAACTGCGTGCGCTCTACGGCGCTCCCGCCGGCGACCCGGCCTGGGATCCCACCCGCAATTACGATGCAAAGGAAAACACCTTCGCGGCGTACATGCAGGGCAAATACCAGATCGACGTCGGTGACACGGCTTCGATCGACGGCCTCGTCGGAGTGCGTGTGGTTCGCACCAACCGGACAATCGACGGCACTTCCCGCGTTATCGGCGCAGGTCCGGGCGGAGCGGATGTGTTCGAACCGGTATCCCGTGACACGAGCGACGTCTACGTCCTGCCGAACGCAAGCATGCGTTTCCGCGCTACGCAATCGCTCCAGTTCCGCGCCACTTATGCGAAGACGGTAGCGCAGCCGACCTTCGGCGATCTTAATCCGGGCCTCTCGCTGGCAGCACCGGGCGGCAATCCAAACGTCATTCTCGCCGGTTCAGGCGGCAATCCGGATCTCAAGGCGCAGCAGTCGAACAACTTCGATCTGACTGCAGAGTACTACTTTGGCCGTTCGAGCTATGTCACCGTTGCAGGCTACTACCGCAAGCTGAAGGATCGTGTGGCACCGTCCACGTCGATCCAGGTCATCGATGGATACACGTATCAGCTTACCCAGCCCCGAAATGTAGGATCGTCGAATCTCAAGGGCATCGAAGTGGCTGGTCAGATGTTCTTCGACTTCCTGCCGGAAGGTTTTGATGGCCTTGGCGCCATGGGGACTTTCACCCTAGCCGATAGCAAGGTTACGACCCCTGGCGATCCCTTGGAAGGCAAGGAGCTTCTGGGCGTTTCGAAGTATAGCTACACTGCCGGCGCGCTCTACGAAAAGTATGGCATCACCGCACGAATCGTCTATACTTGGCGCTCGGGTTATAATGAAACGTTGTTCGGGGCCGGAACTCTTACTGGGCCGGGCGATACAAGCCAGTTCAACAAGGTCAAATCCAACGGTCGTCTTGATTTTTCGGTCGGATATGACGTGACTCCGAATATCACAGTCAGCGTTGATGGCGTGAATGTGAATGGCGGAAAGTACCACAGTTACTTCGACAGCCCGTCATTCCCGCATGACATTCGCATCGATGATACGTTCTATGGTGCGAGCGTGCGCGTAAAGTACTAATCTCTTTCCGGGGTATCCCCTCCTCCATTACTCCCGGGGAGAATCGGGCGGGGCGGCGAAGGCTGCTCCGCCCCTTTTTTTGGCATCATCGGGGCATGCCATTTACATGCTTTCCGAATGGTTCGGCACCTGTGCTTCGATTCCCGATAAAATGAGATTGACGCCGGCCAAAAATTGCTCGCGATCATCGTGCTGCGGCAATTCTGAAGCGAGACCTGTGACGAAAGGGTGAAGGTCCGGAGCCAGTTCGTTCCATTGCGCTGCAACGTTCTTTAGGAACATGGTCCGGTCGCCCGGCTCCGTACAAAGACGGACACCCGCCGCAAATTGCCCGGCAAGGCCGAGGATAAAACTGATCAGAGCGGTTGCCGTGTTGAATTGTGCTTCGTGAGGGACGCCCAAAGCTTGTATTTGCCTGCCGATAGCTTCCAATATCCGCAGCACCGCGTATTGCCAGGGATTGGCCGCCAATTGCCCGCCCAGCCAGGGACGCGCGAGAATGGCGTCGAACACGCCCAGTGCAATCCTGCGTATGGCAGTTTGCGGGTGAGGGGCTGTATCAACTTCGTTCCAGGCAGCGGCAATTATCAGGTCAGCCGCATCCGCCAACAGTGTCTGCTTGTCGCGAACGTGCCAATAGATCGCCCCACTTCCAGTTTCGAGCCTCTCCGCCAACGCCCGGAACGTCAGCGCTTGTTCGCCTTGAGCATCCAGTATCGCGATCGCTGTGGTGACGATCCGCTCGTGCGTTAGGGCGTCTCTGCGCCGCTTACTGCCCATCCCGGTGCTTTTCATGACTGGCCATTGACAGGTTTGGAATGAAGTTCCAATGGTAATTCATGGAACGCCGTTCCATTTTCATGTCGGTAGGAACCCAATGAAATCTGTGACGATCATCGGAGCCGGCCTTGGTGGGTTGGTCCTTGCACGGATATTGTCGCTCCATGGCATTTGCTCGACGGTCTACGAGGCCGATTCAAGCCCTCAGGCGCGCGGGCAAGGCGGACTGCTCGACATCCACGAGCATGACGGCCAGACGGCTCTGGAAGATGCCGGGCTGACAGCAGCATTCCGCGAGATCATTGTCGAGGGCGGCCAGGCATCGCGCATCCTGGATCGGAATGGCACGCTGTTATTTGAAGAAGACGATGACGGTTCCCGCGGTCGGCCTGAAGTTCCTCGTTCCGAACTGCGCAGAATTCTCCTCGAAAGCGTTCCAGCAGGCACTGTCCAGTGGGGCAAACGCCTTGGCAGCGTTACGCCGGTCGGGGAAGGAAGATACAGGCTTGAATTCTTGGACGGCTCGTGCGTGTTCAGCGATCTGCTGATCGGGGCAGATGGCGCCTGGTCAAAGGTTCGGCCGCTGGTATCCGGCGCAGTTCCGCAATTTCTGGGCACGGCCTTCGTCGAAACCTACTTGCACGACGTCGATGCCAATCACCCGCTAGCCTCTCAGGCGGTGGGTCCGGGAGCGTTGTTCGCATTGGCTCCCGGACAAGGTATCTTTGCTCATCGCGAACCGGGGAAAATGGTGCATGCCTATGTCGCGTTGACTCGACCAAAGGAATGGTTCGCAAAGATCGACTTTACCGACGGGAAGGCAGCCAGGGCGTCCATCGCCCAAGAGTTCGATGGATGGTCTCCTGCGCTTACGTCTCTGATCACTGATAGCAGTGCTCCGCCGGTCCTGCGGATGTTGCACGCTCTGCCAGTGGATCACCGTTGGCCGCGTGTGTCCGGCGTCACACTGCTTGGCGATGCGGCCCACCTGGCGCCGCCGGCCGGAGAGGGAGCGAACCTTGCAATGCTCGATGGTGCCGAGCTTGCGGCAGCCATCGTCTCGCATTCGAATGACATAGAGGCTGGCTTGCGCAAATATGAGGAAAACATGTTCGTACGCAGTCATGCCGCTGCCGCCGCTTCGCACGAGACCTTGAGCCTCTGCCTCGATTCTCGCGCGCCTTACAGCCTCCTGGATTTCTTCGGCGGGGGGTAAAATCCCCCGCCATGGCCGCCGGCCGCTTCGCGATCACGTCGCGGGCCCGGTCGGCACTCGGATCCCTGACAACGCTTTAGCAGCTCGCGGAAAAACCCGTCTTCAGGCAGGTTGATCGTCGGATGTGAGATTGTGTGGCAGCAATGAGAACGTGACGTCGATCTCGCGGTGGCCGTCGCACCGTTCCGAAACGCCGCGTTGAGCGGATTGCGGACGTAGCTATGCTGTCGCCAGCAACTTGGGCAGCCTGACGAGATTGTAAGCCGCAGCGGTCAGCGTGAAATTCCAACCGACGCGATCCTGCCCTCGGTGCCGTGTCTTGCGCAGGTTTCCGCTGGTTTTGGCCCAGCCAAAGACCTCTTCGATCCTCTTCCTGATCTGCAACGAAACGGCGTAACCGGGGTGCCGGGTGGTGCGTGCATCGATGGCAGATTGCCTGTTGGTATTGTTTTGGGCCACGTGTGGCGTAACGCCGACGTTCCCTAGGGCGGCAACGAAGTGGCCGGTATCTTAGGCCTTATCCGCCGCCAGCGTGATGCGATGGCACCCCTTCATACGGCCAAGCATGGTCAGCGCAGCCTCCCGCTCGGCAGTGCCTGTGGCATGAGTGAGCATCGCATCGACGACGAGGCCATGCCGGTTCTCCATGAGGACATGGGCCATGTGACACAGCCTCGCGGCTTGGCCGCGCGCCTTCTTGAACAGGCGGGCATCAGGATCGGTGGTGGAGGCATGACTTGCGTTGGTCCGCTTTTCGCCATGGAAATCGCGCTCGGCATTCC
This sequence comes from Novosphingobium oxfordense, assembly GCF_044029435.1. Lineage (NCBI taxonomy): Bacteria > Pseudomonadati > Pseudomonadota > Alphaproteobacteria > Sphingomonadales > Sphingomonadaceae > Novosphingobium > Novosphingobium oxfordense. The sequence goes on along the minus strand of NZ_CP147007.1, from coordinate 200,582 downwards.
GCCCCTTGGCTTTGGCCTGTCCGCTCTGGCCGGCGCCCGATGCACTGTCGTCGTCGTCACCGCCCGAAGCCTCGCTGTCCTTGGGCTTGAAGCGCTTCATGCTGGCCCACGCGTCGATCAAGGTGCCATCCACCGAGAAGTGGTCGTCTGACACGAGCGCCTTCACACGAGACTGCCCTACGATCGCGGACAGGAACCTGGCGGCGATGTCGCCGGCCAGCAGCCTCTCCCGGTTCTTGGTGAAGACCGTCACATCCCAGATCGGCGCATCCATCGCCAGGCCGACGAACCAGCGGAAAAGCAGGTTATAATCCATCTGCTCCATGAGCTGGCGTTCCGAGCGGATCGTATAGAAAGCTTGCAAGAGCAATGCGCGCAGCAACTTCTCGGGCGGGATCGATGGCCGGCCTATGCGCGAATACACCGCATCGAAATCAGCAGACATCACCTCGAGAGCTTCGTCGACGATCGCACGGATCGCCCGAAGTGGATGTTTCGCCGGAACCCGGCCTCGCAGCTCACGTAGGAAAACAGCCCTTCGCTCCGGTGATCGCCGCCGCGCATCTCAAATCCTTCAAACCTCAGCCAAGGCACTTGAATCATCTCAAGGGCCTCAAGGGAACCTCCGTTTCCGCGACCTGTTAAAAAGCTCGGGTTTCCGCGCGGGGCTTCTACGGGCCCGCCCCCACCTACCTAGGGGCAGCCCCCGATACTGCGATGTCCCAGACTTCGATAGACCGGTCGAACTGGGACATCCGGCCTGTCCCGACACAGCAATTTCCGTTCGACGCGCGAACCGGGGCCGACACCGCAACGCCCGCCTCACCAGGCGAGCGCTGGCAAGGAGCTCCGTCATGATCTCAATCGATCGTATGCGTTCGTCATCCACCCTTCCGGCATTGCGGATCCTGCGCGTGGCATTGCTGCTGCTCGCGGCGATCGCCGCCCTCGTCATCGCCTTCGTCCCCGGTCGCGCACAGCAAGCCGCGTCGCCCGAGCCTGCGGCGACGCTGTTCCAGAATGTCCGCGTCTTCGACGGCAAGAGCACCAGTCTCTCGCCCCCCTCGAGCGTGCTCGTGCGCGGCAACAAGATCGAGCGCATCTCGACCAGCCCGATCACGCCCGATGCGAACACCCGCGTATTCGACGGCGGCGGGCGCGTGCTGATGCCAGGGCTGATCGACGATCACTGGCATACGATGTTCGTACGCCCGACGCCGCCGATGCTTATGACCAGCGACCCCGGCTATATCAACCTGCTTGCCGGCGCCGAGGCGGAGGCGACCTTGCTGCGCGGCTTCACTACGGTCCGCGATCTCGGTGGCCCGTCCTTCTCGCTCAAGCGCGCGATCGACGAGGGCCTGTTGCCCGGGCCGCGCATCTATCCCTCGGGCGCGATGATCACGATCACCGGCGGCCATGGCGATTTCCGCACTTCCAACGATTTGCCCCGGGCGATGGGCCAGATGACGCACGGCGAGGAGGTGGGCGGGTTCGCGCTCGCCGACAGCCCCGACGAGGTGCGGTTACGCGCGCGCGAGCAGCTCATGCAGGGTGCGACCCAGGTCAAGTTGACCGCAGGCGGCGGCGTCGCCTCGCCGCACAGCCCGCTCGACGTCTCCACCTTCACGCTCGAGGAGCTTCGCGCCGCGGTCGAAGCGGCCGACAATTGGGGAACCTATGTCTGCGTCCACGCCTATACGCCTGCGGCGATCCAGCGCGCGATCCAGGCAGGCGTCAAATGCATCGAGCATGGCCATCTGATGGACGAGGCCACCGCGAAGATGATCGCCGACAAGGGCGTCTGGCTGAGCACCCAGCCCCTTCTCGATATGAGCATGGTGGCGATGTTGGGGCCTGACCAGCAGGCCCAGTTCGCGCAGGTCGTTGAGGGTACCAACACTGTCTACACGCTCGTACGCAAATATCACATCAAGACCGCATGGGGCACCGACATCCTGTTTTCCGTAGCGGGAGCCAGCAAGCAGGGTCATATGCTGGTCGATCTGATGCGCTGGTACACGCCGGCGGAGGCACTGATCATGGCGACCTCGACTAATGCCGAACTGCTGCGCATGTCGGGCCTGCGCAATCCCTATCCCGGCGCGCTCGGCGTGGTCGCGCCCGGCGCCTATGCCGACCTGCTCCTCGTCGACGGCAATCCGCTCGAGAATCTCAACCTCGTCGCCGATCCCGCGAAGAACTTCGTCATCATCATGAAGGACGGGAAGGTCTACAAAAACACGCTGCCGCACTGACATCGGCTTTGACAGTTTGCTGTATCTGTCTTTGGAAAGCCGCACGTCCAAAAGATGGAAGCACTTCGGTAGGAGCCATTTTCCGGAAAGTAGCGCATATGGCTATGTCCGCAATCCGCTCAACGCAGCGTTTCGGAAAGGTGTGACGGCAACCGCGAGATCGACGTCACGTTCTCATTGCTGCCATACAATCTCACATCCGACGCCTGAAGACGGGTTTTTCCGCGGCCTGCTAGATGACGATGCTGCAAAGCGGGTTTTGAAATTCCGGTGCGGAAATGGTGAGCGCGCTGCCCCCGCTACTGATGGCAGCGCCGATCCTGACAGCCTATCGTCCTGTGCATGGCCACGGCATGTATTACAGCAGTCGCCCGCAGTGACACTTTACCAATGGCGCTGGTAAAGTGTCACGAATGAATAAATTTAGCCTTGCAGCGGGGTGGGGGATTCACATTGCACGCCGAGGTGCTAGATTCTGCATATGTTCCAGCAGAATGATCTCTTTGCGAGCGCTATGCCTTCACCGAGCAACGATCTTCCCTGGTTGATCGAGCGTATAGCCGACTTTTCCAATCGCCCGCGCTACGCCTTTCTCATTCTAAACCTGATCGCAAAGGCAGCAGGACCGGGGCTGAGCGCCGGCCCATATGTCATCGAGAACAGCCAGCGACTGCCAATCCGCGATTGGCTTTGCGATGCCATGATGCCGCTTGCCCAACGCGATGGGCGTCGCAAGGCAGTCGTAGAAGCGGTTCGCAAAGATCTGACAAGAGAAGGAAGGCTATCGACGGATCCTATCGAGAACGACCGTGTCCTCATGGACGCGGTTCGCAACAGGGTCTTACGGTCGGGGCGCAGCAATGTCAGTCGGGCGGTTTCGGACTTGGTTCGTGCCGGTTTGTTGCGGCGCCATTATCAGGGCTTCCGGGTCGATCATGACAATCGGGGGGCACAACGCGAAGCGGTTTATACACTCACCGATGCCGCAGCCACCGCTCTGGCTCGCTAGCCTATCGTATGCAGGCGCCCAATACTTCGGCATCGATCAACCAAGATCATGAGATCGGCAAATTGGCAGAAGGCGAGTTTTTCGGAAGAACGGTGCCCTGGTCCATCCCAGTCGTGCCGGAAGAAGGGGGATCCGCACTCCGCTGGCAACGTGAATTGTCTGTTATCCCTCGCAAAGAATGGTGACTGCAACAGTCTGCCATTTGCCATCGTATAGGTTCATGTAACCTGCATAAGTCGTCGAATGATATCCATCATGAAGATGTCTGGTTCGCACAAACTCGAGAATCAAGGGCTTGCGCCCGTCGTTCGTGTAAATCCGTTCTTCGCCAAGATACGTATCTTTAAAATGCCTGAGACGACCGTGGTAGCGCAGCACGGCGGTACCCGTCGAATGGAATACTGCCGCCCCCTGCCTGTTTCGGGCTGTACAGAAAGGGCCGGTGCCGACCGATTTCATGTCTGTGGCACTAAGTCGTTCTCCTCGCACCAGGCTTCCTTTTTTTGCATAACCTTGTGAGCCGGTCGATGCTGGAATAAACTCCGATTGAGCAGCCAGCCCGTATGACCCGAACAGCGATTGAACGGTGCGATTATTTTCGATGTGAGCCGCGACGATCGCAGCAGGTATTGCGAATAGCATGGTTTGTTTGTCGAACGCTTCCTGGACAGTGACGCTCTTCGTATTTCTAACAATCGAATCGCAGATGTCGAGCGCGATGGGCAGCGGATCCAGGAATGGCTTCCGCATAAGGGACCATATCCGAGATCTTCGCGGTGATTTCGCACACCGCTGCAATTAAACGCTACTTACATCTCCTCCCAACTGGGCGGAGAGATTGCGAGACAACCTTCAGATCCGCCATGAACAAATGCCTGCCGGCTTCACAACGAGAACGCCTCGGCCGGCCAGACTAGGTTGGTCCGCGCTTTGTCCGCCATCCCTTTCCGGGACCATTCGCGCTTGTAGTTTTGTGAGGTGAGGGCCAGCAAAATTTCAAGTCAACAGACGAAGCAACACGTCGAGTACCGCCTCAGGCGCTTCCTCGTAGGATATACCAATATCCGCTTCGAGAAGGCTGGCCAACAATTGAGGCATGACGATTATACCCAGCACTGAAAGTGCGGTGAAATTGGCATTTTTTCCTTCCCCTCCCGTCAGCGCGGATGCTTCCGTCAAAATCGGGCGGATTGCGTGGAAGTAGGGGCGCCAGATGCGGGTCACAATGTAATCGCGCCGTTCGCCGGGCGTTGCGATCTCGTCGATAAAGATCAGCGCCAGTTCCGGTACTGCCCAGTTAAGGGTAATGAAACGTCGCATGCCGGCAATCACGCGTGCTGAAAGTGGTTCGCCCGGCTTCAGTCCTGTTTGAATTTCAGCGTGAACCATATCGAGATTCTCGGCAAGTCCGTCCACCACCGCGCGCCACAGTCCCATTTTCGAGCCATAACGGCGAGAGATGAGGGCCGGATCCACTCCGGCCTCTGCAGCGATGCTCCGAAGACTGGAACCATCATATCCGCTCGTTGCAAAAGCCTTGAGCGCCAAGCGTTCCACTTCGCTGCGATCGGGCCCCTCGCTTCGCCGCGGGCGTCCTCGTCCGCGGGTTTCCCGCCGACTCTCGCTTCCTTGGATTGCCATTGACGATACCCTTCACGACCCATAAATCATCGAGTAATGATTTTATCCTGAGTCGAGCAAGGAGCGCAATCCGTCAAATGATCGAAATCCCCTCCCGGGCTTGCCCACAAGCCCAGAGCATTCTCGATTGCCGGAATAAAAGATACTATTCCGCTGGAGGCGGGACAGCGAGGCGTTCCGTATTGGCTGCCTACAGCGGCCAGGGGCCGTATAGCTCATGCAGAGCAATGCTAAACCGGCCAGCACCCAAACGCATCGATTCCGACTTTTGTCCCGCAGCCGTCGGTCGTGGGCAGGCCCGAGTTTCTTCGTAATGCGATTTCCCGTCACCACTGCTTCCAAACATGCAGGAGCTGCGTTCCCTCAGCGGTTTGAGATGCTTCGCGAGCGGGTTCACGAGCTTTACAGCGCCAACCTGGTCGAACCGGGGGCAGCCCTTGACCTTGAGTGTGCCTTTTTCCTCAACTGGTGTCTTGAAATCGCGGGGAGAAACAGTCAACCGAGCTACGTGGACCGCTGGCGCGCAAAATGGGTCTTCCAACGCAATCTTCAATTATCAATACGATCATACGGTGCCTGCCGACGGAAAGAAGATGTCCGGCAGCTCAAGGAGATATACCGCAGTCGTTATCGCGATGCGCTTGGGACGATGTGGAATATCTATGTTCGGCGCGACAGCAATGGCAGGTTGCATGTGCCCATGACCCAGCGGACAGCTCGGCTTTTCTTGCGTCACACCACCAAAATGCCGAAAAAGCACACTCCAATTACTATCTCGGGCATCCATCTGGTCTTATCGGAGATGATGGCACTATATGTCGAGGAGTTTTTACAAAATATACGGAGATAATAAGCTAGAAGTCTGCCGCAGTGGCGGACGGTGCAGGTCGCGCGCATCGAAGGGCGCGTTGGTGAAACGCTGGTTATGCCGCACCATGTACCAGGGAGAAAGGCGATAGACGAGAAGGGTGCATTGAGGCCCGCGATCCTCGAACCACCAGTGCTTCAAACCATCGAACTGGATCAGCTCGCCGCGACAATCCCGCCGGTTGCGCGGCTGATATGGTCGTGGCCGGCGCGCCTCGCGATCCTTCCTCATTCCCGCCTTTATCATCCACTTCCGCAGGGTCCCGTGCGAAAGAGTGATGCCGAGCGGTTCGGCGAGATACTCGCTAATCAGGGTCGGTTCGAAATCATGATAATGCTCGTGCACGAGGCTAAGCACTCGGTCACGGAAATCATCGCCGAGATCCCGGTTGCTGGTGCGGCCGCGCTCCCAGGAAACCAGCGCTTCAGGACCGTCAGCGCGCGATCGACCGAGCAACCGGAAAATCTGGCGGCGCTTCAGGCCGAGTACCGACGCGGCATCGGCAACCCGAAGCTCGCCACGCTCGACGCGCATCAGCGTATCAAATCGCGAAAGTTCGCCATGGCTCATCGCCAGCACCGTCATAGCTGCGTTCTCCTGACCAGCAGGAAAACCATGCCACCGACATTCCGCAGAAGGCACCACACAGTGTCATTTCTATCTAGCGGAGGGGTGTCATTTCTATCTGGGGCTGCGAGTTCCAGTTGAAGCGCGACATTCCTTGGCGCTGAGTATCATTGTTCCTTGGGTGGGGCGAGCCCCACCCAAGGAACATCCGACCCCGGCGCCCATAGCCCGATCTGTTCCGTCAAAACTTCCTGGGGCGTCCGATAGGACAGGCATTTCCGCGGAGTGTTGTTCAGCTGGTGACAGACCGCCTGGATCGCCATCTCGTCCATCGCCGCAATGTCCGTATCTGATGGCAGGTATCGTCGCAGACGGCCATTGAAGTTCTCAACGCCGCCCTTCTGCCAAGGGGCCTTCGGATCACAGAAATAGCTCTCCATTCCGAGCTCAGTCCGGAGCCTCCTGAAGGCTGCAAACTCCGTGCCTCGATCAAAAGTGATGGTTTGGCGAAGCGTAGAGGGAAGGGGGCCAAGTTGGGCACAAATCCCTCCCATGATCGCAACTGAGCCCCTATCCAGATTTCGCCAAAGCACCGCAAACCGGCTCGTTCGCTCGACCAGGGAGGTGAGGTTGGCCTTGCCGTAGATCTGGCGGAAAGCAACGAGATCGCCTTCCCAATGGCCAAATGCGTCGCGCAGCGCGATCTCGGGGGGACGGTGCTTGATACCGTTCACCAGCGGGATTTGCACACCTCGAGGCTTGCGGCCACCACGCGGGCGACGACGACGACGCGCCCACGGCAACAATCTGGATAACCCGAGGCGTCGACCTTCCGTCCCATAGACGTATTGGTAGATTCTCATGGCTGACGCGCGGTTGCTGGGCGGTCAGGCGCATCCGTCCAGCAATTTGCTCTGGAGACCAACGCCGCCGAAGGCCTTGGACGACATCTGCGGCTAACTCCATGTTGCGTTCAAGCTTACGACCAGCAGTCCGGCGACGGCGGGCTCTTTTGTGCGCGACGTTGGGGAAATAGCCACGAAACCACGCTTCCTCATCGTGCATGAAATTGCGGCGCAGCTCGCGGTAAATAGTAGATCGATGCCGTCCGAGCCGAGCTGCAATCTCTCAAACTGGAACTGCGGCATCCCTCATTTTCGCCAAAGCTTCGCGCTCATCGTAACGTAGATGGCGATAGCTGCCCGGCATAGACTTTCCTCCGAGAGGGCACAAAGCCCTGAAATCCTCGGAATTCGCACTTCAATCTAGAACCCACCGGCTTACAAAGGATTGGATTGATAATAGAGATTATGTTAAATTCTAGTGACGCTCACCCGGTGCGATCAATGCCTGGAGCCAGCGATCCACCACTTGCGAGCCTGCAACCAGATAAGGTAGAACGCATACTGCTTTTCCAAAAAACCGAAGATGGGAATATTTATCGACGATCGATTTGCATTCCTGCCTCGAAATGGGCGGCAAGCCCAAGCTATCCGGGCTTTTGATTGGTCATCCACCTCATTGGGCCGCATTGACGAGTGGTCCGCCACCTTGCGAGTGACCGTGGGGCTGATGCTGGCTTCCGGATTTCCCAAGTGCATTGCCTGGGGTCCCGAACTCATCACCATCTACAATGATGCGTTTCTACCGATCCTGGGCGATAAGTTCGAAGCGCTAGGTCGGCCCTTTTCAGAAGTGTGGCACGAAGCTTGGCCGCAGATCGGTCCGATCGCAGAGCGCGCGTTGACGGGAACAGCAACGTTCGTCGAGGATTTCCCGTTGGTTGTGGACCGTTCGGGGGGACCCGAACAAGCCTATTTTACATTTTCCTACAGCCCCATTCGCGACGAACACGGCCGGGTAGTCGGAATCATGGACACCGTCATCGAGACGACGAAACGGATCCAGGCTGAACGTCAGGCGCAGGTTTTGAATGAGGAATTGGCCCATCGTATCAGCAATTTGATGGCTGTAATAGGCGCCGTGGCAGACCGTACTCTCCGATCATCGGAAACCCTGACAGAGGCAAGAACGACGCTCTCGGAGCGCCTCCGCTCAATGGGCAAGGCGCATGCCATCCTCGCAAAGGCGCAGCGAAATGATGCATTGGTCGAAGATGTCCTCGTCGAAACACTCACCGTACATGTGGAACTAGAGCGCATAACGTGGCATGGCCCGCCTTTGCGCCTGAATGAACAGCAGGCGCTTGCTCTCGCTTTGGCAGTCAACGAGTTGGCAACCAACGCCATAAAATATGGTGCCCTATCGGTCCCCCAAGGCACCGTAAGATGCCACTGGCAGCTGCGCGACGGCAACGGCGGAAGTGAATTCGTGTTTATGTGGCGCGAGGAAGGCGGACCACCGGTATCACAGCCAAAACGCAGAGGGTTCGGCTCGTACCTTATTGAGCAGCATGTAGGTACTGCATTTCAAGGGTCTGCCTTACTCGATTTTTCTGAACTCGGCCTCGCGTACGACATTGTAGCACCGATACAACATAGTAACGATAAGACGTGATAATATTTACCTACCGCTTTCATTGGAGCCGCGTCAGGATACTGCATTTCCTATATGGTATAGAACGGGATATTACATGACATAAATTAAATAGACGTCTACGAATTTACGATAATTATCGTGTATATTCATGAACTGAGCATTAAATTGCTCCGTCTGACATGTTGAGCAACGGATTTAAAAGTGCTTTCACAACAACCTTCAAATCCGTTGCGGGTAGTTCTCGTTGTCGAGGATGAACCACTCATTCGGATGATGGCAGCGGGGATAATTGAAGATGCTGGTTTCGCGGCGCTGGAAGCCACGAATGCAAGCGAGGCCTTGGTCCTTCTGAAAGCCCGTAACGACATAAGCCTTATATTTGCGGACATCGATCTCGGTGCCGGCATGGACGGTTTGCACTTGGCATTCTTGATCCGAAACCGTTGGCCTCTGGTCGAATTAATCGTGACGTCCGGCCGGAGCTCGCGAGACGAAATCAAATTGCCCGAGCGCGGCCTCTTTCTCAGTAAGCCCTATTGTTATGACGATTTGGCAGGAATGGTGGAAAGCCTTCTGACCTGATAACTCAAGGGGCCTATCGGAATGTATCATCGTAACCGCTCCTGGCGCTCATCGCGGTTCAGGGAGCCACGTCGTGATGCTCGTTCATTGGGATCTCGTTGGATGACGGACAACGCAGAGGCAGACGACGCGGTCCTCTTGGCGCCGCCGCCGGTGGGGACACATCCTCGAAGATTTCGACAAATGCGAACACGGTTTTCTTCTTTGACCAGGACACCGGATCGAACAGCCCTCGTTTCGTCCATCTGCTTCGCGGGCGCAGCGTGAGAATCGTCCTTTAAGGCGATAGATCGCCGCCTTGCGTTTAGCGTCCCGCGATCCCAGGCATCGCTGGAAAGCGGCCGGGCTCGCCGTTCCCTGACCAGCTGCAGACCGCCAAAGATCCGCAAGTCCGACGGTGAGCACAGTTCGCCGACAACGGCGATACTGCAGCAGAACAGGAAACACTGCGATGCCAAGGGTATCGCGTTCTTTTTGCTGCCCGGAAGCACTCATAATGGCCGCTTCATGGCCGCTTCTAGGCCCTAGCGGGTTAGAACCATCGTGTTGATGGACTATGCGCGATCCCCCGGAAGCTAGCGGCGCTGATCGCATCCCAACGAGAGTGCGACTGGATATTTCAATCGCGTCTGGCGTTGTCGAAGAATGCCAAAGCAAGAATCCGTTAGTGAGTTGAAGCAACGTCTTGTTGAACTCGAGGCCCGCCTGACTGCATCCGAAACCCGGGCCTCACTCGCGGAAGCAAAGCTGTCAGAAAGCAGATCGAACGCCTATTCGCTCGGCGAAGCTGTGATGTCCCCGCGCCAACACGAAGGCCTCTCCGCGCTCATGCACCGGATAGGCGGTGTCGGCGGTATAGACGTCAACCTCACTGACAAGAGCCGACCAGGGAGATTAGCCGACCATCTGAAGCTCCATGTCTTGCCATCGGACACATTGACCCAAGTGCACGGCCAGTGGTTTGCCCGGTTGCATCCGGACGATCGCCTCATCGCCGAACAACGGCTGTTCGCCGCGCTCGAAAGCAAAGCATCTATATACGACAGCCAGTATCGCATCATCCTTCCCTCCGACGGAGAGGTTCGATGGATACATGCGCGTGCGGAAATCGAGCGCGATGACGCCGGAACGGCCATCCGTATCGTCGGCACTCGCCAGGATGTGACAGAAGCAAAGCTGGCGCAGGAGAGGCTTCGCGTAGAGGAGGAGCATAACGCCTTCCTGTTGGAGCTCAGTAACGCCCTACGACCCATCGGGGATCCGGTCCAAGTACAACGCATCGCGATAGAGTTGCTCGGGGAGAAACTCCAGGTAGATCGCGCCATATACTATCGCGTTGAAACGGTCGGTTCCGGCTACGCATACGTTGTCGACAACGAGTGGCGCGCCCGTCCCGGCATCTCCCGGGTAGCTGTCATTCCGGGAGGCGATGCAGACTATGGTGGCAATCTGTTTACCGATCTTGAAAATGGCATATCGGTTAAGATCAACGACCTTCATGCCGCAACTGATGCGTCCTTAAAGGAGGGCGAGCAGTACGCCGGCGCAGGCCTTCGCGCGCTCATTGCCGTGCCCATCTGCAAGAATTTCCGCCAGGCGGGCGGCATCAGCGTTCAGACGATCGGTCCCCGACGATGGACTGATGGCGACGTTCGGCTGGTCGAGGAGGTCGCCGAACGCACCCGGAATGCACTGGAGCGCGTCTGGGCACAAGCTGCCTTGCGCGCCAGCGAAGCAAGCTTGCGATGCACTGAAGATTGGCTCGCGGCGCAAAAGGAGTTTTTTCAGGTGGCCATGGATGGCGGGTCGCTGGAGGATTCCCTGAAGGTTCTGTCGCGCACCATGGTTCAAGCCGGCGATGGTCGCCGCTGCGCATTTTGCGTTGCGAATGAAGCTGGGGAAGAACTGGAACATGTCATCGGAATGGGCGAGGCCTACGCTGAAGCAGTGAAAGCCTTCAGATTAGCTCCAAGCAAGTTGGCCTACGGTCTGGCTGTCGCAACTACTACACGCCGAGTGCCGCGGGACATTTTAGGTCGTAGACTCATAAGCACGGAGCCACAGCCGCATTGAGGCGAGCTGGACCATGGCCAGGAAGTTTTCGGCCAGCTTTTCGTAGCGGGTGGCAACACGGCGGAAGTGCTTCAGCTTGGAGAAGAACCGTTCGACGAGATTGCGCTGACGGTAGAGCCATGTGCTGAAGTACGGTTTTGATCGGCGGTTGGACTTTGGCGGGATGTTGGCGAACGCCCCTTTCTCGCGGAGAGACACCCGGATGCGATCGGCATCGTAGGCCTTGTCCGCCAGAATGATTGTTCCGGCACCAACATGATCGAGCAGATCGTCAGCGGCTTGGCCGTCATGGCTTTGCCCTGCGGTCAGGCTCAGCCGGATCGGGAGGCCTTGCCCGTCGACGACCGCATGGATTTTGGTCGTGAGCCCGCCTCGGGAGCGACCGAGACAATGATCTCGATCCCCCTTTTTGCCGTCGCTGCCTGCTGGTGGGCGCGAACGGAAGTGCTGTCGATCATCTGGATGTCGCCATCGTGCGCGGCGGTGATGGCGTCCATCATTCGATCCCAGACGCCAGCCTTCCGCCATCGCGCAAAGCGGTTGTAGCAGGTGGTGCGCGGGCCATAGCGTTCCGGCAGATCACGCCATGGAGCGCCTGATCGCAGCACCCAGAATATTCCGTTCAGAACGCGCCGGTCGTCGACACGCGGCACGCCCCTCGGCTTATTTGGCAACAGCGGCTCGATCACGCGCCACTCAAAGTCGGTCAGGTCATATCGGCTCATGCCGTCCCTGAATCAGAATCTAAGCGGGATTGAAAGGTTTATGGATGTGGAGGCGGGTCATATAGCGATCCCTCGCCCCAAGTAGGTGGAAGGTCGAGATCGGCCTGATCGCACCAAGTAAGGCGTCCGGCCTTATACGCATCACTCTCGATAAGTTCGGTATGGACGATGCGCATGGCCAGCATGAGGGCTTGGAGCCCATCCAGGCCGCACGCATACCGGCGAACCTCTCGTTCCGGCCATCCTATGACATAACGGCATTGGAACTCGCCTCCAGGTGCCTTCGATGGCGTGAAAAAGCAGACGACCAATTCACCGCCATCAAGCTCGAACCTGCGCTCCACAAATGGCGCTTCAATCATCTGCCCTCCTCCATCGCGGGAAGGTGTGGCATAGGGCTGAGAAGGCGGCAACTTTTATGGGTTCACGGCCTAGATGAGGAGAAGCGGCGGCCTTGGATTTGGCTCGCCGAAACCTACGGTTACCGTGAATGCTGGTCGCTCCCTTTAACGACACGTTCGGAACGCTTGGTTGGCTGCGTCACACTTTATTTTCCGGAACGACGGGTGCCGGAAAAGGCCGACCAGGACCTGGCTGCGATGATCGGTCAGACCGCAGCTATGATCATATCGCGTCATCATGAGAACGAAAATCGCCTGAGGAGCGAGGAGCGCTTCCATCAGTTTGCTACGGCGGCTTCCGGCGCCCTTTGGATTCGCGATGCCATCACCCTCAAGATGGAATATGCGAGTTCTGGAATCGAAAGGATCTATGGCGTCGATAAGCAGACATTTCTGGATCGCGCCGAAACCTGGGCATCGTCGATCGTCCCGGAAGACCGAGCTATCGCCTTCGAGAGTCTGCACGAAGCGCAGGCCGGCAAAGCAGTCGTTCACGAGTTTCGTATTAGGCGCGTTAATGACGGCGCGTTTCGGTGGATAAGAAATACCGATTTCCCACTTTGCGACCCTCAAGGCCGTGTCGACCGGATTGGTGGGATAGCGGAGGACGTGACCGACGCGAAATTGGCGATCGAGCATCAAGAAAATCTGCTTGCTGAACTTCAGCACCGCGTTCGAAATGTGATGGCAATCATCCGTTCAATAGTAGACCGGACAATAGGCGGTGCGGCCTCGGTTCAAGAGTATGCCGAGTTAATGAAGGGCAGGATCGACGCATTTTCGAGAGTTCAGGCTCTCCTCACGCGCGCTGCGAATATCAGCGTCGACTTGAGAAGCATTGTGCATGACGAGTTGAATGCCTTGGCAATTCACGAGAAAAAGGTCGATGCAATGGGGCCCGCCGTAGAACTGTCGCCTAAGGCAGCCGAGACAATGGCGCTTGTCATTCACGAGCTTGCCGCAAATGCGAGGAAATATGGCGCGTTGGCAGCCCGGGACGGTCTCGTTCGAGTCCGATGGGAAGTCTTTGATTTGGGCGAGCAGCCATGGTTGGCGTTTGACTGGAATGAAGACGGCGCCCCCGGTCAAACGCCATCAGCTGAACCGCACCGTGTGGGCTTTGGTAGGGAACTTATTGAAGGACGCATCCCTTACGAGCTAAGCGGCCGCGGCAACGTCCGGATCGATCGGGGCGGCGCCCAATGTCACCTCGAGTTTCCCCTCACGAACCGTCCGAGCGTATTGGGGACGAACGCACCACAACGGGCCAGTGTCTTCGGCGGAACGATCGATAGAGGGGCCAAGCGGATCTGACCGGGCAGAGAATCATGTTGGTCCAAGATGATTACCACTTAGGCAACGACACGGCGCGGGCGCTTCAAGGCGCAGGCGCGCGCGTACGTCGTTCGAGTTGGCGCATGAACTCAGAATGGCGGGCTTGCCGTTCGTTTTTATCACAGGGTGCAATCAGGAAGCGCCACCTGATGAACTTGCGGGCATTGTGCGCCTGCAAAAGCCGGTAGAAATCGGCCAAATCGTCAGCGAGCTTGCCGCATCGATCCAGGAATAGAAATAGCCTCCGAGGACCCGAAACAGGAATGTCGGATGCCACCGTGGGCAAACGCGACCCAAGTCAATTTTGAGGAGGCCCAAGTCGGAACTTGCCTTCACCGGTTCCGTTTAGCTCCCATGAGGAGCACCGGAAACACGCCGCGCTGGCCTAGCGTACTGTGGCTCATCCGTCATGGGCAGAGCGCTGGCAATGTCGCGCGCGATACGGCGCATGCCAATGGCACGGCAAGGATCGCTCTGGACCACCGAGATGTAGATGTTCCCCTTTCTTCGCTTGGCATCGATCAGGCACGCGCGCTTGGTCACTGGTTTGCGCAAGGTGAGGAAGGCCAGCGACCTCAGGTCATCTTATCCAGCCCTTATCTGCGCGCGCTTCAAACCGCTGAAATTTTCCGAGAGGCGGGTGGATGTCATTCCGATTTGCGAATTTGCCTCGATGAGCGGCTGCGTGAGAAAGAGTTCGGCATCCTTGACGGGTTGACCAGCGCCGGAATTCGCGAGTTGCAGCCCGAACAAGCTCACTTCCGCAAGGTACTTGGCAAGTTCTATCACCGCCCGCCGGGCGGAGAAAGCTGGGTAGATGTAATCTTCCGTCTACGCGCTCTCCTGGATACGGTCTCGCTTCATTACGCAGGCGAACGGGTGATGATCATTGCGCACCAAGTCGTAGTCCTTTGCATGCGATATGTTCTGGAAAACCTGACCGAGGCGGAAATCCTCGAGATCGATGCGCAAGGCGATGTGGCCAACTGCAGTGTCACACAGTACGAACTCAATTCGCAATCCGGACGGCTTGCACTGCAGCATTACAATATAGTTGCCCCGCTCGAAAGGGAGGGCACGCCAGCCACAAACGAGCCCGATCAGATTGTCGCGGCACGTGGTTGACCATAACAGCGGATCAAGCACACCGCTCGACACGGCGTGGCTGCGCGGACATCCTTTGCCGAGGCCGGCGCACGATGTTGACAAAAACACTCGCGGGCATGTGTTGGTGCTTGGAGGCTCCCTTCAAGTCCCGGGAGGAATCAGGCTCACAGGAGAAGCCGCGCTGCGATCAGGTGCCGGCAAGGTGCGTATAGGCACTGTCGCGTCAGCGGTCCAATCGCTCGGCGCCCTCTTCCCCGAAGCAGGATTTCTCGCGCTCCCGGAAAGCCCAGATGGCGAGGTCAACGCCGATCGGGAACTTCTGGAAGGCCATCTGGCGCGCTGCGATTGCGTAGTCGTCGGCCCTGCAATGGCGTGCGGAAACCACGCATCTCGGCTGCTGGACTCAGTTCTCGATGGTATGCGCGGCAAGGGGAAAGGCAGCGATGCTCTTGTAATCGACGCATCGGCTTTGATGACGCTCGGACGCCATGCCGACGTCTTGCGCTCCCGCTCGTCGCCCTCCGTCATCACGCCGCACATCGGTGAGATGGCAGCCATGCTCGAGTGCGAGTCACAGGACATCGCGCGGGACAGGCTCGCGGCAGCCCGCGAGGCCGCACGGCGATTCTATGCGGTCGTGGTATTGAAAGGCAGTACAACGCTTGTGGCTGAACCCGCTGGCACGCATTTCCTGTATTCAGGCGGCAACGCCGGCCTCGCGACGGGCGGTTCGGGCGACGTCTTGGCAGGAATTGCAGGCGGCCTTCTCGCAAGGGGATGCCCTCCCCTCGAGGCCGCGCTGTGGTCTGTATGGCTGCACGGCGAGGCGGGACGCATTTGTGCCGAGGGAATTGGGCGCTTGGGTTTCCTCGCCCGCGACCTCCTGATTACCCTGCCTCGCGTGATGCAATCTGCAGGTGAGGCCTGAGCAAGAACGACTGTCTTTGTCCTGCTGCGTCCTCCCTCGAAGTCTGTTCGCTGCTGCCCGGCAAGCTTCTCTTAGCAGGGCCGGATCACCTTTTTTGGTATGCGGGAGCGTGACTTTGCTTTCGCCCGCCTGCCTCGCGGGATTTTGAGGTTCATTCGTTTTCAGGAACGGCCCCCTTCGCACCGACAATGTCTGCGAAGCACCGGAATTTCCCTGCGATCATGAAGGTCGCAAAACAGGCTGTATGCGTCAACGTACGAGCGGGCTTCGGAAGTTCAGCTCTAACGGGAGCAAAGCTGGCGATGCTCATCGACCTTGATGCCGCAGGCCCGAACTAGCGTCGGATTAAAACGCGGTAAATCACTGCGATTCCAGTTAACAACTCGAGCAGGCCCTCGCCTTCGCATTGTCGGTGAGCCGCCGCTGGAGAAAAGCAAGTACGACCGCTTCCTCGGGCCGTAATCTCGAGACCTCGTCGCGCAACTCGCGTTCGACTGCATCCTTGGCATCCAGCGCAAGTTCGTCGGTCAGACAGCTCTCGAAAACCTCGGGATGGATATAACATTTGCAGCACACCGCCGGTGTGTTGCCAAGACGAGATGCTACCGCCTCTATTGCTGCACGCACGTTGCGTTTGGCGGCCGCCTGGCTGTCGACTTTCTCATATTCCGCGAGCGCCAGAGCGGCCAGGACAGTGCCGTTCCATGTCCTGAAGTCCTTGGCGGGAATGTCCGAGCCAGAGATTTCCTTGAGATAGGCGTTGATATCGCTGGAGGTAACCTCACAGTTTTCGCCGTCTTCGCCAATGTATTGGAAAAGGTGCTGGCCGGGAAGATCCTGACTCGCTTTGACAATTTTCGCAATCCGGCGATTCTCCAGTCTGAGCTTCCACTGCTTGCCGCTTTTGCCCTTGAAGTTGAAACGAGGTTGGGCTCCCTCCACCGCTACATGGCGATCTTGCAGCGTGGTGAGGCCATAACTCCTGCTCAGCTTGGCATAGTCAGAATTTCCGATGCGAATCATGGTGGTCTCCAGCAGATGAACCACGGCCGCCAGCACTCTCTCGCGCGGCAGCCCTCGCCTGCGGAGATCTGCCTCGATCCTTTGGCGCACGATCGGGAGAGCTTTGGCGAAATCGAGCATGTGCTCGTATTTTGTACTGTCTCTCACTTCTCGAAACATGGCATGATAACGGTATTGCTTGCGCCCCTTGGCGTCGCGTCCGGTCGCTTGAATATGGCCGTTGGGTTCTGGAAAGATCCAAACGTCCGAATAGGCAGGCGGGATTGCCAGCGCGGCGATACGGGCAAGCGTCTTCTCATTGCGCACGAGTTCGCCCTTGCCGCTGCGATAACGGAACTTGCCTCGCCATGCCTCGCGCCGGATCCCGGGGCCATTGTCCGTTACATAGACCAGTCCGGCGGTCGCCGCCGCCTGCTGCGCGTCCCCAATCGCGCCTCCATTCATGCTGCCCAGGGCCACCTTCTCGCACTGCTATGCTGCAAAATCGCCTGCCGGACGATTGCGTTCCCCCACCCCAGCGAAACGTACTGCGGTGATGGGTGACCAGGTCGTCCGGACATCAGGGAACGGGCCATTGGAAGGTCATAGGCCGCATCATGTTTTGAGGACAAGCGTTCCGTTGCAAGAGACCTACGCCGGAGCGTGACCCGGGCCGAACATGCGATGCCATTTTCGACGCATCAATGGAGCGCTCAAAGTGATCTTCCCAACGAGTGCAGAGCCAGGAAAGGGGCGTGAAAAACGAGGCCGGTCCGGAAGCAGCAGCACTGGCAGCGTTGACAGCATGTGGCCGACCAAACAATTTCCGCGCAGCGGGGAACGACCTCCGTTGCCTGGCATTCTATTATGCAAGGGGGCCGCCAGCCCCTGATCCCCCGCTGGCGGCCCCTGTATTCTCGTCTACCCTCCCTTGCCCGAGTCGACGTTCCCCGATCGCCTCAATCCGCGAATTCCGTACCTGAGACCGGAATGTAAGATCGATCCTGAGCCCTTCTCAGCCGAAGAAATACTAATCTTCATAGTCACTTTCATCAAAATCTTCTGGAATTTCATCGACGGAATATTCTCCGCTCAGGTATTGTAAAGGATCTAGATCAAGATAACTTACAACCTCTTCGCGTGTTGCCAAAACAGCAATTTCATTGCCGTCCTGTAGCTCCAAGACCGTAACTTGATCGTCTCTCCCCTCGACCAGATCGACCACGTTTATGGAGTTAATTTCAACTTCCTCGCCATCCGGCGTTTCGAACGTATATTTGGGCATCAAATCGCTCCATGTTTCCCAGCCGCCCAACACCCAAGGCGAAGACTTGTTCCACTGCGGAGGAAAGGATGCTCCACCGCTTCCTGAGCGATCAGACGCTTCAATGGATTCTTGATCTTCGGACCAATCTTGACGATATTGGGCCCGCAGGGCCTTTCCCTGCAGGAGGAGAGTTGGAAGAAAGGAGGCAAGAAATGTCCCTCTCCAAATTTCGTCACCCATTCGAGTTCATGAAGCACCCGCAACTCGAGCCTGAAGTCAAACGGGCGATTCTTGCATCGTGGGCCTCGGATGCCCACGCAGTTGAGGAAAGGCCGGACTTGAGGCGACCACCGGGGGTGTCGGACCCAGTTCCTCTTGAAGATATCATGTCGGCTATGCGTACTCTGGACGAGCGCGGAGGCTAAACATGTTCGAGGAACTCCGCACCTATTTCCGCCGAGAGCAGGCCCGCCTGGAAGCAGCGATTACACAGGCTCAAACCAGCGGCGGCCTGTCTCCAAAAGACATAGAGCGACTGAGGGCCTTGCACCGCGCTACCGGTGAACAGATCGCGCTTTGGACACGAGATCTCCGTGAGGATGATCGCTGCACTCTGCAGGCCGTCGCATAAAAATGACGGGCTGGCGGCTGCGCTGGCCCGTCATTCATTGTTTGCGGGGACAAAGCCCAATTTTAGCACTTTAATTAAGTACCTTGGCGCAAAATAACTTAGATCATAAACCTTCTGGCCAAATAGCTTTCGCGAAAAATGAATTATCCGGGAAACTACGCCGGCCTTTTTCTGTTTCCCTGACGATGCGGATGCGGAACCCAAGAGGGATTGCGATTGCCGCGAGACAGGAGGAAAGCCTTGGCCAAGAAGCCTGCCGCCGGGACGTCGTCCCGCAAGCCGAACGACATCGCACAAGGCAAGCCGCTCCCTGGCGAGACGCCAGCGAAGGCTTCGCCGATCCCAAACGATGCGCAAA
Source organism: Novosphingobium oxfordense (assembly GCF_044029435.1). Lineage (NCBI taxonomy): Bacteria > Pseudomonadati > Pseudomonadota > Alphaproteobacteria > Sphingomonadales > Sphingomonadaceae > Novosphingobium > Novosphingobium oxfordense. The sequence goes on along the minus strand of NZ_CP147007.1, from coordinate 181,331 downwards.
TCGCAACAACCTACTTGGAGCCGCAAGGCGTCGGTGGTGAGACGCAGCAGACCCCGAGAGAAGGCGGCGCTATTCTCACTTCGCAGCAGGGCGTACCTATCGCGGATGATCAAAACAGTCTGAAACAGGGCCCGCGAGGCCCTACGCTCGTCGAAGACTTCCACTTCCGCGAGAAAATTTTCCACTTCGATCATGAACGTATCCCCGAGCGCGTCGTACATGCGCGCGGATACGGGGTTCATGGCTATTTCGAACTTACTGACAGCCTCGCCGATATAACCAGGGCCGACATCTTTCAGCGCGTGGGAGAACGAACGCCCGCCTTTGTTCGCTTCTCGACCGTGGCTGGCTCAAAGGGATCTTCCGATTTGGCCCGCGACGTACGCGGGTTTGCCGTCAAGCTCTATACCCGCGAGGGCAACTGGGATCTTGTCGGCAACAATATTCCGGTCTTCTTCATCCAGGATGCCATCAAGTTTCCCGATCTCATCCATGCCGCCAAACCCGAACCTGATCGGGGCTTCCCGCAGGCTCAGACGGCTCACGACAATTTCTGGGACTTCATCAGCCTTACGCCGGAATCGATGCACATGGTCATGTGGATCATGTCCGACCGAGCCATCCCACGCTCGTTCCGTACGATGGAAGGCTTCGGCGTGCACACCTTCCGTCTAGTCTCCGATGACGATAAATCTACCTTCGTGAAGTTCCACTGGAAGCCGAAACAGGGGCTGCAATCAGTGGTCTGGAACGAAGCCGTGAAGATCAATGGCGCCGACCCTGACTTCCACCGGCGCGATCTATGGGATGCAATCAATGGAGGCGACTTTCCGGAATGGGAGCTGGGTGTCCAGCTTTTCGACCAGGCCTTCGCGGACAGTTTCGAGTTCGACGTGCTCGATGCGACCAAGATTATCCCCGAGGAAGTCCTTCCCGTCCGAACGATCGGGCGACTGGTGCTCGATCGCCTCGTCGACAACTTCTTCGCAGAAACGGAGCAGGTTGCGTTCTGCACGCAAAACGTCGTTCCCGGTATCGATTTCACCAACGATCCGCTGCTGCAAGGGCGCAATTTCTCCTACCTCGATACCCAACTGAAGCGGCTCGGAAGCCCCAACTTCACGCATATTCCTATAAACGCGCCCAAGTGCCCGATTGCCCATTTCCAGCAGGACGGCCACATGGCCATGGTCAATCCCGTCGGCCGAGTGAACTATGAGCCCAACTCGTGGGGGCCGACTGTTGGAGGCCCCCGCGCCGACCCTGCGCGCGGCTATTCCAGCTTCGCCAGTGAGGCCGAAGGCGCCAAGTTGCGCATCCGGCCCGAAAGCTTTGCCGACCATTACAGCCAGGCGAGGCAGTTCTTCATCAGCCAGCTGCCGGTAGAGCAGAAGCATATTGCCGATGCCCTGGTCTTCGAGCTTTCCAAGGTCGAAAGACCCGACATTCGTGCGCGCCTGGTGTCGCACTTGCGCAACATCGACGAGGCACTGGCGTCGAAGGTCGCCGACGGGCTGGGTCTTGCGACGCTTCCCGACCCCGCCCAGGCCGCCATGCCGACCAAGACCGAACTCGCGCCGTCTGACGCTCTGTCGATCATTAAAAACGGTCCATCTTCCTTTAAGGGCCGCAAACTTGGCATTCTCCTGAGCGACGAAGCTGACGCATCACTTTTCGATGCGTTGGTAAAGGCCGTCGACAAGGTCGGGGCGGTCTATGAGATCGTCGCGGCAAAAGTTGGCGGGGTGGCGCTTTCTGACGGCACGCGGGTTGCGGCCAAACAGAAAATCGACGGCGGCCCTTCAGTCCTGTTCGATGCGGTTGCGATTATCGTCTCGGAAGAAGGGGGCATCCTCCTCGGCGATGATGCTACCGCGCAGGACTTCGTGCGCGATGCTTTCGGGCACGGTAAATTCATCGGCCTGTCAGCAGGTGCAGAGCCAATCCTCTCGAAAGGCGGCATAGCCGGAAACCTTGACGAAGGCTGCGTGCGGCTGGAGTCCGCAAGAGATGCCGCCGCGTTTGTCGATACGATCGCCGCGCTGCGTCATTGGCCTCGAGAGCTGAGGGTTGATCTAGATGCGAAATGAGACCCAAGAACTGGCAGCTGGCGAAAGCCGGCTGCCCCCTCTCCCCCCGCCTGAACGCCTTCAGGAACTTCTGTTCGAAACCGCACGCCTGGGACGTACCGATCTGATCCTGGCCCTGGTTCAAGCCGGAGCCCGCGTGGACGCCTACAACGGGAAGGGACACACGTCGCTGATCCTGGCAACTTATCACGGACATCATGAAACGGCAGAGGCATTGCTCGAGAGCGGCGCCGCTGTCGATCAGACGGATTGTTTCCGAGGAAACACCGCGCTCATGGGAGCAACGTTCAAGGGCCATCTGGGCACTGCCGAGATGTTGCTTGAAAGAGGGGCCCAACCCGACGTCCCAAACTTCGCCGGCCAGACGGCACTTATGATGGCATCGTTGTTCGGCCGGGAGGATTTTGTCGACTTATTGATTTCCCACGGCGCCGATATCGAGTTGAGCGACGTTGCAGGAAATGACGCGCTGTCTGTCGCCTATCAGCAGGGGAATGCCGTAATGGCGCACAAGCTGGCGCGCCTTTCAACACGCGGGACAAGGAATGCCTAGCGACAAGATGGAAAGCATGAAGGTTTCCCCAATATGAAGAATGAAGATAAGCCGAGCTCGCGACGTCTGGGCCGCGCCGGCATCATGGTCGTCGCAATCGTGCTTGCCGTCATCATTGTGGTCTTTGCCGGCCGCAATATCTGGCATGCCGACAAGCTCGAGAAGGAAGAGCAGACGGGCGTCAAGGAACGCAATGGACTAAATTAGGCCACACGTCTGCCATACCTTGCACATTCCGAGCTGCCCGAGCGGCGGCGCGAATGCTAATCGGCTGGGGCCAGCAAGAACCTGCCGGCGACGCACCCAAGGTTTGCTCCGCAAATGAAGCATCGTGAAAGGAGGCCGGCGTCGTCCCTGACCGTCGGCTATAAGGTGCTGCAGCCATGTGGAGAACGCTCGTGGGGCGAGCAATCCATCCCCGAAGATCGGCCCGAATACAGGCCAGAATACAGGATCGCGTCCGCTCGCCCGCTGTCGGTGCCTGCCCAGCCCAACACGGAGGCACGTGACCCGCATTTACATCCCGTGTTAGCGCCGTTCGGACGGCTGCCTCCCCTCTGACGGAGTGTTTTCTCCAGCTGAAAATCCATCGCATTGTCAGTTGCAACGATGCAAACTGTTCTCTTGGCAAGTCTATTGCTAATCCGAATGCGGGAGAAATGGTCGGTCGGCCCCCTCTATGCCAACGCGGGGACACTGCCGACATCGATCTGCAGATCTCGGGGTTGCTGTCGAACGTGGTGGGCATACCGTTCAAGGGATCGAAAGACCGGGGCCTCCAAGTTGCCAGGGTATTGGACAGGAAAATGCAACGCCCACGGACTTTCCATGTCCCGCGACTGTGCACTGAAGGGATCTAAAGATAGCCGAAAGACGTTGAGACAAGGTTTGGTGCGCCGCCGGCACGCTTTTTTGGCATCGGACGACGGTGCCCATCCAAATGGAGATCTCATGTCCCTCGACAATCTATCGATCGCCCTTCTCATTGCGCCACGTGGCACGGAAGAATCGGAGTTCGTTGAACCCAAGAAAGCGCTGGAGCAAGCGGGCGCAAATGTCACCGTCATCGGCTTGGAAAGCGGAACTGCGGAAACCAACAACAATGACCTTGATCCCGGCGGCCGCTACTCCGTCGATAAGTGCTTCGCCGAGGTATCTGCGGACCGGTTCGACGGCTTGGTTATACCGGGCGGTAGCGTAGGCGCGGACAAACTTCGCGGCAGCCAGGAAGCGGTAGCCTTCGTACGCGCCTTCTTCGACGCCGGTAAACCTGTTGGAGCGATCTGTCACGCTCCTTGGCTTTTGGTAGAAGCGGGCGTCCTGAGTGGCCGAACCGTGACATCCTTTCCTACCGTACGGACGGACATCGAAAATGCCGGTGGCAAGTGGGTCGATGAGGAAGTCACTGTTGATGAGGGCTTGGTCACTAGCCGGAAGCCGGACGATCTACCGGCATTTTGCGAAAAACTCATCGAAGAATTCGCTGAGGGGCGGCATCTCCCGCGAGGGGCCAAGACCTGATGCGAAGTCGAGAGGCAGCGGCAATTGTGTGGCCGTTTCTAGTCCGACGCAAATGCCGGGCTCGTTGTGATGCCTAGAGGGTGTCGGGAAGCGGGCTCGCTTCTGTTCGGCAGGATCCTCGGTACGACCGAGCACTGTCTCGAGCGGCAGAACAGTTGGTGACGCCGATCCTCCCCTGGACGCAAGTTACTGGCGCAGCGGCAGTTTCAACGCGTCGGAATTAGTCCGACTCGAACAACCCATCGGACTTTTTCTGTAACACCTCCAATGGACTTCCGCTTGGTTGGCCGCCCCTCCCGAATCGCAGAACACGAGGCGGAGTCATATCTAGCACGCACTCCATCGATCCTGACCAGATCCGGGCAATCGCGGCTTACAGCTACAGATTATCGTCCGGAACGCGCGTTCCGTCGCAGAGACGCTGGATCATTCCATACATGGATTCAAGAATGCTTGTGGGTTTACTCGAAGAGCTTGCGCCATTGGAGAATGCCATGTCGATGTACACGCTCAAGTTTCCGGAAGACGGCAACGGCCCGGCTAAGGATGTCCGGTTCGAAGCCAGCGATCCAGGGGCGGCCCTGACTTTTGCCGCGCAGGAAAAGCCGCGCCGTCGGGCTGAACTCTGGCAGGGATCACGCAAACTTTGCGCGATCAGACAAACGCTGGGTGAGGTTTGGCGAATCGACCGACAGTAGGACATCCGCGTCAAAAGCGGACCGGGGGATTACCGGTCCGCTCTCAAAAGCTCATAATACAATTCATTTCGCAGGCCATTCGGACTTGCCCTCGCTGATGGAGGAGATAGATGAATATCTACGCACTGAGGTTCTCCGATGACGGGCAAGGGGTTGCCAAGCGACTCGAATTCAAAGCCGACGATCTCAATGCGGCGCTGGTTATTGCCCGCCGGGAAGCCGGACGCCGAAATGCCGAACTTTTGAAAGGCACTACGAGAATCTGCACCATCCGCCGGCCATCTGGAATGGTTCCGCCTCATAGCCCGTCCGTGCATTGTGTGCCAATTTAGCCAATCAACGGCGATACACTCGTCGATTTTAGAGTAGGCCACTATACGAATGGCGCTCGCCTGCAATCCGAGGCTCGATGTGTCGGAGTAGGTCCATCAATGTCTCGCCGTTGCGGAGCGCGACATTAAAGGCACAGTATTGCCGCGCGCTAACGTTGATTGGCACCTGCAGCCCGCCGCCCTCGCAGCCAGACTTCCTCATTTATGGAATTGCGCCATACACCGCCGAGAGCCCACGCCATCCGGAGATCACGCCGGGCCTCCGTTTCCATGGCGCCGATGAAACGCGGGCCGTGAGCGATCAACAGTTTTTCTATCGGACCTGAGGCAGTACATTCGACGATTCGCTGAGCTTCATTTTTCTCAGCCGCAAGAAGTTCTTGCAACGTATATCTAGCAACGACATGCTTGATCGCATCCCACGCTACGGCAGGATCATCTTCCGTTAAATCATATATCGCCCAGGCCCGATCTCGGACGTCATCCGAGACGTCCGGCATGTGCGGGAGAAAAGTAATCCAATCCGATGCCAGCTTCTTCGGGTCCATCGACCGAGATTACCAAATAAATGCAATTTTCACAAATTACCATGTCCAAAAACGTTCCCGAAATGAATATTGCGCAATATGGCATTTTGATGTGGAGCTTCCTTCTGCGGGAAGTTCGTGTGCGCACTTCCGTCCCGAATGGCGTCAATTGCGCTGCCAGCTATCCTATCGAAAATGATCCGGATTCTAGAATAATTCGAAGTGGCATTACGTATATCGGGTGCTTTTCTTCACGTTGCTACGATCCGAGCGCTGAATGGCCAAGACCCTAAACTAACCATTGTAAGTTGCACCGATGGACAGTTGGCCGTTCCGAAGGCGCGGCATCACGTTGCCCTGTTGGCCACCCAGGAACTCTGCTGGGCCAGCACTGTTTGTATCACGGGTCGTAGCTCGGCTACATCTGCCCTGGGTGATGTCGGGCGACAGGGGAGGGGCCGCCTCTTGGCGACCCCTCCTCTTCCCGCTGCTCTCGCCCGTCGCAATTACCGTCAAGGTAACCACCGCGCCGGCCGAGGGGCCGGCTAGCTGGCAAGCAAATCATCCTGCCGAACGATACCTCGACCTCTCGAGTTTGATCGCCAATGGGCAACTTGCGGTACATTGAAAGTGAGATCGAGAGGTCCGCACCGATGCGGGTGCGAACCTCTCTTTTCTTGCGACCCGCGGGCTCGATGTAGTGGTCCGCTGCTGGCGGCTAAGAGCACAAATGCGGCTATTTCAAGGAAAAAACGGCGAAAAGTGTATCAATTCCGGGCAATCAGGCGTTTCTGCAAAATCAATGACCGAAAGCGGGCCGTACAAGGATGTATCCGAGCCGCTTGAAATTACTGTCATGACTAGGATAGCGCGAACGGCAAAGAAAGACCTACTACAAGGCGGAATGGGATGAAAGAAGACGATAAGCCTCTTCCTAAATTACCATTATTCGATCTTGTCGAGTATTGAGCGAAAATAGACAAGTAATATAAGTGATTTTGGCTTGCCGCGCTTCGAACGTCCCTACCAGTTTCTCCCATCACAGGAGATCGGATGCCTCGCAACCAGTCTGCTGCAGAATCATTTCCAGAACACCCTTCGCATGATGATCACGAGGATCACCGATGGCAGAAAATTTCCTCAGCTATCTTATGAGGGAGAGTGAACGCTTGGAGCTGGCTATTGTCGTGGCCGACACCAATCAAGCGACGCTACCCGAAATCCATCGCATGCAATTCATTTATCGCGCCTTGCATGACCAGATCGCCCTCTGGCTTCGTGATCTCGCCGACGACGATGGTGGCTCGCTTCAGGCAGCCGCATAGCTCCCTCGGCCAAGAGCGGTTCTCCTTGCTCGTTGTTGCCGCGAATCTTCCGGATTACAGCCACTCTCGATTAGCCTTGAGTACGCAGGAAAAGAGGGCAACGAAAATGTCGAGACGGCTCTGCCGAAACGCCCGCCAGTAGGCACGACATACATGTGATGTTTGAGAACCAAAAAGAGGATGAACGAATGACGGAACGCAGGCTTCGCCCGGAAACCCTTGCCCTGCACGCTGGCTGGCGTGCCGATCCTGCCACGGGCGCGGTAGCACCGCCAATCTACCAGACGACCTCTTACCAGTTCCGCGATGCCGATCATGCCGCCAATCTGTTTGCGTTGAGGGAACTGGGCAATATCTATACCCGCCTCGGCAACCCAACAACGGACATCCTCGAGCAACGCATCGCTGCGCTGGAAGGCGGCGCAGCGGCGCTTGCAGTGGCGTCAGGGCAAGCTGCCTCGGCCTTTGCCGTGCAAAATCTGGCGCGCGCGGGTGATAATATCGTGAGCGGAACCGACCTCTATGGCGGAACATGGAACCTCTTCGCCAATACCCTGAGAGACATGGGGATCGAAGTTCGCTTTGTGGATCCAGCCGATCCGCAGGCGTTTGCCAATGCCAGCGACGAGCGAACCCGAGCCTGGTACGTGGAGACCCTCCCCAATCCCAAACTGATTGTATGTCCGATCGGAGATATCGCAGCACTCGGGCGGCCGATGGGCATTCCTCTGATCGTGGACAACACCGCCGCCCCCCTGATCGCCCGTCCCTTCGACCACGGTGCCGCGATAGTCGTCTATTCGACGACAAAGTACATCGGCGGGCACGGGACCTCAATCGGCGGTATGATCGTCGAGGGCGGCAATTTCGACTGGAGCGCATTTCCGCAACGTCAGCCGCTGCTCAATACACCCGATCCCAGTTATCACGGCACAATCTGGAGCGAGGCGGCCAAGCCGCTGGGGCCGATCGCCTATGTTTTGCGTGCCAGGACGGTTCTGCTGCGCGATCTAGGCGCTGCGCTTTCGCCCTTCAATGCATTCCAGATTCTTCAGGGATTGGAAACCCTGCCGCTGCGCATTGTACGTCATTGCGAGAATGCTGTGAAAGTGGCTTCATTCCTGCAAGCACGCAGCGATGTCCTGAGCGTCATTCACCCCTCACTTCAAACCGGACAGCAAGCGGAACGTGCAGCCGCAGTCCTGACGGGAGGGTTTGGGGGGCTGCTCGGCTTCGAACTCGCTGGCGGGGCCGACGCTGGACGACGTTTCATCGATGCGCTCGAACTCTTCTATCATGTCGCCAACATCGGCGATGCCCGCAGCTTGGCGATCCATCCGGCATCCACCACGCATTCACAGCTCTGCGCCGAAGAACAGACAGCCACGGGCGTTTCCCCGGGCTATATACGGCTATCGATCGGGCTGGAGCACATCGACGATATTTTGAACGATCTGGAACAGGCCTTGGACAAGGCCGCCGCATAAGCGACCCGCTCCGAACAAGATCGTTGACCGATCGGCGCCGGGAATTCCTCTTCAAAGGAGGACATTCTCGGTGACTGGATGGCCATCTCCCCGTCGCGCATCCGTTGTCTCAAAGGAGCGACGGGGGGACAGCGATCTGCCGGTCGAGACCACAACACAGCGAGCGGAGTATACGAATCCGCTATGCGGGACACGGGCCGGACACGAACCGTCCCTGCGAACAGGCTTTTCTACAAAGGCTTATGTTGGGCATTTCCTCGTAACCTGTGCGCGACCACGAAACGCCATCCCAGGGAAGATTTGATCGGGCAAGCCTCTCGATGAATCGATGCGAGGATCGTATCGTGCGGCGCAGTGCAGCTGAGCCCCTTGTCCTACCGCGGCTAAGCCTGCGCGGCTTGGCGTAACCTGTCTACAAACCTCGTCTGCCGGAGCCCGTCCTCCATGCGCCAGAGATTTTGGAAAACATCAGATCCTTGTTCTTCCATAAGCACACAGGATGCACGTTCCATGATCACAAGCGCCTTTCGTAGCCGCTGTACTTCGCTGTGCCCGGCATCGGTAAGAGCGATAATCGAACGCCGTCGATCCCGGGAGTTTGCCTGTGTTTCGATAAAGCCAAGCGCCGTTAGCTGCCGGCACCAATCGATGATCAGCGGATGAGATTGACTTAACAACGAGGCAAGCTCGGTCACGCCCAGCGCCCCTCGCTCGTCTAGTGCCAGCAAGGTGGAGGTCGTTCTGGGCGGTGCTGTTACGCCGACTTCGGGATACCATTGGCTGCCGCCGCGGATGAGTTCGTCTGCGAGGCGCCGCAGGAGATGGGCGAGATAGGCCGGTCCCTGCTGGCGAATGAAATCCTCAGCTGGCGCAGGTTCAAGATCGCTGTTTGACATAATGCGTAAAGCTTTACATAAAAAGCAGCCGGCTGCCAGCTTTGTTTCGGGGAAACGGCGATGAAATCCTTGATCCTGCCCATCCTGCTCATCCTCACGGGCGCTGCACCTCCAGCGGAAAATTGTGCGGTTGGCAGCTACCTCCTTTCAGATGGCACGATTGTCGATATCGCGGCCGGCGAGGGCGATCATCTCCGATGGCGGCGACCGGACGGTACGACCGGCGAGTTGACTGAAATGCACAATGCCCGCTGGAAGAGCACATTGGGCTGGACCGGACGGCCCGACGGAAATGAGTTGTCCTTCGATTGCGCGCGCCATCAGATGATCTTCAATAGGCGCCGCGGCAATCGCATTGCCTTCGATGTGACCGACACCACGTTCGAGGTAAATGGTGCAGTGTTGGCCGGACGCCTAGTGATGCCCAAAGGTAAACAGCGGGTACCGCTTGTTATCCTTGTACATGGAGCGGAACATTCTTCGGCGCTTCAGTCGTACTCCATGCAAAGGATGTTTCCTGCTTCGGGGATCGGCGCTTTCGTATATGACAAGCGCGGTACCGGTGCCTCGAGCGGACAATATACGCAAGACTATGCAACTCTGGCGACTGATGCGATTGCCGCGCTGCACGCCGCGAGGAAGTTAGGCGGCGATCGCATCTCCCGCGTCGGCTATCAAGGCGCAAGCCAGGGTGGATGGGTGGCGCCATTGGCTGCGCGGATAGAACCTGTCGACTTCGTCATCGTCAGCTTCGGCCTTGCGGTATCCGTCGCAGACGCGGAGCATGAGTTAATCACTGCGCAATTGACCCGCCGCGGCTACGGTCCGGAGGAAGTTTCCAAAGCCATGGAAATTTCCCGGACTGTGGAGACGCTGATCGATAGCAACTTCCAATCGGGTTACGACCAACTGTCGAAAGTTCGCGCGCGCTACGGCAGCGAAGCCTGGTTCCACGATGTGCGCGGAAGCGCTGTTGGCATTATCCTCGACATGCCGGAAGGACAATTGCGCCGCGAAGGCCCGTCACTGGCCCCGAACATTTCAATCTACTACGATCCTCTGCCGGTACTGCGCAACCTGACCGTACCGCAATTGTGGTTGTTGGCGCAAGACGATGAAACTGCGCCCAGTAACGAAACCGAACATCGCCTGTCCGCGCTAGCTCAATCCGGGCGCCCTATTACCACTGCGGTTTTTCCCGGCACAGATCACGGCATGTACAGATACGAGCTCGCCCCCGACGGTACGCGGCTGTCCACCCGCGCTCCTGACGGCTACTTCGGGATGATGCGGGACTTCGTTATGACAGGCCGCGTCCGCCGAAACTATGGTGCAAGACTCGTGAATCCGCCTCGGACAGCAGACGAATAGAGATCGCTATCAAAAACGAAGGCTCAAGCCGGTGTCCGCAGCGCAGGAAGAGCCCAAAGCCCTTGCACTATCGCCATCCAACTGTCGTCGGCAGGGCAAAACACGTCAGGTTGTCGGTGAGCGAACGCCGACGACACAGTGAGCCACGCAGCGTCCAAAGACGCTCGAAGGATTTGGCTTGGTTTGGCTATGAGATCAGCGCTGAAGCTGCGACGCGCCTAAGACTTTCCTCAAACAGGGCTCGATCACGATCGCACGCGACCGGATGTGAGGACGCATAAGAGCGCGGATCTGCAGGCATGGTGCCGAGCACCATGCCTGCACCGCGTCATCTCACGGGCACTTGGCGAACTTGCCCTTGTTGGGACCTGCGGTGTAACGGCACTTGCCATCTTTTCCTTTGGCAATCGAGGCAGACCCGCTCTTCGCGGCGGCTGAGTTCGGGCACTTGACGAATTTGCCCTTGGCATCGCGGCAACTGTTCGCCGCGAGAGCGGGCGTCGCGCCCAGCATACCTACGATTGCTACAGCAGCGATCATCTTGCGAATCATGGCCTTACTCCCTTAGTATGCACCCATGGTGCTAACTCATATGGCACGCGTGCGGCGCTGTCCGCATCTTTATCCGCGATCTGTCGGCGATTGGAGAATTCCATGGTATGCGCCGATACACCGCTCCTACTTCACGCAAAGCAATCCTCACCGCCTGAGGGGCCGATTAAAAGCCGGGACAGGAATGGTATCTGCCAGATATTTGCTTTGCCGGGTTGGCTTTCCCGCTCCGGTTGCCGCGGCATCCGGACCGTCGTGGTTGCGGCCTCCTCGGCCGAAATCGGTCAGCGGCCCTTCCGTTCTGCCCCGCAAGGGCGGCTGCGCAATACTCTTGGCCGCGCGGGAACAGAACGAGTTTCATGGTTTTCCCTTTGCTCTCCTTTCATGCGTTGGCGAAGGGGTTGGTGAAAATTGCGCGCTTGCCCAGCGCACGTTCAATGTCGAGCACCCGGTTATATTTTGCGAGGCGTTCGCCTCGGCACGGCGCGCCGCACTTCATCTGCCCCGCCCGACAGGCCACCGCAAAGTCGGCAATGAAGTCGTCATTGGTTTCGCCCGAACGGTGCGAGACCATTGTCCGCCACCCGACCTTGCGGCACAGGGCGACCGCCTCGACCGTCTCGGTGACCGTTCCGATCTGGTTGAGCTTGATCAGGACCGCATTCATCGCCTTGAGGTCGATCGCATTTTGAATGAAGTTCGGATTGGTGACGGTGATATCGTCGCCCATCACCTGAATGCGCTGGCCCTGCGCGGCTGTCAGCTCGGTAAAGCCTTGCCAATCATCCTCCGCAAAGCCGTCCTCGATAGAGACGATCGGATAGCTGTTGATCCAGCGGCCATAGAGCGCGAGCATGGCGGTGCGATCAAGGCGGCCCTGGCCCGCCCGCGCGAGATTGTAGATCCCGCCTTCGCCAAAGGATGACGCGGCGGGATCGAGCGCGATCGCTATGTCCTCGCCGGGCCTGTAGCCCGCCGCCTCTATCGCTTCGACTATCAGCTCGCAGGCCGCCTCATTGTTTTCTAGTGCAGGGGCGAATCCCCCTTCATCGCCCACGGCCGTCTTGAAGCCCCCTTTGTGCAAGATCGACCGGATCGCCGCGTAGGTTTCCGCCCCGTAGCGAAGCGCCTCGGCAAAGGTCGGCGCGCCAAGGGGCACAATCATGAACTCCTGAAAATCGAGGCCGCTGTCGGCGTGCTTGCCCCCGTTGAGGACATTCATCGACGGCATTGGAAGCAGGCAGGCCTCCTCCCCGCCGAGTTGCTGGTAGAGCGGCACACCCTCCACGACCGAAGCCGCACGCGCCGCCGCCATCGAGACCCCGAGAATTGCGTTGGCACCGAGGCGGCCCTTGTTCGGCGTTCCATCGAGGGCGATCATCGCGTGATCGAGCGCGACCTGATCGCAAACATCATGCCCCCGAAGGACGGAGGCGATTGGGCCTTCGACCCCCCTGATGGCTGCCAGAACGCCTTTTCCGCCGTAGCGGGCAAGATCGCCATCGCGCAGTTCGACCGCCTCATTGGTGCCGGTTGATGCGCCGGAGGGAACGGCGGCGCCCGCTTCCAAGCCGCTCTCGAGGACGAGCGTGACGGCAAGCGTGGGGTTGCCGCGCGAGTCGAGGATTTCGCGGGCGTGGAGATTGGCGATGCGAGTACTAGTGGACATGAGCTACCTCCGGTCAGGCAAGAACCGAGCGGCCGACGATGGCTGTCGTCTCGCTCGATGTGTAGTGGATCGTAGGCCCGCAAGAAGGTTGAAGTTCGCGACTTGCGCTGCGGTGAGGCCGTCGAGCGCCATCCACAGCGCGCAGTCGAATGGCTCGCGCCCCCACCGTGCTCGAATACGCCGACCGAGACGATGCCATCGAACCTTCGCTCCATCTGGCGACGGCCGGACATCTTAAGAAAGCCCGCACATGAATCATCAGCCTGCCTCCGCGTCGCGGTAGATCGCACGGCGTGCGCCGCTCTCAGGCTGCAGGGGCAGCCCGCACGGCCACGACACACTCCGCCGCGCTATCGCGGTAGGGGTCATCAACCGTTGGGCGGTTATAGGGGACTCCATCCCCATTCAACGATGTACGTGGCCCCGCTCGGGGAGCCCTTCGAGGTCAACCATCTCAAGCGGTCATCGCTCCATTGGATAACGGCAACGCGGAGTTTCCTGATCGTCGATGGCAAGAACGCCCGCAGCTGGCGTATCGAGCGAGCCCGGTTCTCAATGTGCGAGAAACAACGGAAGATCACAACAAGCAAGGGCATGGCGCGTCGTCCCACCCAAGAGCCATTCTATAAACTCGTTGCGGCGATAAGCGCCCATCACAAGCAGATCCGCACCGAGACAGCGTGCCTCGCTCACGATCTGGTCACCTAGACTATGGCTGTCCCGTTGAACAAGATGGACACCATAGTGGATGCCATGCAGGTCGAGCAGATCTTCGGCGGATCCAGCGAGTTCCGGACTTTTCGCAATCCGAAGCAGCGTGACTTTTCTCGCGACGCGCAACCAGGGCAGAGCACCTACCAAGGCTTTGCGGCACGGCCCTGTTTCATTCCATGCCACTACGATGTGTTCTGCAAAGCTTTGCCGGTAGTTGAACCGCCATTTCGAAGGGACAAGGAAGAAGGGATGGCGCACCCTGCGAAATGCTGCATGCAGGGCGTCGCCTCCGTCCATATTCGTCGGCCGGGCCAGTACGAGCACATCGAATATCCGTGCCTCGCTTTCGAGGTTTTGCTCTTCGGAACCGAAACGCTCCTTCCAACGCAGCGGTATATCGGCATCGGGATGATCGTTTATCCATGACTGATAGGCCGCATGTGTTTCAGCCTCTCGTTCCCTCGCCGTCCCTTCGTATCGATCGCGTAAGCTCTGGATTGCAATTTCTTCTGGCGCGGTGATCAGATTGGCCGGATCGACCACCACATGAAGCGCTTCAATCGAAGCGTCACGGATCGCGTGACCGGCAGCTTCAGCAGCGTCAAGACAAGCTGGCGCAGTCGCAGCCTCTGCTATGACGGCAAGCAGTTTGGTGGTCACAGGCCCTCTCCTCTTGTGATGCAGGAGCGGGCACTTCTTCCTACCCGCACCCCAAAGGTACTCAGTAGGAGTTATCAGCCTTTTCGGCGGTTCAAGGGGAACTCCATCCCCGCTTCAAAATATACAAACCCGGCCTGATTGCAACCTATCCGCTACGCAAGGCGTACTGGATCGCAGCTCATTTTACGCATCGCTGCGCAGCGGGGCCGAGGGCTGCAAGAATGAGACAGGCCGTTGTCTTCGTCGGCAGCGCCCGCGGATTTGCGTAGAAGGCAAATCACTACGCCTCCGACGAAATCACTCGGTTTCTGCCGCCAGTTCCCGCGCAGTTGTGTCTTCGCTGTCACCCCCCTTGGGTCGATGGTCAATGTCACACGTATATGTATACGAGGACCTGGATGGAGAGCAGATCTCAGTGGCCCGCGCAGAGCGTTCCCGCACATCGCACGGGTCGGTCAGTTTGACACACATCTTCCTGGATTGCTGACTTCGACACCAAGTTTCATCACGCGGCGGTGATCGGTACAGCCGTAATGCTTGTGATTACGCGATGGCATTCCATGATGCATTCACCCTTCGCCTGCGAAAACACCGCCCGGCTACCTTTCCTCACCGGCCCCCTGAGATTACCGGAGCGGCGGGGCACTAGGCAGTTCTCCGCTTGAATTCCATGGTCCGAAAAGAGATTGTACAGGCGTTGCTGCAAGGCAGGTTGATGCCGCCCGCAATCTGGAGAGCATCGCCGCGTTCGGGCGGGCGCGGACTGCGATGGTTACGGGTACTATTGTCAACGACAAAACCGCGTCGTCTGCCGCAAGGCCGGCACCCGACATGGAAAGGAGTGAGGGGACGCTGTCCCGGGGGCGCCGGCAAGCGTTCAGCGATCGGATCTGCCGCGACTTTCACGATCGCGTGCATAGCTGTGATCGAGGGGAAAAGCGGGCAACCAGGCTTCGCGGCGAACCGTCCAGTTCTCGTATGATGGGGCAAATCGGTCCGGTGCATCGAGAGCGCCGAGATGTACCTCCACCTCATCGCGGTACCGCGCGAATACCGATGATCCGCAACGAGGGCAGAAATGCCGGCCGTTGTAGTTGCTGGTCGTGCCGGCGACGCTGACGGCCCCCTGTGGGAAGATAGCGGCGGCAAAGAACAGTGCCCCATGATGCTTGCGGCAGTCGAGGCAGTGGCAAATCCCCACGCGGTACGGCTTGCCGACCGCCGTTATGCGGACCAATCCGCACAGGCATCCGCCAGTTACCTGATCCATCTCCGTCAGTCGCGACCAAGCTTGGCCCGCAGTGCGTCGATCCGCTGGGAAGCCTCCGCCTTGGTAAGGTCCCGGGGCGGCAAGTCTTCGCCCGCCTCTTCGCACAGAGTAGTGAGGTATGAAGCCTGCGCGCCCGTCATGGGATCATCGCCCGAGACCCAGTCGGCCGGATCTTTTTCGGTGTTCGATCGGGGATGTTCGTCAAGTTTAGGATTGCGTAATTCTTCAGCCATGTGCTCATCCCTCGTTCGCTCTTCGTTCCTGAAACGGCTGGCACGAAGGCTCGGTTCCCCACTTCCGTTGATGGTCAGCCGCCGGCGACCCAGTTCAATCAGTTCGGCGGGCTTCACTTCGCGGATCAATTGATCGCCGGTACATTGGCAGGGCGCCTTGTCGGGACGCCAACGAAGCAGCTTGGTGCCATGACGGAACCGACCGGAGGTTACCTGATCGTAAACAACCTCCGCGACCAGTTCGTGCTTCAGCGCGACATAATGGCCGCTCTTGTCCGGGTTCCAGCGGCTTGGCCCGCCTGGTGCACGCCCAGTGAAGCCGGGGCCGCCTTCATGCGCCTTGACCTTCGTTGCCAGCGCAACTCTCTCAGTCGCCCGGAAAGCTGACGTGAAACCGACAAGATCGAGCCTTCCTTGAACAACGTAGAGACCGAGAAGAAGTGAGGCGACGCGTCCTTTCGCGTCTTTGCGATAGCCCCCCACAACGCAGTCGGCAGTGCGGCGCTGCTTGACTTTGCGCATTGCTCGCTGGCCCGGGAGGTAAGGCAGATCACTTTGCTTGGCTATGACCCCGTCGAGCGCACCTCCGCTCGCCGCGAGCCATCGTTGAGCCTCGCCAGGGATGGTCGTCAGTGGCGACAATATGACATCGCTTCGACCAAGGTTTGAATGGAGCGCTTCGAGGGCAGCGCGGCGTTCACTGAACGGCGCTGCGCGCATGTCCTCGTCGTCCTTACCAAGGCAATCGAAGAGGATGACCTGCGCCGGCGTCTCTCGGGAAAGCCGGGCTATGCGCGAGGCTGCTGGATGAAGGCGCGCCTGTAATGCCGCAAATGAAAGGTGATTGCCCATCGGAACGACCAGCTCGCCGTCGAGAAGCAGTCGCTCGTTTCGGATCGTGGAAATGGCATCCACCACTTCCGGGAAGTAGCGCCCCAGCGGCTTGCCGGACTTTGACCAGATTTCGATACTTTCGCCTTTGCGCTCGATGAGCGCCCGGAACCCGTCCCACTTGGGTTCATAACACCAGCCTGGTGGTTGCGGAAGGTCTCCTACCAGAAGGGCCTCCATCGGGACGACCGGCGGCTTTACGAGAGGCCTGACGGTATCGCGCTGCAAATACGTAGAGCGCTCGATCACGATGATGTGACTCCACAATCAGGCATCGGCGAGGCCAGCATACCACCGCGCATAGGGAGTGGTGTGCGCCATGCGGCGATTGAGGTCAGGCGCGCCATCATTCCACCACGCCGGCCCCCGCTCGCCCAGCGCTCGCTTTGCCCTGTCCACGTTGGCGTGAGCTGCGTCCTCCGCACTGCGATCTGCCTTTCGGCGCGCGGTATTTACCGCCCGTCGTGCGGCCATAAGCTCGCTGACCAATGCTTTGCGCGCCGCCGCCGTAAGGCGCGGATCGGACATGCGCCAAAGGCGCCCCCCCACGATGAAATAGCGACCATCGGGTGTAACCGGATAGCGGCTCATGTGACCGCCGTGCTTTGGCACGTCTGCCATTTGTGGTGGTGGAGAGGGCCAATCGATCATACAAGCCAAACCCCTCCGCAGGCAGGAGCGTTCCCGCCGGCCACGAATGAAGGCGGGTCAGCCCGGCGCGATTACGCGCCTCCGCAAGCCTGATGCAATCGTGATTGCCGATCAGACCTGGGGCCCACTCATCAAATATGCCCCGCACGGTTCCTTGCCGGACACGCTGGGATCCGGCTGGAATTCAAGCCCTGTCCCACGGATTGCGGATTGCGGAGACGGATACTTGGCATCAGGCGACGCCAGCCCCGCCAGTAACTCCGTAGACCTCGCCAGTGATGTAACTACCTTCCTGCGAGGCGAGGAGCACGTAGACCGGGGCTATCTCCACAGGCTGACCCGGACGTCCAAACTGACTTTGTTGGCCGAACTCCTTGACCTTCTCCTGAGGCTGCCCACCACTTGGCTGAAGCACCGTCCAGAACGGACCGGGTGCCACTACGTTCGCACGGACGCCCTTTTTAATAAGCTGTTTGGCAAGCGCCTTGGTATAAGCGACGATGCCCGCCTTGGTCGTGGCGTAATCCAGCAGGATATCGGAAGGCTCGTAAGCCTGCACCGAAGCTGTGGTGATAACGGACGCGCCTGCAGGCAGATGAGGCACTGCGGCCTGCGCGATCCAGTGAAGCGCATAGAGGTTGGTCTTGAGCGTCCTGTCGAAATCCTCCGAACTGACTGCGCCGATATCTTCGCGAAACTGCTGCCGACCGGCATTGACGACGAGGATATCAAGACCCCCCAGTCCGCTGACCGCCTCTTCGACCAGTTGCCTGCTCCATGCTTCGTCGGTGATGTCGCCGGGTAGCGCGATAGCTTTGCGGCCTTCTGCCTCGATCAGGGCAACGACTTCCTGTGCGTCGGTCTCCTCAGAGGCAAGATAGGAGATCGCAACGTCAGCACCTTCGCGCGCGTAGGCGATTGCCGCAGCACGTCCGATGCCCGAGTCGCCGCCGGTAATCAAAGCCCTGCGGCCTTTGAGCTTCCCCGTGCCGACATAGCTTTCTTCACCGTGATCGGGCTTGGGATCCATTTCACCGGCAATACCGGGCGCGCCCTGTGGCTGCTCGGGAAAAGGCGGTTTCGGATACTGTGTTCGGGGGTCTTGCAGCGCAAGTCGGTCAGCCATGGGAGCTCCTGTCTGATTTATCTGCACGGCCCTTGAGAGCCGGTGGATACAGGAACTTAAGAAGAAAGAGGCGATCCGGTTCCAAGCCGAAGTCGAAAGTTCGATCATGCAGGACAGTCTCATTTGAGCTGAATGCTGAGGTCTTGCACAATCTGAAAGCGCGTCACTACAACCAGACGCGCACCGCACCGGAAAAAGGCGATGCGAGGAACGCAATTACAAAGTGGCGTGACCCCTGCGTTGCCCGCCTTGCGATGAGAGATAATTACTCGAACCGGTGGCGAGGATCATGGTTGTCGAAACCCGGCGAGGCAGCCCGCGGATATCGCCCAGCCTCCGCTCATTTGCGATCACCTCTCACATTTCCTCGCCGCTATGATGCCAAGCATAGCAAGGTCGACTTGATCTGACTGAACAAGTCCGCCCGCCGATAGCAGCTGTTATCGAGACGAGGCGCACCAGCAGATGCCGGCTAGCACGGAAACCGACTTTCCAGCCGGTAGCCACGGTTCAGCCAAGGGTTGGCAGCGCCGCCCGGCAGTCAGCGGCGCACTCGCGGCACATTTCAGCGCAAAGCTTGCAGTGACCATGATCGTGGCGCTCGCATTCCCCAGCACAGAGTTCGCAAATTCGCGCGCAAGTCTCGAGCATGAGCCGGAGCGCCAGGACATTCTCACCGGTGCGACGCACCGCAAGCCGTTCGCATGCCGCGCAGACATCGGAACAATCAGTACAGGCCCGGATGCATTGCGCCATATCCATTGGTTCGGCAACGCAGGCGTCCGCGCAGCTAGCGCACATTTGCGCGCAGAACATGGCATGACGCGCTGCTGTCGCAAGCAGTTCATTAAAGCTGGCTCCTCCATCGGGATGGAGTTGGAGCATCTTGTGAATCGACATCAGCCGTGCTTTCGCCGGGTTTCCCAACCCTTTTTCGCAGCAGCAGAGCGCTTCGCATGGCTCTGGCCTGAGGCACTCTTTTGTCCGCCTTTGCGCGAAGAGGCGTGATTTTCCTTCTCGCCGCGGCCGGAGCCAGACTTTTTGCCGCCGCCCGATTCCTTGTTGACTGTCGCCCAGGCGCGGCTTTCGGCCTCCTTGTGACTAACGCCCCGGTCTTCGTAACCTTCTTCGATATGTTCGGCCTGGCGCTTCTGCTTATCGGTATAACTCGACTTGTCGCCTCGCGGCATCGTCAGCCTCCTTATAGCATCCACCCTCCGCGTCATTACCGAAAACCGATCTGTCGCTTCATCGTTCCAGTTTTGCGGGCCATTTCTTCCCGCCAGCGGAGGGCGGCCTCGGTGAGATCCCTTCAATTCACAAAAAGGCTCTGACCGCAGCTTTGCAGCCTCCCTTCCATGTAGAACGCCGGATATTGGCGGGTAAGGCCCAGGCTCCCCGTCGGCATTCCGTAGGATTAGGGTGTGAGTCATTCCTTGCCCACCGCATCGTGAAATTTCCCTCTGATCTTGTCGGCATCTGGTAGGGGACGTGAAGCGCGTCTCAAGCCTGGCGCGCCAGCGAACCCGATGAAAACGTCCCACCCAAGCCTACAGCTTTTGGTCCTTACGGGAACGCTGCGGGTTCGAATGAGTTTGCAAGGCAGCGTCACGCGGGAGAATTGTCAGCTCACTGGAGAGCAGCCGATGGACAATGTGAACATCTTTCTTGCAGGCAAGCAGATTGCAACCAATACGCCGTTCCTTCGAGCCCCCTCTGCCGGCGAACTCATTCAATTGAGAGACGGTTGGTACAAGGTCGACAGGATAGGGCACTCTTGGACCAACTCGGGCCCGGTCATGCTCGTCGATGTGGTCAAAGGCCACACCACCGAAGGCTATGGTACAGAGGGAGGAGAAACTCCCTTTCCCGAGTTCCCGGCAACTTACGCCCCCGAAGTAGACGGTTAGCACATCAAACGGCATGCGACCGCCTGAGCGAAGACGGCGAGGCGTGTACAACTGCAAATTCGGACAGCTGGCAGGCTTTTGGGCCCGCCTGCGAGACCCTGCCCGCAGGTAGGCAATTTTGAATGCCGGCCGTTTCCACGCCGCCGATGTCCTCCAACAAGCAGGAATCTTGCCCGAGCGATCCGGGCGCCCCGATCACCCGAGGCTGGACATCGCGCTGGCTGAAAGGCGACGTCGAACGGCAGCTCCAAGTTTCAAGTCGCCCTATCCTGCCGATGATCCAAAACTGGCCTCCTCTGCGATACAAAGTGCCGGGAGATTGCCGGATTTTTTCCGCCTCATGCAGAAGGCCGAGTTCGCCAACCGAACGCCAGAGCCATGACGCCGCGTCAAGAGCCGAGAAACGGCCCGTTCTCAAGGCGCGAGGCCATTCGTACACGACAAGGCAGCGTGACGTTCGCCTTTTGCCTGCTATTGAAGAAAGGAAGGACACCACAAAAAGTGAGGGGCGAGCAATGAGCGGGCAGACATGGGAACGCGTGCCGATCGACGCACAGAGCGTGGAGGCGCCACTGTCCCAATCGGCGGTCTTCCTCGTCGTCACCGCGCACAACGATAACGCCGCGATCGCCAAGGTGCGCGAGACGGTAGCTTCCATCGACGACCTTATCAAGACAGTCGGCTTCCGCGACCTGTCCGGACGCCTGTCCTGCGTCGTCGGGTTCGGACACGACTTGTGGCGCCGTTTGACGAACGATGCACTGCCCGCCGAACTGCATCCGTTCAAGCCGGTCGAAGGACCGGTCCACCACGCGCCGGCGACGCCGGGGGACATCCTGTTCCACATTCGGGCAGAGCGCGTTGACCTCTGCTTCGAGTTCGAACGGCTGCTGCTGTCTGCACTCGGCGAAGCCGTCAGCATCGTCGATGCGGTTTCAGGCTTTCGCTACTTCGACGCGCGGGATCTGCTCGGCTTCGTCGACGGTACTGCCAATCCTGCCGGAAGCGACATCTCCGAAGCGGCGCTGGTCGGCGACGAAGATCCCGATTTCACCGGGGGAAGCTACGTCGTGGTGCAGAAATATCTGCACGATCTGGCGGCATGGGGCGCCATTGGCCCCATTGAGCAGCAAGCTATCATCGGCCGCACCATCGTCGACAATGTCGAGATCGACGACGATGAAGCCCCGCGCAAGTCGCACAAATCGCTGGCGACGATCGTTGACGAATATGGCGTCGAGCACGACAT
This sequence comes from Novosphingobium oxfordense, assembly GCF_044029435.1. Lineage (NCBI taxonomy): Bacteria > Pseudomonadati > Pseudomonadota > Alphaproteobacteria > Sphingomonadales > Sphingomonadaceae > Novosphingobium > Novosphingobium oxfordense. The sequence continues at coordinate 159,606 of NZ_CP147007.1, read as the reverse complement.
TCTGCGTGACAACATGCCCTTCGGCAGCCCGGCGCGCGGCGAGTTCGGCACTTACTTCATTGGCTATTCGCGTCGCCTATGGGTAATCGAGAAAATGCTTGAGCGAATGTTCGTTGGCGATCCGCCCGGCAGCTACGACCGCCTGCTGGATTTCTCGACACCGAAGACCGGCACGACGTTCTTTGTCCCGTCACGCCGCGTACTGACCCAACTCTGTGAAGGCTGACTTCAAGTTCAAAGCGCCTCGCAGGCCTCTTACGGGCATACGCCGGGCGCCGGCCGGCCCCATGCCTTCGGCGCATTCCTGGGCAAGCTCCGAGCTCAGACTTGCCCAAGCGGGATCAACATGGGGAATTGCGCGATGTGATGTCTGCCAACCTTTTATTTCGGCAATTTAGGAAGATACCTTCACAGGTAGCTGGCCATGCCGTACATGGCATCATGTTCTCAAGTGGAAACAGAAGCGAATTCTTGTCTGCCGACACGCTCGCACAAGAGCTTCGGCTTTTCGCTCGGCAGCTAAAGCGGCGCCTTCACGATAATTCCGATGCAGGCGACCTGAAGCCCTCGCAGGTTGCCGTCTTGCACCACCTTGAAAATCATGGCGCGGCTACGGTCTCCGCTTTGGCTCGCGCCGGAGGCATGCGATCGCAATCGATGGGTACGGTTGTGGCGGCGCTGGAGAGGGCCGGCCTGATCTCGGGTTCATCCGATCCGTCGGATGGCCGCCAGACCTTGCTGGTGCTGACGGACGACTGCCGGGCGTGGCTGACCAAGGGCCGCGCCAGTCGGCAGGATTGGCTGTCAAACGCCATCCAGACCAGGCTCACGCCTGAAGAGCTGGCGACTCTCGCTGAAGCCATGCCTCTCATCCTTCGCATCGTTGCGAGTGGCGAGGATTTCATTGTGCAGCCCGGCGCGAATAATCCGCAAGCCTCGGAATGAAAATGGGAGTGGCGGGGGCGTTCACATCATTTCGGCATTCGAATTATCGACTCTGGGCGGCCGGAGCACTGGTGTCGAACATCGGGACCGGCGTACAACGAACTGCGCAGGACTGGTTGGTTCTGGTAATGCTGACGCGGCACAGTGCTTCAGCGGTCGGCATCGTCATGGCGCTTCAATTTGCGCCGCAACTTCTGCTGCTGCCATGGACGGGCTCAGCAGCAGATCATTCTGATCAGCGAAAGCTCCTTATCGCGACGCAGGCGAGCATGGGTGTGTTGGCTATCGTGCTCGGGGCGCTGACCTGGACGGGTGTCATCCGCCTGTGGCAGGTATATATGTTTGCCTTCCTGTTCGGCTGTGCTGCGGCGTTCGATGCACCAGTGAGGCAAATCTTCGTCTCTCAGTTGGTGGGCGATGACGATCTGCACAATGCGGTCACTCTTAACACCTTTTCGTTCAATTTCGGAAGCCTTGTAGGACCAGCCGTGTCGGGCCTGCTGATATCGGTGGTAGGCTTGGGATGGGCTTTCGTTCTTAACGGTTCGTCTTTCCTGGCCGTGGTAACGTCACTGCTGCTTTTGAGGAAAAACGAGCTGCATCATGCCAGCACCCCGAATGCGCGTACGCCCGGCAGCTTCAGGGCGGGGCTAACCTATGTCAGTGGGCGCCAGGATCTGATCGTCATTCTCGCGATGCTTTTCCTGATTGGGACATTCGCACTTAACTTTCCCATCTTCATCTCGACGATGGCCGTAAAAGTCTTTCACGCCGATGCCCAAGGCTTTGGAATGCTTTCCTCGATCATGGCCGCCGGTTCGCTGTTGGGCGTCCTATGCGCCGTCCGCTCGGGTCGCCCTACGCTCATGACACTGGTGTGGAGCGCTACACTGCTAGGGGCGGGCTTTACGTTCGCAAGCGTGGCACCGAATTATTGGAGCTTCGCGGGGATGCTTGCAGTGATTGGTGTGGCTTATCTCGTATTCGTCAATGCCACAAATCCCCTGATCCAGCTGTCAACGGAGCCATCCATGCGGGGGCGCGTCATGGCATTGCGGATCGGCGTCGCATTGGGTGCAACCCCGATCGGCGCACCTGTCGTGGGTTATATTGCCGACCAAGCGGGGCCGCGTTGGGCGCTCGGAGTCGGTGCGAGCTCTGCGTTTATCGCGGCGATCCTAGGTGCAGCCTATGTCCTGCGGCACAGCGATCGCGGCAGAATTGCCGGATCGAAAACCGGGGGCGAATAGAGCTTCCCGAGGAACGGCGCCTTGGCAAATCCCGGACCATGACGGCGTCCGCCCCCAAGAACCGGCTCAAAATGATACGTCGGTCGCCATCTGAAGCACGTGGCTCGACGGACAGGCCAGCCGCGAGGGCGGCGCGCTACCCGTCCCCCCGGTTGGATTTAGCGCGGGTTCGTCCTGCTCGAAAGTCGGCGCATCGCGAGCTCTGCGACCGGAGCCAACCCACAGAACTTTTCCTAGAGGTTGAGGGCAACTAGCGCAGTGCCAAGTGCGGGCCGATTACAAGCTCATAGAGAAAGCAATCTCCTGAAGGATTTGCAATTGTAGAAGACTCGCGGCGATAATCGCGGGGCCAATGGAGGAGGTCCCCCGCCGAAATTTCGGCAAGCGTGTCCGTCCTCCAGGGCACCCCTTTGTGGCATTTTTCATCCCACTGCTCCCGGAGCCGATCGCATGCGCTCCATGAACGCCTTGATGTCCAGCACCGGCGAAGACGGCGTGTAGGTTCCGTCCAGCACGAAGCCCAGATAACGCCCTGCCGCTTTGAGGTACTCGTCATCCTCATTCGCCGCCCGTTCGATGGCAGCGCGTGCAGGACGAGCCTTCTCGCCGATATAGGTAAGCGCGTTGATAGCCTGCAGGCGAATTCTAGGGTTGGGCGAGGTTGCAAGCATGTCAGTCAACAGCGCAACAGGTTCCAGATCGGCAGTTAACGCTGCGGCAAGTTCGGCGAGCGCAATCCGCACATGGGCTGAAGAATCTGCGCGCATGATCTCGACAATGGCACTCAAGGCAGAGCGAGCGCCCTCCCCACGGATCAGTAATCCCTGCGCCGCCCAATAGCGGATTTCTGCATTCTCGTCCCGAAGGTGCTTCAGCAGGGCCGCAAGAGTGGAGGGCCGGCCCTCGGCCGCAAGAGCCGCAACGTCCATGATCCGTTTGAGGGGATACACATTTGCATGCCGGCTTTCGGCATAGCCTTCGATGGCCGAACCTTCAGGGATGAATCCGTTATCGTTGACGTCCAGCATGTGTGCGTCGAGCGCGCCACGCATGGCTTCGATGCGTGCATGATGCACCGGATTGTCGATCAGGTTCGTTACCTGATCGCGGTCGCTTTCCAGATCGAAGAACTGTTCGAACGGCTTGCGCTGCCAATAAAGGTCCTGCGCCGGGTTCAGCGTGCCTGCCAGATGCGCGGTTTCCCAGTCCTGATAGCCCTTGGCGATCCACTGAAACTGGCCATGCTGCCCCCAGGGACGATGGGGCGAATAGTTGCGGATGTAGCGATAGCGACCGTCGGTCACCGTGCGGGCCATGTCATAGCGTTCGTCCATGCGGTTTCGCATGCCGAAGGCGTAAGTCTTGGGTTTCCCCGCATAGCGGCCAAGGAAGGCCGATCCCTGCATGTGCGCCGGCTTGGCGATCCCGGCCAGTGACAACACGGTCGGCGCAAGGTCGATGAAAGTCACCGGCGCCTGCACCTCGCGGCCCGGTGCGCCGGGGGCGAGATGGCGCCACTTTTCCGGGATCCGCACGATCATCGCGCAGCGCAGGCCCTCGTCGTAGCAATAGCGCTTGCTGCGAGGCAGGACACCGCCGTTGTCGGAATAGTAGAAGACGATGGTGTCTTCGGAGAGACCCGCCGCGTCCAGCTCCGCAAGACGTGCCGCGATCTCTCCGTCCATCTTCTCCATGAGATTGTAATAAGTCGCGAAGTCCTGCCGGATGCCGGGCGTGTCAGGCAGATAGGCGGGAACGCGGATATCCTCCGGTTTCACCTGACCATCGAGCGTCTGGAAGATACGCGATTCATGCGTCGTCTCGGTGTTGAAGACGGCGAAGAACGGCGCACCCTCCGGGCGGCCCTGCCAGTGTGCCTGCTTGCTCGATGCGTTCCAGATCTTCTCCGGCTTGAGGTCGCAGTTGTAGTCGGTCTTGGCGTTGTTGGTGCAGTAGTAACCCGCCTCGCGCAAATATTCGGGAAAGCCTGCCAGCAGGGGCGGGAGCTTCGCCACGGCACGCATGTTGTGGGCGGGCCCGGCGCTTTCGGGATGCACGCCGGTGATGATGCCGAACCGCGACGGCGCGCAGACCGGGGCATTGGAATAGACGTTGCGATAGAGGATGCCCTCGCGCGCCAGTCGGTCCAGCGTCGGCGTGTGGGCCAGTCGGTCTCCATAGGCGCCGATGAAGGGATTGTTGTCCTCGCTCACCAGCCAGAGGATGTTGGGGCGGTCCTTTCCTGCGGGGATGGCCTGCACTTTGGCGGCGAGACCGGCGGCTGCGGCCGCCGCACCGGTCGAAAGCAGGTTTCTGCGGGTAATCCGGCTCATGACCTTCTCCTCAATACTGGAACGTGAAGGTTGCGCCGAAGTAGCGATCGGCATCCTTCGGAATGAACCCGGTGAGATTGTAGGGGTTGGCAGCATTGGTAAGGACCGAGGCCCGGCCCATGCCGGTCACGAAATGCCGATCGGTAAGATTTCGCACGAACAGCGTGACGCCATAGCGCCCGTCCTGCCGGCGCAGGCCAAGGCTGAAGTCGAACGTGGCGTAAGCGCCCTGAACCAGATCGCGGTCCTGCTCCAACGCGAACTGGATCTTCGATTGGGCGTTGCCGGATAGCTGCGCGAAGGCGGCCAGATCGCTACCGGCAATGTCGCTTTCATAGCGCAGGGATGCGGTTCCGCGCCACTTCGGCGCGTTGGGAATGCGCCCCCCGCGCACATTGAGCAGCGGCGCTGCGCCCGCCGCCGTGCGGTAGCACTGGTTGACCGGGCTGCCGCTCGCCACTTGCGCGGCGGCCTGGTCGTAGAGCGGGCAACTGAGCCCATCGACATCGACCTTGGCGTCGAGATACGTGCCGCCGGCCTGAACGCTCAGCCCGCGAACTGGGCGGGCGGTGAATTCGATTTCGACACCCTTGGTCCTGGCACTGCCGGCATTGGTCGGGACCGACGTCGTGATGTTGGTTAGCGGATCGGTGACGGCGGCCTGCACCTGCAGATCGGTATAGTCCGCATAAAACAGTGCCGTATTCACGGACAGCTTGCGATCGAGCAGGTCGAGCTTGAGGCCCGCTTCCCAAGCCCTCACCGTCTCGGGACGGACCGCACGCTGATTGGCAAAATCGGCGCTGACTTCCAGATCGTACGCCGCGCCTTTGTATCCGCGCGTCCACGTCACATAGGCCTGCGCGTCGGGCGAGAAGCGGTATTGCAGGCCCAGCTTGCCGGAAAGGTCGGTGTCGGCGGTGGAGCCGCTGCCTGCGGAAGCCCCCATCAGCGGGGTGTCGCCCGCAACCAGCGCGGTACCCGGGCGATTGCCGACATAGCTGACGGTCTCGCGCTGGAGCCGCCATCCGCCGATCAGCGAAAGGCGGTCGATCACATGCCACTCGGCCTGACCGAATGCCGCCCACTGCCTCGTTTCGCCCGAAGCTTCGTGCCAGGTGGAGGAGGTCACGACGTTGGGGCAGACCGCGCCGATCACGGTGGTCCCGCCCGCGCAGGACTGAAGGCGGCGGCGGAACCCGCGCGTAACATCGAGATCAAGGTAATAGAGGCCTAGCACATACGTCAGCGGTTGATGTTCGGGCGAGGTCAGGCGCAGTTCCTGCGAGAACTGCCGCACGCCGGCGGGGCCGCCGTTCAGCAGGTACTTGCTTTGGCCATAAGGCAGCAACAGCGGGCCGTCATAAGGCAGGCCGTCGACATCGACATTGTTGTCGAAATCGAACTTCTGCCAGGCGGTGATCGAGGTCAGCGTGTGGTCGCCCAGTTCCAGATTGCCTTCGAGCGAGACGATCCACTGGCGGGTGTCGTTGAACGAAGGGCTGTCGATATTGACCTGACGGTTGTGCCTGCCGGCCACGAGCGGCGCGATCAGCGATGCCAGCAGCGGCGTGCTGACTTGCAGGTACTGCGGCTGGCAGCAATCGGCATCAGTCTTGCGATAGTCCGCCGACAGCAGGAGGTTCAGCCGTTCGGTCGCATCCCACTCCAGCTTGCCGCGCAGGCCCCAACTGGTGAAGCCGTTCTTGTCCTTGCCATTCGCCACATTGTCGATGTGGCCGCCGACATCGTTGTAGAAGCCGCTCACCCGTGCGCGCAGCGTATCGCCGAGCGGGCCGGAGATCGTGCCTTTGACGCGGTATTCATCCTGCTCAGCGACGGTCGCTTCGGCACGGGCGGTCCATTCATGGGTCGGCCGGGCGGTGACCACGCTGATGACGCCGCCGGTCGCGTTCTTGCCGAACAGGGTTCCCTGGGGGCCGCGCAGAACCTCTACCCGCTCGATATCGGCAAGGTCGGCAAAACCCTGCGCCTGCCGGGCCAGCACAACCCCGTCGATCACTGTGGAGACCGAGGATTCCGACCCCTGGTTGTACAGCGAAGTGCCGATACCGCGAATGCGGAACGTGGAATTGGAGACGTTGTTGTTCTGCGTATAGGTCAGCGAGGGGACGGCATTGGCAAGCGCGCTCGTATCGTTGATCTGCCGCGAGGCAAGGGTATCTCCCGACAGCGCGGTGACGGCGAGCGGCACGTCCTGCAGGCGCTCGGTGCGCTTTTGGGCAGTGACGACGATTTCGCCCGGCTGATCCTTCGGCGCAGTTTCCTGCGCATGTGCGGCGATCGGCGCCAGCGCGGAAGTCAGCAGCAGAGCGACAGGCAGCCAATTGCGGCGCGGGGCGATTGTGTTCGAATATTGTTGCACGCTTGTGATCCTGAAAGGTGTGTCTGGATCGAGCATGGCTTCGCCGTTCGCACCACCGGAGGCGTGCGTGCAGGCGCTGCAGATGCCCGATAACGCGGCAGAGCAAGAGCTCTGCCGGAATGGTCAGTGTCCTATGGATTGGCGGCGGACAGCCGTGCCCCTCGAGCGGATTGCCCCATCTTCCCTCCTGTCGTGTCGGATAGTGCGATCCTGACGCTGTCGCCTCGGATGCTGCCAGCCCGCTCACCGCGGCCGTGGAAGCGCGACGGAGAGGATTTGCCTGACATTCTCAACCTATTCGCACGATTTAATTCAGTCAACGAACTAAATCTATCAGGCTTAAAAACCGGCCTCGGCGACCGATCGCCCAGCATAAATACGTTCCAGGGCCAGGCTCGCCGATCCCTTCCACAAATCATCGTGCTGTATCGGCCTGAGGTCGACTTCCGTGCGTTCGCGAAGGGCGGGAAGCGTCTGGGCGGCCACCGTTTCTTGAAACGAAACCGCCATCAGCGCAGCGTGGTCGGGATGAGCCGTGACAACCACGACCCGCCCTGGGTCCTGCTCATTGATGTGGCTCGCTACCGCCACTGCCAGTGCTCGCCCTGCCCGCTCGAATTCCGCGCGCGCGCGTTCATCACCTGACAGCGCTTTGGCGACGGCTTCATCGAAGAGCGTCCTGATCGAGGCCTTGTCGAATGTTTGAAGGGCCGCCCCCCCCACTAGCTCGGTCAAGACGCCGAAAGCACTGGCGTACGTGGTGAGGCAGCCCGAGCCGCCGCAGTGACAGGAACGTCCGTTCTCGAAGGCGACTTTCACATGGCCGAACTCGCTGTTCATACCATGAACGCCGGTCAGCAATTCACCTTCGACATAGCGGGCGCCGCCCATCCCCAGCTCCATGAGAGCGATCAGCGTGAAGTCATCCTGCCCGCCGCTGTCCCCGAACCAGTGTTCCGCACGGGCAAGGATCGTGGCTCTGTTCTCCAGCGATACCGGAACACCCAGCCGGTCCGACAAGCGGCGGCCTAGCGGCAGTTCGGCATGAGGGGCAGCGGACGGCAGCCAGTGAACGACACCGCCGATCCGGTCCACCAGCCCCGGCAGGACGATGCCGATGCCACCGATAGCAGATCGGGGAACTAAACTGCCGGCGATGGCGGCCTCGATCGGCTCGGACAATTGGCGCGGAAGATCATCGATCATGTCGAAATCGCGGATTTGCGCCAGACTGGAGAAGACACGCCGCCCTTTCAGATCGATAACGTCGATCGAGACAGTTCCATTCTCGAGGGGGAACAGAGCAACCGCGTGCGCGCGGCGCTCGTCGATTTCCAGCTGGACCCGGGGTCGCCCCCTGCCGACAGTCGGTACTGCCGCTTCGCGGACGATCCCGCCTGCCGTCATTTCCGCCACGAGCGCGGTTACCGTGCTTTTGGTCAACCCCGACAATTCGGCGAGTTCGGTTCGCGATATCCCGCCGTGCCTGCGTATCAGCTTCAGCAACCGCAGACGGTTCCGGGCTTCGTAACTCTTTCGCAAATGGCTGATCCTGGTCGTGCGGCAACTACTATGCAAATGCGACCAAGAGGGAAGTGCTGTCAAATGTCACGCCGTACGTCGCGGGGTTGATGCGACCTGCAGATGAATACCCTTGAGGAACAAAGGTCAATCACAAGACCTTGGAACAACTGATGTAGGTTGTCAGGCGCAAGTCCCTGCGGTCGATTTCACGGTGATGCCGCAAGGCGATCTTAGTCCATGGCTTCACAACAAGCTCGATGATGCAACCCCAGCCCAATACATTGACAAAAATGGAATCGCATCGTGCCGTTCTACCCGGCGTCGCCAATGACGTCAGTCCGCGCGTACGACACCATCCGCTGGGAGATCGTAACGTTTCAAAGACAAATCGGGATTTGCGTGATCGAGCCGGCAGGGCCGCGGGCGATGAACGCGAAATTCGCCTCATGGTCTTTTTCAGAAGCCTTGACTGGCGAGAAAGCGGGTAGGCGCACGAACCGTGCACCTCACCGAAGCCCATTTGTGCCTGAAGCCAGACCCGATAGCGTGAAGCTGAATCGGGACTGGAGTCGGTTATGAAATCTTCCGTTGAACGCCTGTTATGCCGCGCGCGAAAGGAAGCTCGCAAAGCCCAGGAGGCGCTTCGGCGCAGACGCTCCATTGCTGCTGTCTATGCCCACAGAGAGAGAGCTGTGGCGTACCATGCGAGGGCTCTTCTTTTGAGCAAAGTGCCTTCCTGAAGCTGGAGTGCCTGCTAATCGCTCCAAGCTGTAAGCAAAATTGTGCGTCACACTGCAGAACTGATTGCGAACTCGCGGGTCGGACGGCGCTCACCGTCTCACGGCATGGTTGGCCGAGCGGAAGCTGGGCCCGTTTTCGGGCACCGGCGGGTGCCATATATCGAAGTCCGAAAGGGCGTGCGAATCCGAAATGGATGATAGCAAACTGGCTCTCCTTCGAACGCACTTCTCGAACAATTCGGCAAGGATTGGTAAAGCCGACCGATACTCGGGCAGTGCCCGCAGGCGATGGCAAACGCAGCGCCGCAGGGCGCCGCATCGAAATGACTTGATTAACCGGTGTGGGAAACACGTTCACCCGCTGTTGGAAGCGGTCGCGAAGTAAGGGGCGGCGGCAGCTTAGGGGTCGGAAAAAAGCCAGCCGCCGTTGCTGAGTTCGGGTCGCACCTCCCAGCCCCCTCCTCCCTTCAAGGAAGGAAGTCACTATGCAGGACAGTAGCGGTTTGGCAACCACCTAAAGGTATGATCTACGCGTCCATGTCCTGCCTTTCCGCGGGCAATCTTCCTGGGGGTCTTCGCGTTGCGCAGACGCGCACGTTTCCGATGATGCCCTGAAAACGATCGCTGCCTCTCGGTCAATTGGCGACAAGGCTAGCAGGCCGAGCTCGGCCCATTTCGCGTGGGGGCACATCGAACATGCTTGCGCATCGGTCTTCAACGCTTTCGACTCCTTCTCTGGCGGGATCGTAGCGAGGCTGGCATCGCCAACAGGCTTGCCATCGCGCATCTGGACGATGCTGTTGCCGTCCGTGGCGACCGGGGCGCTCTTGAACGGCATTGGCGCATGGCTCCGCACGGCCCGCGCGCGATTTCTTTCAAATGATCGCGCTCGATCCATATTGCATGAGCATGGGCCGCCGGCGCGCCGAGCGCGAGCGAGATCGGCGTCAGATATTGATCGTCATTGCACGCTCCATTGTATTATAGTGGCCTACCCGGCGGGTTCCATGAATGGGCGATGCTTCGGTTCAAAAGAAGCTCTCCATTAGTCCGTATCGGGTTCGTTCCATCATGAGGCCTTTCATACTGGGAATTCCCCACATTGGCGCGGTCAAGCGGCGCGCCACCCGCCAGCCAGCCAAACCCTCATAATGCAAACCGCCAGTGAACACTCCTCGTTTGGAAAAACTGGATATTGTCAGCTATCTAGACTCTATGGCAGGCACTGCGGCATGGATAAAAATCTAGCTCCCCTGCCGTATCAGCAAGCAAGGGGTTCTGCGTGATTACCATAGCCATCGATGAAGCTAGCTTCGAAACGATAGATGGTATTCCGGATATAGTGGGGACGCGTTTGTTCTGCTGCAGCGCCTCACTTCCATGCATCTTATTTGCAATATGGCTGCCGGTCGCCGGATTTGCAAAAATCTCCAGCGTCAACAGTCCCGGATTTGTTGTTATCTTGATTCTTTTGGCAGCATCGCTTTCGGCTGGCCTCGCCATAGCGCTGGTTTGGGCAGCGTTGAAACCCGGGGCATGGTTTCGGGTGTCGAGCGACGGAGTCGAATTTGGAAACGGCCCATACCTTGACCATCCCGCCAACGGACAGCGGATCGAGTGGGGGTGCATCGAGCGCAATCCGGAGCGGACATACGACATCGGTATCGCGGCGGAAGCCTACCGCGTGGCCCCCAATGCGCGGATGACATTCTGGTATCGTGATGCGAACGGCGCGTTGGTCCAGCGTTTCCTGCCGCTGCAGTTGCGCAGCGATGTCCTGGGGTGTCTACGGTTTCGCAACGCGCACGAGGTGCGCGTGGCGCTGCTTCGCCGCCTTGCGAAATATCCGGACCTTCGGTTCGACCCCGACGTCTTCGTGCGCGCAGGCATCGACCCCGAGAATTGGTCGCCGATGCTCTCTCCGAACCGTGCGTCCTGGCTTGCCGCGTCCATTGTCATGGCATGCATCCTGGGCTTCGCCTCCTTGCTAGGCGTCAATTTGACCACCGGCCAACTGACGGCCGGCACGATCGGCATCTTTGTCGGTGGGCTCCTTCTCTACATGAGATGGTGGCCGCTGGCCCACCCTAGGCTCACGGAGGTCATCACCTTTAGGTCGATAACTCCGAGCGCCGACGAATGACGTTTAGTACTGCCTTGTGAAAATCATTCAGAAAAACACGTCCCCATAGGTCGCAGTAGGCATTTATTGGAGTTGCGATCCGATAGCGGGTGGTGAGAGTAAGCTGTGTCCTCCCTTCCGAGCGGGAAATCCTGAATATTTACAGGTTGTGCCGCAAGCACCCATCTATTCACGAGCCCAAAATTCGCGCCTCGAGGGGCGAGTTGCGGCGAGGCTGGAGAACTTGGCGGAGACGACGATTTCCTGTGCCGACATGGCCGATGTCATTGCTTGAATTTCAACCTTGCCCATCCTTGCTGCAACGCGGGTGTCAACCTCGCTGACAAACACCAGAGGTAGTCGGTCGCGATGAGCCGTGAACACCGATGCAACGATGGTGAGGCGCTGGCCGGGGACTGGGGCGCCCCCTGTTTTCAGTCTTGCGGCGAACCAACGCTGTATTCCGGCAGAAGTGGAGACAACGAGGTTTTGCATAGCCGCGCAAGGCTGCTCAATGCCTACCAACCGCGTAACGACAACACGCACCATTTTGTTGGACATGCATCGAGACCCAAGATGTCGCCACCATCACTTTCGATTTCTATCACGATCATCAAGGCGGGTACTTATTCGCCGAACGCCAAATACGTGATTTCAAAGCAGCCCGAAACGAGCCTTCTTGGGTGTGAATGTTCGTGCAAAAATCAAGTGGATACAAGCCGTTGCTGCGCAAAGCCTCTCAGGCTCTCCATTATGGGGGCGGCGAGCGGTTTTACGCGCGTATTGCCACCGTGCATGGTTTCAACGGAAAAGATGCCACCTGGAACCGCAGTTGAAATTAGGTGCATTTTGGATCTTACCGGCATTGACCAGAGCGACCTGAACTCGATCACTGGCGCCCTAAACACGCCAGCCCTTCCAGTGGCAAGCAGGCGAACGTGACAAGCTTCACTTTCCCGCTCGCGGTCGAGCGATCAGGAACTGGGTACGCTTCTCGTTGTTGTTTGCAGCATGGCTACTCTCTTCAATTCGCGCGCCGTGGCCGGCGCTTCGCAATTCCTCAACGACCGATTCCAGCAATCCCTTGCTCATTGGAATCATGAACGTCTCGCCCCCAGCCTGCCTCCCGCCAACTGGCGCGCGGCCGAGGACCGCGACACGCGCATGCATCGCCTCGAGATCGCCTTTCTCGAGGAACTTCGTTCCGCGGTACGCGAAGACGCCGCGCGCGCGCCGACGGATGCCGACGGCTTCATCGCATGGTTCGAAGAGCTTAGTACGACCGGCCCTGGCCAGGGGGACGCGCTCTTTCCTTGGCTCGCCGAGGAGGCGACGCGCGATGAGATACGCTGGTTTTTCGAGCAGGAGGCCGCCGGCGAAGCGGGCTTCGACGACCTCGTCGCCTACACACAGGTTAAGCTGCCCATCCCTGCCAAACTCGAACTCGCGCGCAATTATTGGGACGAAATGGGCCGCGGCAATGCCAAGGGAATGCATGGACCGATGCTCGCGCGTCTCGTCGAAACGCTGAGCGTTGACCCAAAGATCGATACCACGGTTTGGGAAAGTCTCGCCCTCGCAAATGCGATGACCGCGATGGCGACAAATCGCAGCTATGCATGGCATTCGATCGGTGGCCTCGGCGTCATCGAACTGACGGCGCCCGGTCGGTCGGCGATGGTCGCGCAGGGCCTCCGACGCATCGGGCTCAGCGATAGCGAGCGACGATATTTCGATCTTCACGCCGTCCTCGACGTCAAACATAGCGCAGACTGGAATCGCGAAGCTTTGCGACCATTGGTCAGGCAAAATCCCGAGCTAGCCACAGCCATCGCCGAGGGCGCGCTTATGCGCCTCAGGTGTGGAGCGCGGTGCTTCGAACGCTACCGCGCTCACCTCTGGAACTGATCCTCGCACGATCCGCCAGGTCGGCAGACCCATTTACTGTTGCACGGACGCTTCGCCTTTCATCGCAGCATCCCATAGGCAGATCAGTTGACAAAGCGCTGGCCGACCAGCGCTCTGTCGCTCTAATCCAATTATGGCTCAGCACCGATGCGTCCGTAAGGCGCGTTCTCCCCCTGCGGCCCGATTATCCTCCTCCGAGCCGCCAGAGGGCAACGGGCCGAGAGAACAGTCACGGCTTACAGGTGACGAACCGGCTCGGCTTCGGGGCAACGCTTCGGGAACGGCAACGGGCCAAAATGCAAGAGTGTAGGCCGTCATTCCGGCGAACGATTATTTCCGTCGCTAGAAGGGCTGATCCGATCCTCGAGGACGAACCATCCTCGGTTCCCAGGACAAGCACGTTATCCAGTCGCTCCAGGCCGCGCAGCAAAGCTACGTTAATTTCGCAATCGGCTATGGCAGAGCCGTGCCTCCCCCGACAACGCCCTGCCCGATGGTCAAGTCTCATCACTTCCACACATCGACAGGGCGCTTCACGCAACGGGGGCGCTCGAAGCGGAAATGCTGTGCTACTGTCGCAAGCTGTCGGGCACAATCCCGCCATTTTCGGCGAGCTTGTCCATAACGGCGCGGTGAAGGGCGATGTTTTGCTGGGCCGAGCCGTCGTCGCCCGCATGAACGCCCAGTTCCTGCGCTAGATCCTTGCGCGCAGAGAGGCTGGAATCGAGATCGAGAAGTTTCAGAAGATCGACGATGGAAGTCTTGTAGTTGCCGCCGTGATCATTCTTCGTTGCGGCCATAGCCTCCAAAACCGCCTCGACATCAACCTGAGGCGCCTCTGTCGCCGCTGCGGGGTCGGGCGCAGCCGGAGTTGGTTGCGCCGGAGAGCCGGACGATTGAGCACTAGGCGACGCCGGCGACTGAGCCGGTGCGGTGTTGCCGTTGTGACGACCAAAGATCTTGCCCATTATGTTTCCGAAAACACTCATCGCTCACTCCTGCTGTGTTTTTCCACGCGCACCCATTTCGAAAATGACGGACTGTATATCGCACCGTCTGGAACACTATGGGGCCCAAGCGGTTAATCAGACGAAAGTCCGTATGGTTCCGTCTGGGAGCAACCTTATGAAACATTCTTTCTTGCTTGTTGTCTCGATCGCCGCATTGGGCCTTGGTGGTTGCGGTAAAAAGGCCGAAAAGCCTGTTACCGAAAACTCGACTACCGTGAACGACGTCAGCATAACCCAGCCGGTCGCCTCACCGCAGGCCACCCCCGGTCAAGCGTTCGCTGATGCCGCCGCAGCGAGTGACAAGTTCGAGATCGAAAGCTCGAAGCTTGCCGCAACCCAGGCGAAGTCCGCGAATGTGAAGCATTTTGCCGAGGAAATGATCAAGGCGCACACCGATTCCACGGCCAAGCTGATTTCTGCTGCCGCCGCTGCCTCACCGGCGATCGTCCCTTCGCCAACGCTGACCCCGGCGCAGCAGCAAACTCTCGACGGTCTCGCTTCGAAGTCGGGCGCGGAGTTTGACAAGGCCTATGCCGATGCGCAGCGCAGTGGCCATCAGGCGACGCTCGATGCCCTCAAAGCTTACTCGGCTAGTGGCGACGTGCCCTCCCTAAAAGCGTTCGCGACAAAGCTTGTTCCGATCGTGACCGCCCATCTCAATATGGCAAAGGGACTTTAATCTCTGAAATAGCAATCGCGTCCCCCAGGACGATCGCGCGCGGTCCACCGAGCTTGAACTGGCTGTGGATACCGTGCGCTTCCTGGGGCGCGGTTACGCCTGTGCCGACACAGACCTCTGGAAAATATTCTAACGAGCGGTCATTGCGCGCGCCCGCAGGCACGTGCAGCGCTGCATCCGCAGGCCGAAAATTTTCTCCCCATCAGCGGTTTTCACCGCTTCCTGCTACGAAGGGCATAGCTTCGCAGCCTGACTACCCCAAAACCTGCCAATACTACGTCAACCCGTCATTTCCGGACCTACTGCTGGATCACGGATTTAGGACCGGCACTAACCAGCTGAGTTGCCTTCAGCCTTTCGGCGTCACGATGCCGGCTCCGATCGGAAAACCGAAGGCATCATTCGCTCACCGTATCGGCGGCAGGCTTCGGCTTGTCCGGCGCGGTTCCTGCACCATCGAAAGCACTGATGCGTAACGTGAAGCGGTTGGGTTCCAGGCGGTTGGGGCATGGGCTTGCCGAATTCGCTCGACTGCGTGTCGCCGCCGACGCCCCATTTTGCGCCGTCGATCAGCAGAGTGCCATGCTCGTGCGGCCGGATATCGGTGAGTGTTTCAACGATGCGCTCGGCAGTCTGCCGGATTGCCGGGATCGGTGAATGATCCGGACTTGCCCCCCATGACGAGAACTTCGGCCCACTCGCATTGACCGCTAATTTGTGGTCATTGTGAGGTCGTTTTCGGCAGAAGCAGGCGTTTCCTTTTCCTGATTGGGGCCACCGGACTAGGCGGCAGGAAGCCCTCCCATATCTGCCAGCAGGAAGCCATATCTCGAATGCGTCCTATCCTTCACAGAATTGATCCAAAGAGCTTTCCGCGCTCTGGGCCGACGTTCAAACAGCCGTGCCCGCCCGTTTCCTTTTCAATGATTGCCATGATCGGGAGCGCTTGGCGGTCCCGAAGCGTTATCTGACAACCTCAGAAGGAGTGCCCGATGTCGCGAACGGTTGCCGAGTTGCTGGTCGATACGCTTGCCCAAGTCGGCGTTTCCCATGTTTTCGGAGTGGTCGGCGATGCGCTCAATCCTCTAACCCACGCCCTCGACACCGATGATCGGATCAACTGGTTCGGCGTTCGGCACGAGGAAGGCGGGGCGCTGGCGGCAACGGGACAGGCGAAGCTCACCGGCCGTCTCGGCGTCTGCTGCGGGACGACGGGGCCCGGCGGCAATCATCTGGTTGCAGGCCTCTATGAGGCACGCAAGGATCATGCACCCGTGCTCGCCATCACCGGCGGCGTCCCGGCGGATAAGCGCGGCACCGATTACCTTCAGGAGGATGACCCGGCCCTCCTCTTTCGCGACGTTGCTGTCTACAGCCAGGTCATCGCCTCGCCCGAGCAGGCACCCGCCGTCATTCGCGAAGCAATCGCGGCAGCCTATGCGGAACGCGGCGTCGCACATATCAATGTGCCGCCGGAAGTTTTTGCGGCGAAGGTTTCCGGCGAGGTCCCGAGCCTGCCGACGCTGCGCCCGCGTCCCGAGGTCGCGCCCGATCCGGCGGACATCGGCGAGGCCGCGCGCCTGATCGGCGAAGCCAAGACCGTCGCAGTTTTCTGCGGCCATGGTTGCCATGGAGCCGCATCGCAGCTCGAGCGGTTAGCCGAGCGCCTGAAGGCGCCGCTCATGCACACGTTTCGCGGCAAAGACATCCTGCCCTTCACTCATCCGCATTGGATCGGTGGCGTGGGCCTCATCGGCACGAAAGCCGGAGTCGATGCCATCAACGATGCCGATCTCCTGCTCATGCTCGGCACTGACTATCCCTACTCGGAATTCCTGCCCAAGCATGGCAAGGTGATCCAGATCGATGAACGCGCGCTCGCGCTCGGCAGGCGCGCGCCGGTCGCTCTTGGCATCATCGGATCGGTGCGGCCGGCTCTCGAGATGCTGCTCGAACAGCTGCCCGAAAGGACCGACTCCGCATTTCAGCAGACGGCGCAGACCGCACGCGCCGAATGGAACGCAATGCTCGACAAGCGTGCCGACCCCGCGCGCACCCCCGGCACGCTCCACGCGCCGGCGCTTGCGCGATCAATCAGCGACCATGCTGCGTCCGATGCGATCATCGTGACCGATACCGGCGAGGTGACGCTCTGGGCGGCGAACTGGTGGCGCCAGAGCGGCCGGCAGCAGGGAACCGGCTCATACAACAATGCCGCAGTCGGTACGGGCCTTGGCCTCGCTAATGGCGCACAGTTGCTCGACCTCAGCCGCCAGGTCATCGCCCATGTCGGCGATGGTGGAATGACGATGCTGCTCGGCGAGTTCATGACGAGTGTCGAACATCGCCTGCCTGTCAAGATCGTCGTCTACGACAATGCGCAATGGGGCCTCGTCCATCTCGAGATGGAGGTCGCCGCTCTGCCAGCCGCAAGCGGAACGACTTTTCCCAATGTCGACTTCGCGGCATTCGCGCGCGCTTGCGGGGCACGAGGGTTCACCGTGCGCGATCCGGCTTTGCTGGATGCGACCGTGAAAGAGTTCCTGGCGGCACCGGGTCCTGCCATCCTGCATGCGATCGTCGACCCGAACGAGCTGCCGACCATGCCGCATATCGATCCGGCCCAGGTGGTTCGCTTCGGGATCGCCAAGGTGCGCGAAGCCTGGCACAGCTTGGGCAGCCGCTGACATGGCGGACCGTAACTGTGAAGCTACCATTATCGGCGCCGGTACCGGCAGCATTTCCGTGGAGTGCAGGGCGTCGTGAGGAGGGCATGGGACGCCATTGGGAAATGTTCCGCGCGAAGAGCTGACACGTCCTGCCCGCAGGTAGGATGCGTGCCGTCCTATACGGCCGCACTGGCGACACTGCCATGTTTCGCAATTATTTGGGCCGGTCAGTCAAACCCGGCTTCGCGTTTGCTCCTGACCGAGCAAGTGCCGCCGGCCCCTTCGCTGCGAAAGGGCATCGCAGAGGTGCTCGGCGCGGTCGCGCGCAATACCACTGGTCTCGGCGCCAAGCGGCACGAATTCACGCCCGGCGGACGCAGCAAGGTGGCAGAGGGCCAGCAACTCGTCGAAATGGCGTATTCCGACAGCCGCCATTTCAGTGCGATCTGCGGTTCACGCGAAACAATTCGCACACGAGTTCACGTTGATCATGCATGGCAGATTGGCAAAAACACCGGCTTGGCGTTCCCCACCATTGCTTCATCCAGTGCAATGGCGTGGAGGTCACAATGATAACCGGCCACACGCTGCTTGGTGCGAAGTAGCCACCCGGCGACACGCTTGCCACCCTTCCCGACCCGTCCCGCTTGCATGAAAGTCCACCGATGACATGCCAGTTGTCGTTCCAAGGGGGCCGGTGGCCACCCCCGCTCACCCCAACCCTTCGTCGGCCAACGCCTTGCGGACGCCTTCCCGGGCAGAAAGCCGCCCGTAATATGCGGAGAGGTTGGACGTCAGGTCTAAGCTCGCCTTGGTCTTGGCCCAGAACAGCATCACGAAGAGATAACAGTCTGCCACCGTGAAATTCTCACCTGCTGCAAAGTCCTGCTCGGCGAGCTCGGCGTCAAAGAACGCAAAGCGCTTGGTAAGGACTTCTCTCGCTCGCTCCTTGTCTTCATCGGACGCGCCGCTGAAGAACGGCTTGAAACCCTTGTGCAATTCCGTCGAAATATAGGCCAATGCTTCCAGAACCCTGAATTTGCCCATTTCGCCTGGAAGCTTGAGCCCGCTGGCCCGCTCTGCGATATAACTGAGGATCGCGACGTTCTCAGTGAGTATGGACCCATCGTCCAGCTCAAGAACCGGCACGTAGCCCTTGGGATTGATCTTCTTGAAATCCCCGCCCTTCTCGACTGTCTTGGTCTTGAGATCGACCTTTATCGGCTCGAAAGGCAACCCGCCCTCGACAAGTGCGATATGGTCGGCAAGGCTGCAGGCGCCCGGTGAGTAGTAAAGCTTCATCAGCCTCTCCCTAGCTTTCGTGCCGGTTCTCCAGTTGCTGCAACTTACGTTCCGCCCAGGCCCTGCCAGCGTCGCCGCCCCAGAGAAGCCACGCGATGAATCCGGCGGAAGGGTCGCTTTCCGAATTCCACTTGTGCATGTTCGCTTGCCGGTCGACGACATGGCGCGCGGCGAAGCTGGGCATGGACTTCATGTCTGCCCCGGAGGTCTCGCGACGCTCTGCCAATTGGTCTGCCCTGTCAACGCTCACCTGCGTACCCTCACTTTCAAACTTCTGGCTCAGGCGTAAGCCTCGTCGGACAGCCGATGCCATCTTGAGAGTGGGTCTGAAATGAAATTTCGCCATCGACGCTCTCCTGATGCTCAATCGCTGAACGCTTCGCACTCGCGCCGGTTTCTGGAACGGCAACGCCGACTGGTCGAGGCGATGCTGCCTGACGCGGGGGCGTGCCTGTTTCCGTCGGCAACCCGCTTCGATGACGTCGAACCTGCCAGGTAATCTCCACTCCAACCTGCATAGGTTCGGGGCGCCCAGGGATTGCTTCGCAGTTCTGATTTGCATCTGGATGCCATCGTGAGACACGGTCACTCCGGTGGCCTCCCGATAGCGTTCGGTGCGAGCGGTATGTTTTGGTGTTATCGATCACTTATCCGCCGGTGCGACCTGCGAAGCCGGGGCCGGCTTGTCTGACCCGGACGCAGCCCATTCGTGGCGCAAGGCGAATACAATCAGCGCCGCCACAATGACCATCGCAAGCAGGCCAACGACCACTAAGGGCAGAAATCGCGGTGTTCCCCCATCATGGGGCGCCGGACCGCCGGGGCGCGAACTCTCTCTCTCGCCATCCATCGTGGCGCTCCTCTAACAAATCCGCAGACCAAGGCCCGCGTCTTACCAACACGCCAAGGTGCCTCGGAGTTGCCGTCGGTCATAAGTTTCGAAGACTAAATCGCGAAGCGCCGTCAGCGTGTCGCCACATCGGCGGCAACAAATACCAGAAGAAGCACCAGCCAGACAAATCCCGCCATGGCCGCGAGCCGCGCAAGGCCCGGTTCACGGCGCATTTCCATGAAAAACCAGAAGACCAGCACTGTCTTCGCCGCGGCCAACCCGTAACTGACAAAAGGCAAAACCGGGCCGAGCGAAAGCAGGCTGCCGCCGATCGTGAGAGCAAGCATTGTCAAAAGCGCAAGCCATACGAGGATGAGGCGAGGCAGTTCGGCCATCGTCAGCGCGCCAGATAGAGTGTGGGATAGAGAAATATCCACACCACGTCGACGAAATGCCAATAAAGTGCGACATTGCCTAGCGTGGTCGCTTCCCGATCGCGGAGCGCGGCGCCAAACGGCCGGATCATTGCGATGAGCAGGGCCAGCCCGACGGTGACATGGATGGCATGAAGGCCCGTAGCGGTAAAATAGAGCGTCATGAACAGGGTCCGCACGCTGCCCTGAAGACCACCGGCCCGGAAGACGGGGACAAGTCCGTCTCGCCACTCCAGAACATACTCGAAACCCTTCAGGGCCAGAAACGCTGTCCCCAGCCCGGCCGCCGATGCCAATGCCCAGCCGGCCGCGCACGCCCGACCTTCCCGGCAGAGCGAGACAGCAAAAGCCACCAGCAGGCTGGAAGTCAGCAGCAGCGCGGTATTGATCCCGCCAAGCCAGAAATGCATTGCAGCGGAAGACGCTACAAAATCCAGTGGATGGACCATGCGGACGACCAGGGCCGCGGCGAAGACTCCTCCGAAGAGCATGATTTCGCTGGCAAGGAACAGCAGCATCCCCAGTCTGTCCGCCTCGCGCTGCCTTGCCAGGCTGGAAAAGGGGCCCTGCAGGGATCCGGAAAGCGAGGGTTCAGCCATGCTCCATCCTCTCCTTCTGTTTGCTGTCTCCGCCTTCGGGCGCAGGCCCGTCGGGAGTGACCGGGTAGCAATACGGAGCCGTATCGACCCAGGGAATCTGGTCGAAGTTGTGCTTCGGCGGTGGCGAGGGAACCGACCACTCCAAGCCTGTCGCGCCCCAGGGATTAGGGCCTGCGGGCTTTCCGTAGCGCAACGACCACGACAGGTAGACCAAGGGCAGGACATAGCCCACCGCCAGGACCGACGCGCCGAGCGAGGACATAACCTGCAGCACCTGGAACTCCGGCGGATAGACATGGTAGCGGCGCGGCATCCCTTCGTAGCCCAGCATGAACTGCGGAAAGAAGGTGAGATTGAACCCCACGAAGATGGCTAGCGCACTCACGCGCGCCCAGGTGTCGTTGGAAAGGCGACCCGTGATCTTGGGCCACCAGTAATGCAGCGCGCCGAAGAAGGCGCTGACGGTGCCGCCGACCATGATGTAATGAAAATGGGCCACAACGAACATCGTGTCGTGCACGTGGACGTCGATAGCCAGCATCGCCAGCATCAGTCCGGTAAGGCCGCCTACCACGAACAAGCCGATGAAGCCCATCGCGAAGAGGAAGGGACCGTCCAGAAGGATCTCGCCCTTGTGCAGCGTCGCCGCCCAATTATAGACCTTGATCGCGGAAGGCACCGCCACGACCACCGACAGGAACGAAAAGATCGTGCTCGCGTAAGGGCTCTGGCCCGAGACGAACATGTGGTGGCCCCAGACCATGAAGCCGATCACTGCGATCGCAATCGAGGATCCGGCGATGAACCAGTACCCGAATACCCGCTTGTGCGCGGCGGCGGTGATGAGTTCGGTCACCACGCCCATGGCTGGCAGCACCATGATGTAGACCGCCGGATGGCTGTAGAACCAGAACAGGTGTTGAAACAGCAGCGGATCGCCGCCAAGCTTGGGATCGAAGATCCCCACCCCGAATATCCGCTCGAGCGCAACCAGAACCAGCGTGATCGAGAGCACCGGTGTTGCCAGCACGAAGATGACCGAAGTCGCATAATGCGACCACACGAATAGCGGTAGCCGCCCCCATGTCATCCCGGGCGCGCGCAGCTTGTGGACTGTGACGATGAAATTGAGGCCGGTGAGGATCGAGGAAAAGCCCGAGACGAAGACCGCGGCCAGCGCCCCCAGTACATAACCGTTCGAATACGTGGAACTGAAGGGGGTGTAGAAGGTCCAGCCGGTATCCACCCCGCCCATGACGACGATGCCGAGCGTGATGAGGCCGCCGGCCATGAAGATGTACCATGACGCAAGATTGAGCCTGGGAAAGGCAAGATCGCGCGCCCCGATCATGAGCGGTATCAGGAAATTGCCGAAGACATTGGGAATCGAGGGGATCAGGAAGAACCAGACCATGACGATGCCGTGGAGGGAGAACGCGCGGTTGTAGCCGTCGTTGGTCAGGAGATCGGCCTGCGGCGTCAGCAGGTCGAGCCTTATCAGCGAGGCGGCGCTGCCGCCAACCGCGAAGAAGAATGTGACCGAGACGAGATAAAGCAAGGCGATCCGCTTGTGATCGGTGGTCAGCAGCCAGGATCGCAGCCCATGGCCCGCGTTGAGGTAGCTGGCCCGTTCCTCCGCAGTGTCGGGAATGGCATCCTGCGACGTGCGTGCGTTCATGAACCCCGCTCCCCCGGCTCGCCATTCCGGCTCGACTTGAGATAGGCCACAAGTTCGAGAACCTGCTCCTCGTCGAGGACACCGCCATAGGGCGGCATGATCGGCGCATAGCCGGCGGTCACATCCTTGTTCGGCAGTATGATGGAATCGCGCAGGTATTGATCGTCCACGCGGACAGCTCGCCCGCTGGCGAGCGTGACGGTCCGGCCATAGATCCCTGCGAGACTGGGCGCACGTTCCGTGACGCCCGCGCCGTGGCAGCTTGAACAACCAAGACGGTGAAACAGCGTCTGCCCCCGTCCCGCCAGCCCGCCGTCGGTTCCGGCACGCGCAAGCCAGCGGGCGTAGTCCTCCTCCCGCTGGACGATCACGCGACCGATCATAACGCTGTGGTCGGTCCCGCAATATTCGGCGCAGCGCAGCGGATAAGTGCCCGGCCGGTCGGCATTGAACCAGAGCTGGGTATAGCGTTCGGGCAGTACGTCCTGCTTGATGCGCAGTGCCGGAACGTAGAGGCTGTGGATCACATCCTGCGACGTCATCGTCAGGCGTACCGCCCGGCCTAGCGGCACGTGCACCTCGTTGATCTCGCGCGCGCCGCTGGCGTGCTGGAACTTCCACATCCACTGCTTCGCCACCACATTGATCACTAGCGCATCTGCGGGCGGCGTCCGCGCATCGAGGAACATCGCGGTCGACCAGAAGAAGAAGCCCATGATCAGCAGGAAGGGGATCACCGACCAGCTGACCTCCAGCCAGACGTTGCGATCCTGTCCTGGAGTACGGTCCGCCCGCCGCCCCTTACGATAGCGCACCGCCCAGATCGCCATGAGGATGAAGACCGGCGCCGAAAGCAGCGCCACGAGCACCCCGAAGCAAGCGATCAGGAGGTCCACACGTCCGGCATAGGCCGATGCGATCGGCGGCCACAGCAGGATTGGAGCGCTCATGCCCCGCGCCCTCCTCTTCCCGGTTTGCGCCTGAGCCACAGGATCAGCGCCGCGATGCCCAGCACGGTGGCGATGCCGGCCCAACGGATCAGACGTTCGATCGCCAGCGAGTACGTCCCGGCCACGGGGTCGTAGTGATAGCAAAGCAGGATCAGCTGCCGGGCCAGCCCTCCGCTCCGGCCGGCACGCGCGTCGATGAGTGCTTTCTCCAGAGCGGCGGCGTCGGGCGAAAGGCCGTAGAGCCAGCCCACCAGACGGCCGTCGGGCGTCAGCACGGCGCTGGCGGCCACGTGAGCATATTGGCGGATGCGTGGATCGAAGGCGTAGCGATAGCCGAGCGCGTCGGTAACAGCATGTACAGCGCCTTGTCCGCCTGTCGTCGCCACCATCGGCACCGGGGCGGAACGCTTTTGCACCGTCTGACTTTCGAGCCGCGCGAGGTCGGCGCGGGCATCCTGGTCAGTCTCGGACGGATCGATTCCGAAGGCAACGATCGTAAAGTCGCGCCCCGCCACGAACTGCCGCTGCACCCGCGCCGCGTCGGCCACGCCCGCCATGGTGACGCCGCAAATGTTCGGACAGTCATGCAGTACCGGTACTACCACGAGCGGCAAACTGTGCCCAAGCTGCCGCAGACTGGTCATCCGGCCATCCTGATCACGCAGGACCCCGTCAAGCGGAACCCTGGCTCCGGGATCTCCGTCGATCCGGGCGAGGCCGAATGGATCGAATGGCGCGCCCGCCGACGCGGGAAACGCGAGCGTCATTGCTCCCAGAAGGACGATAAGAACCCGCTTCACTGGCCCTGTCCCTTTGTAGGACGATCCTCGCGCCAACCCCGCGCGGCGGCTTCATCCATTGCCCTTTCAATAGGCACTGGAGCTTGCCTGAGGTTGCGGTCTTGCCGGTCAAGGGCCTGCGCCAGATCGCTCGCGGGGTGCGCCTGAAGCCGGGGCGCGAGGGTTTCAATTGGCGCTCCGTGGTCGCCTGCCGGCGGGCGGTTTGGCCTCAGCAGGGAGATTGCCAGAGAGCCTACGCATAGCGCCGCGCCCAACAGCAACGCCAATGTCGGTGCGCCCCGGAAAACGAGACTGACCGGCCAGTCGCTCGGCTCGAAGCCCAGTTCGCGCGCACGGTGGTCGACGTCGCCGGGGTCTTGGGTGCGCTGCGGCCGCGTATGCGGATGGAGGTCGCGGATCATGGCCGATCAGGCCCTTCCACAGCGACGGCACTGCGGCCACCGCGCGGTTGCGGGCGCGAGGTAGAACAGGGCGAAGGCGCCAAGGGCAATTGCAGAGCACCCGAAGGATAGCCCGGCGACCGCCCCGCGCCCGGGGACCACCAGCCATGCGAACTCGATCGCCTTGCCCGTCAGAACAGAGATGGACGCCAGCGCCAATGCTAGCGGTGATCGTCGAACTTGCGAGAATAGCAGGGCCGCCAAGGGCAATCCGCCCAGGGCGCCCGCCAGGGCCAGCAGCCAGGGCCAAGCCCCGGTAGACCGTATTGCGTACCAATGGGCCCCCTCCGGCAAGTTGCCCGACCAGGTGATGAGATAGGGCATGAACTGGAAATAGAGCCAGAGCAGCAGGAACACGAGGAGGAGCGCGCCAAGCAGCCCAGGCGTACCGCCGACGCTGCCGAAACGTTGGTCACCTGGTTCGGGCCGGCTCACCAGCCGCACGAGCAGGATCGTCGCGTAGGCCGAGCAGGTTTGCAGCGCGAGGACTTGCAGGCCGAAGCCGGAAGAATGAAAATCGACGTCCAGCGACATCAGCCAGTCGACCGCCATCAAAGATCCTCCCAGCACCAGCACGACCAGCGCCAACGCGCAGATGCCCCGCGAGGCTCGCCCACCGACGAGAGCGCGGGCGATCACGCCGAGCGCAACGAACCACGCCGCCGTACGCAGGACAAACGGGACCGGGCTCAGCCAGAAGCGCTGGAACGCCGTCTCCGGTGCCGCGCTCATCCAGCTATAGATCGCGCCGATCCCCAACAGCACGGGCACGAAGGCTGCGATCGCGAACGTCCAGAGCCCGATCGCGGCCTCGCAGCTGCCGCGCAGTTGGGCCTCCCACTGTCCTTTCATCAGCGGCATCATCGCCAGCAGGATCAGCCCTCCCACCGGAATCCCCTGAAGCATGACGGCAGCCCCCAGCCAACCGGTCAGTCCGGCCCGAGGTGCTTCGAGAGTGCAGGCAATCGCACCCAGAACGCCGATGAGGCCAACGCCGGGTACGCCAAAGGCACGCAGTTTTTCAGGGAGCCGCATGGGCACTCTCCTCGTTACGGGCCGGCTTCTGGCCGGTGACCTGCAACGCGCGAACATAGGCGGCAATGGCCCACCGATCACGCGGCGGCACGCGGTCCGCAAAGGAATGCATGACACCGTAGCCTTGGGTCATGACGGCATAGAAGTGACTGTCCGCCGCCTCCACTAACCGTTTCTCATGGAGGTCCGGCGGACGCGGAAACCCACGCTCCGTCACGATCCCGTCGCCCGAACCGTCGCGCCCATGGCAGGGCACGCAGTAAATCGCGAAACGATCGCGCCCGCGCTCCACAAGTGCGCGGTTCATCGCCGGACGCTGCTCGCTCGCCGTCCGGGCAGCGTCCTCTCGCGAAAAGGTGCCGTCAGGCGCACGCTGCATCGCCATTCCGTCGCCAAACAGGCCTGCGGGCTCGTACGAATCGTAGCGCGCCTGTTGAACCATATTCTTCCCGCACGCGGCGAGCAGCAGAAGGACAAGAGGCGCGAGCCGTTTCATGATACTTCGCTTTCGCCCACTTCTGTCACCTCGCCAGCGTTGAGGCGCCACAGAGCCGCTCGGGCTTCTTCGGAGGATGGGCAGCCTTTCCCGACCATTACGGCCAGGAAAAAGCGATCATCGCTGGCAAGGCCGAAGCGCTGGGCGTCGAAAAGCGGATGATGAAGACGCGGCAGGCGATTGGCCAAGAACATCGCGGCTATCCCGCCGAACACCGCGAAGAGGATCATGAGTTCGAACGTGATCATCAGAAAGGCAGGCACCGCAACCAACGGACGGCCGCCGATATCGAGCGGAAAAT
Organism: Novosphingobium oxfordense; assembly: GCF_044029435.1. Taxonomy (NCBI): domain Bacteria; kingdom Pseudomonadati; phylum Pseudomonadota; class Alphaproteobacteria; order Sphingomonadales; family Sphingomonadaceae; genus Novosphingobium; species Novosphingobium oxfordense. Next base: position 133,173 of record NZ_CP147007.1, on the reverse strand, counting down.
CGCGCGTGGCCGCGACCTGCATTGCGAAGCCCGCCACTGCCCCGATCACGCCCCAGATCAGGAAGGAGCGCGGCACGCGGGTCTCCTGCCAGTCCAGCGCTTCGGCCAGGCCCTCCAGCGGAAAGGGCGAGAAGACTTCGATTCGCCATCCTTCTTCTCGCAGTGTCCGCGCTGCACCGAGAAGCACGTCCGTCTTGGAAAACTCGCCGAGGACCGCATAGGGGGTGTTGCGTTCAGCCATCGTCTGCCTCGATCCGCTCCTTGATCTCGAAGGCAGAGATCACCGGCAGAAAGCGTACGAAGAGCAGCAGCGCAGACAGGAACAGGCCAATGAAACCTGCATAGAGTGACCAGTCCCAGAACGTGGGATGGAAGAGGTTGATCGAGGAATCTAGCCAGTCCCGATAGAGCGAAGTGACCAGCAGCATGTACCGCTCGCACCACATGCCCACCGCCACGCAAAGGCAGACAAGGAAGGCTGCCGCCGGCGAAACGCGCCACTTTCGCCACCACAGCAATTGCAGAGGAACGAAATTGAACAGGACCGCGCCCCAGAAGGTCCAGGCATATGGCCCGCCATAACGGTCCTGCAAAGTCTCAAGCTCGTACCCGCCGCCGTATAAGGCCGTGAATACCTCCATGACATAGCCGTATCCGGTCATCAGGCCGGTCGCGAGCGTCATGCGCCCCAGCATGTCGAGATGCCGCGCGGTCACAAGGTCTTCCAGGCGCAGCATATGTCGCAGGACAATGGCGATCATCGTCACGACCGCAAATCCCGAGAAAGCCGCCCCGAGAACGAAGTAGGCGGGAAAGATCGTCGAGTTCCAGCCCGGAACCGGACCTGCAGCAAACAACATCGAAATCTCGGAGTGAACCGACACAACCAGCGGCACCGCAATCGCAGCGGTTGTCATGTAGGCCTGCCGCCAGCGCAGCCAGTGCCGTCCAGCACCCCGCCAGCCAAGCGCCAGCAACCCATAGAACACCTGCCAGCGACGCTTCGTCGCCCGATCCCGAGCGGAAGCGAGATCGGGAATGATACCGATGTACCAGAACGCCGCCGAAACCAGCAGATAAGTGAGGACCGCGAAAAAATCCCAGGTCAGCGGGCTGCGGAACTGCGGCCAGATGTCCATGGTGTTGGGGTACGGCGCCATCCAGTAGAAGTACCAGGGACGACCGAGATGGATGATCGGATAGAGACCACCACAGGCGACGGCGAACAGGGTCATCGCTTCGGCAAAGCGGTTGAGCGAATTGCGCCAGCCTTGCTGGAGCAACAGCAGCATGGCCGAGATTAGCGTGCCGGCGTGGCCAATGCCGATCCACCAGATGTAGTTCGCGATCGGGAAACCCCAGCCCACTGGGATGTTGTTGCCCCAGATGCCCGGCCCGTTCACCAGCACCATCCCGGCCGAAACGAACAGCAGCAATGTCAGCGTGCCGGTGACCGCGAACATGATCCACCAGGTGCGCGGTGCGGGAAACCGCAAGGGGATGGTGACAACTTCCCCCGTTACGCGCCGAAAGATTTCATTGCGGGTCATGCCTTGCCCTTCCCGCTTTTTATCCGAGCGCCATACGTCGTGCGCGGCCGGGTATTCGCCTCACCGAGCAACGCATAGTTCCGGCCATCCGCCTTTCGGCGGCCGACGGCGCTCCCCTTCGTTGACAGGTCTCCGAAAACGATGGCCTGTGTCGGGCAGGCCTGCTGGCACGCGGTGAGCACATCGCCATCGCGCAAAGGGCGGTTTTCCTTGTCCGCTTCAATACGCGCCTGCGTGATCCGCTGGATACAGTAGGTGCACTTTTCCATGACACCCCGGTCACGCACAGTGACTTCGGGGTTGCGCTGCGCCTTCAGTTCCTCGGGCACGCTGCGCGTGTAGTCCAGCCAGTTGAAGCGGCGCACCTTGTAAGGGCAGTAAGCTGAGCAGGTGCGCGTGCCGATACAGCGATTGTACACCTGCAGGTTGAGCCCGTCGGGGCTGTGTACCGTGGCATTGACCGGGCAGCCCGTTTCGCAAGGGGCATCCTCGCAATGCATGCAGGGCACGGGCTGGAACCGGTGCTCGGGGGCTTCCGGAGTGCCCTCGTAGTAACGGTCGATCCGCAACCAGTGCATCTCGCGGCCCTTTGCCACCTGCTCCTTGCCGACCATCGGCACGTTGTTTTCCGCAACGCATGCGACGGCGCAGGCATTGCAGCCAAGGCAGAGGTCAAGATCGATCGCCATGGCCCAGGCCGGCTCATCGGGCGCGCGCTCCTGCGGTAGGTAAAAATTCGCCCGCTCCGGCTTGGGGGGCAGGCTCTCGCCGGCCTCGTCGACCTCTCGCACCCAGTCGTGTCCGCCAAGCGCCCAATGGGTCTGCGTGCAGGCGAGCGCTTGCTTGCCGCCGAGTTTACGCAGCCGCGCCCCGCCGCGATACGAGGGAGAGGCAGAGGATTGCAGTGCATGAACATCGAAACCGCACCCAAGCGCCACCTCTCCGCCGGCGCGTCGCCCGTAACCGAGATGGAGCAGGATGGTTTGCGGGGCCTGCCCCGGTACGATCCAGACAGGCCCTTCGATCCGCGCATCACCGATGCGGACTTCGACGAGGTCCTCGTTTTCCAGCCCTTCGGCTTCCGCGATCGCCGGAGAGACATGGATGGCATTGTCCCATGTCAGCTTGGTGAGGGGCTTGGGCATTTCCTGGAGCCAGGGATTACCCGCAAGGCTACCATCGTGAACCGTGGGATCGGGGCGGAACAACACGTCATAGCCCGGCGGAGAGGTGCAAACCTGCGCGAGAGCGGGAGCCGCTGCGCGAGCACCGGTGGCGGCCGGCTTTCCACGCCTTCGCTCCTCGACAATTCCCCCAAGCAAAATCGACTGCCAGCCTGCATCGTCAGCGGCAGCTTCCCCCCATGTCTCCCGCACGAGATCGCGTCCACGCGTCGCTCCCTGCGCACCCAGCACCATGGCGAGGATCTCATGGCGCGAGCGGACATCGAGGAAAGGCCGCACGAGGGGCTGGACCACGCTTGCCGAACCTTCCGCGCAGCGCACATCGCTCCAGCTTTCGAGAAGATGCGCGAGCGGCAGGTGCCAATGGCAATGGCGGGCCGTCTCATCGCGATGGAGCCCGGCATGGACGCGCAGCGCTACTTTGCCCATAGCCTGCCCGAACGCCAGATCAGGCGCCGCACTGTAGACCGGGTTCGTATCGAGGAACAGCAGCGCTCCTACCGTGCCGCTGCGCATCGCCATTACCAGCGAGGCGAAGTCCTCGGGCTCGGGATCGCCCTCCCTCGCGCCCCATTCACCGGATAGACGGCCGTTGCCCAGAAGGTCATTGAGCGCTGCGACCCGTGCCTGAGCCCGCTGGCCATGCTGAGCGCCGACGAGCACCAACCCGCGCCCCCGGTTCTCTTCAAGCAAGGCTGCGGCCTGATCCACCCAGCCTATTTCCCGCGTAGAGAGCCCTTCGGCTGCGCCGCCTGCGATCCGCCTCTCCAGCGCAGCGAGCAGCGGTTCGATGCGGCCGTGCGAGGCCACCAACCGCTCCTGCCCCATCGTTCCGGTCAGGGTGGGCGTGGGTTCGGCCACCATCAGGGCGGCATTGGCTTGCCCGTCCTGAAACGCTCGCCGCCGTGCCGCCCAGCCTTGCGCATGCCATGTCTGCAGCGGACCATTGCCCAGCGGATCAGCGTCGAGGCAAACGAGCGCCTCTGTCCTGTCGAGGTACAACACCGTCTCAATTGGCACAGTGAGCGGGATTGGCGCCGCCGAAGCGGGCGCATGGACATGCCAGTGCATAGCCGGCCAGCGCGCCTTCATCGCCGCTATCTGGCGCAGTAGCGTCGGTGATCCCACCGCCCCGGTGAGCAGTCGGAAACCCTCCCCTCGCCTTGCGTCGAGCCGCTGGCGCAAGTCCTGCAGGACACGGGCTGCCGCATCCCAGTCCGCTGTCTCGCGCCCTTTCTGCGGCGCAGCGCTGCGGAAGGGATCGTAAAGCCCCAGTAACGCCGCCTGGGTGAAGGCATCAGTCGCCCCGCCGCTCGCCGGGTGGCGGGGATTGCCCTCCAGCTTGATCGGGCGCCCATCCCGGCAAGTGCCGATTATCGGCTGACCCACTCCATCCAGTTCCACCGCGCTCGCATAATGGCGCACATTTCCCGGCTCGCTGCCCTCCGGCATGCGGGCCATCGGGTAGGCATCCTCGTCGGCCTTGCGCTCGCATCCGTCGAGTCCGGCAAGCGCGATGGCGCCGGCCAGGAAACGGAAGGTCCCCCGCCGGTCCATCTCCGGCCGCAAACGCGCCAGCATGGGAAATTCACGCGCGATGCGATCCTGCAAGTCCGGCGTCCGCAGCCATTCCTCGAGAGCGCGCCACTGGGTCATCTGTGGCACAACCCGCAATTATCGAGCCGGGCTGGCACGATATGGAACCGGGCCAGCGCCGCATTGCCGTAGCGGGTGGCCATCTCCTTATTCCAGCCACTCCAGTCCATCCGCGTTACCTGCTCGGGCGGGCGCAGGCTGGGCGCCGGATTGCGATGGCAATCGAGACAGAATTGCATCTGCAGCGCCTTGGCGCGATAGGTAAGCGACATCTCGTCAACGCGTCCGTGGCATTCCACACAGGCCACGCCGCGCTGCACGTGGATCGAATGATCGAAATAGACGTAGTCCGGCAGCTGCGCCACGCGATGCCAGCGCAGCGGGCGATCAAGCGCAAAACTGCGGCGAACCGGCGCCAGCATCGGCGCGTCGGTCCATACCTGCGAATGACAGGTCATGCAGACTTGCGTCGCGGGAAGGCCCGCGTCGGCAGATGCCTCCACACTGGAGTGACAGTAACGGCAATCGATGCCCAATTCGCCCACGTGATGCTTATGGCTGAAGGGCACCTCTTGGTCCCGAAACCAGCCTGCTTGTGTCGCGTATCCGGAATGGGCGTAGCCCGCGGCTGCGAGTGCACTGCAGATCACCAGCACGAGCACGCCAACCAGGCCGAACCTGAGCCATGTATCGGCCGAAGGCGAGAAAACCTGCAACGCGCACATCACTTCTGCCAGTATGTTCCCATCGGGTGCAACCGGCTTGGGCCTCTGAGGTTCCCACGGGAAAGCGAGCCGTAAGATCCAAGCGCCGCGCCTCCTATCGAAGGGTTCGCTCATGGGCGTGGTCACATCGAAGGCAATGCGATTGCCGCGGAGCCGCTACCAGCGCGGTTGCGTTAAGTGCACCGATGCCTGGGACGGTCAGCAGTCGGCGCATGGGTTCCTCAAACGCTCCAGCACAGGTTCACTGGCGAATTCGTATCATTTCTGGCGGTCGGACCGTGAAAATCAACACACCGCCGCTTCGCAAGACGTGAATGAATCGATTTCCTACAAAGTCTTAGAGTATTTCTCGTCGGCCGGGGCACTTGGATGTCCAGGGATATCGGGCTTTCCACTCCTCAGGCACATCTGCTTAGGGATAGGCGACAGGCAGCCGAAGCGAACTCGCTGGCCAGCGCGTTGACGGGTCCGGTACCTTCCGTGCGCATCCCCAATCCGACTTGTGCGTTATCAGGTGGAAGAAAGCGCTTGGCGGATACTCATGAGTGCCGATTATCTCCGAACCCCGGTGTCGGGCCAGTTCGACAATGAACATGACAGGTCGTCACGTCTGGAAATGGCCCGCAGACTCGCTGACCTGTGCAGCGGTGTTTCAAATGCGGAGCTCGACCGGATCACCTGTTTTGATGCGGATGGAAATCCGAAATCCTACCATATTCCGCGCGATACGCTCACGGTCGACGAAGCCCGCGCCCTTTGTATCCTTGGAGAGAACGATCTTTTCGGAGGGGTCGTGCCATTTCGCTTCGTCGCCACCAAAGCTGTCGGCCATCGGCTGGTTCCCGGGGCGAGGGCGATACCCCACGGCTGGGATCGGGACTTGGGTAATCGCCTGTCCGGAACCGTCCTCTCGGGTTTCTCCGCGTTCGACCTGACCGATGCGCAAGCCGCGGGCGCCAGCCTGCTCGCAGCGGGCCCGATCCGCGTCAAGCAGGTGGAGGCGACTGCCGGTCGCGGCCAGACCGTGGTGCGAACGTTGGAGGAACTTGAATCCGCCCTCGGCCTGCTCGATCCCGAAACCGTGCGGCGTGAGGGGGTGGTGCTGGAAGAGAACCTGCTGGACGTAAAAACCTACAGCATCGGCTCAGCCAGGATCTTGGACAGATCGATTGCCTACTGGGGAACCCAGGCCATCACTGTCAATCGAGAAGGCGAGACCGTCTACGGCGGCACATGCCTCCACGCGGTTCGCGGCGGTCTTGCCGACCTTGCCTCGCGCGAGTTCCCCGCCGAGCTCAGGGAAGCGATCAAGAAGGCCCGCGATTACGACCGCAAGATTTTCGGCACCTTCCCGCAGATGTTTGCTTCGCGTCGGAACTACGACGTGGCTGTCGGCACGGACCATCGCGGGCAACGACGGATTGGCGTGCTGGAGCAGAGTTGGCGCGTCGGCGGCGCGACCCCTGCCGAGATCGCCGCCCTGGAGCGGTTTGAGGCAGACCCCGCTCGTAACACGGCGGTCTGTACGACGGTGGAAATTCACGGAGACGACAACGCCGCACCGGTCGGCGCGATCATCTACTACGCTGGGATCGACCCGATCGCCGGCCCGATGACAAAGTATGTGATGGTGATGGAATGAAGACAACGCATCAGGTTACGCTCGACATCGAAGGACAGACACTGGACGGAACCGTCCTGACCCCCGCAAAGCTTACACCAGGTGTGCTCTTCATTCACGGCTGGGGCGGCAGCCAGGAGCAGGATCTGCTTCGCGCGGAGGAGATCGCCCAACTGGGCTGCGTGTGCTTCACCTTCGACCTGCGCGGCCATGCGCGCCACGACGAGGACCGCAACCGCGTCACTCGCTCCGACGGACTTGCCGACGTGATCGCCGCCTACGATTTCCTCGTCGCGCAACAGGCCGTGGACGTTTCGGCGATCGCCGTGGTTGGCACGAGCTACGGCGGTTACCTGGCAACCCTTCTCACTGCGGTGCGACCAGTAGCGTGGCTGGCATTGCGGGTGCCGGCACTCTATCCTGATGCCGACTGGGAAGTGCCCAAGGCCCTGCTCGACCGCGGCACGATTGAGCGCTACCGCAACCATTTCCGCAGCGGTCACCAGGACCGCGCGCTGGCGGCATGCGAACGTTTCACCGGCGACGTCCTGATCGTGGAATCCGAACAAGACGACTATGTGCCGCATGCCACCATCAGTTCGTTCATGGCGGCCTTCCGCCGCAGCCGATCACTCAATTACCGTGTGCTGAAGGGCGCCGATCACGCCTTGCGCGATGAGACGCACCGCAAGAAGTACAACACCCTGCTGATCAATTGGATTGAGGAAATGGTTCGCGAAATCCGTCGCGCTCCCTGAGGGGATACCACAGCATCCCGGGATCCTTCTTGCCGGTGCCCAGGCGCTCTGCTTTCCGGTGGCCTACGCCGCGTCTTCGTACGTTCCTCGATATGCGGACGTCCCGCATGCTGTCAGCAGCGCAGCTCATATTTGTAGAGATGTGGTGTTTCCCTATCAGCCGCCATTCACCATCGAAGAACATGAGAGGGCGGAAACACTCTCGAGGACACCCTGCGCGTGGCAAACCGGGCAACTTGAGTGCGGCTCCTCTCCGGCTGGTGGCATTTCCGCTCGACGTGACCCTCAATTCATGGGCGTCGACTGGGCTTCCAGCCTGGATCACCGCCCCCGCCATGCATGCCTGGATTGCGACGCTCGGAAATCATGTCGCTGCGCTCGTTCGGATCCCTTTCGTTGGGATCGCCCGCAGATTGCGATGAGACTGCTGTATGGCCACGCGGTCCCTTTGCCTGCTTTGCCTGCTTTGCCTGCTTTGCCTGCTTTGCCTGCTTTGCCTGCAAATCGGATTCCGATGCTCCGGTCTGAGCAGCCTCTTCAGTAATTGGCGGCTTAGCTTCCAAGGGGCCGATCGAAGTTTGACCATCCACGTTCGTTCTCCTTTCCAAATGAACGGCCCGAGCTGAAACAAAGTTCCGCCTTGCCTATGGCGGCTGACCCATTCGTACCCCGCTTCACCTTCTGGGCGAGTTAGGCGTAATGACTTGCGGCGAACCCAACCAACGATGAACTCAACTTCTTCCGTATCCATTCAGCGCTAACTCTGTACCACCAATCGAATTTCGACGCCTGCAGGTCCGGAACAATCACTAGTTTCAATAGTGCCAGAGGAGTTCTGGGCAAAAAGTGTACCGGGATTGCAATTCTCTAATCGAAGCTGCCCGCTATCGGATGGGCCGGAATCGCCCCTTCATGGACATTGAACCGCCGGAACAGCGCTGGAGGCCGGGGCGCATTAGTTCAAGCGAGGTGAATGCCGGGATTTGCGCCTCCTATGAAGCATGCCGCGGGGACAGCATATCATAATGCTGCGTTCCCTCTGCTTTGACCGCCAAGCGTCTGATCGCACATTCTGGAGCGACCAAACTCACGAAGGCAGTGTAGTTCGGCAACTATACACCTTGGCGCACGTTACCGCACCAGAGAGGAGAAAATCTCATGAAACTCATTCTTGTTGCGGCTTCGGCCGCCATCCTCGTTGCGTCTTCTGCTGGCGCGCAATCGAACAATCCCGCTGTCAAGGACCCGACCGTTGCAACGACCAAGGCCACGGCGAAGGGGCATAACTCCTTTACCGAGAGCCAGGCGCGCGGACGCATCGCCAAGGCCGGCTACACGCACATCGGCAAGCTGACGCAGAACGAAAACGGCGTCTGGCAAGGCCAGGCCGTCAAAGATGGCAAGACGGTCACCGTCGCCCTCGACTACAAGGGTAACGTTTCCGTTCATTGACCTGGCCTGCTCGGAGAAATTCCATGACCAAGACCATTACGCGTCTCTTTGACAATTATGCCGATGCGGCACAGGCCATTCACGAACTGGAGAGCATTGGCGTTCCACGCGATGACATCAGCGTCATCGCCAACGATGCCCATGGCAAGCACGCCTCAGCCCACGAAGGGGTAAACAGTGACGGCGAAGTCACCACCGGAACGTCCGCCGGTGCCGTTCTGGGAGGCGCCGGCGGATTGCTCGCGGGCCTTGGAATGCTCGCCATTCCAGGCCTGGGACCCATCGTCGCAGCAGGCTGGCTGGCCGCAGGTGCGGTCGGTGCCGGCGTAGGTGCGCTCGGCGGCGCTGCTGCGGGCGGACTGGTAGGCGCGCTCAGGCATGCAGGACACTCGGAAGAGGATGCGAATGTCTATTCCGAGGGCGTACGTCGCGGCGGCGTTCTGCTGAGCGCCAAGGTTGACGATGCCGAAGTCGAACGCGCAAACGCCGCCGTGAATTCCGCTCCGGCTGTCGATATCGCCGCACGCGGCGCTGAGTACCGCAAGGAGGGGTGGACCCGCTTCGACGAGACGGCGGCCCCCTACTCGATCGAAGACATCGAAAGGGATCGTGCCCGCTACGGCACTATCCCCCGCAACTGACGAACCGATAAACGAGCTTCACTATCAATCGTGACGCCGTTCAAGCTGGCGGCCGGGTCCCTGCGAGGATCCGGCCGCCCTGCTTATCAATTTTCAGTATTCCGCCAAAAAACCGGCCCCCCCCGCGCGTTCAACGCTGCTGCGCAGCGTCCGGCTTCTCGATGTTCACTTCGAAAACCCGACCATCCAAGGAACGGTTCACGACCCAGGATTTCCCGGTGTCGTACAACGTATAGTTCCCACGGATAAAGATATCTCGATGCCTGCGCCGCGAATTCAGCAAGTCCTGCGTCAATCGAAGTTTGCGATCCGAGAGTGATCCCCCAACAACCGAAGCGTGCGAGATTTCGGCGATCGGGCGACGGTTGTCGGGATCGGTGACGTTAACCGCGACTATTTCGTTGCCTTGATAGATATCGGGGATGCCTGGCGCGGTGATCTGGAAGGCGACTTGCGCAAGCACGATGCGATCGTAGATCTGCTCGAAACGTGCCAACGCACCATCGGGCCAGGCATCGATCCGCTCCACCATGCCGCGCAACGCCTCGGCAAGCTGACCAACGCGTCCCTCGGCCGCTACATCGGGCTTCTCATGGCAGGACAGGTCCTTTGCTTCGCGCATGGCCTTGGCAATGTGGCCGGCCAGGCGCTCGCCGGCCTCCGGTTCCCCGCGCAGGGCAAGCGCCGACTGCAACGCGTAGACTCCCCAGCGAGCCGGCACATCCGACGCCCGGGCATCTTCCAGAGTTCGCTGGATGAAAACGAGCGCAAGGTCCGGCATATACGTGAGCGCGATCAAGGCGGCGCGTGCATCCGCAGAGCGCTTGGTGTCATGCGTGGACAAAGTGCTGAGGGCCAGCGGACTGGTCTCTTCGCGCTTTTGCATGCTCGCTTCAAATGCCGCTGCATCGATAGGATCGAGGCCGGGGCCGATACCCACCTCGCAGAAGGGTAGATAGGAAACGGCCCGGAAGAAAACGGTATCTTCTTCGGACTTTGCTGTCAGTGCGCCGGTCAGTTGCTCGAATCTAGCTGCAAAAACGGTCGCTGCCGGATCGTCCGCGGCGGCGTGAAGAAGATCCAGCAGCCATCCCGTCCTGTCCTCGCCATCACGAAAGTCATCCATCTCGCTGGCAAGCGCATAGCCGTCCGAGGTGTACGATCGATAGACCGGCCAGCGGGAACCGAGGTCGCTTATGGCGCGCGCGATGGCTGGCGCTTCGGCCGCGCCGCAGCCGAGTGCGGTGAGCGCGGCCCCGGCTACCCGGCGCAGTTCCGGCGCCAGGGAAGTTTCCAGCAATTCGCGTCGCACCGCCTGCACCTGCTCTTTCGGCTCGGCGGAAACACCATCGGAGCACGCAGCCCGGATCGTCCGCAACCCAGCATCTTCGGTCAGGAACCGGGTCAGCGGATCCAGAAACTCGTACCCGCTCATCCCCTCGACCGGCCACCCGTGCGGCAGTTCCTCGTCCTGCTTGACGATCTTCTCGACCCATATGGGAATCTCACCGACCGCTTCGCGCAATCGATGAAGGTAGGCGGCCGGCCGTGCCAGTCCGTCGATATGATCGATCCTCAGACCCTGGATGCGGCCCGCCCTCACTTGATCGACGATCCAGCGATGGGTGAGGGCAAAGACATCCGCCTCCTCCTGTTTTACGCCGATGAGGCCAGTAATGTTGAAGAAGCGCCGATGGATGATCGCGTCTGCCGTGGCCCGCCAGTCGCCGATCGTCCAGAATTGCTCCTTAAGGAGAGTGGAAAGCACCGATGCGTCGAGCCTTTGCTCGCCTGCAGCAAGCGCCCGTGCCAGTGAGGTATCGCGCAGCGGGTAGTCCAGACCATGGACCCGCAATGCCCGGCCATCCGGGGATGATGCCAACTCTCCGGCCGCGAGCGCGGACTGCGGATCGCCGTCGAGGACAGGGAAATGCAGGGGGCCCTGAACCCAGTCAAGGTCGAAGACTTGCGCGAACCTGCTGTCACGACCGCGGCGCATGATGTCGGCAATGAAAGGATTTTCCGGTGTGAACGCCATGTGGTTTGGCACGATGTCGAGCACAAGGCCGATCCCCGCCTCAAGCGCCGCATTGGAGAGAGCGATGAAGCCTTCCTCCCCGCCAAGCACTGGATCCACTTCATTGGGATCGAGAACGTCGTAGCCATGCGTTGAGCCCGCCGCTGCGCGGAACAGCGGGGAAAGATAGAGATGGCTCACACCCAGTTCGGTCAGCCACGGCAGCATTGCGCGTGCCTCGGCAAATCCCGTTCCGCCACGAAGCTGCAGGCGGTATGTGGCGACAAGTTCCGGGAATTTATGGATGGTGGCAACCATGTGGTCAGTCCCGATGGATGGCAGCGGAGAAGGCAAACGCGCTGCCTTTTCCGGTAACGACCACAAGCGGATCGTCATGCGGTGTAAACGTGTTGTCGTCGGCCGATATTGCATCCGTCGCCGGCGAAGGCAGTCGGACGCGCAGTGAAAGGGCAGCGTTACCAAAATCCCAGATGGCCTCGATCAGGGATCCTTCGCGCCGGACTGCGACCTGCGGGTTCCTTGTCGTCTCAAGCATCGGCACAATGTGCGCGCGCCGCACGGAAAGGAGTTCGCCCACGAAGTGCGCATGGTCGTGCTGTTCCGCGCGATGCGGCTCCCCTACCTTGCAGGCATGGAAGGTTTCCGGCGCGATTGGATCGGGCACTTGGCCGCCGAATGCCTTGAACTGCGCGAACTCCTCGGCGCGGCCCTTGCGAACAGCTTCGGCAAGGTCGCCCGTGAAATCTGCGAAGAACAGGAACGGGGCATCGGTCAGGAATTCATCGCCCATGAAAATCATCGGGGCGTAGGGCGACAGCAAGGTCAGCGCAGTCACGACGCGCAGCGCGGTGTGATCGGTAACCAATTGGTGCAGTCGCTCGCCTTGCGCACGGTTTCCGATCTGATCGTGATTGCCGAGGAAATTCACGAAAGCAGTGCGCGGCAATGCAGTAGAAGGCTCGCCCCGCAAGACCTTGGACGCTAAACGATGCTGGCCTTGCTCGACATATCCGTCGCGCAGCGCAACCTCGATATCCGCGAGCGGATCCACAGCAAAGGTAGCGTAGTAGGCTTCGTTCTCTCCGGTCAGCAGGCAGTGGATGGCGTGGTGCCAATCGTCGTTCCAGGTCGCATCGAATGTGTCCCCTCGTGCAAGATGACGCGTCAGATTGCGCTCGTCCTCGGTCACGAGGTGGATCGGGCGCCCCCATTCGATGGCCCGTACGCGCTCGCCCAGCTCGTCGAGGAAGTGGACGGCAGAGGTGTCCTCAATGGCGTGGACCGCATCGAGCCGCAATCCATCGAGCCTGTACTCGCTCAGCCAATAAAGAGCGTTCTCAAGGAAATAGTCACGCACGGCCCTGGTTTCGTAGGCGATGCCCTGCCCCCATGGCGATTGGCGGTCGCCATGGAAGAACGACGGGCACCAGGCCGAAAGGTAATTTCCGGCAGGACCCAGATGGTTGTAGACGACATCCAGCAGTACACCCATTCCCAGCGCGTGCGCCCTGTCCACGAAGCGTCGGAATTCGTCGGGCACCCCATAGGCACGGTGCGGCGCATACGGCAACACGCCGTCGTACCCCCAGCCCCGCTGCCCCTCGAACTGGGCGACCGGCATCAGTTCCACCATCGTCACGCCCAGTTCCCGCAGGCGGGCAAGTGCTTCGGTGGCCGCGGCAAATGTACCCTCATTGGTGAACGTACCGACGTGCAGTTCGTAAATCACCGCCTCCTCCCAAGGACGGCCAGCCCATGGACTGCGCCATTCGAAGGCCCTGGGGTCGACCAGTAGCGAGGCGCCGTGGACACTGTCCTCCTGCTCCCGTGCGGCCGGGTCGGGGTAGGCCGTGCCGTCGACAATGAACCTGTAGCTTTCCCCGGTCTTCGCAGCGGCTTGCGTGTTCCACCAGCCCTCCGACTCGCGTCCGAGCACCTTCCGGCCGGCCCGAAAGCTCACCGAGACCGCGTTTGCATCGGGCGCCCAAAGGCGAAAACGCCAACGACCATCCTCAAGCAGGTCAGCGCCCCACGATTTACACGATGGAGACTTCGTTCCGGGCGGGCGTCGGGCCGGCGACGCAGAGGGGCCGGACTGCCTCACTGCGGCGCGAAGACGCTGACGCTGGCGGCGGGGACAATCGCAGTGCCGCTCTCAACTTCCTCAGCCTCGAACGCCTCCTCGCGCGAAGTGTCCATCACGCGGTGCCATTTTTCTATTCCATTGTGTTCAGGAAGCGTGAAAGTCACCTCGTCGCCCGCGTTGAGCACAATGAACAGTGGCCGCTCGCCCTCCACGAAAGCTTCCTGCGCGGAATAGGTGAGGAACAGCCCCAGCACGCGCAGTTCGGCCTGGCCCCAGAGTTCGGCGTCCATCTCCCGCCCATCGGGCTGATGCCAGGCGATCTCCATACGGCCGTCCTCGGCGGGATCGCCGTTCAGGAAATTGTCCTGAGAAAGGACCGGATGCGCGCGCCGAAAGCCCACCATGCGCGCGCAGAACGCCAGCAAGACATCATCCTTGTCCGCCCAGTTCAACCAGGCGGTCTCGTTGTCCTGGCAATAGACGTTGTTGTTGCCGTTCTGGGTGTTGCCGAATTCGTCTCCGGCAAGGATCATCGGCACGCCCTGGCTGAGCAGCAGCGTCGCCAGCATGGCGCGGCGGCGGCGAGCGCGCGCCGCGTTGATGCCGATGTCGTCGGTGGGCCCTTCGGCGCCCATGTCGTGCGAGAGGTTGTTGTCGTGCCCGTCGGCCCCGCCTTCTCCGTTCGCCTCGTTGCGCCGCTCGTTATACGAGACGGTATCGAGTAGCGTGAAGCCGTCGTGTGCCGCAAGGAAGTTGACAGACGAGGTAGCGCCGCGATCGGAATGGTTGAACTGCTCGGGCGATCCGAGCAGATGATTTGCAAGGTCGCCTACGAGCGCCGGATCGCCGCGCCAGAAGCCGCGCGCAGTATCGCGGAACTTGTCGTTCCATTCGCGGAATGGGTACGGAAAACCGCCGACCTGATAACCACCGCTGCCCACGTCCCAAGGCTCTGCGATGAGTTTGATCCCAGAAAGGATCGGATCCTGCCGAATCGCATCGAAAAAGCCGCCTTCGCGGTCGAAACCCATGGCCTCGCGGCCGAGCGTGGAAGCAAGGTCGAAGCGAAACCCGTCCACGTGCATCACCTGGACCCAGTAGCGCAGGGAATCGAGCACCATGCGGATGACCATGGGATGCGCGACGCTGAGGGTATTGCCGGTGCCGGTCTGATCGAAGCTGTAGCGCGGATTGTCCTGCGAGAGGACGTAGTAGCTGGCGTTGTCGAGTCCGCGAAAACTGAGCGTCGGCCCGCGCTCGGACCCTTCTGCGGTGTGGTTGTAGACCACATCCATGATCACTTCGATGCCGGCCCGGTGAAACCGCTTCACCATGTCCTTGAATTGGCGGATCGCCCCCGAGCCACCGGGCCGGTGTCTTTGATCGGGTCCCAGATAACGAGGCTCCGGCGCAAAGTAGCCCAGCGTCTGATACCCCCAGTAGTTCGACAAGCCCTTGTCGAGCAGCATGCGGTCGTCGAGGAAGAACTGGCACGGCAGCAGTTCGATCGCCGAAACACCCAGTTTGCAAAGGTGCGCGAGGATCGGCTCGCTGACCATACCCCCATAGGTGCCGCGCAGTTCCTCCGGCACGTCGGGGTGGAGCATTGTAAGCCCGCGAACGTGCGCTTCGTAGACCAGCGTTTCGCCCCAGGGCCGGCGGATGGACTTGTCTCCCTCCCAGTCGAAAGCCGGGTCCTGCACAACGCCCTTGATCATGAACGGCGCGGAATCGCGGTTGTCGAAGGTCAGATCGTCGCCAGTCGAAAGGTCATAGCCCCAAAGCGCATCATCCCATTGCAGCGTACCTGCGATTTCGCGCGCATAGGGATCGAGCAGCAGCTTGTTGGCATTGAACCGATGGCCGCACATGGGCTCGTACGATCCATGCGCGCGGTAGCCGTAGAGCTGACCGGGCCGCACTCCAGGCATATAGCCGGAAAAGATCGAGCCTTCCCGGCTCGGCATTTCGAGCCGGGCGAGTTCCTCGGCCCCATCCTCGGAAAACAGGCACAGTTCGATGGCCTCGGCGTTTTCCGAGAAGACCGCGAAATGCGTGCCTTCTCCTGTATATTCCGCGCCTAGTTCGTGATATTGCCGGTCCGGCTTGCTAAATGCGAATGTCATCGGCTCAGACCGCCGGAAGGGCGGGGACCACCGCGGGAACCGGAATTTCCCCCAGGCTCCTGAGCGATGACCTTTCTGGAAGTATCGTGTACTTGTGCCGCAAAGCGGCGAGATGCTTCAGTGCTTGCGCGGATATCAGGCGAATGCCGCCCGGCGAAACGATGCACCAGTTTCCGAAATCGGCGATGGTCTCGTTAAGGTCGAAGCCGTCGGGAATCACTGCATCTCCTGTCACGATCGCATTGGAGATGGATACCCATCGTCCGATGCGCGCGCCTGGCAACACTGCCACGCCTCGCAGAAGCGAACCGCCGCCGAACGTGCTCTGACGATTGTCCGCTAGGCTCACCACGGGCCACTTAGGATCGAGAACCAAAGCCCCCGCCGCCAGTTTCATCTGGACCGCATGATAGGCATCAAGGGTCCCCAGATCCTGCCACAACGGTTCTTCCTCGCCCCGTCCCGGCAGGGCGTAGGCAAAAGCGTTTCCAGCGGCGACAAGATGGGGAACGATGTGCCTTCCGAAGTCCAGATCGGTTACTGCCTTCGCCATCGTTGCCAGCAGTGGGCGCAGCACTTTCCAGTCGAATACATAGATGCCCATCGATGCCAGCGCTCGGCCCGGCAGATCCCCTGCTTCAGGCGCGATCCGGGGCTTTTCGACAAAGGCCGTTATGCGACCGGAAGCGTCGGCAGCCAGAATCCCGAACTCGCTCGCCTGCGGGACCGGTACGTGAACGACGCCTACCGTGACGGAGGCGGCCCGATCGACGTGGCGCTGCACCAGCGGCCGATAGTCCATCTGGTAAAGGTGATCCCCAGCCAACACGACCACGTGTTCGGGTGCCTCGCGCTCGATCTGATCCATCACGCTGGCCACCGCATGCGCGGTTCCGGCGAAGGGTCCATGATCCGATCCGTCAAGCACCGTGAACCCGCACGGCGTGCTATCCGACACCCACCGCGCCAGATGAGCCTGTAGCGTGGAAGGCGCGTGCTGGGTCAGCACCATCGCTTTTTGCAGACCGGAATTGACGATATTTGCCAGAGTAAAATCGATCAGCCTGAGATCGGGACCGATCGGAAGTGCCGGCTTCGCTTCACAGTCGGTCAGATCGTGAAGACGGCTTCCTCTACCGCCAGCCAGAACGATGGAAAGAACTCCACTGGGCGACGGAACGACTTGCGCAGATTCCATGTATCCCCTCGGTCGGATCTTGGGTTCTGCGGCACAATTCGCCAACCACCGCCCGGGTTCCAACGTTATAACCCAAGTCATGTCGATTTTTGGCCGCAAGCGGGCAGCACGTGCAGCACGGACAGGTTCCCTTTTCCCGTTGGACCGAGTCCGTGCATCCCCGACATATATCGGCCGAGGAGAGATTCCAGGACCGAATGCAAGTCACACGACTCCCGCCACGTCACGGGCACCGCTTCCATTCCGGGCAGTCGGTGAACCAACCGCGACGGGAAGCCGTCCAAAGGCGTGCCCAATCACAATTCCGATCGCGCCCTGGAAGCCGAACTTCATCCCGACGAGGAGGACGAGCGACTCAACCCCGGGCTCGGCACTCAGACAACCGTCGGGGCGGGCTGACCAACCGGCATCCGACGAAGCTGCCTGAGACCGATCCCCGGCCCGATCGGCAACCGCACAACGCGGCGAACGTTGATCCCTGAACAGAAAGAAAGGTCACATGTGATGAAAAGGAATGACGTGATCGATGTAAACCGTGCGAGTGCGGAGGAACTGGACACCGTCGCCTGCCTCAAGGGGCACGGCTTCGAAATCGTTCGCTATCGCGAGGAAAGGGGCCGTTTCACCGAACTGCGGCAACTTGAGGAAGTGCCCGGGCTCGCCGGCAAAGTCGATTACGACGATGAACTGACGGTCGGAAACCGCTGAGTACGCGGCCCCCGGATCTATAGAGGGCGCGCCGTCCCGCAATCCCCGAGGCCTCATCACGATGCTCGAATCCTATACCGCACTATTTCCCGCACCGGCTGCAGGTGTTGTCGCCCCCACCGCACAGCTGGGCGCCCTGTACCACCAGACCGCAGGGTGGATCAGCGCCCGCTGGCTCGACTTCCTGCTCGCCTGTGCCGCCGCCGCCGCAATCTACCTCGTGCTCAATCTCATTCGCGCGGCCGGTATCCGCCTGTGCCGCCGAGGCGCCACGCGGACAGACTGGGACAGCATCATCGGACGCGCGATCGCCAGGACGAGCCGTGTTTTCCTCCTGCTGGTCGCCATCCGCCTGGTGGCCGCCTATACTGACCCGCCCCCGCTCGTGCTAACCACGATTGTCTCCCTGTTCACCGTTGGAACAGTCATCCAGGCAGCGTTCTGGGCAAGGGAGATCGTCTTCGGCGCAATCGAACAGCGAACCGTCGAGCACTCGGAGCACCGGCAGGCGCTTGCCAGCGCGTTCGGCATCATCCGGCTGCTCGTCACGATCGCGCTTGCGGCCGTGGCGCTCGTCCTTATTCTCAGCAATCTAGGGGTTAACGTCACCGGTCTGATCGCTGGCCTGGGCGTGGGCGGCATCGCCATTGGCCTGGCTGCTCAGGGCATTTTCGCAGATCTCTTCGCCGCGCTTGCCATCCTGTTCGACGGACCGTTCCGCGTCGGAGATGCGATATCTTACAACAACGGAGCAGGTTCAGGGACGGTCGAAAAGATCGGCCTGAAATCCACCCGCATTCGCGGGGCAGCAGGCGAGGAGCGGATCGTTGCGAATAAGAATCTGCTTGATTTCGAGATCCTCAACACCTCGCGCCGGCTTCACAATCGCTTCAAATTCGACTTCCATCTGGGCTACGCTACGCCGGCAGAGGTCGTGTTGCTGGTGCCAGCCATGCTTCGCGAAGCCGTGGAAGGCGAGGGATACACCCTTATCCACGGCGGGCTGAACGGGTTCGGTGATAGCGGCCTCAACTACGACGTCGAATTCGAATCTGCCGATATCGATTTCCCGGCCGACGCGCGCGACAAGGTGGCCGCTGCGATCCTGACGCGTTTTCGCGGGCATGATATCAGTTTCGCCTATCCCACGCAGATCAACTTGGTGCGGGAGAAAGCTGGGCCCGACACAACGCGACTGCAGGCGGGCCCCGGCTACAGCGAAGTGCGAAAGCCTGTCCGGGAAGTTCGTTGAATGAGACCGGCATCGAAGCAGTGACGTCGCCATCCGGCCAAAGCACAGAAGGGAGTGTGCCATGCCCAATTTGACTTTTACGAGCGCCGTCCGAACGTGGCTGCAGGATCGCCGCGCGGTCGAATTTCCCGGCCAGTGGGAAGCGACGCAGTACAAATTCTATGTCGCAGGGGAAGTGCTTGAAGATCTTGGCGGGCTAGAGGATGGCGTGAACCCAGACAGCGCGTTGAGGGTATTCGACGACCATCAGGGCGTTTTGCTTCCGGCGGCCGACTTCTTGTGGGCCCACAGCGACAAAATGCAGGACGAATATGTGATCACGCGGGAATTCTTTCGGAAATTCCAGCGCGATCATACCGCCTCCTAGCCAACCAGGCGGGCATGGGCGGCCCGGGGGAACGATCAGGAGGCGCGGGGAGAAACTGATTACGGGATGGAACCTGCCAGAAGAAGAACCGGGTCCGTCGATCGCCTGCTTTCCGCCCTGCTACCCCTGCCCGATACCAACCAGGTGACGCTGCGCGTCGGCACAAACGCCGATACGCGCTCCCGCTCAGTGGACGGCCAGAGCAGTGGGCGAGGCGGACGACGGCGCGGCGTGCAGGCACTCGTGGTAAGGGATCGCAGGAACGACTGATCGCGGTGATGGCAGCCATTTCCACATCGCCTGACACTGGCCTAGGGACGGGCGGCACGGGAGAGCAACGAGGCGCCGATGGCCGGATGGCTCGAGCTCGATGCCCCCAAAGCGGTAGCATTGCATCCCGCCCGCTGGAACCATTAGTCCGGATTACCCTCCAACGGCAGAAGATCCGGCCACTTCAGATCACCCCGCCCTCAACCAAAGGATCCGGAGGTAGCGCCAAGCGGGACCTCGCCCTGATCCTCGCCATCCCAGTAATGCGCCCGCTCGCCAACCACCTGGATCAGCACGATCCCGGGCGTATCGATGCCCTGCGGCCACCAGCGCTCCAGCCCCTTGGTCCAGTGCTCGGCAAAACGGGTCTTGTCTCGCACCAGCAGTGCACGGCCCTCCACCGCCAGGAAGAACGGCCGCATACCCAGCAATCCGGACTTACCCTGATAGCTGAGGGTCACGTGGGGGTCGGCGTCAATATCCGAAACCATCAAGGCGGAATCGTCGGCGAAGAACCAGGCTTGGCCGCCGTAGTCGACCTCGCGGTTGTTGCTCATCGGCCTTGCCGCGATAGCGCCGCCGCTGGTGTGGGTTGCGAGCATCGCGAAATCGATGTCCTTCATCTTTTCGGAAATCTGCTCAAGCGTCATGGTCATGGCATCCTCCTTGATCGATACCTTGACGAAACGTTCGAGCGCGCGATTTCGGCCACCCCGCTCGATCACTCCACACCGTGCCGGCACCCGGCTCGTCGCAAAGTCGCGCATCTTCACGCCTCAGCCGCGCATCGCGGAGAACCATTCGCCCGCACGTCGGTTCTCGTCAGCAGGACGCAGGCATTTTGCGAGAGGTCGGCATGGCAAAGTCACTGAGGAAGGGCGATGCGGTTAGCTGGAGCAGCCATGGCGGCAAGGCCCATGGCAAGATCGTCAAAAAGCTGACCGAACCGACGCGGATCAAGGGCCACAAAGTCGCGGCATCGACGGACAATGTGGAATAACTTGTCGAGACGGACGACGGCAAACAGGCTGCACACAAGCCGGGTTCGCTCAATCGGACCTGAACAGCATTACGCCATACGATGAACGGGAGACGGGCAATGGCACGTTTCGGATATAAGCTCATGAGCGAGGAACATGGCCCCAAGGCGCTTGTCGCCAATGCAGTCGCCGCAGAGGTCGCGGGCTTCGATTTCGTTTCGATTTCCGATCACTACCATCCCTGGCTGAAGGATCAGGGACATGGCTCTTTCGCCTGGAGCGTGCTGGGCGCCATCGCGCATGCAACATCCGGCATCGGTATCACCACCGGCCTCACCTGCCCGATCATCCGCTATCACCCGGCCATCGTTGCGCAGGCGGCAGCGACGATCGCGGTCATGAGCGACAACCGCTTCACCCTGGCCGTGGGCGCAGGGGAACGCCTGAACGAACACGTGACGGGGACGCGCTGGCCTTCGATCCCGGAACGGCATGCCATGCTGGAAGAAGCGGTCGAAATATTCCGCCTCCTGTGGACGCAAGGCGCGCACAATTACCGCGGCGCCTGGTTCACGGTAGACCATGCGCAGATATTTGACCTGCCCAGCGAAACCGTGCCCATCATCCTTGGCGTCAGCGGACCCGTGTCGCTGGATCTTGCGGTCGCCAAGGCCGACGGGATCATGACGACGGATCCGTCGCCGGAAATCGCCGAACGCTTTGCGCACGGCCCTCGATATGTCGAAGTGGCGCTGGCCTATGCCTCCAGCGAGGAGGAAGGCCGCAGGCTTGCGCACGAGCGCTTTCGCTTCTCCGCGTTCGACTGGTCCGTTAACAGCGAAATCCCCACTGTGGAAGGCTTCGAAAGCGCCACAAAATTTGTCCGCCCCGCTGACCTCGCCGACACCATTCCGGCAGGTCCCGACCCCGGCAAGCATCTCGATGCGATCAGGAAGGCTGTCGACGCGGGCTTCGACCACATCGTGCTGACGGGAGTCGGCCCGGATCAGGCCGGATTTATCCGCTTTTTCGAGGAAAACCTTCGACCCGCACTTGCGTGAAGTTCGCCAAGCGCCGATTTACCCGGACCGCCCTCCGCGCGCACCAGAGGCATCGATCGCACTTTCCCGACAGACAGGTGGCCAAAAGCCAACCCTGCGGTTCTGGTCAAAAATGGTCAGTCCTGACCTGCCATTCGCAAGTCCTCGACCAGCCGCTCCCGCTCGGCTGCCTTGGCATCAGCATCAGGAATCCGCAGCAGATAGCTGGGATGTATTGTGGCGATCAGCCGACGCCCTTCCCATGCCCGGGGCTTGCCGCGCAGGGAAGCCAGCGTCATGCGTTTCCCAGTAACGGCCTGCAGCGCGATTGCACCGAGCGTGACGACGGTGGACGGATCAACCAGGCGGATCTCCTCTGCCAGCCACCAGCGATAATGCACGATTTCGTCGGTCTTCGGCCGTTGATGCAGCCGCCGCTTGCCGCGCTGGACGAACTTGAAGCGCTTCACGGCATTGGTGACGAATGCATCGTCCCGGACGATCCCCGCTTCCCGCAGGCATTCGTCGAGCAGCCTTCCTGCCGGTCCCACGAATGGATGCCCGCTAAGATCCTCCTGATCACCGGGCTGCTCGCCTATCAGCATAACGCCGGCATGGAGCGGGCCCTCGCCCGGCACGACTCGATCGGAAAACTCGTCCGAAGGAGCAACGTCCTCTTTGGCCAAGGCACGATAGAGAGCGCCAAGGTCACCGAAATGCCGATCCGTGAATGCCCTCGCGGTTCGCATCACGATCCATCCTTGACCTCACGTATATTGCCGGGAGGGGCAGCATCACCGGAACGACCCGCGCTGTTGTCGTCCTGCTCTCCCTTCGGGTCCGTCGCCGATCGCGGGGGCTTCCCGGGCGAGGCGGGTGGGCGGATCATCTCGTTTTCGACCTCCCGGTTCTTCGGGCGCAGCTTATTCGCGGTCATGGCGGTTCTCCTTCCATCGGCAAGGTGCCTTACCCAAGGCTAACCGGCGGAATGCCATCGCGTTCCCACACGCTGGAAAGCTCAGGCATCCTTGCGCGGAGATGCAACGAGATAGCGCCAAACTCCGACCGCGTTGATAACCAGCAGGACAAGGTTCTGCCATCCGATCCCTTCACTGTCCGGATTGACAAAGCCCCAGGCCATAAGCGCCAGGGAGCTGGATACGAAGATCACCATCGCCCGCCCAGTCCACAGCCTGCCCAAGTTAAGGGAAACAATCAGGGAAGCGACTACCGCAGCGCCGGCCCCGTAGTACTGAAGCGCATCGCGCACCCTATCCATCGCCGTTTGCCTTCCCTGTTTCGCGATCTCATGCTTTGCGGGGCACCACGCTGATCTTTCCGCCTCGCTCGATAGTGGCCAGCGCGACATCGTCGATCCGGCACACCTGTTCCATACGCAGGCCCTCCATGAGATCGGCCGTGCTGATGTCGTGCCGCAGCATCGCACGCTCGTCGATCTGGCCGTCGCGGATGAGGACCATGGGGCACCCCTTCACGAAGCTGGCGAGGGGATTCCACCGAACCGTGGCCATCGCCACGAGCCTGTGCAGTACGACCAACAGCAGTGTCGACCCGAGCGAGGGCAGAAAGGGCACTCTGCCCGTCATCGCGCGGCTGATGTTCGATCCGACAATGATGGCCACCACGATGTCGAAGGGGCTGAGGTTCGAGAATGTCCGGCGCCCGGCAATGCGAATGCACGCCAGTCCATAGAAGAACAGAAGGACAGTGCGCGCGCAGAATTGCGCCATGGTCGGAGTGCCATCGTCGGGACCGACTATCATTTCAAGCCATTCCATGACCGTCTCCCTTCACAACGCCGGCGCGGCACCCCCCTTGTGTAACTTGCCAGCCCCTCCCTTGCACAAATCTCGATGGACGTCCCGGTTTCCGCGGCCTTCGCCCGGGCATCGTGCACAAACAGGCTTTTCGGCGGAGCCAATGGAACACCAACCATACTGCAAGGTTTGCAGTGGCAAGGCCGTGTTTCAACAGTAGCCGAGGAAACTTGCGACATGACCGACCTTTCCGCCCCACACACCGCCGTCACTCCCCTTCGCGGACGGAAGGCGATCATCACCGGCGGTACCACCGGGATCGGCCGGGCCATCGCCGTTCTGCTCGCCAGCGAGGGGGTGGAGGTGTTCGTCTGCGGGCGTTCTCCCGATCATCTGGCCGATGCGCTGCAACGCATAGAGGAAGTCGGAAAAGGCGATGGCGTCAGTCTGGATCTGGCAGACCCCGACCAGCTTGAAAGCTTCTTCGCACAGGCCCGTGCTTACCTTGGCAATCCGGACATCGTCATCATCAATGCGGCGGTCCCTGCAGGCGCGCTGACCAGCATGACCATGGAAGAGATCCGATATGCGGTCGCGGTCGATTTCACCGCCTATATTCTCAGCGCCAGCGCCGCCCAGCGCATGCTTGTCGACAAGGGCGACATCGTGCTGATCGGTTCGATGTCCGCCCATGTGCTGGGCCCCGGTTCCACCGTCTATGCGGGGATGAAGGCCGGGGTTGCCGGCTTTGCAGAGGCGCTTCGCCGGGAACTGGGGCCGCAGGGCATCAAGGTGGGCCTGATAGAGCCGGGCAAGACGGGCGCGGACTTTCAATATCCGGACATTCCTGCGGAGAAGCAGCGCGAAATGATCGGGAAGGAAACCATGCTGCGTGCCGAGGATATTGCCGTTGCCGTGCATTATCTGCTCACGCAGCCAAGGCGCGCCGTCGTCCAGCAGATCACGATCGCGCCGCGCGAACAGGAAAGCGAGTGAGGTCCAGCGCCCAATGACCCCGGCCGCGCGACGAGGCGAGGGCAAGACGGGGAACGTGCACCTGCTGCTGCGGATTTGATTGGCAAGCGCGAAGGCCGTTGTGCCGCTTACCCCGCCCACGCATCCCTGCCTGTTTGTCGATTGCCAGGAGTTCCTCTCGTCATGCTCCAAGGGGAGCCTTCACGAAGACCCCAGCCCGGCCGCCAGCAACGCCCTGGATGAGATCAGCTCCGGCGCCGGCAAGATGAACGCCAAGGTACGGCAACGGCGGCGAATTCCACCCCGATGCGAGCGACAGGGCATTGAACATGTACCGACACTGCTTGAAGACTTCTAAACTCTAGGGCGTAAACTCATAAATGGCACTATCGAGGCGTCCAAATGGCGAACAGCTCGGGCCGAAGAGGCCGCTGGGCGGGCTGGTTGCCCGTCCAAGGTCACTTCGGTTCGAGATGGAAGCCATTTGGGCGTCCCTTCGGGATTTGACCAAAATGGTCCATCGCTGCGTCAGGAAGTCTTGAAATATCGACATATTCCGGCGCCTTCCTTCCTTGCACTGAACCATTTTGCTTCAAACCTCGATAGTGCCATTTATGAGTTTACGCCCTAGAGCAGCTTATCTAGCGTAATGGGCAAATCACGCACCCGCCTGCCCGTGGCGTTGTAGATTGCATTGGC
Source organism: Novosphingobium oxfordense (assembly GCF_044029435.1). NCBI lineage: Bacteria > Pseudomonadati > Pseudomonadota > Alphaproteobacteria > Sphingomonadales > Sphingomonadaceae > Novosphingobium > Novosphingobium oxfordense. The sequence goes on along the minus strand of NZ_CP147007.1, from coordinate 108,129 downwards.
AACAGCCGCTCCCGTCCCGGTGATGCCAATTTCTCCGATCCCGCGAGCCCCCATTGGCGCGTGAGGATCGGGAATGTCGGTCCAGATCACCTCGATCTCCGGGACGTCCATGTGCACGGGCACGTGGTATTCGGACAGGCTGGGGTTCATTACGCGCCCCTTACGCTCGTCGAAGTGAGTTTCTTCCATCAGCGCAAGGCCCAGCCCCATGATGATGCCGCCCCGAAACTGGCTGGTGGCGGTCTTGGGGTTGAGAATGCGGCCGCAGTCGAACGAGCCAAGGAAGCGGCTGACGCGCGGCTCGCCAGTCACTGCGTTCACCCGCACTTCGCAGAACATTGCGGCGTGGCTGTGCATCGACCAGTGCATAGTCTCAAGCGGCGGTGGCCCTTGCGCCTCCACGCTGACGCTCTCCTGCCGCGCCCGTGACAAGATCGAGGCATAGCTTTCGCGACACGCGAGCTCATCGGCCTTGCACAGGCCGCGGTCGCGGCTGATCACCTGCTCCGGCTTGAGGCCCGCGAGCGGGGAGTCGTTGCCGGCCAGCTTGAGCAATTCCCTCACCAGTTCGCGATGCGCCGCCCCCACCGAGGCGCCGATCGCGGCGGTCTGCTGCGAGCCGCCGGCGAGCACGATACCGGGAAGCGTGGAATCGCCATAGTTGAACGTGACCGCCTCGATCGGGAGGCCAAGCCGCTCTGCAGCGACCTGAGTCTGTGCGGTGGCGGTGCCCATGCCCATCTCATGCGCGGCGATATCAACCACGGCGCCGCCGTCGCGCGATAGAGTGATCCGCGCGGCGCCTCCGGGCATGCGGTAATAGGGGTAAGTTGCCGTGGCGCAGCCCATGCCGACCAGCCATTCTCCCTCGCGGCGCGCGCCAGGACGTGGATCGCGCCTATCCCAACCGAAGCGCCGCGCGCCCGCACGCCAGGCCTCGACGATATGGCGCGAGGAGAACGGCAAGCCCGAGCTTGGGTCCTTTTCCGGCTCGTTGCGGATGCGCAATTCGACCGGATCCATGCCCAGCGCCTCGGCAAGCTCATCCATTGCGCTTTCGAGCCCGAACGTGCCGACCGCTTCCCCCGGAGCGCGCATGAACGTGTTGGCCAGCATGTCGAGTTCCACCACCTGCACGTCCAGTTTCAGCGTCTCGGAGGCGTAGGCGCTGCGCGTGGGCAGGATGAAAGGCTCCGGCATGGCATTGGCGGCTGTCTTCACCGTAAGGCCGGTATGGATCAGTGCCGTGAGTCGTCCATCCCGATCCGCGCCGAGGGCGACGCGCTGTTCGGTCGGCGAGCGTCCTCCGACCACGCGGTAGACACCCTCGCGTGAGAGTACCAGGCGCACCGGGCGGCCGCACTGCTTCGCAGCCATCGCCGCCAGGACCTGATGCTGCCACAGGCACTTGCCGCCGAACCCTCCGCCCACGAACGGCGAGGTGACGATGACCTTGTCCTCCGGCAGGTCGAACATGCTGGCGATCGACCAGGCCGTATGGGCGACCAGTTGCGATGCATCGTGGATGCGCAGCCTGTCGCCTTGCCAGGCGACGGTGACGCCGTGCAGTTCGATAGCGTTGTGGTTGTGGCGCGGCGTCGAGTAGCCGGCGTCCACCTTGACGTCCGCCTGGGCCAGCGCTGCCTCCGCATCGCCGCGCTCATTATGAAGGGGTTGGTTCATGAACACGGCCGGCTTCATGCCCCTGGCTCGCGCTTCGTCGAGCGCGATAAGTGCCGGTGCCTCCTCGTAGATGACCCGGACGAGCGAGGCTGCATGGTTTGCCTGTTCCTGCGTCTCCGCCAGCACGACCGCGACGGGCTCCCCATTCCAGTTGATCTCGTCGCCCTGCATGATCGGGAGGCTGTCTCCGTTAGCCGCCTTGGGGGCGGACATGAACACTGGCGGCGGCGCGAGCCGAGGGGCATTGCGGTGGTCCATCACCGCGACGACGCCCGGCGCACGCCCGGCCTGCGCGGTGTCCAGAGCAGCGATCCGACCCTTGGCAATCGTGCTGAACACCAGAGCGGCGTAGACCATGTCATCCATGGAAAATTCCGCAGCGAAGGTCGCTTGTCCAGTCACCTTGAGCGCCCCGTCGATGCGCGATAGCGGCTTGCCGACATGTCCATAGCGTTCGCGGATCAGGGGGTCCGGATCGCCGCCCGGGATCCAGCTATCGGGAGCAAGTGCCACTGCCTTCGCCATGATACCCTGCACGGCGCCCTGGACAGCTTGTTTGGCGTCGTCCGCGATGCTCATGCCACTCCTCCCGCCAAACTCCCGAGCACGGCGACCAGCGTACGGTACGCGAGCTCGATCTTGAACGCATTGCCGGGAAGCGGCTGCGCCTCCGCCAGTTCTGCAGCCGCCGCAGCAGCGAACGACGCAGCGCTTGCCGGCTGGCCGCGCAGAACCGCCTCGGCTCGCTCCGCGCGCCACGGTTTGTGTGCCACGCCGCCCAGCGCGATCCGCACCTCGCGCACCTGCCCACCCTCGACATAGAGCGCTGCCGCGACCGAGACGAGCGCAAAGGCATAGCTCGAACGGTCCCGCACTTTGCGGTAGCTAGAGCGCGCAGCAAAAGGGAGCGGCGGCAACTCGATCGCGGTGATCAGTTCGCCCGGTTCGAGCATGGTCTCGATGTCCGGGCGCTCGCCCGGCAGGCGATGCAGTTCCGTAAACGCGAGGCGGCGCTCACCGCCCGCGCTCCGCAGATGAACGACGGGATCGAGCGCCGCGAGGGCGACGCACATGTCGGATGGGTGGACCGCAACGCACGCGGGGGACGCGCCTAGGATAGCGTGGTTGCGGTTGAATCCTTCTACCGCATCGCACCCCTCGCCCGGACGGCGCTTGTTGCAGCGTGATCCCGCCTCGTCGTAGAAATAGGCACAGCGCGTACGCTGGAGTATGTTGCCGCCCACGGTCGCCATGTTGCGGATCTGCGCGCTGGCACCAGCCACGATGGCTCGGACAAGCAGCGGATAGCGAGATCGCACCAGCTTGTTTTCGGCCACTGCCGTGTTGCGTACCGCCGCACCGATCAGCAGGCCTCCATCAGGCAATTCCTCGATCCCACCCGGCAGTCGAGTCACGTCGACCAGGCGTTCCGGCCGTTCGATTGTCTCGCGCATGAGGTCCACGAGATTGGTGCCGCCGCCAAGATACTTGGTTCCGGCTTGCGCACCATAGCGAACTGCGTCTGCCGCATCGGCGGCACGGGCGTAGGTGAACGGTGTCATTCTGCTGCTTCCGCCAGCGGATGTTCCGCGTAAGTCTCGGCTACGGCCGCCACGATCCCGTTATAGGCGCCGCAACGGCACAAGTTGCCGCTCATCCGCTCGCGCAGTTCATCCTCGGTGAGCTCGATGGTCTCGGCCTCCAGATCGCTAGTCACGTAACTCGGCACTCCGCGCCCGATTTCCCCCGCCATGCCGACTGCGGAACAGATCTGGCCCGGCGTGCAATAGCCACACTGGAAGCCGTCATGATCCACGAAAGCTTGCTGCAGTCGATGTAGGCGGCCGGGGCGGCCCAAGCCTTCGATTGTGGTGACCCCGCTCCCTTCGAACTGGATCGCCAGTGCAAGGCACGAGAGAACGCGCTGCCCGTCGACGAGCACTGTACAGGCCCCGCACGCGCCTTGGTCACAGCCCTTCTTGCTCCCGGTGAGGTGGAGATGTTCGCGAAGGAAATCGAGAAGCGAAACGCGCGGATCATCCGGCAATTCTTCGGCGATGCCGTTGACGGTCATGCTCATGGCCTTCGACCTTTCTGGTTCGTTGCCTTCAAGCAGGTTACCAAACCAACAGATCAACTCGATGCAGCGGATATTGTGCCCGGCACATGCGACCGGTCGTCGGACCGAACGCGCAGTTCGTCGAAGGATTTGTGGCAGGATGCGGGGCCATGTTCCCCGCGCGCAACAACTTCGGCAACGTGGTCGCGGTAGGATCTGGCGCAGGTCGGGAACCATCGGCAATGCCGCCGGACGGGAGGCATCCTCGTCGCCACGATCGCCTGCAAGCATGGGCCCTGCTTCGTCGGGCCAAACCTCCGGCTTCAGGAAAGCAGAAGGATACCCGCCCGCTCGGTGGCTTCTGGTTACTCGCCCGGGGGACTTAAGCGCAGGTTCACTGCAGATTGCTTGCCATTTCTGGCGACCTGAATGTCGAAATCGACGCGCTGTCCTTTTAGTAGACCGGGAAGCCCGGAAGCGCTGATTGCCGTCACATGGACGAAGCAATCCTTGCCGCCATCATCGCGAGCGATAAATCCATAGCCAGCAGCGGTACTGAAAAACAGGACTGTACCACGCTGCATCCCCATGCCCCCGCTTAGCCAAACCATATTTTCGGGTCGCACAAAACGTGTCAATAAAATACGTTATATAATAGGTTAAGTCCTCTGCCCAGATTTCCCGGCCCTTAGGTCTCGCAGCAACAGCTCATCCAGCGCATGCAGATCCCCATTCGCTCCAACTTGTCGTTAGCAAGACGACAGGATTTAGCGGATGGCCAAACGGCGGGCGGGGTCGTGGGTGCGGCCTGACTTTGATGCAATCGGATGGACATTCACCGATCCCCAATACAATTTGGCCCGACACGCTTTGCGATCGACAAAAACCCGCTTCCGAGATGCTGGGGGAATGAAATGCTCGGCTCCGCAAGGCTTCGCTTCGTGAGCGCCGGGCAGCGCTGCTAGATTGGCTCCCTGCTCTACGGACATTTCCGGATAGTTACGATCAAGTCCGGACTCTACCGGGGCCGGGAATACTCTCGGATTTGCCGCGCTCGACTTGATCGATATCCATGACGCAGAAGGGACGCTGCTTGCACTGTTCGGCATGAAACGAGAGCCCCAGATGGTCCTGATAGCGCGCGCCCAGCGCGAGAGAATGAAAAGCCGCTGGACCATCCGAGGCAGACCGCTTGCAGGCAGGCGTCTTACGGCAGGGAACCCGCAGGGCCAGCCGAGGTTGATCACGCGAGAGGATGCGCCGTGGCAACAAGCTCCGTTCAGGACGACCCGAACCGCGAAGAACACAGCTTCGATCCGCCCTCGAACGCGGTCGAATTCTATTCGCGCAGCCTGCAACTGCTGGCGGGATGGGACATTCCCTACCTGCTCTCGGGCACATACGCGCTCACATGCCACACCGGCCTCGTCCGACCGACCAAGGACATCGATATCTTCTGCAAGCCGGGCGACGCCCCGCGCCTGCTCGCGCGCTTCAAGTCGGAAGGCTACCGCGTCACGGTGGAGGACGAAAGATGGATCGCCAAGGTCTGGTCCGGCGACGCGTTCTTCGATGTGATCTTCAACATGTCATCCGCTTCGATCCCGATCACCGACTCCTGGTTTGCCGAGATATTCACCGCACAGGTCTACGGAACCCAGATCCGCATAACGCCGCCAACCGAATTCATCGTCTCCAAGGCATTCATCCAGGATCGCTACCGCTATGACGGTGCCGACGTCGCGCACACGATCCTGAGACGGCACGAGGATATCGATTGGCACCGACTGCTGTCGCTGATGGAACTGCACTGGGAAGTGCTCCTTCTCCACGTGCTCAACTTCCGTTTCATCTATCCCACCGAGCGCGACCTGATCCCGCGCTGGCTGTTCGAAACTCTGATAGAGCGCATCCGCGCCCAAGCCGAACTGCCGCCGGCCGAAGTTCGCATCTGCCGGGGAAGGCTGTTCTCCCCGCGCGACTACCTGATCGACATCAGTGAGTGGGGGTTTGCCGACCTTGTCGGGAAAGGACTGGACGAGAAACATGAACGCCACCACTGAACCCCAGCGCCCGCTGCGACTGGCCGCGATCGGCGACCTTCACGTCACCGAGGAGGACAGCCGGCGCTACCGGGACCTATTTCAGGAGATCTCCCGCAATGCGGACGTGCTCGCGCTCTGCGGGGACCTCACCAATTTCGGCAAGGCAAGCGAGGCCGAGCGCCTGGCGGAAGACCTCAGGGGCTGCACGATCCCGATGGTCGGCGTGCTTGGCAACCACGACTACGAATGCGGAAGCCCCGAAGTCGTCACGCAAATCCTGCACCAGGCGGGGGTCAAGATCCTCGACGACCAGGCAGTCGAGATCGAGGGCGTGGGGTTTGCCGGGGTCAAGGGTTTCGTCGGCGGGTTCGGACGCGGCGAACTCGGCGCATTCGGGGAAGCGGCGATCAAGACTTTTGTGGACGAATCGATCGGCGAAGCCCGCAAGCTGGAGAACGGACTGCGATCGCTGCGCACCGAACGCACCGTTGCCGTGCTACACTATGCCCCGATCGTGGAGACCGTGGCCGGTGAGCCACCCGAGATATTCCCGTTCCTCGGCTCATCCCGCCTGGCGGACGCGGTCGACCGTTTCGAGAATGTGAAAGCCGTCGTCCATGGCCACGCCCATCGCGGCACCTACGAAGGACGCACGATGCGGGGCATTCCGGTCTACAACTGCGCGCAGTTCGTAGTCGCCGAGCGCTTCGGACGCCCCTACGCTGTGCTGGAAATATGAACGCCTAGTTCCCGAACGGCACGCAGTTCGCCTCCATGCCGTCCAATGGCATTTCCAACTTGAAATGCATGCCCGTGCGCGTCGGCTGCAGGCGGGTGCGCGCGTCCAGTTCGTAGGCCAGCGAGTGGAGCAGCATTTCGGTTCCGAAGCCGGCCTCCCCCATGGCGTCAGGATCGAGCCGGCATCCGTTCTCCTCCCATTCGAGCACAAGGCTGCTGCCGCTCCGATTCTCTTCACGTTGCCAGCGGACCAGGATGCGCCCATCGGACTGCGAGAGCGCGCCGAACTTGACGGCATTGCTGGCCAGTTCGTGCATAGCCAGACCGAGCAGTTCTGCCGCACGGGGGAGAAGTTCGATATCCGGCCCCTTCAATGTCACGGTTTCGCCTTCGCGGCCGAGGTGTACAGCCAATTCATCGTCGATAAGATCGGCAAGGATCACCCCCCTGCCCGACCTCGCTCGCGCAATGGTCGTCTGTGCACGGGCGAAGGCGCCGATCCGCCCCTGAAGGTGCATCTCCATGCCTTCCAGGTCCTTGCTAGTGGCTGCGGTACGCCGAATGATCGAGCGAACGCCGCTGAGCATATTGCGCATCTGGCGCTGAATGTCGGCAATCCACCGGACCTGCTCCTCAATCCGGCCCCGCAGGCTGGCGATCTCCTGTGCTGCCTCATGCGCAAAAGACGATTCCGCCTTCCCGATCGTCACTAGAATCCCCCGTACGTCCCCTTGGTCAACCCGCAGGGGGCAATAGTTCAGATCATAAAGGAGGAGCTCGGACGAATCCTGGGTGGCAATCTCACAGTCCCGGCATACGCACGAATGGCCGGCCAGCACGTCGTCATAGACCGGCCGGCCGATTTCCCAGATCGCCGGCCAGCAGCGCCTCGTGGCAAGCCCCAATTCCCTGGGATGCCGGTTCCCCATCAACGCGCTAAAAGCACCATTGTAGATCTGGACCAATTCGCCGCCCCACAACACCAGCATGGCCTGCTGGCTGCCCAGAACCAGATCTACAGCCGCCTTCAGCCGATCCGGCCAGCGACCGATCGGACCCAGCGGAGTATCCGACCAGTCCTTGTTCGTCAGGGCCGTCGCCATCGGATCGTCGGAAGGAAGCCAGCTGAAATCAGTCATTTGCGTCTATGTGCGCTCCTTCATGATCAAGGTGAAGGTAATTCGGATTGAAAAGTGCTACCGACATCAGCCGGTCGAGATCGAAAACCAGAAGGCGCCTGTTGCGCAGTTCGATTAGCTGATCACGGCGCAGTTCCTGGATGGTCCGGTTGACGTGAACCTGCGTAAGCCCCGTGGCATCGGCAATTTCCGATTGGGTCAGGGGAAATTCGCAGGAGTGCCCGTCGGTACGGCCGATCGTGCGCAATCGCACGAACATTTCGCAGAACAAGTGCGCAATACGCTCGTATGCCGTACGTTGACCGATGCTGGTGGTCCATTCGCGCTGGATCGCCACGGTAACCAACTCGCTCCACCATAACGCCTGCGCGATACGGGGGGAATTCTCGATGATTTCCTGAAATTCATATTGGGAAATTTCGGCCAGATTTACGCTCGTCACCGTCGAGAGCGAATGGTCCATCTCCTTCAGAATGAACACGTTTGCATCGCAAAGGTCGCCCGGAATAAAGAACGAGAGAATTTGCCGGCGTCCATCCGCCAGTTGCTTGTAGCGCTGGGCCCAGCCATCGAGAATCACATTGACGAAGCGGGGCCGGTCTCCCTCCCTGATAATGTCCTGACGCGGCGGCAGCACGCGCACCCGCTTTCTCAAGGCTTTCGTGAGTATTTCCCTGTCGGCGCTGGATAGCCTGACAAAGGCGGAAAGGTGCAACGTCAAGAAATTCCAAGGCCCCATGAGTAACAAACCCGTTCTCATTGCGCGGACAGGACGTGCCCCACATTCACATGCGTTAATCGATTGAAATGGCAGGCGTGGATGGCCGGTCGTTTCGCACCACGCAAGTGTATTGAAAAGCAAACGTCCGGCGCTTCGCACCGTTCCCGGCTCCCTCGGAAAGCTCGGCCGCTGCGAAGGCACCCCCTTTCGCGGCAGACGTGCCGCCGCCAACTTGAGTGGCTACGCGTCTGCAGGCAGGCGGTCGGCGCCACCTTTTATGAGCCATCGATGGAGATATAACCTAGATCAAGGCACGCCAAATGCAGATCGGCTTACTATCGGGTCTGCATCACGTTTGGGTGCGCATTCGCGAGGTCTTCCCTTGCCAGAAATCCGGCCGTTGCCGGTCCTTTCGGCGTCGCAATGTGTTTGAGATTGGAATTTCGAAATGCGCAGTCGATCCAATCGTGCCCGTCTCCTCGTCGTCGAAGACGAATACATTATTGCCACCGAGTTGGCTGCAGCACTGGAAGAAGAAGGATTTACCGTGGTCGGCCCGGCCGCCACCGTGGCCCGGGGACACGCATTGCTTCAGGACAGCCGAATGGACGGGGCAATCCTCGACATCAACGTTCGGGGTGAAAGCATCTTCCCGCTCGCCGATGAACTTGCCCGCGATGACGTGCCATTCCTGTTCTTCACAGGCTATGACGCAAGGGTTATCCCGGATCGGTTTGCAGACGTGCCCTGCTGCCAGAAGCCGTTCGCCCCCGTATCGCTGATCGGGATTGTCGAAAAACGGATCGTGCGACCTTGTTAGCCGGAATGTGATTTCAGAACTCTGCCGGCTGTTTCTCGCCGGCACCGTACAAGGGGGTAGGATTGCATCGGCTCGCTAAATTCGATGTCGCGTCGAGCATTCGGGGCAGAATGCCGCCGATTGTCGCCGAGTTCGCCTTTGGAGTGGCTTGCGCCCTTGCAATGATTGCGCTGCGCATGCTGGCGGACGTCTTTGCTCCGAACATCGGTGCTTTCGCCCTCGTTTATCCCGCAGTGCTGATCGCTGTGCTGTTCGGGCGGCTGGCCGCCGGAATAACCGCCCTTCTCATCAGTTTCACCTGGGCCTGCTGGCTTATGGTTCCGGTTGCGCAGTCCACCAGATTGCAAAACCCTTCCGATATCGGGCGGATCGTTATCAATGCCCTCAGCGTTCTCATCGTGCTCGTGCTTGCCGAAGCGTTTCGCCGTGCGGTGCGCGAAGCCGTACGGGCCTACGACGTGGAGATCGAGCGCCGCAAGATCCTGATGGCGGAACTGGAACACCGCACGAAGAACAACTTCGCCCTCGTGGCCAGCCTGCTTTCCCTCCAGGCCAGGAAGAATGCCGATCCTATGGTCAGTCTGGCACTAGAACAGGCGATTGGCCGCATCCGCACATTCGCGCAGGCCTACGAAAACCTGACCCTGGCTCAGAGTTACGACGGCATGATCGCAATGCGGCAATATGTCCACGACGTGGTCTCGCGAGCTGCAGCAGCGATGCTGCCCGATCACGTCTCAATCTCCATTGACGCCAGCGAGCGTCTGCTGCCGCAGCAAGTCGCAGTTGCCATCGGACTATTTTTCAACGAAGCGCTGACGAACTGCGCGAAATACGCCTTCCCCGAAGGACGGCTGGGCCAGATCCGGGCGGGCTTCCGCAGCAATTCGCAAGGCTGGGAAGCTTTCGTCATCGACAATGGGGTGGGCGAGACGGCCCCCGCCCGGGAAAGTGGAACAAACCTTGGCAGAAACCTGATGTCGGCCTTCGCCCAGCAGGCCCAGGCGACATATTGCTACACGGTGGGAACCACAGGATGCCACGTCTCGTTGCGTTCCGAATGCGTTCAATTCGCAAGCCCGCCCGACGCCGAATGCTCTGCCTCGTTCAAACCATGATCAAGGGGCGTTTCCGCTCCCCTTCGATTGGGCCTTTTGCAGACGGTCCCGCCCTTGCATTTCCTGCTCCTCACCCTCCAGCACAAGGTCTGGCCGAGGTCCCAATTCGCCCAGTATCCGCTTGATCCGTCCTTTTACGATCGTGGTGAGCGCGCTTCCAGCCATCCCGACCGCCTGGTCCACGTTCCTGTCGTGTTCGACTATGGACGGACGCCCGTTGGAGTCCGATTTTGCGGGTCGCATCGTTGTTCTCCTCTCATGGCGCAATGAGTGCCGGCTCGTGGCCGCCCCCTATCAAGACCGCCCCCTGGAAAAACAGAAACCGCAAAGCCGAAACCATCCTATTTCCTTATTTAACGACCCAGACCCTTCGGTGGTTTCATGGCGCTTGCCGTTCGCCGCACCCCGATAGCGGTCCATGCCGCTTTTGAAGAAAACGTCCCGCGTCCGCTCGGAATTCCACGCAGCTTCGACCACTTAAGGTCCTTGAGCAGTTTCCGGTGAATCCGCGCGGTGCCTGAACGGCAGGCTTTCGGCCGTACGGCGCGGGGGCCGGGAAACCCCTCCGCGCGGCGTAGCCCACGACTTATCCTGCCGTTAGCGGCAGGTTGTCAGGGCATTTTCCACAGCCTTGCCCACATGCCTTGTCCCCCTCGTGAAATTTCGCGGATGCCAGGTTGGCGAATGCTTCAGCGCATTCCACGTTGGACCACCAAGGACGCCGAAGATCCCGCGTCGAATTCGACTTGCGCGCACCGCAACGATGGAGGAAACGGGCGCCCCAAATAAAAATATTCGGGTGCAAGATTAAAACATGTTCGACGAAACTCTACTCTCTCTCGCCGCAGACATCATTTCCGCACACGTCAGCAACAATTCGGTCCCTGCGGAGCAGCTTCCGCAGTTGATCGAATCCGCCTACAACTCGCTCGCCAGCCTTGGTCAAGTAGAGATACAGACCGAAGAACCGCGCACACCCGCTGTTTCCATCCGGTCGTCGGTAAAGCCCGACAGCATCGTCTGCCTGGAATGCGGCAGCAAGTTCAAAACCATCAGACGGCATATCGCATCAGACCACGACTTATCTGTCGAGGAATACAGGCTGCGCTGGAACCTGCCGATAGACTACCCGCTGGTCTCCAGCGAATATGCCGAAAGGCGCCGCGAACTTGCCAAATCGATTGGTCTTGGCCGCAAGGGCGGGCGGAAGAAGAAGGCTGATCAGGCCAAGGCCACCCCCGTTGGTGTCGCGGTTGCGGCCGCCGCAGCAATGGGTGAACCTACTTCAGAGCTTACGACGAAGGCAAAGCTGCCAAGCAAGGTTAAATCCAGGCCGCGCAAGAAATCCGGCAAACCCGCCGAATAACTCGCGCAGCCCGAAGTGCGGGAACGCCGAATCCCCCGTTCCCGCACTTCTTGTCGGTTTGACACTGCTAGGCGAGATTCCTTCGGCGCAGGTCAATGCGCAGCAAGATAAAACGAATTAGTGCCCGACTCTTCGTCCCAAAGCGCCCGCTATTCAACAATAATAGGCACCTGCCGAATGCGTGCGGCTGCCGAAGGGCCGAAGCATCCACGCACATCGATCTATAGAGGCACCCCAGCGGCAATGACGCGGCCCAAGCCAGCTATCGGTTGGACGCCTCACCCCCACTACCAGCTACGCGCTCGACTTTAGCAAGATCGAAGCTCTCGACCGTTTCCCAGAGCAGGAGCACCGACGCTCCGCCGAGCACGCTGACACCCAGAAGGAACCAGGGCGTGAAGCTGCGAACCCGCGCAAAGGGCAGCCCCGCATTTTTCCCGCCATCGAATCTCATTTTGCGATTTCTTGTCGTCATGCAGGCCTCCCTCATCATAGCATCGGGTGTTCGCGCGCGCCCCCCAAGCTTCCACGACCGTTACGAAATGAACACATCCGGCACGTTCGCGATCCCCAACTCATCCGGATTATAGAGGACCGGTACTGCATTCGGACACGCTCATCGTTGAAGTATGCGGGGCGGCGGAGGATCGCTGCGCATTCATTGGGCCCGGCGCTATGCCACTTGGTGCCGATCGTCTGCTTCGGCTACGGGCTCACGGAGAAGAAACTTCCAAGCGACAACACCTTGTCCTATGACATTGGCGTCCGTTTGGGTCATGCTGGATTGCCGGACCGGGGTGGCCACCCTGGTCCGGGCGGAAGGGGACGGATCGAGAAAAAACCGGTCGTTGAGGGACCGGGTTAGAGTAGGATCGCCCCTTTCTTTTCCATCAGGCCCGAACGGATACCGGGGCTTTGAGGCCCGGATGACAAGCATGGGACAGCGGAAAAGATGAGCGACAATCTACCACAGACGATTGGCATCGACATCTCCAAAGCGAGCCTCGATTGCCACCCCCACCCTGCCGGTGCCGAGCGCCAGTTCGCGAACACAACGAAGGGCCACAAGGCGCTGATTGCCTGACTGCGGCAATGGCAGGTCGAGCGGATCGCCTTCAAGGCAACCGCAACCTACCATCGGGCGCTGGAGGCGGCTCTGGCCGACTGGCCCTGCGTGAAACTCAACCCTGAACGCGCCCGACGCTTTGCCCAGGCCACTGGCACCTTGGCCAAAACCGATCGCATTGACGCGATGCTGCTGGCCCGCATGGCTGCCACGTTGCAGCCGCCCGTCAGACCAGCCCGAAACGTACAGCAAGCGCAGATGGCGGAACTCATCAATGCCCGTGACGGCCTCGTGCGCGATCGTACTGCACTCAAGAATCGCGAGAAGAACCTCACCATCGCCTTCCTCAAGCGCCAGTGTCGGCAGCGACTTGAGCAGATCGACCGCCATATCGAAGCGCTCGATGCCGAAATCGCCCACCTGATCGCCGCCGATGCCGCGCTCGCCCGCCGGCATCAGATCCTGACCAGCATCGCAGGCATCGGAACGCTGACCGCTAACCAGCTCATCGCCACCATGCCCGAACTCGGCACCCTCGAGAACAAGCAGGCCGCATCTCTCGGCGGCCTCGCCCCGGCCGCGCGGCAGTCCGGTCAGTGGAAAGGCAAGAGCTTCATCCGGGCGGACGCGCCAACGTGCGGCAGGCCCTCTACATGCCGGCCCTCGTCGCCGCTCGATACAACCCCGACCTCAAGGCTAAGTACAAGCAACTCGTCGGCGCCGGAAAACCCGCCAAGATCGCCATCACCGCCGTCATGCGAAAGCTCGTCGTTGCAGCGAACGCACTGCTCAAAGCCGATCGATGCTGGACGCAATCTCCGGCTTGATTATCACGGATACTCTAAGTTATCGGGGCGCTACCGGATCAGCCTCAGGGATCGAGTCTTCAAGCTGAGTCGATCGCACGGAGCGCCGCCTGATCCAGGTCTTCCGTGAGGATTTGGTTTAGTCCAAGCAAGATCCGCAAATTCCCGCCGCCATCGGCGGATGACCGACCCAATGTAGGACGTCGTTGCACCTGGCGCGCCCGATCAGCATCGGCCGAATGCCCGCACCTGCCCGGCATTTGAATTGGCTTTTTTGCTTCGTAGGCTCCTTGGCCCCAGCCTCGTCAGCAAAGGCCGGCCCATCTTACTCAGCCGATCCCGGCACAAAAACTCTGCCCGTGCCAATGCCGCCGGCGCCGCAGGAGCGAGCAGGATCTGCAAGAGCGACAACAATATCTTCCGAATCCAGCATGTCCTGAAAGACCCGGTTAACCCCGGCTCCCGGATCAAGCGCAGCCCGAGACAGGAACGGCAATTTCCATGCGCGCGCGCGTGCCGGTGGGCGGCAAATGCGCTGGATCGATGCCATCGGCAAGTTCGCAAAATTCAAAGTACGAGCCTGGTCGTTGTCTTGCTCATTTCCCGCTGTCGCACCGGGGTGAGTGGCAAGTCGCGCCGTTCAACGCTGCCTGTGAGTCGTGACTGGCCAACCCGGGCTGGCCAGAACGCACCGTCCCAAAGGTCGAAGAGCTTACCCCTAAAGATGAGCGAGCGATCGGCCGCGTTGGTGGTAAGATGTGCCGCCGGACAAATGATGAGCACGGCAGCAACTCCTCATCGCAACTTCGACAGGCCACTGGTGGGTTCCGATGCCCGCTATGCTCGGCTCGGCAGAAAAAACGCCTTCCAGCGGACCGCATCTCGCTCCGGTGGCCGGGATGTGGCGGCACGCCCCCGAACGGCAATTTCCCTCCTCTTTGAGGTGGACTGCCCCTCACTCTCGACCACCGGATGTTGTTGCACTGGCTCGAACAAAGACCGTTCTGTTAACCGTCCCCGTTTGGGAACACCACCGTCAGGAGGACAATATGTCTTTGATTTATAACGATAAAACGTGCGACATTTTAGCCAATAGTGTATCATCAAGCAAGCGCTAAGTCGGCGCGCAATCGATTTCACTGTTATTTCAATCCCTCTCCCCGTCGGCCGTGGTAAAGACACCTTATCGTTCTCATCCGCAGCGACGAGATTGGAAGTCGTTTCGCTGTCTGTTATTCTCTCCTCGCCCGGTCCCGTAAAATAGTCCCTTGCCTCATTGCCCCCTATTTGTTGACACGGTTCTTCTTGCCGTATGTCCGCTACTTTGAAGTCGTTCCTATCGACAGGGCGGTGTCGCCACATCCTCGACGCAATCTCGCGTTCTTCTGGGCCCATCGCGGTAGTATAAATGGCTGTTGTCTTGATATCTGCATGCCCCAGCCACCGTTGGACCAGAGTAAGTGGCACTCCGGACTGGATTGCTCTTACCCCGAAACCATGACGAAGGCCTTTGGGACTGGCGTACGCTCCTCTGATTCCAGCGCACTCCATGACTTCGCAGACCCTTCTGTAGCCCGTCATTCTCGACCAGGGCCACAGTAGCTGAGCGGCACCAGGGTCGGAGCCAAACCAGTTTCTCAAGTGGGCAAGGAAGGGCGCCGGCAGGGGAATAGCTCTAAAAATCTGTTTACCTCTCTTCTTAAGGCATCTGATTATTACGTGTTTTGTCTCAAAATCGATGCACTCCCTAGTCATTTCCAATGCTTCCGAAATACGACAACCGGTTAAGGCGATCATGCAACAGAAGGTTTGAACTTCTACACTTCTTTTCCGGGCAGACGACATGAATGCGTCTATCTCTGAGCTGGTCAGATACTTCCTCTGACCGTAGCCATTGTACACGGTCCATGGCATGGAATTGGGGGTCTCCGACGGTCCATTAGCAGAGTGCGACCTAACCCTCTGATTGTTAACAAAATCACACCCCAAATGCTTTGTTACACTTTTGGCTAAAGAGTCTCAGACTCGGCAGCTCCACCGCCGGGCGCACTGATGCGAGGGCGGGCTATGGATTTAAGCACGAGGGCAGAGTGGAAACATGCTGACCGGCAAGTTCCAGTCGGCTCGCCCTGCGCCGGCAGCATGCCTGCCGCCGACGAAGCAATGTTTCTGTTTCGTATCGCGAACTATCCCCACATCGTAAGCGCATTCGGCGAAGAGGCGGCGGGCCGCGCCGTTGCAGCCGTCACCAACCATCTGGTGGAAATAGTAGGTTCGGGCGGCTCGATAGTGCCTTGCAGGCACGATGTGGTGGGCATTCGGCTCATGTTGGGATCTATCCCGGGCGGTAGCCTGGAAGCTACCCATTGCGACAATTGGATGCGCCTGATTTGCGAAACCATTCCGCTCGTTCCCTTCGAGTGCGGATCGGGTGCAATCCACGTGTGGCTCTCAGGCTTTTGGACTTTGAGCCAAGAGCGGGACGACATCTCCTCGCATCGCTGGCAGTTCCCCTATGTCTGTCCCGGACGAGGGCTGCCGAACTGGGCCAGGCAATACCGCGATGACATGATTAACGCTTCTCGCGCCCTCGCGGTTCTTCGGAGCTGCGGCGATGACGAGAAGCCCTCCGAGTTCGCCGTCCGGCCCTTCTGGCAGAGTGTGCACAGCGCAAGTCTGGGCACCACCCAGTTTTTCGAGGCCCTTGCCCGAATTCCCGACGGCAATGGCAGCACTGTGTCGATAGCAGGGTACGTGCTGTCGCTTGAAAGGACAGGCTTCATCCGGTTGCTTGATCTCCACATGGTCAGGCATGTCATGACGGAGCTCGAACGCTCCAGCGAGATCCAGGCAGCTGTCAACCTTTCCGCCCTCAGCCTTCGCGGCGATCCGTGGTGGGACGACGTCCGGTCGGCGCTTGCACTCAAGCAGGATATCGCTGTCAGGCTATTTCTCGAAATTACGGAAACGGCATCCTTTCCCAGCATTTCCGAGGCAGTCCGGTTCGTGGACAGTATGCGCAAACTCGGCTGCCGCATTGTTCTCGACGATTTCGGAACCGGACATGCATCGATCCGACAGTTGTTTGCACTCTCTCCAGACGTAGTGAAGATCGATCGTCTCTTCTTGCGCCGCGCAGCGCTCTCGGACCGCGATCGCGAAATTTTCCTCAGCCTTGCAAGGCTTGCCCGCTCAGCCGGCGCAACTGTCGTCGCCGAGGGGGTCGAAACGGTCGAGCAGAAGCAGATAGCTCTCGAGGCCGGTGCCGATTGGCAACAAGGCTACCTGTGGGGCCCCGCATCCGGCGGACACCCCCGCTCCAGCGGTTCTGCGACAGGCTACCGGCGTGCTGGGAGCCTGGCGCTATGAACATTACTTCGCCGGTCGATCGCTACGCAGTTCAAACGCGGAGCATGCCGGGCATACACAATCCTTCGGGTCGCAACCGAAGAAGAAGGGGAAGCAAAACGGACGTGAAGATCCGTGACACCGCATTGTTGCGTCCCTTTCATCAACCACGAACGGCGACGAAAAGAACAAGAGACAACACTACGAATTCGTCGTCGTACGACTGCCTGAAGGCGGATCAGCCAAGCCTTGACCCCAGAGGCGAGGCACCGACCAATCTGTGCCCGGTTCGGAACGTTTTGGGAGAGACGTTCCGAACCTTCAGGCTCAGTCCAATTCAAGCAAGATGGAGCAATCCATGGCTATAATTCGTCATCGCAATGCCATCGCCATCCTGGCGGCAGTCTCACTCATTGCCGCCGCTCCCCCTGCCCCACAGAGCGGCAAGCGTCTTGCAAGGGGATTTGCAGGACAATCGAGTGAAAGCACGGGCACGGCAGCGGTTGGTGCCGGCACGGGCGGCGAGGCAGCCGCTGCCGGTGCAGTCGCCGGCTCAAGCATCTTCGAGGGCACTTGGATCTGGGCGCTTGCCGGCCTGATCGCAGCCGGCGGCCTCACTGCTGCAGCGCTGAGCGGAGACGGCGACCCACCGGTAAGCCCCGCCTCCTGATCTGCCGCGTCCGTCTGGCGGGGCGGCGGACCTCTTCCTTTGAACAAGTACCGGCTCAGCCAAACCTCGCGGTTTGGCGAAAGGGGGGCATGTGCTCAGTACACTTTCAAATTCCTCGTCGCTGTTGGCGCCGAGCGCCGACAAGCAATATCCATCGCTAGAGGGTTCTCGAACGCTCAAGCCCAGGCCGTCGGTTGGAAAACCGCTTCGGTTCCTGCTGAGCGGGTGCCAGGTGCTTGTGCTCGATGGTGTAGCTCTTCTGGCTGCATACGTGCTCATGTCGGCGGTCTGGCCCCACGGCAGTGCAGATCGGCGTGAGGCGCTGATGCTCGTGCTCTCGGCTACCTATGTCTCTATTGGATTATACGGTGGAAGCTATTCCCCGGCCCTAGCAGCAGATGCGGTCAAGAGTGCCCAGCGCGCATGGTTGGCCCTTTTTGCCATCATCATTGTAGAAGCGCTCACGACTGTCCTTGGCTCTGTGGATACCGACACCGCCCTGACCTTTGTCCGAGCGGTAGCCTGCACGGCTTTGACTGTCGGGCTCGCTCGCCTTGGCCTTGGACGTCTGTTGTCATCGACCTGGTGGCAGAGCCGGGGCCGATGGCGGACGATCATCCTGCTCGATGAAAAGGCAATGGTCCTGCCCAAATTCGCCGGTCTCGTCTTCGATGTCCGCGCCCACGATCTTCGCGCGGACGCCAATGATCCGAAGGCGCTCGCCCGCCTCGGGGCGCTTACGCGTGATGCGGAACGGGTAGTGGTAGCCTGTCCCGTTGAAAAGCGAATGGCATGGATTGCCGCGTTACGCGGTGCCAATGTGCCTGTTGAGATCCTCGTCGAGGAAATGGACCATCTCGCACCTGTCGGGGCAGGCGACCTCGCCGGCCGCAGCACGTTGAAGGTGGCTTTCGAGCCCCTGACCCACAGTCAGCGGCTTGCGAAGCGTTTGTTCGACGTTGGGGTCGCCACGATCGGGCTCGTCGTCCTGATGCCTCTGCTGCTCGCCACTGCCCTTGCGGTCAAGCTCGACAGTCCCGGCACGATCCTGTTTCGCCAGCCGCGGATCGGCAGAAGCAACAAGCTCTTCGAGATGTACAAGTTCAGGAGTATGCGCACCGAGGTCCAGGACCTGCATGGCTCGCAGTTGACCAACGGCCGCAACGACGACCGGGTGACACGCGTCGGACGCTTCATCCGCGCCACGAGCATCGACGAACTGCCGCAGATCATAAACGTCCTGCGCGGCGACATGAGTATTGTCGGACCTCGGCCCCATGCGCTGGGAGCCAGGGCCGGCAACAAGCTCTACTGGGAGGTCGATCCCGCCTACTGGCACCGCCACGCGGTCAAACCAGGTCTGACAGGGCTTGCGCAGGTACGAGGATTTCGCGGCACCACATTTGCGGATGCCGATCTCACCAATCGGCTGAACGCCGACCTCGAGTATGTCCGACGCTGGTCGCTCACGAGTGACGTCGGGATCGTCTTCAGAACCGTGATGGCGCTTACCGGAAAGTCGGTCTTCTAAATCTCCCCTTCCCCGAGCGCGGATCGCACAAATCAAGCCGCCGAGTGCTCCCACAGGAATTAGTTCAGATGCAAATTGCCGTTTTCGGAATGGGTTACGTTGGCCTGACCGCAGCAGCCTGTCTCGCACGATCCGGCCACATGGTGAGTGGTGTCGAAGTCAACGAAGCCAAAGTCGCCGAGCTCAACGCCGGCGGTTGCCCGATCTCAGAACCCGGCCTTCACGACTTGCTTCGCGAAGGCCGCGAACTGGGCCTTCTCAGTTACACCCAGAAAGCCGGCGATCTCGTCAACCAATGCGATATGGCAATAATCTGCGTCGGCACGCCGAGCGGCCCCGATGGGGCGCACAACATGAATTATATCGCCGAGGTCAGCCGCCAGATCGCTGCTGCCGTCACGAGCAATCGCCCTCGCCCGCTGACGGTCGTCTATCGCTCGACCATCCGTCCGGGCACACTCGACACACTCGTCATGCCGATCTTCGAGGCGGAGCTCGGCGATCGGCTCCCGCAGACAATCGAGCTCGTCTACAATCCCGAATTCCTGCGCGAAGCGACCGCCATCGACGATTACTTCCATCCTCCCAAGATCGTGATCGGAACCGCCGATGGCCATCCTTCCAAAAACATGACCGCGCTTTATGAGGGGATCGAGGCGCCGACATTTGTCACGCGCTTTCGCGAAGCTGAGTTCACCAAGTTCGTCGATAACACCTGGCATGCCGTGAAGGTGGCCTTCGCCAATGAGATCGGACGAACCGCACTCAAGCTCGGGATCAGCGCACGCAAGGTCCACGAGATATTCGTGGCCGACACCAAGCTAAATATCTCCTCCTATTACATGCGGCCCGGCGGCGCCTTCGGCGGCTCCTGCCTGCCCAAGGACGTACGGGCGCTCCAGTACATCGCAGCCGATGTCGGAGCGCACACAGTCATGATCGACGCTGTCCTGCGCTCGAACGAGAACCACAAATACTTCCTGTTTCAATACGTGCGTGACAATGTGGCGCCCGGCGGGAAGGTCCTGCTCGCAGGTCTCTCCTTCAAGGCTGACAGCGACGATCTTCGCGAAAGCGCCAATCTCGATCTCGCCCGCAAGCTGCTCGAGGCCGGATACGAGCTGTCTGTCTACGACCCGACCCTCGTACCATCCAAGCTGATCGGCCAGAACCTGGGATATGCCTATAGCCAGTTGCCGGCACTCAACCGCCTCTTTGTCCCGCGCGAGGCGGCCGAGAGCGAGGAATGGGATCTTGCCATCGACAGTATCGGCATGATCGCCGATCTCAAGATCAATGCGCGCAAACACGTCAGCACCAACCGGCTGCCCTGACCGTGAGCCAGCTTCCAAAAGACATGGACTGCTCGCCCAGCGATCGCCGTCTGCGGATAGCCTTCGTCTATAGCCGACTGCCGTTTCCGATGATGCGCGGCGACCAGCTTACCGTTGCCCATCTGATCGCGTTTCTCGCAGCGCGCGGGCACTCCATCGACCTGTACACGCTCGATATGCAAGGGGAACTCTCTCGCGTGCAGCGTGACTGGCTCGCCGGGACGTGTCGGACGCTGCGCATCTATCGGCAAGGACTTGGCAGGATCCTTGCCGGGCTCACATCCGGTCTTTGCAAGGGCGAGCCGGCCCAAGTGGCGATGTTCCGCAACGGCGCACTTCAACGCGACCTCGCGGCCGCCATCGATGCGGACGAGTACGACCTCGTCTACAGCTACTACATCCGAAGCGCTCATGCTGTACCCAGCCGCCTCGCACATGACAGTGAGAACCGCCGCCCGGGATCTCCCGTCTCGTTCCTTGCCATGCAGCTGTCGCAGTCGCTCAATTCACGGCGCATATTCGAAAACGAACGCAATCCGCTGCGCAGGCTGTTCTACAGACTGGAAACGACGCTGTGCGAGCGCTTCGAGGCGAGGGTCTGGCAACGCTTTTCCCGCTCGGTACTCATCGGCCCCGCTGACGTTGCCAAGGTCCGGGACGTGTGCAAGGCCCAGGGCCAGCCGGAAATCAATAATTGGGTCTACGGTGCCCACGGCACGGATCTGTCGCGCTATCAGGCCGCCACGCCTGAAGAAACCGTGCCCGGCCGCGTCGTCTTCTCAGGTTCTATGCTCTATCAGCCGAATGTCCAGGCTGCTTTGTGGTTTGTCGAACAGTGCTGGCCCCGTGTCCGCGCCACCGTGCCCGAAGCCGAGCTTGTCATTCAGGGTCGCGACCCTGTTGCCGAGATCAGGGAACTCGACGGCAAGGACGGCATCTGCGTCACAGGAACGGTGGAAGACGTCGGCGTTTACATACGCTCGGCCAGCGTCTGCATAAACCCGATGCTGGCCGCCGGCGGCATGCAGAACAAGCTCATTGAGTACATGGCATGCGGCAAGGCCATCGTTGCAACTTCAGTCGCAAACGAAGGCATCATGGCGCCGACCGATACCTTCTGTCTGGCTGACGATGCTGCCTCCTTTGCCGATGGCATCGTTGGACTGCTTTCCAGCGCCGAGCTCAGGGACTCGCTTGGGAAGACGGCACGCCGCTACGTCGAGGATAACTGGACGTGGGAATCGCATTTCCTAAAGCTCGAGGAAGCATTCTTCGAAACCATCGACGCGGCTTCGGGAGGGCGACTCCCGGACACCGGCGTTCCTGACACCGGGTCACGATCAGAGGCCGTCCCGGCATGATCTTGCCATCGACATACCGCGACCAGCGATTCTTCCCGGAAAACCGCTATATCAGGCTCGGAGGCCGACCTTGAGTGCGTTTCCCTCCGCCCTTCCTTGGCGGGATGCGCATCAATGGCCCTCGGCATCGGTCGATACGATCGGAACGGCGCTGCTGCTTGCGGCGGTCACGATGTGCTGCCTGCCCTACATTGTATTTGGCCCCATCGCGGCACCCTCACAGGTTCAGCCATGGGCTGCACTGCTGTGCTGGGCTTTCACGCTCCATCGCCTGCTCACCGCAACGCTGCGCATCGACGGGTTCCAGATTCTTGTGCTGATATTCGCGATCTGGTTCCTTCTCTACATCTATGCGCCCGGTGAAGTCGGGATCGACTATTACCTCAGAAAATCGGCGAGCTTTCTGATCTGCTGGTCGATTCTCGTCGCAGCCCCCTATGTTTCGCCTGTTCTACTCTGGCGCGTGCTGCGGATCAGCCTTTCGCTCTGGACCGGCTTTGCGCTACTCGGGTTCGTCAGCAAAGGCGCTTACCTCGCCATCACGCGGCCGCTCGTCCCGACGGCAATCGGGGTCGCCGGTGGGCGCGGCGCCACCAGTCTCGCGCCGGAAGCGACCGACTTCGGTTTCACGATGGCCTTCATGGTGCTGCTCGCTGTGATTACGCGAAAGGCTCTGATCAACGAGGGCTATCGCCCGGCAGTCTGGCCGATCGCGATTGCTGTTTTCAACGTTGCCTTGTCCAAGTCCGGATCCGGCTTCTTCGCTGTCCTTGTTCTTGCCGGCGTTCACTACCTGACCCAGGCTGGCAGGCCGAATGGCGCGATGGTCGCACGCGTGCTCATTGGCGTGATGGTCGCCGCCGCTTTGCTGCTCACCATCGGATCGGCACCGGAAACCGGCGTGCGCGGTCTCGATCTCGTCATTCTCTCGCTGCGATCGCCGGTCGCACTGCTCAATACCACGCTCTCCTACCGGATCATTCACAACGTTGTGGGCGTACTTGGAATGATCGATTCCAACCTTATGGGCTATGGCGCCGGGTCGTTCGTCAAGGTCGGCGGCGACATCTACCTCGCCTACAACCTGGGCAAGGTATTCGGACTGGTAGGGTATTACGCCGCCGCTGTGCCCCTCAGCCTTAGCGGCTCACCGCTTGCCTATTTTCCGGTGTTGTTCCTCGAGTACGGTCTGGCTGGCCTTCTCTTCGTGATCCTGCTTTTCCGCACGGTCGCGCGCTCGGGCCTGCTCTTTACGCCGCTTGCGCTAGCCATGATGTTCATGACCTGGGTGCAGAGTTTTCCGGCAGCCTATCCTCCATTCTGGCTCCTGATCGGGCTCTCCCTGAACCAGCGGTTTCGCAAAGCCCGTGATCTCAAACAGTTGGAGTCAACGGCATGACCGGCTTGGCCAATCAAACAGCGGCGCGCTTCGGCTACATCAGCGGGCTCGACGGCCTGCGGCTCCTTGCCGTCGCGATCGTCATAGCCGCGCATTACCGGATCGCGCCCAACGTGCCGGGCGGCTTCGGCGTGTCGATCTTCTTCTTCATAAGCGGGTTTCTCATCACGCGTTTGATGCTGGCCGAGGAGAAGGCAAGCGGCAGCATCGCGCTCGGCCGCTTCTATATCCGGCGGTTTATCCGCCTGCTGCCACCGCTTGCGCTGATGGGCTTGGTTGCTGTTCCCGCGCTGGCATCGATCGCTCCTGCCGACTTTTCGTGGAGTCAGGTGCTCCTCTCGTTCTCATACCTTGGGAACCTGCACAAGATCGGTGCCCGCCTCCTGTCATGGAAGGAGGGCTACGGAGCGCTCGAACCCCTTTGGAGCCTCGCGGTGGAAGAGCACTTCTATCTGGCGCTTCCTCTATTGCTCCTGTCCGTACGTACACTTCGGGGTCGGATCCAGGCCATGTCCGGAGTGCTTGTCGGAGCCCTCCTCCTGCGGATGGCCGTTTGGGCGGTTGCCCCCGAACATGCCGACGACATCAACTACAATTTCACTCTCACGAGGATCGACGCAATCGGATGGGGCGTGATGGCCACGCTGCTGCTGGAGGCCGGCGTGTTGCGGCGCGAGTGGATCGAGCGGCATGCGCAGCTCCTGCTTTGGGGAGGCTCATGCGCCATGCTCGCCTCACTGGTGCACTGGTCGGCCTATTACGAGACTGTACTCAAATACACTCCGCAAAGCGCTGCCATCGGCGCGGCCCTGCTGGGGACCCTGTTTCCGGCGCGAACTGCCTGGGTTCGCCGGATCGCGGAACTATCTCCTGTGCGCTACTTCGGTCGGATCAGCTACGAGCTCTATCTCTGGCATCTCCCGGTCTATGCGATCGTCGGGCATTTCGTCCCGGGCCACTTTCCGCGAATTGCACTTTCGATGCTCGCGACGGTCCTCATCTCGGCCGGCGCCTATTCCATCACGACCAGGCGTCTCGCGGCGCTCAGGAGAAAATTCGGCGGACATCCAGTCGAACCGGCCTCCGCCATGAAACCAACCTCTGCTGCCCTCCCGACACTGGCCCGATCATCGGTTCCATCAATTCAGGACTACACCCCGTGAAATCCCCGTCATTGCCACAAAGCCCTATCCGCGCAGGGATCTTCTGTCTCTTGCCGGCCCTGTGTCTCGCAGGGTGTGCCCGTCCCGACCTTCCGCGTGATCTATCGGCCTATGAGGTGATCCCGGCGGTCGCGGATAGCAAGGACAGCAACGACAGCGATTATATCCTGGGCCCTGCCGACGTGATCAGCTTGACCGTCCTCAACGAGCCCGATCTCAGCCTCAAGGAAGTGCAGATCACCACGGGCGGCAACATTTCGCTTCCCCTGATCGGTCAGGTGAAAGCAAGCGGCCTCACCCCCGATGGCTTGGCCAAGGCGATTGCCGCGCGCCTCAGCGAGCGAATGCTGCGCAACCCCGATGTCACGGTCAATCTCGCTACCGCGGTATCGCAGAAGGTCGTCGTCGAGGGTTCCGTCACCAAGCCGGGGATCTATCCTCTCCAGGGCAAGACGACCTTGCTCGGCGCGATCGCAATGGCCCAGGGCACGACACGCGTCTCTGCGCTGCGCGAAGTGGTGATCCTACGCACCATCAACGACAAGCCTATGGGCGCGGTATTCGACATCGGCATGATCCGGCGCGGCGAGCTACCCGATCCCGAACTCGTTGGCGGAGACACCGTTGTTGTTGGCTTCTCCGCGCTGAAGTCGGCCTGGCGCGACATTCTCACCACCGCCCCGCTCATAACCGTGTTCAGAGCCTACCGATGACCCGCCCTCCCGTGCCCCGCGACCAGCCTGGAAATGCCTGCTGATGCTGAATTCGTCCGTTACTCCCCAGACTTTCGCCAGCGCTCCTGGAGCATCCCAGGATTCCTGGCTTTTCTCCGGTTCGCAAATCGATCTTGAAGGCCTGCGCGCAGCGCTGCTGCGTAACAAGTGGGTGGTTGCAGTGATCTGCACTGCCGGTCTCCTACTCGGCATAACAGTGACATTCCTGACAGTCCCGACTTACCGGGCCGAAGCCAGCCTGCAGATAGACCAGCAGGCATCGCGCGTTCTCGATGCCCCGGATATCGAGCCGGTTCAGGCAGTGCAGGACGCCGATCGCTTCCTCCAGACCCAAATCGAGATACTGCGCAGTCGGGCCCTGGCGATCCGCGTGGCGGAAACTCTCGGACTGTTCGCCGGAGATCGCTTTCTCGAGACAATGCGCGTGCGTCCGCGAACGGGCCCGATCGGATCGCTCGACGCCGACCAGGCGCATCGGGAACAGGTCATCGCGGTCCTGCGAGACAATCTCACGGTAACCTTGCCGGAAGGCTCGCGCGTTGCGCACGTGGCCTTCGACAGCCCGGATCCACTGACGGCATCCAGAGTAGCCAACGCCTTTGCGGATGCCATGATCTCGAGCAATCTCAACCGCCGCTACGATACGTCCGTCTACGCACGCCAGTTCCTCCGCGAGCAGCTCGAGCAGGCGAAGGAAAGGCTCGAGGCATCCGAGCAGAGCATGGTTGCCTACGCTCGCACGAACGGCATCATCGACACCGACGCAGTCCGGGAAACCAGTCCCGGAACCAGCTCAGCCCCGTCTCTTGTGGCAACAAGTCTCATCGAAGCCAACGAAGCGCTTTCCCAGGCGCGCGCGCGCAGGATCGACGCCCAGCAACTTTGGGTATCGACCCAGGCAGCGCCCGTCATGAGCCTGCCCGAAGTTCTCTCCAATTCCGCTATCCAGACCATGATGGAACGGCGCTCCCAGCTGGAAGCGGACTATGCGGAACAGAGCCAGGGGCGACAGGAGGGCCATCCCGCGCTTGTTCGACTGCGCAGCGAAATCGCGACAATCGACCAACGTGTCGCACGCCTTGCCAGGGACATCCGGGACTCGATCCACAATCGCTTCGTGACCGCGGAACTCCAAGAACGGCAAATGCAAGGCGAAGTCACCCGCCTGACCGGAGCGACATTGTCCGAACAGGACCGTTCGATCAGGTACACGATCCTAAGGCGCGAAGTCCGCACCAATCGCGAGCTCTACGACGGCCTTCTCCAGCGTTTCAAGGAGATCAGCGCGGCTGCGGGCGTCTCTTCGAACAATATCTCGATCGTCGATGTCGCATCGACGCCGACTTCTCCCGTCTCTCCCAATGTGCCCGTCAATCTCGGCCTGTCGCTGCTGGGCGCATTCTTCGTTGCTCTCGCGGTCGTCTATCTTCGCGAAAACCTGGACGATACCGTGCGATCAATGAGCGAGGTCGAGCGCAAACTGCACATCACTGCGCTTGGAATGGTGCCCCGGCTGGAAGACAGCGCCGTGCTTCGGGACGAACTGGAAAACCACACCTCCAGTATTTCGGAAGCATTCCACACCGTTCGCTCGGCGATCGAGCTTTCCGGCGTGGACGGCCTGCCACAGTCGCTCCTGATCACCAGCTGCGGCAAAGGCGAAGGCAAGACGACCTCCGCCTATGCCTTGGCCCGCGATTTTGCCCGTGTCGGCAAGCGGGTGCTGCTAGTCGATGCGGATATGCGCCGACCGTCCATGCACAAGCTTCTTTCGCTCGAGAATGCGAATGGCCTGGTCGAGCTTCTCAGCCGTACGATTTCTCTCGAGGACACGGTCCGCACCACCTCCATCGCGAACCTCGACTTCATTCCCGCCGGAGCCTCGGTGCCCAACCCAGCCGAACTGCTGGGGACCGAAACCATGCCCTGGATCATCTCAGTGATGGACGATCAGTATGACCTCGTCATAATTGACGGTCCGCCGATGCTAGGCCTTGCCGATGCTCCGAGCATCGCCACCCATGTCGAAGCCACCGTATTCGTCGTAGACGCCAGCCAGGCTCGCAGGGCCACAATCCTTGCGGCCCTGCGGCGCCTGAGACTCAGCCGGGCCCGACTGCTGGGTATCATGCTCAACCGCGTCGAACTGCGGACCTTGGGGTACGGCTACGACCAGTATTACAACTACAACGAAGAAAAACAGCATTCGCGTCGATGGTTACGGCGGCGATGAGCGCGACTGTCGCATCCGTGGGCGTAATCGCCCGCCCCTTGCTCGTAGGCGTTCTGGCTCTCGCTGGATTGTCGCAGCTTGCCGCGATCAACAACGATCTGCTTGCTGCTGCAGGCAGCAAACACGCACCTGCGCGTGCCGACCTGCAGGCAAGGCTTGCGCAAACTCCGTACGATCAGGCCGCGCTTCGCGGTCTGGCTTCTGCCGATCGGCAGAATGGAAATGCAACGTCGGCGCACGCGCTGCTCACGCTCGCCGGGCGCCTTGGGTGGCGCGACAGCCAGACCGAACTGATGCTGCTGGAGGACGCAGTACGGCAAGGGGATGCAAACGCGGCGATGCGTCACATCGACGCCTTGCTGCGGCGCAAACCAGATCTGGCTCCCCGGCTCATGCCAGCACTCCACGCGATGGCGACCGACAAGGTTGGCAGGAACGCCCTGCTTGTTCGTCTTGAGTCTTCCCCGCCGTGGCGGAAAGAGTTCTTTACGCGGATCGACTTCATTCCCGCTCAGTATCAGGCCGTTCACGAGACGTTGCTGAGCGAGCTTGCGAAAACAGGCAAGCCAGCCGGCGCTGAAGAGATTTCATCCTATGTCGCCGCTCTCGCCAGGCAGGGTGAGGTTGGCCGGGCGCGCAAGCTCTGGACCACCCTTACCGATACGAAACCCGGCCTTGTACTCGATCCGGAGTTCGAGCGTTTCGATCCAGGCAGCTCCGTTCCCGCACCCAGCCCCTTTGAGTGGAACGCCAGTCGCTTGCCGGGCACCGAGCTCAGGATCACCGTCGAGGCCGGCACCCCTTCATCGCGAGATCTCGTCGTCGACACCGACGGCTCGGCACACGGCACTGTGCTGGCGCAGGCACTCGTCTTGAAGCCAGGTCGCTATCGGCTTTTCGTGGCGACACCGTCCACAACAGTGCTGGCCGCAGGCGGCCTCAAGTGGACGGTTCGCTGCCTTCCGGGCAGTAAGACCATTTCCACTGGTGGCGCGGCCGTTGCCTTGGGCTGGCAGTCCGACTTCGAAGTACCGGCAATGGGATGCGCAGTCCAGCGACTGTCCCTCGAGGCGCGCCGCGCCGACGCACTTACCGTTGGCGAAGCCCGGTTTGAGAAAGTCTGGGCCTTACCCCTTGCCGGAAGCGGAGGGCCCCTCTCATGACAACGCTCAGAAGCATCGCAGCGAACGAGCGCCCTCTCGTGGCGGCAATTTTCCTGCTTGTCGCATCGCTTTGCCTCGGCGGCGGCGGAAGCACGCACCGCCTGGCCGAGCTGCTTATCGAAATGACGGCGATCCTTGCCGCGGCGCTGACATTCGCTTGGCCGCTTCCGGCCAAGACCCAGCGCATATGGCATTTTCCGCTCTTTCTGCTGTCCCTCTGGGCGGTGCTTGTTCTCGTCCAGCTTGTGCCGCTGCCAGCCTCACTATGGCGCGCCTTACCCGGACGCGAGCTCGCAAGCGCGATCGCCGACCAGATTGGAACGGGCAGCGGCGTTCACCCGCTGACCCTCGATCCATCCGCGACACGCCGAGCGCTCGCGGCACTCCTGCCTGCTGGCTCCATGCTCATGCTGGTGCTGCACATGGATCAGCTCCAACGCTCCAGCCTTGCATTGACTGCGATCGGCTGCGCCTTTGCAAGCCTGATGCTGGGTCTATTCCAACTCGTCACTGCGGGTCACTGGGGCACCCTCTATCAGGAAGGCCATCTGGGGTATGCGACTGGCCTATTCGCCAATCGCAACCATCAGGCGAGCTTCCTGCTGATCGCCGCGGCACTCGCCTGTGGTCTCGCCGCGAAGCGTCATGCCGCGACAATCCCCCTCCTGCTCATCATCGCGAGCCTTCTCGCGGGAGCGCTTGCAACCCGTTCCCGAGCGGCTCTGCTCCTTTTCCCACTCGCCCTGCTGCCGCTACTCCAAGGACGCTTGCGGCTGCAATCACGGGTCATACTTCCGGCAATCCTGGCAAGCACGGCCAGCCTCTGGGTCCTTCTCCAAACCAACCAGGTCGTCCAGATTACAGTCGATCGCCTATGGAACGGCAACATGGGGCGCCTCCTCTTCTGGAAGGACAGCTGGTCTGCAATCTCACTCTACTGGCCGGCGGGCAGCGGGTTCGGGACGTTTGCGAGCGTTTTTCGCGTGAGCGAACCTCTCGAGCATCTCGGCCAGCATTACGTGAACCATGCTCATAACGAGTTGCTCGAGATCATGTTGGAAGGCGGCTTGCCCGCCCTCGTTCTTTTCGTGGCAGGGTTCTGCTGGTGGGCCAAGAAAGCACCAGTCCTCTGGAAAACCGCAGGTCCGGCCCCGCAACTTGGCGCAGCCGCCTGGACCGGCCTGCTGCTGCTCATGCTGCACTCACTGGTCGATTATCCAGCCCGCATGCTGCCAATCGAGGTCATGGCCGCAATGCTGGTCGGCTTCATGCTGCCGCCAGCCCGGCGCACGGCGGCGTCCGGAGTTCCGAGCAATTGTCACTCGAAAAGCGGTAAGGGGCGCGCGAGCTCAAGCACCCCGTACGCATTAGAAACGCACCGCGCGCAAGACGGCCGGGAACTGCGATGAACACCTACCAACTCCTCACGGCAGTACGCCGCATTCCAGCTAGCGTCCTCGCGCATCAATTGCGCCGAAAGACGCGCGATACCCTCGTCCCCCGATTGGCCGGGATATATCGGCGCCGAATGGAACGCGCGGCCGATCGCTTGCCTGAAATCAGCGAGAACCGAAGCCTTCCAGTCGATCTTGCCGATTTCATCGCGCTCTATTACCGCTCCTCGCCAAGTGCCTGCCGAGAGGCCGCGCACGGCAGGTTCGACCTGATGGGCACGACCGTCGATTTCGGCAGCGTGAACGGAATCGACTGGCGTCATCGCCTGCCAACCGAACACGATCATCATCTTTGGCGCATGAAGCTGTGTCAGTTGGAAATCCTGCACAGCCTCATTGCGGATGGCCGCCGGGAGGACGAAGCTACCGCATTGGCCCTTATTGCAAGTTTCGAACGCGATGCCGGCTTCGATCTTGCAGACCCGTTCCGGACGATCTGGTCGCCTTACGGTGCCTCCCACCGCATCCTCTCGACGCTGAGCGGTTTTGCAATCGCGCAATCGCGAGGGATGCTCGGCCCAGAATTGCGGGATAGGGTCGCGCGCTTTCTTCACCGGGACGCCGCCTTCGTGCGGGCCAATGTCGAGCACGACCTCTGCAACAATCACACAGAGCGCAACCTGGCGGCGCTTTGTCTCTACGGGATGGCCTGCATGCCGCTGCGCAAACGCCAGGCAACGAGGCTGGATCGTGAAGTACGCACCATCATCGAGCGGACGATCCTGCCCGATGGCATGCAGATCGAGCGTTCGGCGATGTACCAGGGCCTCAGCGTGATGGCCCTCAGGATATTTGCGGCCGCGGATTTCCTGAACGCGTCAACGCGCGCCCTGGCCACGGAGCGTGGCGCCGCCGCCGAACGGGCTTGGCTGCTGTTGTCTCACCGCGACGGCGACATTGCGCTCTTCAACGACAGTTGGATCGGTGAAACACCCCGTGCCCGCGATGTTCTGAAACAGCCCGAGTCTCGCCCGGAAAAATCAATCCTGCCCAACGCCGGTTACATTCGGGTGGCATCGGGCGAGATCGACGTGTGGATGGACGCCGGCGATATCGGGCCCGAGTGGAATCCAGGCCATGGGCACGCCGACTTCCTGGGGATTGAGGTCGACGTCGCGGGCGAACGGCTCGTTGTCGATCCCGGCACCTCGCAATATTCCACTGGCCCGCGTCGGACATGGG
Source organism: Novosphingobium oxfordense (assembly GCF_044029435.1). Classification (NCBI taxonomy): domain Bacteria; kingdom Pseudomonadati; phylum Pseudomonadota; class Alphaproteobacteria; order Sphingomonadales; family Sphingomonadaceae; genus Novosphingobium; species Novosphingobium oxfordense. The sequence continues at coordinate 76,996 of NZ_CP147007.1, read as the reverse complement.
AAAGATCCGCGAAGGCGCACAATGGCCCCTGCTTTAACGGGTTCGAACCGGTCGAGTATTTCGGGTGCTTCAAGGTTGGTCAGCTCGCCGCTGCCGAAATGACCCACTATGAGCCCTTCGAGCGAGCGGTTGGCGGCCGGCTTGTGACGAGCCGCGGGGTGGTCCGACGATCGGTCTCGGTGCCGAGTGCAGGAACTATTCTCGTGACCGATAACTGGACCGGCACTTCGGATGACTGCAGATCGCGGTTCCTCGTACCTGCCGACTGGGACCTGAAGATGGACAAGGGAGGAGGGATCCGGCTGTCCAAGGGTCTGGCCGAAGCCCACCTTGAAGCCCTGTACGGGCAGATCGAGCTGGGGGGCACAGACGTATGGTGCCGTCGCTATATGGCTCCCGAACCCGCGCATGTGCTGACGCTTGTCCCCGAACAAGGCGATGCCGGTCGCTACGCAACGCTACGCGTGGTCCATGTTCCGCCTGTCGGCCAACCCGAAACAAAGGAAGCGCGGACCTTCGCTCCAGCAAGTGGGTGCGAGCAATGATCCGGCTTCCACCCAGAAGCCGTCGTGTCACCCAGCCTGGGAACTGGCATTGGCCGATTGGGATCGTGCGGCAGTTGCATGCGACGGGCCCCTCAAGCGGACCCCACACGCCGATGCCGCCTGCTGATCGCCGGCCAGGCTCCAAATTTGCCTATCTTCCGATCCTCGCCTGGGAGCGCATCGAACCAATGGAAAGTCTGCCACAATGATCGAGACGCACACTATTTTGCCGGTCATACTCTGTGGAGGCTCGGGCACACGACTTTGGCCGCTTTCCCGGCCGGAGCGCCCCAAGCAATTCCATAGGCTGCTGTCTTCGCGCACGATGCTGCAGACAACGGCGCACTATGTGAGCGATCGCGAGCGGTTTGCCGCCCCCCTCATAATTGGTGGCTCGGAATTTGGCGGCGAGATACGCCGTCAAATGAAGGACGCCGATATCGAGGGCGTGCGCGTCATTCTCGAGCCCCTTGCCCGAAATACAGCGCCTGCCATAGCGCTCGCTGCTCTCGCTTCAGCACGGCCAGACGACTTGCTGCTAGTCCTGCCCAGCGATCATGCGATCCAAGTCCCGGATGCCTTCCAACGCGCGCTCGACCTTGCTGCGCCGCTTGCACGCGAAGGTTGGCTCTGCACTTTCGGAATCGAGCCGGGAAGCCCGAACACCGGATACGGCTACATCCGAACTGGTGAGCCTCTTGCACCAGGTATTCAGAGAATTGCCTGCTTCGTGGAAAAGCCGGATGCGGATCGCGCACAGGCCATGCTCGATGCCGGCGGTCACCTCTGGAATGCCGGCATCTTCCTGCTCAGGGCCGACGCGCTTCTGGCAGCACTTGGCCTGCTTCAGCCCGCCGTGGCCATAGCCGCTGCTGAAGCGATGGCGCTGGCGAGGGTGCAGTTCGACGGCACGATCCTTCCCGACGCGAAGGCCTTTGCCGCAGCTCCCGCCATTTCGATCGATCATGGCGTCCTTGAACGCCATGACAAGGTTGCCGTCGTGCCGGTTGCCATGGGCTGGTCGGATATCGGCAGCTGGGATGCCCTTTATGAAGCGCGCGAACGGGACGATGATGACAACTGCGTGCGTGGTCCCTCGGTGCGGCACGACAGCCGGGGGTGCCTCGTCCACAGCGAAGGACCTCGCGTCGCATTGCTCGGTGTCGATGACCTGATTGTCGTTGCAACCGGCGCGGACATCCTCATCATGGCGCGGGGACGCTCGCAGGAAGTGCGCGAATTGAGCGCAGAAATGCAGCGCGCATGACGCTGGGGACCTCAAGCCCGCCGGGCTCGATCGTGCCTGGGAAAATTGGCGAGATGCAGATTCCCCCCTCGGATCTCGAAGCCTCGCTCGTTCAAGGTGATCGCTCCGCGATCAATTACCTCGTGGCGCTAGCCGAAGAGCACCTCAAGAACGCGCGGGTCATCCGATCCATCGCGGTTGAGCTGCTGAACAGGATTGAGCCTGAGCAGGCTCGGAGGGAAAGACTGCAGGCCGACACCGCCTACAACAATCTGGACATGCGCTTTCGCAGGAGCGCCCGGCTCCTCGTCGAATTGCTGGAGACCCCGGACCTTCCCCGGAAGGACGAAGAACTGGCAGACCTCATTTGCGTGCGCAAACCCAGCGTTCCGGCATTGCGGGTCTACGTACACGACCTTCGAACCTCTCTGTCCCGCGCCGGCCTCGAAGGCGTGGTCAAATGCAGGCGGGGCCAAGGCTACTTCATCCAGAGCGAGGACATCGAGAGAATTTTGGATCGAGTGGGCTGAGCTACGTCGGGATAGCTCTTCGCTGTCCCGTCAGAACCACGATGTCGCTTGGCGGATACGCAGGACACATGAGCATGACAATTCAAGGAAGCGAGACAACCGTGGATGGAGCCGCGAAAAGACGGACAGTTCTGGTTACCGGTGGGGCGGGATATATCGGCAGCCACGCTGTCCTTGCACTGCGGGATGCAGGATGGCCAGTTGTGGTGATCGACAATCTCAGCACGGGTTTCCGGTGGGCAGTGCCCGATGATGTTTCTTTCGTGGAAGGCGATGTGGGCGACTCTCCCCTCGTTGCAAAGATAATCCTTGATCACGACGTTCAGGCCGTCATGCACTTTGCAGGATCGATCATTGTTCCGGAATCCGTACAAAATCCGCTCAAATACTACGCGAACAATACCACACAGAGCCGGTCGCTGATTGAAACCGCTCTGACCACCAACGTGGCGCACTTCCTCTTTTCCTCGACCGCCGCAGTCTATGGCAATCCGCAAACGCCGCTTGTGGATGAAACGTCCGTCCTCAAGCCGATCAATCCCTACGGCATGTCGAAACTCATGACCGAAGTGATGCTCCGCGATGTCTCGGCGGCTCATCCGATGAACTATTGTGCACTGCGCTACTTCAATGTTGCTGGAGCCGATCCCCAATGCCGCACGGGCCAGGCAACGCTGGGTGCGACCCATCTCATAAAGGTGGCCGTCGAAGCCGCCCTTGGTAAGCGCGAGCAAGTCGCCGTGTTCGGGACTGACTTTGATACCCGCGATGGAACAGGCATTCGCGACTACATTCATGTCTCGGATCTTGCCCTCGCGCACGTTCACGCGCTGGAAAAGCTGGTGTCGGCCCCGACGCTGAACCATGTTCTAAACTGCGGCTATGGGCGCGGCTTCTCGGTCCTCGAGGTGCTCGATGCCGTCGATCGCTTGGCTGGCCTGACGGTAGACCGAAAACTCGAAGGCAGGAGACCTGGCGATCCGGCTGTATTGGTCGCACAGATCGAGCAGATCAGGACTACGCTTCCGTGGAAACCAAGGTATGACGACCTTGATACGATCGTGCAGCATGCCCTTGCATGGGAACGCCACCTCTCCGGACGATCGACACCGCGCTCACTGGCCTCCTCGGGAAGCGAGAAAGCACGGGAGGAAGTTTTTCGCCATGCCTGACGATCTCACCGTCGTGCTCATCGACAGCAATCAGAAACGGCATATTTCGATGGCGAGGCTTCTTCACAAAGCAGGCATCGAGGTAGAACGGGCTGACTTCCGAGGCCAGTCGGAACTGGCTCGCTCACTCATCCTGATTGCAAATGATGAAGAAGAAATTCTGAACCGAATGCTTACTCTCGCTGCCGGCGATCCTAGAATTTCACTAATTGTCTATGCCGAACAGGTCGATGTCAGAAAAATTGTGAATGTGATCTCACGAGGCGCGGTTGATTATCTCCTGATCCCGGCGCCCCCCCCGGAACTGGAGGCAACCTTGAAGGCAGCACGCAAGCGCGCGGTTCTGGCCATACCGGCCCAGCACCGTGTCATTCGCGCGGCCGAACGCATCAACCGTCTCAGCAAGCGCGAGCGCGAAGTGCTGCTTCGCATTGCGCGCGGCCAATCCAACAGACTGATTGGAAACGAGCTTTCCATAAGCCCGCGCACTGTGGAGGTACACCGGGCCAATATGATGTTTAAACTTGGCGCCAAGAATATGTCGGAAGCCATTCGCATCGCAATCGATGCAGGAGAGGCCTAAGCCCCTGCGGGGTGAAGCGCGCTCTTTATCTGCTGGCGCGCTTCACCCTTCGCGATCGAATCGCCCAGTGATCGGTCGCAACCAGAAAGCGAGTAAATCGCTTACTTCTGGCAGGCGACGATGGCGTCGATCACGTTCAGCGTGTCCGCCGGATCGCGCACGCAGATCGTATCCAGCCCCATGGCCTTGGCGGGATAGTCGTTGCCGCCCGGGAAGATGGCATCGCCGATGAACAGCATATCGTCATGCCCGAAATTACCGCGTTCGGACAGGCGCTGGAGGCCCCAGGCCTTGTCGACGCCCGGCTGCGTCACGTCCACCGAAGTGGCGCCGCCCAGATTGACCGAAACGCCAGGCAGGCGCGCCATCAGGTCGGCCTGGATCACCTTGCGCTTGGCGAAGTCCGGATCCCAGACTTCCTTGGCCTCCAGCGGGGCTTCCTGTCCCAGTGCGGAAAACGTGATCTGGCTGCCACGATCCTCGATCCGCTCGCCCCAGGTTTCCTCCGGCGTGAAGCCGGTGGCGGCCAACGCGGCGTCGAACGCGTCGAGAATCTCGCGCTTCTGCGCGTCGGTGAAAAGTTCCGCATAGACGGCGTTCCACGCGCCATCGCTGTGGACGTAGAGCTTCGCGCCGCTGGTAGGCATCAGCCACAGGCGCGAACGGTCCGTATGCGCGGGCAAGCGGCTGGCGACCTGCTTGTCGAACTGCGGCCAGTCCCCGCCGGAAATCACCGCCACGTCGGCAACGGTCAGCAGCCGGGCCATCGCATCGGCCATCTCTTCGGTAAGCGGCTGCTTGCTCTTGGCCAGCGTACCGTCGAGATCGAAGGCAACGAGTTTCTTCATTTTCCGAATTATCCCTGAAATCGGGGCCATCCCGCAATAATTTGATGAGCCCGCTGGTCGAATACGACTCTATCGCGAGAAGTGACATGGTCCTTGATGTTGCGCTGAAGGAGTTTCCGATCCGATTCCATCGGATCAACCGCTCCAACATTCTGGTTCTCCGCATTTTTCGTGTCGTCCGGTGGCGGCTGATGACACGAAGAACGCTTCAGAAGCAGGCGCTGCCGGATATTACCGATATGATATTCGCAGACCGTCTGCCACAAATATAAAGCAAATCCATATTTGTTAGTGAATTAATTAATACTAATATAAATTCTTTATTTTATCGCATTTTATTGACTTGCACCCCCACAAATCAAAGCTTAAATCGCCCAAGATCTGATTTACGTTCATCGTTTGCGGCAGCGTTCTCGGCTATGCCGACTCCAGCAGTTTGCAAGGGATATAGGATGGGTCCTCTCTTATGCCAAATGCATAGCAATATCGATCGGGCATCGGATCCCTAGCTTAACTTAGTTCGAAACGATGAAATATAACGTCGAAAGTTGCGCCCATGAAAGTAAGCATCGTGACGCCGACATTGGCGTTTGACCAACCACTTCGAGAAGCTAGGGCTTCGGTCGAGCGACAAACGCGGGACGTAGAAATCGAGCACATAATCGTGGTCGACGATCCTTCGGTTGCGATGATGCCAGACGAAAAACGCAGTAATGTTTCTACGTATTTCGTTCGCAACATGCACCCCAAAGGTCCGGGAGGTGCGAGGAATACCGCCCTCGACCTCGCTACTGGGGAGTTTGTCTTCTTTCTCGACGCTGATGACATCTGGAATGATGAACACATCGCGCAGATCATGAGTATTTTTGCAGCACAACCCGATGTCCACTGCGTCTCCGTGGCAGGGGTGAGTTTTGGCCAAGACGTCTCACGGCCGCGAGTGAACATTCCAGTCCTGAGTGATGGAGCAATCCCGCGTATCTCGGTCGCTTGGAACCCCGTCGGGTGTCCGAGCGGCTTCAGTTACCGGCGAGATGCCAAGACCCGCGCCGTTCGGTTCAAGGATGCCATCTATTTTCAGGATCTCCTCTTCTATCTTGAGCTACTAAGCCATGACGCCATTTTTTGGCGGCATCGGGAGCTGCATTTCTGGTATAGAAAATCACCGGGGCAGCTTACTTCGGTCATATCGACAGATAAGGTTCGGCACTCGAAACAGCTGGTCGAGCATTGCCTTGCGAAATGGCAGGGTGCCGGCCTCTCGACCTTCGAAGCCCAGGTTGCATCGGTGCAGATCAAGCGATTGAGCGCAGCCAGAATAGGCCGCCGGGATTACGCCAATACCTTACTGCTGTGCATTATCGCTCCGGTATGGGTGATCGGTCAGGCTAGGCGAATGCTCGAAAATTTCCGAATCGGCCGCAACGAACCATCGCACCATCCTTCGGAAAACCCTTCTCTCGGCACGGGTTCATGAGGCAAGACTACAATGTTCGCTCGTAACTTCTCGCCGAAACCAGCCTCTCGATTTGTCGAATTAATTCCGGGGTTGGGCAATGCAGAAAATTGGAAGCCAGCACTCTCCTGCTTTGACCGGAAAGCAGAGGAATTTGTGATGGATGTGGCGCGGTCAATTCGCGCGATCAGACGCGGCAGATCCGAGCTTATTGAGTCGGACAAGGTGTGCGAGTGGATGCCATTCATCAACCTGCCAGCCTGTAAGTATTCGCTTTCCCCCATCCCTCAAACGTGCGGCTCCGACACGTATCAAATGCTGGATCTGTCATGACTAGGCGCAAAGTCGCGCATAGCGCGGCAATCATGGGAATATTTCAGATCTCATCACGAGTTCTTGATGTCGCGGCATTGCTGGCACTTGCAAGACTGCTTGTGCCCGCGGACTTCGGCCTCGTCGCAATCGCCTCATCCGTCCTGTTGGTCTTAACCGCAATCACGGAAATGCCGGTGATAGACATTCTTGTGCAGCGCGACGAACTGCAATCTCGCGATGTCGACGCCGCCTTTACAACCAATATAATCCGTGGCCTTGGCGTGGCATCGTTAATGGCCTTGCTGTCCATCCCGATCGCACACATCTACGCTGATGAACGACTTATTCCAATTTTATGCGTATTGAGTTTGGTCCCGATCGGAAAGAATCTGGAAAGTCCGGCACTGGTGCACGCACTTCGCCAATTGAATTATAAACCAACCGCAAATGTTTTGTTGTTTGGAAAATTCTGCGGCGCGCTATCTTCTATCAGCCTTGCATTTGCAACGAAATCGTACTGGGCGCTGATTGCAGGCGTAACAACTACAGCGATTGCGTCGGCTGCATGGTCATACGTTTTGGCTCCCTACAGGCCTAAGATCGATTTCAAGGGAGTTTGGTCGTTGCTGAGCTTTGCTGGTTGGGTCACGCTGTCGCGCGTCCTCTTCACCGCAAACCAGCAAGGAGACCGGTTTTTCATCGGACACATACTTGGTACCTCGCGGCTTGGGACCTACACGATGGGCGGCGACATCTCCTCCATCGCCACAAACTCCCTTGCGGCGCCGATTCTGCGACCGATGTTTGCCGGCATGGCCAGAATTCACGCCGACCGCGAGCGATTGCGGGCAGCCTACATACAGTGCCAGCAAGCGCTAATGATGCTGATCCTTCCTCTTGGCGTCGGACTGGCTGCAGTTGCGGACCTTCTCGTCGCCTTGGTCCTCCAGCCTCAATGGAGCGATACACGTATCGTGATTTGGTGGATCGCGCCGATTGTCGCGCTGCAAATGCTTTCGATTCCGGTGCAGGCCGCATCGATGGCGACGGCCCAACCGGCCACTCTCACCATACGCGAAGGCGCGGCGCTACTGATGCGCTTGCCACCGACGCTATTGGCTGCCTATTTCTATGGGTTCGAAGGCGCGGTTATTAGCCGTTCGCTGACCGGGGCACTCATAATTCTATTCAACATGAACCTTGCAAAGAAGTTAGTCGGAGCCTCCATCACAACTCAAATCCTTGCCGTGTGGCGGAGTATTGCAAGTTCGATCGTAATGGTGCTCGCAATCCTCTCAACGAAATTCGGCCTTCCCCATCCAATTGGGGCACTCCAGCAGATATCGGAGCTAACACTTCTGGTCCTGGTCGGCGGCGCGATCTATTGCGCTTCCCATCTGACTTTTTGGAAAATGTCAGGATCCCCGCCAGGGCCAGAGACCTTCCTTTTCGAGATTGCCCGAAACCGGTGCAGGACACAGATCGCATGACCTCTACTCGTCATCAATTCCATCGTGGGGTGCTCAAGGCGCCTAAGCGCGTCGGCATTTTGACTTTACCTCTATCCATCAACTACGGTGGAATAATGCAGGCCGTTGCCCTGAGCCACTACCTCTCAGGGAAAGGCTATGAGGTGACACTGCTCGATAAGCGACGCCCGATGGCCTGGTGGCAACGCGCGGCTCTAGTATTACTCGAAAAAATCCCCTTCCAGAACATCAAACGTATACGCCAGACACGCCAAACACGCGATCTTCACAGTCCTTTCATCAGGCGGTACATCCCAAACCAGACCCCAATCTTGCGCTCCGAACGAGCGCTGTCACGTGCTGTAGAAAGCTACGATCTTGACACGATTATTGTAGGTAGCGATCAAGTATGGCGAATGGACTATCTCCAAGACGATGGTTACAAGGAATTCTTCCTCAGTTTTGTACCGTCGCAAAGTATTCGACGCATCGCCTATGCGGCGTCATTCGGAACCGGCGAATGGCCTCATGAGTCCAGAACACCGATCGTTTCCGAATTGCTGCATCGTTTCCACGCCGTTTCGGTTCGCGAAGAATCTGGGGTCAAGCTTTGCAAGACATCATTTGGAGTGGATCATTGCGAGCATGTTTTGGATCCAACGTTATTGATCGATCCAGAGTTTTACAAAGCTGCCTCTGGTGCGGGCGAAAAAGGCGAGGACAAGATATTTTTAACATACATCCTTGATGCGCCGGACAGACGGCCGGTGATCGATGCGATCGCCAACGAACTTCCCGTCGAGTACCAACTCCGCTCTCTCGTCCTAAAACAGGCCAGCCCACCCGATCTACCAACCTGGCTGCGATCATTCAGGGATGCGGACTTCGTCATGACCGACTCTTACCACGGGACAATATTCTCCTTGATATTCGAAAAGCCGTTCATCGCGGTCGCCAATACCGGACGCGGATCGGATAGATTTGAGTCGTTGTTGGATCAATTGGATCTTGGACATCGCTTAATCGCTTTGAGCGAGGCACATCGGATCCCGGAATTGGTCCATGAGCCAATCGATTTTCGGGAAATACGGCAGAAAATTGCGCAAAAGCGACTGATCTCTGCAGCGTTCCTTGATCGTGCACTTGGCCTTTAATTTGCCAGACGACGCGAGGGGGCACGCCGGCAGGTAAATCGGACCGCGAGGAATTACGGAGCATCCATGGCATATATTGCAGAGCAGCCGTCGGTTATCATCGATCAGGCCGCGTACGCTGTCTCCGCAGGGTCGCCGAGAAGCGTATGGCGCGAACAGGACGGTGCCTGTCTCATTTTTACAGTTCGCCCCGGCGACGTTGCGCACTATGACCGAGTACGAAAAAGGCCGTATGAAAGAGCGGAGGTAATAAGCATCAGGCCTTTCACTTTCGGCGAGACTAATACTATTTCCTTCCAACAGTATATTGCCCCAGGTAGTGCAGCCTCAAACGATCGGCCGGCGGTTATCGGCCAAATTCACAATACGGGCGGACAAACCGGACACCCGCAACCCTTCGTGGCAATGCAAATAATTGGAGAACGGCAACGCATCATAACGTTTTCCGGTGGACGCACGCAGGACGTTCGCAAATCGACAGCCCAGTGGGTGGGAGCCGTTGAACGGGGTCGCTGGGTTCGGTGGGTCTGGGAATTCAAGGCGGATCGCGCGGAAACAAGATTCCAGGCCTGGCGAGACGGAATTCAGCTATTCCCGAGCGCACTAAACCTCGGAGGATATGAAGGACCGCGTGGGCCATATTGGCAGTTTGGGATTTATCGATCGAAAGATCTAGCAACGATGCGAGTTGCCTACGCTGATGTGTCATTGCGCAAGGCATCTCTTGGTAGTCGCGTGGCGAATTTTTCGGCCCCGACGTGTCCTGTCCAGGCTGTGAAATGAATGGGAGCGCAGGGCACCAGCGCCTTCGGCGACGCTCTTCCAATCTTGCACCTTGGAAGGATTGATCACCAAGGAAACGATGAAGTTGTCCCGTTTTATTGAGACCCGACGAATAGCTTGCCAATTTTTGGCCTCCCGGTTTGCAGATGGCAGATCAGCACATGCCCCGGACGAGCCGTTTCGGGACTGGAATAGGCGTTGGAAACAAAATCAACTTGCCTGGTCATTGATTTGAGGATTTTCAGGGGAATATATGAGGCGGTGGGTAAAGGACAGGCTCGATCCCGACGGAATTGCGTATCGCTCTTTCAAAAGGGCATACAGAGTTCTTCGGCGATATCATTTACGGTCTAGCCTCAGACGATCGGCATATCGTTACGACAAGTCGTTGGATCGATGCCATATGAGCTGGGAGCGCAGTGGGACTGATTATTGGCGGCAAAGTTCCGAGCTGATTTTTCAGCACCATAAGCTGGAAAAAGGTCTTTGCCTTCCCCGAACCAGTCGTCGCTTCTTCGGTCAAGTCGCCGCAGAGAATACGGTGTCCCTAATGAAAGAATGGCGCCAGTGTGGACTTGATGTCACTGCCCCCGTGTATCGGGCAGCAGAAGGTGTGCTTCGCAGCTATCGTGCCGCAATAATCGCCATGCCAGGCCGGGAAACGGTTCAAAAGCGGTTGCTGAACGAAATCGACGGCCTCGTGAGTGACGAGATTGATATCGCTTATCGTACCCCCCTGATACCGCCTAAGGTGCCGGACGGGGCATATGCGACATTGCTTGCACTCAGTCAGAGCCGCAGAAGTACGCGCGATTTCGCGTCCAGACCGGTTGATTTGACTCTCTTGGAACGCGCTGCCACCGTTGCACAGTTAAGCCCAAGCGCGTGCAACCGCCAGCCTTGGCATCTTCATCTCTATGATGATCCAGAAGCCATCAAAGCCATGTTGGCCTTGCAGAACGGTAACAGCGGTTTCGGTCATACCGTCCCGTTGTTAGCCGTCATTACCTCTGACATGGCTTCTTTTTTCGATTCTTCGGAGCGAATGCAGCCGGTTCTGGATGGTGGACTGTTCCTGATGACGCTCCTTCTCGCGCTGGAGGCTCAGGGCTTGGCTACCTGCTGTCTCAATTGGTGCGTTGATCCGGCGACTGACAAGAAAGGACATCGTATCGGAGCGATTCCCGAACAGGAAAAGATTCTAACGTTTCTTGCTATAGGCTACCGGGAAGAAGGAGCTACGTCGCCCCTTTCGGCGCGCCGGCCAATTGAGGACGTCATCCGCCATCATTGAAGGCAAATTGGGCTGATTTTGTGACGGACTGTAGTGCTGATCACCCTCGATGATCAATTATTAGCATCCGACACGCCCGGATACTGGCCTCTAATTGAACAATACTTTTAGTTCGGCCTGACGGACGGTCAGATGCAAGCGGCCGCGCCCTCTCAATTTAATAGGATGGCCGGTGGATCGCTCCAGAATTCGCTTTAGCGTGCAACGAATTTTCTGAACGTTTGATCACTTGGTCGGACGTTCGGTCCAAATCCCGATCTGCAGGTCTTCGACGCGGTGATCAAACTATTCACCAGGCAGTCCGCTTGACCGCCGTTTCTCATTAGTGAGCGAGGTTAGACTAAATTCATGAAAAATGCGAATTGTCGCCAATTGATCCGGAAGGCCGTATTCCCTGTCGCGGGTCTCGGAACCCGCTTTCTTCCCGCCACCAAGGCGATTCCCAAGGAACTTCTGCCCGTCGTTGACCGCCCGCTGATCCAATATGCGGTGGATGAGGCGCGCGAGGCGGGAATCGAGGAATTCGTCTTCGTCACGGGTCGCGGCAAGACCGCGATCGTAGAACATTTCGACACCGCCTACGAACTGGAAGCGACGATGAGCGCGCGCGGCAAGTCGCTCGACGCGCTGGAGCCGACGCGTATTCAGCCGGGCAATCTGGTGACCGTGCGCCAGCAGGTACCGCTGGGCCTTGGCCATGCGGTGTGGTGCGCGCGTGCGGTGATCGGTGACGAGCCTTTCGCGATCTTCCTGCCGGATGAGCTGATGTATGGCTCGCCCGGTTGCATGGCGCAGATGGTCGAGGCCTATAACGAAGTGGGCGGCAACCTCGTCTCGGTGCTGGAAGTGCCGCGGGAGGAAGTGTCCAGCTACGGCGTGATCGCCCCCGGCGAGAGCAAGGGCGCGCTGACCGAAGTCAAGGGGCTGGTCGAAAAGCCCAAGGTGGAGGATGCGCCCTCCAACAAGATCGTTTCGGGCCGCTACATCCTTCAGCCTGAGGTGATGGATCTGCTTGCCAATCAGGGCAAGGGCGCGGGCGGTGAGATTCAGCTTACCGATTCGATGGCCAAGCTGATCGGCGTGCAGCCGTTCCATGCGGTGACTTTCGCCGGCCAGCGCTTCGACTGCGGTTCGAAAGTGGGCTTCGTGGAAGCGACGCTCGCCATCGCGCTCGACCGTCCCGACATGGGCGATGAAGTGCGCGAGATCGCCAGGCGCCTGCTCGCCCGATGAAGGCAGGAGACGGCAGGAGCCCGCTTTCGAAAGGCTCCTGCCGTAAAGGCTGGGGCTTCAGATATGAAAGACCGCCTGCAGCTGTAAGGTTGTCCCGAGCTGCCTGAGCTTCAAGGCACCCTTCTGCCCCGACCGAAAAAGAAGCCAAGGACCAGGATTACAACCGCCACGAGCAAGAAGACCTTTGCGAGGCTGGCAGAAAGACCTGCTACGCCGCCAAAGCCTAGAAGTGCCGCAATCAATGCGACGACAGCAAAAATTATAGCCCAGCGAAACATGAGGGCTCTCCCTTATAAAAGCGCTGCGCCGACCTCTTCGAGCAGCTCTGTTGTAGAACCTCCTGCCAGTGTCTATGTTCCGTGAGATCTTGCAAAGGCCGGGCGTGCCAAAGACAGCGACCTTGCTCGTCTCGCAGCCTCGGCACCCTCCAGAGCCGTGGAATTAGGGTATATCGCCGTAGCTACCTGTCGGTAACTTCAGCGATCCCGCTGAACCGGGAACGCGCAGGCCCTGTCTTTCATGAAACGAGCCGCCGACGGACGCGGCATGGACGCTGTCCTACTCAATCACCAGATCGACCCGCCAGACGCTGAGAAAGCCAGATGCTCAATCGGGTTCTTTTCCCAGTCCAATTCTGGGCTATGGGCACGGTACCGCGGCGTACCGGACAGCCGCCCAAGCCGCGTGAACAGCCATCGTTCTGGTACCCAGATGGAGCCGGGCAAGCGGCATCAGGTGAGACGCACGGCGAAATGCGACTGCCTGTGCAGCTTCAAAGCCAATTCGACCTGCCGGGCGCCTTTCGGTTTTATAGGCGGTCGAATACCGACCCCATCCTGGGACTAAACAATCTCTCATATGTCTTAAGTAGATGCGTATCCGTCATCGCCGCAACCACGTCGCAGATTACCCTCATGTCACCACCGGATGCTTTGTATTGTTGTAAATCGTCGCGTGGAAGCAGGCGCCCAGGATCAGCCTGAAACGCCTCGAAAACAGCGACGACCATTGACTGCCCCTTGAATTCGAGATGCTGAACCGCAGGGCTCGCAATCATTTCATCGACCACGAAGCCTTGCAGCGCATCGAGGAACGCCCGTTGAGGCCGTCGCATTTTGACCTGTTGACGCAGGAGAGGTTCTGCAAACCGACGAACCTCCACAAAATCCACGGCAGTCAGGAAATGATGAACAAGCCTGCTGATGTAGCGCTTGCGCGTCCCTGGATCAGCGAACAGTCCGTCGACCATGCGCGAGAACACATCGTTCTCGCTTTCTTGGGGGTATTTCGACTTGAGGGCATCCAGGAACGACGCGCAATGGCCATCAAGTGCCTCGGAGAAAGATTCCTTTGAAACCAGCCCCAGCGCAATGGCGTCCTCAAGATCGTGGACGCCGTATGCGATGTCGTCGGCGACCTCCATGATGGCGCAGTCGAGCGACTTATGAATGGCTTTGCCGTGTTTCCCTGGCTGCCGGTCAACCGATTGAAACTCTTCGCGATCGTTTCTGGACAGGGGCGCCAGGACCCAATCGACAATATCCTCTTCGCTGTCGAAATAACATTTCGGCGGCTTGCAGGCCTTGGGGTCGAGCACACGGATTGCGGACGGCCCGTCGAGCAGACGCGGGACGATATCGGGATTTCGTGCTTTCTCGAACGAGGCCGGGTACTTGAGGACGCCAAGCATGGTGCGCCGGCATAAGTTGGCGCCAGCGCCGGCCGAATACGGCTCCAACCTGGCAAGGATGCGCAAGGTTTGTCCATTTCCCTCGAAACCGCCAGCATCGCGCATGCAATAGTTGAGCGCTACTTCGCCACCGTGGCCAAAAGGCGCGTGACCAAAGTCATGGGCACAGCCGATTGCGTGCATCATGCTCCGATCCGGCAGCAGCGGCGTCGCTACGTGGTCGGGAAAGGATTTTGCCAGTTGACGGACTAAGCCGCCGCCAATCTGAGCGACCTCGAGCGAATGCGTCAGGCGCGTCCGATAGAAATCGCTGTCGCCAAGATTGAGAATCTGCGTCTTTCCTTGGAGCCTTCGGAACGAGGCGGAATGGATGATGCGGGCGTAGTCGATGTCTCCGTCCTCGCGGGCGTCATCCATTTGAGGGGACCAGCCCTCTCTGCGCTCGTACCAACTCATGCTTTCTCTGCGGACGTTTTGGTTCATCGGGGCACCCTATCGCGCCATATGAAAACGAGAAGGGTTGAAATCCCCAGAAACGCTGATTTTGAACAGAAAGCAGCATCAGCCCGGACACCCACCGAAGAAACAAGAGGTGACACGTTATCGGCGGGTAAGGGTCGTCGCGGGATCAACTTGCCCAAGGTGCTCAAAGGGCGGTTCGCACGAGAATTGGGCCCGTGCCTGATTCCCCTGTGTTCCACACGATCGCGTTGCTGCGCGAACACGGCGGAAACGTCCAGCGGGATCTTCGGTGGGTCCCAGAATTTGCCCGGTATCCTCGTGGGCTCGGCCACCGTGTGCACCCAGGCGCGCAGCACCGTGCGATCACTCCTGTCAATTCCGCACGATCCTTGTGGATCCGATTGGCTTTCCCGCATCACTGGTTCCAGTATTCAGCCCTCGCCCTATCGATGCGGACATGTTGTTCTCGCGGGGGACCAACGATACCGCTTGGGTATCGGTTCCTGACCTGATTGATCCTTGTCGCGCACCACCAGCCAGGCGTACCGGTCGTCCGAGCATCGTCTCCAACAGCCCGGCGCGGCGGTCGCAGGGCAATCCATTGCCGCGTTTCACGGCATGACATTTAGCGCTAGAATGCTGACCAAGAAAAAGGAGCGATCGTATGACCGTCAGCCCTTCGCCGCTTGAAACACCTCGCCGCGATGTTGTTCCGTTTTTTGGCGACGGCAGCGCCTGTCCCCACTGTGCCGATGCCGGCCTCTACGACGCGGCCCTGCGAACCCATGTCCTGCATTTGCTGTCGTTGATCGAAAGTTCGAACGCCTTGCCCCCCGAGGCGGCACTGAGGATTGCAGGCGAATTGCTGCTTTGGTGCGAGCCTCGAGACTCGCTTCACCACCCTCATGCCCACGGGTCCGGACCAACCGGCACCGAAAAGGCTGCTTGAGCACCCCCACCATGACCATCAAGCCATCCTCCGCTGCCACGGAAAGCCCAATTCTTTCACCATCGGCCGCCCTTCTGGAGCAGTTGAGGGATATTTACAAAGACCTCCACGCCAACCCCGAACTCTCGATGCAGGAAACGCGCACCGCCGGCATCGCGGCGAGGTGGTTGGCCGATCTCGGGTTCGAGGTCACTGAAGGCATCGGTGGTACAGGCATCGTCGGCGTACTGCGCAGCGGCGAAGGGCCGACTGTCCTGCTGCGTGCCGACATGGATGCCCTTCCCATCCAGGAAAGCACCGGCTTGCCTTACGCGAGCCAGCGATCGGGGATCGACCGCTTCGGACAGGAAACGGCAATCGCGCATTCCTGCGGGCACGACATGCATGTTGCCTGGCTGATGGGCGTCGCTCACCAGTTCGCCATGAACCGGCAGGATTGGGCGGGCACATTGCTTTGCGTTTTCCAGCCAGGCGAGGAAACAGGTCAGGGTGCCCGCGCCATGATCGAGGACGGGATCGTAAAGCGTTTTCCCAAACCGGCTGTAACGCTGGCGCAACATGTGATGCCCCTGCCCGCCGGACGGATTGGCTGGCGCGTGGGGACCATGCTTTCCGCAGGTGACAGCTGGGAAGTTACCATGTACGGCCGGGGCGCACACGGATCGATGCCGCAAAAAGCGATCGATCCGGTAGTAATGGCAGCGTCCACCGTCCTGCGATTGCAAACGATCGTCTCGCGTGAGGTAGCCATGACTGATAGCGCGGTCGTAACGGTCGGCGCTCTTCAGGCTGGCCGAAGCGAAAACGTAATCCCGGATCATGCCTTGCTTCGCTTGAACGTGCGCACGTTCAAGGAAGAGGTTCGCAAGCGGGTGCTTGCTGCGATCCAGCGCATCGTCGAGGCGGAGGCAGATGCCTCCGGCGCATCTCGCAAGCCCGACATCTCTATTTTGAGCCAATTCCCGCTCACCCGGAACGATGAGCAGGCGACGCTGCGTGTTGTCCATGCCCTGGAAACCGCGTTCGGGCCAACGGCTGTGTCCGAAGTCTCTCCCGCGACCGCAAGCGAAGATTTCGGCCTCTTCGGAACCGCGTGGGATAGCCCTTC
Organism: Novosphingobium oxfordense; assembly: GCF_044029435.1. NCBI lineage: Bacteria > Pseudomonadati > Pseudomonadota > Alphaproteobacteria > Sphingomonadales > Sphingomonadaceae > Novosphingobium > Novosphingobium oxfordense. The sequence goes on along the minus strand of NZ_CP147007.1, from coordinate 60,159 downwards.
GGTATTCTGGGTGGTGGGCGGTATCGATCCGCAGGTCTATGCGAAAGCGCAAGCCACCGGCACTGTCGACGCCTTGCCGGCAAACCATGCACCTGACTTTGCCCCGGCTGTCGATCCAACACTGCTTATCGGCCTCAAGGCGATGACAGCCGCCGCTCTTGCTTGGCTCGCGCCGCCCCAAGCCGGATGACAAACCCCGTAGCGATGCTCGACCAGCCGTTCCTCTCTGTGACGATTGAGTTGCTCGACGGGCTCGGAACCGTTGCCTTTGCAGTCAGCGGCGCCCTCGTGGGCGTCCGCAAGAACTTCGATCTCTTCGGAATCCTGTTCCTTGCCTTCGTGGTTGCCGTTGCCGGTGGGATGATGCGCGATGTATTGATCGGTGCAACGCCGCCGGCCGCCATGCATGACATACACTATTTCGTTATCGCCATGGCCTCCGGCCTGGCCACGTTCTTCTGGTATCCGCGCATCGCCAACCGGACACGACTCTTGCAATTTCTCGACGCGATTGGGTTGGCGCTGTTTGCCGTTGTCGGCACGCAGAAGGCCATAGAGTACGGCGTGAATCCCGTTATGAGCGCCCTGATGGGCATGCTGACCGGCATTGGCGGCGGCATGATCCGAGATGTATTGAGCGGCGACGTTCCCTTCGTTCTGCGTGCAGATCTTTACGCGCTCGCGGCTCTCGCAGCCGGCTCGGTTGTTGCGGTTGGAACGCTTGTCGGCATTCCCTCCATCTATGCCGTGCTGGCCGGCACTGGCCTGTGTCTATTCTTGCGCTTCATGGCCATCTACCGCAGATGGCGCGCGCCACTGCCACCGTCCGCCGCCATTCGGCGTCCGGAGGCGGGAGATTAAGGCGGCATTCGCCGGGTCACCGGGGCGCGACCGGCCTCTTCTCCGGTTGATGGTCAGAGCTTTTTGTTCGCTTGCGATATTCTGCCCACCCGGCTTCCAGAGCTATTGTCCGACGTGCCCGATCCCAGTGAAGGATGCCCACCTCGATCCTCGCTCGAGCGCACTTTGAACCCGCTCTCCTTCCCTGCTAAGCGATGCCGATGCGCTTCATTCACACCGCCGACTGGCAGCTCGGCAAGCCTTTCGGCCGTTTCGACGCGGCGACCCGCACCGCACTGACCGAAGCGCGCTTCGATGCGATCGATACGATCGGCCGGACGGCGGCGGAGCACGAGGCCGACCACGTTTTCGTTGCCGGGGACGTGTTCGACACCGAAGGCCCGGACGAGCGTACCATAGTCCAGGCCGTGACCCGCATGGAGCGTTATGCCTGCCGCTGGTGGCTGCTGCCCGGCAACCACGACTTCGCCCGCAACGGCGGCCTCTGGGACCGCGTGCGAAAGCGGTGCGTGGCCAATGTCACCGTGCTGGCGCAGCCCGAACCCCGCGAAATCGCCGACGGCGTCTGGCTCCTCCCCGCGCCCCTCCTCCACCGGCATACCCGCGAGGACCCGACCGAGACTTTCGATCGCATGGAAACCCCCGGCGCCACTCTGCGCATCGGCCTGGCGCACGGCTCGATCCGCGATTTCGGCACCCAAGGCGACGCGCCGAACTTGATCGCGCCCGACCGCGCGGCACGCTCGAACCTCGATTACCTCGCGCTTGGCGACTGGCACGGCCTGCTCTGCGTCGATGCGCGCTGCTGGTATTCCGGCACACCCGAGACCGACCGCTTCGGCCGCGACGAGCCCGGTCACTGCCTGCTCGTCGAGCTCGCAGCCGGCTCGCTGCCAGCAGTCACGCCTCTGCGCACCGGACGCTACCAATGGCTCCAGCGTGACTGGACGGTCGCAGACTCGACCGGCTTCGCAGCACTCTGCGACGACCTGCTGGCCGCCTGCGAGCCCGCCGCCACGCTGCTGCGCCTCTCACTCTCCGGTATCGTTCCGTTGACCGACCGCGTGGCCATGCTTGCGCGGATCGAGGATGACCTGTCCCACCGCCTGCGCTTTTTCGACGTGCGCGACGGTGATGTCGTCGCGCGGCCGACCGAGGACGACCTCGCCGCGCTTTCCACCGAGGGGATGATAGGCCGGGCCGCAGCCATGCTGCGTGCGAAAATCGAGGAAGGCGGCGCCGATGCCCACCATGCACGGCGGGCGCTGGAGCGCCTCTTCGTCGAGACCCTGAAAGCGCAGGAGAGCGCGGCATGAGCCTGTTCATTCGCCGCATCGCCCTCGAAAACTTCCGCAAATTCCGCCAGCGCCACGAGATCGCCGGGCTGACCGATGGCCTCAACATCGTCATCGAGAACAACGAGGCGGGCAAATCCACACTGCTGGAAGCGGTACGCGCGGGCCTGTTCCTGCGGCACGGATCGAAGACCCAGCTGATCTCCTCGTTCCAGCCGCTGGGGGACGAAGTGGCGCCCGAAGTCGAGCTCGATTTCGCAGTCGGCGGAGATGACTACAGGCTGAAAAAGCGCTTCATCGGCCGCGCCATGGCCGAACTGTCTGGCCCCGGCGGCCGCAGCCAGAATGCCGAAGCGGAAGAACGCCTCCAGCGCCTGCTGGGCTTCGAGGCGCAGGGGCGCACGTTCGATAGCGAACTGGCCGGCGCGCTCGGTATGTTGTGGGTGGCGCAGGCCGAAGCGCTGTCGGTCACGCCGCCGGGCGGCAGAGTGCGCGACATTATCGGTGCCACGCTGCAAGGCGAGGCAGGCACCATCCTGGGAGGTGCGGCCTTCCAGCAGGTGCAGGGCCGCATTGAGGCGCAGTTCCGCCAATTCTTCACCGAAAAGGGCCAAGTCGCCAAGGCCGGACGGCTCGGCACCGCGCAGCAGCGCCTTGCCATCGCGGCTGAGACGCTTGCCGAAGCCCAGCAGCGCGAACAGGCGCTCGAAACTGCATTTTCCGAGCTCGATCAGGCACGACGCCAATTGACGACGCTTCGCCGAGACCTCGACGACGATCAGTATGCAGTGGAGCGGACCGATCTCGAAAAGCGGTTGGAAGCGGCACGCGGTACCGCGCAATTGCTGGCGCAACGGCAACTAGAGGTGACAGGCGCGTCGACCCGACTGGCCGGCCTTCAGGATCTTGCGGACCGCCTTGCACAGACCCAGGACCGGCTTGCGGGCGCCGACGCGCGCAAATCCGCCGCGCAGACCCAGCGTGCGGCGCTCGCGGAAACCCTTGCCTCCGCACAGAGCGAAGTCACTACCGCCGCTGCTGTTCTCGATGCCGCGCGTAGGGCGCGGGACCTCGCCCGCGCGGCACTGGCGAAGGCCCAGGCCCAGGATGCCGCATGGCGGCGCCGTGAGGGCCTGCTCGCCGCCCATGCTCGCCATGGCAAAGTGCTCGCGCTCGAAACCGAGCGCGAGCGGCTGACTGCGGCTACCACGCAAACGGTGCCCGTCCAAGTTCTCGACGAACTCGACGCAGCCGAGCGTGAAATCCTGCGGCACCGCGCCTTGTTGGAAACCGAAGGCACCCATGTCGAACTGACCGGCCCGGTCGCTTCGCTCGAAGGATTCACCCGCGACGGCCATCCGCTCGAACCGGGCGCATGGACACTGACCCGAGAAACACGTGTCGGCCTGCCAGGCGGCGGCGAACTGGTGCTGCGTCCGCCGCAGGCACTGGCTGGCGCGCAAACCGCTCTGGAGGCCGCCACCCGGCGCCGCGCCACGCTTCTTGCCGAGTGGTCGCTGGACAGTCTGACTGCGGCCCGCGCCCGCAACGAGGCGGCCCGCGAGGCCCAGCGTCAGATGGAAACCATCAATGCCCGGTTGCTTGCCGCCACACCCGCCGATCGTGACCTGAGTCTGGCGGCTGGGCCTGACGCGCTCAAAGTCCTCGTCGCCGCCCATCCGCTTGGGCCCGCTGCAACAGAATTGGACAATACGCTCTCCATCGCGCAGGCCGAAACCGAGTGCGGTGTCGCCGAAACTGCATTCGCTCGCGCCGAAACCCTCTACGTCCAGGCAAGCGAAACGCTACGCGCTGCAGAGAAGGCCGACACCCCCCTAGCCATTGCTGAACAGACCGCCGCAAACGACAGCACGAACGCAGCGGAAGACTTGGCCCGGCTGGCGCTCCATGCTGACTTTACCGGGTTGGAAACGGCCCTCGCGGCCGCGCGTGAAGGGGCAGCCAGCGCCTCGGTCGCGTTGGAGAACGCGCGTGCCAATGCTTCGGCGTTTGACGAGGAGGCCCTGCATCGCCGCATCGAGACCCTCATCGCGCGCCGTAAGGCAGCGGAAGACGCCCGCTCCGATTTGAACGTGCGGATTGCCGGTCTGGAGGCGCGGGTGGAAAGCGAGGGCGGCAAGGGTCTTGCCGAGCATGCCGCCGCCGCGCGCGACGAGCATGACAGCGCCCTCGCCTCGCTATCCCGCGCTGCCGACGAAGCCGAGGCCCTGCGCCTGCTTCGCGAAACGCTGGCGCAGGCGCAAGCCGAGACCGCGCGCACGATCACCGGCCCGGTAGCGGCCCGCGCCGCGCGTTATGTCGGGCGTATTCTGCAGGATGCACAGCCCGCATTCGCCGAAGACCTTGGCCTTGCCTCGATCCATCGCGGCGGACTCGACGAGGCATGCGAATACCTGTCGCGCGGCACTCAGGAACAACTGGCCATGCTTACCCGCCTCGCCTTTGCCGACATGCTATTGGAGGAAGGCCGCCCAGTCTCGCTGATTCTTGACGACCCGCTTGTCTATTCCGACGACGTACGCCTCGATGCGATGATCGATCTGATCACCGAGGCCTCCCAGCGCATGCAGGTAATTCTTCTGACGTGCCGAGAACGGGCTTTCCGTCACGTGGATGGCAATCGTCTCCGGCTTTGACTGCAGGACCTTCGTCGGGCTCGCGTACTTTTTTGCGCTCGCGCCGCATATTTCCTCGACGGGCGTGACCTGGCGTAGGTTGCTGGACCACGCTTACCCATTCCTATGGTTGCGCAATTGATATGGGAACTGCTTCGCAGTCCCGGCCAAGATCCATAGACACCGGTCCGTGCCCGACCGATCTTTTTACGTTGGGGAACGATCGGTAAGGTTTGGCCATCCCCCACGCTTTGTCACGAAGGTTGCTCGGTCCGATCGATGAAGCGCAAGGCGCCCAGGACCAGGGCTCGGATGGTTCTCGAACGTACATCGTGAACCGCACCCAATTGCAGGCGGTTCAACGCCTCTTCTTCTTGTGATGTGAGCGAGCCGGCAATGCCGCGGGCCGCGAGGGCGGTGATTTGGCCCGGGCTCCGGCCGAGCTGGGCAAGGTGCTGCAAGGCTGGCAAAAGTCGCTGCTCCACAGGCGTGAAGTCGGTTCCGAAGGGGAAGGATGTAAAATCATCCTCCGGCAGCGCTTCGCCGATCCGCTGAGGTAGATTGTTGCGCCACTCCGGCGGTATAGACCAGCTCGGGCCGACCTTCCCGGCGCTTCTTGCGGCGTCGAGCAGTTCATTCTGAAATCGGCTGTCGGCCACGGCGATCAACCGTTGGACGACGCGTTCGTCGCTCATCCCGCGAAGGTCTGCCACGCCATATTCGGTGACAACTATGTCGCGTAAGTGACGAGGGATCGTCTCGTGACCGTAGCTCCAGACGATGTTGGACTGCACCGCACCTTTGTGCAGGCGGGTCGCGGGGAGGGTGATGATCGATCGCGCACCGTCCAGTTCCATTGCCTGCGCCACGAAGTTGTACTGGCCGCCCACGCCGCTGACGACGCGGCCGTCCTCGAGCGCATCGGAGATAGGCGCGCCAAGCAGGGTCACCATCATCGCGCTATTGACGAAGCGGGCATCGACGCGCGCGGCGCGTTTGGCGCTCTCATCTCCGTAGAGCGCATTGATGTAGGAAATCTCGCGCATCTGGATTCGTGCGCGTGTCTCCTCGTCCATATCGCGCAGCGCCGCGTAGAAGGCGCGGGGCCCCACGAAAAAGCCCCCGTGGAGCACTGCACCCTCGACCTCGCGGCTGACGATTCCGGTGCGGATCAGTTCCAGGAAGCCATCCACCAGCATCTCGGTGGGCGCGTAAAGCCCTTGGTCGAAGCTGCTCATTTCCACGGGCGGACGGACCTGCCCCGCCACCAGCAGAGTATCGACGGCGCTGCGGAAGCGGTCGGGTCGTTGCTGCCGCAGGAGCAGCGAATGGGCCACGGCGTCGCCGATCTCGCCAATGCCGATCTGCAGCGATCCGCCGTCCGGCACCAGTGACGCGACGTGGACGCCGATGGCGTGATGCGCTGCGCTGACCGGTTGCTTTGGCGGCCCGAACAGGGGAAAGCGTGTTTCCGGGCTGTCGAGGATCATCGCGAAATCGTCCGCGGGCAGGTCCGCACGGCCGGGCATGAACGGTAGTTCGTCGTTCACCTGGCCGACCAGCAGGAAATCGGCCTTGCCGGCCTTTCGGTGCAGCAGCAGGTCCAGCGTCATGTCGCTGTTGCAGCTGAGGCTGAAACGATCGCCGCGCCGGGCGACGATCTGGGCGATAACGTTCACGCCGCGATCAAGCAGGCAGCGCGCGGCGTGGGTGTAATTGGCGGAGATATAGCTGCGCTGGGCGATGCCATTGTCCAGCCGGCTGCCTGCCTGGAAGAAGAACTCGTTCACCTCGATATTAGGGGGCATGTCCCCGGAGCGCTGTGCGGCGGCATAGGCGAATTCGGGATAACCGCCCATGGTCCGTTCGAACACCGGCTCCAGGAAACGCCGTTCCAGTTCGGATGTCAGCGCGGGCGGTTCCAGCGTGAGCGCGGTGAAGATGTCCAGCCGGATCGAGGGATCGCGCCGCGCGCGCTCGAACAGGGCGTTGGCCACATGCGGAGACTTGCCCAGTCCCAGCGGCAGGCCCAGCACGATCCGGCCGCCGGTATGGACAACGATGCGATCCGCGATCTCTTCCGGATCGGAAAGAAATGCGGTCACTTCAGTGCGTCCCACCCCGCATCCGGCTCGAAGCGGGGCCCGTGGCTGCGAGCAAGTTCGGTCAGGGCGGCGATGACTTCGCTCACGCCGCGCTCCCTTGCGTAGTGGAGCGGCCCGCCCCGGAATGGCGCGAAGCCGGTGCCGAAAATCATGGCGGCGTCGATCAGGTCAGGCTCGTCGTTCACGCTTTCGCGGAGCACCGCGACGGCGGTGTTGACCATCGGCAGGATCAGGCGGTCCGCAAGGTCAGGGGGCGGCGCATCGGCGGCGTGCTTTTTCACGGCCTTACCGCCGCGCCAGACGTAGATCCCCTTGCCGGTCTTCTTGCCCAATTCGCGCGCCTCGACCTTGTCTTTCAGCCATTGCGGAGCATCCGGCATCGGCCAATCGAGTTCGCGCTTCAACATCTCGGCAACAGCCAGGCCGATATCGAGGCCGACCTGATCGGCCAGTTCCAGCGGGCCGACGGGCATGCCGAAATCGGTCGCCGCCTTGTCGATGGTTTCAGGGGCCAAACCTTCGTCCATCAGCGTCAGCGCTTCGACCAGATAGGGCGTGAGGATGCGGTTGACGATGAAGCCTGGCGCGCTCTTCGCTGCCGCGGGCAGCTTGCCGATCCGGCCGACGAAGGCGCGGGCCTGAGCGGCGACATCGGCGTCTGTGCCGTCGTGAGAGACCACTTCTACAAGATCGAGCCGCGAGACGGGGTTGAAGAAATGGATCCCCACCAGCCGTTCGGGCCGCAAAAGTCCCTCGCGCAGTTCTGCAAGGGGGATGGAGGACGTATTGGTGGCCAGGATCGCACTGTCCTTCATGCGCGGCTCGGCATCGGCGTAGAGCTGACGCTTCAAATCGGCCTTTTCCGGGGCTGCCTCGATCACGAGGTCCGCACTGGCGACGCCATGACCTTCGGGATCGGGGATCAGCCGGTCCAGCGCGTCACGGATCTTCAGTCGGTCGCCATGGGCGATCTTCTCGTAGAGCGCGGCAGCGCGGCCGATGGCGGCCCCGATCGCGTCGGCCTTCACGTCGGACAGGCTGGTGCGCAGACCTTTCCACGCGCACCACGCGGCAATATCGCCGCCCATCGCGCCCGCGCCGATGACGTGGACCTGCGCGATGGCGGAATCCTTGCCGGCCAGATCCTTCAGTTTCTGGCGCAGGAAGAAAACGCGGATCAGGTTTTGCGCGGTGTCGGTAAGCATCAGGCGCGCGAAGGAGGCGATTTCCGCCCGCTTCATCGCCTCCATGTCACCGCCGTGTTCTTCCCAAAGGTCGATCAGTGCATAGGGCGCGGGGTAATGCGCGGAAGGCGCCTGAGCTTCTGCCTGCACGCGCATCTGCCGGGCGGCGAGGCGGCGGGCGGGGGCGCTGTCCTTCAACCGTTCGACAAGACCTTGGCGCGCCTGTTCGAGATTGCCGCTGACGGCCGCCGCAATTGCCGCCTCGACATGGCGTTCGGGCACTACGGCGTCGACCAGACCCATGCGCTTCGCCTGCCGGTCGTGGATGGACCTGCCGGTCAGCATCGCGCCCATGGCCTCGATCGGGTCGCACAAATGGGTGAAGCGGGCCGTGCCGCCAAGGCCGGGATGGAGGCCGATCTGCACTTCGGGGAAGCCGAAACGGGTGCCCTCCACGGCGATGCGCTGCGTGCAGGCGAGGGCGATCTCCAGCCCGCCGCCCATGGCATAGCCGTGCATGACCGCGATCGTCGGGATCGTCAGCGCCGCAAGTCGATCGACCACACCATGGGCTGCTGCGATCCGTTCGCGAATGGCTGCCTCATCGCTGATCCCGCGAAATTCCGAGATATCCGCGCCGGCCAGAAAGCCATCGCGCTTGGCAGAGCGGATCACCAGTGCCTTGGGCGCGCGGTCTTCGACAAGGCCAAGGATTTGGGCGAATTCCTCCAGCACCGCCTGAGAGAGCGTATTGGTGCCCGTGCCCTGCTGGTCGATTACGGCCCAGGCGACGCCATCGGCATCGCGCGCGAATGTCAAATGGGTCAGCCCTGCGGCGCCGGGCGCGTGATCGTGCGGGACGGGACCCAGCGAGAGGTCGCGGTTGGCCAGATAGTTCCAGACGGGATCGTTCATCATGGCCTCCTTCATGCGCGTTCGATCAGCATGGCGCCGCCCTGGCCGCCGCCGATACATTCGGTGGCGATGCCCCGGCCGCTGCCCAGCCGTTCCATCGCCTGCACCAGATGGAGCGCGATGCGCGCGCCGCTGGCGCCGACCGGATGGCCGAGCGAGATCGCCCCGCCATCGACGTTGATCCGCTCCGGATCAATCGTGCCTGCCGCGGCGTCGAGGCCGAGCACGTCACGGCAGAAGCCCTCGTCCTGCCACGCGGCGAGGCAGGCCAGCACTTGCGCGGCGAACGCCTCGTTCAACTCCCAGAGATCGATGTTTTCCAGCGAGAGTTCGTTGCGCTTCAGCAGCTGGGTGGCGGCGAGCACCGGGCCAAGCCCCATTATGGAGGGATCGAGCGCGGACCACTGGCTGTCGACGATGCGGGCGCGGGGTTTCAGCCCATGGCGCTCCACCGCCGCTTCGGATGCGAGGACGGTCCAGCACGCGCCATCGGTGATCTGCGAGCTGTTTCCGGCAGTGACCTTGCCAAAGGGCGGTTCGAACACCGGCCTCAGCTTCGCCAGTTTGGCCATGTCGCTGTCGGGCCGCACGCCGTCGTCATGATCGTGAACGCTGCCGTCACGCGCGAAGGCGGGTTCGAGTTCGCCCTTCAGCCAGCCTTCTGCCTGCGCGCGCGCCAGCCGCTTGTGGCTCTCCACCGCATAGCGGTCCGCAGCCTCGCGCGAGATCGAGAAGAGATGGGCCAGGACTTCGGCGGTCTGGCCCATGCCAAGATTGGTGATTGGATCGGTCAGCCCCCGCTCCAGGCCGACGATGGGCTTCAGGAAGTCGGGCCGAAAGCCGCTTGCCGCCTTGAGCGCGCCCAGCGGGCCTGCCTTGTTGCCCTGCATCGTTGCCAGCCATTCGACCGCATCTTGTCGCAGCACTAGCGGGGCATGGCTCAATGCCTCAGCTCCGCCGGCCAGGATCAGGTCACTGCCGCCGTCGGCGATATAGCGATAGGCCGTGTCGATCGCTTGCATGCCGGAGCCGCAATTGATCTGCACGGTGAAGGCGGTGGTCTGCGCTCCGCAGCCAAGGCGCAGGGCAGCAACGCGCGCCGGGTTCGCTTCGTCCGCAATCACATTGACGCAGCCCAGGATGACCTGATCGAATGCTGTCGGCGTGAAAGGTTGGCGCAGCAGCAGCGGGCGTCCGCATTGCACGGCCAGATCTACAGGGGTGAACGGACCGGGTCCGCCGCGCGCCTTCAGGAACGGCGTGCGGGCGCCGTCGACGATATAGACGGGGCGGCTCATTCGGCAGGCTCGGCGATGCGAGGAGCGGCGCTGTCATGGCCGGAGCGGTCCAGTTCGTCCGCCGCGAAGTCGTCCACAGCGATCACTTCCGCCACCGCCGCGTCGGCTGCACGCAAGGCCTCCAACTCTTCGTCGGTGATAAGGCCTTGGTCGTGTGCCTTGTCCAGATCGCGGACACGCGCCTTGCGGAGCCGGTCGTGGACCGGCTGGGTGGCGACGGTTTGCTTGAACGCTTCGGTCAGACGGCCGACCGCCTCGTCAGCCCCGCCGATATAGACGTTTTCGATAAGCCGATCGCGTGACGGGCATGGTTCCAGCAGGATGTCCGCGCATTGGCGGATCGTCCGGTCGGACGGCCCGTTGCGGCGGCGGCCAAAGGGCTGGATGAACAGGCGCAGCATCCAGCCGACCGGGCGTGCCGGGAAATTGGCGATGATCTCGGCAAAACGCTGCTCGATCGTGGCAAAGCCGCTCTCCATGCACCAGGCCAAGAGCGGCAGGTCGTCGTCCTGCCGACCCTCGTCTTCCCAGCGCTTGAGTGCGCCGGACAGCAGGTAGAGTTCGGAAAGCACGTCGCCCAAGCGGGCCGAAAGCAGTTCGCGCCGCTTGAGCTCACCGCCGAGCGTCAGGAACGATATGTCCGAAACGAAAGCGAAGGCGGCGGCATAGCGGCTCATCTGCCGGTAATAGCGCGTCGCCTTGCCCGCCTTGGGCGCAGGGGCGAACCTGCCGCCGCTCCAGCCGCGCACGAAGGCGCGGATCGCGGTCTTCAGTGCATGGCCGATGTGCTTCCACAGCACCTGGTCGAAATTGGCCAGCGCCCGCCCGCGATTGGCATCGCCGACGGCGCGGATTTCCTCCAGCAGATAGGGGTGCGATCGGATCGCACCCTGTCCGAACACCATCAGGCTGCGGGTGAGGATATTGGCGCCTTCTACCGTGATGCCCACCGGAATCGCGCGGTACTGGCTGCCGAGGTAGTTGCGCGGCCCTTCGATGATCGCCTTGCCGCCGTGAACGTCCATGGCATCGTTGATGACGACGCGCATCCGCTCGGTCGCGTGGAGCTTGAGGATCGAGGAGATCACCGCCGGGTGGTTGCCCTGATCCAGCCCGACGCAAGTGAGCCGGCGCGCGCCGTCCAGCAGGTAGGCATTGCCGGCGATCCGGGCGAGGCGCTCCTGAATGCCTTCAAACTTGCCGATCGGCAGGTTGAACTGTGACCGAACACGGGCATAGGCGCCGGTGGTATGCGCGGCGAAGGCGCCCGCTGCCGCGGAGAGCGAGGGCAGCGATATCCCGCGCCCGGCAGCCAGCGCGCTCATCAACATCTTCCAGCCCTGGCCGACACGCTCCGGTCCGCCGATCACGTTGTCCAGCGGGATGAAGACGTCATGTCCTTCGTTCGGGCCGTTCTGGAAGGTCTGCATGGAGGGTACATGGCGGCGGCCGATGGTAACGCCTGGAAGGTCCGTGGGCACGAGCGCCACGGTAATTCCGATCTCGTCCTGATGGCCAAGCAGATGGTCGGGATCGCGCAGCTTGAAGGCCAGACCCAGTATCGTCGCCACCGGTCCCAGCGTGATATAGCGCTTGTGCCAGTTGAGGCGGATTCCTAGCACGTCTTCGCCGTTCCATTCGCCCCGGCAGATCACGCCTTCGTCGATCATCGAGGCGGCGTCAGAGCCCGCCTCCGGGCTGGTAAGCCCGAAAGCCGGCACTTCGCGTCCGTCTGCAAGGCGGGGCAGCCAGTGCTCCTGCTGCGCCTTGGTGCCGAAGCGCAGGATCAGTTCGCCCGGCCCCAGCGAGTTGGGCACCATGGCGGTCACTGCCGTCGAGACAGAGCGTGTGGCGATCTTGCGCACGATCTCGCTATGCGCGAAGTTCGAGAAGCCGAGGCCGCCGTGCTCCTTGGGAATGATGATCCCGAAGAACTTCTCGCGCTTCAGGAATTCCCAGGCTTCCGGAGGCAGGTCGCGGGTTTCCCACGTCATCCGCCAGTCGTCGATCATTGCGCAGAGCGTATCGACCGGGCCGTCCATGAAGGCGCGTTCTTCTTCGGTCAGCGCGGCGGGGGCCAAGGACAGCAGTTGCTCCCAGTCCGGATTGCCGGTGAACAGCGCAGCGTCCCACCAGGTGTTGCCTGCGTCGATCGCCTCGTTCTCCGTGGCGGAGAGGGCAGGAAGCGCGGACTGCACGAGCGAGAGGACCGGGCGCGTCAGGATTTCGCGGCGGGCGGTGGTGGCAAAGTCGGCGGCAAGCGACATCGGACAGGCTCCTTCTCCTGCGTCCACAACGCTCGCGCTGCGCGAATTGCTCCCGTGCATGGAATGCTTACGCGGCCTGCCTGTCATTTAGTGATCGGTGCTTCGGTTCGAATGGCTCGGGACTTCGGATAGCCGAAACCGATGCCCACGCTCAAATTAACGATTAGTCTTCGCCCTCCGGAGACTGATAGTCGCTTTCATCGCCGATCCGGAAGGAAGGTGAAACATCGTGGGTTGAACTGACAATACGTTGATGTTGGTCCTCCTTGCTGAGCCGATCCATCGCCCATTCGCCGAAAGGCCGCCGCCGAGGGAGCCGCCGCCATCATCCATGAAAGCCTTGCGAAACCGGCGAAAGGCTGCGCGGGGGAGAGATCATGATCGACGCGGTGCTTCGCCTCGCGGGGCAGAGCGAATAGCTGCGGGCGCGGCGAATCCCGGCCCGTTCGCCAGCGACCTCGCGCACGAAGGCCGCCGCGAGGGACAGAATGTCCGCTTCGCTCATTCCTTGTCCCATCGGAAGGTTCACGACGAAGAAGCCAATCGGATAGCCCGAGCCATGACGCTGAAATTGAGTTCGCCTCCGCTGTGGATCCCGAGGAAATGCGCGGGACCGAACAGCTGATGGGTGTAAAAGTCGAAGGCGTGCTTGTCCGGCCGGCAACTGAGCATCCTGCCATAGGCCGCGAAGATCGCCTCGGCCGCGGATTAGCTGTGGCGGAAATGGGCGAGCGGCATAACCACCCCAGGACGCGTGGTCGGCTGATCTGTCTCAGCATGTCCTGAAGTGCCGCGCCCCGCTGTCAGAACCAGGCGGACTCTGCGCCCCAGCTCTCGAGTAGCAATTCGACGCCGCCGCCTTTGATGTCGGCGGGGAGCGAAACCATCCAGAATTTGTGTGAGCGAGAGCCAACCTGGTCGCTCTGGTACGAACTGTCGGCGAACAGGCGATCGGCGACTTCCTGAGTAAAAGTGCCAGCCGCGACCTGGGCCGCGAAGCGCGGACCGGAGGGTGTCGAGGCTGGACGGATAGATGCCGCCCCGCCGAGGCGTGTCGATCTCCGCATCGATAAGGCGTGTATAATGCCATGCGCGGATCGTGCGCGCTTCCATCAGTTGCACGATGTGCTCTGTCCCCCACATGAACTCGCCAGCAGAGGGATTCTCGGGATAGCGCATGGTATGGCCGGAAGCCTGGCGCTCCAACCATTGGCGGCGCGAAGTGATCATGTAATCGAGTATGACATCGGCGTGGAGATCGAGATCGCCACACAATTCGCCGAAGGTCTCGACGTTCCAGACGTCGATGGCGGTGCTGCCTTCGTCCACTCCATCGCTCCGGTTTGAACGCCGGTGTCTGCGCGGTATGGGGCGAGGAGGCCCTCTATCAGGGTTGAGCCCTCCTCCTCGCCGAATTTGTTCTTGGTGAAGGACTCCTGCGGCAACTCCGCCGCGATTTGCAGTTGGAGAGACGCCAGCAATCAACAGCCTGCTCCGCTTGAGCCTGCTCGCGCGACAGCGCATCCGCCCGCCAATCATACTCGCCATCCCTTGCATCAAACGTTATTGACACATCGGTCCATAATGGTTATCGCCTCCCAATGGCTAGACCACGCGAATTTGATCGGGATGCAGCCCTCCAAAAGGCGATCGACGTTTTTTGGGCGAAGGGATTCGCGGCGACGTCGACTGACGACCTGAAGGACGCGATGGGGATTGGGCGCCAGAGCCTCTACAACGCCTTCGGCGACAAGCGTCAACTCTACGTCGAAGCACTGCGCACCTATCAGCGCGGAACAACCAGCGGGCATCTACGCCGCCTCACCGATCCGGCGTCCCCCATCGCCGGTATCGAAGCGCTTCTCGTCGGGCTCATCGATGAGGACGACGACCGCCGATTGCTTGGTTGCATGGGCGTTGGATCGATCTGCGAGTTCGGTTCTACGGACCCCGAACTGGCATCGCTCCGTGAGAAAATCGCACCGGTACTTCACGAACATCTGCTTGCGCGCGTCGAGGAAGGCCAACGGCTGGGTGAGATCGACAGCACCATCAACGCGGGCGACGCAGCAAGTTTTGTGCAAATGACGATGACCGGCCTGCAGACCGCAGCGCGGGCGGGCGGAAGTCTCGACGACTTGCGCAAACTGGCCCGCTTCAGCGTGGACAGGCTCAAGACGAACTAGGCTTCCTCCGCCGGGGTCATAAATGAGGTGGGATTGCCCGGATGTGCCGCTCGATAGCGCATTATGGACTACTTAGTCAATAACTGGAGAAGTATCGTGAGGGAAGATACGAAGAGAGCCGCGTTGGCGTTCGGCGGTTCGCCCGGCATCGGCGCCGCGACGGTCGCACGCTTCGCGAAGGATGGTTACAAGGTGGTCTTCACCTACGCGTCACGTGAGGACAAGGCGCACCAAATGGTGAGCGCGGTCGCATCCGCCGCCGGTGAAGCGATGGCCATCAAAGCGGACAGTTCCGACCCTTGCCAAATCCTGTTTGCGGTCGAGCAAGCCACCGAAACGTTTGACCGGATCGACGCGCTCGCGGTGAATGCGGGCGATGCAGTATCCGTCGACCAATTCGACCAGACGCTCAATCTGCGCGGTTTGTTCCTCGCCATCGAGGCGGCCGCCGCCCACGTCAACGACGGCGGCCGCGCAATCACCGTCGCCGGAAACGTCGCGATTCGCTCCGGCATGGCCAGTACCAGCATCTACCAATCCACCAAGGCGGCGGCCGGGCTATGGTGAAGGTTGTTGTCCTCGACCTCGCTCGGCCTTCCATCGCCGTTAACAGCATCCAGCCCCGGCCGACCGACACGAACATCAATACCGTGTCATCGAGTTTCTTGCCAACAAGAGTCCGCTGAAGCGCGGCGCCAGGCCCTCGGAGATCGCTGGGCTGATTGCCTACATCGCCAGCGACTGGACCGGCTACATGACTGGTTCGAGCGCCGCGATCGATTGCGGCTCCACCCTCTGACCCTAAGCCGGATGGCAAACAGGTTGGAAGCTTCGCGTGAAAGCGATGTGCCGCCTCCACGCCCCAGCTCTTTTCGACTTTTGGAACGATCACTTAGAATGAAAGGAATCAAGCAATGAAAGTTGTTTCGATGGCAGCGACTGGAAGCACCGGGGTGCTGCAACTCCAGGAAGTCGCGGACGTACGGCCTGGTCCGGGCCAGATCGTTGTCGACGTGTCTGCGGCCGGGGTGAACTTCATGGATATCGGCACGCGCAGGGGCACAATCGCAATGTCCCTGCCACTGGTTCCCGGCGTGGAAGGGGCTGGGCGGGTGGCTGCTGTCGGCGAAGGCGTTACCGAACTCGAGATTGGCCAGCGAGTCGCGTGGGTGTTCGCTTGGGGCAGTTACGCAAGCAAGGTGGTGATGCCCGCAACCTCGGCGGTCCCAGTTCCGGACGACATTGACGACAACCTAGCTGCCTCTCTGATGATGCAGGGCCTGACAGCCAGTCATTTCGCAACCGACTTCTATCCCGTTCAAGAAGGTGACGTCGCGCTTGTTCATGCAGCGGCAGGCGGCCTGGGCCAGATCCTCTCGCAGGTCATCAAGCTACGCGGCGGCACCGTGATCGGCCGCGTTTCAAGTCGGGCGAAAGTGGCAGCGGCAAGGGCCGCAGGCTCCGACCATGTAATCGTCGACGCTCAAGGCGATTTCTCTGCAGAGGTGCTCGAATTGACCGATGGACAGGGCGTGACCGTCGTTTATGACGGTTCCGGCCCATCGACCTTCAATGGCTCGCTTGCCTCGCTCCGCCGCTCTGGCACCCTGTGTTGGTATGGACCGGTTCTGGGCGGCCCGGGAGGCCTGGACATCATGGGTCTGCCGCGCAGCGTAAAAATCGGCTACGCCGTGTTCTCCGACCATATCCCGACCCCCGAACTCCTCCGCGAACGGACACAACGCCTGTTCGATTGGGTCCGCGAAGGTAAGCTGGTCATTGCTCCGGCAACGGAGTTTCCACTCTCTGCCGCGGCGTTGGCACACGAAGCTATGGAGAGCCGGGCTACCACAGGTAAACTGCTCCTCATCCCATGAACGTCCCCTGCCCGGGGGCGCCTTGCGAAGGACGCCTCCGGGGTGGGCCCCTGCTGAAGCCATCCCGTGTTACCCTGGATTAGCGTGAGGTCCGGTTGTGGCGCGAGCCTCCGTTTCCGGGGCCGCGCCTGATAGAGAGCGTAGTCGGCAGCATCTATGGAAGATTGAATATCAAGCTGCCGAAGAAGCTCTAGCTTAGCTGAAGAAAATGAGAGGCAACGCGGATCTTGTGATGGAAGTCCAAAAGCAGCTTCAAGAGACGCCTCCGCCAGTTTGTACGCAAACGCATCGCGCAAAGCTTCTATCCGCTCGGTTGCGGCGTCCGCTCCTTGTTGCGCTTGTCTGCGACAAAACTCTGCCCATTTTCAACGCGGACGATATGAAATAGGCCCGTCGCCTCGAAGAGCGCGGTGAAGTTCCGAACGCCGTAATTGCGTGGATCGATCGGTGCCTGTCTGCGTGCAGCTGCCCCCGCCGCCGCCATGTGCGCCCAGCCATCCTCGCGGACGGTGGCCTCCACTGCACCACGCAATATGGCAACAAGCTTGGTGTCCTGCGACAGCGCCTTGCCCGCTGCCTTTGGAGGCAAGACTGTTCCATTGCTATCGGGTTTGGCGGCGGCCTTAAGCTTTACGGCCGGCACCAATGGAGCTGCGGCAACGAGCGGTTCACCCAATGTGTCGAGGTAAAGAAACGCAGTGCAGGCGTTCACGAACGGCGAAGGTGTCTTACGCTCACCGAAGCCGTAGACCTCATGCCCGTTTCCTCGCAGCTGCATCACCAGCGGCGTGAAATCGGCATCGCTGGAGGCAATGCAAAAGGCATCGAGCTTTTGCGTATACAATAGTTCCATGGCGTCAATTACCAGCGCTATGTCCGTGGCATTCTTGCCGGTGGAATAGCTGAACTGCTGGACCGGTCGAATCGCGAAATCGTGCAGCTTATCCTTCCAATTCTTGAGGCCCGCGCTTGCCCAATCCCCGTAGGCGCGTCGAATGTTTGCCGTCCCGTATTTGGATAGTTCTGCAAGCATCTCCGCAATCTTGCCATGTGGCACATTGTCGGCATCGATAAGCAACGCAATCCTGCGATCCGGCGTGCTGCGGTCTAGATATTCCAATTTCACCGTGTCCCCCCAAATCCAGTCAGTTACCTTTCCGCGCAGCGATGCCGCGAACGCCACAGACATTTGAGCAGTCGCGTCTCGGAATGAAAAGGCCCGCGCGGTCGGGATGGAAAACCTGACTGACCGCGTTCGACGTCAGAAATTGGCCGCCGAACAACAAGCAAAGTTCGGGTTTTCCCCAGCACCAGATGCCGCATCGGGGACTTTCCGGCCGTTCCGCCCCAGAGCGGTGAACGGCAGCTTTGCTGGAGTGCGCTGGAGTAAGATAGGCATCTATTTTTAAAGGGTTTCTTCTATCCTACCATACTCTGATCTTGAAAAAATTTCGTTGGAGTTTGTTGTCGCATGGTTCCCATGTGGCTCCTGGTACAGCGCTTCAAGGTCCTCAAAATGCCAACATTGAAACTCACCAAGCGCATCTTGGACGCTGCAGCGCCAAAAGCCAAAGCGTACGAACTGCGAGATACCGCCGTAGTTGGTCTTATTTGCAAGGTCACGCCTGCTGGTCGCAAGACGTTCATGCTCCAATACCGTACATGTGATGGGCGGAGGAGGAAGCCTGCACTCGGGCTGTATGGCGAACTGACTATACAGCAGGCTCGAGCGATCGCTCAAAGATGGCTGGCTGAAGTGCGTAGCGGCGCGGATCCATCGCGAGCTCGGGCTATATTGCGCGCGAGCATGCCGCTCCGGCAATATGCAGAATATTATTACGCAAAGTGGACGCTTGTTCGAAATAAAGAAAATACGCAAAAATCATACAGGTATTTACTTGACAAGTACATTATTCGTAAAATTGGATCCCATAAGGTCGCTTCTATCACCCGCAGAGATGTCGAAGATTTTCTGGATGATCTCGTTTCTACTCCGGGAGTTGCATATGTGGTGCTAATTATCCTTAATTCTATGTTCAATCGGGCTGAGGAGTGGGGGTTTCGTTCACAAAATACGAACCCTTGTAAAGGAATCACGACCATGATTAAGAAGAAGCGCCCGCGGCTTATTCGACAGGATGAGATGGTACGCCTGATGGACTATCTTGAATTGCCGGAGGGGCAAGGCGGCGCGCCGTTGGCCTATAGCTTAGCCATGCGGCTCCAGTTTGCATTTGCAGCAAGAGCATCCGAAATTCTGCAACTGCGATGGACCTGGATTGATTTCGACCGAAGAAGGATTGAGTGGCCGGACAGTAAGACTGGCCCGATGTGGAAACCCATTTCAAATGAGGCTAGGAATTTGTTGGATATCGCATTATCTCGCGCCGGAGGCTCACCGTTTGTGGTCTCAAATTCGAACGATCCAGCTCAACCAATTCAGTATCAATCGTATCGCCGGGCCTGGAAGAAGGCACTACAAGTTTCCTGCGTAGAGTACGTCGGTACGCATGGCATTCGGCACCGAGCGGCAACCGATATAGCGAACTCAGGAGTGCCCATTAAAGTCGGCATGGCTTTGACTGCGCATCGCCAGCTTTCAATTTTCATGGCATACGTCCACCTTGAAGAATCGATGGTGTACGAAGCCGCCGATCATGTCGCCGATTACCGGTTGGCGAGGCTTTCTGCGGCCAGGCTCGGCAGTGGTAAGGGTCGTGAATCCAGGGAAATGTAGCGAACAATCGGTTGAGTCCGTTTGAAAATTCGGCGGAACCGTCACCTCGTTGAGGAAGCGAAGGGTCGTTGATCTATTGCGTTGATCCGCATGCAAGCCCTTAGCATTCTCAGCAGTGAAACCGGCCATCAAAATCTGGCAGTCCGGATTTGTGAACGGAGGCCGTCCGGGCGCAATTTTTCGGATTGCGAGTTGCAGGCGTCTGGTCGAAGGGGCGATAACGCGTGCGAACTACCGGAATTCGTCGGCGATGTTCGATGTTGGCCGATAGGCGACTGCCGCGTGATCGTTGTGGGGACGGCAGATAGCTGCCTGTCCGATGTGCCGAGCAGTTCGTTTCGGAAGTACAAAGAATTCGCCGGTCGGTCCCCGCCCCTTAGCGGGCATGGCGTGAAGATTGTGAAGCGGCCTTTTCCCATTCCGTTGCGGTATATCCGACGCACGGAATAAGGGCGCCAAGGATCGCGTCGGTGTCGGGTAGCACGCCCTAGCCCGCCCAAGACTCCACGCGGCAATCAAGGTGAACTTGAAAGCGAAGCTAACATTCTCGACATCCGCTCAACTCATTGGATTTGAATGCCATAGCCGATCAGGGCATTGGAGACATGAAGCGCCCGCGATCCCACTGCCGCGGGCACCTCGCGCCAACTCTTGGTACCAATTCCCCTGAGGTAATTTAGTGATTACGAAAATGCTGATCCGCTCGCTGGCTCTCTCGGCTTGTGTGCTCGCGCTTTCCGCCTGCGGTAGCCAGAAAACGATAAATCGCATCAGGCGCATATGCCCGCCGATCAGAGCGAAATGCAGAAATATAATGCCTACGTTGAAGCCGCCAATATGGGGCAGGTTTCATTCGCGCAAAGATTGGAAACGTACCGAAAATCGATCGAGCCTGTCTTCGATGGAAAGAAGGATATGACCAACTTGTTCTTCCCTTCTGAGCCTGGAATCGGAAGGATCAAGGAGCAGTTGGACAAGGCGATAACTATGAAGCCTGATATAGTGGAACTCGATGGCGTTGCCCGCGCCTACAGCGTAGCACTTGGCAAGGTCGATCCACTTTATCGCGATATGGCGAACTATATCGAGGCGAAGACCTACACTAGCGATAAGGGTGCGCACGGCCGCGAAATCCAACCTGCACTAATCGCCACCCTCGAGAACCTAGCGACTGCTCAGTCTGCCTACATGAAGGGTATCGATGCCAAGGACCGGGCTCGGATCAGGGCTGAGTTCCAGGCCACCAAGAAGGACACCCTCGATTATTACCGCATGGGTATGGTCTACCATATCAAGGAAAGCATGGACCATGCATCGGGCGTTCTCGACGGCAAGGGCCTCGGCGATCAGAAGGACGCTTTCAAGGCATCGCTGGATCAGTTCAATATCACGGGTACAAAGTTCGAAAACAAGATTCGCGAGACGAACAAGGACGGGTGCCCTGGCTTCATGCTACATGTAAACGCCTATCTGGCCGCTGGACGAAATATCATTCAGCGGACCGAGGACAGCACATATGCGAAGGAGAGCAAAAATAATTCATCATTCATGTTGATGAAGCCGCAACAGGCTCAAGATGGAGAGACCCTGCTGCGGAACTACAACAACGTGATTAGCAACATCAACATCAAGCAGTGCTGATGGTCGATCGTTAAGCTAGCAGCGAAGCTGCGCCGCCTCACCTGAGATGACGGGTGACGGCGGCCAGGATACTGAGCTGAAAACGCCCCGAAGCGGCCGTTCCTCTCTCCCGTTACAGGGAGAGGGTTACGACGACTTCCCACCGCTCTTCATCGCGGACGAGTCCGGTGGGCGGAGGATACCGGACCGGCAATTTCGGGAACGTCAAATCGACCCTTGAACGAGCGACTAGGGCGAATATTAGTCGGTGAGACGATCTCACCGACCAAAGATGAATAATCAAATGATCGTGTTTTGCACTTTTGCGTACGCGCGGAGCGCGCCGCGCATGCCGGCCTGGTTCATCATCGGCAACCCGAGCAGATAGGCCTGCAGTGCCCGCGAGGCGTCGAGATCGTCGTAGATTTTTGCGGCCGTAGCGTCGCCGGGATAGTCGTCCAATAGTTGCAGACTGCCGATGGAGGTATTGAACTATCGGGCTTAGCGACCCCTGGAGCGATCTCGGTCCGATATCTGTACGATCGCGTTACCTCCGCAGCCCTCCCGCGGACGTCAAATTGTGATCTGATTGAACAAAGCCGAAGACCATATCAGCGAAACTACGCGGCCCTGCCGTTGCTGCGATGCACAAGTTGAGGAAACCACTGCCGGCGGCGGCCCCCTGCCCTCTTCGCACTCTGCGGTGCGCTCAGCTGGTTTACATTGCAGCCGTTCCAGACACGGTCCCAGATCCTCACTTTCATCGTCCTCGCCATGGTCTTCGAGATGTTTGCCAAGCAAGGCACGCAACCCCTGCAATCTTGTGCATTCTGGCCAGTGTAACGGCGGCTCTGCGGCAATCATAGCCATGAAGTCACACCTCGAAGGCGTCTCCCCGTTGCTGATGCGACCGGTGGCATGAAAGTCTGAGCAAGTGCCCGAAAGTCCACCCGCCAGCGCGCTTTAGGATACTCGAGATCGTCCATGAAGCGACGCCTCTCATCAAAGGTTCGGAATCGGGAACTTGGCCCAATTGTGCAGCATGGAATGCCAAAGGGGAGTTCCGGGAGGGTATTCACCGACCGACCATGAGGGACCCAACACCCTACAAGACGACACCCCGTATTCGACGCCGATACTCTCCCCGGAGCCATCCGGAATGCGGATAGCACGAACTTGGTGCGCGTGGGGCGGCAACGGAGAGCCCTTTTCGCACCCTTCCGGGAACTTGAACCGAAGATGGACGCTAGGAAACATCGAAGGAGTAGTGCATGCACACCGAGAAACAAGGTACAGAGAAGCACCTCGACAAAATCGAGGCGCGCGCCGGATCCCGAAACAAGACCAACCGAAACGCCTTGGTCGCAGGACTGATCCTGGTGGTCATCGTTTTCGCGGTCATAGTCGGCTTCGGGTTCTTCCAGGCCGACCGGACCGGCGCCGACGAGGTAACTTCGCAGAACGCCGCGGCGGACGCAGGCAAGCACTAGCCAACGATCGAACGGCGCGCGGAACGCTTCTGCCACTCGGCCGCGTCCGTCCCGATATCGTCGTTCTCGACCGTGAGTCGCGGCTTATCGCGATCAACATCGCCGCCAATGACAGATGCGCGGCATTCGGGCTCCGCGATTCACGGATTCTAAGTTCGCCGCATAAGATACGTTCAGCGGTCTGGCAGGAGCGCTTGAGCGAGGCGAGGGTCTCGTCGGAAGACTTGGTTCATCTGTAGCATTTTGGGTTCTCCTTGTGCTGCTCGGTGAAGGAGCGGATATCCCACTCGAGTTGACCTGCGGAACTGCGTCTACCGCGGGTGTGCTGCTTGCGGTCAGCTCTGCGAAACCGCTCGCCGCCGGTTGATTGTTGATGCCGACGTCCGTGTGGAATGACATAATATCGAGGCCGGCGCGCCAGCCGTGCTCAGGTCGGAACGATCATCAAATGGCCGCTGCCGGTGCTCTCGATCACGCGCACCGAATGGCTGCCTAAGGTGAAATCCGATCTTTTCGTGTTCGGCGCAACCACCGGCATGCCGGCATCGCAGATCGCCGAGATGGAACGCATGGCGCGCGCCGGCCAGCCGATGTCGTTCTTCGGCGCTGTCAGCGGAGCGACCGATCCAGCATTTGCCCGCTTGCTGGGCGTCACCAGCGTGCCGCACAAGCCCAGCATCCAGGACGGCGTGCTGCGCGCTACCGCCGGTGCAGCGTGGCCGAGCAACACCCGGAACCTGCCCGCCGAGTTCGACGCTCCACCGCCGATGACCAGGATCAGCGCGCCAGTCTCGAATATCGTTTACAGCTTTGGCGACATGGCGGGGCTTGTATCGGACCAATCCGGCCAGTCGAACTTATCGTTGTGGGATCCTGCCCCACTATTTGAATATTGGAATCGTCCGCTGCGAGACTTGCTGAACGGCGACCCCACGCCGTTTGCCGCTACTGCGGCAACGTTGAACCGACAACTTGCCCGCGCGGGCAAGTTCGGCGCGCAGATGATCGACCGCGAGCAGACGGGAACGGTCGCGGCCTGGACCGGCAAGGACGGCACGGTCCGCATTCTCGCTGCAAATCTCGAAGAAGGCCTGCGCGACGATGCCGATCGTAGCCGCCTCGTCACGCTTCGACTTCCTGCTGAGTGGCGCGATTGCCGTTGGCGCCCGAACTGGAGCGACCGCGCACCGATTGACGCGTATCCTGTGATGGATTTGACACTGGCGCCGCAAGCCAGCACGCTCCTGTCCTGCACTGCGGTCGATGCAAAACAAAGCCGATCCGCTGTTACGCCGTCCCACTGAGCATTTTTGCGCCTGTAGCGGCCGGTTTCGGAAAACTCCGGACCTTCCTTCGGGTTCTCGCTAACCGTCGCAGTTGGGACGCCTCCGCCGGTGCGTCGGGCGGGCAAGCTGCTGTTCCCAACGTACAGATCACAGCCGTGGACAAAATTGCGGCCGCTCGCGCAGCGAATGTCCGCAGTAAGCTCGGCAGCTTTACGGTGGCCGGCAAAAGGAGCCGGGGCAGGCCATGGCGTGCGCATTGTTCTCATACTGAGACCCCATGGACGACCGCCCGCCTCAGCCTTATCGATGCGGGCAAACGGACTTGCCGGCCAGTCCGTTTAATGCGGGGATGCTATGAGCCTCAACATGTGCCAGCTTGCCCTCAAGTTCTTGGCTTACTCCAGTTGCCTCAACTTCCTCGGCCGAACGTCGCCGAGGCGAGAAACGCCCTTCGTTCAAAGTATCCTCTTCTTAGAATCGCGGTATCGAAGGATTTCTGCGATCTGTGCCGCAACAAGATCGGGCGAGAGTTGGTATCCGTCGAAGCGTTCGTAGAGCGGTGGGACAAATTCGCCGACAACCTCGCTGAGAGATGTTTCGATTGCCGCGACGGTTGTCTTCGTACCGAGGTCTACCTTGTGGGAACGCGCGATAGCGCTCATCGAGGACGAGACGCATGAGCGGCTTCGCCCACGACAAGAGCGTGCGGCCCTCCAGGCCGGTATAACGACCGACTAATCGGATTTCTGGGCGCAAAAATGGTTCGATCACAATACCAGCCGTCTTGAAGAGTTCGCGTGTCCCATCCATCTGATCGCAGCAAGTCTGAAACATGCGAGCCAAGGATACGATGACGACAGATTCCGCTATCGCCCCTGAACCCCGCGCCTTCGAGGCCGACGTTTCCAAGCTTCTGCACATGATGGTCCACTCGGTCTATTCAGACCGCGACGTGTTCCTGCGCGAACTGATCTCGAATGCCGCCGATGCGTGCGAGAAGCTGCGCTATGAGGCAATCGCCAACCCGGCGCTTTTCGGCGAAGACCCTCAGCCCAGGATCACCGTGACGCTCGACAAGGAGGCCGGGACAGTGACCATCGCCGACAACGGCATCGGCATGACGGCTGCGGACATGGGGGAAACTCTCGGCACCATTGCCCGCTCAGGAACCAAGGCCTTCATGGACCGGCTCTCCGCCGACAACGACGGTGGTGGCCAGCAACTCATCGGCCAATTCGGCGTGGGTTTCTATTCGGCCTTCATGGTGGCCGGTGCCGTCGACGTTGTATCCCGCCGCGCTGGGCAGGAAGTAGCAGCGGTGTGGTCTTCCGATGGGCGTGGAACCTATACCATCGCGTCAGCCGATCTTTCTCAGGCGCCTGATCGCGGAACGCGCGTGACACTGCACTTGCTGGAAGATGCGAAGGGCTATGCCGAGCGGTACAACGTCGAACGGATCATCAAAGCCCAGTCTGGCCATGTGCCGGTCCCGATCTTCATCGAGGAAGCCGGGAGTGACGAGGAAGCCCTGCAAATTGCAGATGGCGCTGCTCTCTGGACGAAGCCGAGGTCCGAGATCATAGAGGAAGACTACACCGATTTCTATCGTAGCGTGGCGGGCCAGTTCGACAAGCCTGCGCTGACCCTTCATTACCGAGCCGAAGGACGGCACGAGTACTCGGTTCTGACTTTCATCCCTGAAAGCAAGCCCTTCGATCTGTTCGATCCCAACCGCAATGGACGCATCAAGCTCTATGTTCGCCGCGTCTTCATCACCGATGAGGCAGAAATTCTGCCGCGCTATCTGCGCTTCGTGCGCGGTCTGGTAGATTCCGCAGACCTTCCCCTCAATATGTCGCGCGAAATGATCCAGGATAGTCCCGTCCTTTCCGCGATCCAGAAGGGCGTGAGCAACCGCGTCCTTGCCGAACTTGAAAAGCTCGCCGACGCCGAGCCCGAGCGTTATGCGGCCATCTGGGAAAACTTCGGCTCGGTGTTGAAGGAAGGCCTCTACGAGGACTATGCGCGGCGCGAGAGCCTGCTTGGCCTCGCCCGCTTCAAAACGACCTCGTCGAACGGCGAATGGCGCTCGCTCAAGGATTATGCCTCCTCGCTAAAGGAGAACCAGACGGCGATCTACTATGCCACGGGCGATGACCTCGATCGGATCGCCGGTTCCCCGCAGCTCGAGGGCTTCAAGGCGCGCGGGATCGAGGTGCTCCTGCTACCCGACCAAGTCGACAATTTCTGGACGACCACGGGCATCGATTACGATGGCAAGCCCTTCAAATCCGTCACGCAGGGAGCGGCCGATCTCAGCCTCATTCCCTTGTCCGAGGGCAACGAGCCGGCAAGCGTCGGCGAAGAGGTGACGGGTTTCGTAGCTTTCGCCAAGGAAGCACTGCGCGACCACGTTTCCGATGTGCGTGTGTCGGATCGCCTTACCACTAGCGCAGTTTGTATCGTAGCGCCTGAAAACGCGATGGATCTTCAACTCGAAAAAATACTGGCCTCGGCTGGACGGGCGCCGGAAAGGGCAAAGCCGGTCTTGGAAGTCAACGCCGGCCACTCGCTGATCGGCAAGCTGGGGCAGAGTAGTGCCGGTGACGACGAACGGCGCGACATTGCGTATCTTCTGCTCGACGAGGCGCGAATTGCGGAGGGAGAAGCTCCGACCGACCCGCGGGCGTTCGTTGAACGGCTCGAGCGCCTGATGGCCAAAACCCTTTAATACACGCAAGGGGGAGCGACTTTGCTCCCCCTTGTTTTACCGGCGGGCCGCCTCTGAGATGCGGATGCGACGAAGGCATGGCTGAACCTGGTGAAGGTCAGGGCGATCGCCGGCTCTTCGCCCGCTTCGATGCGGCGATGACCGACCAAGGTTATGTCGCTATGGCGGGCAGATCAACGATCCACCGTGGTGCCGGCACCCAAGCAGCGCAATATCGAGGAGGAGAAGGCAGTAATCAGGGTGACCCTCATCCCGAACGCTGGAGAGACAAGCCCGCGAATGTCCGGCGGAAGGATCGCGATGCCCGCTGGAGCGGCAGTACACCTAGGCCAAAGGGAAGGAAGGCGCGGCCCCCGACGCGTTCAAGCTGATCGATCTCGCCGTCCAGATTTTTCAGCTGCAAAAACCACATAGGCATCGATCGCAACTGCGGCTTGATCCGAACCTGCAATGCCGGCGCGGCAAATGCGCATGGTGGGACGCGGCTGCCGGTGCTGATACGTAGGGACAACACCGCCCTGGGCACCCGAGCTGTTGGGGGCTACGGATCAAAGAAGAACGAAGCCTTCCGGGCCAAGGCTATGTCCACTAGCCACATTTCCAGCAAAAGCCGAACCCCGGCCCGATGGCGCGCGCCCACGTGAGGCGATCAGCGGTGCGTTCGGCCGTCAAGTACGTCGTCGCGCGGCAGAAGCACCGGATGGGCCAGGTTGCGCGCACCATCGTGCATTGCGCGCCCACATCAAGATCGGCATGGCCAGCTCGCTTATGATTGCGACGCCTTGTGAAGTACAACCTCGCCCGTCGCGCTGCTACCGTGAACCGGAAAAACGTTCTTGGCCAAACCCATGCCGATCGTGCTAATCTGCGTGGCAGGTGGCTCCGTGCTCAGATTGCATGACAACAAAACCATCTTGGCACTTGGATGCCGTGAACGGGAACCATCTACCTCATCCGTTATGCTGGCAGCTACCGACCGATAATGTTAAAAAAGGCTTAGGGCAGAACAGGTTTGGACGGGAGCTGAATTGGCCTCTGATCCTCATCCGCTTGATGCGTTGACTGCCGCGAAGCGCAGTTCCCGGCGCTCCGGATCCGCCACAACAAGTCTGACGGTTAGGTTTTGCCCGGCGTATGCATTGTCACTGTCTACCCGAGCCAGCACCGGAAGATCACGCAACTGGATGCGTGCGCCCTTCTCGTCCAACTGCGTCACCGTGGCTTCGAACGTTTCGCCCTCGCGGCCCATCAGAAGAGAGGCTTCGGCCAGATCGATGACTGCCCTCTCGACCGTGCTCTGGCGCGCGTCGGCAGTGTTCATGATCGCCGGCAACTCCTCGAAAGCACGAATGCAACGCGGGCTCACGCACCGGCCATTCGCCACGTCGAGCGCTGCTTCGAGCACATAACGATCCGCGAGCCGCCGCATCGGCGCGGTCGCGTGCGTGTAGGTTGCACCGAGTGCCGCGTGCCAAGGGATATGCCCCGCGGTAAACGGCAAATACTGCGCCCGGCCCGTCGAGCGTCGCACTGCCAACTGAAAGCATGCGCCCGCACGCGTCGTACCGTCGATCGATCGCTCGAACTGCGCCAGAGACATGGCGGCCGGCCAAACAAGTCCTAGTCCGTTGGCGGTGTTTCGCAAACTGTGGACAGCACGCTCGTCCGGAAGTGGCATTTCGCGGAAGAGGCCCGTTTCGGCCTTCAGGAGGGCCGCCGCCATCGCCATGTTCGCCGCCAGTGAAAGCCGGGAGTTTGCAATCTCCGAAGCAAGCCAAGGACGGAAGGTCAGACAGAGGTTCCCATGTTCATCGCGTTCCACCGCCTGTTCAGGCGGATCGACTCGGGCTGCAGCGCGAGCATCTTCGCTTCTGCGCATGCGTTCCGAAAAGTCGGCAAGATGGGGAATCTCGTCCACGCTCGTTGTCTCGTAACCGAGCTTGTGACAGCTTCGAACGATCGCTCGTGTCATGCCATCGAGCACGACCGCACCCTCGGGGCTGCACCGTATGCTTGCCACGATGGCGGGACGAGGACCGTCGGGCAGCAGGCTCGCGGCGCCTTCGCTCAGGGCCGAGGGGTACAGTCTTGCCTTCCCGTCGGGCAGGTAGAGCGTGACGCCTCTCTTCCACGCTTCCGACTCAAGTGCTCCGCCCTCAGGCACGAACCAGCCGATGTCGGCAAGTGCGTAGTGCAGAACAAGATCGGCTCCGGCCGGCTCGAGTAGGAAGGCCTGGTCAAGGTCCGTTGAGGCGCAAGGGTCCAGCGTGGCGAACGCACGATCGGTCCAGTCTGCGTGCTCGGTTGGCAGTCGGCTTCGCGCATTGTCGGCCTCCACTACCACTGGCGCCGGAAAATCACGCGGTACCGCGTACTGCTTGCGGATGGCTGCAAGCCCATCAACTAGGACCCGCTCAGGATCAGCAAGTACTTTCATGGTGATGGCTTAGTATGGCCAGGCGAAAATGGGAAGCAGGTCGATGGCGGCGATCGGCGCTGATGCAAAGCGGCGGCATGAGAAATGAACCTGCCGCGTTGGCTGCTGCCGACGAGTAGCATCCGCTCCCACCATCAACCCGCTACCTGGCGATAGCGCCCTGCTCGGCTCAGGCTTCGGCGACAAAGATGGCCTGAGACGATTTATTTCGGCTCCGTGAAACCGGCCCTCCATTCACTGAACGCTGACCTATCCTGAACAGCGGGGTATGATGCAAAACTGCTTCCCATCCGGAGGTCGCAATGAAGATTATCAAAATATCTTTCATACTTGCAATGACGCCCATCCGCGTGGCGATCGACATCGCTACGAGCAACGACACGATCGGCACTACCGAGACCATCCTCACTACGAGCGGCCAAGGCATTGGATCGAACGACGGTATCGCGGCAATCATCGTCGTTGCTGGACGGAATGGCGGCATCATCACAAGGTCCGCGTCTCTCGCTGATCGCTCCTTACCTTGGATGTCGGCGTGGACGGCGCTTTCCACTTTTGCAATTGCTGCCGTCCTTGTGGAAGCAGTGCTAGCGAGCGTGCGAAAGATTTCCGAGGGGCGGTCAAGCGGAGTTTCATGGCCGCTCCGGCAGTTATGTCTGCGTATGTATTCCACTGGCTGCTCAACCAGCCGCCACGATTCGAATATTCAAATCGCACGTCGTCGAGCAGTCGCTCGATCGCAGCATGCGGCGCATCGATGCCACTGAGCCTGACATGCCGACGCAATGGGGATGCTTATTCGTGTCGCGCACGTTGACCTTGCCAAGCGGCCGCCGCCTTCTCCGCGAAGTGCCGTCCCATTCCCGGAGAAGGCGTACTACAGGCAGAAGTCGAGGTTGGATGCAGTCATAGCTGCCGCTTAGCTGCTGTTCGCGGCCTTTCAACGCGAGCGTGTCAGAGCGCGGATCAACCGCAAGTTTCGAGGATCAGCTGCGGAACGGCAAACGTCGGCCTGTCGGAGAGGCTAAACCAGGGCAGGGTGTGACCCGCAGATCGCGCCCTCAACCCAATCGCTCCCATCTGCACCAATCAATTTCCGGTCTCGCCGGAACCGTACAGTTCTCAGCTTTGCAGGGTTTTATACGGAACCGGCCATTTCCGGATCCGCCAACAAAGCGGCCATCCGTCGACCGGAGCTAGCAAGCGAGTTCGATTTGAATTACGCAATGCTGATGGGCGATTATTTCAAACGCAATTCTGACAGATCTCGATATCGCCGCGCCAGCGTAATGCTAATAGCGATGGCAGCGTTTCCATTAATTGTGATCAGCCAGATCAGCATGACGCCGGTTGCATCGTTTCTTGCGGTGGCAGCGGCGGCTGGCTCATATCTCGTATTGTTCATACTGACATCATACCGCCTTCGGAACGCGGCGATCACCGGCTGGTGGCTTCTGCCCATGCTTTTATCTTTGCAAATCGGCCCGCGGTGGAGACTAGGTTCTTGGCCATGGGGGACCGTTGAATTGTCTCTCAGCGGGTTCGCTTGCTTTATTCCAGTAGTGATCGGTTGGATCGCCGTGACGAGAGAAAAGACTCACAGCACGGCGCCACCTCGAGCATAATCGGTCGTCCGCTCAAGTCGACGTACCGAACCTAGAGCACATGATTTCGGTTCCTTAATGGCTGCCCAAGTTCACCGGATGGTCGAGCCAGCCGAAGCGAACGACGCTTGTTGCCCGTTGTGCCCATAATTGCCTGGGCACTTGCCCCCGAGCGGTCAGCACAATGTCCCACCCGCCACACACGCTCTTGCGGCGAACGACGCACCGCAAGGCTCGCCTCAAGCCGCTTGGTTTCCTGCGCAGTGATCTCGATATCTGTTTGCACGCCCCGATCTGGCTGCTCCGCTGCTGCTTGGAAAGCCTCCGACGGGAACCTTTTGTTCCGATCAATTCACTAGAACGCGTCGCGCCCGAGTCGAGGCACCAGGACACCTCAATAATTCCGTGGAAACCCGAGACAATAAAGATTTTGCACCTGGCTGGAATGGGTCAGCTTCATTTGGGCACCTCCCGGAATTGCGCATCCAAAACAGAGACAGTTCGTCTGTACACATGGTCGGCGTCACTAAGGGGTCATCGCGCCCTCACCCGGTGAAAACCCCGATATCTCTGATCTCCTGGCGGCTTATAGTGCTACAACCCGAAGGAGATCGCGCATGGCTGAGTCCCATGGCTGGATCAACAGCGAGACGGTAAAGACCCGGTTCGGCGACTTCGAGTTCCGGGGTGGTTACCCAACACAGGCAGCGACGGACGCGCTGTACGACCAGCTCAAATTCAACCGCGCGATCGAGGTGTATCTGACGCAAATCCCCGCAGTCGCGGTCATGGAGACGCGGCGCGGGTTCGAGCGGTTCGGCGTGAAAGGATCAGACCAGACGATCGTCTGGGAAACTCTGATGGACGCCAAAACGCTGCTGCTTACGGCGAACACCGAGACGGTCTATTGCCTCGGATTCCTTAATCTGCACGACGGGCCAATGGTGTTCGAGGCGCCGCCCAGCATGCTCGGCAATGCGATGGATGCGGTACAACGCTTCCTTGTCGATTTCGGGCCGCTCGGGCCGGACAAGGGTGAAGGTGGCAAATATCTGTTCCTGCCCCCAGGCGACACTACCGAGGATCGTCCGGGCTATTTCACCGTGCGTTCCCCGACCTTCAGCGTGATCTACGGCCTTCGCGGTTTCAAGGTGGACAATAAGACTGACCAGGCCGTCGCGCTGATGAAGCGGCTCAGAATCTATCCGTTGGTGCAGGCGGACAATCCGCCCGAGCTGGCGTTCTTCAACGGCTCCGGCCAGCCGATCGACACGATCCACTCGGACACAATTACCTTCTTCGAGGCGCTCGACCAGATCGTCCAGGAGGAGCCGGCGGAGATTTTTACGCCGCTCGAGCGCTTCCATATGCAGTCGATCGGGATCGAGAAGGGCAAGCCGTTCGCGCCTGACCGTGCGCTGTTGGCGGAAGCAGCGCATGCCGCAGCGGCGTTCGCGCGAAGCAATTGCTTCGCCTCGCACGATCTGACCACTTTCTACTACCCTGGCGGGCAGTGGCAGCAGTTGCCTGCGGGCGTGCCGTATACATTCCTCAAGGATGGGGTGTTGCAGGTCGATTCGCGCGCCTTCTGCTACTATATGGGCCTGGGCAACGACCCGGCGATGATGGACAAGCACGTCGGCCAGGGCTCGCAATATCTGTGGGCCTATCGCGACGCTGACGGCGACTTCCTCGACGGTGCGAAGAACTACCGGCTGCGCGTACCGGCGGACGTGCCGATCGCCAATTTCTGGTCGGTGCTGGTTTACGACTCTTTGAGTCGTTCGCAACTCCAAACCAGCCAAGCGTTCCCCTCGATCAGCAAGTATTCCGCGCCGCAGGTCAATGACAATGGCACGATCGACGTGTGGTTCGGACCGCGCTGCCCGGAGGGGCAAGAGAGGAACTGGATCGAGACCCTGCCCGATCGCGGCTGGTTTCCCATCTTCCGCTTCTACAGCCCGCTCGAGCCGTTTTTCGACAAGACCTGGAAACTCCCGGACGTAATGAAGGCGTGATACGATGACCGGACGCGCTTTCCTCAAATGTCCGCTTTCTACGAAGGGCTGCAGGGCTCGCAGACAGCAGCTTTTAGGATGCCTAGCGTGACCGCGAAGGTCCAGAATGTTGCGCGTTGCTGTCAAGCGGCTTCGCGCCGAGCGAACGGCAGGTCCTGGCAGGGGCTGACGTTCAAAGTCTTACCGCGAGCGACGCATTTTGGGTCGTCTGCTGTCCGCACTATGTAGCCAAAGGGTCAGCCATTATCTAGGCGCGACGCTCATCAGCCTGACTGCAACGCACTTCGAACCCTCGCGCCAGTTCGGCGAGACTGACAGCACCCAGCCGGGCGACCAGTAGCGCTTTGGCGTCTCGCAGCGCATCCTCTACCGCAGCGTTGACAACTTTTTCGACTGCGCAGTGCGGATTGCTATGCTCGCTGCCGATTGCGAATATGCGGGGACCACCTACCGCCCGGTGGACATCCAGTAGCGAAACCATCTCAAGATCTGCGGCGATCGCCCAGCCGCCGCCATGCCCCTTCTCGGACCTGACATAGCCAGCATCGCGCAGGCCCGCCATCGTGCGACGGACGACAACAGCGTTCGTCCCGAGCATCCGCGCGATGGTCTCGGACGTCATCGGGCCATCATGGCGTGCCATGTGGAGCAGAACATGGAGCATTCTTGAAAGGCGGCTGTCATTACGCACGGTATGATCTTTCCCGGACCGGAGGGGATTGGCAAGCGCGTCTCTTCACGATACTTTTAATGTTACATGATTCGTGGAGCGTTCGCCATGCCGGAATTCGAGAACCCCGACCATTGGGACACAGCCGCCCAGCATTATGAGAAGACGGCGCACCCTTTCACCATCCTCTATGCCAAAGCGGCGCTGGCACGCGTTCCGCTGACACCGGACAGCCGCGTCCTTGACGTCGCGGCCGGTACTGGCGCCTTGGCGCTCACGGCGGCACGAAGCGGAGCGCAGGTACTCGCGACGGACTTTTCGCCTGGCATGGTGGCGCGTATTGCAGCGGCCAACATGCCCAATGTCGAAACGCGGGTGATGGATGGACAGGCACTGGCCCTGGACGATGGCAGTTTCGATGCGGTGTTCTCGATCTTCGGCGTCATCATGTTTCCGGACTGGCGCAAGGGCCTTGCCGAGATGGCAAGGGTGACACGCATCGGCGGGACGGGCGTTATCGCGACCTGGCAGGACCGGGGCGCCGCGACCTTCCTGCTGCTCGGCCAGATCCGTCGCAAGCTGTTTCCCGATCGTGAGGGCATGACTATGCCGGAGGCAGTCGGGGCGTTGAGCGATCCGGCTGATTTCGCGCACGAGCTCGTCCTTGCCGGATATAGCGATCCACGGATTGAAGAGGTCACCTACGATTATCCGCTGGATATGACCCTGCTTGTCGAACCCGATACCCTGTTCGGTATGTCGCCTGACTGGACCAGTTTGAGTGATGCGGAGAAAGTCGCGGTCGTCGCCGAAGTGCAGGTTATGGCCGGCGATCGCGCGATCCTTCCTATTCCTTCTACCGCGCTTATCGCGGTAGCCCGGCGGTGAACCAGACCATTTGCCTAGCGGCAATCTCCTGCCTCGAAGCGGGAATGGCGAGTTTCGGCAAAAGCAGCCGTCCTGGCGCAGTCAGGGAACGGCTCGAGTTTGTCGCGACCTGCCGAAATACACGCGCCCTGTTCCGCCGTCATGGCGAACCTACATTCATGCCCAAATCACCCTCGCCGATCATTTGCAAAGTCGCTTGCTTCCCGCTATTGTTGCGACTGGCTCGCAAGAAGTGGAACTGGAAGTGCCGTTTCGCGCCATGAATCAAGGCGATGCAAGTGGCGATTTCCAAGCTCGACTATGAAGAGATCATCCATCAGCGACGGAACTTGATCCGCTATGCTCGGAAGATCACACGCGACCAAGCCGACGCCGAGGATGTCGTCCAGGAAGCCTATCTCCGCCTTGGTGAAATGGCATCGAGACAAGTGTTGGACCGCCCGGGCGGCTATCTCACCCGCATCGTACGCAATCTCGCCTTGGATTGGATCCGACGTGCGCGCCAGCATATAGACACCCATGAAGCAGATGGTGAGGCCGTGCTACTAGGTGTGGCAGCCGACGCCCCCTCGCCCGAACAGGCCGCTCTCGCAAGAGTTGAGGTTGATCGTCTGACCGCGGCCCTGGCTGAGCTACCGGAGCGGATGCGGATTGCGGTGGAAATGCATCGCTTCGGCGGCGCCAAACTCAGGGAAATTGCCGATGAACTTGGCATTTCAGTCACGCTTGCCCACCAACTCGTCACTGAAGGCGTGGCGCATTGTCGCTCCCGGCTGCGATAACGACGATGCCGCCTTCAAGAAAAAACCGAAAAAGATCTATGCCAGACAGTCATTATTCTGTGGCGCTTGCTCGCCGCCCATCGGCTTGGCACCAAGCCATGGCCTACCAGTCGGAGCAGCGTCGATGACGGAAGATCATGATGCCATGGCGCAGCAGTCGGATACAGAAGCCCTCGACTGGATCGTCGCATTGCAGGAAGCACCTGATGATGACGTATTGCGAGCACAGTTTGAAGCCTGGCGCTGTTTCAGTAGCCTAAACGCCGCCGCGTGGGAGGAAACGGCACAGGTTTACACCGGCATCGGCGAAACCGAACCGAGACATAGCGAGCGCTGGTCGCATCTGAGAGACCGCGATGGTTCCTCGATTACTTCCGGGCGACCATCCCGTCGACATTCGATCGCAGGCCATAGGCACCTTCGCCGGCATCCAGTCATGGCAATCGCACTTTCGGCAGCTGCCGCCGCAGTTCTGGGGGTCGTAATTGCGCCGGAAATGAACTTGCGTTGGCAAGCAGATGCATTGGCAGAGACGGGCGAAGTCAGGGCGCTCACGCTTGAAGATGGCACTCGCGCTTATCTTGCGCCCAAGTCCGCCATCAAGGTCGCCTATTCGTCGCAGGCCCGCCGTATAACTCTGCTGCGTGGCACAGCGTGGTTTGATGTGAAG
This sequence comes from Novosphingobium oxfordense, assembly GCF_044029435.1. Classification (NCBI taxonomy): domain Bacteria; kingdom Pseudomonadati; phylum Pseudomonadota; class Alphaproteobacteria; order Sphingomonadales; family Sphingomonadaceae; genus Novosphingobium; species Novosphingobium oxfordense. The sequence goes on along the minus strand of NZ_CP147007.1, from coordinate 24,602 downwards.
CACGGGGCCGACCGCCCGTTTCAGGTGGTGGCAGGAGATGTGACCACGACCGACATCGGTACTGCCTTCGAGGTCCGAATGGTCCAGGATCAGGTCCATGTTGCCGTGGAGGAAGGCATCGTGAAGGTCGAGGGCGATGTGCCGAACAAGCGTGTTTCAGAACGCCTGACTGCAGGGCAGACGATCTCGATCGGCTCCACCATTACGAAACATGCCTCGTCACCAGAGCTGATGGGGGCTTGGCGCGATGGGCAACTCGCCGTCCAGGACCAGCCTATGAGCGACGTCGTTGAAGCCCTGCGCCCTTGGTACAAAGGCCTTATCATCATTCGATCCGATCGCTTTGCACAACGCCACGTCACGGGCATCTACGATCTTCGCCACCCGGCCGATGCCATGCGCGCTCTCACGAAGGCCTATGGTGGTCGTGTCACTCAAATAACACCCTGGCTCATGGTTCTTTCGCAGGGCTGAGGCCCGAACCGCTCAAAATCCAAGCCGCTCTAAAACCTGCCCTTTTCGCCGAAAATCAAGATTTTTGATTTTTTTCCGAAAAATTCATGTGCTCGGCAGTCGATACAAAGCGAGGGTATAATGCATTTGCCTCGCATTTTCAAAATGCTGGGATGCCGCCCTCGGGTTGTAACTTGATTGAAGGGCGTTCTCGAAAATGACGATTGGGGGTAAAGCACGGGCGAGCGATGGGCGGAAATTGTGGATAGCTGCCCTTCTCGCAGGCTCCACTTTGGCAGTGGCATTGAGCCAGCCAGTTCATGCGCAGGCTCCTTCAGCGGGAACCCGCAGTTTTGACATTCCCGCGCAATCGCTGCCAACGGCTCTCGCCATTTTCGGTCGTCAATCCGGCATGCAGATCAGCGTACCGGCTTCCCTGCCGGACGGCCGTACTTCCAGCGCGGTATCGGGAAGCATGGCCGCGCCGGAGGCCCTGAGCCGCCTTCTAGCCGGAACCGGCCTCAGCTATCGCATCGAAGGGAAGATCGTCACGCTGGCGGCGGCCCCTTCTGCTCAAGGCGCCATCGAGTTGGGGCCTGTACGGGTTGAGGGAGAAGGCGGCGGCACTGGTGCTTTCACCAGCGTGACAAGCGACCCGGCCGCGACCGAAGGGACTCACTCCTACACCACCGCCAGCATGGCGACCGCGACGAAGCTGCCATTGTCGATCCGCGAAACCCCGCAATCTGTCACAGTGGTCACACGGCAGGCCATTGAAGATCAGGGTGCGCTGGCTCTCAAGGATGTCATCCAGAACGTGCCGGGCTTGTTCTACTGGACGAGTGGGCCGCAGCGCCAGCGGTTCTACGCGCGGGGCCTGAGCGTCGACAACCTCCTGTTCGACGGGTTGCCCGTCACACTTTCCAGTTCGCAGCTTTCACAGGACCTCGTCGATCCGAACATAGCCATCTACGATCGCGTGGAAATCGTGCGCGGAGCGGCGGGTCTGACGATCGGCTCCGGCAATCCTGCGGCGGCGATCAACCTCGTCCGCAAACGTCCGACCTTGGAACCGCAATTCTCGATCGCCGGCAATGTCGGCAACTGGAACCGCTACGGCGCCGAGGCTGATCTTTCCGGACCACTCGACAAGAACGGCACGCTCAGGGCTCGCGTCGTCGGCACCTACAATGACGAGAACAGCTTCCGCGACCGCGAACACAGCAAGCGGAATATGATCTACGGCATCGTCGAGAAGGACTTCGGATCGCGCACCACGCTAAGCGTCTCCGCCACACGTCAGGAAGACGATCTCGACGGCAATGGATTCACCGGCATGCCTGTCGCAGCGGACGGCAGCCATCTCGATCTTCCGCGTTCGACTTCGTATGCGAGCGACTGGGAATATTGGGACAAGGATAGCACCTCCCTGTTCGCGTCGCTGGAGCACCGGTTCGACAACGGGTGGAAGGTCAACCTCTCAGCCTACAAGGTATGGGCGAAGCTCAACATGCTGGGCCATTATATCCGCTCCAACGTCACCAGCGGGACCTATGACCTTTTGAATGCCCTCAACGAACATGAGGAAAACCAGAGCAGCTACGGGCTGTATGCCAGTGGCCCGTTCAAATTGCTCGGAAGGGAGCATGAACTGGTTCTGGGCGGCGGATATCGCCGGGTGCAATTCGACGGCAATACCAACCAGGGTGGGCTGATGGCGAGCAACATCGACCTCTACAACTTTGACCCGTCCGCAATCGCCAAGCCTGACCTCACCATCCTTCCGTGGCTCGATAGCGACATCAAGGAGGCCAATATCTATGCAACGACGCGCCTCAATCTGGCCGATGGGTTGAAGCTCATCGCCGGTGGGCGCCTGGACTGGTACGATTATTCGGATGCACAGCCGCGCTGGAACACATCGAACCACTACGAAGTGCATCATCATCTGACGAAATATGCCGGCCTCATCTACGATCTGGACCGCCATCATTCCGCCTACGTCAGCTATACCGACATCTTCAAGCCGCAAAACTATTACGATGTCGATCATAAACTGCTCGCACCGGTTCTCGGCAAGAACTATGAGATCGGCATCAAGGGGTCCTACTTCGGCGACACCTTGAACCTTTCACTCGCCCTTTTCCGGATGGATCAGGCCAACCGGGCTGCCCGGATCAGCGACCAGACCCAATGCAGCACCTATCCCACCGCAACCTGCTATGAAGCCGCAGGACTGGTGCGGGCGGAAGGCATCGATTTCGAGGTCGACGGGGCCATCACGCCTGATTGGCAGATTACCGCTGGCTACTCTCATACCCTCGCCAAATACCGCGAGGACGCGGATGCAACGAAAATCGGCACCCTGTTCGATACCGACGTGCCTCGCCATCTGGTCAAGATCCTCACGAACTATCGTCTTCCGGGAGACCTGGACAAGATCCGGATCGGCGGATCGTTCTATTGGCAAAGCACGATCTATAACAATGGAACGACGTCGGGCATTGCCTATCACGAGGAGCAAAAGGCCTACGCACTGGTCGGTCTGAACGCCAGCTATCAGGCAACGACGAACCTGGATCTCCGTCTCAACGTCAACAATCTGTTCGACAAGAAATACTACCGCTCGCTTACGGGACAGTCGGGTCTGGCCTACCCTACCAGCGTGTACGGCGATCCTCGCAACGCAATGCTTACGGCGCGCTATCGGTTCTGATGGCGCACGTTTGCGAGGATCGTCGTAACTATGGTGCTGCTCAAACGAGCTCAGCCCTGATGCCCGCTTCACCTTCCGCAGGAGTTGTCCCAGACACTGAACCTACGGCATGCGAAGCGGCTGTGTCCTCCCCGCGTTATGCCGATCAGTCCACGCCAATAGGCACGAGACTGGTCGGCTTGGGCGGCACGGTCGCGATTGTCCTTGCAATCCTCGCCGGCCTGTTCCTGACGTGGCAGACCTACACCGCCCCGCCGCCGCCGGCGACGCTCACGGCCGTCAACGTCGCGCCGCCCGCAGCCCCGCCGGAGCCGGTTCGGGAGGTCCCGCCGGGTCCCGAACAGGTCAAGAAGGACAAGCCTGTCCCACAACCGGATCAACCCGCGATCGAAACGCCGAAGATCGTCCTGCCCAGCACCAACATCGTGGCCGCAGCGCCGCCTGCCCTTCCCACTCCGCCCGATCCGGGCCCGCCAATCAAGGAGACCACCGCGCCCGTCAGCAAGCCCGCGCCGCCGGCCCCGCAGATGTCGAGCGGTAAACCTACCTGGCAGGGCATGGTGCTCGCCGCGCTGGACAAAGTGAAGCGTTACCCGCGCGATGCGCATTTCGCGCGGCAGCAGGGCGTGCCCTACATCTGCTTCACGATGGACCGGCAGGGCAAAGTGCTGTCCGTCTCGCTGGAGCGGTCCTCCGGCATTCGCTCGCTCGATCAGGAGGCGCTGGCTCTGCCGAAGCGCGCGCAGCCGCTGCCGAAACCGCCCGAGGACGTGAAGGGCGAAAACATCGAACTCGTCGTGCCGGTCGAGTTCTTCATGCGCTGAGGGAATTCACATGGGCCTGACGTGGGATACGGCGGTCGGTCTGGCACATGCCAACAAGCAAGAACTATTGGAGGAAGTGCCCACCGACCAGCCAAATCTTAGCCGTTCGAGCATTGAGACAGGGCAGTTCTTGCGAATGGATCGCAACTAGGTTACGGGCCTCCTCAATCGGCAACATCGCCAGAGGTTTGGAAGGCCGGAGTCCCATGCCCGATCGGAGTGCCAAGGATCTAAGCGCGTTTGCCCGCGAGTTCCATGGCACGCTCGCTGATCACACCCGCAAAATGATGCGGGGGGCACCTGAGGCTGAAGATATTGCCCAGGAGAGCTGGGCAAAGGTATTAAGCGGTATCGCTAGTGGGGGGACGATAGCCAACCTGCGCGGTTACCTTCTAAAGGTCGCACGCAACTTGATGATCGATCATCGCCGCAGGGAAGCGCTTGGAATCGAAACGTGGGCGCCAGAAGATGCGGTCGCACGGATCGCCGATCCACAGCCCAGCGCGGAACATCAGCTCATAACTCGCGACGAGTTGAGGCGCATGGATGCGATCATTCAGGCCATGCCGGCCCGGCCACGGCAGGTATTCCGCCTGTCGCGGTTTGAAGGCCTGTCCTTCGCCGAAATCGGCCGCCGCCTCGGCATTTCACGTCAAACGGTCCACGATCATATGACCAAGGCGCTCATCGCTATCCAACTCGCGGCAGATTCAGATTTTGACGGCCCTGCCTGACAATCGGCATCTTCAAACGTCTAGAGAATACGGCGCAGTGCAATGGCGCACGGAGCCACAGGAAGTGCATGCGTGAACCGAACTCTTCGATCCGATCCGTTCGAACGGCTTGATCCGGTCACCAGAGAAGCCACCCGCTGGTTCGTCGCGCTCCACGAGGACCCATCAGACGACAGCCAGCGTGCGGCCTTCGAAGCCTGGCGCGGCGCTCATCCTGCGAATGCGGCAGCATATGATCGCCTTCAACGGCTCTGGGGCGCTTCCGGCCATTTGCCCAGCCTTGCCCGGCCTGAAGCGGTACATAACCGCCGCACCGTTCTACGCAGCGCAGGCGGAGTTGCCCTGACGGGCCTGACGTTGGCAGTCGCCGGGCGCTTGGTTTTCGGCGCACATCCGTTTGCCGATTACGCAACCAATGTGGGAGAGCGGCGTACGATAGCGCTTGGCGACGGATCTTCCGTCGAGCTTTCGACCGGTTCGGCGATTTCGGTTTCCTTCACCAATCGCGAACGGCGGGTCCAGCTACACGATGGTGAGGCATGGTTCAAAGTTGCCGCGGATCCCGCCAAGCCTTTCATCGTCGAGAGCGCCGGCGGAAGTACGACGGCGCTGGGAACTGCGTTCGCCGTGGCCAAAGATGAGGACGGTGCTCTGGTTACCGTCACCGAGCATGCCGTTCGCGTAACTGCATCGGGACGTGCAGTCGATGTCCCGGAAGGACAATGCTGTCGTTATGGATCGCGAGGACCAACCGGGCCAATGCGTTCGAACCCGTCCTCTCTGGCTTGGCGACAGGGACGACTCGTGTTCATCTCCCGTCCGTTTGGCGAGGTGGTGGCAGAGTTGGACCGCTGGCGTTCGGGCAAGACCTGGATCATGGATGAGAAACTGGCCTCGCAGCCCGTCACGCTGATGATCGGCACGCATGAAGTCGACGAAGCGCTGTTCCGGCTGGGAAGCAGCCTGCCCATGCGCATCACTCAGTTGACGCCCCTGCTCACGATCGTCCGACCCGCGTTCTGAAAATAATTATCATTAGCGTATCTGACAATCGGCGAGTCCGCCCGTCTTCCTTCTTGTGGGCGCCGCAAGGCGCTGACGGGTCCGATAGGAAACAAGGGGATTCGACGATGATGATTTTGAAAGAACGTCGCACGGGGAAAGCCCTGCGCAAGGCAGCGCTGCGACGTGCGATTTCGGCAATGACGGTGGCTGTGATCCCGTTGGGCACGCCCGCGGCAATGGCGCAGACTGCCGATGCCACCCGGTTCGAAATTGCCCCGCAATCTCTCGGCGAAGCGCTAGCGGCCTTCACGCAAAAGACGGGAATCACTCTAGCCTACGGAGGCACCTTGCCGGAAGTGCGGTCCGAGGGGGCAAGCGGGACCATGTCTTCGGCAGAGGCCCTGTCCCACATCTTGGCCGGTAGCGGCCTGACCTTCAGGTTCACGAACGCGAAGGCTGTTGCGCTGGAGCCGGCACCGCAGGCATCGACCGATGCGGTGCAGCTTGGACCCGTGCGGGTCGAAGGAGCCGGAACTGGTGGTATCGCCAGCCTTACCGTTGATCCTATCGCCACGGAGGGCACGCAATCCTACGCCGCGCGCGGTGCCAGCATGTTCAAGGGCGAGCAGACGCTCAAGGAAACGCCGCAGTCGGTAACGGTGGTTACCCGGCAGTTTCTGGACGACCTCAACCTCAATACCATCGAGCAGGTTCTGGAAAAGACGCCCGGTATCACCGTCGGGGAATCGCCTATGGGCGGTCGCTATTTCTATTCACGCGGCTTCCAGATGAGCGGACAGGCCGGTCAATATCTCTATGACGGCGTTCCGCTCGATATTGGTGGCAATTATGTCCAGGCCAACAGCTTCAACGCCGACATGGCGCTCTACGATCGTGTTGAGGTACTACGCGGCACGTCCGGCATGCTCAGGGGCGTGGGTAACCCGGCGGGAGCGGTGAACTTCGTGCGCAAGCGCGGCGCCTACGAGCCGTCCTTCACCGGCACGATCCAAGCCGGATCGTGGAACAATTACCGCGCGCAACTGGATGCCAGCGGTCCCCTCAACGCATCGGGTACGCTGCGGGCGCGCGGTCTCGTCGCGATGCAGGAGCGGGACTATTTCTACGATGTGGGCCAGCGCGGCGATCGGATTGCCTATGCAGCGCTGGACTATGACGTGTCGCCCGACACCACGCTGGGCGCAGGCATTTCCTATGAGAAACTGGACGCCACGCCCTGCTTCCATGGATTGCCCCGTTACAGGGACGGCAGCGATGCGCATCTGGACCGATCCACGTGCCTCGGCATGAAATGGAACCGTTGGAAGAGCGAACGCACCACCCTGTTCGCGGATGTCACCCACAAATTGAGCGACGACTGGACGTTCAATGCGTCGGCCGTTTTCAGCCAGAACGATCAGGATATCAAATACGCCTTTGCGGAAGGATCGATTCCAATTGGCAGCACGACGGCGCCACTGTCGCTCTATTCGGGCTTGTTTGATTACGACCACCAGGACTACGGCATCGACGCTTTCATCGACGGCAAGTTTCGCGCATTCGGTCAGGAACATCAGTTGATCGTCGGCGTGAATGCCAGCCATTCCAAGCACGACGACCGCTGGGCGCTGATCCGCATGACAGAGACACAAGATGCGTTCAATCCGATCGACAATGTAGCCGAACCGGACGACAGCTATTACGCCCCCAATGCCTATCGCGGCGGATCGGTGCCGGATGTGAGCACCAGCAAGAACCTCGGCATGTACGCCAATCTGCGCCTGAAGGTTGCCGACCCGGTTACGATTGTGCTGGGCGGCCGGCTTAGCTGGTACGATTATGAGCGCGAGAATGCGGCCTTCTGGGGCGTCTACTCCTACCGGCACGTGAAGGACAACGCCAAGTTCACGCCATTCGCAGCGGCAATCTACGACGTAACGACCAATGTCTCGCTCTACGCCAGCTATGCAGAGATTTTCACGCCGCAGAGCGACTATGAGACGGAATCGGGCAATCCGCTGCGCCCGGTGACGGGAACCAGCTACGAACTGGGTGTGAAAGGTGCCTGGCTCGACAATCGCCTCGGCGGCGCGATCAATCTCTACCGTACCGATCGTCACGACCTCGCGCAGACCGATTATGCCTCTTCTTGCCCGGGCTCTTCGGACGGCTATTGCTACGTGAATGCCGGCGATGTGCGCGCTGAAGGCTTCGAGGCTGAATTGAACGGCCAGATAGCGCCTGGCCTGGAACTGCAGGCTGGATATACCTTCACGAAGACGAAGATTACCCGGGATCTCAGCAGCGATAACGAAGGAACGGTCTTCAACGGCCAAACTCCGCGCCATTTGCTGCGGCTGTGGGCCAACTACACCCACGAAAAATTCAGCATCGGCGGTGGCGTAACCGCGCAGTCCAAGATCTACACGCTGAACCGCGGCACGAAAATCACGCAAGCTGGATATACCGTCTGGAATACAAGGGTCGGATATGACCTCACCGAGAACTGGAACGTCGCCGTCAATGTGAACAACCTGTTCGACAAGCGGTATTACCAGACGATCGGCTACACCACATATGGCAGCTACTACGGCGAACCGCGCAACGTCATGGTAACGCTGCGGGCGAGGTACTGAACCTGCCAATGAAGGCGGAACAACTTAAGGTTGTAGACAACATGGCGCCAATTGACCGGGGCCGGTGCCACCCGCCCACAGAAGTCCACCTGGACGATAACGCGGGATCGGCAGCGAGCATCATGCTCGCTGCCCTTCTGCCATCAGTACCTTCAAAGCCGCTCATGCCCGGCTTGCTCGGAATCGCCTCGGGGGCAGTGCCATTCTCACTCGTTGCAGCATTTCGGCGAGACTCAAACGCATGACCCTTTCGATGCCCCTCCTCCGTGAACTGCCGCAGGACAGTCCGATGTACGCTCTGAAAACTCCTGCGAGCCGTCAGCCCGCAACGCGCTATTCCGACCAACCCCTGTCGACGGGTACGCGACTGTTCGGATTGGCCGGAGTCGCCTTGATCGTCATGGCAATCGCCGGAGTCGCTCTGTTCAGCTGGACAGTGTTCCACGCCCCCACAGAACCTGCCCGCCTCAGCGTGTTCAACGTGGCGCCGCCTGCTGCGCTGCCTGAACCCGCGAGCGGACAACCGCCGGGGCTGGAACAAATCAAAAAAGAACGGCTTGAGCCGGCGCCCGATCGCCCCAAGCTTCCGCCCGTCGAAATTCAGCTTCCGACCGCCAGTCCGTCACCGGTGCCGGTCGTTCACCCCGTGGTCGATCCTGGACCGACCGTCGAAGACGCCACAGCGCCCGAGGCCAAAACTGAAGCACCGGCAGAACAGCCAAGCACTGCCAAGCCCACCTGGCAAGGGCTCGTTCAGAGCGCCCTCAACAAGGTAAAGCGCTATCCGCGGCAGGCTGCCGTTTTTCGCCAGCAAGGTGTCCCCTATATTCGCTTCGTCATGGACCGCGATGGCAAAGTCCTGTCATCCCATATCGAACGATCTTCCGGATTTCGTGCCCTGGACGATGAAGCGATCTCGCTTCCGAAACGAGCTCAGCCGCTACCCAAACCGCCAGATGACATGAAAGGCGCGACCATCGAGCTCGTGGTGCCTGTCGAATTTTTCATGCGCTGACGCCAACTTTGCGACGTTCATGCGGCCCAGGGTCGACGATTCGCTCGACAGATTTTGGTTGCGGCCAGCCGGTAACGTCCTACCTCGATTCAGACCGCCGAATAAGCGGACCGAGCCCGCAATCCCAGTTCCCTGGCAGCTGCCGTCGGTTCACCGAACTGCGGCTGAACCTGAACGACGTGCCGTGGAGAAATTGCGGCCGTTCAAGCGCAGAGTCGCCAACTGGAGCTTCGGCTTCAGAAGCCGTCGTTCCCATAGCTGTCTCGAGTGGCAAGAGAGCCGCCAAGCGGCACGGGATGAGACGTTCCGGACCCGCCCGGTTGTAGCCCCGCTTTAGGATTGTGCGTATAAGCAAACCAAGCTGCATGACGGCAGAAGATGCGCAGGATAGGTCGTTGCGATACTCGACGGGCGAAGAAATGGCTGTTGGAGATGACGTGGTTGCCGATGGGATGGACGGCGTTATCGTCTGCGATTCGACAATCGCAGGTTCGCCAAAGGATATGAACAGTGGGACCTACCCACATCGAAACTTCGGGCGGTGGCGCATTGTCGTCGGGTGTGATGGTCGACACCGTAGAGGCAGGCTTGATCCACTATGGAAGCGGAACCGATGGCATCAAGTTTGTCTGCAAGGACCAACGCGGTGAGTAAGCTGGAAAGCTCGATCGCTTCGGTCAACGATCGCTCATCGCTCCTGTGGATCTTTTATCATCCCGATGAGGTGGCTGACACCGAGATAGTTGAAGTCCGGCTAAACGGCCGGGATGAGCAAGCAGCGTCGTTCATCCCTCCGCCGACTTGGAACCTGCATCGCATCCAGTGGGGCGATACCTTCTTCGTCCGTCGCCAACAGTCCATGAGCGAACCGCAGATCGAGGAAATGCGCAGTAAACGATAAGAGCCCTGCGCTCGCCCGCTTCAGGCAAGTCCGGACGTTCGCTCCAATTCCTACGAATGTCGTAGTTGCCGGCGGAATGTGCCGATGCGATTTCAGACATCGAACGCAGATCAACGGAATCCCAACGAACCACTTGCGTCTGCACCCACTCCGGTTATTGGAAGATAAATTCTAATAACCGGAGTGGGTGCATGGAATCCCGTCGCGATGCGATCAAGCTGGCACTTGTAGGCACCGTCCTCGCGTCAAGCGCAAGCAGCACAAGAGCCGCAGCGCCTATGCCCGCAAGCCAGCCCTGCAAGTCCCCCGCTCTGCGGTGGGAGCCCGGTATCGAAGGTCAGCGCAAGGCGGACCTCGGGGATGGCAGATACCTCAACCCTGTGCTCGCAGGCGACTATCCCGACCCGTCGGTCCTCAAGGACGGCGACGACTACTACATGACGCACTCGTCCTTCGACGCGGCACCGGGCCTGCTGATATGGCATTCACGCGACCTGGTGAACTGGCGTCCACTGGGTCCCGCGCTCGCTCGCCCCATCGGCACCGTCTTCGCAGTGGACATCGCCAAGCACGGCGATCGCTACTTCATTTACATCCCCTTCATGAAGGCAAGCTGGTCGCCAACGCTTGCCAGCTTCGCGAACATCTACGTCATCCATGCAAGCTCGATGGAAGGCCCCTGGAGTGAGCCCATCGATCTGGGCATCGGAGGGTTGATCGATCCGGGGCACGTCGTCGGCGAGGACGGGCACCGATACCTTTTCTTCAACGAAGGAAAACGCGTCCGTCTTACTCCCGATGGTCTTGCGACGGCAGGCCCCGTTGAGACGGTCTACGAGGCCTGGCACTATCCCGACGACTGGATCACCGAGGCCTGGTCGCCCGAAGGACCCAAGCTGTTCCGGCGTGGCGATTGGTTCTACCTCGTCAACGCAGTGGGCGGAACCAGCGGCCCTGCCACGGGACACATGATCGTGGTCGCCCGCTCGCGCTCGATCCATGGTCCTTGGGAGCATTGCCCGCACAACCCTATTGTGCGCACGAGGTCCGAGGACGAACCCTGGTGGTCGCGCGGCCACGCCACGTGCGTTGAAGGGCCCGGTGGGCGCTGGTTCATGGTCTATCACGGCTACGAGAACGGATACCACACGCTCGGGCGCCAGACGCTCCTCGAGCCGATCGGATGGACGCGGGACGGTTGGTTCCAAGCAACCGGGGGCGACCTCTCAAAACCGCTACCGAAGCCTGCCGGACCAGAGCAACCGCATGGCATGGCGCACTCGGACCAGTTCGAGGAGGCGGCGCTTGGTCGCCTGTGGAGCCTCTATGCCAGCGCACCCGACGAAGCGGAGCGGGTCAGCGTGACAAACGCCCAATTGACACTCGCTGGCAAGGGCACGGGCCCCGCTGACAGTTCGCCGCTTACGCAGCAGGTCGGCGACCGCGCCTACGAGATCGAGATTGAACTTGAACTCATCGGCGAGGCGCAAGGAGGTCTTCTGCTGTTCTTCGACGACCGCCTGTTCCTCGGCATGGGCATCGATGGCAAGCGGATGACGACCTATCGCGGTGGCAAGGCGTCCTACTGGTCCGAACCCGCGCCCGCCGCCCGGCATATGCACATGCGGATCACTAACCAGGATCAGGTCGTTACCTTCCACTACAGCCTCGACGGCAAGACGTGGTCCCGCCATGGCGTGCGCAGCTTCGTCTCGGGATACAATGCCAACACCGTCGATAATTTGCTCAGCTTGAGACCCGCACTTTTCGCGGCAGGTCAGGGCAAAGTGAACTTTCGCGCGTTCAAGTATCGTGCACTTGGGTAGACGGTCACCTCAGCGCCAAACGGAATGGGATGGCGTTGCGCCGCAGACGGACGAACTGGGTGCTTTGCCGATCGTCCGCTTCCCGCCAGCGCGATCGACCGGTTTCGCTCGAACCCGACGTTCGCTGATGTCTTAACTAAGGCTTGGCTTTAGGTCGGGAACCGCCGAAAGCCCGTGAGATTTTGCAGTCGCTCCCGGCGCGCGTCGCGGATGGCTGCTATCGGCTAATAAACAGCCATCCGAAGAACATTAGCGCTGACGCTCCTTATTTGAATCAATGCCGACAATCGAAATGAAACAAGCTCTGAGCATTCTCGTCGAGCACCATCCGCTTCTCCTCCGCCGTGAGGTAACGGTTGGTTTCGATATATTGGACGGCCTCAATGAGGCTCGCGAAAATCTCGTCCGAGCCGAGTAGCAACCGCTCGGCGCCATAGGCACTCTTCACGCATTTCATCGCTTCGGGAATGTCCTGAACGCTCGTGTCGTACCAGAACTGGCGGAACGGTTTCATCGGATCGTCGATCGTGATCGGTGTCTGCTTGATCCATCCGAAGAAGCCGCCGCCGACCGCGCCCTTCGCGCTCATCGTCAAGGCGCGTTCAAGATTTTTCCTGATCCGCTCCCAGACATAGGGGAGATAGCCACCGCAAACTGCGAAGATGAACTCGATATCGGGATAGCGGGCGCTCAATCCCGAATAGACGATGCGCTGCGCCGCCATCTGGACCTGGGCCATCGAACCGATTGCGGTGTGGAGCCCGAAGTCCGCCATGCCGTGATGGCACATGCTGTGTGCCCCTACCGGATGGATATACGCCTTTGCCTTGCGCCTGTTCATTTCGGCCCAGAACGGCGCGAATGCCTCATCATCGAGTGGCCGTTCCTGGAACAGTGTTGGAAAGCAGATGCCGGCAAAGCCGAGCTGGTCCAGGCAGCGCTGCATCTCAGCGATGGCTTCATCCACATAGGGAAGAGGGACCCAGCCGAAAGCCCGGAACCGGCCATTGGTATCGGCGCTGGTCTGCGCATAGAGGTCATTGATCAGGCGAGCGGCTTCCACCGCGCCATCCAGATTGCGAACCTGCGTATCGAGGGCCGCCGATGACAGAATCTGAATTTCCGTATGGGTCTGGTCCATCGCCCGGAGGCGACTGGACAGATCGGACGACTGCCCGGCACCCTTGGCCTGCCGCAGCCCGAGCGCCGCCAGCCTCTCTGTGTAGCGCTCCGGATAGTAGTGAGCGTGAACGTCGATCCGCACGAAGCCTCTCCTTGAATTATCTGGATCGGGCTTATGATCGCACGGTCTTCGAGGCCAATGACTAAGGGCTATCGAGGCATTTCATTTATTTATCCGACGGAAACCGCATTATCCCGTAAGCTCGCGCCGAAAACGAAACGGCGGCCGGTACAGGCAAGACCGGCAGGGCGGAGAGGCGGACAGCATGAAACGGTTCAACTTCAATTTGTTCTTCGCTCTCGATGCGATTCTCCACTCCCGAACGCTCACCGAGGCTGCAAACGAGCTGCATGTCACGCAGCCAGCCATGAGCGTGTCGCTGAAAAAGCTGCGCGCCTATTTCGAGGATGAGCTGGTGGTCTATTCGACCACTGAGACCCGCTACACAGAACTTGCGATCGCGTTGCGCCCACGCATTCGGGCCACGCTCCAATCCGCGCGCGATGCGCTGGGCCTCTCACTCGATTTCGATCCGATGACGGATCGCCGGACGGTCACGGTCACCGCACCCGACATCGTTGAATACGTCTTCCTGAACGAAGTCTTCGGCGCGATACAGCGCGAGGCACCGAAGATCTCGTTCGTGTCTCGGCCTTTTTCCTATCAGCCGGTAGACCAGCTGTTCCGTGAGCCGCTGGACGTGGCGATTGTCTCGGAAGCCTTCGCGCTTCCCGAATATCCCAGCGCCGAACTGTTCAGCGACGAACTGTGCTGCCTGGTCTGGGAAGGAAACTCACGGATCGGCGAGACAATGACGGAAAGCCAGTATTTCTCGATGCGCCATGCCGCCATCGAGCATACGCACAGCTCGCTCAGCCATCCGATCGGGGCCGCGCTGCACCATCTCCATGGCCGGCAGGACATCGCGGTTAGGACAGCTGCCTATTCCACGCTCCCGCGCCTTATCGTGGGCGGCGACCTCATCATCACGACCCTCGGGCGGTTCGCCGAAATGTGCGCGAAGACCATGCCGCTTCGGGTTGTTCCTTGCCCCGTCGACACTCCGCGGCTCAGCTTCGTGGCGCAGTGGCAAACCTACCGGGACAGCGAGCCGCTGATCGTCTGGCTTGTCGAGGTCATGAAACGAAAGGCTCGCGAGCTTGCCCCCCCGGCAGCTCGCGAGCCTCTCCCCGCGCATTGCATGTGATGCGCGGGCTAACGCTTTAGTCGCTTGCCGGCTTGAGGGCGGGCAATTGGCCGATCGCCCGATAAGCGAGGAGAAGGCTGATCCAGCCGAGGACAACGCAGACCGGCGCGGCCAACATCGCGTAACGCAGGGAATCAATCCCGAAATGCGGCTGCAGCGCATCGCTTAGGAACCCGACCAGCGTCGGCCCGAAACCGAAGCCCACCAGGCTTTGCCCTAGGACCAGCAGCGAGGAGGCAACGCCGCGGTTCTCGGGCGCGACCAGACCAATGCCGACGGCAATCGCGGGCCCGGTGTGCGTGCCGATCAGAAACGCACCCATTCCCCCTCCTATCAGCACCAGCGGGAGCGTGGGGCCAAAGCAGAACAGTACCAGGGCTAGCGGAGCCAGCGCGATCGTGGCGAGCGGAACGAGCAAGCCGGCGCGAAGCAGACCACGCTTGCGCGTCAGCGTGCTGGCCGCGAAGCCGCCTGCAATCGTCCCAACGACACCGCCGAGGCCTACCACAGGTCCGGCGACCAGCCCGACGTCGCCCTGGCTCACATGATAGAGGCGCATCAGCAAGGCGGAGCCCCAGTTTGCCGCGATTGCCTGGGTCGAGGAAAGCGCGGTCACGGCAAGCACGACGAGCAGGAACGCGCGATCTGTAAGGAGCCTTTGAAACGCAGGCCAGAGGCCCAGGCCAGCACTGAATCCGTGCGTGCCCTCAGATATCCCCCGCAGCGGTTCCCGCACGGTGAAGAGAACCAGCAATGCCAGCACCACGCCGGGCGCACCGATCACATGGAACGCTGCCCGCCAGCCATGCGCTTCAGCCACCTTGCCTGCAATGACCGCTCCCAGAACGATGCCAATGAAGGCCCCGGCCTGGAACAGGGCAAAAGCCTTGGGCCGTCGCACCGGCGCGAAATAGTCGCCGATCAAGGGATAAGCGGTGGGATAGCAGGTCGCCTCCCCCACCCCGACCCCGATCCGCGCTGCAAGCATGGAGGCAAAGCCCGTGGCATAGCCGGTAAGCGCGGTCATTCCGGACCATAGTGCCAGACCGGCCGCGAGGATGTTGCGCCGATTGGAACGGTCGGCGAGGCGTGCGACGGGTATGCCGAACAAGGCGTAGAAGATCGCAAACCCCACGCCCGATAGCAGGCCAACCTCACCGTCGGAAAAACCGAACTCAAGACGTATCGGCTCGACCAGAATGCTGATCAGGGCGCGATCGACCGCATTGAAACTGTGAACGAGGACCAGCACGGCAAGGACGTACCAGGCATAGAATTGGTGACCCACGGTGCCCTTCGGGCTCCAGGCTGTTGGGGGGGGCATGGTCGTTTCCGAGGATACCGGACTGGTCATCGTCATCGCCTTGATCAGAACCTGAAGCCCATGGTGACACCATAGGTACGTGGAGGGTTGATGCTGTTGAGGGTGAGCCCGGTCGTAGCGTCAGGCGGGCTTCCCTGCTGGAGAGTGGCCTTGTCTTCGACATTGCGCACGAATGCGTTGATCGTCCAACGTCCTTCCGGCGCTTCGTAGCCCAGCGTAAGGTCGGTGCGCGTATAGGCTTTCTGGAAGTTCCCAGCCTGGTGGATATACCACATCCAGGTGTCATTCTTGAACTGCGTGCGCGCATCGGCGACCACCGCCCCGCCATTGGCCAGCGGGAAACGCTGCCGGTATCCCGCCGAAATCGTCCATCGCGACGCGCCTGGAAGGCTGATCCCGCTGTAATCGGTCAGCGCGCCGGTGAAGGTATCGGCCAGAAGGAAGCTACGAAAATAGGCATCGTTGTAGAGGATGTTGGCATCGAACTGGCCGTTGTCGCCGACCTTGAGGGCAATGTCTACCTCGACTCCCCGGCTGCGGGCCGATGCGGCATTCTCGGTCCTGACCGTGAGCGGACAGGAAGGCAGGATGCCAAGCTGACTGCAAGCCACCGATCCGTCGTTGATGCGCCCCAGGCGCTGGGTCTGGTAGTCGTTGTAGTCGAGCCAGAACGCCTCGACGTTGACCTGCAGGCGGTTGTCGAAAAGCCGCGACTTGAAGCCGAGAGTATAGCTGTTCACCGTCTCGGGCTGATAGGGATAGACGTTCGGCCCATCCGCGACACCAAGATTGAATCCGCCGGCATGAAAGCCCGTCGCGAACTGCGCATAGACCATGATCCGAGGCGCGATGTCGTATTCGAGGCCCGCGCGGTAGCTCGTGTTATTGAATGACACCTTGCCCTGCGTCGGCGCGCTCGTGACCAGCCCCGCCGGCGCCGTATAGTAGGATTCGATCGTTCCGTCACTCGATTGCTTGCGCTCGTGGGTAAAGCGGATCCCTCCGGTAACGCGCAGACCATTCAGGATTTCGTAGGTCGCCTGACCGAATGCGGCATAGTTTTCGTCAACCAGATCGGGTTGGCTGATCAGGATCGAGTTCTGGATGATCGACGCCTGCGCGAGGCAGACACCCGGCACCGCCGGCAGCGGCCCGGGACCATCTGGATCGAGAGGTCCGCTGCAGACGGTTGGCGGCAAGGGCGAGCCGGCCGCCGGGATCGGGTTGGAGAGCGCCAGATTCCCGTTGAACACCCGAAGCGCCGAGAATTGCTTTTCGTAGGAATAGTAGCCCCCGACGATCCAGCGCAGCCGGCTGTCGGCGTGCGAGGCCAGGCGCACTTCGGCCGTGTACTGATCGACGTCCTGGTCCTGCTCCTGCCGCGAGAGCGTCGCGTAACTGATCGCATCGATCTTGGTCTTGCGATATCCACCAATCGCCGTGAGCGAGCCGAACCCAAGGTCTGCATCGACTGTGAGGTTGGCGCCGCCGAACTGATTGTTGAGGTAGCCGTCCGATTCCACGGTCTGGGCACCGTAGGGATAGGAGCAGGTCAGAATGGCAGGCGTGCCTGCGGTGGGACCCGCTTGTCCCACCGGATAGGGCAGGCCAACGCAGTAAGTCCCCGGTAAGGGCAAATTGAGGGCTGTGGGCGGCCCCGCCTTTTGCAAGGCGGCGTTGATCGCCGGATCGCTGGGTCCGAGCCAAGGGTTGGAAGGATCGACGAAGCGTGTGTCGAGCCCGCTTGCGTTGTTGGGGCCCGTGGGCGTGAATGCGCTGCCCTGCCCGCCCTGATGCGAATAATCGGCCGAGAGAAAGACCTTGAGTGTGTTTGAAGGCTCCCAAAGCAGGCTCGCACGAGCGCCCTGGCTGACATCATCATTGTAACCGTCACTGAGATAGCCGTCGCGGTGGACGATCTGCCCGGCAAGTCGCAGTGCCAGCGTATCACCGGCTGGCAGATTGACAGCACCGGCCACCCGGACACTGTCATAGTTTGCGAATTCGAGATTGGCATCCATGCTCCGCTCGCCGATCACCGGTCGGTTGGAGATGACGTTGACGGCTCCGCCCGTGGCATTGCGGCCATAGAGCGTGCCTTGGGGGCCCTTCACGACCTCGATGCGGGCCACGTCGAAGAGTCCGGCGCTGAGGCCGGCGGTACGCGAAAAGTAAACCCCGTCGAGGCTGAAGGCCACGGCCGGATCGGCATTGGCAGTCAGCACGCGGGAACCGACGCCGCGGATGTAGATTGACGCGGCACCGCCGGTGTTCGTTTCGATCTGGAGACCGGGCACCAGCTTCACCAGGTCCTGTGCCTGGCTGACCCCGCGCTCCATCAGGCTATCCCCAGCCACCGTCGAAACGGCCACAGGAAGCTTCTGCACGTCCGTCGAAATCTTGCTCGCCGTGACGATGATCTCGGCAAGCCCCTGGCCGGAACTCGCCGCAGCGCCTGCACCTTGGCCCTGTCCAGATGGCTGCGTTGCTTCGCCCGCTTGCGCTCTTGCAAGGCCCGGAGACCCGGCCAGCACTGCCGCCAGGATGAACGGTGAGGCACCGGCCCACGTCTTCTTCGCAGTATTCATGTTCATTCTCCCCCTTAACGGCCGCCCTCTTGGATGGAGCGGCTTCGCCTGGAATTTACTGGTCGATGGGCGCGCACCTCGGCATTCGGCTCCGTGCCACGAAGTCCATGAGCTGCCGGGTCATCGCGCCAAGTTGCTCGTCGACCTGGGTTGCGATCAGACGGCCGTCGGCGTCGAAAAGCGGCTGCCGCGAGTTGACTGCGATGCCGAGCGGCGTCGGCCAGCCTCTGAGCGCATGCACGATCGATCTCAGCGTGGCGATCGTCGCATTGGCGCCCTGCCATCCGGCCCCCGCCGCAATCAGACCGACAGGTATTCCGTCGAAATAAGGACGGCGATCCCCTGCCAGCTCTTCGGTGTAGTCGAGGGCATTCTTGATCAAACCGGAGATCGAGCCGTGATAACCTGGCGATGAGAGCACGACGGCGTCCGCTTCACGCATGGCCGCGACGAGTTCGCTCGCCGCGGCATTTTCCAGATTGCGACCCGGGGCGTAGAAGGGAATTTCCAGTGCGTGCGATGTGAACAGCCGCACTTCTGCACCAGCCTCTTCGCACTGGCTGAGGGCATGCCGAAGCAAACGCGCCGTAGAACTATCGTGCGCGAGGGTTCCGCCAATTCCGACGACAAGTGGGCGGTCATGGCGCATCGGTTAGCTCCGTGCCGGCTGAAGATTGGGCATTCCGGTACCCGGCGCGCCGAATGACCCGCTCGGCCCGATGGGCAATGGTCCTGCTGCCACTGCCGCTCGAACTTCGCTCGGCGGATTGAAGCGCTCCGGAGCAAGGTTGGGCATGCACTGCTCGACGAACAGGCCATAGGAGGCATCCCACATCGGCGGGTTGTAGACGCCCACGGTGAATCGGGTCAGCACCTGCGCGATGCCAGCGCGTTTGTGGGCCAGAAGTTGTTCGGTGACGCTATCCGGACTGCCGACGATGAACCAGGCTTGGACGAAACGACTGTTCGCCGCTTCCATCGGGTTCAAGTCGGTGCGTCCTGCGACCCCGTCCTCGAACATCTGCCGCATTGACCGACCGTCCTGATCGCGGCGAAGCATCGGATTCCTGCCGCCCATGGTCTCGGCATCCGCCCAGGCCTGATCGTCGCTGGAAGCCACGACGACCTGGTGATGGACCATTGATTTGACCAGCCGCTCCGACTTGAACGCGTCTTCATAACCGGCCTCGTCGAGGCCATCGCGGAACAGTCTGAACTTGTTCGCCGCGTCCTCCAGCGTGCAGGGGCCCAACGAGAGGATGTTGCCTTCAACGCCTGCGCGCCTGCACGTTTCGTCGGTGTTCGTTCCGATCATGATATGAGGATGCGGGGCGCGGTAGGAGGACGGCATCAGCCGGCCGTGCATGCCACCCTTTACCCATTTGCCGTCGAAGCGAAGCGGACCATCGTCAGGTCGGTGGCCCCACAACCGCATCAACGCATCGTACTTTTCCGCGTAGATTGCGCGCTGATGCGCCGGATCGAGGCCGAAGTTCTCGAAGTCGGGCGAGAAACCGACCCGGCCCGCCGAAAGTCCGACGATCAGCCTGCCTTCGAGCAGCTGGTCGAGAACGTTGATGTTCTCAGCCATCATGATCGGGTTATGATACGGCAGCGGGCACATCGACGTGCCGAAGTAGGTCTCGCCAAGGAACGGCGAGAGACGCGCGCCCATCATCAACGGGTTGCAATAAGGCTCGTAATTGTTGAAGTGCTGCTCGCCGAATGTCACGAGGCTGAAGCCATCCGCCGCAGCGCGCACCGCTCCTTCGAGACAATAGTTGATAAGCGGCCGGTCATCGCGGGGTCCGCGAGCAAAAGGCCCCATGAAAACGGCAATATACATGGCATCACTCCCTGAGATTGAGGCAAGCGTAAAAGCCGCGATCAAGAGAGTGAAATCTCAAAGAATTATCACGTCATAACGAGCATCAATGGCAGGTCGGCGCACACGCTTACACCCCACGACGTCCAGACTCATCTGAAAGCCGGTGGCGCGACCGCGTTTATTTCGCGCTCCAATCATCCGAAGGTGGAAACTGGATCGGCACTATCGCGACACAAGGGACATGCCGCCACGGCTCTGCGGACCGACCAAGGCCCTTCACGATCAAAAATGGCATCCGGACGTTGCTGTTGGAACTTGGGCGGGTGATTTCGCGAATGACCGAAATGCTATTCACGCCGCCGTCACTGAACGGCTTGAGTTGGTCGCCTGCTGCCGAAAGCTATTCGCTCTCTCGTGATAAATGATCGAACAGTGCCTTGGCGGGCGGTGTGAGGTCGCTTTCGTCACGTACACACAGTGACAGATGGCGAGTGGCCCAGTCGTCACTCAGGCGGATGATCGCAATATCCGCCGATCGCCGGCAACGTCGCGCGGCGGCTTCAGGAACGATCCCGATACCCACCCCGGCTCCCGCCATCTGACAGATGCCATCGAAGCTGTGGAGTCGTGCTCGCATCTTCAACTTTGCACCGACGCGGGATGCCTGCCCGTCGATGTGGTCCCGCAACGCCCCGCGCGCCAGGCCGATGAAATGATGGCCGAAAAGGTCGCCGAACCGCACCCGCGCATGTTCTGCCAGCGAATGTTCCTTGGGCGCAACGACAACAAGGCGGTCAATCGCGAAAGGCCGCAACGTCAAATCGCCTATCTCAACGGCGCTCGACAGCACGCCGATTTCGGCGAAGCCTGCGCCGATGCTTCTGGCAATTTCTGTGCTTTGGCGCTCCTTCAGGTCGATGTCGATCTGAGGGTGGGCAGCCATCCAGGGTGCAAGCCGCTTGGGTAAAAATTCCGTAATGGCGGCTGTGTTTGCAAAGACGCGTACCGAAGCGCGCAGGCCTTTCGCAAATTGGCCGATATCGCCCCGCATCTGCGCCATCTGGTGCAGGATCGTGCGGGCATGGTGCGCCAACATTTCTCCGGCTTCAGTTGGCGCTATGCCGCGGCGGCCGCGATTTAGCAGAGTCACTTCCCCCACCGTCTCCATATCTCGCAGCCGTTCACTAGCCGCTGGCAGTGACAAGCCCACTTCCGCGGCACCATGGGTGATACTCCCGGCATCCACCACCGCGAGAAACAGGCGAAGGTCAGTAAGGTCGAAGCGCATGGCGGCCTTTTAATGGGTTTCCTGCCTTCGCTCCAGCCGAAGCCACAACTCGGCCCTTCCGCATTGTGGCTCCCAGAGCGGTCGCTACCTCCGGCGCATGCCTGATCATTCACTCCTGTTAATCGCCGCGATCATCACGACGTTCTTTGCCGCCGGCATCGTCAAGGGAGTGACCGGCATGGGGTTGCCCACAGTTGCCATGGGAGTGCTGGGATCGCTGCTATCGCCGTTAGCCGCCGCCGCGCTGC
Source organism: Novosphingobium oxfordense (assembly GCF_044029435.1). Classification (NCBI taxonomy): domain Bacteria; kingdom Pseudomonadati; phylum Pseudomonadota; class Alphaproteobacteria; order Sphingomonadales; family Sphingomonadaceae; genus Novosphingobium; species Novosphingobium oxfordense. The sequence continues at coordinate 2,826 of NZ_CP147007.1, read as the reverse complement.
TGCTGGTGCCATCGTTCCTCACCAACGTCTGGCAGCTTTTGGCAGGCCCGAAGTTCGGAGTGCTCATCCATCGCCTTTGGTCGATGATGCTGACCATCATCATCGGGACGGTGATCGGCTCTATGATGCTGACAGGAGGGACTACCGCATTGACGACCGTGTGTCTTGGCATCGTCCTGATCATCTATGCGGCGTACACGCTGCTGGCCAAGCCTCTCAACGTTTCTCCCCGATGGGAGCCGTGGCTGTCCCCGGTGGTCGGGCTGGTTACTGGACTGGTCACGGGTGCGACGGGTGTGTTCGTGATACCTGCCGTGCCGTACATCCAGTCACTTGACCTCCAGCGTGATGATCTAGTGCAGGCGCTGGGTCTTTCGTTCACGGTGTCGACGATCGCGCTTGCGATTGGGCTGTTCTGGCATGGTGCATCCCCGCTCGGGAATCTGCTGACCTCGACGCTTGGGGTCGTTCCCGCGCTCGTTGGCATGGCAACTGGACGATTGATCCGGACACGGATCAGTCCGCTGCTATTCCGCCGGCTTTTTCTAATCTTCCTGCTATTGTTGGGCTTTGAAATGGCCTTTCGTGGTCTGCGTTGATACGACCACCTTCCATCGCCCTGATCTGTCTTGCTCTCGTGCGTTTACCGGCAGCTATCGTCATCATCATGCGACCGCTTCTGTCTAATACTGACGGTTGTGTCAGCACGTCCAAATATGTCTATCTGGTCGAGAGTTGCGCATGTTGGAGCCGATCGTTCACCGCAGGCTATGGCCCTGATCGAGTAAGTACGGACCCACCAATTGACGGGTCCGCATCAGACATTTGAGTAGAGATGACTCCAGTTCATTGTAGGCAGATCGGATCGGCGCCTCGATTCCGATGGCTGTGTCTGTTGGTATCCTTCTGAGGAAGTCTGCGAGCGGCAGGTCGCCATCGCCGGGACATTGTCGCTCGAACAGCGCCTCATCCATATAGCTCTCGATCTTGGCCGGCATCGGAACATCGCAAATCTGCACATGGCCGATTGCCTCGGGCGGAAGACTCTCGAGATCGTTCACCATGCCCCCACGACGGAAGTAGTGCATGGTATCGATGAGCAACTTGAAATTAGGATGCCCCACGGCCAACCACGATGCCTCGGCTTGCTGGATAGTCCTGAGCACACCGGCACCGACTTCCGTGGTGACAATCAATCTCCGCTCTGCTGCCAGTTCCGCCAGCCGAGCAAATTGCGCATGCGTTCGCGCCCTGTCCTTGTCGAGACTCACGACGCATAGGGAACGCGCGCCAAGTTGCGCAACGACATCGAGATCGGAGTCATAGTCCTCAACCGCTGTGCCGGCCTCGATGGCAAACCCCTCAACCAGTTCCAGCCGCATACCGTGGTCGGCCAAGGCGGTCGCCAATTGGCGCCTTGTCGATTTGCTATCCTTCAGCGGTTCTTCGGCAGGACCAACCAAGCTGTTCGCGGCCCCGCGATAATTTACCGATACGAAATCACACTTCAGACGCGCAGCCAGCGCTACATATTGCGGCAACGGCATTCCGAACACACTGAGATATTCCAGCCCGATGCCACCGCGCAGTTTTCCGCCCATCAGGACAGCACCTGAAGTGAGCCACCTCCGGCTGCAGATGCGTGCATGGCGTCCATGATCTGCATGCACTTCAATCCGTCGCGGAACGTCGGCGGGGCGACCGCCGATCGGCCAGCCGAGCCGAGGATTGCATGCCGCAGCGCTTCAGCCAGTCGGGTAAACGGACCGATCTCGAAATGCGAAAGGCGATTGGCCGAACTGGGGTCTGCGGCCGGCGGCGGTGCGGGCAACTCAAGCTCGGGCGGAACGGAAAGCTGCCGCGTGCCGTTGGCATTTGCGACCAGTACTTTGCCCGCCTCTATCCATACCGTGCCCTTGGAACCGGCGCACCGGCACAGGGTCGCAGGTTCTCCCCAAGCCCCGGCCGATTGCTGCATGGAACCCTCCACGCCGCCCTTCGTGACGAAGCGCATCGAGTAGCTGTCTTCCGCAACGTCAACGCGGTCCGAAACGGTCAAGAGATTGGCGCTGAGCGAATGGAAATCTCCCAGCCATGCCCGGATCTGGTCGATTAGATGCGATCCGCTCGCCCCGAGCCAGCCGCCCCCGGCCTCCTTGTCGAACCACCAGCGCGGCAACCTGGCATTGGGGTCGGCACAGAACGGCAAGAACTGGTCGACGATCAGGAAACGCGGCTCACCGATCAAACCTTCTCGGATCGCCTGTCCAAACAACGCGCGCTCCGGCAGCCAGCGGAATTCGTGGGAGACCATATGGATCACCCCCGCCTGCTCGGCGGCCTGGAGCAGTGCCTCGCCCTCATCGGCATTGAAGGCGAAGGGCTTTTCACACAAAACGTGACATCCAAGTGCAATAGCCTCATGCGCAAGCGTAGCGTGCGTGTTCGGCGTGGTCGCGATCGTAACTAGCGCAGCACCTGTTGCGCTGATCGCTTCGTCCAGATCCGTGAAGGATGTCGGCACGGCATTTTCTGCCGCTTTGCGTTGAACGCGCTCCTCATTTCTGCCTACCAGCGCTGCGACTTCGAAACCCGCTGCGCGAAGCGCAGGTACGTGGACACGACAACCAAATCCCGTGCCGACGACGACAGCCTTTATCTTTTCCAATTCGCTCTCCCGTTTAACGGTAGACCGCCATTGATAGCACGTACTATCAATGGCATTTGACGAGGGAATGGACGGCATTTCGTGCTGCAAGCGGCCGGGACCAATGACCGCTATTTCCGCCATCAGTCATTCATACTTTGGCGCCGAATGGCTGAAAC
>NZ_CP147008.1:1215000-2352334 GCF_044029435.1 Novosphingobium oxfordense | reverse complement strand
GCTTCCGGCAGCAGGCGCCCTCACTCTCGCCGTTCCGCTGCGGCCTCTGGAGCGTCAGCTTACGCCGAAACCAGTCCTACAGAGGCTAGGTTGGCGCCGGTCGGCGATGCGCCAATGTCAGTCGTTCCGCAGGCTTAGGCGAGCGCCTGACCCCCGCGGTGTCGGAGAACAGCTGATTTGCGGTTAGGCAGGCACTATTCTCACCGCCGGGTCGCAATAGTCGACGGTTCCCGTCTCCATCGGCCAAGCCTCCATCTTCACCGACAGGAAGGTAGGAAGCCGAGCCGTATCGGAATGCAAGACATGCCGCTCGGCGGCTTGGCAAAAGCGTAGGAAGACGAGGTCAGAGGCGAGTTTTTGAGTGGTGCTGACCGTATCGGCCCGATCTGTCCAGTCCTCTCCCGGTACATAATATCGTTCGTAAATGGGGGTGACAGATTCCATTCCGACAAGCCTAGGCTTGGGATTGATCTGGGCGGGAATTGAGTGAGGGCGTTCCGGTAATCGCGCAAATGAGCGGGCCCTGTTGAGCCGTTCTGCATAATCGGCGTCATCTCGGTTAAAAATCGAGAACGGCTGTTCCACGAACGGAGCCTCTGCCGCGCTTTTGGCAAAGGTCACTTCGATGGTCATGTCGAGATCGGGAGCGTTGCGATGTACCAGGCTCAAGATCATCGCCCCCATTCTCCCCTCGGTGAGCCCGTCGCCTGCATTTTTCATCGCAGCATTAATGGATGGCCACCGATCAATATGAAAGTCAGACACCGGCCTCTTGATCAGCGATACAAGCAACGGATCATCGGACGCAATTATGGCTTGATATAAAAGACTTTCCACTTCCGCCAACGGATTCCGCTCGACCAGTTTGTGGAACTGCTGCTGAAAATCGTGGCGGTCTGTATTATTCATATCACTGGCATAGCAGACCATCTTAAAAAATCGGTGACTGACGAAATTCACATGATTTCCTACCGGAATCCTGTCGTTTTCGCCAAACACAATTCGTGCATACGGCTTTTCGCCACTGGTGCGGAGGTGGTTGCGCAATAAGCCCCGTCGGATCGGCGAATTTGCGAAAACCCGGGCAGGCGAGGTTTCTCGACATGGCCCAGCGGACGGATGGCAGCTTTGCACGATTTTAAATCTGGAATCCGCCGTTCCGGAACCGCCAACCTTGCAGACGTTCGGAGCGGACGATAGGTTTCCTGCCCATGAGATTGCCATGGCGAAAAGTAGAAATGCCCGAAGCCCTTTTGATCAAAGGTGCAACAACGATTGCCACGGCTTGGGACCAATCGTTCGAGCATAAAATTGAAGCGCTTCGCGACGAAGGCTTTTCTGAAAGCGAGGCCATTCGGCTTGATGCACTTCTACCTTTGGCTTTTAGTCGTCCAATCTTGGAAGAACTAGGAGTGCGCCATTTTGTTACTCAAATCAACGCTCAAAATGCAGCTGGCTCAACTGTGACAGCGGACTTGATGCGGCAACCTGAATATGTCGGTGGCTTAAAGTTGGCACGTCAGCACCGTAAGGTTGGCCGAATGGATCATGAGATATTCAAGCTTATCGCAGGTAGTAGCTCCGACATTGACGCAATTAGCAAAGCCCTGAACGCAGGTGCAGATGTCAAGGGAGCAACGATAGCCTCATCCTTATTGGGAACACAGATTGCCACGCACCTCATTAGGTGATGCCCGCTTCCCCGACATTTCCGACTTTGAAGGCGGCTAAACCGGGCGCCATAAGCGGTCGCTCGTTCGGCCAAGCGACAGCTTTTCAGGATTTTAACCCGAAAGTCGCCGTTCCGGACCCGCCGACATTGCCCTCGTTACCGCGTGAGTGGCGTATCCTTGAAATCTGCCATCCAGCATCCCGGAACCACAGCCGGTCCCCACGGCACAGATTTCGAGATGGGCTTCCGAACATCAGAACTGGTAGCGGCGGTTTCCGAGGGTCTTGAACGGCAATATCTCGAAGACCAGCGTTTTTTCCGAACGGCAAAGCCTATAAGCGGCTGAATGCCTCATCAGCAGTGAAATGCCTGATTAAGTCAGGGCTAACTCCGTAAGGCTGATAGTCTATAGAAACTTGATAATGGCCATCGCCACATCGTGGATATTCCGGATTATTATATTTGTAATCCGCGGTCAATATAAGAAATAAATTGCAAAATAATTCTGAAAAAGTCTCCTTGTTGATAATAATACGGTTGTGTTCGTCTTTTGATTCATCTGCGTAGAGAAAAAGCGTTACGCAGTATGAATCTCCAAATTTCTCTGAGAATTCCTCGCGATATTTTCTTGTTTCAGAGCTACGCATGGCCGTTAGGTTTAGGCCTTCTCGCATCGCTTGATATTCTGCTCTGCGTCCGGTGGTAGATTGCACCGTTCCTCGAATCTCGGTTCTTCCTTCGGGACGCGAAGCGCGAAGCAAATACATGGCACCGCCGCCTGCTTGGGCGGGTGCTTGATCATAGCCCTCGTAGGTCAGCGAGCAGGAGCCGTCCGCACTTTCGACATACTGGACTGTTGGCATTTGCAATCTCACTTTTCAGCATCCCGACTAAAAGGAGTTCTCAAGGTCAAATGCCATAAATGTCGATGTTCGGGAAACCGCCGGCTCTGAACAGCTCTCTCCATAGCGATCTGTCCGCAACCCCCGACAAACTGGCCATAGCGGATCTCGATCCAACGCATTCATACCGGTCATTGGTTCAGATTGCGATCGAGACAACGAACGTCCGCTTTCGGGGAGCCACACCTGCTACCTGAAGGACGGCTAAGTCGGAGGCTAGCCGACATGCGGCTTTTGGAGTGGATGCGGTCGGAGGGGCCTTTCCTGATAGGTCCACACTCGCAGCAGCGCGAAGGCAAGAGCGGCCAAGAACAAGCCCAAGATCAAGTATCCAGCCCATACTGGCACGTCGGACCGCGTGTTCAAGACCCAGATTTGCAGATTGGCTGAAGCCCACAATAGCAAGCTGGGGAGTGAAATTCCCCTGAACATGTTAATTAAACCTATGCGCTCACCTACATAAATCAGAATGAGGGGGATGAGTGCAGTGCAGAGCCATGGGCTTGCAAGGTCATGGACACCCAGTCTGTCGAGAGCAAAAATGCTTCCAGCATATACAAAGCTGAGACCTGCTAACTTCAGCCTATTCGCCCAACTTCTGCGCAATGTCGCTTCTCTCGATTTGTAGCCGCAACGGCAGAGTGGCGGCTTTCGGTGAGGTTGGCAATCCGACTGAACGTCCGCAAGGTTGGCGGATCCGGAAAGGCCGGTTCCGAGTTAAAATCGTGCAAAGCCGCCATGTGTCCGGTTCTGGCGGGAAACCCGACATTGCTTCTCATGCTTGGGAACGGCGGGAAAGTCCCACAACGCGTCACTGCTGGAGGGAGGCGACGCGGCGAGTTACCCTCGGAAGATGCGGGGAGCTGCAACGTTAGTCAGGTTGGTCGACGCCTCGTTGACTGAAGTGGCGCGCTGTCTGTCAGTCAGCATGTGTCCGGCTAGCGCCCAGGGCGGCCCGGGCCAACCTTCGAGGAGCCCAACCTTGGAGCCGTCAACCTGGAGGACGTCAGAGCAACGGGCTGACCAGCCGGGCAAGGTTTTCCAGCACCCGCATGGGGCGTGGGCGCAAGCGCCAGGCGGACAGGGGCAGGCGGTCGCTCTGCGCGATATAGCCGTTCAGCACGTCAAGCAGCGGCGCCACGGCATCTTCGCCGTGCAGGATCAGGCTGATCTCTGCATTGAGCGCGAAGGAGCGCATGTCGGCATTGCTGGATCCCACGATCCCCACCATGCCGTCGATGGCGACCGCCTTGGTGTGGAGCAAGTGGCTGCGATAGCGGTAGATGCGAACGCCGGCCTCAAGCAGTTCCTGATAATAGGACCGCTGGGCCAGCCGCACCAGCTTCTGGTCCACGACGTGCGACACGATCAGGTTCACCGCGACGGATCGGGCCACCGCGTTCCTTACTGCCGTCAGCAGGGCGTCGTCGGGGATCAGGTAGGGTGAGACGATCGTCACTTCGTGGCGGGCCTCGTGCACCAGTTCCACCAGCAGGCGCTCGTAACCGGCGGTGCCGAAGTCCGGCCCGCTGGGCATGGCCTGCAGCACCGTGGTTCCGGCGGGGGCGGGGATCCGCTCGCTGGCGATGCGCTCTCCGGTTTCCAGATACCAGTCGCTGGCGAACATCGCATCGAACGCCGCGACGACGGGCCCTTCCACCCTGGCGACGAGTTCGTCGTTGACGATCGACGGCTTGAAGTCGCGGTTCACGATGTTCTGCGATCCGACGAAGGCGATCCTGCCGTCTATCGCACAAAGCTTGCGGTGGTTGCGCAAGTCCGTGCGGGCGCGGCGCAGGGAGGCGAAGCGGACCGGCAGCACCAGTCGTGCGGAGACGCCGGCGCGATCCAGCATCGCCATGCTGCGTTTCGCCCATGGGCGCGAGCCGAGGGCGTCTACCAGCACATGCACCGCCACGCCCCGGGCATGGGCGCGCGCCAGAGCCTCCGTGATAAACCGCCCGGTGCGGTCGTCCGCGAAGATGTAGGTCTGGAGGTGAACGCAGCGCAGGGCGGAATCGATGGCGCTCGCCATGGCGGCGATGGTCGCGTCATAATCCGTCAGCAGGTCCGCGCGGTTGCCGCCGCACGCGGGAAAGCCGCCCAGCGTGCCGGCCAGCGGGGCGATGGCCCCAGCGCGGTCAGGCCCGGTTTCGCCGATGGCGGCCAGCCCTTCGGCCACGTTCATGCGATAGGGAAGGTCGTCCGCAAAGCGGGTCTGCCGCCATGCCGGGAACCGGGCGCGCCCGATGAAGCGATAGAGGATGAGACCCGGCACCGGCAGGAACAGCACCAGCAGCAGCCAACTGCGCGCCGCCTCGGGCGAGCGGCGCAGTGGCAGGACCACGATCATGACGAGCCGGATGACCCATTCAATCAACAGATAGGTCAGTGCAAGCCGCGAGGGATCGAACATTCGCGCAGGGTATCGGGCCGGTCGAACCATGACCAGCCCCCATGGACCAGCTCCATGGAATCCCGCGCGATCGGGAGCTTAGCGCTTGGTCACGCGTTTGGCGCCTAGCGGCCGCGCAGCGGCGCCCGGCTGAGTTCGTTGCCGGCCCGCGTCAGCTTCGACAGCAGCGTCATGAACATGGCCTGTTCCTCGTCCGAGAGGCCGGCCAGGATCTCTTCCTGCACCCGGTCCACCCAGGGGATAGCGCGGTCGAGGGTCTGCCGCCCTTCCTCTGTAAGATTGAGGATGCGCGCGCGCCGGTCGGTCGGGCTGGTTTCGCGGACGACGAGGTCCTTCTGCTCCAGCCGGTCGATCACCCCGCCCAGCGTCACGCGGTCATAGGCGATCATGCCGGCCAGCGTCTGCTGGTCCAGCCCCGGATGGTCGCGCAAGGTCATCAGGGCGGCAAACTGCACCGCCGTCAGGTCGATGTCCGCCTCACCCATGCGGGTGGAGAACAGCGCCACCGCAATCTGCTGAAGGCGGCGGATCAGGTGGCCTGGCAAGGTCTCGAGGTCGCTCATAAGCCGCACCTACCTCCAATTCGCGCCTGTTCTCAAGCCCGCGAAGCCGGTCGCACACACTTGCGCACAGACCGGCTTCTCAGGCGGACGATCAGGCCTGTTCCTTCAGGATGCCGGCGAAGTAGGCGGCCAGATCGGCGTGGGCGTCCAGCGGCAGCACCTGGCCGATGTACTGGTCCGGCCGGACCACGACCACGCAGCCGTTTTCCCGATCGACGCCGCGCAGGTCGAAGATGTCGGCATCGGCATCGGCGCAGAACGCCTTTTCGTAGTCGCGCAGGCCGAACGCGCCCTTGCGCGGCCAGAGCAGGCCGGGAAGCTCGTCCATGGAGAGGGCCTGGTGCGACTGCTGGAACACCGCGCGCACGTCGATCGCCGCGTCGACATCGGCCCCCGCGGCGGTGTGGCGGACGACCGGCGATGCCGCGTCGGTTTCCAGGAACCGTGCCAGCTTCGCCACGCGCGATCCCGCCTCCAGACCATCCTTGCCGGCGAACAGATAGATCCGCCAGCGCCCGTCTGCTTCCGCGACATGGCCCAGGTGCATCAGCTTGGCATCGGCCAGCCGCACGACGGGGGCGGAGTGGAAGCGCATGCCCACCTTGAACCCTTCGGCAAGCTGCTGGTGATCGCCACTGCCGGTGAGGGCAGACGGGCGGTACTGGGTGGCGGTGCCGGCCGTGAACCGGCCCTGCTTGACGAAGTAGCGCTGGAACGCGGCGGGATCGACGCCGTCCTCATCCTCTGCCGTCTTCGGCTTGGCGCTGAACATCGCGGCGAATTCGCGGTCGAAGTCGATCAGTTCCTTGGCGATCGTCTGGCGTTCCGCCGAATAGCTGTGCAGCAGTGCAGGCTCTGCCTGGCCCTGCAGCACCGCGGCCAGCTTCCAGCCCAGGTTGAAGGTATCCTGCATGGACACGTTCATGCCCTGACCGGCCTTGGGACTGTGGGTGTGGCAGGCATCACCGGCGATGAACACGCGGGGCAGGCGGGTGTCTTCCTGCCCGAAGGGCACATCGTCGAACTTGTCGCAAAGGCGCTGGCCGATCTCGTAGACCGACCACCATGCCACTTGCTTCACGTCCAGCACGTAAGGCTGGAGGATACGGCCGGCTGCGGCGACAAGCTGGTCCACGGTGATGTTCTTGGCCGAGACGCGCTCATCCTTTCCCAGCTTGTCCAGCTCGATGTAGAGGCGCACGAGGTAGCCGCCCTCACGCGGGATGATCAGGATATTGCCTTCGTTGGCGGAGTGGATCGCACTCTTCAGGCGGATATCCGGGAAGTCGCTGTAGGCCAGAACGTCCATCACGCCCCATGCCTGGTTGGCGGATTCCCCGCTCAGTTCGCGGCCGATCGCCTTGCGCACCTGGCTGCGCGCACCGTCGCAGCCGACGACGTAGCGGGCGCGGATCACTTCGGTAGCCGCTTCGCTTTCCGCGCCGACCGGGCGGAGGCGAACGGTGACCGGCTCTTCAGGATTTTCGGGCACGGTCAGGTCGACGATTTCCATGCCGTAGTCCGGCACCAGTCGGCTGGGCGAATTGCGCATGGATTCAAGGTAGAAATCGTGGACGCGCGCCTGGTTGAGAATGACGTGCGGGAATTCCGACAGGCCTTCCTCGGTATCGCGGATGCGGCCGTGGCGGGCGATCTTGCCGGCCTCCGCATCGTCGGGCTTCCAGAAAGTGGTTTCGTTGACCCAATAGGCCTCACGCGAGACGCGGTCGGCGAAGCCGAAGGCATTGAACATTTCCATGGTGCGGCAGGCAATGCCATCCGCCTGGCCAAGTTCGAGCGGACCTGCCTTGCGCTCCACGATCCGGGTACGGATAGCGGGGAAACGGGCCAGTTGGGCAGCCAGCGTCAGGCCGGCGGGGCCGCAGCCGACGATGAGAACGTCGACGTCGCCGCGCGCATCCGCATGAGGGGCCGCCGGATGGATTTCGGGATCGCCGGTACGGAATCCGTTCAGGTGAAACTGCATTGCGTGCATCCTCGTTTGCATGGCGGTTCGGTCGGGGGGCCGCCTTGGAGTCGATATATGTAGTATACTACGTAAATAGGCGGGTCAACGCGGTTTGAGCGGACGGGCAAACGATGCGGATTTTCCGAAGCATCCCGGAAGCCACCTTTATGCCATGTTCGGCGCCGCCATATAAGCGGTGCGAACAGTGCATCGGGTTCACAACCGTCCCCGCCGCCCTATGTTGGGGAACGCATTGCCCCGATTGGAAACGAACCCATGTCACAGCATCTGAAAATCGACTTTGTCTCCGACATTTCCTGCCCCTGGTGCGTGATCGGGCTGGGCGGCCTGGAACAGGCGCTGGCCAACCTGGACGGTACGGTAGAGGCCGATATTCATTTCCAGCCCTTCGAATTGAATCCGGACATGGGCTCGGAAGGTCAGGACATCGGCGAGCATATCGCCCAGAAATACGGCACCACGCCTGAGCAGTCCGCCGCCAACCGTGAAATGATCCGCCAGCGCGCGGCGGATGTCGGCTTCACCATGACGATGGCGCCCGGCAGCCGGATCTACAACACTTTCGACGCGCATCGCCTGCTGCACTGGGCCGACGCGGAAGGTAGCCAGAAGGCACTGAAGAAGGCGCTGTTCGAGGCCTATTTCACGCGCGGCGAGGATGTGTCGAGCCGCGACGTCCTGATCGGCGCCGTGGAGCGGGCGGGCCTTGATACCGCCCGCGCCGCGCAGATTCTGTCTGGCGACGAATTCGCCGACGACGTGCGCCGGGACGAGGACCTGTGGCGCTCACGCGGGATCAACAGCGTGCCTGCCGTGATCGTCAACGACCGCTACCTGATCTCCGGGGGGCAGCCGGCCGAGCATTTCGAGCAGGCCTTGCGCCAGATTGCGCAATCGGCGGCGGCCTGAACGGTATTCCGCCGCGCCGTCAGGCTTTCAGGCCGGAAAGGGTGCGGCGGAACAAGGTCCGCTCGTTGCGGCGGAACCACTGTTCCAACGGGCGGTCCAGCAGGAGATAGACCGCGATCGAGGCGGGGATCGTCAGCACCAGCATGGCGCCCGCCAGCGCGACGTCGCTGGCGGCGCCGTGGCCGGCCCAGCGGGCCATGAAGATGATCATCGGCCGGTGAATGAGATAGAGCGCGAAAGACGCCTCCCCCAGCAATTGCAGCGCGGGCGATCGCAACAAGTGGGAGAGGGCGCCTCGGCCATGCGCGAAGACCAGGATCAGCGCGGACATCGGCAGTATGAAGACGAGCTGGTATCGAAACACCAGCGGCACCGCGAACCATTCGACGGCGAACATGATCGCCGGAATCGAGAGTGTCAGCAGCACCTCCGTCCCGCTGCCCGCCCAGGACCGCCCCGCGCCCCGCCGCCAAGCGTGGCAGAGCAGGATGCCGGCAACGAATTCGAACAGACGGGTGATGGGAAAGACGTAGAACAGCCAGTCGACGAATGGCGAATAGCCGCCGGTCCACAGGGCGGCGAGGCAGGCACCCACCGCGATCACCGCCATCCCGGCGATGAACAGCCATCCCAGCAGCCGCCTGTCCAGCTTCACCAGCCAGGGAAACAGCGCGTAGAAGAACAGTTCGTTGGACAGGCTCCAGGACGGGCCGTTCAGCGAATAGTGGACGAAGGGATTGGGGGACCAACTGTGCAGCAGGCCAAGGTTGAGCGCGATCGCCTGCAGCGGCGGCGGATCGCCCCGCCATGTCAGATAGGCCAGGACGGCCAGCGCCACGATCAAGTGAAGCGGAAAGATCCGCACAACGCGTCGGTAGAGATAGACCCCAAGCGGCACGTCCCTGTCGGCGATGGCCTGTTCGTAGGCATAGGCCAGAATGAAGCCGGACAGGATGAAGAAGAACGTGACCCCGCAGGCGCCCTGACGCAGGAGCTGGTCGAAACCGGCGCGCAGCGCCGGGCTCTGGCTGCTCTGCAGGAACACGAGGTGGGACAGCAGCACCAGCAGCGCGGCAAAGAAGCGCAGCGACGTGAGCGGCGCGAGCCGTGCGTGCTTCCCGATGACCCGCATCAGGTTGCCGGGGTCAGCAACTCAAGATAGCGGCTGGCCGATGCGCGGGTGGTGAATTGCTCCAGCCAGCTTTTCGGCACCGGTGCCGGGCGCTTGCGCAGCGCATCGAGCATGGCGGTGGCAAGTCCGTCGGCATCCTCAACCTTTACCAACCGGCCGAAGCGGCCGTTGTCCAGCGCCTCCGCCGGGCCGGAGGGGCAGTCCGTCGCGATGACGGGCGTGCCCAGCGCCATTGCCTCGATCACCACATTGGCCAGACTTTCGAAGCGGGAGGACAGCACGAAAAGGCTGGCCTTGGCGGTATAGGCGTGGGGGTTCGGCGCGAAACCGGGCAGGGCGACGTCGTCCGACAGCCCCAGATTGCGGACGAGGCCGGTCAGCATCTCCCGCTCCGAACCGTCGCCCAGGATCATCAGGCGGCAGCGCATCTGCCTGCGCACTTTCGCGAAGGCGGTGATCAGCGTTCCGAAGTCCTTCTGATGCTCCAATCGGCCGACGCCGATCACCACCGGCACGTCCGGATCGTCGAACCACGGGTGATCGACCGGCGCCTGCCCGGATTCGATCAGTCCGTCGCTGACGATGGGGTTGTAGATGCAGGTGATCGTGTCCGGATCGATGTCGATCACTTTGGCCAGATCCTGCGCGGTGCCTTTCGATACCGCGACGATGGTGTCGGCAAAGGGATAGAGCATGTGGGCAAGCCGGAAGAACCAGTAGCGCGATTGCCAGGGCCGCGCGGCGTCGAGATCGACCGAGGGGAAGCAATGCTCGGTCAGCATCAGGCGAAAGCGGAAGCCGGCGATCCAGCGGACCAGGATCGCGCAAAGGTTGGGAAAGCCGAAGCCGGTGCACATCACCGCCCGGGGCCGCGTGCGGCGCAGATAGGCGCGCAGCCGGGTAATCCGCGCCAGCGCGCCGGATGCGCCGAGCACTTCGTAGCCCACGCCTTCCGGAATGAGTTCGCGGAATGGCGACCACGGATTGTCCAGATCGACCAGGATGACCGGCCGGATGCCGCGGGCCAGGAATTCTTCCGCAAGGTTGAACACGACGCGATCGACCCCGCCGTTGTAGAGCTGCCGTGCGTAGAAGACGATCTCGGGTTTGTCGGTCTGTTCCATGACGGGGCTTCCGCTTAGGCCGCCGGGCGGCGGGGTTTGGACACGTCTTCAAGGATTTCGGCGATGGTCCGTGCCTTCACCGCCCAGTCGTGCCCTTCGTGTTCCAGATGGCGGCGGCCGGCGCGGCCAAGATCGCGGCGGACTTCGGGAGAATTGGCAAGGTGGCGCATCGCCGCGGTCAGCCCGTCGACGAAATCCGTCTGAGAGGAGGGAGGCACCAGTATCGCGCACTCGCGGCTGGCATATTGGGCGGCGCCGCCCCAGTCGGTGGCGATGACGGGAACGCCGATCGCCATCGCCTCCATCATCGCGATCCCGCCGCATTCGCGCAGCGACGGAGAGACGAAGGCGCCGGCGTCGTGCAGCAGTTCGATATAGCGTTCCAGCGGCACGCGGCCATGCAGGACGACGCTTTGCCGGATGCCCTCCACATCGATCAACTGCTCGATCTCTTCGAACAGTTCGCCGTCGCCGACGAGGTCCAGCCTGACGTTGCCGGTCCGTGCCAGCGGCGCGAAGGCCCGCACCAGCAGCGAGATACCCTTCCAGTCCACGAAGCGGCCGCAGAAGATGAAGGACATCGGCCCGCGAAGCGCGGGGTCGCTGGTGCGCGGTTGCCAGCGGCCCAGGTCCACCGCGCTTTCCATCACCTCACGCACGTCGTTTGTGGTGTGGGATGGCAATGCCGCGCGCGTGCGCTTGTTGGCGACCAGCAGCACGGCGGCGTTGCGCTTGCCGGGGATCAGCCGGTGGAGCAATCCGGCCGCACCGCGCGATCCGGATATCGCCAGCCGTACCAGCGGGCCATCCAGCCGCCGGAACGCGGGCGGCAGGTCCATGCCGCCGCTCATCGGCCCGATGACCACCGGCGCGCCCAGTCCGTACATCGAACTCACTGCCTTGACGGCGATGGGGGCGGGCTGGAAGACGACGTCTATGCTGCCCGCCGCCACCCGCTCCATGGCCACGCGGCGCATGCGCAATTGCGTGAGCAACTGGATAAGCTGGTTGAAGACAAGGTCCGATACGCGATGCGGAAATACGCCGCCGATGCGGAACAGGATCTTCTGCAGAAACCCGTCCCGGACGAAGACGAACCGCGCGAAAGTGGCCGCGTCCAGCTCTGCCTTCAACTGTTCGCGCACGCGTTCGTGGCAGATCACGCGCACGTTGTGCCCCAGCGCCAGGAAGTGCTTCAGGTAATAGTAGGGCAGGATGGTTTCGCCGCTGAGGTTGCGGGATACGTTCTCCGCAATCATCAGGATGTTGAGCATGGGGGCATCATCCGGAGGCGCACGGTTCGCATCGCCCCACCGGGGTTTCGAAACGACGGACGATAACTGCAGGACCGGCATTTCGCGGGGTTCCTTCCAGTGCGCGCCTTCCCGGCGGTCAGTTCCGCTGGCGGGTGCGGGCGCAGAAATCGTCGATGATCGCCACGGCCGTCTCGATGTGGCGCGCGGCCAGATCGGGATAGAGCGGCAGGCACAGGATCCGCTTCGCGAAGCTGCGCGCCACCGGCATGTGACTGCTGGCGGACGGCAAGTGCCGGTAGACCGAATGGTCGCAAACCAGCGGCCAGAAATAGGGCCGCGCATGAATGCCGGCGGCTAGCAGGCGCGCGCAGAGTTCATCGCGCCGCAGGGCCAGACCGTCATCCAGCAGGATCGGGAAATAGGAATGGTTCAGCTGCCAGCCCGGCTCCGCCTCGAACAGAGCAAGGCCGTCGATGGTGCGCAGCCCGGCCGAGTATTGCCCGGCGATGGCGGCGCGGCGGGCGATCACATGATCGGCATGCTTCAGCTGGACCAGGCCGAAAGCGGCCTGGAATTCGCTCATCTTGGCATTGGTGCCAATCGCGTCGACCGAAAAGGCATCGGAAAATCCGAAGTTGCGCAGGCGCGCGATCCGCGCCTTGGTTCCGGCATCGCAGACGATCGCCCCGCCTTCGAACGTGTTGAACACTTTCGTGGCGTGGAAGCTGAGGCAGGTGGCGTGGCCCGCGCGCAGCAGGCTTTCGCCGTTCCGGCGGACATTGAAGGCGTGCGCACCGTCGTAGACCACCTTCAGTCCGTGAGCATCGGCGATCTCTGCAATGCGATCGGTGCGGCAGGGATGGCCGAAGCAGTGGACCGGCATGATCGCGCTGGTCCTTGGCGTTATCGCGCGTTCGACCATTTCAGGATCGAGATTGCCGGTCTTCGGATCGATGTCCACGAACACCGGCTGCAGGCCGGCCAGTTGCAGGACATGCGTAGTGGCGACGAAGGTGAAAGGCGTGGTGATGACTTCGCCCGCGGTGACGTCCAACGCCAGGAGCGCCAGTTGCAGCGCGCTGGTTCCGTTGGAGGTCAGCGCAAGGTGGTCCACGCCCAGATAGGCCGCCAGTTCTTCCTCGAACTGCTGGTGATAGGGGCCCGCGTTGGTCAGCCAGCGGTTGGCCCAGATTCCTTCCAGATAGGGCAGGAACTCGTCGAGCGGCGGCAGGAAAGGCCGCGTGACTGGCGCATCGTCCAGGTCGATCGGGGGTGCGCGGCGTTTCTGTCGTGCCGGTTTCGCAGCCGGTGCGCTGCCGATGCTGCCGATGTCGACGACGCTGAAATCCTCGGCCGAAGTGCGCTCGTCAGTCGTGCTTCTGTGCAATTCCATTGCCGCCCTCAACCGTAAAAAGGTCAGGAGGGAAGAGTATCGCGCGGCGCTTGGCCGGGGCAGTCTGCAATGCCAGTACAGGTTTTCAGGGGAGGGATTCTGTCGGTGCAGGCCCGCCGTTCAGGCTGGTTTGCGCAGCGGGTGCGTCAGCCGGGCACCGGCGTTGCGGGGCAGCAGCAGCGCGTCTACCAGCCCGGCAAGGCTTACCAGAGAGACCAGCAGGAAGGCGATCCGAAAACCGGCCGCGCTATCGGCCAGATCAAGGCTATGGGCGATGGAGGTGCCGCCACGGATCGCCATGGCGCCCAGCGCGATGCCCGCGCCCATGGTCAGTTGCGAGATGGTGTTCGCCAACCCGTTGGCGCCTGCCATCTGCGGCTGCGGCACGTCGGCAAAGCAGATCATGCTGATCGTCGTGAACTGCATGGACCGGGTGGCGCCGCCGAACGCCAGCACGGCGATCAGCAGGGCCAGCGGCGTATCGGCAGAGATCGTCGCGCAGGCAGCCAGCGCCACGGTAGCCAGCAGGCCGTTCACCAGCATGACCGGCCTGAACCCGAAGCGCCGCAGCAGTGCGGAAGTCACCGTCTTCATCCCCAGGTTGGCGCCGAACACGCCAAGCATCAGCAGGCCGGACTTCTGCGGACTGAAACCGAAGCCGACCTGAAACGCCAGCGGCAGCAGGAACGGCGCGCTGCCGATCGCCATGCGGAACATCGATCCTCCGCGCATCGACATGCGGAAGGTGCGGATGGACCACGCCGAAAGGTCGATCATCGGGTGGCGTGCCTGGCGGAAGTGCCGCACCGCGCCCCACAGCAGGGCAAGGCCGGCGACGACCAGCGCGATACTCCGCGGGTCCGGCCGCTGCGCCAGCCGTTCCAGCCCGAACATCAGCGCAAAAATGCCCGATCCGCACAGCGCGAAACCCTTCCAGTCGAAGGGCAGGCGCTGTTCGGCGCGGATGTCCGGCACCAGCCGCCAAGCGGCCAGCAGCGCCAGCGCGCCCAGCGGGAGGTTGAGGTAGAAGATCCAGCGCCAGCTGGCGTGGCCGGCGATGAACCCGCCCAGCGGCGGCCCCAGCACGGGCGCCACCAGCGCCGGCCATACCAGCGTGGACATCGCGTCCATCAGCTTGTCGCGCGGGGTGTTGCGCAGCACCACTAGGCGGCCCACCGGCACCATCAGCGCGCCGGCCAGTCCCTGCAGGATACGCACGGCAACGAACTCGCCCAGGTTCTGGGAAAATCCGCAGAGCGCCGATGCCAGCGTGAACAGGACTATGGCCGAGGCAAAGACGCGGCGCGTGCCGAACCGGTCCGCTACCCAGCCGCTGGCGGGGATGAACGTGCCCAGCGCCAGCAGATAGGCGCTGATGCCCAGATTGAGGTCCACGGCGGAGACATGGAACGAGCGCGCCATGGTGGGCAGGGCGGTGGCGATGATCGTGCCGTCCAGGTTCTCCATGAACATGGCCGCCGCAACCAGGAACAGCAGCGCCTGCCCGGTCCCGCCTTCGGCGATGGGAGCCGCTTTGGCGGCGGTATTGTGGGCGGCGGAACGATCGGACATCGGCGACTCGAGAGGCGTGAACAGGGGGCGGCGTGCGCGGTAACGGGCGGCCATTTACCGCTTTGCGCGGTGGCCGGAGCCCTTCCGCGCGGCCTTGGCCGGCTTCCTCGTCCCACTTTCCTGTCGGAGCGGTTATCGCCTGTCGCGATCCAATTCAAGATATATCGTGATAAGTTTTTAACAACTGTCGATTGATCCGGTCAATCGGCGCGATGCAGGCATTCTTCCGTGTTTACCCGGGGAAACTCCGCGCAATTCCATTGTGCGCGGCCGGTCTTCTGGTCCGGATGGCGCACGAAGGTGAACGAGATCGCGTCCACCGCGCTGCCCGGCAGCGGCAGCGTGTCCGCACGGCGTGCAGGGTTGGTCCACCCGACGAAGCGACAGTCCGACAGGCCGGCGCATTGCTGCTCTGCCATGCGCCGGAAACTGTCCGGCCCTGCAGCGACCGGAAGCGTGACAAGGAATACGCCTTGATCATGCAGCGAGAGCGCTGGCGGGGCTGGCGCGACTTGCGGCGCTGCCGCCGCCACGGCCGCCAGTTCGGCGCCTTCCGTTCCTGCCTCCGCACCGGCATGCGCGGCAGACAGGGCGGCGAGGCGGAGGATGCGCGGTTCGCTGCCGCCATAGCGCTTGGTAAAGGCACTGGGCGCGCCGCCCGCACCCCTCCAACGGAAGAACAGGTGCGTCTTCACGATCGCCAGCTTGTCCATGGTCCGGTCCCAGATCGGGCTGACCCAATCCGTGTGATAATGGGTCGCCTGGCCGACTTCCGTGTCGACACGCCCCAGCAGCATTTCGGCGGCAACGCGCCGGGCCTGCTGCCAGGCGGATGGGGTGGGGCGGCGGCGGTAGAGCGAACCGTCGCAGGTGAAAGTGAACTGGCAGCCGGTGGGCCGGTCCGCCCCGTCGAACACCACGCCGCAGATCGTTGCCGGGAAGGCGACGTGGCGGACGCGGTTGAGCACCACTTGTGCCACCGCGCGCTGATCGGAAGGATCGCCGCCCGCCTCGTAGAAGTCTGCGGCGGCCAGGCAATCGAGTGCGCGCGCACGATCCGCGAAGGAGGCGTCTAGATAGAATGGCTGTGCCGGCACCAACGACCCGCGTGCAACCGGGATCGATGCATTGAAGGCGCGGGCCATCTGGGCCTGGACCTCTCCTGCGCCGTCACCGGAACTGCCTTCGGGCCGCATGGCGGGCAGTGCGGGAGGCGCGCCCGACAGGGGATGCAGCGTCGGGTGTGCCTTCGGCACCGTCGCGCCGGGCGTGAGCAGGACGGCAAGGCAAAGCAGCGCGGTCCTGGCCGCAGTGCCGATGGAAGGCAGGTCCTGTTCGACGATGCGGTGGCCCCCGGCCGCCGCCCCGTCAGACGAGATCGAGCGTTCGGGCGATCTCGTCGATATCGGCGGCAAAGCCATCGTTGGTTCCCCTGGCGACGACAAGGGCATAGTTCTGCCCCTGCCTGTCGGTGAGACGTTTCAGGGCGGATCCCGCGCGCGTCTGCGGCTGGATTACAAGGGCGCGGGCATCGGGGGGCATCATCACCAGTCCGTGAACCAGATGGTTGCCATCCACCCCCGCGACGATTTCGGCCCCACCGCAGGCGCGGGCGATCTCCGCGATCCCGGCGCGGGAGGGGGCGAGCACACGAAAGCCGTGCCGCGCGGCCAGATATTCGGCGACGGCCAGTTCGTTCGCCAGTTCCGCAGAGCGTTCCGCCGAACTTCCCACCCAGTTTTCCGCCGCCCCGTAGCTCAGCAGGAAAACGCCGCGATGGCGTTCGACGGGGCGGCGTACCAGCCGCCGCCGCATGTCGTCCGCCCGTGCGCGCTTATGTTCGTTGTGGGGGGCATCGTCGAACAGGACGAGTTCGTCGCAATGGATGGCGGCGGCGCTGGCCGGGGTGATCCGCAGCGCGCTTTCGTATTCCGCCACATGGGGGCCCGACTGCCCGGTGGTGAACGGCGCGCCGGCCTCTTCGGCAAGGCGATAGGTCAGACAGTCTCCGCCCAGCCAGCCGGCGAAACAGCGGTTGCCCAGCCAGCTTTCGTACAGGGCGATGCGCCCGGTCTCACGCGGGGCCAACGTCAGCGGGGTGAAGCGCGAACCCGGCCGCAGCCGGCGCAGGCCGCCACGGGCATGGAGCATGCCGTCGTGAAGCAGCACGTCGCGGATGCAGTAGCCCATGGTGGCGGCCTCGATCACGTCGAAGCCGCCTTTCAGATAGCGGGCCACTTCCTTCACGGTGCCGGACCTTGTGCCGGAAATGCGCTCGATCTGGCCGGGAAGCGCCTTGGCGGGCAGCACTTCGGTGCAACTGCGCGGGGCCACCTGCCAGCGTTCGAAGGAGGCCTTGGCAATATCCGGCCGGGTGGTGCCCAGCAGCCGGTCGAACAGCAGCCGCCCGGGCCGCAGCGACAATCGGCGCTGCATCATCGCCATTTCGGCGCGCGGAGGGCCGGCGTGGGGAAGCGGGGGAAGCGCTCCGTTCACGACCGGGCCAGACACGACGGACGGCCGGCGGAGCCGTTTCTCTGTCGACGGGGTGGCAAGGCGCGCAGGCGTGGCACGGCAAGTCTCCATCAGGATCGGATGAAATCTCGCACGACGCGCGCGCGTCTGCATCCGGGCGTTGCGGTCCCAACGGAACACAGGCCAAAAATCATTGGGAATAGTCGCAATGCCACCGTGCCGCGGGTTGGATCATAATGGGCGGCATGATGGAGATGGCAGGCAGCGCCGAAGCGCCTCTGGTTGAAGTCCCGCTGGACGACGTCCTGCACGGGGCGGCGCGAGACAGGCCGGAACCTGGGGCGGCGTGTACCGGCAGGCCGGCTGCGCAAACCGAAGCGCCGCGCCGCGTCGCCTATCTCACCAACGTCTATCCCAAGGTCAGCCACAGTTTCATCCGGACGGAGATCGCCGCGCTTGAGCGGCAGGGTTTCGCCGTCAGCCGGTTCACCGTGCGCCGGTCCGACCAGCCGCTTCCCGGCGCCGAGGACCGGGCCGAGGCGGAGCGGACTTTCGGCCTGCTGGATAATGCCACCGGGCTTGCCGGCGCGGTGGCGGCCTGCTTCGCCACGCGGCCGCGTGCCAGTTGGCGGGCCTTGCGGTTGGCCCTGCGGGTTGCGGGCGCGGGAAACCGCCTGCGCGGCGCGGCCTATTTCGCGGAGGCTGCGTTGCTGGCCCGGCGGCTGGAGCGCGAAGGAACGCGGCATCTGCATGTTCATTTCGGCACCAACCCGGCGACGGTGGCGCGCCTGGTGGCGCGCCTGGCGCCGGTTACCTACAGCTTCACCGTCCATGGCCCGGATGAGTTCGATGCCCCGCTGGCGCTGGACCTGCCCGGCAAGATCGCAGAGGCCGCTTTCGTGGCGGCGGTATCCAGTTTCGGGCGCGGGCAACTGATGCGCTGGTCCGACCCTGCGCATTGGAGCCGTATCCAGGTGGTGCGATGCGCGCCCGATGCCGCGTTTCTGGCGGAGGACGCCTGTGCCGGCGCTGCCCCCGAAGTGCCGCGCTTCCTTTGCGTGGCGCGCCTCAGCGCCCAGAAGGGGCTGCCCCTGCTGATCGAGGCGGTGGGGCACCTTGCCCGGAAGCGGCAGATCGTGCTCGACGTGATCGGGGACGGGGAGGACCGTGCGGCGATCGAAAGGCAGATCGACCGCCTTGGCCTTGGCGGCAGCGTCCGGCTGCGCGGATGGGCCGGACCGGACACCATTCGGGAGGCGCTGAAGGATGCCCGCGCCTTCGTCCTGCCCAGCTTCGCGGAAGGCCTTCCGGTCGTGCTGATGGAAGCGATGGCGCTGCGCCGTCCGGTGATCGCGACTGCGATCGCCGGAATCCCCGAACTGGTCGATGACCGGGTGGGCTGGCTGATCCCCTCCGGATCAGTAGAGGCCATTGTCGAAGCGCTCGACGCCGCGTGCCAGGCGTCGCCGGAAACCTTGCGCGCCATGGGTGCGCTGGGCCGCCGCCGCGTGCTGGCAAGCCACGATCCCGACCGGTGCGCGGCGGGGCTTGCCGAACTGCTGGTGCCGCTGACCTGAAGCATTGGCCTCGCCGCTAGCGGGAGGTTAGCCGATCATCGGACCCATGCCCTCGCGCAATTCCGAAGCGATCCGTGATCCGGTGATGGTGCCGGTGATGGTAGGCGCGAGGCAGCGCGGGGCGCAGCTTTCCTCCAACAGCCGTTCGAACAAATACGCGGCAGGGATGCCCTGACCGAAGGAGAGATTCCTTCGATCAGGGCTCGGCCGATTACAGGCCGGCGGGTGGGATCAGGCGCAGCAACAATGACAGCCGCCGCCGCCAGAGTGCCGCATCGCGTTGACGCCGTGGAAGCGTGCGTGCCATTTCGGTGATGTCCCGGCGTGCCAGACCGGTGCGTTCGCAGAGGAAGGGATGGCGCGGCGGATTGGCGAAATAGCTGTAGAACAGCGCGGCACGGTCCCGCCGCGTGGCCGGCTTGCCGCGATGGAACAGGCGGGCGGTGTCGCAGAACACGACGGTGCCGCGCGGCCCTTCGCA
This sequence comes from Novosphingobium oxfordense, assembly GCF_044029435.1. Classification (NCBI taxonomy): domain Bacteria; kingdom Pseudomonadati; phylum Pseudomonadota; class Alphaproteobacteria; order Sphingomonadales; family Sphingomonadaceae; genus Novosphingobium; species Novosphingobium oxfordense. Next base: position 2,332,872 of record NZ_CP147008.1, on the reverse strand, counting down.
ACTGTGGATGTCGCGGTCCAGGCGGGCGCCTAGCATGCGCTCCAGCGCGACATCATCCGCAAGGTCGTAATTGAAGCCGTCCCGGTCGCTCTGCGGCGTGCCGGGCCGTGCGATCTGCTGGAACGGGCCGCCTTCCGCATCGACATCGTGCAGGTAGACGGCCACTTTCAGCATCCGCCGGTCCTCCCAGTCGCGGTGCCATTTGCGCGTGGAGATCGCGCGGCCATCCGCCACCGTGTAGTTGATCGCCACCCCGTCGTAGGCGACGGGAAGGCCGATATAGGCTTCGGCAATGTCCAGCAGACGATCCTGCAGGCCCCAGCGGAAGATTTCCGGATTGCGGACGATATCGGCGGGCGGCACGATGATGAAATCCTTGCCGGCCCGGCACTGGGCATGGGCTTCACCGGCGAATGCTTCAGCCAGCGCGCCGGCCTGTTCAAGCAGTGCCTGCGATCCGGGCAGGCCGAGCCGGTCCAGCGTCGTCACGCAGACGCCCTGCTTGTCCAGCGTGTCGACAAGCGCGGCGTCGACGGCGGAAAGGCCGGGCACGGCGGGGCGATGGCGGTGCAGTGCCTCTTCATGGCGATTGCCCAGCCACAGGCGGACGTGGCGCTGGTTGCTCAGCTTCAGGGCGCTGCGCGCGGGGAGGTCGCGCAGCCAGCGCGCGGTCTGGTCGCGGGTCATCGTCCTGTCTCCGTCAAACCTTGCCCGGCCTTTCGGCCGGGCTCACTGTCTCGTTGGCCTGGCTGCCAGCGCTAGGGCTGCGCAGCGGTTGGCCCGTCGGGTTCGGAATCGCGGTCTTCCCGGTAGTAGTAGCCATAGGTGTTCTGGCTGCGCGGCTGGGAGATCGAGTTGTTGAGGATGGAGCCGACGATGGGCGTGGGGCTCAGCGCGCCGGCAACTTCGGCGATGTCGCGCTTGCGGCTGCGCGCTTCCTCCACCACCAGCAGCACCCCGTCGATCCCGCGCGCGATCAGGACGAGATCGTCGCTGACGAGGGCAGGCGGCGTATCGATGATGCAGATCGGCCCCGGACCATCCCCGCGGAGTTGCCGCAGGATCTGGCCCAGCGCGGGCGCGGCCAGCAGTGCCTCTGCATTGACGCGGGCCCGGCGGACGCGATGGACGACCAGGTCGAAACCCTCGATCGGGATGGCGGTATCGGCCCAATCGGCCTCTCCCGAAAGGCAATCGTCGACACCGGGTGTATCCGCCGGCAAACCCAGCCGGGCGCCAAGGCTGGGCTGACGCAAGTCGAGTTCCAGCAGGACGGTGGGATGGATGCGGCTTAAGGTCGCGGCAAGGTTGGCGGCCACGTGGGTTTTGCCGTTGCCGGCCTGAGCGGAGGTTATCGCGAAGACCCGCTGGTGCGTGACGACGGCGTGGTTCAGCAGCGCCGCGCGCAGCATGACGAAGGGATGGACGTGCTCGTTCATCACCCCGAACCCGACCACGTTCTGGCCTGCAAGCAGGGCTGGATCGAGCACCCAGGGCTTTTTCGATGCGCTTTCGCGATCGCTGGAAAGTTGCACCGGATCTTGGGCCGGATTTTGGGCCGGGGTCGCGGCGGCGGGAGAGGGATCGATGCCGGATTCGATTTTCATCAGGCTGCTCCTGCGGTATCGGGCGTGGTGCTGGCAGAGCCTGCGGCGTGCTGGCGGCCCAGCAGGCGTTGCAACCAATCGGGCACCCAGTCAGGCATCCGGGCAGGCGGGCCAGCGGTTCGGCCGCCGGGCGAAGGGTTCCCCAGCAATCGATCCAGCCAGCGGTCCAGCCAGGTTTCGGCGCGGATCGCCGGGATCACGCCCAGCGTCGGATACTGCGTCGTCCGCGTCAGGGTTTCCTCGCCATGGATCGTGCCGTTGATCAGTTCGAAGGCGAAGATCAGGAACAACCCCAGCGCAGCCCCACCAAGCAGCCCTGCCAGCAGCATCGGCAGCGGCTTGGATCCCAGCGGGGCCAGCGGCAGGCTTGGCTGGTCTACCACGGTGAAGCGTTCGCCCTTGTCCTCGGTCTGGAGGTTGGCGGCGACCTGGGCATCGAGCTGCTTTTCGCGCAGCGTGTCGTACTGCCGCTTGATATTGTCGTATTCGCGCTCGATCATGTTCAGCTGATAGGCGGCCTCGGGGGCCTGCGCGGCGCGCCGGTCAAGGTCCGTCATCGTCCGCACCAGTTCGGAGCGGCGGCCGGCGAGCATGTCGATCCGGTTGCGGCCGGCGGTGATTTCGGTCTGCACAAGGGTAGTGGAGGGTGCCGGGCGCTCGCTCATCAGCGCCTTCTGCCGTTCCACCTCTGCCTTGGCGGCAATCACGTCCGGAAAGACGTCTGAATGGATCGACTGGAGCTGCGCCAGGCGTGTTTCCGCCGTGCGCAGGCCATCGGAGCCGGGAGGGGGATTCTGCTCGGCATCCTGCTGGCGCGCCGCCAACAGACTGTTCTGCTGGATGATGCCCTGGGTTTCGGAATCGGTGCGCGAAATCTCGGCCCGCAGGGCGGAACTGGATTGCGAGCTAAGCGCCACATCGGTGGGAAGGGCCCCTGCATAGCGGGCCTCCACATCACGGCGGCGGTCTTCCAACTCGCTCAACTGCCGGCGCAGCTGTTCCGAGCTATGTTCCAGGAAGGCAGCGGTGCCGGTTGCCTGTTCGGTGCGGAAGCGCTTGTCTTCCACCAGGAACATGCGGGTGAGTTGCTCGGTCACGGCCTGCGCCTTGCGCGGATCGGAATACTTGTAGGAAAGGGTGAAGGCGATCGTGCTGCCGCCGTTGTGGCCCTGGTTGGCGCCGACCAGGTCAACGCCGATGTCCGATCGCATCAGGTCCAGCAGCGCGGGCGTATCCAGGCGGGTCCGCTGAGCGGGATAGAGTTCGTTGGTGCGGATCAGCCCGGCCAGACTGTCGCGGCTGACGATCTGCTGGCGGATCTTGGCGATCCGCTCATCGGCGATGTCGGTCAGCGGGGATGCGACCAGCGTGGTCGGGATCTGGGGGGAATCGATCAGCAGCGTCGCCGTGGACTGGTAGACCGGCTTGCGCATGGCGATCGCCACGCAGGCCACCAGCAGGCCCAGCACGACAGGCGCGATCATCCAGCGCCATCGGCGTCTGAGAATGGCCATGATTTCGCGCGGATAGATCCCGATCCCATCGGGATCGGCCACGGGCGGTGCGGGAGGCTTGATCGGTAGGGTCATGGGCGTGGTAGTCCGATTGTGACGCCGATCCGGAAGACGGTGGAATCGACGGTCTGGCCCGATACGTTGGTTCTGCGGCGGTATTCCGGCCCGGCAAACAGCGTGGTCTGCTGGTTCAGTCGGAAGTCGTAGCGCGCCGCGATCCGCATCGTGTCGATGGCGGGGCTGGGCGCGGGTTGGGGAGAGCGGCGATAGTCCGCGCTGGCGGTCAAGGTGCCCCGCGGGCTGCTGCGCCAGCTGAACGTGGCGCCATAGGCGGTTTCGCGCTGGATGCCGTTATAGGCGCTGACGACGGGCTGGATCGATGCGGTGACGCAGGCGCTGATGCGGCCGGGGTCATGGCAGAGGCTGGCATTGCCGGCGAATTGTATCCCGCCGCTTTGCCGTGCGCCCAAAGTGTCCAGCTGCGAGGTGCGGGTCACGCCGACCTGCGCCTGCAGCCGCCATGCATGGACGATCCGCCGCTCCGCGGTGAAATAGGCCGACCAGGCGCGCGGATCGCCGCCCGCCCGGGATCGCGACCATGTCATCATGCCCAGCAGGCCCAGCGTGGTCAGCGCGTCGATCTGCCGCCTGGCGTTGAGCGAGAGATCGACGGCAGTGGTCCGTTCCAGCAGCGAGGAGCCTTGCGGGTCCAGCTGCCGCCAGCCCAACTGGCCGCTGATCGTGGACAGCGCGTTAGGGTTCCAGGTAACCGTTTGCCTGAGCGCGTAATTGTTCTGAAGAGTGAGCGGATCGATGGCGGAATCGATGCTGTCGGCTGTGGCTTCGGCGGGCAGCACCCGTTCGAACGAGGCTTCGCTCTGGAACGACAGATACTCGTTGTGCCGGTGATCGAGTGCCAGCGCCGCCCGGCCGGTGACGAAATTGCCGTATCTGCGGCTGTACTGGCGGAAGGCCACGTTCCCTTCCGCGCCAAGCTTGGTGCCGGGGGAAAGCTGCCAGTCCTTGCCGGCGCGCAGCCCCACCTCGACACCGCCGGTGACGGCATCGTCATCCGTTACGAGCAGCGGATTGCGGCCCGCGAAGATGGTCATGTCGATCTCGATCGGGGTGTGGGTTTGCGGCTGTGTCTGGGGCTGGTCGAGAGTTTGAGCCGCGGCCCGCCCGGGAATGGCCATGGTGATGGCCAGTGCGATGGCGATTGCGGCCGTATCCGTGCCCGAATCCCTGCTGGCGCCCCTGCCGGCGTCCCTGCCCGCGCCTTTTCCTGTGCCCACGCCTGTGATCGATCCATGCCGATGCCTCTTCACGGAATGACGAGAACGTCGCCGCTCGAAAGTGTCGGCAGGGGCTTGTCGAGAGTGCCGGCCTCGAGTGCGCGCCGCCCTTTCAGCAGCTTGTTGAGCGCGACGGGTTCCACAACCTCGCCATGCGGGGTCTGGCGCAGGATCACCGCGTTGCGAACGTCGGCGAAGTCCGCCGTGCCGCCTGCCATGCTCAGCGCCTGAAGAATGCTGGGCGCGGTGCCGCTGGTGAAGCTGCCGGGGGTGCGGACCTTGCCCACGACATAGAAGCGCATGCCGGTCGCCTCACGCACCGATACGGTGACGTCCGGCACGGCGCCGCGATAGTTGAGCGAGATGCGCTCCCGGATTTCGGCGGCAATGTCGGAAACGTTGCGGCCGCTGGCGCGGATCGTCCCAGCGAGCGGGAAAGCGAACGTGCCGTCCGGCTGGACCAGCACGGCGCGCTGCATCCGTTCCTCTCCCCAGACGAAGACGTCCAGCTCGTCGCCAGAGTTGACGGTGTAGCGCGGGCCGTTGGTCGCCGTGAGCGGGGCGGGAACCGATGCACCTGCCGCCGCGGTTTCGGCGATGGGGCCGGTCACGGCAGCGGGCGCCTGTCTCGGCTGGGCCCAGGCACTAGTGCCCAGGGTCGCAGCGGAGGCGATGAGGGTTGCGGCTGCAATGCACCGCGCAGCTTGAAGCGAGCGGTGCCGCGAGCGGCGATGAGTTCTGTTGGGATCGCTGGCGAAAGGCACTGTATCCTCCTTGTCCGGGGCTTCTCCAAGACTTGCGGGCAAGGCCTTCCGGATCATGGGTTAAACCTTAACGGTTTGGGAAAAGCCGCGAAATCGTACGATTGGGGTGCAGTCTTCCCCCCTCGGAGAAATCGCAAGAACCGGGGGGCAGGTCTTGTGACGAACGGGCCACGGGCATGGCACCGAGCAGGAATTCCATAAGATCCCGGTCCGAATATTCCGTATCAATTTTCCATGGGAATTTCCTGTAGGCGCGATGCGGAGCGCAGTTGCGTGAGCAGATCGGCGGGCGCCCACGCGTCATACTGCGCGCGGGAGGTGATGTACGCCCATGTACAGGACCCAGCATGACTTCGACGCGCAGGCCTTGGCGGCCCATCCGGGGATCAACTCCGCGATAGCCGCCGCCCTTGCGAGGGATACCGATCAGGCCGGCTTCGATAAGGCCGGAGGGACGGGGGATTCGGTGGAATTCCTCGAACTCGCCTTTACGCCGATCGGTATGGAGGCCGTGCTCGATGCGGTGCGGGGCAGGTCGCCGTCGGAACGCTTCACCTATGTGGTGACGCCGAATGTCGACCATGTCGTCCGCCTGCAGTATCGTCGCTCCGATCTCTGGCCGGCCTATCGCGGGGCCTGGATGACGCTGTGCGACAGCCGCATCCTGGCGCGACTGGCCCGCACGGTAGGGCGAGACCTTCCCGTGGTTCCCGGCAGCGACCTGACCGCCGCCCTGTTCGATCGGGGCATTGCGAACGAAGGGCCGATCGCCATCCTGGGCGGCAGCAGCGCCAAGGTAGAGGAAATCAGGCGGCGCTACGGCCTGACAGACGTTCGCCACTACAATCCGCCGATGGGCTTCGTTCGCGACCCGCGCGAGCTGGCGCGGGCGGTACGGTTCCTGGTCGACGCCAAGGCGCGCTACAGCTTCCTGGCGGTCGGTTCTCCCAATCAGGAGATCGTCGCACGCCGCGTCGCCAAGGCGCGCGGCGCCTGCGGGGTTGGCTTCTGCGTCGGCGCCAGCCTTGATTTCCTGACCGGCGAACAGCGCCGCGCCCCCCTGGTTGTCCAGCAAATGGCGCTTGAATGGCTCTATCGGCTCTGTTCCGATCCGCAGCGGCTTTGGCAGCGCTACCTGATCGAAGGACCGCAGATATTCCGGATACATCGGACCTGGCGCCGCAATGCCTCACCCGTAAAAGCGGCGCAGGGAGGCGCATCGCTGATATGACCGGCCATCCCGAGGGCGCCGTACCCGGCCATTTCCGCCTCCGGCTGCACCAATCGGCATCGGCGCACCGCCCATGAACCGCGGCGCAGCACTGATCGGTCTGCTGGCCATCGCCGCGGCCTATTTCGTCATCCGTCCGGCAGCTTACGCCGCGGTCGTCAGTTCCGCGGGCGTACTGCTGTTCCTCTCCTGCCTGAAGGCGGAATATCGGCGCGATATGGAGGGGCGTGCGCTTTTCGCCGTCGTCGCGATGCCCCTGATCGCCTGGTCGCTGCCCAATATCTGGCTGCTCTACATCGTGATGGGCTTCTGGGTGCCGCTGCTGGCGGGACGCCGCGAACGGCTGGTCGGCGTCTATCTGTTCACCCTCCTTCTGCTGCCGCCGCTGGACATCGCGGTCACCATCGGGTCACTGCGACTTTTCGAGTTGGGCGTGCTCAAGGCACTCGGGCTAGGGGCGGCGTTCGCGATCTGGCGAAGTTCGGGCCGCCGATCCGTGCCGCTGGCGTGCGACGGTTGGGTCGCGGCGATGCTGATGGTGTTCTGCTTCGCCTGGTCCCGCGATACGGCGGTGACCAACTATTTCCGGAACGGCATCAACATCGCGTTGAGTCTGGGACTGCCCTATTACATCCTCAGTCGCGGCGTGCGCAGCATGGACGAACTGCGCACCGCGATGCGCTGGTTTGCCTGCGGGGGCATGGCTCTCTCCACCGAACTGATCTTCGAGACGGTGCGGGTCTGGCCGATCTACAACCAGTTGTACGATCTCTATGGCGTCCCGATCAACCTGTTGATCCACACGCGCGGGGGACTTCTGCGCCCCGGCGGCCCGTTCCTGGAAGCCACTTCTGTGGCGATGGTACTGGCGATGTGTCTGACTGCGATGCTGCTGCTGCGCCGCGATTTCCGGTCGAACCTTCATCACATGGCCCTGCTGGTGGTGAACTTCATCGGCCTGAGCGTGCCGCAATCGCGCGGGGCCTGGATCGGGTTCTTCCTTTCGCTTGCCGCGACCGAGCTATTCCGCAAGCGCTACAGGGCACTGTTGACCAAAGTGGTGATGATCGGCTGCAGCGTCGCACTTGTATTTGCCGTCGCGCACAGTTCGGTCACCTTGCAGGATTCCCTGGGTCTTTCGGGCGGTTCCAAGGAAACCAGCGACTATCGCCGCAGGCTGTTCACGCGCGGCCAGGAAGAATTCTGGCACAGCCCGATCATCGGCTTTTCGACCCCTGAGCTGGAATGGCGACTTGCCGACATGCGGCAGGGGGAAGGCATCATCGATCTCGTCAATACCTATCTCTGGATCGCACTGGTCTCGGGAGCGACGGGGCTTAGCGTGTTCTTCTGCCTGTTCGGCAACACGATGCGGCGACTGTGGCGGATGCGCCGCCGGCTGACCGACCCATCGGCCCTGGACAGTGCCGCGTTCGCGTTCGGTTGCCTGGTCATGCAGGCGGAGATGCTGTTCTTCACATCGTTCGGCGACCGGCCGGCCATCCTGCTGTTCGGTGTGTTCGGTTTCGCGGCCGCACTGTTTACTGCCGCGCGCGTTCCGGCGGTGGCGCCCGCCATGCCTTCCTTGCCGTCGTTGCCGTCAGCACCGCCTCTTGCGACACTGCCGCAGGCACCGAAACTGGCCTGGGCGGCCGGAGAGTAACGGGCAAGTCCATTTCCATCGTCGGTGCCTGCCGTGTGCCCCGCCAGTGGCGGGGCACTTCGTTTCCGGTCAACCCGTTGCTCGGCAAAGCTTGATTTGTCGCGGGTGCCTGGGACTGCTCGTGGGCAGACGCGCACTTAAGGCGGGAGATCCCGGGATCGACGGTGCGGTGTTCGATGGATAGCGCTGCGAAATCGGCGCTTGGGGGCGGCTTCTCGGACGCTTCCTTAGAAGCTTCGCCCGAGTACCAGTTCGGCCAGCCTCGTCGCGGCCAGCCCGAGCAGGATGCCGACCGGGCCAACCGCCACGAACAGCAGTTCCTGCTTCAGGTCGAGCAGGCCGGCATGATGCATGCGGACCCACTTGAAGCCCATTGCCGGCAGTTCCATCAGGCCCACCGCCACGACCAGTCCGATCTGGCCGTACAGGAAATATCCGCTGGTTCCGGCAAGCAAGAGCCAGATCATCTTGGCAACGCTGGCCTGGAAGGTCGCGCTGACGCGGCCCGTGGCGGTCAGCGTCTCGTTCGCGGCGCTGGATGCCAGCGAGAACAGTGTCGAGATCGAGAGGATCTGGAGGTAGAGCGCGGCCGTGGCATAGCGATGGTCGTACAGCAGCCCGACGATCAGCCATGCGGAGCCGATGATGCCGCCGACGGCAAAGCTGTACAGCAGCGAAGGCAGGCGCCGACGCGCGTAGTACTCCCTCCGCAAATCAGGATGATCCTGATGAAAGAGCTGCGCATAGGCCGGAAACAGCACCCGGTCCGCGAAGGCGGTGGCGAATGCGAGCGGGGCGCCCGCCAGATTGCCGGCCAGAACGTAGAAGCCGAAATGATCGAGCGGCATGATCCGGGCGAAGGCCAGCTTGTCGCACTGCGAAATCAGCATGAAGATGATGCTCGATCCGGTGATGTAGCGGGCGAACGAAGACAGTTCGCGCACGATCTTCATGTCCACGTGCAGCCGGCGCACCGAATCCGGGAACATCGCGTAGCTCAACACGGATTTCACCACGCCGCTAGCCAGGATGCCGCAGAGGATCGCCCAGTAATTGCGCCATTCCCACGCTGCCGCCGAACTGACGATGATCTGCGTGACCTGCGCGATGATTTCCACGCTCGAAAGCCGCAGGATCAGCCGTCGCCGCAGCGCGCAGATCAGGCTGAGCGATGTTGTCGCGTCGATCACGAACGTCAGGCTGGACACGGCGATTAGCGGCGTCAGTTCCGGCTTGCCCAGCAGATGGGCGAGCGCGCCGGAAGAGGCGGCCAGCACCGCCGCCAGAAACAGCGAACGGACGACCGCGATCGTCCATACCGCATCCAGGAAGCGCGGGTTGTCACCTTCCTTATGCCGGACGATGAAGGCCTGGAAGCCGACGTCGGTAACCAGCGTGATGGTGAACTGGACGGAGGCGATCACGCCCGAGATGCCGAACACTTCCGGGACCAGCAGCCGGGTGAGGATCATGCTGCTGATCGCGCGCAACAGGTTGTTGGCGATGACCGATGCGACCACGATGTTCGTGTCGCGCAGCATCAGCTTGAACAAGCCCTCGAACGGTCCCTTGCGCGGGGGCGCGGGTTGCTGTTCGATCGCGGGGGCGGCGGTCTCTCCGCTGATCATCAGACGGCAGCCCGCAGCGTGGCCGCATAGCAATCGAGCAATTGGTTGCCGACCACTTCCACCGAAAAGGCCGTTGCGCAGCGGTCGTGCCCGGCGCTGGCCATGCGTGCGGTTTCCTGGGGATCGGCCAGCAGCCGTTCGATGGCCTGGGCCAGCGCCTCGGGCTGGGCGACCGGGGTCAGCAGGCCGGTTTCGCCGTGGATGATGATGTCCTCGCTGCCCGGCCAGTCGGTGGAGATCATCGGCGAGCCTGCGGCCATGCCTTCGAGCAGGGCATAGGGGAACACCTCGCAGCGGGAGGAAATCACGGTGACGTTGGCCTTGAGGCGCAGCGGGGCAATTTCCTCCGGCCTGAGCTGCCCGCGATAGTCGATCCGCTCACGCGTGCGCGGCGAGAGGTTGGCATGGACATAGGCTTCGAAGCCGATGGTTTCGCCCGTTCCGGTTGCGATGCCGATATCCGGTCCCACGAATGTCAGCCGTGCCGTTGGACGCGTTTCCAGCAATCGTTCGAAGGCGGCGAACAGGGTATCGGGCCCCTTGATGTGTTCGAACCGGCCGACTGCCAGGATATGGTCAGGTTCGCACGTATCGATCTGCCATTGCGGCCGTGCGGGATCGATGCGGATCGGATTGGCGATGACGATGGACGGCTTTGCCGGATCGCGCCGGCTCTCGACGCAAGTCGCGCTCAGTACGGCACCGTTCGGGGCGGTGACCATGCGCGCTGCGCGCACCGCATGGGCTTCGGCATTGCAACGCTCTCGGTTGGCGCGAAGTTGGGCCGGGTCGGTATCGTCCAGCGGCTTCAGGAAATAAGGGCCGTGCAGGCGGGTGACGACGGGCACGCCGGTCTTTTGCTGGACGATGCTGGACCAGCCGAAGCTATCCTCCATCTCGACGATGTCCAGCGGACGGATGCGGTGCGCGGCGGCGATGTCGCGGGCCAACTCGCGCCCCACGTCCGGCAGCGCGCCGGGTTGGCGGCCCAGCAGGCGGTCGATCCGCCACCGCACGTTCCTGCGCAGCCGGGCTGCGGGGGATGGCGCGGGCAGGGCGACCGGGGCGCTGTCGTCCGGATAGAGGTGATTGCCCGATATGATCGATACGCGGTGCCCTTCGGCAAGAAAGTGATCGCGTATCGCGGAGACATAGCTGACGATGCCATTGGCGCCTTTCGCCGGCGGCCAGTGAGGCGAGCAAAGTCCGATATGCACGGTCGGCAGTCCTCCATGGATCGACGCAACACGGATGTATTGAACCGGCACGAACACCGTCAATTATGAGAACTTCCAAGGAGTTTTCATGCCTGCTGCCCCTGCGGGGCGGATGTGGCTCCGTTCGATGCGCACGCGCCACTCTCTCCCGATCCCTGCGTAAAATCTATGGAGCGGAACGATCATGAGAACTTCCAAGGGAGTTTCACGCCTGCCGCGCGCCCCCTTGCACGATCTATCCTGAAAGGGCCGGCAGCAAGCCGGTGAACCTGCTCCGCGCGCGGGGCGAAGGCAGGAAGGCTGCGGGACTATGGCGTTTCTGGAGATGAGGGATCTGGGCGGTTACCACTGCTTCGATCACGATGCCTGCAAGGTCGCAGGTACCGCGATGGCGGCCGATTACCGCGGCAATCACCCGTTTCCGCATGCCGTGTTCGATGATTTCATCGACGGCAATCTTCTGCGCCGCGTGGCGGCCGAGTTTCCCGACAGCACCGGGCATGACTATTTCAACCGCGCGCAGGAACAGCTGAAGTTCCAGTTCCGCCCCGACCAGTGCGACGGCCCGGCCACGCGCATGCTGTTTGCCGAACTCAATTCGCGCGCATTCCTGGGATTCCTTTCGGCGCTGACCGGCATTCGCGGGCTGATCGCCGATCCCTACCACCTGGGCGCGGGCCTTCATGAGACACGCAGGGGAGGGCATCTCGGCATCCATGCCGACTTTCCCTTCCACGGCGGCATGAAAGTGGAGCGCCGGCTGAACCTGCTGATCTATCTCAACGAGGACTGGACGCCGGACTATGGCGGCGCGCTGGAACTGTGGGATCGCGGAATGAAGCGGGTGCAGCATTCGGTTCTGCCCGAATTCGGCCGCGCGGTGATCTTCAGCACCGATCGCGATACGTTCCATGGCCACCCCGAGCCGCTTGCCTGCCCGGACGGCCGATCGCGGCGGTCCATCGCGACTTACTATTACACCGCGTCCAAGATGGAAATTCCTGCCTTTGAGCGGAACACCGACTTTCGCGCGCGTCCCGGCACGGCAGACCGGATGGACTGGCGCGTGTGGCTGGAGAACCTCAAGTCGGACTGGATCCCGCCCGCGATCCAGCGCTGGCGCCGCCGCGAGCCACCCTTGCCTTCGAACGACCCCGCCCAAGACGCCCAGGCAGCGGAATGATCGCCGCGCTGGCATGGACGATGGCCCTGTGCATGGCGCTGCCCGCGCTAGTGCTGGCGATCGAATGTGCCGTTGGCGCTTGCCGCTCCCTGCCTGTGCCCGCCGATGAGCCTGCATCCCCCTGCATCGTGCTGATGCCCGCCCATGACGAGGCGCAGGGGATCGCCCTGGCCGTATCCAGCGTGCTCGCGCAGTTGCGGGCCGGGGACGAGCTTGTGGTGGTGGCGGACAATTGCACCGACGATACCGCCGCGATCGCCCGTTCGCTGGGTGCGACCGTGATCGAACGATCGGACAGCACGCTGCGCGGCAAGGGCTATGCTCTGGAGTACGGCCGGGCCTTCATCGAAAGGCAGCGCGCCGAAGCCGCATTCGCCGTCGTGATCGTGATCGACGCCGATTGCCTGCCGAAACCGGGTGCCATTTCCGCGCTGGCCGCCGCGACAGAGCGGAAGCAGGCCGTGGTGCAGGGAGCCTATTTGATGGAGCCTCCTGCGGATGCCGACGCGGTCGTGCGCGTGTCCTGCTTTGCCTTTCTCGTGAAGAACCTTGTCCGCCAGCTGGCGTTGGACTGGCTGGCCGGCGCGGCGCTGCTGCAGGGATCGGGCATGGCCTTTCCCCGCGCCGTCTTCGCAAGGATGCGGTGGTCCGCCGCCTCGCTGGTGGAGGATCTGGACATGGGCATGGACCTGCTGCTGGCCGGGCAGGCGGTTCGCTTCGAACCTGCCGCCGGGTTCGTCAGCGCGGCCAGTTCGGCGCGCGGCACGGCCGGCCAGCGTCGGCGGTGGGAGCACGGCATGCTCCAGAGCGCGCAGCGCTTCGTGCCACGGCTCATCGGGGCGGGGATCGCCGGTCGCCCACGCTTGCTGTTCGTCGCGCTGGACCTGCTGGTGCCGCCGACGGTTCTGCTGATCGTCCTGCTTCTGGCGGTGACGGCCGCGCTAGCGCTGATCGTGGGTCTTGAGGGGCCGACGCTGGCGCTGCTGGCCACGGGGCTGGCACTGGCGCTTTGCCTTGGCGCCGCGTGGTGGCGGCACGGCCGCGCGATGCTTCCGCTGGCCAGTATCGGGCGAATTCCCGGTTACGTGCTGTGGAAGCTGCCCCTGCTGCTGCAGTTCGTTACCCGGCGTGAGCGCAACTGGATCAGGACGGAACGGGGGCCTTGAACCGGAAGGCTTCAAGCATGCCGGTCCGGCCGCAGCTTGAGGCGGCAATCGTACCGTTCCCGACGATGACTTTTCGGTCCTGAAGAATTTCCCGACTAATTCCCGCGCCAATTCTGCCTGCGGGTACCACCACCATGAAATTCCGGACCGAGTTGATGAAATGGCCGCAACCTGCCGGAGCGGATAGGCTCATCGGGCAAGGAGGAAGTCCATGGGTGGGACTGCTGACGTGACTATCGATCCGCTTGGTGAACTTTCAGGCTTCAATCATGGCATGAACAGATCGCCATCGAAACGCACGATACTTGTAGGCAATGAGACGCTCTTGGCGGAATGTGGCGATCTGCTGCGGCAGAACGGCCACGAAATCGTCGCGGTTCTTGCCCTGCCGGTTTCACCTGCGGCGGACTGGGCGCGACGGGGGCGGATCCCGCTGTTCGCCGGCCAGCGTGAACTTCTTGCGGCAGGGGTGGGTCCGGTCGACTGGCTGTTCAGCATTTCCAACCTTTCCGTCCTTTCCGCAGACGTGCTGGCGCTGGCGTCGCGCGGCGCCGTGAATTTCCACGATGGTCCGCTGCCCGATCGCGCGGGCCTGAACACGCCGGTCTGGGCGCTGCTTGACGATGCGCGCGAACATGGCGTGACATGGCACCTGATGACGCGCGAAGTCGATCGCGGTGCGGTGCTCGCTGCCGAGCGGATTGCCATTGCAGAGGGCGAAACCGCGCTTTCACTCAACACCCGCTGCTTCGAGGCGGGCTTGCGCAGTTTCTCCGCGCTGGTCGCCGATCTGGACGGCGCGGTTGCGGCGGCGGTGCCGCAAGTGCAGGCGCCCTTGCGCATGTTCGGCCGGGCAGACCGCCCCGCCGGCGCCGCGACGATCGACTGGACGCAGCCCGCTGTCGATATCGCCAGACTGGTCGGCGCGCTGGACTTTGGCGGCTATGCCAACCCGATGGGCGCGCCCAAGGCGCTGGCTGGCGGGCGACTGCTTCTGGTCAAGGGCGTGAGCGTACTCGAAAGCTGCTCCGGCGCGGCCCCCGGAACGGTCCTGCAAGGCGGCGACAGGCCGGTTGTCGCGACCGGCGATCGCGATATCCGGATCGAGGGACTGGCGACGATCGATGGCGGCGCCGTGGAAGCGATCGATGCTTTCGCGATCCCGGCCTTCACCACGCTGTGCGCTGAACGGCGTGGCAGCCTGGACATGCTGGACGCAGCCGCCGGCCGGTTCGAGGGCTGGTGGCGCCGCCGCCTCCAGCAGCGCGAAAGCTTGCAGTTGCCGATGTTCCGCCCGCCTTCGGACGAGGGCGGCCCGGTCTGGAGCACCATCGACCTGCCGCTTCCCAACGGAGCAGGCGGTATCGATACGCTGGCCATGATGCTGGCCTGCCTTGCCCGCGTTGCGGACCGGGAGAGCGTGGAGATCGGCTATGGCGACGAAGTGGCCCGGTCCCGGCTGGAGGACGTGGCCGCCTGGTTCGCCGATGAAGTGCCGCTGAAGACCAGGATCGATTTCGCCGCGCCGCTTTCGGTACTGACGGCGGCGCTGGAGCGCGAAATCGCCGACCTTCACCGCCATGTCGCGGTGGCGCGCGACCTGATCGCCCGTAGCCCGGAATTGCGCGGCGGGGCCGGGTTCGCCCACCCTGTCAGCGTGCGCCTGGTGGACCGGCTGGGAGATACGACTCCCGGTGCGGGCTGCGTGCTGGGCATCGCAATCTGCGCGGCGCAGGGCGCATGGCGCTGGACTTTCGATGCCACTCGCTTCCTGCCCGACGAAGCGGAAGATCTGCAGCGCGGGTTCGAGGCGATGTGCGCCGCCATCGCTGCGGAGCCCGAACTGCTCATCGGCCGCGTTCCGCTACTGACTGAGGCGGAGCAAGGGCGCGTGATCGGAGACTGGAACGCCACCGGCGCGCCGGCGCCCTCCGCCGCGACGTGGCAAGAGCGTTTCGTGGCCCAGGCCGCGCTTACGCCCGATCGCGTGGCGGTGACGGCTTCCGGCGCCGCGCTCACGTATGGCGAGCTGGACGCGCTTTCCAACCGGATCGCCCGCGCCCTTGTCGCGCGGGGCGTGGGGCCGGAGGTCATCGTCGGCCTGCACCTTTCCCGCTCGGTCGAAATGCTGGCCTGCCTGATCGGCATCCACAAGGCGGGCGGCGGCTATGTGCCGCTCGATCCCTCCTACCCCCGTGACCGGCTTGCGCACATGGTCGCGGATTCGGGGATGTGGCTGATCCTCAGCGAGGCGGCGCTGGCGGGCGATCTTCAGAGCGGTGACGCCGAAATCCTTCGCATCGAAACGCTGCGCGAAAGCCTGTCCACGTTCTCCGCCGATCCCATCGAGCCAAGGGCATCGGGCGAAGACCTTGCCTACATGATCTACACTTCGGGTTCGACCGGATTGCCCAAGGGCGTGATGGTGGAGCATCGCAATCTGCTCAACTTCTTCGCCGGCATGGATGCGAAGCTGGAGCATGAGGGCACATGGCTTGCCGTCACCAGCCTCAGCTTCGATATCTCGGTGCTGGAACTGCTCTGGCCGCTGATGCACGGCTATCATGTCGTCATCGCCAACGAGCGGGAAGTGCGCGGAAACGTGCAGCCCGCAGCGGCGGCGCGGCAGGTGGGTTTCAGCCTGTTCTACTTCGCCAGTTCCAGCGCGGGTAGCGCGGCCGAGCAGTATCAGTTGCTGCTGGAAGGTGCCCGCTTCGCCGATACGCACGGCTTCGAGGCGGTCTGGACGCCGGAGCGTCACTTCCACGCGTTCGGCGGGCCTTATCCCAACCCCTCGGTCGCCGCGGCTGCCATCGCCGCCAGCACCTCTCGCGTGAAGATCCGCGCGGGCAGCGTGGTCGGCACCCTGCACCATCCCTTGCGCATTGCCGAGGAATGGGCGCTGGTCGACAACCTTTCGCAAGGGCGCGTAGGCATCGCCTTCGCATCGGGCTGGCAGCCGGACGACTTCGTGTTCAATCCGGGCGCCTTTGCCGACAAGGCAGGCACCTTGCGCCGCTGCATGGACGATGTGCGCGGCCTGTGGCGGGGAGAGGCGCGGTCCTATCCCGGTCCGCTGGGCCACGACGTGGAAGTGCGCACTTATCCGCGCCCGATCCAGCCTGAATTGCCGGTGTGGATCACCTCGGCCGGCAATGTGGCGACCTTCATCGAGGCGGGCCGCGTCGGCGCCAATGTCCTGACGCACCTGCTGGGCCAGTCCATCGAGGAAGTTTCCGAAAAGCTTTCCGCCTATCGCCAGGCCTGGCGCGAGGCCGGACATCCGGGAGAGGGGCATGCCACGCTGATGCTCCACACCTTCCTGGGCGAGGATGAAGCGACGGTGCGCGCCATCGTGCGCGAGCCCTTGCTGGAATACCTGCGCACGGCGACCAACCTGCTGCACCAGTATGCGTGGTCGTTCCCCGCCTTCAAGCGCCCGGACGGCGAGGTGGAGGCGATCAGCCTCGACACCCTGAGCGCCGAGGAAACCGACGCGCTGCTGGAACATGCGTTCGATCGCTACTTCGAAACCAGCGGGTTGTTCGGTACGCCGGAAGACAATCTGGACCTCATCGCCCGGCTTTCGGCCATCGGCGTGGACGAAGTGGGCTGCCTGATCGATTTCGGCGTGGCCACCGATACGGTGATCCGCCACCTGCCGGTGCTCGACCGGCTGCGTGCCCGCGTGCAGAACGCGCAGAGCGCGAACGATGCGCCGCTGCCTGAACTGATGCGCCGTCATGGCGTCACCCACCTCCAGTGCACGCCTTCGCTGCTGCAAGTGCTGGCGGGCGATCCCGATGCGAGGCCGGCGCTTGCCGCCCTGCGCCGCCTGATGGTGGGCGGAGAGGCGTTCCCGCCGCAGCTGGCGCAGGACATGGGCGGGTTGGTCCACGGCCGGGTCATGAACATGTATGGGCCGACCGAGACCACCGTGTGGTCCGCCGTCCATGTGCTGGAGCCGGGCGAGGCGGTACCGCCGCTGGGCCGCCCGCTCGACAACCAGCAGATCTATATTCTCGATCGCCGGCAGCAACCGGTCCGGCCGGGAACTCCCGGCGAACTGGTCATCGGCGGGGCCGGGGTGGTGCGTGGGTACCATGCCCGGTCCGACCTGACCGCAGAGCGCTTCGTGTCGCACCCCTTCCTTGCCGGACAGCGCGCCTACCGAACGGGAGACCTTGCCCGGCAGCGGGCCGACGGCACGCTGGAATTCCTGGGCCGACTGGATCACCAGGTGAAGATCCGCGGCTATCGCATCGAACTGGGAGAGATCGAGGCCGCGCTGACCGCGCATTCCGCCGTGGCGGAGGCCGTGGTGGTGGCCCGGCGCGAAGGCGCGGCAACGCGGCTGATCGCCTACCTGTCCCCCCGCGAAACGCAGATCGACGTGGATGGCCTGCGGGAACATCTGCGTGCCGGCCTGCCCGAATTCATGGTGCCAGGGCAGCTGGTGGTACTGGCCGCGCTGCCGCGCACGCCCAATGGCAAGATCGACCGCAACGCGTTGCCCGATCCCGCCAGCGCCCCCACGGTCGCAGAGCGTGTGGAGACGGCCGACTCCGCCCCCGCCAACGAGATCGAGGCGCAGATCACCGCCGTCTGGTGCGACCTTCTGAAATTGCCGCATGTCGGCCGGAACGAGAACTTCTTCGACATCGGCGGCCATTCGCTGCTGGCCATCCAGGCGCATCGCCGCCTTGCCGGGATCGCACCACGTCCGCTTGCGCTGACCGACGTGTTCCGGTTTCCGACCATCGCCGCACTGGGGGCCCATCTTCAGGCCGACGAGAGCGACTCTTCTGCCCTGCGTGAAATCAACGAGCGTGCCCAGGCCCGCCGCAACGCGCTGATGCGGCGCGGCACGGCGCGGGCGGGAACGCGCGTGGGTACGCCAATCGGGACGGGATTCTGACATCATGCATCAGTCGTTCGGCTCCTTCGACGACCGCGCCCTGGCCGCTGCCGGAACCTCCATCGCCATCGTCGGCATGTCCTGCCGCTTTGCCGGTGCACGCGGGCCCGACGAGTTCTGGGCCATGCTGCGCGATGGGCGCGAGGGAATAGAATCGTTCGGGGAAGCCGAACTGCTCGCCGCCGGCGTGCCGGCCGCGCTGCTACGCAATCCGAACTACATCCGCCGGGGCGCGCCGCTGGCGGACATGGAATGCTTCGACGCCGGCCTGTTCGGCCTCAGCCAGCGCGATGCGGCGATCATGGATCCGCAGCACCGGCATTTCCTGGAATGCTCGTGGGAAGCGCTGGAAGATTCGGGGCACACGCCACAGGGTTTCACGCAAGCCACCGGCGGCGGCCGGATCGGTGTTTTCGCCGGGTCCGGCCACAACGCCTACATGCCGTACAACCTGCTGACCAACGGCAAGCTGGTGAACGACGTGGGCCTGTTCCTGCTGCGCCACACCAGCAACGACAAGGATTTCCTGACCACCCGCGTCTCCTACCTGTTCGACCTGAAGGGGCCGAGCATCAACGTGCAGACGGCCTGCTCCACATCGCTGGTGGCGATCCACATGGCGATGCAGAGCCTGCTGGCGGGCGAGTGCGACATGGCGCTGGCCGGCGGCGCTTCCATCGAACTGCCGCACCGGCGGGGTTACCTTTACGAAGAAGGCGAAATCCTTTCGCCCGACGGCATGTGCCGGCCGTTCGACGTGGCGTCCAAGGGTACCGTGTTCGGCAGCGGCGTTGCCGTGCTGGCGCTGCGCCGGCTTGAGGATGCCATTGCCAGCGGCGACCATATCCACGCGGTGCTGCGCGGATCGGCGATCAACAACGATGGCAGCGGCAAGGTCGGCTATCTGGCCCCCAGCGTGGACGGGCAGGCAGCGGTGATCGCCGAAGCGCTGGCCGTGTCGGAAGTCGACCCGGCCGAGATCGACTATGTGGAGGCGCATGGCACCGGCACGCCGATCGGCGATCCGATCGAGGTGGCCGCGCTTACGCAAGTCTATCGCGGCGCCGCCAATCCTGCGAAGCGCTGTGCGCTTGGCTCGGTAAAGGCGAATATCGGGCACACCGATACCGCCGCCGGCGCGGCCGGGGTCATCAAGGTGGCACTGGCCATGCGCCACGGGGAAATCCCGGCAGTTCCGCATTTCACTACTCCCAACCCAGATTGCGCGTTCGAAACCGGTCCATTCCATGTGCCGGCTTCGAGCGCGCCCTGGCCCCGGCGTGATCAAGCCCCCCGACGCGCCGGGGTCAGTTCCTTGGGCGTAGGCGGCACCAATGCCCATGTGATCATGGAGGAGGCGCCGCCGCGCATGCCGGGCAGCGCCAGCCACCGTCGCCGCCAGCTCCTGCTTGCCTCCGGCCAGAGCACGGAGGCGGTGCAGGCCAACCTTTCGGCACTGGCGGCGCACTTCGCCGCGAACCCCGACGCATCGCTGGCGGATGCTGCCTTCACGCTCGTCGCCGGGCGCCGTCACCTTCCGATGCGGCGCTTTGCGGTCGCGGGCAATGTGGCGGAAGCGGCAGAGGCGCTGGAAGCGGCCGCGCAGGAGCCGGCGAGCCGGGCCTCCTGCATCCCCGGCCGCCCGGTCGCCTTCCTGTTCTGCGGCGGTGGCCCGCAGCACGTGGACATGGCGCGCGGCCTTTACGAAACCGAGCCGGTATTCCGCGCTGAAATCGATCGCGGCCTGGCACTCGCCACGCGGATCGGTGCGCCGGACTTGCGCCGCTGGCTTTTCCCTTCCGAGCCTGACAGGGCGCACGCTGCCGAGGAACTGGAGCGGCCCTCCATCGCCTTGCCCGCGCTGTTCATCGTCCAGACCGCGCTGGCCCGCCTCTGGATGTCGCTGGGGGTCCAGCCTGCCGCGATGATCGGCCACAGTTGCGGCGAATATGCGGCTGCGCATATCTCGGGCGTGGTCGATCTGGAGACCGGCCTGCGCATCGTCCACGCGCGCGGCCGGCTGTTCGAAACCACGGGCGAGGGGGCCATGTTGGGCGTGCCGCTGGCCGAGGCGGAACTGACCGCGATCCTGCCGGCGGACCTGTCCATCGCCACGATCAACTCTCCGCGCCTTTGCGTGGTGTCGGGCGCGGCCGAGGCCATCGCCCGCTTCCACGCGGACCTGACCGCGCGCGAGATCGATGCGCAGGCGATCCCGATCACGGTTGCCGCGCATTCGCCGATGCTGGATCCCATCCTGCCCGAATTCCGTGCCCTGCTGCGGACGATGGATCTGCGCGCGCCGACGATCCCCTTCGCCTCCAACCTGACCGGAGACTGGGTCCGCGCCGAAGAGGCGCGCGATCCCGAATACTGGGTGCGCCACTTGCGCGAACCGGTGCGCTTTACCGACGGGCTTCAGCGCCTGCTGGACGATCCCGAACGCGTGCTGCTGGAAGTCGGTCCCGGGCGGTCGATGGCCAGCCTGGCCCGCCATCACCCCGGGCGGCCGGCCGCGCAGCCGGTCATCAGTTCGATGCGCCATCCGGACCAGCAGATTGCCGACGATGCCTGCTGGATGCAGGCGCTGGGCGAACTCTGGGCCGCGGGTGTAGAGCCGGACTGGAAGGCCTGGTGGGGCGAGGAGCGCCGGCTGCGCGTTCCGCTGCCGACCTATCGCTTCGAACGGCAACGCCACTGGATAGAGCCCGGCGCGGCGCTGGCCGTGGCCGGTGCCGGTCATGCCGAGAACGACCGGCTTGACCTGGCGGACTGGGCCAACGAACCGGTCTGGACCCGCTGCGAATTCCCTGAGGCGGAGCCGCTGGAAGGGCCGGCGCTGGTGCTGTGCGACGAAGCCGGCTTCGGTGATCGGCTGGCCGCCCGCTTGCGTTCGAAAGGCGTGGCCGTCGCCACCGTGCGCGCCGGCAAACGCTGCGTGGAAACGGCGGAGGGCGCTTATGTCGTGCGCCCGGCGCAGCGCATGGACTGGGCCTGGCTGCTGGGCCGTCTCGCGGAGAAGGACCTTCTGCCGCGCCAGCTTCACCACTGCTGGCTGGTTTCCGCCCATGCGCGAAGCGACAACTGGCTTGAAAAGGGTCTGCACAGTCTTGTCGCCCTGGCGCCCGAACTGGCCGACGCCTGTGATGGCGCGGACGTCGCCCTGGCGCTGGTGACCAATCAGGCGCAATGCATCGGCGACGGGACGGTGGACCCCCTGAAGGCCAGCGCCATCGGCGCCGCGCGGACCATCCCGGCCGAATATCCGGGGCTGCGCCTGCGGGCGATCGACATCGATCACGCGGCCACGGCCCACCCGAAAGCGACTGCCGCGCTGGCCGACTGGCTGATCGCGGGCCTTGCCGATGCCGATCCGCACGAACTGGCGGTGCGCGCGGGTGAGGGCTGGGTTCTGGACCATCGCATGATCCCCGGCGGGCTTCCCGCCGATCGGACCGGCTGGCTGCGCAAGAACGGCACTTATGTCGTGACTGGCGGCCTTGGCGGCATCGGCCTGACTATTGCGCGTGATCTGGCGAGCCGGTTCGGCGCGCGGATCGTGCTGGTCGGCCGCACGCCGCTGCCGCCGCGCAGCCGCTGGAGCGAACTGCTGGCGCGGGGCGATCTGCCGCTGGCGAGCGAGGAGAAGATCCGCAAGCTGCTGGCGCTAGAAGCGGCGGGGGCGCAAGTGGAACTGGTCGTCGCCGACGTTGCCGATGCGCGGGCGCTGCGGCGTGGCTTGCGGCGGGCCATAGCGCGCTTCGGCCCGATCACCGGCGTATTCCACGCCGCCGGTACGCTGGACGACGGGTTGATCGAAACCCGCACGCGTAGCGACATGGAAGCCGTGCTGCGCCCGAAAGTGGCCGGCACGCTGGCGCTGGAACAGGCGCTGGAGGGGCATCCGCCGGAGTTTCTGGTGCTCTTCTCGTCGATCAGTGCGTTTGCCGGGCTTCCCGGGCAGGTCGACTATGCGGCGGCCAACGCCTTCCTCGATGCCTATGCCCGTTCGCGCCGCCACGATCCGGTGACCCGGGTGCTGTCGGTGGGCTGGAGCCAGTGGGCCGAAGTGGGCATGGCCGCCGCGCTCAACCGGGTGGAGGGCGCCGCCGACGAACTGCCCGCCGATCTGGGCCGGGCCGATCCGGTCTCGCACCCGTTCCTGGAGGCGATCCACACGATCTCCAGCCAGGAATTCGTGGTTACCGGCACGCTTTCGCCCGATCGGCACTGGCTGCTGGACGAACATCGGGTGGTCGATACCGGGGCCGTCCTGCCGGGAACCGGTTATCTGGAACTGACCCGGGCGGCGATTGCGCTGGTGATGCCGGGGCCGCTGGAATTCTCCGACTTCTCGTTCCTGCGTCCGTTCCGGGTTGCGGATGGCGAGGGGCGCGCGTTGCGCATCCATGCCCGCCGCCGCACCGAAGGCGGATGGCGCGTCTCCGTGCTCGGCCGCCCCGCGCAGAGTACCGAGGATGGCGACTGGATCGAGCATGCCCGGGGCCTTGTGCGCGCCCACGGCGTCGCGCCGCTGAATGCCACGCTGGACCTTGACGCGATTGCGGAGCGTTGCCGGCCGGGCAGCGGAGGCAGCGCGGACCAGCCCCGGCTGCGGTTCGGGCCTCGCTGGGCCAACCTCTCCCGCACGCTGTTGGGCAAGGGTGAGGCACTGCTGCAGCTCGACCTGCCCGAACGGTTCCGGGGTGATCTGGGCGAAGTCTTGCTCCACCCCGCGCTGCTCGATTTCGCGACGGCCGGGGCGCAGGCGCTGATTCCCGGGCGCGATGCGGGCCGGGATTTCTACGCCCCGTTCACCTATCGCCGCTTCCTGCTCCACGCGCCGCTGCCCGCGCAGATCGTCAGTCACGTGCGGCTGCGCGGGGGCGAGGACGGCGGACAGACGGCGGTCTTCAACGTCACCATTACCGATCCTGATGGCATGGTGCTGGCCGAAGCCTGCGAATTCACGATGATGCGCGTTGCCGATGGCGGATTGCTGGGCGGCGAGAATGCAGCCTCGACCAACGCCGTTGCCCGCGTGTCGACGGCGGCGCCTCTTGGCCAGGCGATCCTGCCCGAGGAAGGCGTGCGTGTGGTGGACCGGCTGCTATCCGGCGCCGGGCGGCCGCATACGGTGATTTCGCCTTATCCGCTCTCCGGCGTGCTGGCGCGTCTGCGCCAACCGGCGCGCCGTGCCGTCGCGAGTGGCGGCGGCGATCCGGAAGATCTGCCGGCGACCGAGGCGGAAAGGACCATCGCCGAACTGTGGTGCGACCTGTTGGGGATGGAATCGGTCGGCCGCCATGACAATTTCTTCGACCTTGGCGGTCATTCGCTGCTGGCCGTCCAGTTCACCAATCGCTTGCGCCGCAAGACCGGGCAGACGCTGCCGCTGGCGGCCATGCTCGGCCAGCCGACCGTCGCGAACCTTGCGGCGATCATCGATCCGGACAGTCGCCCGCTTGGCAATGTGCCGGTAGCGGCGGAAACGGTTGAGGACGGGATCATCACCATCCGCAAGGGCGGACCGGCCACGCCGCTGTTCTTCATCCATGACGGACTGGGCGAGACGCTGCTCTATCGCGGCCTTGCGCTCCGCCTCGATCCGGCGCGGCCGGTGCTGGGCCTGGAACCGCTGCGGAGCGAGGACGGCAACTACGTCCACACTCGCATCGACGAGATGGCCGGCCACTTCGTCGGCCTGATCCGCCAGGCGCAGCCAGCGGGCCCCTATCTGCTGGCCGGGCTG
Organism: Novosphingobium oxfordense; assembly: GCF_044029435.1. Lineage (NCBI taxonomy): Bacteria > Pseudomonadati > Pseudomonadota > Alphaproteobacteria > Sphingomonadales > Sphingomonadaceae > Novosphingobium > Novosphingobium oxfordense. Next base: position 2,308,934 of record NZ_CP147008.1, on the reverse strand, counting down.
TGCGCGGGCGGGGTGATCGCCTTCGAAGTGGCGCGCCAATTGCAGGACCATGGCGAGCAGGTGGCCTTCGTGGGCATCATCGATGCCGCCGATGTGGAGGCGCGCAAGCTTCGCTTCCGCAATTCCCGGCTGAGGCTGGCGCGCGTGAGGGCGCAAGTGAGCGGGTTGAAAGCCGGGCAGGCCCTGTCCGAACTGACGCGCCGGGCGTGGAACATGGCCCGCTGGGAAGTGGGCTCCCGCGTGCGGCACATGCAGGACCGCCGCACTGTGCAGACGATGCGGGTGGCGACCGAGAGTGCGCCCCGCCCCGCCATCTCGTTTCTGAAGCTTTACGAAGTCGCGCACCGCGAACACCGGCCGCGCGGCATTTTCGAAGGCGGCATGGTGGCGCTGTTCAAGGCGCGAGACCTGACGGACCTGCCCGACGATCTGCCCTATCGGATGACCTATCGCGACTATGCGCTGGGCTGGGGCAAGCGCGTGCGGGAGGAGATCGTGATCGTCGACGTACCGGGCGGCCACGGCAGCAACCTGCAGGAGCCGCATGTGGAGACGCTGGCGCCGCTGTTTCAGGAGGCGCTGGACACCGCACTGGCCGATATCGCGCCGTCCCTTTCCGGCGCCAACGATTCGATGACCGACGAACTGCTGGGGGTGGCCGCAGAATGACGCAAGCAACCGGCAAAAGGGGCGACGCACAGCACACGCTGGATGTGGTTCTGGTGAATTATCGCACCGGGGCGCTGGCTGTCGCCTGCCTTGAAACGTTGGCCGCCCAGCGGGGGCCGGACATTCGCCTGCGCGCCTTCGTGGTGGACAATGCCTCTCCCGACGATTCCGCCAATGTCATCGAAAAGGCCATCGCCAGCAAGGGCTGGGACTGGGCGCGGCTGATCCGTTCGCCCGTCAACGGCGGGTTCGGCGCGGGCAACAACCTGGGTTTTGCCGCCGTGCTGGAAGAGGACGATCCGGCCGAGACGATCTGGCTGCTCAATCCCGATACGCGGGTGATGCCGGGCGCCGTGGCGGCGCTGGTGCGTTTCATGGCGCAAGTGCCGGCGGCCGGCATCGTCGGCACGGCGCTGCTGAATGGCGATGGGCAGCCATGGCCCTATGCCTTCCGCTTTCCCGGCGTGCTAGGCGAACTGGAGCGCGGGCTGCGCTGGCGTCCTGCCTCGGTCATGCTGGCGCGCCATGCGATCCCGCGCCTGATGGGCGCGCAACCCGAACGGGTGGACTGGGTCAGCGGGGCCAGCTTCGCGGTCCGCACTGCGATGGTGCAGGAGGGGCTGCGCTTCGACGAGGGCTTTTTCCTCTATTACGAGGAAGTCGATTTCTGCCGCATGGCGCGCAATCAGGGCTGGCAATGCTGGTATCTGCCGCAGGCGGTCGTCCTGCACATCGTGGGCCAGAGCACCGGCGTTCCGGCCGGGAACGCGGGCGTACGGCGCATGCCCGCCTACTGGTTCGATTCGCGGCAGCGCTATTTCGTGAAAAATCACGGGAAAGCCTATGCCCTGGCGGCCGACGTCGCGTGGATGGGCGCGCATGCGCTGTTTATGATGAAGCAGGCGTTGCGCCGTCAGAAGCGCAACGATCCGCACCGCCTGCTGAGCGATTTCGCCCGCCACAGCGCCTTGCTGCTGCGCCCGGGCCAAAGGCTTGAAAGTGCCTAGCATCGCGCCGCGCGCGGTTGCGGCGCCACGGGACGATGCCGAAGCGGCTTTGCGCCGCGTCGGACTGGTGGGGCAACGGATTTCCGCCCCCTTTCCGTTGTGGCTGGTGGCCGTGCCCGATCGCGTCGATGCCGGGCTGCTCGCCCTCCTGACCGAAGCGGAGCTGGCACGTGCCGGGCGTTTTGCCGACGCGTTGCTGCAAAGGCGCTATCTGGCCGCGCACGGGGCGCTGAGAGTGTTGGGCGAATGCTATTTCGGAGTGGAGGCCGCGCGCCAGGATTACCGGCCCAACGGCTTCGGCAAACCCTATCTGTCCGGACCGGACGGCGCCCAGTGCAGCATCAGCTACAGCGGTGGATGGATCCTGGTGGCGTGGTCGCGCGAAAGCGAGATCGGTGTCGATCTGGAGATCGTCCGGCCCATAGAGGATGCCGGCGACCTGGTTGCGCTTCATTGCACGCAGGCGGAACAGCGGGAGCTGGGCCAGCGGGAATTGGCGCAGGGCGAAGAAGGGGGCGCAGTGCGCCCCCTCTCCGATCTGGCATTCCTGGGGCTGTGGACCCGAAAGGAAGCCTGCATGAAGGCAATGGGTAAGGGTTTCGCGATTCCGCCGTCTTCATTCGACTGCGGGGCCGGTCCCGTAATCAGCGAGGTCCATATCGACGGACATTGCGTGGAGTGCGGAAATTACGACCTGAAGGGCGACCTTGCGGTCGCTTGGGCCCGGTTGCGCCGCGTGGCCTGACCGGAACCATCGGCATATGCTGCCTGACAACCTGGCTTATTGTTGGGGCTGGAGAAGCCCTTCGCGGATGACATGTGCGATCATGTGGGCGCGGTTGCGCGTCCTGGTCTTTAGCCGAACGTTTTCAACATGGCGTTCGACAGTGCAAGGCGCGATGTTCAATTCAATTGCCGTTTCTTTGGCAGAACGGCCCATTGCGACATAACGCAATACATCCAATTCACGGGCCGTAAGTTGCACGGCATCATCATTACCAAACCTGTGCATGAAATTCCCCCATTTAATTGGTGAAGCCAACTTGGCCTCCTTCGTAGTGTTACCTAGTGACCCAAGTGAGTCACGCTATATTTTGGGCGCGGGTACAGCCGGATGGATTTGCATCGGGCTATCTTTCGCATCACATGAGCCGGCCGAAGTCATACTTAATCGCCGAATGGGTATGACAGTTGCTCCGGCGGGTTATGTACACGTTTGCACATAAATCCCCGCAGCAGGGTCTGCTGCGGGGTGCAGGTGACTGGCTCTCTTGCGGGAAAATGACGGGGTCTCGTTAGCTCCTAGCTAACAAAACCGCTTTTCGGCAAAGGCTTCCGTTGATGGTCGAGCCGTTCCGTATGCGCGTTGAACCGGGGCTGGCGGGCCTTTCTGGCATCACCTGAGGGTGTGTTCGGGGTGAGGGCATCGCGTGCCGGGCGCAGCGGTTCGGACAGTGCCAGTTCGCGGGCCATGACGGCCGCTTGTGTCCTATTTCGGACCCCCAGCTTTTTTAAAATCGATTTTACGGTGGCTTTCATCGCGGATTCGCTGACCCCAAGGTCGCGCGCGATGGCCTTGTTGGGCAGGCCTTGACCCAGATGGATGAGGACGGATCGCTCACGCGGGTTAAGGTTGTACGTGTCGGTGGAGGTCCGCTGCGGCGGGGAACTGGTCACCAGCAGCATGTTGTCCAGCAGGTCCACCAGTTCGGGCGGGGCCACTTTCTGGCCGATCGCCACCATCTGCATCATCGCCACCAGCGATTGATAGGGAACGTGGTCAAGGAAATAGGCGTAGGCGCCCGCTGCGTAGATCGCCACCATCTGCGGAAAATCGAAAGTGTCCACCAGCGTGACGATCCGCGTGCCCGGAAAGCGGGTGTGCGTCGCCGCCACGGTCAGCGCGCCATCGGGGCCCAGCAGCGATCGGTCGATCACCAGGATGTGGGCTTCCGATGCGCAGGGCAGCGCAAGGTCCAGCTCGTCCAGATCGTCGACGGTCTCGACGATCTCGAACCACGAATCGGAAAGGATGCGGCGCACGCCTTCCCGGACGAGTGCATTTCTTATTGCGAGAGAGACTGCGGTAGCCATCGGGTTCGAACGCCTCTGTTTTCCAACGCGCAAATTGTGCAGCGCCTCAGACGAGGTGGCCGTATGTACTGCTCCGCCAAGCAGGGATTTCAAAGTGGATGCCTGTGCATTCTATTAGTGTTGTTGCGTTGTCGCAATCTGTTCGATGCGCGGCGATGCCCTGTAGGTCTGTGAGGAAGGTCTGGGCCGCGCAGCGGGATGCAGGCTGATGACCGAACGGCCGGACGGTCAATGGCGGGGTATCGGCAAAGGCGCATTCTCGTGCGCACCGGTCCGGCGCGATATTCACTTCATTGCCTTGGTGATTTCCGGGGGGAGGATTGGGGGATAGGGTAACGTGGTCCCCGGCCACCGAATGGCGAAAGCCGGCGTTTTCCGGCTTTCTGCGCCGGTTGCAGATAAGTCGTGCGCAGCAAAAGTGCGATCTGCGCGTTCGACTTCATCGTGCGGCCGGTGCATGCATCGGTACGCCACCAATTTGCGGGAGCTTGGACATGAAGGGCATCATCCTGGCGGGCGGAAGCGGAACGCGGCTCTATCCGATGACGCTGGCCGCATCGAAGCAGCTGATGCCCGTCTACGACAAGCCGATGATCTACTATCCGCTCAGCACGCTGATGCTGGCGGGGATCCGGCAGGTCCTGCTGATATCCACCCCGCGCGATCTGCCCGCCTTCCGCGAGCTATTGGGTGATGGCAGCCAGTGGGGCATGGAGATCGAATATGCGGAGCAGCCCCGGCCGGAGGGTCTGGCGCAGGCCTATGTGATCGGCGCGGATTTCGTGGCGGGCGAACCTTCGGCGCTTATCCTGGGCGACAATATCTTCCACGGCCACGGCCTGCCCGAACTGCTGGCGCGCGCCGCCGGGCGCGGCCATGGTGCCAGCATCTTCGCCTATCACGTGCAGGATCCCGAACGCTACGGCGTGGTGGAGTTCGACGCCGGGATGAACGCGGTCTCCATCGAGGAGAAGCCCCGGCATCCGCGATCCAACTGGGCGGTGACGGGCCTCTACTTCTACGATGCGCAAGTGGTGGACATCGCCGCGAACCTGCAGCCTTCGGCGCGGGGCGAGCTGGAGATCACCGACGTCAACCGCGCTTATCTGGAACGGGGCGCGCTATCGGTGGAACTGATGGGGCGGGGCTATGCCTGGCTGGACACCGGCACGGCGGAAAGCCTGATGGACGCCGCCGAATTCGTGCGCATCCTGGAGAAGCGGCAGAGCGTGAAGATCGCCTGCCCGGAAGAGATCGCCTTTCGCCGGGGTTTCATCGACGAGGGACAGTTCGAACGCTCGATCTCGCGCCTCGGCAAGTCGGATTATGGGCGCTATCTGCTGGGCATTCTGGCGCAGGCCAGTGTCGCGAACGGCGCGGCGGCAATTGCCGAAAGTGAGGCGTTCGGGGGAACGTCCGTCAGGCGTGCCGCCGCGGGTTGAAGCGCCCGATCAAGAGGGGGCGCTGAAAGAGGTTAGCCGCAGAGAGGTTAGCCGGCGTCGCCCATATCGTCGTCCGCAGGTGCGGCGGCGATCGTGGTTTCGGTCATCGAAGAAGCTTCGGCGTAGATGAAGCCGAAGACCGGGTTCGTGCGCGATCCCAGGCCGCCGGAGGGGGCATAATACACGCGCACTTCGCTCCAGTCGCCGGCGGCGGACACGTCCTCCGCCAAGGCACCGCGATCGATCTTTCCGGGACCGGACCAGTTGGCATGGTCGAGCAGGATGTGCCGGGAATCGACGATCTTCTCGACGACGGCAACATGACCCAGCGGCATCGCCTGCGACGGCGCCATGGTCATCACCGCGCCGATCTTCGGGGAACTGCCGCGCGCATAGACGCCGCGTGCCTGCTCCCACCAGGTCCAGGCATTGCCGTGGATGTCGATGCCCGAATGGTCGCGGGCATAGGGCACGCATTGCAGCGGAGAGGCCAGCGCCTGGCCGGAAAGTCCGCCGGCAAGGCCCACCGCGAACAGCAGCGCCATCGCGCGCGCCAGAACCGGGCGACCCGGCATTTTGATCTTGTTGTTCATGCTTCCCGAAGATGCTTTGACAAAAGAGACCCACACGCCGTCACCGACGCCACCCACATTCTTTTACGAAGCCTCCCCGGCGACCCGCTGACGATGCTGCGAAACAGCATCCACGGAGGGAAAGGCATGCCGAAACGGTCGACCCTGTTTCGATCTCAACTGATCGACGGAGTGCGATTCGTCCGGTGGACCAGTCAAAAGCAGGGCCGCTTTCGCTTGGCCACCGGCTTGCCTCCAACCGGTTCTGGATAGCGATGGATGGAGTTCGTCGCGGGAACAATTTCGATTTCGGTGCCGTCAATGTGCGGCAAGGTGCCGTTCAGGTCCGCCGTTCCACGGGGCGGGGATCGATCGAAGCGCAGGAGCAGGCCATGGTCGCCATCGGATGCCTTTCCCTTATCGTGCTGCCGCTGCTCGGCCTGGTTCTGGGCGGACTGCTGGGCGGCGGCACCGGCGCGAAATGGGGCGCGGGGGTGGGGCTGGTGCTGGCGATAGGTCTTTGCGGCATAACGAGTTACGCCTTGGTCAAGGCCGCGCGGAGCAAGTAGCGCTGCTTGTCAGGCAGGCATCCAACCCCCTTGTCCCCGCCGGCTGCATGGCCCATGTCGGCACTCCCCCCAAACGAGTTTTCGAGGATGCCCTCCATGGAATACGCGCTCTTGATCGACGGCAAGCTGGTGCCCGGCGCCGCCACGCTGGAAGTCGTCAATCCGGCAACCGGCAGCCGCCTCGCCCTGGCGCCCCGCGCGGACGAGTCGCAGGCCGAAGCGGCGATCGCGGCCGCTCGCCGTGCTTTTCCCGCATGGTCGGGCCGCAGCTACGCCGATCGCCGCGTTTATCTTGAGCGACTGGCCGCCGCGATGACGGAAAGGGCGGAGGATTTCGCCCGCCTGCTTACGCAGGAACAGGGCAAGCCGCTGGATCAAGCGCGCGGTGAGGTCGGCGCCAGCATCGCCGCGATCACCTATTATGCGGAGCAGGAACTGAAGCCGCATACCCTTCGCGAAACTGCGGAGGAACGGATCGTCGAGCAGCGCTATCCGCTGGGCGTTGTGGCCGCGATCACGCCGTGGAACTATCCGCTGCTACTGCTGGTGGTGAAGATGGCGCCCGCGCTCATCACCGGTAACGCGGTGATCGCCAAGCCGGCGCCGACGACACCGCTGACCACGCTGCTGCTGGGTGAGGTCGCCGCAGACATCCTGCCCGCCGGCGTCTTCCAGACGCTGGTCGACCAGAACGACCTAGGCGCGCTGCTCAGCCGCCATCCGCATGTCGCGCACGTCAGCTTCACCGGGTCGACGCCGACCGGCAAGAAAGTGCTGGCCAGCGCGGCCGACACGCTGAAGCGCTTCACGTTGGAGTTGGGCGGCAACGATGCCGCGCTGATCCTCGACGATGCGGACGTCGCCCGCGTCGCTCCCCGGATCTTCGCGGGCGCGACGACGAATTCCGGCCAGATCTGCCTTGCAATCAAGCGCGTCTATGCTCCGCGCGACATGGTGGACGCCCTCTGCGATGCGCTTGCGGGGCAGGCTGGCGATGCGGTCGTGGGCGATGGGCTGGAGCAAGGCACCACGATGGGCCCGATCCAGAACCGCGCGCAGTACGAAAAGGTGCTCGGCTTCATCGAGGAGGCGAAGGGGCAGGGCACGCTTGTTGCCGGCGGCGAGCCGATCGACCGAGACGGCTACTTCATCGCGCCGACCATCGTGCGCGACTTGCCCGACGATGCCCGTCTGGTGCGCGAGGAACAGTTCGGCCCGGTACTGCCGGTGCTGGCCTACGACGATCTGGACGATGCCATCGCCCGCGTGAACGACAGCGATTACGGCCTTGGCGCAACGATCTGGACCTCCAACGTGGAGCGCGGCGCGGAAGTGGCGGCGCGGATCGAGAGCGGCACCGTGTGGGTCAACCGCCATCTGGAATTGCCGTTCGACGTGCCTTTCGGGGGCGCCAAGCAGTCCGGCATCGGTCGCCAGCAGGGGATCGAGGGCATGGAGGACTTCACGCAGCCGCGCATCGTCAACGTGGCTCTGGCCTGAGGTTACCGGCGATGAGCGACGTGCTGCTATTCTCTTATGGCACTTTGCGCGATCCGGCCGTGCAAAAGGCGCTATTCGGCCGGCTTGTCGATGGCGAGCCGGACGCCATTCCGGACTGGCGGCAGCGGATGATCGAGATCACCGATCCCGAAGTCATCGCCAAGAGCGGCACCCGCTGGCATCCGATGGTGGAACGTAGCGACGATCCGGCCGACGCGGTGGAAGGCACGGTTTTCCGGCTGACCGCCGCGGACGTCGCCAGCGCAGACGCGTACGAAGTGGACTATGTGCGCCGCGAAGTGCGATTGCGTTCGGGCACTGTGGCCTTCATCTACGGCGACCCCACCGAATGATCGTCCGCCCCAAGCCGGGTCTATGGCAAGTTGCCTTTGCGGTTCGCGGCTCCATCCTGCCGCGGATCGCGGGGCGACTGGCGTCGATCGCGGTGATCTGCGTTTTCGCCGTTCTGGCGGCGGAGGCCCGCCCCGGGCTGTTTGCGCAGATCAGCGCCATTCCCTTCACGTTGATCGGCATAGCGCTGTCGATTTTCATGAGCTTTCGCAACAACGCCTGCTACGATCGTTGGTGGGAAGGGCGAAAGCTGTGGGGCTCACTGGTGATCGCCGTCCGATCGCTGGCACGGCGGATAACTACGCTGGACGAAGGCGATCGCGCGTTCATTCTGAACGGCGTATCCGGTTTCACGGCAGGCCTTGCCGCTCGTCTTCGTGATCGGGACGAGGTTGCCGCCATTGTCGCGCATTCCGGTGAGGGGCCATGGCGCGGTGCCGTCAATCCGTGCGACCGGCTGCTTACCGAGATCGGCCGGCGCTGCCTCACGCTCATGCAAGCGGAGAAGATTGGCGCAATCCATCATTCGCTGATCGAGGAGCAACTGCACCTACTTGCCCAGGTGCAAGCGGGCTGCGAGCGTATCGCGCTGACTCCGGTACCTTTCAGCTATTCGCTGCTGTTGCACCGCACCGCCTATATTTTCTGTCTGGCGCTGCCGTTCGCTTTGGCCGGAACACTAGGCTGGTGGACGCCTTTGCCAGTGCTTCTGGTCAGCTACACGTTCTTCGGCCTCGACGCGCTGGGCGATCAGTTGGAAGATCCCTTCGGCATGGAGCCGAACGACCTGCCGCTCGATGCCATGGCACGCACGGTGGAGCGTGAGATGCTGTCAGCCTTGGGCGAATGCGATCTGCCGCCCGCGATCGCACCGGTGAACTACCTGTTGAACTGAGCCGCAGCCGAACGACGGGAAGGCTCAATTCAAACCAAGCAACCACTCGTCGATCATCGCCCGCCCGGCAGCGACGGCACCGGGGCCCAGTTCCTCATGCGCGCGGCGTAGCGAGGCCTCGTCACCGCCAGCCTCGATCACGGCGCCCGGCCATTGCTCGATCCACGCATCGAAGCGCGGGTCCATGCCCATTTCGGCATGGAACTGAAGCGCCAGGATATTGCTGCCGCGCCGGAAGGCCTGATGTTCGTAGACATGGCTGGATGCCAGCAGTTCGACGTTTTCGGGCAGGGTAAAAGTGTCGCCGTGCCAGTGCAGCACCGGCACGCCGGAGATATGGCGCAGCGGCCCTTCCAGCGCCGTGTCGCGCACGGTCACCGCGTGAAAGCCCACTTCCTTGGCCGGCCCCGCATAGACATGTGCGCCCATTGCCGCTGCGATCATCTGGGCGCCGAAGCAGACGCCCAGCGTTGGCCGGTCCGCTTCCAGCCTGCGGGCAAGGCGGCGCATCTGGCACGAAATCCACGGATGCACGTCCTGCTCATAGATCCCCATCGGTCCGCCCATCATGATGAGCAGGTCCGGCTCGCACAAGTCGAGCGAGGAAAAGGCCGGATCGGTCACGTCGATACGGTCGACGAGATATCCGTGGTCTTCGATGGGCTGGCGGTATCCGGCCACGCCCTCGTGCGGGACGTGCCGGATGATCAGCGCGGATTTCTGCGGCATTTGGGGGTGGGTGCGCCTTACTGGAATCGCTTCTTTTCGGTGACGTCGATCTGCACGACGCGGCCGTCGTGGACGGTCAGCGAGATATTCCCGTAACGCAGGTTCTTCAATGCTTCGCGAACGGTGGCGATGTTTTCTTCAAGCTGTCGTTCCGTCTGGGACGCGTTGCCCGTCTGGGGCGAATTGGCAGTCATCGGGGGCTCCTTGAAATCAGCTGGCAAAGGTCAGGGCGCGCCGGGCTTCGATCCGCACGGTCTGGCCGATGGTGGGGGGAATTTCGTTGGCGTCGATGTCGATTTCGACCACGGTTTCACTGGCCGCAAGGCGACCCTCGACGCGCCAGGCGCTGCCCTTGCGGAACACGTTGTCCACTGCCAGGGCCTGTCCGCCTTCGGAGACGATGGCGATGTCGTGCGGGCGCACATGGCGGCCATCGGGCAGGCGGTTGGTCTCACCCACGAAGTGCGAGACGAAGGCCGTGGCCGGCTCCATGTAGACCTGCTCCGGCGTGCCGATCTGGTCGATCCGGCCGTGGTCCATCACCACCACGCGATCGGCCAGTTCCAGCGCTTCTTCCTGATCGTGCGTCACGAAGATGGAGGTCAGGCCCATCTGCTTGTGCAGATCGCGCAGCCAGCGGCGCAGATCCTTGCGGACTTTGGCGTCCAGCGCGCCGAACGGCTCGTCCAGCAGCAGCAGGCTGGGTTCGATGGCAAGAGCGCGGGCGAGCGCCACGCGCTGGCGCTGGCCGCCCGAAAGCTGGCCTGGATAGCGCCCGCCAAGACCCTCAAGCTGGACGATGCGCAGCAGTTCCTCCGCCCGATCGCGGATTTCGGTCTTCTTCGGGCGGTTCTTCGCCTTGCGCACGTTAAGGCCGAAGGCGACGTTGTCCGCCACCGTCATATGCTTGAACAGCGCATATTGCTGGAACACGAAGCCCACGTTGCGCCGCCCGACCGGGATGTGGGACACGTCTTCGCCATCGAAGTAGACGTGGCCTTCGTCCTGAAATTCCAAGCCGGCGATGATGCGCAGCAGCGTGGTCTTGCCCGAGCCGGAGGGGCCGAGCAGGGCAATGAACTCGCCCGGCTGGATCTCAAGATCGATGCCGTGGAGCGCGGCGTAATCGCCAAAGCGCTTGGTGATGTTCTCGACGCGGATCAATGCTTTGCTCCCGAGTGAAGGTCGAAGCGCCATTCCAGCACGCTCTTGAGGACGAGCGTGACGAGGGCGAGGGCGGCCAGCAGCGAGGCGACCGCGAAGGCTCCGACGAAATCGTATTCGTTGTAGAGGATCTCGACATGCAGCGGCATGGTGTTGGTCTCGCCCCGGATATGGCCGGAGACGACCGATACCGCGCCGAATTCGCCCATCGCGCGCGCATTGCAGAGCAGTACGCCGTAGAGCAGGCCCCAGCGGATGTTCGGCAGGGTCACGTGCCAGAAGGTCTGCCAGCCATTGGCCCCCAGCGAAACGGCGGCTTCCTCGTCATCCTTGCCCTGTTCCATCATCAGCGGGATCAGCTCGCGCGCAACGAACGGGAAAGTGATGAACACGGTGGCGAGGATGATGCCGGGTACGGCGAAGATGATCTTCAGATCATGCTCGGCCAGCCAGGGGCCCAGCAGGCCCTGAGCGCCGAACAGCAGCACGAAGATCAGGCCCGAGACCACCGGAGAGACCGAGAACGGCAGGTCGATCAGCGTCAGCAGCAGGTTCTTGCCGGGGAAGCTGAACTTGGTGATCGCCCAGCTTGCGGCAAGCCCGAAGATCACGTTCAGCGGCACGCTGATCGCCGCGATCAGCAGCGTCAGCTTGATCGCGGCCAGCGCATCGGGGTTCACCACGGCTTCCAGGAAGGGCTCCAGCCCCTGCTTCAGCGCCTCGCTGAACACCGCCAGCAGCGGCATGACGAGGAAGAAGGCAAGGAAGGCAAGCGCCAGCAGGATCAGGATCACCTGCGTGGGGCGGGTTTCGGTTCCAACGCTGCGCTGGGTCATGCTCCAAGCCTCCTGCGGCGGGCGGACTGCAACGCATTGAGCGTGAACAGGATTGCGAAGGAAATCAGCATCATGACCATGGCGATCGCGGTTGCGCCGTCATAGGCATATTGCTCCAGCTGGGTGACGATCAGCAGCGGCGCGATCTCGGTCTTGCCGGGCATGTTGCCGGAAATGAAGATCACCGATCCGTACTCCCCCACGCCGCGCGCGAAGGCGAGCGCCGCGCCGGTGAAGAGGGCCGGCATGATCGCCGGGAAGATCACGCGAAAGAAAGTCTCGAAACGGTTGGCGCCCAGCGTGGCGGCTGCTTCCTCCACATCCTTGCCCAGATCGGCCAGCACCGGCTCCACCGATCGCACCACGAAAGGCAGGCCGATGAAGACCAGCGCGATGGTGATGCCGGCGGCGGTGAAGGCGATCTTGATGCCCAGCGGGTCCAGGAACTGCCCGATCCATCCGGTCGGCGTGTAGAGCGACGTCAGCGCGATACCCGCAACCGCCGTCGGCAGCGCGAAAGGCAGGTCCACCAGCGCGCCGACCACCCGCTTTCCGGGGAATTCGTAGCGGACCAGAACCCAGGCCACCAGCAGGCCGAACACGGCATTGATCACCGCCGCAGCGGCCGCCGTGCCGAAGCTGAGGCGATATGCGGCCAGCGCGCGCGGCGAAAAGCCCACTTCCACGAAAGCGTGCCAGCCCATGCCGGCCGATTTCAGGAACAGGGTGGATAGCGGAATGAGCACGATCAGCGACAGCCAGGCCAGGCTGAACCCGAAGGTCAGCCCGAAGCCCGGCAGCACCGAAGGCGCACGCCAGCGCGTCTTGCGCTTTGCGGTTGAAGTCATCTGCAGTGGCCTGCTCGATTGGGGGCGCCGGGGGTCAGGAACCCGGGGGCGCCGGTTTACTTCTTGGTGTAGATCCGGTCGAACGCGCCCCCGTCGTCGAAGAACGTTTTCTGAGCCTTGGTCCATCCGCCGAAGTCCTTGTCGATAGTCACGAGGTTGATCTTCGGGAACTGTCCCGCAAACTGTTCGGCGATCTTGGGATCGCTGGGCCGGTAGAAGTTGCGCGCGATCGCCACTTGCGCCTCAGGCGTGTAGAGATATTCGAGGTAGGCCTTGGATACTTCCTCGGTGCCATGCTTCTTCGCGTTGGCGGCGATGACGGCAACCGGCGGCTCTGCCAGGATCGAGATCGAGGGATTGACGATTTCGAACTTGCCGGCGCCAAGCTTCTTCTCGGCCAGCAGTGCCTCGTTCTCCCAGGCCAGCAGGACGTCGCCGATGCCGCGTTCGACGAAGGTGGTGGTCGATCCGCGCGCGCCGCTGTCCAGCACGGGCACGTGCGAGAAGAGCTGCTTCACATAGGCCTCGCCCGCCGCTTCCGATCCGCCGCCGGCCTTGCGGCCATAGGCCCAGGCGGCCAGGAAGTTCCAGCGCGCGCCGCCGCTGGTCTTGGGGTTGGGGGTGATGACCTCTACGCCCGGCTTCACCAGATCGTTCCAGTCGTGAATGCCCTTCGGATTGCCCTTGCGGACGAGGAACACGATGGTGGACGTGTAGGGAGAGCTGTTGTCGGGCAGGGCCTTCTGCCAATCGGCGGGCAGCAGCTTCGCCTTGGTTGAGATCACGTCGATGTCATAGGCCAGCGCCAGCGTGGCGACATCGGCGTCGAGCCCGTCGATGATCGCGCGGCTCTGCTTGCCCGAACCGCCGTGGCTCATGCGGAAGGTCACGTCCTGCCCGGTCTTCTTCTTCCAGTAGGTGGCGAAGGCTGGGTTGATCGCTTGGTAGAGTTCGCGAGTCGGATCGTAGGAGACATTGGTGATCTGAACGCTGTTTCCAGCCTTCCCGCCGCCCCCGCAGCCCGCAAGCGAAGCGGTCAGCGCCGTTGCGGCTGCCGCGGCAAGGAACATGCGGCGGTGGATTTTGGTGGCACTCATCTTGTCACGTCTCCCGTTCAGAAGTGCATGCCTAATCTCAATTGATTTGGTTGACATTAAAGTTCTTGTTGCAGGGATACAAGCGGGGTTTTGGAGGCAGGCCATCGCCCATGCGAGGGAGGCGGAATAAGGCGCGCGGCAAGGTGCTCCGTTTTCAAGATATGCCGTGAAAAGAAGGCGTGTTCCGGCGTTCCCATTCAGGAATCACAATGGATGGGGCGCTGCCGCGTTCCAGTGACAGGCAGCCGAAAACACCCGCGCCTTCATCCAAGGCGCGGGGCATAAAGGTCAAGGGATCACCGGGGCGGTAGCTTTCGCGCTACCGGCGGCGGGTCACTCGGCGCCGTTCTGCTTGATAAGGTGGTAGGCGCCGCCCATCAGGCGCGTCACGTCTTCCGCGCTGAGGACATATTGCGGCTCGTAGCTCAGGCCCATTTGCGCGGTGCGCTTCCAGCGATCCACGTAGAGGCCCTTGTTCGGCCCGAAGACCAGATCGACGTGCCGCGCCAGCCGGGCCGGTCCCTGAGCCGAATAGGCGGATCGGAAGATTGAAATGTCGACGATATAGCCGCCGATCATCACCCAAACGTGGCCGTTCCAGTCCGGATGGGCCCAATCCGTATCGGCGTCGCCAAAGATCGTGGCGCCGTCGAACGGCATGCGGTCGCCAAATACCGGCACGCCCTCGACCGAGAGCGTGCCCGCCACGACCTGGATGGGCGCATCCAGCCGGCTTTCGAGATGGACGGCCAGGGCGGCGCTCATCAAGGCGCTGGTTCCGGGGGCCGACGGGAAAATCTTCAACAGATCGACCGCGCATTTCGACAGCACGGCGCGATCGGCCTCGCTCATTTCATAGGCCTTGAACGCCTTGGCGGCGGGCCAGCCATGCTGCGCGGCTATATGCTTACCCAGTTCGACGAGATCTTTGACAATCGACATGGCGGCCCCTTAGCGCCGCAAGCAGTCGGAGGCCATAGCCCGACTGGTTGATCCTCACACCATCGGGCTGGCCCGGCCGTCCCGGTGGTGGAGCATGGCTTCGGTCACTTCCAGCGCGCGCCGCAGCCGCCGATGGTCCACGCTGCCGCCGATCGATAGCCGCACGGCATGTTGCGAGCACGCGGGATCGACGCGGAAGTGCTCGCTAGATACGGCCGAAACGCCCAGCGTGCGCAAGGCGTTTACCAATTCGAATGCACGCGTTTCGCCGGGGAGAGGGATCCAGAGGTGATAGCCGGTCGGCGCTGCGCGATAGGTATCGGCGGGCAGGACATCGGCGACGATCGCCTGCCGCGCCTGACATTCGGCACGCACTTCGCCGACGAGTGTCGCCCAGCTACCGTCGTTCAGCCAGCGCGTGGATACGGCCATGTTGAGTGGCGGCGGCATGATCGTGGTCTCATGCGTATCGGTGGCAAGGCGCAGCGCGTCGCGAAGAAGGGGCGCGCGAAGATAGGCGATGCGCAGCGACGGGGAGATCAGCTTGGACAGGCTGGCGACATGCCACGTCCGCTCCGGCGCCAGCGCGGCAAGGGGAGGAAGGTCGCCGGTCCCCAGGCGGGAGTACGGATCATCCTCTATGATCAGCACGTCGTACCGGCGTGCGATCTCGACGATCCGTGTCCGCCGTTCATGGCTGAGTGTCGCGGTCGTCGGATTGTCGTTGTCCGGAACCAGATAGACGGCGCGGATGGTTGCCGCCGCGCAGGCCCGCTCAAGCCCATCCGGATCGATGCCGTGCTCGTCGGCGGGAAGCGGGACGATGGTAATGCCCCGCCGGCGGCAGATGGCCGTCCAGCCCGGATAGACGAAGGGTCCGGTGCAGACCGAGTCTCCGGGTTGCAGGATGGAACTGGCAACGGCGTGAAGCGCGGTCTGCGCGCCGCTGGTGACCACGACGTTGTCTTCGCTCGCCTCGATGCCGGAGGAGGCGAGCCACTGCGCTCCGGCGGAGCGATCCTCGGGCGATCCGCCTGACGGTTGGTATTGCAGGCGGTTCGCTGCGGCGGGCCCGCTCAGAACTTCCTGCAAGTTTGCCGCGAAACTCTTTGCGAATGTGCCGCTCGCTGGGACCGGAGGCAGGTTCATTCCGGTGTCGAAAGGGGGGATCTCGTCCGCAGCGTTGCTGCCGGGCCTTCCCCGCACGAAGCTGCCGCGCCGGCCTTCTGCATCGATCAGGCCTTGCCTGCGGGCCTCCGCATAAGCGCGAGTCACCGTTCCGGCATCGACCCCGAGAGCATCCGCCAGTTCGCGCTGGGGCGGAAGACGATCGCCGGGGGTCAGCCGGCCCTGTTCAAGATCGCGCGCAATGGCGGCGCATATGGCCAGATAGACCGGTCCGTTGACCTGCCCGATATCCGGCAGCCATCTTTGCGTCGTGGTATGCATTGACTTTGTATGCATGCAAAACCCATATAAGGCAATATCGACTCGAGGGACACGCTTACGCGGATTGGACCATGACGACACCAGACACACCGCAGACCACCAAAGCGCAGTGGATATTCCGCTGCGGTCTCAAAGGCTTGTGCCCGCGTTGCGGGAAGGGGCCGATGTTTCGCAAGTGGCTGAAACTGCAGACTACCTGCCCGAATTGCGGGCTGGACTACGGCTTCGCTGCGCCGGATGACGGGCCGGCGTTCTTTTCACTCTGCCTCATCGCCTTTCCACTCACGTTCTTCGCGGTGTGGTTGCAGGTCGCCTTCGAACCGCCGTTCTGGGTTCACCTGGTAACCTCGTTCCCCTTGCTGGGGATCGGGTGCGTGGTGCCGCTGCAATATATCAAGGGCTGGCTGGTCGCCTCTCAATACGTGAACAAGGCGCAGGAGGCTGGGACCGAGAAGCTTTGGGCCGATCTCAACGCGCGGGCGAAGCAGCGTGACGGCTGAGGGCACCTTGGAACGCGTTCGTCCGTCGCGACAGCGGCCGCTCGATTTGGCCCGCGCATTCGTGGCCGGATGCTTCGATGCGACCGGACGCGCGGACCTTTCGCGCGCGGTGCGTGACGGGGAGGGGGACGACTTTCCGGAAATCCGCGTCGCGCTCGATCTGTTCTCCGCGCAGGCGGGATTGGTGGAACGGTATGAGGAAGCGCTCGGCCAATATGCCGATCACGGCTTCTGGGACGATGCCATGCCGGGCGGCGCGCTGGCGACGCACGACGGCGGGCTGATGGCGCGCAATGTGCTGGCCGGCCGCCCTGCGTTCTTCCATCGCGACTGACCACATGACTGGTTTTACTGCCAAGGCCCTGCCGGTCATGCTGGCCGCCGCCGCGATGTTGGGTGGTTGCGGAGACGACCGCCATGACGAACGTCTGAAGGCGGCTGGCCCTCACCCCACGCTGGAAAGCCTGATGAAAGTCGCCAGTGCCGATGCCGGCGCGCGCAAGTTCGGGCAATGCGCCAGCTGCCACAGCGTGATGGAAGGCGCGATGGACCGGGGCGGACCGAACCTCTTCGGCGTCTTCGGCAAGAGGTTCGGCACCAATCGCACGCGATATGGTTATACCGCCGCGCTCACTCGGGCGGATGGGCAGTGGGACGAGCGGACGCTGGATGCATGGATGGCAAATCCCGCCGCACTCGTCCCCGGGACCGCGATGCAGTTCGGTGGGGTGCCCGATCCGCTCGACCGCGCCGATCTGATCGCCTACCTGCGGACGCAGGCACCCACACGCTGATCCTCCGTCAGAAGCGCAGCGTCGTGAACATGTTGAAGTAATCAAGGTTGTGGCCGTCAGGCACCTGATTCAGGAAGCGGCCCTTCTGGACGTGGTTGTAGTAGGTGCCCACCACCCAGAACGGCGAAATCGCATAGCGCGCGCCCAGCGTGCCGCGCACGCCGACCTGCCGTGCGGTTCCCTCGTCCGCGTTGATGATAAGCTGCCCTGGCGCGCCATAGAGCCCGTCCTGGCGAGACGTGCGCCAGAGGCCCATCACCGTGGCGTCGACCGTTAGCTTCTTCATCGGCGTGATCGTGGCGGTAGGGCCCACGGTTATGAGGTTGGCCCGGCCCAGTTCGCCGTTGATCGTCAGCGGACGGGCGAACAGCTGATAGTATGTGTTCATCCGGTTGTCGGACTTGTTCTTGTCGCCCGATCCGATCTCGAACCGCATGCCAAGGCGCGGGGCGGCGGGTAGCGAGAGGCCGTAGCTGGCGTACGCAGTCAGAAAGCCGGCGCGAACGGTCTGCTGGCCCCAGTGTCCGGTCTGGCCGATACCTTCAACATCCCACTCCAGCTTTTCGTGCTTGCCGCTGAAACGGAGCGAGAAGGTATCGCGGTCCTCCGCCGCAGCGCCGGCGTCATACTTCGCGATGGGCCGCCTCGTGTGGACCCACAGCCCCTCCAGCCTTGCGCCGGAAAGCATCCAGCCCATGTCGCGGGCCACGCGCGCGCCCCAGAAGGGCGCATCGTAATTGGTGCTATTGTCGAAGGCTGTGGTCGTCTCGGTGATCGTGAAGCCGCCCAGCACTTCCGCGTCCCACGGCCCGCGCGTGTAGCGGATGCGCGCTGCATCGAAAGAGCGGCGAACGTTCGGCCCATCGCGCATGTCGAACAGGCGAAAGCCGCCGATGCCAATTTCCTGCCGGCCGACGCGGAAACTCAGCGTGCCGTCGCCAGCCGGGGCATGTACTTCAATGAAGGCCTGGGCCAGATCGATCGTCTTCTTGTCCGAAACGAGTTGCTGGCCGCTATAGCCGGCCTGCAACCCGCTCTTCAGTTCGCCGAACACGCGCAGATGATCGCCCAGATGCAGGTCGGCCCAGACGCGGATGCGCTGTTCGAAGTTGCCGTCGTCATCCTGCTTGCCGCCGCCGAAGCGTTCCTCGTTGCGCAGTTCGAAGCGCCAGCGCAGTTCGCCGCCAAGCGTAAGGTAACTGGCGTCCGTCAGCGGAATGTACTTGAGATTGGCCCAGAGTCCCTTGCGCTTGGCCGGATCGGCAAAGTCGCTGTAATCCTCGTCATAAGGCAGCGCCTGCGCGCGCGGCGTGCGCTGAAGCTGGACGTCCGAACCCATCGGCGGGTTCTCCACCGCGGCCTTGGAAAGATCGGTGGGCGCAGTGGGCGGCACGGGCAGTGTCACGCGCGGCGGTTGTGCGGGTGTCGTCGGGGCAGGGGCCGTCGGCACCTGTTGCAGTTCGTCCTGAGGGGCGGGCATTGCAGGCGCAGCCGTAGCCGCGGCCAGAACCAGAAGGCTGACCATCGTCACTCTCCGATGATGTGCGTGCGAAAGCGGGTGGGAAGCCGATGCGGCTTTCCGTTGGCGCTAGAGCGTTTTCTAATCAGGTGGAATCACCTGATGACTCGGAAAACGCGCCAAACCAAAAGCTTAGAGCAGTTGATCCGATGCAATCGGATCAACTGCTCTAGGCCGACGGCGCTACGACTGCGACAATCCGGAGCGGGCGAGTGAATTCGGCGCGGGAATTCCCGCGAGGGTCATGGCGACCACGGCATCTTCTCCATCAACATTTCTTGTTTTATCGGGTGCCACCGCGTGGACGCGGAATGCCCCTGCCGATGGAAATATCGTCTTGCGGCCCGCATGGCCAAGACCAATGCAGTATGCGTCCGATACCCGGCCCGTCACGGCGCCGGATGGCAAGTCACCCGAATGCCCATAGGACTTACCGCCCTTCAGCCGCGGAACGGGTTGCGCGGAGGATGGATGGAACATATAAAGAACAAATGTCCCGAACATCCCCCCTTTCGATCAAGGAGCGCCTCGAAATTCTGGCTGACGCGGCCAAGTACGATGCCTCTTGCGCATCGTCCGGGACGGCCAAGCGAAACAGCAGCGACGGACGCGGGCTGGGATCGACGGAGGGCATGGGCATCTGCCACGCTTACGCGCCGGACGGACGCTGCATTTCCCTGCTCAAGCTGCTGCTGACCAACCACTGCATCTTTGACTGCCACTACTGCATCAATCGCAAGAGTTCCAACGTCCGCCGGGCGCGCTTCACGCCGCAAGAGGTCGTGGACCTCACCCTCTCTTTCTATCGCCGCAATTATATCGAGGGGCTGTTCCTTTCCTCGGGCATCGTGAAATCGTCGAACCACACGATGGAACAACTCGTCGAAGTTGCCCGGATCTTGCGGGAGGAGCACGATTTTCGCGGCTACATCCATCTGAAGACCATTCCTGAGGCGGATCCCGAATTGCTGGCGCAGGCCGGGCTATGGGCGGACCGCGTCTCCATCAACGTGGAACTGCCCACCAGCGATGGCCTCGCCCGTCTCGCTCCAGACAAAAATGGCCCGGTGATCGAAGGCGCGATGGGCACGCTTTCAGGTGCGATAATAGAGGCGCGGGATGCGCAGAAGCGCTTCACCAAGGCGCCGCAGTTCGCGCCCGCCGGGCAATCGACGCAGATGATTGTCGGCGCGGACGGGGCCAGCGATGCGCAGATCGTCGGCAAGGCCAGCACGCTTTACGATCGCTTCGCGCTGAAACGGGTCTACTATTCGGCCTTCAGCCCGATCCCCGAGGCTAGCGCCGTCCTGCCGCTGAAACGCCCGCCGCTTATGCGCGAGCATCGGCTTTATCAGTTCGATTGGCTGATGCGCTTCTATGGCTTCGCGCCGCAGGAGGTGCAGCAGGCGGCGGATGACGACGGCATGCTGCCGTTGGACATCGATCCGAAGCTGGCCTGGGCGCTCAAGTTCCGGGGGCGTTTCCCGATCGACCTCAACCGCGCTCCGCGAGAGGCGATGCTGCGGGTGCCGGGGCTGGGGGTAAAGGCGGTGGATGCGATCCTGATCGCCCGCCGACATCGGGCGATCAGGATCGAGGACGTTGCGCGGCTGACCGTTTCCGTGCGCAAGCTTCGTCCTTTCGTGGTGACGGCGGACTGGCGCCCGACCCTGCTGGACAGCGCGGACTTGCGCGCCCGACTGGCTCCCCCGGCCAAGCAGATGGAACTTTTCGCATGATCGCGGCCGAACTGGCCGAGCCGGACGATTTCGAGGCCTGGCGTGACGAGGCTCGTCGGCTGATTATGCAAGGGGTGGCGCCGGAAGACGCGGCATGGAGCGATGGGACCGGGGCGATGGATCTCTTCGCCGGACCTTCGCCGGTGCAAAGCGGCTCTTGGCGCGAAGTTCGTGCCAGCCTCGCGTTCATGGATCTGGCCCGAAGTGCTGTTCTTCATGTAGATCCAGCACGGCTAGGCTTGCTGTATCGCATCTTGTGGCGTTTGCAGGATCGACCGCGCCTGCTCGACGATGCGGCCGATCGCGATGTGGTGGCGCTGGAGCGTCTGGCGAAACAGGTAAGGCGCGACATCCACAAGATGCGGGCCTTCGTCCGCTTCCGGGCGGTGACGGACGAAGATGGCGGCGAACGGTATGTCGCCTGGTTCGAACCGGAACATCGGATCGAGCGTGCCAATGCCGCGTTTTTCGTCAATCGTTTCGCCAGCCAGCGCTGGTCGATCCTGACCCCGCGCCTCTCGCTCCACTGGGACGGTGCGGCTTTGTTCGAAGGTCCCGCCGCAGCGCGCGGCGATGCCCCGGCCGAGGACGCGATAGAGGACTTGTGGCTGGGCTATTACCGATCGATCTTCAATCCCGCCCGGCTGAAGGTGGGCATGATGGTCAAGGAAATGCCGCGCCGCTATTGGAAGAACCTGCCCGAAGCGAGCCAGATACCGGACCTGATCGCCAGCGCACACAAGCGCGAGACGGCGATGATCGACACGGGCACCGACCTTTTCGCGCAGGAACCGGCGCCTCTTAGCCTCGGCGGGGTGGCGGAAGGGATCGCTCGATGTCGCCGCTGCCCGATCGGCTGCAATGGAACCCGCGCGGTGATGGGAGAAGGGCCGGAATTGGCCGAACTCATGATCGTGGGCGAACAGCCCGGCGACAGTGAAGAGCGCGAACATCGTCCCTTCGTCGGGCCGGCCGGCCAATTGCTAGACCGCGCGCTTGGCGAGGCGGGGATCGATCGGAGCCGGGCCTTTGTGACCAATGCGGTAAAGCACTTCAAGTTCGCGCCGCGTGGAAAGCGGCGCCTGCACCAGACGCCGACGGCCAACGAGATTGACATGTGCCGCTGGTGGCTCGACACCGAACGTGCACTGGTAAAGCCGAAGGTCATCCTGGCCCTGGGCGCAACCGGTGCGCGCGGTCTATTGGGCCGCACACCCGCCATCGGCCGAGAGCGCGGTCAGGCGATCGCGATGGCTGATGGAAGCACGGTTTGGTTGACAGCCCACCCCAGCTATCTCTTGCGCCTGGAAGGCGATGCCCGCGAGCGCGAACATGCCCGGTTCGCCGAAGATCTGGCCGGGTTGGCGCGTATCTTGGCAACCATCACGATCGAAGCGACGCACCGTTCGTAAATTGGCGGGGCGGGCGTTGCATCCGGGGGCGTAATGAACCGCGAAGGATGATCTGGCTGTTTCCGGTGCTTCTTTCTCCATAATCATGTGGCTGCCCTTTGCGGGCGGGAACCTTTTGGAGATGAATGAGTTGGGGCGATCTGACAGGGTAACGGATCGAGATGAATGACGGGGGATACAACGGTGGGATTTGGTTCGGCTGGCCGGTCGAAGAGCTGGTCCGTTGCCGGATTGATATTGGGGCTGGGCTTTTTCCTCGTCAGCGCGTGGGCTGCCTATTCGAACATCCAGGATATCCAGGATGCCGATGAAGCCATTCGGCATACGCACGAAGTGCTCATCGCGCTCGACGATCTCCTTTCCACCACGCAGGACGCGGAGACGGGGCAGCGCGGATATCTGCTGACCGGTGCCGACAAATACCTTG
Organism: Novosphingobium oxfordense; assembly: GCF_044029435.1. Taxonomy (NCBI): domain Bacteria; kingdom Pseudomonadati; phylum Pseudomonadota; class Alphaproteobacteria; order Sphingomonadales; family Sphingomonadaceae; genus Novosphingobium; species Novosphingobium oxfordense. Next base: position 2,286,379 of record NZ_CP147008.1, on the reverse strand, counting down.
AACCTTATCTCGCCGCCGTTGCGGCGCTGCCGAACCGGCTGTCCAAACTGGCCAGCCTGACCAGCGACAATCCCGTGCAGCAGGCCAGTATCGCGCCCTTGCGCCGGCATATCGACACCAAGTTGGGAGAGCTGCGCGAAACGATCGACCTTCGCCGATCCAGCGGGTTGGCTGCGGCCATGACCGTCGTTACGGGGGATCGCGGAAAGCAGTCGATGGATGCGATACGCAGCCAGGTCGAGACGATGGCGCGGGAGGAACTGCGGCTAAGGCAGCAACGCGTTTACGAGATGAACCTTGCGTCCCAGGCAGCGATCACCAGTTGCATCGTCTCGGGTTTGCTGGGTGGCGGGCTGACGATCGCGATCTTCATTCTGTTGCGGCGCAACGCGCGCAGTCAGGAACGCAGGCAATGGTTGCAGTCCGGCCAGGTCGGACTGGCCGAGGCCATGCGCGGCGACAAGTCGGTCGAGCGGCTTGGCGAAGACATTCTTTCGCATTTGGCCGCCTATACCGGCCTTGAGGGCGGGGCGCTGTTCAAGGGAGAGAATGGCCGGTTCATCCGCGTCGCAACGCGCGGCGTTCCGCAAGACGCCGATATGCCGGCAGCCTTCAATCTCAAGGAAGGCCTGCTGGGGCAGGTTGCAGAAGATGCCCGGCCGATGGTGCTGCGGGACGTGCCTTCCGGCTACCTTACCATAGGTTCGGCATTCGGTCGCGACCGTCCCCGACACCTTGTGATCGTTCCGGCGCTTGCCGACGGTGTCGTCAACGCCGTCATGGAACTTGGCTTTTTCAAGACGGTCGATCCGCAATTACTCGAACTCCTGGAAGAGGCCGCGCCCGCGATCGGCATAGCGCTTCGCTCGGCACGATTCCGGGCCCGCCTTGAAGATGCGCTTGAGGAAACGCGGCGGCAGGCCGGCGAATTGCAGGCGCAGAGCGAGGAACTGCGCGTATCCAACGAGGAGCTTGAGGAGCAGGGCCGCGCGCTCAAGGAATCGCAGACGCGCCTGGAACAGCAGCAGGTCGCGCTGGAGCAGAACAACAGCCAGCTGGAGGAGCAGGCGCAAACGCTGGAAACCCAGCGCGACGAACTCGAACGGTCAGCGGCCGGGCTGGAAACCAAGGCGCGCGAGCTGGAACAGGCAAGCCAGTACAAGTCCGACTTCCTTGCGAACATGAGCCATGAACTGCGCACGCCGCTCAATTCCTTGCTCATTCTGGCAAAGTTGCTGGGAGATAATCCGCAGGGCAATCTTTCCGACGAACAGATCAAGTTCGCCCAGACGATCGAATCCTCCGGGAACGATCTGCTGACATTGATCAACGACATCCTGGACCTGTCGAAGATCGAGGCGGGACATGTCGATATCCGTCCCGAAACGGTGGCCTTGCAGCGGCTAACCGCGGACTTGCGGCAGGTGTTCGAACCTGTAGCTAAAGCACGCTCGCTCAGCTTTGACATCGCGCTTGCCGAAGATTGCCCGCGCACCATCGAAACGGATCGCGTGCGGCTTGAGCAGATCCTCAAGAATTTGCTTTCGAACGCCTTCAAATTCACCGAGCGTGGCGGCGTTACCTTGGCAATCGGCGGCGGGGGAGAGCAGGGCATTGCCTTTGCCGTGCGCGATACCGGGATCGGCATATCCGCGCAGCAGCAGTCCACTATATTCGAGGCTTTTCACCAGGCCGACAGCACCATCAGCCGCAAGTTCGGGGGCACCGGGCTGGGGCTTTCGATCTCCCGCGAACTGGCGCGCCTTCTGGGGGGCAGGATTGCACTGGAAAGCCGTGAAGGCGAGGGCAGCACCTTCAGCCTGCGTCTGCCTGCGGCCTACGATGCCGGCGCCATTGCTTTGCCGGCTGCGAGGGCAACGCGACCGGTGGAGGTTCCGGCCATCCCGGCAGCGAAGGCGCCAGCCGCGCCCATGGCCTCTGCATGGAGCCTGGAGGACGATCGCGGTGCTCTGTCGGAAGGCCATCGCGTCCTGCTCGTGATCGAGGACGATGCGGTGTTTGCCAGGATCGTCTGCGATCTTTCGCGCGAACTCGATTTCCGGTGCATTGTCGCCGGGACGGCGGAAGAGGCCATGAAGCTTGCGCACGAATTCCACCCAAGCGCCATCGTGCTGGATCTCGGCCTGCCGGACCAGTCTGGCCTTACCGTGCTGGACCGCCTCAAGCATGACGACCAGACGCGGCACATCCCGATCCATGTGATCTCGGCGGCGGACCAGAGCCAGACCGCGCTGTCCCTCGGTGCCGTTGGCTATCATATCAAGCCGGTCAAGCGAGAGGAGCTTGCCGAAGTGCTGGCGGGGCTTCAGGCCAAACTTGCCTCGCGCATGCGCCGCGTGCTCATTGTCGAGGACGACGATATCCAGCGCGACGCGGTCTCGCGCCTGCTGGTTTCCGACGATGTCGAGACGGTGGGCGTCGGGTCGGCCGCAGAGTGCCTGGAACAGCTTCGCCTCCAGACGTTCGACTGCATGGTGCTGGACCTCTCGCTGCCGGACACGTCCGGTTTCGCCCTGCTCGAAGCGCTGAGTGAAGAGGGCGAACACGGCTTCCCGCCGGTGATCGTCTATACCGGTCATGAACTTTCCGCCGACGACGAGCAGCGGCTGCGCCGCTATTCCAGTTCGATCATCATCAAGGGGGCCAAATCGCCCGAGCGCCTGCTCGACGAAGTCTCGCTCTTCCTGCACCAAGTAGTGTCCGAATTGCCGCCCGAGCGCCGCCGCATGATCGAGCAGGCCCGGCATCGCGATGCCGCGCTTGAGGGGCGGCGCATCCTCATCGTCGAGGACGATGTGCGCAATATCTACTCGCTGTCGAGCGTGCTCGAACCGCGCGGCGCCATCGTCGAGATTGCCCGCAATGGGCAGGAGGCGATCGATACACTGGCAAGCGCTGGCGAGGACGCTTCGTCCCCGATCGATCTCGTGCTGATGGACGTGATGATGCCGGTGAAGGACGGCCTCACCGCGACGCGGGAAATTCGCGCCGATGCCCGCTGGGGCAAGCTGCCGATCATCATGCTCACCGCGCAGGCCATGCCCGATGACCAGCAACGTTGTCTGGAGGCGGGTGCCAATGATTATCTGGCCAAGCCGATCGACGTGGACAAGCTGCTTTCGCTTGTTCGCGTATGGATGCCGCGATGAGGAGGCCTTGTGCGCGACGGGGTTGAGGATCTGGAGATCGAGCTTCTTCTGGAGGCGCTCTACCAGCATTATCACTATGACTTCCGGCACTACGCCCGTGCGTCCATCAAACGGCGTCTGACGGAGGCGCGGGCGAGGCTGGGCTTTGCAAACTTTTCCGCCATGCAGGAGGGGCTTCTGCATGACGGGAGAACCCTGCCGCGCCTGCTCAATTACCTGACCGTGCAGGTGAGCGAGATGTTTCGCGATCCCGGCTATTATCGGGCGCTGCGCGAACAGGTCATTCCCCATCTTGCCACCTATCCTTCCCTGAAGGTCTGGGTCGCGGGGTGCAGCAATGGGGAAGAGCTTTATTCGCTTTCGATCCTCTTCCGGGAGGAGGGCTTGGCTGACCGTACGATCTTTTATGCAACCGACATCAATCCGGAAGCGCTGCGCGCGGCGGAGGCTGGCTTCTATCCGCTGGACCAGATCAAGAAATATACCGAGAACCACCAGAATTCCGGCGGGCGCACATCCCTTTCCGACTACTACATGGCTGATTACGGCCGGGCGGTCTTTGACAGGAGCCTGCGCAGTCAGGTGGTCTTTTCCGACCACAGTCTGGTGACCGACGCCGTCTTTGCAGAGATGCACCTCATATCCTGCCGCAATGTGCTGATCTATTTCGACCGGCCATTGCAGGATCGCGCCATTGGCCTTTTCCGGGATTCGCTTGCACGGAAGGGCTTCCTGGGGCTTGGCTCCAAGGAGAGCCTGCGTTTCTCGCAGCACGCCGGTTCGTTCGGGGACTTTGTGAGCGAAGAGAAAATCTATCAGAGGCTGGACGGATGACGCCGAACCCGGTCGAGGCCGTCGTCATCGGCGCATCGGCGGGAGCCGTGCAGGCCTTGCTGGAGATCCTGCCGGCGCTGCCCGAAACATATCCGCTGCCGATCCTCATCGTCGTGCATATCCCGCCCGATCGCGCCAGCGCATTGCCGGACCTGTTCGCTGCGCGTTGCCGTCTTCCGGTCAAGGAAGCGGAAGACAAGGAAATCGCGCTACCCGGCGTCGTCTATTTCGCGCCCGCCGATTATCACCTTCTTGTCGAGAGCGGCGGATCGCTTGCCCTGTCGGTAGATGACCCGGTAAATTACTCGCGGCCGGCGATCGATGTTTTGTTCGAGAGCGCTGCCGATGCTTTCGGCGCTGCACTGGCAGGGATCGTGCTGACCGGGGCAAACCATGACGGCGCGGCGGGTTTGAAGGCGATCGCCGAGGCTGGCGGACTGGCAATCGTCGAAGATCCGGCTAGCGCCGCCAGCGCGGCCATGCCGGCTGCGGCTCGGTCGGCCTGTCCGACCGCTCTGGTGCTAGACCTGCCGGGCATCATCGATTGCATGCGGCGGCTGGCGGCGGCCACCTGACCAAGCGCTGGAATTGCCTTCCGTGAGACGCGGGGGCGATCATGCGTGGGGCTGGCGGCGATCCCGATTGAGTTTTTGCACCTGCAATTCCACTTCAAGTCTGGATCGATTGTAGCGGGATTGGACGATGACTTCGCGTCGCAGCCTCATAAGGATGACCCTGGAGGAAATTCGCCAATATCTGGATGAGCAGCGCCGCATCATCGTCGTTACGATCGGCCCGGACGGCATGCCCCATCCTGTCCCGATGAACTACGGCATCGATCACGCCGGCCGGATCATCATAACGACATTCCGCAAGAGCCAGAAGATCCTCAACCTGCAGCGCGATCCAAGGGCGACGTTGCTGGTGGAAAGCGGTGACACCTATCATGCGCTTAAATCGGTCATCCTCTATGCGGACGCGGAAATCATCCTCGATCCCGACCGGGTGGCGGAGAACATGCGCCACATTCGTTCGAGCGGTCTGCTCAAGATCCCGGAAGGCTCGGAAATGGAGGGGCAAGTACGCGCTTCGATGACAAAGCGCGCCGTCGTTTTGTTTACGCCATTCAAGTTCGTGAGTTGGGATCATTCGAAGCTGGGCGAACATTATTGATCAGCCGCTTCGAAGCTGAGTGACTTCTCAAACTCCCTCCACAAGCCCTTGCTTTTGCCTGCCTAGCAACAAGAGCAACCCAGCGCCGGCGATGACCGCGCAGCCGGATATCTGAAGGAACAGGTCATAGCCGCCCGTTCTGGCCAGCGTGAAGCTGAGCAGCATGGCCCCCGAGGCGGCGGATAGCGAGATGGCGCCCGTCAAAAGCCCCATCACCGAACCGAACACGCGCACGGGGAAACAGGCGCCGACCAGAAACGCCACGATGTCGCCTTCCGCTCCGAACGCGAAGCCCAGGAGGAAGACGGCCAGTGTCAGAACCGCCGGTGCATCGAAACTGGTGGCGATGATCAGCAGGCCGATGCTCGGCAGGCCAAGGGTGACGAACGAGGTCGTGAAGGGATTGAAGCGATCGAGCGAAAATCCGGTAATGAAACGACCGCACAGCATGCCGATGGACAGCGCGCTGATCATGACCGCCGCACCCTTGCCGCTCACGCCGTTGTCGAGGAGAACCAGCTTCAATTGGGTCAGCATGATCACCTGCGGCAAGTTGCATAGCAGCATCACGACCAGCAAGATCCAGAATGCACGCGTGCGGAAGATTTCGGGATAGTCCTCGCGCCCTCTTCTGGGTTTGGCAATCGCCCCCGCCTGCGTTCCCGTCTGTGATGGGATGAGCAGGAAGGTCGCAAGGCCGGCGATCGCCGTAAAGATCGCCATCGCCACGTAGGCTGCGCGCCAACCGCTCGTCTCTACGTAGGTGTTGAGGATGGGCCCGCCGATGGCGCTCGTAATGGCGGGGCCGGAGGCGACGATCGCAAGCGCCATGCCTCTTGCGCGCAGAACGTATTGCACGGGCAGACGGGCATAGACGGTGGCGGTAGTAGTCACGCAGATCGTGCTCTGGACCACGAAGATCCACACATACGTGGCCAGCGCGCCACTCATCATGCTGTAGGCCAGGTAGACCAGCGGCAGCGAAACCTGCCCGATCAGCGCCGTCCACCGCACGCCGATCACATCGGCAAGCCGGCCGATGAACGGGAAGGCCAGCGCCGTCAGGATGCCCAGGCTGCCCACCATGGCGAAGCTTGCCTTCGACCAGTGGTTGTCGGCGATCATGCTGGGGGCGATGGCGCTCGTGACCGTTCCGATGAGCGACATTCCAGTGCCGATCCCCAGCGTTGCGGCAAGTAGCGGGCGCCAATTCGAGCGCAATTCATCCAGATAGGTCACGAAAATACCTGCTCTTCTGGCCTTTCAGCCGGTGCGATGTGGCCCTGACCCTACACCGCAGACAGGATGGACACGAATGCTACCAGGAAAATCGCGCGTGGCAGGCCCATTGATCACCCCGGCGGTCACTCCGGCCGTTTGCGAGCCGGGTTTGGAAAGTTTGCGATGCGCCGGAGTCCGATGGCACCCTCGCTGACGCTTTCGGGAAGCTATTTTTCAATGGCTATCGCCAGGTAGCAAGGCGTATTCAACGATTAGCGTGCGATCAGCTATTTTCGATATTGAGAAAATGGCGCCTCAATCAATTAAAATTGTTTCACAGGCTGTATCGTCTGGCTCGGTGGCTTCTATACCCCCTTATCTGGGGTGGGATTTAATATGCGACTTGGCAAATAGGCATTATTGCACGCGTCTTTACCGGCGCAGCATCGATCGGCGTTCCCGCTTCCATAGCAAAGATTTTCCACGTTAAACCCGGATCGTTGCGGCATGATCTATTTTAGTAGGGCTAACCTGAAGGGCATCCTTCTGACGCTCGCCTTTCTGATCGAGGTGCCCAATACGGTCAGATATATTTCCATGCTGGACGGTCCGGAGATGTTTCTGGGTTTCGCCGGCAGGCTCCTGCTCCTGTGGGGCGCAATTTTCGCCGCAGCTTTCATCCGTCCAGCGGCGGTTCGGTGGCTGAGTGCACTGGTTTTGTCATGTTCGGCCTACTTTATGGTGGTGTTCCGGCACGCGACCACCCAGTTCATGACGTATGAGGCCTTCATCAACCTGACGAATGCGACGGGGGAGCTAGGCGATGCCTTCGCGCAGAACGCAGCGGCCTTCCTTGGCGCGCTTGTGCCTGCACTTATTCTTCTGCTGTCGATTGGGTGGGGGCCGGGCAAACGCAAGGCGCTGTTGCCGAACTGGGCGGCGGTTGCAGCGCCTTGGCTGGCTTCGCTTGGCCTTGCCCTCATCATGTTCGTGCGTGGCGGAGACGGTGGCGATGGGCTTCCGTCCGCGTTCCCGCCAATCGCTTATATGGGGCTTGCTGGTTACGAAGCGTTGAGCGGAGAGATTGGCGCTCGCCAACCCGTGCAAATCCGCCGCATTCGGCGGCCGGGCAGTCGGAATATCGTCTTGGTCGTCGATGAGAGCATTGCGGGCCAATATCTTGACATCAATTCACCTGGAGGCGTGCCGACGCCCTTGTCCCACCCGTGGTCCGGGCTTGATATCTACAACTATGGCCTTGCTGTCTCGGTCAGCAATTGCAGTTCGAGCAGTAACGTGACCCTGCGTTACGGCGGAACTCGAGGCGATTACCGGCGAATTATCGCAACCCAGCCATCCATCTGGGCCTACGCGCACAAAGCCGGCCTGCGCACCGTCTATATCGACGCCCAGACCTCCGGCGGCACCCTGCAGAACTTCATGACCGAGGCAGAGCGCGCCGAAATCGACGACTTCATTCAGTTGCGGGATCTGCCGCTGCAACAGCGCGACATGGCTGCTGCACGGCAGCTTATTCGGGCACTTGACGACCCCCGGCCCAAGTTCGTCCTGATCAATAAGGAGGGGGCCCATTTCCCCATCCAGGACCGCTATCCCGACGCGGAACTACGGTATTTGCCCGCGCTGAAGCGCGGTGTGGCTGACCCGTTCAACACCGGAAAGCAGATCGGCTTCACTGGGTCTCCGTCCGAATGGGTCACCTATCGCAACAGTTATCGCAATACGCTGCTTTGGAACGTTGGCGTCTTTTTCGACCTGCTGCTGCGACACGGCAATTTTGCAGATACCACCCTGATTTACACATCCGACCACGGCCAGAACTTGCATGAGGATGGCAGTTCTGGCCTCTATACCCACTGCGATCCAGCCCCGGTTTCTCAGGAGGGGGCTGTGCCGCTGGTCGTCATTGAGGGCAAAGGTGGTTCGGGTAGGGGAGGTTCCGGCGTGGACTGGCGGCGCGATCTTGCAGGCAATCACGACCGCTCAAGCCATTTCATGATCTTTCCGACGCTATTGCAATTGATGGGTTACGATCCGGTCATCAGCAAGCAGCGTTATGGGTTGCCCCTTGACGCGCCTTCGATCGACCCGGGCACTTTCAACATCTTGTTCAACGCCAGGCTCAAACGTCAGCCGGTCTGGGTGCCGCTCGACCGCCGGCGGTTGATCCAGCCTCTCTCGTCTGACAGCTAGATCGTCCGGCGGAGACGCAGCAGGTCGGCGGGCATCATTGGCAAGGGCTCAGTAATTCCAGGCGAGCGTCACGCGCATGGAGCGCCCGAATTCGGGGCGGGCAAGGAAGTATCCGGTGCTGCCTCCGGCATCGAAGGATCCCACCCGCGGATTGCCTTCGGTAAGGCCCAAAGCATTCGTCAGGTTGCTGAGCTGCACGTTCAGTTCGAAGTGATCGGGCAGCACCGCGTGGATGCGTGCATTGATCATGGAATAGCCGGGCAGGCGCTGCGTATTGGCAACGTCCGCAAACCGCTGCGAAAAGCGCAGGAAATCCATGGCGATGGTCAGCTTACCATCGAATAGGTCCATGCTCGAGCTGGCGCGGAGGGAAAGGCGGGGCACCCGCACCAGTTGGTTGCCGTTGGCATCCTGGGAGGAGCCATTGGCGTTCCCGTCCAGCGCGGTGTAGCGAAAGTCGTGGTATCGCGGGTTTTGCAGGGTGGCCTGCCAGTCGAGGCGCAGCGGTCCGGCGACATGGGCTTGCCCACTCAGTTCCAGCCCCCAGGTGGTCGTGTCGGCAATGGACGTCTGCTCGATGTAGGCATTGCTCGTCGTATCGAAGCGATAGTCGGTGAAGGGCAGGCGGGCGAAGTGGGAGCGGAACGCCACGGCCGTCAGGTTCCAGTTCCGGTGTTCGAGCGTCAGCCCGGCTTCGGCCATCGTGATCGGCACGGGGGCGAGATCGACGCCTTGCGCATTCTCGGTGAAGTCGGTGGGTGCGGGCAGTCTCGCGGTGCGAGTGAAACGTGCAAAAGTACCGATGCCTGCGATCGGCCGATGGTTCACCGCGATCGTCCAGCTCACGCCGGAATAGGCCTTGTCGATCGGTTCGATCACGCCAGTTCCTGTCATCACCGCGTCGTCGGCAAGCGTAGCCGGATCGCCGAGGTCTACGGTGGTCGTTTGTTCCGTACCACCGCCGATCCGCACCTTCTCCCAGCGCGCGCCGAAGTCCAGCCGCCATGTTGGCGTGAGCTTCCACTCGTCTGCCGCATAGATGGCGACGTTTTTCGAATTCAGCGACGCCGCGTTGTAGATCGATCCGTAGCGTACGAACCCGTTGTCGGTCAGCCCGCCAAGGACCTGCCCGGCCGCGTCCAGCGCCAAGACGTCGAGCCGCCGCGCTTGCCCGCGCACATCGAGCAGCACTGTGCCCGTCTGCCGGTCGAACGTCATGTCCATGGCGTCGAAAGTCGCGCCCAGGGCCAGATCGTGATGACCGGCCAGTTCCATAGCGGTCGTGAAGCGTGCGTCCGCCATGGCCTCGCGCAGGGGCATCTGAATGGCCATCAGGTTTGCGCCCACAACCAGCCCGTTGCCGTTGCTTGCACCGGAAAAGGCGGAGCCATCGTCCGCGTATCGGATTTCTGCACTCGCCGCGCCGGGCCACGCCGCGCGCAGCTTCGCCATGGCGCCGGCGAGGTAGCCCTCGGCGGTGGTGGGCCGGCCGATGGGAAACAGGCCGCTGCGGCGGGTCGTCCCGGTCCGCAGCCGTGTGCGAACTTCCAGCGCGCTGCTGCCGGGAAGAGCCATTCGCGCGCTGAGCGAATAGAATGTTATCCGGCTGGTCGTGCCTTGTGAAAGGTCGAAATCACGGGGGCCATTGGGTGTGAGAAAAGGCACGTGGACATTGTCCGGCCCGGCCAGCGTGTCTTGCAGCGGATCGAAACCCGGGATCGCCTCCACATGCCCGTCCGCCCCGAATTGCAGCGGCACCGGGAGGTAGAGGATTACCCTGTCGTCCAGATGCTTGACGTTTGCATCGATCTTCAGGTTGCCATCGTCATAGGCGATCGCGGCGCGTAGCTGCCCGCCGCGATCCGCCGGGTAACCGGGATCGCGCAAGCCCGCGTCGGTGCGGTAGAATCCGCCAAGCCCGACCCCAATGTTCGGGCTCAGCCGGATCCCGGCATAGCCATCGATGCGGGCATAGCCGAAGCTTCCACCGGTTACGGAGATGTCGGCGCCGGGGTGCCTGAGCGGGCTGCGGGTGAGGAAGTTGACGCTGCCGCCTGGCGCGTTGGGCACGAACACAGCCGATGGGCCGCCGCGCACCGCCTCGGCCCGCTCCACGCTGGCGTCGGTGCGGAAGACCTGGTCGGTATTGAGATAGCCCAGGCCGCCGTCGTATTGAACGGGCAGTCCGTCCTCCAGGATGGCGACGGAGGAGTAGCCATCGGTGGGTATGCCCCGCGCGCGCACGTTGTTGCTGGCTTCGCCGCCGGTAGCCTCCACCCAGAAGCCGGGGATATGCTCAAACAGGGAGGCCGTTGAAACCGCGCCTTCGCGCATGATGGTTCCATGGTCGAGGCCGGTCAGCGCATAGCTCAATTCGGATGGCAACAGCGCTGCGTTCGCGGCCCGGCCGGTTACCACGATGTCCGCTTGCGGTTCGATTGGCGGTTTTGGGGCCGCGGGCAGGGGCGTCGCGGCATGGGGCTTGGCCTGCGCGCGCGCGGAAGGAAGGACCGGCTGGCGAGGAGGAAGGGGCCGCAGGACGACGAGACCGGCTTCGAAGCGTGCTACCGCCAATTGCTGACCGCTCAACAGCCTGTCCAGCGCGCTGCGTGCGCTCATCCGGCCATGAAGACCAGGCGTGCGCAGACTTGCCGCCAATGCGTAGGGATAGAGAATCTGCACGCCGGCCTGATGGCCGAATGCATCAAGGGCGGCCGCAAGATTGCCTGCGGGAATGTCGAAGGCGCGCAGATCGGTGCGGGCTGCCAGCGGCTGGGTGGTGCACGCAAGGGCAGCCATGGCGCAGGGCGTCGCCGCCAGCAGGCGCGTTGCTTGCTTGTACATGACTTGCCTGTTCGCCCGGCTCGCGCCCCGATTCGCTTATTGTGGCACCGCCATGCAACGGCGGGGCGACAGCTTCATGTCATTTGCCGACGGTGCTTGCTGAAGCGGGGGATGATGGAGGGCTGCCGGTCGGCACCGCTGCGGAAACGAGCTGGATTTTCCCGTCGCGCCAAAAGTGATGGACGCCGAAACCGTCTTCCAGCGAACGCAGGAAGACTTCGGGCTGGCTGATCTGGAACTCGCCGCCCAGCCGCGTCGATGCAAGGTCAGGCTGCGCGACTTCGATCGCGTAGGGCAGGTAGCGATTGTATTCGGCAACGGCCTGATCCAGCCTCATGCCGTTGAACACGATCCGGCCGGCTTCCCAGGCGGTGGCATCGGCGGCGGCTTGCGGATCGAGCGGATCGATCGAGAGGCCGCCTCCGCGTGCCGTGGCCATATGACCGCTGCCCACGGTGTAGGATTTCACTTTCGCGGTGCCCGCCAACACCATCAAGCGGCCTGCGTCCGGTTCAAGCCGCAGGCTGAAACGGCCCGGGCCCAGCTCTGCCTGCATCGGTTCGCTGTGGAGCCGCAGCGCCCGGTTGCCAGCCCGGACTTCGAAGACGGCTTCCCCACGTTCCAGCCAGATCGATCGCTCGTTCCCGAAATGCCAGCCAATGCGCGAGTTGGTGTTGAGCATTGCGGCGCTGCCGTCTGGCAGCACGACGCGGCGGCGCTCGCCCACCATAGTTTCGGCGTAGGCGCGCTGGGGGAACGCCAGCCAGGTGGTAACTCCACCGGCGGCCAGTACGGCGGCAAGGCCCGCGCCGAGTGCGGAGCGGCGCGACATGGCCGATGACGGGGCGGGCAGGAACGCTGCGTCATCGGGAATATCCGCTGTCGCAGGGTGAAATGCGGATACAGGCAAAGCAGCGGGCGAAGTGGTCAACAGCGAGGGGATGCGCGGATCGGCGGTACGGCGCCAGGTTGCTGCCGCTTGTGCGAAGGCGGAAGCGTTCCGGGGATGGGCATTGCGCCAGGCTTCGAAAGCGGCCTCGTCCGCGGTGCCGCAATCAAGCGCGACCAGCCAGGCGGCCGCCTGGTCCGTCAGGTCGTCTCGCGACGGCCTCTCGTGCTGGTGTTCGTCTTGTCCGTCGCCTCGCATTGAACCGTATTCTCCGCCCCGATCTGCCCGTCACGCCCCGCAAGGCGTCTGACCAGCAATCGCAGGCCCTTTACCAAGTGTGTCTCCACTGTGGAGACTGATATGTTCATCCTTTCCGCTACCTGCGGCGGGGGCAAACCTTCGACCCTGCGCAGATAGAGTGCCTCGCGCATGCGCGGCGGCAGTTCCTGCATGGCGCAGACCACGCGGTCAAGCTCGCTGCGATCCGAGGCGACCACATCGGGCGTCGGTTGCTCGTCCGCCAGTTCGGCCCTGTGCAGCAATGCGGCGTCGTCGATCCGCACGACATCGGCCTTGCGCGCCCTTTCGATCGCCAGATTGCGGATGATGCGGATGGTGAAGGCATGGGGGTTGACGATGGCGCGCCAGTTTTCCAGCGCGAACAGCCGGGCATAGGCCTCCTGTACCAGTTCCTCGGCATCGTCGGCACTGCGAACGATGCTGGCCGCATAGCGACGGTGACGATCGCGGTGAATGAAGACGTGGTCGGCGAACCATACGTCGATGTCGCGCAGCCAGGCCATAGTTCCCCGTTTTCACTCCCTCATGCGCCCTTTGGCAGCCGGGTAGCGGGGTGATGTTACAGCCGGCTGACACTCCATCGCCTGCTTCGGCAGAAATTTTTTTCGCCTCTCGATAGCGGAAAGTCTCTCTCCCCGCGTCCTCCCGCCGAATGCCGCGAACCGCTTCGATCTTACCGGCGAAGCGGCGGGGCAGGCGCATGCATCGATGCATGTGGACTTGTGAAGACTGCATATTTTTCAGACTTTTAAGGGGCTATTCCATGCGATCGTTACTGCTGACTTCCTCTCTCATCGCCCTTGCGCTTGCCGTGCCCGCCCAGGCACAGGAAGCCGCCGCCGCGCCGGCCGAGACCGGCGATCAGGACAAGAACGGCTACAACGAGATCATCGTCACCGGCCGTGCCGGCACCGGCGAACTGACCAAGGCGCAGACGAGCTATTCCGTGACCAATATCGACGAGGAAAAGCTTCGCCTGCAGGCGCCCACCAGCGTCACCGAATCCCTGAAGTCCGTTCCCGGTTTCTGGGTCGAAGCGTCGGGCGGCGAGGCCAGCGGCAACGTGCGCGCACGCGGTGTGCCGGTTGACGGTTTCGGTTCGATCCAGCTTCTGGAAGACGGCATGCCGGTCCAGCACGATCCGGCACTGGGCTATCTGAATGCCGACCAGGCTTTCCGCCTGGATGAAACGATCGACCGGATCGAAGTGGTGCGCGGCGGCCCTTCGGCACTGTTCTATTCCAACGCCCCGGCCGGTGCCGTGAACTACATTCCGCGTCAGGCTGGCGACACCGCCGAAGGCCTTGTGAAGCTGACGGTGGGCGGAAGCAGCCTCTATCGCGCGGATTTCTGGGTCGGCACGCCGATCGGCGGCGAATGGAAACTGGCCGCAGGCGGTTTCTACCGCGCGGATGACGGCGTGCGCGATCCGGGCTTCACTGGCAATCAGGGCGGGCAAGTCCGCGCCACCCTCTCGCGCGACTGGAGCACGGGCCACTTCAGCCTGGACGTCAAGCGGATGGATGACAAGGTCATCTTCTATACCGGCATTCCCATGACTTACGACAATGATGGAGACATCGTTGCGGTCAAGGGTTTCAGCGGACACACCGGCACTGTTGCCGGTCCCGAAACCCAGCTGATCAAGATGATCCAGGGTGACGGTAGCACTTATACTTTCGACAATACCGAAGGAACCCACGTCAAGCGCACCCAGATCACCGGCAAGTTCGATTTCGAACCGGCAGACGGCTGGCGCGTCAGCGAGTCGATGCGCTACAACGATACCTGGACGCAGCGCAACGGCGTCTATCCCAACTCGATACAGAGCGCGCAGAGCCTGCTGCAGTCGGGATCGCCGCTGCTGGCAACGGTGCCGGGCGCAACCGCGCTGGGGCTGCGGTACACCACCAGTGGCGATATGTTCGACACCGCGAACCAGAATGGCAACGGCCTTGTCATCGTTGGCGGGTTGCGCGGGATCACGATGCCGGTGAAGGAATTCATGAGCGATACGCGTATCGCCCACAAGTTCGCCATGGGCGGGACGACGCACAACGTCACCTTCGGCTATTACTACGCGCATCTGGACGAGAGTTTCAGCCGCTATTCGTCGACCGCGCTGCTGGACGTGCAGGACAACGCCCGCCTGCTTGATCTTGTCGCGCTGGACAACACGGGCAAGGTGCTTTCCACGATCACGGACAACGGCATCTATCGCTACGGCTATGAGTGGGAGGATGCCCACGGCCAGCAGTCCACCAATGCGCTGTACCTGACCGACGAATGGCAGATCACCCCCGCGCTGCGTATCGATGCCGGCGTGCGGTGGGAAACGATGAACACCCGCGGTACCGTTGGGCTGAAGACGACGGCGAACCTGGGCACGTTCGCCACATCCAACATCGTTACCGGCAGCGGCGTCTACGCCAACTATAACGATACCTTCAGCCATGCCACGTGGACGGCCGGTGCGAACTACCAGTTCAACGACCGCTCCGGCGTATTCGCGCGCTATACATATGCGAACCGCCTGCCCAGCCTTGGCAACTACGTCACCAACGCCAGCGCCAAGCCCTATGTGCAGACGATGAGCCTGGGTGAGGCGGGCTTCAAGTATGCCAGCCGGCTGGTCGAATTCTACGCCACCGGCTTCTGGACGCGCTACAACGACGTCAGCTTCACCAACTACATCTTCAACCTCAACGGCTCGACGACCAGCCAGACGCTCTATGCGGATACGCAGACGTTCGGCCTTGAACTGGAAGGCACGCTGCGGCCCACTTCGTGGTTCGACATTTCCGGCACGGCAACGCTGCAGGATCCGCGCTACAAGGGGCTGACTTACACGGACAGCACCGGCGCCATCAACGATTACGACGGCAATCGCCTGATCCGCGTGCCGATTACCAGCCTGCGGATCGTGCCGGGCTTCAATCTGGTGGATGGCCGCCTGCGCCTTCAGGGATCGTGGGAGTATGAAGGCGCTCGCTATGTCGATACCGCCAATTCGGTGAAGCTGCCCGCCTATGCCACCGTCAACCTGAGCGGCAGCTTTGCGGTGAGCGATCGTCTGACGGTGTTCGCCTATGTCGACAATGTGAACAATTCGCTGGGCTTGACCGAGGGTAATCCCCGCGCGGGCGAAGTGCAGAACGGCGATGCGGGGGCCAGCGTGTTCATCGCCCGCCCGTTGCTGGGCCGCAATTTCCGCGCCTCGGTGCTCTACAAGTTCTGATGATCGTGCGAACCCTCGTTCGGTGCGCCCTGCCGCTGCTCCTCACCATGGGGACAGCGGTTCCGGCCACGGCCGCTGCCGACGATGCGCCTGCCCGCGTGGATACGGCGGTCCGTCCTTTCGCCACCTTGACCGGCACGATGACACGCGCCGATCACGAACATTATCGCGAGATACCTTTCATTCTTCCCGCTGGAGTGACGAGGCTGACGATCCGCTTCAGTTATGAAGGCAGGGAGCAGAAAGCCGCCATCGACATGGGGCTTGTCGATCCCCAGCGCCTGCGCGGATGGAGCGGTGGTGCGCGCAGCGGGATGACGCTGTCCGAAACCGACGCCACGCCGGGCTACCTTCCCGGCCTGCTTCCGGCGGGCAAGTGGCACCTGCTGTTGGGTGTGCCGAACTTGCGCGTGGACGGACATGCGCCGTGGAAGGCGGAAATCTTCGTGGAGCGCGGAGCCATCGTCACGTCCTTCGCGGACGCCCCGCTGAACGACAAGGCCGGTTGGTATCGCGGCGACTTGCACATGCACACCGGCAACAGCGACGGCAAATGCAGCGCGCAGAGCGGCCGGAAAGTGCCATGCCCGGTCTATCGTACGCTGGAGGCGGCGGCTGCGCGCGGGCTCGATTTCATTGCTGTGACCGATCACAACACCACCGCGCAATCCAACGCCTTGCGTGAACTGCAGCCGGCGTTCGACCGATTGCTGCTGGTGCCGGGGCGCGAGATCACGACGTTTTACGGCCATGCCAATGTGTTCGGCATTACCGCCCCACTCGACTGGCGAATGGATGCACCGACCTGGGCCCAGGCGCGCAAGTGGATGGAGGCGGCCAACCGCGCGGGCGGCATCGTATCGCTCAATCACGCAGGCTCTCCCAGCGGGGAGAACTGCATGGGCTGCGGCTGGCGCGTTCCGGACCTGCCAGCCGGTACGGTGGGCGCGGTGGAAGTGATCAACGGGGGGACGATGGCTGAAACCGGCCGGCCGGACAGTCCCAATCAGGGCATCGGCCTGTGGGATCGCCTGCTTGCCGCCGGGAAGCACGTTACCGGTATCGGCGGCAGCGACAATCATGATGCGCCCACGGCGGACAAGCTGCCGAACCCGGTCGGCACGCCGACAACGGTCGTCTACATGAAGGAGCTGTCAGTTCCCGGTTTTCTGGCGGGCATTCGCGCCGGCCGCGTCTTCATCGACATCGACGGAACGGGCGGACGCATGCTCGACCTTGTCGCCAGCGCGCAGGGCAGGGCAATCCACATGGGCGAGACCCTTGAGGTTCCGAAGGGCGACGAGGTCACCCTCGACCCGCAAGTGCGCGGCGTGGAGCAGGGGACTGTGGCCCTGTTGGTCGATGGCGTGGCGGTGTCCGCCCTGACGCGGGCGACGGATGGCGTCAGTGGCTCCGTGATGTGGCGCAGCGATGGTGAGCGTCACTCGATACGCGCGGAAGTCCGCGACAAGGCGGGGAAGCTGATCCTGCTCGGCAATCCCGTCTATATCGCACCGGCCCGCTGACAGGCCGTTTGCTGCCATCGGGAAACGCCGCGCCCCTAAGCGCGACGTTTCCCGTAGCGATCACGGTACGGCGATCAGGCCCGGAGCATCGGCGATGAACAGGTCCAGCACGCCATCGGCGATCTTGATCGGACCATCGAAACGGGTCGCGCCGGGGATCGACTGCACCGCTGCGGCTTCGTCCGCCTGCTTCTTCGCATCGGCGAAGAGGGACCTTGCCGTGGCGCTTCCGTCATTGGCGGCGCTCAGGCCTGCGGCTGTCAGTTGCAGGGCGCTGCCCCAGCGCTGCATGGCGTCCAACCATGGCGCTGCTTGCGCAATGAAGTTCTTGTCTGCAACGCCGGCGCGGATGGTAGCGGGCGCATTGGCGATATCGTCGGCCTGACGCGCAAGATCCTTGAGAGCCGCCTTGCGCGCATCCGCATCGCCATGGGCGAGGGTTTCCCGCACGCGATCCAGCACCGTTTTCAGTCGTGGCGATTGCGGCTGCCAGGGCTGCGTGCCGAACGTGGGCGCAAGGTGCTGTGTATCGAAGAAAGTGAGCAAGGCCGCCGTCGTGCGCGGATCGTCGGATGCGATTTCCCGCGCCGCCGCATGCCACGTCAGCTCCGCGTCGTAGGCCTTGTCGTTCCAGGCGAAGGCGGTCAGCCCCATCACCGCGACGCGGCTGGGTGCCTCCTGGTTCATTGGGTTGGCGACAATGCCGGTCAACTCGCTCGACAGGCCGGCTTCGCGCCGCGTGTAAGGCGCAAGCAGAAGCCTGCCCGTGGACTGGGCGTAGTCGTTCACCGGGTAATTGTCCCAGAGCAGCGTCTTGCGGCCGAACGCCTTGGTCGCGGCCTTGGCATCGGGGATCGAGATGGCCGGCGGCACGACGTCGGTGCCGGTCCACTGCACGATGATTCGGGGATCGAGCTTCTCGCGCAGCCCCGCCTTGTAGGGCGTTTCCTTGGCATCGTAATATTCGGTCGGCACCATGATCAGCGATGGAATGTCGTGGCCGCCGGACGCGAGATCGGCCTGAACGGCATTCAGCAGATAGGCCTGCGCGGCGGCAGCGGCCTTATCGCTGGAAGGGCCGAACTTCTCCTTGTCCGCATCGCAATTCCACTTGGTGTACTCGATGTCGTCCAGCGCCACGTAGAACGACCGCACGGACAACGCGCGAATGGCATCGAACTTGCGCAGCAGCGCTTTGAGGTCCGACGCGCTGGAATAGCAGACCGAAGGGCCGGGCGAGACGGCGTATACGAAATCGATGTGGTTGCGCTTGGCCTGATGCACCAGCGCGCCCAGCTCGCTCAGTGTCGCGGCGGGATAATCGTCGCGCCAGCGGTCGCGTGCGTAGGGATCGTCCTTGGGGCTGTAGATGTAGGTATTGGCTTTTGCGCGGCCCAGGAATGCCAGGTGTGCGTCGCGGTCCTGCATCGTCCACGGGGCGCCGTAGAAGCCCTCGATCGTGCCACGCACGGGCATGGAGGGGAAGTCGTGGATCCGCACGGCAGGGAAGCTGGCCTGCTTCGCCAGTTGGCGCAGCGTCTGCGCGGCGTGAAACAGCCCGTCCCCGTCGAAGCCAGCAAGGACGGTCAGGTTGCCGTTGCCTTCCACTGTGCTGGCGAGCGTGTAGCCCTCTTTCTCTGTGGGAAGGGCGGCCTTTGCCCGGCTTGCCGCATCGCGCAGGACCGCCGAATTTCCGGTGCCGATAACGATATAGGACTGGTCCAGCTTGGCCGGAACGCGGGTTGCGGTGCGAATTTTGGTGACACCGGCATTGGCCAGGATTTGCCGCACCAATTCGATGGTTTCGGCATCGGTCTTCGCCGATTGCACCAGCACGACCGACGTGCCGAGCGCAACCGTGCCGCCGTTGAGCTGCATCGAAGTGGGCGTGGGGAAGATGCCCGGCAGTGTCTCCGTCATGGCGCTGGCATGCGGCGCGGCAAAGGCCGCGGCGAGGAGGAGGGCCCCCTTTGCGCTCAGATTCAGACGGCGACGATACTGTTTCACCAAGGCTCTCCGGTATTCAAATGGTGTTGTATAGGTCTGGTAAATCAGGCGCATCACCACAATGCAAGCACCGTGGAAGCCTGATTTTCCGTGCTTTCGGGCGATGGCCGTCCGGTTGGCAAGTGGCGCGGCGGAAGGACGCAGGGTTCTTCCACATCGGAAGGCGTGCCGTCAGGCCCGGCGTCACGAATGAATGCCGACGTATCGGCAAATGCCGGGATCCCGTTTTCCAGGATCCCGGCACATGGCTATCAGAAGTTGACGGTTGCGCCGATTGCGAGCTGGCGGCCCAGCGAGTCGTAACGGGCGGACAGCGTGTTGCTGCGCGACAATCCGTAGTTGTACGAATTGGGAAGCAGCGGCGGCAGCTTGTCGAAGATGTTGTTCGCCGACATGCGCAGCGAGAACTGCTCGTTCACGCGGACGGTGAGGGCAAGGTCGAAGTAGTTCTGCGCGCCGATGCGGTAGAACGTCTCACGCTCGGTGCTCTCGCTCCAGCCCAGTGCCGGATCGCCCGAATTGGACACATTCGTCAGCGGGCCGACATAGCGCCAGTTGAACGACGCGTTGAACACGCGATTGTCCGTGGTGTACGTGGCGCGAAGGGTGTGGGTCCACTTGGGGATCAGCTGACCGCAAGGACCGCCGTAGTATCCCGCGCAGTTGTACTTTGCGAGGATCGGCGAATCCTGCCCGCCGGCCAGGGTCGTAAGCGAGCCGGCGAAGTCGAACGCGATGCTGCCGTAATTGCCAAGGCCAAGGTTGTACTGACCCTGGAAGTCCCAGCCGTGCGACTTGCTCTTGTAATAGTTCGTCGTGCCGCCGCGGATGTAGCCGGTGGTCGGATTGGTGCTGGGATTGCTCGACAGCGTGCCGTCCGCATTGCGCACGAACATCGAGCAGAAGAAGTCGCTGCCGGTCTGCAGACAGCCGTTCGAGAAGTAGTCGAAGTCGTTGTAACCGATCGAGTCGTTGATATCGATCAGGAAGCGGTCGACCGAGACGGTAAGGCCCGGAATGAACGACGGCTTGAGGACGACGCCGAAGGTCTTGGTATAGGCGGTTTCCGGGTCCACCGTGTAGCCACCGTGACGCACCGTGCAGCCGATGTCGGTCGGGCAGATCAGGGTCGGGCTGCCGTAGAGGTTGTCAGCCAGCCCAGTTGCCGCGCAGACTTCGCGCGACGCTGCCGGAGCGCCGTAGACGGGCACCTGCTGGCCGGTTACCGGGTCGGTCGTATAGCTGACCGTCGGTGCGCAGATGTCGTTATAGGCGGTGGTGGCACGGCCGTAGCTGATGTTGGAGCCCTGGTAGGCTTCCACCACCGTGGGCGCGCGCTGGGCGCGGTTGATGGATCCGCGGAAGGTGATGTCCCGGATCGGCGACCAGATCGCCTCGGCCTTCCAGGTGGAGAAGACGCTGGGGTTGGAACTGTACTTGGACAGTCGATAGGCGCCGTTGAACTGGAGCAGATCTGCAAAACGCTGGTGTTCGGCAATCGGAACCTGAAGTTCCACGTTACCTTCCCAGGCGTGCTGCGAAAGGTTGCTGTCCGAACCGCCGTTCTGTTCACGCCAGACGTCGTCGGCGTAGCTCTTCAGCTTATCCTCGCGGAATTCCGCGCCGAAAGCGACCGCAACGCCCTGTTCGGCCCACGGCGTCTTGATGCCGTAGGTGCCGAGGTCGCCCTGAACCGTGCCGACGACGTTGTAGAGCGTGTTGATCGTGGTGCTGGTGCCGAAGTTGCCTTCGATCAGGTAGTTGTAGAGCGCCTGCGTGTTGAGTGCCGAATTGGCGCTGAAGGCGTCAAACGGAACGCAGCCGTCGGCCGAGCCGGTGGCGCACTGAAGCTGGCCGTTGACGCTGACCACGTTGAGTGCGTTGTTGACGCGGTCATAGTCCGGCTGGCCCCAGGTGATGTCCTGGCGGTTGCGGGCATAGACGCCGCCCAGGTCGTAGTTCCATCCCTGCGCGAACTGGCCGCGCACGCCGGCTGTGGTGCGCAGGCCCTTGTTGAGATAGACGTCGTCGAGCGGCTGCGCGTTGTTGAAGCGATAGCGCAGTTCGATCGGCGCGAGCGTGGAAGTGCCCGCGTCGGCGCCGCAGACGGTCTGTGCCTGAGAGGCCGACATCAGCGGATTGTTGCAGTTCACATAGTAGGGCGAAGAACCGTCGCCATAGGCGGTGGGGCTATAGACCCGCGCCGGGTAGGGGTTCGTCGAACGGTCGCGGAACCACATCAGGCTGCCGTAGAGTTCGGCCGCGTCGGAAATCTCGAACGAGGTGAAACCGCCGGCATTCCAGCGCTTGTCCGCGCGCTGGAAGGAGTAGCCGTCATAGGGATTGGCGGCCAGGGCATCGCTATAGGGAACGAACGTGCGCGACCCGTCGGGATTGTTGACGTACTGTTCGCCGCTGGCCGCACCCGTGCGGGGCGAGACGTAGCCATAGGGCGTGTAGGTCGAAACGGTACAGCCGAGCGGACCGTCCTTGACGGATTCGGTGAGCTGGCAGCCGGAGGTTTCGCGCGACGAGTAGGGGACCAGCGCGGCTTCGCGATAGTTGACGTAACCGCTGATGTGGAAGCGGTTATCGAACAGCTTCTTACCGAACGTCAGCGAGATGTCGGTGCGGCCACCGTCGGCAGTGGTGCCGCTGGCGGGCTGCTGGAAGCCGTACTGGCTGGTAACGTCCGAAACCAGCGTGCGCTTGTTGTTGTGAAGATAGAAGTTGTAGTTGCCGTTGATCTGGACGCCTTCGAAATCGTCATCCATGACGAAGTTCACCACGCCGGCGACCGCGTCCGAACCGTAGACGGCGGAGGCGCCGCCGGTCAGTACGTCCACGCGCTTGATCAGCGAGGTGGGGATCATGTTGGCATCGACACCGTTCATGGTGCCCACGCGCTTGCCGTCGATCAGGGTCAGCGTGCGTTCGAAGCCGAGGTTGCGCAGCTTGATGCGCTGGCGACCGTCGGAATCCTGGTAGTTCTGCTGGCTGTCCGGCGCGATCTGCGGGATGCGGTTGAGAACTTCCTCGATATTCACGGCGGCCTGCGCGCGGATCGCGTCATTGGTGACGGACGTGATCGGCGCGGCCGCAGTGGCGTTCGGGCGGTTGATGCGCGAACCCGTGACGATGATGGAACCGGCGGAACCGCCGCTTGCGCCATCGGTGGCAGCGTCGTCAGGCGCATTGTCCTGCGCCAGGGCGGGGGCGGCGAGACCGGAGATGCAGGTTGTCGCCAACAGTAACTTTGTAATCTTCCTCATTCGTTGACCCATCTTCTTCCCTGAAATTGATACGATTTTTACTTGACGCAATCGTCCTTGCTTCCGTTTCCGGCAAAGGTACGAAATTGGTATGATGCGGTCAGGCGCGGCGGAGGCTGTCCGCTGGGTGGACGACCGTTCGCCCCGTCGCGTCGGTGACGGCGTAAGTGAAGCCAGGCTGTATCGCGAAAGCGCCTACCCGGCCGTTCTTGTCGATGGCGATGAAGGCGACTTGTGCGTCTTTCACCGCGTCACCCCGCAGACTGACGATATGTTCCACCGCTTCGCGGCACGCCGCCATGGGGGACAGCCCCATGCGCATCGAGCTGACCACGCGTGCGGATCCGGCAATGCGGGTCACTTCCTCACCCACGCCCGTTGCCGAAGCGGCGCCCACGCCCGGTTCGACCAGCAGTCCGCAGCCGGCCTGGGGTGAATCGCCCACTCGTCCACGTAACTTGAAGGCCATGCCGGACGTCGTGCAGGCACCGGCGAGGCGCCCTTCGGGGCTGCGGGCAAGAATGCCGATGGTGTCGTGGTCGAGCGCGGAACCGCGTTGGTTCTCGATATTGGCGACCGGCTTGTATTCCGCCGTTTTAAGCCATTCACGCCATGCCGCCTCGGCCTCCGGCGTCAGCAGGTTCTGGGCCGTGAAGCCTTGCTCCCGCGCGAACTGGGCTGCCCCTTCGCCGACCAGCATCGTGTGGGGCGTGCGTTCCATGACCCGCCGCGCCACGGAAATGGCGTGGACATAGCCCTCAAGTGCAGCAACCGCGCCGGCGTGGCCGCGATCGTCCATGATGATCGCGTCAAGCGTGACATGACCGTCCCGATCGGGATAGCCGCCCAGGCCTACCGAATGGTTGGTGACATCGGCTTCCGGCACGCGAGCACCGGCTTCCACGGCATCGACAAGCGTGCCGCCGCCTTTCCAGCTGTTGTAGGCTGCTGCGTTGGCCGCGGCGCCGAAGTCCCATGTCGAGACGACGAGTGCGGCATTGCCGGTGCTTCCGGTAGTGCCTTTAACGGCGGGCGCAGCCCGCGCGGTAGCGGCAGTGACCGATCCGGCCAAGGCAAGTCCCAAGGTATCGCGACGCGAAATTCCCATGCCCATTTTCCCCTGTCGACAAGTCCTCGTCCGTTTCCGTACGTGGACCGGCTTGCCGTTTCCCAAAGCCTGTCTTGCAACAAAGCTGTCATAGGCGCCGAATCAATTCAATACCAAAATTTACTTTTGGATATGTTTTGGCGACATTTTCTGTCTCTTTGTCGCTTATTGGTATCATTTATCCGGGTAATGGCTGTTGCGGGCGATCCTTCCCTCCATACGGGAAGGGAAGGATTTCAGCCATTCCTGCCTATTGTGTCAGCCCCGGCGCGGTGGGCGGTTGCGCGAATCGCGTCCGAACGAAAGGTCTGCCGTGGTCTGCATGTGGAAGGTCAGCCTTCCGCCCTGCATGATCTCTTCGTGGCTGATCCAGCACCTTCCGTGCGCCTTGCCATTCCATTCCACGCGGCCATAGTACGGCCGGTCCGAACGGTTGCCTGGCGCACTGACGATGAGTTCGCGGCCGCTGCCCAGTTTCACGCGCGCTTCTTCGAACAGCGGGCTGCCGAAGATGTAGATGCCGCTGACCGGATCCACGGGATAGAACCCAAGGGCGGACAGCACGTACCAGGCGCTCATCTGCCCGCAATCGTCGTTGCCGATCACGCCGGAAGGATGCGCGCGGTACATCATTGCGAGCAGGCGGCGCACCATGCCTTGCGTTTTCCAGTGCGCGCCGGTCCAGGCGTAGAGATAGGCCACGTGATGCGAGGGCTCGTTCCCGTGCGCATACTGGCCGACCATGCCGCTGATGTCTGGCGGCGCGTTCTTCGGCAGCACGGATGGCGCATTGAAAAACGCATCCAGCTTGGCTTCGAGCGCGGCGGGCCCGCCCATCGCTTCGGCCAGGCCGTGAACGTCGTGCTGGTTGAGGAAAGTCGCCTGCCAGCCGTTGCTCTCCGTAAAATCCCGCCACTTTGCGGAATGGCCGAGTTCCACGGGATCGTAAGGCTCTGCCCAGCTTCCGTCGTCAAGGCGCGGGCGGGCGTGGCCGGTCGCGGTGTCGAACACGTTCTTCCAGTTGCCCGAACGCTTCTCCAGCCGCTTGGCATCGTCCAAAGCGCCGGCAGCACGCGCAATCCGAGCGCCGGCATAGTCGTCGTAGGCGTATTCGAGCGTGCGGCTGACGCTTTCGAACACCTTGTCCGCCGGGACGTATCCCTTGGCATCGTACAGCGGAATGCCCAGTGCATTGTCCTGCGCCGGTGTCGCGAAGTCGAACGCGCGCTTGCGAATGCCGGGCCAGGCGGCGGCGTAATCGCCGGGAATGCCCTTCGCCATGGCTTCGGCCAGCACCGGCACGGAGTGCCAGCCGATCATGCATCCGGTTTCCACGCCCTGCAGCGGCCAGACTGGCGGCCCGTAGGGACTCTGCTGGGTCTGGCGGATAAGGTCGCCCACGAACCGTTCCACCTGCGCGGGGCGGAGCAACGTGTGCAAGGGGTGGACGGCGCGATAGGTGTCCCAGAGCGAATAGGCGCTGTAGGCGGCCTGTCCGGCCTCGAGCTGGTGAACGGCGCGGTCCAGCCCCATCGTGCGGCCGTCTACGTCGGAAAACAGCGTTGGGCCGATAAGGGTGTGATAGAGCGCCGTTGCCATGATCGTATGCTGGTCGGCAGTGCCGCCGCGCACGGTAATCTGGTCCAGCTCCTGACCCCAGGCCCGGCTTGCGGCCTGCCGGTACGCGTCGAAATCGAAATGCGTGGCCTCGGCCGCAAGGTTTGCCCTGGCGCCGGCGATATCGACTGCCGAAATCCCGGTGCGCACGACGATCGGCGCAGTGCCGGCATCGTCGAAATGGATGGCGGCCTTCACCCGGCGGCCCTTGACCTGCCGGGCGGTGGCGTCTTGCGGCGCATCTCCATCGCCGAAGAACTCGACCCGGCTTGGCGGGCGGGAGAACTGCATGGCGAAGTAGATGTGCCGCCCCTTGGCCCAGCGGAAGACGCGCCGCTGCCCGGTGAGCGTGCCGTTTGCTTCCAGCGTGAGTGCAGCGTCGTCGATCAGCGGATGGGCGTCCGAGGAATCCAGGACGAGGTGCGACAGGTCGATCAGCAGGTGGCCGCCGCTCTGCCCACCGTCTCCGCCGGCCGGATACGTGTGCCGCTGGATGCCGGTGCGCAGCGTGGCGGTAAGTTCGCTGGCGACGCCGTTTTCCAGTTGGACCCGATAATAGCCCGGCTCTGCCGCCTCATTGCTGTAGCGCAGGCGGTATCCTTCGTCCGGCCGGTCAAGCGGACCGGGCTGAAGCCGTACTTCGCCCCGGCAGGGCTGTACCAGCACGTCCAGCATGTCGCCGATGCCGGTGCCGGAAAGATGGGTGTGCGAGAAGCCCAGCATCGAGGCATCGCCATGATGGTAGCCCGAGCAGGTATCCCACCGCGCCGTGTCCGTATCGGGACTGAGCTGGACCATGCCGAAGGGCAGGGTGGCGCCGGGGAAAGTGTGACCGTCACCACCGGTGCCGATAAAGGGATCGGTCTTTTCAGGGCCTTCGGAATTGAGCGTTTCGGCTGCCATCGTTCGCGTCGTGGCGGCCGAACCGGCGGCGGCCAGCAGCGCAAGGCGGCAGGAGCCGGCCATGAGACGGCGGCGGCTGAAAGCTGTCATGGTAATTCCTTAAAAGGACGGCGCCTGCCGGGACGGTCGAAACCTTACGGCAGGCGCCGGCCCGTGTGCATGCAGATCTCGGAGGAGGAGGGGGAGACCTGCTCGCTTTGCACGGGACTTAGAAGCTGGTTTAGGCGGGGCCCATGGACGGATTTTGCGCGCTGGCCTTTCCGGTGACGACAATTGCCCGCGCACGTTCCATCATGGTTTTCCTCGATACCCCGTGGGCATCGTCCGATCATTGCTGAAAGGCGAGGCCGCTACGTTTCCTTATAGCAATGCCAATACCATTCCAATGTGCGAAGTCAATGTTATCAAAATAGATCCTTTCCAGAGCCGAAATTTTCTCGTCAGCCTCATTGGTGGCTGAAATCCGTTATTTTTGAGAATATGTCAGCGATGTCAGCGTGTATGTGGTTCTATCCAATTTTTGGAATTGGATCGTATCATGGGCCAAAGTATGTCCAATTTCCCGCTGCCCGAATCGGCGCGCGAGGGCCTGACAGGGCAGTTTGTGGAGGGGTGCAGTGCTGGAAGTCTGTGTCGAGGATGCCGGGGGAATCGCCGCTGCCGTAATGGGTAGGGGTGACCGGGTGGAGCTTTGCAGCGCACTGGCGCTGGGTGGCTTGACGCCGCCCCGGTCGTTGGTTCGGGTCGCGGCCGAAGCGCCGATCGCCGTGCATATGTTGTGCCGCCCGCGCGAGGGCGATTTCGCCTATGACGCGCAGGAAGTGGCGCAAGTTCGGGATGACATCGATCTTGCTGCTGAAATGGGGCTGGCGGGGATCGTGATCGGCGCGGGCAGTGCTGCGGGCCTTGACTTGCCGGTCCTGCGCGAATGGCTCGATCATGCCCGGCGTGCCGGCCTTGCGCGCGGTGCGCCGCTGTCGGTGACACTGCACCGTGTCTTCGACTTGCTGGATGACATGGAGAGTGGGCTGGAGCAGGCCGTGGCGATGGGGTTCGACCGCATCCTGACTTCGGGCGGAGCCGTGCGGGCCGCCGATGGTGCGGAGCGGTTGGCGCAGCTTTGCAGGCAGGCGGCGGGGCGCATCGTGATCCTGGCCGGATCGGGGGTCTCGGCCGAAACGATTCCGGTGCTGGCGGCGGCCGGTATCAGGGAGTTTCACGGCTCTTGCCGGACTGCGGGAACCGCGCCTGCAGGCGGTTCGCGCCTTGAGCAACTGGGCTTCCAGAAGGGGGCGCGGATGGTGACGGATGCCCGCGAGGTGGCAAGGGTCAAGGCCGCGATCGCGGCGGTGACCTGAACGGCACCTAACGACACCTAAAGCTGCCGGAGCAGTGCGCGAACGGTACCGATCCCGCGCTTGCGCAAGTGCGGGCGTCGGGAAAAATCGGTACCGCTGTGCAAAACCAATTGCGCGCGGCTTCAACTTCGTGAATACCAATATAGAACTTATATAGACATTGGTAGGATGGCCGCTTGTCCACTGGCGTATTGCTCGCCGGCGGGTGTGAAGCCAGGGAGATCTCGCCGTAATGCAGTCCGACGCCGCCGTTTCCTCTCTTTCGCTGATGGCCCGCGAGGCGGCCGAGGCGCCGCAGGCCGTGCGCGCCTTCATGGCGGCCAACCGCGAAGCCCTGGCCGATCTGGCGCGGGACTTGCGTGCCGATCCGCCTTCGGTCGTGGTCACCTGTGCGCGCGGATCTTCCGACAACGCGGCGACTTATGCCAAGTATCTGATCGAGACGATGGCCGGTGTGCCGGTCTCCTCTTCCGCGCTCAGCGTTTCGTCGGTGTTCGGCGCGGAAATGCAGTCGAGCGGCGTGCTGGTGCTGGCAATCTCGCAAAGTGGGCGCAGCCCCGATCTGCTGGCTGCAGTAGAGGCCCATCGTCGCGCCGGCGCGCGCATCGTCGCGCTGGTGAATGACGAGAGCGCACCGCTCGCCGATCTGGCGCATTGGGTGCTGCCGCTTCATGCCGGGCCGGAAAAATCGGTGGCGGCCACAAAGTCCTACATCGCCTCTCTGGCCGGCGTTGCCGCGCTGGTGGCGCACTGGACCGGCGATGCCGATCTTGGACAAGCGCTGGACAGCCTGCCGGATGCCATGGAAACGGCCGCGAAAACCGCCCCGTTCGATCTGGTCGAGCAGCTGGCCGATGCCGCCAACCTGTTCGTGATCGCGCGCGGGTACGGCTTTGCCGTGGCGCAGGAAGCCGCGCTGAAATTGAAGGAGACCTGTGCGCTCCATGCCGAAGCTTACAGTGCAGCCGAAGTGCGGCATGGGCCGATGACGATCATCGATGGCGGCTTTCCCATCGTGGCCTTCGCCACGTCCGACGCCAGCGGTGAAAGCGTGCGGGAAGCCGCCCGTGAATTCGCCGGACGCGGCGCGCAGGTTGCGCTTTTCGATGCCGCCGAACCGTTCGGCGCCGTTGGTGCGGGAACGCTTGCCGCACTGGCCGGTCACGCCGCGCTGGAACCGCTGCTGATGATCCAGGCGCTGTATCCGCAAGTGAACGCGCTGTCGCTGGCGCGGGGGCTGGACCCCGACAGACCCGCCCACTTGCGCAAGGTTACCGAGACCCTGTGATGAAGACCGCTTTCGTCAACGGCAACGTCTACCTTGGCCGCGCGTGGGCGCGCGATGCCGTGGTGAGCGTGGAGCAGGGCCGCATCGTCACCGCCGAGCGCGGCAGCGACGCCGATGAGGTTGTCGATCTGGAGGGAGGCTGGCTGCTGCCGGGCTTCATCGACGTGCAGGTCAACGGCGGCGGCGGCGTGCTGCTGAACGATAGCCCCACCGTGGCGGGCATTGCCGCCATTGCCGCCGCGCACGCGCAGTTCGGCACGACGGCCATGCTGCCCACCCTGATCAGTGCCGCGCCGGACGTGATCGCCGCCGGGCTCGATGCCACTGACGAGGCGATTTCCTCCGGCGTGCCGGGCTGCATCGGCATCCACGTGGAAGGGCCCGTGCTCAATGCCCGGCGCCGGGGCATCCATTCCGAGGGCAGCCTGCGCAAGCTGGACGATGCCATGGTTGAGCTGCTCACCCGGCCCCGCGCAGGACGCGTCCTCTTCACCATTGCGCCCGAATACCTCCACGCCGATCAGGCACGCGCGCTGGTCGATGCCGGCGTCGTGCTGGCCATGGGCCATTCCGACGCCGATTACGAGACCGCACGGGCCGCCTTCGACATGGGCGTGACCGGGGTGACGCACCTGTTCAACGCCATGTCCGCGCTGCATCATCGCAATCCCGGCATGGTGGGCGCGGCCTTGGAAAACCGCTCCGCCTGGTGCGGACTGATCGCGGATGGATACCATGTCCACCCGGCAGTGATGCGCGTGGCCTTGGCGAGCCGCCCGCTCGACCGCTTCGTGCTGGTGACCGATGCGATGCCCTGCGTCGGATCCGACCTTGCAAGCTTCGAGCTTGACGGGCGGGAGATTATCGTGGCGGACGGCCGCTGCGTGGATGCAAACGGCACGCTGGCGGGCGCTTCGCTGAACATGGCCGATGCCGTTCGCAATGCCGTGGACATGGCGGGCCTTTCGCTTGCGCAGGCCGTGGAAATGGCCACTCTGCAACCCGCCGCGTTCCTGGGCCTCGCCGCGGAACGGGGAACCATCGCTGCCGGTCGCGTGGCTGACTTCGTCCGCCTCGATCGCGCCATGAAGCCGCAGGCGACGTGGATCGGCGGAGAGCGGGTGTTCTGAGATTGATGCCGGGGGGCAATCCGGTCTGCCGAGGCGGATTGTGCCTTTCGAATTTCCCTTTGTTTGCTGCATGCTTTCGAATTGCCCGGCAATAGGCCCCGGCTTCGAGCACGCTTCAGGAGACAAGCAAGTCCGATGTCTGCTTCCGTTTCCCCTACTCTGACCACCGATCGCGCGCACACGCCTGCCGAACGGACGATTGCCGTTGCCGCACCGTTGGATGGCTGGCTGGCGCCGCTTGGCGAAATTCCCGATCCGGCCTTCGCAAGCGGCATGGTCGGCGATGGCGTCGTCATCGATCCCACCGGCTCCGTGCTCCACGCGCCTTGTGCCGGCATGATCGCCTCCATCGCGGCAACCGGCCATGCGGTGACCTTGCGCCTTGAGGGCGGGGCGGAACTGCTGGTCCATCTCGGCGTCGATACCGTGGCGATGGGCGGGCGCGGTTTCACGCCGCTGGTGGTGCAGGACCAGACCGTTGCGGCGGGCGATCCGCTGATCCGTTTCGATCTGGACGCCATCGTCACCGGCGCGGCGAGCGCGATGACGCCGGTGCTGCTGCTTGCGGGCGAGGAATGGGCGCTGGAATCGCGGCGCGATCCCGGCCCGGTCCGGGTTGGCGATGTGGTCATGACGCTGCGGCAGGTTGCTGTGGCAGCGGGCGAGGCGGCTTCGCCCGCATCCGGGGATGAGGAACTGGTGCGTGAGGTTCCGGTGCCGCTTCGCCACGGCATCCATGCGCGCCCGGCTGCGCGGCTGCGGCAAGTGGCGACGTCTTTCGACGCTGGCGTGCGGATGGAGATCACGGGCAAGTCGGCCAGCCTGCGCAGCCCGGTCGGCGTGCTGGCGTTGGGCGTGAAGCTGGGCGACCGCATTTCGCTCCACGCGCGCGGGCCGCAGGCGGCGGACGTGCTGGATGCATTGGAAGCGCTGATCGCCAGCGGCATGGGCGAACTGGCCCATCCCGAGGAGAAGCCCGCGCCCGAACCCGGCCGCGTCGCCGCGCCGGTGCTGCGGCGGGAAACGGCCATTGCGCCGGACGGCACGCTTGCGGGCGTCGTTGCCGCGTCGGGCGTGGCGGTGGGACAGGCGGTTCACTATCGGCTTGGCGACGTGGAAGTTGCCGCCGGTTCGGGCGATCCGGCCATCGAGCGCGCGTCGCTGGACCAGGCACTGGCACAGTTGCGCGCGAAGATTGCAGCGGAAAGCGAAAGCGCACCGGCACACGCCGCCTCGATCCTTGCCGCGCATGCGGTAATGCTGGAGGATGAGGATCTGCTGGCCGCCGCGCACGAGGCGATTGCCCGTGGCGCCAGCGCCGGCGAAGGCTGGCGCGCCGCCATTGGCCCGCAGGTCGAACTTCTGTTGCGATCCGGCGATCCCCGCCTTGCCGAGCGTGTGGACGACATGCGCGACCTTGAGCGGCAGGTGCTCTGCGCGCTGGCGGGTGGGGACGCAGTGGTCTTCACACTGCCCGAAAACGCCGTGGTCATTGCCGAGGATCTTTTGCCCTCGCAGCTCATGGCGCTCGATCCGGAGCGGCTCACGGCGATCTGCCTTGTCAGCGGGGGGCCCACTTCGCATGTGGCGATCCTGGCGGCCGGGCTTGGCGTGCCGATGCTGGTGGCGATGGGAACGGCGCTGGACGGCGTTGCCGAAGGTACCACGCTGGTAGTGGACGCGGCTGCCGCACAGCTTGAAACCGCTGCCTCTCAGGATCGGGTCGCGCATGTTCGCGGGCAGCTTGAAGCGCTCGCCGCGCGCCGCGCTGCCGCGCGCGAGGCGAAGGGGCCGTGTCACACCGCAGACGGCGTACGCATCGAGGTTTTTGCCAATCTGGGCTCGCTGGCCGATGCCCGTCAGGCGATGGCGAACGGAGCGGAAGGCTGCGGCCTGCTGCGGAGCGAGTTTTTGTTCGTCGAGCGTCCTCAGGCGCCCAGTGTGGCGGAGCAGGCGGAAACCTACCAGGCCATCGCCGATACGCTGGAAGGGCGGCCGCTGATCGTGCGCCTGCTCGATATTGGGGGTGACAAGCCGGCACCGTTCCTGCCGATGGCGGCGGAGGAAAACCCGGCGCTGGGCCTGCGCGGCATCCGCGTCTGTCTGGCCCATCCCGAACTGCTGGAAGCGCAAGTGGAAGCGATCCTGCGCGTGCGTCCGGAAGGGCAATGCCGGATCATGGTTCCGATGGTCGTCAGCCTTTCGGAACTGCGCATCGTGCGCGGCGTGGTCGATAGCGTTGCCGCGCGCCTTGGATTGGTCGAGCGGGTTTCGCTGGGGATCATGGTGGAAACGCCGGCGGCGGCGGCAACGGCGGACGTGTTCGCGCGCGAAGCCGATTTCCTCTCCATCGGCACCAACGACCTGACGCAATATGCGCTTGCCATGGATCGCGGGAATGCGGCGGTGGCATCGGCCATCGATGGCCTGCATCCCGCGGTGCTGCGGCTGATCGGGCTGACGTGCGAGGGCGGTTCGCGCGGCGGTCGCTGGACCGGGGTTTGCGGTTCGCTCGCGTCCGATCCGCTGGCGGTGCCGCTGCTGCTGGGCCTTGGCGTGGCAGAGCTTTCCGCCACGCCGGCGCAAGTGCCGGACATCAAGGCGCTGGTCGCGGGGCTGCGGATCGACCGTTGTCGCGAGCTCGCCGCCGCCGCGCTGGAATGCGCGACGGCCGGGGAAGTGCGCGAATTGGCGCGGGAATTTCTGAAGGAGCAGGGCGCATGAGGCGGGTTCTCGAAGCATTGCAGCCGCTGGGCCGTGCGCTCATGCTGCCGATCGCCGTGCTGCCGGTTGCCGGCCTGCTGCTGCGTCTGGGCCAGCCGGATCTTCTGAACATCGCACTGCTGAGCGCGGCGGGCGATGCCCTGTTCTCCCACCTGGGCCTGTTGTTCTCCATCGGCGTCGCCACCGGCTATGCGCGGGACGGCAACGGAGCGGCCTGCCTTGCGGGCATCGTCTGCTTTCTGGTGACCACCGAAGGCGCGAAAGTGCTGATGCCGGTGCCGCTGGGCGTAGACCCCACGCTATCGGGGGAAACCCTCGCAGCGGCAGTGGCGGCCGCGAAGAGCCAGGCCATCGGCCGGATAGACGTGCCGATCGGGATCATCTCGGGCCTTGTCGGTGGCACGTTCTACAATCGCTTTGCGACGGTGAAGCTGCCGGAATACCTTGCGTTCTTCGGCGGGCGGCGGTTCGTGCCGATCGTGTCGGGCGTGGTCGGCCTGGTGCTGGCCTGCGTGGTCGGCTTCGGTTTCCACCCGATCGTGCTGGGTATCGACGGGGTGAGCCACAGCATCACCGATCTTGGCGGCGCGGGGCTGTTCCTGTTCGGCCTGATCAACCGGCTGCTGCTGGTCACCGGCCTGCACCACGTGTTCAACAACCTCTTCTGGTTCGTCTTCGGCGACTATAACGGCGCGCATGGCGATATCCGGCGGTTCTTCGCCGGCGATCCCACCGCCGGAAGCTTCATGACCGGCTTCTTCCCGGTGATGATGTTCGGCCTGCCGGCAGCCTGCCTTGCCATGTACCGCGCGGCCCGGCCGGAGCGGCGCAAGGCAGTGGCCGGCATGCTTTTCAGCCTGGCGCTGACATCGCTGCTGACCGGCGTGACGGAGCCTATCGAATTCAGCTTCATGTTCCTTGCCCCGGTGCTCTACGCCATTCACGCGGTGCTGACCGGCCTGTCCATGTGGCTGACCGACGCGCTGGGCATGCATCTTGGCTTCGGCTTTTCGGCCGGTCTGTTCGACTATGTGCTGAACTTCGGAAAGGCCACGCGTCCGCTGCTGCTGCTGCCGGTGGGGCTGGTCTATTTCGCGGTCTACTACGGCGTCTTTTCCTTCGCGATCCGCAAGCTGGACCTCAAGACCCCCGGCCGCGAGGACGAGGAGGAAGTCGCCGCCGTTCCCACCGCTGCCGATAGCCCGATCGCCGAAGGGCGCGGCGCGGCCTATCTCGCGGCTTTGGGCGGCAGCGCCAACATCGTGGACGTTTCCGCCTGCACCACCCGTCTGCGCCTGATCGTCGTCGATCACGGCGCGGTGGACGATGCGCGGTTAAAGGCCCTTGGCGCGCGGGGGATCATCCGCCCGTCCGACAAGGCGCTTCAGGTGATCCTCGGCCCGGTGGCGGACATCGTTTCGGTGGAAATCCGCGAGGCGATTGCGGCAGGCCCGGCGTCGCCGAAGGCTGCGGCCACGCCCGAGGCTGCATCGGCCGCTTCGGCAACGGTGACGGTGCCCGGCGCGATGCAGCAGGCGCTTGGCGGCGGCGCGAACGTGCTCAGCGCGCAGCGCTACGGCAACCGTCTGAGAGTGGAATTGCAGGACCCCGCCTTGCTCGATGCGGCTGCGCTGACGGCGGCGGGCGTTCGCGGCGTGGCGACAGCCGCAGGCAGCACCGTGCACCTCCTCTTCGCAGCCGAGGACCTAGACCGCTTCGCGGCCTGATTTCAGGGGGCCTGGTCCGCGTTCGTGACGTGCGATCGGGCCATGCGATCCACCATCCGCTGGCGCTGGAGAGGCTGGGCCATGTCTGCCCTGACCGCGTAGAACGCGGAAAGGAACGCGCGGTCGGGTTCGGTGAGACCGTCGGGAGCCGCCGCGCCTCTTTCCCGGGTAAACAGCGTCAGCACGGTGGGTTCCGTTGCCGACCCCTTCAATTTGGCGCCTGTCAGGGCCCGCAGCGCCGCATAGTCGGCGATCTGCCGCAAGTCGCGGTCGGCGGCGGCCTCCCGGTCGATCAGGACTACGGAACTGACGATATCCCGTCGGATCGGCATGGACAGGCGCGTCGAGGTCACGGTTTTCAGGGATTTCTCGCCGGTATCCAAATGGCTCTGACGGTCGCCGTCGCGGCTTAGGGTTTCGACCTCGCTCCATGCCCAAGCCGGGCCGGGTTCGGCCAGGAGGCGGACGACATCGGCATGGGACTGGCTCAGCATCGCGCCGGAACCCGTCCGGGCCAAGGTGCGCACGGCTTCGTGGCCGTCCTTCACGAAGACCACCATCACATTGGGCGTGCAACCGGCGCGCGCGATCCTGAGCCCGGCGGCGGCGGCGACTGTCGTGATCCGGTCGGCCACGACCGCGTCCGCGCCGGGCGGCAGGCCGACGCTGCCCGCGCAGATCGGGGCCGTGAACCGCGCCAGCGGCACGTCGTTCTCTGCCGCTATTGCGACTTGCGCCACGAAGCGCTGCGCGGCGGGGCCTGACGGGGGCGTGCCGGTCACGGTGATAGTGGAAGTGGCGGCGGCGAGCAGGCTGCCGAGGACGATATTCATACCGTTTCTCCCTTGCGGGATGGAACGTATTGCACCTGCTCGCTTTTTTCCAGCCGCTTCGACGGCGCCGGCCGAAGGATCAGGGTGTGACGTACACCCTGCCGGTCAGCCCGCTGGGCGCGCCGTCCTTCGCCTCGACCAGCACGGCCAGGGTGCGCGGAGCCCCGTTCGTGCCCGCTTCGGGCGGGATCGCCGCCGTCAGCGGAGCTGCTGCCGCGTCCGTCTTGCGGGCGACCAGCTTGCCGTCCAGCCAGACTTCGGCCGCCCCGGTGATCTGCGCGAAGTGGAGTGTGCCGCCTTGCGCCGCGATCTTCTTCCACGGCGTGAACCGGGTGCGATAGCTGCGCCACCCACCGCCGCCGACAGGCGCGGCCACGCCGGAGCGGACGAAGTCCCACGAATTGTTGTCCCCATCCACCGGCGCGAGTGCCGGGTCGGGCTTCTGCGGGAAGAGGGCGGAGCGGCGCCAGTCGGCAATCGGCATTTCGGCGGGCACCGTCGGTACTTGCGCGCGCGGTTCGCGCGGGGCACGCGCCAGTGCGAGGCGAGCGGGGCGCAGCCCGCCGGTGGATGCCGATAGCGTCAGGCGGTTGCCGCTGTCACCGCCTTGCACGATGACTTGCGCCAGGCCGTTGAACAGCGCGCGCTTGCTGCCCTTTTCGCTGCCGTGGTCGTTGGGATTGCCGTTGCCGAGGCCGATGATTCGGCCGCCGGATATGGTGAAGTCCACCGGCAGATTGGCGGTAGGCACATGGCGGCCGCGCGCATCCACGCAGTCCACGGTGATCGCCTGCACATCCTCGCCATCGCTGGCCAAGGCATGCCGGGCAGGGGTCAGCCGCAGGGCGACGGGTTCGCCGGTGGTTTCGTGAACGGCACGGGCGACGACCTTGCCACCGCGCAGCGCCAGCGCCTCGATCCGGCCGGGGCGGTAGGGCACCTTGAAGCTATGGCCCATGATCCGGTCCGCCGTGGGCACGCGCTCGATCACTTCGCCGTTCAGGCGCAGTTCCATGGCATCGGCATTGGTGATGGCGAAGACTTCCAGCGTCTGGCCGTCGCTGCCTGGCTTTTCGTATTCGGGCCAAGTCCAGTGCGGGGCCAGCCAGATCACCGGCGCGTCATCGCGCCAATGCGCGGAATGGATGCCGAACGCGGTCTTGGGAAAGCCGCAAAGGTCCATGATGCCGAAGAAGCTGCTGACCGATGGCCAGGCATAGGGTGTCGGCTCGCCATGATAGTCGAAGCCGGTCCACACGAAGCCGCCCGCCACGAAAGGCCGCTCTGCGATCATCTTCCAGGTATCGCGGTGGGTCGCGCCCCAAGAGGCGGATTCCTTGTCGAACGAGGTGATGACCTGCCCGGCCTGAATGCTCTCGAACGCGCCGCGCGTTTCGTAGGCGCTGGTGTCCTCCGAACTGGTGATCGGCTTGTCCGGATGCAGTTCGTGGAACTTGTCGTAATCGCCCTGGTAGTAGTTGAAACCCATGACGTCGACGACGGTGGAGACGTTCTCCGGATTGTAGAACGAACCGTTCATCGCCGCCGTTACCGGCCGCTGCGTATCCAGCTTGCGCACGGCGGCGCGCATGCGGCGGACCATCTCCACCCCGGCATGCGTGCCCTGCATCGGTTCCTCGTTGAAGACGGACCACAGCACGATGGAGGGATGGTTGCGATCGCGCCGCACCATCCATTCCAGCTGCGCCAGATAGTCCGGCGCTGGGTTGAACAGGCGGTTCTCCCCCATGACGAGGAAGCCCAGCCGATCGCACCAGTCCAGCACTTCCTTGGCCGGGGCATTGTGCGACATGCGGATGGCGTTGCAGCCCATCGCCTTCAACCGCTGCAACCGCCAGAGCGCCAGCGCATCGGGGATCGCGGTGCCGACGCCGGTGTGATCCTGATGGATGCACACGCCCTTCAGCTTGGTCTCCACCCCGTTCAGGATCATGCCGCGCGCGGGATCGAAGTGCACCGTGCGGAAGCCGATGAACTGCCGCCGGGTGTCCACGACCTTGCCCGCGCGGAGCAGGTCCACTTCCACGCAGTAAAGCACCGGCGTATCGGGCGACCACAACTTCACCGTACCGGGCAGCAGCGTGCAGGTCGCAAACGCCTGTTCGAGCGGGACGACCGCAGCCGTGCCGCTGGAGCGGTGGATTTCCCGGCCTTCGGGATCGAGCAGGCGGGCGGCGATTTCAGCCTGTCCCGGCTCCTCGCCCACATTGCCAAGGCGCACTTCCACCGGCACCTGCCATGTCCCGTCCGGCTGGCGTACGGGATCGCAGTGAACGCCATCGGTCTCGATGGAGAGGGCGGGCCGGCTGACCAGCCAGACGTGGCGATAGAGCCCGGCGCCTTCGTACCACCAGCCTTCGCGCGCCTGTGCATCCACGCGCACGGCGATCCAGTTCAACTCGTCCCCGAAGCGGGCGAAGGGGGTTAGATCGACGATCACGCTGCTGTAGCCGGACCACGAATGGGCCACTTCGCTGCCGTTGATCCAGATCGTGGCATGGGTGGCGATGCCATCGAAATGGAGTTCGAGGCGGCGGCCCTTCTGGTTTTCGTCCAGCCGCAGAAGGCGGCGATACCAGCCGATGCCGCGCGGGCGGTAGCCCTGCGATACATTGGCCGTCTCGCTGACGTCCTGCGCAATGGCCCAGTCATGCGGCAGATCGACGGTCTGCCAGTCGGAATCGTCGAAGGAGAGGGCGGCAGCGCCGCGCGCATTGCCGGCCTTTACCGAGAGATAGGTGGCGTTGTGATCGGCGGGCTCGGGCACCGTGACCTCACCCTCGTGGAAGCGCCAGCCGCGTTCCAGCAGCGTGCGCGAGGGGTCGGTTTCGGGCAGGCGCGGCGACGGGCCGGCCAGCGGCGCGGGCATCGGCAAGCCATCCGGCAGGCCGGGGCCGAACTGGGTTTCAGCAGCGAAACTGGAAGGGGAAAGAACCGGCAACAGGGTAGCGACGGCGCCTGTGGAGGCGCCGCGCAGCAGTAATTCACGACGCTTCATGATCCCTCGATAAGCTCTGCAACAAAGTCATAGGAGTCGCCGCGATAGTAGGATCGGGTGAACTCCACGGTGCGTCCGTCGCGCAGGAAGCCGTGCCGCTCGATCAGCAGGCCCGCATGGCCGGGATCGACGCCCAGCAGGCGCGCATGCTCGGTACCGAATGGCACCGCGCGCAGGCGCTGGAGTGCGCGGACCGGGCGATTGCCGCTCTTTTCCAGCGCCGTGTAGAGCGAATCCTCCACGACATCGAGGCTGGCCAGGCAGTATCCGGCAATGGTCGATATTTCGAGCGCGAGCGGTTCGTCATCGGCATAGCGGACGCGGGTGAAGCGCCACACGGTGCTGCCGGGCGCAAGGCCCAACGCCATGGCCTCGTCCGAATTGACCGGGCCGGTGGTGCGAGAGACCCAAACGCTGGAGGCGCGCCTGCCGCGTGCCTCCATATCCTCGCTGAACGAGGTCAGCTTGGAGAAGCTCTTTTCCACGCGGGAGGCAACGAACGTGCCGGCGCCGCGGCGGCGCGTCAGCAGGCCTTCTTCCACCAGCCCGGCGATCGCCTTGCGCACGGTGATGCGCGAAATGTCGTATTCGATGGCCAGGTTGCGTTCCGGCGGTATCGCCTCGTTCTGGTCCAGCAGGCCTTCCGAAATCGCATCGCGGATCAGCTGTTGCAGCTGGATATACAGCGGTGCCGCGTTCTCTTCGCGCAGCCGACCGATCCGGTCAGAAAACGACATTCTATCCCCCTTCGCCCATTATCGCAGTGGCTTTACATTGGTCATGTCGGGCTGACAATCGCATCAAATCGTCTCTGTTTAAACCCATTTTGCAGGAATGGTATAAGACCTATTGCCCTAAAGGATATATGTTGGTTACGTTGAAGCCTCTGGTCGCAAAGAACAAGGGGCAGGTGGGGATGATGGCAAAGGGATATCGGCGGCTTCGGGGCCGCGACGTGGCGACTGCTGCGATTCTTGCGGGGCTGGCTGTTTCCGCTTCCATCCCGGCGTTCGCGCGGGAGCAATCGTCTGCTCCCCTTCCGCTGGCACCGTGGCCTGCCTCAGTGGAGCAAGGGCGCGGTACGCTCACCGTCGGTTCCGGATCGGCGATTGCCGTTCCCGCAGGCGATGCGGACGCGGCCGATGCGGCGCGGCTGCTGGCCGATCATGTGAAAGGCGCTGGCGGCCCTGCGCTGTCGATCGCATCGCCCTCCGCTACCGGCGGCACGGCATCCATCCGTTTCGAGCGGGATCCGGCGATTGCGGGCAAGGAAGCCTACCGGCTGACGGTCACTCCTGCAGGCGCGGTGATCTCGGCCTCCGGCAAGTCCGGCCTGATCTACGGCGCGATGACCTTGATGCAGCTGCTGACGGCCAAGGCGGACGGCGCTGCGGCCAAGAGCGTTTCCGTCCCCGTGCTGACCATTCAGGATTCGCCGCGCTTTGCCTGGCGCGGCGTGATGGTCGATCCGGCGCGGCATTTCCAGCCGATCGAATCCGTCTACGCCATCGTGGACCGCATGGTAGAGGTGAAGCTCAACACCCTGCATTTCCACCTGGCAGATGATCAGGGCTGGCGTTTCGAGGTCAAGCGCTATCCCGAACTCACGCGCATCGGCGCATGGCGTCTGCCGCCCGACACCGGCAATGGCCCGCGAGAGAAGACCGGCGGCTTCTACACGCAGGAGCAGCTCAAGGCCCTTGTCGCCTATGCCGCCGCGCGCGGCGTGACCGTGGTGCCGGAGATCGACCTTCCCGGCCATGCGCAGGCGCTGGTCGCCTCCTATCCCGAACTGGGCGTGCTGGGGGACCGGCCCGCGGTGTCGAATAGCTGGGGCATCTTCCCCTGGCTGTTCAATCCGAACGAGGCGGGCATGACCTTCGTGCGCAATGTGCTGGACGAGGTGATGGAGGTTTTCCCGTCGCAGTACATTCATCTGGGCGGTGACGAAGCGGTCAAGGACCAGTGGGAGCGTTCGCCGGAAGTCCAGTCGCAGATGCGGGGGCTGGGCATCAAGAGCGAGGACGCCATGCAGAGCTGGATGATAGACCAGTTCGGCGAATATCTTGCGCAGCACGGCCGCCGCCTGATCGGCTGGGACGAGATACTGGAAGGCGGGCTGCCGCCCTCCGCCACCGTCATGAGCTGGCGCGGCGAGAAGGGGGCGGTGGATGCCGCGAACGCCGGGCACGACGTGGTGCTCTCACCCGCGCCCAACCTCTATCTCGACAATCTGGAATCAACCCTGCCGGACGAGGCGCCGGGGCGCATTTCGATCCAGACGATGGAGGCGATCTATCGCTACGACCCGGTGCCGAAGGGGATCGACGGTGCCGGCGTGCAGCATGTCCTGGGCCTTCAGGGCAATGCCTGGAGCGAGTACATCGTCACACCCTGGCAGTTGCAGCACAAGCTGTTCCCGCGTGTGGGCGCGATCGCCGAAGTGGCTTGGTCTCCCGCAGTTGCGGGCACCAAGGACTATTCGGGCTTCCTTGCCCGCCTGACGCCGCAGATCCGGCGCTGGAAGCAGGGCGGCTTCGAAGTGTCCGACAGCGCGTTCGGCGTGGCCTTCACGCCCACGCAGACGCGGGGCGCCGCGCTGGACGGCAAGGCCATCGGCGTGACCCTGGCCAAGCAGGCGCCTTACGGCACCATCCGCTACACTCTGGACGGCAAGGCGCCGGGTCCGAAGTCTCCCGCTTATGGCAAGGCGCTGTCGGTGAAGCCGGGCGCGGTCGTCACCGCCGCCAGCTTCGCGCCGGACGGTACGCCGCTTTCCGCCCCGCGCCGCTTCGATACGGCGCGCGAAGCGTGGCTGACTTCCACCAGTTCCACGCTCACCGCCTGTCCGCGCGGTTCGCAGGGACTGCGTGTGCCGCTGAACGCGGATGCGACGGCCAACGGCCCCGCTTACAACGTGAACATCTTCGATGCCTGCCAGGCCGACGATCATGCGCCGCTGGCCCATGCCAAGTCGATCACCGTCTCGGTCGCGCGCCTGCCGCGCAATTACGGCCTGGCCCACGATGAGTCCGCCTTGATCGGGCACTATGCGGTGACGACGCACGGCGAACTGGTCATCAGCGCGGGCTGCCGCGCGGCGGAAAAGAGCGCGAACGCCAAGCAGAAGGAGCATGCCCCGATGCCGGGCGCGACCGTGCTGGCGTCGTTCCCGCTGCCCGATCCCAAGACCGCGCCGCAGCAGTTCACCTTTACCGCGAACCTTCCGGATCGGCCCGAACTGGGTGACGAGACCGACGTGTGCTTCCAGTTCACCTCGCCGTTGTCCGATCCATTCTACGCAGTTGAAAAAGTTGTCTACGGGGAGAAGTCGAAGTGAAGTTCGCGGGGAAATACGTCAGTGGTGCGCTGGCTCTGTGGCTCGCAAGCGTTGCGGGCGCGGCTCTGGCGGCGCCGCCTGCGCGGACTGCACTGGATGACGGCTGGCAGGTCCGCATCGCGCCCGGCGATGCGGCGGCCGCCAAGGCTCACCCCAAGGCCGCGCGCTGGTTCCGCGCGCAAGTGCCGGGCAGCGTGCAGCATGACCTGATCGCCACGCGCCAGGTGCCCGATCCGTTCCTGGGCACGAACGAGGCCGCGATCCAGTGGGCGGGCCTGACCGACTGGGAACTGCACCGATCGCTGGACGTCAGCGCCGATGCCATGGCGCGCGACCATCTGGAGCTTGTGTTCGAAGGGCTGGACACTTTCGCCACCGTCTTCATCAACGGCAAGGAAGTGCTGAAGGCAGACAATGGGCATCGCCAATGGCGCATTGCGGCCAAGCCGTTCCTGAAGGCGGGCCGCAACGAAATTCTGGTGCGCTTTGCCTCTCCCATCCGGACCTTGCAGCCGATGGTCCTGGCCGAAGCGCATCCGCTGCCGGGCGAATACGATTCCGCCTTCGGGGATGAGCCCAAGGGCAAGCAGACTTCCGCCTATATCCGCAAGCCCAAGTATCATTACGGCTGGGACTGGGGCCCGCGCATCGTCAATCAGGGCATTTCCGGGCCGGTACGCCTCGAAGCCTGGGACGAGGCACGGCTTGACGCGTTCGAGGTGGTGCAGGAAGCGCTGGGCAAGGACGAGGCCCGGCTGGTGGCGAAGTTCCGCGTGGTGGCCGACCGGCCCGGCAAGGCGCGCTTCTCCGCGCGGGTGACCGGCCCCGACGGGCAGGCGCTGGCCCCGGTCGAGCGAGAGGCCGCGTTCGATGCGGGCGAAAGCGTGGTGACCGTGCCGCTGACCATCGCCGCGCCCAGGCGCTGGTGGCCGGTGGGCTATGGCGACCAGCCGCTCTACGCCGTTGCGGGTGAGATCGTTTCCGGCGCGGGCGCGGGCTCGAAAGCCGCGCGCAACGTGGGCCTGCGCGATATCCAGCTGGTGCGCGGGGACGGCGCCTTCGGCTTCCGGGTGAACGGCGTGACGGTGTTCGCCAAGGGCGCGAACCTCATTCCCTTCGACATGTTCCCGTCGCGCGTGACGGACGCGAAGATGCAATCGATTCTGGGCGATGCCCGCGCGGTGAACATGAACATGATCCGCGTCTGGGGCGGCGGCTATTACCTGCCGGACAGCTTCTACGACGCGGCGGACCGCCTTGGCCTGATGGTCTGGCAGGACTTCATGTTCGGCGGGGCGGTTCCTCCCAGCGATATCGCCTACCGCGAGAATGTGCGGATCGAGGCGGAGCAGCAGGTTGAGCGGTTGGGCTCGCACCCGTCCATCGTGCTTTGGGCGGGCGGCAACGAAGTGCTGTCCGGCTGGGAAACGTGGAGCGACCGCAAGGCGTGGAAGCGCGCCATCGGTGCGGACGAGCAGGAGCGC
Source organism: Novosphingobium oxfordense (assembly GCF_044029435.1). Taxonomy (NCBI): domain Bacteria; kingdom Pseudomonadati; phylum Pseudomonadota; class Alphaproteobacteria; order Sphingomonadales; family Sphingomonadaceae; genus Novosphingobium; species Novosphingobium oxfordense. The sequence continues at coordinate 2,243,160 of NZ_CP147008.1, read as the reverse complement.
GCAGGCACGGCAATGACGGTGCTGTTCGACCGCGTGCTGCGGACGGCCGTGGCCGACCATTCGCCGACGACGCCTTATTGGCCGGGCTCTCCCTCCACCGATTACGAAGGGCCGGTGGACACCGATGCCGCCGGGGACCGCCATTTCTGGGACGTCTGGTCCGGATCCAAGCCGGTGGAGAACTACACGCTCTCCTGCCCGCGCTTCATGTCGGAATATGGCTTCCAGTCCATGCCGGTCATGGCGACGATCCGTGGCTTTGCGGGCGATGCCGCACAGGCGCCGGACAGCCCGGTGATGAAGGCGCACCAGAAGTTCCTGGCGGGCGAGGGCAATGAACGCCTGAAGTTCTACCTCGATGCACGGCTGCGTCCGGCGAAGGACCTTGCGGACTTCGTCTATCTCACGCAGGTCAACCAGGCGCAGGCGATCGACCTTGCCGCCCGCCATCACCGCGCCTGCGCGCCGGTGACGCTGGGTTCGCTTTATTGGCAGATCAACGACGTCTGGCCGTCCATCTCGTGGGCCAGCGTGGATTACGAAGGACGCTGGAAGCTGCTGCACTATGCCGCGCGCCGGTTCTTCGCACCGCAGGCCGTGATTGCAGAGCATCGCGACGCTGCCACCAAGGTCCGCTTCGCTTCCGACGCCACCAGCCCGATCGCGGCGGAATGGCGCCTGACGGGCTATGCCATGGACGGCACCAGGCTGGGCGCTGCGGGCGGGGCGGTGACCCTGGCCTCGACCACGGCCACCGGCATTCCCGACGTGGCCGATGCGCAAGTCTTCGCCGGCGCCCCGGCCGAGGCAAGCTATGCGGTGGCGGAACTGGTGATCGGCGGCAAGACCGTCTCCCGCCAGATCGTGGAGCGCGCGCTGCCCAAGGCCATGGCCTATCCCGCACCCGGCCTTTCGGTAACCTGGGACGGCAAGGCGGCGACGGTGACGGCCAAGGCGTTGGCCCGTGCGGTCATGCTCGATTTCGGGGCGCTCGATGCCAAGGCTTCGGACAACGGGTTCGACCTGTTGCCGGGTGAGAGCGTGCGGATCGAAGTCACGTCCAAGGCCGATGAGGCGGCGCTGCGCAAGGCGCTGGTGCTGCGTACCCTGGCGGGAGCATCCTGATGAAACCGCTGTTTCCGATCGCTCTCGCCATGGTTCTGGCCGCGCCTTCCGTCGCGGCGCAAGGGGCCGACAAGGCCGTGCTGGACGCGATTGCCAAGGCCGATCTTGCCGAAAAGGCCGACCAGCTTCAAAGCACCGCGCCAGCGGCCAAGGCCATGGGCCTGCCGGCCTACGACTGGTGGAACGAAGGGCTTCACGGCCTTGCCCGCAACGGCGTCGCCACCGTGTTCCCGCAGGCCATCGGCCTTGCCGCGACGTTCGATCCGGCGCTGATGGAGCAAGTGGGGACGGTGGTCTCCACCGAGGCCCGCGCGAAGTTCAACGCCAAGCCCGTGAATGCGGACCGGCGCATCTACGAAGGGCTGACGATCTGGTCGCCCAACATCAACATCTTCCGCGACCCGCGCTGGGGCCGCGGGCAGGAGACGTACGGGGAGGATCCCTTCCTCACCGGCTCGCTGGCGGTGGGCTTCATCAAGGGGCTACAGGGCCCCGATCCGCTGCACCCGCGCGTGATCGCGACGCCTAAGCATTTTGCCGTCCACTCTGGCCCCGAGGCCGGGCGTGACAGTTTCGACGTGGACGTAAGCCCGCAGGATCGCGAGGCGACGTACACCCCCGCGTTCCGCATGGCAGTGACGGAGGGCAAGCCGCTTTCGCTGATGTGTGCCTATAACTCCACGCACGGCACGCCGGTCTGCGCGGACGAGGCGCTGCTGACCGTGCGGCTGCGGCAGGACTGGGGCTTCAAGGGCTTCGTCGTGTCGGACTGCGATGCGGTGGCGAACATCTGGATGTTCCACAATTACCGCTATGACGCGGCAGAGGCTTCGGCAGCGGCGGTAAAGGCCGGGACGGACCTCGATTGCGGCACCACTTATGCGGCGCTGACGCAGGCGGTGGCGCGCGGACTGCTCAGCGAGGCGGAGGTGGACCGCGCACTCGCCCGTTCGCTGGAGGGCCGCTACAAGCTGGGCATCGCGTTCGGCGCCAGCAATCCGTGGGGCCGGATCAAGCCTTCGCAGGTCGATACGCCCGCGCACCGCGCGCTGGCGCTGGAAGCTGCGCGCAAGGCGGTGGTGCTGCTCCAGAACGAGAATGGCGCCCTGCCGCTGAAGCCCGGCACGCGCCTTGCGGTGATCGGCACCAATGCAGACGATCTTGCGGTGATAGAGGCCAATTATCACGGCACCGCCGCCGATCCGGTGACGCCGTTGGAAGGCATCCGCCGTCAGTTCGGCGCGGCGAACGTGGCCTATGCGCAAGGGTCCGTCCTTGCCGAAGGCGCGCCGGTGGTCGTGCCGGAAACGGCGCTTTCTGCGGACGGCAAGCCCGGGCTCCGGGCCGAATACTTCGACCTTTCGGGCAAGCAGGTATTCGCGCGTCAGGACCGCCGCGTGGACTTCAACCTTACGCGCACGGCTCCCAAGGGCTTGGATGCGACAGGCTCCAAGGGGGGCTTCAAGGCGCGCTGGAGCGGGTCGCTGGTCCCGCCGGCGCCGGGAACCTATCGCCTCGCCCTCGACATTCCGGCCTGCTGGAAGGACTGCAAGCGCCATGACGAAGTGCGCCTGCGTCTTGGCGGAAAGGAACTCCATGCCGGGGTGCTCGGCAAGCAGCGGGTGGAGTTCGAGGTCGCTCTCGACGGAACGCCGCAGCCGATCGAGCTGGAGCTTGACCACTATGGCGAGGATGAAGGCCTGCGCCTGATGTGGCTGCCGCCCGCAGGCGCGCAGCGTGCAGAGGCGCTGAAGGCTGCACAGCAGGCCGATGCCGTGGTCGCCGTCTTGGGCCTCTCGCCCGATCTGGAGGGTGAGGCGCTTCAGGTGCAGGTGCCGGGCTTCGTCGGCGGAGACCGCAGCGACATCGCCTTGCCCGAACCGCAGGCCGAACTGCTGGCGGCGCTGAAGGCCACCGGAAAGCCGGTGATCGTCGTGCTGACGAGTGGCAGCGCGGTCTCCATCGATCCCGCCATGGCCGATGCGGTGATGGAGGCATGGTATCCGGGCGAGGCGGGCGGCACCGCCATTGCCGAGACGCTGGCCGGCCGCAACAACCCTTCGGGCCGCCTGCCGGTGACGTTCTATCGATCGACCACCGACCTGCCGGCCTTCGTCGACTATTCGATGAAGGAACGCACCTATCGCTACTTCACCGGCACGCCGCTGTGGGGCTTCGGCCATGGCCTTAGCTATACGACCTACGGGTACGAGGCACCCAAGGTCTCCGCGCCCGGCATCGGCCAGCCGGTCACCGTCACCGCCACGCTGCGCAACCTGGGCGCGATGGCGGGCGAGGAAGTGGTGCAGGCCTATGTCGTGCCGCCGGTGATCGAGCGCCACCCGGTCATGACGCAAGGCGTGCTGCAGCGCCAGCTTGCCGCCTTCACGCGCGTTCCGCTGGCGGCGGGCAAGTCGCAGCAGGTCACGCTGACGATCGATCCGCGCAGCATTTCCGTGGTGGACCGTCGCGGCACGCGCAAGGTCGTTCCCGGCGACTATCGCGTGTGGATCGGCGGCGGCCAGCCCGGTGACGGGCCGGGCGCTTGGGCGGACTTCACCTTGACCGGGCAGGCGCTGGAACTGCCCAAGTGATGGGTAACGTGATGAGTAATACGATGAACCTCGACCGACGCCGCACCCTTGCCGCAGCCATGACCGGCGCGGCGGCGCTCTCGCTTCCGGGGGCCGCGCGCGCGGCCACCATTCCGATGCCGGTGGGCGGCGGGCGTCCGCCGGTGTCCGAACGGCGCTACGTCAGCCGCGCGGTGGAGGCGGAGATCGACCGCGTATCGCGCAAGATCGCCGATCCCAAGCTGCGCGCGATGTTCGTGGGCTGTTATCCCAACACGCTGGACACCACCGTCTACATGGACACGGTGGACGGCCGCCCGGACGCCTTCGTCATCACCGGGGACATTCCCTGCCTCTGGCTGCGCGACAGCACGGCGCAAGTGCTGCCCTACCTCCATCTGGTGAACAAGGACCCGGCGCTTACCGCGCTGTTCCGCGGGCTGATCGCCCGCCAGTCGCGCTCGATCCTGATCGATCCCTACGCCAATGCCTTCATGCGCGATCCGTCGGAAAAGACGAACCTGTCCTGGGCGCTGAAGGATCAGACCGAGATGAAGCCCGGCGTTGCCGAGCGCAAATGGGAAATCGACTCGCTCTGCTATGCGATGCGGCTCGGCTTCCGTTACTGGCGCCAGACGCGGGACAAGGTTCCTTTCGACGCGACCTGGGCCGATGCCTCGCGCGCCTGCGTGCGCACCCTGCGCGAACAGCAGCGCAAGGGATCGCCCGGACCCTATCGCTTCCTGCGCACCAGCAACCGGCCGACCGAGACCATGCAGTTGGACGGCTGGGGCGCGCCGAGCCGCGCGGTGGGGCTGATCCACTGCGGTTTCCGCCCTTCGGACGATTCCTGCACGTATCCGTTCCTGATCCCGGCGAACCTCTTTGCGGTAACGGCGCTGCGCGAGATGGCGACCGTGGCCGAACAGGCGCGCGGGGATGCCACGCTGGCCGCCGATGCCCGCGCCCTGGCGGACGAGGTGGAAGCGGCGCTGCGCCAATGGGGCACGATGCTGCTGCCGGACGGCCGCCGCGTCTGGGCCTACGAAGTGGACGGTTTCGGCAACGCGATGTTCATGGACGATGCCAACGTTCCCTCGCTGCTCGGCCTTGCCTTCCTGGAATGCGTGCCGGCAAGCGATCCGCTCTGGCAGGCCACGGCGGACGCCTGCTGGTCCGATGCGAACCCCTATTTCTTCCGGGGATCGAAGATAGAGGGCATCGGCGGGCCGCATGTCGGGCTGGGGCAGGTCTGGCCGATGAGCCTGATCGTGCGCGTCCTGTCCAGCAGCGATCCGCAAGTGATCCGCGCGATGCTGCGCATGCTGCGCGATACCGATGCGGGCACCGGCTTCATCCACGAGGCGGTGGACAGCAACGATCCTTCGAAATTCACCCGCGATTGGTTCGCCTGGGCCAACGGCCTTTTCGGCGAACTGCTGGTGAAGCTGGCCGATACGCAGCCGCAACTGCTCTCTGTCCCGCTCTGACACGCCCTGACCCGCTCTGGCCGGAGCGTTCCGGCACACCTGATCCTGCAAGGACTGATGATGGAATTTTCACGCCGCCGTTTTCTGGCCACTTCCGCCGTCGCGACTGCCGCGATCGGCGCCGATGCCGTGCAGGCCGCGCGCCCGAAGCTGGGTGAGGGCGGGGCGCCCGCACCCTCCGGCGCCGTCCCCAGCGAACGGCAGTGGAAGTGGCACGGGCATGAGATGTACGCCTTCATCCACTTCGCGATGAACACGTTCACCGACAAGGAATGGGGTTATGGGGACGAGGATCCCAAGTGGTTCAACCCCACCGATTTCGATGCGGACCAGATCGTCGCGGCGGCCAAGATCGCGGGCATGCGCGGTGTCATCCTGACCGCCAAGCACCATGACGGCTTCTGCCTGTGGCAGACCCAGACGACGGAGCATTCGATCCGCAACAGCCCCTACAAGCAGGGCAAGGGCGATATCGTCGCGGAAATGTCCGAAGCCTGCCGCAAGGCGGGCATGCTGTTCGGCCTTTACCTTTCGCCCTGGGATCGCAACCACGCCGAATATGGCCGCCCGGCCTACATCGACTACTATCGCAGCCAGCTCACCGAACTCTGCACGCGCTACGGCAAGCTGTTCGAAGTCTGGTTCGACGGTGCGAACGGTGGTGATGGCTACTACGGCGGCGCGCGAGAGGCGCGCAAGATCGATGCGCCGAAGTATTACAACTGGCCCTCGATCGTGAAGCTGGTCCACGAACTTCAGCCCGATGCCTGCACGTTCGATCCATTGGGCGCCGATGTCCGCTGGGTGGGCAACGAGGACGGCGTGGCGGGCGATCCCTGCTGGCCGACCATGCCAAACCGCCCTTACGAACAGGCGGTGGGCAATTCGGGCCTGCGCGGCGGCGAGATCTGGTGGCCTGCCGAGACGGACGTTTCGATCCGGCCCGGCTGGTTCTATCACGCGGACGAGGATTCCCGGGTCAAGAGCCCGGCGCGCCTCATCCGGCTCTACGACGAATCCGTGGGGCGCGGCACCAATCTCAACCTGAACCTGCCGCCCGACCGTCGCGGCCGGATCGCCGACCAGGACGTGAAGATCCTCAAGTCGTTCGGTGACGCGATCCGCGCCACCTTCGCCCAGGATCTGGCACAGGGCAGCGTGGCCCATGCCACTGCCACGCGCGGAACCCGGTTCGCGGCGGCGAACGTGCTGGACGGACGGCGCGAGACATACTGGTCCACACCGGACGCGGTGCTCACGCCCACGCTGACGCTGGACCTTGCACCGGGCACGCGCTTCGATGTCGTGCGCCTGCGCGAATTCCTGCCGCTGGGCGTGCGGGTGACGCGCTTTGCGCTGGAAGCGGAAATAGATGGCCAGTGGCAGCGCCTTGCCGAAAAGGAATGCATCGGCGCGCAGCGCATCGTGCGGCTGCCGCAGACGATCGCTCCGCGCCGCGTGCGGCTGGTCGTGCTGGAAGGCAGCGCGGCCCCGGCGATTTCGGAATTCTCGCTCTTCGCCGCCGTGGCGCCCGTGGACGTGCCGCCGATCGTTTCGACCGACCCGAGCGTGCTGGACACCACCAAGTGGACGATCGTCTCGGCCACGGCGCCGCGTGCCGAAGTCCTGCTGGACAACGATGCGGGCACGATCTGGAAGCAGCCCGCGCCGCAGCCCGGCAAGCCCGCCAGCGTGTCGGTGGACCTTGGCGCCCGCACCAACCTTGGCGGTTTCACACTCACGCCGTCGCGGCAGGTCATGGCGGATTCGGCGCCGCCGAAGGGCTACCTTGCGGAGACGAGCCTGGACGGCAAGAACTGGACGCGCGCTGCTGCCGGTGAGTTCGGCAACATCGCCTATGCCCTCTCCACCCAGCGCATCGCTTTCGCGAACGCGGTCGAGGCGCGCTACCTGCGGCTTACTTTCGCGGAAACGGCGCTTCCGGCGGGCAAGCTGGCCATCGCCGGGATCGGTGGCTTCATCGCCCGGTGATGAGGCGGTTCCCCGGATTGGCCGTTCTCGGGTGAATGGTCAGTCCGGCGTCTGCGCGGGGGCGGGTGTATCGGGGACTGCGATAGCGTCCTCGATGCAGGCGTCGTAGGCGTAGACCATCATCCCGTATTCGCCGAACCCGTCGGATATCCAGCCGCACAAATGGGTGAAGGACCAATGCCTGGAAGCAATGGCAGGGGCGGCAGCGGGCCTTCCCGATGCGTCCAACGGCGGCTTTTCCGGAACTTTGCGCATTTACGCATCCTCCGCCGATCTGGGCATGAGTAAGGCCATCGCTACGCTTCCTTTCGGTTGTCCTCTTCCCGACGCGGGTGGATCCTACGGCTGGCAATCCCGGGCGGATCGGGCGCCTGCGGTTGCGATCCGGCTCATTTGGCGGCTTCCAGCTCGTCAGACAGCTCTGCCGGGATGGCGGACGCTTTTGCCAGAGGCTCAAGCACGATGTGCCCCAGTGCCGTATTGCTGACCGGCACATGGTAATGCCGATGCAGTATACCGGTATTGTCGCCAAGCGCCCCGCGCATGATCAGCCACATGACCATCTCGATCCCTTCGGATCCAGTTTCACGCAAGTATTCGACATGGGGGATCTGCCGCAGATGCCGGCTTTCTCCGATCAACCCGTCGAGGAAACGGTTATCCCATTCCCGATTGATCAGGCCTGCGCGCGGGCCCTGAAGCTGGTGGCTCATGCCGCCGGTGCCCCAGACCTGCACGTTGAGATCCTCCGGGAAGCTGGCGACCGCCCGTGCGATCGCCTCGCCCAGCGCCCAGCAGCGGTTGCCGGAGGGGGGCGGATAGGTGACGACGTTGACCGCAAGGGGGATCACTTTGCAGGGCCACGCGTCCACTTCGCCGTACATCATCGTCAGCGGCACGGTCAGGCCGTGGTCGACGTCCATCTCATTGATGATGGTCATGTCGAATTCGTCGAGGATCAGGCTCTGCGCGATGTGCCAGGCGAGATCGGGATGGCCTTCGACCACCGGCACCTGTCGCGGCCCGAAGCCTTCGTCGGCAGGCTTGTAGCTCTCGCCGCAGCCGATGGCGAATGTGGGGATCACTTTCATGTCGAAGGCCGATGCATGATCGTTGTAGACCAGTATCACCACATCGGGCTTCGCCTCCTCGCGCATCCAGCGGCGGGTCCAGTCGAAGCCGTCGAAGGCGGGCTTGAAGATCGGTTCGGCAGTGCGCCCGTGATCGTGCACGAAGCCGAGCACGGGGATGTGGCTGCAGCCGATACCGGCAGTGATGCGGGCCATTAGTTGTTCTCCCTGATCGAGCGGACGCCCAGCGGCGAACGCCCGCCTGCCAGCATCATCGCCTGGTAGTCTTCCACGCTCATCCCGGTCATCGTGCTGACCGCCTGGACGAAGCTCAGCCCGTCGGTGGAGAAGACCTTGGCGAGGAAATAGACATTGCCGCCAAGGTCCAGCAGCCGGTTGTAGTCGCGGTCGAGCACGCCCTGTTTCTGCGCCTCGGTCATCGGCCATTCGTCCAGATAGGCGCGCTCGTCCGCCTTGAAGCGCTCACGGTTTTCCGGCTTCATCAGGCTCATCGCGAACTGGTTGAGATGATAGCCGCGCCGCGCGCGGGCGGCGGTGAATACCCGGGTGCCGGGAATGTCGTCGAACTGCGCCAGATAGGCGGTGACGTCGGTGATCGCGGACATGGTGTCTGGTCCTTCGTTCATGCGGTGCGGCGCACGGTTACTTCCACCCCGGCAAGGCCGCGAGTGATGGCGAAAGGCTTGTCGATGCTCACCCGCGCCTCGAGCACGGGCGCCCAGCCCAGACACTGTTCGCCAAGGCGGCGGGCGAAAGTCTCGATCAGCGGGATGTGCACTTCGGCCAGGCTCTCGGCGGCGGCTGCGATGCGGCGGTAGTCCACCGTCTCGCCGATGCCGTCCACCGCACCCGCGTCCAGCGCGAGTTCGACGGTGATGACCAGCGGTTGGCGGCGGCCGACTTCATCGGGATTGATGCCCACATCGGCAAGCAGCGGCAGATCGCGCACGCGCACGGTGGTCAGCACTGTCGATGCGGCGGCGGTGCGCGTGGAAACGCGGTCGAGTGTGGCAATGTCATCCATGGAGACTGTCCCTTGCTGCCTTGACGGTATTGGCGAGCAGGCAGGCGATGGTCATCGGCCCGACCCCGCCCGGCACCGGGGTAACGGCGCGGGCATGCTCCAGTTCGTGGGTGGCGCAGTCGCCGACGATGCGGGTCTGCCCGTCGTGGTCGGTGACGCGGGTAATGCCCACGTCGATCACTACCGCGCCCTCCTTCACCCAGTAGCCGCGCACAAGGTGCGGCGCCCCGGCGGCGGCGACGATCACATCGGCCTTGCGGGCGACGTCTGGCAGGTTGCGCGTCTCTATATGGGTAACGGTGACGGTCGCCTCACGCTCCAGCAGAAGCATGGCCACCGGCTTGCCGACGATGTTGGACTTGCCGATCACTACCACGTCCAGCCCGCGATAATCGTCGATCAGGCTGTCCAGCAGCTTCATGATCCCCAGCGGCGTGCAGGGAACCAGACCGCCGGTGCCGCTGGACAGGCGGCCGACGTTGACCGGATGGAACCCATCCACGTCCTTGCCCGGCGCAACCCGGTCCAGCACCAGCGAGGCATCTATCCCGCGCGGCAGCGGCAGCTGGATGAGCACGCCGTGGACAGCGGGATCGGCGTTGAGCCGGTCGATCAGCGCCAGCAGTTCGTCCTGCCCGGTCTCGGCGGGAAGGCGGTGTTCCAGTGAGCGGATACCGGCACGGGCGCACTGGGCAACCTTGCGGCCGACATAGACCTCGCTCGCCGGATCGCTGCCCACCAGCACCACGGCAAGGGCGGGGGTCACCCCCTGCGTCTTGAGCTGTTCGACCGCCTGCGCCGTCTCGTCCAGCATGGCGCGCGCCATGGCGCGGCCGTCGATGCGCTGGGCCATGGGCCTATCCCCGGAAGACGACCGTGCGCGCGCCATTGGCGAAGACGCGGTCGTCCAGGTGCAGGCGCACCGCCTCTGCCAGCACGCGCCGCTCGATGTCGCGGCCCTTGCGGACCAGTTCCTCGGGCATGTCGGCGTGGGTGACGGTCTCGACGTCCTGATGGATGATCGGGCCCTCGTCGAGGTCGGTCGTGACGTAGTGCGCGGTGGCGCCGATCATCTTCACGCCGCGGTCGAAGGCCTGGTGATAGGGCTTCGCACCCTTGAAGCCGGGCAGGAACGAGTGGTGGATATTGATGCACCGCCCGGAGAGGAACGAGGCGAGATCGTCCGAGAGGATCTGCATGTAGCGCGCGAGCACGATCAGTTCCGCGCCGGTCTCATTCACCACCTGCTTGATGCGGGCTTCCTGCTCGGCCTTGGTGGCCTTGGTGATCGGGAAGTGGTGATAGGGCAGCCCGTTGATCAGCGACGTGTGCAGCAGTTCGCGGGGGTGGTTGGAGACGATCCCCACCACTTCCATGCTCAGTTCGCCGATGCGGTTGCGATAGAGCAGGTCGCCCAGGCAGTGGTCCCACTTCGAAACCAGTAGCAGCACCTTCTTTGGCGCCGCCTTGTCCCGCAAGGTCCACTTCATCCGGGCATCCGTTGCAATCGGCTCGAATTCCGCGCGCAGCGTTTCCAGCGTGCGGCCGGGGCCGGGCTGGAATTCCACCCGCATGAAGAAGCCGCCGGACAGCTGGTCGTGAAATTGCTGGGCGTCGACGATGTTGCAGCCCCGTTCGGCCAGGAACACGGCGACTTGCGCCACCAGTCCCGCCTTGTCGTCACACTGCAGGCGCAGCGTGTAGATTTCGGCCGCGTCATCGGTCGCGGGTTCGCGCAGCATTTCGGAGACGGCTTCGGAGACTTGGGACACGGGTGCAGGCTCCTCTCAGGTTCTTATGTTTTGATGCCCGTCCTGCTCAGTGGCGCCGGGCGTATTCGTTGATCCAGGCGACGGTCTTTTCCATGCCGCCGAAGGGATAGAAGTGCAGGCGGACTTTGCCGTGACCGGGCGTCAGACCGCGCTCCAGGGCATCGACCAGTGCGTCCGGGCCGGCCGAACCGATCAGCCTGGTGATGGAGATGCCGTACTTCGCCAGTACCGAGGTCGAGGCACCGACCCCGCAGCGCGCGGCGAAACGCAGCAGCGTCTTGATCCCGGCGGGACCGGGCACGCCAAGGCGAACGGGCGCATCGATGCCGCGTGCGCGCAACTCGGCAAGCCATTCCAGCACAGGCGCTGCATCGAAGGCGAATTGGGTGACGATCAGCGGTGCCATGCCGCGCGCCTCGATCTCGGCGCATTTGCCGTGCAGCACTTGCCAGCACTGCTCCTGCGTCATGTTGGGATGGCCTTCGGGGTGCCCGCCGATGCCGATGGCGGTGATGCCGTTCCGTTCGAACGCGCCGGTGGCGATAAGGGCCGAACTGTCGATGAAAGGGCCTTCGGGTTCGGACGGATCGCCCGCGATCACGAAGCAGCGCTTCACGCCCGCCTCGCGCGTGACGGCGGCCAGATAGCGTTCGAACTCGTCCGCCGAAGTGATCCGCCGGGCCGAGAAGTGCGGCATCGGCTCAAAGTCCAGTTCGCGCACGATCCGCGCGGCGGCGATCCGGGATTCGAATTCCTCGCCCGGCAGGAAGGTGACCGCGATCGGCGTATCGGGCGCGATCATCGGTGCGGCCTGGCGCAGGGCTTCCACGTCCTTGGCGGTCATCTCCAGCGAATACCCGTCGACCATGTTGAGTGCCGGCCGGGCCCAGTTCGGATGGATGATCGGGGTGGTCATTTGTGTTCTCCCCAGTTCCTCTCGTCGAATTCGCTCTAGCGCGTCTGAATTAGTTCGTATAGATGAAAATTCATGGATGCGAATTCATTAGCCGAATCCGAAAATGCGCCGCTGGTGATCCTGCCGGGTCTGATCTGCGATGGGCGGATGTTCGGTGCGCAGCTTTCGGCCTTTCCCGGCAGCCTTTGCGTGGACGGCTTCTACGACGGCACCGACCGGATCGAGGCGATGGCCGATTATGCCCTCGCGCGGATGCCGCCGCGGTGCGCGCTGCTGGGCCATTCGATGGGGGCACGCGTGGCGTTGGAGGTCTGCCGCAAGGTGCCGCAGCGCGTGACGCGACTCGCGCTGGCGGATACCGGAATCCATCCGCTGCGCTCCGGCGAGCGCGAGAAGCGCCATGCCTTGCGCGATCTCGGGCGGCAGAAGGGTTTCGGTGCGCTCGTCGATGCCTGGCTGCCGCCGATGATCGGCCTGTCGCGCCGGGGAGACCTGGCCTTCTACGCGGAGATGCGGGCGATGTGTCTGGCAGCCGGCCAGGCGGTGTTCGAAGCGCAGATCGAGGCGCTGCTCGGCCGTCCGGACGTCTCCGACCTACTGGCCAGGCTGACCTGCCCCGTCTCGCTGATCGTCGGAGAGGACGATGCATGGTCGCCGGTCGCCCAGCATCGCGAGATTGCCGCCGCGCTCGGCGGGGCGCCGCTCACCGTAGTGGCCGAGGCCGGGCACATGGCCCCGGCGGAACGGCCTGACGCCTTCAACCGGGCGCTGCGCGAATGGCTGGCGTTGCAGCCTGCCTGAGGATTTCAAGACAAAGCATAACCACCTGAAAGGCACGATGGGATGACCGAAAAATCGCTCCAGCAACTGATCGACGAAAAGGGAGACATCGTCGATTTCCTGCGCAACCAGCAGACCGGGCCTAACGTCTATCCGGGCGTTCCGGCGGAATATTCGAACTGGCGCGACGAGCAGCGCGCATGGGCCGAGACGGCGATCCTGTTCAACCAGAGCTTCCACATGGTCGACCTGCTGGTCACTGGCCCGCAGGCTTTCGAGATGCTGTCCTATCTCGCCCCGAACAGCTTCAAGGGCTTTGTGCCGAACCGCGCCAAGCAGTTCGCGCCGGTCACTCCGGAAGGCTACGTGATCGGTGACGTGATCCTGTTCTATCTGGCCGAGGACACCTTCGAACTGGTCGGCCGCGCGCCGACGATCGAATGGGTGGAATTCCACGCCGCCTCGGGCAAGTGGGACGTGAAGGCCGAGCGCGATGACCGCACCGCCGCTCGCCCGCTGGACCAGCAGGGCTATCGCCGCAACTACCGTTTCCAGCTTCAGGGTCCCAACGCCATGAAAGTGCTGGAACGCGCGATGGGCATCACCCCGCCGGACCTCAAGTTCTTCCACATGGCGCCGATCACGATCGCCGGCGCCGAAGTGCGCGCCCTGCGCCACGGCATGGCCGGCCAGCCCGGCTACGAACTGTTCGGCCCGTGGAAGGACTATGACACCGTCCGCAACGCGCTGCTCGAAGCGGGCAAGGACTTCGGCCTGCTGCCTTCCGGCGGGCGCACCTATAGCTCCAACACGCTGGAATCGGGCTGGATTCCCTCGCCGCTGCCCGCCATCTACACCGGCGAATCGCTGCGCGAATATCGCGAGTGGCTTTCGGCGAAATCCTACGAGGGCATGACCTCGATCGGCGGCAGCTTCGTGTCCGACAATATCGAGGACTACTACCTCAACCCGTGGGAGCTGGGTTACGGCATCATGGTCAAGTTCGACCATGACTTCATCGGCCGCGAGGCGCTGGAGAAGATGAAGGACACGCCCAAGCGCCGCAAGGTGACGCTGGCGCTCAACAACGAGGATGTGATGCGCGTCCAAAGCTCGATGCTCACCAAGGGCGATCGCGCCAAGTACATGGATTATCCCAGCGCCGTCTACGCCATGCATCCCTACGACGCGGTGCTGGTGGACGGCCGGCAGGTGGGCCTCTCCACCTGGATCGGCTATACCCAGAACGAAGGCCGTTTTCTGTCGCTGGCGATGGTGGACGAAGCCGTCGCCCATCCGGGCACCGAAGTCGTCCTGCTCTGGGGCGAGCCCAGCGGCGGGACGCGCAAGCCGACGGTGGAGCGCCACGTCCAGGCCGAAATCCGCGCGACGGTTGCCTCCGTGCCCTATTCGGAAGTGGCGCGCGACTCCTATGCAGAGGGCTGGCGCAGCAAGGCTTTTGCCTGAAATTACCCGATCTGCGGGGAAGTGCAGGGTCGCCGGGAAACCGGCGGCCCTTCTGCGTTAGCGCGAGAAGCCGCTCACTATGGCTTCCAACAGGGCGCAAGTGGCCGCTTCGACCCGGGCGTCGTAACGCACGGTGGGGATCGCGACCGAGAGCGAGCCCACGGGCTCGCCATCCAGCATCAGGATCTTGCCGATGCCGCAGATGCCGGGGGTATATTCCTCGCGCGTGATGGCGATGCCGGACTTGCGCGCTTCATCCAGTTCGCGGCGAAGCGCGCCTTCGTCGATGACGGTGCTTTCGGTAAAGCGCTCACGCGGGGCTTCTTCGAAGTAGCGGTCCAGCGCGGCCGGACCCAGCGCGGCCAGCATCGCCTTGCCCGAAGCAAGGCAGTGCATCGGCGTGCGGGTGCCTACGCCGATCGAATAGCGCAATGTGTGCTCGGCAGTTTCGGTGATGATCGCCTCGATCTCCCAGTCCCGCTGCACGAAATAGGACGAGGTCTCGTTGGAGCGCACCCGCAGCGCGCGGACCAGCGGGCGCACCCGTTCGATCAGCGGCAGGCGCTGCGGCGCGGCGCGCAGGCGTTCCAGCCCGGCGCCCGGCTGATAGAGACGGCCGGAGCGCGCGAGGTAATCGCGTTCGACCAGCGTGGCGAGCAAGTAGGACAGGCTGCTGACGGGAATGGCCAAGGCCTGCGCGATGTCCTGCGCAACGACGCCTTCGGCATGCGCGACCACGTATTCGATGATGTCGAGCGTGCGCATGGCCGACTTTACCGTCGATGCACTGCCGCTTCCCGTCATTGTTGCCGCCATGTAGCCCTCAGAATATCAGCAATCCGCGCCGCTCCGCGAACCGCCACCCTTCCTCCGTTCGCACGAACCTGTCGAGGGACGAGCCGACTTTCGGCGGACCCTCGCCGGTGAAGAGCAGCATTGCGCTCTCGCCCAGAGCCGTGTCGCCGTCAACCACCGTGATTTCGACGTTGGAGCAGACATGGCGCGTGGTGCGGGCCGGGCGGGACCGGAAGGCAGCCAGGATCGCCGCGCGCCCCGCAATCCAGTCGTCGGGCGCGGTGGGGCGGGCCATGCGGCCGTCGGGGGCATAGAGGGCGGCCACGGCCTCCCAGTCGGCGGCGTCGTTGCGGTTGGCGTAGCGGGCGATCAGCCGCGCGCAGTCGTGCTCGATGGCGCGGACTTCCTCAGGCGAAAGAGTATGGCTGGCAGGCGCGGCAATCACAGGCGGGCATCCGCGATATCCGCGCCTTCGCGCAATGCGCGCAGTTTCTTCCAGGCCACCCCCGGATCGATCTTGCCATAGCCCGCGAAGGTGCCGAAGCCGCAGTCCGTGTTGGCGATCACCCGGTCCTTGCCCAGGAACGCGGCGAAGCGCTCGATCCGTTGGGCGATCAACTCCGGATGCTCGACATAGTTGGAGCAAGTGTCGATCAGGCCGGGGGCGAGGATCTTGGTATCGGGCAGGCGGGCATCGCGCCAGATCGTCCATTCGTGCTCGTGCCGCGGGTTGGCCGCCTCGAACAACACGGTGGCGGGGCGGGCAGAAATGACCGTGTCGATCACTTTGTCGAGTGCGATGTCATGATCGTGCGGCCCCTCGTAATTGCCCCAGCAGACATGCATGCGCATCCGTTCGGGCGCGATGTTCGCGGTGGCGGCGTTGAGCGCTTCGACATTGGCGGCGGCGGTGCGCAGGAAAGTCTCTTCGTCCTGGTCTTGATAGCCGGTGTGGCGCGACATCGCGAGGTCCGGGCAATCGAGCTGAAGATCGAACCCGGCGGCGACGATCGCCTCGTACTCCGGGCGCATGGCATCGACGAGGTCGGCCAGATAGGCTTCGTGGCTGGGGTAGTGGCGGTTGACCTGAAACGCCGTGATCAGCCCGGGCGAGGCGGCGTTGAGGAAGCCGCGCACGCCCGCACCATGCCGGTCCAACGCATGGCGGAAACGGCGAATATCCTCATGAAGCGGATCCAGCGTGCGCAGCCTGACCGGGGCGATGCAGGAGGCGCGGGTGAATTCCTGGCTGCCCATCATCGCCGAAAGCTTGCGGGCAAGGTCGGGATGCTCGGCAAGGTCGGCGGCGGGCCTGCGCTCGATATGGCCGCCGAACCCTTCGAGGCGTTCGATCATGTACGTGGAATAGCCGACTTTGCCCAATTCGCCGTCGCTGACGATGGAAACGCCGCTGGCGACCTGCCGGCGCACTGCTTCGTCCACGGCGGCCTGCACCAGCCGGTCGAATTCGGCCACGTCATAGGGTTCGCCCTTGTCGCGGGCGAGCAGCAGCGGGGTGAGTTCGTTACCACGCGGCAGGCTTCCGACGTGGGTTGTCTCGATGGTCATCCGGCATATCCTCCCATTTTCCTGAGCCTGCCATGATTTCATGGATGTGTATAGATTCGCATTTGTGAAATTCCAATTCGTGCTAGGCATTGCCTTGCGGGGCGCGAAATGAAGGAGATGGAAGCGATCATGACGACGACAGCGCGAGCCGCGATTTGCCGTGGCAGTACCCAGCCGTTCACGATCGAGGATGTGGAACTCGACGCACTGCGGGATGACGAACTGCGCATTCGGATCGTCGCCTGCGGGATCTGCCATACCGACATGGCTGTACGCGACGCACAGCTTCCGGTGCCGCTGCCGGTGGTGCTTGGTCACGAGGGCGCGGGTATTGTCGAGGCGATGGGCAGTGCGGTGACAGTCGCCCGGCCGGGGGACCGCGTGATCATGAGCTTCAACAGCTGCGGCCATTGCCCAAGCTGCGCCATCGATGCGCCGACCTATTGCTACGAATTCTTCCCCTACAATTGGGCCGGCGCCCGCCCGGATGGCAGTGCCACGGTGTTCCTGAGGGGAGAGCGGATGAACGCGCACTTCTTCGGGCAGTCCGCCTTTGCCACCCACGCCATCGCGCATCAGCGCAACGTGGTGAAAGTGCCGGATGCCATGGACGGCGTTGGGCTGGATGTACTTGCGCCGCTGGGGTGCGGATTGATGACCGGCGCGGGTGCGGTGCTGCGTGCGATGAAAGTGCGGGCCGGTCTGCCCATCGCGGTCTGGGGCGCGGGCACGGTTGGCATGGCCGCGATCATGGCGGCGAAGATCGCCGGAGCCTATCCGATCATCGCCGTCGATCTCCACGACCAGCGGTTGGAACTGGCCCGCGAACTGGGTGCCACCCATGTCATCAACGGCCGGGAAGACGTGGCCGCGCGCATTCGCGAAGTTTGCCCGAACGGGCTGGGCTATGCGTTCGACACGACCGGCGTGAACGCGCTGATCCAGCAGGCGTTCTCGCTGCTGGCGCCGAAGGGCGTGGTGGGTCTGGTCGGCGCTTCCGATCCGGCAGACATGGTAACGTTCAACGAGGCCGAACTGATGGGCGGCGGCCGCACCGTCATGGGCATCCTTGGCGGCGACAGCGACCTTGTCGGTTTCCTGCCCGAACTGATGGAATACCACCGTGAGGGTCGTTTTCCGTTCGACCGACTGATCGGCCACTTCGATTTCGAGCAGATCAACGAGGCGATCGAGGCCAGCGAGAGCGGCCGCGTGATCAAGCCGGTCCTGCGGATCTCGCCGGAATAGCCGGAAAGGAAAAGGGCGCCCCAGCGGGGGGCGCCCTTCCTTCAGCGTGGCAGCAAGATCAGGCCTGCTCGATTTCCAGCGCCACGGCGTTGACGATGTGCGCCTGCGTATATTCCATCAGCCCCGCAAGGCCATGTTCGGCACCAAGGCCTGACTGCTTGGCGCCGCGGAATGGAATGGTGGGATCGATGGCGAGGTGCTGGTTGACCCAGACCGTTCCGGCATCGATCCGCCGGGCCACATCCATGGCGCGAAGCTGGTCCACGCCCCAGACCGTGCCGCCAAGGCCATAGGGGGAATCGTTGGCGCGGGCGATCACGTCCTCGATATCGTCGTACTTCAGCACCGGCAGCACCGGGCCGAACTGTTCCTCGCGCACCAGCGGGGCATCGTCGTCAAGGTCCGCGATCACCGTGGGCGGGATGAAGAAGCCCTTGCGGTCCGGCACGTTGCCGCCGGCGACCACGCGCCCGCGCTGCTTGGCATCCTCGATCAGTCCGCGCACCTTTTCGAACTGCATGCGGTTCTGGATCGGCCCGATGGTCGAGCCCTGCTTGGCCCCATCGTCGAGCACGGCCTCATCGGCGAGCTTGGCGATCTCATCGCAGAATTCCTCGTACATCGCGGTGGGCACATAGGCGCGCTTGATGGCGACGCAGATCTGCCCGGCATTGGCCATGGCACCGGCGTAGACCTTCTGCGCGGCGATCCGGGCGGGAACGTCGTCCAGCACGATGGCGGCATCGTTTCCGCCCAGTTCCAGCGTCACCCGTTTCACGTTCTCGGCGGCTGAGGCCATGACCTTCTTGCCGGTCGCGGTGGAGCCGGTGAAGGCCACCTTGGCGATGTCTGGGTGGGCAGTGATCAGCGGGCCGAGTTCATTCTGGTCGCAGACCACGTTGAACACCCCGGCGGGCAGGATATCGGCGGCCAATTCTGCCAGCAGGAGTGTGGTGAGCGGCGTCGTCGGTGCGGGCTTGGAGACCATGGTGTTGCCCATGACGAGGCAGGGGCCAAGCTTGTTCGCCAGCAGGATCACCGGGAAGTTCCACGGCGTGATCGATGCGCAGACGCCCAGCGGGGTGCGGTGCTCGATAACGGTGCCGCCGTTTTCACTGCGCAAGGTCTGTTCCGGCAGGCGCATCGCGGCGAAGGCGCGCAAGGTATAGATGCTGCCGCCGATCTCGTACGTGGCCTGGTCCAGCGGCTTGCCCTGTTCCGCCGTAAGCAGGCGGGCGAAATCTTCGATACGCGCTTCCATCGCATCGGCCAGGCGGCCGATATATCCGGCCCGCTCGTCCACCGGCAGGGCGGACCAGGCGGGAAGGGCGGCCTTGGCTGCCGCAACGGCGCGGTTCAGGATCGCCTCGTCCGCGCGCGGGCACTGGGCGAACGCCTCTTCCGTGGCCGGGTTGACGACATCGAATGTGGAAACGCCGTCGATCAGTTCCCCGTTGACCAGCAGCTTGAAATCGGTTTTCACGATCGCTCTCCTTGGTTGGCATCGACAGGGCCGGGGGGTTTTCTCCCTCGTCGGCGGAGTCGATGCGCGCCTTGCATTGGCACGCGCGACTTTGTACGCTTGGGATACATATAAGACAAGGGATCCACCCGCGCGTAATGAGGAATGACACCATGAATGAGGGGGAAGCGCTTTCCGGGCAGATCGGATTCCAGATCCAGATGCTGCAATCGGTCGCTCATGAATCGGCAAGACTGGCGCTCGAACCTTTCGACATCACGCCTGCCCGCGCATCGGCGCTGCTCATGGTTCGGGCCAATCCCGGATGCACGCAGACCGCGCTGGGCGAAGCCCTGAACGTAAACCGGTCCAGCGCGATGAAGATCGTGGACATTCTGGAAGGTCGCGGTGCGATCCGCCGCGCACCTAGCGCCGATCCGCGCGCCAACGCGCTGGAATTGACCGACGAGGGCAGGACGCTCGCGAGCCAGATCGATGTCGTGCTCGAACGGCATGAACGGAAATTCTTCGGCACCCTGAGCGCGGCGGAGCGCGCGGCTTTGCTTTCGCTGCTCCAACGGCTGCGCCAGCAGGACAGGGTTATCTGATCCTCCCGACAATCGGCGAGCGATGACTTGCGCGCTTTGTATGCTTGGGATACAAAGCGCGCAAGTCCGGCAATGACTGGGCAAATACCATCTGAGACCATTTGGCCGGGAGACCAAGGATGTCAGGGCAAGCAACCGCCGTGCTCGAACCCATCGAACGGGCGGCGATCGACCGTCTGCTGAATCCGCGCAGCGTTGCCGTGATCGGCGCGTCCGACCGGCCGGGTGCGCTGGGCGCGTCTGTCCTGAAGAACCTGGTCGACAGGGGCTTCGCGGGCGACATTCACCTCATCAATCCCAAGCGGGAGGAGATCGGCGGCAGGCGGTGCGTGCCGGATGTGGCTGCCTTGCCGGAAGGGGTGGACGTGGCGGTGCTTGCCATTCCGCAAGCGGCGGTGCTGGGCGCCGTGCGCGAACTAGCGGCGCGGCGTTGTGGCGCTGCCGTGATTTTCTCGGCCGGTTTTGCCGAAGGTGGGCCGGAAGGCCTTGCACAGCAGGAGGAACTGGCGCGGATCGCCCGTGAAGCGGGAATGGTGATCGAAGGTCCGAATTGCCTGGGCCTTGTCAATTTCGATGCCAATCTTGCGCTGACCTTCGTCGAATTGCCGGAAGCGCGGGCGAAGGGAGACCGCAAGGTCGGCATCGTCTCGCAATCGGGCGCGATGGCGGCGGTGCTCGCCACGACCATGATCGCCCGCGACGTTCCGCTGTCCTGCTACATCTCGACCGGGAACGAGGCGGCAAGCGGAGTGGAAGACTACGTCGCGCATCTGGCGGAGGACCCGGCGATCGGCGTCATCGCGATGATCGTTGAGCAGTTCCGCAAGCCCGCCGCATTCCTGGCAGCCGCACGATCGGCGCGGGACCGCGGAAAGCTGGTCGTCCTGCTCCATCCCGGCTCCAGCGAGGCGGGGCGGGAGAGCGCGGCGACGCACACCGGGGCGATGGCCGGCGATCATGCGGTCATGCAGACGCTGGTCGAACAGGCGGGCGTGATCCTCGTCGATGGGCTGGAGGAACTGGGCGACGTGACCGAGATCGCGCTGCGTTGCCCCGCGCTTCCCACCGGCGGTCTGGGCATCGTTTCGGAATCGGGCGCATTGAAGGCGATGATGCTGGATGGAGCCGAGGCGCTGGGGCTGGCCTTGCCCAAGCTGGCCGATGGCGACAGCCCCGCCTTGCGGGCTGCCCTGCCGCCTTTCGTGCCGGTCAGCAATCCGCTCGACATCACGGCGCAGGGGCTTGTCGATCCCACGCTCTACAATCGGACGATCGCGGCGCTGGGCGAAGAGGATCGGATCGAGACGATATTCGTTCCGCTGATCCAGACGGATACGCACACCTCGCATATCAAGTTTGCCGCCGTTGCGGAGGCGCTTGCCGCGCTGGGCGGACGCAAGCCGCTGATCGTCGCCGGCGTCGATGAGGGTGGCGGTGTTCTGGCCGAAGACGTGGCGGCGATCCGGAAATTCGGTTCGCCTTATTTCCCGACGCCGGAACGTGCACTCAAGGCTCTGGCGCGTCTTGTGGCTTACGGCGAAAGGTCCGGCAGCGTTACTGAGCGCGCGCCTGTCATGCTGACCGGTCCGGCAGCGGGCGAAGTCATCCCCGAGTATCGCGCGAAGCGATTGCTGGCACCGCACGGCGTGGCGTTTTCGGAAGGGGCCTTGGCAGTCTCGCTCGCCGAAGCGCAAGAGATCGCGGCGCGGATCGGCTATCCGGTGGTGCTCAAGGCTCAGGCCGCCTCGCTCAGCCACAAGAGCGATGCGGGGGGCGTTGCCATTGGTCTGGCGGATGCGGCGGCGTTGGCGGCGGCATGGAGCAAGATGCAATCGGACGTCCGGCAGGCGCGGCCGGGCCTCGTTCTCGACGGCTTGCTGGTGGAGGCCATGGCGCCGCGCGGCGTGGAAATGATCGTGGGCGCTCGCCGCGATCCGGATTGGGGTGCGGTGATCCTCGTCGGGTTCGGCGGTGTCGCAGCGGAGCTGCTGAATGACGTCGTGCTGCTGCCGCCCGACTTGCCCGCCGCGGAAATCAAGGCACGCATCCTGTCGCTGCGAATGGCGCCGTTGTTGCAAGGCTTTCGTGGTGCGCCCCCGGCTGACATCGATGCGCTTGCGGCCATTGTCGAGGCGCTGGCGGCCGTTGTTAGAGGGACGCCGGAGATCGGCGAGATCGATCTCAACCCCGTACTGATGCTGCCCGAAGGCGAGGGCGCAATCGCGCTGGATGCGTTGATCTCGGGCCGCTGAGGTCGGCTCTAACCAAAATAGGCCGCCGTGAACCACGGCGGCCTTTTCGTTTTCAGGCGGCGTTGTCAGCCTTCGACTTATCGTAAGCGCCAAGGCCGGGCTTATAGCTCTTCTCGTCAATGAACTGGCGAATGCCTTCCTTGCGGCCTTCGCTCTTGTCGTGGAAATTGCAGGCTTCCTGCATGCGCACCAGATAGTCTTCCGCTTCGTCGTACGTAAGCGTGCCCACGCGGCGCACCGCGTCCTTCGCGAACTTCAGGGCGACGGGGTTCTTGTCGAGCAGCATGCGCGCCACTTCCTCGGTACGCGCTTTCAACCGATCGAGGGGCACGCTTTCGTTCACCAGTCGCATGGCGGCGGCCTGCGGGCCATCGATCAGGTCACCGGTGAGCGTCAGCCACATCGCATCGCGCATGGGCAGCAGATCGACCACGACCTTGGTAACGCCGCCGCCCGGAAGGATGCCCCAGTTGATTTCCGAAAGCCCGAACTTCGCCTCGTCCGCGCAGATGGCGAGATCGCAGCCGAATAGTGGCCCGAAGCCGCCGCCGAAGCACCAGCCGTTCACCATGGCGATCGTGGGCTTCTGATACCAGCGCAGGCGGCGGAACCAGCCGTAGCTCTCCCGCTGCGACTTGCGCACGCCGCGCAGGCCATCGGCCTCAGTCTCGCGGAAATACTCCTTGAGGTCCATCCCGGCGGACCAGGAATTGCCCTGACCACCCAGAACCAGGACGCCCACGTCGTCACGGTATTCCAACTCGTCCAGCACATCCATCATGCGCCGGTTGAGCTTGGGGCTCATCGCATTGCGTTTGGCCGGCCGTGAAAAATAGACCCACGCGATGCCGTTCTCTACGGTGAAGGTCACCGTGTCGGCTTCGTTCTCGCTCATGATCTCAGGCTCCTCGTTCCCTAGTGTTTTCACTGTATGCCTAGGATACAATAATCACCTTGGGGATCAAGCTGAACAAGCCTCAGATCGGGTTCGATTCTTCATCGGCGGGCAATCTGCCGAGCAGGGCGACGATGATGACCATTGCCGCGAACGCCGCGCCCAGCACCGATGTCAGCGGCAGCAGCGAAACCGGCGGCCAGAGCGTTACGGCCGCACTTGCCAGCGCCGTGACCGCAAGCTGGATCGTGCCCAACAGTCCTGCTGCGGCGCCGATGCCGCTGCGCACGGAATCGAGTGCGCTTGTCGCCGCCGGGGTCAGCACCAGCCCGGCGATCATGAACAGCAGCACCGAATAGGCCTGGAACAGGACGATCGGTATGCCGCGCGATCCGGCGAGGGTGACCAGCAATGTGGCGCCCAGCGCCACGGCACCGGCACTACCCGCAAGGCGGACGGCGCCGAACCGCTTCAGCAGATGGGGTGCGGCTTGCGTGGCGACGATCGACATGCAGGCATTGAGCGCCAGCAGCAGGCTGAACCAGAGCGGCGGGAGCCGATAGACTCCCGAGTAGATGAAGGGGGCTGCGGTGACGAAGGCGAACGGAACGGTCGTGGCAAGGCCGGCCACGATCGCCCAGCCGACGAAGCGCGGCGTTCGCAGCAGCCGGCCATGGATATGGGGGAGCGAGCGCCAATCGGCCGTGCGCAGTGCCGGCGGCAGCGTTTCGGGAAGAAACAGCATGACGCAGAGCGCCGCGATCACGCCCGCCGTTGCCAGCAGCCCGAACAGTCCCCGCCATGACACGATGTGGAGCAGCGTGCTGCCAAGCAGGGGCGCCAGCATCGGGGAAATGCCGATGATGAGAAACGTGAAAGCCATCAGGCGCGCCGCATGATGGCCGCGATGAAGATCGCGGATGATGGCGCGCGCGCTGGACGTGCCCGCGCATGCCCCCATTCCCTGAAGGAAGCGCAGCAGCACCAGTTGTTCGAGCGTAGCGGCGAAGGCGCAGGCGATGGAGGCGGCGATGAACAGGCAAAGCCCACCCATCAGCGGCCCTTTCCGGCCGAACCGGTCGGCGAGCGACCCGATCGGAATTTGCGCCACGGCAAGGCCGAAGAAGAACGCCGAGAGCGTGCGCTGCACTCCGGAATCGCTGGCGCCCAGCGCTCCGGCCATGTGCGGCATGGCGGGCAGGTAGAGGTCGATGGCGAAAGGGCCAAGCGCGGAGAGGAAGCCCAGGGCGATCCCGAAGCCCAGCTTCGGTCCGCGTGCTTCTTCCGATGCGGACGCCGCAGATGTTGAATTCATGCGCGGACACCGCGCGGGGTGGAAACAAGGGCGTAAGCACGACTCATGATAACGAGTGTTATTATGAGTCGTGCTTCAGGGCAAGCGTGGCAACGGCCCTTGCGGGGAGCTATCCGTCGGCGTCGTCAGGCTTGGTATTTTCGAGGAAGAGCGACCGGCCCTCGGCGTCGGTCGCTTCCAGCGTATCGATCAAGGTCCTGAGAATATGATCGAACATGGCGATTTCGTGCGGATGGAGATCGGAAAGCAGATAGTCCGCCACGCGTTCCGTCTGCGGGCGCATGATGCGGTAGAGCCGCTCGCCCTCCTTGGTCAGCGTCAGGCGTTTGCGCCGCCGATTTTCCTCGTCGCGAACAACGCGAACTCGGCCGTGCCGTTCCAGTGCGGATACCGCGCGCGACACGCTCATCGCGTTGACGCCGGTCATTTCCGCCAGTTCGTGACTGGCCGATTGCGGAAAGCGGCCGATCAGCATCAGCAGGCGGAATTCGTTGAGGCTGATCTTGTACTGGTGTTCCAGGTTGACCGAGAACGGCGCCATCAGCCGGTTGGAAAGCTTGAGCAGCCGGTGGAGAGTTTCCGAACGCGGGCTCACCGGGATATCCGCCGTGGTTTCGGCCGGGGTGTCCATCTCGTTCGCTTGTCTGGTTTTGCGCATTGCGGGATTTTAGCGCAAGGCGTCAGATACCTGTCAAGATAATCACGGTTGTTATTGGGGGAGAGGGCGTCGGGCTTCCGATTTTGCGAGCCTGGGCAATCGCCATTGCCGTACAGATAAAGGAAGCAGGGCGGCTGATCGCCAATGCGATGCCATGATGGGCTGCACCGCGTGCCTTTGTAACGGACGACATGGCTTGTGCCGATGGAAGGGTGGCCATGGGGGTGGCGGGGTGACCGGCTCATGGGATCAGCGCGCATTGCACCCCCGAGAAGCCGCCCTTGTCGACGTGGTAATGGATGAACTGGCGCAGTTCCTGCACCTCTCCGGCGCGGATCGGGAAGAACTGGTCGAGCCCTTCTTCCTTCAGGGTTTCCGCATCCAGGTCGCGACGGGCTTCGATGCGGATCACGCCTTCCAGGGCCACCAGTTCGTCGCTGCCGGCAAAGCGCTCGATCGTCAGGGTTTCATCGACGTAGCTGTGCAGGAAACTGTAAAAGCGCTTGAATGCCGCGCGTGAGGCAAGCTCCACACCAAAGAACGCCAGCCGGGCGCCGGGCGCGTAGAAATCGTAGACCGCATCGTAATCCCTGGCGTTGAACGCCGCGGCATATCGCTCATAATCCTCACGGGTCATCGCTCTCTCCAGAAGCGCCGAAACCTGCAAGCTTCGGCTTGCGTAAATAAATAACGACCGTTACGGTTAAGCGCAATGACCGCCGAGATGCGGCTTGAAAACGGGAGAGACCATGCCGGCCGTGCAGGAGACGGAAAGTTTCGACTACATCGTGGTGGGCGCGGGATCGGCCGGTTGCGTGGTGGCGGCCCGGCTTTCCGAAGACCCTTCGGTTTCGGTCCTGCTGGTGGAAGCCGGCGGCAAGGCGCACCATCCCTACCTCAAGATGCCGCTGGCCTTTCTGAAAGCCGTGGTCGATCCGCGTTTCAACTGGCCCTATCTGACCGAGTCGGAGCCGCATCTGGGCGGCCGGCGCCTGCCATTGCCGCGCGGCCGCGTGCTGGGGGGATGTTCGTCTATCAACGGCATGTTCGCCATGCGCGGGCATCCGGGCGATTATGACGAGTGGGCACGGATGGGAGCCACAGGCTGGTCCTATGCCGATGTTCTGCCCTATTTCCGCAAGCTGGAGGACAGTTGGCGGGGCGAAAGCCTTTACCACGGCGCAGGAGGCCCGGTTCAGATCCGGCCGATTTCCTCCCCCCTGCTGCTGCACGAACCGCTGATGGCGACGGCCACCGCCGCTGGTTTTACCCATAGCGAGGATCTGGCCGGCGAACGCGCGGAAGGCTTCGCGCGGGGCGAGATGACGATCGATGGGCGGGGCAGGAGGGTGAGCGCGGCCACCGCCTATCTCGGCCCAGCGCTCTCACGTCCCAATCTCGTCGTGCGGACGGGCGTCCTGGTGCGCCGTGTCGTGATCGAGGACGGACAGGCGACAGGTATCGAGATCGAACATCCCGATGGGCCGCGTCGGATCGCCGCGCGGCGTGAGGTGGTGATATCGGGTGGCACCTACAATTCGCCGCACTTGTTGATGCTTTCCGGCATCGGACCGGCAGAGCAGTTGCGCGCGCACGGTATCCGCGTGGTTCACGATAGCCCCGGCGTGGGGGAAAACCTGGCCGAGCATGCCAATGTCTCGATGGAATGGGACGCGGCCCGGCCGGTTACCTTCATCAACCAGCTGCGATGGGACCGCCTGGCATTCAACGCCCTGCGCTGGGCAGTGACGGGCGGCGGACCGTTGGCCTTGCAACTCAACAGTTGCAACGTGGTGATCCGCACGCGCGACCATCTCGACCGGCCGGATATCCAGTTCATGGCGAACCCGATCCGTTTCGATGCGCATCCGTGGTTCCCGGGTTTGACCCGCAGGCAGAGCCATGTGTTCTGGGCGGGACTGGTGGCGCTTCACCCGGCAAGTCGGGGGCATGTGCGCCTGCGATCGTCCGATCCGCGTGACGTGCCGGCGGTGACACTCAACCTGATGGCGGAGGAGGCGGATCTTGCCACCATGCGAGCGGGCATGCGTGCCGCCCGCAAGATATACGGCACCGCTCCGCAGGCAGACCTTGTGACCGGCGAACGCCTGCCCGGCACCGCGGTGACAGAGGACGCCGATTTCGACGCCTTCATTCGCGAGACTTGCTATGTCGCCATGCATCCCACCGGAACCTGCGCGATGGCGATGGGCGATCGGTCGGTGCTCGATCCGCAATTGCGGGTTATCGGCGTCGAGCGTCTGCGCGTGGCCGACTGCTCGGTGATGCCGCGCATCCCGGGCGGCAATACCAATCTTCCGGCCATCATGGTGGGCGAAAAGTGCGCGGACCTGATGCGGGGCAAGGCGCTGGCGCCGGCGCAACTTGCGGCAGAGCGCGACGCGGCATGAGCCTCTACACGGCAGAGGAGGGGGCGAATCTCCGTCACGTAACGGCGATGTTCGAGCAGGTGCTCAACGCGCTCGACGCCGATGCGGTGGATCGCTTCATTTCGGCGGACTACATCCAGCACAACCAAGGCGTTGGCGAAGGCACGGAGCCGCTCAAGGCCTTGCTGCGCCATATCCGCGCAGAGACGCCGGAGGCCGTTCATGACGTGAAGCGCCTCTTCGCCGACGGTGACCATGTGATCGTCCATTACCACGTCCGCCGCTGGCCCGGGGACCTGGGCTGGGCAGTGGTCGATATCTTCCGGCTCGCAGACGGCATGATCGTCGAGCACTGGGACGTGGTTCAGCCGCTGCCCGAAACGAGCCCCAACCCGATCGGCCCTTTCTGACGATGGAGCGAGCAATGCGATTTTCAGGCCGCAAGGTACTGGTGCTGGGCGGTAACAGCGGGATCGGGCTCGCCTGCGCGGAAGCTTTCGCGCGGGAGGGTGGGGCTGTCCGCCTCACCGGCCGGGACCGTGGCACGATCGCGGCGGCGGTTGCCAGCGTTCCCGGTGCGCGCGGTGACAGCGTCGATATTTCCGACCTTGCCGCGATGGAGCGGTTCTACGAACAGGTCGCGGCCGAAGACGGGCGTATCGACGTCCTCGTCGTCAATGCCGGCATGGGCGGGTTCGCGCCGATCGACCAGCTTTCGCCGGACTATTGGGATCAGGTTCATGCGATCAATCTGCGCGGCTGCGTATTCGCCATGCAGAAGGCGGTGCGGCTGATGGGCGAGGGCGGGGCGATCGTCGTCACCGGATCGATCGGCGGCCATGCCTTCGTGCCGGGCAATCTCGCTTATGGCGCGGCCAAGGCCGGGCTGGCGCTCGCCATGCGTCAATTCGCCGGGGAGTATGTTTCGCAGGGTATTCGCGTCAACATGGTCAGCCCCGGCCCGGTGGAGACGCCGCTGCTCCGGCGCAATCCGGGCATGAGCGATGAGGTCGTAGGCGCGATGCGTGCGCAGATGATCGAAGCGGTGCCGATGAAGCGCATGGGCCGGGCGGAGGAAGTGGCCGCCGCCGTTCTGTTCCTTGCCTCGCCAGAAGCAAGTTTCATTACTGCCGCCAATCTCTTCGTGGATGGCGGTGCCCTCGAAATCGGATGAAGCAGGTTCGCATGATGAAAGATTCGACGATGAGCGATGGCCCCTTTTCCACCATCGACAACCCCCGCCTTGAGTTCGCGATGGAAGTGCGCCTGACTTTCCCGCGCGTGCAGATGATCGCCAACACGCCCATGGGCGGCAATCGCAGCGCCGTCTATGTCGATGGGGGAACGTTCGAAGGCCCGCGCCTGAAGGGCAAGGCGGTGCCGGGATCGGGGGGCGATTACGCCTATTTTCGGCCGGACGACGTTGCCGTCTTCGATGCGCGGTACATGCTGGAAGAGGACGACGGCACACTGATCCTGCTCAACAATCGGGGCTTCCTGTGGGGGCGCAAGCCCGGCACGATGGAACGCCTGCGCGACTGGGCCTTCAAGGGCGGCGCGCCGGTCGAGCAGCAGGAATATTACCTGCGCGGCAATCCCTCGTTCGAATGCCCCGTAGGCAAGCACGACTGGCTGACGAAGCATGTCTTCGTCGGCGTGGGGGAACGCCGCGCGGACGGCAACCTGCTGCGCTATTACGCGCTGACCTGACCTAGCCGATCCGGGGCGTGGTGAGGGGCTGTTCCGGCACCCAAACCGCGCCCTTGATATGATCGATCAGCCCCTTCCGGTTCAGGCGGTAAAGGATCAGGAACTCAACATCGACGATGCTGCCTTGGGGCACCGGCGTCATACCCGGGAAACCCTTTGCTGCAAGGATTTGGGGGGAGAGGTCCTTCAGTCCTTCGAAGCGGATCACGACATTGGCCACGAAGCCGTGGTCCCCGGGGTAGAACCCCAGGAAGCGCACGGTTTCCCGGCAATATTCGTGAAAGAAGGCATAGAAGGCCCGGAACGCCGGCTTTCCGCGAACCGCGAAGCCGGCGTTCTCCAACACGAAATCGTCACTGAAGAACGTTTCCAGCGCGGCATAGTCGCGCGCGTTGAAAGCGGTGAGATAACGCCGATAATCGGCCTGGGTGAAGGCTGTTGTCATAGCTGCGCTGGCATGCCGTCCAGCAGGATCGTCTTGGTTTCCAGAAACGAGTGCAGTCCTTCCACGCCGCCCTCCCGGCCGATGCCGGATTGCTTGAAGCCACCGAAGGGCAGGCCGAATTCCAGCCTCATCCCGTTTTGCCCGAATCCGCCTGCACGCACCTTGCGGCCTATGCGATAGGCCGCATCGACATCGTGTGTGAGGACGGCGCCGTTGAGGCCGAAGCTGCTTTCGTTGGCCAGGTGAACGGCGTGCTCCTCATCGTCGGCAGGGATCAGGCAGAGCACGGGGCCGAAGATTTCCTCCTGAGCGATGCGGCTGGCGTTATCGACATTGGCGAACAGCGTGGGTTCGAAGAAGTAACCCTTGTTAAGCCCGGCCGGGCGCTGGCCGCCGGTGACGAGATCCGCGTCCCGGCGGCCGAGTTCGACGTAGCTTTCCACGCGTTCAAGCTGGCGCTTCATGGCCAGCGGGCCAAGCTGTGTGTCCGGTGCCTCGCTGCCGCCGATCTTCACGCCCTGCATGACGCGGGCGATGGCATCCGCCAGTTCATCGTGTCGGCGGCGTGGGACGATGGCCCGGCTGAGCATGGCGCAGACCTGGCCGCTCATGATCGTGATGGTGTTGCCCAGGATCGCGGCGGCGGCCTCTATCGGAAAGTCGTCGCGCACGATGGCGGCGGACTTGCCGCCCAGTTCCAGCGTGCAGCGGGCGACGCGCCCGGCGCAGACTTCGCCGATCCGCCGGCCCGCCACGGTGGAGCCCGTGAAGCTGACCTTGTCGACGCCGGGGTTGTTGACGAGATGGTCCGAAGCCTCGCGGTCGCCGCAGACAAGGTTGATGACGCCGGCGGGAATGCCGGCGGCCTCCGCAGCCTCCGCCATGATGTACGCTTCCAGCGGGGTTTCCGGCGAAGGTTTCATGATCACCGTGCATCCGGCAACCAGCGCGTAGGCAACCTTGCTGGACAGGATGCCGTAAGGCGCATTCCAGGGCGCGATCGCAACGGCCACGCCCACCGGTTCCTGGGCGACGATCGCGGTATCCACCTGCATGCTGGGACGGCGGGCGACGAATTCGAAGCTCTCGCCCAAAGATGCGATGAATTTGACGGTCGCGGTCGCGCCGCCGTGCATGATCGGGGCGAAGCTGGAAAGTCCGCCAACTTGCGCGGTCCAGGCACGGCAGAGTTCGGGTTCACGCTTTTCCAGTTCCTCGGCCCAGCGCATCACTATCCGGCCGCGCTCGGCCGGGGGAAGCTGGGGCCACGGACCATTGTCGAAGGCATCGCGCGCGGCGGCAACCGCGCGGTCCATATCGGCCGCCTGCGCTTCTGCGACCACGGCGACCACATCCTCGCTATTGGGGGAGACGATCTCGATGCGGCCGCCGGCCGAAGGTTCGACCCAGGAACCGGCGATATAGAGTTTATCCGGATGTCGCAGTTGCACGCCTTCGGGTGTCATTCGTCCGATCCTCTTCCGTGGCGCGCCGTTGCAGCCGGGCGCGCAGTTGTTTTGGTTAAACCGTAACGTCTGTTATCGTGTCAGCGCCCGATAACGGATAACGGCCGCAAATCCGTCCCGAAGTCCTTTTCGCCCTGCCATGCCGTGATCGCCGGGATGTAATAGGCGCGGTACGGCCACAGCAGCGCAGCGTTGAAAAGGATCGTCAGCATCCCGAACACCGCTTCGACCGCGCCCCATTCCAGCGCGAAGTTCCAATAGGCGATCACCACGGTCAGCGGCACGGCCGCCGCCGCGATCAGTGGCATCATCCGGTCGGCCAGCACCAGCAGGGCAATGACGATCTCCATCACCTTGATCCACGCGAACAGGCCGCTGTGGATCAGGGCCAGCG
Source organism: Novosphingobium oxfordense (assembly GCF_044029435.1). NCBI lineage: Bacteria > Pseudomonadati > Pseudomonadota > Alphaproteobacteria > Sphingomonadales > Sphingomonadaceae > Novosphingobium > Novosphingobium oxfordense. The sequence goes on along the minus strand of NZ_CP147008.1, from coordinate 2,211,723 downwards.
TGAATTCCTGCCCCAGCGGGGTGTTGCCCAGGGGTTGGAGGTTGAACGGCGTGAAGAATTCCACGCCGGAAAACAGATACCAGAGCCCGAAGACCCAGCGGCTTACGTGGTAGAATGCGCGCATTCCCAGGCCCTCCATCCCGAGTATCAGAACGTCCGGCGCAAGGATACGAACCACTCGCGCGGGCGGCCGACGGAGCCGGAATTCACGCCGTAGTTCGAGACATTCTCGCTCTTGCCCGTGTAGTAGAACTTGCCGAACAGGTTGGTGACGCCGGTGCCCAATTGCCAGGTCTTGTCAGGGGAATCGTAAGTCAGTCGCAGATTGAACAGGCTGCGGGCGGCCACCAGGTTGAAGGCGTTGTTGACCGAGTTGAAGTAGAACGAAGACTGATAGTTCCAGTCCAGCCGCGGTGTCAGCGTGCCCACCTTTTCGCCCAGGCTCGCCTCATATTGGATGCCCGCGCTGGCCTGCCACGAAGGGTTGAATGGGGCCTTGAAGTCCTTTTCGACCAGGGTCGTCGCATCGACGCGGGTGTACTGGAAGTTCAGATAGCCCATCGATCCATCGATGGTCAGCCCCACTATCGGCTGCGCGAAAAGCTCTGCCTCCACACCCCAGACATGGGCGTCACCGGCGTTCGCGGGCTGCGAGCAGGTGCTGCTGACGCTTTCCGGGCAGACGAAGCGGTTGATCTGGATATCCTTGTAATCGTTGTAGAATGCTGTCCCGTTGAAGCGGACGCGACGGCCCAGCAGGTCGGACTTGAAGCCGGCTTCATAGGTGGTGAGGGTTTCCGGCTTGAAGGAGACGATCTGGTCCGGCGTATAGGGGCGCGGATTGATGCCGCCGCCCTTGTAGCCGGTGGCGACTTGCGCATAGGCCATCAATTCGGGGCTGAAGCGATAGTTCACGCCAAGGCGGTAATCGACGCGATTGCCCTTGAACGAACCGACTTGCCCATCAAGCCCCACCAGCAGGAAATTCTCGGTAAGGAAGGTTCCACTGGGCAGTGAACCGTCGACGTTGCTGCGATGGAACTCGTACGTCTTCTTGTCATCGGTATAACGGATGCCGGCAATCACGTTGAGGTCCGGGGTCAAATGAAACTCGCTATGCGCGAAGACCGATGCGCTGCGATTGGTCACCGGGTCGTTCTCCAGGAAGTTGAACAGCACGCTGGGGATCAGCACGCGGCCCGAAATCCGGTCGTTCCCGTCGTAGTAGAAGCCGCCCACGGTGAAATCCACCAGCGAGCCGATGCGGCCTGACAGGCGCAATTCCTGGGTGAACTGGCGGTGTTCGTAATCGAATTCCTGCACAAGGATGGACAGCGGCGAACCGTCCAGATCGATGCCGGTCTTGCCGGTCGCCTTGCGGTAGGCCGTAATCGACTTCAGACTGAGATCGTCTGAAAGTTGCCAATCAAGCGTGCCGGCAACGCCCCAGCTCTTGGCGGTGCTGTTCGGGCTGGTATCGAAGCTGCCGGGCACGACCTGGTAGTTGGTGCCGAACGCAGTCGTATAATTGCCGCCTGCAGCGTAATTGGCGTAGCTGGAATAGGAATGGCTGCCAGTCAGGAAGCGGCTGTCGAATGGGATGCCGCCGGCCGGATCGTCGGCCACATAGCTGCGCACGCCTGGGTTATCGGCATAGAGCAGCTTGGTTGCCACTTGTTCGGACTTGTTCTGTGCGTAATCGCCGATCAGGTTCACTTCGATCGACGAACTGTCAGGCGCATAGCGCAAGGCCACGCGGCCCCCTTGCACATCGATGCCGCCTTCGGTTCCGGTCTTGCAGTTTCCGCCGGAGCCGGTTGCGGCAATGCCCGAATTCGGGAAGACGCAGCCATAATCGAGCAGGTCGAAATAGCCGTCCGTGTGCTTAGACACGCCAGACACGCGGGCATAGAGCCCATCGGCAATCGTGAAGCCGGCGCTGGCGCGAAGGTCGATCCGGCCGAACCTGCCGGTAGTGGCCTCCACGAAGCCGCCCCCCCGTTCGTCGGGCTTGCGGCTGAACAGCTTGACCGAGCCGCCGATGGAATTCTTGCCCGAAAGGGTGCCTTGCGGGCCGCGCAGCACTTCCACCCGGTCAAGATCGTTAAGGTCGAGGATGGCTCCGAAGGTGGTGCCATAGTAGACGTCGTCGATGTAGATGCCGACGCCCGGTTCAAGCGCGAAACTGGAATCGCTCTGGCCGATGCCGCGGATGAAGGCCTGTACGGCGCTGCCATTCAGGCCGGTGGCCGCGGACAGGTTGACGTTGGGCGCAACCGCAGTGAGGTCGGTGACGCTCTGGACGTTCTTGGCGGCCAGTTCGGCGCCGGTCGTCGCGGTGATCGCGATCGGCGTGTCCTGAAGGCGCTGGGCCCGGAACTGGGCGGTGACGATAATCTCAGGCGTGGTGGGATCTTCCGCAGGCCGTGCCGCCGGCACGGCCTGCTGGGCGTGGGCGTCGGCGGCAAAGGCCATCGTTCCGCCCCATCCGGTTATCAGCGCCGCCAGTGCTATTCCGCCCCGGTATGACCCGATCGTGCCGCGTGCCATGGTTTCCGTTCTCCCCTTTTGCCACCGGCAGAATCCAGCGCGCGCATCGCGGCGCGCCGCGTCTTGCAAGACGCAGCCGGTTCTCCCCGTTCGGCCTTCTTTTCGTTGTCGGCCGCTTGTCTGACCGTTGAAATGCGGCAAGCCGTACCATTTCCCGAGGGCGACGTCCGGTGATGCCGCCCATTGGGTTGGATTGTCAGTACGACTACCTGAAAAAATACTAACGATCGTTATAACGGTGTCAACACGTTTCGGCGCGCATTCATGCCGGTGTCGCTTGGTGCGCCCCCGCCGATTTCGCCGCCGCAAGTTGGCTGCCGGACACCCATGCTCCGTGAACCTGCGCGCGCATCGGCAGAGGCATCGGAATGCGGGCGACGGGGCCCTTGGCAATCGCTCCGGCATCGACGATCCACAGTTCGGAAGCGAAGCCGCTCGCGTCCGTCTGGCGGTCGATCACGATCAGGAGCCAGCCCTCCTTGTCCGGATCGGTGGAGGGGACGTGGACGGGTTCGTTGATCGCCATGCCCGGATCCAGCGGCATGGCGTCGATCCTGCCGTTACCGGGTTCAATCTGCAGCAGCATATTGAAGGCCACGCCCACCGGTCCGCCCGGAAGCGGCGGTCCGCCCTGCGGGTTGATCGTGAGATACCAGCCCGAACGATAAGGCCGTCCCTGATCGGCGTCGCGCAGCCGCGGCATGTCTCCGGGAGGGCCGATGGGGCGAGATTCGAAATCGTCGCCGGGCTTGCTCATGTCGAACGACCAGCGCGTCAGTCCGCCCTGGATTTCGTGCTGGGCCCGGTGCACGCCGCCGGCCTCACGCATGAAGCCGAAGGCGTTTGTGTCGGTCAGGCAGATGTCGAGATGGACCAGGTCTCCATCGTCGAAGGCATTCATGAAATGGAACGCCGAAACGCCCTTCGGTCCCTTGAACCAGCGCATTTCCGACACTTTGCCATAGCGCGGCATTATCCCGACCCAGCTTTCGAGTTCCTGCTGATGCGCCCAGTGCGGGCCACCGGCCTTGAGCCGATCCAGATCCGCCGTGGTGGGGAAGATCGGGAAGACCGCATGCCGCTTGGTCACCGCGAAATCGTGGATGGTCGAGCAATAGGGCTGCTGGAACCATTGTTCGGACACCAGATTGCCGTCGCGGTCGGCGATGCAATAGGCGACATCGGTGGTGCACAGGCCTCCGGCCTCGTAGCCGAAGAAGAACATCTCTCCGGTTTCGGGATCGATGCGGGGGTGGGCGGTGAAAGTTTCGGATTTCAGCGCGCCGTGATAATCCCAGCGCCCCAGCGTTTCGAGGGTTTCCGGGTCGATCTCGTAAGCAAGGCCGTCCTCCTTGGTCATGAACAGGCGGCCCGCGTGCCATACCGGCGTGGTGTTGGCGACGGTGCGATCCATGCCCGCGACGGCGGGATCGTCGGTGAAGGGATTGCGATATTGCCCGAACAAGGCGCGCCGCGCCTCCCGTTCCGCCTTGTAGCGGGCGGTTTCGACATAGCGGATGGCGTAGTCGATCTTGCCGTCCTTGATCGTGAACTTACCGATCATGCCGTCTCCGGAAAGGGCGATATCGTCGGCGAAGAGGGGGGTGTGGGCCGGGTCAGGCACCGCGCGGAAAAAAGCGCCGTCGATATCGGCCGGGATTTCGCCGATCACGTCAAGGTTGCGGGCCGACCATTCGATGCCGATCGGCGTATTCAGGCCGGTGAAGTGGATGGTATCCGGAAACTGGGGCATGAGGCGATCCTTTCCAGAAATAATAACGTTCGTTATTTATGATGTGGCGGCTACTGCGTCACGCATGGTTTTGCAGGGCGCGAAGAACGTGATCGGCGCCCTTGTCGCCAATCATGATGGCAGTGGCATTGGTGTTACCGGCGGGCAGCGTGGGGAAGACCGAGGCATCGGCTACCCAGAGCCCGTCGATACCCCGCACTGCCAGATCCGCGTCAACCACTGCCATCGGATCGTCCGCCGCGCCGATCTTGCTGGTGCCGACCGGGTGATAGAGCGGGATCGAAGCCAGCTTCACATATTCGCGCAGCGCTTCCGATGTATCGAGCGCCGGACCGGGGCGCAGTTCGCCGGAGACGAGACCGGCAATCGGCGAAGCATTCATGATCCGGCGCGCGATGCCGATACCCTCGACGATCTGGTCGATATCGTCTTCGCTGCCAAGCTGGCGATGCTCGATCAGTGGCGGCGCAAGCGGATCGGGAGAGCGGAGCGAAATTCGCCCGCGATGCGAAGGTCGCATCAGGCCCACCAGGGTCGAAACGGCGGAATCCTTGCGCAGCATCAGCCTGCCCCGCTCATCGAAATCGAAGGCGAAGGCGGCGAAGGATATCTGCAAGTTGGGCGCGGGTAGGTGAGCCCGACTTTTCACGAAAGCCTGGGCATGGCCGATCGCCGTTGTCAGCGCGCCTTGCCGGGCCAGTGCATAGCGCAGCACCTGCCATGCGCCGCGCAGGCCTTGTGCATCGGTGTTCAGCGTCGTCGCGTTGACCGCATTGACGACATGGGTGCCGACGTGATCCTGCAAGTTGCGGCCGACGCCGGGCAAATCCCGCTCCACCGGGATACCCATCTCGCGCAAGTGTTCTTGGGGCCCCATGCCAGATAGCATGAGAAGACGCGGCGTATTCATCGATCCCGCGCTGAGCACGACGCCTCTTCGGGCGCGCAGGGTGAAGTCCTTGCCGCCGCGCCGGATCGCGACGCCGATCGCCCGGCCGTTCTCGATCAGGACGCGCAGGACCTGGCATTCCAACTCGACGCGCAGCCTGCCGCCGTAGTCGCGCCCTTCAAGATAGCCGCGCGCGGTCGAGCAGCGCATACCGCCGCGCTGGGATACCTGTACGTAGTCCACGCCCTCGGCACGCTCTCCGTTCAGATCGGATGAGCGTGCGATCCCGGCTGCCTCTGCCGCCTCAACCCAGCGGTCGGTGATGTGGTAGCGGGCGCGCACTTCGCTGACGCCGATCGGGCCGCCGGTCCCGCGCCATTCGTCCGCGCCCCGTTCGTTGTCTTCCAGCCGCCGGAAATAGGGGAGGACGCCGGCATAGTCCCAGCCCGTCGCGCCAAGTTCGGCCCAACGGTCATAGTCCCAGCGGTGCCCCCGGATGAACATCATACCGTTCAGCGAACTGCCGCCGCCCAGCAGCTTTCCTGCAGGCCACACATCGGCGCGTCCACCCAGAGAGGGATCGGGCTCCACCACATGACACCAGTCGAATTCGGGATTCTGGACGATCGAACTGGTCAGGGCGGGGACCCGCGATTTCAGGTGTCGGTCGCTGCTGCCGGCTTCCAGCAAGGTAACCCGGATGCCGCCTTCCGCCAGCCTGCCGGCCATGGCCGCACCGGCCGAACCGCCGCCGACGACGATGATGTCGGTTTCCTCCATCGTGCGTCCTTTCTCAATAGTTCGACAGGATGGTCAGGCTCGGCGCATCGAGCGGCTTGCCTGCGGCCTTGAGCCTGAGTTCGCGGTCGCGGACCTTGCCCTGTTCGTCGATCAGGTAGGCGTGGACGGCATGGGCGTCCGCCTTGGAGATCACGTCATCCCAGCGCGGCATCCCGGCGGGAAGGAACAGGCCGTCCAGCACGATGCGATCGAACGCCTCGTGGGTTTCCGGCGCCATCCGGCGCAAGTCGGGCACCGGCGCGCGAAGCTGGTTGGAATGGCACATGGAACAGTTGCCGAAGAACACGGCCTGTCCGCGCGCGATCACGGCGGGGGTTACGCCTGCCGCCTGCGGTGGAGGGGGCGGCGCCACTTCCAGATCGGGCAGCGGATCGGGCTTTTTCACCGCGCCGCCGTCCAGCCTGAACACCAGGAGGCGGTTGGCATTGCCGTTTCGGTAGGCCGCCGAATAGCGCGGCACATAGCTCCAGCCGCCGCCTCCGAAGCCGGTTGCGACAGCAACATATTGCACGCCCTTGATGCGGTAGGTCATCGGCGCGGCCATGATCGCGCTGCCGGTGTCGATCGATTTCAGCAGCTTGCCGCTGTCCGCATCGCGGGCGATGAACTTGCCGCCGATGGAGCCGTGGAACAGCAGCCCGGTCGTCGTCGCCAACACGCCGGGCCGGTCCTGCCAGCCTTCAGTATCGACGGCCCAGCGCGCCTTGCCGGTAAGCGGATCGATGGCCCGCAACTGCGCGCTGTAAGGCTGCTTCTCAACCCACTTCCATTCGGGCAGGGCCCTCACCTGATCCTGCACGGGCTTGGGCAGGGTGGGCAGCACTTTCTGGAGATCGGGGGTGAACAGCAGCGCCGTCTCCACGTTCAGGGCCTTGGGGCGCCTGGCGTCACCCTTGTCGAGTGGCGGCGTGGTGAACATCAGGTTGCCCATGTCCAGCACCGAGGCGAAGTAGAGGCCCCGGCCGGGATCGTAGGCTGCCGGATACCAGTTCCGCGCGCCGGGCGATCCGGGGAAGACGATCTTCGGCTCCTCCCAATAGGCGGAACCGGCCGGCGTCTTGTCCGGCCGCCCGGTTTTGAGATCATATCCTCTCGCCCAGCTCGTGCGGACGAGTGCGTTGATGGCCAGCGGCTTGCCGGTTTCCCGGTCGATCACGAAGAGGAAGCCGTTCTTGGGCGCGTGGACGGCCACGGGGCGCGTTTTTCCATCCACTTCCAGATCGGCGAACAGCATCGGCTGGGTGGCGGTGAAATCCCAGGCGTCGCCGGGGGTTTCCTGATAATGCCACTTCATGCGGCCGGTCTTGCGGTCGAGCGCGACGAGCGAGGACAAGTAGAGGTTGTCGCCGCCGCCCGGCGACCGCCGCATGATGTTGTACGGCCCGCCGTTGCCGACGCCGATGATCACCGTGTCGAACCGCGCGTCGTAGTTGATCGCATCCCACACCGAACCGCCACCGCCGATGTCCCATCGGCTGTCGGGCGCCCAGGTTTTGGCGGCCTGCTCCAACGCCGGGCTTTCCTGCGGCCCACGCTTCGGATCGTGGGGCACCGTGAAGAAGCGCCACGCCTGCCTTCCTGTGGCAAGATCGTAGGCGGTGACATAGCCGCGCACGTCGTATTCGGCGCCGGCATTGCCGATCACCACCAGATCTCCGGCCACTTCCGGCGCGCCGGTAATGGTATAGCCGCGCGTGCGATCGGTTATCGTATCGACTTTCCAGGCGACTTTGCCGGTCCTGACGTCAAGCGCATAGAGCCAGCCGTCCAGCGTGCCGACAAGCACTTTGCCGCCCGCCACGGCAACGCCGCGATTGGCCTGATCGCAACAGGCGGCGCGGTTGGCCTGCATGTCGATTTCGGGCTCGAAGGTCCAGATCGCCTTGCCGGTTGCGGCATCCAGCGCATAGACGCGGCCGAGGTTGCCGCTGGTATACATCACGCCGTCGATGACGACCGGGGTGGCTTCCTGCACGCGGCTGGTGCCGATATCGTAGGACCAGGCAAGGCCCAGGCGGGACACATTGCTCTTGTCGATCTCGGTCAGCGCGGAAAAGTGCGTGGCATCGCCATTGCCCTTGGGGGAGGGCCAGTCGTCGCCGGTTCCGGGGGCGGTCTTCGCGCCCGAACAGGCCGCCAGCAGGGAAACGGATAGCAGCAGCACCGACAGGCGCGTCATTTTCCGGATCATTGCGGCCAGGCTCCCCGGTGTTGCAGCATGATGTCGCGCAGGGCGCGTGGCGGGCGACCGGTCAGGCGTTCGACGTGATCGGTGCAGCCTGCGAAGAAGCCTTCGCGGATCGCCGTGCCGAACGTCACCATGTCGTCGCTCGACCAGGGAATGGGGCCATCGGGCACGATGTCGGAGGCGTGGCGCGGCACGCCAAGGCTGTCGAAATAGGCGAACATGGCCTCGTCATCGACTTGTTCGATGGTAATCGGCTTGCCTGCGATCTCGGCCGCCATGCCAAGGGCTTCCGGGATTGAGATCGGCTCGGGACCGGTAAGCGTGTAAGCCTTGTTGCGGTGACCGTCCTGCGTGAGCACGGCCACGGCGGAGGCGACGCAATCGTCGCGGCTGACAAGGGCAACCTTGCCGTCTCCACAGTTGTCGGGCTTGTGCCCGGCCGCGAGGGCCGGGATCACCATGGCCAGCGCAATCGCCTCTGAATACTGGCTGTCGCGCAAGTGAGTCCATGCCGCGCCGGACGCTTCGATAATCTGCTCCGTGGCGCGGTGGTCCAGCTTGACGATTGCCGGGTTGTCCGGGGCATCTGCGGCCATCAGCGATGTGTAGACGATGTGATCGACGCCAGCCGATACCGCCGCCTCCACGGCGTTCCGGTGCTGTCCGACCCGTGTGCCGACCCGCGCGGTGCTGATCAGCAGCATGCGTTCGCCGCCGGCCATGGCCTGCGGAAGCGAGGCGGGATCATCGAAGTCGGCCGCGCGCACTTCCGCCCCGGCTTCTGCAAAATGCTTGAGCCTGTCCGGCGTTCGGGTCAGGAATACGAGGTCTTCCGGTGCGCAACGTTCCAACAGAAGTTCTGCCGCAGCCTTGCCGAAGGCGCCGGAAGCGCCGGTGACGATGATCTTGCCCACGATTACCCTCTCGTTGCGGTCCGATTCCCGTCGGACAGCTTGCTCACAACGGTAACAAATGTTACGGTTAGGTCAAGACAAGCAAATGGGAGAGGAAGACATTGTCGCTGTCGATAGAAGATCGTCTCGCGCTTCAAGACCTGATTGCCGACTATAGCTGGGCGCTGGATACCGGCGATGTCGAGGGCCTGGTTGCCTGCTTCACGCCGGACGCCCGGATGGTGGAGGAAGTTTTCGAGGATCCCGACATCTGGGAGGGCCACGAAGGCATTCGCGGGATTGCCGAGCACTATCGTAACGCGCCGGGATTTCCGGGGCGGCAGCACCATGTAACCCAGATCCAGTTCCGCCCGCAGGACGACGGATCGGTAAAGATGCGCGCCTTTGCTTTCGTTACCGAGTGCGAGGGGGAGCCGCCCTATGTCCTGCGCTTTACGGGCTGGTATGACGACCATGCCGTCCGGTGCGAGGATGGCCGTTGGCGGTTCCATCGGCGCACGGTGCGGCTCTGGGATGGGGAAGTGCTGAAGAATTTTCCCGGTCGGGGAGAATGGGTACCACGCAAGCGCCCGGAATCGCTGATAATCAAGCGTTGAATGCGGCGGGCCGGCGATCCCGATCTGCCGGCCCTTCGGTTCACCCCTTGCGTTGCAGCACCCAACTGAAGGCCGGGGCCGGACGCGGGGCTTCCGCGATCGTCGATGGAGTGGCCTTGATGTTCAGCGCCAGCTCGGCAAACGCCTCCGGCCAGCACGCACCTGCCGCTTGGGCTAGTGAGGACAATGGCCGCGCCGCAACGATGCATCGCGGCAGTGGCCCCTGGCCTTGGCGGTGCTGGATCGCGGCTACTTCCACATACCCTGCCTCGCGCGCGATTTCGGCGAAAAGCAAATGGTCCGCATGCCGGGTCATGCCGAAGACGCGCGCGGGCTGCTGGGCGAGCAATTGACGAACAAGCCGCACCCGTTCGCCCCGCAATGGCTGGGAAGAAGCGCCCAGCGTGGCGGCATGCGCGGCGAAGCGGCAGGCGGCGGGCAGTGTGTCGTCATGCACGAGCAGCACTGCGGCGGAGGCTTTTGCACCGCAGAGCGACCCGCCCAGCATGACCAGCGGCGCTGCCCCTGCAGCGGTGCCGATCAGGCCTCGGCGGCTGATCCCGCCCATCACGGCGCCTCCGTCGCGGCGGCTGGGGCTGGGGCAGGGGCATCGGAACTGGCGCCCGAAACGGCAGGATCCTTGACCAGATAGCGGGCGATCTCGGCCATTTGCGCATCGCTCACTTCGCCGCGTGGGATCGCGGGCATGTTGCCGATGCCCATCCGCGCGGCCTGCGTTATGAAGTCCGCCGTCAGATCCTTGCGCTTTTCGAGCAGCGGTTCGTCCGCGCGCCGTGCCAGAAGGCCGGAGCCCATGCCGTTCGGGCCGTGGCACATCGCACATTTCTCGATGAACAGCCGCTCTCCCGGCCCGGCATTGGGGCGTGAGGTGAGGGTGATGGGCGCGGGCATCGGTGGTGGTCCCTTTGCGGCGGCGGCGTCCGCACCACCGTCGCTCGAACCGCAGCCGCCAATCATCGCGACGCCCGCCAGCAGCGCCAGTGCGCCGCGCTTCATGCCGCCGCTCCCCTGGCTTTCGCAGGCCAGATTCCGCTCTTTCCCGGGGCGATGATGCCGGTTGGGTCCAGCGCGGTTTTCACCCGTTCGTTCAGCCGCAGCAGCGCGTGATCGTTGAAGTCGTACGTCGCCGCGACAGTGTCCATGTAGTCGAGATGGGTGCGGTATTCGCCGTAGCCCTGCGCCCTGGCATCGGCGATCAGCGCGTGCAGGAAAGGATCGACCTGCTTCAGCATTGCCGGATCGTCCTTGTTCAGCAGCACGGCATTGACGTTGATGAGGTGGCGCTCGCCAAAGGCGAAACTGGCCTGATAATCCATGCCATATTCGCGATAGCGCGCGTATGTCCGCTTGAACTGCGCCATGGCGGCGGCTCCCGATTGCGGCAGCACCGGCGAAAACCCGACATGCCCGCCGCGCCCGCCGTGCCAGTTGGCGTTCTGCATGGGGAAAGTGACCGGCGTTCCCGTCCAGCCAGAGGCTTCCAATGGCTCTCCGCGTTTCCACGCCGTCGGCCGCAGGCTCAGCGGCTTCAGCCGGTTCATTTCCTGCTCCAGCACGGCATAGGCGGCCTTGTTCACCCCCTCGCGCCCATAGAGGCGCAGGCTTACGCCCCACCAGCCCACCTTGTACTTGTCGCGGATTGCCTGGATCACCGTATCGCTGAGGGCGCCGGGATCCTTGGTCCACTGGTCGCGCGTGGTGAGCACGGCGGCGGCGCGCAGCCAGTTGCCGATGGTGGGCGATTGCTGGAGCAGCCCCTCCCGCCGCAGCGGCCCGATCGCGTCTATCAGCGGGCCAAGGTCGTCGGGATGGTCGAATTCCACGTCCATGCCCATCAGCGATTCCGGCTCGGGCATCAGCCACAGGCCCATCTTGGTGACGATGCCGAAGTTGGACTGCACGAACAGCTGGTCCCACGCCGGGCCGAAGCCATAGCGATAGAGCTGCCAGGTGGGCGATCCGTCCAGCGCGCCCATGCCGGTGCGGACCAGCGTGCCGTCGGCCAGCACCACTTCCATGCCGCAGATCTTGCTCGTATTCTCGCCATAAGGCGTATACCCGACCCCGCGGTCGAGCGCGTTGCCGACGACCGAACCCCAGGAGTTTCCGGGCGTGGAAAGCCAGTGCTTCATGCCGCGCGATTGCAGGAAATCGTAGAGATCGTAGAAGCCGACGCCCGGTTCCAGCAGCACGGTGCCGTTCGCCTCGTCATATTCGATCTTCTTCATGCGTGAGAGATCGACGATCACGGAGCCTGCCAGGACCGGTGCGCTGCCGCCGTATCCCACGTTCTTGCCCCGGCTGATCGGCCAGAGCGGAATGCCGGTTTCCCGCGCAATCCGGACCACGGCCTGCACTTCCTCAGCGGTGCCGGGGGCCACCGCTCCGGCAGGGAGATGGCGGCTGTCGTCTATCGCAAACTTGTCCTGATAGCTCGCGACGTCGGCGTCTTCGAAGAAGACATTGGCGGCACCTAAAGCAGCCTTGAAGGAACCCAGGGCCTGCTTGATGCGCGCCGGATCGGGCGTGGGGACGGTTTGGGTCATCGCCGAAAGCGCTCCCGTACCACACGCCCGGCATCATGGTTCGCGCGGCGCCACGGCGCGCGGGTGCTCTCCCTGCCTTTCGAATCCATCTCGCTCCGCCGCCCGGTGAGGGCTTTTTATCTATAACGATCGTTAGTGTTATCGCGGTCGTGGGGCTTGTCAATGCCTGTTGGCCGAGAGGGCGCCAGCGGAGGCGGCGATCAGCCGTGAATGCGTTCGAGCAGGGCAATCAGCATTTCGACTTCGGCCGATGAGAAGCGATCCTTCAGCCAGGTTTCATGCGTGCGCACGGCCTTGCGCGCCCGTGCCAGAACGCGGGTGCCGGCTGGCAGCAGGTGCAGTGCGAGCTTGCGCCGGTCTCCGGCCATCGTTGCGCGGCGCAGAAGGCCGCGCGCGGCCAGGCGGTTGACGATCTCCGTCGTCGTCGCGCGGTCCATCTGGAGTTGGTGCGAGAGTGTGGTTTGCGACAGCCCCGGCCAGTCCGAAACCAGCCAGAGCACCGACACCTGTTTCTGAGTGAGTTCGAGTTCGGAGAAGGTTTCTGCAAAGTGTCGATAGACGGCACCGTGCGCCAGGCGGAGGTGAAAACCCAGTACCGCATCAAGGTCTCCGCGACCGGCGCGGGCATCTGTCGCTGGGGTAGATGCGATGGCGCTTTGCTTGTTTCTGGTGATGCCCACTCCTCCCATGCTAACCGGCTTTCCGTTCCCCACCAAGGAGTTTGCTCACGCATCTAGTATCACATGATATTGTATGTGAAACGAACATAATGCTTGTCCACCGGCGTGACGGCCGTTACTTTTCACTGTCGCACGCGGCACGGTCGCGGCGGGAACATGGGAGAGTCTTGATGGCCGGGAATCTGGAGCAGGTTCTGCAAAAGGCAGGAAATACCGTGGAAATGCTGCGGAATTCGCAGCTTGGTGCCTATGTCTATCCGGTGGTCTCGCCGGAGTTTTCCAACTGGCGCTCGGAACAGTGGGCGTGGCAGCACGGTGCCGTCCTGTTCGATCAGTCACACCACATGGTGAACCTCTACATCCGCGGCAAGGACGCGCTGAAGCTACTGTCTGATACGATGATCAACTCGCCCAAGGGGTGGGAGGTCAACAAGGCCAAGCAGTACGTGCCGACCACGCCCTATGGCCATGTGATCGGGGACGGCATCATCTTCTGGCAGGCGCCGGAAGAGTTTTGCTACGTCGGCCGCGCACCCGCCTCGAACTGGCTGCGCTATCAGGCGGAGCAGGGGTACGATGTCGAGCTGCAACTGGATGACCGTTCGCCGATGCGCCCGATGGGCAAGCCGGTGACGCGCTCCGTCTGGCGCTTCCAGATCCAGGGGCCGAAGGCGTGGGACGTGATCGAGAAGCTGAACGGCGGCCCGCTGGAGAAGCTGCGCTTCTTCAACATGAGCACGATGAACATTGCCGGCAAGACCATCCGCACCTTGCGCCACGGCATGTCCGGCGCGCCGGGCCTCGAAATCTGGGGCCCTTACGAAGAGCAGGAGGAAGTGCGCGCCGCGATCCTGGAGGCGGGCAAGGAATTCGGCCTGATCGCTTGCGGCAGCCGGGCCTATCCTTCCAACACGCTGGAATCCGGCTGGATTCCCTCTCCGCTTCCGGCCATCTACACCGGCGAAAAGCTGAAAGGATTCCGCGAATGGCTGGGTGCCGACAGTTATGAGGCGACCGGGTCGATCGGCGGCAGCTTCGTGTCCGACAATATCGAGGACTATTATCTCAACCCCTGGGAATTGGGGTACGGGCCCTTCGTCAAGTTTGACCATGACTTCCATGGCCGTGAGGCACTGGAAGCGATCGATCCCGCGAAGCAGCGCAAGAAAGTAACGTTGGCCTGGCATCCGGAGGACATGGCCAAGATCATGGCATCGCTGTTCGATCCGGATGGAGAGCAGTACAAGTTCTTCGATGTGCCCTTGGCCAACTATGCCTCATCCAACTACGACCGGGTGACCGATGCGGATGGGCGGACCATCGGGCTTTCGATGTTCACCGGCTATTCCTACAACGAAAAGCAGGCGCTTTCGCTGGCGACGGTTGACCCGGACGTGCCGGTGGGCAGCGAAGTGCGCGTGGTCTGGGGCGAGGAAAACGGCGGCACCCGCAAGTCCACGGTGGAGCCGCACAAGCAGCTTTCGGTGCGCGCCGTCGTCTCGCCGGTGCCCTATTCGCGCGTGGCACGCGAAACCTATCACGATGGTTGGCGCACCCAGAGCGTGGATGCCTGATCGGGCGAGCGGCCGGGACCTGTCGCCCGGCCGTTTTACCTAACCCGCTACGACCGAGTTCATCGCTTGCGGAAGGGTGAGGATTACGTGAGGGTTGGCTGTGGCTCAACCGCCCCCTTCCGCAAGCGGGAGGGGGCGAGACTTTGCAGCTTTGCTGCCTTAGTGGCGGCGGGGTAGGCCCAGCGCCGACCCCGTCAACCCCTAGAACCAGTACCCAATCGCGCGCATTTCGATCGACGCGCGTGGAGGGGCTTCGGGCCCCGCCAACGGATTGTCGAAGGCCACATGAGGCACGCAGCAGGCTCGGTCAGGATCGCTGTCATGTGTCTTGAAGACCACGACTTCGCCGGGAGTCATGTCGCTGTACCAGCACCAGCGATGCCCGGGGGCGTGCGCAAGCACCAGTCCCTCGAACGACCAGATGTCGATGCCGTCGCGATCGAAGATGGCATCTGCCGGAAGCAGATCGGCCGCGGAAACCGTGCGAGCGTCGCACAAGGCCAAGGGTACGTCCTGCGGCGCCCCCGATGTGGCGCGCCAGACGTTGTAATGCGCGGACCTACGCGGAGTGGGCATTCCCTCCGGAAGCGAGCGTTGCGAGAACGCGGCGGCGGTTTTGCCGGAGACATCGACATGGGCGAAGCGCGCCGGCCGCGAATTGTCCAGGCTGCCGGACAGGCCTGAGCGTTCCGCGAATCGACGCACGCCCTGACCCGTGACCACCACCAGATCCGCTCCGGTCAGTGCCGTCAGCAGCGCGGAAATTTCGTCCGGATAGCGTTCCCGGACCTGCGTGTCGGACCCGAAGTCGGTTACCGAACTAACATGTGAAACAATTTGGAACCCAACCGAATCCAGATCGGCATTTTGGTGCCGCATATCGTGGATGGGCATCATTTCGGGCGCGAGCACGATCGTGTCCCGTGACGAGTCGTTGGCGCGATAGGCCATCCGGCCGGCGCACTTGTCTACATAGGCTATTTCGACATCCATCCCTGATTTTCCGTCTGTTACATGGTTAAATCTCGGATATGATTCGACCTCCGCGGGCGAGGAATTCGGCGCGATTGGCCGCAGCATTTCCCTTCCGTCCGGCGGTTGGCACGCATTTTTGATATCAGACGTTACAACACTCTTGCCATCCCGATATTGTATGCCATACAAACAACATATCGTCGAACGCGACGGTCAGGAGGTGCAAGGGGCGATAACGTTCCGGCGCCGGTTCGGGAGAGGGACCAAGATGCGATTCATCAAGACGGCGCGCCTGCGGCGTGCGCTTCTTCTATCGGTTTCATGCGGCGCGGCCTTTACAGCGGTGCCGGCGCTGGCGGACGATCAGGCCGCAGCGACGACCAAGACGGAAGACCCTCCTTCGATGGGCGAGATCATCGTCACCGCGCAGTTCCGCGCGCAAAAGCTTCAGGATACGCCGCTGTCGATCACCGCGGTCGACGCTGCGCTGCTGGAAGCGCGCAACCAGACCGACCTTTCGCAGATCGCCGCGCAGGCGCCGAACGTGCAACTGACCGAGATGGGTGGCGCGTTCGGATCGTCCATGGCGGTCTATGTGCGCGGCATCGGCCAGTATGACTTCAATCCGGCCTACGAACCGGGCGTGGGCATGTATGTGGACGATGTCTACTACGCCACGTTGACCGGCAATATCATGGACTTGCTGGACCTTGAGCGCGTGGAAGTGCTGCGCGGCCCGCAAGGCACGCTGACCGGGCGCAACTCCATCGGCGGCGCAATCAAGATGTTCTCCGCCCGGCCGGTTCCGGAAGATTCCGGCAAGGTGGATGTGGCCTATGGCTCACGCCAGCGACTGGATTTGCGTGGAAGCGTGAACTTCAAGCTGACCGACGACCTCTATGCCCGCGTCGCCGGGGTCTACAAGCACCAGAACGGCTATGTGGATCAGATCGACTATGGCTGCGCCAATCCGGACAATCCGCTGGGCCTTGCGGGCAACCCTTCCACCAAGGCCAACTGCGTGGTCGACAAGCTGGGTGAGCGCAATTACGCCGGCATCCGCGGATCGCTGCGCTTCAATCCCACCGCCGGGTTCGACTGGACCATCACTGGCGACTATACTTACGAAAATCGCACGGCGGCGGCAGGCGTGCTGACGAAGAACAATACCGCGCTTACCGACGGGATCGACTTCACTTGCGGCAAGTTCTGCACTTATGCCAGCTGGTATCTGCCGGCTGGTGGGCAGGCGGCCCAAGCCTATTACATGCCCAATACTGTGAAGTTCACCGGTTGGGGCGTGTCGAGCGACATGTCGATCGATCTTCACGACGATCTCAACCTGAAGTCGATCACCGCCTATCGCGAATATGAACAGATCTATGGCACGGACGATGACTACACACCCGATGCCAACATCGCCGGCGGCGGGTTCAACGATCTGACCTTCCGCTTCTTCAGCCAGGAACTGCGCCTGAACGCGAAGTTTGGCGATCTGGCGGACCTGACGGTGGGTGGCTATTACAGCGATCAGAAGTCGGTCTATTTCACGCGGCAGGACATTCGCTACATCGGCCACGGCCTTGAAGCATTGTTCCTTCAGTTCCAGGGCGACGATCCGATCAAGGCGGACAGCAAGGCTGCGTTCGGCACGGTGATCCTGCACCCCACGCCTAACCTGAACATCACCGGCGGCGTGCGTTATACCGAAGAGAAGAAGACCTACACTTTCGTTCGCAAGGCGTGGGATGGTGGTCCATTGACCGACATCTTCGGTGTGGGTGCGTTGGACGGTTCGGTTGCGCGCTACAAGGGCAACCGTTTCGACTACCGCGTATCGGTAGACTATCGCTTCAGCCCGGCAACGCTGGCCTATGCGACCGTCAGCACCGGCTTCAAGGGCGGCGGCGTCACCGCGCGTCCGTTCACGGAGGCGCAGGCGATCAACGGCACGTTCGATCCCGAAACGCTTACCGCTTATGAAATCGGCCTGAAGAACGACCTGTTCGGCCACACCGTGCGCCTGAACCTTGCCGGGTTCTACAACGATTACAAGAACATCCAGCTTCCGCTGGCAGACTGCGCCGTGCTGGACGGCTTTGCCCCCGGTACCGATCCGTTCCCTTGCGCCGCCATCGGCAACGCCGGCGATGGCAAGATGTGGGGGGCGGAACTGGAATTCGGCGCCCATCCGATCGAAGGGCTGGATATCGACGCCACGCTCAGCTGGATCGACGGCGAATGGAAGCGCATCGGTGCCTCGGTCGGCAATTCGATCAACATCGGCGATCCGATCACCACGCCCAACTGGCGCGGCAGCTTCGGCATCCAGTACAAGGCCGATCTGGGCAAGAACGGATCGATCACGCCGCGCTTCGACCTTGCCTATACCGGTAAACAGAGCCTGGGTCGACTGCCGGGCAGCAGCACGCTGGATTACAACCCCGCGCGCGCCATCGGCAATGCCCGCCTGACCTGGCGCAACGAGGGTGAGGACCTGTCGATCTCGTTCGAAGTCCAGAACCTGTTCGACAAGTACTATCTGCTGCCGATCCGGTTCGCCGCGCTCTATGCCAGCGCGGGGACGACCTACTCGAATGTCGGCCGTCCGCGCGAATGGGCCGTCAGCGTACAGAAGAAGTTCTGACGGGGGCGCGTCGGGATCGGCCTTCGCGGGAAGGCCGATCCCGACGCCTGGCCGCCACGAAAACGGTGAAACGGAGACGGGCCGCATGGCAGACGTGACACTTTACCACTGGGAGCCCAATGCCAATTCGGGCAAGCCCATGCTGGCCTTGATGGAAAAGGGCGTCGCCTTCGACAGCCATTACATCGACATGCTGCAATTCGACCAGCATCGGCCCGAATACCTGGCGATCAATCCGCAGGGGACTATCCCGGCCATGACCCACGGTTCGCGCGTGCTGGTGGAAAGCACCGCGATCATGGAATACGTGAACGAGGAATTCGCCGGGCCCAGCCTGATGCCGGGCAGCGCGCAGGATCGCTGGCGGGTGCGCTGGTGGATGAAGTTCATGGACCAGTGGCTGGCACCCAGCTTTTCCATGATCGGCTGGAGCGTTTTCGTCGGGCCGATGGTGCGTCAGCGCGATCCCGCCGAACTGGAAGCCGCGATCGAGCGCATTCCCCTGCCGGAGCGGCGGGTTTCGTGGCGCAAGGCGATCCACGGTACGTTTTCCGAGGCGGAAATGGCCGAGAGCCAGCGCCGTGTCGCGCTGGGCATCGAACTGCTCGAAGCCGAACTGGGCAAGCGCGAATGGCTGGCCAGCGACACTTACAGCCTGGCCGATATCAACGGTTTCAACCTGGCCTATGCCATCCCGCTGTCGCAGCCCGCGCTTTCCAATGACGAGAAGACGCCGAACCTGCTGCGCTGGCTGCGCGCGGTCTATGCCCGTCCGGCGGTGAAACAGTGCTGGGCTCTGGGGCGGACCGACATGGTGAAGCGGGTTTCCATTCTTGAGCAGGAGCGGATCTGATGGCGATGGTGCTCTATCACGGTGCGCCCAATGGTCCCTCGCTGGCCGTGCTTGCGGCGCTGGCGGAATCGGGCGTGGAGGTGGAACGCCGGTCGATCGACCTGCTTGCGGGAGAGCGTCACGCGCTGCCCGGCGTTAGCGAGCCGATCGCGCGCGACATGGGGATAGAGGGCGAAGGCCCGGTGCTGGTGATCGACGGGGAGGCGATGACGGAGTCCGTTTTCCTGGCCCAGTTCTTCGATGAGCTTTCGGACCACTCCTCCCTCCAGCCCAGCGATCCCTACGCCCACTGGGAAATGATGATGTGGTGCCGCCAGATCACCGAACGCCTGTCTCCGGCGGCGGCGCTGCTGGGCAATCTGGCGTTCTCGCGCGAGACGCTGGCGGCCATGCCGGACGATGCGTTCTCTGCGCTGACCGATCGGATTGCCAGCGCCGACTTGCGCGCGCGCTGGGAGGTGCTGCGCGATGGAGCGGCCGATCCCGCGCAAGTGGAGGACAGCCGCGCCAAGGTTTCGCAGGCCGTGGAGCGCTGCGAAGGCAAGTTGGGCGATGGCCGCGAATGGCTGATGGGTGAACTGACCATCGCCGATTTCGAGACTTACGCCTGGCTGGCGGGCATGGAGCCACTGGTGCCGGAGGCTTTTGCGGACAAGCCGTTGACCGCTGCATGGCTGGCCCGCGTGCGTGCCAGACCGAGCGTGGCCGCTGCTTTGGCAGGGGCTGGCGGCGACCCGGCGCGCTTCTGGGCGCCGGGGCCGGAAATCAATCGCTGGGGGTGACGCGCCCCTGCCGAAAAGCATCTCAGACACAGTGAAAGCGGTCCGAAACGAGGCCGGAAACGGGAAGAGAAAGAATGGTTGCGAAGCGTTCCAAGGTTTGGCTTGCGGTCACGGCCGGCGCATGTCTGGTGCTGGCGGGGTGCGGCGGCAGGACGGATGACGGCGGCAAGGTCGGTGCCGATGGCGTGAACGGCTCCTTGATCGTCAAGGGGCCGGACAGCGGATGGCTTTCCTATGGACGCACCTATGACGAACAGCGCTTCTCCCCGCTTTCGGACATCAACCGGGATAACGTGAAGAACCTGGGCCTCGCGTGGTTTTCGGACCTCGACACCGCGCGCGGGCAGGAATCGACGCCGCTCGTCATCGACGGCACGATCTACATCACCACGGCCTGGTCCAAAGTCCGCGCCTATGACGCGGTGACCGGCAAGGAGCTTTGGGCCTTCGATCCCGAAGTTCCCGGCGAAAGCGGCGTGAAGGGCTGCTGCGACGTGGTCAATCGCGGGCTGGGCGCCTGGGGCAACAAGCTCTACCTCGGCACTTTCGACGGCCGCCTGATCGCGCTGGACCGCAAGACCGGCAAGGAGGTCTGGAGCGCGGTCACGGTAGATCGTTCCAAGCCTTATACCATCACCGGCGCGCCGCGTGTGATCGACGGGAAGGTGATCATCGGCAACGGCGGCGCGGAAATGGGCGTGCGCGGCTATATCACCGCCTACGACGCGGATACCGGCAAGCAGCTCTGGCGCTTCTACACGGTGCCGGACGCGCCGGGCAAGAATGCCGAACAATACCTGAAGGATGCCGAGAAGACCTGGCACGGCGAGTACTGGAAGCAGGGCGGCGGCGGCACCGTGTGGGACTCCATGGCCTACGATCCGGAGCTGGATCTGCTCTACATCGGCGTTGGCAATGGCAGCCCGTGGAACCAGGGCATCCGTTCGGAGGGCAAGGGGGACAATCTCTACCTCTCGTCCATCGTCGCGATCCGGCCCAAGACCGGCGAATATGTCTGGCACTTCCAGACGACGCCCGGCGAAACCTGGGACTTCACGGCGACGCAGCACATCATGCTGGCCGATCTCGAGATCGGCGGCAAAGTGCGCAAGGTGTTGATGCAGGCGCCGAAGAACGGCTTCTTCTACGTGATCGACCGCAAGACGGGCGAGTTCATCTCGGGCAAGAATTTCGTGCCGGTGAACTGGGCGACGGGGCTCGATCCCAAGACCGGGCGGCCGATCGAGAACCCGGAATCGCGCTATTACAAGACGGGCGAGCCGTTCATCGGATCGCCCGGCGCGGGCGGGGCGCATTCATGGCATCCGATGGCGTTCGATCCCAAGGAGAAGCTGGTCTTCATCCCCGCGCAGATCGCCGCTTTCCCATACTTCCCGGACAAGAACTGGAAGCATGAGGCGAAGGGCTTCAATACCGGCGTGGACATGTCTGCCGGCTCGATGCCCGCCGACGCGAAAGTGCGCGCCGGCGCGGAAAAGGCGACCAAGGGCGTGCTCATCGCCTGGGATCCGGTGGCGCAGAAGGAGCGCTGGCGCGTGACGTTCCCCAGCGCCAACAACGGCGGGTTGCTGGCGACCGGTGGCGGGCTGGTGTTCCAGGGCAATATGAAAAGCGAGATGGCCGCCTATGCCACCGACACGGGGGCAAAGCTGTGGTCCTATCCGGTGCAGACCGGCGTGGTGGCACCGCCCGTGACTTACAAGGTCGGCGGTACCCAGTACGTTGCAGTTGTCGCCGGTTGGGGCGGCATCTGGGCGCTGGCGCCGGGCGGGGTGATCTCGCAGTCCGGCGGGCCGGTGCGCAACATCAGCCGGCTCCTGGTGTTCAGGCTGGGCGGCACCGCGAAACTGCCGCCCGCGCCGAAGCTGGAGGAACTGCCGCTCGATCCCCCCGCCTTCACCGGCACGGCGGAACAGGTGGCGACGGGGGCCTATCGCTATGGTCGCTATTGCGGCACCTGCCACGGCGACGCGGCGGTGGGCGGTGGGCTGCTGCCCGACTTGCGCCGCTCCGGCCTGATTGCGGACAAGGCCGCGTTCCAGACCGTCGTGCATGACGGTGCGCTGAAGAGCAATGGCATGGTCGGCTGGTCTGACGTGATGAAGCCTGAGGAAATCGAGGCGATCCGCCAATACGTGATCCACCGCGCCAATGAGGACAAGGCGCTGGAGCAGGCCGGAAAGGCAGGCGGCAAGTGACGATCGACCTCGCCGCGCTGGCGGCGATCGACGTTCACGTCCACGCAGAAGTCTCGTGCCATGATCCGGAGGACCCGGTCATGGCGCAGTTCTTCGATGCCGCCTCGGCCTATTTCAAGGCTCCGCGCGAAAGGCCGAAGATGCCGGAGATCGCCGAGATCTACCGCGCGCAGAACATCGCCTTCTGCCTGTTCACGGTGGATGCCGAAAGCGGCATGGGCGCGAAGCGGGTGTCGAACTACGAAGTGGCGGAATTCGCTGCCGCCCATGCCGATATCTGCATCCCTTTCGCCTCCATCGACCCGCGCAAGGGCAGGCTGGGAGCGCGGGAGGCGCGGGACCTGATCGAGAACCACGGCGTGCGCGGGTTCAAGTTCCACCACATCGTGCAGGATTGCCACCCCGGCGACCGCGTCGGCTATCCGATCTACGAGGTGATCGCCGAATACGGACTGCCCGCGATCTTCCACACCGGCCATTCCGGCATGGGCACCGGCATGCGCGGCGGCGGCGGGCTGCGGCTCAAGTACGGGCGGCCGATGCTGGTGGACGACGTTGCGGTCGATTTTCCGGACATGAAAATCATTCTCGCCCACCCGAGCTGGCCCTGGGTGGATGAGAGCCTGTCGATGGCACTCCACAAGGAGAACGTTTTCATCGACCTTTCGGGCTGGAGCCCGCGCTACTTCCCACCGCAGATCGTGCGCTATGCCAACGGCCAACTGGCGGACAAGATGATGTTCGGATCGGACTTTCCGCTGATCCGCCCAGACAAGTGGATCGAGGCGGCGCGCGGCATCGGCTTCAAGGACGAGGTGATGCCCGGGATCATGAAGGGCAACGCCGCGCGCGTGCTGGGGCTTCTATGAGAGGGCTCGGGATGGACTTTACGGACCGGCATCTGGTCATCACCGGCGCGTCCAGCGGCATTGGCCGCGCGACGGCGGAGCGTATCGTGGCGCTGGGCGGGCGTGTCACCCTGCTGGCACGGCGGAGGGATCGGCTGGCGGAACTGGCCGCTAGTCTGGGCGAGGGCGCGCGCTGGCATGCGGTGGACGTGGCCGATGCAGCGGCGCTTGCGGGCGCGCTGGGCGCTGCGGTGGAGGAGTGTGGGCCGATCGACGGGCTGTTCCTCAATGCAGGGACGGGCGGGACTTTCGCGCCGGTGGAGGACTATGCAGAGGCGGACTTCGCGCAAGTGCTTGCCGTAAACCTCACCGCGCCGTTCCGGGCGGTGGCGCAAGTGCTGCCCGCAATGAAGGCGCGGCGGCGCGGGGCGATCCTGGTGACCGGCAGTCTGGCCAGTGAGCGGGGGATGGCGAACAACGTGGCCTATGTCGCCTCGAAGCACGCCGTTCTGGGGCTGGCGCGCGCGGTGGCGTTGGAGGCGGCGCCGTTCGGGGTGCGCTGCAATTGCGTGGTGCCGGGGTTCATCGAGACCGAGATGTTTGCCGCGCTGCCGGACGAGGCGCTTAAGGCGCTTGCCGCCAAAGTGCCGCAGGGGCGGACCGGCGGCGCGGATGAGCTGGCGGCGGTGGCTGCGTTCCTGCTGTCGGACGCGGCTTCGCATGTGACCGGGGAGAGTATTGCGGTGGATGGCGGGGTCTTGGGGACGCTGGCGGTTTAGGGGGAATTTGCGGGCGTTGCGAGGGCCCACCCCGCTGCGACTAGGCAGCAAAGCTGCCAAGTCTCGCTGCCCCTCCCGCTTGCGGGAGGGGAGAGCAAAGTGCCCCGTTTTCGCCCTCCCGCAAGCGGGAGGGCCGCGAGACTTGGTGAACGTAGTGAACCTAGTCGCAGCGGGGTGGGCCATCACAGCACCACCCCTGCTCAATCGTCGAAGAAATTCAGTTCCAGCAGCACCCCGTCCGGATCGTGCACGAAGATCTGCCGCAGCCCGATCGCGTGGATCACGTTGCTTTCGTAACGCAGTCCGCGATCCTCGATCCGATCACGGATTTCCTCGAAGCCTTCGCAGCGCAGGGCGATGTGGTGCAGCGCGCCGGTCGGCCCGCCGTGCATGTCGCGGTCCATCGCGCGGGGCGCGTCGTGGCTGTTGAGGTGCAGGATCGGCCGTTCGCTGCCATCATAGATCCAACGCGCGGTCTCGCGGGTGAGCGGAAGCGGCGGGGCGCAGCTCTCCAGCGAAAGCACCTCGCGATAGAACGCCTCGCTGCGGTCGAGATCCGCCACCACCACGTTGAAATGGTCCAGCGCGACGACGCGGGCGCGCACCCGCGTGTCGAAGGCCATGAAAGGGCTGTTCATGCCGTTTCCTCCTCTTTCCGCTCTCCGCCGGGTACGCCGTGCGCCACGCGGCGTGCGTAGTCGGGATCGTCTTCGGGATGCGCCACGGCGGCCATGACCCGCTCGTGGATTTCTTCCAGCGTGCCCCGGAATTCGGCATAGGGCAGGATGTAGAGCCGGTTTTCCCGCACGCCGTTCAGCACGTGGCCGGCCAGCGTTTCCGGTTCCATGCCGATCTCGATCACTTTCTTGAGGTGGCCGAACATCTCCGGCCCGGCCTGATAGTAGCCGGTGTCCGAAAGGTGTGCCGGGCGGGTGAGTAGGGCCTCGTGGATATTGGTGTTCACCGCGCCGGGGCAGAGCAGCGAGACGCCGATGCCAGTGCCTTCAAGGTCCAGCGCCAGCGACTCTGTAAGCCCGCGCACCGCCATCTTGGTGGTGCAGTAGATGCCGGTGCCCTTCAGCGCGACGAAGGCGGACATCGAGGCGGTGTTGACGATGTGCCCGCCGTTGCCGCGCTCGATCATGCGCGGCAGGAAGGTGCGGACGCCGTTGATGACGCCGCGCAAGTTGACGTCGATCTGCCAGTCCCAGTCGTCGAAGGTGGCGTCCTGGATCGCGCCGAAGTGAGAGACGCCCGCGGTGTTGAACAGCAGTTCTACCGGGCCGAGGCGGGCTTCCACCTCGTCCGCCGCGCGGCGGTAGGCATCGCGGTCGGTAATGTCGAGGTGGACGGGCATGACCTCCGCTCCGGTGCCGGAGAAATAGGCCATGGCTTCGTCGAGATGGTCCTGCCGGATGTCGGCGATGGCGACCTTGCAGCCGGCCTTCGCGAAGACCTTGGCCTGCCCGAGCGCAACGCCCGAGCCGCCGCCGGTGATGAATGCCGTGCGTCCTGCCACTTCTGTCATCTTGTCTCTCCCTCCGTAGCGATTTTTCGCTCTTGTTTAGGCGTAGGCGTGGTTCTCCAGTCCGAGAAGGTCGCGCGTCTCTCCCGCGCTCGATACTTCGGCGCCCATGTGCTCGATCAGTTCGATGGCCCAGCGGACGTGGGCGGCATTGTCGGGCGCCATCACGCCCTTGCGCAGGAAGATCGTGTCTTCGAAGCCGACGCGCACGTGCCCGCCCAGCAGCACCGATTGTGCGGCCATCGGGTAGGAGTGGCGGCTGACGCCGAAGCCGGTGAAGGCCGCGCCGCGCGGGATCTGGTTGGCGGAATAGAGCATCGCCTCCGCCGTGGCGGGCAGGCCGTACTTGGTGCCCAGCACGAAAGAGAACGGCGCGTTCTTCGGAATGGCGCCCTTGGCCATGAGGTCGTCCGCGAAGACGAAGTCGCCCGCCTCGAAGCATTCGATCTCGGGCAGCACGCCCGCTTCCTGGATCATGTGGCCCATGCGGGTGATCATCGGATCGAGGTTGATGGCCACGCCGCCCCAGAGCTGCATGGTGCAGATATCCAGCGTGCACATGTCGGGCCTCAGGTCGAGAATGTGCTCCAGCCGCCGCTCGGCCGTGAACATCAGCGTGCCTTCGCCGCAGACCGAGGGATCCTCATCGCTCTGCATCCAGGTGCAGCCCGGCCCGGTGGTGACGTTGAGGATCACTTCGCGGTTCTTTTCGCGAATCAGGCCCACCACTTCGCGATAGTCGTCCAGCGCCTGCGAAGGGGCGCCGGTCTGGCCGTCGCGCACATGAACGTGGATGATCGATGCGCCGGCTTCAGCGGCGGCCAGCGCCTCGTTCGCCACGTGATCGGGGCGGAACGGGAAGTTGGGATGGCTCGGCATCGGCGAACTGCCCGTCACCGCGCAAGTAATGTAGACTTTCTGCGCCAATCTCGCTCTCCTCGCCTTGTGTCTCTTGTTGATTTGAGCGAGATCGCAAATTCGAAGTGGTCGGAACAGGCCAGCGCATATCCTATCACGTCAGGTAACTGTTTCAGGGCGTGCCTTCTGGGCGTGATGGGGGGAGATGGAGAATCCATGTCGCATAGAGAAGAGCTTTCGCTTTTTCTGAAGTCGGCACGCGGGCGGCTGATGCCCAGCGAGGTCGGCCTGCCCAGTGGGGAGCGTCGCCGCGCGAAGGGCCTGCGGCGCGAGGAAGTGGCCGCGCTCGCTGGGATGAGCGTCACCTGGTACACCTGGTTCGAACAGGGCCGCGAAATCCAGCTTTCCGCCCCGATGATCGAGCGGCTGGGGCGGACCCTGCGCCTTTCGGGCACGGAGCGCGAATATCTGTTCGCGCTGGCACAGCACCGACCGCCGCCGCTGGTTTCCCGGCTGGACGAAGAGATCAGGCCGGGCACCCGGCACTTGTTGGACAGCCTTGCGACGCCGGCGCTGGTGATCGTGGAGGATTGGACGGTGGTGGGCTGGAACCGGTACGTTTCGGTGGCCTTCCGGGACTATGGAGCGATGCCGCGCGGAGAGCGCAACCTGTTCAAGATCCTGATGCTCAATGAGCGGTATCAGGGCGATCCGGAGTTCTATCGCGAGATGGGCCAGCGCCTTACCGCGCGCTTCAAGTGGGATTACAGCCAGACGGCGCAGCCGGAAATCTTCGACGATATCATCGCGGAACTGACCGAGCGCTCCGCCCTGTTCCGGGAATGCTGGGCACGCAGCGAAATTCGCTCCCACTTCGAGGGGATCAATTCCAGCTTCTTTCCGGAGATCGGCGAAATCTGGTTCCGCCACACCTCCTACGCGATCGAGGAAGTGCCCAGCCAGCGGCTGATCGTTTTCGCCCCGAACGAGGAGCGGGATGCGATGTTGCTCGAACGGTTGCGCAAGATCAGGCCGGAGCTTCACTCGGGCGAGCCGGCCTCCCCGTGATGCGGGCACCCGCTTCGGCGGGCAGCCGCGCGAACAGCGGCACGGCGCAGAGACCGATCAGGGCCAGCGCCACCAGGGCGAGGCGGTAGGGCGCGGCGTCTGCGGCTCCGGCGCCCCCCCAGTTGTCATGCACGAAGGGCATGTTGAGGATCAGTGCGCCCAGAGAGATGCCGACGGCAGCGGAGAGGGCGTTACCGATGCTGTTGAGCACGATGGCGCCGGGCAGTTCCTCCTGCCCCACGTCCGCGAAGGCGAGCGAAACCATGCCGGTGAACGGCACCGATCGCGCCATGCCGACCAGCAACATCGCCCCCGCCATTGCCCACAACGGCATGTCTTCCGTGAAGGCGGCCACGCCCGTGAGTGAGGCCATCGTCATCGCCGTTCCGACTGAGAGCGCCGCGCGAAAGCCGGTGGCGCGGATCACCCGACCGACCACGGGTTTCAGCGCAAGGTCTCCCAGGTTGTTGGCGAGCAGGAGCAGGCCGGTCATGCCGGGCGAGAGCCCGAAGGCGAGCTGGAAATAGAGCGGCAGGACAAGCGCTTGCCCCATGTGCGGGATCCGCAGGAGCATGCCCGCGCCGAAGGCGATCGAGCGAAACGTGCGATGTCGCAGCGCGCCCAGCGGCACGAGACCGTGCGGTCGGGCCTGCAGGTAGCGATAGGCCAGCACGGCGGCGAGCGCCCCGAGTGCGATCATTGCGGCGGGCCCGGCCATGCGCCCCGGGTTGGCCCCCAGCCGGTCGAACCCGTAGATCAGCAGGGCAAGAGCACAGGCGATCAACACGAAGCCGATCGGATCGAACGGCGCGGGCTGCGGTGCGATGCGCGGGATCAGCTTGCGGGCAAGAATCGCGCCGATCAGGGTGAGCGGCAGGTTGATCAGGAAGATCGATTGCCAGCCCAGCGTCTGCGTCAGGAATCCGCCCAGCGGCGGGCCGATGACGGGGGCGATCAGCGCGGGCGTCGTGCTGATCGCCAGCATCTCCACCAGCCGATGCTTGGGCGTAACCCGCAGCAGCACGAGATTGCCCACCGGCGTCATCAGGCTGGAGCACAAGGCCTGCAAGGCGCGCGCTGCCACGAAGAACGCCAGGCTGGTGCTGAGCGAGCAGAGCAGCGAGGCCATGCCGAAGCCCAGCACCGAAGTGGCCAGCACCCGGCGCGGGCCGATGCGCTGGGCCGCCCAGCTGCTCAGCGGCAGGAACGCGGTGGAAACCAGCAGATAGGCGGTGATGCCGATGCCCAGCTCGCTGGGCGCCACGCCGAAATCGCGCGCCATGGCGGGCAGGGCTGTGGCGATCACCGTCGCCTCCAGGATCGAGAGGAACATCACGAAAGCGACCATCACCGCCACCGCGCGCGGATCGCCTGCGGTTTCGGTGTCCCCGGATTGCGGGACCGGCGCGGCCATGGGCGCGGTCTCATGTTCCCTCATTTGCCGTCCCTTTTATGCCGGTTGATATTGGTCAGGGTGGAAAGCTCGCCTCTGTCGCGCACCTGTCCCCCCTCCGACCTCCTCGTCATTGCGAGGAGGCGAAGCAGACGCGGCAATCCAGAGCGGCGTAAACCGCCCTGGATTGCTTCGCTCCGCTCGCAATGACGAGAGTGTGGCGTGGGCGGTGGGATCGAGGCGAGGGTGCTTCAGCGTGTCCGAATAATGATCCCGCCCCGGCTCACCGGCGCTTTTCGAAGTAGGCAATCGCCCGGAATTCGTAGCTTTCGCGGACTTGCGCGTCCGGGCGGCTGGTATCGTGGAAGGCGGTGTGGGGCGCCCGCCATGCGCGGTCGTGGTCGCTGTCGTGGAACTTGATGAAGATCACCTCGTCCCGCGTCATGTCCGGGAAGTACCACCAGCGATGGCCGGGGCTGTGCTTGAAGATGGTGGCGGCGACCATGTCCTCCTCGCCCTCGATCGGGGCGTAGAGCGCGTCGCCTTCCGGAATTTCGTCCACGTCCACCTTGACATTGGCCACGCTGTCCTCGTCGCCCACGGACGGGCCTTCGCAGAGCGCCAGCGGCCAGTCCTGCGGCGCGGGCGAGAAGGTGCGCCACAGGCTGAAGGCGATGAAGCGGTCATAGCCGGGCCCGTCCGGCCGACCCTTCTCATAGAGCGCCTCGGCCACCTTTTGCGCGGTGCGCGAATTGAAATCGACGTGCGCCTCGGCGGCGGGCGGCTGGTAGCCTTCGCCCGCGATCACTGGTGAGCGCAGCTGCCCGCTCATGCAGAATACATAGTCGCAACCGGTCAGCGCCTTGGCCACTTCCGCCACTTCCTGCGGATAGGCGGCGAGCTGGTCGGCGTCTGCGAAGTCCTGCACGCTGCTTACATGGCGCGAAATGCAGAAGCCGTGCTCGTCCAGCGTGAAGGGGCGTTCGGCCAGCCGGGCGTTGCGGATCGTTACCGGATAGGGTTGGTAGACGCCGGTGTTGAACTCCTTGCCTGGCGCCCAGAAGCGCCGGTTGATGCGTGAGGTGGGCAGCAGGTAATCGATCGTCGTCTCGACTTGCGCGCCGGGGCGGCTGCGCGTGGCGGAATTGGTCATGCTCTCTCTCCCATGATGCGCCGCCCGGCTTTGCGCCGGTGCGGACGGCAGGCGGTCAGCAGATGAAGCGGCTTCTCACTTCGTCCGGTACACGTGCGGACTGAAGGCCGCCGGGCCTGTCCGGCGCGGGTACGGTCCATACGCGCTTTTCGGTGCCTTCCACGCAGACCCGCTCACCAAGAAGGATGCGGTGGGCGATGGTGAAACTGCTGCCGCCGAATTGCGGTGCGTCAGCCTCGATCGTCACCACGTCGCCATAGCTGGCGGGAAAGCCGAAGCGCGCGGAAAGGTCCACCAGCGGGAAGCCGACGACGCCCAACTGCGCGAGCATGTCGCGCTTGCGAGGCAGGCCGGCGGCTTCGAACAGCAGGATGGTGCTTTCCGCGAACATGTCGATGAAACGGGGGGCG
Source organism: Novosphingobium oxfordense (assembly GCF_044029435.1). Taxonomy (NCBI): domain Bacteria; kingdom Pseudomonadati; phylum Pseudomonadota; class Alphaproteobacteria; order Sphingomonadales; family Sphingomonadaceae; genus Novosphingobium; species Novosphingobium oxfordense. The sequence goes on along the minus strand of NZ_CP147008.1, from coordinate 2,181,701 downwards.
AAGACGATCCCGGCCGGATCGCACTGGCCCCATTCGATGCGGTGTTCGCGCGTGAGGAAAGCTGTCATCGATCAGGCCAGAATGTTCTTGCCCTGACGGGTCGTCTTCTCGGCCATTTCGGCGGCGGACGGCGGCTCAGGCAGCAGGAGGCCGCGCTGCACGGCCGGGCGGGCGCCGACGGCATCGAACCAGCGCTGGAGATGTGGCAATCCCGCCATGTCGATGCAGGCCCAGTCATGCCCGCGCACCCATGGAAAGCAGGCGATATCGGCGATCGAATAGTCCCCGGCAAGGTATTCGCTTGTCGCCAGCCGCGCATCCATCACTTCGAACAGGCGGCGGCTTTCGCGCGTGTAGCGGTCGATCACGGCCGGCAGCTTTTCCTCGAAATAGCGGTTGAACACCGTGGCCTGCCCCATCATCGGGCCCAGGCCGGACATCTGCCACATGACCCACTGGATCACCCGGCTGCGCCCGGCGACATCGGCAGGCAGGAAGCGGCCGAATTTCTCGGCAAGGTAGATCAGGATCGCGCCGGATTCGAACACCGCAAAGCCGTTGTTTTCGGTCTCCACATCATGGTCGATCAGCGTCGGGATGCGGCCGTTGGGATTGAGACGGACGTACCAGTCTTCCTTCTGCTCGCGATTCGTCAGCGAGATGGCGCGCAGCGTGTAGGGCACGCCCAGCTCCTCCAGCATGATCGTGGTCTTCCAGCCGTTGGGCGTTTCCGAAGTCAGCAGTTCGAGCAAGCGTCTCTCCCACGTTCGTCGCGCGATTCGACGCGCTTTGGGCGAGACAGAGCAGAAGGGCGGAGGCGGGTCTAGAATAGCGCAAACAGTATCACTGGGAGTGACAGGTAGTTTTGCCGGGTGCGCCACTGCTCTGCCCGCTGCTCTGCGCGGATGGGTTGCTTCGTGCCCTCGGACGGTGACCAACCCAACTTTCGTCATCCCCGCGAAGGCGGGGATCCCGCTTGTTCTTTTTTCAGGTACGCGGAGAGACTGTGCGGCAATCCACAGTCTCTCCGCGCTTCCGCGTGAACTCCAGGAAGCGGGACCTCCGCCTTCGCGGGGGCGACGGTGTCGTTATGCTGGAGCATTTGACTTGTGGTCGGTGCCGCAGAGCTAACAATCGCAAGGCCAACACAACGCCTCAACCAGTTGGCGTTTCTAATAGTATAGATGCTGGGCTTCCCCTGCCGGTTTTCCCGAAGCAGTCTGCCTTCCAGATCCGCAAGGACGAACGGAGAGGGACTGCCGATACATGTTGACGCTCTACAGCTTTGGCCCTGCGGCCAATTCGCTCAAGCCGCTGCTCGCGCTCTATGAAAAGGGGCTGGAATTCACTCCTCGCTTCGTCGATCCGACCCGTTTCGAACACCACGAGGACTGGTTTAAGAAGATCAATCCGCGCGGCCAGGTGCCCGCACTCGACCATGATGGGCATGTGATCACCGAATCGACGGTGATCTGCGAATACCTGGAAGACGCCTTTCCGGATGCGCCGAAACTGCGCCCGACCGACCCTGTGCAGATCGCCGAAATGCGCGTCTGGACCAAGTGGGTGGACGAATACTTCTGCTGGTGCGTCTCCACGCTGGGCTGGGAGCGCGGGATCGGCCCGATGGCCCGCGCGCTTTCGGACGAGGAGTTCGAGGCAAAGGTCGCCCGGATCCCGATCCCGGAGCAGCGCACCAAGTGGCGCACCGCCCGCGCGGGCTTCCCCAAGGACGTGCTGGAGGAGGAAATGCGCAAGATCCGCGTTTCGGTGGATCGTCTTGAAAAGCGCCTTTCCGAAAGCACCTGGCTGGCGGGCGAGCAGTTCACGCTGGCGGACGTGTGCAACTTCGCCATCGCCAACGGTATGCAGAACGGCTTTGCCGAGATCGTGAACCGCGAGGCGACACCGCATCTCGTCTCCTGGATCGAGCGGATCAACGCCCGCCCCGCCTGCCAGGCGATGTTCGCCAATTCGAAGAGCGAATTCGGGGATCGCGGCCGCAAGGTCACGGTCTGAGAGGGAGAACGGCGATGGCCAAGGACAACCGCATTACTCTCTATGATCTGCAGCTCGCCTCGGGCTGCACGATCAGTCCCTTCGTGTGGCGCACCAAGTATGCGTTGGCGCACAAGGGTTTCGACGTGGACCTCGTGCCCGGTGGCTTCACCGGTATTGCCGAGCGGACCGGCGGACGCAGCGAGCGCGTACCGGTGATCGTCGACGATGGCGAATGGGTGCTCGATAGCTGGAAGATCGCTGAATATCTCGACGAGAAGTATCCTGACCGGCCCAAGCTGTTCGAAGGGCCGTCGATGAAGGAATTGACCAAGTTCCTCGATGCCTGGCTCTGGAAGACGGCGATCGGGCCGTGGTTCTCGTGCTATATCCTCGATTACCACGATCTCTCGCTGCCGCAGGACCACGCTTATGTTCGGCACTCGCGCGAGACGATGTTCCTCGGCGGGCGCAAGCTGGAGGACGTGCAGGCCGGGCGCGAGGATCGGCTGCCGCTGGTGCCGCCGACGCTGGAACCGTTCCGCAAGCTGCTGCGCGACACGCCGTGGCTGGGCGGGGACGAGCCCAACTTCGCGGACTACACGGCGCTGGCGGTGTTCCTCTGGACGGCCTCCGTCGCGACCACGCCGCCGCTGACTGAGGACGATCCGCTGCGCGACTGGCTGGACCGGGGCTTCGACCTTTTCGGCGGGCTGGGCCGCCATCCGGGCATGCATACGCTGTTCGGGCTCCAGCTGCGCCCCGGCGATCCCGAACCGTTCGAGCGGGGCGGCGCGGGGATCGAGGTGGCGCCGGTCAATCGCGGCGCCACGCCGCAGCCCGAACCGGCCGAGTGAGCGGAGCGCAGGCAATGGCATGGCATGACGAGCCGCCGGGCGGCACCTTGCGGATGTACCATATACCGGGCTGCCCCTTTTCCGAACGGGTCGAGCTTCTGCTCGATCTGAAAGGGCTGTCCGGGCTGATGGCCGATCACGAGATCGACATTTCCAAGCCCCGGCCCGATTGGCTGCTCGCCAAGACGCGGGGCACGACTTCGTTACCGGCGCTGGGACTGGAAAACGGGGAAACGCTGAAGGAAAGCATGGTGATCCTGCGCTACTTCGAGGATCGCTTTCCCGAAGTGCCGGTGGCGCGGGCCGATCCGTTCGAACATGCGGTGGAGGCCATGCTCTGCGCCACCGACGGGCAGTTCACCGGCGCCGGTTATCGCATGATCCTCAACCGCGATGCGGCGAAGCGCGAGGAGCACCGGGCCGAAGTCGATGCGCAATATGCCCGGCTGGACGATTTCCTGCGGCATTACGCGCCGGATGGAGACTACCTGTTCGACCGGTTCGGCTGGGCGGAAGTGGCCTTTGCGCCGATGTTCAAGCGGTTGTGGTTCCTGGAATACTACGAGGAATACGAAGTGCCGCAGCATCTCACCCGCGTTTTGCGCTGGCGGGATGCCTGCCTCTCGCACCCGGTGGTGGAGCGCCATCATGGTCACCGCGAACTGATGACGCTCTATTACGACTACGCGCAAGGCGGCGGCAACGGCCGTCTGCCGGAAGGCCGTGCGGTATCGAGCTTTACGCTCGATCCCGCCTGGGACACGCGCCCGATGCCTCCGCGCGACAAGTGGGGTCGCCCGGCGACCGACGCCGAACTGGGGCTGGTCGCGGCCTGATCATCATCGACGAATGCAATTCTCCAATGGGAGCAGGATCATGAAGAGCTATCCGCAGAACTATATCGATGGCCGCTGGGTCGACAGTCGCGGCGGCCGCCGTCATTCGGTGGTCAATCCGGCCACGGAGGGGCAGGCCAGCGAGGTCGTGCTGGGCACCGCCGCCGACGTGGACCTTGCCGTCGAAGCCGCGCGCCGGGCCTTCGAGACATTCTCGCAGACCACCCGGCAGGAACGCGCGGCGCTGATCGAGAAAGTGATGGAGGCCTACAAGGCCCGCATTCCCGACATTGCCGAGGCGATCGCCACCGAAATGGGCTGCCCGATCTCCACGGCCTCTACCGCGCAGGCGGGATCGGGGCTGGGCCATCTGGGGCAGGCGCTGGCCGCGCTTTCACAGTTCGAATTCTCCGAGAAGATCGGCGACAATACCGTGGTGCGCGAACCGATCGGCGTCGTCGCGCTGATCACGCCGTGGAACTGGCCGATGAACCAGATCGTCGCCAAAGTCGGCCCTTGCCTTGCCGCCGGGTGCACGATGATCCTGAAGCCGAGCGAGGAGGCGCCCAGCTCGGCCGCGATCTTCGCGGAAGTGATGGAAGCGGCGGGCGTTCCGGCGGGCGTATTCAATCTCGTGCAGGGAGACGGAGCGGAAGTGGGCACCGCGCTGGCGCGTCATCCGGGAATCGACATGATCAGCTTCACCGGATCGACCCGCGCCGGGATCATGGTGGCCAAGAACGCCGCCGACACGGTGAAGCGCGTCTCGCAGGAACTGGGCGGCAAGTCTCCGAACATCATCCTGGAAGGCACGCCGCTCGACGTGGCGTTGCCAGGCGGCGTGGGCGGGGTGCTGCTCAATTCCGGCCAGAGCTGCGTCGCGCCCACGCGCATGCTGGTCCACCGCTCGCAGCATGACGAGGCGGCGGAGAAGGTGGGTGAGATGTTCGCCGCCAAGCCGGTAGGCGATCCGCTGAGCGAAGGGCCGCACATCGGCCCGGTGGTGAACAAGGCCCAGTACGAGAAGATCCAGGGCCTGATCCAGAAGGGCATCGATGAAGGCGCGACGCTGGTGACCGGCGGGCTGGGGCGGCCGGAGGGGCTGGACAAGGGCTACTACGTGCGCCCCACCGTGTTCGCAGACGTGACGCCGGACATGACGATCGCGCAGGAGGAGATCTTCGGCCCGGTCCTGGTCATCATGCCTTACGAGGATGAGGCCGACGCCGTGCGCATCGCAAACGACACGCCTTACGGCCTTGGCGCCTATATCGCCGGCGATCCGGGCAAGGCGAGCCGGTTGGTGGGCAAGCTGCGCGCCGGTGCGGTCTTCGTGAACTCGGGCGGGTTGGCGTTCGACATGCCGTTCGGCGGGTACAAGCAGTCCGGCAACGGCCGCGAATTCGGCAAGTTCGGCATCGAGGAGTTCCTCGAGGTCAAGGCGGTGATCGGCCAGTATCAGCCGGTCGAGGCGTAAGGATGGGGCCGCTATGACCCGGCCCCATATTGCTGACAAACCGCGATAACCAACTGCCCATTCGTAAACCAACTCCCCTCCCTTCGCCATTGCGAGAAGGCGAAGCCGACGAAGCAATCCAGAGCGGCGCAAGATTGTCCCTGGATTGCTTTGCTCCGCTCGTAATGACGAGGTGGGGGCACGGGTCCTGCCGATATCCTCAGGTAAGGTCCGCAATCGAGATCGTTCGCCCGCTCGCCGCCGCGCGGTTGCCTTCGCGGCGCAGGCGTTCGATCTCCAGCCGACCTTCGGGTGCCGGTTCGTCGGGCAGCGCGGCCAGCGAGGCTTCGTAGATCTCGCGGAAATCCTCGGCATATTCGGGGTGAGAGAAGATCAGCCCGGCATTCGCCTCGATCCCGCGCAGGGTTTTTTCGCCCACTTCCAGCGGGTCCATGCCAAGGTCGAAGGCCGTGCCGAACTGGGTGAGCGCCGCACGGTCGAGTTCGCCGAAGCCGCTGTCTCCGAAGGCTTCGGGGCGGCGGAAGGCACTGTCCCACGCATTGGTGCGGGTCAGTCCGGGGCAGAGCAGCGAAACGCCGATGCCCTGCGGCGCAAGGTTGTAGCGCAGCGATTCCGTGAGCCCGCGCACCGCGAACTTGCTGGCGGTGTAGATCCCGGCCTGCGGCCCGGAAAGATAAGCCGCCATCGAGGCGACGTTGACGACATGGCCACCCGGGCCGGTACGCTTGAGAAGGGGAAGCATCGACACGAGACCGTTTACGACACCTCCAAAATTGACGCCCATGATCCAGTCGTAATCGGCATAGCTTGCCTCATCGGTCGGGCCGAACACGGAAACGCCGGCATTGTTCACCAGCACGTCCAACCGGCCGAAATGCGCATCGATTTCCATCGCGACTTCGCCGAACCGCGCGCGGTCGGTCACGTCGAGCTTCAGGAAAAGCGGTAATTCCCGGCCATTGTCCGCGAACCATTGCTCTGCTTCGGCGCGGTAGGCTTCGTTCCGATAGCTAAGGGCAAGCCGGAATCCAGCGTTGGAAAAGGCGCGCGCGATCCCGAAGCCGAGGCCGGAGACCCCGCCGGTGATGAAGGCGACGCGTTCGTTGCTTTTCATGACAATCCTCTCGGCAAGATGATTTTATTTGTTAGTATGGCAAACAATAATCGAGGAGAGATCGAGATGCCAGAGCCTGATTCGAACCGTCCTCCTGCCGATCTGGGGCGCCGCCTCGATGCGCTGGAGCACCGCGTGGGCGAGTTGGAGGATGTCAACGCCATCCGCCGCCTCCACTGGGCTTACGGCTATTACATCGACTTCAACCTGCCTGACGAAGTGGCGGAACTCTTCGCCGAGGACGGCGTGGTGGTGTTCCTCTCCGGCGAATATGTCGGCCATGCGGGGGTGAAGCGGCTCTATGGCGACTGGATCCAACAGCGTTTCACCGGGGGCAAGCCGGGGCCGGTCAACGGGCTGCTGCTGGACCATTTCCAGATGCAGGACGTGATCACCGTCGCGCCCGATCGGCAGACCGCCAAGGGCCGTTTCCGCGGCATGCTGTTCGGTGGATGGCACGACGATTTCCAGGACACGCGCGAGGCGATCATGCCGCAGCAGTTCATGGAGGCCGGGATCTACGAGAACGATTACGTCCGTGAGAACGGCGTGTGGAAGATCAAGCGGCTGGACTACATGATGCAGTGGCAGGGCGATTACGAGCAAGGCTGGGCGCACACGACCTCGCACCTGCAGCCCGCGACGCAGACTTTCCCTGAAGACCCGATCGGCCCCGACCGCCTGTTGCCCAAGAACGGGCACCGGCCGACCTGGCCCTATCGCCACGACGTGCCGATGCACTTCGCGCATCCGAAGTTCGGCAATGTGCTGGCAGGGCGCGAAAACGCCTGAACTCCCGCCGCGGCGTCCGGCAATCGATGTAAGGAAAGGGAAAGCGTGCCGGCAAGAGATCCGCGAGAGATCATCGAGTATGCGCCGATGTCACGGGCGCAAATTGCGGCGGTGGCGATCATGGTCGGGCTCAACGCGCTGGATGGCTTCGACGTGCTGTCGATCAGCTTCGCCTCGCCCGGCATCGCTGCCGACTGGGGGATCGACCGCGTGGCGCTGGGCGTGGTCCTGTCGATGGAACTGATCGGCATGGCCGTCGGGTCGGTGGTGCTGGGCGGCGTCGCGGATCGGATCGGGCGGCGGCGCACGATCCTGGGCTGCCTCTGCGTGATGGCGCTGGGCATGGCGATGGCGACGCAGGCGGACGACGTGCTGACGCTCTCCTGCTGGCGCGTGCTGACCGGGCTGGGCATTGGCGGCATGCTGGCGGCAATCAATGCGGTGACGGCCGAATTCGCCAATGCCCGCCGCCGCAACCTGGCCTTGGCGATCATGGTGATCGGCTATCCGCTGGGCGCGGTGATCGGCGGCCTGGTTTCGGCATGGCTGCTCGCCGTGTTCCACTGGCACGCGATCTTCTGGTTCGGTTGTCTGGTGACGGCGGCGTTCATTCCGCTGGTGTGGTTCTTCGTGCCGGAACCTATGCCGTTCCTGCTGGTGCGGCGCGGGCCCGACGCTGAGGAGCGGATCAACGCATTGCTCGCCCGTTGCGGCCATCTGCCGGTTTCGGAGCTGCCGCCGCCCACCGTGGAGGAAGCATCTGCCTCCCTTGCGGATATCCTGCGACCGGGCCTGATCGGGACGACGCTGCTGATCACCTTCGCCTATTTTGCCCATGTGGTGAGCTTCTATTTCATTCTGAAATGGGTGCCGAAGATCGTCGTCGATATCGGCTTTCCTCCGCCCGAGGCGGCGGGCGTGCTGGTCTGGGCCAACCTTGGCGGCGCGATCGGCGGGGCGCTGTTCGGGCTGATCGTGCAGCGGTTGCCGCTGAAAGGGATGACGGTGGCCGTCCTGCTGGGATCGTCGGTGATGGTCGCGCTGTTCGGCGCGTTGGGCGTGAACACGCTGTCCGGCCTTTCGGCGCTGGCCTTCGCATCGGGGCTGTTCACCAACAGCGCGGTTTCCGGGCTCTACACCATCTTTGCGAGGGCCTTTCCCACCCACGTCCGCGCGACCGGCACCGGCTTTGCCATCGGCGTGGGGCGCGGCGGGGCGGCGCTTTCGCCGATCGCGGCGGGAATGCTGTTCCAGGCGGGCCTCCCACTGGCGATGGTTTCGACGCTTATCGCCAGCGGCTCCCTGCTTGCCGCGATCGCCCTGTTTTGCCTGAAGCTGCGCGTGCGCGGCTGAGCGGAGGTTCGTCTTGGAATATCAATCGCATGTGGATGCTCTTGTCCGGCATCTGGAGATCACGCCGTTTCTTTCGGACTTGAGGGATGTAGGCGCGGACGTCGATCTCGATACCTGGGCCCATGTCGTGGCGCAGGCAGGGCGCATGGCGGAGGAACTTGTCGCCCCGCTCGATCCCGTGCTGGACCGGGTTGGCGCGCGCGTGGTGGACGGCCGCGTGCAGACCGCGCCGGGGCACCGCGAGGCATGGACGCGCTTTGCGGACGGTGGCTGGCTGGGCTTGCCGCTGCCGGAAGCGCTGGGCGGCATGGGGCTGCCGCTGGTCCTGCAGGGAGCCTGCGAGGAATTGCTGAACCGCGCCTCCCCCGCCTTCGCCATGCTGACGACGCCGGGGCGCACGGCGGCGGAACTGCTGGTGGAAAGCGCGCCGGGTGAACTGGCGGACGAATGGGTTCCGCGCCTGCTTTCGGGCGAATGGGGTGCGACGATCTGCATTTCCGAGCCCGATGCCGGGTCCGACGTCGGCCGCATCCGCACGCGGGCGGTGAAGGACGAGAACGACGAATGGCGCGTCACGGGCGAGAAGTGCTGGATTTCCTACGGCGATCATGACCTTACCGCGCGGATCGGCCACTTCATGCTGGCGCGTTCAGGCAGGGAGCAGGGCGTGCGCGGGCTCAGCCTGTTTCTCGTGCCCGACGGGGATGGGACGGGCGCGCGCAACGGCGTGTTCGTCCGGCGGATCGAGGAAAAGCTCGGCCTTCACGGCTCGCCGACATGCGTGCTCGGCTTTGAAGGGGCACGCGCCAGCCTGATCGGGCAGGAGGGCCGAGGGCTCCAGACCCTGTTCCACATGATGTTGCGCATGCGCCTGTCGTGCGGCCCGCAAGGCATTGGCGTGGCCAGCGGGGCTTATCAGACGGCGCTGCGCTATGCGCAGGAACGGCGGCAGGGCGGTGCGCCCGACGCGCCGCCGGTGTCGATCGCAGAGCATGCCGATGTGCAACGCATGCTGCTGCGCATGGCAGGCAGGGTGGAGACCGCGCGCGGACTGGCACTGGCCTGCGCGGCGGCGCTGGACCTTGCCGGTCGGGCGGCGGATGCCGAGGCGCGTGCGGGCTGGCTCTCGCTGGCGCAGTTCCTGCTGCCGGTCGTCAAGGACGGTTCCGCGCGGCTCGCCTTCGACGTGGCGAGCGGGGCGCTGCAAGTGCTCGGCGGCGCGGGCTACACGCGCGAATGGCCGGTCGAGCAGCGATTGCGCGATGCGCGCGTCTTTGCGGTTTTCGAGGGGACGAGCGGCATCCAGGCCATTGACATGCTCCATCGCCGCCTCTGGCGCGAGGAAGGCGCAGGCCTGGCGCGCTTCCTGGTTCTGGCCTTTGCCGAACTGCGGGATGACGAACCCTCATGCGAATTGGCGGGGGCGCTCGACTTGCTGGAGCGGACGGCGGCGGATCTTTCCGCAATGCGCGGGGCGGCCCGCGATGCCGAGTCAGGGGCGAGTGCGTTTCTAGATATGTGCGGCATGGCGGCTTGCGGCTGGATCGCGCTGCGCGTGGTGCACGGCGCCGGCGATGATGTCGTAGGTGCGCGGATGAAGGCGGCCGCGCGCTTCTACCTTGCGGAACTACCGGCGCGGATCAAGGCGCAGGCGGGACTGGCGGTGCTGGGCGCCGATCGGCTCGATGGCATCGCGGCCCTGCTCGAATAGGATGCGCCCATCCCTTTGGGGACGATCAGACCCCGCCGATATCGACTTCGTGAATGCGCTTCAGCAGGGCGGCGAGCATATGGAACTCAGCGTCGGAAAAACGCTCGCGCAGCCATTGGCCCAGTTCGCCGCTACGTTCGTGGGCGGCGGACAGCATGGCGACGCCCTGCTCGGTAATATCCAGCGTCTGGCGGCGGCGATCTTCGCTGGATTGGCCGCGCACGATCAGGCCGCGCCCTTCCAGACGGTTGATGATACCCATCACCGTCGCTCGGTCCATTTGCAGCGTGCGGCCGATGTCGGCCTGAGACGTGCCGGGATTCTCGGCGATCAGCAGCATGGCCGTAAGCTGCGTCTGGGTGATGCCCAGATCACTGAAAATTTCCGAAAAACGGCGCTGCGTGGCGCTTTGTGCCAGTCGCAAGTGCAAGTCCAGAACGTGATCGAGCGTGCGGCCGGCTGTCAGTCCAGCGAATGTTTCGGCATCTTTCATTTCGTTCTGTTGCGAGCGTTTGCGGGAATCGTCAAGCGATGGCTTGGAAAATAATTGTCAGTGAAGCATACAATATCGCAAGGGCATTATAACATTGGAGAGGATATGGCGCATTTCCCCGATACCCCGAGCTTCACCGGCTTCAACACGCCTTCCCGGATAGAGGCGGACATCGCCGATCTCGCTCACGAAGGCACCATTCCACTCGAACTCGACGGCGCGTTCTTCCGTGTGCAGCCCGATCCGCAGTTCCCGCCGCGCCTGGGCGACGATATCGCCTTCAACGGCGACGGAATGATCACGCGCTTCCATATCCATGACGGCCAGTGTGACTTTCGCCAGCGTTGGGCCCATACCGACAAGTGGAAGCTGGAGCATGAGGCCGGGCACGGCCTGTTCGGCGCCTATCGCAATCCGCTGACCGACGATCCTTCCGTGGAGGGGCAGTTCCGCTCCACCGCCAACACCAATGCCTGGATCTACGCGGGCAAGCTCTGGGCGATGAAGGAGGATAGCCCGGCGCTGCTGATGGATCCGGCGACGATGGAAACGATCGGGTTCGAGACGTTTGGCGGCACCATGCGCGGGCAGACTTTCACCGCGCATCCCAAGGTCGATCCCGTCACCGGCAACATGGTGGCGATCGGCTACGCCGCCTCCGGCCTCTGCACAGACGATGTGGCCTATTACGAGGTGAGCCCCCAAGGCACTTTGCTGCGCGAGGTGTGGTTCAAGGCGCCCTACTATTGCATGATGCACGACTTCGCGATCACCGAGGATTACCTCGTGATCCACATCGTGCCGTCCATCGGCAGTTGGGAGCGGTTGGAAAGGGGCCTGCCGCACTTCGGCTTCGATACGACCATGCCGGTCTATCTGGGCGTGCTGCCGCGCCGGGAGGGTGTGACGGGTGAAGAGATCCGCTGGTTCCGGCGTGATAACTGCTTTGCCAGCCATGTGCTGAATGCATGGCAGGAGGGATCCAAAGTCCACTTCCTCACGGCCGAGGCGAAGAACAACATGTTTCCGTTCTTCCCGGACGTTCATGGCGCGCCGTTCAACGGGATGGAGGCGATGAGCTACCTGACCGACTGGACCGTGGACATGGCCTCCAACGGCGAAGCATTCGAGGCGGTCACCCGGCTGACCGAGACCGCCGCCGAATTCCCCCGCATCGATGACCGCTTCACCGGCAGGAAGACGCGCTATGGCTGGATGTTGGAGATGGACATGCGCCGCCCGGTGGAACTGCGCGGCGGCAGTGCAGGCGGGCTGCTGATGAACTGCCTGTTCCTGAAGGACCTGGAAACCGGGCGTGAACAGCACTGGTGGTGCGGCCCGGTCTCCAGCCTTCAGGAGCCGTGCTTTATCCCCCGGTCGGCCGATGCGGCGGAGGGAGACGGCTGGATCGTGCAGGTGTGCAACCGGCTGGAGGAGCATTGCAGCGACCTGCTGATTTTCGAGGCGCTGGATATCGAGAAAGGGCCGGTGGCGACCATCCATGTGCCGATCCGGCTGCGCTTCGGGCTTCACGGCAACTGGGCCGGCGCAGGCGCGATCGGCCTGGCAGCCTGAAGGAACGCGGCGTGAAGGAAAAAGGGGAGAAGCCGATTCCGGAGTGACCGGCTTCTCCCAGGCTTCCGACGGTTGCGAGCCGGAAGTCGGATCTGGCGGAATTCAGTCCTCGATACCGGCGCGGGCCTTCAGGTTCGCCTCGTCACGCGCGGCGCGGCGGGCGATGAACAGGAGCAGCACGACAATCGGCACGGCCACCACGTTGATGCTCAGCATCGCGGTGCGCAGGTCCCCCGTCGCGTCGGAGATCAGGCCGACGACATACGGCCCCACTCCCATGCCCAGGATGGTCATGACCAGCAGGTAGAGGCTAGCGGTGAGCCCCCGCATGCGCGGCAGGACCTGATCGTAGAGAATGGCGTAGAGCGGAGGCATCCACCCGGTCAGCAGCAGGCTGTAGACCACGAAGCGCATGTAGAACTCTCCCGGCACTGGCGCCCAGTAAACCCAGAACGACAGTAAGGGAGAGATACCCATCGACATCAGCGCGATCCCCGCGCGGCCGCCGCCGGGAAAGCGCTGGTGCAGCCGGTCGGACAGCGGCCCCCAGATAAGCGGGCCGACGATCCCCGTCGCCGCCGAAAGCAGCCCGAACTGCAAGGCCGTATCCGCCAGCGAGAGGTGGTAGGTGCGGATCAGGAAGCTGGGGTTGAAGGCCATCATGCCGTAGTTGATCGTGGATTGCAGCGTACCCACGGCGATCGCCATGATCAGCGTGGGCGATCCGGCGATCACGCGGAAGGCCTGTTCGTCGCGCGCCCTTATTCCTTGCAGCAGATTGACGACGACCAGCAGGCCCACGCCGATAACCAGCCATTGCAGGACATGGGGATCGATGGCGAGGGCGCCGAAACCAAGCGCCGGGCGCGGCGACTTCGCCATGCCGATGCGCGCTAGCATGACCATGGCGATAACGATTACGGCCAGTGCCGCAAGGTTGATCGCCAGGCTGCGCAGATTTGCCCGGCGCAGGGCCATGGCCACCCAATGCGAACCTGGGGTTACTGCTCCCAGCAGCGAGAGGCTGGCGCGGAAGGGATGCGGATCTGGCGGAGTGGCGATGCCGTCCATAGCGCCGCGCTCGGGCTCTCTAAGGCGCCAAAGGAAGGCCGAGAGCACGAAGCCCGGCGCCGCCGCGACAAGGAACGCGAATTGCCACCCGCGAAGGCCGAGCGGAGCGGTTTCGGGCGGAAAGGCATCGCTCCACATCTGTGCCGCAAGCCCGCCCAGGACCAGCGATCCGCCCAAACCCAACGCGATGGCCGATGCCATTACCGCCATCACGAAGCCCCGGCGATGGCGCGGCCAGTAATCGTAGATCAGCGAGGTTCCCGCCGGCTGCGTCGCCGCCTCGCCAATGCCGACGCATAATCGTGAGGCGGCGAGCATGGCGAAGCTGGATGTCATTCCGGCCATGGCGGTGGCGGCTGACCAGAACAGGATGCTCAGCGAGAGCAGCCGCCCGCGCAGCCAGCCATCCGCAAGGCGGCCCACCGGCAGCGAGAACAAGGCGTAGAACAGTGCGAAGACAGTGCCGAACAGCAGCCCCATCTCGGCATCGCCGACGCCCAGGTCGTGCTTGATCGCGGGGGCCAGGATCGCAAGGATCTGGCGGTCCAGCAGGCTCATCGCATTGGTCAGCGCGATCAGCCCCAGCGCATACCATCCGCCGCGCGCGATATGGCGCACCGGCTGCTTCACATCGGCTTTCACAGACAGAACCAGCGTTCGGCGTTGGTCTGGAAGAACTTGCGTTTCAGTTCGGGCGACATTTCCATGGCGTCCAGCGTGCGCACTTCGGCCGCTTCGTACTGGTAGGGGTAGTCCATCGCGTACATCACCCGATCTTCACCCATGACCTGCTGGGCAAAGCGGATCGCCGGTTCCCAGGCCATGCCGCTGCACGTCACCAGCACATTGCTGCGGAAGTATTCGGCGATGGTCTTCTGCAAGGGCTTCATCCGCTCGTAGCGCTGCGCGCGGATGCCGGCCTGGTGCATGTAGTCCAGCCGGTAGAGCCAGTAGGGCAATGCCTCGCCCATGTGGCCGACCATGATCTGAAGCTCCGGATAGCGATCGAAGATGCCGATGGTGATCAGGCGCAGCAGGTGCATGCCGGTCTCCACCCCGAAGCCGTAGATCGCACCGTCCAGCCCGGATTCGAGCAGCGGGCCGATCATCGCATCGGGCGGCGTGCCGGGATGGATGTAGAGCGGCTGGTCGGTATCGGCCAGCGCGCGGAAGATCGGATCGAAGGCCGGTTCGTCAAGGTAGTGGCCTTGCGTGTGGCTGTTGATCTGCACGCCGCGGAAGCCCAGTTCGAACGCGCCGCGCCGGATTTCATGGGCGGACCATTCAGGGTCCTGCGGGGCGACGGCCGTCATGCCGATGAAGCGATCCGGATAGGCCTCGCACCGCTCGGCCAGAAGGTCGTTGGCGGAACGGGCGATGCTCTTCGCCTCGTCAAGATCGGTCAGCGGCTGAACCCCGGGCGAGGTAAGCGCCAGCACGGCCCTGTCGATGCCGGTGGCGTCCATGTCCGCGATGCGGCGTTCGCCAAGGTCCAGCAGGCGTTCGATGATCTGCATCGCGCGTTCACTGGGGCTCTGGGCGTAGAAGCCCCAGAGCGAATTCATGCCGCGGTCGGCCGTGCCGTCCCGCACCATGCGCAAGTAGACGTCGATCTGTTGCCGGGTGGCGAAGGCCTCTTCCGTGGCGATGCGCAAGTAGCCTTGCTTGCCGCCGGTCCTCAGTTCGCCCGTGCCCGTTTGTGGCGCCTGCAATGCGTCGATCATGTGCGATCCCCTCCTGGTTATCCTTCGTGAACGGCTTTGGTGACGAGGCAGGCCATGACGCCTTCGGGCCCGTCCTCATGCCCGTGGCCAGACCACTTGACCCCGCCGAACGGTGCGTCGGCACCGCCGATCATTGTCGTGTTGATACCCAGCATTCCCGTTTCGAGCTGAGCGGCGAGGCGCTTCTGCCGGGCCGCGTCTCCGGTCCAGGCATAGGCGGCAAGGCCGTAGGGCAGGCGGTTGGCCTCCGCGATCATCGCCTCCTCGCCCGCGAAGCGGTTGATCAGGGCGACGGGTCCGAACGGCTCTTCGTTCATGATCCGCGCCGACAGCGGCACGTCGGACAGCACGGTAGGCGCGTAGAAGAAGCCGCGATTGCCGATGCGCTCCCCGCCTGTCTCCAGCCGGGCTCCGGCCGCCACTGCCTCGCGAATGAGCGCATCGATGGCCTCGACCCGGCGCGGGTTGGCTAGGGGGCCGACCTGGCTCTGCGGATCGAGCCCGTCTCCGACGTGCAGGTTCTTCGCACGCCGGGCGAAGCCTTCGCGGAAGTCGTCGAATACCGCGTCCTCGACGATGAAGCGCGTGGGCGAGACGCAGACTTGCCCGGCATTGCGGTACTTGTGGCCGACCACGGTATCGAGCACGCGGTCCAGGTCCACGTCCGCGAAGACCAGCACCGGGCCGTGGCCGCCCAGTTCCATCGTCGTGCGCTTCAGGTCCTCGGCGGCGAGCTTGGCCAAGTGGCGGCCCACCGTGGTCGATCCGGTGAAGGACAGCTTGCGGATCACCGGGCTCGCCAACAAGTGGCGGCTCACTTCGTCCGGTACGCCGAACACAGCTTGACCCACTGATGGTGGCAGCCCCGCGTCGAGCAAACATTGCAGTACGGCAAGGGCCGAGGCGGGCGTTTCCTCGGCCGCCTTCATGATCACCGAGCAGCCCGCCGCAATCGGCGCGCCCAGTTTGCGGCCGGGATTGCCGATCGGGAAATTCCACGGCGCGAAAGCGGCGACCGGGCCGACCGGCTCGTACTGCACGGTCGATCGCATGCCTTCGGGGCGCACCAGCGCGCGGCCATAGAGGCGGAAGCATTCGCCGGCGTAGAATTCGAAGAGGCCGATGTTCATGCCCACTTCGATGCGGGCTTCTGCCAGCGTCTTGCCCTGTTCGAGCACGGCGACATGCGCGATCTCGTCAACACGCTCGCGCATCAGCCGGGCGGCGCCTTGCAGTACATCGGCGCGCTGTTGCGGCGTGGACTTGCGCCAGAGGCGGAAACCGGCGGCGGCGGCCTCCAGCGCGCGGTCGAGATCGGCGGTGCCGGCCAGCGGCAACTGGCCCAGCACTTCGCCGGTGGCGGGATTGAGCACGGCGTGGGTGCGGCGGCTGCCGCCGGACACGCGTTCGCCGTCGATAATCATGGAAAGCGCGGGGTACTGGATCATGCCTCACCTGAACCGGGGGAAGGGGAAGCCTGTCCGCCGGGGAGGGAGCCCCGGCGGACAGACGGACGCGCACGGCGCGTTTTTACTCGGCGGGAACGGCGGTGTTGCGCGCGTTCTCGCGGTCGATATCGCCCTGCCAGCGTTCGGCCACCATTGGCTTGCCGGTGACGGGATGGGGCAGGTGGAAGGGCAGCAGCTTGTGCGTGGGCCAGAGCCAGTGGTCATCGATCAGAGAATCCGGGCCGCTGGGGTCTTCCGGATAGAGCACCTTGGGGAAGGGCACGTATTCGGCCGGAGTATAGGCCCAGCCCTTGTCGAAATCGGCGTGCCAGTGCGGGAAGTAATTGAGCACGTGGATGCGCCAGACGCCGTCCACCTTCTTGTAGGTGTTTTCGTAAATGCCGCCTTCCCACCACTGGCGCGCATTAGCGGTGAGCGGGTTCGACGGATCGGTGTACTCGTGATGGCGCCCCGCCTGCATCATCGAGCGGGCGCGGGCATGGGCGGTAACGCCGTCCGCCTCAATGGTGACGATGTCCTGCAACTGCGGATGGTCCAACAGGAAGCCGTCGATCGGGCCGTTGTTGCCATGCGTGAAGCGCTTCTGGAAGCGTTCGACATAGAGGCGGCGCACGCCCTCCTTGCCCTTCCACACGCCGCCGAAGAAGCGCACTTCGCCATCGTTGGTGAAGAGGTCGATCACTTCGTTATACATGCACTTGTCGATCAGGTAGCCGTAGAGGTGCTGAAGCTTGCGCACGTCCAGCTCGTCCTCACGCACGGTCAGGCGGCGGGCGAGGTCCGCCACTTGGGCTTCCAATGCGGCAATCTTGTCGGTTTCGGCCATTTCGGTTCTCTCCTTGGTCCCGTTGATTTTCGGTTTGTGGGATCGTTACATTCCAAGCGCTTCGAGCCGCTCGATCTCCTCGCGATAGGGGCGGATGGCGCGGTAGATGCACAGCGTGGCCAGCGGCAGCAGCGCTACCGCGGTGATTTCCAGCGCCAGCCAGAGCTTGGCCGGATCGACCACCACGAACTGCGCGACGAGGCCGATCAGGAAGCTGCCCATCGCCCCGAAGAACGTGAACATGAACAGGTAGATAGCCGTCACCTGCCCGCGCATCGCGTTGGGTGCCACGCGCTGGATCGCGGCGTTCTGCGGTACTGCGCCGGCAATGCCGAACATGGCGCCCACCGATGAGACTAGGATCGCACCCAGGCCCGTGGGCATCAGCGGCGAAACGATCGAACAGACCGTCACCACCGCAAAGCAGATGAAGGCGGCGCGCACGTTGGCGTCCTTGTGGCGCTTGGCCAGCCATTCGACGAAAGTGCCGCCCAGCAGCAGGCCCAGCAGCGAGGAGATCAGCACGCTAACGGACGTTACCGCACCGATTTGCGCTTCGTTCCAGCCATAAGTGCGGATCAGGAACGGCACGCGCCAGAAGGCGAGGCCGAAGCTTTCCAGCGCGCTGAGCGCAAGGCCAAGGAACAGCGGGTAATAGACCTTGCGATTGGCACGGATCGCCTTGGCCGCGTCCAGTCCGGTGAACGTGAGCAGTCGGCGGCCGAGCGTTGGATGTTCCGGCACCAGCGAGGTCGCGTCAGGACGCGCCAGCCGCTGCGGTTCGCGGACGGTCAGAAACAGCAGCGCGAAAAGGAATGCGGGCATGCCCGTCCAGATCAGGATCCACTGCCAGCCGAGAATGTGCAGCGGGCCGAGTTCGGTTGGCGCCCAGTGTCCGGTAAGGGCGATAAGCTGGCCACCCACCAATGGTCCCAGCGTCGTTCCGCCGATGAAGCCGAACTGCAGGATCGCGAAGGCACGCGTGATCTTCTTCGGCGGGAACATGTCCGCGATCAGCGAGTAGGAGGCCGGCGCGTGGGCCGATCCGCCCGCCGCCAGAAACACGCGGCTGCCCACGAACTGGGTGAAGGTCTGCGCCACGCCGCCCAGCATGGTGACGAAGCCGATCACCGAGACGCCGCCCGCAAGCACGTATTTGCGCGGCCAGATATCCGCCAGACGCGCCAGCGGGATGCCCACGAAGAGATAGCAGATGATGCTGGCGGGGCCGGCCAGGAAGCCGAGCTGCGAATCGGTCAGGCCGAAGTCGGTCTTGATTCGCTCTGCCAGCATGCCGAACACGACCTGGTCGAAGAAGGTCAGGAACGTCGCAAGGACGATCACCGCCAGCGCCCAATAGGCAGATGCGGAACTGGGCCAACTGCGTTCATCCGGGCCTTTCGGCTCGATTGCGGGGACTCGTTCGTCCATCGGCGCGATACTGGCGGTTGCTACGGCCATGGCCTCTCCCATCCATCCTCTGTCCCTGCCGTGTTCGGCATAGGCTCATTCGTGATTGTTAGCCTTGCATACAATCTCTCGATAGTGAACAAAAGAGATCAGATTCGTTTCCAGCACGAAAAAACACATCGGAAGAGGAGAGAGGGCATGCAGGATCTTCCCGGGAAGACCGCGTTCGTCACCGGCGGTGCCAGCGGCATCGGGTTGGGTATTGCCAAGGCCCTGCTGGGTGCCGGCATGAACGTGACCATTGCCGACATTCGTCAGGACCACCTGGATGAAGCCGTGGCCGAACTGGACGGTGGCGATCGAGTTCTGGCTATCCGGCTGGACGTGACCGACCGCGCCGCCTTCGCCGCCGCCGCCGATGTGGTGGAGGCCAGGTTCGGCAAGATTCACTTGCTCTGCAACAATGCGGGCGTCGCCGTGGTGGGGCCTACGGACGTCGCCACCTTTGCCGATTGGGACTGGGTGATGGGCGTCAATGTGGGCGGCACGATCAACGGAATCGTCACGATTTTGCCGCGAATCCTGTCACATGGAGAAGGCGGGCACATCGTCAACACCGCCTCGATGTCGGCGCTCGTGCCGGCCCCGGGGACGACGATCTACTCGTCCGGCAAGGCCGCCGTCGCCTCGATGATGGAGTGCATGAGGCCCGAACTGGAATCGCGCGGAGTGATCTGCTCGGCCTTCTGCCCGGGCGCCGTCCAGTCCAACATTGCCGAGGCCAGCAAGACGCGCCCGGATGCACTCGGGGCCACCGGCTATGCCGAGGCCGACAAGGGGCGGCAAGCCGGCGGGCAATTCTTCCACCTCTACCAGACCAAGGAAGAAGTGGGCCAGCGCGTGCTCCAGGGCGTGCTCAATGACGAGCTTTACATCCTCACTCATGGCGAGTTCCTGGTGGGCGTGCGCGAGCGCGGCGAAGCGACCACGGCGGCGGTCCAGACCCAGCTTCCGGACAACGAAGAATATAAGCGTACCTTCGCAATTCTGTTCCGGAATCCGGCGATCACCGATGAAATCGAGCGCCAGAACCGCCTCCGCGCCGACCAGCGCGCGGAAGCCTGAGGAGGCTTCGATGAAGGATCTGGCGGGAAGAACCGCATTCGTCACCGGCGGGGCCAACGGCGTCGGCCTCGGTCTGGCCAAGACGCTGCTGGCGGAAGGCTGCAAGGTCGCCATCGCGGACGTTCGCGAGGATGCGATCGCGGAAGCCCTGAAGACGCTGGAGAACCAGCCGGTCATCGGCGTGCCGCTGGACGTGTCATCGCGAGAGGGATTTGCGGAAGCGGCGGACCGGGTGGAGCGGGAATTGGGGCCGGTAAGTCTGCTGTTCAACAACGCAGGCGTGAACCTCTTCCAGTCGATAGACGAATCTTCTTATGACGACTGGGACTGGTTGCTGGGCGTCAACCTGCACGGCGTGATAAACGGCATTGCTACTTTCGTGCCGCGCATGAAGGAGCGCGGGCAGGGCGGCCATGTCTGCAACACGGCGTCGATGGCGGCGTTTCTGGGCAGCGGCGTGCCCGGCATCTACAATACCACCAAGTTCGCGGTGCGCGGGCTCAGCGAGTCCCTACGCTACAGCCTCGCGCCGCACGGGATAGGGGTGTCGATGCTCTGTCCGGGGCTGGTGAAGACGCATATCTACGCCAGCGATGAAATCCGGCCCGAGGCCCTGAAGGCGGGCGCGAAGGCGGTGAACACGGCCTTCGTCGGCCAACTGGAACAAGTCCATCAGGCGGGCATGGAACCCGAAGTAATCGCCCGGCGCACGATCGATGCAATCCGGGAGAACCGCTTCTATGTGTTCTCGCATCCCGAATTCCGCGAGGAACTGGCGGAGGTGTTTGCGGAAGTGATCGAGCAATTCCGGCAGTACCCGCCCGATCCCGGCTTCGATGAGCGGATGAAGATCGAGGAAGGCCGCCGCGCCCGCTACAAGGAAGCGCGGGAAGCGGCGCGCTAGGTGGATGGTCGATACGCGCGACTAAGCAGGCGGCGGCCGCGCCGCCAATCCGGAAACCCGTTTTGCAGATCCGACCGTGGCACCCGTCATGCCGGTGCCACGGTAGGGAACCTGCCCCCATGGCTGGAGCAAGCCGCATGTCCGAATTCGACTACGACCTCTTCACCATCGGCGCCGGATCGGGCGGCGTGCGTGCGAGCCGGATCGCGGCGGCGCACGGTGCGCGCGTGGCGGTGGCGGAGGAGTTCCGGGTCGGCGGCACATGCGTGATCCGCGGCTGCGTGCCCAAGAAGATGCTGGTCTACGGCGCGCACTTTGCCGAGGATCTGGAAGACGCCAAGCACTTCGGCTGGGACATTCCGGAAGCGAAGTTCGACTGGCTGAAGCTGCGCGACAACGTGCTGGGCGATGTGGACCGGCTGAACGGCCTCTACACGCAGACGCTTTCGAACAACAAGGTGGAGATCTTCCACGAGCGCGCCGTGATCACCGGCCCGCACGAGATCACGCTGTCCAGCGGTGAGAAGAAGACCGCCAAGGTGATCCTGATCGCCACCGGTGCGCGTCCGCTGATACCGAGCTGCCCGGGCCACGAACTGGGCATCACCTCGAACGAGGCGTTCCACCTCGACGCGATCCCCAAGCGCATCCTGATCGCCGGCGCCGGCTATATCGCCAACGAGTTCGCCGGCATCTTCAACGAATTCGGCGCCAAGGTGACGCTGATCAACCGCTCCGACGCGCTGCTGCGCGGCTATGACGAGCAGCTGCGCGACCGCCTGCTGCAGATCTCGCTCGCCAAGGGCATCGACTTCCGCTTCAACGCGGACTTCCGCGGGATCGAGAAGAACGCCGACGGCTTGCTGACGGTCTCGATGACCAATCACGATCCGCTGGAAGTGGACTGCGTGATGTTCGCGACCGGCCGCGTGCCCAATGTCGAAGGGCTGGGGCTGGACAACGTCGGCGTCGAACTGGACGACAAGAACGCGATCGTGGTCGACGAATATTCGAAGACCAGCGTCGAGCACATCTACGCCGTGGGCGACGTGACCAACCGCGTGCAGCTGACCCCGGTGGCGATCCGCGAAGGCCATGCCTTTGCCGATACCGTGTTCGGCGGCAAGCCGACGACGGTGGACTATTCGTGCATCCCCTCGGCCGTGTTCAGCCATCCGCCGATCGGCGCGGTGGGGCTGACCGAGGCGCAGGCGCGCCAGCGGTATGGCGAGGTGGAAATCTACACGAGCGATTTCCGCCCGATGAAGAACGTGGTTGCCCATCGCAACGAACGTTCGCTCTACAAGATGGTCTGCGAGGCGCACACCGGCCGCGTGCTGGGCCTGCACATGATCGGCCCGGATTCGCCGGAGATCATCCAGGCCGCCGCCATCGCGGTGAAGGCTGGGCTGACCAAGGCCGATTTCGACGCCACCGTCGCCGTTCACCCGACCATGTCGGAAGAGCTTGTGCTGATGAAGTGATCGGGAGGCGCACTTCTTACCGAACTGTGCCCAACCTCTACCCCGACGGAGAGCCAAGGTAGCGGGGCAACCAGTACAACAGAGAATATTCGGGGAGGAGGACAGCCGCGATCCGTACAAGTCGGATCTAAATAGCTTGTCCGTTGGAGTGCCCGGCCCCTTGCCGTAAATTCCTGCGCTTCAGATCCAGCAATTTACGGACGTCTGCCAATTCGGTCTCTGCAGAGTTGGCAATTTCCTCCCAAGTTTGCGCCGATAAGTACCGTTCTTCTGCCTCCTGCGGGCAATTTGAATGGTAAGGCTCTAGAGAAATTTCCTGTTCGCTGTCTGGAGCAAACTTTCCATCCATCTCCAGATACCGCTGCTCCAGTCTCCGGTACTCTCTAAAGATCTCCCGATTTTGGCGCGCACGCTCGCCATCGGCGCACACATAGTGGGTTAGAGGATGCAGAACCCAGCCTCCGCGTGCCTTGTAAAAGAAGGCCGCCAATTTGCGATCTACTTCGTCTGAACTTGCCGGTGAGGGCGTGGCACTGGCGAGCAGTGCGAAGGCAAATAGCAGCATGTGGGATTTCCGCGCAGAATGGTCGGATTTGACCCTAGGCGCGATTGATCAATTTACAGCTAATACCTGAAATTCGGTCAGGCGGGATTGAGGGCGTGACGGGTTCGTCGCGCCCTCAATCCAGATGGTCCGCGTCTATCAGTCGGCGGTTTCGGGTTCCGGTGAGAGGACCGGATTGATGCTCATGCCAAGGGCCTTGGCTACGCCTTCGCCATAGGCCGGGTGGCAGCGGGTGCAGTTGTCGATGTGCCGCTGCTTGATGAAGTCCGGCGCATCGCCCATCGCGCGGGCCGTATTATCGAACAGGCGCTGCTTTTCATCGGCGCTGTAGAGCTCGAACAGAGCGCGTGGCTGGCTGTAGTAGTCGTAATCGTCCTCGCGGAAGTTCCAGAAATCGGCGTTACCGTCGATCTTCAGTGGCGGTTCGCGGTATTCCGGTTGCCCCTGCCACTGGCCGAACGAGTTCGGGTGATAGTGGGGCAGCCCGCCATAGTTGCCGTCAACACGGCCCTGACCATCGCGGTGGTTGGTGAAGACCGGGCAGCGCGCGGCATTCACCG
The DNA here is from genome assembly GCF_044029435.1 of Novosphingobium oxfordense. Classification (NCBI taxonomy): domain Bacteria; kingdom Pseudomonadati; phylum Pseudomonadota; class Alphaproteobacteria; order Sphingomonadales; family Sphingomonadaceae; genus Novosphingobium; species Novosphingobium oxfordense. Next base: position 2,158,357 of record NZ_CP147008.1, on the reverse strand, counting down.
GGATCTGGTGGTGGTTCACACCAAGGCGATAGCGCTGCGCGTCCGAATAGGCGAACAGTCGTGCCTGCAGCATCTTGTCCGGCGACACGCCGATGCCGGGGACGAGGTTGGAGGGCGCAAAGGCGCTCTGCTCGACATCGGCGAAGAAGTTCTCCGGATTGCGGTTGAGTTCCATCACGCCGATCTCGATCAGCGGATAGTCGGCATGGGGCCAGACCTTGGTGAGATCGAAGGGGGGGAACCCGCAGGTCGCGGCCTCTACTTCGGGCATGATCTGGACTTGCACGGTCCACTTGGGGAAATCGCCGCGCTCGATGGCGTCGTAGAGGTCCCGCTGGTTGGATTCGCGGTCTTTGGCGACGACATCCGCCGCTTCGGCATCGGTCAGGAATTCGACGCCCTGCTGGGTCTTGAAGTGGAACTTCACCCAGAAGCGTTCACCCTCATCGTTCCAGAACGAGTAGGTGTGGCTGGAATAGCCGTTCATGTGGCGATAGCTCTTGGGGATACCGCGATCGCCCATGACGTAGGTGACTTGGTGGAACGCCTCCGGCAGCAGGGTCCAGAAGTCCCAGTTGTTGGTGGCGCTGCGCATGTTGGTGCGCGGATCGCGCTTCACCGCCTTGTTGAGATCGGCGAACTTGCGCGGATCACGCACGAAGAACACCGGCGTATTGTTGCCGACCATGTCCCAGTTGCCTTCCTCGGTATAGAACTTCACCGCGAAGCCGCGAATGTCGCGCTCGGCATCGGCGGCGCCGCGCTCACCGGCAACGGTGGTGAAGCGGGCAAAGAGTTCGGTCTGTTTGCCGACATCGCCCAGGAACTTGGCGCGGGTGTATTTGGAGACGTCTCCGGTGACGGTGAAGGTGCCGAACGCGCCGGAGCCCTTGGCGTGCATGCGCCGCTCCGGAATGACTTCGCGGTTGAGGTTGGCCAGCTTCTCCAGCAGCCACACGTCCTGCATCAGCAGCGGGCCGCGCGGGCCGGCCGTCAGCGAGTTGGAATTGTCGACGACCGGCGCGCCGAAGGCCGTGGTGAGCGGCGTCGCGCCGGGGGCGGCACCATGGCCGAATGGGCACTTTCCGCCGTCTGGGTTCGATCCGGTCATCATGTCGCTCCTTGAATGTGATTTCCCCGCAAGGGGTTACGGGCCTTGTCTAGCGCGATGATCCGGATTGGCTAAACTATACGATGATATGATTGTGATCGACTGAGGCGATTAGTCGCCTGCTCGACAATCGAGATGGCGAACGTCGTAGCCCGTCCGTGACCGGGCGTGATGGCCCCGCCGACTTCGCCTCTGCGATAACCGGTCACCTCGTCGTGAGCCATCTTGTGCGGCCCATCAAACCATCTCAATCAATTTGATAGAGAATGCGCATCGGATGAACGCACCAAGGAGAGAGACATGCGGATTTCCCGGATTCTGCGGAGTGTGGGGGCGGTTGCTCTCGGTATTGGCCTGCTGTCGAAGGCGACCGGGGTGTGGGCAGACGCGCCATCCTCACCCGGCGCGGTGCCGGGGTGGACCGAATTTCTGGACGGCGTTCGCGATCTTCCGGATAGAATTCTCGCTAAGCTGCCGCCGGAACAGCGAGACGATCCGCAGGTCAGGCAGGAGGTCGGGCGGCTTGCACTGTCGGCTGTCACAGCGGCGGGCATCGATGCCCTGGCAAGCGATCCCGACCATCCGGCGTTCGTTCCTCAACTCAACAATTACCTCACCGTCGGTCAACCGAACGCCGACACCAATTACAGGTCAGCCAAGATAGCGCCCGGCGGCGTCTACCGCTTGCGCGGCGTTCGCGGTTCGATGAACCAGGTTCGCGTCGCCGAGGCTGGCCCGCCAAAGTCCGGCGGGGAAGGGCGCACACAGCCACGGCCCGTGCACGACATCAATGCCCTGCACACCGATGAGCAGGGACGTTTCGATGTGATCCTCAGCCCCACCCGTCCCGAGGGCTATACGGGCGACTGGTGGCAATCCGACCCTGCTACAAATATGCTGCTGGTCCGAATGGTTGGCTCCGATTGGGAGCATAAGAAGGAGCCTTCGCTGTCGATCGAGCGCGTCGATAGGCCGGCGCCGCGCCCCCGCCCGAACGCGGACAAGCTGGAGGCCGCACTGCGCGGAATTCCAGCCTCGGCCGGGTTTATTGCGCCGCTGCTGGTAGACAGGCCCGGGAAGCTTCGGGCCGAAGGCTACGTCAACAAGCTGAAGGCGGTGGATCTCACCCAGCTTGGCGGGCTTGCCGGCCAGTTTTATTTCGAAGGCGCTTATGCGTTGAAGAAGGACGAGGCATTGCTGATCGAAACGGCGGTTCCGGCGAAATGCACCTATCACTCGCTGATCCTGACCAACGACATCTATGAAACGACCGATTGGTACAACAACCAGAGCAGCCTGAACGGCGGGCAGTCGTCGATCGACAGTGACGGCACGTTGCGCGTCGTCGTATCGGGCAAGGATCCCGGGGTGCCGAATTGGCTGGATACTGCCGGTTATGACACCGGGGTGATCCAGGGCCGGTGGATGGAGTGTTCCAGCCAGCCCATCCCGACCGTACGCAAGGTGGCTCTGTCGGAACTGCCGAAGCTTCTGCCAAAGGGCACCCCGCACATTACACCGGAGCAACGCGACGCGCAGATCCGGGCGCGCCGCGCGACCCTGCAGCAACGGCCCCTTTGGTAGATCCGGATGTCCGGCAAGCTACGGCGCACGGCGCAAATGCGTTTCAGCCGTCGGCGGGTTTCGGCTTTTGCCCTCCGTCTGCCGTTCGACGAAGCCTGCTAAATCCATCCGCGCCACTTGAACCAGAGATAGGGGATGACTGTCGATAGCAGGCACAGCAGCAGGGCGAAGGGATAGCCAAGCGGCCAGCTGAGTTCAGGCATCATGTGGAAGTTCATGCCGTAGACGCCCACCACCAGCACGGGCGGAATGCCGACGACCGATGCGACCGTCAGCACTTTCACGACGTCGTTCTGTTCGATGCTGATGAAGGCCGTTGCCGCATCCTGCTGGAGCTGGATGCGGCCGCCCAGGCTGACCTCGAATTCGTCCAGCGAATTGATGTCGTGGCGGATCGCCTCGAACCGCTCGCGAAGGTCCTGATCGAGCTTGGGCGTGCAGCGATCCAGCACGAAGCTTACCATCCGTCCGATGCTCAGGAACGCATACCTCACGCGCGAGGCGCGGTCGCTTGCCTGGCCCATGTTCCGGATGATTTCCCGAATCTTGCGCGTTTCCCGGCGAAGCCCCGGGCGCTCCTCTTCCTCGAAGAACAAAGATTGTGCCGCGCGGGAGAGTATTTCGGAGGCGTGTTCCAGGTGATCCGCGGCGCGGTCAACCACATCTTCCAGCAGTGCGAGCAGGGCACTGGGCGGCGTCAGGTCGCTGACATCGTGCAGCGCGCCGGCGACATCGTCGAACGGCGCGAGATCCGAATAGTGGATGGTGACGAGCACGTCGGGGGTGAGGATGAAGCCCGTCGGCGCCAGCTTCCAGTGGTTCGTAGTGGTCCCCGCGATCAGCGGCGCGGTCATATAGAGGGCATTCCCATTCACCCGCAGGCGGCTTGACGTTTCGATTTCGCGAAGCGTCTCAAGGTCCGGGATATGGATGCCGTAGCGTTTCTCGACCCTGGATTTCTCGTCCTCGTCGGGCGACATCAGATCGATCCAGGCGGCGCTGGCTTCAGTCTCGCCTCTCGGAAATGACCTCAACATATCGGCTTCCCACTCACGTTCGATGCGTCCGGTTCTTGTCGTGAGAGATCCTGTGCCACGAGGCGGCGGCGAACGCCCGCGATCGGGATATCTGCTGTCTTGGCGCAGTCTTGGAGATGGAAGCCGTCATACCCGCGAATAACCGTCCATGCGCGGCAACGTTCCGTCTTCACTGTAGCGGAACGGACGCGCGATGGGCGTTCCCGTCATCGGCCGAGGGAACACCTGCCATACTGCAAGGTTTGTTGTGGCATGACCGACCTGTCCGACGCACACACCGCCGTCACTCCCCTTCGCGGACGGAAGGCGATCATCACCGGCGGCACCACCGGGATCGGCCGGGCCATCGCCGTTCTGCTCGCCAGCGAGGGGGTGGAGGTGTTCGTCTGCGGGCGTTCTCCCGATCATCTGGCCGATGCGCTGCAACGCATAGAGGAAGTCGGAAAAGGCGATGGCGTCAGCCTCGACCTGGCGGACCCCGACCAGCTTGAAAGCTTCTTCGCGCAGGCCCGGGCCTACCTTGGCGATCCGGACATCGTCATCATCAATGCGGCGGTCCCTGCAGGCGCGCTGACCAGCATGACCATGGAAGAGATCCGCTATGCGGTCGCGGTAGATTTCACCGCCTATATTCTCAGCGCCAGCGCCGCCCAGCGCATGCTTGTCGACAAGGGCGACATCGTGCTGATCGGTTCGATGTCCGCCCATGTGCTTGGCCCCGGTTCCACCGTCTATGCGGGGATGAAGGCCGGGATTGCCGGCTTTGCAGAGGCGCTTCGCCGGGAACTGGGGCCGCAGGACATCAAGGTCGGCCTGATAGAGCCGGGCAAGACGGGCGCGGACTTTCAGTATCCGGACATTCCTGCGGAGAAGCAGCGCGAAATGATCGGGAAGGAAACCATGCTGCGTGCCGAGGATATCGCAGTTGCTGTGCATTATCTGCTCACGCAGCCAAGGCGCGCCGTCGTCCAGCAGATCACGATCGCGCCGCGCGAACAGGAAAGCGAGTGAGGTCCAGCGCCCAATGACCCCGGCCGCGCGACGAGGCGAGGGCAAGGCGGGGAACGTGCACCTGCCGCTGCGGATTTGATTGGCAAGCGCGAAGGCCACCATGCCCGCGCCAACGTGCCCGCGCATACGCGCCGGCATATCCCTGCCCGTTTATCGATTGCCAGGAGACTTCCCGATGCCCGCCTCCAAGGAAAGCCGCCACGAAGATCGCAGCCCGGCCACCAACAACGCCCTGGATGAAATCAGCCCCGGAGCTGGCAAGACGACCGCCAAGGAGAGCCCCGGCAACGGCGGCGAACTCCATCAGGACGTGGGCGGCAAGGCAGCCGAACCGGATGCTTTCCTGACCGACAACTTCGGCCATCGCATTGCCGACAATCAGAACAGCTTGAGGGCGGGCGAACGTGGGCCGACGCTGCTGGAAGACTTCGTCCTGCGCGAAAAGATCTTCCATTTCGACCACGAGCGCATCCCGGAACGCATCGTCCACGCCCGTGGGACAGGCGCGCATGGCGTCTTCGAGTGTACAAAGGCGATACCGGAACTGACCAAGGCGGCGATCTTCCAGAAGGCGGGCAAGACCTGTCCGGTTTTCGTTCGTTTCTCCACCGTGGCCGGCGGCGCCGGGTCGGTGGACACCCCGCGCGACGTGCGCGGCTTCGCGGTCAAGTTCTATACCGAGGCCGGAAACTGGGATCTCGTCGGCAACAACATCCCGGTCTTTTTCATCCAGGATGCCATCAAGTTCCCGGACCTGGTTCACTCCGTGAAGATGGAAGCTGATCGCGGCTATCCGCAGGCGGCCTCCGCGCACGATACCTTCTGGGATTTCGTGTCGCTGATGCCGGAAACGCTGCACATGATCATGTGGGCCATGTCCGATCGCGCAATCCCCCGCTCTCTCCGGATGATGGAAGGCTTCGGCGTCCACACCTTTCGCCTTGTCAACGAGGCGGGCGAGGGCAAGTTCGTCAAATTCCACTGGCGCCCGGTGCTGGGCATGGAATCGCTGATCTGGGACGAGGCGGTGAAGATCGCGGGCGCGGATCCGGACTTTCACCGGCGCGACTTGTTCGAGGCGATTGCCGCCGGCGACTTCCCTGCCTGGGACCTTGGCGTTCAGGTTTTCGATGAGGCATGGGCGGCGAAGCAGCCCTATGACGTGCTGGACGCGACCAAGCTGATTCCGGAGGAGGAGATCCCGCTAGACACCGTTGGCCGCCTGACGCTCAACCGCAATGTCGACAATTTCTTCGCGGAAACCGAACAGGTCGCCTTCCTGCCCAGCAACGTGATCCCGGGCATCGATTTCACCAACGACCCGCTGTTGCAGGGCCGTTTGTTCTCCTACCTAGACACCCAGAAGTCGCGGCTCGGCACCACCAACTTCCACCAGATCCCGATCAACGCGCCCAAGTGCCCGTTCCACAACTTCCAGCGTGACGGGCTGATGCAGACGCTGGTTCCCACCGGCCGCGCCAACTACGAGCCCAACAGCCTTTCCGAAGCCGGAGAGAGCAACGGCCCGCGCGCCTGCCCGGAGACGGGTTTTACCACCTTCCCGGAAAATGCGGAGCGCAACGATCCGGGCGAAAAGCTGCGGATCAGGGCGGAACTTTTCGCCGATCACTACAGCCAGGCGGCACTGTTCTATCACTCGCAAACGGACAGCGAACAGGCGCACATCGCCTCTGCCATCGTGTTCGAACTGTCGAAAGTTGCGCTGAAGCATGTGCGCGAACGGGTCGTCTCGCGCCTGCGCAATGTCGATGAGACACTGGCAAAACGCGTCGCCGCAGGACTGGCGATCGGCTTGCCCGAAAAGGCCAAGGCCGCGCGCGCGCCGGTCAAGATGGCGCCATCCGATGCCCTCTCGATCCAGAAGAAGGCGGTGGACACCTTGAGCGGCCGAAAGGTCGGCATCCTGTTCGCCGAAGGATCGGACAAGGCCGCGATCGACAAGCTGCGCAAGCAGATCGAGGATGCAGGAGGCACTCCTTTCCTGGTCGCGCCGAAAGTGGGCGGCATCGCCGTGAAGGGCGGCACGCTGGAGGCGGACGGCCAACTGGCGGGCTCCCCCTCGATCCTGTTCGACGCGGTCGCCTCGATCCTGATGCCTGAAGCGGCGCAGAAACTGGCGGCGCAAGGTGCGGCGGTTCAGTGGTTCATGGACGCCTTCGGCCATTGCAAGACCATCGCCCACTGCCCCGGCACGCAAGTGATCCTCGACAAGGCCGGCGTGGAGAAGGACGAGGGCGTGGTCCCGGTGGAGGATTTCACCAAGGTCGGCGCCAAGCGGCACTGGGCGCGCGAACCCAAAGTGCGTGATCTGGCGTGAGCGATGGCGAGCGGACGATACCGCTTACGGAATCGCGCGATCTCAGAACCGGCCACGTCCCGTGGCGCGAAGCCGACTGGGTTCCTCCGGTGTCGTCGAAGTTCCCGGGCGGCAAGGTGGACGTTGCAATCCTTGGCGGCGGGATCATGGGCGCCGTTCTGGCGGATCGGCTGAGCGAAGGCGGGCGAAGTGTCGCGATCTGCGACCGGCGCCCGCCGGGAACCGGCAGCACCGCGGCGTCGACCGCGCAACTGATGTGGGCGATGGACGTGCCCCTGACCACGCTTGCAGGCCGATTGGGCGAGGCCGAAGCGGCGCGCCGGTGGCTGCGCGTATTCGCCGCCATGGAGCGTTTTGGCCAACGGCTCGATCATGTCGAAGGCGCGGCGCGGCAGGACGTTCCCACGCTCTATCTCGCCGGCGACCTGCTTGACCCGCAGGGGCTGGAGCGGAAGGCCGCCCTGCATCGGCGGCATGGCTTGCCCTCCGAATTCCTGCCGGCCGAAGCGGTTGCCGCGCGCTTCGGGATAACGCCAAAGGCCGGTATAGTTTCGGGCGGAACCTTTTCGATCGATCCGGTGCGAACCTGTCATGCCCTTCTGTCACGCGCCTGCCAGCGCGGTGCGCAACTGGCCTATCCGGTGGACATCGTTGCGCTTCACCCCACGCCCGATGGTATCACGCTGGAGGCTGCGGACGGCCGGACCGTCACGGCAGGCGACGTCGTCCTGGCGACCGGCTACGAACGCGCGCGCCTGTTCCTGCCTCCCGCCTTTTCGCTGCTTTCGACATATGCGATCGCCACGGCGCCGGGAGTTGCACCGCTCTGGAAGGAGCAGGCGATGATCTGGGAGGCAAGCGATCCTTACCTCTATGTCCGCGCTGCCGGCGACGGCACGATCATCGCGGGCGGAGAGGATGTGGAATTGTCCGACGCCGCTGCACGCGATCACCTGTTGGCAGGCAAGGCCGGCGCGATCGCTGCAAAACTCGCCCGGCTGTTGAACCGGGACAAGATCGACTGGGATCGTTCCTGGACCGCCACTTTCGGAAATTCCCCCGATGGCCTGCCTGCCATCGGGCGTGCGCAGTCGATGGAACACGTCTGGATCGCCGCAGGTTTCGGCGGCAACGGCATCGCCTTTGCCGCACTGGCCGCCGAACTCCTCCAAGCCGCACTCGATGGGGTGCCGGACGACGATGCGCAGTGCTTCGATCCCTATCGCTTCGAGCATTGATCGCGGATTGGCCGGTCGGGCCGACGCCGCGCCGACCCTCGATAAGCAGGCAATGCCCCAGCATGACATCAGTACGGCCGATCTGATGAAGGGCTTGCGCGGTGGCGCAAGGTGGCGAGGGGCCATGGATGGCGTGCGGAATGTGCTTCAGTCCTACGGGGCAGGCGCGGCCATGGTGATCTTCGTATCCAGTTCGCTGGCACTCATCGCCTGGGGCTTTCTCAATCCGGATAGCGAAGGGATCGGATGGCAGAACCTTGTCCTGCTTGTCATCAACGCGGTCGGCGTCTGGCGCTGTCTCGGCTCATCTCCACGCAAGGATGCCTGAGCATTTCCGCGCGCGGGAACGCGATGGGCATTCAGCTAGTTAGCGTTGGATAAGCATCGAAGGAGAACTGCCATGAGGGTCGTCCCGCCGAAGCGGCCCCTCGCGGCAATATCCGTGAGTTCAACGAAGGATCGTGACGCGACAAGCTATCGGTATTCTTCGTAGCGGGCGCTGGAAGAGGGAGCGATCTTCCTCTCACGGCGTTGCTAGGTATTGGAAGATAAGCAAGGATTTTCTCTATGGGCGACGGGTCGGCAATGCCGTCTCATGGTGACAGTGGCCGGTCGACCGAGGCAGCGCTGAGGGAGAGCGAGGCGCGGTTTCGCGCTTTCGTGAATGCCAGCACTGACGTCGTTTACCGCGTAAGCCCCGATTGGGCCGAAATGCGCGAACTTGATGGACGGGGCTTCGTAGCGGATACGGATGCAAGCCGACGATCCTGGATCGAAGACTACATAATTCCCGAAGATCAGCCGCAAGTCCGCGCCGCGATAGGGGAGGCCATTCGCAGCAAGCGCATGTTCGAGCTGGAGCATCGCGTCTGGCGCGTAGACGGTTCGATCGGATGGACGCTCTCGCGCGCGGTGCCGCTGTTTGACGAGGCGGGCGAGATCGCCGAGTGGTTCGGCGCCGCCAGCGACGTGACCGACCGCCGCGAGACGCAGGACGCCCTTGCCCGCGTGACCAGCGAACTGGACCGGCAGAAACGCTCGTACGAAGCGCTGATATCGGCGACGCCGGACCTCGTCTACGCGTTCGACACGGACTATCACTTCACCTTCGCCAATCGCGCCCTACTGACCATGTGGGGGCGCACGCTGGAAGAATCGATCGGTAAACGACTGATCGAAGTCGGCTACGAACAGTGGCATGCCGAGATGCACGAGCGTGAGATCGATCGGGTGATTGCCACCAAGGAGGGCATCCGCGGCGAAGTCGGGTTCCCCCATGCGACGCTTGGCTGGCGCACTTACGACTACATTTTCATGCCGATCCTGAACGAAGCCGGCGAGGTGGAATCGATCGCCGGTACGACCCGCGACATAACCGACATCAAGCGGGCCGAGGAACACCTGAAGCTGCTGGTCAACGAACTCAACCACCGGGTCAAGAACACGCTGGCGACGATCCAGTCGATCGCCAGCCAGACCTTTCGCGGCGACGCAGCCAGCCCGAACGCGCGCGCCGCGTTCGAAGGCCGGCTGATCGCGCTGTCGGACGTGCACACCGTGCTCACGCGCGCCAACTGGGAAGGCGCCAACCTTCGCGAAATCGTCACGCAGGCGCTTGCACCGTTCGATGACGGCATGACGCAGGAAAGGCTGACGATCGCTGGGCCCGACAAGACGCTCCGTCCGCAATTGTCACTCGCGATTGCCATGGCGTTGCACGAACTTGCATCGAACGCGGTCAAGTATGGCGCGTGGTCGAATGCCAGCGGCAGCGTGGAAGTGGTCTGGGCGAGCAGGGCCGGGCGGCTGCATCTGGAATGGACGGAAAAGGATGGGCCCTCCGTCTCCACGCCGATACATCGGGGCTTTGGCACGCGCTTGCTGCAGCATGCGCTGGCACGCGAACTCGATGGCGAGGTGAAACTCGATTATCGGGAGAGGGGGCTGGTGTGTTCGGTCGACATGAGCATTGAGGAACTGGGCTGATGGCTTCGCTTCTTACAGGGCAACACGTCCTGATCGTCGAGGACGAGGCAATCGTCGCGATCCTGCTTGAGGACATCGTCGAGGAAATCGGCTGCACGATCGTCGGCCCGGTCTCGAAAGTGGCCCACGCCCTTGCGGCGCTGGAGGCCGATAGGGTCGATGCAGCCATACTCGACGTCAATCTGGCCGGCGAATGGAGCTATCCGATTGCGGACGCGCTTGCTGCGCGCGGCGTGCCGTACATGTTCGTTACGGGCTATGGAGAGGCCGGGATCGAGGCTGCCTACCGCCGCCAACCGGTCGTGCAGAAACCGTTCACCCGCGCATCGCTGGAGCGAGCGCTGGAAAGCCTGATTTCGCCCCCCGCCTAGCCTGCGGAAGTCGGTAAACGGCCGTTGTCCAGCCATGCATCGGCATGATGCCGTTCAGGTCCGATCGAGCGAACCCGGCTTGTGTGCAGCCTGTTTGCCGTCGTCCGTCTCGACAAGGTATTCCACATTGTCCTTCGATGCGGCGACTTTGTGGCCCTTGATCCGCGTCGGTTCGGTCAGCTTCTTGACGACCTTGCCATGGGCCTTGCCGCCATGGCTGCTCCAGCTCACCGCATCGCCCTTCCTCAGTGATTTTGCCATGCCGTCCTCTCGCAAAATGCCTGCGTCCTGCTGACGAAAACCGACGCGCGGGCGAATGGTTCTCCGCGAGGTGGGGGCAGAAGCGTGAAGATGCGCGACTTTGCGACGAGCCGGGTGCCGGCACGGTGTGGAGTGATCGAGCGGGGTGGCCGAAATCGTGCGCTCGAACGTTTCGTCAAGGTATCGATCAAGGAGGATGCCATGACCATGACGCTTGAGCAGATTTCCGAAAAGATGAAGGACATCGATTTCGCGATGCTCGCAACCCACACCAGCGGCGGCGCTATTGCGGCAAGGCCGATGAGCAACAACCGCGAGGTCGACTACGGCGGCCAAGCCTGGTTCTTCACCGACGATTCCGCCCTGATGGTTTCGGATATTGACGCCGACCCCCACGTGACCCTCAGCTATCAGGGTAAGTCCGGATTGCTGGGCATGCGGCCGTTCTTCCTGGCGGTGGAGGGCCGTGCACTGCTGGTGCGAGACAAGACCCGTTTTGCCGAGCACTGGACCAAGGGGCTGGAGCGCTGGTGGCCGCAGGGCATCGATACGCCCGGGATCGTGCTGATCCAGGTGGTTGGCGAGCGGGCGCATTACTGGGATGGCGAGGATCAGGGCGAGGTTTCCCTTCCTGCCGCCAGTGCATCGCTCGCATGATCGCAGGGGGAGCTGTGCCGTCTCCGTTGACGGCTGAGGTGCGCCTCAAAGGGGGCGGATCGCTTCCAGCCGCAGGCGCAGTTCCGCCTCGGTGACGATCTCGATCCGGCCGCCCGCATCGCGCAGCTCTTCCGCCTTGCGGTATTGCTCCTCTGCGGCGACCCATCGCCCGAACGGCTGAAGCGTGCCGATCACCAGCATCGTCGTGGTCGCGCCGACGGAGGACACGATGCGCGCGCCCGCACCGGCCAGGAATTGTGCCAGCGTGCCATCGCGGCCAGCGCCCAGGATGGCGATGCGCTGGCCCTTGAGCGGGCCTTGCTCGGCGGCGGGCGGCGCCTTGCCCTGCTTGCCGGGCTTGGCCATCCAGCCTTGCAGATCGATCCCCGTCTCTTCCATGGCCCTGACGATCACCATGCCCGCTGCGCGCGCGTCGCTGAGGGCGTCATGGTGGCGATGCCGGATCTTCAGGTGGCGGGAAAGCACGTTGAGGCGGTGGCTGGAAAGTTGCGGCCAGGCCCGCTTGGCGACGCGCACGCTATCGAGCCAGGTCGTCTCGATCGCCGCGAGCCCATTCAGCCGGCAGGCTGCTCCCAGCGCGCCCTTGTCGAACGCCGAGTGTGCGACAGTGATGCGTCCGCCGAGATAGCCTGCGATTACCGAGTGGACGTCGCTGAAAGTGGGCTTTCCAGCTACGTGTTCGGGTGAAATGCCGTGGATGCGGATGTTGAAGGTGGAAAACTCGTCACACGGATCGATGAGCGTTTCGTAGGCAAAGACCTCACTTCCCTGCCGGAAGCCGACGATGCCGATCTGGCAGATGCTGCTGACCCGCGAACAGGCGGTTTCGACGTCTACCACCACGAAATCCGGTTCTTCGCAGGGCGTTATGTCGGCGGAGGAGGGAAGCGGATGCGAGACCGGGAATTTCATGGCAGCTGCCGTAGCAGCTTGGACCGCCAAGGGCGAGGTGGCGGGGTTTCTGTCGTGCAGGCGGAGGAACGGCGCGGGGCTTCGAAGCCCCGCGCCGCGATTTCCCTCAGAACTTGACGCCGAATGTCGCCCCGTAAGTGGCCGGACCGGCCCAGACGCTGCCGATGCCAAGCGAGGCGTAGTTCACCGCCGAGCGATAGCGCTTATCGGTCACGTTCTCGCCGAAGATCGCGATCGAATACTTGTCGCTTGCGTCGGTCCACTCTGCCCGCAGGCCGAGCAGGGCGTAGTCGCTCTGCTTGAACTGCTCGGCAATGCCGAAATAGAACGAGGAGGTATAGTAGAGATTGCCCGACAGGGTGAGCCGTCCGTTGGCAAGATCGAGGCCGTAGGACGCCGCCAGATTGGCGGTAAACTCAGGCGAACGCTGCATCTTGAAGCCGCTGGCGTCGGTGGTCGTTTCCACCAACGAACCGGGCCCGAGGGCGCCGCAGATCACCGGCGAAGTTTTGTCAGTCACGGTGGGGTCGCAGAACTGGTAGAACGGCGCGTTCGGGAAGTTCTTGTACCGCGCATGAGTCCAAGCCGCGCCGGCGGAGACCGTGAAGTCTGAAGTCACGCGGGCGCTGACCTGTCCTTCGATACCGTAGATTTCGGAGCTTGCCGCATTGGTGATCCGCGCGGTTCCGGCCTGGAAGCTGGAAACCTGCAGGTTCTTATAATCATAGTAGAATCCGGAAAGCTCAGCGGAAATCCCGCCCTTTGCGTACTTGTAGCCCAGTTCGTAGGCGTTGATCGTTTCCGGCTTAACCGGGCGATACGAATATCCGCCGACGTTCAGCAGGCCGGCTTTGTAGCCTTGCGTGAAGGACGCATAGATGCTGGATTCGTCGTTGGGCTTGAAGCGCAGCACGACGCGCGGGGTAACGCGATCGTTGGTCAGCTTAGGCACGTCAAAGCGCGTGTAGAGCGGCACGTTTGCCGGGAACGGCACCGGGTTGCCATTGGCATCTTCATAAACCGCTGCGGTCAGCGCCTTGAGGAAGTAAGCATCGTCCACCCAGTCATGGCTGTAGCGGGCGCCTGCTGTCAGGAAGAGCTGCGGGGTGATTTCGTAAGTGGCGTCGGCGAAGACGGCGATCGACTGCGTTAGCGTGCCGGATTCACCGTTGCGAACGAACGGCGCGGTGCCCAGCTTGGCGTCCGTGGGCCAGGTATCGCGGTTGCGGAAATAGTAGACGCCGGTGGTCCACTGCAGCGGCGAACCGGCCTTGGAGTTCAGCAGCAGTTCCTGCGTGAAGGTCTTGCTGTTCGATCCGATGCGGATGGTGAAGATCGGCAGCGCCGTCGCGTCCAGATCCTGCACACTGGTCACCCGTTCATCGCGGTACTGCGTGTAGGACGTGAGGTTGGCGAAGCCCAGATCGGCCTTGATCGTGCCCTGGATGATGTCCGAATTGCTTTGGGCGCCAATGCCGTCGCTGGGCTGAAGCGCGACCTGATTGGGCTTGGTCGCGTAATAGCCGGTGGGCGTGTACTGGTATATCCAGCGCGTTCCGTCCTCATCCACGAAGGCGTTGTGCATCAGCGCCGAAGGATCGTCGGTCTTCGAATGCATGTAGCGCAGCAGCACGCTGACGTCGGGTGAAACTTCCCATTTCAGGCCGGTACGGACCGACCAGCGGTTGTATTTGCCGACATGGTCGTTGTCGTCGATGATGTTCGTCTGGAAACTGTCGCTCCGGCGGTAGAGACCCTCGACATCGAACGCGAGGCCGGGTGCGAGGCCGGAGGTGGCGTATCCCTGCACTTCCACGGTGTTGAAGCGGCCATAGGAAATCTTCATCTCGCCGCCCGGCGTCTCACTGGGATCGGCGGTGGTGACCAGGATCGCGCCGCCGGTGGTGTTGCGGCCGAACAACGTGCCCTGCGGGCCTTTCAGCACCTGCACCGACTGGACTTTCATCAACTGGAAGTCCGTTGCCGCCGCGCTGGGGGAGAAGAAACCGTCCACGTAAGTCGCGACGTTCGGGCCGCCGCCCGATGTCGTGATGGCGGTGCCGACACCGCGGATGGTGGGCTGGGTGTAGACGCCCGACTTGTCGAAACGAAGCGCGGGAACGACTTTGGAGAGGTCCGAAAGCTGGCGGACGCCGGCATTGGTCAGCGCCTGATCGGTGACCGAGGTGATCGTGATCGGCACGTCCAGCTGGCGTTCGGAGCGGCGCTGCGCAGTGACGTAGATTTCGCTTGTCTGGGTCGGTTCGTTTGCGGCCTGCGGTGCATTTACGGCATCCGCAGCCGTCTTCGCGCTACTGTCCTGCGCGATGGCCGGGTGCGCGAGCAGCGCGACCGTCAATGCGAATGCCGATGGCGCAGTTCGCCGGAAATTGTTGGACATCGTATCCTCCCCTCTCTCCCTCGCCCGGCTTCCCGCCGGTGCTGAACATCAGTTTCGCACTAGCCGCGGCGAGGGCAAAATTTCACGACGGCCATATCGTCACAGCGCTTTTACGGATGCTTTGACGTACCAATTTCGGGTATTAAATGTACCATATGGATTGTTATTCGCCCTGGCGCGTCCTGTGAGTGGCGAAGGTGAAGCGAGAGAGGTTTCCGATTTTGGCGAAAGTGGCGGTTCAGGCGGGGGCGAAGGATACGAAACGCGCGCGGGGACGGCCGCGCCTGGAAGATGCAGCGGCGATCGAGGAACGGCTTCTGGATGTCGCTCTCGCCGAGTTTCTGGCCCACGGATATGGCGGGGCATCGATGCGGCAGATTGTTCGGGCGGCGCAGATGTCGCGCACCACGCTCTATGCCCGATACCCGTCTAAGGAGGCGCTGTTTCGCGCGATCATGCAGCGGCAGATCGAACGGCTTTCGGCCTTCGCCGCGCTCTCCACCGCCAATGGCGTGCTTGGGCTGGAAGAGGGGCTGGAAAGCTACGCGGACCGCAGCCTTGCGATCAGCCTTGAAGGCGACGGCCTGATGGTCAACCGCCTTATCCATGCCGAAGCGCATCGCTTCCCCGAACTGGGCGCGGCGGCGGCGGAGCGCACCGAACTGGGCGTTGCGCAGATCGCATGGTTCATCCGCCAGCGCGCCGATGCCGACGGCATTCCATGCCGCGATCCTGTGGCCATCGCGCGGGGTTTCATCCTGATGCTGCGGGGCTGGTATGTGAACGTCATGCTGGACAATCGCCCGGTCGCCGAAGAGGAGCGCCGCGCATGGGCCAGGCAGGCCACGCGCATCCTGACCGCCGGACGCGCAGAATGGTGACCCGCTGCCCATCGCCCCGGCGTTGCCCGCCCAAACCGCTTGACTTGCAACGCGCTTAAAAGAACCATCCGGCCTTATAAATCGGCGCTTCCACCAAAGCGCACCCGAACGACACCTAGAACGACATTGCGATGACTTTGCCGGCCCCAAGCGGCTCGGAAGAATGCTGGACGAAGGCGCCGGTAGGCGTCCGCCACGGGAGAGGAGAACAGCATGATCGAAAACCTTCCACCCCGATGGGACATGGAAGCGGATCTGGTCGCCATCGGCTCTGGCGGGGGTGGTCTTGCCGCCGCGATCACCGGGCACGATCATGGTATCAGTGCGCTCGTGCTGGAGCGGGCCGATCAGGTCGGCGGGGTGACCGCGCTGTCGATGGGGGAGGTCTGGATCCCGGGCAACCACCTTGCGGCTGAGGCTGGCATCGCAGACTCGGCGGAAAGCGGCTTCCGCTATGTCCAGACCCTGTCGATGGGATACGGCAACGATGCGGCCATCCTGAACCAGTCGCTGCACGGCCCGGTCGCGTTGCGCTGGTTCGAGGAGCAGATCGGGCTGAAGATGGCCGTGATCCACGGCTGCCCCGATTACTATTTTCGCCATAACAACGATGCGATCAGCGAAGGGCGTTATCTGGAAGTCGTGCCGTTCCCGGCCGAGACGCTGGGCGAATGGCAATCCCGCACGCGGGTTTCCGCGCAAGTGCCTTATGCCTTCACGCACGAGGATATCTTCAAGGGCGGCGGCACTGCCAACATGGTCCAGTGGGACTATGGCCTGATGGCAGAGCGTCTGGGCAAGGATGAGCGTTGCCTTGGGCCCGGTCTGGCTGCCTACTTCGTGAAGGGGGCGCTCGATCGCGGCATTCCGCTGGAAACCGGGGTTGAGGTGGTGGAACTGATCGGCGACGGCCACCGCGTGGTCGGCGTCCGTGCGCGGCGCGATGGGCAGGACCTGTTCGTGCGCGCGCATCGCGGGGTGGTGATCGCGGTCAGCAGCTATGAACGCAATCCGGAACTCGCGAAGACGCTGTCCAACCAGATCGATCCCGTTTCCATGGTAATGCCGTCGGTCGATGGCGCGCATTTGCGCATGGCGGGGCAAGTGGGCGCACGGATCGCCCGCGTTCCCGATCCCACCAACCTGGGCATCCACATTCCGGGCGAGGAACTGGAGGACGGCGTGCCGCTCTGGCGCGGATCGCTGCCGTTTCTGGGCCTGCCGCACACCATCGTCGTCAACCGCGCGGGCCAGCGCTTTGCGGACGAATCCTTCTACCGCGCGCTCTATTACGCGGTGGACGTGATCGATGGCGCCAGCCAGACGCACCCGAACTTCCCCTGCTGGGTGGTGTTCGACGCGCAGGCGCGGGCCAAATACCCATTCGGATCGGTTCCGCCGGGCGCCGACCTTCCCGAAGGGCTGGCCGTCAGCGCGGACACGCTGGAGGAACTGGCGCTTCGCATCGGCGTGGATCCCGGCGGCCTTGCGGAAACCGTCGCCCGCTTCAACCGCGATTGCGAAGGGGGCGAGGATACCCTCTTCGCGCGCGGCACTTACCCCTGGGCATCGGTGATGATCGGCGACATCCACCAGAAACCCAATGCCAACCTCGGCCCCTTGCGCGAGGGGCCCTATTACGCGGTGGAACTGAAACGCATGGGCGGGGGCGGGATCGCCGGCACCGGCCTTGTCGCCGACCATCACTGCCGCGCGGTCGACTGGAACGGCGATGTGATCGACGGGCTCTACGTCGCCGGAAACTCGATGGTCCGCTTCGATAACGGCGCAGTGATGCAGAGCGGCATGACCAATGCGCGCGGGATGACCCACGGCTACCTTGCCGGGCGCCACGCCGCCGGAAATCCCAGCGACCTGTTCGAACGCGTCATTTCCGGCGAGACTCCGGCCGAAGCGCAGCCGGCATGATCGAGACCGAGCAGAGCGTCGCGATCCTTCGCCCGATCGAAAAGGTCTGGCGCCATGTCCGCGATATCGAGGGCTGGGCCAGCCTGATGCCCGGCCTTCAGTCTTGCGAGGTACTGGATGAGGACCGCTCTCGCTGGACGCTGAAAGTGGGCGCGGGCGGGCTGGTGCGCACGGTGAAAGTCATGGTCGAAGTGGACGAGTGGTCCGGGCCCGGCCTCGTCCGGTTTCGCTATCGGCTGGACGGCGATCCGGTGGAGGGCGGCGGCACTTATAGAGCGCGGGCGCTTGCCGGGGGCGAGACCGAGGTTGTGCTGCACGTGCAGGTTATCGGTAGCGGGCCGATGGCGCCGATGTGGGAGGCGCTGGGCAAGCCGCTGCTGCCGCAATTCGCGCGCAGTTTCGCAGCGCAGCTCAAGGCCCGGATCGAAGCTGGCGATACCGCGGCGGTCGAGGTCATTTCCCAGCCCGAGCCGGCCCGGCACGGCGGCCTTACGGGCTGGCTGCGCGCACTTTGGCAGCGGCTGACCGGCCGGTCGAAACCGATGATCGAGGGAGAGGCGAAATGACAGAGGACAATAAGGCCGTCGTACTGCGCTTCATCGCGGCGATGGGCGCGGGAAGGGCGGCAGAGGCCGAAGCCTGCCTTGCACCCGATGCCTTCACCATTGCCAAGGGCTATACGAAGTTCGCCGGTCGCCGCGACCGGGACGTGATGATCGGCACGATCGAGGCATTCAACAGCATGGTCCCCACCGGCCTGCGCCCGACGATCAAGACCGTGACCGCCGAAGCGGACCGCGTGATCGTGGAATGGGAGGGCGACGCCGTGACCAGCGCGGGCACTGCCTATCGCAACCAGTATTGCATGGTGTTCTTCCTGAGCGACGGGCTGATCCGGCAGGTCAACGAGTATTTCTGCACGATCCATGCGGACCAGGTGCTCTGGCCGCTGGTGGAGGCGATGGGCGCCGGTTGACGCGCCTTCCTTGCAGAATCGTAACCATGCGCGGCCGCCGACTACTTGAATGCCCGTATCGGCCATAGCGGCAATCCTTCGCAAATCCCCGGTAGATCGCTGGCTCGCCCGAGGCATTCCGTCCTCGTGGGGAAATGGGTCAGTGAGGCCGACGATGTTCAACTGGTTCGAGAAATATGCGCCGATCAGGGCCAAGTTCCGCACCCTGTTCTATCTGCATGGGCTGTGGGGCCTGCTCTCGACAGGCGGCGCGGTGCTTGCCGCGCGACATTTCAGCACGTTCGGGATCGGGCTGGCGGCTGCGGCGCTGGTCGCGTCGCTGTTGACCGTGAAGGTCAGCGGCAAGCTGATCTGCGACCCCTATGTTGAGACCGTAGTGCGCATGGAAGGTCTGGCGGCAGGCGATCTCGCCAGCCCGATCCGGTTCACCGACCACAGCGACTGCGTGGGCCGGATGACCAAGGCCATGGCGGTGTTCCGGGACAATGCCGTGCAAATTCAGCTCAACTCCACCCGCGAAGAGATGGTGGAGGCGCTGCAGCAGGGCCTGCTCGCGCTTGAAGGCGGAGACATGACCGTCAAGCTGGAAACGGCCTTTGCGGAGGAATACGAGAGCCTGCGCGCCAGTTTCAACCGCACCATCGTCGGGCTGGAGGCGAGCATCGCGCAGGTCGTGACTTCCGCCGAATCCGTGCGCACGGGCTCAGCCGAAATCCGCTCTGCATCGGACGATCTGGCACAGCGGACAGCAACCCAGGCGGCGACGCTGGAGCGGACGTCCGCTTCGATGAAGCACGTGACCGGAATGGTGGAAGTGACGGCACGCAGCGCCGGCGAAGTGCGCATCGCGGTTGGCGCGGCGCGCGGCGATGCCGACGATGGCGCGCAAGTCGTGCGCAATGCGGTTACCGCGATGGACGCGATCGAAAAGAGTTCGATGCAGATCAACCAGATCATCGACCTGATCGACGGCATCGCCTTCCAGACCAATCTGCTGGCGCTGAATGCAGGCGTGGAGGCCGCGCGGGCGGGCGATGCCGGCAAGGGATTTGCCGTGGTCGCCAACGAAGTGCGGGCGCTGGCGCAGCGATCGTCCGATGCCGCGCGCGAAATTCGTGCGCTGATCACCACATCGTCCACGCAAGTGGCCCAAGGCGTCGATCTTGTCGGCCAGACCGGGCGCATGCTGGAGCGGATCGGCACGAAGATCGCCGAGATCAACACCCTGGTCGATGCCATCGCGCAAGGCGCCGAGGTGCAGTCCGAGAATTTGACCGAGATCGGCGGGGGCGTGGTCAGCATGGACCAGATGGTCCAGCAGAACGCCGCGATGGTGGAGCAGACCGCCGCCGCCGCGCGCGGCCTGGCCTCCGAGGCGGAAGAACTGGCCGAACTGACGACGCGCTTCCGGCTGAAGTCCGGTGGCAACGCCCCCGTGCGGCTGCTGTCCCGGCGGGGCGCGCCGGTGCCGGCTATCGCCCCGCCCCGCCACATGCCGCTGCCGGTGAGCGGAAACCTGGCGATCAATCCCGCGCATTCCGGCGAGGATTGGTCGGAATTCTAGACCTCGGCCGTCTCGCGCCGGTTTCCGGGCACTTTCCCGGCAACCGGCGCGTCTTCGAAACCCGCCCGAAGCGATTGTTTTGCCGTTCCGGCACTTGTCACGCGCGCCCTGACCCGGCAGCAGCGGCGGACATCCCCGACGGAGCGCACATTGACCCGGCCCAGGCATCCCCTGTCGTATCCCGCCTTTCGGCTGTTCTGGGTGGCACGGATGTGCACGACGATGGCGCAAGGCGGCATGGTCGTGGTGCTGGGCTGGCAGGTCTATGAGGTCGCCCGGCAAACCCGCAGCATAAAGGAGGCGGCGTTCCAGCTCGGCATAGTCGGGCTGGTGCAGTTCATTCCGCTGTTCCTGCTGGTGCTGGTGACAGGATGGACCGCCGATCATGTGGACCGGCGGCAGATCGCGCGCCTGTGCAGCGTGGTGCAGCTTGGCTGCGCGCTGCTGCTGGGCTGGCTGAACCTGACGCAAGGCGTGACGCTGGGGGCGCTGTTCGGGGTGGCCGCGCTGTTCGGCGTGGTCCGCGCGTTTTCTGCACCGGCCCTGGGCGCGCTGGCGCCCGATTTGGTGCCGGCCGACGTGCTGCCCAAGGCCATCGCCACCAATTCCATCGCCAGCAGGCTGGGCGCCATCGTCGGACCGGCATCGGTCGGCTTCCTCTACGCGGCCGGGCCGGTGACACCCTATGCCTTCTCCTCGGCCCTGTTCGCGTTGGCGCTGGTCTGCCTGATGGGCATCGGGCCGGTGCCGCTGACCCGGAGAAACCAAGGGGTCAATCCCTGGCAGCAGATGATCGAAGGGGTTGCCTATGTCCGCCACCATCCGCTGATCCTGGGCGCGATCTCGCTGGACCTGATGGCGGTGTTGCTGGGCGGGGCGACGGCGCTGCTGCCGGTCTTCGCGCACGACATCCTGGGCATCGGGCCGAGCGGGCTTGGCACCTTGCGCGCGGCGCCGGCGCTGGGGGCGATGCTGGCGGCGTTCTGGTTCTCGTGGAAACCGCTCGATCGCGGGGTGGGGACGAAGATGCTGGCGGCTGTGGCCATCTATGGCGTGGCGATCCTGGTTTTCGGCCTCTCGCGCTGGCTGCCGCTTTCGCTGCTGTGCCTGACGGTGTCCGGCGCGGCGGACATGTTCTCTGTCTATGTCCGCCAGTCGCTGATCCAGCTTTCCACCCCGCAGGACATGCGCGGGCGAGTGGGGGCGGTATCCTCGCTGTTCGTTTCCGCCTCGAACGAGTTGGGAGAGGCGGAATCGGGCTTCGTCGCGGCGCTGATCGGCCCGGTGGCCACCGTCATCGTCGGCGGGGCGGGGGCCATCGCGGTGACGCTGATCTGGTCGCGGCTGTTCCCGGCTTTGCGCCGGGCGCACACCTTTGACATCCGTCCCTTCGTTCCGGCGCGGAAATAACCGGCCGGTTCAACGCTTGCCCCCTTTTGGCGGGGGAAGGATAAAATATATTTTTCTCCGACTGGGGAATACGCGATCCTACTATATTTACGATTGTAACACCGTTACTTAGCTAAGCTCTAACATCCGGGGGGATTGGCAGGGCCATGCAGTTGCAAAAGCACGGGAATCACGGGATGGAAGCGCCAAGGCCGAATAGCCGGCCGCGCTTGCGCGACCTGTTCCCGGCCTTCCTGATGCTGGGCGCCCTGATGGTGGGGCTGCTGGTCGCGTCGCTGGGCGGTGCCGCGCAGGGGCAGGGCTACCTCGTCGTCGCCCCGCCGGGCTGGACGCTGGGCCGCACCGCGGACCTGGTCCGGGCTTCCGGCGGACGACTGGTCAGGCCCGGCGGATTTTCCAACGTGGTGATCGCCGCATCGGCCGATCCTCATTTCAGCCAGTCCCTGAAAGGCTCCGGCGCGCTGCTTGCCCGCCGGGTTCCGGGCCCGCTGGGCTGCACCGTGCCGAGCAAGGGGGGCAAGGCATCATGAACGACGAGATCGAGGCGCTTCGCGGCAGGTTCGGCCGCTTTCTGGTATTCCTGTTCTGGCTTCACGTGCCGCTCCATGCGCTGGTCGCGCTGATCCAGGGCGAATCCCCGCTCTACGCCGCGCTGGCCGGAACGGTGCTGGCCGCCTCCTACCATCTGATGTGGGCGCTGCAGGGGCCGGCGCCGGCCACCCGCTACCTTTCCGCCGTTGCCTTGATGGGTGAGGCGGCGATCCTTCTGTTCCTTCTGCGGGGCCATCCCTGGCAGATGGACATGCACATGTACTTCTTCGCGATGCTGGCGCTGACCATCGCCTGGCTTGACAGGCAGGCGATCATCGTTGCGGCCCTGGCCGTCTCGCTGCATCACCTGATCCTGCTCTATATCCTGCCCTACGCCGTGTTTTCGCAGGCCGGCACGGTGGAGCGCGTGTTGCTTCACGCCGGGATCGTGGCGTTCCAGACGGCGGTGCTGGTCTGGCTGAACGGCATGCTGATCGCCAGTTTCCAGCGGATCGGCCGGATGAGCGACGAGATCATCCAGAAGAACGTCGCGCTGGAAGAACGCACGCACGAGGCGGAAGAGGCGACGCGGGTGAAGAGCATGTTCCTTGCGAACATGAGTCATGAAATCCGCACACCGATGAACGCGATTCTGGGCTATGGCCATCTAATCGGCCACACCAATCTCGACGATCGCCAGCGCGACTATGTGGAGAAGATCAAGGGCGCAGGCTCCTCACTGCTGCGACTGATCAACGACATCCTCGACTTTTCGAAGAACGAGGCCGGCAAGCTGGTGCTGGAAATGCACGACTTCGACTTGCGGTCGACGATCGCCGATCAGGTCCAGCTGGTTTCGTTCGACGCGCAGGCGAAGGGCGTGCGCGTGTTCACGCATATCGGTCCGGACGTGCCGGCGGCGGTCTGCGGCGATCCCCTGCGACTGGCGCAAGTGGCGATCAACTTGCTCAGCAATGCGGTCAAGTTCTCCGCAGGCGGGCGTGTGGAGATCGGGCTGGAAGTCGTCGAAAGGCGCAGCGGGCCGGAGGGCGAGCGGGCCGTGCTGGAACTGGTGGTGGCCGACGACGGCATCGGCATGACCCTCCAGCAGCAGGCCGCGCTCTACAAGCCGTTCTCTCAGGCGGACAATTCCACCACGCGGCGATTTGGCGGAACCGGGCTGGGGCTGGCGATCTGCAAGCAGATATTGGAACAGATGGGCGGCTCCATCTCGGTGCGGAGCGCGCCGGGCAAGGGCAGCACCTTCACTTGCCGGTTCGAGATGGCGGAAGCGGGCGCTCTGCCGACGAGCCGCACCCTTTCGTTCGACCAGATCCGTTCGCTGCGCGTGCTGGCGACGGACGATAACGCTGCTTCGCGCGAGATCGTGCAGGGCATCTTCGGTCATTGGGGCATGCGCATCGACCTTGCCGCTTCGGGCGAGGAGGCCCTGGCCGCCTGCACCGATGCCAGTGCGCGCGACGTGCCGTTCGACCTGGTGCTGATCGACTGGAAGATGCCGGGCATGGATGGCATCGAATTGGCCCGCATCCTGCAGCAGCGGGCCGGCGATGGCCCGATGCCGGTAACCCTGATCCTAACGGCCTACAGCGTGGACGAGGCCATGGCGGAGGCGCAGGGCATCCCGATTTCGGCCGTTCTGGCGAAGCCGATTGATCCGCAGGCCCTGCTGGACACGATCACCATGCTGTTCGCGCACAAGGATGCGACGGTAGAGGCGATGCCGCGCGAGGAAGTGCGCCGCAACCAGGTCGATCCGCACTTGCGGGGGCAACGCGTGCTGCTGGTAGAGGATAACGAGATCAATCTGGAGATCGCGACCGAACTGCTGACGCAGGCCGGGCTGGTGGTCGACCCCGCCGTCAACGGGCGCATTGCCTGCGATCTGGTGGCGCGACGCGGAGACACTTACGCCGCCGTGCTGATGGACGTGCAGATGCCGGAGATGGACGGGCTGGAAGCCACGCGCCACATTCGCGGCAGCCGCCCGCTGGGCACCCTGCCGATCCTGGCGATGACCGCGCATGCCTTCGAGGAAGAGAAGAACAAGTGCCTCGATGCCGGGATGGACGATCATATCGCCAAGCCGGTCTCGCCCGCCGCGCTGGTCGCGCTGCTGAACCGCTGGCTGAAACCCGTGGTGCCCGAAACCGGCGCGGCGGGTCTGGGCAGCCGCACGGCAGCGGCCGATCCGGCGCTGCTGCTTCCCGCAGAGCTTGCGCCGTTCGATCTCGCTACCGCGCTGGAACGCGTGGGGGGCAAGGCCGCACTGCTGCGCCGCCTGATCGTCAGCTTCGGAAAGGACTATGGAGAGGTTGCCACGGCCATGAACGATGCGCTGGCGCGGGGTGAGCCCGAGGATGCCAGAAGGCGCGCCCATGGATTGCGCAGCGTGGCCGGCTCGCTTGGCCTCCACGAAGTCCAGTCGCGCGCGACCGATCTGGAGCAATTGCTGCTCCTGCCCAGCAGCGGCCGGGCGGCCATCGACACGGAAATCGCCGCACTTGATGCAGCCTTGCGGTCCGCCGTTGCCGCGGCAAGGACGCTGGAAGTACCGGGCGCGGGCGCGGAGATCGCTCATGACGCGGCTGCCGCCGATCCGGAACGGGCCGCGCAGGCGCTGGCGGAACTGCGCGGCCTGCTCTTGCGCCGAAGCCTGCGCGCGCGTGAGGCCTATGACAAATTCGCCAGCGCATCGGGCGTGCCGGTGGCCGAGCGCAATCAACACCCGCTCTGTGCGGCGGTGCTCCGCCTCGATTACGCCGCGGCGCTCGATATCGTGGACCGGATCGACGGCCGCGCGGAAGCCGAGTCATTCGGCGATGGATTTGATCCGGATGCACCTGCCGTCAACTTCGTCGCGCAAAGGAATAATTCGTGAACAAGGCGACGATCCTGATTGTCGATGACGATCTGGCCAATATCGAAATCATGAATGCCGTGCTGGAAGACGAATACGACGTCTGCTTTGCGAGTTCGGGTGAGGATGCGCTGGATGTGGCGCGCGCGGTGCAGCCCGATCTTGTCCTGCTGGACGTAGTGATGCCCGGGATCGACGGCTTCGAGGCCTGCCGCAAGCTCAAGACCGATCCGCTGCTGGCGGACGTGCCGGTGATCTTCACCACCGGGCTGGGCGATGCCGAGGCGGAGATGCGCGGGCTATCGATGGGCGCGATCGACTACATCACCAAGCCGGTGCAGCCGGCGCTGCTGCGCGCGCGGGTGGCCAACCATGTCGAACTGAAGCGGATGCGCGACCGTCTGGCGCAAATGGCGGTTACCGATGCGCTGACGGGGCTGAGCAACCGCCGCCATCTGGAAATCGACCTTGCGGCGGATTGCGGGCGTCTGGCCCGGACGGGGGAATGGCTTTCCGTCATCATGATCGACATCGATTTCTTCAAGCAATTCAACGATACCTACGGGCATCAGGCCGGAGACCGGTGCATCATGATGATTGCATCCGCGCTCACCCGCGCGATCCGGCAGTTGAGCGGGAAGGCGGCACGCTATGGCGGAGAGGAGTTCCTTTGCGCGCTGCCGGGCGTCGATCCGCAATCGGCCGGTGAAGTGGCGTTGGAGATCAAGCGGCAGGTCGATGCCCTGTGCATCCCCCACAAGACATCGCGGATCGGCCCGCAGGTGACGGTGAGCATCGGCGTTGCCTGTGCGCGTTGCGTGGACGGCATGGCACCGGATCACTGGATCGCAGAAGCCGATGCGCAGCTCTACAAGAGCAAGTCCTATGGGCGCGACCGGGTGACGCTGGATTGCTTCGAGGGCGCCGCCTCACACTGAGGGGCGGCCGATACTCCACCAGGCGTCAGATTTCGTATTCGAGATGCCAACCCTGCGGTGGGACTGAATGAGCGTCCGATGAGGGCGGTCGAAGGTTGGCCGGTTGGCGATGGGCCATTTCACCGTGCAACTTTTTGACCATGTTGCTGCCGGTGCGGGTCATCAGCCCGGGAACGAAGCCATGCAGCATCGTTCCCAATCCGGCCACGATCATCAGCAGGCCGAAGCGATTGGCGACGTACCAATGCTCGCCATAAGTTTCGTTCACGGTGCGGGGATGATCCAGGAACAGTTTCCCGAGCATTGCCATCTCCTGTCCGGAAGGGGATCGCCAAGGGGATCGCCGGTACCGGCGGCGGCGCGGGTTGCGGAAAGCCCGCACCGCCGTCGGCATGGTTTAGCCGGCCGTCTGGACGACCGGCATGGCGGGGCCGACCGTTCAGGCGGTCGGCGGATAGGGATGCAGGCCGAAGACCCATTTGGCGCGCAGTTCCTGCGCGCGGTCTGCCAGCAGGACGCGGGCGTCGTGCCCGGCCATTCCAGCCTGGTGTGCCGCATCGATGGCGCGATTGAGTGCGGCCTTCATGTCGGCGAAGACCGCAAGGGCCACGCCATGGAGAGTCACCGCCCAGTTATCGCCCTGCGGGGAGACGTGATAGTCGTTCTGTGCCATGTGCCGTTTCTCCTTTTCGCATCAGCGCCGATCCTATGGCGGAAACTTGCATTTCCCTTGCCATGATACCGGAAAGCCTTGGCCTTTTGCCGGCGCCGATAGGGTTTCGTAGTCTCGACATGGTGCTGCCGTTGTCGACTTGCACGTCAGGTTTGTCGGAGCTTGGGAGATCCCTGCTCCACATTGTCAACCATACTGGTGGACAATGTGCTGTCAATAGGATTCGCGGGGCCTGAGGGGGGCCTTCCTGCCGCTTGTCGCGCGCCGTAAACAGGTCATCGGCACGACGTTTGCGGCTTTCGACGAAGGAGGGTGCCCCGTTACCAGCTCCCCGCGAGCCGGTCCCACCGAATATAGGGCAAGATCGATGCATGGTCATCGGTCCAGGGCTGCGCCGACCCCTCGTGCGGCACGGTCCATGGCATGTCCGGCCGGGCGCGGGCCATCCGGTCCAGCATGGTTCCGTCCTCGGAGAGGGCGATCCAGCGCGAGGGGGTGTAGCGCTCCGTGTCGTCGGGGATGTCCAGCCGCGATAGCGCCGCCAGTCCTTCGGCGCGGGCATTGGCGGCGACCACGGGCGCAAGGTCGATATAGCGGTTGGAAATGTGGAGCAGCAGCAGGCCATGCGGGCCCAAGGCCTTGAGATAGACGCGCATGGCCTCCCGCGTCAGCAGATGCATCGGGATCGCGTCCGAGGAGAAGGCGTCGATCACCAGGACGTCGAACGAATCGGCGGGAAGCCGTGCCAGCTCGATTCGCGCATCGCCGATCACCACGCGCGCATCGGGCGTGCAATCGCGCAGGTAAGTGAAGCGGCCGGAGGTGGAGAAGCGCAGGACGACGGGATCGATCTCGAAGAACGTCCAGTGCTGGCCGGGATGCGACTGGCAGGCCAGCGATCCGGTGCCGAGGCCGACCACGCCCACCCGGGCCTGCGTTCCGATCGCCGCCGGCGCGGCCGCGAGCGCCAGCGAAACGCCGGAGCCGGGGCCGTAATACGTCAGCGCGTCATGCGCGTGCGTGGGGTCCAGCGACTGTTCGCCATGCAGGGTGGTGCCGTGGGCCAGCGTGCGCATCCGCTCTTCCGGGCGATCGTGGACCGTGTAGATGCCGAAATAGCTGCGCGTGCGTTCGCCGTTCAGGCTGGCGCGGATGGTCCAGATGCCACCTTGCGCGACCATGGCCAGCGCCAGCACCGCCACGAAGGCCCAGCGCCATGCCATGACCATGATGCCGGTGCCGACAAGGAACACCGTCAGCACCAGCGCGACCAGTTCGCCATCGGTGTGCAGGGCATATTGGTAGAGTTGCCAGGCCAGGAACCCGGCGAAGGCCAGGAGCAGGGCCAGCGCGATCCGAACCGGGCCGCGATCGGCTCCGCCGTTCTCGCTCCAGCGCAGCAGCGGGTCGAGCGGCATCAGCAGCGCCCCTGCAAGTGTCAGCAGCGGGTGTTCCCACGCCCAGTCGAACAGCAGCGGCGCGGCGAGGGCGGTGAAAACGCCGCCCAGCGCGCCTCCCGCCGATAGTACGAGGTAGAACCGCGTCAGCTGCGCCGGACCGGGGCGCGCGTCGTAGAGGCGGGCATGCAGCGCAGTGGCCACGCAGAACAGCAGCAGGCAGGTCGCCCCTGCCATCCACAACCCGCCCGATCCGTTGGACACCATCGCATAGCTGCCCGCGAACAGCACCACGACCGGCGCGATGCGGCTCACCGCAAGGGCACCGCCGCGCCGGTCCGCAAAGGCGATCACGAAGCTGAGCAGGTAGAGGCCCAGCGGGATCACCCAGAGCAGCGGCATCGCGAAGATGTCGGTCGTCAGATGCGTGGTGGTGGAAAGCATCAGGCCGGAGGGAACGGCCGAAAGCGCCAGCCACAGCACGATCCTGCGCCAGCCTATCGGCCCGGCGGTCATTCCGCGTTCGCGCGCACCCGATCGCACCGGCAAGGCAAAGCGACTGGCGCCGGCCAGCGCCACGAGCACGACCAGCAGCATGAACCCCGCCGACCAGACAAGGCTCTGCCGGCGCAGGCTGAGCAGGGGCTCCGCCACCAGCGGATAGGCCAGCAGCCCGGCAAAGCTGCCGAGGTTCGACGCGGCATAGAGCGCCCACGGCGCCCCAGCCTGCGGATCGGCGGCGAACCAGCGCTGCATGAGCGGGGCCTGCGCGGAAACGGCGAAGAACACCGGGCCGATGGAAAGGCCCAGCAGCAGCGGCACCCACAGTTCCTCCGGCAAACCGGAAACCCGCGTCATGCCGGCAAGTCCCACCGGCAGCGTCAGGCCCGCCAGCGCCAGCAGGGCGATATGGATCGTGGCCTGCCGCCTCAGGGAGAACCGGCCCAGCCAGTCCGCATAGGCATAGCCTGCCAGCAGCAGCGCCTGATAGACCAGCATCGCGCTGTTCCACACGTTGGGGGCGCCGCCCAGCCGGGGCAGCGCCATGCGCGCGATCATCGGCTGGATAAGGAACAGCAGGAAACTGCCGAGCAGGATCGTAGTGACGAACAGGCCGCGCGCCGGGCCTTTCGGAGCGGAGATGCGGCCGGGGGCAAGGCTGCTGTCGGCGAGGGGCATCGGGGCTGTCTATCGCATTGCGGGGAGGGGATAAAGCCGCCGCCTGTTAGGCCGACCCGGGTGGTTCAACGATCCGGTGGGATCGGTTTCCAACATGTCTCCAAGCCGGCCATTGCCGGACGGCGGCGCGCTGTCCGCATCCAGGCGGTAGGTCACGCCGTCCATCGTGATGGCAATGTCTTTATTGTCATCCAGCCCTGAAACATGCGGGTGAAGGGCCTCCAACCCGGCAGGGTCCTCAAACAGCCGGCGTGCTGCCGCTGCCGTTCGGGCTGGGCAGAAAACGTCAGCACGGGATGCCAGACTTGCGCGGCGGATTGCAAAATCATCGCGGCAGAAGCGTCGTCGCGTTTCCTCCACCTCCTGTTTCCCAAGACCGCGCCAGCTTCTCAAGCTAGCCCCCGATGTCGTTCCATGTCGCTGCCATGGCCCTGCCATATCGCCGCCAAGTATTCACCGCGAATGGTGTTGTATCTATATCACTGGGGCGCGAAATGTCGGCAATCTATTCATATTCTTTGAAATGACATGGGAATGTCATCGGATTGCCTCCGAACAGGAGGACCACCCCGCACGGTTCCAGGGTGGAGTTCTTTCCCAATGAAGACAGTCCAGACCTCTCGCCTGCTTGCAGCAGGTGTCTCGCTTCTTGCCTTCACTATCGCCGCACCGGCTTTCGCGGCCGACGATACTGCTGCGGGTGTCACTACGGGTGCGGCCGATCCCGCAGCCGATGCCGCCGCAACCGGCGCGGACGGATCGGGCGGCGAAATCGTCGTCCTCGGCTTCGGCGAAACCCGCCAGACGCAGACCGTCAGTGCCGAGGATATCTCCCTGCTGACGCCCGGCACATCGCCGTTGAAGGCGATTTCGAAGCTTCCGGGCGTGAACTTCCAGTCGGCCGATGCTTTCGGCAGCTACGAATGGTCCGCCCGCATCTCACTGCGCGGGTTCAACCAGAACCAGCTTGGCTTCACGCTGGACGGCGTGCCGCTGGGCGACATGAGCTATGGCAATTACAACGGCCTCCACATCAGCCGCGCGATCATCTCCGAAGACCTGGGCGCCGTGACGGTCAGCCAGGGCGCGGGTGCGCTGGGCACGGCATCGACGTCCAACCTGGGCGGCACGCTGCTGTTCACCTCACGCGATCCCGGCCACACGATGGATATCGCCGCCAGCGGCACGTACGGCAGCGAGGACACCGTGCGTGCCTTCGTGCGCGTGGACAGCGGCGATTTCGGCCCGTTCCGCGCCTCCGTCTCCTATGCCCACATGGATGCCGGCAAGTGGAAGGGCGATGGCGCGCAGAAGCAGGACCAGGTCAACGCCAAGCTGGTGGGCGATCTGGGCTTTGGCCGCCTGACCGCCTGGGTCAACTATTCCGACCGCCGCGAGAACGACTATCAGGACATGTCGAAGGCGATGATCGATCGCCTCGGCTACAACTGGGACAACTTCGCGCCGGACTGGAAGGCGGCCTATACCGCCGCCGCCGTCTACCAGAACCAGCAAGTGGCAGCCGGTGGAACGCTGCCTTTTCCCACTTACGGCACCACGTTCACCCAGCCTGTCGAGACGGTGGACGATGCCTATTACAACGCCGCCGGCCTGCGCCGCGACTGGCTGGGCAGCGTGAAGTTCGAAACGCCGCTGGACCGTCCGCTGCGCTTCTCGCTCCAGACATATTACCATGACAACCACGGGCAGGGCCTCTGGTGGACGCCTTACGTTCCCAGCCCGACCGGCGCGCCGCTCTCGGTCCGCACGACCGAGTACGACATCAACCGCGCCGGCGCGATCGCGACGATGAACTGGGACGTCAGCTTCAACAAGCTGGAGCTGGGCGCCTGGTACGAAAGCAACGATTTCCGTCAGGCCCGCCGCTTCTATTCGCTGGACAATACGCTGGACGGCAGTTCGCGGGATTCGCTGGAATTCCAGACCAATCCCTTCGCCACGCAGTGGGATTACAAGTTCCAGACCAACACGTTCGTCTACCACGTGTCCGACACCGTGGACATTGGCGATGCGCTGACGATCAGCGGTGGCTGGAAGGGCATCGACGTCGTCAACAAGGCGAACCCGATCGTCCAGTCCACCTACCCGGCCGGCAGGATCAAGGCCAACGACATGTTCCTGCCGCAAATCGGCGCGGTTTACCGAGTGACCGGCCAGGCCGAACTCTTCGCCAGCTATACCGAGAACATGCGTGCCTTCGTTTCGGCCGTAACCTCCGGTCCGTTCTCGACCACGCAGGCGGGCTTCGACTCGATCCGTGACAATCTCAAGCCAGAGACGTCGCAGACCTTCGAAGGCGGCGCGCGCTTCCGTTCAGGGCCGTTCCAGGGCTCGCTCGCGGGCTACTACGTCAATTTCAACAATCGCCTGCTGGCGATCACTTCGGGCCCCGGCATCCAGGGCAATCCCAGCGTCCTGGCCAATGTCGGATCGGTCCATACTTATGGGTTCGAGGCGGCGGCAACGATGCGCCTGCCGGCCGGGTTCAGCGCGACGGCATCCTATGCCTACAACGTGTCCAAATATCAGGACGACGTGGCTGAAGGTGGGCTTGACGACGAGGGCAAACCCATCGTGATCCCTACCGATGGCAAAATGGTGCCGGATAGCCCGCGTAACATCGCCTCGGCCGAACTCGCCTATACCGGCGATATCCTGTTCGGCCGGATCGGCGGCAACTACATGTCTAAGCGCTACTACAGCTATACCAACGACGTGTCTGTCGGCGGCCGCTTCCTGCTGGACGCCTCGCTGGGCGCCAAGGTGCCGGCAGGCCACGGCTATCTCTCGGGCGTGGCGCTGGAGGTTTCGGTGACCAACCTGACCGACAAGAAGTATGTCTCCACCGTGGGGTCGAACGGCTTCACCAACACCGGGGACTCGCAGACCCTGCTCACCGGCGCACCGCGCCAGTGGTTCGTGACCCTGCGCCGCGGCTTCTAAGGCCCGCGATCCGATCGGGGCCCGTCGCTGCGGCGGCGGGCCCTTTTCGTATCTGTCAGGGCAGGCGCAATTCGGTTTCCAGGAAATCGAGGAAGGCGCGGATGCGTGAGGCCAGTCGCTGATGGCCGACGAAGAGGGCGTGGATGTCCTCGTGATCGCCCGGATTGTAATCGCTCAGCACTTCGACCAACCGGCCCGCAGCCAGATCGGCAGCGACGTGAAAGCGGCCGAGGCGGGCAATCCCTCCGCCCGCGACGGCCATCAGCCGCACCACTTCGCCCGAATTGCCGTGGAATGCCCCCTCGACCGGCCGTTGGACCAGCGCACCATCGATACGGAAGGGCCAGGTATCGAGCGAGCGGCGGAAGCTGAATTGCAGGCAGGAATGGCCGGCAAGCGCGCGCGGATGGTCCGGCAGGCCGCGCGTCGCAAGATAGCCGGGGCTGGCGACAAGGACCATGGCGCTGCGGCCCAGTTTCTTTGCCTTCAGCCCGGTATCGCGCAGAGGACCGATGCGAATGGCAACGTCCGCGCGGGCCTCCACCAGATCGACCAGTTCGTCGGAGAGCGAGAGATTGACCTGAACAGAAGGGTGCCGCGCCATGAACCGGGGGAGGATCGGCAACAGGCATTGCGTGCCGAACGGCACCGAACTGTTGATCCGCAACGGCCCGCGTGGGGCATCGGAGGGTCCGGCAAAGCCGCGCTCCACTTCGTCCACTTCGGCGATCAGCCCCGCCACGCGTTCGCGATAGACCTCACCCTCCGCAGTAAGCGACAGCGCGCGGGTGGTGCGGGTGATCAGCAGGACGCCGAGCCGTGCTTCCAGACGGGCGATCGCGCGGCTGACGGCAGAGGGTGTTATGCGCAGCGCCCGCGCGGCACCGGCCAGACTGCCGGTCTCCGCCACGGCAAGGAAGATCTGCATTTCGCCGAAGCGGTTGTCCATCGCGATACTCGTGATTCAAATGCAATTCTGAGATGCCTCACTCCGCTCTAATCATCAATTGCCGATCCGCCTATCTTCCGGTCTCCTCCCTCCCAAACCTCAATTCATTCTAAGGAATTCCCGCATGGATCTGAAATTGAACGGCAAGACCGCGCTCGTTACCGGATCGACCGCCGGGATCGGTCTTGCCATTGCCGAGCGACTGGCCGCCGAAGGCGTCGATGTCGTCATCTCTGGCCGCAATCAGGAGAAGCTGGATGCGGCCGCCGCGCAGGTTGGTACAGCAAGCGCCAACGGCGGCAAAGTGCGCGCCGTGCTGGCCGATCCGGCGACGGCGGAAGGCGCGGAAACGCTGATCGCCGCCGTTCCAGAGGTCGACATCCTGGTCAACAACCTCGGCATCTATGAAGCCAAGCCCTTCACCGAGATCACCGATGCCGATTGGCACCACTTCTTCGAGGTCAACGTGGTCAGCGGCGCGCGCCTTGCCCGCCACTATTTCCCGAAGATGCTGGAAAAGAACTGGGGCCGCGTGATCTTCATTGCCAGCGAAAGCGCACTGGTGATCCCGGGTGAGATGATCCACTACGGCATGACCAAGACCGCGCAGCTGGCCATCGCCCGCGGTCTTGCCGAACAGACGCGCGGCACCGGCGTTACGGTCAATTCGGTGATGCCCGGGCCGACGCGTTCGGAAGGGATCGTGGAGTTCATCCGTTCGGTAGTGGACAACAAGGACGCCCCCGAGGCCGAGCGTGAGGCGGAATTCTTCGCCAAGATGCGCCCGCTCTCGCTGATCCGCCGCCTGATCGAGGCCGACGAAATCGCCGCGCAAGTGGCGCTGCTGGCCAGCCCGCTGGGTGCGATCACCAATGGCGCGGCAATCCGCGTCGAAGGCGGGATCGTTCCCACGATTGCCTGAAACTGGCGCCTGAAAACGCATGCTCCGGCGCGCCCGATCGCGCGCCGGAGCATCGGCTTATGCCGCAGCCTCAGCTATGGCATCGAGCTGCGCCTTGACCGTTTCGGGCAGTTCCAGTTCCGCAGCCGCCAGATTCTCGGTCAGATGGGCAAGGCTGGAGGTCCCAGGTATCAGCAGCAGGTTGGGCGAACGCGCCAGTAGCCACGCCAGCGCCACTTGCATCGGCGTGGCGCCAAGCCCGGCAGCGATATCCCCAAGCGCGTCCGACTGGATCGGCGTGAACCCGCCCAGCGGGAAGAACGGCACATAGGCAATGCCTTCCCGCGCCAGGCTGTCCACCAGCGCATCGTCGTGCCGGTGGACGAGGTTGTACTGGTTCTGCACCGTCACCACCGGCGCGATCTTGCGCGCCGCATCGATCTGCCTGGCAGTCACATTGCTGAGGCCGAGGTGACGGATCAGCCCCTGCTCACGGAGCTTCGCGAGAGCCGAGAACTGCTCCTCCAGTGGGCCGTCCGCCGGGGCATGGACATCGCCCATCAGTCGCAGGTTCACGACGTCGAGCCGTTCCAGCCCCAGATTGCGCAAGTTGTCGTGCACCGCCTGCGTCAGCTCGGCGGGGCTCTGCGCGGGCAGCCAGGACGCATCGGCGCCGCGCACCGCGCCCACCTTGGTTACGATGACGAGGTCTTCGCGGTAAGGATGCAAGGCCTCCCGGATGATCTGGTTGGTGACGTGGGGGCCATAGAAATCGCTGGTGTCGATATGATTGACGCCGGCCTCCACCGCCGCGCGCAGGACGGCAAGGGCGGCATCCCGGTCTTTCGGCGGCCCGAACACGCCGGGCCCGGCCAGTTGCATGGCGCCATAGCCCATGCGGTTGATGATGAGGTCTCCCATCCGGAAGGTGCCGGCGGCGGCAAGGTCGTTCATGTGCCATCTCCTGAAGGAACGACCGGGATATGGACTTCCCGGCAGCGATCGATAAGCCGGGTCATTCGGCACAGCCTGTACGGAAAATTGTACAATCCCCATGGAACTGGACGACCTCTCAGCCTTCGTCGCGGTCGTGCGTGCGGGCGGGTTTCGGGAGGCAGCGCGGATATCGGGCCTTTCCGCCTCCGGGCTGAGCGAAGCGCTCCGCCGGCTTGAAGCGCGGCTTGGCGTGCGCCTGCTCCATCGCAGTACGCGCAGCGTTTCCCCCACCGAGGCAGGGAGCCAGCTTTTCGAGCGACTTTCGCCCGCATTTGCGGAAATCGGCGCTGCGCTGGACGCGGTGCAGGCGCAGACTGACGAACCCGCCGGAACCCTGCGCCTGAATGTGCCGGCCAATGTCGCGCGGACGGTGCTTCCGGCCATCGTGCCGGACTTCCTCAAGGCCTATCCGCATATACGGATGGAAGTCACCGTGGAGGACAGCTTCGTCGATATCCTCGCTTCCGGCGCCGATGCCGGCATCCGTTATGAGGAACGTCTGGAGCAGGACATGATAGCCGTGCCCATCGGCCCGCGCACGCAGCGGATCGTCACGGCGGCGGCGCCGGCGTACCTCGCGGCGCATGGCAGCCCCATGCATCCGCAGGACCTGCTCGATCATGCCTGCCTGCGCCTGCGCTTCTCCAGCGGCGTACTGGCGGTATGGGAGTTCGAGAAGGACGGCGATGTCGTGCTGGTCGATCCGCAGGGCCCGCTGCTGATAAAGCCGGGTTCGGCGTCCGACCTGATCGTGGAGGCGGCAGTGGCTGGGTTGGGCGTGGTCCACCTGTTCGAGGATTGGCTGCGGCCCCGCCTGGATGACGGCACGCTGGTTACGGTGTTGGACGACTGGGCGCAGTCCTTCTCGGGCCCGATGCTCTACTATTCGGGCCGCCGCCATTTGCCGCCGGCTTTGCGAGCCTTCGTCGATTTCGTGCGATCGACCCCTACCGATTTTGAGAGAATGTCAGGATGAGATTGAATTCCGTTCAACGCAACGCGTTGTTGGCGTCCATGATCGGGGGCGCTCTGGTTGGCGTGGCACCTGCTACCGCTTCGTCCGGGGGAGCTATCCAGCCGATCATCATCACCGATGTCGATATGTACGAGTGGGCGGCATCGTCGACTTTGCGATTGGACACGCGATCGGGGCGTTACTCGAAGATCTGGCGCGCGGGAGGTCTCCCGGCCGGCGTACCCGTGCCTCCACCCGAGGACGGCGTTCTGACGGGCGAGATGCTCCAACGCATTCGCTCGATTGCCGCCAGAACGATCTCCACATGGAAAGGCGGGCACACGCACAAGGGCGGGTGCGATGAATTGATGCCTGTATCCAGCGTGCCCCGGTTGAAAATCGTATGGGGCAGAAACGTGCTTTCGAACGGCCGTTGCTGGACGCCTGAAGAATTTGAATTCCGGCGTGTCATTGAGGAATACTTCGCGAAGGATCGAAAGCGGCAGGCGGCCCCGGTCCAGCGCGCCCTATAACCTCAGGTTGGTTCGGGCGAGTTCGGCCACTTCGTCGCCTCTGCCATTGAGCACGGCCTTGAGCATGTAAAGGCTGAAGCCCTTGGCCTGTTCCAGCTTGATCGCGGGCGGCATGACCAGTTCCTGCGCGGCGGTGCGCACGTTGATGAGGGCAGGCCCGGCATGGGCAAAGGCGGCGATCAGCGTATCTCGCAGGGTTTCTGAACTTTGTACGTCAAAGCCCTTGATTCCAGAGGCTTCTGCAATGGCGGCAAAGTCCGGATTTTCCAGTTGTACGTTGACGTCGAGGAAGCCGCCGGCCTTCTGCTCCAGCGCAACAAACCCGAGCAGGCTATTGTTGAAGATCACGATCTTGATCGGCAGGTCGAGTTGGCGGACCGACAGCAGATCCCCCATCGACATCGCGAAACCGCCATCGCCGGAGAGGGAGATTACCTGACGGCCGGGGTTCGCCGCCTGTGCGCCCAGCGCTTGCGGCATCGCGTTGGCCATCGATCCATGGTTGGCGGAGAACAGCAGGCGCCGCTTGCCGGTCATCTTCAGGTAGCGTGCCGCCCAGACCGTGGGGGTGCCGACATCGGCGGAAAAGATCGCGTCCTCATCCGCCAACTCGCTGATGAGGCTGGCCAGATATTGCGGATGGACCGGGCGGCCGGGCTTGTCCGGCACGGCCAGTTCGTCAAGGCTCTTGCGGGTATCGAGGTAGTGCTTGCGCGCCGCATTCACAAAGCGCCGGTCTTCCTTTCGGGCGATGCGGGGCAGGGCCGCGGCCAGCGTCTCGCGCACGTCTCCCACAATGCCCAGCATCAGCGGCGCGCGCTTGCCAAGCTGCCCGGGATCGCGGTCCACCTGGATGATCCGGGCGCCGGCGGGATAGAAGTTGCGATAGGGAAAGTCGGTGCCCAGCATCAGCAGCGTGTCGCAATTCTCCATCGCGTGATAGCCGGAGGAGAAGCCGATCAGGCCGGTCATGCCGACGTCGAAGGGATTGTCCCACTCGACATGCTCCTTGCCGCGCAGGGCGTGGACGATGGGCGCGCCTAGGGTTTCAGCTAACGCGATCACTTCCTCATGTGCGCCGGCGCAGCCTGCGCCGCACAGCAGGGTGACCGCCTTCGCTTCGGCCAAGCCGGAGACGAGCCGGTCGATCCCCTCATCACGCGGGACGATGCGCGGGGGATGGAGCGCCGGAAAGGCCGCGTTCGCGCCGGCGGGTGCATCTGCCAGTGCCACATCGCCCGGCACTACCACAACCGCGACACCTTGCTGTCCGATCGCAGCGCGCATTGCTCTATGAAGAATTTCAGGCATTTGCCTTGGATTGGTAACAAGTTCCACGAAGTGACTGCATTCGCGGAACAGTTCCTGCGGGTGGGTCTCCTGAAAGTAGCCTAGCCCGATCTCCGATGAGGGGATATGCGCGGCGATGGCCAGAACCGGGGTGCGGTTGCGGTGGCAATCGAACAGGCCGTTGATCAGGTGGAGGTTGCCCGGCCCGCACGATCCCGCGCAGACGCCAAGCCGGCCCGTCATTGACGCATCGGCCCCGGCGGCGAAAGCGGCGACTTCTTCATGACGGGTCATCATCCAGCGGATGCTGCCGAGTTTGCGCAGGCTTTCGTTCAGGCCGTTGAGACTGTCCCCGGTAACGCCCCAGATGCGTTCCACCCCGGCGGCGGCAAGCGTTCGGGCGATCAGATCGGCGATGGTCATGTTGGCGGTCATGTTGGGCATGCACGAGTCTCCAGATGCAGGGACGGCAGATTCGGGGCCAGTAGTCTTAGGTCCAGGGCGAGGACATCACGGCCTCTGCCGGTAAAGGACGGTTCGTTGGCCGGGCGACGCTTCACCGGGCGCCGTGCCGACCCTAACGCATGAGCCGGGTCGAAGTTCATCGCCACGGTCGGGATTGCCTGCCGGGCGGAACTTCGGCGATGGCGCTGCTCCCTTTACCCGAGAAACTCATGAACTTGCGTGATCGTACACCATAAATGGGCACGAATTGATAACCATGTGCGTTTAGCCTCGGGCCATGCGTATCGCGACGATCACGAACTGGGCTTATGCCGCAACGGTCTGCCTGACTCTTGCAGCGGGTGTCACGATGATCCTGGCCTCCAATGCCGACCGCGTCGAACGCGATGCGGTACGGCAGCGGGGCCTGTTCGACGAACTTGCCGCCGAGATAGAGACGGACCTTTCGGAGCAGACCGATCAGGCCCGGCTCTATGCCGTCTCCGGCGATCCCAGCCACGAAATCGTCTACAACCGGACGCTTGAGAGCATTGGCCCGGTGGAGCAGCGCGTTCGCCGCCTGCGGGACAACGGCGCCAACGAGCAGGAGCTTCACGCCCTGAAGGACGCGCTCATTCAGGCGGCAAGCCTGGAGGATGAGCAGCGGGCCGCGATCACGGCCACCAAAACCGGCGACAACGAGACCGCCCGCAAGATCGTGTTCGGGCCGGAGTACGAGCGCGAACTAGAACGCACGCATTTCCAGCTGGGCCGATTCCGCTATTTGCTCGATCAACGGTCTGATCAGGCGGTCGATCAGGCGGCCGTGGCCTCACAGCGCCTGCGGACTTTCTCCGAGATCATGGTCGGGATCACCGCCGCGCTGTTCCTGTTCGTCCTGTGGTTCATCCTGAAGCGGCGCATCCTAAAGCCCGTCGTCAGTCTGAGCGACGTGGTGAACAGACTGGCCGAACAGGATTACGAAGTGGAACCGCCGCTGTTCTCGCAAGTGGACGAGATCGGCGACATGGCCCACGCCATCCGCATCTTCCGGGAAAACGGGCTGGAGCGGCAGAAGCTTGAAAAGCAGCGCGATGCCGACTGGGCCGTGCGCGAACTGCTGGCCCGCATGGCCCAGCGGTTGCAGGGCTGCGAGTCGGTCAACGATTTGCTCGACATCGTTCGCCTGTTCGTTCCCAAAATCGCGCCGGAATTCGCCGGCCGCCTCCATGTTCTGGATATGCGCCGCGCGGTCATGGTCTGCGCCGCCGAATGGCAGGGGCCGCTGAAGGGAGAAACCAGCTTCGTTCCGGACGATTGCTGGGCGCTGCGGCGCGGGCAAGTGCACATTCCGGGCAGCAAGCTTACCGATGTGCCTTGCCGGCACGTCGCGCCGGAAGCCGTGAGCGCGACGATCTGCGTGCCGCTGGCCGCGCAGGGTGAAACCATCGGGCTGCTGGTTCTCCAGAATCTCACCGGCGCACATGAGCCGGACGAGGCCATGCTGACCTACATCGAACTGATGTCGGAAACGATCGGCCTGGCGCTGGCCAACCTCAATCTACGTCAGGAACTGCGCGCCAAGGCGCTGTTCGACCCGCTGACCGGCCTGCGCAACCGTCATGACCTGGACGAAACCCTCGCGCGCCTGATCGCTGAGGCGGACGCCGCGGGCAGCACGCTGTGCTGCATGATGCTGGATATCGACCATTTCAAACGCCTGAACGACAAGTTTGGCCATGATACCGGCGATCTCGTAATCCGGTCGGTGGCCGGTGTGCTGGCAGGGGTGCTGCGCGACGAGGACCTTGTGTTCCGCTATGGCGGAGAGGAATTCCTGATGCTGCTGCCCGGCCTGGACGAAGCGCAGGCCCTCGAACGCGTCGCGCTGATCCAGGACAGGCTGGCCCAGATGAATCCGGTGGACCACGGCCATTCCGTGGAGGCGGTGACCCTTTCCATCGGGTTGGCGATCTATCCCCGTCAGGGCAACGCGCGCAGCCTGATTCCAACTGCCGATGCCGCCCTTTTGCGAGCGAAAGCGACCGGGCGGGACCGCGTCGTCATCGCTGCCGACCGGCAAGGCGAAGCCTTTGTCGATGCGTAAAAATGTCCGCGCGAAATAGCTAACGAAACTCCATGTAGCAAGGCGCGGCAATTCTGACATAGTGCCGATTATGCAACGCCGCCGGATCGTGATTATCGCAGGTCTTCTGGCGGTTCTGGCTGCCCTGGTTCCGCTCGTCGCGATTGCGGGATATGCACGAATCCGGGCGATGAAGGCCGAGCAGGCCCATCTGCTGGAATATGGCGACTGGACGCTGAAGCGGGCCGATCACAGTATCGATCAGGCGCGTGACGTGTTGGGCAAGTTGCAATCGGAAGGTTGGCACGATTGCTCTCCGGCGCATGTCGCCCGGCTGCGGCTGCTCACTATCGAGGCGGCTTCCGTAGACGATATCGGCTTTTTCATCGACGGCAGGCTGGCCTGCACCGGATCGGGCCCGGTCGCGGCGCAATTTCGCGTTCCCAAAGGCGTTCCCGATACGATCCTGCCGGGTGGCCTCGGCCTCCATCTCGACGTGCGTCCCGCCGTGGCGGGTGCCTCACGCATGCTGGCGGTTTCGCGGGGCGACTATCAGGTGCTGATGAGGCCGGAGCGGCTTGTCGACGTGCTGACCGACACTTCCATGATCATTGGCGTGGCGACGCTGGATGGCCGGGTGATCGCCATCAACGGGCATCTCGATCCGGGCATTGCCGACAGGATCGCGCGGGGCGGCAAGTTCGCCCGGTCGGAACCCTATGTCTCCGCTTCGAAGCGCGACGCGATGCTGCGCGCCTTTGCGATAACGGACCGGTCGCTGGTGGAGGCGCGCGTCGATCGCGAGGTGTGGTTGCTGATCCCGTTCGGTCTGGTGATCTCCGCGATCCTGTTGGGGCTGATCTTCTGGGTTTCCCAGCAGCGCCTTTCGCTGGAACGGGAACTGTCCCTCAGCATCCGGCAGCGGGAATTCCGCGTGTTCTATCAGCCGATCATCGAGCTTTCGTCCGGATTGTGCGTAGGCGCGGAGGCGCTGCTGCGCTGGCAGCGGCCGGACGGATCCGCGGTGCATCCGGACTTCTTCATTCCGCTGGCGGAATATCACGGTGTCATGGACCGGTTGACCGACCTGATGATCGACGGCGTGGTGACCGATCTTGCAGAGATGCTGCGGCGTGAGCAGGGCCTGCATATCGCCATCAACATATCCGCGGCCGACATGCAAAGCGGGCGTTTCCTGCCCGTGCTGGATCGCGCCATCGCCGTGACCGGGGTGTCGCCGGCCCAGATCTGGCTGGAGGCGACCGAACGCGGATTCATGAATGCATCCGCCGCACGGCGGACCGTCGATGCCGCAAGGGCAAGGGGACATCTGGTCGCCATCGACGATTTCGGCACCGGCTATTCCAGTCTTTCGCTGCTGGAACGGCTTCCTCTCGATGCCCTCAAGATCGACAAGTCGTTCGTGGAGGCCATCGGCAAGGGCGCCGCGACCAGCGTGGTGGTGCCCCATGTGATCGAGATGGCGCACGGACTGGGCCTGCACATCATCGCCGAAGGCGTGGAGACGAAGGAACAGGAAGCCTATCTGCGCGAGGCTGGCGTCGAGTACGTGCAGGGATGGCTTTACGCCCGGGCGCTTTCTGCACCGGAATTCAGGGCATTCTTCGAAAAGACGAACCGTGGCCGCGTGTCGCCGTCCTTCCGGCCGGTTACCGCCTGACCGCGAAGAGTCGTCCATTTATCTCAAGTCCGATTGCGTATTCCTTTTCTTCGCACGCTTTCTGAAGCTGGCGCATTATCCCACTGATCATAAGCGGAATATCCGTGACTGCCGGGCGATAACGCCATGGCTTGCCCTGCGCAAAGCTATGTACTAGTTGGTACACAGGTTTGGAGCGGCATTGCTGCCGCTTCGTTTCCATTGCATTCTGCGCGGACCTGAGCGCTCCGACTTTGCGAGCCGGGGCAAATCCGGCGCAACTGAAGACGATAAAGGAGGTGCCGCATGCCCGGCACGAAAAACGCAAATGGCTTTCTGGCCAAGGCCTGGCTCGTCCTGATCGGGGCCGTCGTGCTGCTGGCCGGCCTGTTCTTCACGCTGGGCGGCGTGAAGCTCGCCAGTCTTGGCGGCAGCCTCTACTTCGCGATTGCCGGCCTTGCCTTGCTGGTGTCCGGTTTCCTGATCGTTCGCCAGCGCCCGGCGGGCGCCCTATTGTTCGGGGCAACCTTCCTGCTGACGATCGTCTGGGCGCTGTGGGAAGTGGGCCTGGCCTTCTGGCCGCTGATTTCCCGCCTGCTGGCGATGGGCGTCGGCGCGACCGTGATCGCGCTGTCCTATCCGCTGCTGCGCCGCGCCGTCGGCCGCAATCCGGCCTGGAGGCCCTCCCTGGCGGTGGCCGCCGTGGTGGGCCTGGCTTCCGCCATCGGTTTCGCGGGCATGTTCGTGCCGCACCCGACCGTGGCGTTTTCCGGCCAGATGGCGGGGCTGACCCCGGTCGATCCCGCGCATGAGCAGAAGAACTGGGAAGCCTATGGCAATACGCCGGGCGGCAGCCGCTTCGTCGCGCTGGACCAGATCACGCGCGACAATGTGAAGAATTTGAAGGTCGCCTGGACCTACCGCACCGGGGACATCGCGGTCAGCGATGGCAACGGCGCAGAGGATCAGGATACCCCGCTGCAGGTGGGCGACACCGTCTACATCTGCACTCCGCACAACAACGTCATCGCGCTGAATGCCGATAGCGGGCGTGAGAAATGGAAGGCCCGGATCAATGCGCGCGCGTCGGTATGGATGCGTTGCCGCGGTCTTGCCTATTTCGATGCGAAGGCACCGCTCCAGCAGCCGAACATGCCGGGCTCCACGCCGGTCACGGCCGCAACCGTGCCTGACGGTGCGCCGTGCCAGCGCCGCATCCTGATGAACACGATCAATGCCGAACTGATCGCGCTGGATGCCGATACCGGCAAGTTCTGCACGGACTTCGGCAATGGCGGCCGCGTGGATCTGAAGGCCGGGCTCGGCAATGCGCCCGATCCGCAGTACCAGTTGACCTCGGCACCGACGATGGCGGGGACCACCGTGGTCGTCGGCGGGCGCGTGGCGGACAATGTCCAGGTGGACATGCCGGGCGGCGTGATGCGCGGCTTCGATGTGATCACCGGCAAGCTGCGCTGGGCTTTCGATCCGGGCAATCCGGCGATCACCCAGATGCCGGCGCCGGGCCAGACCTATACGCGGTCGACCCCGAACGTCTGGGCGGCCATGTCCTACGATCCCGCTTCCAACACCGTGTTCATGCCGGTGGGCAGCGCCTCGGTCGACCTTTACGGCGTTACCCGCAGCGAACTCGACCACAAGTACGGCGCCTCCATGCTCGCGCTGGATGCGACGACGGGCAAGGAGAAGTGGCACTTCCAGACGGTCCATAACGACCTGTGGGACTTCGACCTGCCGATGCAGCCCAGCTTCGTGGACTTCGCGGTGGGCGGCGGAAAGACCGTGCCCGCGCTGGTCTTCGGCACCAAGGCAGGCCAGCTCTACGTGCTGGACCGCGCGACCGGCAAGCCGCTGACCGAAGTGGCGAACGTCAAGGTGAAGGCGGCGAACATCCCGAACGAGCCCTATTCGCTCACGCAGCCGCGCTCCGTCGGCATGCCGCAGATCGGTGTCGGCCCGCTGACCGAGGCGGACATGTGGGGCGCGACGCCGTTCGACCAGCTGCTGTGCCGTATCGCCTTCAAGGGCATGCGCTACGAAGGGCTCTACACCGCGCCCGGCACGGACAAGTCGCTGA
This sequence comes from Novosphingobium oxfordense, assembly GCF_044029435.1. NCBI lineage: Bacteria > Pseudomonadati > Pseudomonadota > Alphaproteobacteria > Sphingomonadales > Sphingomonadaceae > Novosphingobium > Novosphingobium oxfordense. The sequence goes on along the minus strand of NZ_CP147008.1, from coordinate 2,114,194 downwards.
GCTTCCCCGGATCGCTGGGCGGCATGAACTGGGGCGGCCTTTCGACCGACCCGACCACCGGCACGATCTTCGCCAACGACATGCGCCTGGGCCTTTGGGTGCAGATGTTCCCGCAGACCAAGGCTCAGCTGGGTAAATCTGGCGCAGCGGGTGAAGCGGTGAACACCGGCATGGGCAGCGTTCCGCTGAAGGGCACGCCCTATTCGGTGGTGAAGGACCGCTTCCTCTCCGCGCTGGGCGTTCCCTGTCAGGCCCCGCCGTTCGGCACACTGACGGCGATCGACATGAAGACCCGCCAGATCAAGTGGCAGGTCCCGGTCGGCACCGTGCGCGATACTGGTCCGATGGGCATCAAGATGGGTCTACCGATCCCGATCGGCCTGCCCACGCTGGGTGGCACGCTGGCGACGCAGGGCGGCCTGGTCTTCATCGCCGGCACGCAGGATTACTACCTGCGCGCGTTCAACTCGGCGAACGGCAAGGAAGTCTGGAAGGCCCGCCTGCCGGTGGGCAGCCAGGGCGGCCCGATGAGCTACAAATCGCCGAAAACCGGCAAGCAATATGTGGTGATCACCGCCGGCGGCGCGCGCCAGTCGCCCGACCGTGGCGATTACGTGATCGCTTACACTTTGCCGTGACGGCCTCCGGGGGCGGATTCCCAACTCCGCCCCCGGACATTCCTTTCAACAGATAGCAAACCCGGGCCCGTGAAGGCGCCGGGGAGGAGGGGGCCTTGGCCCAACGCATTCGAAATATCACGCGCATGACCGCCCGACTGACGGGATATGGCCTGATGATCGCTGCGCCGTTCGCGGCCACCGACGCTCGTGCGGAAGACGGTGAAGCGGCCGAAGAACAGGCCGCTGCGACGACGGCTGCATCTGAACCTGCGAAACCCCAGGCCGCTGCGCCTGCTCCGTCCGGGGGCAGGGATACGCTCACCGGCGACTGGGGCGGGCTGCGCACGGATCTGAAGCAGGCGGGCGTGACGTTTCGGGGCGACTACGTTTCGGAAACGCTGTCCGCCGTGGACGGCGGGTTGCGCAAGGGTACGACCTACGTCCAGCAAGTGCGCCTCGGCGCGGATTTCGACATGGATCGACTGGCCGGGGTGGATGGGGCGACGATCCACGTCACCGTCAACGACCGGCGCGGGATCGGCCTCTCGTCCGATTTCGTGGGCAATCGCCTGCCGATCCAGGAAGCGGCCGGCGGCTACTATGCGCGGCTGACGGAGTTCAGCTGGGAACAGAGCCTGATGGCCGGGCGCCTCAACTTGCGGCTCGGCTACTTCGCGATGGGCAACGATCTGGGCGGCATGGCGATCGGCTGCACATTCGTGAATGCGGCATTCTGCGCCCATCCGCTCTCGATGTCCGGCGACAGTGGCTGGTACAACTACCCCAACGCCCGCTGGGGCGCGGCGGTGCGCTTCAAGCTGCGGCCGGACGTGACGATCCGCACCGGCGTCTATCAGGTGAACCCGCGCCTGAATGATGAGGACAATGCCTGGCATCCCTTTGCCGGTGGGACGACCGGCGTGGTGCTGCCGCTGGAGGTGGAATACGATCCCGGTGCCGGGAAGGACAGCCGCGTGCTGCCCGGCCATTACAAGCTGGGCTTCTATTACGATACCTCGCGCGTCACCATGCAGGGTGGCGGCGGCACCGTGAAGGGGCGCCACGGGGTCTACCTGCTGGCGGACCAGATGATCTGGCGCGACGGCAAGGGACCGCGCGGACTGTCCCTGTTCGGGCAGGCTACGTTCAATCCGCAGGAGACGGGCCAGATCACCCGCTGGTACGCGGCCGGCCTGGTCAAGAACGGCACGTTCAAGGGCCGTGACACCGATACGGTGGGGCTGGGCTTCGTCTATGCCGAAGTCGATCCGCGCCTGCGCCGTGCCCATGTCGATGTCGCGCCGGTGCCGGGCAGCTATGCCTCGCTGCCGGTGGGCGAGACGGCGATCGAAATGAGCTACGGCTTCCAGGCCAACCGCTGGCTGCTGATCCGGCCCGATGTGCAGTACATCATCGACCCGGGCGCCTTCAGCTATCGCCGCACGCCCAATGCGCTGGCGATCGGCGCGCAAGTCAGGATGCAGTTCTGACGTTGCCCTCGGGAAGCCGACCGCCCATAGCGCGGGCCATGCAGGATACCGGCTTCACCGAGCGCAATCGGCGCGAGATCATTGGAATCGCCACCGCCCATTTCTCGGACAAGGGCTTTGCCGGCGCGCGCGTGGATGAGATTGCGGCTGCCACGGCTACCTCGAAGCGGATGATCTATTACCACTTCGGGAGCAAGGAGGGCCTCTATCGCGCCGTCCTGACCGAAGCCTATCGCGGCATTCGCTCCGCCGAACTCGACGCTGGGCTGGACCGGTTGTCACCGCTCGACGCGCTGGAGCGACTGACTGCGCTGACGTTCGACTATCACTTCCGCCACCCCGAACTGGTGCGACTGGTGATGGATGAGAACATGCGCCACGGCCCGCATATCGCCATGGTTGTGGAAGCGCGCAACGAACTGGTCCTGCCCAAGACGGCCGCCCTGATCGAACGCGGGGTTGCCGAAGGCACGTTCCGCGCGGGCATCGATCCGGTGGACCTGCACATGACGATCAGCGCGCTGGCGTTCTATTTCATCTCCAACCGCTATACCTTCAGCGCGATCTTCGATGTCGACATGACGAGCGAGGCCGCCGCTGCGCACCGCCGGGATCAGGCGGTGGCCATCGTGCGAGCCTACTGTCAGGCGGTGTAGGCCAGCGGGCAATCAGGCACGCAAGTTGCCGCGAAGCGCCTTCATCGTTTCGTTCAGGTGCTTAAGTTCGGGAATCGTCATCCCGGTTGCCGCCAGCACTTCCTGCGGCACGCAGCGAGCTTCCTTCATCGTCTCGCGACCCTTCTCGGTCAGGGCCACGCGCACCACGCGCTCGTCGGCGGTATCACGCCTGCGGGTAACGAACCCGGCTGCCTCAAGCCTCTTGATCAGCGGCGTCAGCGTGTTCGATTCGAGGAACAGGCTCTCCCCCAGTTCGCTCACCGTCTGATCGTCGCGCCGGGTGAGGGCGATCAGCGCCAGATACTGCACATATGTCAGACCCAGCTTGTCCAGCAGCGGCTTGTAGATCCGGTTGAACGCCAGCCCGGTCGAATAGACCGAAAAGCAAAGCAAATCCGCGAAGGGATCGACGGATGCGGAAGCGGGCAGGTCAGAAGGAAGGGGAGCAGTCTCGGTCATGTCAGGAATATAAATCGCACGCGATTTAATCGCAAGGGTTGACTCCGACTCAAACTCGATGCATTTAGATCGCACACGATTTAATCACTAACGATACAAAATCAGTCCAAGCCACGAAAGGAAAGCATCATGTCCATCAAGCCCCTCTATAAGACCAGCGCAACGGCAACCGGCGGCCGCGACGGCCAGGCCAAGACCGATGATGGCAGCTTCGCCGTTACGCTGGGCACGCCCACCGAACTTGGCGGCAACGGGCAGGGTAACAACCCTGAGCAGCTCTTTGCTTCGGGCTATGCAGCCTGCTTCCTGGGCGCGATGAAGTTCGCCGCATCGCAGGACAAGGCGCTGCCCCGCGTTCCCGCCGATGCCAGCGTCAATGCCACGGTCGGCATCGGTGCGCGCAGCGACAAGGGCTTTGGCCTGACCGTCGCCCTGCAGGTCACGTTGCCCGGCGTCGATCGTGATGCGGCGGAAGCGCTGGTGGCCGAAGCGGACACCATCTGCCCCTACAGCCACGCGATCCGCGGCAATGTGGAGGTTTCGCTCTCGGTCGCCTGACCGGGCGATCTGCACAACGAAAAAGGGCGCGGACTCAATCGAGTCTGCGCCCTTTTTCCCAATTGGCCTGAACTTTTCAGCCGTTGAGGCGCAGCCGCGCCAGAAGCTGGAGCGAGGCGGCGTAGTAGTCGTCCGCCAGCAGGCCGGGCTGCTGCGTGCCCAGTAAAAGGCCCGCGACAGCCGCGCCGCCGCTGGATAGCGCGTAGTCCGCCTCCTGCCCGGTGTTGACGTCCACCCAGGCCGGGATCGCCTTCCCGGCCGAAATGCACGATCGCCAGTAGGCTGCAACATCTGCGGCCAGCACCTGCTTTCCGGCCAGAGCGGCCCAGAGCGGCACGCGGATGGCGTCGTAGCCGAAGCGCGGCGGCTTGTCGGGCGCAGGCGCGACTTGTGACGGTCCGGAAACCGCCATCCAGTCCACCGGCAGATGACGCGCGCCGAAACGGGCGAGACCGGCGAAGGTCTGCCCATCCTCGATCACTTTGCCCCAGACCTGCTGCCCGTCGAGCCTGGCGAACGCATCAAGCGCGGGCCAGACGTAGTAGGAGAGGTTCAGCGTCACCCCGGCATCGGTCACGAAACCCTGCACGCCGGGCAGCAGAAGTTGCCGGCCATAGCGGTCCTGCACGCATTGCTTGCGGATCGCGGCGCGAATTTCCGCAGCGCGGGCCAGATAGTCGGGCCGGTTCCAACGCTGGCCGGCAAGGCCAAGGGCCCAGGCGATGACGATATCGCCATCGGTGGCATTGTTGTGATCTGCAACGGGATCGGACGCGCTGGGATCGTAGCGCCAGGCGTGGAGCGCCATGTCGCTGCGCGCGATCTTCTCGCGCGTCCAGCGGGCGATGCGGTCGAAGGCCTGACGGTCCCCGGCATCGAGCGCGAAGATCAGGCCATAGCTCTGCCCTTCGCTGTGGCTGACGCCCTTGTTGCCGGTATCGACGATGCGGCCGTCCTGCGCGAGGTAGAGTTCGCGATAGTTGTTCCAGGTGACGGCGCGGCCGGGCGTCCTGCTCTGGGCGCCGCCGTTGCAGGCTGTGGTCATGGCCAGAATGGCGGCACCAAGGGTGAATTTCCGGCGATCGATACCTGCTCCGTCGCTCGTCATCTTTGCATCAAATCCCAGTTCAGCGTCCGTGGCGGACTTCCAGAAGATCGTCCTTCCACTGCGCGACGGTGCGCAGCGCAGGGCCGCTGCCAAGCGCGCGGAACCATGCGTCATACGCCCCTTCCAGCACGCCAAGCAACATGGCCTGCCAGGAACTGCGCAAATCCGGCACTACCGGCTCCGGCAGGCGATGATGGCGCACGGTAATGGCATCCTCGCCCACGGCAAGCTCGATATCGCCCCAGTCGAGATCCTGCCAGAAACCGTTGATCCGATCCTGAAGCGCGCTGGCTTCGTTCACATCCTCCAGCGGCACCAGCGTGGCCATGCGCCGCCCGATCGCGCCGAAAAACCCGCGCGCCTGATCAGGGGGAAGGTTTTCGCCGATTTCGGCGGCCGTCATCGTCGCCATCAGGGCGATGCCCCCGGCGCCGGTCAGGTCCCCCTCGTTACGGGGCGGTGGAAATGCCTGGAACTTCATCTGCCCGTGCTCCCGAAGTTCTGCCTTACGCCGAACAAGCTGCGAAACTCATTATAGTTGCCGAACGTATTATAGCTCGCTTCGCCGCCGATCCGCGTGGAGGGCGTAATCTTGTAGTAGAGCGAGAGCAGCGCCGAAAGCGCGAAGCCTGTCTTGCTGGTTTCGTCGTAGTAGGAACGCACGTCGTTATCGGCCAGCTTGTCCGCGTCGAGCTGGGCCTGAAGCACGGGGTCGATCGGGTAGAGCGGGCTGGCATCCTGGCTGTAGCTCTGGAAGCCCGGTGTGAAGGTGGCGTGCAGGTCGAAACGATCGTCCTGCATGGCGTAGTTGACCGGGAACCCTACCGAAATGAAGCTCTGCGGGCTGAAGTAGCCGCCGTTGCCCCAGGTGAAGTAGTTCTGGCTCTTGTCATAGGCCTGATAGTTGACGTTCAGGCCCACCGTCAGCGTGGCATGCGGGGTGGCATAGGCGCGCAGATAGCCGCCGACATTGGCCTCGAACCCGTTATTATGCGCGACATTGGTGCCGCGGAAGCGATAGTAGCGGCCTTCGCCGTAAACGCCGCTGCCATCCTCGTCATAGGAAAGGCCGGCGCCGCCCGCCGTGCGCATCACCTGGCCCCAGGTCCGCCCGCTGACAGGATCCCGCGCGCCGGCATAGGAGATGACACTGTCCGTTACCGGCTTGCGCTCCACCATGGCGGTGGCGCGCAAGTGCTCCGTCACCTTGGGCGTAACCGCGCCGTGGAAGGCGACGTTGGTCTTGCCCATGCCGATCGGGGTGGTGCCGACTTCGGCCTGCACCGTGTCGCTCTCATACCCGCCGGAGAATGCGACGCCCGATGCGTTGACGCTGCCCGGGCCGCTGAACTGCGCTTCGGTCTGGGCGACGATATTGTTCGCCTCGATCGTGGCGTTCTGGCCGAAGCGGGCCTGGCCGGACTTGTTGGGCGCGCCGGCATCGATCACCACCGCTTCCGCCCTGGCGAAGACGCGGCCGCCGGGGGCATCGGTGGAGACGCGAACCGATCCCTTGATCTCGTCCAACTGGCTGAGGCCCTTTTCGCCGGTCCGCTGGCGATAGCCCGTTTCCACGTCGACGCGGGGGCCGGTTTCCTGCGTCAGGCTGGCCAATTGGGACTGGATCTGCGCCATGACCGGATCGGCCGAATAGCGCGTGCTGGGCGCGTCGGACGGCATTGCCGTCACCGGATAGGCCGAAGGCGCGCTGGGGGCCGAGCCCGCTCCGTAGGACGGGGCCGCATAGGCCACGCCGGCGACCGACGGCTGAGCCATCGGCTGCTGCGACATCGGCGCTTGCGAAACCGCAGCCTGAGCGGCCGTTCGCGAAGCGTACGGCAGGCGCGTACCCGATCCCAGCGCGAAGGGGTTGACCGGCTGCGGCGCCGCCACCGCCTGATTGCGGAACGGATTGGCACCGCCCGCCGGGCTCATGGCGGCGAAGGGATTGTCGCCGGCCAGACCGTCGATCGAGGTGCCGCCCTGACGCGCGGCGTAAAGATCGCGTGCGTCCCGCAGCAGCCGCGCGGCGGCGCGATCGTTGCCGCGCGATTGCTCCACGCGGGCCAAGGTCATGCGTACTTCGTAGTCCTGCGGGAAAGCGCGCAGCACATCGGCCTGGGCCTTGCGCGAAAGCTCGGAATCGCCCGCCGCCTGCGCGGTTTCGGCCAGCCCGAGCAGCGCGTCGCGATCGCCCGGCTTGCGGGCCAGCACCAGTTGCCAGGTCTGCGCCGCGCGCGCGGACATCCCGCCGCTCTGGTAGAGCCGGGCAAGACCGGCAAGCACGTCCATATTGTCGGGCGAGGAAGTCCATGCCGACTGGAGCATGTCGAACGAATCGGCATAGCGGCCCTCAAGCCGCGCACGATCCGCTTGCGACACCATCAGCGCCGCGTTCATCCGTGCATAGGCCTGCTGCCCTTCGGGCGAAGTGCCGGCCATCGCGCTGGCGCGCTGGAGCGTTTCCTGCGCCAGATCGTCACGCCCCACGCGGGCCAGTGTGCCGATCAGGCTTTCGTAGTCGCCGATGCCGGCCACTTCGCCATGCAGCGCATTCTCCGCCATGGCGCCGGCCCCGGCCGTGTCTCCCAGATCGTAGAGCGCATTGGCGATCGCCGCCTGCTTGCTGACCGGGATGCCGCTCATCGTGCCCAATTGGCGCAATGCCGCAAGGGCCTGCGCAGTCTGGCCGGTGGCGGCCAGTGCCTTGGCCCGCGCGATCGCTTCGTCCGTCTTCACTCCCACGGCGAAACTGCGCATCGGTGCGGTGCGCTGGGTTTCCGGGATCATGTCGATCAGGCGGGAAGCGTCGCCCGGGCGCCCGAGATCGGCATTGATCAGCGCCGCGGCGTAAAGCGCATCGGGCTGGCCCTTGGCGACCAGCGAGCGCAGCAGCGCCTCCGTTTCCGGAATGCGGCCGCGCTTCAGATTGAATTCGGCGAATTCGTAACGGATCCACGGGTCTTCGGGATCGAGCACGAGGCCTTGCTGAAACTCCCGCGTGGCACCCAGATCGTCGCCATTGGCGGCGGCGGCGAGCGCCCGGCTGCGCGCGGCGCGCATCTGCAGGCGCTTGTCCTGCGCGGCACCGCTGGTTCCCGGGCTCTGGCCGGCCTGCCGGTAGAGATCGGCCGCGTCCGCGTGGCGGCCCTGCCGCTCATAGATATCGGCCAGCAGTTCCAGCGCGGGGCCGGTCTGCGAGTAACCCGAGCGGACCAGAGCCTCCGCCTTCTGCTGTGCAACGGCGAGTTGGCCTTGCGCCAGCGCCGTACGCGCATCGTCCATGCCGGCGAAGAACCGCGCCGAGGCAAGCCCTTCGGCCCACTGGTCGGCACGGCCAAGGCGCGAGGCCTGATCCAGAAGATTGGCGGATTCGGCAAAGCGACTCTGCCGCAGGCGGACGATGCCAAGGCCGCCGAGGGCATCGGGGTCGCGCGCGTTGATGCCCAGCGCGCGTTCGAACTGGCTGGACGCCTCGGCAAGATCGCCGCGGTTCAGTGCCGAATAACCAGCGACGCGGGCCTGCCCGCCGCGGTTGGAGGCCGTGGTGACGGCGCTGGGCTGGGCGGGAGCGGGCTTGCGTGGCGCCGGGGGCGGCGTGGCGGGCTTCGCCGTCGCGGGCGTCGCGCGCGGCGGCGTCGGAATGGCCGCCTTGGGAGGCGCAGCGGGTTGGGTTGCCGGCGCCGGACGGGCCGGCGCGCCCCGAAGCGCGGCGTTCACTGCTGCGTTGTTGGGATCGAGCGCGCGGGCGCGGCGCAGGGCTTGCTGGGCCAGATCCTCACGCCCCTTGGAGCGCCAGTACCGCGCCTGCTGCAGCAGGGCATCGACGCCCGCGGCTTGGGCAACGGCTGTGCCGGCCCCCACGCTCAACCCGATCGGCGCGGCGGTCAGCAGCAGGGCGAGGCCGGCCAGGCGAAGGCGCTTGGTCGCGATGGTCATGCCGTTTCGTCCAGGTTGCCGAGGCGGCGCTTGGCCTGCCGGCGGAAGTAGAGGTAGGTCGGCCCGGCAAGGATCACCGCCAGCGCCAGTGCGCCCAGCGCCATCAGCATCGGCCGCTGGCTGAACCAGTAGGCCAGCTTCATCCAGATCGGCAAGGATCCGGTCCAGTAGCGATCGCCGATGGCAAAGCTGCTCATGCCGTCACCGCGCGTCACGGCAAGGTCGCCCTGGATCGATGCGTTGACCTTCACGTCGGCCATGCCTTCGACCAGTTCGGGCAGGGCGGCGCCATTGTCCGACAGCAGGGCCACCACTGTCCGGTCTGAAGCGAAGGGCGAACGGAAGCTGACGATGCCCGAAAAACCGCGCGAATTGTACACCAGCGGCGCGGCGGCCATCGGATCGTCACGCTGGGTGCCGCCGAAGAACGCGGTCAGGTACTGAAGCGGAGAGCGTTCGGCCACTTCGAGGTGCCCGTTCACGTAACGGACGGGCGCCCGGTTGAACAGCGATCCGGCGCCTGCCAGTTCGACGCCGCCGACGACGAGCACGTCCTGATCCGCCAGTTGCCCGGCATCGACCGAGGAGGTGACGGTGACGGCGGTGACCGGCACACCGGTGGAATCCCCGAAGCGGCCCATCAGGTCAAGAAACGCCTCGACCGAGGAGGGCGAGGGGTTCTGCGCCATCACCACGGTGGTCTCCGCCAGGTCAGGCGCCACCGTGAAGGGGAAGCCGGCGCCGGCGAAAGTGGCAAGGTCCGGCATCAGGATCGCGTGATAGGCGGACGAGAAGTCGATCGTGCTTTCCGGATCGATCGACGTGCGCACGTTTTCGGGCAGGGTGCCGGTGCACTTCTTCTTGTCGGCAATGACCATGTTGTAGTCGAACGTCAGTTCGTTCTGACCGAACAGGTTATAGCGCGGCAGGATGATGCTTGCGGTCGAATCCTGGCTTTTCGCGCCGCTTTGGCCGAACAGTTCCTCCCACCACTTGGAGCCCATCGGCAGGGACTTGAGGTACTGCCCGTTCAGCGACACGTCGAGCCGCGAGGCCCGCTTGTCCAGCCATTGGGCGACGGGGTAGCGATAGCCCAGGCTCAGCTTCCCGCCTTCACGGGGCCAGAAGAACAAGTCCGGCGCGACGCGGAAGCTGGCGCTGAGTGGTCCGGGGCGGAATCCCATGCCCTCCAGCGCATAGGCCGGCATGATCTTGCCCAGCTTCACCGGTTGATCGGTCGTGACCCAGCGCAGCGCGCCGTAGCGCGGCCATGCGGGGATGCGCACATCGTCGAAGCCCATACGCTGGCCTCCGAAGACGCCGCGGCCCAGTGCCACCGCGCCGGCCGCCAGGCGAAGCTCACCGTCGCTGCGGCCCATCAGCACCAGCAGCGTTCCCGTTGGATCGATGGGGTTGCGGACGACGGCGGCGGAAGGACCGGACATCGGGCCCATGGAAAGGCCCGGGATCGATTGGCCTGCCTTCAGGAAGACCACGGCATTGCCCTTGGGCAGCGCCGCATAGACCGGTTTGAACGAGAAACCGCGATAGCTGGCCATCGCGCCCAGCCACGATGCCGTGGCGGCGGCCGCCTCCAGTTCGCCCTTGCGGGGCTGACCGGCGAAGACGAACGGCACTTTCAACTGCGCGTTCTGGCCCTTGTCGAAGAACGGCAGCGGCAAGCGAGCGAGGTCGGGCGCGAAGGGCAGGGGCTGGTATTCGAAGTCGATCCAGGACCGCACGTTGCTGATATTGGCCCAGAGCACCGAATTGAACGGATCTTCGCAATCGTGTGCGTAGTGGCCCAGGAACCGGATGTTGAGCTGGTTGTCGCCCGGCAGGAACAGTGCGGGGTTGATCGGGATGCGCAGCGCCTGACCGCCCGCGTCGCCGCGGGTAAGCTGGACGGCCTGTACCGCCTCTCCATTGACGATCACGACCAGCTGGCTGAGATCGTCCAGCATCTGCGGCGACCAGGAAAGCTGCAGGGTCAGCACGGCCGAAGTGACGACGCGGTCCTGCCGGATGCCGAAGGGAATGCCGATTTCACCCGACGTGCCTTGCAGGCGGATCGGGCGATTGATGCGCATGTCCTTCAGGGTGATGCGCTCACCAATCCCGCCGGCCGGAGCGGGCGCATTGGCGGCGGGGCTTGCGGCGGCCGGCGTGGCAGCCTTGGCTGGCCGCGCGGCGGCTGCCGGCACCGTTGCCGCGTGAACTTCGCGCGTGCCGATTACCATGGTGGCAAGGCCCAGCGCCAAGGCGCCGATCAGCGCCGCCGCCTTGGCAGCGCGCCCGAAGGACAGCTTTCCGGACATGGAGTCCTTTCCGGGGCCATTCGGCGTTGGCAGGAACGGATCGGTGGGCGCCACCGGGGCGAGGAGGGCGGCCTGATCGCGCATGGCGCGTCGCTCGGCGAAGTTGAGGCGGAGCATGCGCTTGATGGTCACCATGTCGACAAGAATGATATCGGCGAGAGAGCGGATCCCCTGGACCTGCTCATGCGGTCCGGTGGGTTGCCAGGCATCGGCACGGCCCATGACCGCGCGGACGAGGTGACGTCCGGCCAGGACGTCGAGTTGATCGAAGCGGCAATAGACGTTGGTGCCGCTGGTGCGCACCGTCTCGACCGGGATAGACAGGACTTCGTCGCCCATCGCCATCGTGATGTGGCTGACGTCTAGGTCGCGCACCGGCTGCCCAGCCGGCAGCGAAAGCGCCGCGCCACCCATCGAGATATCGATGGTGCGCGCGGACAGCACGTGACCGGATGCCAGATAGGCGGTCACCGGCAATTCCACCGGGATGCGGATGTCCTTGCGCGCCTGACGCGTCTCTCGCGCCACGGATACGGCGGCAACAAGGATCACCAGGCTGAAGCAAGCCCAGGCTACGTTCAGCACCAGCGTATCGGTCTGGACGTTGAACATGTAGGGAAAGAACAGCCATTTCACGACCGACAGTGCGATGCCCAGCACCAGAATGCCGATGCAGATCAGGTGCGGCCGCACGATCGCCCAGTCGAAATACGTGCGGTCCAGCAGGCTGCCCTTGTCGGTGACGTTGAACTTGCCCTTGCGGGGCTGGAACAGTGTCACGATCGTCGGCTTCACCAGATGGAACGCCAGGATAGTCTCGTAGACTTCGCCCCAGAACGGCCGGCGATCGCCGCCTTGCGTGCGCAGGTTCGCGGCGGCGGCGCAGAACAGGTGCGGCATGGCATAGGCGAAGATCAGCGATGCCGAGGCCTGGATGATGTTCAAACCGAAGATCAGATAGGCAAGCGGGCTGGTCAGGAACGCGATGCGTGGCAGCGGATACTGGAAGTGCAGCATCGCGTTCAGGTAGCAAAGCCGCTGCTGCCAGGTCAGTCCGGGCCCGAACAGCGGATTGTCGATGCGCAGGATCTGCGTCATCCCGCGCGCCCAGCGGATGCGCTGCCCGACGTGGAGGACAAGGCGCTCCGTGGCGAGGCCCGCCGAAAGGCGCGCGCTGACATAGGCGGTGTTCCACCCGGTACGCTGAAGCTTCAATGCGGTGTGCGCGTCCTCCGTCACCGTTTCGCCGGCGAAACCGTTGGTTTCCATCAGTGCTTCGCGGCGGATGATCGCGCAGGAGCCGCAGAAGAAAGCGGCATTCCACAAGTCGTTGCCGCCTTGGACGGGCCGTAGAACAGGTCGCCCTCGCCAGGCATACCCTCGATCACGCCGGCGAGATTGCGCTGCACGGGGTCGGGCGAATACATGTGATGCGGCGTTTGCAGCAGGGCGAGGCGGGGGTCCTTCTGGAACCAGCCCACGGTCAATTGCAGGAAGGCGCGGGTGGGCACGTGGTCGCAGTCGAAGATGGCGATCAGTTCGCCATCGGTCTTGCCCATCGCCGCGTTCAGGTTGCCCGCCTTGGCGTGCAGGTTGTTGTCGCGCGTGATGTAGCCGCAGCCGGCTTCCCGCGCGAAAGCCCGGAATTCGGCGCGTTTGCCATCGTCCAGGATGAAAACGCGGTAGCGGTCCGCCGGATAGTCGAGGTCCATCGCCGCGAACACCGTGTTGCGCACGATGTCCAGGCTCTCGTTATACGTCGGGATGTAGATGTCGACCGTCGGCCAGTTTTCCGCCGGGCCGACCGGTTCGATCACCGGCCGGTCGAGCGGCCAGCTTGTCTGGATGAAGCCCAGGATCAGGATAACCCAGGCGTAAAGCTCTGCCAGATAGAGGCCGCCGCCCAGCAGCAGTTCGGGAAGCGAGCCGAAAGCCAGCGTCTGCGTGGTCCGCCAGAACAGATAGCGGGTCGATATCAGCACCGCCAGCAGGCCAAGCGCCAGCGCGCCCTTGCGGCCCGCCCAGCGGCGCAGCACCAGCGTACCGGCGATGGTCACCGCCGCGAAAATCCATTGCGCATTGGTGTCGAGCGGGACGCCGACGACCATCCCCGCCACCAGCACGATCGGCACGATGGCAAGGTATTTGAAGGCCCTACGGGGCAAACCGTCAGCGATCATGCAGCGCGGCTCGCAATCGGGGCGATCCAGGAGGCGGCGGTGGACTCGAGCGCGGGCAGCAATGCCGTGGCGATCGCGCGCGCATCGTGCAGCGCCGCACTCGCGGGGGCATAGCGGGACAGCGGCTGCAACATCGCCATCGCTTCGGGAACCGCCTCGTCCAGTCGGATGCGGCCGATCAGGCGGGGGCCCGCCAGTTCGCGCACGAAGGCGGCGCCGTGCCGCGAAAGGCGCCGCGTCTCGTCCAGTGCATTGATGACGAACGCCGTGCGCAGCAGGCCGTCGCTGCCGGTTTCACCGAACATCTGCGGCAGTAGCGCCAGCGTGTCCGGCTGGGCCGTCAGCGTGCAGACATGGGCGCAGGCGCGTTCACCGAGGCGCAGCGCGGCGCGGTACTCGCCCGAAGGCATGTCGATCACCATGACCCGGTCGCGCCCCGGCGTGAGATAGCCGAGATCGTCCAGCATCGGGATGAGATCGACGTCTTCCGGCGATCGGTGCCAGTGACGCAGGTTGATACCGCCAACCAGCACCGCTTCGTCCGCCGGCGCGGTCAGCGAGGGAAGCGAGATCGCCTGCGACAGACCGAAATGGAGCGCCATCGTGTCGCGCGGTGCCATCGTCAGCACGGTGACGTCAGCACCTTCGGCAGCCAGCCCCATTGCGACATGGGCGGCAACGAACGTGGTTCCGGTGCCGCCTTTCGGGGCATGGCAAAGGACCATCGGCATCAGTCTTCTCCCTGCCCTTCCGTTCCGGTCCCGTCTTGCCCCGATAGCCGGCGCAGCAGCCCGCGAACATTCGGCGACGGCGGGCTGGCTGGCGAAACTTCGGGCTCGACGGCAGGGCTAACGTCCTGCTCGTACCGGCTGAACAGCGCCTTGAGCGGTTCGGCCGAAGGCTCACCCGTGGGATCCGGCGCCGAACGCTCTGCCGATGGGGTGTTCACCGCCTGCGCTTTCTGCCGAAGCGCAGGATCCAGCGCCTGAAGACGCGGATCGCGCAGCAAGGCTTCCATGATAGGCCAGAGTTCGAGGTCGGTGAAGCGATCCTCGAATTCCTTGTACGCGAAATCGCTTCTGCCGAGGCGGTCCAGCAAGTTGCGGGCATCGATGCGCATAATGCGATTCCTAGTTTTTCCGTTCGGCAGCGTGATTAAAAATAGTTAATATCGAGTTTGCATATAACGGAAAGTTGAAATCGCCGATGCCCGGCGATTTCTTGTGCATTGCAGCATAAGTACGATTAAGGAAAAGTACGTATCGCACGGGCGAAGCCCGCTCCGCCCGGTTTGCCAGCGCATTCATGCGAGCCTTCCGCACCCTCATGGCGGACTTGCCTCCCCTCGATTCTCCCCGCTCACGGATCGCAATTTGCCTTTTCGATCATATTGTGAGCCAACTGGCAACGCAGTGTTCTCGTTGCGGTTCCAACAACCGGGGCGGTTCCTATAACTGGAACAATCCCGAACTGGACTGATAAAAGAAAGCGCCGAACACGCAGGCCAGGGCATAACCCGCCGCGGCAGAGGATCGGGCTGGTGGAGCAGGACGAACAGGTCGAATTTCCGGTAGCGCAGTATCTGCGCCTGAGACGGCACATTCCGCCGCTCTACGGCGTGCTTGCCGTCAATGCCGCCGCGCTGGCCTTCACCCATCGCCATACCGCGCCTCTGTTCCTGACGCTTACGATTCCCTGCCTGCTGGTGCTGGCCTGCCTGCAGCGAATCCATGTCTGGGCACGCCCGATGGACCCGGAAGCGATTCCCGTGGCTTACGCGCGGCGGATCATGCGGCGAACCACCTGGCTGGGCATCGCGATGGCACTGGGATTCCTGATATGGGCGCTCGTGCTGGACCAGTACGGCACGGCGGAGCAGAAGGGGCACGTGGTCGTCTTCATCGCTGCGACCGTCCTCGCCTGCATTTTCTGCCTGACCCACCTGCCAAGCGCGGCCACCGCGATCGGCGTTGTCGTGGTCGGCCTGTTCACGCTCTATTGCGTGGCGGAGGGCGGCGAAGAGCGGATCGCGATGGCGTTTTCGATCGCTCCGGTAACGGCGCTGATCCTGTTCGTCATCCGCGATTCCTTCGCGTCCTTCGTCCATCTTGAGGAATCGCGCAGCGCCCTGATCGTGGGGAGATATCAGGCGGAGCGGCTTGAGGCCGAAAGCGCCAGCCTCGCCCGCACCGATGCACTTACGCAGTTGCCTAATCGCCGGCAGTTCTTCGAAGACATGGCCCGCCGCCTCGAAAGCCCCGGCCAGGCATCGCCGTTTTCGATCGGACTGCTCGATCTGGACGGATTCAAGCCGATCAACGACACGCACGGCCATGCGCAGGGGGACCGTCTGCTGCAGGCGATCGGCACGCGCATAGCGGCGGTCTGCGAAGGGAAGGGGGCCGTCTCACGCCTGGGGGGCGACGAATTCGGCGTCATCGTTCCTGCCGGGATCGACATGGCCCAGACGCTTATGCAGCAGGTCTGCCTTGCCGTTCAGGAGCCGGTCGAACTGGGCGATACAGTCGTTTCCGTAGGCGCCTCGGCCGGCGTTGCGGCCTATCCGGAGTCCGGCCAGAACGCGAACGACCTGTTCGATCGGGCAGATTTCGCGCTCTATCACGCCAAACGCCATGCACGTGGCAACTGCCTGAAGTTTTCGCAGGAATTCGAAAAGCTTATTCGTGCGGACCATCTGGTTGCCGCCGCCTTGCAGACGGCAGACCTGCAATCCGAAGTAACGCTGGCGTTCCAACCGATCTACGACATCGAGCAGATGGTACCGGTGGCCGTGGAGGCACTGGCACGGTGGCGTTCGCCCGTTGCTGGCAGGGTCACGCCAGAGGTCCTGATGTCCTGCGCGGAGAAGCTGGGCATCCTGCGCCTGCTGACGCTGCACTTGTTCGATCAGGCTGTGGCGTCGGCCGATGTCCTGCCACGGCACTTGCGCATGTCCTTCAATTTGTCCGCCGGGGATCTGACCAATCCGCAGACCGTAAGCGGCATTCTCGAACGGATCGACCAAAGCGGGATCGATCCGCACAGACTGGTCTTCGAAGTCACGGAGAATTCGCTGATCTCCAATTTCGATGCTGCCGTGCGCGAGCTGCAGCGCCTTCGCGATTGCGGCGCCAGGATCGCGCTGGACGATTTCGGCACCGGCTTCTCAACCTTCAATTCGTTGCAGCGGCTTCCTTTGGACATTCTGAAGATCGACAAGAGCTTTGCCGATCGGGTCACGGATCTTGCCTGCCGGCGGGTGCTCAACGGCATCCGCTCGCTGGCGGCATCGATGTCGCTCAATTGCGTGATCGAAGGCGTCGAGAACGAGGAGCAGCTCCGCGCTGTGCGCGCGCTGGGATTTCGGTTCGTGCAGGGTTTCCATCTTGCGCCGCCAATTCCGCTTGGGGATGTGGCGGGGCTCGTCGAGGTTTGATTTAATTTAACATAAGATATATTATCACTCCACTCCTTCAGGCCCGGCGGGGCCGGATCACCTTGCCGCCGCCCCCGAACTTTCCCGCTCGATCAGCGAATAGGCCAGCTCTACGCTTTCATCCGCCTCCGCTCGCTCCCGCGGATTGTTTCCCACCAGCAGGTCAACCGCCGTCGCCGCCATCTCCGCGTTGGGCTGGTTCACCGTCGTCAGCTGCGGCCAAGCCATGCGCGAGATCTCGTCATCGTCGAAACCGCAGATCGACAGTTCGCCCGGAACGGAAATACCGTGGCGCATGGCAACGACGAGCACGGCGAACGCCATCTTGTCGTTGCTGGCGAAGATCGCGGTAGGCCGTTTCTTATCGGCAAAGATCGCCTCTGCGGCGGCAAGGCCCGATTTGAAACTGAAGTCGCCCTGCAGAACGCGCCGCGTGGGAACGTCGATGCCGGCGGCGGCACAGGCCTCTGCAAAGCCCTGCCAGCGCAATGCCGAAGCACCGTGGCCGGGATGCCCCAGCACGAACGCAATGTCGCGATGGCCCAGCGCGATCAGGCGCTCGGTCATTTCGCGGGCGGCCGCGCGGTCGTCGATCCGGACCTGCATCTGCCGGTCAGGCTCCGTGGCCGGCGCCAGTCGCACCACCGGAATGCCATGGCTGTCGAAGAGATCCAGCAATTCGCTCCAGTCGCAGACCGGCGACGCCACGATCGCGCCCGACAGCGAGAGTTCGCGCAGCGTCGCGTCGATCTGGGCCAGCCAGTCCGGCCGATCCCGCTCCACGGCCTCAACCACAAGGTGGTGGCTGTACGTGCGGCATTGTTCGAGCGCGCCGCGCTGAAGGCCGGCGGCATAGCCGGAAACCGGATCGTCCACGAACAGGCCGATCAGGAATGACCGCGAACTGGACAATCCGCGCGCGAAGGCATTCGGCTTGTAGGCCATTTCCTCGACGATGCGCAGCACATGCTCTCGAATTTCGCTGCGGACGTGCTGTTCGCCATTGATCACGCGCGAAACCGTCTTGGGCGATACCCCTGCCCGCGCTGCAACGTCCTTGATCGTAATCGCCTTCAAGCCATTCTCCACGCCAACGCCGCAGGATAGCCGCCACGAACCAGGGCGAACATTGCGATCACGACGTAGCAGATGCCGGGAACCGCAAGCGACGGCAAGAGGCCGATACCGTCTGCAAGCGTCGCCGTCACCATCGGAACGACCGCGCCGCCCACCACCGCCATGCACAAGGCCATCGATGCATAGGGTACCGAAGACTGATCGTCCGGCAGCGACAGCGCGAACAGGGTCGGATACATGATCGAGTTGAACAGGCCGACCGCGATCAGCGCTGCCGCCCCTGCCATCCCGTTTCCAAGCGCGGCAAAGGCCACCAGAACCGTCGCCACCAGCGCGGTTGCCGCCAGCACGCGCGATGCGGGCCAGCGGCTCAATGCCAGCGAGCCGGCAAAGCGCCCTGCCATCGCCCCTCCCCAGTAGAGGCTGACCAGACGGCCGGCGACTACCGGTGTTGCGCCGATGGTTTCCGGAAGCACGAGGTAGTTCGTCAGCAACGTGCCGATCGTGACTTCCGCGCCGACATAGCCGAACATCGCGATGCAGCCCGTCATCAGGCGCGGCGTGCTCAGGACATCCAGCAGGCCGGACAGCGGCACCCGTTGCGGCGGAGTGGTCCCGTCCAGAAGGTTGCGGTTGCGTGCATAGGACCACGCCATCGGCACCAGAACGGCTACGCAGGCGATGAACGGCAGCGCGACCATCAGCCAGGCCTCCGCGCCGTTGCCGACGCTGCGATCGCTGAGCAGGAAGGACGCGCAAAGCAGCGGGGCCAGCACAGTGCCGCAGGAGTTGAAGCCCTGAAGCAAGGTCATCCTGGGAATCGCCCGTTCGGTGCATTCCACCAGGGTGATGACGATATTGCCGGCGATCTGAAGAAACGTGATGCCGCCCGCCAACGTAAGCAAGGCCACCAGCACGAGCGGATAGTTATGCAGGGCTGCGGCGCCGACAACGCCCAGGCTGCCCGCAGCCATCACCGCACATCCGGCGGCAATCAATCGCATGTAGCCGATTCGCACGAGCCATGCCGTCACCGGCAAGGCGAAAAGCAGGTAACTGGAATGAAACGCCGCCTGCACCAGCGATGCCTGCGTATAATCCAGCCCCATCAATAGCTTGAGTCGCGGCACGAGCAGACTGACCAGCGATACGACGAAACCACCCATGAAGTAGGTTCCGATCGAAAGGTTGAACATCCGCGTGGCGCGCGAACGCGCGGTCAATAGCTCCGTCTGAACTTGGGTCTGCGCGAATTCCCCTGCAACGCGGGACCGTGAAATCATGGTGGCACCCTCGATTTATTATTTTCCGCCGATCATAACCAATTTTGCGCGCCGCCGCGCGCCCCCTTCCCGCACTATCGACATAATTCGCTCGCATGCCAAATTATCATCCTGACCCGAATTGACATCGATGTCAGACTTTGCGATCAGCGTCGCAAGCCGACGAGGATACGGCGGGGAGGATCATGAAAACGTCATCACAAGCCCGGCAGCGGCGCGCCCGCCTGCGTGCCATCCGTCAATCCATGCTGCTGGACGGTTTCGTCCTTGCCCTGACGGCAGCGGCAGTGTCGTCGCCGGCGGCGGCACAGTCCGCTCCCGCAACCGAACAGGCCGGCGCGCGGTCGAGCGGAACGGAAGTCTGGCGGGACACTGCGCGCTCCGCCAGCGAGCGGGCCGACGCTCTGGTCAAGGCGATGACGCTGGAAGAGAAGCTGGCCCTGGTTCACGGCCTTTTCCCGCCGCAGACCAAATCCCCACCGGCGGACATGATCCCATCAGCAGGATACGTTCCCGGCGTGCCGCGCCTTGGCATTCCAACCCTGCGCGAAAGCGATGCCTCGCTGGGCGTCGCCAATCAGGTGGAGCAGCGCAAGGGCGACGTGGCGACGGCCCTGCCTTCGGCCCTCGCCATGGCCGCCGGGTTCGACCCTGACCTGGCTTATGCCGGCGGCGCGATGATCGGCGCGGAAGCGCGCGCAAAGACT
Organism: Novosphingobium oxfordense; assembly: GCF_044029435.1. Classification (NCBI taxonomy): domain Bacteria; kingdom Pseudomonadati; phylum Pseudomonadota; class Alphaproteobacteria; order Sphingomonadales; family Sphingomonadaceae; genus Novosphingobium; species Novosphingobium oxfordense. The sequence continues at coordinate 2,094,342 of NZ_CP147008.1, read as the reverse complement.
TTCAACGTCCTGCTGGCAGGCGGCGTGAATCTGACGCGCGATGCCTGGAACGGCCGCAATTTCGAATATTTCGGTGAGGATCCGCTGCTTTCGGGCCGCATGGCTGGCGCGGCAGTGCGCGGCGTTCAATCGAACAACATCGTGGCGACCGTGAAGCACTATGCGCTCAACAGCCAGGAGACCGGGCGCACGATCCTGGATGCACGGATTGACGAGACGGCGCTGCGCGAAAGCGACCTGCTCGCCTTCGAAATCGCCATTGCCGAAGGAAAGCCCGGCTCGGTGATGTGCGCGTACAACCGGATCAACGGTGACTACGCGTGCGAGAACCGCTTCCTGCTGACCGACGTCCTGCGTGGAGAATGGCACTACCCGGGCTTCGTGATGTCCGACTGGGGCGCCGTCCATTCGACCGAAAAGGCGGCCAACGCCGGCCTGGACCAGGAATCGGGACAAGAACTGGATTCCAGCATCTTCTTCGGCGCGCCCCTGGCCGATGCGGTCGCAGCCGGCCGCGTCTCGAATGCGCGGCTTGACGAGATGGTGCACCGGATACTGACCGGCATGATCGCCACCGGCACTTATGACCACCCCACGCCGACCGCCGCCCTTCCCATCGACTACAACGCCCACGCCGATGTCGCGCAGCGTGTAGCCGAAGCGGGGATCGTCCTTCTGAAGAACGAGAGCAATCTGCTTCCACTGGCGCGCGAGGCGAAATCCATCGTCGTGATCGGCGGCCATGCGGATGTCGGCGTGCTGTCGGGCGGCGGATCGTCGCAAGTACGGTCCGTGGGCGGGGCTCCGGTCGAAATCCCCCTCACCAGCGGCGCGGCGGCATCGTTTGCGCGGGTGACCTATCATGCGTCGTCACCGCTGCGCGCGATCCAGGCGATGGCGCCGCAGGCCAGTGTGACCTTCGTGGACGGCACGAACCCGGCAGTCGCTGCGGAAGCCGCGAAAAAGGCCGATATCGCCATCGTTTTCGCCACTCAGTGGCAAACCGAAGCGCAGGACGCGCCTTCGCTGTCGCTGCCGGATGGGCAGGACGCGCTGGTCGGCGCGGTGGCCGGGGCCAATCCCCGCACCGTCGTGGTCCTTGAAACCGGCGGACCGGTGCTGATGCCCTGGATCGATCGCGTGCCGGCTGTCGTTGCAGCCTGGTATCCCGGCCAACGCGGCGGGCAGGCCATTGCGCGCGTTTTGTTCGGTGAGGTCGACGCTTCGGGCCGCCTGCCGATCAGCTTCCCCCGCTCGGCAAGCCAATTGCCCCGATCGGAACCCGTTCAGGCCGCTTCCGGCGCCTCTACTGAAGGTGCTGCAGCCAATGCCGCGCTCGGCGATGCCGCAAAGCTTCCGCCTTATCCGGTAAACTATCGGGAAGGTGCCGATGTCGGCTACCGCTGGTATGCAGCCAGCAAGCAAAAGCCGCTTTTCCCGTTCGGTTACGGCCTCAGCTACGGCCACGCCACATTCGCCGGCGCACACTTCACCGGCGGTGACAGTGCGCGTTCAAGCGTGCAGGTCCGCAACGATGGGAAGCGGACGGTGACCGTAGTTCCGCAGCTTTACGCAACGGTTCCTGGCACGCAGACCCCCCGCCTTGTCGGCTGGGCGCGCCGTGAATTGAAGCCCGGCGAATCCGCTTCGCTGACGATCGACGCGGACCCGCGCCTGCTCGCCCGGTGGACTGCGCAAGGATGGCGCATCCCCGCCGGCAGCTACAAGCTGACGCTGGCGACCGATGCCGAACATGCCATTGCCGAAACAAATGTTAATTTGGTCGGCTCGGTGGCCGCGTCTAACTCGAATGAAATACGCGGCAATAAAGCTGCAAAAAAGAAGACACATTGACATCGATGTCGGTAATGATAGCTATCGGTCATCAGACGGCGTGAATGCCGCGATGACTGCTGAACAATCGCAGTAACAGGGAGAGTATGATGAGGGGTTCACGCCTAGTGTCGTCGTTTGCGCGATCGACATCTGCAATGGCATTGCTGGCGGGTCTGGTCGCACCAGGGATCGCCGTTGCACAAGATGCCGCCACGCCGTCTGCGGCGCCGGACAGTGCCGAAACCAACGAAATCATCGTTACCGGCGTACGTGCATCGCTGGAGCGTTCGGCTGAAATCAAGCGCAATTCGAACGGCGTCGTCGACGCCATTTCGGCCGAGGATATCGGCAAGTTCCCGAACAGCAACCTTGCCGAATTGCTCCAGCGTATTCCCGGCGTCTCGATCGACCGCAGGAACGGTGAAGGTTCGACCGTCACGGTGCGCGGCTTCGGCGCGCAGTACAACCTCGTAACGCTGAACGGCCGCCAGTTGGCGACTTCAAACATCGTGGTGGTCGGCGGCGACCAGGGCGGCGACGGCGCTATCGGCACCTCCCGTTCGTTCGACTTTTCGAATCTGGCATCGGAAGGCGTCCAGACGCTTCTGGTCTACAAGACCGCCCGCGCGGCGGTGCCCTCGGGCGGTATCGGCGCAACGATCGACATCCGCAGCCGCCGTCCGCTGGACAACAATGAAAGCGGCTTCAAGGGTTCGATCGGCGCCAAGGCCAACTACGATACCAGTGCGGACGATTGCATCAGCTGCGGCGCGCACGTGACGCCGGAATTTTCCGGCATCGCCAGCTGGAGCGATCCGGAACAGCGTTTCGGCGTGACGTTGCTGGGCAGCTATCAGAAGCGTAATTTCAGCATGCCGAGCCAGGCGAACGACGACTGGAATATCCGCACTCTTTCGGATTTCCTCAATCCAGCCAATGGCTTCGTCAACGCCAATACCAAGTATACCAACCTGCCGAGCGATCCGAACGTGCTGGTGGCTGTTCCCAACGACAGCCGCTATCACTTCTCGGAAGACAGCCGCGAACGCATCAACGGCCAGGCCGTGATCCAGTACAGGCCCACCGACACCCTGTCGCTGACGGTGGATGGTCTGTTCGCGCAGATGCGGGAATCTGAACGCCGCTCCACCCAGTCGAACTGGTTCAACCGTCCGTTCGACCAGGTGGGCTTCGACGACGCTTCGGACGGCATCGCTACCACGCAGTTCCTGCATGAGACGATCAACGGCGCCAAGGATACCGCGTTCGAACAGGCCTATCGCGCCCAGAAGAACCGCCTCTATGACATTGGCGCCAATGTCGCCTGGCAGGCGACTGACGAGCTGTCGTTCACGCTGGACGGCCACTTCGGCAAGGCCGAAAGCTTCGGTGACAACCCGAACGGCCAGACCTCGACCACGGTTGCCTTCAACATGCCGGTGGTGACGTCGCAGTCGCTCAACTGGACCAAGGGCGGCTTCCCGCAGCAGGCCTTCACCTTCAACGACTGCGTCGGCAGCACCACCCCCACTGGAGTGGCCTTCACCAAGGGCAACTGCGACGGCAAGCTGGACGAAGGCGATCTGGCCGGTGCCGTTCAGCGCCAGTTCGACTCTGCCCAGACCCAGCGGGTCAAGGAACTTCGCCTCGACGGCAAGTACGATCTGGGCGGCGATAGCCACTTCGACTTCGGTGCGAACTATCGCACCACGAAGACGCGCCAGACACAGTACAACACGCGTCAGGTGCTGGGCGACTGGGGCAACTCGCTGCCGCCGGAAATCGCCGCGGTTGCACCGGGCCAGGTCTTCCAGTTCTGCACGGCCTGTCAGTTCCATCACAACAATCCGAACGCCGATGCCAACACGCAAGTCGCATGGCGCACGGAGGATGCAACGAAGCTCTACAACTCGCTTTATGACTACTACAGCGGCATCACGACGGATGGCGTAAAGCATAACCTCAACATCGATTCGAACGCCGACAACCGCGTTCAGGAAGACATCTGGTCCGTCTACGGTCAGGTGACCTGGAACGGCCAGATCGGTAATTTCGATGCGCAACTGGTGGCCGGCGCCCGCTTCGAAAGCACCAAGGTCAAGGCGGTCTCGCTGCAGCAGATCCCGCTGGCGATCGTGTGGCAGGCGGACAACGACTTCAACGTCCAGTATTCGGCGGACCGTCAGGAAGTTAAGGATCGCGGCAAGTATACCAACCTGCTGCCGGCGTTCGACTTCTCGATCGATTTCACGCCGAAGCTGAAGGGCCGCTTCTCCTACGGCAAGTCGATCGCACGTGCACCGTACAGCAACCTCTTCGCCTCCACGACGGTCGGCCCGCCGCCGCGCCCCACCGCAATCGGCGGCGTCGCAACCGGCAACGCGAACGACACCGATCTGGATCCGTTGAGCTCGGACAACTTCGATCTCTCGCTCGAATGGTATCCGCACAAGGATGTCTATCTTTCGGTCGGGTTCTTCGACAAGCGCGTCCACAACTTCATCGGCAATACGCTGGTGAACCGTCCGCTGTTCGGATTGGCTGATCCCACCTCGGGCGCTGCCGGATCCCGTTCGGGCACGGCCAAGACGCAGTTGCAGTCCACCTTCGGGGCGGACATCACCGACGTGAACCTGTTCACGTACACGGCGCTGCTTCAGCAGAACAATGGTGACGTCAACGCAGCCAACGCGCAGTTCGCGCAGCACTACAACACGCAGACGCGTGCTCTGGATCAGGGCTTCGTCGACAGCACGCTGGCGGCCGTGGATATCGTAGCGGATGCGAACGATCCGGCGTTCAACTTCTCCGTCAACACGCCGATCAACAACAAGGATGCCGAAATCTATGGCTTCGAACTCGCCGGCCAGTACTTCCTGGGCGAGACGGGCTTCGGCATCGCTGGCAGCTACACGATGGTGCGCGGTAACGTCGGCATCGACGTGGCGGCCGATCCGAGCGTCGATCAGTTCGCGCTGGTCGGTCTTTCGGACACTGCCAACGTTACGCTGATCTACGAAAAGTACGGCGTTTCGGCCCGTGTGGCGTGGAACTGGCGCGACAAGTTCCTGAGCCAGCTGAACCGTGATAGCTATCACAACCCGGTCTTCACTGCGCCTTACAGCCAGGTGGACTTGAGTGTGAGCTATGACATCACGCCGAAGATCACGGTCAGCTTCGAAGGTATCAACATCTTCGAAGAAGGCGTCAGGACTTACGGCCGCGACAAGATGAACACCTGGTACGAAGCCGAGGGCTCTGCCCGCTATCTGCTGGGCGCCAGCTACAAGTTCTAAGACTGAAAACCCATCCCCGCGAGGAAGGCCGCCTTGCTACGGTCTTCTTCGTGTGGGATGGAATTTCTTTACACGATGCTGGCAACTCACATGTCCGACCCTGTACTTCTCAACAATGTTGATCATCACGATCTGCGTATATCCACGGAATACGGTCCGGAGCTGGGTGATGCCGTCAACCAGATGACGGTATTCGTCACCGAGTTCGAGGCCCTATCCCGCGAATATGTCATCGTATTCCGCCGCGATGCCGCGGGCGCCTTTCGCGCGGTTGTCCTGCTGGGATTTGCGCGCGACGAAAATCTCTATCTTCAGGGCCAGTCGTGGGACGCGCGGACGATCCCCGCGCTTGTCGCGCGTGGGCCGTTTTCCATCGGAGTGCCCAAGTCCGGCGATGCCGGAGAGCCGATGATCCATGTTGCGCTGGATCATCCACGCGTTTCGCGGGATAAAGGCCGGCGTATCTTCCTCGATCACGGCGGCAATGCGCCTTACCTCGATTACGTGGCCGGAATGCTGCGATCGATCTACGCGGGAACCAAGATCGGCCCAGCCATGATCGAAGCGTTCGACGCCGCCGATTTGCTGGAGCCTGCAACCTTGCAGCTCGATGCGCCCGATGGGCGCAGCTTCACCGTTCCGGATGTTTGGGTCATCTCGCAGGCGCGGTTCGCGGCGTTGGATGGCGCGCAACTGGCACGCCTTAACGAGGGGGATTTCCTGCGCTGCGCGGTCTGGCTGATGTCCTCGCTCGGCAATCTTTCGACGCTTCTGGACCGCAAGCTGGCGCGCGATGGCGGAAGCTGACCAAGCTATCGGCAGCGCGCGGTCGATGCGATGCACCCAGGTTCTGGACGGCCACACGCTCGACACATTACCCCTGACCGCCCTGATCGAAGCGGGACGGCCAGCGATATTGAAGGGCGCCGCAGCCCATTGGCCGCTCGTCCAAGCCGGCCTTGCCTCGGCGGATGCAGCGGTGGACCTGCTTCGCCGGCATGACGCTGGCCTGCCCGCCGTCGCCTATGTCGGCGAACCGGCCATCAACGGGCGCTTCCACTACAATTCCGATCTCACCGGGCTGAACTTCCGGGCGGAACGCGGCACGCTTTCCGATTTCCTCGACCGGTTGCTGGCATTGCGCGACGATCCCGAAGCGCAGTCGATCTACCTCGGATCGACCGATCTGGGCACGTATCTTCCCGGCCTGCGCACCTTGCACGATGTAACGCCGGCTGACGGAACTTTCGAACGCCATGCCCCGATCGCAAGTATCTGGATCGGCAACCGCACCATTGCCGAAGCGCATTGGGACATGTCCAACAATCTGGCCGTCTGCGTTGCCGGCAGGCGCCGGTTCACGCTTTTCCCGCCCGATCAGACCGGCAACCTTTACCCCGGCCCCATCGAGCCGACACCGGCCGGACAGATCGTCAGCATGGTCGATGCCAGCCATCCGGATCTTGCGCGTTTTCCGCGCTTTGCCCAAGCGTTGGAAGCGGGCGAGGCGGCCGAACTCGAACCCGGCGATGTGCTGATCTATCCCGCGCTGTGGTGGCACCGGGTGGAAGCGCTGGACGATTTCAATATCCTGATCAACTTCTGGTGGAACGCGGCTCCGAACTTCCTGGACGATCCGATGACCACGCTGCTGCATGCCCTGCTCAGCCTTCGGGACCGCCCCGTGCACGAGAAGGAAGCCTGGCGCAGCATGTTCGAACACTACATCTTTGGACCGGCGGAAAACGCCGCCGCCCATCTGCCCCCGGCCGTTCGCGGGCCGCTGGCGCCGCTAGACCCCATGATAGCGCGTCGTCTCCGCGCGCTGATCGGCAACAGGATCAATCGATGAACGCTCCTACGCGTAAACGGGTTGTCGTGGCAGGTGGCGGTACGGCCGGGTGGATCGCCGCCACTGCCATCATCCGCCAATTGACAGGGCTGGTGGACGTTACCCTGGTGGAATCCGACGAGATCGGCACCGTCGGCGTCGGGGAATCGACGATCCCGACTATCCGCACTTTTCACGAGTTCATCGGCGTGGCGGAGGACGATTTCATTCGCGCCACCAACGCGACGTTCAAGCTGGGCATTTCGTTCGAGAACTGGGGGCGGATCGACGATCGCTATTTCCACCCGTTCGGATCGGTAGGCCGATCCACTTTCGTGGCCGATTTCCAGCATTTCTGGCTCGAAGCGCGCAAGCGGGGTTTCGGCGGGGACTATGGCGACTACTCGCTGGAGCAGCATGCGGCGATGGCCGGCCGGTTTGCCGCCGCCGGCGATGCCTCGCTCGCCTACGCCTATCATCTCGACGCCACTGCCTATGTCCGCTTCCTGCGCGGCGTGGCAGAGCAGGCGGGTGCGCGCCGCGTCGAAGGGCGCATCGTCAGCGTCGAGCAGCATGCGGAAAGCGGAGATATCGCCGCGCTCGTGCTGGAATCGGGCACGCGCGTTGAAGGTGACCTGTTCATCGACTGCACCGGCTTCGGCGCGCTGCTGATCGAACAGACCCTGAAAACCGGCTTTGACGACTGGAGCCACTGGCTGCCAACCGATCGCGCCTTCGCGGTACAGAGCGAAGCGACGAGCGAGCCCGTTCCCTATACCCGCGCCATTGCGCATGGCGAAGGCTGGCGTTGGCGCATCCCGCTCCAGCACCGTGCCGGCAATGGCATCGTCTATTCCAGCGCCTTCCTGTCCGACGACGAAGCGCGCGATCGGCTGGTCGACGCGCTGGACGGCCCTGCCCTGTTCGAGCCGCGCCTGTTGCGGTTTACCGCCGGCATGCGCAAGCGCGTGTGGAACCGCAATTGCATCTCGCTCGGCCTTGCCAGCGGGTTTGTGGAGCCGCTGGAATCGACCAGCATCCATCTGGTGATGATCGCCGTCACCTGGCTGATCCAGAACTTCCCGTTCGGCCCGGACAACACAGCAGTCGCCGAATGGTTCAACGCCCGTTCCCGCCACGAATGGGAGCATGTGCGCGATTTCATCGTCCTGCACTATGCCGCGACCGAGCGTGACGACACCGCCTTCTGGCGGGCCCGCGCGGAAGCCGGCATTCCCGATAGTCTGGCTGCGCGGATCGAGTTGTTCCGCGAAGCGGCCATCGCCTATCAAGGGCAGGACGATCTGTTCCGCGTGGATTCCTGGGTATCGGTTCTGATCGGCCAAGGACTAATGCCGCGCGCGCATCATCTGCTTCCCGCGACGCTGCCGCCCCAGCAGTTGCAAGGTGCCCTGGGCGATTTGCGGCGCAACATTGCCGGTGCGGTTGGGCAAATGCCATCGCATGCCCAACGCCTGGCGCAGATCGCCAACGCCGCGCGCATCCGGGAAACCATCTGAGCGCGCTGCGGCCGCGCCCTCCATACCGTCCATCGCTAAGCCATGTTGCATCGCAAAATCGCGACTTGCGCAACATGAGGCGATTTGACAGGATGTAGTTCGAAATCGCGCCCGGTCCGCAACGCAGCGGAAGGGCTAACCCGGCTCACCAGAGCCTGAAGGAATTGGCAACGGCGCCATCAGCCGGACTCGCAAGGGTCCGGCTGATGGCGCCGTTTTTTGTTTGGAAAGACCGGCGTGACGAAACGAACCGTCAAGAGCGTGTGTCCCTACTGCGGCGTCGGATGCGGCATCGTGATGGAAGTGGCCGACAACACGATCGTCAAAGTGACGGGCGACAAGTCACACCCCACGAACTTCGGCCGCCTCTGCACAAAGGGCAGCAGTTGTCACGTTCCGGTCACCGCGCCCGGCCGTGCCGAAACCGCCTATGCGCGAATTCCCGGCAGCCGCGATCAGGGGTGCATTCCCATGGCAGAGGCGATCAGCCGGACCGCCGCCGGCCTGCGGACGATCATCGACCGCGATGGCCCCGATGCCGTTTCCTTCTACGTGTCCGGCCAGATGTCGCTGGAGGCGCAATATCTGGCCAACAAGCTGTGCAAGGGCTTCATCGGCACCAACAACATCGAAAGCAATTCCCGGCTCTGCATGGCCAGCGCGGCGACGGGATACAAGCTCTCGCTAGGAGCGGACGGGCCGCCCGGCTCCTATCAGGACTTCGACAAGGCCGACTTGTTCTTCGTGATCGGCGCCAACATGGCGGATTGCCATCCGATCCTGTTCCTGCGGATGATGGACCGGGTGAAGGCCGGCGCCCGTCTGATCGTGGTCGATCCGCGGCGCAATGCCACGGCGGACAAGGCGGACCTGTTTCTTCAGGTGAACCCGGGCACCGATCTTGCCCTGCTCAATGGCCTGCTCCACCTGCTGGTGATGGAAGGCGCCATCGATGCCGACTTCATCGCCGCCCATACCGAGGGTTGGGACGCCATGCCCGCCTTTCTGGAGGACTACCCGCCGGCAAAAGTGGCGGAGATCACCGGGCTGGCCGAAGCCGATCTGCGCAAGGCGGCGCAGTGGATCGCCGCCGCGCCTGAATGGATGAGCTGCTGGACCATGGGGCTGAACCAAAGCACCCACGGAACCTGGAACACCAACGCGATCTGCAACCTGCACCTGGCCACCGGCGCGATCTGCCGCCCCGGCAGCGGGCCGTTTTCCCTGACCGGACAGCCCAATGCCATGGGCGGGCGCGAGATGGGCTACATGGGCCCCGGCCTCCCCGGGCAGCGCGCCACCAGTAGCGAGGCGGACCGCGCCTTCGTGGAAGATATCTGGGGCATTCCGCTTGGAACCCTGCGTGCCGAGGCCGGCGGCGGCACCATCGCCATGTTCGAGGAGATGGCCGCCGGCACGATCAAGGCCTGCTGGATCATCTGCACCAATCCGGTCGCCAGCGTGTCCAATCGGAAAACCGTGATCGCCGGGCTCGAAGCTGCCGAACTGGTGATTGCGCAGGACGCCTATGTCGATACCGAAACCAACCGCTATGCCGATGTGATCCTGCCCGGCGCCTTGTGGTCCGAAGCGGAAGGCGTGATGATCAATTCGGAACGCAACCTGACGCTGATGCAGCAGGCGGTGGCACCGCCCGGCGAAGCCATGGCCGATTGGGAGATCATCGCCCGCGTCGCCTGCGAAATGGGATACGCCCCTGCCTTCACTTACGGCTCCGCCGCCGAAGTGTTCGAGGAAATCCGCCGGTTCTCCAACCCCCGCACCGGCTACGACATTCGCGGCGCCAGCCATGAACGCCTGCGTGAAACCCCGCTGCAATGGCCCTGCCCGCCTGAGGCCGCGTCAGACCGCAATCCGATCCGCTATCTTGATGACGGCCCGGCCATCCGCTTCCCCACCGCGCAGGGAAAGGCATACTTCCTGCCGCGCCCGCACATGCCGCCGGCCGAAATGCCCGATGCGGACTTCCCGATGGTACTCAATACCGGCCGGCTTCAGCACCAATGGCACACGCTGACCAAGACCGGGAAAGTGCCGACGCTCAACAAGCTCAACCCCGGCCCATTTTTGGAAATCCATGATGAGGACGCGCAGGCGCTGGGCATCGCGGACAAGGACCGCGTGGAGGTACGCTCACGCCGGGGGCGCGCCGTCCTGCCGGCGGTCGTCACCGACCGCGTCCGCCCGGGCAACTGCTTTGCGCCGTTCCACTGGAACGACGTGTTCGGTGACGATCTGGCCGTCAATGCCGTGACCAGCGACGCGGTCGACCCGCTTTCGATGCAGCCCGAATTCAAGTTCTCCGCCGTGGCGGTCACCCGTGTTTCGGGCCCGATCACCGAACCCGACCCAGCGCCCGTTCAGGAAGAAATCGTGCCTTCATCGCCATCCGTCACTCCGGCATTTTCCGATTGTTCGCCGCTTCAACTGGCCGCGATCGATGCCTTCGCCCGGGTCATGGGATTGCAGGGCGGCCAGCCTCCCTCACTTTCGGGTGACGAGCAGGCCTATCTGGCCGGCTTCACCACCGCGCTGCGCTCCCCCGAAGGGCGGCAGGCGGGCGGAGTTCCGCTGCTGCCGCATGCCGCGCCGTTTGAGCCGCAGATCCGGCACTATGTGAACGGCCTGCTCGCCGGGCTTTTCGCGCGCGAACAGGTAGCCGCCGCACCAGCCCTTTCCGCGATAGAGCAGCCGGAGGAGCAAAAGCGGGACATTCTCCTGCTCTGGGCCTCGCAGACCGGCAATGCGGAGGAAGTCGCCGGGCAATGCGCCAAGGCGCTGACAGGCCAGTCCCACGGCGTCAGGATCGTGGCGATGGATGCCGCCGGGCCCGGCGATCTGGCCGAGGCGGGAGACGTCCTGTTCTTCGCCAGCACGTTCGGCGATGGCGATGCGCCCGACAATGGCGGCCAATTCTGGTCTGCCCTGACGGATGCGGCAGCACCACGCCTTGAAGGGACGCGCTATTCAGTGCTGGCCTTCGGCGATTCCAGTTACGATCAGTTCTGCGGTTTCGGTCGTAAACTCGATGCCCGCCTGGAAGAACTGGGTGCCACGCGGATTGCACCGCGCATCGATTGCGAGCCGGATTACGAAGAGCCCGTGGCGTCATGGCTGGGTGCCGTCATAACGGCGCTTGCCGGCGAAATGCGTCCGGCAGCGGCACCGGAGGTGCCTGTTTCAGTTCCGGCCGCCGTGCCTGCTACCAATCAGCAGACGGCGGAAGGCGCACCCTATAGCCGCAAGGCACCGCTTCGCACGGCGATGACGCGCAACATCCTGCTGGGCGGCGGCAGGCACAAGGAAGTGCGGCAATTCGGGTTCGACATCGCCGGGCATGATTTCGCGTATCGTGCCGGGGATTCGCTGGGCGTCTGGCCGATCAACTGCCCGGCGCTCGCCACCGAGATCCTGGATGTGCTGGACCTCTCTCCGGATGCGCCCGTCGCCGTCAAGCAGGCGGGAGAAATGGCCATTTCCGAGGCCCTCATCCACCATTGGGACATCGCGCGGCTGAACCGAAGCATTCTGGAACTGATCGCGGGACGCCGGCCGGATGCGCCCTTTGCCCTGCTGCTCGATCCCGATCGCAAGAGTGAACTCGACCGGTGGATGTGGGGGCGGCAGATTGCGGATGTGCTGCATGAGAGCGCGGTTCGGCTCAGCCCCGGCGACCTGGCCCAGGTCATGCGACCACTGCAGCCGCGCTTCTATTCGATCGCGTCCAGCCCGCACGCTCAGCCCGATGAAGTGCAACTGACCGTTTCGGTCGTCCGCTACGATTGCGGCGAAAGGCGGCGGCATGGCGTCTGTTCCGCGTTTCTGGCGGACCGAGGGGAGGCGGGAGATATCGGCATTTTCCTGCAAGCCTCGTCCCACTTCCGTCCGCCGGTCGATCCTGAGCGGCCGATCATCATGGTGGGCCCGGGAACCGGAGTGGCGCCATTCCGCGGCTTCCTGCACGATCGGCGCGAAACTGGAGCAACCGGCGCTAACTGGCTTTTCTTTGGCGATCAGCATCAAGCCAGCGACTTCTACTATCGTGATGAGATCGAGGGGTGGCGGCGCGGTGGGCACCTGGACCGCTTGAGCCTGGCATTTTCGCGCGATCAGGCGGAAAAGGTCTATGTCCAGCACCGCATGATGGAGGAAGGGGCCGACCTGTGGCGCTGGATCGACGGAGGCGCGAATTTCTACGTCTGCGGCGATGCCAAGCGCATGGCGCGCGATGTCGAAGGCACACTGCGCCAGATCGTGGCCACACACGGCGGGATGAGCGCGGACAAGGCGGCGGACTACGTCGCCCAGATGCAGGCCGATCGGCGATATCTTCGGGACGTATATTGAGCCAGGCACGGCAGCGACGATCGGCGGGGCGCGCAGGCGCCACGGTTCAAGGTTGAACGTCCCACCCTTTGGCTTTCCAGTTCATCCGTGCTTAAGCGAGAATCTGGCTGTTCGCCATCCTACCTGATTCTCGCCCACGCTTGGAAATACCGTAATGACACAAATGCAGCCGTCCTGGCCCATGCCGTCTTCATCCGGCATGGCGGCCGGATCGGCACTGGCCGACGAGCTGATTTCTCCCGCGCTTGTTACAGTACAGAAGTCCGGCCCGCTGATCCGACGGCACATGCTGGCGGCACTGCTGCTGTGCCTTTGCGCGCTCTCCGCGCTGATGCATCGGGCCGGGCTGCACGTCGATCCCTTGCGGGCGAGCAACCTGCCGTTCTACGCTGCGGGCCTGCTGGCATTGGCCCTGCGGTTCGGCCTGCCGCGCACGACCTGGCGGCACGCGGCAGCGGTTGCGCATTTCAGCGAATATGCCGCGCTGTTCACGATCATTTCGCTGATGGGCGCCACCGCCAGCTATCCCGTTGCCGCGCTGACCCATGGCTATGCCGATGCGACCCTTCAACGCGTCGATGTCGCGCTGGGGTTCGACTGGCTGGCCTGGTATCGACTGGTGGCGGCGCATCCGGTGCTTCAGGTGCTGGGCACGACCGCCTATCGCAGCATCTACCTCACGCCCGCGATCCTGCTGTGGTCCGCCGCCCGCGCCGGTGAACATGACCGGGCGTATCGCTTCCTTGCCGCTTTTCTGGTGGCCGCGCTCATCACACTGGCCCTGTTCAGCCTGATGCCGGCCGTCGGCCCCTTCTCGCACCTCTGGCATGGATCGATCCCCTATATGCCGGAAAGCGAACTGTGGCAGCCCGGCCTGATTCCGGCGCTCCGCGCGCATGCAGTGCATGTGGTCGATCTGGGCCAGTTGCGGGGCATCGTCTCCGCGCCCAGTTTCCATACTGCTGCGGCGGTTCTCTACATTGTCGCGGCATGGCGCACGCCCTTGCTGCGGTGGCCTATCGTTGCTCTCGATGCGGCGATGCTGCTCTCCACGCCGGTGGAAGGCACGCATTACTTCATCGACATGATCCTCGGCGCCTCGGTGGCGACCGTCTCGCTGGCGCTGATCCGCGCCTACGACCGCGTTCTGGCGCTGCGACACACCGATGCCCGGACCGGCCTTTACATTTAGAACATAAATTCCAATAAATCCCGCAAGCCGGTAAACCGCAGCCGGCATTGTGGGAGAGACGCATGACCGATCGCCGTTCCGTACTGGCAGCCGCCGGCATGACTGCCGCCGCGCTGGCGGGATCCGCGCTTGTCAGCCCGGCCTTGGCTGCTTCACGCAGGCCCGCCGATCCGAAGTTCCCGCAAGGCTTCCTGTGGGGCGCCGCCACGGCCGCACATCAGGTGGAAGGCAACAACGTCAACAGCGACGTCTGGGCCATGGAGCACGCCAATCCCACGGTCTATGCCGAGCCTTCCGGCGATGCGGCCAACAGCTTCGCGCTCTGGCCCACCGACCTGGATCTGGTGAAGGGCATGGGGCTGAACACCTACCGCTTCAGCCTGGAATGGGCGCGGATCGAGCCGGCGAAGGGCCTGTTCTCCCTGGCGATGCTCGATCACTACAAGGCGATGATCGACGGCTGCCACGCGCGTGGACTGGTGCCGATGGTGACGTTCAACCACTTCACCACGCCGGCCTGGTTCGCGGCACAAGGCGGCTGGTCTAATGCGGAAGCGCCCTCCCTCTTCGCGCGCTATTGCGACAGGGCGGCGCGCCATCTTGCCGGCGGGATCGGCTATGCCACCACGCTGAACGAGCCGAACCTCAGCGGCCTGCTCGACATCGTGCTGCCCGGAGATATCGGCAAGCGCCTGCTCGATGCGGACAAGGCGATGCAGGAGGCTGCCGCGCGCGAACATGGGGTAGCGCGCTTCCTGCCCGGCAATCCGCTCTACGTCGCCGATCCGGATGTGGTTCAGGGGCATCTGCTGGCGGGGCACAAGGCGGGGCGAGAGGCGATCAAGGCCGTCCGCAGCGATCTGCCGGTCGGCGTAAGCCTGGCGATCATCGACGATCAGGCCGTGGGCAAGAACAGCCTGCGCGATGCGATGCGCGCCAAGCTCTATCGGCCCTGGCTGGAAGCAGCGCGCGGCAACGAATTCGTCGGCGTGCAGAACTACGAGCGTGCGGTGTGGAACGACAAGGGCCGCCTGCCCGCCCCTGCCAGCGCCGAAATCAACGACGTGGGTTCGGAAGTCTATCCGGCCTCGCTCGCCGGGGCAGTGCGCCATGCGCATGAGGTCAGCGGCGTGCCGGTGATCGTGACCGAGCATGGCATCAACTCGGCCGACGACACCAAGCGCGCCCGCCTGATCCCCGCTGCCCTTGCCGACCTGCGGTTGGCGATGGAGGACGGCGTGCCGGTGCTGGGCTACTGCCACTGGTCGCTGGTCGACAACTTCGAATGGGTGTTCGGCTACAAGCCGCAGTTCGGCCTGCATACGCTGGACCGCACCACCTTCGCCCGCACCGCCAAACCCAGCGCCGCCGTGCTTGGCGGCATCGCCCGACGCAATTCCCTCTAACCCTTCAAGGGGCGCCGCAAGACCGTTGACAGCGGCGCCCGCGATCTCATAAACAAGAATTGTAATTCTAATAATGGTCGTCCGCTTGGACGACCGGGGAGAAGGGTTTCCATGTCGAAGATTCAGCGCGGCGTCAGCCTCTACAGTTTTCAGGAGGAGATGTTCCTGGGGCAGATGTCGGTGGAGGATTGCGTGGCCTTTGCCAGCTCCATCGGCGCCAAAGGCATCGAGATCCTGCCCGAGCAGAACATGCCGTGCTTCCCGCATATCGACGATGCCGAAGTAGCCCGCTGGCAGGACATGCTGGCACGCCATGGCGCGCATTTCACCTGCTACGACATGTTCCTCGACACCAAGCTGCGCAAGGGCGAGACCATGTCGGATGAGGAGCAGGTGGAAAGCATCCGCCGCGATCTGGTGCTGTGCAACCGCCTGGGCATCCGCAACATGCGCGTGCTGGTCTTCGTTCGGCCGGATATCCTTGAGAAGTGCGTGCCCTATGCGGAGGAATTGGACGTCCACATGGGCGTGGAAGTCCACGCGCCCTGGCATCTGGAACATGCGTGGATCCTGCGCACGATCGAGGTGGCGGACCGGCTGGGCACGAAACACCTCGGCATCCTGCCCGACATGGGCATCTTCATGAAGCACTACCCGCCGGAATTCCGCGCCCGCTTCGAACGCCAGGGTGCGCGGCCGGAAGTGACGCAGTTCATCGTCGATCAGCACCAACAGAAGATCATGTGCGAATACACGATCTACGAAGTCGCGGTGAAGATGGGCGGCAACAAGGCGGAGATCGCGATGGCCGAAACGCTGCGCCATGCGCCTTACGCCAATCCCAAGCGGATCGGCGATTATGCCCCCTATTTCCGCCATATCCAGGCGAAGTTCTACGGCATGACCGAGGATTGCACCGATCCGACCATCGCCTATGACGAAGTGATCCCCGAACTCGTCAAATGTGGCTGGGAAGGCACGCTTTCCAGCGAATACGAAGGCAATCGCTGGATACAGGACGTGATGCCGGTGGACAGCCGCGAACAAGTGCGCCGCCAGCACGTGATGTTCGAACGGCTGATTGGCGAGGCGGAAAAGGCCGAAGCGGAACGGGCAACCGCCTGATGCGCGCGCCGTCGAAGCGCGTGGCCGCGCTTTTCGCGGGTGCAGCATTGGTGATCGGTGGAGTGGCGCCCGCCCTCGCACAACCTGCCGTCAGCCGGGAGACCATTGCCGCGCCGCACCAGCCCGGCGCCATCGATCTGCCGGTGGCCAAGGGCACGCCGCAGCGCGAGGTATGGCATCTGGACGGCACGCAAGTTGCCGTGCGCAATGTCACCCGCGCCACCCTCATCCCGGTCTTGCCGGTCGGCAAGGGCACGGGCGCGGCGATGATCGTTGCGCCGGGCGGCGGATTTCTGGGGCTCGCCATCGAAAAGGAAGGTTGGGACGTCGCCCGCTGGCTGGCGAACCATGGCATCGCCGCCTTCGTCCTGAAGTACCGGGTGCTGCCCACACCGCCCGATCAGGCGGTGTTCGCCAGCGAAATGGCCCAAGTCGTCACCGGCGGCCGGGCCAGCTTCGCGCCACCTGCCGATACGCCGGACCCCGCGCTGGAAGATGCGCGTGCCGCCCTTGCTCTCGTCCATGATCGAGCCGCGGAGTTCGGCGTCGATCCCAATCGCATTGGCATGATGGGCTTTTCGGCAGGGGCGATGCTGACCCGCAGCCTGGCCACACATCCCGGCCAATACATGCCAGCCTTCATCGCGCCGATCTATCCGATGATGAATGCGGTGCAGGTGCCCGCCAATGCGCCGCCGATGTTCGTGGCCCTCGCCGCCGACGATCCGCTGTTCGGCAAGGGCCCGTTCGGGCTGGTCGAAAGCTGGCGGGCCGCCGGAAAGCCGGTGGAATTCCACTATTACGCATCGGGCAGCCACGGATTCGGCCTGGGCAAGCCCGGAACCCCCACGGAGGGGTGGATGGACCAATTGTACAGGTGGCTGGCTTCCGGCAGCTTCCTGTCGGGAGAGAAGTGATGTTCGACAAGTACCTGATCGACGCCGCCACGCTGCGCAACACCGGCCCGGCCGAAGCGCCCACCGGCTTCGCGTTCGAGGCAAAGCTGGGCTATTATCGTGGGCTTGGCCTCTCCATGATCGAGAAGCTGGACGTTTCCATCGACGGGGAGGCCCTGCCGCGCGACGCCGTGCGTTTCGATGAAGGCGAAGGCCCGCTCTCGCTCGACGAGATGGAACGGGCTTACGACCGCCGCTGGCCATTCGGCACGCCTGCAACGATCCTTGTGGACCGGCCGGGTGGCTTCCCCCCAGGCGATCACGAGCTTGCTTTGCTGCAGCAGCTTCGTGTTTCCTACCTGCCCTTCCCTTCCATCAACACGGATGCCAAGTCCGTGTCATTCCCGGGATAACCCGCAGAGAGCACGCCTCGTCGGCAAAGGCCGGCGGGGCACCCCTTTTGCGCCTTCCACACACTCCCTATGGCGGGGTCGTACGCTGCCAAGGTCGCGACTAACGTGTCATCCCGCAACGCAACATAGGGATGACGGCACCGACCATGAGTCCCCGGTCGCAACTTCGAGTTCTGTTCGTCATCAACTCCCTGGCCGGGGGTGGTGCGGAGCGCGTGTTCACGACGCTGGTTCGCGAACTGGACGGGCCGGCCAGCGGTTTCGCCATCACCGTCGCCCTTCTGGATGAAGAGGCGGAGGAAGCCTACAGCCTTCCCGAAGCAGTCCCGGTGATGCGCCTCGACACCGGCGGCGGGATGTTCCGCAGCGTCACCCAGTTACGCCGGCTGGTCGGCCGCCTTCGGCCCGACGTTACCGTATCGTTCCTCTCACGCGCCAATGTCGCAGCGATCGTTGCCATGCGGCGAACCGGCGGCCCTGCCGTCATCAGCGAAAGGGTGAACACCACTGCCCATCTGAAATCGGGCCGGTTCGGCTTCCTGAGCCGCCTGCTGATCCGCGGCACATACCCCGCAGCCAGCAGGATCGTGGCCGTCTCCGAAGGCGTCGCCCGCACGCTGGAAAGCGATTTCTCCGTGGAGCCGGAGCGGATCTGCGTGATCTACAACCCGGTGGACATCGACCGCATCCGGATGCTGGCCGCCCATAAGCCGGAAATCGGGGTCTCTGCGCAAGACTTCGTGACGATGGGCCGCCTCGTCCCCAACAAGAACACGGCCATGGCCATCCGGGCGCTGGCGGCAAGTCGGCCTGACGGCAGGCTGATCGTCTTGGGCGAAGGTCCGCTGCGCGATGAACTCGTCGCGCTGGCCGCATCGCTGGGCCTTGCGGACAGGGTCAGGCTGGCCGGATTCGTTGCCAATCCTTATGCCGTGCTGGCCCGCGCCGGCGCCTACCTGCTGACATCGAACGCGGAAGGGTTTCCCAACGCGATGCTGGAAGCCATGGCCTGCGGCTTGCCGGTGATCGCGACGGACTGCCCGTCCGGCCCGGCGGAAATTCTGCAGGCCAGCCTCGAAAGCGCGGAAGACGGCGCCGCGTTCGGCACCGGTGGAGCGCTCGTCGCCATGGACGACGATCGCGCGATGGCGCTTTGCATGGACCGCCTCCTGCAGCCCGTTGCGCGGGCACGCTGCATTCGCGAAGGACTGGCCCGGGTCGACGCCTTTTCGGTCGCGCATGCCGTCGAAGCCTTTCGCAAGACCATATCGGCGGCCGCCGCCGGCAACGGAGTGCTGCCGGGATGAAGATCTGCGTAACCGGATTGCGCGGCATCCCCGGCGTCATCGGCGGCGTAGAGACGCATTGCGAGGAACTGCTGCCCCGCATTGCCCAGATCAATCCCGATATCGACATCGAGGTCTGCTGCCGCGCACGCTATGTGGATCCGGAAATGGAAAGCTTCCGGCGGGTGCGGCTGATGGCGCTCTATTCGCCGCCGGGCAACAGCAGCGAGGCCTTCGTCTCGACCGCAGTGGCGATCGTCCATGCATGGCGCCAGGGCGCCGACGCCATCCATATCCATGCCGTGGGCCCGGCCTTGCTGGCTCCGCTCGCGCGCTTGCTGGGGTTGGGCGTGCTGTTGACCCACCACGGCGCGGACTACAACCGGGCGAAATGGGGCTACATGGCGAAGTCGATGCTTCGGCTGGGCGAACGGCTGGGCATGCAGTTCGCTAACCGCGTCATTTGCGTTTCGCCCTCGCTCGCGGCGAACATGCGCGATCGCTATCCCACCGCCGCCGGCAAAGTGGTGTTCATTCCCAATGGCGTCGATCCGCCAGAGGCGCCGGCGGAACCGGCCAGCACCATCCTGGAGCGGCTTGGATGCGAAACCGGGAACTTCGTGCTGTGCGCGGCCCGGCTCGTGCCGGAAAAGGGAATTGACTATCTGATCGAGGCCCACCGCCGCAGCGGCGACAATCGCCAGTTGGTGATCGCCGGGGCCGGCCGGAAAGGCGATCGCCATGCGGAAGACCTGATGGCACAGGCCGGCGGCAAAGTGCGCATGCTGGGAATGCAGCCGCGCAGCGTGTTGGGCGTGCTCTATCGCCATGCCTCGCTGTTCGTGCTGCCTTCCTTCCACGAAGGCCTGCCGATCGCCGCGCTGGAGGCGCTTTCCTGCGGATGCCCCGTTTTGCTGAGCGACATTCAGCCCAACCTCGACCTGGGCCTGCCGGTGGAGTGCTACTTCCCGGTAGGCAATGTCGATGCGCTGTCAGGGCGCCTTGCCGGAGGCCAGATTCCGCGCGACGCAGGGGCCTCCGGCACCGCGCTGATGAGCTGGGACGAAGTGGCCGCGCGCACGTCGCCGTACTATAGGGAAATGGCCGGACGGGCACGGTTCTCACCGGAATTGCACAATGCCCGCTGAGCCCCGCCACGCAACAGCCTGGAACCGTCAGGAGGTGTCCCCGTGCTTGCACTGACCGCCGGCAGCCCGTCGCTCCCCGCCTTCGTCGTCTTCCCCGTGCTGATGGCCTATCTGGCGCTGATGGTGGTGGTTTCGATGCGCGCCAGTGCATCCACCGGCTTTCTGGTAATTGCCTTCGCCGTTCGCCTGGCGATGTCGGCGCAGCCCCGCTTCTCTTTCTCCTCCTCCCCCGCCGGGCTTAGCTGGAACGCGCTGGCCTCGGTGCTGGTCGTTCTCGTGGGGATCCTGCTCCTGCGTCGGTCCCGCGCGGTGCCGCTGGTGCTGATCCCGCTGACCCCGCTGACGCTCGTCGTCTGCGCCAGCCTGCTGCTCAACAAGGACGTATCCGGCGCCATCGAGAGCTTCGTGAAATACGCCTACCTCGCGATGATCGTCCTCACCGCATACGATGCCTTCGTGGCGGATGGGCCGGGCAAAGTGCTGTCGCGCCTGCTTTTCACCTTCACGTTACCGCTGGTCCTGCAAGCCGCCAGCCTTGCGCTTCACATCGCCAAGGCCACCGAAAGCGACGGGTCAACCTCCTACATCGGCGGCTACAACCATGAGGCCAGCTTCTCCATCATCCTGCTGACCGGCCTGCTGGCGGGATTGCTCCATCCCACCCTGAAGGCCCGATACAAGCTGGCCGTCGCCGCCGTCTGCGTGGGCGGCATCCTGGCGGCGAACTATCGCACCGCGATCATCGCCGCCGCACCGCTGCTGCTGGGACTGCTGCTGGGCGCGATCATGGCCGTGGTCCCGCCGCGCCAGCGGGGCATGGCCGGAATCCTGGGTTTCCTGTTGATGCTCTCGGCCGTTCCCATCGTTCCGCACCTGGCCGGCGACCGGTTCGATACCATCATCGCCCTCACTTCCGAACCCGAAGTGCTGACGAAGACACCCGATGAATTCAGAAAGCTGGACCGGGCGATCATGTCTGGCCGCCTGTTCCTCTGGAGCGAATATATCGACGCGTGGAGGCACGGGTCGAAGCGCCAGCACGTGCTGGGCTACGGCGCCAATTCGTGGGAGGGGCGGTATCGCTATTACGCCCACAACACGCTGATCTCCACGCTCTACGAACTGGGCACGCTGGGCGTGGCGGCCATGCTGCTGCTGTGGCTATGGATGTTCGCGCTGGCGCTTTCCACCTCGGGATCGACGCGCATCATGCTGGTTCTGGCCCATCTCGGCTTTTTCGTGCTCAACATGGCGACAATGCCCTTGTGGATGATCGAGGGGCTGCTGTTCTATGGCCTGCTTTGCGGTTTCACGGTCTATGCGCGCCTGAATCGGCTTCCCGCGGAACGGCCTGCCGCAAATGCGCTTCGTCCTCACCCGGTTTGATCGCCGATGCCCCGCCATCTGACTGGAAAAACCATGCAATTTCCGTCGCAAGACGGAGGCGGCGGCTGCGGTGGAGGTAATCTTGCAATCCCGCGCCTCGGCGACCACTCTGCATGAGGGGTGAGGCACCGTTCGACGAAACTTCGAGGAACCTCATGATCCGGACCTTCGGCCTTGCGCTTCCCCTTCTTCTCATCGGTCCAGCAATGGACACGCAGGGCACGGCGCCGGAACTGCTCGGCCTGACGGGTGCAGCTTCCGCCGCGGCGACAAGCCTAACGGCCTTCAGCATGCCGCAGATCGCCGCGCCGGCGGCCGATACGTCCAGTTGCCCGACCAGGTCCACTATCCGGCTTGGCCCCAGCACGCCGCCGCTGAAGGCGGTTTGCGCGGCGGACGGGAAGATCCTGGTCAATGGCAGCAATGCGCAAGGGTTCGTCATGGCCGACGTGATCACGCGGAACTATGGGCCAGTGCTGCGCGGCACGAACGTCCCCGATATCAGCATCGAGCGCGTTTCCGCCACCGGCGCGCGCGCCGACCCCACGCTGGGCCTTGGCCTTGCCAACGTCAGCGACGGGATCGGCCATGCGGTGTTCCACGATCTGGTCTGGATCGGCGATCCCGCCTCGCCGGCGATCAACGGCGACGATGCATGGGGTGCCATCACGCTGAAGGGCAAGAACGCCGACGATGTCGGCACCTTCGAGATCCGGAATTTCGACTTCCAGAACCTCTTCATGGCGGAGGGCACGAACTATCGTAATGTCGACGGCATCTCGACCGAGAAGGGCTATTCCGGCACGATTTCCAACGGACGCGTAATGAATGCAAGCGATGCCTGCCTTGATATCAAGGGCGACGTGAAAGTGGACAATGTCTACCTTTCCGGCTGCCGCGAAGGCCTCAAGGTCTGGCAAAGCCAGCATCACGGGCTGATCGAACTGGGCACCAACAACTACGTCGGCATCATCGGCAAGGGCAGTTCCAGCGAAACGCGAACCATAGAGATCGACGTGCTCATTGCCTCGGGCGACCCTTCCGTGCCGCTGTTCCGGGCGGAGGAAGGCAAGGTGACCCTGCACATCGGTCGGCTCGTCGCCAAGCCCGGGCAGGTCTTGCGCGCCAGTGGCAGCTATTCGGGATCGGACGTGATCGTGGACCAGCGGATCACAAGCTGACGCGGCTTACGAAAGACCCACGCTGGGGCAAGGGTGCGCTTGCGCCAAGGCGTCCAGCGAGGCGCAGAGATCCTGGCCCGTGGCCGGCCGGCCGAAGTACCATCCCTGCATGCGGGTGCAGCCGGCCGCCCGCGCGATCCGTGCCTGTTCTGCCGTCTCGATCCCTTCCGCCGTGACTTGCGCATCGAAGGCGCTTGCCAGTGCGACCATGGACAGCATCATCTCCCGCGACCTTGCATCGTTGCTGAGGGGCGCGATGAACGCCTTGTCGATCTTGATGCGATCCAGCTTCAGCCGCTGGAGATAGCCGATGCTGGCGTAGCCCGCGCCGAAGTCGTCCAGTGCGATGCGAATGCCCAGTTCCCGCAGGCGATTGATGACTTGAGCCGCCTTGTCGGGCCGCCGCAGCAGCAGGCTTTCCGTGATTTCCAGTTCAAGCCGCTCCGGCGGGAACTTCGTCTCCTGTAGCGCGTGGCGGACGTCTTCCAGCAGGTTGTGATCCCAGAACTGCACGGGCGAAATGTTGACCGCCAGTTCCAGCGCGGTTTCCCGCATCGCCAGACAGGCCTGATAGAGCACCTGCCGGCCGACCGCATTTATCAGGCCGCTCAACTCGGCGATGGGAATGAAGACATCCGGCGGAACGTCGCCATGCTCCGGGTGGCGCCACCGCACCAGCGCTTCCACCCCGACCACTTCGGCAGTATCGGCGGCGACGATCGGCTGATAGCACACATAGAGTTCCTTGCGCGCGATCGAAGCCTGCAGGTCCCGCTCCAGCTTCATGCGCAGCAAGTGGCCTTCATCCAGCGAGGTGGCATACCGGCGCGTGCAGTTCTTGCCGTCGCCCTTGGCCGCATACATCGCCACGTCGGCGCGGCGCATGAGTTCGTCCTGCCCTTCCGCACCCACGTCCTCTGCGTCCGCGCAGCCGATGCTGATGCCCAGGATCACGCGATAGGAACCGATGACGAACGGCGCCTGGAACGACTGGATAATGCTTTCGCAGATGGATCCGGCCTGCCCCGCCATGTCGCAAGTCAGCAGGACCGCGAACTCGTCACCCCCGGCCCGGGCGACCAGTTCGCCCTTCGCAATGCGCCGGATCCGCGCGGCGGCTTCCTTCAGCAGCAGGTCGCCGGCGGCATGGCCGTAGACATCGTTCGCATCCTTGAAGCCATCCAGGTCCATGAACAGCAGGACCAGATCGTCGCCGACTGCCAGATGCGTTGAAATCCGCGAAAGCAAGGCGCGCCGATTGGGCAGCCCGGTGAGGGAATCGTGATCCGCATGGTGCCGCGCGCGCAGTTCGCTCTGCCGGATCGCCTCGATCGCACGACTGCCGTTCTGGAGGATCAGCACTGCCGCAGCCAGCGAGAGAAGCCCAAGGACCACGATGGCCGGCGCAACCTGTTCCAGCAGGCGGGTGCCTGGCTTGTGCGGCGTCCATTCCAGCCAGCCTACCGGCGTTCCGTCCGTTCCCTGCAACGCGATCGAGGCCGATGCGGGATCGGGCTGAACAAGGCTGAGCCTGACGTTCGAAAGGCGCAGTTCCTGCGTGATACGGCCGAGAACGCGTTCGTCGATGGCGTGGGCGATAACCAGCATGTGCGTGGGCTTGTCGGCGGGCACTGTGATCTTGGGCGTCAATGGAACGATCGCCGCCGTGGCGTAGGATACCACGCTGTTGCCGGTGCGGCTGAAACCGGCCTGGATGGGGCTGCCGCTGCGCGGCATCTTGCGCACTTGCCCGATCGATCGCGCGAATGCCGGTCCCAGTCGTTCATGCGCCGCGAAGGGAGCCGGATCGGGCTGGTTGAAGCTGTAGATCGTACGGTCCCGGTCGTTCAGGATGAAGATATGCTCATAGCCCTGAATGCGTCCGAGATAGGCCACGACATTGTCGTCCACCCAAGCCGGTTGCAGGCCCATGCTGATGTGCCGCACCGCATCGTCCCATTTCGCATAGTCCTGAAGGTCGCGCAGCACGCCCAGCGCCAGTGAGCGAACGGCCCCTTGCAGCGCCTGTTCCTCTCGCTGGCGCTGCAGATCGTCCTGCGCGCGCGTGGTGATTTCCAGCAGGACAAGCACCGATCCAAAGCAGGCCACCAGCAGGAGCATGACGGGCCAGAAATGCTTCGCCTTCAACGCAAAGCTAAGACGCCTCAGGAGAGGATGGTGCATGAGAAGCATGTTTCGGGGAATAGAACTCACGTCTTAAATTATAGTGCCCAACTGGCTCCCACGGCCAAACGGGATCGTTTTTCCGTGCCGGCAAGTTGGCGTGACGCAGCCGGTATTTGCCGATGTCATGGCATTCCTGAACGCTGTCAAATGAACGAGACTGGTTCGGAGCTAATCGGCACTTTCCAACTTATTGAGAAGGCGGTGTTTCCAGACGAGCAAGCGCGTCGCGAAACTGTTTGGACCGACCGAACCCGGAGGTCAGTTCGTCGTAGAGTGCCATTACCCGCTCGGTATGGCGCCGTGCACTGAGAGCCTCACGGGCGTGGCGGCGCGCTTCGGCCAATTGCGTCGGGTCGTAGTGCTCCAGCCCTTCCAGCACGGCCTTGGCGAAGCTGGCGGGATCCGCCTCACGCGGAACCAGCAGGCCGCCTCCGAAACGCCGGCCCGTCTCGCCAAGCCCGGCATCGTCGGTGGTTACGTAAGGGACGCCCAGCAGCAGCGCCTCCAGCGGGGTGCGGCCCAGCGGCTCTTCAAGGGCGGTGATCGCCAGCAGGTCAAGCACGGCGATATTGTCCTCCACCGGCATCCTGAAGCCCGCGAACACGACCCGGTTCGCAATGCCCAGTTGCGCAGCATGCCGCTCCAGATCCTGCTGCGTCTCGTCCACTTCACGCCCGAAGATGACGAACGTGGCGTCGGGACGGTGGACCAGAACCGCTTTCGCCATTTCCAGGAAAAACCGCGGCCGCTTGCGATGCGCGAAGTTGCCGATGAAGCCGATCAGCGGGCCACCTTCGCCCACCGCCGTATAATCCCGCGCCAGCGCCTGACGCAGCGCTTGCTGGTCCTGTCCGGATGCAAGTTCGAATGGGTTGTCGACCAGCGCCGACCGCCGCGCCATCCAGTGCGGCAGCCGCTCTTCCACCGTGCGCGAAATGCAGATGATGCGCTGGGCAAGCGCCATGACCATCAGGTTCGGCAAGACCGGCCGATTGCACGCGCGGTTGTGATAGATCACCGGCAACCCGCGCATTCTGGCGGCCGGGCCCCAGCTCTGAAGCGCGGAAAGGTCGTTGTTGTGAACGATGGTTCCCGGTGGCTGGCGCCCCAGCAGATGCAGGCGGCTGGGCAGCAGGCGGGCTTCCGCCGCCAGCCCATGACGAAAGGCCGGCTCTTCCGCTAGCGGCCAGACGGTAAAGCCTCTTTCCCGTGCGACTTCGCAGATCAGGCTACCTTGCGGTGCGGCAACGACGACTTCCACACCATGGTCGCGCTGCAGGCATTCGCCCAGGGTGAAGGACGAAACGTGGCTGCCGCCGATCTTCGCATTGGTGAAAGGGAAGATGACCCGTCTGGCCGGCATCGCGTGCTGCCTCCTGCCGGCCGTGGCCGGACACTACACTTTCTGGTCATTGTGCAGCGCAACCAGAACATCTATCCAGTGCAATTAGGTATAGCGCCAGATGGCACGGAAACGGGGCGAATTGCCGATGGCCGTAATCTGGTCGTTCCCAGGCGAAGAAAACCGCAAGAGCAATCCCTACACCTCGACCCTGATCGCAGAACTGCGCAATCTGGGCCATGTCGCTTTCTCGCCAGACTGGCCCCGGCGCCTGCTGGGGCGGTGTGACATCATCCACCTGCATTGGCCGCAGAAGGTGGTACAGGACAGCCTCCCGCGTAGCTTGCGCTCGATCGCACTGTGGCTGGCGTTTCTTGCACTGCAAAAGGCGCGCGGTGCGCGGATCGTCTGGACCATCCACAACGCCGCCTCGCACGAGGCGCATCGCCCCCGTCTCGAACGCTGGTGGATGACCCGGCTGCTGGGTCTTGTGGACGGTATCCACGCCTTGTCCGATATCAGCCTGCGGGAAGCCGGGGTCATCTATCCTGCGGTGACGGCCAAACACCGCCTCGTCGCCCCGCACTGGACTTATGATGGGGCCTATCCCGCCGCCGCACAGCGACCCGAGGGACCGGAAACGATCGCCTTTCTCGGCGACCTCAAGGCCTACAAGGGGTTGGACGCCTTGCTGGCCGCGCTTGAATCGGCGCCCCCGGATTCCCGGCACTATCTGGTGCACGGCCTGCCCGCCGACGGTCTCGATCCCGAAACCCTCACGGCACGACTGCAAGCGCTGCGGCGGCGGGGATGGCATATCGACTACGTGCTGGAACGATTGAGCGATCAGGAAATGGCCGATCGCCTGGCGCAAAGCCGCCTGCTCGTCCTGCCCTATCACAGCGGAGAGAACAGCGGCCTGGCAGTGCTTGCCGCCGAACGGGGCACGCCCATGCTGGTATCGGCATTGCCTGCGTTCGAGCCAATGTTGGAGGAACTGGGCGCGCCGCGCGCAGCCGTGATCGAAGGCCCCCTCACCCACGCGCAGATCGCCCGCGCCTTCGAAGATGCGCGGGATGTCGCCGGCAAGGTCGATCGGGAATTCGTTGCCCGCCGCGCACCCGGTCGGATCGTGCGGGAGATTTCGAATTACTACCTGTTTCTAATGGAACAAGGAACGCCTTCCCCCCAAAGATGAGCGCGGCGTTCCTCCGGCCTCAGGAGCTTGCGGACTTGCATCTCGGATCCCAGCAGCTCGATCCCCCTCCGGCGCGCGGCGCTTCTACTGGGCAGGATGCTTCCCCCGTTGCCGAGGGGCGCGCCGCTTCGGCGGCGCACCCGCAGCCGGATCGCGTCATCGACCTTGCCTGGATGGCGACGCTGGCGTGGCGCTACAAATGGGTCATGCTCGGCGTGATCGCCGCGATCCTTGCGGTGACGATGATCGCCTACCTGCTTGCGCAGAAGGTCTACGATGCCAACGTCGTCCTCGCGCTAGACCGCAACGACCAGCAGATCGTCCGCACCGCCCAGAGCGACCGGGACGATGTGATCGATTCACCCGCCGTCGATACCGAGGTGCAGATCCTGCTCTCTCCGGAAATCGCGCGGGCTGCGGTGGAGCGCGCGATGCTCCACACCAATCCGGGCTTCCTGCGTGCCAAGGTGCGCAATGCCACCGGGCCGATCACGGTGGAGGCCGCCACCAACCTCGTCCGTTCGGGGCTGACGGTGGAGCGCAAAGGCCTCTCCTACGCCATTAATCTCGCGTATAGCTCGAACGATCCGCAAGTGTCCGCGCTGGTCGCCAATGCCGTTGCCGACGCCTACGTCGGCGGGCAGGTTCAGGCCGCGCAGGCCGCCCGAACGGTCGACATCCAGCAGCTGCGAACCCGGCTGGACCAGTTGCGCGGCGATGTGCTGCGCGCAGAAGCGGCCGTCGCGGGCTACAAGGCAGCCGCCAACCTGGTCGGCGCCAGCGACGACAACACCGTCGGCCAGCAGGAAATGTCCACACTGAATACCGAACTGGCGTCAGCCCGGGCCGACCTAGCCGCAGCGCAAGGCCGTGCCAGCGCCAATGCCGGCGACAGCGGGTCGGTGGTGAATGCCAGCCCGGTCATATCGGACTTGCGGCGGCAGGTCGCCACGCTCGAACAGAAGCTGGCGGAACAGTCGTCCACGCTGGGGCCGAACCACCCGGACCGCATGCGCACGGAAGCCGAACTGGCCTCCACCCGTGCCTCGCTCAACCGCGAATTGGCACGCGCCAGCACCGGCGTGAGCCAGGATGTGCGCGTGGCCAGCCAGCGCGTCGGCGCACTCGAAGGCGCGCTCGGCGGCACCCATGGCCGGCTGTTGGCAGGCAACAATGCCTCCGTTCGCCTTGCCGAACTGGAACGCGTGGCCGAAAGCTCGCGGCAGCTCTACCAGACCTTCCTCGACCGCTACCGCGTCGAACTGGCAACGCGCGGCACCGAAAAGAGCAAGGCCGACATCATTTCGCGCGCGCAGCCGCCCACGCTGCCCACTTCGCCCGACATCCTGGTCTATCTGCTGGGCGGCCTGATTGCCGGCGTGATTGCGGCGATCCTGCTGGCGCTGGTACTCGAATGGCGCGAACGCGGCATCCGCACCCGCACCGAGGCGGAGGAGTTCACCGGCTTCAAGGTCATCAGCAGCCTGCCCGACATCGGCACGATGGATGAGCCTGACTTCCACAAGGGCGAACCTCTCTCCGTGCCGGACTTTCTGGTCCACAATCGCGAATCGCCATTCTCGGAATCGGTACGCGCGATCTGGACCGCGCTGCGCATCGGGCAGAAGGGACAGCTGGCCCGCACGGTGGGGCTCACCTCCTCGATCCCGGACGAAGGCAAGACCAGCACCGCCATCGCGCTGGCCCGCTCCGCCGCGCTCGCCGGACGCAGGACGCTGCTGGTGGATTGCGACTTCCGCCGTTTGGGTACCACGCTGGCGCTGGGGCTGTCCGGCAAACCGGGACTGGTCGAAGTCCTGGCCGGGCAGGCGAAGCTTGACGATGTGATTCTTACCGATCCGGCTTCCGGTGCACATGTCCTGCCGCTCAACTCCGCCGCCGCGGGCAATTTTGACATCGTCCAGTCCGACGCCACCACCGCGCTGCTGGACCGGTGCAAGCAGTTCTACGACCTGATCGTGCTCGACATCGCGCCGACCATTCCCGTTGCGGAGGCCCGCGCCGTTGCCGCGATGGCCGATGCCGTTCTGATGGTGGTGCGCTGGCGCACCACACCGCGCAATGTGATCAGGACGGCCTTGCGTGAGCTGGAACGTGCCGAGGCCAATGTCTTCGGCGTGGTGTTGACGCAAGTCGACACCCGCTCGTCAGCCGTGCTGGGCGAGGAAATGGCCTACTACCAGTATTACTATTCCCGCACGGCCCCGAACTGACTTTCGATCCCTTCGCCTTTATCGAAGCCGGACTATGCGGTCCCGCCGAAATCGGGCGACACTGCGCCCTCGAACTCGCCAGCCAGCTCGGTTGCGAGATCGTACCCGAAAAACGCCAGTACTTCGGGCGCTCCCGATAGCTCGTCGACCACCATTTCCCGCTCATGCTCAGTGAGATTCCGGGCGATCTCCTGACTGGATTTCGCCTCCCCGCCGGGTACGGCTGCCCCCGTGGCACCGATGACTGCGGGCGCCGCAAAGTCCAGGCCGAATGCCTCCACGATGCTGTCAGGGGCGCGGCGGAATGCCTCGTAACTGACGCAAGGATAGCCATGCTCCTGCGCGGCCTGCATCAACAGCCGGCTGCGCCACAGCCATATTCGCGCAAGATGCCGCACCACCAGCGGCCGATGCGCGCCATGATATTCCTTGAACAGATAGCGCCGCACCTGAGCGGCGATATTGTCCACCGGCGCGCGGTTGTTCACCACCACCCGATGATCGGGAAAATAGCTGAAAAGCTGCCGGTGACGGACCAGATTGGCCGGGCTTTTCTCCAGCCAGAATCTATAGCGGCCGGCGGGATCGGTTTCGGCGATCCGGCGGCTCCATGCGCCAAGGACGGCTTCGTAATCCACGAACTTCTCCGGCCACCACCGGTCGCTGTCCATCAACCCCCTGACAAGGCGCTGCCCCTCGAAACTATGGTGGAGCGCCCCGATGTCGCTGCGGCGGCTGAGGTGCCAGGCGATATCGGCAGAGCCGGAACCTGCCGGCGTCAGAAGAAACAGAAACGGCCGCTCTATCCGTTTCGCACGTGCCCTTGGCCAGTAGGGCCGATCGTCCAATTGATCGACCTCATAGCCCAGCGGCCGCAGCAGCTTGTTGATCCGAAGTTTGCGTTTAGGCGTTTCCTGCATACGGCAAACTGATTTAATCCCTTTAAATCAGATACAAACCATTGCTTTTTGCCATGCACGGCGGGCTGGAAACTCGCGAGCAGCCAAGCGGGAGCCAAACGAGATGCGTTGCCGTACGTGGAGCTTTGAGGAGATCATGTCAGCGGCGGGCGCAGTCGCAATGACTAATAAGGACTATCTCTTCAGCGGGATTACCATGCCAACGGCAACGCGGGTTTCTGCAAGCGTTTACACTGCTCCGGCAGCAGGCCCTGGCACGTAGAGTGGATCGTTAGGGCGATGCCCTTCCCGCCGCGTGCGAACCATTAGTCGACACCGCGTGACAGCCGTATACTTCCTCCAGGCTTTTAGCCGATCGTGAAGCCGGAACATGCCGGAGCGCGTTGCAGGAGGGAACATGAACGATACGGCCAGCGACTTTGAAGCGCATGATTTCTTCCGTACGGATCGCTTCATCGATGATCCTTACGTCTATTTCGATCACCTGAGAGACCAGTCTCCGGTTCTGAAAGAGCCGCACCAGGGGATCATCATGGTAACGGGCTATGCCGAAGCGCTCGAGGTCTACAATGATCCCGCCCGCTTCTCCTCCTGCATGTCGACGACGGGCCCCTTCGCCGGTTGCCCCATTCCGATCGAGGGTCACGAAAACGAAGATATTTCCGAACTGATCGAAGCCTATCGCGATCAGACGCCGTTCAGCGATCAGCTGCCGACCATGGATCCGCCGACTCACTCCGCCCATCGGGCATTGCTGATGTCGCTGATCACCCCGAAGCGCCTCAAGGAAAATGAGGACTTCATGTGGAAGCTGGCCGACCAGCAGATCGACACGTTCATTGCGCGCGGCGAGTGCGAGTTCATGGACGATTTCGCGCAGCCCTTCGCCGTGCTGGTCGTCTCCGACCTGCTGGGCGTACCGCCCGAAGACCGGACGGAGTTCCGCAAGCACCTGATCCGGGTAGAGCAGGAAAGCGGCGGCGCAGTGGTCGGCGGCACGGACGGCGAGGTTACCCACGGGCCGCTCGTCTGGCTCTATGACAAGTTCACCAAATATATCGAGGACCGCCGGCAAAACCCCAGGGAAGATATCCTGACCGGGCTCGCAAACGCGACCTTTCCGGGGGGCGAGGTGCCGGAACCGATCGACGTTGCCCGGATTGCCGCCAATCTTTTTGCCGCCGGGCAGGAGACCACGGTGCGTTTGCTGAGCTACGCGTTCAAGGTCATTGGCGAGCGTCCCGATCTTCAGAAGCGGCTTCGTGACGACCGCAGCCTGATCCCCAATTTCGTGGAGGAATGTCTGCGAATCGAAGGTCCGGTGAAAGGCGACTTCCGCCTGGCCAAAATGCCAACGACCGTGGGTGGGGTCGACGTTCCCGCCGGTGCCTTCCTCTATATCGCCAACAGCGCCGCCAACCGAGACGCGCGCAAATTCGAAAACCCCGGCGAATTCCAGCTGGATAGGAAGAATGCCCGCCTGCATGTGGCATTCGGTGCTGGCCGTCATGCCTGCCCGGGCGCCCCTCTGGCGAGGGCCGAAGCAGTCGTCAGCCTCAATCGCATGTTTGACCGGACCAGCGACATCCGTATCTCCGAAAAGGTGCACGGACCGGCCGACGCACGGCGATACGGCTATTTGCCGACGTTTATCCTGCGGGGATTGACCCACATCGCCCTGGAATTCGATCCGGTGGAGGCCAGCGCGCAATGAAGGTCCATGTCGACACGGACCTCTGCGCCGGTTTCGGCATTTGTGTCGGAATCTGCCCGGAAGTGTTCGAACTTCATGATGATGGATACGCCACCGTGCTGGTTGGGGAGGTACCGTCGGAGCTAGAGGATCTGGTGCGGCGGGCCGCGAACCAATGCCCGGCGCAAGCCATTTCCATCACCGAGGACTCCTCGCCCCAATGAACCGGGGCGAAGCGTCGACGGACCGGAAGATGGTGCCCCTCGATGAAGATCGAGGCGCATAAAAGTGCTGATTTACTTGGCTCGCATGCGGCAAATTAGCCTCGTGTGCGAGCCAAGGGAATCCGAGGTCCAAATGGACTTCTGCAGCAATCGACGAAAGTGGCGGTCACGCTCTTGCCACTGAACTGCTCGATTGATCGAGGTAAGCTCAGTCCTGCCAACGCGAGAAGGCCATTTCTTGAATACGCCTTGGCTCGCCAATCGCACCAAGTTGCAATCTATATTGCCAGCCTAATGCGATTGGCACCGGCATAGGCGTCAATGAAGACTCTTAAGCAGAGTGTTCACGAATCGTGAGGCGGACCAAATTTGAGAAAATCACTCCCTGAAGGAGTGATATGCTTCAGTCGGCGCAAAGCCTCGATCTATCTCTGTCTCAACCCCGTCAGCGGACGGAGTGAGCGGATTTTAGTCGACCATTCCCGCGACAAGAAGTCGCAGCTCATGCCTGGAGAGCGAACCGGTTGTTCCTGTCAGTGCATGCTTGGTCGAAATGGGCAGCTCTCGGCCGCCGTTCTTGTTGAAAGGACGCCCGAAGGCAGTCGTAATATTCTTGATCATCTATTCCTGTTTTCGCGGCCTTCTGCCGCATCTCGTTATCTTCTGAAATTGCTGCGCTGCTTGCTGGGGCTGGCCTGGCCCGGCGAGCGTTCGCGAAACACGATCCGACCCTTGCTGAGGTCGTAAGGCGTCATCTCGACGTGAACGCGGTCGCCGGCCACGGTGCGTATCCGAAACTTCCGCATCTTTCCCGCCGTATAGGCGATAATGCGATGCTCGTTATCGAGCAGGACAGCGAATCGGCCATCGGGAAGCACTTCCTCGATGAACCCTTCCATGGTCAGCAGTTCTTCTTTAGCCACTATGCTCGATCCTGAATATGCATTGCCCAACGGCCGGAGGCACCAAGGTGCTCCGGAAACGATTGCCAGGAAGCTGAAAAGGAAATCGAGTTCGCAGCCAGAGGCTGAAAATTATCTCGCCAAAAAGCGACGTAGCACCCGGCCATATAGCAGGGAAAATGAAAATTTCAATCCCGTGGGCTTTCCGAACCTCAAGCATTCAATGACACATCGAATGTCTATGGGGCGCAGCGACAAATGTTTTTCGGGCTTCTGAGCGGAAATTCAGAGCGCATTTGCGCGAGGACGGGGTCGCGATGGCGCTCCGTATCGTCGAGACCTGGCTCGAGATATGATCCTGACCATTTCCGATCCGCCATGCAGGCAGCGGAATAATCCGGACAGCGCCTCACTGGTAGGCGCCATGCACAAACGTGCAAAATGAAACCCTGGCCCGCAGTCGGGCCAGGGTTTCATGTTCTTAGCGCTGGATCAGGTTGACCGCTGCGCTCTTGCCGCGGCGATCGATTTCGATTTCGAATTCCAGCTGGTCACCTTCATACAACGCGCCCAGTCCCGAGCGCTCCACGGCACTGATGTGCACGAAGGCATCGGGCTGGCCATCATCACGGCTGATGAAGCCAAAGCCCTTGGTGGCGTTGAAGAACTTCACGGTGCCGGTGGTCCGCTCGCCAGTCAGCTGGCGCTCCGCCGGAGCCGATTCGCGGCGCTGTGCAACGATCACTTCGCCAACGATCGTCAGATCGCTTGCGGAAATCTTGCCACCACGCTCCACCAACTGGAACTCAAGCTGCTGGCCTTCGGCCAGCGTGCTGAGGCCAGCTGCCTCGACGGCGCTGATGTGAACGAAGGCATCGTCCCCACCGTCTTCGAGCTGAATGAAGCCGAAACCCTTATCCGGGTTGAAGAACTTCACGGTGCCACGACCTTGGCCAACAACCTGTGCCGGCGCGCCGCCGCCACGCGAACCACCGCCGAAACCGCCGCCACCGCGGGAGCCACCAAAGCCGCCACGCTGATTGCCGCCAAAGCGATCGCCACCGCCGAATCGGTCATTGCCACCGAATCGATCGTTACCACCGCCAAACCTGTCACGGCTGCCGCCACGGTTTCCTCTGTCGAACGACATGCTAAAAATGTACTTTCACTGCGCTCTGGGATATGTTGCCCCTGCGTGCGAACGCAGCACGCAAAGACGGCAGGGCAAAGGCTTCATATTTGAGCGCATCCCCTGATGGGATCATGCCGTAAATAGGCATTGGCGACGGGATACCAGTTTTTTGCTTGAATAGCCACTGTAAGAGAGAGGGCTGGCCCTCGGCCTCTCTCTCGGGCAAGGCGTTATGAAAACCACCTCCTTCCCATGACGGCATGTCCGCCATGGGAAAGCACACAAAACGATTGCGAGTGAATGAACAAAGACGACCGCAACGCGGACAACGATGGTCCGCTTATCGATCTGAACGGTGGTTCGATCATGAAAATGATCGCGCGCGCCAAGCGGCTCGGCACGATATCTTCAAGCGAGCTGAATGCCGCTCTGCCGCAGGACCAGATGTCGACCGATCAGATCGAGGACATCATGGCGGCCATTTCGGAGATGGGCATCACCATCACCGAAAATGAGGACGACGGCGAGGATTCCGATTCGGAAACCGATTCGCAGAACGACGCCGATCGCGATGAAGAGGAAGAAGGCGATGATGGCGACGAGGGTTTTCGTCGTCGCGCCGCCGGAACCAAGAGCAGCGACAACGCCGGCCGGTCGGATGACCCGGTACGTATGTACCTGCAGGAAATGGGCGCGGCCGAAATGCTCAGCCGCGAGGGCGAAGCGGCCATTTCCAAGCGAATCGAAGCTGGCCGCGACATGATGATCCTGGGCCTCTGTGAGAGCCCGATCACCTTCCACGCGATCATCCAGTGGTCCGAAGCACTCAACAACGGCGAGATGCAGCTGCGCGAGATCCTTGATCTCGATGCGATGCTGTCCAAGGAACCCGCACCCGAAAGCCTCAACGAGGACGGCGAGAGCGCCGACGACGGCGAGATCAGCGAAAAGACTGCCGGCCCCTCGTTCAAGGACGAGGACGATTCGGACGAGGACAGCTCGGAAGAGCTGGACGAGGACGGCAACCCGATCCCCAAGCGCCAGGCCGAGGAAGAGGAAGAGGACAACACCCTCAGCCTCGCCCAGATGGAAGCGGCCCTCAAGCCCGAAGCGCTTGAGAAGTTCATGCTCATCACGGAGCTGTTCCAGACTTTCGAGCGTCTTCAGTCGGAGCGACTCGAGGCACTGGCACTCGGCATCGACTTCCCCGCCGCCAAGGAAGAACAGTACCAGTCGCTGCGCGAGGAACTGACCGCGCAAGTCGAATCGGTGAAGTTCCACGCGTCGAAGATCGAATACCTTGTCGACAACCTCTACGCCTTCAACCGCCGCCTGACCGCCCTTGGCGGCCAGATGCTGCGCCTGGCGGAGCGTCACAAGGTGAAGCGCGCCGACTTCCTCGAAGCCTATATGGGCCGCGAGTTGGACGACACCTGGCTCGCCGAGATGTCGAAGAAGGACAAGAAGTGGGCCGCCTTCGCGGAAGCGGAGGTCGATTCGACCGAGCGTATTCGCCTGGAAGTCTCGGACATCGCCGCCACCACCGGCATGCAGCTCGCCGAGTTCCGTCGCATCGTCAACATGGTCCAGAAGGGTGAGCGCGAGGCGCGCATCGCCAAGAAGGAAATGGTCGAGGCGAATCTGCGTCTGGTGATCTCGCTCGCCAAGAAGTACACGAACCGCGGGTTGCAGTTCCTGGACCTCATCCAGGAAGGCAACATCGGCCTGATGAAGGCCGTCGACAAGTTCGAGTACCGCCGCGGCTACAAGTTCTCGACTTACGCCACCTGGTGGATCCGTCAGGCGATCACGCGTTCGATCGC
The DNA here is from genome assembly GCF_044029435.1 of Novosphingobium oxfordense. Classification (NCBI taxonomy): domain Bacteria; kingdom Pseudomonadati; phylum Pseudomonadota; class Alphaproteobacteria; order Sphingomonadales; family Sphingomonadaceae; genus Novosphingobium; species Novosphingobium oxfordense. The sequence continues at coordinate 2,057,803 of NZ_CP147008.1, read as the reverse complement.
GGATCAGGCCCGCACGATCCGTATTCCGGTCCACATGATCGAGACGATCAACAAGCTGGTCCGCACCAGCCGCCAGTTCCTGCACGAAAACGGCCGGGAACCGACGCCGGAAGAAATGGCCGAGCGCCTGTCGATGCCGCTTGAAAAGGTTAAGCGGGTTCTGAAGATCGCGAAGGAGCCGATCTCCCTCGAAACGCCGATCGGCGACGAGGAAGACAGCAGCCTGGGCGATTTCATTCAGGATGCCAACGCGATCATCCCGGTCGACGCGGCTATCCAGGCGAACCTCAAGGAAATGATCACCCGTACGCTTTCCACGCTCACCCCGCGTGAGGAACGCGTGCTGCGCATGCGCTTCGGCATCGGCATGAACACCGATCACACGCTTGAGGAAGTCGGCCAGCAGTTCTCGGTCACCCGCGAACGTATCCGCCAGATCGAAGCGAAGGCCCTGCGCAAGCTCAAGCACCCGAGCAGGTCGCGCATCATGCGCGCCTTCCTGGATTGATCACGTCTGCCATCCTCGATCGGTGCTTCGCACAACGAGGTACCGATCGCGGTGGCAATGGTGTGATGCTTCGAATGGCAGCGTAACAGCCAAGACGGCCGCTTCTTTTGGAAGCGGCCGCTTGCCTTTAGCCATTATGCTGGCGCGAATAGACCGCGACCCGTCGCAGTTCGGCCAGAAGAGCGCATTTCAGCGACTGGCGGTAACAGCCTCTATCCGGAACAGGCTTTCGGTAATGCTCTCGGTCTGGAACTGAAGCGTCGCGCCTTCCGTCAGCGCGGCAAGCAGCGCTGCGGCACGTTCGGGTACGAGGACGAGATCGATCTCGATCCGGTCTTCGTAGATCCGCCCATTGCCACAAACCCCTGCATCGCGAAAACCGGTATGTGGCGGGTTCAGGAATACCGTGACGTCGGCATCGGCCCGGATCCAGGCGTTCGCCGCCATGTCATTCGCCACCCGCCCGTCGATCCGAGCCGGCGATACGCGCAGAACGGCAACCTGAAGGTCGGGACGGCTCATTTGCCCGGCATTTTTCATGTTCTGGCTTTCGGGGCACATGCTCGGATTGCGCAATAAAATGCGCTGGAATTGCGATTAGCAAGTTGGAAAGCATCGAGAAAGTCCCCGGCTCACAAAATTTCATCATCCCTGTCGCGCCGCATCGCCCCCTCCGTCCGACGCAACTGCATGAGCCGCCGCCGAGCGCGGATCGCACCGGCATCGGTCTCCAGGATCGCCGGACGAGCCTCCCAGAAGTTTTGATTTCCAAGCGCATCCTGAGCCGCCTCGATCATGGGCTCATCTTCCTCGACGAAGACCTGACGAGCCAGAGCTTCAGCTTCCGGGGTCGCCTCGTGATCGTAAAAGTAGTGGCTGCTGGTTGTAGTTTCCGGGGTGATGATATGTGGGTTGATCATCTGCGGCACGACCATGTCCGCCCGGTCGCTTCCGGTTCTGGCAAGCCCGACCGTCAGCGCCATCGCAGCCGGCGCATGCCAGCGCATGTGCAGCCATTGATCCACCCGGTCCCCCTCGCCCAGCATAGGCGCAGCCCACATCGGCGGCGTGACGGCCTCCATGTCCCAATTGTTCCAGATCGCCCCGCTCTCGTCGGCGACGACCGATTGCCGGCCCGAGAAGATCGAGCCGTTTACGCCGAAGCTGGTGACGTGGAGAAACTCCGCATGGGTCAGGTCCATCAGGTTGTCCGTCACCAGTTCATAGTGGCCCTGGATGACGAGGCGGCTGCGCTGCATGCCGTCGCGATCGACGAACGCGAAGTCCGGGATCAGTGCAGGATCGGCCCGATCGGGATCGCCGGGCCAGAACCACAGCCCGCGATGGCAGTGGACAATCGGCATCGTCCGCGCACGAACATGGGCGGGTGGCGGCGCGGGGAATGGATTGTGCACGCAGGCTCCGCTCCGGTCGAAACCGAGACCGTGGTAGGGGCAGTGGATCACATCGTCTTCCAGCCGCCCTTTTCTCAGCGGCACGAAACGATGCGGGCACCGGTCCGCCAGCATCGCATATGTCCCGTCGGACAGACGGGCGATCAGCCACTTCTCGTCGAGCAGCGTGCGAGACAGCATGCCGCTCTCGGGCACTTCATGGTCCCACGCGGCCAGATACCAGAGGTTGCGCACGTAATCGGACATCGTCTTCTCCCATTGGTTTTCGGGAGTGTCGGGACGATGTGCTCACATATCGGGTGTTCACATGCTGCGCCGCCACCCCCGAAAGGGCGTCCCGAAGGACAAAGCGGCCCGCAGCATGAAGGCGCGGCTTTAAAGGCTGCGCCGACTTCCCAAGCGGAGAAACTCCGCTACCAGGCTCGATCCAGCTTTAAATAGAACGCAAATTCCAGTCAAGCATCGTGCTCTGGAAAAAGCGGCGCGGGAAGCTGAAGCGCGAGCACGAAACAGATCAGCATAAGTCCCTCGATCGCCGCTACTGCCGGCAAAATCGCGCCCACTTCTCCAGCGGGTGCGCCTGCAAAGAAGGCCGTGCCCACCACCGCGATGCCAAGCGCCATGCCCAGTTCCTGCACGGTCTTGATCAACCCACTGGCGACACCCGCGTGGCTGCGGTCGACACGCGCCAGGATCACCGGCGTCAGCGGCCCGTTGGTCATGCCCATGCCGGTCCCGGCGAGAGCAAGGCAAGGGAGCGCCCACCAGAACGGCACACCGCTCTCGATCCACAGCAAGGTTCCGCCCGCGAACAGCGCCATCAGCGCGATCCCGCCGACCAGCACCCATTTGCCGTGGCTGGTTACCAGCTTGCGGCCAAGAAAGGCGATGCCGAGCATTACCCCGGCACTGAACGGAATGTGCAGCAGGCCGGTCTGGAGCGGAGAGAAGCCCAGCAGCTTCTGCGCGCCAAAGGCGAAGACGAACAGGAATCCGCCCGTCGCCGCGCCGAAGCAAAGGGCGATGGCAAGACCGAACGAGAATTGCCGCTGATGGAACAATTCGGGCGCGAACAGCGTCGGTTCGCCCGTACGCTGACGCCTCAGCGTACGCCGCCAGACAAGCGCCAGCAGCACCGGCGCGGCAATCAATAGCGCCAGATGCCACGGCTGCCAGCCCAGGTCATGCCCACGCACCAGCGGATAGAGCAGAGCCGCCATCGACGCGGAGAACAGCATGGTGCCGCCCCCATCGATCCCCCGCGCGAGCGGCGACCGCGCGGCGGGAAGCAGTCGCCACGCCACCATCACGGCGGCGACGCCGACCGGCACGTTGATCAGGAACACGCTCCGCCAGCCAAGGTCTAACAGGTTCGCATGGATCAGCACGCCGCCGATGATCGGCCCGCAGATCGCCGAAAGTCCGCCGATCACGCCCACCCACGCCAGCTTGGCCACGCGTTCCAAGGGTTCGAAGAGCACCTGGATCAGGGCCATGACCTGCGGCGCCATCATCGCCCCCGCCGCGCCTTGCAGCACGCGCGCGGCGATCAGCTGGTCCGGTGTGGCGGACATTCCGCAGAGCAACGACGCGAACGTGAACCCGGCCACCCCGCCAATGAACAGGCGGTTGTAGCCGAATGCGTCGCCCAGTCGCCCGCCGAGCATCAGCAGCAGCGCGAAGGCCAGCGAATAGCCCGCCGCCACCCACTGCGCCTGCGCTGCCGCCGCGCCGAAATCCCGCTCGATCACCGGCAGCGCGGTGTTGACGATGGTGACGTCCACGATCTCCAGAACCAGCGCCACCATCAGCGTCAGGTAGGCGAGCGACTTCTGCCGCTCGGTCAATTCCGCCGGAAGCGCCGGCGACGCACGTGCCGTCAAATCACGCCTTCCTTCAACATCGAGACCGCCGTCGCACAGGCTCGTGCCGTCAGCGCCATGTAGGTGAGCGAGGGATTCTGACAGGCCGAGGAACTCATCTGCGCGCCATCGGTGACGAACAGGTTCGGAATGTCATGCGCCTGGCTAAGCCGGTTGAGAACCGAGGTCTTCGGGTCCCAGCCCATGCGGGCGCCGCCCATTTCGTGGATGGAGGTGCCGCCGTGACCGGGCTTGTCGAAGCCCATGATGACGTGGCCGCCCGCATCGGTGAGCATCTTGGTCGCTTCGCGGTGCGCGTCGGCAAGCGCGGCCATTTCCTCCTTGCCATGCTCGAAGGCAATCTCAAGCTGGCGGACGCCGCGCGGGTCGGTGCGGTTGCTCAGCGTCAGACGATTGCTGGCGCGCGGCATCGAATCCGCAAAGACCACCAGCACCATCGTCCAGGGCCCGATCTGGTGCAGCTCTTCCTTGAAGTCCTTGCCGATGCCGCCCATCCGCTTGCCGCGCGTCCAGGTGCCTTGCAGCGCGCCGCCCTGGAATGAATAGCCTCGCGTGAAGCCGTCACCATCCAGCGTGTCGAGATTGCGGAAGCGGGGGATGACGATGCCAGTGGGTCGGTTGCCGAAGCTCGTCCGCCCCTCGAAACCGGGCACTACAGCCATGGCCGCCATCGTATTGGCATGATCCATGATGTGCGTGCCCAGCACGCCACTGGAGTTGGCAAGGCCACGCGGCATCGCCTCATTGGCGGAGTTCAGCATCAGGTGCACCGAGTTGAACGCACCCGCGTTCAGGAACACCACGCGCGCGTAGGCCACTTTGTGCTCGCCGGTCTTGGTGTCGATCCAGCGCACACCGGTGACGCGGCCGGTCTTCGCGTCATAGTCCACCTTGTGCACTTGCGCGTCGGTAACGACCGTCAGCCGCCCGGTCTTCTTCGCGGCCGGCAACGTGGCCGATTGCGTCGAGAAATAGGCGCCGTAGGAGCAGCCCCGCGCGCAGATGCTGCGGTACTGGCAGTGGGCCCGGCCTTGTTCGGGGCGCGCTTCGGTCAGGTTGGCAGTGCGGCCGATGGTCATCACCCGGTCCGGATATTTCGCCCGGATCCGTTCCCGCATCGCGCTTTCCACGCAGTTCAGCTCCATCGGCGGCAGGAAGCGACCGTCGGGAAGCTGGGGCAGCCCCTCCACCGCGCCTGAAACGCCGACGAACTCCTCCACCTTATCATACCACGGGGCAAGATCGGCGTAGCGGATCGGCCAGTCGGTGCCGAAGCCATCGCGCTTGTTGGCGCCGAAATCATAGTCAGACCAGCGATAGCACTGCCGCCCCCAGGTCAGTGAGCGACCGCCGAGCTGGTAGGAGCGAAACCAGTCGAAATCCTTGCCCGGCGCCTTCTGATAAGGCTGATCGGCATCGTTGACGAAGTGCCCCTCGGTGAACTCGTTGAAGTGACGGTTGAGCATCTGCACCGGGTATTCCCGCGCATAAAGCTCGGCATCGCCCTGCCCGCGAAACTCCATTTCCCATGGGGCCTTGAGTTCGGTTTCGTAGCCGGTCTGATGCTCGATATTGCGGCCGCGCTCCACCATCAGGACGGTGAGCCCCGCCTCGGTCAGTTCCTTGGCCGCCCAGCCGCCAGTGATGCCGGAGCCGACGACGATAGCATCGAATTTCGTAGTATTGGTCATGGTCAGCCGAAATCCACCGCGGTCCAGTCGCTGGAAAATGCGCGCATCCCGGGCTTGATGGGGATGTCCCACTCCCACTTGCCGGGGACCAGTTCGTAGCGAAGTTCCTGCGATCCGCCGGCTTCGCTGGTGTAATAGCCCGTCAGGATCAGGCCCTTCAGCGCGGTCCACGGAGAGGGCGGCGCGCCTTGCGCGAAAGCCTCGGCATCGAGGGCAGCCAGCAGGCGCGTGCGCCCGGCAAGGTCGTGCCGATGGAAGTCGCCGCCTGCCGCACGGTCGAGCGTGTGCTCCAGCCAGGGCAGATGTCGCAGCGATCCGTCGCGGCGGCGGAAGGGCTCGATGGCCGCCGTTATCATTTCCGATGCCATCGGCGCGCGCGTTCCGGAAAGCCCATGGGCCAGCGCGAGGACGACGAAATCGCCCACGCCCACATCCATCGCGCCCGGCGTGTCGGTGCGCGGGATCACGAGGTCCGACACATCCGCGATCAGCCTGCGCTGGCGATCGCTCGGCAAATCGGCGGTGTCGAGGTCGGTCAGCTTCACCCCTGCAATAGGGATGCCCAGAGCAAGCGCCAGCAATGCCGCGCCGGCGGTGAATTCGCGGCGGCTCCAGCCGTCCTTCGCACCGCTCATGCGCCAATTGCCATCAAGCGGGCAGCGAGCGCCGGTTCGCCGTCGCGGCAGAAGACAGCCGCCGCCAGCTCAGTCTCGTGATCAATTTCGGCAGCGATTCGGTGCATCGGGCTCATCAGGAACCCCGGGCTTCTGCCCACCATGCCCATCCGCAGGCGCGCTTTCGTCATGCTTCCTCTCGTATAATTTGTAATTATGGTTCTAATTTTAGAGAGGGCGGTCGGTCAAGGCCTTCGATTGCATTGACCGCGATCAAAATCGCCGATAGGAAACGCGAATAGTAATTCTAATATATAGCGCCGGTCAGCGGCGCGGGCGGAGAGGCATGAACCCGGTTTCCCGATTCTTCAGCAAGCTCACCATGAAGCCGCAGGGCATGACGATCGTCATCGCGGCCTTCCTTCCGATCTTTGCGATCGTATCGATGTTCCCGATCGTGGCATCGATGATCGCGCACTTCCAGACGGACCCGGATGCCGCCGCCAAGGTGCCGCTGATGGTCACCGCGCCGGGCCTCACCATCGCCATTCTCGCCCCGTTTGCGGGCTGGTTCGTGGACAAGTTCGGTCGCCGGCGGTTGCTGCTGATCTGCACGTTCTTCTACGGGCTGTTCGGCACCCTGCCCTTCTTCCTGGACGACCTGAACCACATCTTCGCCAGCCGCCTGGCGCTGGGCGTGTGCGAGGCGGGCATCCTTACCATCGTCAACACCCTGATCGGCGACTACTGGGACAACGAAAGCCGCCGCAACTGGTTGTTCCTGCAAGGCGTGGTGGGGCCATTCCTCGCTTCCGGCGTGATCCTGCTTTCCGGTCTCGTCGCATCGATGAAGTGGAACGGCGGCTTCCTCGTCTACCTCGTCGCGTTCCCGATCTATTTCGCGATGCTGGCCTTCCTCTACGAGCCCAAGGGCCGTGCCGCGCATGACGAGGCGCCTGTGGAATCGAGCGGAGAGAAGGCTCCCTTCCCGCTGGGCGCGGCGCTTGGCGTTGCCGCGCTGACGCTGTTTTCGGCCGCGCAGTATTATGTCTTCATCGTCAACGGCAGCATCGCTTTCGGCGAGGTGGGCGTCACCAATCCCGCCGCCGTCGCCAAGATGAGCTTCCTGCCCAGCCTCTTCGTCATTCTGGGCGCTCTTTTGTTCCGCATTCTGTCGGGACGCTCCAACGGCGTGCAATTGGGCGCGTTCCTGGCCATCCTCGGCACCGGTCTTGCGGTGATCGGGCTGGCGCGCAATCCGGGCGAGATGATCGTCGGCCTCGCCATCCAGCAAACCGGCGCAGGCATGGCGGTGCCCTCCCTGATTGCCTGGGCCCAAACCAAGTTCCCCTTCGAGCATCGCGGCCGGGGCATGGGCATCTGGACCGGATCATTCTTCTTCGGCCAGTTCATCTCGCCCGTGCTGGTCCATCAGGCCAGCGGCGCGACCGGATCCATGCAAGGTGCCTTCGTGACGGCGGGCATATGCTCGCTGGTGGTCGCCATCGGCGCGCTGGGCATGGGGATCACGCGTGGCAGGACCCTGGCGACGAACCTCATGTGAAATTGATCAGCCGAAGAGCCGCATAAGCGGCAAAAAAAGAAGCGGGCGTCCAGATGATGGACGCCCGCTTCCTTGCTTGGTCAAGGAAAGACCGATCAGCGGCCGAAGTGGACCTTCAGTCGCATGCCATACATGCGCGGTTCGCCAAGCGAAGCGACGATGAGGCCGGTTCCCGAAACGCCCGGAAGGAAGGTGTAGTACTTTTCCTTGGTGACGTTGGTCGCGAACAGCGAAAGGTCGACCGGCGAGCCGCCGATGGAATTCCAGCTTGCGTTCAGGTTCAGCAGGTTGCTCGAAGGCAGCCAGCTCAGGCTGCGGAACTCAGCCTGCAGCACCGGATCCGGGCTGACGTAGAAGCGGCTGGAATAGTTGCCCAGCGCCTTGTCCGAATGGGTGAAGGTGGCGCCGATCGAGACGGTGCCGATATCCTCATCCAGCGGCAGTTCGTACGTGGCCGTAACCGAGTACTTGTTCTTCGGCGACAGCAGCAGCGGATCGCCCACGCGGGCCTGACCATAGACCACGAAGCCGGTCGTCGGACCGTCCACAGAGAAAGTCTGGATGGAGCGGATCTTGGTATCCAGGTGGGCATAGGAACCCTGGATGGTGAGGCCGTGGAACGGCGAAATCGATCCGTCCACTTCCACACCCCAGATGCGCGAGCTGCCGGCGTTTGCCGGGGCGGTCGTGGGCGACACGCTGGGCGGATTGGTCGCGCCGGTGGGATCGGAGTACTGCAGGAAGTCCAGCTGGATCTGCTGGTTCGAGAAGTCGTTGTAGAACGCCGCCACGTTCAGGGTGCTACGCAGGAACTGGCGGAAGCTGCCCTTCAGACCAACTTCGTAGGTATCGACCTTCTCCGGCTGGACATAGGCCAGGCTGAGCGGAACGGTGGGCGATACCGTGCCCGTGCGATAGCCGCGCGAGTACTTCGCATACATCATCACGTCGCGGATCGGCGTGTAGTCCAGGTCGATCACCCAGGTAGGCGCGCTCGACTTCTGGGTCAGGTTGATGCGGCAATCGGTGGTGGGATTGAACGTGGCGAACGTCACGCTCGCCGCATTGCTGGTGGCGGGATTGCTGCAATAGATGTCGGTGGGGGTGCCATAGCCGATCGCCGGGAAGCCGGTGTAGGTGATCAGTTGGCTGTCGTTGGTCACACGGTCCCAGGTGTAGCGGAAGCCGCCGGTCAGCTTCAGCTGTTCGGTCAGCTTGTAGGTCGCCTGGGCATAGAGGCCAACGTCACGGAACGAGGTCCGCGATGCGGTGTAGTTGACGACACCGGCCGGGATCCCGGGAACCGGCAGCAGCGACAACGGCGAGGTGCAGACCATGGCCACCACATCGGTGCAATTGCCATAGACCGGCGACTGCGAACCGGACAGGCCGAGCGGATCGCTGATTTCAAGGTAACCACCGGCCTGGTAGGTGAGGCGATCACCCATGGCGCGGCCCTGAAGCTGCAATTCTTCGGTAAAGGTCGACTGGCTGCCGGTCGCGCCGCCCGGAAGCGGGTTGACGGTGGCAAAACCGAACGAGCCGTTGGGTAGGCCGATATTGGCGGTATTCAGGTCGGTACCGAACAGCGGCGAAACCAGATTGTCGCGCAATTCGGCATAGCTGGCGATGTTCTTGACGGTCAGCGTGTCGCTGGCCTGCCAGGTCATCGTGTCGATGATCTGCCACTGCTCGATCTTGGACGAGGGATTTTCCATCGTCTGCCAGGCATCGTAGAAGCCGGAGCCCTGGCGGGTCAGCTGGTCGCCCGCGAACGCGCCGAAGCCTTCCGCCGGGTCGGCGGCGATCAGCTTCTGGAACGTGCCGTTCGTGTGCGAGCGGCTGTAGGACACGATCATGTAGTTTTCGAGGTTCGGCGCGAGATCCGCCACCGCGCTGAAGCGCAGCGCGGTGTAATCGACGTCGCCGAAGTCCTTCGGGCCAATGCCGCTGTTGTTATGGATGTATCCGTCGCGGGTCTGGTGGTCGACGCCAAGACGCACGCGCAGCGAGTCCATGACCGGGATGTTCAACACGGCCTGGATACGGCGCAGGTCGTAATTGCCGATCGAACCTTCCACGTACCCTTCCAGATTGCCGGTCGGCCGCTGGGGAACGAGAAGGACGGCGCCGCCCGTGGTGTTGCGGCCTTGCAGGGTGCCCTGCGGGCCCTTCAGGACCTGAACGTTGGCAAGGTCGAAGAAGCTGCCGGGGCCGGCGCCATCGCCGACAGGCACGTTGTTGGAAGCGCCGCGCGGCGCGACGACGTCGGCGAAGTAGACGCCGACCGACGGCGCGGTGCCGGTGTCCTGGACGAAGCCACGCAGAGCGAAGGTGGAGTTTTCGTTGCCGAAATTGGAGTTAGCGGAAAGCGACGGGGTGTAACGCGCAAGATCCTGCGCATTGACCACGTTGCGATCGGCAAGCTGGCTCTGGTTGAAGGCAGTGATGGAGATCGGAACGTCTTGCAGGCGTTCTTCTACGCGACGTGCGGTAACAATAATATCGTTACCCGTCGCTTCATCCGAACCTTGCGATTGCGCCATTGCAGGAGAAGCCGCGAGAGAAATTGCAATGATGCTCGCACTAGACATCATCGGAACATATTTGAATGCACTAAACACGCGGTCCTCTCCGTTTATATATTGATAAATTATAGCCAATTCCGCTCGCACCGCGGCTACCCAGCTTTCTACTGGTGCTCCCTCAAATCTATTCGGTACTTTGTTCGGGCCCCATACGCAGCCTGCCGCCCTTGAGCCATCACAGATCACCGGCAGCAGCTACTGATCGCTGTGATGATGGAAACGGCGGCGATATGATCGTGTGTGACGCGTAAGTGTGTGAGGAAAAGCGGTTTTCCGCTGCACCCGCGCGTGCGCCCATGATGCGGAGCGTAGTCCGGGCGAATCATCGATGCGAAGCCAACGCCTCCGCCGCAAGTTCGATCAATCGCTGATGTCTGCTCACGCCGTATAACGGGCGCCTTCGGCGTCCGCACTCTATCCTGGCCGGGACATGCAGCCCTTGAAGGACCGATCCATGCGCAGATTTGACCAGGCCTACATCGACGGTGCCTTTCGACCCGTTCTCGGCCGCGAGGAGATGGCGATCGTCGACCCGGCGAGCGAGGAGGAAAACGGCCGTCTCGTCCTCGCAAACGCAGAGGATGCCCGGATCGCGGTCGAGGCGGCGAGCCGGGCCTTTGCCGGTTGGTCGACGTCTTCACGCGGCGAGCGGATCGATCTGCTGAACGCGCTTGCCGATGCCGTGGAAGCACGATCGGACGCGCTCACCGAGGCGACGATCGCGGAGTATGGCGGCCCGGTTGAGCAAGCCCGTTGGCGCGCTGGCCTCGCCGCGACCAACTTCCGGGTGGCGGCGCGCCTGCTTGCGGACTTTCCCTTCTCGCGCCGGATCAACGATACCGAGGTGGTCGGCCAGGCCGCCGGCGTTGCCTTGCATATCGTGCCATGGAACAGCGTATACAACGCCATCAGCGTGAAGATGGCGGGCGCGCTGGCCGCCGGCTGCCCGGTCGTGGTCAAGGCCAGCGAGTTCAGCCCTTGGCAGACCGAACTGCTCAGCGAATGCCTTCACGCGGCGGGCGCGCCGGCGGGCGTCATCAACGTGGTGACGGGGCTGGGAAGCGTCGCCGGAGAGGCGCTGACCGCCCATCCCGATGTGCGCAAGATCTCGTTCACCGGCTCCACTCCCGTCGGAAAGGCCATCCTGCGCGGAAGTGTCGATCGCCTTCAGCGCGTGACGCTGGAACTGGGCGGCAAGGCACCGACCATCGTGCTCGATGACGCGGATCTCGCACAGGCGGCCGCGCAGGCGCTGGCCATCGGATTTGCCAACAATGGCCAGGCCTGCATCGCCGGCACCCGCATCCTGGTGCAGCGCGGACAAGTCGAGGCGTTCTCTGAGGCCATCCGCAAGGCCGCCTCAGGCATCGTGCAGGGCGACGCGCGCGATCCACGCACGACGCTGGGCCCGCTGGTGAATCGGCGCCAGTACGAGCGCGTGCTCGGCTATCTGCGCAAGGGGCTGGAGGAAGGCGCGCGCCCGATCATCGGCGGCGAAGGACGCCCCGAAGGGCTTGAGCGCGGCTATTTCGTAAGACCCACGGTCTTTGCCAATGTCACCAACGACATGACCATCGCCCAGGAAGAAATCTTCGGGCCGGTGCTTTGCGTGATCGCCTACGAGGATGATGCCGATGCGATCCGGATCGCCAACGACACGCCCTACGGCCTTCACGCCTACATTCTGGGCAAGGACATCCGGCGGGCGCGGGACATGGCAGCCCGCATCGATGCGGGACGCGTGGCGATCAACGGCCTCTCTCATGAGCCGCTGGCGCCTTTCGGCGGCTTCAAGCAATCGGGCATCGGCCGCGAATATGGACTGTCCGGCATCGAGGATCATCTGGAGTTCAAGGCGATAGGAGGAGGCTTCTAGCTCCAGCGCGAATTGGATTGCGGAACCGCGCTATTTCAGGCTTCATCTGCCAAGGGCCTGCGAATGACGATGCCCTCTTTCGGGTGCCTCGCCATCCGCAGAACCTGCCGATCACGGATTGAGCACGGATGGAACAGCGACCGCATCGTGGAATTGGAACAACACCGGACGATACCGGATTGACAGGAGACTGCGCCGGCAAATTGCATAACATAAGGGCATGACCGACCTCGTTACGCCCTCTGGCAAAGCCGCCGGCCTTGCAACACCCTTCCAGTGTCCGTGATGCGCAGAATGGCAGCGGATAGCGAAACCGGCATCGGATCGCTGGACAGAACAGGCAGCGCGACCAAGCACTGCAGAGCGTGGGAAGAGGCAAGACCATGGCCACATATTCCGCAGCCGGATCGGTTTCCGTGCGACCTTACGTGACCGTCAGCGGCAAGCCCGCAGCGTCCGGCGCGGATGGCTGGAGCATGCGCCAGATCCTGGTGGTGGCGATCTGCTTCGTCCTCAACATGCTGGACGGCATGGATGTGCTCATCCTCTCCTACATTGCACCGGCGCTTTCGGCGGACTGGAAGGTCAGCCCGGAAAGCCTGGGCGTCGTATTTAGTTCAAGCCTTGCCGGCATGGCCGCGGGCGGACTGCTGATCGCGCCGATGGCCGACCGGTTCGGCCGCCGCAAGCTGATCATCGCCTCGCTGGTGATGATGGCGACGGCCATGTTCGGATCCGCCCTTGCCACCAGCATCGCCGAACTGGTCGCTTCGCGCTTCCTCGTCGGCATCGGCATCGGCACGGTGCTGGCCACGATGGCTGCGCTGACGGCCGAATATGCGCCCGCCAAGCACCGTACTTTCGCGGTCGGCTTCCTTCAGGCCGGCTATCCTGTCGGCGCGACGATCACGGGCTTCATCGTTGCCCACCAGATTGACGCGCATGGGTGGCAGGCGATGCTGCTGGGTGCAGCGATCCTCTGCACGATCTCGCTGCCGCTGGTCTGGGTGATGCTGCCTGAATCCGTCGATTTCCTGATCTCGCGCCAACCGCGCAACGCGCTGCCCCGCGTCAACAAGCTGCTGGTCTCGATCGGCCGTGAACCGTTATCCGCCCTGCCCGAACGCCGCGCTGCCGAGCGCGGCGAAGTGGGCCTGCGCGGCGTGCTGGGTGAAGGTCGCCGTGCCGGCACCATCCTGCTGTGGATGGCGACGATCTTCGGTTTCATGACGCTCTATTTCGTCATCAGCTGGATCCCGAAGCTTGCGGTCGAGGCCGGTCTGCCCGCAACGCAGGCGATCTATGCCGGTGCGGTATACAACATCGGCGCCTTCGTCGGCATCACTTCGCTGGGCCTGATCGCCACCCACGTCGACCTGCGCCGCCTGATCCTAGTCTACATGATCTTCGCCGCTGCCGCGCTGGTCGTGTTCGGGGCGGTTGCGATGCCGATCGCGGCGACGCTGCTTGCCGCCTTCTTCATCGGCGCCTTCATCCAGGGCGGCTTCAACGGCTGCTATCCGCTCGCCACCAGCTTCTACCCGCCCGCCGTGCGCAGCACCGGCCTGGGCTGGGCGATGGGCGTCGGCCGCATCGGCGCGGTGATCGGGCCGATGCTGGGCGGCGTGCTGCTGGCCCACAAGGTGCCGCTGCCGGTGATCTTTGCGATCTTCGCGGTTCCGGCAGTGCTGGCGGGCCTGTGCGTCACCTTTATCCGGCTTCCCTCCAAGGGCTGAACGCCCTCCCCCCTCTTCTTCAGGACCGACATCGATCATGCCCCAGTCAGCCGCCGCCATAGGCCCCACCCACGCGTCCGTCCTCTGCGGGCTCGTCGGATCGGGTATCGGCGGATCGCGCAGCCCCGAAATGCACGAGCGCGAGGCCCGTGCGCTGGGGCTGCCGCTGGTCTACCGCATTCTCGATAGCGAGGTCGTGGGCTTCACGGCCGCCGATCTCGGGCAGTTCCTGGCAACGCTGCCGAAGCTCGGCTTCGACGGCGTCAATGTCACCCATCCCTTCAAGCAAGCCGTGGTGCCGCTGCTGGATGAGCTTTCCGAAGCCGCCGATCGGCTCGGCGCGGTAAACACGGTTCTGTTCCGCGAAGGCCGCACCATCGGCGACAATACCGACTGGTCGGGATACCGCGCGCATTTCCTAGCCGGGCTGGGCGTGCTGCCGCGCGCAAAAGTGGCGATGATCGGCGCGGGCGGTGCAGCCTCTGCCGTTGGATATGCGCATCTCGACCTCGGCGCGAAGCGCCTTGCCATCTTCGATCCGGCCAATGAACGGGCCGAAGCGCTGGCAAAGCGGCTGGGCGCGCTGTTCCCAGAGGCGGAAGTCGTGGCCAGCGCATCCGCCGCCGAAGCGCTTGCCGATGTCGATGGTGTGGTTCAGGCGTCCCCTGTGGGCATGCTCAGCCATCCGGGCCTTCCGTTCGACCCGGTCCTGCTCTCTGCGCGCATGTGGGTTTCGGACGTGATCTATTTCCCGCTGGAAACCGAACTGCTGCAGACCGCGAAAGCGATGGGCTGCGCGACGCTGAACGGTGGCGGGATGGCAGTGATGCAAGCCGCACACGCCTTCGCGCTGTTCACCGGCCGGGAGCCGGACAGCGCGCGCATGCTGTCGGATTTCGCCGCAAACTGACACTTAAAAGGCCCGGCCAAAAGCCGGGCCTTTTCGTAGCGCCCTATTCCGTCACTTCTTCCGGTTCGCGAAAGCGGTTCTGCGCCGCCAGCCTGACACCGGCATTCGGCGCGCCATAGCCAGCATAGGTTCCGCCACGCTCGACGAATTCGAAGAAGAACAGCTTGTCGAACGCGCGGCTGTAAAGCTGGCGATAGGCATTGCCCGCACCATCTTCGTCGTAGAGCACGCCGCCGCGCTCCATCCGCAAGCAAGCCTCGTCGTCGAACCCGAAGCGGGCGATGAGATCGTCGTAGTAGTTCGCTGGGATATCCAGCATCGCCGCACCGCGCCCACGAATGATCCCGGCAGTGGCCATGATGTCCTCGCACGTCAGCGCGACATGCTGGAACCCGCCGCCAAGGCCCTGGGCGAGGAAACGTGAAGAAAGCGTCTCACGCGCGTCCGACGCATTGAGCGTAAGACGGAAGCCGCCCTCCGGCGATTGCAGGGCCTGACTGTGGACGAGGCCGGAAGGATCGATCACGTCATTGGCATCGCGGCCTTCCAGCCCGAACAGCGCACGCCAATAGAGCTGCCAAGACAAGAACTCGTCATTGTGAACCACCGCCGCGAGATGATCGATGTCGCGCACGCCGGCATCATCCTCCGGCTCGGCCACCGATCGCGCCTCGAACTCGCGGGCCCAGAGCGCTTCGGCGCCATCGTCCTCCACCAGATAGACCAGGCTGCCGCCCACCCCGCGCAGCGCCGGCATCGCCATGCGGCCGGGGCGACCCTCCGGACTGTAGGCGCGAATGCCCAGCGCGGCGGCGCGACGCATCACGGCCGCGGCGTCCTTCACGCGCACGCCGATCGCGCAGATCGATGTGCCATGGACGATGCGATAGGACTTGGCGAAGCCCTTCATCTCGGCATTGATGACGAGGTTGACGTTGCCCTGCCGCCAGCGCGTCACTTTCTTGGTGCGATGGCGGCCCACTTGCGCGAAGCCGAGCGAGGCGAACGTCTCACCAAGGCGTTCGACATCCTCGCCCGTGGCGGTAAACTCCACGAACTCGGCACAGAGGGGCGCCTGCGGTGCGGGCATGGCGGTTTCCGTGCCCAGCAGACGCTGCGCGGCATCGCGCACGTATTCGAGAGAGCGATGCCCGTCCTGCGCCACCAGTCGCGACGAGGTGGAGCGGAAACGGTCGTTGAATATCTCCAGCGAGAGCGGCCCGTCGTAGCCCGTGCGCAGGATTTCCGCGACATAGCCGGGCAAGTCCAGCCCCCCCTGCCCCGGCAGATTGCGGAAGTGGCGGCTCCAGTAGAGCAAGTCCATGTCCAGCAGCGGCGCGTCGGCCAGTTGGACGTAGACGATCTTGTCGCCCGCGATTTCGCGGATGCTCTCGCTGGGAATCCGGCGCGACAGCGAGTGGAAGCTATCGAGGATGATGCCGATGGCGGGGTGGTCCACTTCCTTCACGATCGACCAGACATCGCGGTGATCGTTGACATGGCGGCCCCAGGCCAGCGCCTCATACCCGACAAGGATGCCGCGCTTGGCGGCGCGTTCGCCCAGTTCGCGGAAGTCGTCGACGATCTGCTGCCGATCACCCAGCGAATGGGGAGAGCAGTTCGAGCAGACGAGGATGCGGTCGGTGTCTAGTTCGGCCATCAGGTCGAACTTGCGTTCGGCGCGGTCCATGGCGCGCTGGCGCATGTCGCCCGGCATCCCTTCGAAATCGCGAAACGGCTGATAGAGCGAGCAGCGGATGCCGAGATCGCCCATCAGGGCGCGTACTTCGGCGGGGCGCAAGGCGGAGCCGATCAGGTCGTTCTCGAAAATCTCGACACTCTCGAAACCGGCAGTGGCAGCGGCTTTGAGCTTTTCTTCCAGCGTGCCGCGCAGGGAAACGGTGGCGATGGCGTTCGACATGACGGCCTCCTGTAATGGTTCCGTTCCGATATCGGTTTCGTGCCGCCAAGTTTGAAGCGACAGCGACGCACTCAATCATGCCTTCTTGTTATGGTTATCTCATTCAAAGATCACGATGGGCATGCCCGTGAAAACTGCGCCTGCGCAATTGCGATCACGGCTTCCTGCAACCGGTCGAAATCGCCTTTGCGGGCCCGCCGATGCCTCCGGAAAGCGAGGTAGAGACCCACCGTCATCGCCGGCTCCGCCAATTCGCATCCGGCAAAGCGCCCCTCCCCGATCCCCTCGGCACAATAACTGCGCGGCAGGATCGCATATCCGGCGCCTTGCGCAACCAGATCGCGGGCCAGTCGAGCCGCATCCACGTGCATGCGCACATTGAGCGTCAGTCCATGCGCGCGCGCCGCATCGTCGATTGCGCCACCGATGCCGAGGTGATGGGAAGGCACGATCAGCGGCAGGCGCGCCGCATCCTCGAACCGGAGTGGGCCATTTAAGCCGGCATCGGGCGGGCCGATCAACCAGAGCGGGTCCTCATGCAGCAGCCGTTCCTCTATCCGGCCATCGCGCGCGGCATCTTCCAGCAGGGCAAGATCGATCACGCCGCGGTTCAGCCAATCGACCAGACTTCCGGTCGGCCCTTCCACCATCCGCACGGCGATATCGGGCACGCGGCTCTCCAGATCGAGCGCCAGCGGCAAGGCCAGCACGTCCGCCAGGCCCGGCGGCAATCCAATCACCACAGTCGAACGCGCGCCCTCTCCCGGCCTGCGGATCGCGTCGAGCGCCAGCTCCAACTCGCGCAGCGGCGCCGCGACGGAGGCGCGCAACTGCTCCCCGTCCTCCGTCAGCACCATCCCGCGCGCGGAACGGACGAACAGCTTTACGCCCAGATCCTCCTCCAGCAGTCGCATTTGCCGCGTGAGCGCCGACTGGGCGATCCGCAACATGCTTGAGGATCGGGTGAGCGATCCATCCTCCGCGATCCGCAGGAAGTAACGCAGGCGTCTTATTTCCATGCGCTCTGGGTATCTCAATCCGAGATACCAGTCTGCCGTATTTTGAAATGGCGGCATGGCTCCGCATCGATATCCTCACAGCGAATGGAAACGCGCCGGCCCCCGAGAGCCGGGAGCACGGGAAGAGGAATTGGAAATGCGGGAACGCTACGGCCCGTGGGCCCTTGTCGCCGGTGCTTCGGAAGGGACCGGCGCAGCCTTTGCGCGCCAGTTGGCCGCCGAAGGCTTCGATCTGATCCTGATCGCACGTCGTGAGGGGCCGTTGGAAGAACTGGCCGGGGAGCTGACGCACGATCATGGCGTTGCCTGCGTCACAGGATCGATCGACCTTGCCCTTCCCGATGCCGCCGATCGCATGGCCGAACTGGCGGGCGGGCGCGAAGTGGGGCTGCTGATCCTCAATGCCGGGGCAGACAGCGTCGGCGCGCGGTTCCTCGACGGCGGGCTGGAGAACTGGGAAGCGCTGGTCACGCGCAATGTCATGACAGTGATGCGGGCTTGCCATCGCTTTGCCCAACCGATGCGCGAACGCGGGCGCGGTGGGATCATGCTGGTGGGTTCGGGCGCCTGCTATGGCGGGCTACCGGGCATCGCCGCCTATTCCGGCAGCAAGGCGTTCGACCTTGTGTTCGGGGAGGCGCTCTGGGTCGAATTGAAGCCGTACGGGGTGGATGTGCTGAACCTCATCCTGGGCCGCACGGATACGCCCGCGCACCGCGAACTGATGGAGCGCATGGGCCGCCCGTTCCCCACCGACTGCGCTGCGCCGGAGGATGTCGCCGCAATGGGGCTTGCCCGCATGGCGCAAGGCCCGGTCTGCAATTGGGGACTGGCCGACGAAGACGTTGGTTACGCAGGCACTTCGGCGGCCATGCGGCGCGCCCGCATCGTACAGATCGCCGCCGCCATGGCCGGGCAGGAGGCGTGACGATGGACAGCGAGGCACTCCTGCGCGAACTGGCGGATAAGGACGCTATCCGCGATCTCATCCACCGCTACTGCCGCGCGGTGGACAGGCTGGATGTGCCGCTAGGCCATTCGATCTGGCACGAGGACGGCCATGCCGATTACGGCGCGGACTATTATCAAGGCCTCGGCAAGGGCGTGATCGACAAGATCTGCGCCGATCACACCCGCATGCTCAGCCATTCGCATCAGGTCGCCAATGTGCTGATCACGGTGGATGGAGATCGGGCCGGAAGCGAAGCCTATGTCAGCGGGACGATGCGCGCGCAGCGGGGCGACGAGGTGCTGCATATCGGGGTCTGGGGCCGCTATTGCGACCGGTGGGAGCGGCGCGAGGCGCGCTGGGGCCTGATCCATCGCACCGTCGTGTTCGATCACGAGGAAATGCGGGTCGTCACGCCGATGGAACACAGCAGCAGGGGCATGCGCGACCGATCGGACCCGTCCTACGCCGCGCTCGATCTGGAGGCAGGACGATGAGGGCGGCCTATATCGAAAACGGTCAGGTCCGCGTCGGCGACGTCGCGGAGCCGGTTCCGGCCAAGGGGCAAACGCTGGTGCGCACGCATAGCTGCGGCATGTGCGCGTCCGAAGCGCACTTCCTGCATGCCGGGCAGAACGTGATCGACCTTTCGCGCCGGTTCGGGGGGCCTTATGCCGGTCTGGACTTCGCGCGGCCTTTCGTGCCGGGTCATGAATATGTGGGCGAAGTGCTCGATTACGGCCCCGGCAGCGATCGGCGTATCAAGACCGGCCGGCGCGTTACTTCGGTGCCGATCATGCGGACAGGCGGCAGCCATTCGGTGATCGGCTTCAGCCACGAATGCCCCGGCGGCTTCGGCGAACTGATGCTGCTGGACGAGACCATGCTGCTGGAAGTGAGCGACGGCCTGGACGACGATCGCGCTGCCATGATCGAGCCGTTGGCCGTGGGTCTGGAACACGCGCGCAGGGGCCGGCCGGAGAAAGGCGATGTGCCGCTGGTATTGGGCTGCGGTGCCATCGGCCTTGGCGTGATCGCCGGACTGAAGCTGGCGGAAATCGGGCCGATCGTCGCTGCCGATTTCCATGCCGGGCGGCGCGAGATCGCGCTGGCCATGGGTGCGGACATCGCCGTCGATCCCCGCGAGACCAGCCCCTATGGCCCGCTTCCCGGCCTTGGCGGGCGCCGCGTCAATCTCGTCTACGAGAATGTCGGCCAGAAAGGGATGCTGGCGCGGATCATTGCGGAGGCCCCGTTCGACGGGCGTATCGTCATGGGCGGCTACTGCATGGAGGAAGAGGCACTGTTCGTCTTCGCCGCGCAGAACAAGCGATTGAACGTCCAGTTCGCTGGCGGGGAAGAACCGCAGGACATGGACCTTGCCATGCGCGCCATCGCCGATGGCAGCATCGACGTTTCCCTTTGGCTGGGCGACCGGATCGGCGTGGACGGCGTCGCCGATGCGATAGCTGCGATGTCCGGGCCATCGGCGCCGGTGCGAACGGTGGTCGATCCCAGACGGTAATGGCCGGGCGGCTCAGATCTAATCCCGAGCCGCCTCCGGCACGCCGATCCGAGCAATGAAGCCGCCCTGCGGCCGTGCCTCGAACGAAAGCGTCCCCCCGAAGCGCATCATCAGCCGGTGCGCGGTGGGAATGCCCAGCCCGAAGCCCGGCACGTCGCGGCTGCGCGCCTCATCCACGCGGAAGAACGGTGTCAGCACATCGGCGAAGTGGCGGGGCGGAATGCCGCTGCCGGGATCCTCGACCGCGATCACCCAGCCCGGCGGCTCATGGCTCAGGCTGATCTCGGCCGAACCGCCGAACCGCACCGCATTCTCGACCAGCGCGCCAAGCGCCAGCCGCACCGGTTCGGGATAGGTGACGGTTTCGGCATGCGCCGGACCGGAGACCCGAACCTGATCGCCATGCTGCGCGGCGACGGCATCGACCAGCGCGCGCAGGTCCAGCCCGGCAGGCTCGGCGGTGATGTGCTGGGCGCGAAGATAGCCCTGCAGCGAACCGATGAGCCCTTCCATCTCATCGATGCTACCCCCCATGATTTCCGCCAGTTCGCGATCCTCTATCAGGTCCACGACAACCCGCTGGCGCGACAGCGGCGTGCGCAAGTCATGGCTGATCGCCTCGAACGAGCGGGCCTGATCCTCCACTAGACGGGCGATCCGTTCCTGCATCACGTTCATGGCATGGGCCAGATCGCGCAAATCCGCCGATCCCTGCTCGTCGATCTCCACCCGCTGGCCATGGCCGATGGCATCCGCCGCCCGGGCGAGGCGCCGCAAGGGGCGCGTCAGGAAACCCAGCACCAGCAGGCCCACCGCCAGACAGGCGAGCCCGGTCAGCAAAGTCAGCACCATGGCCCGGGTTGCAACCGGCCACATCGATCCGATGTCGCTGGAGCGGAAATTCAGCCACGATCCATCGGCAAGCTGCATGGAGCCCACCAGGTCGCGCCGTCCGGAAGCGCCCGGGGAATAGGCCAGATGCAGATCGCGCCCGGCCAGTGCCGGCTCCCAGCGGACCACCTGCTGCGCGATCAGGCTCAGCGGGTCGGACTTCGCCGTACCGACCACTTGCGGCCGCGCGGCAACTTGCGCGTCCAGATGCCGGGTGGACATCACCTCCACCACCCGGAGCGGATCGATGGCATGGATCCGTTCGCTAACCACCAGCAATTCGGCAATCCGCCGTGCGTGGTCCTCACGCAAGGTCTGGCGGTCGATCGCCTGATAGAACAGCAGACTGCCGCCCAGTTGCACCAGGCCGATCAGCAACAGCAGGATCGCGGCCTGCACCGGAAGGCGCGAGGAGCGGAAACGGGACAAGGACACCTCTCTCGACGGTCACCGCATTTTCCTGCGCATCTCACGGCTGCGGCGCCTTCTGCAAGGCCCTCTCATCGCCAAGGGCTTGCGTCAATCGCGCAAGCCCTGCCGGCAATGTTTTGACACGTCCCGGGTGGGCCGGGCTGTCGGCGTCGGCCGTTCGGCTTCAACTCTTCGGCATCAGGCTTTCCACCACCTGATCGATGCTGAAGCTGGCCGATTTGGCACGCGGAGGAAACTCCTTGAAGCTCTCCAACCACTGCGCCAGCATCGGCGGGGCGGCGTAAAGCAGGTAGTTCTGCTCCAGGAACCAGTCATTGTACTTGATGCTGACTTCCGCGCGTTCGAACGGATCTGCGCGCAAGTCGAAGAACTTCGGAATGCGCATGGCCGACAGCGGCTCGCGCCACACGGCGATGCCTTCATTGCGCTGTTCGGCGAAGACGATCTTGAAGCGACCGACGCGGGCGGCCATGCACTCTCCATCGTCGCTCCAGTAGATGAAGCCCTCGCGCGGGGACTTTTCGGCCTTGCCGGATAGGAATGGCAGGAGATCGAAACCATCGAGATGGACCTTGTAGGTCTTCTCGCCCATCTCGAAGCCCTTCTTCACCTTGTCGACCAGACCCGGCTCCTCGTTCGCGGCGGCGAAAGTGGGGATGAAGTCCTGCAAGGATCCGATGTCGTTGATGACGCGCCCCGCCTCGATCACGCCGGGCCAGCGCATTACGCAAGGGATACGCCAGCCGCCTTCCCAGTTGGTGTCCTTCTCGCCCCGGAACGGCGTGGCGCCGCCGTCCGGCCAGGTCATGACTTCCGCTCCGTTGTCGGTGGTGAACACGACGATGGTGTTATCAGCCACGCCAAGCTGGTCGAGCTTGTCGAGCAGTTGCCCTACATAGCCGTCCAGTTCCACCATGCCGTCGGGATAGATGCCAAGGCCCGTCTTGCCTTTCGATTCCGGCTTCAGGTGCGTGAAGACATGCATGCGCGTCGGGTTGAAATAGCAGAACCACGGGGTGCCCTCGGCATGCTTGCGGTCGATGAAGTCGAGCGCGGCTTCCAGGAATTCCTCGTCCACCGTCTCCATCCGCTCCTTGGGAAGCGGGCCGGTGTTCTCGATCGTCTGCTTGCCCACCTTGCCGAACTGCTCGTCGACCGTGGTATCGTCCACGTCGGTCGCCTTGCACTTCAGCACGCCGCGCGGGCCGTATTTCTTCCGGAAGGCCGGGTCCTTGGGATAGTTGTCGTAATAGGGCTCTTCCTCGGCATTCAGGTGGTAAAGGTTGCCGAAGAACTCGTCGAAACCGTGGACGGTGGGCAGGTGTTCGTTGCGATCGCCCAGATGGTTCTTGCCGAACTGGCCGGTGGCATAGCCGAAATGCTTCATGAACTGGCCGACCGAAGGATCCTCTGCAGACAAGCCAAGCGCAGCGCCGGGCATGCCCACTTTGGTAAGGCCGGTGCGGATGGGCGACTGGCCGGTGATGAAGGCCGCGCGGCCGGCCGTGCAGCTTTGCTGGCCGTAGAAATCGGTGAAGCGGGCGCCTTCCTTGGCAATGCGATCGATGTTGGGCGTCCAATATCCCATCACGCCGCCATGATAGCAGCTAGGATTGAACCAGCCGATGTCGTCGGCCATGATGAACAGGATATTGGGCTTGTCGCCGGCCATGATCCACTCCTCTGGGACGCTGGAATGCGCGGAGCGAAGTCTCGCTTCCCGAGGAAGCGCCCTCAATCGGGGTTGTCCCTGAAGGTCGCCCGGGTTTATCCGCGACGTTCCCGGCAGGGCCGGCCCGCATTCCGCAGGAGGCAAGCCACGGCACCCTACCCGCGTTGAAACGCTGCCCGTTTGGCGCAATGATCCCAACGCCCCGCTCCCGTTTGCCATCAGCGGGTCGGACCTTGGGGAGCTTGCCGATGACCACCGGAACCACCCGCATTCTCAGCGAACTGGCAGATCGCGAGGCGATCCGCGAATGCCTCTATCGCTACACCCGCGGTGTGGACCGGCTCGATGCCGACATGATCCGCAGCGCCTACTGGCCGGAGGTGGAGGATACCCATCTGGACTTCCACGGCGATGCCGAAGCCTTCATCGCCTGGGCCTTTCCCATCATGGGCACGATGGACCAGACGATGCACATGATCGGCAATGTCCTGATCGCACTGCACGGTCAGCATGCCGACGTGGAGGCCTATTTCTACGGCTATCACCGCGTAACGATCGAGGGCGGCAAGCGCGATGTGATCGGCGCCGGCCGCTATCTGGACCGTTTCGAAAAGCGCGGGGACGAATGGCGGATCATCAGGCGAGTGGTGGTGACCGACTGGTTTCGCGAATATCCGGACTCGGCCGATTGGGCGGCGGGATTGCTGGGCCAGCGGGTCGATTTCGGCGGGCGGCACCCACACGATCCCAGCTATTCGCTGCTGAAAATCGAGTAGGATCGCGCCGCACAGCAGCGGCGCGAGCGGGGATCATCGTTGCGATCGTTCGCCTAAATGAAACACCTGATGCATAGTTCGATCGATTCAGCAGGCCCGGAAAGGTCTATGGCCCCTTGAGCCATGAAGATTTCCCAACCGATTCGCCAAGTCCCCGTTCCATGCTGAGGCCGCGCCGGCGCGGCATCGCCTCGGTCAATGCCGAAGTCCGCGACGGTATCGTCCCTGCTGCGGGCGCAATCGCCATGACGCCGGAGATGGGCGCCAATGCGGATGGATCGAACTATCGGCTGATCGCGCTGATCATCGCCTCTGCCCTGTTCATGGAATTCGTGGACGCGACGGTTCTGGCGACGGCGCTGCCGACCATGGCCCGCGATTTCGGCGTGCGGGCCCAGGACATGAGCGTGGCGCTCACCTCCTATCTGCTGGCGTTGGCGATCTTCATTCCCGCCTCCGGCACACTGGCCGACCGCTTCGGATCGCGCACCGTGTTCCGCACGGCGATCGGCCTGTTCATGCTGGGCAGCCTTGCCTGCGGACAGTCCGGATCGCTTGAACTTATGGTCCTCTCCCGCTTCGTGCAGGGGATTGGCGGGGCCATGATGATCCCGGTGGGCAGGCTCGTCCTGCTGCGCTCAGTCGCCAAGCAGGACATGGTGAACGCCATGTCCTGGCTGCTGGTGCCGGCCTTGATCGGCCCGATCGTCGGCCCGCCACTGGGCGGCCTGATCGTGACGTACCTCGACTGGCGCTGGATCTTCTACATCAACCTGCCCATGGGCCTGCTGGGCTTGTGGCTGACCGGCCGCTTCATCGCCAACATCCGCGAAGAGCGCCCCAACCCCTTCGACGTGCGCGGCTTCCTGCTCAGCGGCACGGCGCTGGGCTGCCTGCTGTTCGGCTTCGAAATGGTCAGCCGCCCCGGTCAGGGCGTCTTTGCCGGCATGCTGATCGCCATCGGCCTGATCGCCGGTGCCGCCTACATCTACCACGCCAAGGGGCGCGAAGGTGCCATCCTGGACCTGGATCTACTCAAGGACGACACGTTCCGCCTTTCGGTGATCGCCGGTTCGGTAACGCGTATCACCCAAGGTGCGCAGCCGTTCCTGCTGCCACTAATGATGCAGGTGGGCTTCGGCTTTTCGGCGGCGCGCAGTGGCACGATCACGGTCGCTACCGCCATGGGCTCGCTGGCGATGAAGAGTTTCGCCCCGCGCATCCTGCGCCGCTTCGGCTTTCGCCAAGCCCTGATCGTGAACGGATTCATCGCGACGGCGGGCTACGCGGTCTGCGGCCTGTTCGGCCCGAGTTGGCCGACATGGGCGATGTTCAGCGTGCTGGCGCTGGCCGGCTTCTTCATGTCGTTCCAGTTCACTGCCTACAACACGATCGCCTACGATGGGATCGACAAGCGCCACATGAGCAGCGCGACCGCGTTCTACTCCACCTTCCAGCAACTGATGCTGTCGCTGGGGATCTGTGTGGCCGCGCTGGCGCTCCACCTGGCGATGCTGGTGCACGGGCACGAGGCACCGGAACTGGGCGACTTCTCCACCGCGTTCTGGGTGGTCACCGCGATTTCATTGTCGGCCACGTTCTGGAACGTGCGGTTCGCCGAACATGCCGGGGCCGAGATCAGCGGCCACGCGGCTGCGCGTGTGGCGGGCCGCCGGCAACTCGAACAGCAGCACTGATCGACGGTTCAGGCGTTGCGAAACCGCAGCGTGAAGATGGAACCCTGCGGAAGATTGGGGCGGGCCTGCAACTGACCGCCCACCTTGCGCATAAGCTCGCTCGCTATCGCCAGCCCAAGCCCGGAACTGCGTGACAGATCGCGACGGACGGCTTCAAATCGGCCAAACATCTGCGCATCGATCGTCGTCAGGCCCGGCCCCGTATCGGCAACGTGGACTTCGGCGCCCGGCCCGACAGCCACCGTAACGCGGGTGCCGGCCGGCGTGTGCCTTGCCGTGTTTTCCAGAAGCGAGTCCAGCACGCGGCCCACCAGATGCTCGGACCCCATCGCCTCGACCCGCGAAGAACCGACGATCTCCACCGTCTGTCCGTTCGCGATCAGCAAAGGAACGATGGCAGCAACGCGATCCTCCACAACGCCGCGCAGTTCGACGATCTCGTCCGGATTGCAGGCCATGGCATCGACTTCAGCCAAAAGAAGCAGCCGCTCGACAATGGCCTCCACCGCATCGATCTGTCGCAGCATGCGCGACTGCGCCTCAGATGTCTCCGCCTGGGCCACCAGCAGGCGCAATATGGCCAGCGGAGTGCGCAGTTCATGGGCCGCGTCCGCCGCGAATTCGCGTTCGATCCGATAGGCGTCCTCCACCCGGTCAAGCGTGGCGTTGAACGCGCGCAGCAGCGGCAGGACCTCCTCCGGCATGCCCTCGGTGTCGACGCGCTGTTGCAACTGGTTCGGGGAGACCTGCTCCACTTCACGGGAAGCGCGCTTCACCGGTGCCAGCGATTGCCGGATGATATAGGTATCCACGGTCAATAGCCCGACGAGAAAGATCGCCAGCAGCCCGCCGCCCACCATCACGACCTGCGCCCGCAAATCGTCGAAGATCACGTCCGGATGATCGAGATTCTGGACGATCACGATCCAGCTTCCGGGCTCGCGCGCCATGGGGACGCTGACACCGGAATAGATCTTCGAACCGCGGACGCGCCGGAAATACGTCGTCACTCTTCGCATGGGAACGATGAGGGATGGGTCCGATTTCAGATTGTCCACCGCGATCCGGTGCCCCCTGTCCTCTACCCAGAAACTGAAGCTGCTGCCGCCACCGCGCAAGCCGGCTGCGGCGTCTTCCGAAATCATCCACCCCTTGGCATGGCGCTGCAGGCCGGCCTGCATCTTCTGGACATATTCGTCGAGAATTTGCCGCTGCAGACGGTCCCCGGTGCTGTCGATCAGCAACCAGGCGCCCACCGCGGCGACGATGGCAGTTATCAGCGTCGCTGCGGCATGAAGCACCAGAATTCGCCGCAGGACGGACGGCGTGCGCATCACTTCGCCTGTTCCGCGCGGAGCAGATATCCCAAGCCGCGCACCGTAACGATCTCCGCCCCGCCGTCGACCGCCGTCAATCGCTTCCGCAGGCGATGGACGGTCACTTCGGCAGCGTTCGATGAAAATTCGTCCCCCAGGCCGAAGAACAGGGATTCTATCTGCGTCTTGCGCACCACCCTGTCGCGATGGCGCATCAGGAGGTCCAGCAGTTGCACCTCCCGCGGAGCCAGCACGATCGTGGCATCCTCAACCCGCAGGGTCTGCGAGGCGACATGGTATTGCAGGCGGCCGCAGGCGATCTCGCCCCCCTGCTCCCCCATCGACCGGCGCAAGAGCGCGGCGACGCGGGCAATCAGTTCCTCGGCCGCAAAAGGCTTCGAAAGATAATCGTCGGCGCCGGCATTGAGCCCGGCGACACGGTCGGCAATCGCAGAGCGCGCGGTCAGCACCAGAACCGGAAGGAAATGCCCGGCCCCGCGCAGTTCGCGCAGGAGCACAATGCCGTCTTCGTCCGGCAGGCCAAGGTCCAGCAGCATCGCGGCATGGTCCCCCGCCTCGACATAGGCGCGCGCGTCTTCGGCGGTGGCGACGATATCGTTGGCGAACCCGGCCTCTGCCAGATGCTGCCCGATCAATTCGGCCAGTTCGGGATTGTCCTCAACGATCAGCAGCCTCATGCCGCGTCCCCGCGGGACCGGCGCCTTGCGGGCAGAAACACGGCCGGCGTCTCCAAGCCTTGGTCGATGCCCTGGGTTGCCATCATCGCATTCCTATCGCGGGGTTACGGTCCGCGCGCAACAGGCGTATCGCCCGCTTCCCGACTTGTGCCAATTTCATCCAGGGCGCCGCGATATGCACGCACGCGCCGCCGCCGAACTTGTAAGGTTGCGGTAAGCCGATTTCGAATACCCGGAACGGATGGCCCCGCCATGGCGGCCGAATGATTGCATACGTGAAAAGATGATACCGAAGATCGACAATCTGCCCCGTCCCCGCGTCGCGCTTTTTTCAGGCAACTACAACTACATACGCGACGGCGCCAACCAGGCGTTGAACCGGCTGGTGAACTATCTTGAACGGCGGGGTTGCACGGTGAGGATCTATTCTCCCACTTCCAATACGCCTGCCTTTACGCCCGAAGGCACGCTCGTCTCGG
Organism: Novosphingobium oxfordense; assembly: GCF_044029435.1. Classification (NCBI taxonomy): domain Bacteria; kingdom Pseudomonadati; phylum Pseudomonadota; class Alphaproteobacteria; order Sphingomonadales; family Sphingomonadaceae; genus Novosphingobium; species Novosphingobium oxfordense. Next base: position 2,029,643 of record NZ_CP147008.1, on the reverse strand, counting down.
TTCCCTCGATTTCCATTCCGGGGCGCGGCGAATACCGGCTCGGCCTTGGCCTGCCCCGCGCCATCCGCGCCGATCTGGCCGCATTCGCGCCCGATATCGTCCACCTCTCCGCTCCGGACTGGACCGGCACCGCCGCCCAGCGCCATGCCCGCGCGGCAGGGATACCCGTCGTCGCCAGCCTGCACACGCGCTTCGAGAAATATGCCGCCTTCTACGGCGCCCGTCTTCTGCGCCCGGCGATGGAGCGGCACCTTGCCCGCTTCTATCGGCGCAGCGACCGCATTCTGGTGCCGACCCCCGGGATCGCCCGCGAGTTCGAGGATGCCGGCCTTGGCGCCGCCACCCGGATCTGGGGGCGCGGCGTTGATCGCATGCAGTTCAGCCCCCAACGGCGGAACACCGCGTGGCGCCGGATCACGGGCATCGCCGACGATGAGGTGGCCGTGCTGCACTTCGGGCGGCTGGTGCGCGAAAAGGGGCTGGGCGAATATGCCGCGCTTTGCCGGCGCCTGCTCGACGAAGGGTTGCCGATCCGCCCGCTGGTCGTCGGCAACGGTCCGGAGCGGGGCTGGCTGGCGCGCCAGTTGCCGGAGGCCCGCTTTGCCGGGCACCTGATGGGGGCGGACCTCGGCAGGGCCGTGGCCAGCGCGGACCTGTTCCTCAACCCCAGCGTGACCGAGGCTTTCGGAAACGTGACGTTGGAAGCCATGGCATCCGGCTTGCCCACGGTCTGCGTGGACGTGCCCAGCGGCCGCAATCTTCTCGACGGCGGATCAGGCATCCTGTTTGCGCCGGGCGATACCGAAGCGGCGCTGCGCGCACTGCGTCAACTGGTGAACGAGCGGGACATACGCCGCGCCATGGGCGCCCGCGCCCGCGATGCCAGCGCCGCCTATGACTGGGACAGCGCATCCCACCAAGTACTGGAATGCTACATGGAAGCATTGGGCCGCGGAACTGCTCGTCGGACATTGCGCGGCACCGCCGCAATCGCTACGGCGGCCTGACGCCCATATGGAAAACCTGATCGCCCAAGCTGGCCACTTCGTCTCAACCCATGGCTTTTGGGCTGGACCAGTCGTGGGGTTGCTTTGCCTGGGGGAATCTTTGGCCATCGTCGGCCTCTTCGTCCCTGCCACGGCGGTCATGCTGGCGATCGGCGGGCTGATCGGCACCGATACGCTGGACGCTTGGCCGATCTTCCTCTGGGCCGTGCTCGGCTCGGTCATCGGAGACTGGATCTCCTACGCCTTCGGCAACCGCATCGGTCCCAAGGTCTATCGCTGCTGGCCGCTCAACCGCCATCGCCCGGCGGTTGCCCGGACGCGGCTGTTTTTCCGCAAGTACGGGTTCGCGGCCATCTTCATGGGCCGCTTCCTGGGGCCGATCAGGGCCACGGTTCCGCTCGTGGCCGGGGTGTTGGCGATGCCGAAACGCCCCTTCCAGATCGCGAATATAGCATCCGCAGTGCTGTGGGTGCCGTTGATGTTCGCACCGGGCTATCTGGCCGCCGGCCCGCTGGGCGAGATCCTATCGATCAATGAGGGACATCTCATACTCTTCGGCTTCGCGGTGGCCATTCTGGCAATGGTGGCCACGGTCCTAAGCTCCCGTTTTCTGGGCCGCAGGCGCCGTGCGGATCGCAGTCCCCGGCAACAGTAAGACGGGGTAGAGACGGGCCTTCGGAACCAAACGGAAGGTCCTTGTAAGGTCGCCGTAAGCCAGCGTGCACTAGGGTGGGCAGGCAAGGCGTGATGCCGGCATCCCGCCGGCCGGGCCGAGCGAACATCCGGCGCATTGGCGCCAATGGCTGGGGACCGCATGACCCACGAGCTGATTTCGACAACGTGCGTATCCGCGGGCGACGGCTTCTATGTCTCGCCTTCCATGCAAGGCGGAGCGAGGGATATTCCCGCCGCCGAGGGCATGGACCAGGTGATCGCCTGGCGCATCGATACCTTCCGCATCGCCGGCGACGACGTTCCGATCTCGACGACTTGGCCCATCACCATCAACGGCTCGGTCGACACGACGGAATTCTTTATCCTGAGACCGGACGGAAGGGTCGAATATCCGGACGGATCCTCGCTGCGCCCGGGCAAGACATCGCTTCATCTGGTCCACGGAAAATCCCAGTAGGCCGCGTTCTGGCCGTTCCTTTCCCGTTTCCCGGATCACGCGCTCCAAGCAAGGGGGCAACGCCACCATGTCTACCGCGATATTCATTGCCGTAAGGAATTCCCTGACCCACGAGGGACTCTGCCGCATTCTGACCGATTCCGGCTTTCCGGTCATCGAGCCGGTGAAAAACCTGTCCGGCCTTTCGCCTGCGACGACCAACCGATTCGAGAATTGCATCTTGATCGTCGACCAGTCGCTGGTGGACGCCGATCGCGCCGGTACCTTGACCAACCTGCTGAAGCGCTGCCCCCAACTGCGGGTGGTGGTTCTGGTCGAAAGGTTCGATTTTTCGGAAATGGTCGCGCTCTACATGGCCGGCGCGCACGCTTATTTCCTCATCAACTCGCCCTGCCAGGCGCTGGTCGCGATGATGCAGATGGTCGCCATCGGACAGAAGGTGGCGCCGCCGGAAATCATCGACCTGGTCGAACACATGATGATCGTCACCAACCCGACCGCGCCGCGAAACGCGAGCCTTACCGCCTACAATTTCAACGACCGGGAGCGGGAAGTTCTGGAAAGCCTGCGCAACGGGCTTCAGAACAAGACCATCGCCTATGCCCTCAATGTCAGCGAAGCGGCGATCAAGGCCACCGTCAAGTCGATCCTGACCAAACTGGGCGCGCGCAACCGCACTCAGGCTGCCGTGATGGCGCGCGAGATGGCGCTTTACGAACCGCAAATGGCCTTCCGGGGCGCCGAAGTACGCTCCCGCGCAGGCGCTCGCGGTTACTGAGCGCGGCTACTGAGCGCGGCGCCGCCCGGCGGCGCGCCCTTCACGATGCAGGAAAGGGGTTGCGCGCCACCAGCGCCTTCAACCGATCGCCTATATCACGCGGCAAAGGAAAGTCGTCGCGATGGTAGTCGCGCTGGCCGGCACCGGCCTGTTCGACCAGATCGTCATGCATGCTGCCCATCAAGCCATTGATGGCGCTCAGGAACCGCGACATGCGATAGACCTGCTCATCGGGCTGAAGCGTGCGCCGGACGTCGTAGAACGAAACCTGCCGGCTGACGACCTTGCGCATCATATGGAAACGGTGGCCGTTCAGCGCCCCGCCCTCCAGCCAGCTTTTCAGGCGCCGGAACTCACTCTCGTGAAAGGCGCGGAAGCCGTTCGCGTCATCGATTTCCACCCCCTCGATCTCACGCCGCACCGCCATCCACAGCGGTAGCGAAAGCATTACGCGAAGCGTGAGGGCATAGCCCAACACCACCGCGCGCCGCCGGTTGCGGAAGGCATCCTGCAAATGGCCCATCATCGCGACGGTCAGCCGGAACAGCAGCGGCGCCTTATGCCGCTTTCCATAGAGCACGACGGCGAAGCGCATCTGCTTGTAGGCCGCGCGGATATGCTTGTATCGAACGCGCGCGTCCTGCGGCAGATCGCCGGTGACCAGCAGAGTATTCACCAGATCGCACATCCGGGCGCGGTCGGCACCCTCCTGCCAGAACTGCAGGCACAAGTCGAAACACCGCACCATCACGTCGTCCGTGCAGGAAACCGGGATCGGATCGGGCAGGCTGACCACGGGATCGACCACATCGTCCAACTCCACCGCCTGGAACAGCGCGTCCAGCGTCTCACGCGGGAAACTGTGCCGCGCGCTCATGCCCGGGCTCCCTGCGTCATGACCGAAACCAGGCTTTGCCGGTCCCGATAGGCCCCGACCGTGGGCACGAGCATGAACAATGCCTTCAGCGACACGCCCGCAACGTAGGCAAGCCCCGCGCCGGTAATGCCGAAGAAATGGATCAGCACCAAAAGCAGCAGGGCATAGCCGGCCGCCGCCGTGCCTTCCGCCAGCAGCGCGGACCGCTGACGCCCCGCCATGTACAGCAGCGATTCCAGCGGGAAGCTTGCCATCGTGACGATCAGCGAAGCGGTCATCAGCTGCAGAAGGTCGTAAGCCTCGACATAGCGCTTGCCGAAGACAAGGCCGATCAGCGGTTCGCCGCCCACGATCACCACCAGCAGGATAACCAGCCCGATCCCGCCCGACATCAAGGCGCTGCGGATCGCCAGTTGCCAGGGATGGCGGCTGGCGGGGTCAAGCCGCATGATCTCCGGATAGAAGCTGCGCGACATCAGGTCGGCCGGCTTGCTGGCGGAATCGAAGAATGTCGCCGCGATCTTGAACAGGCCAGCGCTGGTGGGCCCTAGCATGGCGCCGACGATCAGGTTGCTCACCGGCCCCCAGGCCGCCCATACCGAGTGGGCGACATTGGTGGTCCACACGAAATCCCACGCCGCCGGAAGCCGCCGTCCCGGTCCGACCAGACCGGGACGCAGGGCCCCGCGAATGCCGCGGCGACGCAGTTCGATCACCGACATGATCCAGAGGCACAGGTCGCCCGCCAGATCGGCGACGAACCAGGTGACCATGAAGCCGATGAAGCCGAAGCCCCCGAAATAGGATATGGCACCACCCAGCGCGCGCAGCGCCGGGGTGACAAGCTGCTGAACGGCCAGCTGGTCAAACCGGTCCAGCACGCGCAGGATCCCGGTGGGCGTCGCCGCCGTCATCGTCGGGATCAGGGCGCAGTAGATCATGGCCAAGTGTACATCCTCGGCCGGGATGTCGAACCAGTCCGCCAGGAACGGCAGCAGGATCAGGCCGCCCGCAAGCCCCACCAATCCGCTGGCGAGATCGAGGCCGAAAGCGAACCCGGTAACGTCGCGCAGCTCGTCAAGGTCGCCGCGCCCCATTGCGGGCGTCCCGTAGCGGACGATGAATTGCCAAGTCTGGAACTTGACCAGCGCACCCACGCCATTGGCATAGGAATGAATGATCACAAGCGTGCCGAACAGCGCCGGCGTCATCCCCCGGCCGGCACAGGCCAGCGCGACGAGCCCAAGCAGCGCGGCAACCAGCTTGCCGGAGCCGAGATAGGAGGCGTTGCGCACGATCGTGCGGAACACACCGTCGGAAAACCAGTGCTTCATGTTCCATGACTTCGCGGAAAGGGCCTTCATCACGCTGCCTTTCGTGCCGGCGCATCCGCCTTGGCAGACAGGCGATGGGCAAGGTGGGCGCCGATGGCATCGCGCGCCTGCGCCAGCACCTGATCAAGCGGCAGTTCCGCGTCGATCTCCACGATGGGGGCGCCTTCGAACGTCAGGCGCGGCACATCGGCAACCTTGCGTGCAAGCGACGACTGCCGGTGATCCGGCTTACGCGCGATCGCCACCTCCAGCGAGACGTTGAGGCGCAGCACAAGGTCGGGCCGCGTCGCCACCATCGCCCGGTATCGCCGAAGTTCCGAACGGGCCAACCATCCCACGATCCCGGATTGACTGGCATTGGCCAGGCCAAGGCCGTCCATCGGGCCGGGCACGCCCAGCTGCGGAAACCGGTCGGCGATGATTGCATACCCCTTGCGGCGCAAATCCATCATGCGCCCGAACCGCCGCACCCGCCGCATCGAGAACAGATAGATCACCAGCGCCGCCACGACGCCGGGCCCCTTGGCCGTCTGGGCACTGCGCGCCTTGGCATGGATCGACTTGTCGAGCTTGCCACCGAACAGCGGCAGGCGCGCAATGCGCCGTCCGATATTGCCGGACTGCTTGCCGAGATGGCAGATCTGCGTGGGACGGCTCTCGTTCATCCATGCGCGAAGCGCTTCGGTAACGGTCGACTTTCCCGAACCGTCGCAACCGACGACGGCGATGATGGGCGGAAGAACTGTATCGTCGTGCATTGTCATACCTGAGAAATGGACGCCGGAAGCGTCAGGCGTGCAAACCGTGGCGCCGCACCACTGCCAGCACGGTTTCAAGGACTTCGTGATAGGGCCGGGTCGCATCGATATCGACGATCCGCGCCCCGCCGAAACGCAGCGTGGGCACCACCGCCAGCTTCTTCTCCAGCATGTCGCGCTGGTGATCGGCCTTGCGGGCAAGCGCAGTGTCGACATCGACGTTCAGCCGGATCACCACGGTGGGCCGATAGGCGGCCATCGCCTCGTAAAGCGCGCGTTCGCGCAAGGCGAGACGCTCGACCGCCGCGGAACCCTTGCGCATCCATGAAAGGCCGGGGCCGTCGAAGCTGCCCGGCACTTCGGCTTGCGGATAGCGATCCGTCACCACCTGAACACCGTCGCGCCGAAAGGCCAGAACCTGGCGAAAACGCCTTTGCCGAGCCAGCGAAAAGGCGAACATGGCGATCGCCGTGGCCAGCCCGGGCAGGCGCTTCTCGGCCTTTCCGACCGTTTGACCGCCCGGTTTTCCGTCGTGCGCCTTCCTGGCCTTTCCGTCCAGATAGCGTTCGAAAGCGCGGCCGATCAGCGGGATTTCGCCGATCCGGCGGCCCAGATCACCCGTGCCCAGGCCAAGGTACATCGAACGGGTGGGTGCCTTGCGGTCCAGCAGCATGACCAGATCGCGGGTCAGCGTGGACTTTCCCGAACCGTCGCAGCCTATCAACGCGACGCAGGGGGCAAGGCCATCGCGCGTCTGCGCGGAAATCGGCGTAGGGGAAGAATCGCGCGAGGCATAGGAAGCAATCTCACGCGGAGACTTGTGAAGGGTCATGATTTCGTCAGCCGTTCCTGTAGCCCTCCGGAGCGGTCATCGCCACGCCACAGGCTCATGCATTCAGGTCGAGCGGCGAGCCCTAGACCGCGAAGCTGATGCGAAACTGATGGACCGGAAAAGTTTTTCCATGGTTTGACGCTCCGCCCGCAGCTGGCGTAATCCCGCCTTTCGCAGCCTTCGCCAAAGGCCCATAACCCCGCCGGAGAGCCAAACTTGCCCCGCCTGCTGGTCGCTGAAGACGATGCCGATCTGGGCCCGGCCATGAAGCGGGCCCTGGAACTGGACGGCTATGTGGTCGACCTCGTCGCGCGGGGGGACGACGTGCTGGCCGCCATCGGCATCGCCAGCTACGACGTGGTCCTGCTGGACATCGGGCTCCCCCACATGTCGGGCCTGGAGGCCTTGCGCGCCTTGCGCTCGCAACGGAACGAAACGCCGGTCATCGTCATCACCGCCCTCGATCGCACCGCCCACCGCGTCGCCGGACTAGACGCTGGGGCTGACGACTATGTCGTGAAGCCCGTCGACCTTGAGGAGCTGGCGGCCCGCATCCGATCGCAGCTTCGCCGCCGCGACCGCCGCCATGACGACAGCATCAGCGTCGGCCGCGTCACGCTCGATTTCGCCGGGCACATCGCCAGCATGGATGGGGAGGACGTTCCGCTCACGGCCAAGGAATTCCGCATCCTCGCCCTGCTGATGCGCCGCTCGCGCCGGTTCGTCTCCAAGGCGGATCTGGAAGGCGAACTCTACGATCAGGACCAGTGGGTGGAATCCAACACGATCGAAGTCGCCATCTCCGCACTGCGGCGCAAATTCGGGCGCGATTTCATCCGTACCGCGCGCGGCCTTGGCTATATGGTCGGCGGCCTGGACGCATGAGGCGCTCTTCACTCTCGACACGGCTCTATCGCCGCGTGTTGGTGCTGTTGGCGCTGACCGGCCTTGCCATGGGCGCGGTACTCTACTCCGTTGCGAGCAAGGAAATCGGCCGCGCGTCCGACGCCCAGCTCGTGAACGCATCGCGCCTGCTCTACATGATGATGCAGGACGAACTGACCGCCGGAGTGCTTGCCGCGCGCGGAAAGGGACTGTCCACCGCCTCCGATCCGCTGCTGTCCTCCGAGGAGAAGCGGGCCTTCCACGCATCCTACGACTGGTGCATGTTCGCCGTATTCTGGGAAGGTCAGCCCGTCGCCCAATCGGGCTGGGGTGCCCCGCTGGACCTGATCCCGCGCCAGCCCGGCCTGCACGACTTTTCAGCGGTGGGCGAACGCTGGCGCAGTTACGGACTTCCCGGCCATGACGCGCGCTTGCTGGTCGTGGTCGCCGAACGTGACGCCATGCGCGAATTCTCGGTCGTGCCGGTCCTGCGCAAGCTCGCACTGCCGCTGCTGCTGCTGATCGCGGTAGCCATGGGCGTGCTGTGGCTGACCTTGCGCAAGAGCCTGTCTGAAGTGGAGCGCCTGGCATCCTCACTCAACGCGCGCTCTCTGGCGGACCTTACGCCGCTTGCGCCGGAAAACTGGTCGCGCGATCTCGGCCCACTGATTACCGCGCTCAATAAGCTCTTCGCGCGGCTAGAACAGGCCTATGAACTGGAACAGGCCTTCACCGACGATGTCGCGCATGAACTGCGCACGCCGCTTGCCGCGATCCGCACCCAAGCCCAACTGCTGGCCAGAACCGCGCCGGCATCGCTGCCAGAAGAGGTGAACCGCCTGCTGTCGACAGTCCGGCGCGCCAACGATCTGGTGGACGGCATGCTGACGCTCGCCCGGTTGAATGCCACGGCAGTGTCAGCCCGGTCGGTCGACGTTCACGACCTTGTCGCCCATGTCGTGGCTGACGCGGTGGTCAATCTTCCGGCCGACGCCATCGAGTTTACCGTTCTGCCCGATCACGTCGTGCGGTGGCAGTGCGATCCCGCATCGCTGCAGATCGCGCTCTCGGCAGTGATCGACAATGCGGTGCGGCATGCACGCGCGGGCGGGTGCATCGATATCGCCATCGTGCGGACTTTCGACCATCTGGTCATCACCATTGGCGATCGCGGCGGAGGCGTTGCCCCTGAAGATCGCGAACGGCTGCTGCGCCGCTTCGAGCGCGGCGCATCCACTTCGTCGGGAAGCGGTCTGGGCCTCTCCATCGCCGTCAAGGCCATGACACTGGCGCGCGGCACGATCCGGCTGGAAGATCGGCAGGATGGCCCTGGCCTGCTGGTCGTTTTGACCCTCCCTGCAGCCGATTGAGCGCCGCCCAGGAGATCCAGTGATCGCCTTCGCGCTGATTGTATAAACCTGCGCGTCAACTTGCGTTGGGCCGAACCGATCAATATAAATTCGCCGCTCGATCCAATATCTGGAATTGATGCAAACGGTTCTCTGATCTGAGGGATGTAAGGCAAATGAAATCCAATATGCGCCAATTCCTGCTCGCCGGTGCGTGCCTGGCCGGAATCTCCGTTGCCCTTCCAGCGCAAGCGGCTTCGCCCGCGCCGGCTGCCCCCTCCGCCCCGGCTGCAGCGCCGGCCTATTCGACGGCGACGACGCCCATCGGCGATCTGCTGGACAATCCTGCCACCAAGGCCGTTCTGGTGAAGGACGTTCCGGCACTCGTCTCCAACCCGCAGATCGACATGGCGCGCGGCATGACGCTCAAGCAGGTTCAGGCCTATGCCGCCGATACGCTGACGGATGACGTGCTCGCCAAGATCGATGCCGATCTGGCCCGCGTTCCAGCCGCAAAGTAAGTATCCGTCGTCCGGCGCTGCCCAGAAACCGCCGGACGGCTTCTTCTTGAACACCGTCTCCTCGAGCACCAGTGCGCGCCGCTCGCAGGCGCAACATTCCGGCTTTGGCAAAGGCCGGAATGGATAAAAATATTGCCCAACGGCCGTTCAGTCAGGCAACCGACAGGAAACAACGGCTTTGCCAGGCTGCATGAACGACGACGATTCGCCACGCCTTCGCTTCTCTCGGCTGCTTCCGGTCGCGCTGATCGGCGCCGCCGCGGCCACCCCCGCTCTTGCCGATCCGGCCCCGTTCGAACTGACGGGCCCCGACCTTCGGATCGAGGTGAAGCGCGGGCAGCAGACGCTTCCCATCGCGCGAGTGCCCAGCCTTGCGGAAGGAGACAAGCTGTCGATCCACGCCGCGCTGCCGGACGATCAGGGATTGAAGTTCCTGCTCGTCTCCGCCTTCCTGCGCGGCGCCACCAATCCGCCGCCGAAAGACTGGATAGCCACCGCCAGCACCTGGAAGAGCAAGGAAAAGGACAAGGCGCTTTCGCTCACCGTCCCCAAGGGCGCGCGGCAGGTCGTACTATTGATGGTGCCGGACACGGGCGGCGCGGAAGGCGCGCTGGTGGATGCCGTGCGCGGCAAGCCCGGCGAATTCGTTCGCGCCAGCCAGGATCTCAACCAGGCCTCGCTGGACCATTCGCGGCTTTCCGCCTTCATGGATGCGATCCAGGCGCAGGACAACAATGCGCCCGAATACCTGCGCACCGTGGCGCCCGTCCTCGCACGCAGCCTTTCAATCAAGCTCAACGAGGACTGTCTTTCCAAGGTGATCGAGATGCAGGCCTCATGCCTCCTCGAAAACCGGGAGCAACTGGTCCTCAACGACGTGCATTCCAGCTCGATCGCGGACACTCTGACCGGCGCCCCCACCGATCTTGCCCTGCAACTGAGCGCCACGCCGCAGGCCGGTGCCGGCTATTACAGCGCCTATATCGGCGTCGCCCGCGACATCGCCCGCATTTTCGGCGCCTTCAACAATCCGCAATTCGGCTATCTGCCCACGCTGACGGTAAGGCGCGGCGACACCCTGTCCCTGTTGCTGAATACCGCGCCGTCGTTCCAGAAGCCCAAGTCGGTCATGGTCGTGGCCCTGCCCGCCGTGGAAGCCGATATCACCCCGCAACTGCGTAGTACTGCCAAGGGGCCGGTCTGCGTTGCCCGTCCCGGTGCCATTCTTGCGGTGGAAGGCGCGCCGCTGATCTATTCGACCACATTCGCGCATGAGGTGAAGGCGAAACTCACCAACGCCTCCGGCCAGACGGTGGACGTGCCTGTGGTGCCCCGCGCCGACAAGGGCGGATATGCGCTGGCCTCCGACACATTGCCCACCGCCTTTTCCGGATCGATGCGTGCGCAACTCCACGGAAACTGGGGATTTTCGACTTTCGACGGCCCGGAATTCCTTGTGCAGCGCCCCGATGGGAATGCCTGGAAAGTCACCGGAGACGCCGATGGCCTCGTGATCGGGCGCGACAACGAAGTCGTGCTCGAAGGCGCGGCACCGTCCTGCGTGGAGGAAATCTCGGTGCGTCAGGGAAATGGCGCTCCCCGTCCGCTCGAATGGAAGGTGCGCGACGGCAATCGCCTGGCTTTCACGGTGCCGCTGGCATCCGCCAGCCCCGGCGAAATCCGGGTGGAACTGCGCTATCAGGGGGCCAAGAGCCCGGAAACCGTCACTCTGCGCGCCCGCGCCGAAGCCAGCCGGATCGATGGGTTCGAAATTCACGCCGGCGATGCGCAAGGCGAATTGACCGGACAGAGGCTGGATCAGGTCCAGTCCGTCACGCTGGGCGATATCGAGTTTCGTCCGGACGGCCTTACGCGCGAAGGCGCGGTCGACAGGTTGCGGCTGACGGCGCAAGGCTCCGCACGGGCGCCCAGCCAAGGCACATCTGACAAGGCGAGCATCCGCCTCGCGGATGGGCGCACGCTCCCGCTGTCGGTTCGCGTCGCCGGGCCGCGCCCCCAAGTCGATCTGCTTGCCCGGACGATCAATCCCGGATCGCTGGCACCGGGGACGCGGGCGCTGGAGCTGGGTTCGGACGATCTGCTGCCGGACAATGGCGAACTGGTGTTTTCCGTAAAGGCCCCGCTGGACAGCCGTTTCGATACGAATGACGCGATCGAGATCGCCACCGGGGACGGACCGCCGGTCGCCCGGCTGACATCCGGAAAGGGCCTGACCCTCGAAAGCCGTCAGGTGCTCGTGGCCCGGCTCAAGGCCGCGGAGCTACCTGCCGGATCGTTCGGCCAGCTTCGCTTCCGACTGGTATCGGATGGTGAGGCGGGAGACTGGAAACCGCTGGCAACGCTTGCCCGCCTTCCCCGGATCGAGGGCCTGACTTGCGATTCCAAGGGCAAAGGCAAAGATGAAGCCACGCCCTGCACGCTGTCGGGCCGCGATCTCTTCCTGATCGATGCGGTAGCCGCCGATCCCGGTTTCGCACAGGCCGTGACAGTTCCGCCCGGCTTCACCGGCTCTACGCTGCGCACGCCGGCTCCGCGCGACGGCAAGCTGCACTTGCGCCTGCGGGACGCTCCGGACAGTCCGGTGCTGTTGCCCTGATCGGGCCCGGCGGTGATCGCCGGGCCCTACAGGCTCAGGATTTCACCGCCAGCTTGCAGGTCCGGCGATAGAGCACCGCGACCAGAAGCACGAACACCGCGGTTCCCAGAACCAGCGACACATTGCCAAGGTCGCCCACCAGCGCGAGCGGGCTATCGCTGCCCGATGCGGCGACGATGCCGGCGAAGGCCACGCCCCACAGGCTTTCGCCCACGATCAGGCCAGTCGCCGTCAGCACGCCCATGCGCTTGGTGAATTCCGGATCGCCCTGCCGGTCTGCCCAGCGATCGTAGAACCAGCCGATCACGGCGCCGGTCACGGTGGGCAGGATCACGCTCATGGGCAGATAGATGCCGATACCGACTGCAAGTGGCGGCAGGCGCAGGCGGCCCATCAGGCCCAGTACTTCGTCCAGCACCACGAAGACGACGCCGGCAACCGCGCCCCAGACGATCATCGTCCAGTTGAGATCACCACCCAGCACACCCTTGGCGAGTGCCGAGATCAGCGCTGCCTGCGGCGCAGGCAGCGCCTCTGGGCCCGCGCCGGGCGCACCGGCGAAACCGAACGCGGTGTTCAGCAGGTCCAGCACCGGGGGGATGACCAGCGATCCGAAGATCACGCCGATTACCAGCGCCACCTGCTGCTTCCAGGGGGTAGCGCCGACAAGCTGGCCGGTCTTCAGGTCCTGCAGGTTATCGTTCGAGATTGTCGCGACGCCGAAGACCACGCCGGTCACGATCAGCGCATAAGCGACAAGCGCGGCCGTGGTGTCTGCGGACTGGTCGCGCCCGAACAAGCCCACCAGCAAGACCGAAGCCGCCACCACCGACAGGATGCCGATGCCCGAAACCGGCGAGTTGGATGCGCCGATCAGGCCGGCCATGTATCCGCAGACCGCCGCGATCAGCAGGCCCATGACAAGCACGAACAGCAGCGCGCCCGAAACCAGCAGCACTTGCGATCCGGCCAGAACGCCCTGCGACAGCACGCTGGACAGCAGGATGCCGATCGGAACCAGCATGGCCAGAGCGCCGATGAACACGATGCCGATCGGCAGATCGCGTTCTTCCAGCGCCAGCGTCTGGCCCGCTCCACGCGCGCGACTGGCGGCAAGGGCGGAGCGGATGCCGCCCAGCACGGGACCCGCAATACGCAGCAGGGTCCAGATCGCGGCCACGGCGATCACGCCCGCGCCGAAAAAGCGCACGTCCGCGCTGAAAACGCTGGTCGCCCAGTTTTCAACGCTGCTGCCTGGCATCGGGTTGTTCGCGGTCAACATCGGCAGCAGCACCCACCATCCGATGACGAGGCCGAGAAGCATGGCCAGGCCCACCGACAGGCCGACAAGGTGGCCGACGCCCAGCAGCGCGAACGAAAGGCCGCCCGAAATGCCGGTCGCGCCTGAACCGGCGCGGAACCACGCGGACGCCTCAGCCACCATCAACCGCGTCTGCGTCAGCACCGCGAAACCGGCCGAGGCGATTGCGTTCCAGAGCAGAACCGAAAGGCCCTTCGCGCTCTCTTCGGCGCCCTGATCGCTGGCAAAGCCCACGCGCAGCACTTCGGCCGCTGCATGGCCTTCGGGATAAGGCAGCGGCGTATCGACCACCAGCGCACGGCGCAGCGGCACCGAGAACAGCACGCCCAGAATGCCGCCGGTCCCGGTAATCGCCGCCGTCGTCCAGTAGGGGAAGCCCTGCCACCAGCCGATCATGATCAGGCCCGGCAGCACGAAGATGATCGCCGCCAATGTGCCGGCAGCGCTCGCCACGGTCTGGACGATGTTGTTTTCCAGGATCGTCGAATTGCCCAGCGCCCGCAGGATCGCCATGGAAATCACCGCCGCCGGAATGGACGTGGCGAACGTGAGGCCGACCTTAAGGCCTAGATAGACGTTCGCCGCCGTGAAGAAGAGCGTGATGACGCCCCCCAGAATTATACCGCGTACGGTGAGTTCCGCGACCGGCGCCACGCCTGCCGTCTTGTTGCTGTCCATTCCTGCCATCTTCGCTTCGTTTCGATCCCGGCCCGGAGACACTGAGCTGAGCACTCCTATCCCCGGGCATCGCAGCCCTGATGGCACGAGCGGCACGATCAGGCCAGAAAAACGATCGCCGAAGCGATTGTCGCAACGGATTTTCCCGCGCAGACTCAGTCGAAATCGATGGTCAGATGCGGAACGTCACCCTCGATCCTGCCGTGAGGCGTTGCGTAGTCCGTCACCGTCACGCCCAGATCGCGGCCGACATCCAGCGTCTCGCCATTGCCCGCCGCCATCAGCATGGAGGTGGGCAAGCGGCCGCTCGCCAACTGCGCACCGTTAGCGCTGAGAATGACGGTGGCCGGACCGCCCGACATTGCCACGGCGAACCGCATGGTCAGCTTGACCGGGCCCTGAGAAAGCGCCTGATCCGCAACAACGCGGGTAATCTCGTCCGGATCGGTGGAGCGCGCGGCAACGAACACCGGCCGGCCCTTGTCGAGATAGAGACTCCAGCCGCCGAACCGGCTGCCGAAGGCCATCACCGCGCCCGAAGCGGTGCCGCTGTCCAGCCGCAGGTCGGCGTTGAGCGTGAAACTGCGGGCGATCGGCACCGGCTCCGTATTGGCGGGCAGGCTGACGTCCTTGCCCCAGAAGTCGAAATGCTTGCGGCCGCTGCCGCGCATCATCGCAGCGCCGCGCGCCATGCCGAAGCGGTGGTCCAGCGGGAAGACGTTGTTGCGCGCTGCCTCCTGCTTCCACAGATCGAGCATGGCCTGAAGCCGCGCCGGTTCCTTGGCGGCAAGGTCGGTCGACTGGGAAAAATCCCTGTCGAGATTGTAGAGCGACCACTGCATCGGCGGCCGCGTGCCGGCGGGAGGGAGGTTCTGCCACGCCAAGCGGCCATCGTCGCCGGACAGGAACCAGCCATCGTGATAGAGGCCCACCTTCCCGCCAATCTCGAAATATTGCGTGCGCGGCTTTGCCGCATCGCAAGCGGAAAGGCTGGTCAGCAGGCTCTCCCCGTCCATCGGTTTCTGCCTTACGCCATAGACGCTATCCGGTGCGGGCAGATGCACGGCGTCCAGCACAGTCGGCGCGATGTCGACAAGGTGCGAGAACTGGCCGCAGACCGCGCCGGGATGAGCGACGTGCCCCTTCCAGGACAGGATCATGCCGTTGCGAATGCCGCCCAGGAACGAGGCATATTGCTTGGTCCAGCGCAGCGGCGTGTTCATCGCCCAGGCCCAGCCGGCCGGATAGCTCTCATAGGTTGTCGCGCTGCCCAGCTTGTCGATGTTGGCCTGCATCCAGGCCTCGCTCTCGTCATGCGTGCCCATCGACCGCAGTTCATTGATCGTGCCTTTCGGTCCGGCCTCGGCACTGGCGCCATTGTCGCCGATCACCACGGCGACGAGCGTGCGATCGAGTTCGCCCATGCGCTGCAATTCGTCGATCACGCGGCCGATCTGCTCATCCTGATAGGCAAGCTGCGCCGCGGCGACTTCCATGGTGCGGGCGGCGAATGCTTTCTGGCCGGGCGTCAAACTGTCCCAGGCCGGAATTTCGGCGGGGCGCGGGGTCAGTTGCGTGGCCTTGGGGATGATCCCCATCGCCAGTTGCCGGCGCCAGGTCTGTTCGCGCTGGAAATCCCAGCCGGCATCGAACTTGCCCTTGAAACGCGCGATATATTCGGGCGGAGCCTGATGCGGCGCATGGGTGGAACCGGGCGCCATATAGACGAGGAAGGGCTTGTCCGGTGCGGCCGCCTTCTGGTTGTGGACCCAGCGGATCGCGTCGTCCGCCAGCCGGCTGTCGAGCAGGCGACCTTCACCATCATCCCGCTCGACACGCTGGGTGCCGCGATAGAGCACCGGCGAATACTGCTCGCTATCGCCGCTGACGAAGCCGAAGAAGTAATCGAAGCCTAGCCCCGTCGGCCAGCCGTCGAACGGCCCCGCCTCGCTGCGTTCGTTCGACGGCAGATTATGATGCTTGCCGAACATGGCGGTGCTGTAGCCGTTCAGCCGCAGGACCTGCGCGATCGTGGCGGTTTCCGGCAGGATCTTTCCGCCATAACCCGGAAATGGCGAGGGCACGTCGCTCAGCCAGCCGACGCCGGCGGCGTGGTGGTTGCGCCCGGCCAACAGAGCGGCGCGGCTGGGCGAGCAGATGCCGGTGGTGTTGAAGCGGTTGTAGCGCTGACCTTGGGCCGCCAACCGGTCGAAGTTGGGCGTGGGCACCGGACCACCGAACGTGCCGGACATCGCGAAGCCGACATCGTCGCTCATCATCAGGAGGACATTGGGTGCACCTGAAGGCGCCTGAACCATACCTTGGGCCATGCCTTTGGCGTCCAGCACGTTCTCTGCCGTCGTTCCGTTGAACGGCGCGGCCGGAATGGGCAGAACGGTTCGCGCAGTCTGCCCAACCGCCACCGTGTCTTGCGCCTGCACCGTTCCCGACATTGCCAGCGCCGCCGCCCCCGCCAGCCAACCGAACTTGCACATCCTCTTTCCTCCCCTTCGTCCTGCGGGGAGTTAGGGCTCGCGCATTCATGCTGTCCAATGCATATCTGGACATCATTGCATGCATCTTGGGAATACCGATGGACCTGCCCCGCCTGCGCCACATCGTTGCCGTCGCCCGCAACCAGAGCTTCTCGCGCGCGGCGGAGGAAGTGGGCATCACCCAGCCTGCGCTCAGCCGCAGCATCGCCGCGTTCGAGCAGCGCCACGGCGTCACCCTGTTCGATCGCGGCCGCGGCGGCGTCTATCCGACGGCAGCGGGGCTGCACGTGATCGAACAGGCACAACGGTTGCTCCATGCGGCCGGGGACCTGGAGCGCAGCCTAAAGCGCTATCCGCAAGGCGAGCCCGGGCAGGTTTCCATCGGCCTTGGCCCCTTGATGGCCGGACTGTTCCTGCCGCAAGTGGCGGGCTCTCTCCTGCGCACATGGCCGGGCATCCGCATCCGCACGCTGGTCCGCGCGCCGGACCAGCTCGTCACCGAATTGCTGAACGACCGGATCGAGATGATCCTTGGCAACAACTGGAACCTTGGCCGCATACCGAGCACCGAAATCGAGCGGCTGGGCCGGATCGGCGTGGCCTTCATGGTCCGCAGCGGCCATCCCCTTGCGCGCGAAGGACCGGTATCCAGCGCCGATCTGGAAGACTATCCCACCGCCAGCGTCGTCGAATTGCAGGACGATGGCCTACGCGACCGTGCCGGTTGCTTCATCTGCGACAATTTCCATGTCCTTCGCGAAACCGTGCTGCGCAGCGATTGCGTCTGGATGTCCTCCCCGGCGTTCCTGGCCGACGACTTGCGCGATGGGCGCATCGTCCAGTTGGACGTCAGCGGGTTTGCCCCCGCGCACAGCGATGTCTGTCTGATTACGCGGCGCAGCCGCACCCGTTCTCCGACAGCGGCCGCGGTGGCGGAGGAAATCCGAGCGCTTCTGGCGCAGGCCGAGGCCTGATCGTCAACGGCTGACGCGCTTGCGGCTTATCCGGGCACCATCGCGGACAGCACGTCGTCCAGATCGGCAACGGCAAAGCCGGTGAACTGATCGGCAATGCCATAGGGCAGCAGCACGCGCCGCCGATGGACCAGCGCTCCGCAACTGTAGGTAACGTTGGGAACATAGCCGCCATGCTGTTCGGCACTCGGAAAGATCAGCGGCGCGCGGGTGCGCCGCAGCACTTTCGATGGATCGTCGCGATCGAGGAGGCATGCGCCGATGCAATAGCCCCGCACCATGCCCACGCCATGCGTGAAGACCAGCCAACCCTCATCGATCTCGATCGGTGACCCGCAATTGCCGATCTGCACGAATTCCCACGGATAGCGCGGAGACATGATCGGAATGCCGGTCTGCCAGACATTGATATCGTCCGAATGCAGCAGCCAGATGTTTTCGCTGTCCTGCCGGCCGAGCATGACGAACTTCCCGCCGATCCGGCGGGGAAACAGCGCCATGCCCTTGTAGCCGGCCATGGCCCCCTCCAGCGTGCGCATTTCGAAGGTCCGCAAGTCGATCCCGCGCAACAGCCCCTCCCTGGCGGTGCGACCGTCGAAGGCAGTATAGGTTCCCAGCAGGACTTCGCGCCCGTCTTCCTCGGTGAAGAGAACCATGCGCAAGTCCTCCACGCCCTGCCGCTGATCGGGAAGCACCGGGAAGATGACGGTTTCCGAGACGTTTTCGCTATCTTCGCACTGCAGGCGCACCCAGCCTGCGTCGTCGCTTTGAATCTGGGGCGACATGCAATGCGGGCTGGGCGGATCGATCGTCAGGCCCGTGCCGGTGTCCCAGGTGCCGGTGCGGAAGGTGACAGAGGAGACGTGCCCCTCGCCAATGCCGCGCAGCGAAAGCAGGAACCGGACGCTGCTTCCCGCCTCCCTCTCTTCGCCGGGAAGCGGAACGATGCTGGGGTTGAACAGCGCGGCGGATTCGAACGCGAATTCCTGGCTGAAATAGGCGCCCAGCGACAGCCGATCGTGTTCGGAAAGGCCGCTGATGTCGCCAAGCTCCGGCGCGAGGTCGTCCACTTGCCGCAGAAACGTTGTCAGTGCATTGCGGTGGCGCGCCTGCATCGGCCCCTCGACGAAGGCGTGCATCCGCTCCCGCACGCCTTCGTGAAGCCCGGCCAGCCGCTTCAGCAGCATTTGCGACCGTAGCGGACGGCCCGCTGCGAACGCTTCCGGATAGCCGAAGCGGAATGGCCGGATCACCGTTCGCGATGGGTCCGGCTGAAGTTGCACATCCAGCTTGGTGAATACGTCCGCAGCTTCCATCCCATGCGCTCCTGTGCGCCTTCGATCCGTTCTGACGGTTCAAACGCAGCAGCGGCGGGGCGGTTCTAGCGCGAAGCGTCAGGACCCGGCGGGAATCTTCACTGCGGTTCGCGCCGGAACACCGGCGGCCGCTTTTCGAAGAAGGCCGTGAAGGCTTCCTGCGCTTCGGCGGATTGCATCGCCTGGCGGAAAATGCGGGCTTCCTCGTCGATCCGGTCCAGCAGGGCGGCCTGATCGCCCTTCATCAGCCGCCGCGTGGCCAGCAGGGCCTGGGGCGGCTTGGCCATCAGCATGGCCGCCTTGGTCCGCGCATGATCGATCAGGCGGTCGGCCGGCACGATTTCGGTGAGGAGGCCGGTGCGGTCCGCCGTTTCCGCCGTCATCGGCTCACCCAGCAGCAGCATCGCCGCCGCCTTGGCATAGCCCAATGTCGCCGGCGCCAGCAGGCTCGATCCCGCCTCCGGCACGATGCCCAGATTGACGAAAGGCATCACGAAGCGCGCATCGGGCGCGGCATAGACAAGGTCGCAATGGAACAGCATCGTCGTGCCCACCCCGACGGCCAGTCCTTGCACCGCCGCAACGATCGGCTTGTCGAAAACCGCGATCGCACGGATGAATTCGAAAGCGGCCGCGCCGCCCTCCGGCCCCGACATGAAATCGGCAAGGTCGTTCCCCGCGCAGAAGGCATCGCCCTCACCCGTGAACAGCACGGCGCCGACCTCCGCGCGCGCAGATGCATCGGCCAGCCCGCCGGTCATCGCCCGGTACATCGAAGCGGTCAGGGCGTTCTTCTTGCCCGGACGCACGATCCGGATCTCCAGAACGCCGCCGTTCTCGCTCAATTCGATGTCTTGTGTCACTCGGTCCTCTCCATTTTCCTTGCCGTGCCCGATCTCAGATGACTTACCTCAGACGGGCTGGTCGATCGATTTCGCCAGCGGCGTGAACAGCTTCGGCCCCGATGCCGTCATGTACCAGCAATCCTCCAGCCGGATGCCGAACTCGCCCGGAATATACAGCCCCGGCTCGTCGGAGAAGCACATGCCTTCCGCCAGCGGCGTGGCATCGCCGTGGACCAGATAGGGCGATTCATGGCCGTCCAGCCCGATGCCGTGCCCGGTGCGATGCGAAAGCCCGGGCAGGCGATAGCCCGGCCCCCAGCCCTCGCGCACGTAGAAGGCACGCACGGCATCGTCGATCGCGCCCACGGGGGTACCGATCCGGGCGGTCTCCAGCGCGATATCCTGCCCGCGCCGAACCGTTTCCCATACCTTGCGCTGGCGCGCGGAAGGTTCGCCATAGACCCAGCTGCGCGAGATATCCGACTGGTATCCATGAACCTGCGCGCCGCAGTCCATCAGGATCACCGACCCTTCGCGAACCGCCTGCGGCTGATGCGAACCGTGGGGATAGGCGCTGGCTTCATTGAGCAGCACCAGCGAAAATTCGGGCGGGCCGCCCATCTTGGCCGAGGTCGCGTCCATGAGGTCGGCGATATCGCCCTGCGTCATGCCCGCACGCACCTGCCCATGGACGTGGCGCAGCGCGGCCATGGTGATGTCGTTGGCGCGCTGCATCAGCGCCAGCTCGGTGGCGGATTTGATTTGGCGGCAGCGATTGACCAGGCTTTCCCCGTTGACGATGTCCCACCCGCCCTGTTCGCGGCGGAGTGCATCGACGATGAAGAAGCGCGAAGTCGGCTCGATCGCCAGCTTTCGGCCATTGACCTTGCGGTCGACCAGCGCGCCCGCCATGCGGGCCTCCGGATCCTCATCCTCGTTCCAGGGGCGCACGTCCGCCGGGATGCGCAAGGTTTCGCGCACGCTCGGTTCCTCGAACGCGGGGGTGACGATCACCGTCTCGCCATCGGCGGGAATGACGGCGGCCGTCACGCGTTCCGACCGATGCCATTCGACGCCGGTGAAATAGCGCAGGCTGGAGCCGGATTCGACGATCAGCGCGCCCACGCCGTCCTGCTGCATCATCCGCTGCAGCTTGGCGATGCGCGCGCCATATTCCTCGCGCGTGATCGGCTGGACTTCAGGGAACGTGGGCAGTGCGCCAGTTCCGGCAGCGGGCGTCGCCCCGGCGCTCGCATAAAGGCGCGATGTCATCGCCACGCCGGCCATGGCGGCCGCCCCCGCCAGAAATCCCCGCTTCGAGATCATGGAAATGCTCCCCCGTCTGCCGGCGACATGCCGCATGCCCGTCCGTCTAGGACGGTCCCCCAAGCGGAAGCAAGCCGGCCGGCCGCGTTGTCCGGCGCTATCGCGCGGCGCGCTCGTATCGGCCCTTGCCGAATTCGTCCGGGACCAGCGCCTCGCCATCGATGTGCAGGTGCATGGTTTCGAAAGGGGCCGCCGTCAGTTGGTTGGCATCGATCGAGAAACGCAGGACGCCGCGCGAAACCGGCGCAAAGGAAAAGGCCGCGTCGCGCCCCGGCGCGTAGTATGCCTGAAGCGTGGCCCCGACGACCGCGCCGGAAACGTCGTCCTCCAGTACATCGGGCCCGTCATTCCCGCTCGTCTTCACGATGGCTTCCCGGCCATCGGCAAAACGAAGCGTGACTTCAACGTCGCGGGGAGACTGGCCCGATACCGTATCGACGACCCTGACGGCGATCCCACCACCCCACGTCTGCGGCGCGTCCGCGTCCACCGCCGCTTCCGCCGGCAACTTGCACGCCTCCGGCAATTGCGGATCCGCCAGTTCGGGAGGCTGCTGCCCTGCCGTGACGGCGGCAATTCGCGCCTTGTCCCGCGCATCCTGCCATGCCGCCATGGTGGATCTGATCTCATCGGTCATCTCGCGCCGCTCGGCACTGGACGCCATCGTTTTGCGGGCCAGCACCTCCACGGCGGAGCGTGCGGCCACAGCCTCTGCCAGTGCCCGCGACGCAGCCTCCCGCGCGTCCTGCTCATTCGCCGGTGGGCCGGTGTCGATCGTCGGGCTCGAAACCCAATCACCCGTCAGGAACGGGCAGCGATCGCGCACCGCGTCGGCCGCTTCCTCTGACCGTAGCCTCACCCGTGCTCCTTCCGCCTCGGCCGACCACGGCTCGGTTCCGACATAGGCGAAAAGCGGATGATCGCGGGCCGGGTGCGCCGCCGAAAGCACGATGTCGCGGCCTTCGCGGCGCCAGGTTCCGTCGGCGAACTGATCCAGCGCTCCGTAGGACAAGTACCATTCGAACGTGCCATCCGGCCGGAGCAGCAGTTCCGATCCGGTTTCCATGACCCCGGTCAGATAATAGTGCCCGGCAAATGCGGCATCCGCAGCCGTTGCAGGCGTGGGCGCGGTATTTGCAGGCGCCGCTCCCACAGGCCCGGCAAGGCTCAGCATCACGCCCATCATTGCCGAACCGAACAAGCGCCTGCCCATGCCAATCTCTCCGCCTTGCATCGAATATCGAACCCGCACGTCTAGCCCATTGCCCCGCGCTTTGCTGCCCCTTGGCGCTTTTCCAGCACTTCGGCGGTCATGCGCACCAGATCGGCAACCGGCTCCTGATCCTCCCGCGCGTAGAGCGACACCAGCATCGGCGCCGCCTCCCCCAGCCCGTCCAGACGCCGCAGACCTTGCCCGCGCGTGACCGATATCGGCAGCAGGGACAGGCCCATTCCCGCCCAAACCGCTGCCAGCACGCTCTGCAGGCTGCTTCCGGAAAAGGCAACGTACCAGCGCCGTCCCACCGCCTCCAGCTCGCGGAACATCGTTTCGCGATAGAGGCCGCCGATCGGGAAGGTAACCAGCGGCAGGGGATCGCGATCCTTCACCGGGTAATCGGGCGCGGCGAACCATCCCAGCGGTTCGGGAAAACTGGCCCTGCAATCGGGTGCGGCATGCTCCTCCTTGACGACGACAAGGTCGAACTCCCCCTGGCGATAGCGCGAGGCAAGGTCGCGGCTGAGCCCGGTGACGACATCCAGCCTGATCCGGCTGTTTCGGGCTGCGAAGCCGGCCAGGCCCTGTGCCATGGCGGGCGTTGCCAGGTCTTCCGGCAGGCCGATGGAGATCGCCGCGGTGCCGGCCGGATCGCGCAACAGGCTCTGCGCTTCGGCATCCAATTGCAGGATGCGCCGCGCATGGCCCAGCAAACGCTCCCCCATCGGGGTTGGGCGCACGGGACGGGCAGCGCGATCGATCAAGGCATGCCCTGCCTGTTCTTCCAACCGGCCAAGCTGCTGACTGATCGTCGATTGCGTCATGCCCAGCCGTTCCGCCGCGCGAGTGAAATGGCCGGTGTCGGCAATGGCGACGAAACTGCGCAGGAGGCGGGAATCGAACATACCGTATCATCAATGTGAATGATGATCATGCCAACATCTAATTTGTGCATGCCTGGTCAAACGGCTTAAATGCGGGGCGAAGGAGCCATCACGATGAAGTTTCTCGCCCCGGCAATCGCCGCCCTCCTGGCCACGACTATGGCCACGCCCGCCCTTTCCGCCAGCCGGGGAGACGTGATGATCCGCCATGTCTCCGTAGTGGACGTGGAACATGCCCGCACGGTGCGGGATCAGGCCGTGGTCCTGCGCGGAGAGGACATCGTGGCTGTCGGCAAGGACGGCGAGATCACGCGCGACTGGGAAGCCCAGAGCGTGGTCGAGGGCAAGGGGCGGTTCCTGATCCCCGGCCTTTGGGACATGCATGTCCACTTCGGTGGCGGCCCCGATCTGATCGAGGAAAACAAGGCGCTTCTGCCGCTTTACGTCGCGCACGGCATCACCACCATTCGTGACTGTTCGGGCGATCTTCCCGAACAGGTGCTGGAATGGCGGGGCGAAATCGCCGGCGGCACCCTGTTCGGCCCCCGCCTGCTAACCTCCGGCGCCAAGATCGAAGGCATCAAGCCGGTGTGGAAGGGCACGATAGAAGTCGGCAGCAAGGCCGATGTGGATGCCGCCCTTGCCCGTCTGCAGGACCGGGACAAGGTGGACTTCGTGAAAATCACCGACAGCACGCTGGATCCGCAGCTGTTCCTTTATGCCGTGTCGCAGGCGAAGGCGCGCCGGCTGCGTACGTCCGGCCACATTCCGATGGCGTTGACGGTGCAGCAGGCGGTCGACGCCGGGATCAGTTCGATCGAGCATCTCGACTATGCCTACAAGGCGGGCGTGAAGGACGAAGCGGCGATCGCGGCCGACTTCGCCGCCGGCCGCATCGACCGGGCCGAGGCCAATCGCCGGCTGGACACCGGGTTCGACGCGGCGACGGCAATGAATTCCTACCGCACCTTCGCGGCGAAAGGCGTGTTCGTTACGCCCACGCTCAACGGCAGCCGGGTTCTGGCATGGCTCGACGCGGACGATCACGCGCATGATCCCTACCTTGCCTATATCGGCCCCAAGCTGCGCAAGACCTACGACTGGCGGATAGAGCGCGCCGCCAAGGCCGATGCCGCCGCCATCGCGGCCCGGCACGAACACTTCGACCGGATGGCCGCCGTGCTGCCGATGCTGGAGAAGGCGGGCGTCACCGTCATCGCCGGCACCGACGCGGGCTTCCTCAATTCCTTCAACTATCCCGGCATCGGCCTGCATGATGAATTGAGCCTGTTCGTCGCGAAGGGCCTGACACCGGCCCAGGCGCTTGCCGCTGCCACCCGTGCCGGGCCCGCCTGGTTCGGCCGCCTGGACCGCTTCGGCGCGATCGCGCCTGGCAAGGCGGCCGACCTTGTCCTGCTGGATCGCAATCCGCTGAAGGACATTTCCGCCACCCGCGCGATCCACGCCGTGGTGATGCGCGGCAAACCTTACGACCGCGCCGCGCTCGACGGTATGCTGGCGCAGACGAAAGACAAGGTGGCCGCGTGGAACAGTGCGGAGCAGAAGGCCGCAGCGCAATGATGGAACGGCTGTTCACCAATGCCCTGCTCCCGGACGGTAGCCCGGCCGATCTGGCGGTTTCCGCGGGAAGGTTCGTCGCCATCGGCCAATCCATCGCCGCCGGTGAAGGCGTCGAGACCGTGGATCTTGGCGGTCAGCTGGTCCTGCCAGGCTTCGTCGACGGGCATATCCACCTCGACAAGAGCTTTCTCGGCGAACCCTGGCAGCCCCACCGGCCCGCTGCGGACTTGCGCGAAAGGCTGGCGGTAGAGAAGACGCTGCTTGCCGGGGTACGTCCTGCCGCCGTCCGGGCAGAGGCGCTGATCGCGCAGGCCGCGCGCTGGGGCACGATGGCGATGCGCAGCCATGTTGATGTCGACGCCACCACCGGGCTTTCGCATTTGCACGCGGTGCTGGAAGCGCGGGAGAAATGGCGGGACCGAATGGATATCGAACTCGTGGCCTTCCCGCAGGCCGGCATCCTCACCTGCCCCGGCACAGCCGACGTTCTGGACGCGGCAATCCGCGAAGGCGCTGAGGTGATCGGCGGCATCGATCCCCACGGCATGGACGGCGATTCCGATGGCCATCTTGATGTCGTTTTCGGCATTGCCGATCGGCGCGGCGCCAAGATCGACATCCACCTGCACGAAGCCGGCCTTCCCGGCATCGCGCAATTGCACCGCATCGCCGCCCGAACGCAGGCGCTGGGTCTGGGCGGGCGTGTCGCGGTAAGTCATGCCTATGCACTGGGCGACGTGGAGCCCCCGGTGCTGGATACCGTCGCCCGCGCACTGGCCGGAGCGGGCGTGGCGATCATGACCAATGCCCCGGGCGACCGGGCATTTCCGCCCATCCTGCGCCTGCGCGAACAGGGCGTGCGGATCTTTGCCGGCAATGACAACATTCGCGATGCCTGGTGGCCGTATGGCAATGGCGACATGCTTCAGCGCGCGATGCTGATCGGCTATCGCTCCGGCTTCTACAGCGACCGCGAACTGAACCTGGCATTGGCGCTGGCGACGACCGAGGCCGCGCTTGCGCTGGGGCGCGAAGGGCGCGGGCTGGAAGTTGGCGCCCAAGCCGATTTCGTGGCGCTGCCGGCCCCCAATGCCGCCGCCGCCGTGGCTGCTCCGCCTGCGGAGCGGATGGTGGTGCGGCGCGGCGTCAGGCTGGCCGCTGCCACGCCCTGAAATCGCGTTCCCGCCCCTGCGCCACCAGCGGCGAGGTGCCATCGATAACGAGCGTCGGTTCCGGTCCGTCCACGGCGCGGCAATCGCGCACGGTGGCAATGCGATCGGTGCGCGCCTGTACCGTCGGCCCGCCATCGAAGATGTCGCAATAGCCCTCATGCGTGAAGCCCTCCACCTCCAGCAGCCGAAGCGCGGGCACCGAACCGGCATGGGGGCGGCCGATCACCGCCCGCGCGGCGGCGGGCAACATGCTGGTATAGATCGGATAGCGCGGCATCAGGTCGGCAATGAACTGGTTCCCGTGCACGGCATTGTGAAGGTCCGCCTCCAGGAAACCGCTGCCGAAGAACGGCCCGGCAATCGCCTCCCAGAAGGGGCTGCTCCCGTTCTCCACCCACCCCCGCAGATCGGCGATCACCATATCGCCGAAACGCGCGCGATGCTGCGCGATGAAAAGGTAACGACTGCGGGCAAGCAGCGCCCCCAGCCCTCCGCTTCGCGCATCGGGATGCAGGAACAGGCCGCCGACTTCCGATGCTCCATCGAAATCGTTCACGAGGTGCAGGACCTCGGTGGAAAAGGTGCGGTCAAGGTCCCGCGAAACGTGCGTCACGCGGCTCAACTTATAGCTATAGAACGGCCACCGGGCGCCAAGGCGGGAGAACAGGCTGGCCGTGCCCAGGATCTGGCCGTCCGCGCCTTGCAGGACCAGGAGATAGAACTCGTTGCCGGGCGCTGAGACAGCCGCGCCCAGCGATGCCTCGCTCCATGCGATCTTTTCGGCCAGCGTTTCGCGATCGGCCGGAAAGTTCGTCATGCCGCCGCCGGTCAGCGCTGCCAGAGCCAGCAGGGCATCGAGGTCGCCCTCCCGCACCGGCCGCACAAACGGGGTATCGGCCGGGCGCGTCACGGCTTCACCGGCGCTCACAGTTCACCCGGCGCAAATCCCAGCGCCGAAAGCAGCGCGCCCCGCGCAACGTGGCAACGGTGCCAGAGATCGGGCTCGCCAAGATCGGCGGGGGAGATCCGTTCCGGCCATTCCCGCTCGATCACCGCCTCGATCCGGTCGCAGGTCTGTTCGTCCAGCATAAAGCGCGGGTCGATCGCGGCACGCGCCTCCTCGCTCACGGCCGCGCGCAGTCGCAGGCAGGCGGGACCGCCGCCATTGCGCATGGATTCGCGCACATCCACCACTTCAAGACGGCGAATGGGATTGTCCGCCTGCCGGACTTCCTCCAGCCACGACCATACATCGGGCGCCTCACGCGTTTCGCCCGGCAGGATCAGCGCCATGTCGCCGTCCGGCAGGGTGACCAGCTGCGAATTGAACAAGTAGGTGCGGATGGCCTGATCCAGCCCGATCCGGGCTGCGGGCGCTTCGATGATGATGGCGCCGGGCACGCGTTCCCGGATGATGCGATGCACTGCTTCGCGATCGGCGAAAGCCTGCTCGTGAGTGAAGAGAACGTTCTCGTTCGCTACCGCCACGACATCGTTGTGGAATGCGCCTGACGCGATAGCGGCATCGCTTTGCCTGACGATGGCAAGGTCCGCTTCGGTCAACCCGTGCCGCCGCGCAACCGCGGCGCTGGCGGCACGGTGCTGCCGCGCCGGGAATGGCTGCGCGCCTTTCTCACCCTGAAACTCGCCATAAACGAACACCTCCAAACCGCGCTCGCCATGGCTGCCGACCAGACGCATGAAGTTCGCCGCCCCCTCGTCGCCCAGCCCGGCGGGGAGTGCCGGATGGACCGCGAAGAAGCGCTCGTCGGCGAAAGCCAGGCGAAGCTGGCGCAGCGTCTGTTCGTGTTCGATGCTGCGGTGAAGCATGGTCGAAAGGTTGGCGACGCTGAAATGGCAGCGCCCATCCGCCGTATCGGGGGCCGGCGAAACCGTCGCAGCATTGGCCGTCCACATGGCGGAAGCGGAAAAGGCATTGCGCAAAAGCGCCGGCTCCTGCCGGCAGGCCGCGCGGAACACGGCCGCATCGTCTCCGGAAAAGCCCAGCTTCCGCAGCCAGTCGGCATCCGGCCGCGCATGCGGCAGTAGCAGGCCCTGCAACAGCCCCAGGTCCAGCATCCGGCGCATCTTGCCGATGCCCTGCAATGCGGCCTTGCGCGGCGCGGAAACCGCGCCGGCATTGGTGGCCGAGGCTATGTTGCCAAGCGAAAGGCCCGAATAGTTGTGGCTGGGCCCTACCAGCCCGTCGAAATTGATTTCGCGCATGCTGCAGCGGTCACGCGGAAACGGCGGAACGGACCGAAAGCGCGGCAGCAACCGTCTGGCACGCCGCCTCGAAACGGGTGAGCGCCTCGTCCACTTCCTCTGCAGAGATCACCAGCGCCGGCAACATGCGCACGCAATTGTCGCCGCCGCCGGCCAGCAGCAGGCGATGCTCACGCGCGGTTTCGATGAACGCCTTGTTGGGTGTCGCCATGCGGACGCCGACCAGCAGACCCTTGCCCCGCACTTCCTCCACCACTTGCGGATAACGCGTGCGAATGGCCTCCAGCCCGGCGCGAAGCCGCAGCGACATGGCGCCGACGTTTTCCATCAGGCCTGGCTTCGCGATCTCGTCGAAAGCCGCCAGCGCCACGGCCATGGCCAGCGGATTGCCGCCGAAGGTGCTGCCGTGCGTCCCCACGGTCATGCCTACCGCCGCCGCGTGCGAGGCAAGGCAGGCGCCCACCGGGAAACCGCCGCCCAGCGCCTTTGCCAGCGCCATGATATCCGGCTCTGCCCCTTCCGCCCACTGGTGCGCGAACAGGCGGCCGGTGCGGCCCATGCCGCTCTGTACTTCGTCATGGATCAGCAGCACGCCATGCCGGCGCGTCACCTCACGCAAGCGCAGCAGGTCCGCGTCCGAAAGGGCGCGCGCTCCCCCTTCGCCCTGCACCGGCTCCACGATCACGGCCGCAGTGGTGGAAGCGGCCACGGCGCGTTCCAGCGCGGCGTGGTCGTCCAGCGCAAGGTGGATGTAGCCGGGAAGACGCGGGCCAAACCCGTCCAGATGCGCGGGATTTCCGCCCGCGTTCAATCCGGCATAAGTTCTTCCGTGAAAGCTTCCGGCAAAGCCGATGATGTCGATGCGCTGAGGCTCGCCCCGATGGGCATGATAATGGCGCGCCATCTTGATCGCGCACTCCACCGACTCGGCGCCGCTATTGGTGAAGAAGGCCAGATCGGCGAAGGAGGCCGCGGTCAGCCGCTCCGCCAGCAAAGCCTGCCCCGGTATCGCAAGGGCATTGGAAACGTGCCAGAGCTTGTCGGCCTGCTCCCGCAGCGCCGCCACCAACCCGGGATGGCAATGCCCCAGCGCATTCGTGGCGATACCGCCGATGCAGTCGAGCCAGTCACGCCCCGCTTCATCGTAAAGCCAGACACCCCGCCCTTCGACAAGGTTCATCGGCGCGGGGGCGTAGACAGGCAGGACATGGTTGGTCACGAAAAACTCCTCATGCGGATTGCGCATGATTTCTGATATCAGCACTGGTCGGAAGCCGCCGAATAAGCATGAGCTTGTGAGTTTTAGGAATGAACTACGACGATCGCCGCCGCCTGCCGCCCATGTCGATGCTGCACTGTTTCGAAGCTGCGGCGCGTCTCGGTTCGTTTTCGCGTGCCGCAGAGGCGCTTCGGCTGACGCAAAGCGCGGTCAGCCGCCATGTCTCCAACCTGGAACAATGGCTGGGCGCCGCGCTGTTCGATCGCCATGGCCGGCGGGTCACGCTCAACGATACGGGGCGACAGTTTCTTGAGGACATTGCGCCCGCGCTGGGCGCGATCCGCCGGGCCAGCGGCCGGCTGATGGACCCGCAGCCGGAGCACGTGCTGGATCTGGCGGTCCTTCCCGGCTTCGGCATGCGCTGGCTGGCGCCCCGCCTGCCGCGCCTCACTCAGTTGCATCCCGATCTGGTGGTCAACATAGCCGCGCGCGTCGATGTGTTCGACTTCGCGCAGGAGCCGTTCCACGCGGCGATCCACGTGGGCGAGCCGGATTGGCCGGGCGCCGGGCACGACCTGCTGTTCCATGAAGATGTCGTGCCCGTCGTCTCGCCGGACGTCATGGCCACGCAGGCGATCGCCGCGCCGGAAGATCTGTTGCGGGTGCCCTTGCTTGTGCAGTCGCACCGGCGCGACGCGTGGTCGCGATGGTTCGCACTGTTCGGAATATCCGCGCCGCCGCCGCAGAGCCTGCCCAGCGTCAGCCACTTCCTGATGCTAGCCCAGGCGGTGAAGGCAGGCGGCGGCGCCGCGCTGATCCCGACATTCCTGATCGCGCCTGAACTGGAGGCGGGAGAACTGGTGATCCCGATCGACCGCGCACTCGGCGAAGAGCGCAGCTATTGGCTGGCATTCCCCGAATCGAAGAAGCCTACGAAGGCGCTGACGCTGTTTCGCCGATGGCTGGCGGGGGAATGCGCTTCGCTTTGACGCACATCCTCCTCACCAACCGACCGTGCTAGGCCGTGAGGACGCCAGCCATGGCGCGCCACACCGCCAGCGGAGCGTCGATTTCCAGCCCCTTCCCGGTGGTCGCCTGCACGCAGACGTGATCGGCCCCCGCCGCCCAATGCTGATCGAGCCGCGCCGCAATCGCGGCCTCGTCACCCCAGGCGAACAGGCTGTCCACCAGGCGATCGCTCATCGCATCGATCTCTTCCACGCTGAAACCGAGCCGGAGCCAGCTGTTCCGATAGTTCGGATACTGAAGGTAGTGCGAAAGCGCGCCGCGCGCCTTTTCGCGGGCGCTGGCCGGATCGCTATCCAGCACGATGCCCTGTTCGGGGGCCAGCACGCTACCCTGCCCAAGCACTTCGCGCGCCGCCTTGGTATGGTCCGGCGAGATGAGGTAGGGATGGATGCCTGCAGACCGATCGCGCGCGAGTACCTGCATCTTGGGGCCGAGCGCAGCAAGGCAGCGCGCCCCAGCCGGCAAACCCTCTGCATCGAGGCGATCCAGCCAGGATGTCATCGCCGAGAGCGGCCGTTCGTAAGCCTGCCCCACCAGATGGGCGTGGCTGACGCCAAGGCCCAGGAATACCCGCTCTTGCCGGGCATCGGGAAGCTTCTTCCACCACGATGCGATCTCCGCCGGGTCATGCATCCAGATGTTGAGAATGCCCGTCGCGATGGTGACTTTCTGCGTCGCGTCCAGCAGCCGATCGATATCGCCCGTGATGTCGCCGCCCACGCCGCCGGGGATCCAGAGCGTGCCATAACCAAGCTCGTCAAGCTCCGCAGCGGCCGCGCCGGCCTGCTTCGCGTCCCCGAACCGCAGTTCCATCGACCACACGCCGATCCGTCCAAGCGATGGCATTCGTGTTTCTCCCCTAGCGTTCGGCGCGCTCAATCCGCCCGGCGCCATTCGTAAAGCAGATCGTCTTCGGGATGGAGACGGATGTCCAACGCCCACGCGGTATCGCTTCGGCCGCAGGCGGCAGGCAGCAGGCGGTGCGAATGGCTGCATTCCGGACCATGCGCACTTTTCCACGCGGCCGGCAGCCGGCATTCGTTGCCAATGGCTTGCCTGGTATCCGTCATGCGCTAGTCTCCCCTCTCGGATTTTCGGGGGGCCTATCTTGAAGTTCTCGTCGCGCTGCGCGCTTGCCATCATTGCCTTGCTGAGTTTCACGCCCATGCCATCCACAGCTTCCCCCGCGCCCGCCGACCCTCGCGACCCGCCCGATCCGTGGATCTGGCTGGAGGACCTTGACGGGGCCCGCGCGATGGACTGGGTGAAATCTCACAATGCCACGACCGAAAAGCGGCTGGAAGCCGACCCGCGCTACGCCGCCTTCTATGACAAGGCGCTGGCGATCTTCGGTGCGACTGACCGTATTCCCGCGCCTCGTTTCCTGAACGGGCAGATCTTCAACTTCTGGGAAGACGAGCAGCACCTGCGCGGCATCTGGCGGCGGACCACGCTCGACGATTACCGCACCGCGCAGCCGCATTGGGAAACGGTTCTCGATTTCGACGCGCTGGGCAAGGCGGAAGGCAGGAGCTGGGTCTACAAGGGCGCGGACTGCCTTGAACCCGAACAGCGGCTCTGCCTCGTTTCGCTTTCCGATGGCGGTGAGGATGCGGTGGAAGTCCGCGAATTCGATCTCGCCTCGAAAAGCTTCGTGCAAGGCGGGTTCCACATCCCACGGGCCAAACAGGGCATCGCCTGGGAAGATGCCAATCACCTGCTGGTCGCCACCGAATGGACGCCGGGCGACATGACCGCCTCGCTCTATCCCTATGTGATCAAGCGGGTGACCCGCGGCCGCCCGCTTTCCGAAGCCGTGGAGATATTCCGGGGAGAGAAAAGCGACGTCGGCACCTTCCCCGGCGTGCTGCACGACGGGCAGGGACGCACGCTGAAGATCATTTCGCGCGCGATCGACTTCTTCCACCAGCAGAGCCTGATCATCGGCACCGACGGCAAGGTGCACGAACTGGCCATGCCGCAAAAGGTATCGGTGGCGGCACTGGTCGCCGGACAGGTCGTTTTCAGCCTGGACGAAGCCTGGGGCGATCTTCCCGCCGGATCCGTGGCCACCGCACCGCTGGACGAAGTGCTGGCCCATCCCGATGCGATCAAGCCGCGCCTCGCCTGGCAACCCGGCCCGCGTGAGGCGCTGGAGACGGTCTCCACCACGCGTGATCGCCTGCTCCTTTCCGTGCTGGACAATGTGAACGGCCGGCTGCTGGCACTGGCGCCGTCCGGCAATGGCGGGTGGACCACCGAGACGCTGCCGCTGCCCGATGGAATGGCCCTCAACCTCGGCTCACCCGACTCGCGCAGCGACCTTACGTTTGCTTCTGCCGAGGGTTTCACCACGCCCAGCACGCTGTTCCTGGTCGATGCCGCCGGGCGCAGCGCCAAGCCGGTCAAGAGCCTGCCCGCCCGCTTCGATGCGACGGGCCTCATCGTCGAACAGCGTGAGGCCAAGTCTACCGACGGCACGGCGATCCCCTACTTCATCGTCCACCGCAAGGACATCCCGCTGGACGGTTCGACGCCGGTCCTCCTCAACGCCTATGGCGGCTTTCAATCGAGTTCGACGCCGTTCTATGCCAGCGTTTACGGCAAGCTCTGGCTGGAACGCGGCGGCGCCTTCGCGCTCGCCAATATCCGTGGCGGCGGCGAATTCGGGCCGAAATGGCATGAGGCCGCGCTCAAGACCAAGCGGCAGGTCGCCTACGACGATTTCGCCAGCGTGGCGCGCGACATGATCACGCGCAAGATCACCTCCCCCCGGCGGTTGGGGATCATCGGCGGCTCTAACGGAGGGCTGCTGATGGGCGTGGAAATGACGCAGTTCCCCGAACTCTATCACGCGGTGGTGATCGAAGTGCCGCTGCTAGACATGATCCGCATCGACAAGATCGCCGCCGGGGCAAGCTGGCAGGGCGAATATGGCGACGTTACGACCGATGCCGAAGCGCGTGCGTTCTGGCTGAAGACATCGCCCTATCACGCGCTGCGCAAGGACGGGAACTATCCCGAACCCTACATCTTCACCACCACGCGCGACGACCGCGTGGGGCCGCAGCATGCGCGCAAGTTCGCCGCGCGCATGGAAGAGCTGGGCCTGCCCTTCTACTTCTACGAAAATACCGAGGGCGGCCACGGTTCGGGCGCGGACATCCGCCAGTCCGCCAAGACCACCGCGCTCTGGATGACGTACCTGACGCAGAAACTGATGGACTGAACGGCCGGCGGCACAAACGAACGCGGCCCTGGATCACCGGGCCGCGTTCGCGACAATCACTCAAAACCGTCGATTACTTGCCAAGCACCTTGGGCGTCTGCGACCGGACTTCGGCCAGCAGGACGGCAAGATGCTGCTCTGCCTCGGCGGCATCGGCCTGCGGATAGGCGGCGGTCATCCTGCCGCTCCAGCGGCCGTAATTCACGGTCGTCAGGCTGAAGCGCCAGGGCTGGTTATCGCGGAACCCGTTGAAGGTTCCGCGATAGGCGTCCAGGCTGGGATTGTTCGGAATCTTCACCGGACCCTCGGCGGCGACCGAAGGCGCGGAGAAGTGCGACATCGCCGCCTGCCGCATGATCACGTAGTGATCGCGCGCGGACATGTCTTCAATCTGCACGACAGCGAAACGCACCAGCAGGTGGTCCTTTCCGCCTTTCAACGGATGATCGTAGCTGATCGCCACGTACTGCCCGCTGGGATCGGTGGCCTGTTCCTTCAGCCGCGTGAAGCCCTTGAACCGGGCGGGAAAGCGCAGACCGCTTGCGACGTGGATCAGGGTGGTTCCATCCGGCGCGAAGGAGAACCCCTCCGGTACCTCACCCGATGCCGGTTGCGCCATCGCTATGCCGGGCGCCAGAACCCCTACCGGTGCGGCAAGCAGAAGTCCGAGCATCGCAAACGAAAAATGCCTGGAAGAAAGCATCATGCGTGTTCCTGTGACTGAAAAAGGTACGGCGAATGGCGATCGTTATGCGGCCCGGAACGGTCGATCGTGCTTTCTGTTCTCGCGCCGAGAATACGGTAGAACGCGCTGAGGTCTAACAGTTTTCGCGGAGCCCGTCGAAAACGCCGCATCAAGGCTTGCCGATCATTGCGGAGACCTGCGCCCCGATGGCGAGCGAGGCAGTCAGCCCCGGCGATTCAATTCCGAAGAGATTGACCAACCCGGAAAGGCCATGGGCCTCTTCCCCCTGCAGCACGAAGTCCCGCGTCGCCATTCCGGGACCGGCCAGCTTGGGCCGGATGCCGGCATAGGAGGGCTGCAGCCGGTCTTCCTCGGCATCGGGCCAGATGCGGCGCGCGGCTGCCAGAAATTCAGGCTTCAACGCGGGATCGACCGTATAGTCGATATCTTCCACCCAGTGAATGTCTGGCCCGAAACGCGCCTGTCCGCCAAGGTCCAGCGTGAAGTGGGTGCCGAGGCTCGCCGGGCCCGGAACCGGATAGATCAGCCGGGTGAAGGGCACGCGCCCGGCGTAGGAAAAATAGCACCCCTTGGCATAGTGAAGCGGAGGCACCAGCGCCGGGTCGAGAGCGTCTATCGTGCTTGCCAGATCCTGTGCACCAAGGCCCGCTGCATTGACGACGACGGGCGCCTCCAGTTCGGTTTCGCCGATCCGCATCCGCCAGCGGGAGCCGATGCGCGTGATACTGCTGACGGCGGCATCGCATACCAGCATCGCGCCATGCGCCTCCGCCTCACCCAGCAGCGCCAGCATCAAGTCGTGCTGGTCGACGATCCCGCTCGACGGGGAATGGATGGCCCCCACGCAGGTCAGTTCCGGCTCTATCGCGCGGGCATCGGCGGGCGAGAGGCGCACGAGATCGTCCACTCCGGCGGCAGCGCCGCGCGCCATCACCGCGTCGAGCGCGGGCAGTTCCGACTCTGTCGTGGCGACGATCAGCTTGCCGCAGCGCCGGTGGGGAACGCCGTGCCTCTCGCAAAAGTCGTAGAGAAGATGGCGGCCCTGCACGCACAGCCGGGCCTTGAGCGAACCGTCGGGATAGTAGAGCCCGGCGTGGATGACGCCGCTGTTGCGGGAAGAGGTAATGGTGCCGAATTGCCGCTCACGCTCAAGGACAACCACCTCGTGCCCCTCAAGCGCCAGCGCACGCGCGACCGCCAGGCCGACTACCCCTGCCCCCACGACGATCGCGCCAACTTGATCCATTCCATAGCGTTAGCGCACAGGCCGCCGATTTCCTATCCCGCGATTTTTCGGTCCAGCATGTCGTGTCGCGGTGTAGAGCGTGTTGAGCAGCGGGCGATCAGGTTGACAGAGGTCACCTGTTCAATCCTGCGCAGGATCATGAAGTCAAAGCTCCGGATGCCCAGTAGTGAGACGGCAATGGCCGCTGCGGAACTTCCATCACCGAAGAACGGGAAGAACTTGCCGAAAGCGGTACCGATCAGCCCCAGTAGAACAGGTTTCCAAGTATCGACCCAAGCCGATAGCGGAATGCGGACAGAAACCCCATGTAATCGCCGAAGCCCGCCTTCGCGAATGCAAAGACACCTGGGTCGATATCCGGCTTCCGTATTGCGCGGGTCTGAAAGACCCGCGCCAGCGCACACATTCCGGTGCCGACGACCATCGAAGTCGCGGGATCCGAAACGGACTGATCCGATCCCGTAACGGGCATCCAATCGTCAATCTCCGCAACGGGGCCGAAGCCTGAAACCGGCCGAATTCCGCGCGGGCGGATGCATACTGTCCACTAACGCGGATATCCCGGGCGCTCCCGATGCCGCGCAAGCCTGCCAGCGCCCTCGCGCCGATAATAACATACCGCGATGGCGGGAAACTGTGGGGGAGGCAACGAGCGGCATGGGCATCCTCCTGACCACCCTTCGCGCGCAGGTGATTTTCGATGAATGCGGCGTGATTCGAAGAAATAAAGCAATATTCTCACAGTCCTTTCTATGATTGCGCCATGGTGTTATACGATCTGACGATCAATTCGTGCGAGTCGCGTGACTTATTTGCGTTGGCTAACTTGCAGCGCACAAGTTGTTCGCTGGACGGACTGGGATGCAAAAGCGTCAGCCGCCATAGGATGCCACCGCCGTATTCATTCATTCTGGTAGGGATGAAATCATGAAAACGCTTGGAATCACTTTCGCATGCGCCACGATTTCCGTTGTAATTCTGGGCGGTTGCACACCGAAGCCCGGTGTATCCTCCTTCTCCCAGAACGAAGTGGGGCAGGTTGCGCAAGTACAGTTCGGACAAGTCACAGCGATCCGCCCCGTTGATATTCGGCCCGGCGAAACCCGGTTGGGCACGCTCACCGGCGGCGCGCTGGGTGCGATTGGCGGCAGCCAGATCGGCAGCAGCGCTGCGGCGAATGTCGCCGGCGGTGTGGCTGGCGCGGTCGTCGGCGGTGCGGTCGGCAGCGCGCTTCAAGGCTCATCCCGCACGGCGGGCATCGAGATTACCCTTCACCTCGATTCCGGCGATGACGTAGCTATCGTGCAGCCCGGCGACCCCCGGGACTTCCGCGTCGGCGATCGCGTGCGACTGTCCGGCACGTCAGAGAACGCCCGTGTGACCCACTGATCCACCGGATCGGCCCCGCATTCCATTATCGAGAAAGCGATTGCGCGACCGTCCCCCCAAGGAAGGAGTAGTCAATGCCGTTCCATCTTTCCAAGATCGCCAAAGCAGCCGCAGCGCCGGTTGCCCTTGCCGTGATGGTTTCTTCCGTACCCGCGATGGCAGCCGCGCCCTCGGCATTCGAACGGGCAATGCTCGCCCAGCTCGATGCCCCGACCCGCGCCGCAGTGGAAAAGCGCGCCGTCGGCGGAAACACCGTCTCCGGCGTGATCGGTACGACATTGCTGAACAACTATTATGCGGCCGGGGCCAGGAAGCCCGGGGAAGCATTGAACGTGGTGGCCGTCGACTTCGCGCGCGGAACGGTGGTATTTCGGCGATCGGCGAATGTCTTCGAAGTACAGCGCTTCGATCCCCGAACGCTTCACATGCAACGCTGAGCAGCCATTCGAGGCAAAGCCCCGATGCGTTTGCAGAGGGAGCGTCGAAAATAGAATGGGGGCGCTGGCGACAGCGCCCCCATTCTCATACCCACGCACTGTAACTCAGTGCGCCAGTGTATTCTTGTAGATCTTGCCGTCCTTCATGATCATCACGAAGGACTTGTCCGGATCAGCGACCAACTTGATGTTCTGGATGGGATCGCCATCCACCAACAAAAGGTCCGCCAGCGCGCCTTCCTGAACGACGCCGATGTGGTTCGGGTAATAGGGATCACGCTTGCCGGACATTTCCAGCAGTTCGGCATTGGTACCAGTGGCCATGGCCAGCACTTCGGCCGGGCTGTACCACCGGACCAGTGAAGCCAGAATGGCCCCCTGCATCCGGGCGAGTTCGGCCGAAAACAGCACGTCCGTCCCGAACGCGGTCTTCAGATGATACTTCCTTGCCAACTGATATGTCCGGTCGATACCCGGCCAGACTTCGTCGGCCTTTTCACGCTGCGTGGTGCCTTCCGGGAACGCCTGCCGCAATTCATCGGGCAGCGGCTGCGTGCTCAGCCAGATGCCCTTCTCGGCCATCAGCTTCGCGGTTGCGTCATCCATCAGGTAGCCATGTTCGATGCACTTCACACCGGCGGAGATCGCCTGCCGTATCGCCGGGACAGTGAAGGCATGAACGGTAACGTAGGTGCCCCAGTTCTCCGCCGCTTCGACGGCCGCACGCACTTCGGGTTCCGTGAAAGTCACCGCGTCGATCGGGCTGAAGGGCGACGACACGCCGCCACCGGCCGTCAGCTTGATCTGCGAAGCGCCCTGCATAAGCTGCTCACGCGTGCGCAGGCGCACCTCGTCCGGGCTGTCGGCCACGGCGCTGCCGCCCAATTCCTCCATGCGGGCGAGCTGGCCCTGGCTGCGCGGCAATTCGGACAGCTGGCGAAAATCGCCGTGGCCGCTGGTCACCGTGATCATCGCGCCGGACGGGAAGATGCGCGGCCCAGAAACGATCCCGTCATCGATCGCCTGCTTGAGGCCGAAAACGGGCCCGCCAACATCGCGAATGGTCGTAAAGCCACGCATCAGCGTTGCCTGGGCCTCTGCCGCGCCGAGAATGTTGGTATAGCCGACATCGCCGAAAATCATCTGTTCCGGCGTGCCGCGGATCAGCATCGCATGCCAGTGCGCGTCGATCAGCCCAGGCATCAATGTGCGCCCGCCACCATCGATCACCAGCCCGCCGGCCGGTGCGGAAATGGCATCCCGCGAAATGCGCGTAATGATGTTGCCGTGGATCAGGACATTGGAAGGGGCGGAAAGTACAGGCGCCTTCCCGTCGAAAATGCGCACGTTCTGGATGACGATGTCCGTCGGTGCGCTTGGCGGGGCAGTCGTCTGGGCCGAGGCGGCTGGCATGCCGCCCAGGTTCAGCAGCATCACCCCCGCCATGGCCGCGCACCATAACGGTCGCCTTGCCTTACGGTCCAATCCAATCGAGATGCGAAGCATTCGAGACGTCACCATCATAACAGGCCCTCTCATCATCAAGTTTTCGCATTTTCCGGAATAGATGATTCTGCCGTAATATAATAGCCGCCCAAAATAGGCTTTCGGCCCATAACGATAACCCGGATGATGCCGCGCCTGTTTTCGGGCGGCATGATCGGTGGATTTTGGGAATTCAATACCGGCAAGCGCCACCCAACATGCCGGAGCACTTTGGATGGCGCAGAACATGTTCAACGAGCACTAGAGCATTTTCCGATCCGATTGCATCGGACCAGCTGCTCTAAGTTTTTGGTTTTCCACGTTTTCCGAGTCATCAAGTGATTCCACCTGATTAGAAAACGCTCTAGGGCATCCGACAGACGCCGGACATACCGCCATCGCGACGTTCAACGCCTGGTTCTGACGGAATGCCGGCCCCGGCCCCTCGATGGCCGCAGGGGTGTTATTGCCCCGCCATGGCCTTTCTGGCGCCCAGCTGTTCGGAAAGATAACTCGTCAACGGCTGTTCGAATTTCGGATTGATGGCCAGGAAATGCCGACGGCGATCGTGTTCGTCCGGCAACCGGCACAAGACCCCTTCCGCCACCAGGCGGCGGACCAGGCGCAGGGCCGTGCTCATCGGCGCGCCCGATGCAATGCAGGCGCTGGAAACGGCAACAAGGCGTCCTTCAATCTTGGCGAGCAGCAAGTCCAGCAGCATTTCCCAAGCCGGATCGCCGAACAGTTCGCCCCCGCCGATCTCCCGACGCTTGGCTTCCTTGCGCAGGATGTCGCGAATATAGACCGCCAGTTCGCCAGGCTCGTGGCTGCGTTCGATCCGAACCGTTGCTTGCGCCGGACCGATCGGCCCTTCCCCGGCATCGACGCCGCTACCCCGCGCCGACGGCTCGTCGAGCAATTGTGCCAGGCTGCGCAATTCATGGCTCAGGTCGCTGATCTTCCCCAGCAGGCCTTCCCGCGCGGCCGGTGTGTCGCGCAATCCCTTGGTGCGCTGCAAGGCGCGCCGCAGGTCCGCCTGCAGCACCGGCTTCTCCAGGAAATCGACTGCCGAAGCGCGCATCGCATCGATGGCGACATCCTTGCTGGCATAGCCGCTGACCATGATGAACTGCAGCCGCCGGCCGCGAATTTCAGCCTCGTGCGCAAGGTCGTAGATCAGCGAGATCCCGTCCTGCCCCGGCATGTTGTAGTCCACGATCGCGATCGCGACTTCGTGTGCGGCGTAAAGGCTTTCCGCCTCGCACGGACTGTTCGCGACGATCGGCACATACCCCATCGTGCGAAGACTGAATGCGCATTCCGCGCACCAGTCGGCATCGTCGTCGACGATCAGGACGGTTTCGCCGGAAACGCTGTCGACGATTTCCTCTTCCGCAGGACGATTGGCCACGCCACCCGTGGGATCGAGAATTGCACCCAATCTTGTCCGCCAGCTCGGTGTCATTTCATTCATGCAGCGTGACGACCTCCCAGAACTTGATCTAGGCAAGAAACATCAGTTGTCCCACCCCGACACAAAGTATCATAGCAGCAGCTACCGCACCGGTATCAGGCCTATGCGCGATGCCTTTCACCCTATGAAAGATTGCTATCGTGAATAGAACTGCTCCCGTTAGTGTTATCATAGCCAATGACCCGATTGTTCCGAGCCAGATTGCGCCCGATGACAGAAGTTTAATCTGTCCGCCGGTCAAGATTTGCAAACCAGTGGCGGATCGGATCGCAGAAACGCTCATCAAAAGCAGGATCAGGCAGGCCAAACCTGACCCAATATTCATCGCGGCGCCATCCAAACCATTGCAGGTGAACGCAAATAGGGCTCCAATCGTCGCAAGGATCGCATAAATGGCGGCCGGCGGGCGCCGTCCTTCCCAAGGCAAAACCACGATCGGCAATAAAAGCAGGATGAGCACGGCAAGGCGTAGACTAGCCACACCATCCATCTCAATAACCTCCGTTAATTACTGAGACACTCGCAGTAAGGTTCGGTGACGGCAGCGGTACCAGCTTGCCGTAACGCATGATCGGGCTGCTGCTCATGTCGTAGCGCACTTCCACCTTGAAGACGCCGGTACCGTCCACGCTTGCAGAGATCACCGGATCGCTGCTGCCGCCAAGGATCGTGCTGTAGTTTTTCATCACCGCTGCCGCGCGCGCGGTTGCCAGGCTTGTCCGCTCGCTGGTGGACAGGCCGGCAACCGCGGCGCGCGCACCTTCCGATGCCGCCTGGCGCACGCCAATCAGGGCGCTGAAGTAGATCGAGTAGATGATGATGCCGAATGCAAGGAGCAGCAGTGCCGGAGCCAGAAAAGCGAACTCCAGCGCTGCCATCCCTTGCGTGCATCCCAGCAATCGACCGATGGCGCGGGCCGACGTGCGCATCGCGTGACGCTCCCCGAAGGTCAGAAGAGGTTAGCGAACGCGTTGCTGAGATTTTTTGTGAAATCCTCCCCCACGGCGGAAATCGCGGCCACCACGATACCGCCGAGCACGGCGTATTCCACGGCGGTAAGCCCGCGTTCGTCGGTCTTGAGGCGGATTAGGAAGTTGAGAACCATGTCCTTCATCGGATTTCTCCCCATTTGCCTCCATTGCCTTCCCGGTGCTGCGTGGAGGCGGCGCGGCACCGGATCTCGCGATGTTAGATCAGCACGGGAACGCCGCAGCGCGCGCCGGTGACCCACACGGTGTTATGGCCAAGCTGGATTCCGAGCGCCGCAAGCACACGGTCGAGCAGAGGATCCACGACCGTGCCAACCACTCCGGTGACCGGATCGAGCAGAGTGGAAAGTAGCTGCTGGCGCACCGGCGTGCTGTCGCAAAGGAGCGGGCCGCAGAGCTGGAGGACCTTGATCTGCAATCCGTTGGGCGCCATCAGGCTGTCCGTAAGCGTGCTCAGCAGCGGGGCGACTTGCGCGGTGTTGCCCACGCTGGCAGGCATGCCCGGCACCGATGGCGTACCGATCGTGCCTGCACCGCCCGGCCCGAACACCATCGTGGCGTTCTGCGCGCCGACAACCGGCTGGACGATGGCCCGGGCATCCACGGTGAGGAGGCCCAGCACATCGACGATCCGCGCCTGCTGCACATCCTGGTCCCGGATTTCGGGCATCGCGCGGCTGACGGCATTGGCGGGAACCGTGCCGATATAAGCATTGACCAGCCCGGAATAAGCAGAGACCGTGACCCGCGTATCGCTCGACTGTTCGGCCGAGTTCGCGCAATCGATCGACGCGATCTCCGCGCCCGCCGCCTCCACATCCACCAGTATCGGCAGTTGGACCCGCACGGGGCTGCCCAGCAAGGGAATCTTGCCGGTGTCGACATTGATCTGCAGCCGTACCTCGGCCGTGCCGGCCCGCGTCTCGCCTGCCGGGCCGAACGAAAAGCGCGGGCGATCGCCCAGCCCCGTGGCCACTGCCGCCACCCTCACGGTCGCGGCGGGAAGGGCCAGTTGCACAAGGTTGGACAAGTCGATCGCCGCCGGGCCGGACTGTACGGCGTAGGATATCAGCTGATAGGCGTTCAGCCCTGCGCGCAGCGCCGGCTTCACGTTCGCCTCGCCCACCGGCATGTTCTTCCATACGCCCAAGCCGAACAGGCCCGACAGCGGCACCTTGTAGCCATTGCCGACTTGCCCGGCGAAGGAGCGCAAGCCCGCCTGCGTGGCCGCGCTGGGGCTGGCGCTTGCGGCCGCGAGCGCGATGTCCTGCAAACCGTAGGAGCCTTGCACCAGTTCTCCGTAAGTACCGGTCTTCCCGATACGGGCGGCCAGTGCATCGAAGAACAGGCCGGCATCGACGTCGCCCTGCATCATCCCTTCGATATCGGCGGTGGAAAGGCGCAGCTTGATGCCCAGCAACGCGCCGAGCAGATCGTTGACGACATTCACCAGCGGGTTGGAAACCGTCAGCAGGCCGGATGTGACGCCCAGCCCCGCCTCGTCGACCCGGGCCGCCGTTGCCGTGGCGGCAAGGTCCGGGACCGGACTCGCTTTGCCGAGGATGCCGGTGAGGAAGCGGCGACTGGCCTTGCCGGTCACGATCTTCACCGCCGTCGCCTGTCCATTGCCGGGGCAGCGCACGAATGTCGGATCAAAGCGAGCGGCCGAATCCAGCGCTGCATCGGCGCAATAGCGGCCGATCGTCACCGACTTGAGCACGGATGCGTCGTAGCCGTTCTTCACCAGATAGGCGCGGGCACGCGCATCGGCCTGCAGCGGGTCCATCGCGGCTGCGAGCGCCGCCGCTTCGGTCGCCGCGCGCAAATCCCGATTTCCAAGGTGGTAGAGCCCAACGTCGAGCGCGATCCCCGCCGTCGCCAGCAGCGAAACGCTGAGAACCGCCACGGCCGGGCCAACCACGCCGGAGCGATCGCCCGCCAGTCGCCTCCAGAACGGCGCGCTTGCGTTCGCGCACCGGAAGGGCCGCTGAAACATGGTGCGGGGCATGCGGCTAGCCATGGGCGGCGCTCGCATCGGCTCCGCCCTCACCGTGCGTGGCCATCCCGAGCATTGCCGCCTCGCTGGTGATTTCATGGCGGATGCGGGCCCTCGCCCCGGCGTCGCGGATCGCGGAAAGCAGGGCGTCGGCCTCGGTCCCGCGCCCGGCCATGGTCAGGGCAAGGGCAAGATTGTTGCGGATGACGGCTTCGGACGGCGCCAGATCGTGGGCTGCCCGCAACGCTTCCACCGCCTCTCCCGTCTGGCCGCACCGCAACCGTGCATAGCCAAGCGCGTTGCCGATCAGCGGACTGGTCGGACTGGCCTCCAGCGCGGCGCCGTAATCGCGCGCCGCCTGCATCCAGTCGCCCAGAGCCGCCGCGACATGGCCGCGGATTTCCAGCACCTCACCGCTCTGATCGTTCGGCGGAATGCGCTTCAGGACATTCTGCGCCTCGCCCGTCTGACCAAGATCCAGCAGGCAGTTCACCCGCAGGACCAGC
This sequence comes from Novosphingobium oxfordense, assembly GCF_044029435.1. Taxonomy (NCBI): domain Bacteria; kingdom Pseudomonadati; phylum Pseudomonadota; class Alphaproteobacteria; order Sphingomonadales; family Sphingomonadaceae; genus Novosphingobium; species Novosphingobium oxfordense. The sequence continues at coordinate 1,985,814 of NZ_CP147008.1, read as the reverse complement.
GCCTCGCGGTCGCGGGGATACTGGCGATCGAAATCGTCCAGATAGGCCAGCGCCGCCCGCGTCCGCCCGTCTGCGCGCGCCTGTCGGATCAGCGAAAGGTAGAGGGTGCGGGTCGATCCCTGCCCCGTCGGTTCTCCAAGCGCTTCCGCTGCGGACGCGCGGGCCGCCGCCAACGCCGACTGCCCGCCAAGCCCCATGAGAAGCGGCACCAGCAGCGCGGCTGCACGTCGGGAATGCATCATGGGGCGGTACTCCGTAGCGTGTCGAAGATCGCGGCGACCGGCGGTCCTGCCAGCACGATGAACAGGGCCGGCATGAAGAACACCAGCATGAGGATCACCATCCGCACCGTGATCGCGCCGATCGCCTCGCGCGCACGCGCAACGCGGCGCTGCGAGAACTCGCGCACGAATTCGCGCAGGGCCGGCACCAGTTCCATCCCGTGAAAGAGCGACTGGCGGAACACTGTCGCCAGTTCGCGCGATCCGATCACGCCCACGCGGCCGGCCCAACGATCGAACGCCAGCTGATAGTCCTGCCCGCGATCGAGATCCTCCACCAGCATGCCGACGAGACGGGCATGATGTGGCACTGCCACGTGTTCCTCACGGGCGATGGCGCGAAAGCACTGGTCAAGGGAGACGCCGCTTTCCAGCATCATCAGCATGAGGTCCAGCAGGAACGGAAACTCGGCGGTAAGGACGCGCTCCCGCCCCGCAGCGCGCATGCGCAGCGCGTATTTCGCACCGATGTAGGTCAGTCCGGCCGATGCGAAAGTGGGCAGCAGCGGCTTGAACGGATTGCCGGTGATCGCAAGGCAAGCGACCATGCTGACCAGTGCCGCCACCGCCGCCGCCGTCACGCGCAGCCAGGCGAAAACCTCGATCGCGGAGGGATCGAAGAAGCCCGCCTTGCGCAGTCGCTGCTCCACTTCCTCACGCTCCCGCCCCCGCATCGCGAAGAGCCGGGGCAGGCGATAGGGCAGCGCCGCCGGGGAAACCCGCTGAACGGCATGGCCGTGGATACGCTGGTGCAGGTGGGCGTCGGCGCGAAGCAGGCGCACGCCGGCAACGGCGGCGGCCAGGCCTGCAAGCGAGAGCCCGAAGAGGCCGATGGCGACCGGGGAGACCATCAGAACTCCAGCCTCATCATCCGGCGCACGATAACGATGCCCAGCAATTCCAGCCCGATCGCGCCCGTCGCCAGCTTCTGGCCGCGTGCATCGTGCACGAAGAAATCGATGTAGGCCGGGTTCATCATCACCAGCAGGATCATCGCCAGCAAGGGCATGACGATCAGCACGCGCGCGCTGATCCTCGATTCCGATGTGGCGGCGGCCAGTTCGCGGCGGATCCGCACGCGTTCCCGCAGGATAGCCGCAAGATTGGTCAGCGTGGTCCCCAGCGAACCGCCGAACCGCAAGTTGGTGCGGATCGCGGCGGCCAGCATCGAAACTTCCGGAATGCGCAGCCGATCGGCCAGATGTTGCATGGTTTCGGCGACAGGCGCCCCCATCTCCAGCCTGCGCGCGGTTGGCGCGAAATAGCTGCGCACGATCTCCGGCGCGTCCGCCAGTGCGCGTTCCAGCGCCTGCGAGAGCGAATTGCCCACCGCCTGAAGCTGCCGCACGCCATCGAGATAGAGCGGCAGCGCATCGGTCAGCGCCTCCGTCCGCTTGCGGGCGCGGCCCTGCAGCCATGACCAGCCCGCGACAGGCGCCGCCGCCACGACGGCCAGCGCCGCAACTGGCCCGGCGAACAGCAGCAATCCGCCCGTAACTGCCAAGGCGATCAGCGCCACCATGCGCAAGTCCTGCATGGTGATTTCAAGCTGCGCCTGCGCCAGCAGCGGCGCGATGTACTCAGGCACCGAAACGCGGTTCGCCGCCCGCGCGCCACCAACGTGGGGGGCTGCCATCCGCGCCAGGCGACGATCGATGGAGGCAAGATCGCGCGCCCGTTCTGCCAGAAGGCATCCTGCCATGACGCCCAGAGCCAGCAAGGCCAGCAACAGATATGCGCCCGCCCTTACCACGCCAGGTTCCCTGCCTTCGGCCCTGCTCCAGCACCAGCTCCAGCGCCGGCCCCGTTCGTCCCCGGCATCACGAAGTCGCGCAGCCGGGCCGCATGGAACGGGCGCGGAGACAGCGTGCGGAAAGTGCCTTCGCCGGACATCGGCGGCAGTTCGTCAAAGCGGAACAGTTCGTTCAGCGAATAGGCGTCGCCTTCCACGCCGGTCACTTCGGATACCGACGTCACCCGCCTTGCACCGTTCGACAGTCGCTGAATGTTGACGATGACGTGAACGCTGTTGGCAACGAAGCGGCGGATCGCACGGATATCGCCCTGTTGCCCGGCGAAACCCAGCAGCATCTCCAGCCGGGCCAGCGCATCGCGCGGCGAATTGCCGTGCAGCGTCGCCATCGAGCCGTCATGACCGGTGGACATCGCCTGCAGCATCTCCACCGCCTCTATCCCGCGCACCTCGCCCAGGATGATGCGATCGGGGCGCATGCGCAGCGCATTTCGCAGCAGATCGCGCGCGCTGACCTCTCGACTGCCGTCGACATTGGGCGGGCGCGTTTCAAGGCGAACCACATGGTTCTGGCGCAATTGCAGCTCGGCCGCGTCCTCGATGGTGACCAGTCGCTCGCGGTCACCGATGCAGCCGGACAGCACGTTGAGCAGGGTAGACTTGCCGGCGCCCGTTCCCCCGCAGATCAGGACATTGAGGCGGGAAGCGACGGCGCTGGAAAGATAGGCAGCCATGGGCCCGCTCATGACGCCGGTGTTGACGCAGTCCTCCACCGTCAGCGCCTGGAGGCGGAACTTGCGGATCGATACCAGCGGGCCGTCCAGCGCAACGGGGGGAATGACGATGTTCACGCGCGATCCATCGGCAAGGCGGGCATCGACGAACGGCGTCGCCTCGTCCACGCGGCGGCCGATCGGGCCGACGATCCGCTGGATGATGTTCATCAGGTGGGCATCGTCGCGAAACCGCGTCTCGACCTGCTGGAGCAGGCCGGCGCGTTCCACATATATCGTGTGCGGGCCGTTAACGATAATATCGTCGATGCCGGGATCGCGCAGGAGCGGCGCCAATGGGCCCAGCCCAACCACCTCGTCCTCGACATCTTCGATCAGCAGAAGCCGCTCGGCACTGTTGAGCGCCAGTTGCCCGCGCCGACTGCGGCTGCTGATGACCTGCTCGATCTCCTGCCGCAGCGCGCGCTGGTCAAGCCCTTCCGGCGTCACGCCCTGCGTTTCAAGGTGATCGATCACCTGCTGGCAGGTGATCGACTTGACCGCCTGATAGCTGTCGCTCATCCGCTGGGACGTCGGCTGGACCATCGAGGTTCGGCGTGATCCGCCCACGCCCTGCAGCATTTCGTCGTCGGCGGTCAGCACGCTCATGCCGTCTTCTCCAGCCGCCGCAGGACCGCCCGGCGCATGCGATCGATGGCGATCACGCTGCCTTTCGCCGGAACCGCGATATTGCAGATCCGCCGGATCGCCTGCGCGTAGGGTCCGCCGTCCTGATCCAGCATCATCGGCTTGCCGGCATTGAGCGCGTTGCGCGCCCGCACCCGGTCGATCTGGACCGCCATCACCGGATTGATGCCAAGCGCATCGGCCATGCGGCGGCCATCGAGCAGGATGCGCGGATCGTGATCCCACACCAGAAGGCGCAGGCGCGCCGCCGTTGCGGTATCGAGCGATATCTTCTCCAGCAGGCGACGGCAGGAATCCAGCTCCCCGATGGACTGGCTGCAGACGAGTTCCACCGCCGTTGCCTGCGACGCCAGTTCGCGCAGCAGCCCGGGATGGCGAAGGCTTCCAGCCCCCAGCACCACTTGCCCGAAGTTGGCCCGCAGCAGCTGGACAAGGCCAATGATGTCGTTGGGGCCGATGCCCGCCGGTTCCGCGCCGGTGCCGCCATCGAAGGTCAGCAGCGAAAGGCCGCTCTCCTCATGGCGGGCCAGCGCGTCGGACAGCAGGCTGGTGTCCATGCGGTCGATATCGGCAATCGCGGCGGCAAGGCCGTAGTCGACCTTCAGGTCGAGATAGGCCTCGGCCGTGCTGCAGGGCAGCGTGCAATCGACCAGCAGGCAGGATGCACCGTTCCGGCTGTGGGCCAGCGCCATGTCGCTTGCCAGAATGGCCATGGCTTCCTGTTCGTTGCCGATCACCAGGGTCAGGCCGCCCAGCCGGCCCTGCGCGGTCAGAGAGGTGTTGAGCAGGCGCGTCAGCACTTCCGAAACGTGCTTCTGGTCCGCATTGCGGGAAAACACATCGGCCGCGCCGGCACGGATCGCCTGGAGCACCTGATCGGCCTGCATGTCGTCGGTGGCGACGACCACGCCGCGTCCGGGCGCGGAAAGCAGGACCTGCGCAATCGAAGAGGCCAGCGAACGCTCCGCTGGGACGGAGGCGTGATCGATGACCACGACACCCGGGCCCGCCATGTCCGCCAGTTCCAGCGACTGGATCATTTCAACGGCGACATGCTCGCCAAGGGCTTCGCAAAGCCGCCGCTCCAGCGTGCGGTCGACGGAAAGAAGACTGATTGTGGCCATGTCAGCGCCTCACCACTCCCAAGGAACTTGTCGCCTGCTCGACGCCGTCACTATTCAGGATCATGTCGCCGATGGACGGGTCGACCGTCTTCAAAGCCACCGTCGATGGCACTGCATCGGCCTCCACCAGGCGCGGCGTCGCCACGATGATCAGTTCCTGCCGTTCCTGCTGGTTCTGCTGCCGCTTGAAGAAGGCGCCCAGTACCGGAATGTCGCCCAGCAGCGGCAGCTTGTCCTTGGAAACGGCACTATTGCTGTAGTTCAGTCCGGCAATCACGAAACTCTGGCCGCTGCCCAGTTCCACCGTGGTCTCGGCCGACCGGCGGCGGATGCCGGGCACCGTATAGCCCTGAAGCTGCACGCCGTTGTTGTAGTCCAGCTCGCTGACTTCGGGCGCCAGCTTGAGCACGATGTGATCCCGGGAGAGCACATAGGGCGTCACCGAAAGCCGCACTCCGAATTCCTTGTACTGGATCGAGATGGTGTTGCCCGACCCGCCATAGGACTGCGGCACCGGCACGGGAAACTCTCCGCCCGCCAGGAAACTGGCCTGCTCGCCAGAGCGGACCAGCAGCGTCGGCTGGGCAAGAAGCTGGGAAAGCCCGTTCGACGAAAGCGCGCTGAGCACTGCGCCGATGCCCCGATTGGGCGATGAAAGGAACAAGTTGAACGCGCTCTGGATCGGAGCCGAGGCATCGACATTCAACCCGCTGCCAGTAAAGCTGTAGCTGTTCAGCGTGCTGGGCGAGATCACCGCGCCCTGAAGATCGCCCGCCAGCTTGGAAAAGCTGAAGCCCAGCGCCTTCAGCGTCGAACTGGAAACCGCGGCAAACTGCACGTCGACCGCCACGACCTTTTCGCCCGGCTTGAAGCCTGACTTTTCGGCGACGGATGGCGATTGCGCGCCACCCACGTCGACAACGGTTTCGCCAAGCACGCTGCCATCGGCGGCGTAGACCGTCAGTTGCGCTTCGCCCGCGCCGATGGCGGAGACCTTGAGCGATCGCGAGGTCGGCGCGGAAACCGCGATCACCCCTTCCCGGCTGACCTCGATCCGGCCGATGTCGCGCGGGAAGGACAGGGTCCGCTTCTCATTGGCCTGAAGGGTTTCACGCCTGCCTTCCATGTCCTGTGCCTGGGCAGAGACCGTGAGGACCGGCAGGAGGAGAGCCGCACCAGAAAAATGGGCCGCGAAATGGGCTGCGAAATGGACCGCAAAACGTGCGCCGCAACGGAACGCGGCAAGGCGATTGGATGCCGTTGTCATTGGGCGGCGCTCCCGGAATAGATGGTCTGGCTGTTCCCGCCGACCACGAGTTCGATGGCATGTGCGGCAGGTGCCGGACGGGGCGTCGGCCTTGGAGCACGGTTCTGCGGAATGTTCGCGGCCTGCATCGGTTGCACTGCGGCCGGCGGCGGCGGGACGGGGCGCGAAGTTTCCTGCGCCGCCAGTTCAACTTCGTCCGTGTCCTTCGGATTGCGCAGCGAAAGGTAGAGCGCGCCGGTACTTTTCGCGAGCGAGAGGCGCGACACCTGCTCCGGCGTCAGCGCCAGTGTCACGGTGCGCGCCGGCGGGGGCGGTGCGGCTGCCTCTCCCGTGATCCCGGAACCGGCCGGCGTGCCGACGACCACATCACCCACGGCAAGCACCGGAACCAGTTGCAGCAGGGTCCGAGCCTCGCTGCGGCCACTGCCGCGCGCGCCGGTAATCGCATCTTCGCCCGGATATACGACCTGAACGTCCACCTGATCGCCCGGCCGGATCAGGCCGGCCACGGCAATCTCTGCGGTCGTGTCGATGCTGATCGCCCGCATTCCGATCGGCACGCGGATGGCCAGCTTGGTTTCCTGCGTCAACGCGCCGCGCGGAATGAGGGAGTTGGCGGGAATGTCCTGAGCCGCCACTTTTCCAAGGATTTCCGCAGCGGATACGGCGGTGGGAAACTTGGCCGGATCGGCGGCGGCATTGCGGATCATGTCCGCCCTGATCGTTTCGCCGGTCATGATCGTACGCGTCGTCACGACCAACAGGGGGCGAACGGCAACGTCCTTCTGCACGGCCGCATGGGCGGCGAAATCGGATCCGTCCCGTTCCGGTTTCGCCAGTTCGCGTATGCCCATCGCGGCAAAGCTGCATGCGGCGACCAGGCCGATCCCGACAGTCAGCTTCGCCTTCGAACCCAAGCGCATGCAACTACCCCCCAAGAACCTTGCGCTTACGCAAATCGGATTGTCCTGACGGAGATCGACAAAGGATTGTTGCGTCGATTTGCCCCATCGGATCGCGATATTGCGTATTCACAATATCCATTCTCGTATTCTGCATCGCGTTGAGAAAAAGCCGAAGCGAGGCCAATTCACTGCCACCGACAACTTCATTTGTTGTTCGATCGGATCAGTCCGTTATCGAGCGATGCCCTAAACCACGCTGAGCTGCGGGCCGAGAATGCGGGTGCAAGCACTCATTCATGTTCGCATTGGTTCTTTTATGTAGTTCTTTCCGGCCTATTGATCGATAAAATTCGATGACGAACCGCAAACATAGACCATCGACAATTCACTATATTGCGGCTCCATGCTTCACGAAAATGCACCGCAAACGGACATCGATGCAAAAATACTGCACTGCACAATGGATATTAATGCGCATCGAAGACAATTGCGAAGACATCTGAACCGAGCGGCGAATTATCTTAAAATCTATTAAGACTTATAAATAATTTGTAAGCCAATATGCACTCAAAGAGAGTGTCAGAGGTATCGGCCTGGGGCGGGGGAGCTTACGGCATGAACGAAGCCAGGAATACGGTGGTCGAACTGTCGGCCTTTTCTTCCAAGCGCGCGCAATCGGAATCTGCGCCTGCCGAGCCCGATGGGAAAACCGCACGGCAGGACCGCAAGCCCTATGCCCTGCCGACTGCGCTGCCCTTGCGCATGCGCGCTTGGGCGGACGGCACGCGCCTTTTTCCGGGCGTGATTGCAGTTGGTGCCGTTGTCTTCGGACTTACCGCACTAAAGGCGCCAGAGGCAGCGATGCCGGCGGCGGCTTCCATCGGCGCGCTGTTCGTTCTCAACAAGCGCATCAAGCTGGCTCTGGCAGCCGCCATCCTCGCGGCTGCGCTGCTGTGGAACCAGGGCGCCTACCCGGCGATCCCATGCTGGTTCATCCTGGGACTGACGATCGCCGCGATCGTTACGCCCAGACGGCTGGTGCCCGCCCTGTTCCACCCTCCACGCTGGACCTGGGTACTGATGCTGGCACTGACCATCGCCTGCCACGCCGCAGCCTTTCTGGTACCGGAGGGCAAGGCCGCGATTTTCGCGATCATCGGCATGCCTTTCACCGCATACCTGGGCTGCGGCCTTGCACGGCACCTCGCCATGGGAGACGCGCGGCTGCTGACCTGGGGGGAGCACGGGCTGGTTCCGGTAACACGCGACCTGCTGCTTGGCCGGATCACCAGCGGCATGCTGCACGACCTCGCCCAGCCGCTGAATGTAATCTCGATGGCGAACGGCAATCTGGCCTATATCGTCGAACAGCTCGACATCGATGCCCGCAAAAAGGCGGACCTCACCGATCGCATCGCGCGCATTGGCACTCATACGGAATCGGCTGCCTATATCCTCGGCCTGTTCCGTGGCTTCGGGCGGGACGGCAACCGGGAACCGGGCACGCTCAACGTTCGCAGCGCGCTCGAACGCGCGGTGGCCGCCACGAAGTCCAATGTCCGGCACCACGGCGTTTCCGTGGAACTAGCGGGAGACGGGCTGGAACACCTCCTGCCCGCGCATCACGGCGCGCTGGAAATGATGGCCGTGGCCGCCCTGCTCAACGCCTTTGCCGCCTACATCGGGCCCGACGGAGAGCGGAGCAAGGGCCTGGTCCGCCTGGTGGCACGCCTGAGCCCCGCCTTCCTGACCGTTTCGGTGCAATGCCTCGACGAAGATGGCGCCGTGGTTGGCGGACCGATGCTCGACCATGCGACGCTTTGGCTGGTCGAGCATGTTGCCCTGGCCGTTTCGGGCGATTTTCGATGCCATCACCGGGACCGCAACGGAACCCGCTTCCTGATCCGCCTAGGCCGCGACGATATCTGATCGCTCAGGCTGTTCTGCCAGCGGAACCACGATTTCCGCCACCGCACCGCCGTCTTTTCCCGGCCCCAGCCGGAGGGCGCCGCCGACGGGCGCGAGAATGTCCCGGCAGATCGCCAGCCCAAGGCCGAACCCGCGCTTGCGTCCGGAACACGGCGCATCCGCCGTTTCATCGATGAACCCGGAGCCGTTGTCGGTCACGATAACCCGCGCGTATCGGCCATCGCAGGCAAGTTCGACCAGGATCGTTCCCCGGCCGGTCCATCCCCGATCGCGCCGCGACTGGATCGCCTCGATCCCGTTGCGCAGGACATTGACGAAAACCTGCTCCAGCGCCACCGCCTGAAGTGCCACGCATACCGGGCGCACATCGGACGGAAGCTGGAAAGACACGCCGGCCGAAGCGGCCACCTCGTCAAGAAGCCCTGCGGAATTTCGAACCGCTGCGGCCAGATCTGCCGGCTTCTCGCCCAATGGCGCGTCTCCATCGGGATGGCCGAGCGTTCGTGCAATTACGCGTTGGGCCCACTCCGTCTGCATTGCTATCCGCGCCAGCGCCGCCCCGGTACAAGCATCGCGCTGCCCGGTTTCCGTCAGGAGCAGCCGCAATCTCTCGGTGGCAATGGCAATAGCGAACAGCGGTTGGCGCAGTTCGTGCGCGATCGCCATGGCCTTGCCGTCATCGCCGACCGGAAGATCAGACACCGGATGCCATGCCGCTTCGCAAGCCATGCGCGGCATCACCGTCCAGCATCTCGCCGATCGCGGTCATCAGCCGGCCGGGATGGATGGGCTTGGTCAAGACGCGATAGGCGGACGTGGGCGGGAAATGCTGGAACTGCATGGGATCACCACTCATGAACAGGAACCTGAACGGGCGGCGGCGCAGTTCGGGATGATCGCGGATGCGGGAGACTATCTCCAGCCCGGATTCCTGCGCCAACCGCACGTCGCAGGCGATGACCGTGATGGCGGGGTGAGACAGCAGAGTGGACAGGCCATCGGCAAGGTTGGTCGCCGCGTGGGCGCCAATTCCATGCAGGTCCAGGAGGGTCACCAATTCCTCGACGATCGCGATGACATCGTCGACAACCAGCACTTCCGCGCTTTCCTGCATGTTACCCCCACAGTCGACAATACGCCCCCCGGCGTAACTGCCTACTTATGGCAAATTCCCGTCCCCTTCACGGTCGACCGCAGCCTATCCGGACATATTCGCCGGTCGGAACCTCCCGCAAACCGCTCAGGCACAGCTGCGGATAGGCGGCAGAGCCAGGCGCCGTGGCAGCCGCAGCCGCTGAATCCGGCGCTTCTGCTCCAGTTGCTCGAAGCCAAGCGCATCGATCGCGTTGGAGACGATCGATGCCGTCACTGCGGCTTCACTTTCATCGAGGATGTCGAGGGCGATGGCGAGAAGATCGCTTGCGCGCTGCAGGGAATCAACATTCATGGTCCGATCCTTTCCCGGTGCACAATTCTGGATTTTGAAGGCTTGATCGAGGCGGGACGGCAAGTGCCCGCCGGCCGCGTCAGTGGCGGCTTATGGGGCTCTTTCGCCGCGCCGGGGCGGTTACGAGAACCGACGGCTCAAGCCCGTCTGCGATTCTGTCGTAGGCGGGATTGAACCATACCCGGCGCGTGCTGGCCCGGTTCCGCCGCGCGCCGACGATCCATCGCACACCCTGCTCGGCCACGATGTTCCACTGGTCCGGCGTCTCGACCCCATCGGCAACGACGACACCGGCAAGCGAACCCGCCAGTTCCACCAGATCGGCAAAGCGGGCGCGGTTCAATCCGGAGTCGAACGCGGTTCGTATGAAGGCGCTGTCCAGCTTCAAAGTCTCCGGACACAGCCGGGCGACAGCGCGGATGGATGCGCTGCATAGGCCAAATCCCGCCACCGAAAGCCGCCCACCCATGGCGCGGAACACGCCAAGGAAGGTGAAAACATCCTCGCGCGGCAGCTTCGCGCCGGTTTCGTGAACCTCCAGTATCAGGCGCCGGCCCAGATCGGGCTTCTGTTCCAGCCGGGCGGTAAGCTCCGTCCATGCAGTGTCCTGCCCGCACAAGTCGAAGGACAGGCTCTCCATGGCGATCTCGATCGAGAGTTCCGCTTCCGGATCGGCCTCCAGTTCATCCAGAACGCGGGTGACCAGCAGGCGGTCCAGCAGGTGCCCCATGCCGATCCGTTTGAGCGCGCGGTAGGAGCGGGCGCAGTCGAACTGCTCGCCGCCCTGCCCCGGATAGCGCAGCAGGGCTTCGTGGCGGAGGACGATGGTCGGATCTTCGGGATTGAAGACCGGGCGCCAGGCAAAAAAGGTCTCCTCCGCCATATGCCGCATGATCAGCCGCGCGGCGACCTCCATGTCGCCGCGATACCGCCCTTGCTCATGCTCGTCCGTCGGCCAGACCGAGAGCGCCAGCGCGGTCGCACCATTGAGGCGGCGATGCGCCAATCCCATCGCCTCTACCCCCGGACTGCCGAGCCCATCGGCAACCGGATCGCTGTATCCCGCCGAAATCGACAGGAGTATCCGGGCGAGGCCGTGGCGGAGCGGCGAAGTGCTGACGCCGATGCACAGCGCGTCCACTTGCGCTCGCACGAAGTCCGTCTCGACCAGAGGGGCATGGGCAAGCACCGTCACGGTATCTCGCGTCATCCCCGCGATCTGGGCCGGCTCCAGCCTTTGCAGGATTTCGTCCCGCAAATGCTGGATGGCGGCCGTCAGTGCATCGCTGCCGTAAGCGCTTTCGATGGCCCTTGCATTGTCGATCCGGACGACAAGCAGATAGTTGCAGCGCCGATCAGGCGGGCTGATCCGTTCAAGATCAAGCATGTTCACAGGCCCCCTTGCTGGTGAATGGATGATTGCTGCGGATTCATTTGCGGGTCGTCGCCAGGCCGCCGAGAAGCCCCGTTACCGGCGCCAGAACGGACCCGGTGGATGTGCCCGCGCCGACGGTGCCAAGCACTCCGTTCACCAGTTCCGTCACCGGGGCGAGGACCGTGCCGGTACTGCCGGTCCCGGAACCGACGCTGCCCAGCACGCCCGTCACCACGCCCGTCACCGCGCCCGTCACTGGGGCGAGCGCGTCGCCCGTGCCGCCCGTGGTCGCGGTGCCCAGCACCGTATTGACCACCCCGGTGACCGGGGCCAGGACCGCACCGGCCCCGCCCGTGCCCGTCAGTTCGCCGAGCGAGCCGTTCACCGTATTCAGTACCGGAGCGGCGATCGCGTTCACCGCCGCCGTGACCGGCGCCACCACGGGCGCGACACCAGCCGTCACCTGATCGACCGCGCCGCCGGCCTGCGCCCCCAGCAGCGATCCTGCCAGATTGCCCACCGGCGCCAGCCCTTCGACCACCGCCGCGCTGGTCGTCGGCAAACCGACATCGAGCACTTTGCCGTTCGACAGCACATCGGCGCTCACCAACTGCCCGGATACGAGGCCCGGATCGTTGGACAGCACATTGACGCCTACCAGCGTGTCCGCCGTGCTCCCCCCGGTCAGCGTATTGCTGGCTAGATCGAGCCCGATCAGCGGGCCGTCATATGTTCGCGCCGGATCGCCGCCCATTCCCAGCGCACCGGTAAGCCCATCGACCAGGCCGCCAAGCTGGCCGGTAACCGGTGCCAGCACGCCGTCCGCGCCAACCACCGGGGAAAGCAGGCCGTTCGCCGTATCGAGCAGTGGCGAGGTCACACCGTTCACGGCCGACGTCACGGTCGCCACGACCGGTGAGAGCCCGTCCGTCAGCTGAGTGACTGTTCCGCCTGCCTGATCGCCCAGCAGCGCCCCGGCCAGCGAACCCACCGGTGCAAGTGCCGCCTGGGTCTGCTCGGTCGTGGTTGGTAAAGTGACCTGAACCACCTTGCCGTCCCCCGTCAGCACATCGACGGCAAGCCCGCCGCTGTCACGGCCGGTCGCCGTGGCGGGGGCCACGTTGACGTCGATCAGAGTGCCCGAACCACTGGGACCGAGCACGGTGTTGTCGCCAATGCCGATCCCGGCCACCGGACCGGTGAAAGTGGGAGAGGTCGGGCTGGTCGGGCCGCTCGGGTCGCTAGGACCGGTAGGACCTGTGGGGCCGGTCGGACCAGTAGGGCCGTTGGGGCCAGTTGGGCCAGTTGGACCGGTTGGGCCGGATGGATCACTGGGACCGCTAGGGCCGGAAGGACCACTGGGGCTGCTAGGACCGCTCGGGCCACTTGGGCCGCTTGGACCACTGGGCCCGCTTGGGCTGCTGGGTCCGGATGGCGATCCGCCCGCGCCCACCCTGACCCCCACGCCGTCTGCACAGCCGGCCAAGAAAAGTGCGGGAATTGCGGTCGCGCAAAGCAGCGCATGCCGAGTGCCGCTCCGCACCATGCCGACTTTGGTTCCGTTAGATTTCATTGTGTCGACCTCCCATGGAATTTTGCCCAGTCCACAGGAGCCTAGGCATTCCACTTGGTCTGATCGCGCTGAGAAGCAGCCGGCATGAAAGCGTCGACTTTTCACCCGCCTCCGCCGATTGGTACGTGGTGGAAATACGGGAAGCGAAACACGCAACGGGCATTTCCGGACGTGAAAAACAGGGGGAACCACGTGAGCGCCAGCGCAAAAGCGCCCACATCCACCGCAAAAACCCGAAAATGACGATGGTCGCGATTGAAGCCGACGCGGTCGCAATTCCGATCCTCGCCAGCCCATCGAACGAACCGAAACCTGCTGCACGGCGAGCGATCATCCCGAAAAAGGAATCGCTCGCGATCAGTCCTCGATTTCCGGATCCTCGTCCGGCTCATCCACCGGTGTGCGCGCATCGTTGATCGCCGCTTCGAGCGCCGCGAACAGGTCGGTGATCCGCATCCCGTCGGTAACGATCACATCGATCGCCAGGCCCTCACGCAGATTGCGGGTGCGGCCGATGCGAATTCCGTTCAACTCGATGGCGCCTTCCGCCTCGCGCGTGGCGGCGTCCGTCTTGCCCGCCTGCTTGAGCCGCGCGAGCACGGCAGCCGCGGGGATCATGCGTTCACCCGCAGCGGCCAGCTTCTGTTGCTCGCCGCCAATCACGCGCGCCATCGCCAGCACGCGGTCGCATTGCTGTGGGCGCCGCAGCAGCGGCGTCAAGACTTCGGAATGGCGGACGCGCAGTTCATCGCGTGTGGCGAAGGCGTTGACGACCTCGTCCGGCATCTGCGCGAGGGCCAACAGCCGGCTGAGTTGACTGTTCGACAGACCGAGTGCCTCCGCCATGCGCGACTGCACGCCACCATAGAACCGGTCGACCGCCTGCTGATAGCTGCGCGCACGATCGAGTTCGGTAATGTCCTGCCGCTCGCGATTTTCGATGTCGGCAAGGCGGAACGCCTCTTCGTCCGACATTTCGACGATCAGGGCGTTCAGGCGGATTTCCGGCCTGCCGTTATGATTGAGCCAGTCGATCGCAAAGCGCCGGCGGCTGCCGACCAGCAATTGATAGGGCAGATCCGAACCCGGCGGATTTTGCCGGACCAGCACCGGAATGCGGTTGCCATCTTCCAACGCGATGGATTCGATCAGCGATCGGCAGTTTTCGGCGCACAGCGCCGGAACGTCACGCGGGTTGCCGTCCCATACGCTGCAATCGGACGGCCGGATCGAGATCGCACCCCGCGATCGGCCATTACCCTCGCCAATGCCCGACAGCCGCTCATCCAACCGCGTGAGCGCCTGGGAATCCGACGCGAACAATTCTTCCGGTTTCGGCTCGTAGGACAGCGTTGCGAGAATGTCCCTTAGGAAGCCAGCCATCAAAACCCCTCCGATCATACGCCCTGAAACCAGCATGATAGAGGCGCCGATCTTGCGCAGCCGCTGCAACAAGGTTCGATCCGACTGCTTTGCGACCGCCGGTCCCGTGCGGATCGCACGGACGTTGCCGGCCCGATATCTGCAAGCGCGTCAGGAGGGGATCAGGATCGCAAAACCGCCCGCGCCCAAACTCGTGGCCGCGCGTAGGATCGCCGGGCATCGCGGCGGGCGAAAGTTCCGGTCCGGTTTTACTTCTTCTGGGCCGGCATATCGGTCAACGCCAGTTCGGCCCTTCCACCCAAGTCACCAGGCTGGTCCGGTTTCCCTTTCTTACCGGAAGCACGCGATGCTGGAGGAAGGATGGAAAGATCAGCATGCTGCCGCGATCCTGGAAAGTGCCGCCCGGGCTCTGGATACCGAAAAACTCGAACTCACCGCCCTGATAATCGGTCGGCGCCGAAAGCTGCACCACCACCGACAGCTTCCGCGCGAACGGGCGATCCGATTCCAGCCAGACGTCCTGGTGCCAATCGTAATGCCCCTTGCTGGTCGCCCGGTACTCCGTGAACTGAATCTCGAACGGGGCAACGATGTCCGCACCGAAGTTGGAGCGGTTCGACGAATGGACGAACGACATGACCCGCGCGACGATATCCTTCTCCCGCCCGGCATCGAACCACCGGATCGTCGAACTGCGGTGCGCGGTGTCGCTGCGCAGATTGTCGGAGAAGCCAACGGTCGCTTCCTGCGGAGAGTAATGCGTGGCCCGTTTGATGATCGCGTCGCACTCGGCATCGGTCAGCGCTTTCGGCCAGACCTCCCAGATGTTCTTCATCGTCTCTCCGCACATTTGTTCTCGCGACCGGGGCTCCGGGAGTGGTCGGCAGGGGTGCCCATCCCGTTTTGCGTATACGCAAAGATACGCATCACACGGTCCTGGTCAGGCTGAACAGAAACCGCGCCTTGTTGTTGTAATTCGGCGATATTTCCTTGACAGGAATGGCGATTTGTGCCGTTGCAATCCACCCCTTGAGCGGCTTGATACGCACGCCCCCTCCCGCCGTTGCCAGCGAGTAGTCCATCGCCCGCAGCGCATAGACCGGCCGTGCGTAACTGTGCGCCAATGCGCCATCGGCATAGGCGAAGACGGTCAGGCCGCGTGCGCTCTTGGCATCGCCGACCACTTGCCAAGCCAGTTCGGCATCGCCGGCCACGGCCTTGTCGGCCGTGACGATGCCGGTCCGGTAGGCCAGCCCCGCCCCCTCCCCGCCCAGCGAGAAGCGTTCCGTGGTCGGCAACAGGTCACGCGTGAACTGCCCCCGCACCGTCGTCCGAAGCGAGACCGCCTTGCGGACCTGCTTGACCACCGTGACCTGCCCATTGAGCTTGCGATACGTCGTCTCGGAATAGCCTGTCAGCGGCCTCGCCCCCAGCGCGTCCAGCCCTTGGCTTGCACTCAGCGCAAGCGCATAACCATCGGTGGTGCCGACCGAGGACCACGAAGCGCCAAGGCGCATGGTACGCGCACGAAACTGGCCGAAGCCGGTGTCGAGATAATAGTTGTCGCTGTTCGTGCCATCGAGCGAGGCCTGCACTGTCAGGTTCTTGTGGTAGGAACGGATAACGGGATGCGAAATCGCCAGTCCCAGCTGGCGCGCCGTGCCACGGATATCGTCTCGCGTCAGTGTTCGAACGTAGGCGCCGCTGACGCCGATCGTGGTGCCATCGCTGCCCAACGGCGTGGCATGGCTTGCCGTATAGAACTGGTAGCGATCGGGCTGAAAGGGAAGGCTTCCGGAAAACCGCGTCACATCCCCTTCGCGCAGCAGGCCGTTGACCTGAACGCCCAGTTGGGCCTGCACGCCCGAAACCACGTTGACCACGCCGCCATTGTTGAGGTTCAAAGATACCTCCACCTGCTTGCGCTTCACGTCCATATCCAACGCCACCTGGCCCGGCGTTCCGGTCTGCCTCAGCTTGGCTTCCACCGTCTGGCCCGGAATGTCGCGCAGCAGGGACAGCGTTCGTTCCAGCGACGACTTGCGCGTGGGTGCCTCGCGCATCAGACGCTGGAGGTAATGATCGATCAGGCGGGTCGGCGTGCTGGATGTTCTCCGGGCAAGGGCATAGTCGGTGATGCGCCCCTCCGTCGCGCGGATGACCAGAACGCCGCCCGTGGGAACTTGCGGGGGGATCGATATGGCATAGAACGCGATGTCGCTGCGCGCGTAGAGCGCCGTCATCGCATTGGCCATGTTCTGCAGCACGTCCTTGTCCAGCCGCGCGCCGATCCACAGGGCGACGGCTGCCTGCAGGGCATCATCGGGGAGCGTGCTGCCTTCGAACCGAACGCCGGTCAGCGCCACGGCCGGGGCAGCGGCGCTTTTGATCTCGACCGGCGCGGTCGGCCGGGGTGGCGGCGGAGCGCGGTGGGGCACGATCGGCTCGATACGGTCCAGCCGGTCGCGATCGATGGTGGGGGCGGCATTGGGCTGGGCGGCTATCTGGGCCTGGGCGGGGTGGATGGACAGCGTCCCCACCGCGAGCATGGCCAGCCCCAGACGCGTGCCGGTTAGCCTCCAAAAGCGGGATGCTGCCCACCTGCCAACCGTGCTGTTCGTGCGAGATGTCATTCCTACGCCTCCGGCCGGACGGGGATGACCTGTGACTATCCCTGTCCCGTTTCACGCTGGAATGAAGGACTTGGTTTCGATCTGCACTGCGAAGTAAAGTCACTCCGGGACCGACGCCAACGGGCCGCTCGCAGCCCTCACTCCGGAAACACGCAAAGCCCCTGTGGAATGCCGATATACGCCGGCAAGGGCCCGCAAAGCTTTATCTGGCCGAATGCAAAGACGGCATCGCGCAAACCCCGGATTATCTACATAAGCATCTGTAATTAAGAGTAATTACCCTTCCTAGAAGTCGTGATCGGGCAGCTCCGCCATTGTCCCCGTCCAAGTCGAACCATGCGCAAAGGACAGGCTGGAGCAAGAAATCGAGCCATGTTCAGATCGAGGACAAAGAACCGGAAGCGTCGTCGGTCCAAGCCGGAACGGCACCAATCTGTCGCCGGAAAAATGGCCCCTGCAACGCAGGGGCCATGGGATCATCCGAATGTAAAAACATAGGCGCGCGCGCCCGGCCGCGAAAACTCGACCGCGATCGTGTGATCCCGGATCGCGCCGGTCTGGCGGACTAGCTGGTAGAGGCGGTCCTCGCGAACCTCGCCCCAGCCTTCGGCATTTACATCGGTGCCATGATCGGCGCCGGGCGCGGCGCCATCGATGGTGACGCGAAAGCGGACCGGCTGGCCATCGGCGGCCCCGCCCAGTACCAGATGCGCATCGCGCGCGTGGAACCGGAAATGGACCGCCCCGGTTGGACCGCCCAGCACTGCGAATTCACGCCCGACGGTCCATTTTCCACTCAGGCCCCAGCCATCCAGCGGCAAGGCGGACGGCGCCGCATAATCGCTGGCCATGTCCCTGCGGATGCCGCCGGGCGATCGGAAACCGTCCGCCTTGGCATAGCCAAGATAGGATTCCGGCGACCCCAGGTCGCGCCAGTCCGCCTCCGCCTCGATGCCGGTTCCGACGACCCGGGTGACGGGAATGTTCGAAGGATCGCGCCCCGCCTCTTTCAACAACTGGCGGATCAGCCGCTCGGCGCCGTCGTAGTCGCCCTCACCGATGCGATAGCCGCGAACCCGGCCCTTGCCATCGATGAAGTAGAAGCCCGGCCAGCCTTCGTTGGCGAAGTCGCGCCACACGGCATAATCGTTGTCCTGCACGTTCGGATAACGAATGCCCAGTTGCGTGAGCGCCAGGCGCACTTTGGCGGGATCGTGTTCGAAGGCGAACTCCGGCGCGTGCACGCCGACGACGACCAGCCCGCTATCCTTGTATCGCTCGCTCCATGCGCGAAGATGGGGGAGCGCGCGGAGCGAATTGATGCACGAATAGGTCCAGAAATTCACGACCACCACCTTGCCCCGCAGCGCCCCCGCCCCATCGGGGGAAAGCCAGGGCTTCGCGGATCGAAGCACCTCCAGCGGTGTGCTCGTGGTGCCAAGCGGCGCGGAGGAAACGGCGGAGCCCAAGGGCTCCGCATGGGCTGGCACGATACCCAGCGCGTCGCCGAAGCAGGTGGCCGTGGTGGCGCCTGCCACCAGCAGGGCAGCGGCAATAAAACCGATCGAGCGTGGTCTTGTCATGATGTTCCGCCTGAAATGGTACGATGCCCGGCGATGTAGGGAGCGACCGATCGGCTGCACGTTAGCCTTTGCCGAACTCTGTTAGATTCCGAGAGGCCCCGCCGCCCGGCGCCCACCACACAGCCCGCCACATACAGGATCTGATGAACCGGCGTGGCGCCATCGCGGGGACTAACGGCGCATCACTACATCTAACGGGCATGCCGCGACGTCTTCTCTATCTTGCCGGTAACCCGTCAGGATCCGTTGAGGAAACGACCCATGCTTGCAGATTTTTCGGCGTCGCGGCGCCAGTTCGTGGCCGCAGCCACCCCCATCATGCTCGGTGCCGGGGCGATCGGCGCCCTTCCCGGCGCGGCCCATGCCGCCAGCAACGGCACGGCTATCCGGCCATTCCGGATCGTGATCCCCGATGCCGACATTGCCGCGATGAAGCGTCGCATCGCCGAAACCCGCTGGGCAGACCCCCAGCCGGCGGCCGACGACGGGCAGGGCGTGCGTTTCCAGACGTTGATGCCGATGATGCGCTATTGGGCCGGCGAGTACGACTGGCGCAAGGTGGAGGCCCGCCTCAACGCACTGCCGATGTTCATGACCGAAATCGACGGGCTGGACATCCACTTCATCCACGTCCGCTCCCGCCACGAAAATGCCCTGCCGATGATCCTGACCCATGGCTGGCCGGGATCCATCCTGGAGTTCATGGGCGTCATCGATCTGCTCACGAACCCCACCGCGCATGGCGGCAAGGCGGAGGATGCGTTCCACCTCGTGATCCCGTCCATTCCCGGTTTCGGCTTCTCCGCAAAGCCGACGCAAGTGGGCTGGGGATCGGACCGTATCGGCCGGGCATGGTCCACCCTGATGCTGCGGCTTGGCTACGATCGCTACGTCAGCCAGGGGGGCGATTGCGGCTCGGTCATATCGCAGCGCATGGCGCTGCAGCACGTGCCCGGCCTGATCGGCATCCACCTCAACATGCCCGCCGTCGTCCCGGCGGACATCGCGAGGACACTGGCGGCGGGCGATCCGGCGCCTGCCACCCTCACGCCGGCCGAGCGTCGCGCCTTCGACCAATTGGAGGCGTTCTATCGCGATAACTCCGCCTATGCGGCGATGATGAACACCCGGCCGCAGACCATCGGCTATTCGCTGGTGGACTCCCCTGCGGGAATGGCCGCCTGGATGTACGAGAAGATCGCGCAGTGGGTCTATGCCGATGGCCGCCCTGAGCGCGTGCTTGGGGTCGATGCGATCCTGGACGACATTTCGCTCTACTGGCTGACCGCCACCGGCGCCTCGGCAGCGCGGATTTACTGGGAAGACCATTCCAACAACTTCAACGCGCGCGGCGTCATCGACATGCCGGTGGCGATCACCGTCTTTCCGGGCGAGATCTTCCGCGCTCCCAAAACCTGGGCGGAGCGGTGTTACACCAAGCTCTTCTACTTCAACGAGGCCAGCAACGGCGGCCACTTCGCCGCCTGGGAACAGCCGCAACTGTTCGCCGAAGAACTGCGCGCCGCGTTCCGTTCGCTTCGCTGACCTTCTGCCCACCATTGTCACAAGGGGAAATGCCATGTCCGAGACCAAGACCCTCTACACCGCAAACGTCCATGTCACCGGCGGCCGCGAAGGCCATGCCCAAAGCTCCGACGGCCGCCTTGACCTGAAGCTCTCCACTCCGGGTGGCCCCGGCCAGGGCACCAATCCCGAACAGCTGTTCGCCGCCGGCTGGTCCGCCTGCTTCGAAGGGGCCATGGGGATTGCCGCCAAATCGATGGACGTGACCCTGCCCGCAGACCTGGCGATCGACGCGCATGTGGAACTGCGCCGGGGCGAGGACGGCTTCTCGCTGGCCGCCCAGCTCGACGTCCATGTGCCCGGCATCGATCCTGACCTTGCCCGTCGGATCATCGAAACCGCGCACGAAACCTGCCCCTACTCCAAGGCGATCAAGGGCAACATCGATGCCGTCGTAAGGCTGGCCTGAGCGCCGCGACAGAAGGATATGCATATGAAGAAGCTGATTTCAGGCGGGTTCCTGCTCGCCGCGGGGCTGCTCGCCTCGGTGGCGCCGGTGCAGGCCGCCCAGCCCGCACCGGCCAAACCCACCGTCGTCCTCGTCCACGGGGCCTTTGCGGACTCGTCCAGCTGGAACGGCGTGATCGCGATCCTGGAGCGGGATGGCTACAAGGTCGTCGCCGCGCCCAATCCGCTGCGCGGCGTCCGTGCCGACGCCGATGTCGTGGCCGATGTGGTGAAAGGCATCGGCGGACCGGTGGTGCTGGTCGGCCATTCCTATGGCGGATCGGTCATCAGCGAGGCGGCCGAGGACCGCGCGAACGTGAAGGCGCTTGTCTATGTGTCCGCCTTCGCGCCCGATACCGGCGAAACCGCGCTGGGGCTGACGGGCAAGTTTCCGGGCAGCACGCTTGGCCCCACCCTGGCCCCGCCGGTCACGCTGACGTCCGGCGGTAACGACCTTTACATCCAGCAAGACCGCTTTCCCGCTCAGTTCGCTGCGGACGTGCCCGCTGCCGAGGCCCGGCTGATGGCCGCCGGCCAGCGCCCGATCGCAGAGGCAGCCTTGTCCGAAGCGTCGACCGCACCTGCGTGGAAGACGGTGCCGTCATGGTTCATCTATGGCGACAAGGACAGGAACATTCCCCCCGCCGCCATGGGCTTCATGGCTGATCGCGCGAAATCCCGGCACACCGTGGTGGTGGCAGGCGCATCACATGTCGTGATGGTCTCCCACGCGCCCGAAGTCGCCCATCTGATAGAGCAGGCCGCTTCGGCCCGCTGACGTGCGGAGCCGGCACCCCCTGCCCCCCGCACGCCGGCACGCACGCTCACGGCCGACCATGCAAGCGTGTGGTCGGCCGTGAGTTCTTTCCGCGCGCGTCAGTGCGCGCTGGCCTGATGGTCCGTCAGCTGATCCAGCGCATTCTGGTTCGAGGGCGCGCCCGGAAGGCGGTGGATCCGGCCGCTGCGCACATCGTCCCAGGTGATGAGGGGATAGAGATTGTGCGCCTGCGCTTCCTTCTCGAACAGGGCGCGCAGTTCGGCCACCTTTTCGGGATAGCGCTGGGCCAGGTTCACGCGCTCCGTGAAATCCTCGTTCAGATTGTACAGTTCCCAGGCATTTTCATCGAACGGCTTCGCCCCGTTGGGGCTGCCGCTGACGACCGCGTTGGGATAGGGAAGCGCGGCCTTCCATCCATCCTGGTAGATCGCGCGCGATCCGAAGATATAGTAATATTGCGTGCGATGCCGCGATGCCGCCTTCGGGTCGGTTACGGAGTAAGCCAGCGACGTGCCTTCGATGGGCTGCTGATGCGATCCGTGAATGCTGTCCGGCGCGGTCAGGCCGATCAATTCCAGCGTGGTCGGCAGGATATCGATCACATGGCCGTACTGGGCGCGGACGGCGCCGTTGCCCTTGATCGCCTTCGGATACGTGACGATCAGCGGATTGCGCGTGCCGCCTTCGCTGTTCGCGTCGGACTTCCAGAGGCGGAACGGCGTGTTGGCGGCCTGCGCCCATCCCAGCGGATAGTTGCCCTCCACCGCATCGGGCGTGCCCAGTTCCCCGATGCGGGAAAGATTGTAGGCCACGTTTTCCTGATATCCCAGCGGCTTCGCCGTGATCTTGCGATCGATGTCGCCGTTCAGCGTGCCTTCCTTGCTGGCGCCATTGTCGCCGACGATCACCACGAACAGGGTGTTGTCGTACTGGTTCGTCGCCTTCAGATGATCCACCAACCGGCCGATCTCATGATCGGTATAGGTCAGGTATCCGGCATAGACTTCCATGAAGCGGGCATAGAGCCGCTTCTCGTCTGGGCTGAGCGAGGCCCAAGCGGCAATGCCGGGATCGCGGTCCGGAAGAACGGCATTGGCTGGAATGATCCCCTCGCGCTTCTGCTGGGCGAATACCTTCTGGCGATAGACGTCCCAGCCCGCGTCGAACTGGCCTTTATAACGATCGCTCCATTCCGCCGCGACCTGATGCGGTGCATGCGTGGCGCCCGGCGCATAATACAGGAAGAAGGGCTTGTTCGGCGCGGCCTTCTTCTGGCGATCGATATAGGTGATGGCCTTGTCGGTAATCTGTTCGCTCAGGTGCCGGCCGTCCGGCTGGGCATGCGCCTGATCCTCGACCAGATCGGGCTTGTACTGGTCTGTCTGCGATCCAAGGAAGCCGAAAAAGTGCTCGAAACCCTTTCCGGTCGGCCAGCGGTCGAACGGACCGGCATCGGTGGCGTCTTCATCGGGCGTGAGGCCGTACTTGCCCACTGCAAATGTGTTGTATCCCCGGTCGCGCAAGATCTCCGCAATGGTGCCGTCTTCCGAGGGAATGCGGCCGTCCCAGCCCGGAAAGCCCGCCGACAGTGGAATGTGCGAGAAACCGGCTTCATGCACGGAGGAGCTGTTCCGGCCGGTCAGCAACGCGGCGCGCGTCGGTGCGCAGATCGCCGTCGTGTGGAAATTGGTGTAGCGCAATCCCTGCCGCGCCAGCGCTTCCAGCGTCGGCGTGCTGACCCCGCCGCCGAAGGCACTGGAGGCGCCGAAGCCGACGTCATCCAGCAATATCCAGACCACGTTGGGCGCGCCGGCCGGGGTCCGGGCCGGTTCCGGCCACCATTCCTTCGATTCCGCCAGCGTCCGGCCCACGGTGCCCTGGAATGCCGGCTGCTGTTGCGCACTGGCTGCACTCGCCATGGCGAATGACGACGCCAAAGCGGTCATCGCCATCAGAATCCTGCGTTTCAATGTTCGTCCCCTTTTCCCTGCGAATTTCGCGCGGCGATCAAGGCCGCGAGGCTTTTCGGGATCGGGCAGGCTTCAGCGGTTTCGCACGCGAAAATGCGACGCCCCGAAGCGACCTCTCGATCCCATGACGTGTATCCATGACATGTGATGAAAAGCCCGGACGTGGTCGCCTGGGGCCGGTAACATCGGGCGTCCGAGCCGCATTTCCCATGCACCCGTCATCCCGCGAACTGCATCCGGGCATTGCCCCGGACAAACTCAACTTATTTGATTGAGTTTATCTGTCAACCGAGTCGGTTCCGCTTCCGCTCCCCGCGCCAGCTACTCGAAATTGCTTGAGCAGCCCTGCGGAACCGAGCAATTGCGCATTCCGGCGAAGACATTGGACGAAAGGTGATCATGGCGGGACGAAGGGTGAAAGTGTTCTTTGACGGCGGCTGTCGGCCGAATCCCGGCCATATCGAAGTCGCCGTCGTGGTTCGCGGCACCACACACCTGTTCGATGATCTGGGCGAGGGCACGAACCGCGATGCCGAATGGCTTGCGCTGATCCATGCGATGAAGGTGGCGCAAACGCTGGGCCCATGCGACGTCGAACTGATCGGCGACGCGCTGGAAATCGTGCGGCACGCGAATGCGGCCCTTTCCAGCAGCAAGGCAGCGCCTGGCCATCCCACTACATTTCTGGATCTGACGAAGGAAATCCGCCCAGCGCGCATTCGCTGGATCAAGCGCGAGCAAAATCTGGCCGGGATCGCCCTCTCCCGCCGGCGCCCCCGGTAGGGCTCCTGCGCAACGCCGCGCTATCCCGAAGCGGTGTCGAGTGCGTCGCCCGTCATGCGCAGGCGATAGCCGATGCCTTGCTCGTTGCTGATGATGCGAGGATTCTGGGGATCGTCCTCCAGCTTCTGGCGCAGCGTGCGGACAAGAACCCGCAAGTACTCGACATGATGTTCGGTCTCTCCGGGCCAGACATGCGTCATGATCTGGTGATGCGTAATGACCCGCCCGGGGTATCGCGCCAGTTGTTCCAGCAACGCATATTCCTTGGGCGCAAGGTGGATTTCCCGGCCCGCTTTTGTGATCGTGCGGGAAACGAGATCGATCTTCACCTCTCCCACCGTCAACCCGTTCACGCCTCCGTCCCGGCTCGTACGGTTGCGCAAGGCCACGCGCACGCGGGCGAGCAGTTCGTCGATGTCGAACGGCTTGGTCAGATAGTCATCCGCCCCCAGATCGAGGGCCGCCACTTTCTGTTCGATCGCATCGCGCGCCGAAATGATGATCAGGGTCGTATCCGCCTGCTTTTTGATCAGCGGCACCAGTTCCAACCCGTCCCGGTCCGGTAGGCCAAGGTCAAGCAATGTGACTTCGGGACGCTCCTCGCCCAGCCTCGCCAGCGCCTCGCGAGCAGACGCAGCCTCGATCGTTGCATAGTCCACTTTTGCAAGCGCGGTGACGATCAGCCGACGGATGGGCGTCTCGTCATCGACGACAAGGACCTTGTGGCGGGGTTTCATGGATGTTCCTTATCCCCGGGCCGGCCGGGATCGCTGAATTGCAGGATTCTCGTATCCTTCAGCGCGTTCCGCAAGGGCTCTCGTCAACATCGCTCGCCGACCATGTGAACGGAGCCTTCCCGCAGCGCGCGGGAAGGCTCCGGCAGTTCATTGTCCCGGCGTGGCGGAAAGTGCATCCAGTCGGCGGTTGAGCGCCAGCACGTTCACGCGGGGTTCGCCGATGAAACCCAACAGCGGGGTTTCGATGCTGCCTTCGACCAGACGGCGCACCGCCGCCGGATCGAGATGACGCAGCCGGGCTACACGCTCGACCTGATAGAGCGCCGCCTGCGGAGTAAGGTCGGGGTCAAGGCCCGAGCCGGAAGTGGTCACCAGATCGCCGGGGATCGCCTTGCCCGGTTCTGCCGCCTTCATCGTGCCGACTTGCTGCTTCACTCTGTCCGCCAGTGCCTGCGAGGTCGGCCCCAGGTTCGACCCTGACGAGGCAAGCCCGTCGTAACCCTTGCCGGCGGCCGAGGGGCGCGTCTGAAAGTAGCGATCCGAAGTGAAGCCCTGCCCGATCACGGTGGAGCCGATCACCTTGCCGTTCTGCCGTACAAGGCTGCCGTTGGCCTGGCTGGGAAAGACGACCTGCCCGATGCCGGTCAATGCCAGCGGGTAGGCAAGGCCCAGCAGGATCGCGAACAGCAGCGTCATCACGATGGCAGGGCGCAGAGCGGTGAATATGTCTTTGGTCATGTGTCCGCCTCCTCAGGCGAGGCCCAGGCCGCTGACGGCCAGGTCGATAAGCTTGATGCCGATGAACGGCGCGATCAGGCCGCCAAGGCCATAGACCGCAAGGTTGCGCGCCAGCAGTGGCCCCGCCCCCATCGGCTTGTACTTCACGCCCTTCAGCGCCAGCGGCACCAGCAGCGGGATGATCAGCGCGTTGAAGATGATCGCCGAAAGGATCGCACTCTGCGGGGTGCCGAGACGCATGACATTGAGCACGCCGAGGCCGGGATAGAGCACCACGAACATGGCCGGGATGATCGCGAAGTACTTGGCAACGTCGTTGGCGACCGAGAATGTGGTCAGCGCGCCGCGCGTCATCAGCAGTTGCTTGCCGAGGCCGACCACCTCGATCAGCTTGGTGGGATCGCTGTCGAGGTCGACCATGTTGCCCGCCTCGCGCGCGGCCTGCGTGCCGGTGTTCATGGCAACGCCGACGTCGGCCTGCGCCAGCGCGGGCGCGTCGTTGGTGCCGTCTCCGCACATGGCGACCAACTTGCCGCCCTGCTGTTCCTTGCGGATCAGCGCCAGCTTGTCTTCCGGCGTGGCTTCCGCAAGGAAATCGTCCACACCCGATTCCGCTGCGATGGAGGCCGCGGTCAGCGGGTTGTCGCCGGTGATCATCACCGTGCGGATACCCATCTGGCGCAGTTCGCCGAAGCGTTCGCGGATGCCCGCCTTTACGATATCCTTCAGGAAGATCGCACCCAGCAGGCGGCCGTCGGCAGCGACGGCAAGCGGAGTGCCACCGGCACGGCCGATCTCGTCGGTGATGCGGCGCAGTTCGGTGGCGGCGGCCGTGCTGCCGCTTTCCGGATTGGCGCGCAGGATCGCCTGAACCGCCCCCTTCTGGATCACGCGGCCGCCGGTATCGACACCCGAAAGCCGGGTCTGCGCGGTGAACGGGATGATCTCCGTCCCTTCGGGCAAAGTGGCGGTCAGGCCGAACTTCTCCCGCGCCAGCACCACGATCGAGCGGCCTTCGGGCGTCTCGTCCGCAAGGCTGGCGAGCAGCGCCGCTTCGGCCAGTTCGTTCACGCTGGCCCCGCCGACCGGGCGGAATTCGGTGGCCTGCCGGTCGCCCACGGTGATCGTGCCGGTCTTGTCGAGCAGCAGCACATCGACGTCGCCAGCCGCCTCTACCGCGCGGCCGGACTTGGCGAGCACGTTGAAGCGCACCAGACGGTCCATCCCGGCAATGCCGATGGCCGAAAGCAGGGCCGCGATGGTCGTCGGGATCAGGGTGATCAGCAGCGCGGCCAGGATCGACACCGGAACGGCGCCGCCCGCGTAGCTGGCAAAGCCCGGGATCGTGCCCACCGCGATCAGGAAGATGATCGTCAGGCCGACGAGCAGGATGGTCAGGGCGATCTCGTTCGGCGTCTTCTGGCGTTCCGCGCCTTCGACCAGCGCGATCATGCGGTCGAGGAAGCCCTGCCCCGGGTTGACGGTGACGCGCACGCGGATCTCGTCCGAGATGACGCGGGTGCCGGCCGTCACGGCAGAGCGATCTCCGCCAGCCTCGCGGATCACAGGCGCGCTTTCGCCGGTGATTGCCGCCTCGTTGACGGAGGCGACACCGGCAACCACTTCGCCGTCGGACGGGATCAGGTCGCCGGTCCGGACCAGCACCACGTCACCCTTCTTGAGGGCGCTGGCGGGAACGTCGTCGAACCGGGTGCCGTCCCCCTTCAGGCGCTTGGCGGTCAGTTCCGCCTTGGTGGCGCGCAGCGAGGCGGCCTGCGCCTTGCCGCGCCCTTCGGCCAGCGCCTCTGCAAACGTGCCGAACAGCACCGTCAGCCACAGCCAGACCACGAGTTGGAGCTTGAAGCCGAAGCCCAGGCCGTCATGGCCGATGACCAACAACAGCGTCAGCAAAGTGGCGACGACGGCGGTGGTGAACATCACCGGGTTGCGGATCAGTTCCTTGGGATTGAGCTTGCGGAAGGCGTCGCCGATCGCGGGAACGATCAGGTCAGCCGTGAAAAGCGATTTGTTTTCGGAAGCATGTGATGGCCGGGCCATGTGCAAGGTTCCTTAGAAAAGCTGGCCGTTGATCATCGCAAGATGATCGGCGATGGGGCCAAGGGCGAGGCCGGGCAGGAACGTCAGCCCGCCGACGATCAGCACGATGCCGATCAGCAAACCGGTCCAGAGCGGCCCGGTGGTCGGGAAGCTGCCCGCGGTTTCCGGCGTGTACTTCTTGGCGGCAAGGCTGCCCGCCACGGCCAGCATCGGGACGATGATGAAGAACCGCCCGATCCACATCGCCACGCCCAGCATGCCGTTGTAGAACGGCGTGTTGGCACTGAGCCCCGCGAAAGCCGACCCGTTGTTGGCCACCGCGCTGGTGAAGGCATAGAGTATTTCCGAGAAGCCGTGCGGCCCCTTGTTCAGCGGTCCCGCCAGCCCCGCCGGCAGTACCGATGCAATCGCCGTGAAGCCCAGGATGATCAGCGGCAATACCGCGATCGCGAGGACGGAAAGCTTCACTTCGCGGCTTTCGATCTTCTTGCCCACGTATTCCGGCGTGCGGCCCACCATCAGGCCCGCCACGAAGACGGCAAGGATGGCGAAAAGCAGGAAGCCGTAGATGCCGGCGCCGACGCCGCCGATGACGACTTCGCCCAGTTGCATATTGAACAGCGGGACCAGGCCGCCCAGCGCCGTGAAGCTGTCATGCATGGCATTGACCGCCCCGCAGCTCGCCGCCGTGGTGACGACCGAGAACAGCGCCGATGCGGCGATGCCGAAGCGGACTTCCTTGCCCTCCATATTGCCGCCGCCCACGCCAAGGTGGTGGAGCACGGGATTGCCGGCCGCTTCCTGCCAGTAAGTCACGCCCACGCCGACGAGGAAGATCGTCAGCATCGCCGCCAGGATCGCCCAGCCCTGCCGCGTGTTGCCCACGGCCTTGCCGAACGTGTAGGTAAGGCCCACGCCGATCACGAAGATCGACAGCATCTGCACGAAGTTCGTCAGCCCGGTGGGGTTTTCGAACGGATGCGCACTGTTGGCGTTGAAGAACCCGCCGCCATTGGTGCCAAGCATCTTGATCGCTTCCTGCGAAGCCACCGGGCCCAGCACCAGCGTCTGCCTGACGCCTTCCAGCGTCGAAACGTCGACCGAGGCGGCCAAGGTCTGCGGCACGCCGCTGGCGATCAGGAACAGGGCATAGACGATGCAGATCGGCAGCAGCAGATAGAGCGTCACGCGCGTCATGTCGGCCCAGAAATTACCGATACCTGCGGCGCTTCGACGCGCGAAACCGCGAAACAGCGCAAAGGCCAGCGCGATGCCGGTCGCCGCCGAGAGGAAGTTGTGAATGGTCAGCCCCAGCATCTGGCTGAGGTTCGACATCGTCGATTCACCGGCATAGCTCTGCCAGTTCGTGTTCGCGGTGAAGCTGACGGCGGTGTTGAACGCCAGGTCCCCGCCGACCGCGCCGAAGCCAAGCGGATTGAGCGGCAGCAGCGCCTGCGCACGAAGCAGAAAGTAAGTGAACAGCAACAGTGCCGAATTGAAGATCAGCATGTGCACCGCGTAGCGGCGCCAGGACTGGTCTTCCTCAGGATCGATGCCTGACAGGCGATAGAAGCCGCGCTCGATCGGGCCGAACACGGCGTGAAGCGGCGTACGGCGCCCTTCGTAGAGAGCGAAAAGCCAAAGCCCAACCGGCTTGGCCAGCGCCAGCAGGATGCCGACGAAGGCTGCGATGAGCAGCCATCCCTGAATGGTCATGGGATCGCCCTCCTAGAAGCGTTCGGGCCGCGCAAGCACAGCGACCAGATAGACGAGAAGGCCGAGCGCGGTGATCGCGCCCAGCCACAGATCGATTGTCATGATTGCCTGCTCCTCACGCGCGATCGCACAGCGCCGCGTAGCCAAGGCTCGCCGCCAGCAAGATCAGGAAGAGGCCAACCCAAAGGATGTCCTGCATTATCAAGGCTCCAGCAGACCCATCGCCAATGCGGCATGGTATCGTCTGCAGCCGTCCAACTAGGGCAGGGCCGCGTTGAGATTCGAGACGAAAACCGCGCCTCCGGCATAGTATTTTCATATGATTTCGGGGCCGGCGCCGATCGGTGCGGTCCATCTCCCATCGCCGGATCGCTGCCGGCATCGCGGCCTTCGGCGGATCAAACCCGCGCATCTCCGCTAATCGATTGCGATTTTTCCCTTATGTTTCCGGATTGTAGCAAAGGCGTCATGAACGCGTGGAATAGGCCCGCTCCAGAAAAGGCCGGTGGAGGGACACACGGCGCTTTTCGGATCACAGGGGGCATAAGTGTTGCAAAAATCCGTCGTCGCGCTGGCAGTCGTCGCCAGCATTTCGGTTTCCGCACAGGCGAGGGCGGAGGATGCTGCCGCTGCCGAAGCAGACACCGGCGGATCGAATGAAATCGTCGTCATCGGCAGCGGCCAGACCCGCTCGGTCTCGACGCTCCTGCCCTCGAACCTCGAAGTCCTGCCCCCGGGCACCAGCGTCCAGAAGGCGCTGAACTTCCTTCCCGGCGTCAGCGCGCAGTCGATCGACGCGCTGGGCGTGAACGAACAGTCGCTGTCGCTTCAGGTGCGCGGCTTCAGCACCACGCACCTCGGCTACACGCTGGACGGCATGCCGCTGGGCGACGGCGCCTACAACAACTACAACGGCCTTTCGATCAGCCGTGCGCTGATTTCCGAGAACCTCGGCCGCGCCGATCTGGCGACCGGCATCGCCGGCCTTGGCATCGCATCGACCAGCAATCTTGGCGGCGCGCTGATCTATGTCAGCAGCGATCCGCACAAGGATCTGGGCGTTTCCGCAAGCCAGACTTTCGGCAGCCAGGACAGCCTGCGCACTTTCGTGCGGCTGGACACCGGCGAGCACGGCGGCTTCTCCGCCTATGTTTCCGGGCAGTACAGCGAGCAGGATCTGTTCGTGCACCAGCGCGACTACAACCGCTCCACCGGCAAGCAGTTCAACGGCAAGGCGAAGTACGAATTCACCGGCGGCACGATCACCGCCTTCGCCGACATTTCGCGCACCAACCAGGCGGACGACGCCTATCTCTCGAAGGACATGCTCGGCCGTCTGGGCTGGGACTGGGGCGGCTATGCGCCTGACTGGGATTCCTATCTGGGCGTCGCCTATTGCTCGGTGACCGGGCCGACCGCGCCGACCAAGTGCGTGAACGCGCCGAAGCCGCAGAAGAATTCGGACGTCACCTTCACCAACGGCCAGATCCTGCGTAACGACGAACTGTTCTACGTCGCCGGCGATTACGACATCACCAAGTCGCTGACGCTGCACGCACAAGTCTATCACCACGCAGACAAGGGCGCCGGCAACAACTGGATCGTCGGCTGGTCCAAGCAGGGCACCACGACCACGGCCGACGACGTGCCGGTGCAGATCCGCGACACCCGCTACACGATCAACCGCACCGGCGCCCTTGGCAGCCTGAGCTGGGAACTGGGCTTCAACCAGCTCCAGGCCGGCTTCTGGCTTGAAGAGAACAAGAGCAGCGCCGCGCGCTACATCTGGGGCAACGTCACCGGTCCGTTCGATATCGGCCAGTTCCTGAAGGGCCAGCCGGATACGGCCCAGTGGGTGCAGGAAACCAAGTGGAAGACGCGCCAGTTCTACGTGCAGGACACGATCAAGCTGCTGGATGATGCGCTGACCGTCGATTTCGGTTTCAAGGGCACCTACTCACGCTCGGACGCAGAGGCGCAGGACGGCATCGCCAAGGCGGCTCCGCCTGCAACCACCCAGTTCGCCACCGGTTCGCTGACCGCCAAGGACTACTTCCTGCCGGAAGTGGGCGTGCACTGGCAGGTCGCGCCGCACCACGAACTCTACGCCAGCTATGCCGAAAACATGGCCATGTATCAGGGCGGCTTCAAGCTTGGCCCACAATCGGTCACCCAAACCGTGTGGGACGCGCAGGGCAAGACGCTGAAGCCGGAAACCTCGAAGAGCGTGGAAGGTGGCTATCGCTATGTCAGCGGTCCGCTTCAGATCGCACTGAGCGGTTACTGGGTGAAGTTCGACAATCGTCTACTGCAGTATAACCCCTGCCCGACCAACCAGCAGCAGAATCCCGGCTGCGGCAACTCGTTCCACAACGCCGGCAGCGTCACCAGCCGGGGCGCAGAACTGGGCGTGCTGTGGAAGCCCGCACCGTGGCTGAGCTGGTACAACTCTGCCTCGTACAACAAGTCCACTTACGACAACGACCTGAACTGGTGCACCACCACCTGCGTCATCAAGGCGACCGCAGGCAAGCAGCAGGTCGATACGCCGAAAGAAATGCTGGCCAGCGTGCTGACGCTGACGCAAGGCGCCGTATCGGCGATGGTGCAGGGCAAGTATACCGGCCGCCGTTACTACACTTATACCAATGACCAGAGCTTCGGCGGCTACACCACCTTCGACCTTGGACTGACTTACGACTTCGGTTCCATCGGCGCGGTGAAGGGTGCGAAGCTGGCGCTCAACGTTACCAACCTGACCAACAAGCGCTATGCATCGAACCTCGACAACAGCGTGTTCGCACCGGACGATGCCGCCGGCACGATCGTGGTGTTCCACTCTTCGGCGCCGCGCCAGTTCTTCGGAACGCTCAGCGTTGCGTTTTAAGGCTGCACGGGTCGCGCTGACCCTGGGTTGCCTGTCCATGGCCCTCCCCGCCCTCGCCGGCGGGGAGGAGCCGGTGACACCGCCTCACCTCGATCAGACGGCCGGCCCGCGGGACGTTTCGCTGCGCGGCCAGAGATACATCAATCGGGGGCTGGTCGGCGCAGGCCAGCTTTCGGCTCAGACGGTCGATTTCCTGGGCGACACGCTGGGGTCCTTTTCCTCGCTGCAGATCGCGCCCGGCAGTTGGAAGCGCGTGGGCGACCATTACGAAGGCGTGCTCTGGACCCTGCCGGACAGGGGGCGCAACGATCCCGCCGCCAATCTTTTCTTCGACTATCCGGCACGCCTTGAGCGCTTTCGTCTCAACTTCGCTCCGGAAACCGGGCGGGTGGAGATCACGCCCGACGGCGGCCTTGAACTGCGCGACTTTCGCGGACGCCCCTTCACTGGCGCAGATCCAGCCAACGGCATGTTGGCGGAGCACGGCATCGCCCTGCCCGCACCGGCCAGCGGCATCGGCCAGGGCAAAGTGTCCATCGATGCGGAATCGCTGCAATTCGCACGCGATGGCAGCTTCTATGTGGGCGACGAATATACCGCCAACATCTACTATTTTGACCGCAAGGGCCGTTTGCGCGGCGTGATCACGCCGCCCGAAGCAGTGACGCCGCGCTGCGGCGGCAAACCCTGCTTCGGATCGCTGAAAGCCCCGGATACCGGCCGCCGCAACAATCAGGGGCCTGAGGGCATGTCGCTCTCACCGGACGGGCGCACCCTTTTCGTGGCACTCCAGAGCGCGCTGATGCAGGACAGCGCGAAGACCAATGCGGCCGGACGCACCGCCATTCGCGTGCTGGTCTACGACGTGCGGCACGGGCCCACGCCCTCGCGGCCCATCGGGCATTACGTGGTGCAACTGCCGGCGTACAACGATGAGGGACGCGGCGGAGCGCCCAATCGCACCGCTGCCCAAAGCGAAATCCGGGCGCTCGACGACCACAGGTTCCTGATGCTCGCGCGTGACGGAGCCGGACTGGGGGCGGAGGGTTCCGCGCCGATCGTCTACAAGAGCGTCCTGCTGGTCGACCTTGCCGGAGCGACCAATCTGGCGGGAACCGAATACGAGCACACGACCGCGTCGGTCCTGCAGGATCCCGCTAGCACCGCGCTACGGCCGAACATCGTCCCGGGCGAGCACGCCGAACTGGTGAACATGCTCAATCCCACGCAACTCGCACGCTTCGGCCTGGGGATCGAGAAGCTGTCGGAAAAATGGGAAGCGATGGATCTCGTTCCCGTGCTGGAACCCGATCACCCGGCCGATTACTTCCTGTTCGTGGGCAACGACAACGACTTCATCGCCCGCAAGTGCCGGATGTCAGGCCAGCCCTGCGACGCCCCGATCGACAACGACAATCGGATACTCGTCTACCGCCTCGGCCTGCCCGCTCCGCTGCGGTGACTGCCGGGTATTCGGCCGTCACCGCTTAGGGCGCTCAGGCCAGAATCCCCTCCAGAACCGCCACGCTGTCCGACGAGGTCAGGAACAGCGCCGTGCCGTTCCGGCCCAGCGCGCAGTTGGATATGGCCTTTCCGGTCTCGATGACGCCCAGCACCTGCCCGGCCGGTGTGCAGACATGGATGCCGCCTGGGCCGGTGGCGAAGACATGTCCGGAAGCGTTCACCTTGATGCCGTCAGGCAGCCCCGGGCGGCCCGCCGCGAAGTCGGCACGCAGGTCAAGGAACCGGCGGCGATCCGTGGGCATCCCGTTTTCGTCCAGCGTGTAGGCCAAGACTTCCGGCTGTACTTCGTCTGACAGCGAGAGATAGAGCGTGCGCCCGTCCGGCGACAGGGCCACGCCATTGGGCCGGCGATGATCGCGATCCAGCGCCACCACGTTGCCGTCCGGAGACAGGCGGTAAAGCCCGCAGAATGCCAGTTCGCGCAGCGATGAATCGTCCCCATCCGCCAACCCGTAGGTCGGATCGGTAAAGTAGATCGCACCCGAGGCGGCAACGCAAAGATCGTTGGGGCTGTTGAAGCGCTTCGCCTCGTAGCGATCCACCAGAACCTCACGCCGGCGCGAGGTCAGGTCGATCCGCACGATCGCCCGCGAGCCGCTGTCCGCCGCGACCAGCGCGTCGCGCGCATCCAGCGCAAGACCGTTGAGCCCCGGCTCCCGGATCGATGCCGGAACGGGCGTCTGCAGCCCGGAGGGGCGCAGGAAAACCTCCACTCCCTTCTCGGTGCCCTTCCCGGCACTCCAGCGATGCACGGTATTGCGTGGCGGATCGCTGAACAGCAGGCAATTCTCGTGCGGCACCCATACCGGCCCCTCGGTCCACTGAAATCCGGAGGCCAGCAGGCGGACGGTCGCGCCCGGCGCTATAACCCTGTCCAGCCCCGGATCGAGACGGCGGATCGTGCCGAAGCCACTGCCCTTCCCGCCAGCCGCCGCCAACGGCACCGCATCCAGCAACGGCAAGGCGGCCATTCCGGCCAATATGCTGCGACGGTCCATCATCCCCTTCACCCCAATTCCTTCAAAGCAACGCTGCGGCGCTCCGCCGCCGAGCGGTAGATCGCCTCGATAAGGCGCATGTCCGCCAGTCCTTCCTCACCGGCCACGATCGGCGAGGCGCCGGTCAGGATGCATTCCGCCAGATGGTCCAATTGCGCCGCGAACTGATTGCGCGCAGGCGCCGGCAGCGTTCTGGGGGCGGTGATCCCGTCCCTGTTGATCGTCATCGCCTGCCCCGCGTAGGACGTGGCCGGTTCCAGCGCGATCCAGCCCTGCGTGCCGTTAACGCGGTAGCCGTTGTGCGCGGAACTGTAGCTGGAAATGCAATTGGCCTGCACGCCCGAAGGGAAGCGCAGGATGAAGCTGACGCGATCCTCCACCTCGCGAAAACGCGGGTCGGCGTGGTCGGTCGATTCCACCGCGCTCACTTCCACCGGCTCCTCCCCCGTGAGATAACGGGCCGCGTTGAGGCTGTAGATGCCGATATCCATCATCGAACCCCCGCCGGACATTGCCCGGTTCAGCCGCCACTGGTTCGGCTGGATGGAGAACCCATGCTCTGCGGTGATGAGACGCGTCGGGCCGACATGGCCGCCGTGTGCCAGTTCGATTGCCAGTCGGTTGTACGGTTCGAACCGCGATCGATAACCGATCATCAGCTTCGTCCCGGCCTGTCGGCAGGCGGCGATCATCGCCTGGCATTCCGCCACCGAGGTCGCCATCGGCTTTTCGCACATCACATGCTTGCCTGCGCGCGCAGCACGAACGGTATACTCGGCGTGCAGGCTGTTGGGGAGGACGACGTAGACCACGTCGATATCCGGATTGTCGCGGATGCGATCGAAATCCGCATAGCTGTATCGGTGCGTTTTCGGAATTCCGTACTGCGCCCCGTATTGTTCCAGCTTCGACGGCGATCCGCTGACCAGCGCGACGAGCCGGGAATGTTCGCATTCCGCGAAATTCGGCATGATCTGCTTCGTGGCGTAATAGCCAAGGCCGACGATAGCATAACCGATCTTGCGCGTTTCCGCGAAAGCGCTCGGCACCCGGAGAGCCGAAGCGAGGCTCGCCACTGCCATGCCCGCGCCTATGCCGCCCAAAACGTCGCGTCGGGATTCCAATGCCTTTGCCCTCTCCAACCGACATCGATGTCAGTATTTCCGCGTCTATCGCCGACTTTGGCTGAACTTGGCAAGGCCTGCCAACCGCATCAAGCCGATTGCATCACGAAACGAACGACATTTCAGGCGGATAGAGTAACGTGCATGCCGCGTTTCCAGCGTTCCGAAGAGGACTGCCATCCACTCCGGCAACCCGTTCCGCCGTTTATCCCGGTACCACGGCCATGTCATACACCACGACCTTCGACCAAAGGTGCCCGCACGATTTGACGAAGGTCTGATGGATGGCGTGGTCCTGATAGGCTTTCTGATCCGCCACGCTATCAAAGAACATGAGTTCCGATACGTCGTAACTGGCATCGACGACATCGCGGCTTTCGGTATCGGCGGGTATGCCGATCTCCAGCCGGCGAATGACCGGGATGCCGCGCAAAGTGCGAAGGCCCGCAATCAACTGCTCGCGATCCGCATGCGATCCGGGCTGATGCAACCAGAAGAAGACATGGTGAACCACTCCGGGCTGCGGAGGTGAAGCCTCTGCCCTACCCGATGATACCGCAATGCCGGTGCTTCCCAATGCAATCATTGCCGCCATTTCTCGTCTGCTTGCTTTCATGGTGACGCTTTCGATGTAAATGGTTGGCCGCCCTGCGACGGTGTCATTGCGGGGCCAGAGGCCCGATGGATTCGCGCTCTATGATCGCGTGATCGAAGATTTCGTCGCTGACGTCCGGCTCCGCCTTGCCCAATGCCGCGATCAGGCACTGCGCGGCGCGGAAGGCCATTTCCTCGACCGGTTGCTGCACCACCGTCAGCGGGGGCCAGATGCGCGATGCCAGAATGGTGTCGTCGAAACCCGTCACCGTCAGGTCCGCCGGCAAGCGTAGCCCCAGATGGCTGGCCTGCGCGACCACGCCTGCGGCAAGATCGTCGCTGCTGCAAATGATGGCTGTCGGGCGATCCGGCCGGGACAGGAGCGCCTGCGCCGCCGCTTTGCCCGATTCATAGTCGAACTCGCCATGCCGCACGATCAGATCGTCCTCTTCGGCGAGGCCAGCATCGCGCAACGCAGCCCGGAAGCCATCGAGCCGCGCCGCCACCACGCTGTAGTGATCGGGGCCCGCGACATAGGCGATGCGCCGGTGGCCCCTGGCGATGACCTGCCGGGCGATCAGTTCCAGCGCGGCGCGGTTATCGATCCTGACGGTGGTGATATCGGGCATCGCAGTGCCGGTTGCGATCGCCGCCAGGGGCACGCCCAGGGTGGGCAGCACGTCCGACCCGCTCAACTGTTCGGCGAAAGGCGGGATCACGAGCAGGGCGTCCGCGCCGGAGCGTACCAGATCTTGCGCCATGCGTTCGGCTTCGTCCCGGCTGACGCCATCGCCATCACGCAGGATGAGCTGCAGACCATGGGCATTGGTTGCCCGCAACGCCCCCACCAGCACCGCATCCAGGAACGGCGTCCGCCGGTTGCTGTAGAGCAGGCCCACCGTCGTCGCGCGCGATTTTGCCAGCCGTCTGGCGGCCAGATTGGGCACGTAGCCGAGTTCCGCAATCGCCGCCTGAACGGTCGCCACTGTGGCGGCGCTGGCCCGGCCGGCGCCATTGAGGACGTTGGACACGGTCATGGCGGACACACCCGCGCGCTGTGCGACAGCGCGGATCGTCACGCCATTCTCGTTTCGTCTCGCCATCAGGTTCTTGTCTCCATACCCTCTGATAGCGTGTTTCCAGCGCCTTCACAGCGCTGGAAACATCGGCGTCAGATCGTGCCCGCCTTCATCGCGTTGACGGCGTGATCCACCGCGCGCGCGGTCAGCGCCATGAAGGTCAGCGACGGATTGACGCAGGAGATGGAGGCCATCTGCGCCCCGTCGGTGACGAACAGGTTGGAGGCATCGTGCGCCTGGTTCCACTTGTTGAGCACCGATGTGCGGGGATCGTCCCCCATGCGCGCGCCGCCCATTTCGTGGATGGCGTCGCCCGGCACGTGTTCCTTCACCTTGCTTTCGATGTTCGTCAGCCCGGCCGCGCGCAGCATCATTTCGCCCTGCTCGCGCGCGTCCGCCATCATGCGCAGTTCGTTGTCGCGAAAAGTCACATTGAACTGCATCAGCGGCACGCCGAAGCGGTCCACCTTATTCGCATTCAGGGCGACATGGTTGTCCTCATAGGGCAGGCATTCGCCGAAAGCGCCCATCTGGAATTTCCAGCCGCCATAGCGCCGCATCCCTTCCTTCATCGATGCGCCGAAGCCCACCGGCTTTGACGGCTCGCGGTAGGCGCCGCCCTGATAGCCATAGCCGCGCCGGAAGCCCAGGTCTTCGTCCCGACCGTTGTTGCGGAACCGCGGGACATAGATGGCGCCGGGCCTGCGGCCATATTCGACGAATTCCTCCATGCCGGGAATGTCGCCCTTCACGCCGACACGGAAGATATGGTCCATCACATAGCGGCCCAGCATGCCGCTGCTGTCGAAATGGCTGCGGTCGCTACCCTGCGGGCGTGAATTCAGCAGCACCTGCAAGGACCCCATCGTCGATGCGTTGAGGAAGACCGCCCTTGCGGTAACCACTTCAGCCTCCCCGGTCTTGGCATCGACGAAGCGTACGCCCGTGACTTTCTTGCTGACGGGGTCGTATTCGAGATTGGTGACAACCGCATCGGATCGCAGCGTCAGCCGCCCGGTTGCACGGGCGGCGGGCAGCGTGACCGCCTGCGTCGAGAAATAGGCGCCGAACGAGCAGCCGTTGCTGCACTGGTTGCGGAACTGGCACTTGGTGCGGTTCTGCTCGGGCTTGTCCTCGGTCATGTTGGAGACGCGGGCATTGATTATCTTGCGCCCGGGAAAGGCGGATTCCAGCCGCTGCTTCATCCATTTTTCGGCTATGTTCATCGGCATCGGCGGCTGGAATTCGCTGTCCGGCAGATAGTCCAGATTTTCCCGCGAACCCGATACGCCGATGTATTTTTCGACATAGCTGTACCAAGGTGCCAGGTCGTCATAGCCGATCGGCCAGTTACCGCCGATGCCGTCGCGCTTGTTCGCCTCGAAATCGGCGGCGCTCCAGCGGAAGCTCCAGCGCCCCCAGATCAGCGACTTGCCGCCAACAGCGGAAGGGCGGATCCAGTAGAACTTGCTGCCTTCCCCGAAATCGTAGGGGTTCAGCCGGTCGTTGTTGTAGAAGGCCTGGTTGCTGGGGGTGACATAACCGTGCTGGGCGATGAAATAGTCGCTCTCGCGCAGGCCATCCGGCATGATGTTGCGCGCGGGCACTTCGTAGGCTGGCTTGCCGTCGTAGGTGTAATCCTCGCCATGCTCGACCATGTGGCCACGGTCGAGCATCAGCACGCGCAGCCCCTTTTCGGTCAATTCCTTCGCCGCCCAGCCTCCGCTGATGCCCGATCCGATAACGATTGCATCGAACCTGTCCGTTGCCGCCATGGTAATCCTCTCCCGATCGATGGTCAGACGCGCAGGGTGCTGAGTGTCTGGAAGCTCTTGGTGATGTCGGGCAGGTAAGGTGCCGGGGCCTGGTCGTTTTCGACGTAGAAGTGCCGCGCGCCGGCAAGGCCATTCAGCTTGAAGATGCTGGCGAAATCGATCGTTCCCGCGCCCACGGCGGTCATGCTGCGATCCGGCCGCATGTCCTTCACGTGATAGGCATAGATG
The DNA here is from genome assembly GCF_044029435.1 of Novosphingobium oxfordense. Lineage (NCBI taxonomy): Bacteria > Pseudomonadati > Pseudomonadota > Alphaproteobacteria > Sphingomonadales > Sphingomonadaceae > Novosphingobium > Novosphingobium oxfordense. The sequence goes on along the minus strand of NZ_CP147008.1, from coordinate 1,946,120 downwards.
CGCCCGGGCAGGCTGCGGATCAGCGCCTGCGGATCCTGTCCGGCGTAGATGGCCCAGTACAAGTCCAGCTCAAGCTTGACCAATGCCGGATTGGTACCTTTCACCAACCGGTCGTACAGGCTGACACCATCCGGCTTTACCGTGAATTCGAAGTCGTGGTTGTGATAGGCGAAGCCAAGGCCCGCCGCCTTCAACTTTTCGCCGAAGTGGTTGATGTTGACAATCGCGGCATCCCAAGCAGCCGCATTGCGATACTTGTCGACCATGTACGGCAGGACGATCGTTTCCGCGCCAAGCGTCTTGGCCATCGCGACGCTGGCATCGAAATTGTCCAGCAGTGCGTCGTAGCCGACGTGGATGGACGGGCTCTTCAGGCCGAGCCGGTCCATGGTCTTGCGCAGCATGGCATGGTCCATGGCATCATAGCCGCCACCGCCGTATTCAACCTCGCGATAGCCGATCTTGGCGACTTGTTCGAGGGTCGCGACAGGATCGGCGGCGAAAAGCTCGCGCACGGTATAAAGCTGCAGGCCGACATTGCGGATCGGGGCTGCGTTGGCGAGGCTGGCCAGGAAAGGCTGGGTGGCAAGCACGGCAATGCCACCGGCGCCGAGCAGGGAACGACGATTCATGATCATGCGGAATAGACCTTGTTGACCTGAGAATAAGGGAAGGCGCCGTTGTATTCGCCTGGGACGGGCAGGTATTCGCGTTCCTGCGTAATGCCGATTTCGGACGTGTAGTAGCCGACGATCACCATCTGCCGGAACGCCTTGAAGAACTCCTCTCCATCGGGAAGCTCATCATGCATCGCCAGGGTCAGCAGTGCGTCCTGCTGCTCGGGCGTGGCCTGCACGGCGGGCACCTTGTAATCTTGCCGGCTGCGCGCATCGATTTCCGCCAGGCCGGACAGGATCGGTTCGCGATCTTCCGCCACCGCCCAGTCGGCCAGCAGCTTTTCGACATACATCGGCACGCCGGCGGCGATCGCCCCGGGGGTGTCGGTGGTGGGGATGATGCGCTCAGACAGAGCAGTCATCAGCGCGCGCTGTTCCGGCGTGAAGACCTGGACACTGGGCGCGCCCTGGTTGATCACCGGAATCGCGGCGCCGGGGGCAAGCCCTGCGGCCCGGGCGAGAGGGGCGAATATCTGGGCGCCGAATAGGGCGACCATGCCCGCAAGCGCGTTTCTGCGATCCATTAGCGTGCTGCCCCCTTCAGATCCTGCGCGATCGCTTCTTCCGGCAATGGGCGAACCCAGATGTTGCGGAAGGAAACGGGCGAATTGTGATCCTGCAACTGGATCGGCGCCTTGTCGCCGTGCGCCTGATACTGCGCGACCTTGCGCCAGACGGTAGTGCCGAGCATGACCTGATGGTTCTGCACCAGCACACCGTTCAGCAGCACCGTGACATAGGCCGGACGGACCAGACCGCCCTTGGCATCGAAGCGCGGGCGTTCGAATACGATGTCGTAGCTTTGCCACTCACCCGGCCGCCGCGATGGGTTCACCAGCGGGGGCTTCCATGCGTAGACCGCGCCCACCGTACCGTCGGCATAAGTGGGGTTCTGGTAGCCATCCAGGATCTGGACTTCATAGCGCTGCATGAACCAGATCCCGCTGTTGCCCCGATCCTGCGAAGTCTTTTCCGGCGGATTGGGAGAACGGAATTCCAGATGCAGTTGAACGTCGCCGAATTCCTGGTTCGAGATGAGGTTATTCTCACCCCCGCTCTGCGCGCGGGAGGGAACCGTCATCACGCCGTTCTCCAGCGTCCATGGCGCACGCTCGCCATGCCAGGCGTCCAGCGACGTGCCGGAGAACAGGACGATGGCATCGGACGGTGCGCCGCCGGGAGCAGGCGCGGGCGTAACCACGGTCGGCGCCGGGCGATCGGGATCGTGGACGTGCCAGTTGCCGCCGGGCAGGATCGGCGTGTCCCTGAAGCCCGGCTTGTCCTGCGCCTCGACACACGTGGCGGCCAGGATAGTGCCCGCCACCAGCATGCCGATCGGGATGTATTTCATCCTCTCGCTCCCCTTCATGTTCTATCGATGGCGCGATAGGCGGCGATCAATCGCTCTTCGCCTTCGCGTCCGGCCAGTGAATTGCCATGTTCCATGCCGATCACGCCGGCGTAGTTGTGGGCGCGCAGCCAGCTTGCGATATTCGCGAAGTTGATTTCGCCGGTTCCCGGCTCCTTGCGGCCGGGATTGTCGCCGAACTGGATATAGCCGATCTCCGCCCAGCAGGCGTCCAGCGTCGGGATCAGGTTCCCCGACTGGATCTGCTCATGATAGAGATCGGCCAGGATCTTCACGCCCGGGCTGTTGGCGCCGCGCGCGACCGCATAGCCTTGCGCGATCGACTGCATGAACACGCCGGGATGGTTCGTCCGCGTATTGAGCGGTTCCATCACCAGCGTCAGCCCATGCGGCGCCACGATGTCACCGGCGCGGCGCATGCAGTCGATAATGCGGCCGGTCTGGATCGCTTCGGGCACCTTGCGGTCCATGAAGCCGGTAACGACCGTCATGTGCTTGGCATTCAGCCGCTTTGCGACCTCGATCGAGGTTCGGATGTCCGCCAGAAAAGCGTCCCGATCGGCATCGTCGTTGCTGCCCAGCACCGGCCGGAAGTCGGCCCATTTCGGCATGCTGGCAACGAAGACGCCCATGGTCATGCCGCGCTGAGAAAGGGCGCGGGCCATGGCCTCCTGCTCGTCGACAGGCCGCTTGCGCGCCTCGTTGTCCTCCCAGGCGCGAAACCCCTGGTCGGCGGCGAAAGCGATCTGCTCCAGCAACCCGCCCCGGCTGGCAAAGCTGCCTTCGTGCGGCGCGTAGCCGAGCGAGAAATGCGCGGCGTTCGATGCGCCCTTCCCCGCCGACGCCGACAGTGCCGGGGTCGCCGCAGCCGCCAGCCCGGTGGCGATCACGGTCCGTCTCGTCAGGCTCATGCCACGCCCTCCGCAACGCGGCCGGTTTTGCGACCAGCGCGGCGTTCGGCCAGCCAGATCGCGCCGAACACGAACAGCAGCGTCAGCGGCACAAAGGTCAACCGCGCGAAGGATTGCGAGGCGGCGGCATCTTCCACGGCGCGCAGCGCCGGGCCGGTCAACTGGGTGAAGGCTTCGGGGCCGCCGGCAATCTCCACCTTGGCTTGGTCGAACATCTCACCAAGGCGCGGCAGGACAAAGAAACTGGCGAGGGCCCCGGCCGATCCGACAAGCCCCAGTGCCCAGGAGTCGCCGCGCGGATAGCGTTCGGCCACGGAGGCCAGCATCGTCGGCCACATGGCGCAGACGCCCAGGCCCCATACGGTCGACGCCAGGATTGCGGAAACCGGAGATTGGGCCTGCGACAGCAGGAACAGGCCGATCGCAGCCAGCAGGCTCGATACCCACAGCAGCCCCGGATTGGACAGCCGCCCGGCGATCCGCCCGGCGAAATGGCGGAACACGAACATCAGCGCGCTGACGTAGACCAGCAGCAGGATGCCGCGCATCCCGACGCGATTGCTGAGCGCAACGTCGATCCACTGCCCCGGCGCCAGTTCGGAGGAGGCGGTAAGGAACATCGCACCGAACCAGACGAAGAAGCTGGGGCGGCGAACCACTTCCAGCATCATCTCCTTCATCGCCCGGTCGCCCGCAGCGGCGGGAGGTTCGGGGAAGCGGGTCGTCGCCGCGATCGCGATCACGAAGATGGCCGGCAAGTACACCAGCGCCATGATCGCCTGCCAGGGCAGCAGCGGAGCCAGGAACACGCCTGCAAGGCCGCCAACGATCAACCCGCCCGGATACCAGGCGTGCAGCACGTTCAGGCGATGCGTGGTGTCTTCAGGATAGAGCCGTGCCGTCAGCGGATTGATCGATGCTTCGGCAAAGCCCCAGCCAAGGCCGCTCAGCAACATGCCCAGCCAGACCAGATGATAGACCGCCATGCCGGTGGCGAACACGCCCGCGCCCACGATCAGCGTGGTACCGATCAGGAAGGCCACGCCGCATCCGATCAGGACGCGGCGGATGCCGATCCGGTCCAGCACCGCGCTGACGACGAAGACGGTGATCGAAAAACCCAGGAACGCGGAGCCGAGCGCCGCGCCGATCATTTCGCCTGCCGAAATCGGCGCAATGGGGTCGATCCATTGCGCCTTCAGGCTGCTTGCCACCGCCGCGCGCAAAGATGCGCTCATCGACGCTGTGAAGAGCGCCAGAACGCTCAGCCAGAATAGCCTTTGCCGGTTTATGCCCGTCATGCCCGATCCTCTACCCATGTGCCCCGTGATGTTTGTTATCGGGGTCGTGCTTGCGTCGCCGTCAGGTCAGCCCCAGCCAGCGCCGGTTGTTGGCGGGATCTCCGCCCCCTGCGAAATCGTCGAATGCCCGTTCCGGCCGGCGGATCATGTGCGCCTCGATAAAGGGCGCCCCTTCACGCGCGCCGTCTTCGGGATGCTTCAGGCAGCATTCCCATTCCAGCACGGCCCAGCCGTCGTAGCCGTATTGCGTCAGGCGAGAGAAGATGCCGGTGAAATCCACATGCCCGTCCCCCAGCGAACGGAAGCGACCCGGACGGTCCACCCAGTCGGCATAGCCGCCATAGACGCCTGCCCGCCCGGTCGGGTTGAGTTCGGCATCCTTCACATGGAACATCTTGATACGGTCGTGATAGATGTCGATGAACTGCAGGTAGTCCATCGCCTGCAGCACGAAATGGCTGGGATCGTAGAGAATATTGGCGCGCTGGTGCCCGCCGACGGCATCGAGAAAACGTTCGAAAGTCAGGCCGTCGTGCAGATCCTCACCCGGATGCAGTTCGAAGCAGAGATCTACCCCCTCCTCCTCGAACGTGTCGAGGATCGGCTGCCAACGCCGCCCCAGTTCGGCGAAAGCTTCTTCCACCAGACCGGCGGGACGCTGGGGCCAGGGATAGAAGAACGGCCAGGCAAGAGCGCCTGAAAAGGTGGCGTGCGCGGTCAGGCCCAGTCGCCGGCTGGCCTTGGCCCCCAGCTTCAGCTGATCGACCGCCCAGGCCTGCCGCTCCACCGGCTTGCCGCGCAGTTCGGCCGGCGCGAAGGCGTCGAACGCCGCGTCATAGGCAGGGTGGACCGCCACCAACTGGCCCTGCAAATGGGTCGACAGTTCGGTGATCTCTACGCCCGCCTCGCGGCAGCGCCCGGCCAGTTCGTCGCAATAATCCTGGCTTTCGGCCGCCAGCACCAGGTCCATGCAGCGCGGATCGTTGCTGGGCACCTGAATGCCCTTGTATCCCGCCTGCGCCATCCAGCGCGCGGCATTGTCCAGAGTGTCGAACGGCGCCGCATCGCCCATGAACTGCGCCAGGAAAATCGCCGGTCCGCGCATGGCCTTCCGCTCCGTCACTTCAGGCTTTTGAGATAGGCGATGATCGCCGCGCGCTTGGCGGGATCGGGGGTGGCGACCGGCATGCGCGTGCCAGGCACCTTCTTTGCCGGCGCGGCCAGAAAGGCATCGAGCGTCTGATCGTTCCAGGTCAGCTTGGCGCCCTTGAGAGCGGGCGTATAGTTGAAGCCCGGCGCAGATGCCGCCGTTCGGCCGGCAACACCGTTCAGATTGGGGCCGATGCCGCTCTTCCCGCCCTTGTCCACGCTGTGACAGGCGCGGCAGGCGTTGAAAGCGGGCGGCGCCGCAGTTTGAGCCATCGCAGGCACGGTAAACAACGCCGCAGCAGCGGCGATCGATGTCAGGCAGAGGCTTGCTGTCATGCGCATCCTCGACTCTCCGTCTTATTTGTTATTGCCTTACGTTTACCGGTAAATCATAGCAGATCAAGGGCTGAAATCATGGCCTTATCGCAAGCAAGAAAACAAAGGAGAGCGGTGATGAAACGGACCCTGCGCCTGGCCATGGCCGGAGGCGGCGAAGGCGCATTCATAGGCGCGATTCACCGCGCGGCGGCCGCACTGGATGGAGACTGGCGACTCGTTGCCGGCGCGTTCAGCAGCGATCCCGAACGCAACCGCCGCTCGGGCGAAATGCTGGGGATCGAAGCGGCCCGCACATATGCCTCGCTCGATGCGCTGCTGGCGGCCGAAGCGGCGCTTCCGGCCGACGAACGCGTGGACGCCATCGCGATCGTGACACCCAACCACCTTCACGCGCCCATGGCGATCGCCGCATTGGAAGCCGGCTTCCATGTCTTCTGCGAAAAGCCCATGGCGCTCGATCTGGAAGAGGCGCGCCTGATCGCCGCAGCCGCGGCCCGTTCCGGCCGCCATTTCGCCCTTGCCTTCACCTACAGCGGCTATCCGCTGGTGGAAGAGGCCCGCGTTCGCGTGGCCCGTGGGGACTTTGGCAGGATCCGTCTGGTCCAGGTGGAATATTCGCAGGGCTGGCTCAGCCAGGCGATCGACCGGGAAGGCAACAAGCAGGCGGAATGGCGGACCGATCCCGCGCGCGCCGGCCTTGGCGGATGTCTGGGCGATATCGGCACCCATGCATTCCATCTGGCCGAACATGTTTCGGGGCTGAAGGTGCAGGAGCTGTGCGCCGATGTCGCAACCCACGTGCCCGGCCGGCGGCTGGACGACGACGTCAGCGTCCTGCTGCGACTGGATGGCGGCGCGCGCGGAACGCTCAAGGCCACGCAAGTGGCGGCGGGCGACGAGAATGGGCTGAAGCTGCGCATCCACGGCGAACATGGCGGCTTGGAATGGGCCCAGATGGAGCCGAATACGCTGACCCTGCGCTGGCTCGATCGACCGACGGAAATCATCCGCGCCGGCGGCCCGGGACTGGCGGAGTCCACCCTGCGCCGCCTGCGCACGCCGGCTGGACACCCGGAAGGCTATATCGAAGCTTTCGCCAACCTCTATCACGCCTTCGCGCTTCGAATTCTGGACAGCGCGGAGACGGCATCGTTCCCCTCGGTCGAAGTGGGCTTGCGGACGATGGGCTTCGTGGAAAGCGTCATCGCCAATGCCGCATCGGACACGAAGTGGACCAAGCTTTCCGCCGAATAGCGGCAGGCTAAAAACATCCGTTACATTGACCCGTCGCCGAGCACCCAGGGGAACAGCGAGGCGACGGGTCAATCTCGCGATTTTCGGGGATCATCCGCCGTTTTCTTCGATCACCGCCACGATAGGCTCGGGATAGATCCAGCCGAAGGAATGTCATAGGAGGTACATACATCCGTTCTAGATGCGCGGTCATACATCGCCACTATTGAGGTAAAGAACAATGCGCAAGGTCGCCCCCACCGCTCTTCTCGCCATGATCGCGGCGCTGGCTGCAACGCCCGCCGCTGCCCGCGAACTGGCCACGCTGGTCCGGATCGACGATCAGACGGTGGAGCTAACCCGGCCGGACACCGCGCCGCGCGCCGTGTGGATCAGCGCAGACACCGTTCTCGACAAGGGCGACCACCGCGTCGCCACCGCCAGCACGGATGCCACGCTCAAGCTGCCCATCCCGGTCACCGAGCGCCGCTACGTCATCCTTGAGGACAAGGGCGGCAAGACCACCGTCGTCGCGGAGCGCGTGCTGCCGCTCCAGCAGGGCAGCAACTTCCGCGATATCGGCGGCTACGTCACGAAGGACGGCCGCACGGTGAAGTGGGACAAGGCGTTCCGTTCGGGCGCGATGCCGCTGCTGACCGATGCCGACTATGCGCTGCTCGGCCAGCTTCATCTCGGCGCCGTGGTCGACCTGCGCTCGATCGAGGAACGCGAAGTGGCGCCCGACCTGCTGGACGATCGCACCGGCGCGCTCTTCCTGGCCAACGACTATTCGCTGAAGCCCCTGTTCGCCAAGATGGCCAAGAGCGGCGGCGAGAACATCTACCAGGGCATGGAAATCATGCTGGTTCCGCAGTTTCGCGCGCTGTTCAACCGCCTGCTCGCGAACGAGGGCGCTGTGGTCTACCATTGCTCTGCCGGGCAAGACCGCACCGGCATTGCCACCGCTCTCATCTACGACGTCCTGGGCGTCGATCGCGAGACGATCCTGAAGGACTATCACCGCTCGACCGAACTGCGCCGTCCGCAGTGGGAAATGCCCAAGGTCGATCCGGCCGACTATCCCAACAACCCGATCCTGAAGTACTACGCCGCGCGCGCCGATGGCCAGCCGCCCAAGGCAGAGCCGCTCTACACCCCCAGCGGCGCTTCGAACCTGGCGCAGTTCTTCGCCTACCTCGACCAGCAGTACGGCGGTTCGGAAGGTTACCTGAAGCAGAAGATCGGCCTGACCGACGCGGACATCGCCAAACTGCGCAAGACCATGCTGGACTGAAACATCCAGCGCGCACCGGATCGGACGGGAAACGGCCGATCCGGTGACCACGCAGGCGCTCGGCAGCGACTGCCATGACGGAACAGTCTCCGCCGCAGGTGGGTCCTTCGACAGCCTAATGCTCGATGATTGTCGCGCCCCCGACGGCGAAATTACCCGATCTGCGCGGAACGGCCGTCCCGCCATTGGCGCAGCACGAGATACCGGCCGTGCAACGCTCCGCGATCCTGCACCCCGAAGCCAAGCAACGTGCCATCGTGCCCTTCCGCGGCCGGGATCCATTTGACCTGTTCGAGCCCTGCTCGAAGGCCATCGCGCGTCAGTTCGGGCGCCCGCGCTATCCCTTCTGCGACCAACCGCCCGAGATCGTGGCCCTTCGCCGCGCTCAGCGCCCGTTGGGGTGGAATGGAAAGTCTGTCGCGAAGCGAGGCAAGGGTCCCGTTGTTGTCGGAATGCATGTCAACATAGTGCCAGCCATCGATCTTCCGCGCGAAAGTTTCATCATAGCCGCGAAGCCCCGCCGTATTCATCACGGTAAGGCCGGACCAGCCGCGCGCCCTGAGCGATGACGCTACTGCCGGCGCCGAAAGGCCCAGCCCGAGATAGACGATCGCATCGACCCGGCCATCCAGAAGCTCCGAAACCGGGGCCTCCGCCTGCTCGGCCAGCGGCTTGATCGAAACCGACGCGGCGATCCGCAGGCCGATCCGGCGGGCTTCATCCTCAAGATAGCCCACATGGCGGCGCCCGATCTGCGATTCATCGAAGACGACACCTGCCCGCGTAGCCCCGGCAGCCGCGAGATGCCGCGCGATCACGATGGATTCGTCCTCGTGCGAGCCGACCTGAAGGTGAAACATGTAATCGCTTCGCGCCCGTTCGGCCCCGGCCCAATTGATCGTCGGCATCCTGTGGCGGTCTGCCAGCGGAGTGGCCACCAGCGCGTTATCGCCAATCGCCGGGCCAACGATCATCAGCACATCCCGATCGACAAGCTCCCGAAAGCCGCGTTCCACCGCAGCAGCGGTGCCCATCGGCAAGCCCAGCCCCCAGCTGCTCACGAATTCGACGGGGCGGTCTATGCGGCCGCACGCCACCAGTTCATCCACCTCCCGCCGCAACCATGCTTCGATATCGGTCACCGCAGGTGGCCCGTCGCTCATCTCGTTGATCAAACCTATGCGGATTGCGGATGCCATCGGATGGAATTCCTTCTCAAACGGACCATGCGCTGTCCTCCATGGACCGGCCGGACCACGCAAGGCGATGCGTGTCGGCGCAATCCCGATTGCCTCTGTATCGCTTCCCATGCCGCGCAGGGTGTTGGCTTCGGCCCCTCTTCTCGCGCACCGGCATCCTGCCTAATTACGGCGGCCCTCGGTAATTCCCGGTACTGCACCTCGGTAGTTACCCTTAGACCCCATCCCCGATATCCCTGAGGGTCATCGACCTGCGCCCATGATTAAATGGGATAACTTGGCGCGCGCACTTTTGGCACCGCCTCGTAGCGGCGTGCGCGGTCGACGATCTGCACACTCTCCGCGCTCTGCATCAGGGAGGGCCTATGGCTCGATCGATCCGCTCACGCTTGCCCAGCAGCCACAAGATGGCCGCCGTCACCGTCATCACCTGCATGTCCGTGGATGCGGCGCTGGCGCAGACTTATCCCGATCCGGTAACCCCGTCGGGCAGCAACCTCGACTTCGAGCAATATTACAACGGCACCGTCGTCCCCCAAGGGACGATCCAGGGCTCGGTGACGATCCATCCGGTGCCGCCCTACCCCTCCCAACTGGGCGGCGCAGGCGTGTCGGTCTTCAACGGCGCCGTCGTCACAATCGATCCGAACCTTGGCGTGCCCGGCCTGATTTCCGTGACGTCCGATTATCAGGCGGGGGCGCCCAACGATGCGCTCTACATTGCAAACGGCACCGTGAACATCGCCGCCAGCAGTTACGGCGTGCTGTTCACGGGCAATGGCGATAGCGTGCATGGGCTCTACATGCCGGAATCGTCACGCGGCCCCTCCTTGCTTGATGGCGCCAACGCGACTTTCGTGACCAATGGCAATCAGGCCGATGGTTTGCGCGTCTACGGCGCCAACTCCACGGTAAACCTGCTGGACACCAACATCACCGCCACGGGCAGCAACAGTTGGGGCGTGCTCTCCTGGGGTGGCAGCCAGATAACGCTGACGAATACGAACATCTCGGTCGCGTCGACCAAGTTTGCGACGACCCCGGCCAATGTGGGCGCAGGCGGCGTGATCGCCTACAACGGCTCCTCCGCCACGCTGAACGGCACGTCGACGGTCAATACCACCGTCGACGGCAATCTGGGGCTCTATGCTGCTTCGGGCGGCTCCATCAACACGAACACCGATCCTTCGGTGGCGGGCACGGTATCCGTCAGCACCACGGGCGCAGCCAGCCATGCCGTTCAGATCGACACGGCCAGCGGCAACCTCAATCGGCTGAACCTATCGACGACGCAGAACGCCACTTACGGCCTTCGGGTTGCCGGCACATCGACCGTGATCGGCTCCGACATCGCCATCAACACGCTGGGTCAGACCGGCTACGGAATATGGGTGAGCGGCAGTTCGTCGGCAAATCTCACCGGCGGCTCGATAACGACGCAGGGTGCCTCGGCCTATGGCGTTCTGTCCGGATCCGGCGCGGCGACCGTCAACCTCAGCGATTTCGCCATTACAACCCATGGCACCAATGCCTACGGAATCTACGGCTGGACCGCGTCCACCACCAATTTCGCAGGCGGCAGCATCACTACCGACCAGGCCGGCACGTACGGCATCTATGCGAATGCGGGCACGGTGAACCTGATCAAGGATGCAAGCGGCCACGGCACCGCCGTAAATACCAGCGGCACGAATGCCTACGGGGTGCGCATAGAAAACGACGGCTTGTTCAACGCAACGGGGGCAACGCTGCACACGACCGGCAGCGGCGCGACAGGCATCATGTTCTACGCACCGGCGACACTGACGGCCGCGCCCACGGTCGCCGCAACGCCCCCGCTACCCGCCTTGCCCGCAACGACGCCTCTGCTGGATTCGACGGCCGCACCACCCGCATTCGCGATCGTCACGCCTGATCCGACACCGCCGTCATCGGCACCGATCGACGATGCCGACCCAGTCGCCTTCAATCTGGGATCCGCCGCATATGTGCCTGCCAGCGGCGGGTACAACATGGTGCTGCATGACACCACGGTCACATCGGATGCCTACATCGCGCTGCGCATCTATGGGGGCGTCGCCAATGTCGATCTGACCGACTCCACGCTTACCGGGGCGACCTATGCCGTCTACTCAGGCATAAGGCCGATCACCGGAGGACAGCTAGGCGCCACGCTCACGCTCGACGCGAACCATTCGGTCGTGAACGGTCGCGTGGCGACGGACACGTCCAGCACGACAACGCTGAACATGAGCAACGACAGCACCTGGAATGTCACCGCAAGCTCGAACCTGACCAACCTGTCGAACGCCGACAGCCTGATCGACTTTCCGGTCACCGCCGCCCTGATAGCCGCGCCCACCGACAGCGCCTCCTACCGCACCATCACGGTGGCCGGGAATTATGTCGGCAGCAACGGCGTCATCGCGCTCAACACCTATCTGGGGACGGACGGTTCCCCGTCAGACAAGCTGATCATCAACGGCGGCACCGCCACCGGCACATCATCGCTGCGCATCACCAATTCGACCGGGCCGGGAGACTTGACGACCGGCAACGGCATCCTCGTGGTCGATGCGGTCAATGGCGGGACGAGCGCGAACGGCGCCTTCCGACTTGGCCATACGGTCATAGCAGGGCCCTACGAGTACCTGCTTTATCGGGGCAGCGTCGACACGAGCGGCCCGGACAGCTGGTACCTGCGGTCGACACTCGATTGCTCGGTACCAGGCGCGCCGTCGCCGCCCTGCCCGACGCCCACTCCAACTCCGACGCCAACTCCGACGCCAACTCCGACACCAACTCCGACACCAACTCCGACACCAACTCCGACACCAACTCCGACACCAAGTCCGACCCCAACTCCGACCCCAACTCCGACTCCAACCCCGACACCGACCCCAACTCCAACTCCAACTCCAACCCCGACACCGACGCCGGATTACCGACCCGAAACCTCGCTTTATGCAGCCGCGCCCGGGATACTGATGAGTTACGGCCGCAGCCTCGTCGCCACCCTGCACGAACGTGTGGGCGAGGAAGAGCAGTTGAGAGGAAGCCCCGCGCTGGGATCAGGCAGCCTGTTCAACGGGGTCTGGGGCCGATTCACCTATCGTGAGGCGAATGCGCGCGTCACCAGTGGCGGCTCTCTGGCCATCGGCCCGTCGTACGATTCGGATTACTACGCGTTCCAGTTCGGGCTCGACATATATCGGCATGAAGAAAAGCAGGCGGATGGCCGGACCGGGAACCGGGACCACGCAGGCATCATGGGCGCGGTGGGAAGCAGCAGCACCGATGTCGAGCATCACCTGCTCAACTTCTCGATCCCGGCAGGCCGCATCAAATCGGACAATCTGTCGCTGGGCGCGTACTGGACTCATTTCGCACCCAACGGCGCCTATCTGGACGGCGTGATCCAAGGCACCTGGTACAAACTGCATATGACGCCGACGCTCCTCTCGGAAATCAAGACCAACGGGTTCGGTTTCGCTGCGTCGCTTGAAGGTGGCTATCCCTTCCGCCTCAGCGACAACTGGCGGTTGGAACCGCAGGCGCAACTGATCTACCAGACACTCAGCCTGGACAGTTTCGACGATATCGCCGCCCATGTGCACTACCGCGATCTTGATTCCCTGGTGGGCCGCGCCGGTCTTCGCCTGGCCAGCAGCGGCCGGGGCCAGGGCTGGATACGCGCGAATGTCTGGCATGAGTTCCTTGGCAATGCCGAAACGGAGTTTTCCTCCGCCCATGGCGACGTTCCGTTCCGCGCCGATCTATCCACCACTTGGTGGGATGTGGGCGTGGGCGGTTCCATACAGCTCAAGCCGAGACTGACGTTTTTCGCATCCGGCGACTACAACCGCGCCTTCAACGGCAATTTCGACGCGGTCGAAGTCAAGGGAGGCCTACGCTTCAACTGGTGAGATCAAGAGGCTGGTCTGGGAACGTCTGCAGGCAGCGGATTGACCCACGGCGGATCGGTCGCAAACCACGCCGCCGCGAAATCGCGGGGAGCCCCGGGCTCGCCGATCAGTCGCGCGAACATTTGCCCCTCGTAACTGGCGGCCGCCAGCATCCGAGGGGCCAGTGCATCGCCTATCGTGAAAAGTTGCCGCATGCGGCCTTCCAGCGCACGGGCAAGATCGTCGACCGGCGCGCGTGAACTGGCAAGGATCACCGCATCGACCGGCACCATGCGCGTTTCGCCGGTATGGACGTCGCGCAGCACGGCGGCGTTATCCTCTATGCGCTCGATCCAGGTGCCGGTTGCCAGCGACACGCCCGCCCGTTTCAGCCGCGCAAGGATGAAACGCTCTTCCCAGGCATCGCTGAGCCGGGCCGAAACCGGCGTCATTTCGGCAGAGACCAGCGTCACCTGTGCCCCGTCCGCAGCCGCGATTTCCGCAAGCCCGCTGGCGGTGTGATAGCCCTCCCCATCTGCCACCAGCACATGCCCGCCAAGGCGCACTTCCCCTGACAGCACGGCCTCCGGCGTATGGACGAAAGCGCGATCGTGGCCGGGAAGCGGCATTTCATCGGCGATGCCCTGACCGCCCGGCCGATACCGCGCGCCGGTCGCGACGATCACCGCGTCGGGAACTTCCGCCAATATGTGATCGGCATCGGCGCGAATGCCTAGGCGGCAATCGACGCCCAGCCTTTCCAGTTCGGCCGACCACCAACGCACCGCTTCGCCATAATGCGCGCGGCCCGGTAGCTTCGCCCAATCCGCAAGAGCGCCGCCAAAGGTGTCTCGCGCTTCGAAAAGCGTTACGCGGTGCCCGCGCCTTGCCGCGACACGGGCCGCCTCCATGCCGCCCGGCCCCGCGCCCACCACGACCACGCGCGATGGCTGGGCGGCCGGCGCGAAGCTGTCGATCCCCCAGAGCCGTTCGCGGTAGCTGGCGGGATTGATCGTGCAGCCCTGTGCCCCGTCCCCACCCGCCGCCGTACACCAGTTGCAGGCGATGCAGGTCCGCCCTTCCGCCTCGCGCCCCTCGCGGGCCAGACGAACGAACTGCGGCTCCGCAATCAACTGGCGGGCAGATCCCGCCATGTCCACCACGCCCGCGGCGATGACCTCTTCGGCCTCGGCTATGCGTGTAATGCGACCCAGCACGGATAGGACGGGCACTTTACCGGCGGCCTTACGCACTTGCTCCACCGCGCGGCGATAGGGGAATTTCTCGGAGAAGCCGGTCGGCATGCCGTGATGGAACTGCTGCGGCTCCATCCCGACATCGAGGTCGAGGTAGTCCAGCAAACCCCGGCCCGTCAGCGCCGCAACCGCACGGGCGGCATCGGCTATGCCGTAGCCGCCGGGCACTTCCTCGTCGCAATTGAAACGCATGCCCACCGCCAAGCCGGGCCCGGCCCCGTCGCGCGCGGCTTCCAGCGATTCCACCGCGAAGCGCAGGCGGTTGTCGAAGCTGCCGCCGTAATCGTCCTCTCGCGCGTTGTAGTAGGGTGAGAGGAATTGCTCGATCAGCCCGGCGTGCGATCCATGCAGCATCACGCCGTCGAAGCCCGCCGCCCGCAGGTTCGCGGCGGAGTGCCGCACAGCCTCGTGCATTCCGGCGATCTCCCCCACGGTCATGGCCCGCGTGACGGACGACCGGCGCCCGTAGGAGAATTGCCGGTTCGAGGGGCCCAGCGCCGGTGCCGGCGGGCTCAACGGCTGCCACCAGCCGGCGCCGCCCCACCAGTAGAAGATCTGCCCGAATATGCGCCCGCCCGCCGCATGGACGGCATCGGCCATGCGGGCGAAGGCGGTCACGTTCTCGTCCGGATGCGGCGAAGGCTGGCGAGTGCGGCCGCGTTCGTGCGCGACCAGCGCCACGATCACCAGCCCGCAACCGCCATCCCGCACGCGCTCCACGCTATAGGCGACCAGATCGTCTGACGGCTTGGTCCCCGCGCTCAGCGCGCTGCCATGCGGCGCGAAGAAATAGCGGTTGGGGACTTCGACCGGCCCCAGCGAGATCGGCGAGAAGACCTTGGGATAGTGCGGATGCATCGCGTCAGGCCGTCACCCTTGCCCCTTCCTTCAGGCGCGGCATCACCTTTTCGGCAAAGGTCCGCATCTGGCGATAGACATCCTCGTAAGGCATGCCGCCGAAGCTGAAATTGGCGATGATCCAGTAATCGCCGACCATTTCGGCCCGCGCGAAGTGCTTTTCCACCAATTGGTCGGGCGTGCCGATCATGTTGCCCGAAATGTAGTCCTTATAGGCCTTGTCCGGCCCACCTGCCGCAGCGGAAGCCTCCCCCATGTAGACGTACGTGGAATAGGACGGCAGGCTGCGGAAATGCTCGCCGCCGAACTCGTAGTGTTCGGCAACCTGCTGGAACTGGGCGGAAAAGTACTTGTCGGTATAATCGATCACCTGCTGCTCGTCCTCGAAGCAGACCACGAAATCGCTGATGACGAACGGCGGCGCGGCCTTGCCGTGCAGCTTGGCAAAAGTCTCGCGGTAGAAGTCGATTTCCGGCAGGGCCTTGGTCCAGTCTCCCTGCGAGAAGCGCAAGGTGCGCAAGCCAAGCTCTGCCGCTTCCTCCACCGAGGAGCGCGACATCGATACCATAACGCAGCGATCCTTCGACCAGCCTTCCGGACGCGGACGCACTTCCACGTGGGGCTGGGGAAAGTGCGGGCCGGGGCCTTCGACAAAGCCGGTTTCGAGGCCAGCCAGGATCATCGGCGCCGCCTCGTCGAAACGGTCCCGCGAATCCGCAAGATCGGTCCGGAAGCCGGTGAATTCGCGCCGCGCCGCGCCGCGCCCCATACCCAGGATCACCCGCCCGTTGCTCAGGTGATCCAGCATCGCGGTCTTTTCCACTACGCGCAGCGGATCGTTCCACGGCAGGATCACGGCCGCCGGCATCAGCTTGATCGTGCTGGTCTTCGCCGCCACGTACGTCAGCAATTGCAGCGGATCGGGGCAGGCGGCGTAGTCGGTAAAGTGGTGCTCCACTGCCGCCGCAAAGTCGAAGCCCATCGCCTCCGCCTCGATCGCAAGCTGGGTTTCGCGGCGGAAGAAATCGCCATCCGGCGTGCCGTGGAGGTTCTGAAAGCCCAGATGAATGCCGACTTGCATGGTTTTTCTCCCAAATTTCGTAACGTGCGCCGCCCGCGTCAGATTGGGGCGGTAACCGGCTCCTCACCGTTCAGCGTGCAGCGGTGCAGTTCACGGCCGCTATCCCGATCGAACGGTTCAACCCGATGCATCGTCGCGGTATTGTCCCAGATGGCGAGATCGCCCGGCTGCCACTTGTGCCGGTAAACGTAGCGATCCTGCGTCGCGTGGATCATCAGCCGCTGGAGCAGATCGTGGCTTTCCGCCGGCTCCATGCCTTCGACATAGGCACCCGAAGTGCTCAGCACCAAGGAACGGACGCCGGATCGATGCTGCCAGACCAGCGGGTGCGATCGCTGCGGATAGGAACTCCACAAGGCGAATTCCTCCACCGTGCAATCCCGCTTGGCCGGGAACAGCGCGGCCTGCATGGTGTGGACGACGCGCAGTTTCTCCAGCCCGCGCTGTTCCTCCTCCGGCAGATCGGCGAAAGCGGCGGCGGTATTGGCGAACAGCGTGTCACCACCGCGCTGGGACAGGCGAACGGGCGCCAACAGCGTCGCGAAAGGCGGCACTTCCTCGTAAGTGCCGTCCATATGCCAAAGCTGGTTGCCGAACAGGAAGCGGGCGTATTCGGGGTTGCGGCGTTCATCCAGCGTCACGCGCAGCACGCCGCCATCGCCTTCGGACAGGATCGCGCCGTCCGCGCCGCGCCGCGCCGAACCGATGCGCAAGTCGCCCAGGGTGCGGGCGACAGTCCGCAGATCCTCGTCATCCAGCGCGACACCGCGCACCACCACCGCGCCGCGTTGGATCAGCAAGGCGCGGATCTGCGCGGCATGGCGGCCGGACAGCAAGGCTTCCTTATCCACCATCACCTGCGAACCGATACGCGGCGTCAGTGCGACAGTTTCCAGCGCTTCGGGTTCGGAAATTCCGCCTGTCTGTCCCATCGCTCGCCTCTCCTCAGCCGTGCGCGAGTGCTTTTCGGTTTCTGGTCGATACTTTCTGGGCTTGACCGACGCGGCATCCGAGTCGATTATTACCCGTATCGTTTCATAAACCGGTTCAACGCGTCATACCTTCCCTCAGTCGGCGGCATCATGCAAGCATTTAAAACCTACGTCGTTTTATTTATCCGGAATACGCTGTCGTGAAGGCGGGTGACGGGGAAGGCATGCCCATGCCCGCACGCGGCCCTGGACGGCCTTCGCTCAGCAATGAGGCGCTGCTCGACCGTGCGCTCGTGCTGTTTCTGGAAAGCGGGTTCGAACGGACCAGCATCGATGCCATCTGCGCCGCCGCCGGCATGGCCAAGCGCACGTTCTACCAACGCTATGGCGACAAGCTGACCTTCTTCAAGGCGACGCTGGAACGCGCGATCGAGGAATGGATTCTGCCGCTGGAAGCGCTGGAGGCCTGCGTGGTGGACGATCTGGAGGAGACGCTGCTGCGCGTCGGCCGCCGGCTTGTCACCAATGTCATGAGCGAGGACGGCATTCGCCTGCTGCGCATCACCAATGCCGAAAGCCCGCGCATTCCCGAGATCGGCGCCTTCACGTACGAGGCGGGAACCCGCCGCACGATCGAGTGGCTGGCCGGGCTGTTCCACCGCCGTCTGGGCTGCGACGCGGCAGAGGCCCACAATGCGGCGATCGTCTACATGTACATCGTCGTCGGCGGACCGCCCACGGCCACGGCCTGGGGCGTGACGCTGGACGCGGACGAGGTGGACGGCAACATCCGTTATGCGGTCCACGTGCTGCTCCACGGCCTCTTGCCCAAAACGGACGGCTCGGCAGCCCCTGAGCGCAAGGAACTACCGGATTCCGCCGCTGCCGAACTGGAACGGCTGCGCGGCGAGAATGAGCAGTTGCGGCGCATGCTGGTCGATTCAATGCTGAAATCGCAGGTGCCGTAGATCGGCGCCAATCACCGAAAAACGACCGGCAAAGAAACGACCGGGGTGACAAACGGGAAGGACTCACAGATGAGCGAGTTGAGGATCGAACCGCTGCGGCAGGACCTGCCGTTCGGCGTGCGCATATCCGGCGTCACCCATGCGACGCTGGCGGACGAGACGCAGCGCCGCGCGATCTTCGATGCCTTCGAACGCGCGGGGCTGATCGTTTTCGAGGCGATCGAGCAAAGCGACGAGATGCAGGTGGCGCTCAGCCGCGTGTTCGGACCGCTGAAGGATCATCCACTGAAGGAAGTCAGCCGCGTCGACGCCGATCGCCTGCCCGGCGTGGTGGAGATCAAGCAGGAGGCCAATGCATCCGGCGTGGTCGAAATCGACGGAAAGCCGCTGGCCCACTGGCTGCCCTGGCATTTCGACCATTGCTACACCGATCAGCTGAACCGCGCCGGCGTGCTGCGCGCCACGAAGATCACGCCTGAGGGCGGCCTTACCGGCTTCGTTGACGGCGTGGCGCTCTATCACGCCTTCCCGTCCGACTTGCGCGAAAAGCTGGAACAGGCGGAAATCCTCTACACGCTCAACGTCGCCTACAAGACCAACCGCTTCGGCCAGCCCGACAACTTGCGGGTGGTGCGTGAAAAGCCCGGCGCGCTGGAAATGATGGCGAACCGGCAAGGCGCGCCGCGCGCGATCCATCCCGCGATCTGGACCCGCGCCAGTGGCGAACGCTGCCTTCACGTATCGCCCTACATGGCCGACGGGATCCTAGGCATCGAGACGCCGCAAGGCGAGGCACTGCTGGAAGAAGTGTGCCAGACGATCAACCGGCTGGCCGCCGGGCAGAGCTATCACCACGCCTGGCAGCTGGACCAGATGCTGATCTGGGACAATTGGCGGATGCTGCATGCCGTTTCGGGCAACGATCCCAGCCACGGCCGCACCATGCAGCGCACGACTATTGCCGGCGACTACGGGCTGGGCCGGTTCGAGTCCGAGCCGACCGGCGCGATGACCGAAATCATGATGTGATCATCGGCTTTTGCCGGGACCCTTTCGGCGAAAGGGCCCCGGCCGTTCCTCAATAATCGAACTTCAAGGTCACGCCGTAAGTGCGCGGGGCTGCGCGCGCCGTCGTCGCGCCCAGCCCGGTCGAGATCTTCTGCTGGAAATACTTGGTGTCCGAAATGTTCTTCGCCCAGAATTCCAGGCCCCACCGGTCGGTCGGGCGATACTCGATGGAGCCGTTGAGCAGCATGTAGGCATCCTGTCGCAGCACGCCGTCGGTCTCGAACGGATAGCCGCTGTTGTAGCTGGCCATCATGTTCGCGCGCAGTTCCTGCACTTCGTTCAGCGGGATCGTCGCGCTGGCGCCCAGGCTGGCCGAGAAGTCCGGCGCGGTTGGCGTCTGAAGGCCGGAGGCATCACCAAAGCAGGTCAGGAAGCCGCCGGTCTGCGGCCCCGTGCTCATGCCGGGGTGGCTGGTGCCCTGCGCATTGCAGACCGCCGGAAGCGGATAGATGAACGGCGCGCCGGCCAGCGTGTCGGTCGGCCCGAAATAGTCGAAACGCGAATGCAGCCAGGTGAAGCCGCCGAAGAGGCGCAGGCCCTTGGTCGGCGCGGCTTCGAAATCGACATCGATGCCGTTCACCTTCACCGATGCCGCGTTCAGCAGCACCGCAGTGCCCAGCGTTCCCACTGCCGCCGATCGCACCTGATAATCGGAAATGTCGTAGTGGAAGGCCGCCGCATTCAGGCGCAGCGCCCGGCCGAACAGTTCGGACTTCACACCCACTTCGTAGGCATTGATATATTGCGGTTTCACCGGGGGAAGCTGCGGATTTTGCAGCGAATAAGTGCCCGCCTTGAAGCCCCGGTTGTATGAGGCATAGACGCTGACGTCGTGCGTGATCTCCTGCCGGATCGCGGCGCGCCACGTGAATTTGCCATAGCTCAGTTCATCGTCCGTCGGGATCAGCGTCCCCACCACATTGCTGACCAGCGGGGCATAGCCGCCGCCCAGCGTGCGCTTGTCGTTGGTGTAGCGGATGCCGCCGGTCAGCTTGGTGGTGGGGGTGATCGACCAGGTCAATTCGCCGAAGCCGGCGATGGAATCGGTATCCAGCGTGGCATCGATGTACTGGCCGGTAGTCAGCCCGCCCAGCGCAAGGCCGGTAAAGCGCGATCGATTGAAGACTTCGGAATGCAGGTAGAATGCGCCGATCTGCCAGCTGATCGGATCGGTATCGGCCGAGGCAAGGCGCAGTTCCTGCTGGTACGCCCGCGAGCCGGACGTGAAAGCGATCCGCAAGTAGGGCACTTGCGTGGCATCCACGTCGAAGTCGGACTTGTTCCGGCTGTCGCGCAGCGAACTGATGCTGGTCAAGTTGGCGAAGCCCAGATCGAACTCGCCCGTCAGGCTGACGCCCCAGTTGCGCAGCTGGGTCAGCGAATAGTCGTTCGATGCGGTGTCCATGCTGCCCACCGATCGGATGCCGCCCCGGACGAGAAAGTCTTCGTCCACGCTCCAGCCGATCGCGGTATTGTCGTCTGTATCGTAATAGTCGCCGGCCAGCACGAACTTCACCGCGTCGCTGGGGCGGATCACGACCTTGGAGCGGGCGCCCCAGTATTTCATCTTCTTGATGTCGCGATCGAGCGTGATGTTGCGGCCCCAGCCATCCTGCTGGTCATAGCCTGTCAGCGCGATGTCGGCGCTTATCCCATTGGTGATCGGGCCGCCGATATAGGCCTGCCCCTGGATCGTATTGTAATTGGCGTAACCCGCCTGGGCCGAGGCGTCGAGGTGATCGCCAGGCTCCTTGGTGATCACCTGGATCAAGCCGCCGAAGGCATTGCGGCCGAACAGCGTGCCTTGCGGCCCCTTCAGCACTTCGATCCGGTCGATATTGTTGAACTGCATGACCGTGCTGGACAGGTCCGGCATGTAGACGCCGTCGACATAGAAGGCGTTCGATCCTTCATCGCCGATCGACGCGTTGGTGGTGCCGACGCCGCGCACGAAGAACAGCCCGCTTGCCCCGGAGCGCGAGAACTGAACCGAAGGAACTGCCTGCGTCAGCGTGTTCGTTTCGGAAATGCCTGCCGAAGCCAGCGCCTGCGAGCCGACGGCGGTAATCGCGATCGGCACGTCCTGAAGGTTTTCCGCGCGCCGCTGGGCGGTGACGATGATCTCCTGAACTCCGCGGCTCTCGTCCGCCTGCGGGGCGGTGGATGGGGCGGCGTCCTGCGCGAAAGCGCCGGCGGGCAAGCCTGCCAGGGCCGCGGCCGACAGGATCGCATGGCCCGGGCGCAGACGCGCGCGGGCCGGCGGCAAACGAAGTCCGGACATGGCAAAAGCCTCCCACATCGTGCATCGCGCCGCGCCACAGGCAGCCGGCGCCTCTCCCTTTCGCAAGGTCGCCGGTTTGCGCCCTGCTCTGTTTTTTCCGAACGAATGCAATCGTCCGTACGCCAAGGGTGAGGAACCGTCGGAAACGGGTCAATGAATTAGAAACCAATGAGGTGATTAATTTCCGCCTCAGTCATGCCGGATTGCCCAAATCGGCGATTTCAATGTTGCTGAATTGCAGTCATTGAAACGACATCGGTGACAATATAGCATCTCCAAAGCGCCTGGCGTTCGAAACAGGCCCTTTCAGAGAGAGGAACGCGGATGACCAAAGTGGCGGGCCGGACGGCCCTGGTGACCGGGGGCGGAAGCGGCATCGGGCGTGGGTTGGCGCTTGAACTCGCCGCCAAGGGCGCGGCCGTGGCGATTGCGGACATTCTGCCCGAAAATGCCCTGAGCGTCGCCGCCGAGATCGAGGCGGCCGGCGGCCGTGCCGTGGGAATCTCCTGCGACGTGACCGACATCGCCTCCGTCCAGAACGCGAAGCGGGTGGCGGGCGAAAGGCTGGGCCCGGTTTCCCTGCTGTTCGCCAACGCCGGAGCCACCTCGTTCGAGCGGATCACCGACATGAGCCCGGACGATATCGACTGGATCGTCCACGCCAACCTGATCGGCGTGCTCAACTGCGTAAAGACCTTCTATCCCGACATGGTGGCCGCCCGCGACGGGCACGTCTGCGCCACCGCGTCCACCGCCGGCCTGCTGCCCAGTTGGATCCCCTATCACGCTGCCTATTCGGGGGCGAAGATGGGCATCATCGGCATGATGCTGAACCTGGCCGTGGAAGCGCGCGAATATGGCGTTGGGGTCACTGCCTTCGTCCCGCACGGCGTGGTCAGCAATATGAAGGCCAACAATGCCCGCTATCGCCCCGCGCGGTTCGGCGGCCCCGGCGAAGGCGAAGTGCAGATCCCCGAAGGCGCGCAGTGGCATGCCGAAGTCACGTTCCGCCCGGCAGAACTGGTCGGTCAGCTGGTGGTCAAGGCGGTGGAGGAAGACCGCCCCATGGTCATCAGCGACGGCGGCATTCGCAAGACTTTCGACGAGACCTATCGCCGCATCGTCTACGACGCGTTCGACTTCGCGGATGCGTTCTACGCCGAAGCCGGCTGAGACCCGCTTCCACGGCGCCATGCCATGCGACCGGCCCCTGACGGGGCCGGTTTTCGTTTCGCTGCCTCTCCCGGTTCGCCATTGTCATATCGCGCCAATTGGGCAAGGAGGGCGGCATGGTCATCGAGATTCCCGAGCTTTTCCAACCCGACGAAGTACGCGAAATGCGCAAGGCGCTGGAGGCGGCGGACTGGGCCGACGGACGCGCCACTGCCGGCCACCGCGCGGCGCGCGTAAAGGACAACGAGCAGCTTGCACTGGACCACCCGCTGGCCAGGCAACTGGCTGATCGGGTGCAGGCGCGCCTGTTCCAGACGCCGCTGTTCATCGCCGCCGCCCTGCCCCAGCGCGTGCTGCAACCGCGCTTCAGCCGCTATGACGGGCAAGGCCACTACGGCAATCATGTCGACAACGCGATCTTCCCGATCCCCGGCACGGGCGAACATCTGCGCAGCGACATTTCCAGCACGCTGTTCCTGAGCGATCCCGACGAATACGACGGGGGAGAGCTGGTTATCGAGGATATGTTCGGCACCCACACGGTCAAGCTGCCGGCCGGGCACCTGATCGTCTATCCGGGCAGCAGCCTCCATCGGGTGACGCCGGTGACGCGCGGCGTTCGCTTCGCCTCGTTCTTCTGGACGCAAAGCTTCGTTGCCTCTCCGGAACGGCGACGGCTGCTGCTGGAACTGGACGGCGCGATCCAGTCGATCGCGGGCGACCATCCGGAACACGGATCGGTGGACAGCCTGACCAACGTCTACCACAACCTGCTGCGGCAATGGTCGGTGACCTGAGCGGGCGACGCCGCGCCAGAATTCATCACATCAGAAATGGGCCAGATAGCCCCCGTCCACGGCCAGAACCTGCCCGGTGACGTAAGAGGCTGCCGGTGACGCCAGGAACAGGACCGGGCCCACAACTTCTTCGGGCCTGCCCCAGCGGGCGAGCGAAGTTCTGGTTTCCAGATGGCGGCCGATTGCTGGATCGGCCACCATCGCCGCATTCGCATCGGTAGCGAAGAAACCGGGTGCCACGGCGTTGACGGTGATCCCCCTGCCGCCCAGTTCCGCCGCCAGCGCACGGGTCAGCGCCTCAAGCCCGCCCTTGGCCATCGTGTAGGCAGCATCGCCCGCCCGCGCGATCGGCCCGGCAATGGAGGTGACGTTCACGATCCGCCCACCGGCAGACATGCGCGGTGCCAGCGTCCGCGCCAGGTCGAAAGCGGCCACCAGATTGACTTCGAGCATGTAGCGCACGGCCTCACGATCCAGTTCGGCAATCGGGCGGCGATCGCGGTGGCCGGCATTGTTGACCAGGATGTCGATCGCCCCGCGCGATTCCAGCGCTGCCGCCATCGCCGCTTCATCGGCAAGGTCGAACACAATGGCTTCCGCACTGCCGCCCGCTTCCGCGATCTCGGCGACGACCGGTTCGACGCGGTCTGCGCTGCGGGCATGGACAAGCACGTGCGCGCCCGCCCCGCCAAGGCCGAGGGCGATCTGCCGGCCCAGCCCACCGGCCGCGCCGGTTACAAGCGCGCTCGTTCCGGCCAGCATCATGCCCGTTGCTCCCCGGCGTGATGGGGAACAAGGCATGTGTCGGGGCGAAAGGCGAAATCTGGTCGGTACATGGCTTCCCGATACAGCCGGGAACGCCGAAGGGCCAGTACCGGGCTAGGGTCAGGACCTATTGATCACGCTTGCGAGGTTTGAATCAAAATGGCTCAGGGCGAGGAAGGAAGGCGCAGGAATATGCCCATATTTCAAGACTTCCTGACGTGGCGATGGGCCATTTTGATCAAATCCCTTCGGGACATTGGAATGGCTCGCAGGCGTGATCAATAGGTCCTGACCCTAGATGCCTATCGTCGCAACGACCGCCAGCCGCGTATCCTTGTTATCCTGGAACGGCGCCTTTTTCAGCTGATGGCCCAGATCGACTTCCAGGTCGAGATAACGGCCCAGCGTGTAGTGCACTTTGGCGCCCACGCTGGCCAGTTCCGCGTTCTTCGGCGAATCCGGCAACCGCCGCCGCTGCCACACCTTGCCGTAATCGAAGAACACGCCGAACTGGAGTTGGTCGGCGAATTCCCCGCTGGAACCGATCAGGTGGAAGGCCGGCGAATTCAGCTCGGTCTTGGCCAACACCCCCTCACTGCCCAGCGCCGCATTGGGATCGTAGCCACGCACGCTGCCCAACCCGCCGGCGGACAATTGCTCGCTATACGGCAGGTTGCTGGTGGCGAACTGCGCCATGCCCCGCACCACCCAGTTGATCCCGTGCGGAAAATAGGTCGTGCGCGTTACCGAGATGCGATCATAGGCATATGTCGCCTTGCCGTAGGGAACCAGCTGCTGAAGATCGGCGTCGGTATTGTGCGCAGTGATCCCGCCCGGAGAGATCACCGTCTGGTTTTCCAGCACCGTCTGGCCGTGGCGATCGTCGATCGTGCCGGTGAAGATCACCGGGAACTGGAAGACTTCCATCGCCGTATCCAGCAGCCGGAAGCCCAGGAACTCCAGGTTGCTATTGGCACGCTTGTAGTCGACGCCCACCTGTATGCTGCTGCGCACCGTGCCCGGGCCGCGCAGGTTGTGCACGAAACGGGCGCTGACCTGGCCCGAATGGCCCTCGCTGTCGAACAAGTCGGAAAAATCGGGCTTCTGGATCGCATAGGCGCCGAAGATCATCAGCCGGTCATCCGGCGTGATCGGGATGACGTCGCTGGCGGAGTGCGAGGTATAGTTGCCCTTGAAGCTGCGGGTGAACTGGTAGGACAAGACTTGTCCGGTGCCCAGCACATTGCCCCAGTTGAAGCCGACGAACCATTCGTCCCGCCCCAGCGTGGGCACGCCCTGATTGTCGTAACCGGCGTAGACGCGCACCGGCAGACGGTCGTGCGCTTCCAGCACGAGGTCGGTGGTCCCGGTCGACTGGCCGGGGCGGACGACGCCGTCCACCGTCAGGAACGGGTTCTGGTTGTAATCGTCCAGCGCCCCGCGCAGGCGCGGCAGGGTCAGCACGTCGCCCGATTTCAGATCGCTCATGCCCTGGATCAGACGGGTGGAGAAATGACGGTTGCCCGTCACCTCGATGGCGCCGACCCGATATTCGGTGACGACGATCTGCACCACGCCGCTCTGGACGTTCTGCGGCGGCGCGCCGACATCGACGAACGGGTGCTCGCTTGTCCGGTAGGCATTCTGGACGATACGGACGATGCCATCGAGATCGCCCCGCGTCAGCGGACGGCCCAGATAAGGGCGCACGGCGGCATCGAAGCCCGGGGTGGCCAGCAGCGGTAACTGGCGAACGTCCACGCCGTTGCCCGCACCCTCTGGGGATATGCCGGCAGGCTGTAGGGCCCCTGCGCCGTTCACGAAGACCAGCCCGCGCAGCACCGGCAGGATCTGCGTGGTATCGTTCGCGGAGGCCGCTTCGGGCGGCGGCGCGGGCACTTCGGGAACCGGCTGGTTTGGCGGCTGCTTGGGCATCCGCCGTTCGAAATCCTGCGCGTGGGCGGATCCTGCCGCCAATCCTGAAGCCAGCGCCAGCATGCCTGCCGCCGCGAATGCACTGCGCGATAGTGTGGCTTTCATCATTGTCCCCCGCCAAGCCCGGTCTGCGGCGAAGGCGGGTCGTACCGTACCTGGATCTGCGTGCTGCCCCCGCCGCGGTTCAGGATCTGATCGGCGGAGTTTACCACGGCGCTGGTCTTGCGGATAGACCAGCCGGTTTCGGTCCGGTCCATTCCCCCTTGTTCAAGCACGCTGGGCATCGCCGCCATGGCCTGGGTATAGCCTTGGAAACGCGGGAAGATGCTGGGGTAGACGATGTAGAACCGCGCGAACGTGCCGCCGAAGACCTTCTGCTGCAAGTCCGGCAGGTCCGGCATGCAGAGCACTACCGATGCGCAGGGGAACGCAAAGAGGATGGTGCCCGGCCCATGCGCCACGTCGGGCAGGTTGTAGTTGGAAAGCAGCGTGCCTTGGTTCGCCAAGTAGTCCGAAAGCGACAGCGCCGCGGTGACTTCCTGCTGCCCGGGATCGGGCGCGGCGTAAGTGCCGTGTGTCTGCGTGATGATCGCGCCGTCTCCATTCACGAAACCGGCAATCGTGTAATCGCCCGGCTTCAGCGTTGCATTGGTGTTGCCGTCACGCGGCTTGGTCGGGTTGCCGGTGATCGAGACGGTCAGGTCCAGCCGGGTGATCGTGCCGTCGCCAGAGGCCGATGTGGGCAGGACATAGTTGCTGAGCAGCGTGCCGCTGTTGGCGACGAAGTCGTTGCTGCCCAGAATGGCCGTATCGATATGCGGCCCGGCATTGGGACCATCGTAGAGCGCCTGGGTTTCAGTCACTTGCGCGCCCTCTCCGGCGATGAAGCCGGTCAGGGCATAGTTGGCGCTTGTCAGTGTCGAGGAACTGTTGCCGTTGTAGGTCCGCGTCGGGTTGCCGACGATAGCCGCCTGCAGGATGGCGCGATCGATCGTTCCCTGTCCGCTGGCACTGCCCGGCAGCACGTAGTTCGACAGCAGCGTGCCGTTCAGCGCAGTGAAATCGCCAGCTCCGAGAGCCGCCGTAACGGTCTGCGTGCCGGCATTGGCGCTGGCGTAGGAGCCGGAGGTCTGCCCAACGCTGGCCCCCTCACCCGGCGCGAAGCCGGATAGGCTGTAATTCGCGCCGGTCAGCGTGGCCGACGTGGTGCCGTCATAGGTCTTGGTCGGATCGCCGACGATCGTTGCGGAGAGCACGGCACGGGTAATCGTTCCCAGCCCCGCCGCCTCCGTGGGCAGGACATAGTTGGAGAGCAGCGTGCCACTGTTCGCCACGAAATCGCCGCTGCCAAGGATCGCGGTAACCGCGTGGAGGCCGGCATTGCGGTCAGCATAGGTGCCCGCGGTCTGCGTGACGCTGGCCCCCTCGCCGCCGACGAAGCCGGTCAGGAGGAAGTTCGCGCCGGTCAGCGGAGCCGTGGTGTTGCCGTCATAAGGCTTGCTGGGGTTGCCGATGATGGCCGCCGTCAGCATGGCCTGCGTGATCGTGCCCGCGCCGGTGGCGATCGTCGGCAAGGTATAGTTCGACAGCAGCGTGCCGCTGTCCGCCGTGAAATCACCGCCGCCAAGCGTGGCGGTAACGGTTCGTCCGCCGGCATTGGCACTGTCGTACGTGCCGGCGGTCTGGGTGACAGTGGCGCCCTGACCGGCGATGAAGCCGGTCAGGGTGTAGTTG
This sequence comes from Novosphingobium oxfordense, assembly GCF_044029435.1. Lineage (NCBI taxonomy): Bacteria > Pseudomonadati > Pseudomonadota > Alphaproteobacteria > Sphingomonadales > Sphingomonadaceae > Novosphingobium > Novosphingobium oxfordense. The sequence goes on along the minus strand of NZ_CP147008.1, from coordinate 1,917,895 downwards.
CCGCTCGCCAGCGTGGCCGCCGTGGTGCCGTCGTAGACCTTGGTCGGATTGCCGACGATCGCGGCGGACAGCACGGCCCGGGTAATCGTTCCCAGCCCCGTGGCACTGGTGGGCAGGATGTAGTTCGACAGCAGCGTACCGCTGTCCGCCACGAAACCGCCACTGCCGAGGATGGCCGTGATCGCGCGAAGGCCCGCGTTGGGATCGGCATAAGTGCCCGCCGTCTGCGTGACGCTGGCGCCTTCTCCACTGACGAAGCCGGTCAGCGCGTAGTTGCCGCTGGCCAGCAGGGCTGCCGTATTGCCGTCATAGACCTTGCTCGGATTGCCGACGATCGCGGCCGTCAGCAGGGCCTGGGTGATGGTCCCCAGCCCGAAGACCTGGGTGGGCAGAATATAGTTCGACAGCACGGTGGATCCGGTGGGGGTATAGTCGCCCGAGGCCAGATCGGCGGAGATCTGATGGATGCCCACGTCCTTGCCGGCATAGGTGCCCAGCGTCTGGGTCACGATCACGCCGTCGCTGCCCAGGAACCCGGTCAGTTCGTAGTTGGCGGGCGTCAGCGTGGCCACCGTGTTGCCGTCATAGACCTTGGTGGGATTGCCGATGATCATCCCGTTGATGACGCCGCCGATCGGGCGGGCGGTGATCGTGCCCGCGCCCACGGCTTCCTGCGGCAGGATATAGTTCGTCAGACGGGTGCCGGCGTCCGCCACGAAATCGGTGCTGCCCAGCATTGCCGTCACGATGCGGCTGCCGGCGTTCGGGCTGTCGTAGAGGCCCGATGTCTCGGTAACGGTGGCCCCTTGCCCCGCCACGAAGCCGGTCAGGCTGTAGTTCGCGCTCGTCAGGGTGGCGTTTGTCGTCGCGTCGTAGACCTTGGTGGGATTCCCGATGATCGCCGCGACAAGCGGCGCGCGTTCGATCAGGCCGAAGCCGCGCGCGATCGACGGAAGGATGTAGTTCGACATCAGCGTGCTGCCCGTGGGCGAGAAGTCGCTGGAGCCGAGCGTGGCGGTGACAAGGGCAAAGCCGGCGTCCGCGGTGGGGAAGAAGCCGCTCGTCTGCGTGACCGTGGCCCCTTCGCCCGCCACGAAGCCCGTCACCGAATAGTTGCCCGGTACGAGCGCGATCGCCGTGTTGCCGTCATAAGTCTTGGTCGGCACGCCGACGATCGTGGCGGTCAGCACCACCTGGTTGATCAGGCCCGCGCCGGACGCGCTGGTCGGCAGCACATAGTTGGACAGGAGCGTGCCGCCGTTCGCGGTGAAATCCCCGCTGCCCAAAGTCGCCGATACGGTGCGCGCGCCGGCATTGGGACTATCATAGGCGCCCACGGTCTGCGTCACGCTCGCCCCTTCGCCGGCGACGAAGCCCGCAAGGCTGTAGTTGGCACTGGTCAGATGGGCGAGAACGGTGCCGTCATAAGGCTTGGTCGGCGTGCCGACGATGGCCGCCGTCAGGATCGCCTGCGTGATCGTGCCCGCGCCGGAGGCGGTCGTCGGCAGGATGTAGTTGGACAGCAGTGTGCCGGACCCGGCCGTGAAGTCGCCACCGGCAAGAGCGGCCGTCACCGTGCGGCTGCCGGCATTGGCACTGTCGTAGAGGCCCACCGTCTGCGTTACCGTGGCGCTTTCGCTGCCGATGAAGCCCGTCAGCTGGTAATTGCCGGAGACCAGCGTGGCCGAAGTATTGCCCTCATAGGTCTTGGTGGGATTGCCGATGATCGCGGCGGTAAGCGTGGCCTGACCGATGGTTCCCGCCCCGCTGGCGCTGGTCGGCAGGACATAGTTGTCGAGCAGGGTGCCCCCGTTTGCGGTGAAGTCGGCACTGCCGAGAACCGCGGTGACAGTGCGGGCGCCCGCATTGGCGCTGTCGTAGAGGCCTGCCGTCTGCGTGACGGTTGCGCCCTCGCCCGCGATGAAGCCGGTAAGCTGGTAATTGGTGCTCACCAACGTGGCGGCGGTGTTGCCGTCATAGGTCTTGGTCGGGTTGTCGACGATCGCCGCGGACAGCAGTGCCCGGTCGATCGTGCCCAGCCCCTGCGCGCTGGTGGGCAGGATGTAGTTCGACAGCAGCGTGCCGGACCCGGCCACGAAATCCCCGGAGCCCAGCGCAGCGGTGACCAGCCAGTTGCCGGCATTGGCGGAAGCATAAGTGCCGCCGGTCTGGGTGACGGTCGCGCTCTCGCCCGCCACGAAGCCGGTCAGCTGGTAGTTGGTGCTTGCCAGCGTAGCGGCGGTGGTGCCGTCGTAAGTCTTGGTCGGATTGTTGACGATCGCCGCCAGCAGGGTCGCCTGCGTGATCGTGCCGGCGCCGGACGCGCTGGTGGCCAGCACGTAGTTGCCCAGGTCCGTTCCCGCATTGGCGACATAATTGCCCGCCGCCAGCGCCGCCGTGACCGTGCGAGCGCCTGCATTGGCGCTGTCATAGGCGCCGGTCGTCTGGTTGATCGTGGCGCCTTCACCGCCGACGAAGCCGGTAAGGTCGTAGTTGCCGCCGGCCAGCGTGGCGACGATATTACCGTCATAGACCTTGGTGGGATTGCCGATGATCGCCACGTTCAGCGTGGCCGGGGTAATCTCGCCGATCGGCTGCGCCACCACCGCGCTGGAAATGCTGTAGTTGCCGGCGTCCGCGCCCGACAGCGCCAGCCCGGTAAGCGATACGTCGATGCCCGTGGCCACGTTCTTGTCGGCATAGTTGCCGGCGATCCCGACGGTATCGACGCTCACATCGTCGTTCGCGACCACTCCGCCCAGGGTATAGGCGGCAGACAGGGTGGGCAGCGCCAGGGTGGCGTCATAGACCTTGGTCACCCTGACAAGCTGGATCGCCGCCTGCGTGATGTCTGCGAAAAGCCCGGTCGGCTGTTCCAGCACGTAGTTGCCGAAGGGATTGTTGCTGAGCGCGTAGCCCGCCGCCGTCACCGGAATGGCGGTGCCGACGTTCTTGGTCGCGAAAGTACCGGTCGCCCCCGAACTGTCGAGCGCCACGGTATCGCCGCTGACGACGTTGTTCAGCGCAGCGGCCGCGCTGTTCAGCGTGGCCAAGGTGGTGCCGTCATAGACCTTGTTGTTCGCCGTCACGCCCGAAACCGTCAGCAGGCGCGGATCGATGGTACCGGCGCCCGAAGCGCTGGTGGGCAGGACGTAGTTCGACAGCAGCGTGCTGCCGGTCGCGGTGAAATCGGAATCGATCAAGGTGGTGGAGACGGTCGTCGCATTCACATTCGGGCTGTCATAGCTGCCCGAAGTCTTGGTTACGGTCGCCCCCTCACCGGTGACGAAGCCGGTCAGTTGGTAGTTGCCGCTGGTCAGCGTGGCGCTGGTGGTGCCGTCATAGATCTTGGTCGGATTGCCGATGATCGCGGCGGCCAACTGGGCCTGCGTGATCGTGCCGATATTGTCGGTCACGTCGCTGACGAAGTAGTTGCCCGCACTGGCGCCGGAAAGGCCGAGATTGTTGACCGTGACCGACATGCCCGTGCCGACATTGGGGCCGCTGTTGTACTGGCCGGTGGCCCCGGCCGCGCTGGCGGTCACGTCATCCCCGGTCAGCACGCCACTGAAGGTATAACCGGTCGATGCCGTGGGCAGCGCGACAGTGCCGTCATAGACCTTGGTGACGGAAGTCAGGAAGATTTGCAGCGGATTGATCGTCGCGCTCAGACCCTGCGCCTGCACCAGATTGTAGTTGCCGGCATCGGTGCCGGAAACCGTGTAGCCGCTGGTCGTGACGTTCCAGGTGCCGGCGTTCGCGGTCGGATTGCCGGATCCATCGACGAAAGTGCCCGTGCTGCCCCCGGTCGAGAGCGTGACGTCGTCGCCCGCGAATACGCCACTGAGCGACGTGCCGGAATTGTTAAGCTGGGCGAGCGAGCTTTGATCGTATGTCTTGTCGATCGCCAGCGCACCGATCACGTTCAGCGTTGCCGGGGTGATCGTGCCGATCGCCTCGTCGGTAACGCTGGCCGCGATCGTATAATTGGCCGCATCGGCGCCGTTCAGCACCACGCCGCTCAAGGTCACCAGCTTGCCGGTGCCGACGTTCTTGGTGTCGTAATTGCCGGTGATGCCGCCAGCGCTTACGCCCACGCTGTCACCCGCGATCACGCCGGAAAGCGTATAGGCGCTGTCCAGCGTGGGAACTGTGGTCGTCGCATCGTAGACCTTGGTGACCGAGGCCAGCCGGATCGTCGCCTCGGTAATGTCCGCGGCAAGGCCCACCGGCTGCAGCACGATGTAATTGAGCGCATCGATGCCGCTAGTGGTGTAGCCGGTCGCCGTCACCGGAATGTCCGTGCCGACATTCTTGGTCGCGAACTGGCCGCTTGCTCCGGTGGAGACGAGGTTGACGGTATCGCCCGCGAAGACGCCCGAAAGCGATCCGGCCGAACTGTCCAACGTGGCCAGCGTGGTGCCGTCGTAGACCTTGTCCAGCGCGACGATGCCTTGCACTTGCACCGAAGCCTGCGTGATCGTGCCCAGCCCGGCAGCGCTGGTGGGCAGCACATAGTTCGCAAGGTCGGTGCCCGCCCCCGCCGTGAAGTCGGTAGAGGCTAGCGAGGCAGTGACATTGCGAATCCCCACGTTCTTGCTGGCGTACGTGCCCGCCGTCTGCGTCACGTTCGCGCTCTCGCCGGATACGAAGCCGCTCAGCGCATAGTTGGCGCTGGTCAGCGTGGCGGTGGTGGTGGAATCGTAGACCTTGGTGGGATTGCCGATGATGATCGCATTCAGCATGGCCTGCGTGATCGTACCCGGCCCGGAAATGCTGGTGGGCAGGACATAGTTGGACAGCAATGTTCCGGCATTGGCGGTGAAATCGGAAACCGCCAGCGTGGCCGTGACCGTGCGGGCACCGGCATTGGGGCTGTCGTAGGCGGCGCCGGCCGATTGGCCGATCGAACCGCCCTCGCCCGCGACGAAGCCCGTTAGCGCATAGTTTGCCGCCGTCAGCGAAACCTGGGTGGTGCCGTCATAGGTCTTGGTGGGATTGCCGATGATGCTGCCGGTCAGCGCCAGCGGGTTGATGTCCGCCGTTAGGCCGGACGGTTGCGAAAGCGTGTAGTTGCCGGCCTGCGCGCCGGAAATGCCATAGCCGCCGGCGGTTACGCGAAGGTCGGTGCCGACGTTCGACTGGAGGAACGATGCGGTCGACCCGCTGGGATCCAGCGCAACGTCGTCCCCGGCGATCACGCCCGTCAGCGTCGCCGTGCCCGAAAGCGTGGCCGCCGTGGTGCCGTCGTAGAACTTGTCCAGCGCGGTCAGGTTGGCGATCGTCAGCCCGCGCGGGGTGATGTTGGCCACAAGCCCGCTGGGCTGGAACAGGTTGTAATTGCCGATATCGGTGCCGGTGACCGTATAGCCCGACACGGTCACCGCGATGCCGTTGCCCACGTTGGGCGTGGCGAAATTGCCGGTGGAGGCGGTGGGATCCAGCGTTACGTCGTCCCCGCCGATAAGCCCGAACAGCGTGGCGGTGCCGGCCAGTTGCGCCAGCGTGGTCTGGTCATAGACCTTGTTCTGCGCGGTGACGCCCAGGATCACCAGCGGCGCCGGGGTGATCGTGCCGGGGCCAGTTGCCTCCGTCGGCAGGATATAGTTCATCAGCAGCGTGTTCGCGCCGGCCACGAATTCCGCGGACGATTGCAGCGCAGTGGTGATCGTGCGGCTGCCGGCATTGCGGCTGTCATATGCGCCGATGCGCGGCTGCACGTCGATACTCTCACCACTGACAAGGCCCGTGATCTGGAAATTCACGGAATTCAGGGTGATGCGGGTCGTGCCGTTGTAGATGCGAGTGGGATTGCCGATGATGCTGGCCGTCAGCGGCGCGCGCAGGATCGTGCCGATGCCCGTCGCTTCGGTTGGCAGCGTATAGTTGTCCAGATTGGTATTGGGGAATGGATCGAAGTCGCCGGGCGCAAGCTGCGCGGTCACCGCCTGCAATCCGGCATTGGGGCTGCCGTATTCGCCCACCGTCTGCGTGATCGTGGCCCCTTCGCCGGTGATGAAGCCGCTCAGCGTATAGTCGGACGGGGTGAGCGTGGCGACGGTGTTGCCGTCGTAGACCTTGGTGGGATTGCCGGTGATATCGACATTGATGACACCGGGCCCAAGGTTGCGCCGGATGATCGTCCCCAGTCCGGTGACGGGTGAGGGGATGATGTAGTTCGACATCAAGGTGCCGGAATCGGGGTTGAAATTGCTGGCGTCCAGATTGGCCGAGACGGTCCAGATCCCCGCGTTGGCGGAGGAATAGGTGCCCTGCGTCTGGTTAACCGTGGCCCCTTCACCCGTGACGAAGCCGTCCACCTGGAAATTCGACGGACCGAGAGAGGCGCTGGCATTGCCGTCGTACGTCTTGGTGGGGTTGCCGATGATGGTGATGTTGAGCGGCGCGGGCGTAATCTCGCCCTGGATCGTGCCCGAAGTCGGCAGGATATAGTTCGACAGCAGCGTATTCGGCCCGGCCACGTAGTCGGATGTGTTGACCGAGACGTCGATGTCCCAGATACCGACATTCTTGGACGCGTAGTTCGTTGCCGAAGCCTGCGTTAGCGAGATCGACTCGCCGGGCACCAGATTGCTCAGCGTCGCATTGGATGCGCTGACGATCGCCGATGTGGTGCCGTCGTAGACCTTGGTCGGCATGCCGTTGCCGGTCACGCTCAGGGGGCGCGGCGTGATCGCCGCCGTCAGCGATGAGGAGAAGCTGAGGTCGTAATTGCCGGCATCCGGCCCGGTCAGAAGGATGCCGGCGATTGTGACCGGGATGTTGGTGCCGACGTTCTTGGTCGCAAAGGTGATCTGCGCGCCGGGGCCCGCAACGGGGGTGATGTCGTCACCCGCATAGAGGCCGGTCACGTCAAGGCCGGCGGTGTTGACGCCGGCGAAGAAGGTGCCGTCATAGACCTTGTCGTTCGCGGTGACGCCCGAGACCACCAGCGAAGCCTTGGTGATGTTGGCCGCAAGGCCGGTGGGCTGCGAAACGACGTAGTTGCCCGCCGCCGCTCCGCTCAGCGTGATGCCGGTGGCGGTGACGGGAATCGCGGTGCCGACGTTCTTGGTCGCGAATTCTCCGATCGATCCGGACAGGTTCAGCGTCACATCGTCGTTACCGACGACGCCGAAGATCGATGCGCCCGAAGTGTCGAGCTGGGCGACGGTGGTGCTGTCGTAGACCTTGTCCTGCGCGACGATGCCGCTGATCAGGATCGAGGCCGGATTGATCAGCCCGGCGCCGGTTGCGGTAGTGGGCAGGACGTAGTTCGACAGGCTGGTTCCCGCCCCGGCCGTGAAATTCGGGGTGGTGAAAGTGGCATTGACGATCCGACTGCCCGCATTGGCAGAATCGTAGGCGGCGGTCGCCGCATTGCCGATGGTGATGGTCTCGCCCGAGGCGACACCCGTCAGCGCGAAATTCGTCGATGTCAGCGAGACGGCGGTGGTGGCGTTGTAGGTCTTGGTCGGCGTGCCGACTATCGCCGCCGTCAGCGCCATCGGGTTGATCGTACCGACCGCGTCGGTCACGCTAGGTGTCGTTACGGTATAACCAAGGACAGGGATGCCGTTGTGGGTCGCCGCGAAATTCGTGGCGGTAACGTCGATGCCGGTGGCCGCGTTCTTGTCGGCATATGTGCCGTCCAGCGTCCAGTTGTCGCTGTTGATCAGACCGGTCACGGTGACGTTGCCGTCATTCAGCGTGGCGGCGGTGGTGCCGTCGTAATCCTTGATGACCGGCCCCAGCGTGAAGCTGACGCTGGGCGCCACGCGGTAGAGCAGCCCGTTGCCGGGCGTGGTCGGCAGGCCGGAGGTGCTATTGTAGTTGTACTGGTAGAAATCGGGCGTCAGCCCGCCATCGGTATCGTTGGCGGGATCGTTGGAAAGGACGTACCAGTTGGCCGTATTGGAAGAGATCGCCCCCGCACCGGCGCTGTTGGCAAAAACGCCGGTCAGCAGCGCGACATAGGCCCTGCCGGTGATCGAGCCGCCAGCGGCGATGGAAAGGGTTCCCGGCAGGTTGAACAGGAGCTGCCCGGCCGAAACCGGCGCATTGACGGCAACGTCGCGCCCGGCATCGATCTCCAGTTCCCCCACGCCGGAAATCATCTGGCCCACCACGACGTCGCGATAGGCATTGAGCGTGAGGGTGCCCGTGCCGGTCCACACGATGGGCGCGGCGACCGTGATGTCGCCAAGTCCCCCGGTGCCGCCGGCCGTAGTCTGCTGGGTCACACCGGTGTTGGTGTTCAGCGCGGCAACGATGGTCGAGGCTGCGGCCGCATCGATCACTAGGTCATCGGGATCGATCAGCCAATTGCCCCCGGAACCCGCCGAGACGCTTGCCGCGCCGACGTCGAAGCTGTGCCCAGAGGTCTCGATCAACCCGCCGCCTTGCGGACCGCCTGCCGATATCCTCGCGCCATCGGCAATCACGGTGGATTGGGCGATATCGGCGCCGCTGGCATAGCCGGACGTGCCGACAAGCACTTCGCCGCCCTTCGTGCCCGCCGCGCTGATGTCCGCCGTGCCGGCAAGCAGGACGTGCGCGCCGTTGACGCCAACGGTGCCGCCGCTTCCATCCGCGCGGGTCGCCGCAAGCGCGCCGGCGACTTCCACGGTTCCGGAAGGCGCCGTCAGCCAGAACTGGCCGTCCACGGTCGCAGTGCCGGTCGCCTTGACCAATCCGTCGCGATTGCCCGCCAGCGCGAAGATATTCCCGTTCGCCGCCTTCAGCGCCGCCGCTGCCGCCTCGATCCGGCCGGTCTGGGTTATATCGCCGCCACCCGCGCCATAGGAGACGTAGATGCCGTCCGCCTTGCCATCGGTGGTTGCCAGCAGCACGTCGTCGGCAGCCGCCAGCGTCACCCGGCCCTGCGCCGCGCTGATCAGCCCGCTGTTCGCTACCGATCGGGCGATCAGGACGACACTGCCGTTTTCGGCGCTGATGGTGCCCTGATTTTCGATCCCGCCCGGCGAAGTACCGGTGGCGCGCACCGCGCCCCCCGCCATGAAGGCGGCGGGATCCATCTGGCGGGTGGAACCGACGAAGCTGCCGCCGGTCAGCACTTTGCCCCCCGGCCCCACGATCATCCCGTTGGGATTCATCAGATAGACCGACCCGGTGGCCGAAAGCGTGCCGTCGATCCGCGAGAGTTGCCCGCCCATCACACGGTTCAACGTCGCGCCGGCAGCGTTATTGATCTGAACGGTCTTGTCCGTCCCGATCGAAAAGTCCTTCCAGTCGATCACCGCGCGAGTCGAACCCTGCGTGATCGTCATCGTCGTGCCCGACGTGGCGATCGTACCCGCGCCCGCACTGAAGGCGCCGCCCGTCGGCAGGGTTGCCGTTTGGGCAAGCGCAGGCGCGGAGACCGTCATCAAAGCGGCCGCGCCCAGCAGCAGGGCGATGCGCCGCCCGCCCGCAGCATCCGAACGCCGTCTCGAAAGATTGCTGCCCGCCAGCAGCCTGGCCCGATAGGAAGCCGGCCCAAAACCAGCGAGACTGCTCAAAACCGTTCGGCGCGTAGTCGCTGCGCCCGAAGTCATACGCATCGGATATAGCCTTCCGTTGCACGTACTTGAGCAGCTCTTTTGAGCAGCTACTCGGTATTCTGCCTATCGGGAGAAACCCTTGCATCATTTCAACTCATCGCGGTTAGGTGGGTTCCCGTAACAATGGCCGGTGCGATCCCGCCTGCCCGTTGGCCCTGCGCGCCGGACCAATCCCCGAAGCGACTTGCATTCGCGTGCCGGGACGGGAATGGCACCAGCCAGGGCCACAGAAAGGGAACGTGCGATGGATCTCGACGACTTGCGCAGCTTCGCGATGGTCGTGCGTTACAACGGCTTCTCCGCCGCCGAACGCGCCACGGGCGAGGCGCGGGGCAAGCTTTCCAAGCGCGTGGCGAAGCTGGAGCGGGAACTGGGCGCCCGCCTGCTGGAACGATCGACCCGCAACGTGCGGATCACCGAAGTCGGCCGGCAGGTCTATCGCCAGTGCGAGATCATTGCGGAAGGGCTGGCCGCCACGCGCGCCATTGCCGAACGCGCGCGCGAGGATGTGAGCGGCCTGCTGCGGATCACCTGCCCGCCCGGCCTCGCCCGCTTCCTGGGGGCGGAGCGGCTGGCCTCATTCCTGGCCCGCTATCCGCTGGTGCGCGTCGACATGCACCTGACCAGCCGCCGCGTGGACATCATCCGCGAAGGTTATGACATCGCCCTGCGCGTGGATGTCGAGAAGGAAACCGATCTCTCGCTGACGATGCGCCAACTGGGCCGGGGCCAGCGGATTCTGGTAGCCAGCCCGGAATTTCTGGCGGAATTGACGGCACCGGTGACGATCGAGACGCTGCAGTGGTTCCCCACTTTGTCGGTGGGCGAACATGCCGAGCACCACCGCTGGGACCTTGTCGGCGACGATGGCCAGCAGCATCGCTGTTTCCATCAGCCGCGCCTGTGCAGCAACGATTCCAGCATCGTGCGCGATGCCGCGTTGAACGGCCTTGGCATCGCGTTGCTTCACGAACGTGCTTGCCGCGATGATATGGTGCGAAATCGCCTCGAACGCGTTCTACCGCAATGGCATACGGCCGAAGGCATCATCCACATGGTCTTCGCCACGCGTCTGGGGATGTCGGCCGCCCAACGCGCCTTCATCGAGCACTATGCCGATCAGCCGTTCTTCACCAGCGAAGCGACCTTCGAAGACTGACGGCTCCTTTTAGGGCGTAAACTCATAAATGGCACCATCGAGGTTTGAGGCAAAATGGTTCAGCGCCAGAAGGGAAGGCGCCGGAATATGTCGATATTTCAAGGCTTCCTGACGCAGCGATGGACCATTTTGGTCAAATCCCGAAGGGACGCCCAAATGGCTTCCATCTCGAACCGAAGCGACCTTGGACGGGCAGCCAGCCCGCCCGGCGGTCCCTTCGGCCCGAGTTGTTCGCCATTTGGGCGCCTCGATGGTGCCATTTATGAGTTTACGCCCTAGCAGGGGAGGACGATCATCGCCCTCCTCCGCTGCAATTTCTCAGCCGGTCAACGGCGCGGGCCACCGTAATGGCCGTGGTAGCCGCCCCGATAACCGCCGTAGTAGCCATGGTACGGACGGCCGTAGCTATAGTGACGATAATACCAGTTGCGATAGGGATAGGGGCGGTAGGTCCAGCGGTTGCCTACGTATATCCACGGCTGATACCAGACGGGTGCCGCGTAATAGTAGGGCTCGCCATAGCTCTGGTAATAGAACGCCGGCGCACCACCGCGCACGACATAGCCGGGAGGGCAGCCGGGGCTGGTTTCTCCGGAACTCGCGCTGCCGACCGCCGCACCGCCGACCGCGCCCATGGCCCCGCCGACCACGGCACCGGCACCGCGATCATGCCGCCCGGCGACGCTCGATCCAAGCAACGCGCCTAGCAGGCCGCCGATCAAGGCACCCGAACCGGCGTTGTTGCCCGACCGCACGCAGTAACGCTGCGCCCAGTCCTCCGCATGCGCCTCGTAATAGCGGTCCTGATCCATCTGCTGCGCGTAGGCCGGGTCTTGCTGATAGCCCGGCGGAGGCGGAGGCGGCTGTGACCCGTCATACCCTTGCGGAGCCGTGTTGGCGTAGCTGTCCAGCGGCGGCGAGGCATAAGGCTGCCCGTACTGGCCTTGGTACTGGTCCTGATACTGGCCTTGGTTCTGGCCGTCATACTGCCCCTGATATGGTTCATAAGGCGCCGGCGGCGGAGGGGGTGAAGGCGGCGGCGGAGGCGAATAGGGATCGTACGATCCAGGCGGCGGGTAATCTTGCGCCGAAGCGCCTGCGAGAGGCGTCGTCACGGCGACCAGCCCCACCATCATATACGCTCCCGCCTTTTGCAGCCTGCCAGCCATTTCGATAATCCTGTCTTGTCCAGAACCCCTAATTTGCCAATTCGAGTGTGAACTGCCGCTGACGGGCAACGTTATGAAACATTATAAGATGTAACGAATTGTCCCGGCGCGGCCCCGCCTGTCTTGCTGCCCGGCACGCATGCCCGGCGCACCACCCGGCATCCCCGCCGATGGAAGCGCACCCGAAGATGGCGGAGAACTGCCGAAAGGCCATGCGATTGTCTCCGCTAGGGAAACAGTCTGTCGAACACTATTGGAATTATCCCGGCGCGATCAAGGGACCATATCGCCCCTGTCCAGGAGGACAGCAATACAGGGATAACAACAATGAAGACGTTCGTAGCAGGGATCCTCGCCGCAGCATCGGTGTTCGCAGTCTCCCCCGCATTTGCGGATGCGTTCGAGGGCCCTTACGTCGGTGTGCAGGCCGGCTGGAACCATGACCGCGTGCGCGGCGCCGATACCGACATTGGCGACCTTGACGTGCGCGACAGCCGCGATTCCTTCACCGGCGGCGCTTTCGCCGGCTACAATTACAAGATCACGCCGAACGTGGTGATTGGTGCCGAAAGCGGCTTCAATCTGGGCGCGGACGATGCGGTGCGCAGCGGCGCCGCGGTCCTAGACCCGAACTACTCATTCGACCTGTCCGCCCGTGCCGGCTACCTCGTCACCCCCAAGACCATGCTCTATGTACGGGGCGGCTACGAGAACATGCGCGCCCGCGTTTCGGACGGCGTGGCGCAGGGCCATGAAACCTTCGACGGCTGGAGTGTCGGCGGCGGCGTGGAACGTGCGATCCTCGACAACGTGACCGCGCGCCTCGAGTACCGCTATTCGGACCTGGGCAGCAACGGCAACGGTTTTGACCGCCATCAGGCACTGGTCGGCGTCGCCTACCACTTCTGACGCTTTTCCCGAGGCCGGGGCGCACCATTCGCGCTTCGGCCCCGGCAGTATCTCCCCCCCGCCGCGCGATGCCCTTCCCCTCGGGGCCTCGCGCGGATACTGCGTTGGGCATCCCGCTCGGAGGCATGCCCAAACCACAATGAGGCCTCGCACGCTCGCAAGCGTCCGAGGCCTAGTCTGGGTCGTACATCTGTCGGGGCTTCCGGATCGGATGCCCCGGTGATCAGCCTATTCCGCCTGCGCCGGTGCCGGAATTGGGGCATCGAAGCCCCGCATCAGCAGTTGGCTCCATTGGGTCAGGTTTTCCCCCATGTCCCTCATGGAAGCGGTGAAGAAGTGGGCCCCGACCTGAGAGGCCGCAGCGGCGTCCGGCGATCGCGCCAGTTCGTCAAGGCAAGTAATAAGGCGATTGCGGGCGGCGGCAGCCTGGTTGGCGAACTGGGCCTGAATTTCTTGCCCACTGGTCAAAAACTGTTCGACTGCGGCTTTTGCATTGGAGGAAATCTGCTCGTTCAATGATTGGGCATGGTCGAAACCGTTTCCGAACGCGGTGAATGCAATCATTTGCCAACCTTTGCTAGAATGCGTCTGGCGCGACGCGGAACAACTTCAGATACAATCAGTCGCCGTCAAATACGGCCCAGAGCCGTTGCTGAAGCGCCCGCGATTCAGTGGGGGTAAGCGATGGCCGCCCGTCCCTGTCCTCATGAGACCATGATCTGTGTGGCGGCGCGGGGACATAAGATGACGCACGCGGCCGATTTCCCCTTGCGGCGAAGCCCATGACAAATCCTCCATCCAAGGAATTTGAGTAATCAGGCGCTGTCTTTCCCGCCGGATAACTCTTCAGACAATTCTGGAATCGTATATTCTCTACTATCCAGCCCTCTCCAGAACCTCGACGAAATACTTAGCGGGGATCTTACATGCAACAAAGAGGAAATCTTTGTACGGCCCCGTACATTGGGCCCATACGGCTACCACTCGCGGTTACCGGTGTCAAAATTAATGAGTAAATTCCCTTTATTTACTAATACCGCATTTTAATTCGGAATATTTTTGGGAACCGCAACGAAGATCGGCAGTTGCACTCTTTTGATAACATGGAAAAACTCCTGGCGTCGGAGTCAGGGGGAGGATTCTGCCAATGATTGGCGGGCTGGACCAAAGATGGACCTGCAACAGGTTGTTGCTGGGCATGCAGCCTGACGATGGAGCGCGTTTGCGCCCGCTGCTGCGCAACGAGACGCTGGCCGCGCGCAGCTATCTGGAACGCCGCGGAGAGCTTCAGGAGAAGATCTACTTCATCGAAACCGGCGTCATTTCCAACCTGGAGACCAGCGATATCCGCACGCCGCTGGAAGTGGGAGTAGTGGGCTGCGAAGGCATCGTCGGCGCGAGCGCCATCTGCAATCTGTTCCCCCAACGCGACAGTTGCGTTCAGATCGAAGGCGCGGCGCTGACCCTAGACCGTGAGCAATTCCAGGCCCTGGTGATAAGCAGTTCGACGCTGCTGGCCTACTTGCTGCGTTATATCCAGACCCAGATCGTCCAACTCAGCCTGGCCGCGAGTGCCGGGGTGCGGGCGACCGTCCAGCAGCGGCTCGCGCGAAAACTGCTGATGTATCATGACCGGATCGGTCAGGACGACCTTCCACTGACGCACGAGAACATGTCGATCATGCTGGGCGTCCGTCGCGCAAGCATCACGCATGCCATTCACAATCTGGAGGCCGAGCGCTGGATCAAGGCCACGCGCGGACTGGTGCAGATACGCGATCGGGCGGGGCTCATCAAATATTGCGGCCCGTTCTACGGCGTCGCCGAAGCCCGCTATCTGGAGATAATGGGCCATTCGCAGTAAGTTGCCGGCTCTGCCAAATTGCCGCCCGAATTACCGACAGTCCGTTCACGAAATCGCCGGAACGCATGTGCCCGGAGCATCTCCGGCGAAGCTCCAAGCATGACCATAGTCCGCCGCCACTATTTCCGGGCATGGCGACAGGAAAATCGGTCTGACAGATTTCGCGAAAATGTGGCTCTCGGCATGGATTGAGCTGGAATACGGCTGCTACGCAGCTATAACCTGTCCAACAAATCCGGCGGAACTATCCCGTCAAAACAGAAACAAGACACAGGAGAGGTGGGGAATGACGCTGTCATTTCGCCGAACGCAGTCGTTCGGCCCATGGAAGCGCTGCGCGATCGGAACCGGCCAATCATGACGCCGGAAGATATCAAGCTGATCCTATCCGCCATCGCCGGCATCGCTCTTTCGATCGCACTCATCGTCCGTGGCCGCCTTCACCCATTCGTCGGGCTGCTCTGCGGCGCGTTCACGGTGGGTGTGCTTGCCGGGATGCCGTTGAACGATACTGGTAAGGCAGTAGAGAAAGGTGCCGGCACCATCCTAGGCGGCACCGGGCTGGTGGTGGCGCTTGGGCTGGGGCTCGGCGCGATGCTGCAGTTGTCGAAAGGCGCGGCCGGGCTGGCCCGCGCCGCACTTGGCGTATCGGGGGTCAGGGGCGCGCCTTGGGCAAGCCTGTTCACCGCGCTGCTGATCGGCCTGCCGCTGTTCTTCGAAACCGGTCTGGTGCTGCTGCTACCGATCGTCGCGTCGGCCGCCGCAGCCTTGCCGAAAGGCTTGGATGACGACGATTCCAAGCTGAGGCTGATGCTGCCCGCGCTGGCCGGCCTCACGGTCGTCCATGCGCTGGTGCCGCCGCATCCGGGGCCGCTCCTGGCCGTGAACGCGCTGGGCGCGAACCTTGGGCTTACACTCGCCTATGGACTGCTGGTGGGGATACCCACCGCGATCATCGCCGGACCAGTGCTCGCGCGTTTCACCGCGCGCGGTGTCAAGCTCAGCCCGCCGCTGCTTGCGCCCAGGACGATCGACATCGCAACTCCCTCCATCGGCCGGGCGCTGGCGGTGGTTCTGCTACCCGTCGTGCTGATCGGGGCAGGCCAGGCCGTGGTTCTCGCTCCGCCGTCGCTGGCAGATCGGCTGGCTTGGCTGCGCTGGATGGGCGATCCGGTTATCGCGCTGCTGCTGGCAAACCTCTGCGCCTTGCCGCTGCTGTTCGGGCGACGCCTTGGCGAGCGGCATATCCAGGAATTGATCTGGGCGGAGGCGATGGCCCCGGCCGGCGGCATCCTGCTGGCGATCGGCGCGGGCGGTGCACTGAAGCAAGTGCTGGTCACGGCCGGCCTGTCCGACATGTTGGTTCGCCTTGCCGGCGGCGGCGCGATCTCTCCGCTGCTGCTGGCCTGGGGCATCGCGGTGTGCATCCGCCTCGCCACCGGTTCGGCAACCGTCGCCACGATCACCACGGCCGGCGTGATGACCGGCCTTGTCGCCCATTCCGGGGTAGCACCGGAATGGGTGGTGCTGGCCATCGGCGCAGGATCGGTGTTCTTCTCTCACGTAAACGATCCGGGCTTCTGGCTGGTGAAAAGCTACCTTGGCACCGACATGCCCGGTACCTTCCGCACATGGTCGATCATGGAAACCGTTGTGGCGGTGGTCGGCCTCCTGCTGGTGCTTGTGGGCAGCAGCCTGTTCTAGAGCCGGAGCTTCGATGAACCAGCCACGCCTTTCCGATCATGCCTATGCGGGCATCGTCGAGATCATCAAGTCCGGCAATCTGGAGGTCGGCTCGCGCCTTCCGTCCGAGGCGAAGCTGGCGGAGATCTTCGGCGTTTCCCGCGCCATCGTGCGCGAGGCACTGGTGCGCCTGGCTTCCGACGGGATTACCGAAGCGCGGCGCGGTGCCGGCTCTTTCGTCAAGAGCCGGCCATCGGACCGGCTGGCCGCCTACATGCCCATGAGCGAGTTGCCGGCCACGCTGGGCAGCTACGAAGTGCGCTTTGTACTGGAGGCGGAAGCCGCCCGGCTGGCCGCAACGCGCCGCACTTCGCAGGAAATGGCACATGTGGAGGAGGGATTGGAGATGCTGCGCGCCGCCCTCCTCTCCAACGCCCCGGCCCATGCCGAAGACATGGAACTGCACCGCCGTATCGCGGCGGCAACGGGCAATCCCGCCTTCCTGGCCGCGTTCGACGCGCTTTGGCCCTATGTGGAGAAGATCATGCGCGCAGGCGTCGATATCTCGCGCTCCCGCGCACCGGACGTCATCGCCACGATGCTGCGTGAGCATGAAGTCATAGTGGAAGCGATCCGCGCGCAGGATCCGGAGGGTGCCGCGCTGGCCATGCGCTGGCACCTATGGGAAGGCCGCCGGCGCCTGATGCCGTGAACTCAATGCCCGCGAAATGCCGTCAGGACGCGGTCGCGCAGGATTTCGAGCGATTCCTCGCTATCGAGAACCAATGCGTTCTCGCGATCCAGCGGATACTCCAGCGTGGCAAGCTGGCTGTCGAGCAGGCTGGCCGGCATGTAATGCCCTGGCCGATTTTTCATCCGCGCGTAGAGCTTCTCACGGCTTGCCTGCAGCAGGGCGAAACGAACGGGCGCGCCAATCGCCGCACGCAGGCGGTCACGATAGACGACCTTCAAGGCCGAGCATGCAACCACGACGCGGCCTCGCTCCGAAACGGCCTTGGCGGCAGCCTCTCCCAGTCGGTCGAGCCACGGCCAGCGATCCGCGTCGCTCAGCGCCTGCCCGGCGCGCATCTTTTCCACCGCCTCCACCGAGTGGAAGGCATCGCCTTCCAGAAAGGCGCAGTCCAGCGCTTTGGCCAGTACAGTCCCGAGCGTAGACTTACCGCAGCCACTGACGCCCATAACGATGATCGCGCCCGAGGGACCGGCAGGCGTTTCGGAAGACTCAGGCAAGCTGGAAGGCTCCTTGCATTCCGCGCGTGGCGGTGAACACGGTTCATAGATCCTCGACGCGCGTGCCGGAAACTGCAACCTCTCCCGCAAGCACCATGCTCGCCCAAGCCGATTTCCTCACGCGCCGGCCGACCATTTCGACGTAGGACCACGGCACCAAACCCAAAACCCATGAAAAAGGCCGACGCACCGTGGTGCGCCGGCCTTTCATTTTCGAACCCGTATCGCTCAGAAGCGGAAGGAAACGCCTGCGCGTCCGGCTACGCCGCTGCTGCCCGAACCGGTCACGCCTTCCACCTTGGCGAAAGCGGAGACGCCTTCGGATGCGCCCTGAACGCCCACTTCCCAGCGAGCGCGGCCGCCTTCGGCATCGTCGCGGAAGTAGAGGTCTTCACCGCCCGAAGACAGCGTGGCGCCAGGCTGGCCGTTCAATTCGCCTTCCCAGTTACCGCCGACATAAGGCTGGATCGACCAGTTGCCCGAATGCGTCTCGATACCGGCGCGCAGGCCCGCGCGGCCATAGAAGCTCTGGACATGATCGAACTTCGCGCCGACGCCGCCCTGCGTTGCCGCAAAGCCATCGAGATTGGAATCGGTCCACGAAGCGCTGGCGGACGGTTCAAGGAACAGCATGCCAGTGTTGAAGTGGTATCCAGCCTCGATCTCCACGCCATAGCTGGTCGCGTTGGTCTTCGGCGCGCTGGCTCCGTTGCCGAGTTCGTACTTCAGCGAATAGCGATCGAGCTTCGCCAGACCATGGGCGAAGAACCCGTCGGCGCTGCGATAGCGCGCATAGAGGCCGATGTTGCCGCCATCCAGCTTGATGCGGTCCCCGGTCGACTTCACCTTGCCTTCCTGCGAGACGTAGCCGCCGGTCACGCCGACGCCCCAGTCGCCGCTCTGGTTGCCGCCGTGGCCCCAGTCTACGCCGAACTGGCCGCCCCACCAGGTGTCACGCACGTCAAGGTTGGGCGTGAACGTGGTGGCGGTGCCCAGCACGGTTTCGGAATAGACCGGGCGCGAGCGATTGGTTTCGCTGCCGCCAAGGACCTGGCCCCAGAGCGCAATGCCCTCTTGCGATGCCATGGCGCGCATCTGATCCGACCAGGCATCGCCCGAACGACGCCAGTAGTGGCGCACTTCGGCGCCGGTGCGCACCAGTTCAAACGCCTGCGTGCTGGGCACGCCGACCAGATCGACATTTCCGTTCGCATCGGTGACGAGCTGGTAGTCGACAAAGCCCTTGTTGACCGCGCCGCCGTCCAGAACAAACGCACCGGCCGTGGCGGAGGTGGCGTTCACCAGACGGATGCCGTCGAAGTTGAACTTCGCCGCCGTGCTGCCGCTGAGATCGTCGATGACGATAGTGGTCGTGCCCGAAGCCGCGCCGACGTTGAGCTGGTCGGCCGACTGCGCCGCATTACTGCCCACCGCGCTGGCGCCCAGGTTGGCGTCCAGCACCACGCGCGAATTGCCGCTGCCTACGAAGGCCGCGTTGCCCAGATCGAGCACGTCGCCGGTATGGCCATTGGCAAGGCTGATCGTGCCGGAGTTGCGGAACGTGGTAACACCGGTCAGCTTCATCGTCGCCGCAGCGGCAGCCGCCGCGTTGACGTTCAGCGTGCCGCTGTTGATCACCGTGGCATTGCCCGCGAACGTGCTGTTGCCACCTTGGGCATTCCAGGTGCCGGCGTTGGTCAGCGTGGTCGAGGCCGTATCGAAGGTCATGTAACCGTTGATCGTGCCATTGTTGGTGAGCGTCGCAGCGCCTCCCGAAAGCGCGACGGCATGGTTGCTGTCCGCGCCAACGGTGCCCGAAAGCACGACGGTCTGCCCGCCCTCGGCATCCGAGACGAGGCCGTAGGTCGCGCCCTTCAGCGTGGCGGTGGTGCCCAGCGTCACTGCAGCGCTGCCGCCCGTGGTGATGGCAAGGCCTGCGCCGGTCTTCGAAGTGGTGGAGCCGCCGCTGGCCAGCGAGGCGGAAATGTCCCCGCTGGTCGAAGTCAGGCTGATGGCATCGCCGGAAGCTGCCGAAACGCTGGTGCTGGCCAGCGTGATCGCGCCGCTGCCAGACGTGGCGACGATGCCGCGCGCGTCCACACCGGTTACGGCCACGGTCTGAACCGTCAGGTTCTGTGCGCCGCTGCCGGTCTGGACGGTGATCCCGTCCGAGCCGGCGCCGCTGGTTACTACGTTCCAGCTGTCGATCTCGATCGATCCGGTGCCGGTGGCCTGGGCCGCAATGCCGATGGCATTCGCGCCCGAGGTGGTGACCGTGCCCAGGTTGGTCAGCGAGCCCGCACCGTTACCGACGTAGAAGTTCACGCCGTTGGCGTTGTCGCCCTGGGTCGAGACACCGCCCGAATGATCGACCACCGCCGCGCGCAGCAACGGCGAAGCGACCGAGCCGCCCAAGGTGACCGAGGTCGTGCCCTCATCCGCACCGCGCACGGTCACGCCGCTGGCATCGGCGCCCGTCGTGGCAACAGAGGCCAAGGTCGCCGTGATCGCGCCGGTGGCCCCGGTGCCTGTCTGCGACAGGATCACGCCCTGCACGCCGTCGCCTTGCGTCTGAACGTCGGCCAGCGAAGCGGTAATCGCGCCATCCGGGCCGTTGCCGACAAGCGAAACACCGGCACCCGTGCCGTTTTCCGCCGTGGCGACAATGCTGCCGGTGTCGGTCAGGCCGATCGCACCGCTGCCTGCAAGGGTGACGCCGAACACTTCACCCGTCTGCGTGGTGGCCGATACGTCGCCCAGCACAAGGCTCTGGCTGCCGGTGAAGTCGGTGGTCTGCACGCCATAGGCACCCGACACGCCCGATGCGGTGATCGCTCCACCGCCATCGACCACAAGGTCGCTGCCAAAGTTCGCAAGAACGCCGGTGGCCGTACCGCCGGTGCTGGTGACCGTGACCGCCGCAGGAAGGTGCAACGTCGCCGTGCCGGTGCCGTCCGCCAGTTCCACGCCGCCGGCATTGCCAGCCGCCTCGACCGTAAGACCGCCCGTCAGCGTGACCGTCTGGTCGGTGCCGCCATCGACGGTCACGCCCTGCGCGGTGCCGCTGGCGCTCGTCACCGAAACCAGATCGTTGGCCGCAAGCGAGATCGCGCCGGTATCGCCGAACAGTTCGATGCCAGACACCGCATCGTCCGCCGAAACGGTGACCGGGCCGGCCAGCGCAACCGTCTGCGCGCCGGTGCTCTCGATCGAGATGCCGGTTGCGGTGCCGCCGACGGAAGCAGGGTCGTTGGTGACCGTAAGCGCTCCGCCAAGCGTGACGTTCGCCGCGCCGTCGAGCGAGGCCGAAAGGCCAACCGCCGACGAACCCGCCGCCGAGACCGTCATACCCTGCGCCAGCGACACCGTGGCGTCATTGCCGCCCAGGTTGACGCCGAATGCCGATCCGTCGCTTGCCGTAAGGGTGAAGGTACCGTCGACATTCAGGCTGGCGGTATCGGTCGAATCCACGAGTTCAACGCCGTAGACATCGCCGCTTGCCGTGGAGAGCGAGAAATCGCCGCCCAGATCGATCGACTGGGTAGTACCTGCCTGCTGGACAAGGCCCTCGGACAGGTCGGTGCCGGTGAAATCGCCTGCAATTTCCAGCGAAACCGGGCCGGAGGCATCGCTCTGATACACTCCGTAGCCACCCGACCCGCTAGCGACGAGATTGCCGCCGAGAGTTGCGGTCTGGGAGGAGCCGCCCTCCATGCCGATGCCAAGGGCATATCCGTCGGCACTCGTCACCGAGACGTCCTGCGCCGAAGTGATCGAAAGAGCGCCGCTGCCATAGGCGAACACGCCGCCTGCCCAGTCGCTGCCCTCTACGTTCAGCCCCTTGGCGAAGTCGATCGCAACATCGGTCCCGCCGTAAACGTAAGCGCCGATGGCATAGCTGTCCGTGCTGGTGACATCGACGGTGTCTGCCGCTGTGATCGCCACGGTGCCGGCACTGCCGAAAGCCTGCACGCCATAAGCCGGACCCGTTCCAGTTACATGGAGAGCACCGGAAAGCTTCACCTGCAGGCTGGCGCCATCGCGCACCGAAACGCCATAGGCCGTGCCCGCGCCGCCGTCGACGGAAAGCGCGCCAAGGCTGGTCACCGAAAGATTGCCCGTGCCGCCGGAAAGGCTGATGGCGGCAGCATTGGCCGAACCGTTGATCGTTGCCCCGTAGGCCAGCGAAACGGTCTGATCGGTGCCGTCTTCCAGCGCGATGCCCGTGGCCGAGCCGGCCGAGTTCGTCACGCTGAACAGGTCACCCAAAGTGACGCTCTGCGCCCCGGTCGCGCCGGAGGTCGAGATGCCGGTGGCATCGCCGCGTGCCGCCGAAACCGTCAACGAAGCGCCGTTGCCGCTGCCCGGCTGCACGGAGATGTCCACCGAACTGCCGCCGGTCACATCGATGCCCTTGGCCCCCGCATCCGTGCTGGTGACGGTCAGGTTCGCGCCGGTGAAGCCCACGGAAACCGCGTCCGTTGCGCCGCTCAGCACCACGCCGCTGGCATCACCGCCGCCGCTGACGTCGAGATCGCCCGAATAGGCGGTGCCGCTGACGGTGGCAGGTGCGAAGGAAACCGTCTGCGTCGTGCCGCCGGCTACAGAAACGCCGGTTGCGTCGTTGGTCGCGGTGACATGGACGTACTGGCCGGTCCCGGTCACGCTGACCGCGCCAGTGGCATCGATCACTTCGAAGCCGGTCGCATTGGCACCGGAAACGTTGAACGTGCTGGCAGCGCTGGTGCGCGTGGCTGCCATCGCCACATCGCTGCGCTGCTGGGCCGACATGCCCACGGCATCGCCGTCCGTCGAAGTGACCGAGAAGGCGCCGTTATTGGTCAGCGCAGTCGTGCCAGCCGTCGTATCGCCCAGAGCAAGAAAGCCCGTGGCATTACCGGCACCTGAAGAGACCGCGAGAGTGCCGGTGTTGGTCGCGGCAACGTTACCCGCACTCGGCAACGTGCCGATGCCGATCGCGTCCGCGTCGCCGGTGGTCACGGTAACCTGGCTGGCATTGGTAAGCGCGATCGTGCCGCCGCCAAGCCCCGTACCCTGAATGCCATAGAGGCTGGTACCGGCCGCGGCAGCGGACGAGACATTGACGATGCCCTGGTTGGTTGCGCCGCCGTTCGTGCCGGTAATGGCAAGCCCCGCGCCGGTGGTTACGGTCGAACCGACTGGTTGCGTTACCGTGACCGTGCCGTCGCTGGCATTGGTGATCGTGGCCGTGCCGGTGCCGTTCGCGTTGGCAACCGCACCGAGCGCGCCGGCATTCACAGTGCCGTGGTTCTCGATGACGGCATCGCCGGTCCCGGTGGTTCGCGTCAGCAGGCCGGTGACGGTTCCAGTGACCTTCGAACCGCTGCGCGCGCCGATGATCGCATCATGGTCGGCCGAACCGGTAATGCTCACGCCCGTATCGACAGTGGCCGTGGTGACGACGACCGTACCGTAGAGGTCCGCCTTGAGGTCCGCCGGGGTGCCGTAGGTCGACTGATCGTAGACGATCCCGTCCGTATAAGTCGAAATGCAGGACGCCACGTTGGGATCGGACGAGGTATTGGGCACGCCGCAATTGGTGGGCGTAACGGCAACGGCCACTCCGGGTGCGATCATCACCAGAGTCAGCGCCGATGCGCCGGCCATGAGCTTGGTCTTCAAGGCAATTCTCCTGTTAGCGCAGTTCTGTGGGCCGGATCCTCAAGGATCCGGCCGAAATCGAATGAAAGTTGGAATTGAGAGCGATGGTCATGACGGTGGCCGCGCTCACATGTGGAACCGGACACCGACCATGGCGGTCACATCGTTGTAGCCCTTGCCCAGATCGGCCCCGATGCTGGCTTGCAGGTCCACCTTGCGCATTTGCAGGGTGGAACGCAGGTCGATCCGGCCGCTGTTGCTGACCGCCCGCGCACCGGTGGTGACGAAGCGGTAATCCGGCGCCCCGGCGAATGCCGCGGTGATCGAGCGATCGGGATCGAAATCGTGGACCCATGCCGCGCGTAGCGTGGTGACCAGGGCCTTGCCTTGCGGCAGTTCGATCCGTCCGGCAACATTGGTGCCGGCCAGGCTGCGAACGCGCGTCCAGTCCTTTCCGAAGAAGGCCAGGCCAAGGGCCGAACTGCCCCCATCCTCGCCCTGCGTCTCCACATAGCTGGGCAGTTTAAGGCGGGTGGCTTCCAGCGCAGCGAAGGGCTGGAACACCACGTTGCCCGTGCCGAACTGGCGCGCCACCTGGGCACGGCTCGACCATGCATGCGCGGTGAAGTCGCCCCGCGCCTGCACGTTGCCGCCCGCATAGAGCCACATGTCGCGCAAGTAACGGGTGTTCGCCACGCTGTAGAGCAGATCCGCGCTGAGCGTCCATGCCCCCGGATGGAAGCCCGCATAGGCGCCCACCGTGTAGACCTTCGCCTTGCCCGAAGTGCTTGCCCCGGCAACCGAGAAGCTCTGCGGATCGAAGCCGAAGCTGGCGCCCACCAGCGTGCGGGCATCGGGACGATAGTCCCATCCGCCCTGCACGACGTAGCCGTCGGTGTGCGTATCGTGCGCACCGTCGGTTCCGTCCAGACGCTGGCGGCCACCCTGGACGGACATCCAGAGATTCCCCAGCTTCTCCTTCTCCCACGCCGGCGCGAAAGTGCCGATGCGGCCGAGGATCTGGCTGTCGATCACGTCGTGGTTGTTGCCCACGGCCGTCAGCGTCGCGCTCTGCGCGGCGGTGACGCCTTCACCCGTCAGACTGTCGTAGACCGTGCCCAGCGCGCCAACCGTCGGGATCGAGACGATCGCGGCGGCCGTCGGCGCGAAAGCGTCGGTCGGGGCCTGCTGGATCTGGTCGATCACGTTACCGATCATGGCCTGACGCTGGGTCAGCCCCGTCGGTGCATATTCGACCACGTAGTGGATCGATTGCTCGGTGGTCGACGGATAGGTGAGCGCGAAAGTCACCACGGCCGAGTTGGGCGCATCAAGCTGAACCGCATCCTGCCCGGTAATGCCGCCCGCCGCATCGAGGATGACGACTTCGTGCGCGCCGGTCCGGGCATAGCCCAGATTGAGCAGGTTGGTGGTGACCTTGCCGGCCAGCACCGCCGCGCCGGAGACGGTCACCCGGTCCGCCGTGTTGCTCTTCAGGTCGAGATCGAGGTTGTACTCGCTCTGCGCCGTCAAGGTCAGGCCGCCGCTCACCGCGAGCTGCGACACGACGCCGCCGCCACCCGGATTGAGGATGCCCGAGTTGACGAACGTGCCCGCACCCACGTTCACGAGCGAGCCGGCCAGGAAGATGCCACCGTTGACGTTGGTGAAGCTGTTGTAGCCTTCACCCAGGTCGATCGAGCCGACGATCGTGCCGGAGTTGACGATCGTGTTGTCGCCACCTTCCGCATAGATCACCAGGCCTTCCTGCCCGTCCATGGTCTGCAGCGTACCGGCATTGGTCACGGTATTGTCCGCGCCGCCGAGCAGCGAGACGGCATGGCCGCCCAGACCGCCGACGACGTTGACCTTGCCGATGTCCAGCGTGATCGCGCTGCCGCCAAGGCCGCCCGTGCTCTGCGCCACCAGTGCGTTCGATCCGGCACCCGTGGTCACCACATCGGCATTAACGGTGAGGTTCACCGCATTGCCCGCGCCGGCACCCGCCAGCACGCCCGTTCCCGAGCCCGCGGCCGCACCGCCACCGCCGACCGACTGGACGACCACGCCATTGGCGTTGGCGCCGCTGGTGTGGATCGCCGCACCCACGGTGACGTCCACCGCCCCGGCATCGACCGTACCGGTCGGGGCTGCCAGCGCCATCAAGCGGGCCATGCGCAGCGTGCTGACCGCGCTGGCGTCGACCACGTCGAGCGTCTGGACAGTGCCATCCGCGCCGACGATCGACGCCGCACCGCCGCCGCCACCGATCGATTGCACCAGCAGTGCCGTCGAACCCGCACCGGTGGTGGTGATCGTTTGGTTGATCGCCACGGAGACGTCGCCGCCATTGCCGGTCGCGCCGTTCGACGTACCCAGCGTCAGCGTGCCGTCGCCATTGGCGCCCACGGCACTGACGTAACCGCCACCGCCGCCGATCGACTGCACGACGACACCCGCCGCACCCGCACCGGTGGTCTGGACACGGCCATCGAGGGTGAAGTCGATAGTGCCGCCCGAACCGCTGGCCGCGCCGCCGAGATCGACGTTGGTGACCGTGCCGGTGCCGCCAGTGTTGTCGAGGGTCACCAGACCGCCACCGCCGCCGATGGACTGTACCAGCACCGCATTGGCGCCGGTGCCGCTGGTCACCACGTCGGCCTTCTGGTCGAGCGTGATGTTGCCGCCGTCACCGCCCGCACCGCCGGTAGAGCCGGCTGCCAGGGTGATATCGCCCAGCGCGCCGCCTTCCATGGAGGACAGGGTGGCAACACCGCCGCCACCGCCGATCGACTGGACCACCAGCGCCGAAGCGAGGTTGCCCGAAGTGCCGATGGCGCCGGTCGATGTCGTGAAGGTCACGTCGCCGCCATTGCCTGCGGTTGTCTGCGCACCACCGACGTTCAGCGAAGCCCCCGCCAGCGAGCCATCGGCAAGGCCGAGCGCCATGGTGCCGACACCGCCGCCGCCGCCGACCGACTGGGCAAGCAGGCCGATAGCCCCGTCGCCCTCGGTAACGATCGTTGCGCTGTTTGCGATGGTGATCGCCGCCCCCGAACCGGCCGAGTCTCCGCTGCCGCCGACAACGGTGGACCACACGGCATCGCCGCTGCCGAACACCACGTCGCCGGTAACACCCTCAGTACCCCCGCCGCCGCCGATCGACTGCGCCGCGAAGCCGATGGCGCCTGCGCCCTTGGTCTGGATCTCGTTGGCGTTGGTCACGTCGATCACGTTGCCGTCGCCGGCCACGCCGCCGGTGCTGCCCACTTGCAAGGTCAGACCGTTGGAGCCGACTTCCAGCGGATCGGGCACGGAGAGCGCGACGTTGCCGCCGCCCGCACCGATGGCCTGTGCCAGCAGGCCGTAGGAAAGCGCGCCCGCCGTCTGGAGCACACCGCCCGAGAGGTTGACGACGACCTTGCCCTGCTTGCCGCTGATCCCTTCGCCCTGCGCGCCCAGCGTCAGGTTGACGCCATCGAACGCGCCGGCCTGCGCCGCGATGGCATAGGCCGACTGGCCGCCGCCGCCCGCGATGGACTGGGCCAGCACGGCGATGGAATCGTCCGCCATGGTGACGATGCTGCCGGTCGAAGTGACAGTGACGTCGCCGCCGTCGCCACCCGCGCCGCCGGTGCTGCCCACTTGCCTGTTCAGCGAACCGCCGGTGACCGCAAGCGAGCCGGTGAAGCCGCCCGCACCGCCGCCGCCGCCGATGGACTGGGCCAGGATGCCGACCGAGGCCGCGCCTTCCACCAGGATCGTGCCGGTGTTGGTGACGGTGATGTCACCGCCATTGCCGCCAGCACCGCCGCTGCCGCCGAGGGCAGAGGTCAGGCCGCCAAGCCCGGTGCTGAGCGTGCCGGAAACCACCATGCCGGCCGTGCCGCCGCCGCCGCCGATCGACTGGGCGAATACGCCGTAGGACAAGTCGCCCTTGGCATCGATCACGCCGCTGTTGCTGACCGTGATCGTGCCGCCGTCACCGCCGGCTCCGCCCGAGCCGCCAAGGCTGGTCGTCGTGGAGCTGCCGGTGCTGAGCGAGCCCGAGATGGACATGCCGCCAAGGCCGCCGCCGCCGCCGATCGACTGCGCAAAGACGCCGATCGAATTGGCTTCCAGCGTCTGGATCACGCCGCTGTTGGTCACCGCGATGTCGCCGCCGTTGCCGCCGCCGGCACCCGCGCCGCCGATGCTCTGGCTGATCGCGCCGCCTGCGCCGACGGAAAGCCCGCCGGCAAAGCCGCCCGCACCGCCGCCGCCGCCGACCGACTGGCCGAAGACCGCGACCGAGCCCGCGCCTTGCGCCAGCACGTTGCCGGCATTGGTCAGCGTGACGGCACCACCATTGCCGCCGCCGCCGCCGGAGCCCGCGCCGAGGGTCGAATTGACCGCGCCGCCGGTGGCAATCGTGCCGTCGACCGCGAAGCCGCCGGAACCGCCGCCGCCGCCGATCGACTGTGCGAACACGCCGTAGGACAGGTCACCATCGACCACGATGGTCGCGCCCGCCGCGTTGGAGACGCTGATCGCGCCGCCGTCACCGCCGGCTCCGCCCGAACCGCCAAGCGTGTTGGACAGGCTGGAGACCGCACCGCTCGCCGCCAGCGAGAAGCCGCCAAGGCCGCCGCCGCCGCCGACCGACTGGGCGAAGACGCCCGCCGAATTGGCGCCGCCGGCATGGATCTGCCCGCTGTTGCTGACAGTGATGTCACCGCCCTGGCTGGCATCGCCACCGGCACCGCCGATGGTCGAGCCGAAAGCGCCGTCGCCAGAGCCAGTGAGGCCGCCGGCGAAGCCGCCGGCACCGCCGCCGCCACCCACGGACTGGGCGAAGACCGCAACCGCGCTGGCGCCCAGCGTTTCGATGGTGCCGCTGTTGGTCAGCGTGATCGTCCCGCCAAGGCCGCCGCCACCGCCGGCACCGCCGCCGATGGTCGACTGTGCATCGCCGGTCAGGGCCACGGTGGCACCGGCCGCGAAGCCGCCGTTGCCGCCGCCGCCGCCGATCGACTGCGCCTGGATGCCGTAAGCAAAGGCGCCTTCGGTGTAGACTGCGCCGCTGGTGTTCACGGTGATGTCGCCGCCGATACCGCCCGCGCCGCCGCTGCCGCCGATCGTGTCGGACACGGCATCGAGCTGCGAAGCTGCACCGCCGACGGCAAAGCCGCCGACACCGCCGCCGCCGCCGACCGACTGGGCAAGGATCGCCACCGCCTGATCGCCGGCCGTCGCCACGAGGCCGCTGTTGGAGACCGTGATATTGCCGCCCGCGCCGCCGTCGCCGCCGGCTCCGCCGACCGACGAACTGGCCGAAGCGCCTTCGGCCGAAAGGCCGCCGCCTGCCGCGAAAGCACCGGCACCGCCGCCGCCGCCGATCGATTGCGCGAAGATCGCAATCGAGGCATCGCCAAGCGTGACGACCTGACCGGCATTGTCGATCGCAATCGTGCCGCCAAGCCCGCCTGCGCCGCCTGAGCCACCGCCGACGCCGTTCTCCACGTCGTCACCCAGCGCCAGCGCGCCACCGGCCGCAAAGCCGCCCGCGCCGCCGCCACCGCCGACAGACTGTGCAAAGACGCCGTAGGAAATGGCGCCATCGGTCTCGATCTTGCCGCCGGCCGCGTTGCTGACGGTGATGTCACCGCCGTCACCCGCCGTGCCGCCGTCACCACCAACCGCCTGCGAAACCGCACCGGCCTTGGACGCTGCGCCGCCGGTCGAGAAGCCGGCAACACCACCGCCGCCGCCCACCGACTGCGCGAAAAGCGCGGTCGCATTGCTGCCGATCGTCAGGATCGATCCGCCGTTCTCCAGCGCGATCGTACCACCCGAGCCGCCCGCGCCGCCCGAGCCACCGACCGTGTTCGACATCGCGCCGCCCTCTGCCGAGAGGCCACCACCGGCCGCGAAGCCACCGGCACCGCCGCCGCCGCCGATCGACTGAGCGAAGACCGCAATCGCGCCTTCGCCCGCCGTCTGGATCGCGCCGAGGCTGGTGAGCGTGACGTTGCCGCCGATACCGCCACCGCTGCCCGCGCCGCCGCCGACGCTTGAGTCCACGTCGCCTTGAAGGCTCAGCGCACCGCCGGCCGCGAAAGCGCCCGAACCGCCGCCGCCGCCGACCGACTGCGCGAAGACCGCGTAGGAGAAGTCACCCAAGGTGGTGATCGAGCCGCCCGCACCGTTGTTGATGGAGACTTCGCCGCCGTCGCCGCCAGCACCGCCCGAGCCGCCAACCGTGTTCGAGGCGCTGTCCGCCTTCGATGCGCTGGCGCCGACCGAGAAGCCGCCGGCACCACCGCCGCCGCCCACCGATTGGGCATAGACCGCCGTAGCATTGGCGCCTTCGGTACGGATCGATCCGGTGTTGACCAGCGAAACCACACCGCCGGCACCGCCGTCGCCGCCCGCACCGCCAACCGAATTGGAGGCTGCGCCGCCTTCGATCGTCAGGCCGCCGCCCGCCGCGAAGCCGCCAGCACCGCCGCCACCGCCCACGGACTGGGCGAAGATCGCGATGGAACCATCCCCGGCCGTGCCGATCTTGCCGGCGTTGCTCAGCGAAACCACGCCGCCGATGCCGCCGCCGGCACCGTCGCCCGCGCCGACTGACGAATTCGCGTCGCCTTCAAGCGAAAGCGCGCCACCGGCCGAGAAGCCGCCCTGGCCGCCGCCGCCGCCAACCGACTGCGCGAACACGGCGTAGGAGAGTGTGCCCAGCGTGACGACTTCGCCGTCCGCGCCATTGGCCACGGTCACTTCGCCGCCATCACCGCCCGCGCCGCCGCTACCGCCGACCACGGTCGAGGCGCTGTCCGCCTTGGACGCCGAGACACCCACAGCAAAGCCGCCCTTGCCGCCGCCGCCGCCGACCGACTGCGCGAAGATCGCGGTCGCATTGGCGCCCTCGGTCTGAACCAGGCCATCGGTCGTGATCGAAACCACGCCGCCAGCACCGCCCGCGCCGCCCGAGCCACCAACGCTGTCGGATGCCGAGCCGCCCTCTGCGGTCAGCCCTGCGCCCACCGCGAAGCCACCCGCGCCGCCGCCGCCGCCCACGGACTGGGCGAACACAGCCACCGAGCCCGCGCCCTTGGTCGCGATCGTGCCGGTGTTGTCGAGGCTGACGAGGCCGCCAGCACCGCCGCCGCCACCGCTGCCGCCGCCCACGCCGGATTCGGCATCGCCTTCGAGGCTGAGGCCCGCGCCGGCTGCAAAGCCGCCCGAACCGCCGCCACCGCCGACCGACTGCGCATAGACCGCGTAGGACAAGTCGCCATCGGTCGTGATCGTGCCGCCATTGTTGGCGATCGTGACGTTACCGCCCGCGCCTGCCGCGCCGCCGCTGCCGCCGACGAGGTTGGAAGCCGCATCCGCGCTGGCCGCTGCCGCACCAGCGGAGAACCCGCCGGCGCCGCCGCCGCCGCCGACCGACTGCGCAAGGATCGCGGTCGCATTGGCGCCCAGCGTCTGGATCGTGCCGCTGCTGGTGACCGAGACGAGGCCGCCGTCACCGCCGCCCGCGCCTTGTCCACCGATTGCGTTGCTGGCCGCGCCGCCCTTGACGCTGAGGCCGCCCGAGACGGCAAAGCCGCCCGAACCGCCACCACCGCCGATCGACTGCGCCAGCACTGCCAGCGAACCGTCGCCGCGCGTGCCGATATCGCCCGCGTTGTCGATCGAGACCACGCCGGCCGAGCCGCCCGCACCGCCCGAACCTGCACCAACTGCCGAACTGGCGTCGCCTTCGAGAGCGAGGCCAGCGCCGACGGAGAAACCGCCGGAACCGCCGCCGCCGCCGATCGACTGCGCCTGGATCGCGATCGACATCGCACCTTCGGTAACGATCGTTGCGTTCGCCGTGTTGACCAGCGTTACGTCGCCTGCCGAACCCGCCGTGCCGCCGTCACCGCCGATGGAGCTGTTCGCCGCGCCGCCCTTGGCCAGCGCGCCGCTCACCGCGAAGGCGCCGTTGCCGCCGCCGCCGCCGATCGACTGCATCAGCACCGCCGTCGCGTTCGCGCCCTGCGTCAGGATCGTGCCGTCGTTGTAGAGCGAGACCGTGCCCGCCGAACCGCCGCTGCCCGCGCCGCCGCCGATGGCGTTGGACAGCGTACTGTCACTGCCGCCGGCCAGACCCGC
Source organism: Novosphingobium oxfordense (assembly GCF_044029435.1). Taxonomy (NCBI): domain Bacteria; kingdom Pseudomonadati; phylum Pseudomonadota; class Alphaproteobacteria; order Sphingomonadales; family Sphingomonadaceae; genus Novosphingobium; species Novosphingobium oxfordense. The sequence goes on along the minus strand of NZ_CP147008.1, from coordinate 1,886,509 downwards.
GCCGACCGCGAAGCCGCCGGAGCCGCCGCCGCCGCCGATCGACTGCGCGAAGACCGCCACTGCACCGTCGCCGCTGGTCTGGATCAGGCTGTAGTTGTTGACGCCGACATCGCCGCCATTGCCTGCCGCACCGCCGGCGCCGCCGCCGACCGAGGACGTCGCGCCTTCGGACAGCGAGAGTGCGCCGCCCGTGGCGAAGCCGCCCGAACCGCCGCCGCCGCCGATCGACTGCGCAAGGATCGCGTAACCGAAGTTGCCGGTGGTCACGACCGTTCCGGTCGAGCCATTGGCGACTTCCACCGTGCCGCCGTCACCGCCGGCGCCGCCGCTGCCGCCCACCGCGTCGCTGGCCGAAGCGGCCTTCGAGGCTGCCGCGCCCAGCGAGAAGCCGGCCGAACCGCCGCCACCGCCAATCGACTGCGCGACGATGGCCGTGGAGCGATCGCCCAGCACCTGGATATTGCCGGTGGTGACTACCTTGACCGCGCCGGCATTGCCGCCGACGCCGCCCGAACCGCCGAGGCTGTTGGCCACGGCTTCGGAAGTCGAGGAGATCGTCAGCGAGCCGGAGAAACCGCCGGTGCCGCCACCGCCGCCGATCGACTGTGCAACCACGCCGTTCGATGCCGCGCCGAAGGTGTAGATATCGCCGGTGTTCTGCACGGTGACCGTGCCTGCGTCCTGGCCGGACCCGCCCGCGCCGCCGGTGGCGCTGGAAGCCGCCTTTTCGCCCAGCGCCAGCGTGCCCGCCACGGCAAAGCCGCCCGAACCGCCGCCACCGCCGATCGACTGCGCCAGCACACCGTCGGACAGTGCCCCGTGGGTCTGGATCAGCGCGCTGGTGGAGACGAGGACATTGCCGCCCACGCCGCCGTCGCCGCCCGAACCGCCGGTGACCGCGCTTGCGCCCTCACCGTCCGAAGCGGCCGCAAGGCCGAGCGAGAAGCCGCCCACGCCGCCGCCGCCGCCGATCGACTGCGCGACGATTGCAGTAGAGCCATTGCCCAGCGTGCCGATCTCGCCGCTCAGGGTAAGGTCGACATTGCCCGCATCGGAACCGATGCCGCCCGCACCGCCGACCGAGCTGACCGCCGAGCCACCGCCCAACGCTGCCGCCAGACTGCCCGAGAAGCCGCCCGCGCCGCCGCCGCCGCCGATCGACTGCGCCAGCACCGCATTGGTGGCATCGCCCGCCGTCAGGATCTGGCCGGCCGAAACGACCGTGACATTGCCCGCCGCGTTACCAGCGCCGCCCGCACCGCCAACGCTGTCGGACGCGCCGGACCCCTTGGTCGCGATCGCGCCCGAAACGGAGAAGCCGCCGGTGCCGCCACCGCCGCCAATCGACTGCGCCACGATGCCGCGGCTGTGATCGCCTTCGACCATGACGTCGCCGATGGAAGTGACAGTCACGTCGTCTGCCGAGCCGGACGAGCCGCCCGCACCGCCGGTCGAACTGGATACCGCGTCAGCGCCCGAAAGCGCGAGACCGGCCGAGACCGAGAAGCCGCCATTACCGCCGCCGCCGCCGATCGACTGAGCGACGATGCCGGTGGAGTTGGCACCGTGGGTATAGATGTCGCCCGTGTTCGAAACGTCTACGGTGCCGGCATTGCCGGCCGAACCGCCGGCGCCGCCGCCGATGGTGGAGTTCGCCTCACCCTCTACGCTCAGCGCGCCGCCGACCGAGAAGCCGCCCGAACCGCCGCCGCCGCCGATCGACTGCGCCAGGATCGCGCCCGATTGCGCGCCGAAGGTTTCGATCCCGCCGGTGTGGGTGACGCTGACATCGCCCGCGTCACCTGCCGAACCACCGTCGCCGCCGGTCGATTCCGCCGTCGCGCCGCCGCTGGAGGACAGCGCCGCGCCCACCGCGAAGCCGCCCGCGCCGCCGCCGCCGCCGATCGACTGCGCCAGCAGCGCCACCGATGCCGCGCCCTTGGTGACGACATTGCCGTTCACCACGACGCTGACGTCACCCGCATTGCCGGACGATCCGCCCGCGCCGCCGCCGATGGTCGAATCCGCGTCGCCCTCGATCGATGCGCCGGCGCCGACGGCAAAGCCGCCCGAACCACCGCCACCGCCGATCGACTGCGCGATTACGCCGCGCGCCTGCGCGCCGTCGGTCTGGATGTCGCCATCGACCGTGACGCTGACCGCACCGGCATCGCCGGACGAGCCGCCTGCACCGCCGGTCGAATCCGACGCCGCGCCGCCGGAAGACGACAGCGCCGCCGAAACCGAGAAACCGCCAACGCCGCCACCGCCGCCGACCGATTGGGCCAGCACGCCATTGGCCGCGTCACCCGCCGTGATCACGGTGCCGGTCTGGATCACCGTCACGTCGGAAGCCGAACCGGCCGCGCCGCCCGCGCCGCCGCCGACGCTGGACTTGGCGTCCGAATCCATCGACGCGCCCGCGCCCACGGAGAAGCCGCCGGTGCCGCCGCCGCCGCCGACCGACTGCGCGAAAATGCCGTTGGCCGATGCGCCGGCGGTCTGGATATCGCCATCATGGCTAACGGAAACCGTGCCGGCGCTGCCGCCGGCACCGGCCGAACCGCCCACGCTGGTGCTGGTCGCCCCGCCTTCGAGGCTGAAACCGGCCCCGACCGAGAAGCCGCCCGAACCGCCGCCGCCGCCGACCGACTGCGCGAAGATGCCGTTGGAGTTGGCACCACTGGTGACGATCGTGCCTACGTCGGAAACCATCACGTCCCCACCGTCACCGGCGGTCCCGCCTTCGCCGCCGCCGACGCTGGACGTGGCATCACCCTTCATCGAGGCACCGAGGCCCACGGCGAAGCCACCGTTACCGCCGCCGCCGCCCACCGACTGGGCAAGGATGCCATTGGAATTGGCGCCGCTGGTGCCAATGTCGCCCACGCGGTCTACCGTGACGGTGCCGGCATTGCCGCCACCGCCGCCCGAGCCGCCTACGCTGTCGCTGGTCGCCGTGCCGTCAAGGCTGAGGCCCGCGCCGACCGAGAAGCCGCCATTGCCGCCGCCGCCGCCGACAGACTGCGCGAACACGCCGTTGGCCTGGTCGCCCAGAGTTACGATCGTGCCGGTTCCGGTCACGGTCACATCGCCCGCATCCGAACCGTCGCCCGCCCCGCCGCCGCCGACCGAGGATTCCGCGTCGCCCTTGATCGAGACACCAAGGCCTACGGCGAACCCGCCGTTGCCGCCGCCGCCGCCGATCGACTGGGCAAGGATGCCGTTCGAGCCGGTGCCCTTGGTCTGGATGTCGCTATCGGCATGAACGGTCACGTTGCCCGCCGTTGCGCCGCCAGCACCGGCGCCGCCGACGCTGCTGGACGAGGAGCCGCCCTCGCTGGAGAAGCCGGCGCCGACCGAGAAGCCGCCATTGCCGCCGCCGCCACCGACCGACTGCGCGAAGATGCCCGCTGCCGCAGCACCTTCGGTCCAGATCGTGCCTTCGGTGGTGACCGAAACGTCACCCGCCGTACCGCCAAGTGAACCGTCGCCGCCGCCGACGTTCGATTCCGCGTCGCCCTTTAGCGATACGTCAAGGCCGACGGCAAAGCCGCCCGAACCGCCGCCGCCGCCAACCGATTGCGCGAATACGCCGTTGGAGCCATCGCCCTTGGTGGTGATGCCTTCGCGCGCCACGACCGTGACGTTGCCGGCATTGCCGCCGGAACCGCCGCCGCCGCCAACGCTGTCGCTGGTGGAATCTCCTTCCGCGCTGAAGCCCGCGCTAACCGAGAAGCCGCCGGTGCCGCCGCCGCCGCCGACCGACTGCGCCAGCACGCCGTTGGAAGCAGCGCCTTCGGTGTAGATCGATCCGGTAGTGTCTACGCTGACGTCGTCGGCATTGCCCGCCGCGCCACCTTCACCGCCGCCGACGCTGGATGACGCGTCACCCTTGATGGAGACGCCCGCACCGACCGAGAAGCCGCCGTTGCCACCGCCGCCGCCGACCGACTGCGCAAAGATGCCATTGGCGATATTGCCGCTGGTCTGGATCTTGCCGATGTTGACGACATCCACGGTCGAGGCGTTGCCGCCCGCGCCGCCGCTGCCGCCGACCTGGTTGGAAGACGCATCGCCTTCGCCCGAAAACGCACCGCCGACCGAGAAACCGCCGGAGCCACCGCCGCCACCGATCGATTGCGCGAGGATGCCGTTCGAACCCGTTCCCGTTGTGACGACGGAATAGCCTTCGATCGCCGCATTGGCGCCCGCCGTGGCCGAGACGCTGACCATGCCGGCGTCATTGCCGGTGCCGCCATTGCCGCCCACACTCTGCGTGTCGGAATCGCCCTTGGCCGAAAGGCTGGCGCTGACGGAGAAACCGCCATTGCCGCCGCCGCCGCCGACCGACTGCGCGAAGATACCGTTGGCCAATTCGCCAGTGGTCTGCACGGTGCCGAGGCTGGTCACGTCGACATTGCCGGCAAGGCCGCCGCTGCCGCCTGTGCCGCCGCTACTGTTGCCGATCGACTGGCCTTCGACCGTGGCCGAAGCGGTGAGGCTGAAGCCGCCGTTACCGCCGCCACCGCCGATCGACTGGGCCTGGATGCCTGCCGCAAGGTTGCCCGAAGTGACCACATTGCCGGTCGAATTCAGCGAGACGTTGCCCGCCGTATTGCCCGTGCCGCCCGAACCGCCGATGCCGACGGCCACCGCATTGCCCACGGACAGCGAAAGCGCGCCGGCGAAACCGCCATTGCCGCCGCCGCCGCCGACGGACTGGGCAAACAGGCCCACTGCGCTGGCACCGCTGGTCGAAATGTCGCCGGTGCTGACGAGCGAGACATCGCCCGCCTCGCCGCCGGAACCGCCCTTACCGCCGATGGCGACCGAGGCTGAAATGCCGTCGCTGCTGGCGGTCAGGGTGCCGGAGACGGCGAAGCCGCCGTTGCCGCCACCGCCACCGATCGACTGGGCAAGAATACCGTCCGCCTGATCGCCCAGCGTCGTGATGTTGCCTTCGGAGACGACCGAGACCGCCTGGCCGGCGCCGCCCGAGCCGCCTTTACCGCCCAGCGCCAACGCTGCCGATGCATATTCCGCGCCCGCGACAGCGACCGAGAAGCCGCCGTTACCACCGCCGCCGCCGACCGACTGCGCGAAGATGCCGTTCGAAAGCGTGCCTTCGGTGTAGATGTCGCCGGTGTTGACAAGGGTCACCGTGCCCGCGTCGTTACCGGTGCCGCCGGTGCCACCGAACGACAGCGCCGCCGCGCCGTATTGCGCGCCCGCGACGCTGGCGGAGAAGCCGCCGTTACCGCCGCCGCCGCCGATCGACTGCGCAACAAGGCCGCTGGACTGGTCGCCGGTCGTCGCGATCTGGCCGGTCGAGGTGAGCGTTACATCGCCTGCCGTACCGCCTGCACCGCCCGATCCGCCGAAGCCGATCGCCACGGCGCCGTACTGGCCGCCCGCCGCGCTGACGCTCCAGCCGCCGTTACCGCCGCCGCCGCCAATCGACTGGACTTGCGCGCCGGCGCTGAAGTCTCCCAGCGTAACGATGTCGCCAGTGTTGGTGAGGTCTGCGTCACCCGCCGCGCCGCCGGTGCCGCCCTTGCCGCCAAAGCCGATCGTCGCCGCGCCATATTGCGCGCCCGCCGCGCTGACGGAGAAGCCGCCGTTGCCGCCGCCGCCGCCGACCGACTGCGCAAACAGGCCTTGCGAATAATTTCCCTCTGTTCTGATATCGCCGGTCGAGGTGAGCGTGACGTCACCCGCCGTGCCGCCCGAACCACCATCGCCGCCGAAGGAGAGCGAAACGGCGCCGAACTGGGCGCCCGAGGCAGAGATAGCGAAGCCGCCGTTGCCGCCACCGCCGCCGATCGACTGCGCGCGAACGCCGGCCGAGAAGTCGCCGGAAGTCGTCAGGTCGCCATCGGAATCAACCGAGACGTCGCCCGCCGAACCGCCTTGGCCGCCGGTGCCGCCCATCGAAAGGCTGACCGCGCCGAACTGGCCACCGGCTGCCGAAATCGCAAAACCGCCGTTGCCGCCGCCGCCGCCCAGCGACTGGGCGAAGATTGCGTCGGCATTGTTGCCCAGCGTCTGGATGTCGCCGATGCTGCCGATGCTGACATCGCCGGAAGAGCCGCCCGCGCCGCCATTGCCGCCGAACGAGGCCGAGATGCCGCCGCCCTGGCCGCCCGATGCAGCGATCGCGCCGCCACCGTTACCGCCGCCGCCGCCGACCGATTGCGCGAACAGACCCTGCGAGCTGTCGCCCTCGGTCAGGATATTGCCGGTGCTGACGAGCGTAACGTTGCCCGCCGTACCGCCGTTGCCTGCGCCGCCACCGAAGGCGAGCGACGCGCCGCCGGCCCAGCCCCCGCTGGCCGAAATCGCCAGACCGCCGTTGCCGCCGCCGCCGCCGACCGACTGCGCCAGAATGGCAGCCGATGCCGCACCCTGCGTCCAGATGCCGCCGTCCGAAGTGACCGAAACGTCGTCACCATCGCCGCCGTTGGCGCCTGCACCGCCCATCGAGAGGCCCGCCGCGCCGATGCCGCCGCCGGAAATCGCGGCGGAAAAGCCGCCATTACCGCCGCCGCCGCCGACCGATTGGGCCAGGATGCCGTTGGAAAGGTCGCCCACCGTGGTGATCGTGCCGGTGCTGGCGACGGTCACCTTGCCGCCGCTGCCCCCGTTCGCTCCGCTACCGCCGAACGCGGCCGACATCGCGCCGATACCGCCGGCCGAACCGGAAACGGCGAAACCGCCGTTGCCACCGCCGCCGCCGATCGACTGCGCGAAGATGCCGTTGGAGCTGGCACCCTCGGTCGCCAGATCGCCGGTCGAGGAAACGTTCACGTCATCGCCCGCGCCGCCGTTGCCGCCGCCGCCGCCGAAGGTGAGGCTGACCGCGCCCGCAGCGCCGCCGGCAAGGCCCACGGCAAAGCCGCCGTTGCCGCCGCCACCGCCAACGCTCTCCGCAAAGATCGCGTCCGACTGGGTGCCCTTGGTCGAGATCGAACCGACCGAAACGACAGTGACGGTCGAACCATCCGAACCCGCACCGCCGACGCCGCCGAAGGTGGAGGTGATCGCCCCTACGCCCAGCGCCGCGCTGGCCGCAAAGCCGCCGTTACCGCCGCCGCCGCCGACCGACTGCGCGAAGATGCCACGCGACTGTTCGCCTTCGGTGGTGATATCCGTCGCGCTCTGCACGTCGACGAGGCCGCCCGCACCGCCGACGCCGCCGGCACCGCCGTAGCTCATCGTCAGCGAACCGCCGAGCGAGGCACCCGCCGCGACCGAGAAACCGCCGTTGCCGCCGCCGCCGCCAACCGAGCTGGCGAAGATGCCGTCCGAAAGATCGCCCTTGGTGGAGATGGTGCCTTGCAGGCCGACGCGGACATTGCCGCCCGAACCGCCCGAGCCGCCCGAACCGCCAAAGGCGATCGACGCCGACGCGCCCAGGCCCGCCGAAGAGGAGAGCGCAAAGCCACCGTTGCCGCCGCCGCCGCCGACCGACTGGGCGAAAAGGCCCGTGGAGCGGTCGCCATAGGTCTCGATATAGGCCGCGCCCATGCTGGAGCTGGCCGTGGTGCAAGACGAATTGGTGTTGACGCAGATGTCGCCGCCGGCACCGCCGCCGCCGCCCGAACCACCGAACGCGGCGCTGACGAAGAGGCCCCCTGCAACCGACGAGCCGCCGTTACCGCCGCCACCGCCGATCGACTGTACGAAGATAGCGGTCGCATCGTCGCCCGAAGTCGAGACGAGGCCGGTCTGGTTGAGGACGACCTTGCCGCCCTTGCCGCCGTCGCCACCGTCGCCGCCGATGGCAAGCTGGCCCGTGCTGGAGCCCCCGTTGCCGCCACCGCCGCCGATCGACTGCGCGATGATACCCAGGGCTTCCTTGCCCTGGGTCGTGATTTGCCCGCTGTTGCTGACGGTAACGATCCCGCCGTCACCGCCGCCGCCGCCGGCGCCGCCGATCGAGATCAGGCCGGTGGAGGTACCGCCGTCGCCACCGCCGCCCCCGACCGACTGCGCCTGAATGCCGATGGAGCGCAGGCCGGTCGTCAGGATCGAACCGCCGTTGCTGACCGTGACGTTGCCGCCGGGGCTGGTGCCCGAACCGCTGCCGCCGATTGCGGCAAGGCCGGTCGAATTGCCACCGGCACCGCCGCCGCCGCCAACCGATTGCGCGAAAATGCCACGGGCGTAGTTGCCCGTGGTCTTCAGTGCGCCGTCATTTTCGACGATCACGGTGCCGCCAAGGCCGCCACTCGCGCCCGAACCGCCAAGGCCGACCAGGCCGACCGAGCCGGAGCCCGCGCCGCCGCCACCGCCAACCGACTGCGCGAAAATCGCGTCCGCCCACGCGCCCGACGTGGTGATCGATCCTTCCGCGCTCTGGCCAATCTGGACCAGACCGCCGTTGCCGCCGCCTGCACCCGAACCGCCAAGCGAGACCAGGCCGCCCGTACCGGCTGCCGAACCGCCGCCACCGCCGATCGATTGGGCGAAGATGCCCTTGCCGGAATCGCCGGTGGTCACCATCGTCGCGCCCGAAGACACGTAGACGGTGCCGCCATTGCCGCCGCCCGCGCCCGTACCACCCAGCGCGGCGAGACCGCCGCTGACGCCCGCGTTGCCGCCGCCGCCGCCGATCGACTGCGCCATGACGCCGTACGAACCGATGCCTGCCGTGGAGACGTATGCGCCATCGGCAATGGCAATGCTCACGGTTCCCGCGTCACTGCCTTCGCTGCCCGAGCTGCCGAGCGCGACTGCGCCGATGGTGGTGCCACCATTGCCGCCGCCACCGCCCACCGACTGAGCGAAGAAGGCGTGCGCATAGTCGCCGGTCGTCTTCGTGGAAGAGTCCGAACCGGCCGTTATCGTGGCATTGCCGCCGGGGCCGCCCGCGCCGCCCGAGCTGGAATCGGCGAAGACGCCGCCGCTGGTGCCGCCACTGCCCCCGGACCCGCCGACCGACTGCGCCAGCACGCCATGCGCGCCTTCACCCGAAGTCTGGACGACGCCGTTCTGGTTGACGAGGACATTGCCGCCCTTGCCGCCATAACTGCCGCCGCCGCTCGACGCGACGAGGCCGTAGCTGTCGCCGCCGCTGCCCGCAGTACCGCCCAGGCTCTGCGCCAGGATGCCGATCGAACCGGCGCCGCTGGTCGCGACGCTGCCGTTGTTGGTGACCGAAGCATCGCCGCCAACGCCCGGCGAACCGCCGCCCGACCCGCCGCTGGAGAGCCAGCCGTCGCCGCCGGCACCGCCTTGGCCCGCCGAACTGCTGACCAGGATACCGTAGGCGCTGGTGCCCGTGGTCACGACATTCGCTGTGCTGACCAGGCTGACATCGCCGCCGACGCCGGCGGTGCCGCCGGTGCCGCCGTCGGAACCGAGATAGCCGTTGCCGCCCTTGCCGCCGTTACCACCGATGCTCTGCACGATAACCGCTGCAAGGCCGCTCGACTGCGAAGTGATCGAGCCGGAAATGGAATCCCGGATGTCCGGACCATTCGCGCCCGCACCGCCATCGCCGGCCGAGATGAACAGCGCGCCGATATGGCCATTGCCGCCACTGCGGCCGCGCTGGACGTTGCGATAGGTATGGTCGCCCGGATCGGAAGGCAGATCGATCGTATCGGCGCCGCTCGCATTGGCAGCGGGCGCGATCGAGGTGACGACGTCGGTCGTGCTGGTCGATCCGTCGGCCGAACTCTGGAGCGAAACGGACGTAACCGCCCCGCTGGAGCCGGTGGTTACGGCGGTAACCGTGTAGGTGGTTCCCGATACCGTGAAGGTCTGCCCGACTTCGTTGGCATAGAGGATCACATTGTTGCTGGCCGTCTGCACCTGCATCGGCGGCAACTGTGCCGTCACGACTTCCATCGCACCGGTCACGGGGTTCACGATCTGGGTGCCGATTTGCGGCAGCTCGATCGGATCGGGCGTGGGGGTAGGCGTGGAGGACGGGGTCGGCGTCGGTGTCGCGGAGGCCTGAACCGGCATGACCCCGCCCAGCACCATCATTGCCGCAAGCGTCGCCACGGAAGTGCCCGCACGCCATGAGCGGGAGGCGCGCGCCTCTGCCTTGCTCTCGGTGGAACGGCCAGCGAAAGTGTCAATAGTGTTCAAGGTGGTCCCCCCGGAGCCTGATCGGCCTGTTGTCCGGCCCACTTCTGGAGTGGGTTCTTCTTGCTGTACGCCAGGCGGCAGGCAGCAGGAATCCGGGACAACACATAGAAAATGTCAGAAAAATTTCCTGCTTATCAAAGCGTTAGGAAATCGTTTGCCGTGCTTGTCGACGCGCCGACGCGTCAAGACCGCCCTTCCCGCACTGCGTGGGCAATGCGGGTCAAGCGGCCTCGATCTGTCGAAATCAGGTTGTGCGGGCGACTGCCGCCAGCGCGTCCCACTTAGCCTGCGACGCGATCTGCGCATGGATCGCCGGCAGTGCGCCAGCTTCCCGCAGACGCAGGAATTGATCGGTTGGCAGGGCTTCGAAGCGCGCGCGATCGACGGTGCGATATTCCACCAGCAGGCTCGGCTCCGCAGAACCGGGCGCCGTGTAGTGGACGCGCTTGATTTCGAAGAGGTCCAGCTCTTCCAGCAGCGAGATCAGCACGCGGGTACGCGCCTGTGCGCCTTCGTAGTTCTCGCAGAAACGCAGGGCCTGCTGCGTCAGCTCGGTCGCATCGCCCGCGTCGAAAAGGGCAACGGCACCATCGGCATCCTTGCCGGCGACCCGACCGGAGGCATGGTCCAGACACAGGATCAGACGTTCGCTGCCTTCATCGCGCGCGAAAACGAAGGGATAACGGCGCAGGTAAGCCGGGATATAGGCACCGACCTGGTACTGCCCTTCCGATACGAACAGATTGCGCCCTGCCTCCAGGCCGGTAACGACATAAGGCTGGCGATCGTCGCCGAAGAACAGGATGGGATAGTCCAGCCCGGCGCGTTCGAATTCATCGACGGTCAGCTGAATCATCGGCGCTTCCGCCGCGAAGCCGAAATCGGTCGGAGCCACGAGCACAGCAGCATCGGCATGAGTCGCACTGTGGACCGGACGGGGATCGCGATAGAGCGGCAGGCTGCCGTTGACTTGCGGAACGTTGGTGTCTGCTGCCCCTGTATTGGCGGCCTTGCGGTTCTTCTGCTTCGTTTCGGTCATATGCCCCACCGGAAAATCTTACCCCACTGACCAACGAAGCGGTTTGCTAACCTTCGTTATAAATCAGTACATTACACGCCGGCAGGCCCTACGCGAAGGTTAACGGCCCTGCAAGCGCGTGTTGCGCGAAATCTATCGGCGTATCGTGAAAGTGCCGCAATAAGGACGATTACTTAGCGCTTGAATTGCCCGTGGATAGCGAAGACGTGCGCCTTTGCCGGTCCGATCGGGTATCCACAGAATAACGCATCAAGTAATTCGACAGCCATGTTGCATCTGTACAAAATGACACGCAAATTGCTTGGCATGATAAGCCGCAGGAACTGGAGTTCCTGCCTCTTCATAGGAAGATAATCGGGGCTTCGAGGTCGATATCGCCAAATAATCCAGCAGCAGGCACTCGGATGGGGCATTTTTGAGGGTTAGGGCGGTAATTAACCACGCGACTGACAGGATTGCCGTGCGATTGACGCCCTCCTTACCGCCGTTCGGCTCGCAGGCTGGTCCCGCTGGGGTTGCATGGCTTGAAGGTCCGGCGCCCAGATGGGCGCGGGCGCCGGACATCACCGTCAGAAGTTCAATCGCGCGGTAATGCGCAGGTCACGCCCTGCCAGCGGCGCGTAGTCCTTCAGGAAGGACGCGGCGCGGCGCGCGTTGACGTCAAAGATGTTGTTCGCCGAAAGCGCGAAGCTGAGCGGGCGCGTATCGCCCCAAGGGCGCACGTTGATCTCCGCATTGACCATCGTGTAGCCCGGCGTCCTGGTTTCGAAACCGGAAACGCGGTTCTGCGCCCAGACGTTCTCGACCTCACCCCGCACATCGACCTTCGGCGTCTGCACGCCAAGCCCGCCCAGCACGCGCAGCGGCGGAATGCGCGGCGCAGGGCCGACATTGACGATCTTCGCGTGAACATAGTCGCCCAAAGCATCGGCCACGATCTTGGCCGAACCGATCCTGGCCAAAGTCAGCGATCCCTGGGCCTCAAAACCGTAATAGCGCGCATCGGCCTGACGGAAGGCGTAGACGGGCAGGCCGTCCTCCACTTCGCCGGTCAGGTCTTCGTAGATGAAGTTCGAAAACCAGCTGTGATAGGCCGACGCCTCGAAAGTGTAGTTCTCTCCGCTGCCGCGCAGGATCGCCTCAGCACTCCACGACTTTTCCAGCTTGAAATCGGGATTGCCGAGTTCGTAAGCCTCGGTGCCGGCGTGCGGGCCATTGGCGAAGAGTTCTTCCGCCGCCGGGGCGCGCTCGGTGCGGGAAAGGTTGACGCCGAAGCGCCAGTTTCCGCCCAATCCATAGGAAGCGCCAAGCGATCCCGAGAACGCGTCGAAGCTGCGCGAACCATCGAAGAACTGATCCTGATCGCTGCCGGGACGGGCCTTCAGGTCGCTGTGTTCGTACCGGGCGCCGGCCTCGAACTTCAGCGCGCCGTAATCGAGCTGCTGAAGCGTGAAAAAGCCGATCTGAGAGGTCGAGTTCTTGGGCAGGAACGCCTCGTCCCCCACCACATTGAAGTCACGCGTGAACAGCTGCATGCCGGTAACGCCGCGCCAGGCGCCGTGCTTGGTCTGGGTCAGCTCGAAGCGGCCTTCCATACCCTTGTTGTAGAAGGCGGTGCCGACGTCGCCGTTCTCTTCCAGTTCGAAGTGCTGGTAATCGGCATAGCCGAGGCGCAGCGACACCTTGTCGATCACGCTGCCACCGGCGTCGATTTCGGCACGCGCGTCCAGGCGATCCTGCTGCAGACTGAGGCGCGGCGCCTCCTGTTCCTGACCCGGTTCGGTGGCAAGGCGGATCGGCACACCGTAAAGGCTGTCGTAATGGCTGTAGGACAGGCCAAAGCTGCCGCGATCGCCGATGTAGGCAATGCCGGCGCCAGCCGTCCAGGTCTTGGCGGCGGAGTTCGGCAGCTTGCCCTTCACCGCGGCATTGGCGGCGAAATCGATGGGCTCTTCCTCATCCGGATCGGCGGGAAGCAGGCTGGAGGCGATCGCCTGGTCGCGCAGATCGCGCGTCAGGGCATGGCCGCCGATGCGAATGTCGTCGCTCTTGAGGTAGCTGCCGTCGACATGTGCCACCCAGTTCTTCGACAGCGCCACGTCCAGCGATCCCGCCACCGAGCGTTCATCCGCCGCCGAGCCGTAGCCGGCGATGGCGTCGAGGTGGAAAGGCTTTTCCGGCACCGAAGTGGGAATGCGCTTGTCGATCACGTTGACGACGCCGCCGATTGCCGACGAACCGTAAAGCAGCGACTGGGGGCCGCGCAGCACTTCGATACGATCGGCCAGCAGCGAATTGACGACGACGGCATGGTCGACCGAGGTGTTGGAAACGTCGATCGAGCCGATGCCATCGGTCAGCACGCGCACGCGCTCCCCCTGCAGGCCGCGCAGCACAGGGCGCGAAGCGCTGGGACCAAACGAAGTGGCGGAAACGCCGGGTTCATGCTGGAGCGTTTCACCGATGGACGGGCGCAGCGCCTGGGTCAGTTGCTCACCCTGCACGACCGCCACGCTGGACAGCATGTCTTCGCGCCGGGTGGGAAGCACACCCGTTACGACAATGTCGTTGGACGGCTGGTGGTGGTAGCTGTCCGATCTGTCCGGCGCCGATTGCGACGCGGTTTCCTGGGCCTGGGCTGCAGCCGGGATCAGCATGGCCGCGATCGCGCAGCCGCCGAGAAGTTGTACCCTCATTTCACTCACCTTGATTGTCTTGGGGACGAGACGCCGGCTCATTCCGGCCGGGCGGCCCTCCTAGCGAATGAAGTGATATGTTACAACATTACATTTTAGGATCCGAGCTGCTTTCGACTTTGCAGCCCGGCGCGACCGACGAAAGCCGAGCCAGAACCGTTCAAGGTGATCCGTAAGAAGAAAGGCGGCGTGTTGGGGCCTGCCTTGGCAGCATCGATCGATGCTGCCAGCGTGATCGCGCTATTCCGTCCGGTATCCCGGCCCTATTGGCCGAAGGTGATCGGGATACGGAAGCTGGTCCGCAGATCGGCGGCGTCCTGCGTCACGCCCATTTCCACCGTCCAGTTGACGGTCGTGCGCTGGTTCACGCGATAACTGAGGCCGAACAGGAAACGCCCGATCTGGACATCGCGGGTCTTCGTGGAAAGCGGATCACCGTATGTTTCAATGCCGTTCTGGATCTCGATGGGGCGGATGATGCTCTTCGTCCCGAACAGCCAGTTGTGTGCATAGGCGAAGCTGATCGACGTCCGTTCGTTGAGCGCAAGGCCGACGCCAAGAGTCATGTTCGGTCCCGAACCCGGCGTCACATGGTCGATCTGGGCATCGCTGATCCGCGTATTCACGTTCTTCCCGAAGTTCAGGTTATAGCCCAGCACACCGAATATCGTCGCCGGATCGGACGGCATGATGACCGTGACGCTGGGCTGCACACCCCAGAAGCCAAAGCCCGTCGCCGCCTTTGTCGCATTGCCCAGCGCATCGCGGGGAACGCCGTAGGGATCGGTTCCGGTAGGCGTCACCACCTGGACATTGGCGGTCAGGAACGGCCAGCCATGCGTGCCGTTGTTGATCTGGTAACGGGCCATCAGTTCCACATCGCCAAGGCCCGATGCATGCGCGGAGGTGTTCACCGTGCCCGTGCCCGATTGCGGCGGGTTCTGCACCAACGGCACCAGAACCGCGGTGTCGTCGCGATAGATCCACGGAACCTCGACACCCAGTTCGATGCGGTTGGTCAGCCCATAGCGCACCGTCGCCGCAGCGGTGACAATGTCCTGCCGGCTTTCGTTGATGTCGAACACGCCAACGAGCACGGACTGCGGGATTTCGATGCCGCGGAACACGAACCGGTTGCGGTCGTCGCGGGCATATTCGAAGGTTGGCTCGATCGTAAGGCGGCCCGCCCTTGTCAGGACGCTGCCTTGCGCTGCCAGCACGGCGACTTCCTGCGGGCGGGGGCGCTCGGTCGGCTTCTCGCCCACGCTGGTTATCGCGTCATTGGATTGCGCGCCGGGTTGGGCCGCATCGGATGGCGGAACGGCGGCCAGCGATGCCGCCGTCGGCGCAGCCTGGGCGAACTGCGGCCCGGGAATTCCGGTGCCGCGCATGGCATCCAGCAAGGAGTCCTGAAGCTGGCGAAGCTGCGCTTCCTGCGTATCCAGGACGTGGCGCTGCTGCTCTATCGCGCGGCGCTGGGCGTCTATCTGCTGCTGAAGCTTCTGCAGGTCGGGCACCGGGCGCTTCGCCGCATCTGTTGTGGTGCCATCCGGATCGGCTTGCGCCAGTGCCGGTCGGGGAAGTATCGCGAACAGCACAACCGTGCTTGCCAGGAAGCCCTTCATCAACCCTCCCCACAATCGCGCGGCACTAACGAATGCCGCGCCCCGCCGCATCAAGTGCAATCGTATCGGCATGCAGCATCGCACTACCCGCAAGCAGCGCGGAATTCCGCACGTCTACATTGACGTTTACTACGGTATCGATGGTTCTATCGTTCGCGGTATTTGCAACAATACTACCCGTCAAGCTACCGATCATTTGGCGTAATTCAAGTGAATTCCCGTTCAGAATGACTTGAGAGCCGTTGGCATCCTTGACCAACTGCACGGTACCCGATGGCGTGGATACCGCCGGGCCGTTCGCGGTCAGCGTCACTTGCTGCTGGCCTGCTGCGGGCTGGATCGTCATTGCCGTATCCCCGACTTTGACGACAACCCCGCCACCCGCTGCCGTGCCTGAGGAACTGGATGAGCTGGTGGCACCACTGCCATCGCCCACGAACACGACCGGCGTGCCCGTATCCGTGTTGAGCACGCTGCGCAGCGCCAGCGCGCCGTTCACCAGCGTCTGGATGTCCACGCCGACGACCACATCCATCCCGTTCGGCAACTCGAAGCCGCCGCGCAATTCGTCGAGTTGGGCATCGGTGAGAGTTGCCGACGATCCGAACACGGGGCCCGGCAGGTAAGCGGCCTGCGTAGCGTTCCCGGCGGCGGCACCGTCCAGTCCGCCCTCGAATGGCGGGGGAGGCACCGCGGCGGCGGCCATGCCGGGGCCCGCAGTGGTCGCAAGCAGCAAACCTCCCGCGATCCACCGTTTGCCAGAGCGCCACGATGCCATCGTCCACTCCTACATCACGAACGGATATGGCTGGGCGCGGGTGAGTTCGAGGGCCTGCAGGCTTGCCGGCTCCATCATCAGCGTCGCGCGGCTGCGCGGGACGAGGGCCCACTCTTCCCTGCGGCCAAAGCTGCTCTTGCCGCGCTCCAACCCATCGGCAAGCGCGAAAAGGATGCCGTTCCACATCCCGCTGAACTGCTTCGTATCGATCAGGCGAATTCCCAGCGAGGGGTCGCCGACGAGAACTTTGCCGTTCTCGATGCCCTTCACCACTACGAAATGCTTGTACCCCCGCAGATTGATCAGCGCGATCCCCGGCACGCCCGTCCTCTGGATGTCGTCCAGCGTCACGATGTAGCCGTTCGCCTGGATACCCCGCGCGTTGAGATAGCGCTTCATGTCGAGCAGCGAAAAACCCAGGCGCTTGATCTGGTCGCGATCGCCGTGGTCCCACATGCCGACGAAGATGCTCTGTTCGTTCTGGAGATCGCCGTAATGGTAGCGCAGCAGGGTTGCCAGCGCCGCCGATCCGCAGCTGAAATCGTATTGCTGGCGAACTACCGTGAGAAAGCGGCGTTCCGCCATGCTCTTGACCGGCAGCGCATAATCGCCGGCAGCAAGGCTGAGCGTGGAGCCGGTACGCGGCACCGGCTGGCTGGCGCAGGCCGTCAGCATGGCGCCCGCCGCCAGAAGGAGGCAAGCCGCGCCATTACTGGATCGCGACATTAACATTCATCGCGGAATTGATGGATACGTTGTTGCCGGTGTTGGCGCTGACCAGCGCCAGTCCGTTGAACGCGCCGAACGATCCGCCGTCGAACGAAATCGTCCCCGTCGTCGGATCGCCGTTGATGATGTTGCCGGTAATGGTGCTGGTATTCCTGACGTTTGCCGCCTGCTCGATGACATTCACGTCGGCCATGCCGGTGATGTCGGCCAGTTTGGTCTCCTCGACCACCGCAGCACTGGCGAAGGGCGCGTCGTTTCCGAACTGCGGCTTAGCGTCGCGCGGAGAGGTTTCCTCCGGGGACACGATCGGAGCACTCGGCGATGCCGCCGGGCCCGGCTGAGCGGCCTCGTCAGCGGCGAAGGCAGGCCCAACCTGAAAAATGCCCGAGGCGACGATTCCGGCAAGGAAAATATGAACGCGGGCCAAAGGAGTTCCCCCTTCGTATGGAGTTGCACCGGAGACCGGCCGCCACGCGGGCGGCCGGTTCTTCCTTGCCGGACTATTGGCCCAGGCTGAGCGTGCCGATCGTCGCGCCAACATTGATGCTGGCGTTTTGAGATGCGAAGACGCCGGTATTGACGTTCATCGCGTTCAGGCCGGCAAAGTTGGAGAATGCGCCATTATCGAACGATGCATTCCAGGTCATGACCGGCGATCCACCATTGCCGCCGGAGCCGCCCGCTCCGCCCGCTCCGCCGGTGCCGCCATCGCCGCCACCGCGGCTGCCGGCATTCGCATTGCCGCCACCGCCGCCGCCGCCGCCTGAGCCGCCTTCCGAAGGCTGCCAGAACGTGACTTGACCGCCCGTCACCTCGCCGGCAAGCGACGAATATGTGGTTTGGGTGGTATAGGTGCTGGTCGATGTGCCACCGTTGTTGGCAGAGCCAACGCCGCTGGAATCACTGCCCGCGCCGGTAGCATTCAGGGCGAAACTGGCAGTACCGCCGTTGTTGGCGGACCCAAGCCCACTCGAATCGCTGCTGTTGCTGGAGTCGTGCGAGTCGACCGCCAGGTTGGACGTGCCGCCGTTGTTGGCGGAGTTCGCACCGCTGGAATCGCTGCTGTTGCTTGAATCGTGCGAGTCGGTGGTAATCGCGGAAGTGCCGCCGTTGTTGGCAGAACCAAGCCCACTGGAATCGCTGGCGGCGCCGGTGGCGTTGACGTCAGTGGTTACCGCCGATGTACCGCCATTGTTGGCGGAACCAAGGCCGGACGAGTCGCTCGCGTTCGAATTGTCCGTGGGGGTGCTCGTCGAAGTATTCGTGTTCGTCGAACTGTTCGTGGACGTTGCCGTGGAACCACGCGTGGCGTCCGCAGCGCTGCCGCCGGCGCCGGCCGTTTGCGCAAGCGCCGGGCTCGCAGCCAGGGCGAATGCACCGACCGATGCAGTCAGTAAAAGGGCATATCTCATGGCTAATCCTCTTGGTTAGGATGGCTGCTGAGAGCCAGTTGACGACACCTTTTCCGCAAGACGCCGTGGCTTGGCGATATAACCCGGAGCGATTGAGCGGCTTAGCCCCAGACAGGTGCATGCCCCGCCCCCAAATGAGTGGAATCCCTACCCCCATTTGAAGGGGGCGCCGCAAACGGCCGGATGTGGACCACGCCGCGAAGGATCATCCGCACCAGATCCGTCTGCCGGTGCGTATCGGTCTTGGCGAAGATCTGCTTCAGATAGGCGCGGGCCGTCTGCGGTTGGATGCGCATGTCCCGCGCCGCCGCCTCGATGGTGAGCCCCCTGACCAGACGCATGACAAGTTCGGTCTCCGACACCGTAAGCCCGTGGGCGCGGCACAGCGCGGTGGCCAGCGGCTTGGCGTCGATGTCCGGATCCAGAACGTAGAGGGCGATCGCCGCCCCGCCATGAACCGGGGCCGCGTCAGACAGTCGCGTCACGACGGCAACGAGCGGCCTCGCATTCGTGCGTTTTATAAGGATCAGCGGCGTTCCATCGCCCTCGGCAGAGCCATGCCGGTCATGGGAAAGGTGCTGGATGGCGGTCTGCAACCGCACCGCATTGTCGAAATCGGTTGCCGTCACCGATTGGCCTGCCCGGCGCAGTCCATTGCCAAGTTCCAGCAATTGCAGCGCGCGGACATTGGCGAAAATGATGTTTCCATCCATGCCGAGAAGGAAAGTGCCGAAATCGAATAGGTCCAGCACGTCGACAAGCGCGCCGGCGCGGCTGCGATGCAGCTTCGCCTCCCAGAACAGCCGGAGATAGGCCTCTACCCAGCCGTAAATACCTTGCGCGGCCAAGGCGCGCATGGCCCACTCATCGGCGTCGAAGCGGCAGACCGAGAGGGCCAGGAACGAAGCCGGGTCCATCGGACATGAAAATGTGATCCTTCGCCCGTTTCGCACCCGATCGGGCAAATGCACGTTCTCGATGTCGAAATGCCCGCAACGCAAGGTGGTGGATTCGGGCCGCCAATCGTCATAGGCGGCGGCCTGCTGGATCGAATGGGCAATCCCATGGGCTAGGCTGTCCGCCATTTGCGATACGGCTATGACCTCCGGATGCTCGCTGTCGACCTTGTGCTGCGTTAAAACCGCCATGGGGTAATCGACATGCCGCGTTACCAGATCGAACAGGCTATCAATCGCCAGTTGGTCCCACTGCGTCGTCGAGGATCGCACCATGGCAAATTTCCTTCCGACTCATTCGGGAAGGAGTAGCTCAGGCACAAGTTGGCACCTTTCGACAATTGCCTTTGCAACAGTCGAATTCGCACAGACAGGCCAAGCCTTCTCCACCCAAATTACGCTTATTTCTTGAAGTCTCGTATTACTTCTTAAGATGATCATCAAGATCACATCATAAGAACTACAACGAATGGAAATATTGACACATTATCACTTATCCTTTCCCGACTCTTAGTAACTCGAATTCGCCGCCGCGGAAAAGTAGTGAAAATCAGTAGGAAGAGTCTCCTGCCACAGAAGTTCAACTTCGTATTAATTACATTTGATTGAGTGACTTACACGGGATTCTCCCCGAATCCCTGCGGCCGCTGCATAACTTGTGCCCCCCGCTTCGCGAAGTCCGATTGCATCATCGCCACTCTGTTCGCCAAATTGGGGCAAACGAGCACGGGCCACGCAAACAGTGCCGGCGGATATTGCAGCGGCAACCCGGCGCTGATGACGATGGCCAGCGGTTGCCGGGTGCCGAAACCTCGCCAGACCTGCGCCCGGCGCACGAAATCGCCGTTCAGAATGGATCCGAAACGGCGGTTCGATGCGGCAACATGGTATTGAACGGCATGATTTTAATGGCATCCATCAACCAGTTGATTTAACCCTTGGGGCCGATCGTGCGCTGCGCAGCCTGAAGTATACAGGGAGCCCAAGCTTATGATGCCCAAGCGGAACCTTCTCGATCAGGTTGTCTGGCCTTCTGACTTGCGCGCCTTGCGGCCGGATCAGCTACCGCAACTGGCCGACGAACTGCGACAGGAAGTTATTTCCGCAGTAGGGACCACCGGGGGGCATCTGGGGTCGGGATTGGGCGTGGTGGAACTGACTACCGCCATCCACTATGTGTTCAATACGCCCGACGACAGGCTGGTGTGGGACGTCGGGCATCAATGCTACCCCCACAAGATCCTGACCGGGCGGCGTGACCGCATCCGCACCTTGCGACAGGGCGGCGGCCTGAGCGGCTTCACCAAGCGGGACGAGAGCCCTTACGATCCTTTCGGCGCGGCGCACAGTTCCACCTCGATCAGCGCGGCGCTGGGCTTCGCGGTCGCCCGGAAGCTGAGCGGGCAGCCGGGCAAGGCCATCGCCGTGATCGGCGATGGATCGATGTCCGCCGGCATGGCCTATGAGGCGATGAACAACGCGCGCGCGGCGGGCAATCGCCTGATCGTCATCCTCAACGACAACGACATGTCGATCGCGCCGCCGGTCGGCGGGCTGTCTGCCTATCTGGCGCGGCTGGTGTCGAGCCGCGAATTCCTTGGCCTGCGCGATATTGCCAGGAAACTGGCACGTAAGCTGCCCCGCCCGCTGATGATCGCCGCGCGCAAGACCGATGCCTTCGCGCGGGGCATGGCTATGGGGGGAACCCTGTTCGACGAACTGGGCTTCTATTATGTCGGCCCGATCGATGGCCACAATCTGGACCAGTTGATCCCGATCCTGGAAAACGTCCGCGATGCGGCGGAAGGGCCATGCCTCGTCCACGTCGTGACGCAGAAGGGCAAGGGTTACGCTCCGGCCGAAGCGGCGGCGGACAAGTATCACGGCGTGCAGAAGTTCGACGTCATCACCGGCGCACAGGCCAAGGCGCCGGCCGGACCGCCCAGCTACACAGGCGTCTTCGCGCAGGCGCTGATGGCCGAGGCGCGGCGTGACGAGACGATCTGCGCGATCACCGCCGCCATGCCTGCCGGCACCGGGCTGGACAAATTCGCCGCCGCCTTTCCCGATCGCACCTTCGACGTCGGCATTGCCGAACAGCATGCGGTGACTTTCGCAGCGGGGCTGGCCGCACAGGGCATGCGCCCCTTCTGCGCAATCTATTCCACCTTCCTGCAACGCGCCTACGATCAGGTGGTGCACGACGTGGCGCTGCAGAACCTGCCGGTCCGTTTCGCGATAGATCGGGCCGGGCTGGTCGGCGCGGATGGATCGACCCATGCGGGCAGTTTCGACATCGCCTACCTCGCCACGCTGCCCAACATGGTGGTGATGGCGGCGGCCGACGAAGCCGAGCTTGTGCACATGGTCCACACCTGCGCCGTCCATGACGACGGCCCGATCGCCGTGCGCTATCCGCGCGGCAACGGCGTGGGCGTGCCTTTGCCCGAAACACCCCTGCGGCTGGAGATCGGCAAGGGCCGGATCATGCGCGAAGGGCGCCACGTTGCCATCCTGTCCTTGGGCACGCGGCTGGAAGAGGCGCTGAAGGCCGCCGATACGCTGGAAGCGAAGGGCCTTTCCACCACTGTGGCCGACTTGCGCTTCGCCAAGCCCCTAGACGAAGCGATGATCCGCAAGCTGCTGGCTACCCACGACGTGGCGGTCACGATCGAGGAAGGCGCGGTAGGCGGCCTGGGCGGACATGTGCTGACGCTGGCCAGCGATCTGGGGCTGGTCGATGCCGGTCTCCGGATTCGTACCATGCGCCTGCCGGACGTGTTCCAGGGGCAGGACAAGCCCGAAAAGCAATATGCCGAAGCTGGACTGGATGCGACGGCAATCGTGGATACGGTGCTTTCCGCGCTGGGGCGGGAGAGCGCGGAATATGGGCGGACGCGTGGGTCGATCAATCCCTAGGTCTGTCACCCCCCGATTGTTGCACCGGCCGGCATGGCTGCTGTGCCTTGCGCCCTGCCTGCTTGCCGCATCCGCGCCGGGCGGCGGCGTGCTGACCATCGATGTCGGCAACGTTCGCATCAGCAAGGGGCGCGTGCATGTGGATGCCTGCCCCGAAAGCCGGTTCCTGAAGGACGATTGCCCCTATTCCGCCGAAGCGCCCGCCACGAAGGGCGTGACCCGCGTGCAGGTCCATTCCCTTCCCGCCGGGCGCTATGCCGTACAGGCGTTCCTCGACGAGAACGGCAACGGCAAGGTGGACCGCGCGCTGTTCGGCATTCCCAAGGAAGGCGTCGGCTTTTCCAACGACGCAAAGATCGCCCTTGGCCCGCCCAAATTTGCCGAAGCGGCATTCGATTTCAACGGCAGCGCCCAAACGATCCACTTCGGCTTGCGCTATTTTCTGGGCGACAAGGGGCCGAGCGGACATTGAGCACGCGGAGATCGAGCACCATGCGCCTTTCGCCCTCCGCGCTCGTCATCGCGAGCATTCGCCGGCCCTGGCTGACCTTGGCACTGGCGGCGATTCTTACTGGATTGGCACTGTTCGTGGCAGCCGATCGTATCGCGATGACCACGGACACGGCTGCGCTGATCTCACCCACGGTCGGTTGGCGGCAGCAGGAACAGCGGATGGAGGCCGCTTTCCCGCAGTTGCGGGACAATATGCTCATCATCGTCGATGGCGAAACGCCCGAACTGGCCGAGGATGCCACTGTGCGGCTTGCGGCCAGCCTCAGCGGCGACAAGACGCATTTCCGCCTGGTCACGCGGCCGGACGGCGGCGATTTCTTCGCGCGGGAAGGCCTGCTGTTCGGATCGGTGGACGATGTACGCAGCGCTACCCAGGCGATGATCGACGCGCAGCCGATGCTGGGGGCCCTCGCCGCCGACCCCAGCCTGCGCGGCGTGACGGTCTCGCTCTCGACCATGCTGGACGGCGTTTCCTCCGGCGACATCCCGCTCAGCCGCATCGATCGGCCGCTCCACGCCCTCAGCACCGCTATCGACGGTTCGCTGGACGGGAAGAACCCGCACTTTTCATGGCAAAGGTTGCTCGCCGGCGAAGGCAAGGGATTGAACCCGCCGACAAGGCGCCTGATCCTGACCCAGCCCGTGCTCGACCATGGCGCGTTGATGCCGGGTGCCGCGGCGAGCGAAGCCGTGACCAAGGCCGCTCAGGCACTCGCGCTGGACGAGGCACATGGCCTGCGCATCAGCCTGACCGGCGAAGTGCCGCTTGCCGATGAGGAGTTTGCGACGCTCCAGGAAAACATCGGGCTGGTCGCGCTGGTAATGCTGGGCGCGATGCTGCTGACGCTCTGGCTCGCCACCCGTTCGGTGCGTCTGGTCGCGGCGATCATGATCACCATCCTTTCCGGCCTTATAGTCACCGGCGCTGTCGGGCTGCTGGCGATCGGGCGGTTCAACCTGATCTCGGTCGCCTTCATACCGCTGTTCGTCGGGTTGGGCGTCGATTTCGGAATCCAGATCTGCGTTCGCTTCAATGCCGACAGGGTTGCCGGGGCCGATCCCGATGCCGCCTTGCGGCAGGCAGCCATGGCGCTGGGCGCGCCGCTCCTGCTGGCGGCAGGCGCCATTTTCCTGGGTTTCGGCGCCTTCCTTCCCACCGCCTATATCGGCATCGCGGAACTGGGCGTGATCGCCGGCCTGGGCATGATCGTGGCACTGCTGTTCAGCCTGACGCTGCTGCCGGCGCTGATCCTGCTACTGCGCCCCGGTAAACCTCGAGGCGATGTCGGCTTCAAGGCCCTCGCCCCGGTGGACCGATTTCTGGAGCGCAAGCGCCGCGCCGTCCTGTGGAGCTTCGGAATCGCCATGACCGCAGGCATTGCGCTGCTGCCTTGGGCCGTGTTCGATTTCAACCCGCTGGACTTGCGCGATCCCCATGCCCCCGCGATGCGCGCACTCAAGGACCTGACCCGCGATCCCGACCGAACGCCCAACGTGATCGATGTGCTGGCCGCCAATCCCGCCGAAGGGCGCAAGTTGGCCCAGCGCCTTTCCGGTCTGCCCGAAGTCGCACACGTCGTCTCGCTCGACAGTTTCGTGCCGGAGCAACAGGATGCCAAGCTGGCGCTGATCCAGGATGCGTCGCTGCTGCTCGACCTGACGATCAACCCGTTCGAAACGGCAGCCCCGCCGAGCGATGCAGAGTTGCGCGAGGCCATCGGTGCCACCGAAATCAAGCTGCGCGAAGCAGCAAAGGCTCACACGGGGCCCGACGGGAACGAGGCCCGCCGACTGGCTGCGTCCCTCCAACGGCTGAACATGGCCTCCGAAGCGCAGCGCACGACGGTGAATACCATGCTCTCCCAGCCGCTCGGCGTGATGCTGGAGCAGATCCGGCAGGCGTTGCAGGCCGCGCCCGTGATGCGCGAGACGCTGCCCCCCGATCTCGTCCGCGACTGGGTGACGCCCGACGGGCAGGTCCGCCTTCAGGTGTTCCCGAGCGGGAATGCCAACGACAATGCGGTCATCCGCCAGTTCCGCAATGCCGTCGCCCAGGTGACCCCGGCGATTTCCGGCCTTCCGGTGGCGACGCAGGCCGCTGCCGGCACGGTTGCCTGGGCTTTCGTGCAGGCAGGCGTGCTCGCGTTCCTGCTGGTCAGCGTGTTGCTGTTCCTGGTCCTGCGCGACCTGAAGGAAGTGGCGTTCACGCTTGCCCCGGTCATCCTCTCCATTTTCCTGACGCTGGGCAGTTGCGTCTTGATCGGCCAACCCATCAACTTCGCCAATATCATCGCGTTTCCGCTACTGTTCGGCGTGGGCGTGGCGTTCCACATCTATTTCGTCATGGCCTGGCGCGGCGGGGCGACCGGGCTGCTTCAATCAAGCCTGGCCCGTGCGGTCATGTTCAGTGCTTTCGCCACCGGCACCGCCTTCGGCAGCCTGTGGCTGTCCCACCATCCCGGCACCGCCAGCATGGGCAAGATCCTGATGATATCGCTGATCTGGACACTGATCTGCGCGCTGATCTTCGAACCCGCGCTGCTTGGTCCGCCCCGCGAGCAGGCCAAGCGCTAGTTCGTTGCAGGATCCTTCATCGGGTCCTGCAATTCCGGCGCATCGGAAGGGGGGCTGGGCGGCGTATCGGATGCCTTGGGCGAACCGGCCGGATCGTCCAACGGCTCATCCAGTTCCGGCGCGGCGTCCACTTTTTTTGCCCTGTGGCGGCCGCGCACCTCTTCGATCTCGGCCGCACGGTTCTGCAGATAGACGGCGCGCAGCGTGGCATAAGGATCTATGGCATCCGCAAACAGCGTCCGCAGTTCGGCATCCGCCTCGGCCCGCATGTCCAACCCGTCCACGACGCCGGTCACGATCTGATACTTCCAGGTCGAGAACGGCTTGCCCACTACCAGAGGCAGAAAGCTACCATCGGCGGTGTCGCCCAGAACATCGCGAAATGTGGTCGGGCCGACGAAAGGCACGAACAGATACGGCCCGGCCTTCACGCCATGAAGTGCCAGCGTGGCGCCGAAGCCGTTCGGCCTGTGCGGCAGCTTGAAGTCCTTGGTCTTCGCAACGTCGATCAGCCCGCCGATCCCCAGCGTGGAATTGATCACGAAGCGCGCGAACGTCTCCGCGGCCTTACCCGGCTTGCCCTGCAGAAGGAAGTTCACGAAGATATAGGGCTCGGTCAGATTGCTCAGCGCGTTTCGTGCGCCGGATCGGACCGGCTTGGGCACCACGGTCTTGTACCCCATGGCGAGCGGCCGCCAGAGCACCTTGTCCATCGCGCGATAGACGCCGAACATGGCACGGTTGAACCCTTCCAGCGGATCCTTGTCGACCTGGACGCTATCGGCGCCGAAATCGTCCAAATCTCCCTCAGCGGCAGGAGCGGCCGGAACCTGATTCGCAGCCTGCGCCGGATCAACAAAGGGAACCACCGGCGGCAAAGGAACCACCACGACCGGCGGAGTCTGCGCAGCGGCCAGCGTCCCGGCGGGGAGCTGACCGACCTCCACCGTAGCATCGTTCGGCAAGGGAAGATCGGCCGGCGACGCAAGCAGCACCGCCGGAACGACCAGTGGAGTGATCAAAATTTCTCGCCCTTTGCCGCAATGGCATCCATGTGGGCGACCAGCGAAGCCGCGCCTCCCTTTTGCAGCACGGAAGCGAAATCGGACCGGCGCGTGGCGATCTGGCTGATCGCATTGCGGTAGAAGACGTCGATGATCTTCCAGTCGCTGCCACTCTGCCGCAACCGATAACTGATGGCGACGGGCGCGTCCTTGGGCACGTTCAGCGTCGTGCGCACGAGTCTGTCCCCGCCGCGTTGCTGAACCTGCGGGTCCGTTGTGAAACTTTCGCCGGACCAACTATCGAAATTTCGGGCATATTGGGAAATCGTCATCCGCCGGAAACTGCGCACCAGCGCGTCCTGATCGGCCGCGCTCAGCTTGGTCCAGCTCGGCCCGACGGCAAGCCGGGTCATCAACGGCAGGTCGAACGCCCGGTCCAGCACCGGCGAGAGCGCGGCCGTTCGCGCCTGCAACGTGCCGCCGCCCTTCATCACCTTGATAAGATTGTCATTAAGTTGCTGAACCGTTACGCGGGCTGGGTCGACAGTCTGGGCGACAACAGCCACGGGGGCGAGCGAGAAAACCAGGCCCAGCGTTAAAATCGGATGGCGCATTCAAGAACTCCGTCACTGGCGGATCGCGATCCCTCTGCACGGACGGTGGTGCACCATCACCCGTCGCGATGGCAAGGACGAGCTGCATCACGCTGCAACTTCCTTTGTTTTATTCTTGTGTTAGCGTATCTTCCCTCGAAGGCATTAAACCAGTATCAATGGGGCAATGCCATTCCCAGTAGGGGAGATATCGGTGGTAACTCCGAATTCCAACCCAGGCGGACCGTTGCAGATTGTGCTCGCCAACCCGCGCGGTTTCTGCGCGGGCGTGACCCGAGCCATCGAAATTGTGGAACGCGCGCTCGAACGTTTCGGCGCGCCGGTCTACGTCCGGCATGAAATCGTCCATAACAAGCACGTCGTCGATCAACTGCGCGGCAAAGGCGCGGTTTTCGTGGACGAACTCTCCGAAATCCCCCCCGGCGCGATGACGATCTTCAGCGCGCACGGCGTTGCGCGATCGGTGGAGGAGGAGGCACGCGAACGCAGCCTTCCAACCATAGACGCCACCTGCCCGCTGGTGACCAAGGTGCACTTCCAGGGCCGCCGCTATGTAAAGGCCGGGCGGACGGTGGTGCTGATCGGCCACCCCGGCCATGCGGAGGTGATCGGCACGATCGGCCAGATCGATGCGCCGATCCACCTCGTTTCAACGCCCGAAGACGTGACGGCGCTGCCTTTCGCGGATGATGAGCCGATCGCCTACATCACCCAGACCACGCTCAGCATCGACGATACGCGCAGCGTGATCGCCGCCCTGCACGAACGTTTCGTCGACGTGGTGGGGCCTGAGGTGAACGATATCTGCTACGCCACGCAGAACCGCCAGACCGCCGTGCGCGAACTGGCCTCGATCAGCGACCTGGTGCTCGTGGTCGGCGCGCGCAACAGTTCCAATTCCATGCGCCTGCGTGAAATCGGGACGGAAATGGGCGTCGAAAGCCACCTGATCGACGATGGCAGCGGTATTGACCCGCAATGGCTGGACAATGTGCGGACGGTGGGCATCACTGCCGGCGCCTCCGCTCCGGACGAACTGGTGGACAGTGTGATTGCCGCGCTCAAGCGGCTGCGCCCGGCCACCGTTTCCGAACTCGACGGGGTGAAGGAAACCATCCAGTTCCGCCTGCCCGCCGCACTGCGCCATGCCGCCCCAGCACAGGTGCCCGCCGCAGAATAGGCCGCCGAATAGGAAGCATCCGATGACCCTCCCCCTGTCTCAGATCGCGCGAATCGGCGCCTATACTCTCAGCCGGCATATCAAGGGCGGAAAATACCCGCTGGTACTGATGCTGGAACCCCTCTTCCGCTGCAATCTGGCCTGCCCCGGCTGCGGCAAGATCGATTACCCCGACTCTATCCTCAACCAGCGCCTCAGCTTCGATCAGTGCATGGAAGCGATCGAGGAATGCGGTGCGCCGGCTGTTTCCATCGCCGGCGGCGAACCCCTGCTGCACCGCGATATGCCGCGAATCGTGCAGGGCTTCATAGAGCGCAAGAAGCTGGTGATCCTGTGCACCAATGCGCTGCTGCTGAAGAAGAAGATCGGCGATTACCAGCCCTCCCCCTTCTTCACATGGTCGATCCATCTCGATGGCGACCGGCAGATGCACGACGAGGCCGTGGATCAGGGCGGTACCTACGACGTGGCGGTGGAGGCCATCCACCTCGCCAAGTCGAAAGGCTTTCGCGTGCAAGTGAACTGCACCGTGTTCGACGGTGCGGACCCGGCGCGACTCGCGGCCTTTTTCGATGAGATGGAGAGGCTGGGCGTCGAGATCACCGTCTCGCCCGGCTATGCCTATGAGCGCGCGGCGGATCAGGACCACTTCCTCAACCGCGAACGCACCAAGCAATTCTTCCGCGACGTGTTCAAGCGGGGCAAGGGCGGCAAGGCCTGGACCTTCACCAACTCACCGCTGTTCCTGGACTTCCTGGCGGGCAACCAGACCTACGAATGCACCCCCTGGTCGATGCCTTTGCGCACCGTCTTCGGCTGGCAAAAGCCCTGTTATCTTCTGGGCGAAGGCTATGTCGACACCTTCAGCGAACTGATGGAAGGTACCGACTGGGACCAATACGGCGTCGGCAAGTACGAGAAGTGCGCCAATTGCATGACCCATTGCGGCTTCGAGGGCACGGCCGCCACCGATGCCATTCGGCATCCGCTGAAGATGTTCGCCGTTGGGCGAAAGGGTGTCCGTACGGAGGGACCGATGGCGCCCGATGTGGACCTTTCGCATCAAAGGCCGGCGGAGGATGTCTATTCCTCCCATGTCGAACGTGAGCTGGCGAAGATCCAGGCCGCCGATCCCTCCGCCGCCCGGCATGTCGCGGGACGCCGCTGACCGAAATCAGGGGGCCTGCAGTGATATCGGTTCGATCCGATCGAACCCCGCGCCAACGAGCTTTTCGAACGCCTGCGACAAGGAGCGGAGCGCCTGATCCGCCTGCCGTCCGGTTCGAATAAGCGCAGGCAACTGCCCAGGTCGCACCGCCAGTGATTGCAATACCGGGCCCAACGCCAACCCGCCGTCCGGCCTCATCCCGACAAGTGCGGCAGGCGGAAGGTCGTCATCAACGCAATCGGCAATGACGCGGATTGCCGCCAAAGGCAGTTGCCTGCGCTCCGCCACGCGGCGGGCAATATGGCTCTCCATGTCGGCAGCAATGGCACCGGTTCGTTCCGCCAGGCCGCGCTTTTCCGCTGCGGTTGCAACAATGGCGTCGCTTCCGAAAATCTTGCCGGAAATGGCCTCCGGCAGGCGCTCCAGCACATGGGCGACAAGCACGGCATCGCCATCGACGATCACATCGCCCGATCGCAAGGCCGGCACCAGCGCGCCGGCAATCCCGCAGGACAGCACCACGCCGGGCCGGGTAGTGGCCAGCACGTCCAGTTCCCGCTCCAGCCGCGTGGCATCGCCGCCGCCGGCAACCACGAAGATATTGCCGCCCGGCCGGTGCAGCAAACGCGCCTCGCGCTTCAGTCCGCAGGCGATCAGCAGGGTCACATGCCGACCGTGACGCGTCGGGCGTTCGATCGCTTGAGATTGCGATAGCGTGCCATGGCCCAGAGCGGGAAATACTTCGGATAACCGTGATAGCGCAGGTAGAATACGCGCGGAAACCCGCCGCCGGTATAGTGCTCCTGCCCCCAGAGGCCGTCTGCCTCCTGATGTTCCGCCAGCCAGGCCGCGCCGCGTTCCACCACTTCGCTATCCACCTCACCCGCCGCCATCAGGCCCAACATCGCCCAGGCCGTTTGCGACGCGGTGGACGCTGCCGGAACGTGGCCCTTGCGATCCAGCGCATAGCTGTCGCAATCCTCGCCCCAACCGCCATCCGCGTTCTGGATCGCCTTGAGCCAGTCGACCGCGCGGGCCACGGCCGGGTCCTGTCCATCCAGCTCGGCCGCATTGAAGGCGCAAAGCACGGACCAGGTGCCGTAGATATAGTTCACCCCCCAGCGGCCGAACCAGCTTCCTTCCGCCTCCTGCTCGCGGCGAAGATAGTCGATGGCGGCCGCCATGCGCGGGCTGTCCAACGGCTCGCCCAATTGCGCCAGCATCGACACGCAGCGCGCCGAGACGTCCGCCGTCGGCGGATCGAGCAAGGCGCCATGGTCCGCAAACGGCAGGTTGTTGAGGTAGTCGTAGGCGTTATCGGCATCGAAAGCGCCCCAACCGCCATTCTTCGACTGGAGGCCCACGGTCCATTCCACGCCCCGATCGATCGGCGCGCGATCGGCGACTTGTGCACGGTCCATTGCCATGACCACGACCGCCGTATCGTCCAGATCGGGGTAGTGATCGTTGTTGTACTGGAACGCCCAGCCCCCGGGGAGCACGCCTGGCCGTTCCTCTGCCCAGTCACCAGCAACCTCCAGTATCTGTCGCGGCTTCAGCCAGTCCAGCGCCGCTTCGGCGCGTGCCTCGTTCTCCTTTCCGCCCGCTTCCATCATGGCGTGGCTGGCCAGCGCGGTATCCCACACTGGCGAGACGCAAGGCTGGCAATAGGCTTCGTCCTCATGGATCACGAGCAGGTTTTCGACCGACTGCCGCGCAATGGCGCGGTGCGGGTGATCTTCCGGATAACCCAGCAGGTCGAACATCATCACGCTGTTCGCCATGGCCGGATAGATCGCGCCCAGCCCGTCCTCACCATTCAGGCGCTCCGTCACCCAGGCGACACATGTATCGATGCTCCGTTGGCGCAACCTGGACGGCCAGAAGCCGTCAGCCAACTTCAGGACACGGTCGAGCGTATTGAACCCCAAGGTCCACAGCCACTTGGGATCGGCCGCCTGCGTGCGCCGCCGCGCCGCCATGCCCGTGTAGAGTTCGTCGACCTTGATCCCCTTGGCATTGCGCGCCAGCGGCTTGCGCGCGCAGAGCACCAGCAGAGGCACCACCACTGTCCGCGCCCAGTAGGACATCTTGGACAAGTGGATGGGAAACCAGCGCGGCAGCAGGATCACTTCGGGCGGCAGATCGGGCACGGCCGACCACGGGCCGGCCCCGAACAAGGCAAGCTGGATGCGCGTGAAGACGTTCGCCGCCTCCGCCCCGCCCGCGCTCAATATGGCGCTTCGGGCACGCAGCAAGTGCGGCGCATCGATGGAATCGCCGATCATCTTCAGCGCGTAGTAGGCCTTGATGCTGGCGCTTACATCGAAGGCACCGGCGTGGAACAAGCCCCAGCCATGATGATCGGCGGACTGGATTCGGCGCAGATAGCGGCCGATCTTCGCTTCCAGCACGCTGTCGACCGGCTCCCCCAGATAATGCCGCAGCAGCACGTATTCGGCAGGGATCGTGCAGTCCGCCTCCAGTTCGAACACCCAGTGACCATCCGGTTGCTGCGCCGCTGCAAGGGCCGCCGCCGCACGGTCGATCGCGGTATCGATTGCCGTCAGTGTCGGCGTGGATGCGGCACTTGTGGCCATCATGCTCCCCTGATCCGTTCAGTGGCAAGGCGCGCGGCCGTTTCTCCGGACCGGATGGCACCCTCTATCGTCGCGGGCAGACCCGTCTGCGTCCAGTCACCAGCCAGAAACAGGTTGCGCAGCATCGTCCGCGGCCCCGGTCGACGGGCATCCTGTGCAGGTGTGGCGGCGAAAGTCGCGCGCTTTTCCTTGACGACCTGCCATCGCGGAAGCGGCGCGGAAAAGCCGTAGGCATCCTGGATATCGTTCCAGAAACGCCGGGCCAAGACTTCGCGATCCATATCCGCCAAGTCATCGGCGGCCGAAACCGTCACCGAAATGCGATCGGCAAAGGCGAACAACCACTGAGCCGCTCCGCCAAGCACGCCCAGCATCGCCGGCGCACCGGCGGGCGGTGCCACGGCAAAATGCGCGTTGACGATGGCATGAAACCTGTCGGGCACGGTCAGTCCCGGCATGAGCGCCGCCGCGACCGTGGGTGGAACGGCGAGCACGATCGCCTCATCCTCCGCCACCGCTTCAGGCCCCTGCCCCCAATCCAGCGCCGCCACTCGGTCTCCGGCAATCTCCATTGCCTTCAGCCGCCGGCCCATCGCCACCGCCATGCCGCGCGCGGACAGCCAGTCGAGCGCGGGATCGATGAACGCTGCTGCCAGACCGGGATGGGCAATGCGCGGAAGGCTCGCGCGCCCGCCGCGCAGCAGCGATTCCCGCAGCACGGCAGCCGTCAATCGTGCCGATCCCTGCGCCGGGGGCGTGTTCAGGATGGCAAGCAGCACGGGATCGATCAGCCGCGACCACAAGGCTCCCCGGGGCGCCATTCGCTCGCCCACAGTTTCCCCTGCCTTGCCTGAGATCAACCGTCGAAGCGCAAAATAATCCGTCGCGCGCGTGCCCGGCACTCGCCGGTCGCGGACGAGCACCCACCAGGGCACCGCGCGATCATTGATACGCACCGTCCATCGATCACCGTTGCCGAGATCGACGAAGGGGAAATCGGCATGGTCCGGCCCGGCCAGAGGCTCACGCGCGCCGATGCTCTCGCGAAAGCGGCGCACCGCGTGATTACCGGCAAGCACCAGATGATTGCCGTTGTCGATGGTGAGGCCGATCTGCGGATCGTGATAGGAACGGCAGCGCCCGCCAGCCTGCGCGGCGGCTTCCATCACCCGGACGTTGAGGCCCGCCTCGGTCAGGCGCACGGCAGCCGACAGCCCCGCCAGCCCCGCCCCGACGACGATAGCGCGGCCTGCCTTCACCCGGTCACCAACAATCGCGCTACGGTGAGGATCAGGCGCACCTTGTTGGTCCGCACCCTCTTGCGCGGCGGCGCCCAGCCGGCCCGGCACATCTGCTGCAGCAGCCGCGCGTAGGCGCTTTCCATCAGCCGGGGAGCGAGCAGCAGACCACGCGGGCGAGAGGCCAGCAGGCGGCTCGCCTCCTCGAAATGACGCTGCGCCCGCCCCGCCAGCCAGCGCCCGGCCGGATCCATGCCGGGATGGGCAGCCACCTGCTGCGCCGTAGAAGGAACGATGCCCGCCGCCGCCAGCGCTTCGATCGGGATATAGACGCGGCCGATCATGGCATCCTCGTCGATATCGCGCAGGATATTGGTGAGTTGCAGAGCCCGGCCAAGATGGTGGGCGAGGTCCAACCCGGGTTCGCGCTCCATTCCGAATATGCGCACGGACAGCCGCCCCACGGCGGAGGCCACGCGGTCGCAATAGAGGTCCAGCTCCGCTTCGGCGGGCCAGCAGATGTCGCGCTCCACGTCCATCGCCATGCCGTCGATCACCGCTTCGAAGTCGCGGCGATCCAGGTCGAAACGCTCGACACCGGAACGCAGAAAGTTCGCCTGCCCCGCATCGCGCCCGGCATAGAGCGCGTCGATGTCGCGGCGCCACCGATCGAGCTGCCCGGCCCGCGATGCGCGATCGCCCTGCTGATCGTCAGCAATGTCGTCCACGATCCGGCAGAAGTCGTAGACGGCGAAGATCGCGCTGCGCTCCACCTTGGGTAGCACGCGCATGCCGGCGTAGAAGGAACTGCGCGAGGCGCCGCTGGCGACGATGGCCTCGCTCATACCGGCCACCGCAGCAACACGGGAAGCGCTGCCCCGGCAGCAAGGAAAAGCGCTTCCGCCTTGCCGTGGTGAACCCGCTCGCTCAGCGGATCGCGCTGCTCCAACCGGTGTGTCAGGCTGCGGGCGAGGCGATGGATCACGGCAACTTCCGCCGCCAGCCGCCGGTCGCGGATGCGGGCGGAAAAGGCTTCCGACTGATCGAGCAGATCGCGCGTTCGACGCGCCAGCCCGGCAATGATCGCGCGCAGTGCCGCACTCGCCCGGTCACCTTTCAGTTCGGCGATGTCCAGCCCGGTATCCAGCGGAATGTAGACCCGATCGAGCATGCGATAGTCCTTGCCACAGTCCTGAAGGTGATTGACGATCTGCAACGCCGCGCAGAGCGCGTCATTCGCCGGCCAGAGCGCCCTATCCTCTCCATGCACGTCGAGGACGAAGCGCCCTACGGGCATTGCCGAAAGACGGCAGTAGCCGATCAGATCGTCCCAATCGGCATAGCGCGTCACGGTGACGTCGCGGACGAAGGCATCCAGCAGGTCATGCGCGTGGACAGGATCGATGCCGTGCGCCGCCATGGCATCGCGCAGCGCCATCGCCTCCGCAGCGCCCGCTCCATCAAGGCCGCTACGCATCCGGGCAAGCAGGGCCAGCTTTTCCTCTGCCGAGGCGGAAGGATGGTCGGCAATGTCGTCCGCCGCGCGGGCGAAGCGATAGAAGGCCATGATCGGCGGCCGGTAGTCCGCCTTGATGAGCAGGCTGGCGACGGGAAAATTCTCGTCCCGGTGCCCTTTGCCCGAGGCCAGGCGCTGCGATGTGGTTACGGCCGCGTCCATCAGCTTTCCGCCCCTGCTTGAGCCCGTCCCTTCCACATGCCGCCGCGCCCCTGTGTGTGCTGCCAGGCCGACAGCAGGGTGCAGCCCGCATAGAACGCGGCAATGGCCGGCAGCGCCAGTCCCCACAGGGGATTACGGCGATAGAACCGCAATATCGGCTGGAAGGACAGCGCCATCGCCATCCACGCGATCAGCCCGGCCCAGCGCGTCACGCCCTGTCCGAACAGGGCTAGAAGAGGCGGCGCGCCATAGACCAGCAGCATGCCGGCCAGCGTTGCCGCCAGAACCCATGGCGAATAGCGAAGCTGCGCATAGGCGGAGCGCGAGATCATCGCCGCGACCGAGGCGAAATCGTCATAGGGCCGTATGCTGACGGATCGATCGGTCAGGCCCAACCAGACCGGCCCCTGCCGCTTGAGCAGCGCGCCCAGTGAGCAATCGTCGATCAAGGCTCCCCTGATCGCGGCGATGCCGCCCGCGCGTTCAAGGGCCGTCCTCCGCGCCAGCATGCAGCCGCCCGCCGCCGCGCCAAGGCTGCCCGGCCGGTTCACCCGCCCAAAGGGATAGAGCATCTGGAAAAAGAACACGAAGGCGGGCACCAACATCCGCTCCGCCCAAGTTTCGCAGCGCAATCGGGCCATCAGGCTGACCAGCGAAAGGCCCTTTGCCTCCCCACGAGCCACCAGCGTGCGCAGCGTATCGGGGGCGTGGGCGATATCGGCATCGGTCAGCCACAGCCACTCCGGCTCGGTGCCGGCGCGCCCTATGCCCTGCTCCATCGCCCAGAGCTTGCCCGTCCAACCGTGGGGCAGCGGCTTGCCGGTCAACACCTCTACCCGCTCCGATCCCAGCGAACGGGCGATGGCGCCCGTGCCGTCGCTGCTGGAATCGTCCGCCAGCAGGATGCGGAAGCGGCCCGGATAGTCCTGCGCGATCAGGCTGCCGATGGAGCGCGCGATCACGTCCGCCTCATCGCGGGCGGGCACGACAGCGGTCACGTCCGGCCAGTTCGCGGGGAAAGGCGGCAGGTCATGATCGTCCCGCTCGCGCGCCATCCAGAAGCCATCCCGCCCCACGATCAGGCCAAGCCAGATGGCCAGTACGGCCAGCCCGATTCCTTCCGCGATCACTGGATCGTTCCCCGCTGGCGGAACCAGTCCACCGCATCGCCGATCGCCTGACGCCAGGGCCGCGCGACATAGCCTAGCTCAAGCTCCGCCTTGGCCGAACTGAAGAACATCCGATGCCGCGCCATGCGCAGCGAATCCATCGTAAGAAAGGGATCGCTGCCACCGGACAGGCGCGTGAACCCCTCGTTGATCCAGGCCAGCGGCATCAGCGGCCCGCGCGGCAGGCGCACACGGGGCGGGTTGCGGCCCACTTTGGCTGCAATCTCACCCAGCATGTCGCCCAGCATCACGTCCTGCCCGCCAAGGATGTAGCGTTCCCCGACCTTGCCCTTCTCCATCGCCAGCACGTGCCCTTCGGCAACATCGTCGACATGGGCAAGGTTCAGTCCGGAATCGATATAGGCAGGCATCTTGCCGCGCGCGGCCTCTACGATGATCCGGCCCGTTGGCGTGGGCTTCACGTCGCGCGGGCCGATGGGGGTGGAAGGCTGGACGATCACGGCGGGCAATCCCTGCTCCGCCACCATCCGTTCCACCAGCCGTTCGGCCACGACCTTGCTGCGCTTGTACGCGCCGATCGCTTCCGATGGCCCCGCCGCTGCGCGTTCGTCCACCGCACCGGAATCGGACGGCTTCAGCGTGGCGACGCTGCTGGTGTAGACGATGCGCCGCACGCCCGCCTTCAGCGCCGCCTCCATCACGCATCGGGTGCCCGACTCGTTGTTGCGGACGATTTCTTCCGGATCGCGCGCCCACAGGCGATAGTCTGCGGCGACATGGAACAGCGTATCGACGCCCTGCATGGCAGCATCCATGGCAGCGGCATCGCGCAGATCGCCTTCGACCAGATCGCCGGGAAAATCCACGAGGTTTACTGGGGAACTGCCTGAACGAACCAGCCCGCGCAGCCTGTAACCACGGCCGCCCAGCGCCCGGGCGACAGCCGAACCCACAAAACCCGAAACGCCGGTAATGAGGATCAATCGATTGGATTCAGGCATTTCTGACCGAACATCCGAATGGTTGCCGACAGACTGTGCTATTCCTATTCCCGTGAAAGCAACTGGCAAGTATATTTCTTGAGTTTCAGAAGTTTTCCTGTTGCCGTCGTGCCGCTCTCGAAGGAAAGCAATGGCCGGATTGACCATCGTGACCTCTGCTCTGGGCTGGGCCCTGTTGCTGATGGCGGCGGTCGGCGTCCTTTATATGGTGGCCGCAACGCTGGCGTTGAACCGGGTGCTGGCCGTGCGACGGGCGCCCGCGGCCGGAAACGAGGCCGTTACCATCCTGAAGCCCCTGCATGGCGGTGAACCCCGCCTTGTCGACAATCTGGCCAGCTTCATCGAACAGGATCATCGCGGCCCCGTCCAGATCCTGTGCGGCGTGCAGCGGCAGAACGATCCGGCCATAGACACGGTCAGGACGCTTCAGGCGCGCCATCCTTCCATCCGTATCGATCTGGTCGTCGATGCCGCATGTCATGGGGCGAACGGGAAAATATCAAACCTCGTCAACATGATGCGGCACGCCGCCCATGACACGCTGATCCTCAGCGACAGCGACATGGTGGTGGATCGCACCTATCTGTCTGGGGTGCTCGCCGCGCTGCGCCAACCGGGAATCGGCGCCGTCACCTGCCTCTATCGCGGCCGGGGCGACGCGGGCTTCTGGTCCCGCCTGGCGGCGGCGGGCAGCAGCTATCAATTCCTGCCCAACCTTGCTTTTGCGAAAGCCCATGGCATGGCGGCCCCGTGCATGGGATCGACCATCGCCCTGCGACGCGGGACGCTGGATGCCGTAGGCGGGTTTGCGCGCTTCGCGGACGTGCTGGCAGACGATCACGCCATCGGGCAAGCGGTGGAAGAGCTGGGCCTTTCGGTGGCGGTGCCACCCATACTGCTGACCCACGCCTTCGCGGACACGCATTTCCGCGACTTGTGGCGGCATGAACTGCGCTGGGCGGCCACGGTTCGCGGCATCGCCCCGGATGGCTATGCCGGCTCGATCGTCACCATGCCGCTTCCGCTGGCCCTGTTGGCGATTCCGTTCCATCCCGTGCCCGCGCTGGCGACAATCGCCGTGACACTGGCCGTTCGGCTATCGACGAAACGCGTGGCAGACCGTCATGCCGGCGCCATTTCTGCACCTTTCTGGATGCTGCCGTTACGCGATGCATTGAATTTCGCGATTTTCTTTGCCAGCTTCTTCGTGCGCTCGATTGATTGGCGCGGAAGCGCGCTTACAATGCTGGGTGACGGACGAGTCCAAGCTTCTTCGGAGACTGCCGGGACATGATGTCTACGCTTTTCCTTCAAGCCCCCTCCTTCGACGGGTACGACGGCGGTGCCGGCGCGCGTTACCAGATGAAGCGCGAGGTGAAGTCGTTCTGGTACCCCACCTGGCTGGCCCAGCCCGCCGCCATGGTGGAGGGATCGAAACTGATCGACGCTCCCGCGCACGACCTTTCATGGGACGATATCGCGCATGAGGTGGACGGCCGGGATCTGGTGATCCTCCATACCTCCACCCCCAGCTTTAATCAGGATGTGCGCACCGCCGAACTGATCAAGGGACGCAATCCCAAGGCGCTGATCGGCATGATCGGCGCCAAAGTCGCGGTCGAGAGCGAGAAGGCGCTGGCCGCCAGCACCGCGATCGATTTCGTATGCCGCAATGAGTTCGACTTCACGATCGTAGACGTCGCCAATGGGATCCCGCTGCGCGAGGTGGACGGGATTTCCTGGCGCGATTCCGATGGATCGATCATCCACAACCGAGACCGCAAGGTGCTGGAGGACATGGATGCACTGCCGTTCGTCTCCCCCATCTACAAGCGCGACCTGACGATCGAGAAGTACTTCGGCGGCTATCTAAAGCACCCTTACGTCAGCTTCTACACCGGGCGCGGCTGCAAGAGCCGTTGCACCTTCTGCCTCTGGCCGCAGACTGTGGGCGGACACAATTACCGCACACGCTCGATCGCGCATGTGATCGAGGAAGTGAAATACGTCATGGAGAACATCCCCCAGACCAAGGAGATATTCTTCGACGACGATACGCTGACCGACAACGGCCCGCGCGTGGAAGAACTGGCCATCGCGCTGGGCAAGCTGGGCTTCGGCAAGCCGGGCTTCCCGATGAGTTGGAGTTGCAACGCCAAGGCCAACGTCCCGCGCAAGACGCTGGAAGTGCTGAAGGCCAATGGCCTGCGCCTGCTGCTGGTCGGCTACGAAAGCGGCAACCAGCAGATCCTGCACAACATCAAGAAGGGCCTGCGCGTCGATGTCGCGCGGCAGTTCACCAAAGATTGCCACGAACTGGGCATCGTCATCCACGGCACCTTCATCCTGGGCCTTCCCGGCGAGACCGAGGAAACGATCGAGGAAACGATCAACTACGCCAAGGAAATCGATCCGCACACGATCCAGGTCTCGCTGGCGGCGCCCTATCCCGGCACGTTCCTCTACAAGCAGGCGATGGACAACGGCTGGTTCGACGGCACCGATCACTTGCTGACCGATGGCGGCAACCAGATCGCGCAGCTCAGCTACGAACACCTGCCCGCGCCGGTGATCTTCGACAAGGTGGAAGAGTTCTACAAGCGCTTCTATTTCCGCCCGTCCAAGATCGGATCGATCGTCTGGGAAATGGTGCGCGACTGGGACATGATGAAGCGCCGTCTGCGCGAAGGCGTGGAATTCTTCGACTTCCTGCGCCGGCGCAAGGTCACC
This sequence comes from Novosphingobium oxfordense, assembly GCF_044029435.1. NCBI lineage: Bacteria > Pseudomonadati > Pseudomonadota > Alphaproteobacteria > Sphingomonadales > Sphingomonadaceae > Novosphingobium > Novosphingobium oxfordense. Next base: position 1,846,821 of record NZ_CP147008.1, on the reverse strand, counting down.
GCGTGATGCGCGTTCCCGCCTCACCCCGTCGGCACTGACCCGGGCCGTGAAGCGCCTGGTCGTCACCGCTGACGATTTCGGAGCCTCTCCGGAAGTCAACGAGGCGGTCGAACGCGCGCATCGCGATGGAATACTGACTGCCGCCAGCCTGATGGTGAACGGGGCAGCGGTGGAGGACGCGGTGGAGCGGGCCAGACGGTTGCCCACGCTGGGCATCGGCCTCCACGTCGTGCTGGTGGATGGGCGGCCGCTTTCGCCGCCCGATCGCGTGCCCGCGCTGGTCGATGCCGAGGGCAATTTCCGCACCGACATGGTGCGCGCCGCCATGCGGATCTTCGCCTCTCCTGCCGCGCGCCGGCAGCTTGCGGCGGAAGTAGCAGCGCAGTTCGATGCCTTTGCGGCCACGGGATTACCACTCGACCACGTGAATGCGCACAAGCACTTCCACCTTCATCCCACCATCGCCGCCACGCTCGTCAAAGTGGGCAAGGCGCACGGCATGCGGACGGTCCGTGCGCCGGTGGAACCGCGTGCAGTGCTGCGCGCGGTCGAAAGCGAAGGCGCGCGGTCGGGGATCGAGGGGATTTGGGCCCAACAGGTGCAGCGCCTGATGCGCCGCGCCAGCCTTGCCACGCCCGATCAGGTTTTCGGCCTGGCATGGTCCGGCGCGATGACGGCGCCGCGCATCCAGGGGCTGCTAAAGCATCTGCCCGACGGGCTGAGCGAAATCTACGCCCATCCCGCCACCGGCCCCTATGCCGGATCGGCACCCGGCTATCGCTATGCGGAGGAGCTTGCCGCGCTGACCGATGCCCTTGCCAGGCAGGCCGTGGCGCGCAATTCCATCACGCTCGGACGCTTTGCGGACTTTATCGAAGGAGAGCGATCATGACGCTGGCCAGCACATGGGGCGACTACGACAAGACGGTCCCCCTGCCCACCGGGCGGCTGAAGTACGGCAGCCCCGATCATCTGCTGCTGATGAGCCGCACGCTGCTGGACACGCACGATCCCTATCGCCCGGCGCTGATCGACTGGCCCACGCTGGACGACGATACCCGCAACAAGATCGTCTCCCTGCCGATCTGGGACATCGCCGTCGCTACCGAGGGGCGCGCCGGCATGAATGTACGCACTTTTGCGGAAGGGGTGGACGATCCGCTGCTCAAGTCCGCCGTGGAAATGAACGCCTTCGAGGAATCGCGCCACAAGCTGGTGCTGTCCGACATGGTGCAGGCCTATGGCATCGAACTGGTGCCGGAGCCTGAATACAAGCGCCCCGCCGATCCCGAATTCGCCTTCATGCGTACCGGCTATTCGGAATGCATCGACAGCTTCTTCGGCTTCGGCCTGTTCAAGGTGGCCAAGGATTCCGGCTTCTTCCCGCCCGAACTGGTCGACACGTTCGAACCGGTGATGCGCGAGGAAGGGCGCCATATCCTGTTCTTCGTGAACTGGGTGGCCTGGTGGCGGCGCAACATGCCGCTGTGGCGCCGGCCCTGGTTCGAATTGAAGGTCCTGGCCGTCTGGATGTTCCTGATCTGGGAACGGATCGACATGGCCAAGGGCATGGGCAAGGACAACACCCGCGCGCAGGAGAACAATTTCACGCTCAACGGATCGAAAGAGCTGGGCGTGGAAATCAGCTTCCCCGAACTGGCCCGGCTCTGCCTTGCGGAGAACGACCGGCGGCTCTCCGCCTATGACAAACGCCTCATCCGTCCCCGTTTCGTGCCCGGGGCGATCCGCTTCGTACTACGCTTCATAAAGGGACCGAAGGCAGGAGAAGTCGCCTGAAGCATTGGACGCGCATCGGCATACTGCTGGCGACGCTGGCGGGCCTGGGTGTCGCCGTCTGGACGATCGGCGCGGCCGGGCTGCGGGAAGTTTTCGGCACCGCCGGCCGCATGGGGCCGACCGGTTTTCTGCTATACTGCCTGTGGTCGCTGGGGGTTTTCTTCCTCCTCGGCGGGGCATGGTTCGCGGCGGCGCCGGATGAGCGGGGCCGATCGATGCCACTCTCCGGCTGGCCGCTGTTCGCATGGGCCCGGATGGTGCGCGAAGCCGTGTCCGACCTTCTGCCATTCTCGCAACTCGGCGGCATCATCGTCAGCGTCAGAACCCTGACAGCGGCTGCGCTGCCCTCCACCCGTGTCCACGCCTCACTGGTGGTGGACATGACCACCGAGATGGCGAGCCAACTAGCCTATACGCTGTTCGGATTGGCCCTCATGGGATCGCTGCTGATCGGCGACGGCGCGGGCGCCCAACTGCGTCCGGCGATCCTGGGCGGCACTTTCGTGATGGTGGCGATCATCCTGCTGTTCTTTGCCATGCAGCGCACCGCGCTGGACTTCGCCACCCGCCTTGCCGGGCGCTTCGTGCCCGGATCGATCGCCATGGCCAACATCCGCACGGAACTCTCGCGCATCTATGCCCAGCGTGACCGCGTGGCGCTGGCCTTCGGCGCCAATCTGGCCGCCTGGGTCGCCAGCGGCATCGGCGCATGGCTGGCCCTGCGCTGGATGGGCACCCACGCATCGGTGTGGGACGTGCTGGCCCTTGAAAGCCTGATCTTCACACTGCGCAGCATCGCCTTCATCATTCCCGGTGCGCTGGGTGTGCAGGAGGTAGCTTATGCCTTCGTCGGCCCGCTGTTCGGCCTTCCGGCGGAAACGGCGCTTGCCTTGTCGCTTGCCAAGCGGGCGCGTGACCTTGCCATCGGCCTGCCCACCCTGCTTGTCTGGCAGGCCAACGAGATACGCGGCGTGGCTACGGGACGCGGGAAGTAGCGAGCCCGAATTTCTTCCGCACCTGCTGCCCACGCCAATTTGAAAGCAAGGATCGGAGCGCGCCGATTCATCGCCTGCCCTATTGCTAGAGCAGGTGATGAAGGACGAAGACCATGAGTACCGACAGAGAGAAATTGCACTACGCGATCGGCGAGGCTCACCTCGGCACCGTGATCGTGGCAGTGAGCGAGGCAGGTGTTGCGGGGCTCCTGATCGCGGATGACGAAACGCGGGCCCTGCGCGATCTTCGCACCGCCTTCCCGGATGCCCAACTGATCGCGGACGAAAGCATTGCCGGCGAGGCGCTCGCAGCAGCCATCGCAGTGGTCGATGCACCGCATCGCGCCTTTGCGCTGCCGCTCGACTTGCGTGGAAGCGCGCAGGAACTGGCAGTCTGGCAAGCGCTGCGGACGATCCCCTCCGGCCAGACGCGCAGCTATGGTACGCTGGCCAAGTCGGTGGAGATGACTATCACGGCACAGGAAGTCGGCGCGGCCTGCGCGGCCAATCGCATCGCAGTGGTCATTCCCTGTCACCGCGTGGTCAAGGCCGACGGCGGCATTTCAGGCTACCGCTGGGGTGTCCACCGCAAGCGCAAGCTGATCAACATGGAAGGCGTGGCATGAGCGAGAGAGCCTTGCCTTTCGAAACACGCATCGCCGGCTATGACTGGCAAGCCGTCGCCAGCGATCTGGACCGCGAAGGCTGGGCCTTGCTGCCCGGCCTGCTGGGACATGAGGAGTGCGATGCCGTCGCCGGCCTTTACGGCCCGACGCCGACCTTTCGCAGCCATATCCACATGGCGCGCCATGGCTTCGGCCTGGGCGAGTATCGCTACTTCGCCTATCCGCTGCCGCCGCTGGTTCAGGCGGCGCGGACCGCCATCTATCCCCGCGTCGTCCCGATCGCGAACCGCTGGCATGAACGGATGGGCATGGACGTTCGCTTCCCTGCGGACCACGCGGCCTTTATGGAACGATGCCATGAGGCCGGCCAGCGACGCCCAACGCCGCTGCTGCTGCAATATGGGCGGGGCGACTACAACTGCCTGCATCAGGATCTTTATGGCGATCACGTATTCCCGCTTCAGGTCGCCGTACTGTTGTCCGAACCGGGCAGGGATTTCACCGGTGGTGAATTTGTACTGACGGAACAACGCCCGCGCATGCAATCGCGCGCCACGGTAGTACCGCTGAGCAAGGGCGACGCGGTGCTTTTCGCGGTCAACAGTCGCCCGCAGCGCGGTACGCGCGGCGATTATCGCGTCAACCTGCGCCACGGCGTCAGCACGCTGCGCACAGGCCAGCGACATACGCTGGGGATCATCTTTCACGATGCCGCTTGAGCGGATTGCCAATCTGCGCCGAGTTCGCAACGCAAATCACCACCCGAGGCATTCCGGATGGCTACGGCATGCCGCCCCTCGGCCCATGCGAATGGGCCAAGGGTGCTAGAGCAGTTTCCGATCCGATTGCATCGGATCAACTGCTCTAAGTTTTTGGTTTGCCGCGTTTTCCGAGTCATCAGGTGATTCCACCTGATTAGAAAACGCTCTAGGGCAGGAAATTAGCGCGCGCTGGCGAGCTGGACTTGCGGGGCGACCGAAGCCACCGCCGTGCGCGCTTCTATCCGGGCGCGAATGTCCGCCTTCACGGCAGCCTGGCACTCCTGCGCCTTCCGTTCGAGCGCAAGGTGCACCGTGGCCAGCCGCTCGCCGCAGACGGAGCGTGCAGCCTGGTCCATGCGGATCGCCAGCCGCCGCTGGCCGTTCGTGGTGGCAAGGTCAAGATCGCTGATGCCCATGACCACCCTGTCACGGGCGAACGGGTTTTCAGTGGCGGTCGCGGGGGCTGCGCCAACCGAAACGAAGGCGAGCGATGCCATGGCCATGAGACCGATCTTCATCATCTTCTCCTGAACACTTGTCGAGCGGCCACTCTTCGGCGACCGCTTCTTTCATAGCGTTCAGTGAGCGAACTGGCAATCGGGGCCGAAAAACCGGCGAATCGTTGTCTTCATCCCGCCAAGGCGGATTACCGGCTGCGGATTTCGAGCGCCGCCAGATCGGTTACGTGGCCCAGCAAGCCGATGGGCAAATCCGCCCTCATCGCCACATCGCCGCCCGCGCCCCCGCCGATAACCGTAACTTCGATTGCCCGTGACATCGGGACGGACCATGCGCGCACCGTGTCCATCGGCAGCGTCACCTTCCATTTCCGCCCGCCCTCGACCGAGACCTGATGCCCGTTGAGGCGGACTTCCGCACCCGCATCGGCGCGCTGGCCCGAAACCAGAAGGCAGCTTTCCTCACCACAGGAAACCAGCCGCGTGGACGGCGTTTCGGCAGCCTCTGCGCAAGCCCCCGCGCTCAGGCCAGCACCGGCCAACAGCAATGATGCGACGTAACCGCGCCGCATCAGTTCCCCCGACGATCGTTTTCCGCCCGGCGGTTGGCATTTGCCACCCGGCGGGCGGCGTTTACTGCGCGAGAACTGGCCCCATCAACCGCCTGCGCCCGCGCATTCACGCCCTCGCGAAGCGCCCTCAGCAGGATGGCCCCTACCCCGGTTACGCCGCCGCGGCACTCTGTTGCGAACTGACGGATCGTCTCTGCGCGCATTCGCCGTCTTCCCCTTTTGCCCGACCCTTTCGAGACTGGGCTGGGAGGGGGCATTGCGGCAGGGGCAAATTTGCGATGCCAGCCATAGATCGAACCTATGACCGTGGCCGCGCGCGAATGCGGCGGAAAACCTCGTCGATGAACAACTGCGTCGCGGTATCGCGCGCCGGCTCGATCCGGGCGAGCAGGAAGATGTCGTAGGATGGTTCGGAATCGGCGTGAAGCATCGGCCAGAGTATCCCCCTGGCCACTTCCGTCTGGGCCGCCGCGACCGGCAGGAAGCCGATTCCCACCCCGCAAACGATAAGCCGGCGGGCCTCGTTGATGTCCTCCGCCATGCCGATCGTCCGGCTGCCAAACCGATAGCGACGACGCAAATGCGTAATCGCCTCGACCTCGTCATCACCGGTAAGGACGAAAGCTTCGTCCTTCAGTTCCTTCAACTGGCTGATGCGATACCCGAACAGCGGATGGTTGCGCGCGCAATAGAGTTGCTGGCGCTCCACGAAAAGCGGCTCATAGACAAGGCCGCCGCGAACGCTGCTGTCATAGCCGATCCCGACTTCCACTTCCCCGCGCTCCAGCGCGTCGAGCACCTGCCGCCACGGCGAAACCCGGATCTCTATGTGAATGTTGGGATTGCGCCTGTGAAAACTGGCGATCGCCTCGTCGAACTCGGGAGACACGATCGCGGATACCATCTGGATGCGAACGATGCCTTCCACCTGCCGGGTCGCCTGCGCGATCTGGTGAGGCATCATCCGGGCCGATTCCAGCATATCCTCGCACAGCGCCATCATCGCCTTGCCAGCGGCGGTCATCTCTACCCCGGTGGCGGACCGGATCAGCAAAGTGGCGCCGACGTGATCCTCCAGCCGCTTGAGCGCGGCGCTGATGCTGGGCTGCTGCTTGTTGAGCTGCCGGGCGGCCGCGCCGATCCCCCCGGCGCGAACGATGTCGACGAAAGTCCGCATGAGGTTCCAGTCAACACGATTGGCGAACTTCTGGTCAATCAACGGCGTTCGATCGCTCATTCTGCAGGCATCCCCCTCGCCCCGGCGCAAACGGGCGTCCCGGCTCTTTAGCGCAGCGTAGTCCATCTCTGCCGGCGAGTCATAGATCGAATTGATGCAGGACATTCGACAAATCGGTCTGTCGCTATGCCCCACCCAGGCTAGGCATGGAACATCGACGTCGCCTGGGTCCGAGCGACGGGTTTCGGCCGAAAAGCCGATCGATCGCGGCGGCTTTTGGGTAAGGCCCGAAAAACCGAACGGAAACGTCCCGTTCTGCGGCGATCAAGGGATGAGCGTGATGAAGCGTATCGTGTTCACTTGCATCCAGCCTGCGGCAATCGCAGCGATCATTGCGTTCTGGGCCCTGGCTCCCGCTTCCCTCACCACCAGTTGGTGGACGCTGTTCGCCGGCGCCGTAGTGACGAAACTGGGCATACTGGCGCTGGAGCGGGTGAACGAACGCCATGCAAGCTGGCGCCTGACCCGAACGGAACTGCTGACCGACCTGTTCTACGTCGCGCTGGGCTACACCGTGATCCGCTATGCCCGCAAGCACTGGGGGGACGCGCCACTGGAAGCCGCCAAGAACGCCATCGGTATCAGCACGCCATGGCTGGAACATGCGCCGTTCCTCCTGCAGGTCGCGCTGATCGTGTTCCTGATCGAATTCAGCCAGTATTGGATGCATCGGGCGATGCACAACTGGTACCCGTTGTGGCTGACCCATGCGCCGCATCATTACGTCACCCAGCTGAATGCGCTGAAAGGCGCCGTCGGCAATCCCATCGAACTGTTCCTGATCGGCCTCAGCGTGGTGACGCTGTTCGACTTTTCGCTGACCGCGGCCTTTTGCGCGGCTCATGTGCTGACGGCGGTGGCCGCCTTCGCCCACGCCAATGTACGCTTCGATCCGCCGCGCTGGTACGCCTACCTCTTCACCACGGTCGAGCATCACAGCCTGCATCATTCCACCGATTACGAGAGCACCCGCTGCAATTATGCCAATGCGCTGATCCTGTGCGATCGGATGTTCGGCACATTCCGCGATGGCGAGGCCGCGGAAGTGGGCCAGGACGGCCAGCGCCGCCTCTCGATCCGGGAGCAGTTCATGTTCCCCTTCGCGCCGCTGGTCGAAATGATGAAAACGCGGCGGGACCGGTCGGCGGTTCACCCCTGACCCACCAAGATATCCCATGCCGGAGCCGCTCGGGTCGCAAAGCCGTTGAAGGCGGATGGGTAAAGAAAGGGGGCCTTCGCGGCCCCCTTTCCGATTTTCACGTTCCGTAGCCCGCGTTTTACCGCTTGGCGGTCAAGGCCGACAGGGGCCACCAGGTCAGCGTGTGCTCGTCATGCGCGGTGGTCCACAGGCCGTAGTCGGTAAAACGCAGCGCTCCACTGCCCGCCGGCTTGCCGATCCGCGCCTCGATCTTCAGCGTCTTTGCCTTGATCACGACGAAGACCTGATCGTCGGTTGTGCGCAGCCAGACCTTGCCGTGCCCGATGTCGATATCGCCCCATTTAAGGTTATCACCCACCTTCACGCGACCAGTCAGCTGCCCGGTCTGCGGATCGATACGGGCAACGGTTCCGTCTCCCTGCTCCTGCACCCAGACGTCTTCCGAACCGGCGGCCAGGAAGCCCGGCTCCTTGCCAAGCGGGGTCTTGCCGATCACCGCGTTCGTTGCCGGATCGATGCGCTGGAGCGATTGCCGGGACGCGCTGACGGCCCACAGCGATCCGGCCCCGAAGGCCATGTACCAGGTGCCCGGATCGACGGTGACCGAGGCGGTCACGCTGTTCGTGCCCGGGTCCACCCGCGCGATGAGGCCTTTCGCGTCACTGGCGACCCAGATCGAACCGGCCCCCGCCACGACGTTCAGCTCGCCTTCGGGGTTGGCAATGCCGGTGGGAATAGAGGTGATCAGCTTTGCCGTCGCGATGTCGATCCGGTTGAGCGTCCCCTCCTTGCAGTCTGCCACCCAAAGCGAGCCATGCGCAATCGCCATCGCCCCGCAGGGGTGCGTCATGGCGACTTCGGCCAGCTTGCCGTCGCGGGACCAATGTTCGACTTTGCCCTTGTTCGTGGCCCAGACGGTCTGTCCGTCCACAGCCAGGAAATCTGCAAAGCCCGGCACGGTGATGACCTGCTCGCCCTGGGCGAAAGCGGCCGATGGCAGCCCGACTGCGGCCAGTGTCGCGGCCAGGATCGTCCGTTCCAACTTGCGCATAGTTCCCCCCTTCGATCTGCGTGAAGCGTGCCCCGGATGAGCGAAACTCAGGCGCGGCCGGCGATATAGGCGCGCCATCCGCCCAGACCGGTAATGTCTTCCGCCCCGGTCATCGCGCGCGGTTCGGCCACGAAGCCCTTGACGCTGCTACCGTCCGCCAGCGTGACCGTGCCAATGGCGAGCGGTGCAGGCACTTCTACCACGAAGCTGCCGAATTCGGCGACACCCAGTTCGTAGACTTCGACCGCGATCGATCCGCCGTCCTCGCTATGCACCAGCGCGGGCTTGGGCGGCACGCTGTCCGCCATCGCATAGAGCTTGTAGCTGGGCGCCGTTTCGAAGGCGCCCACGAACGTCGCCTCGCGCGAGGTAAGCTGCCAGTGCAGCGGCATGTCCTTCAGGTGGGCGCCGACGACGGCCAGTTTCACTGTCTGCATTTTTCCCTCAAGATCGAGTGTTGGAAGCGATGGAAGGTCGGCGGTCGCGAGATAGGCGTCGGCCGTGTCGAGCAGGGCGCGATCGGTGTCCGCCGGCCCGATCAAGGTAATCCCGAAGCCCGTCGCGTTCGCGCGGATCCCCGCCGGGACCGCCAAGGCGGCCATGTCCAGCAGGTTTACGAAATTGGTGTAGAAGCCGAGATTGCTGTTGAGAGCGACGGGTGCGGCCGCAAGTTCCGACACGCGATAGGTCGTGCCGGTGGTGGGGAACGCCATCAGGTCGATCGAGGTCCAGAGCGTGTCCGCATGGCGCTTGAGATCGGCTAGGCGGTAGATGCCGTTGAACAGTTCCACCGCGCTGACATCCGCGCCGGGCTCAACGACGGTGCGGACGGTGGGATCGACCGCATCGGGATCGCTCGCCAGGATTTCGGCCATGGCGGCAGTACGCTCCGCCACCCAGGGGCCGCCGTAAAGCAGCAACGCCGCTTCCTGAAACGGTGCAAGGTCGATCTCGACGATCTCACCCAGCGTGGCGAACTTTTCCAGCGCGCGGTCGTAGAGAAACTCGGACTCGGCATCCCCGAACCACGCGCGCTGGTCGCGGCGCGGGACGCCGATCCGCTTCCGTTCACGCGGCAGGTCGGCGAGGGGCTTGGAATAGGCATCGGCCTGATCGAAACCCGCCGCCACCTGATCGACCAGCCGTGCGTCGGTGGTATCGTCGGTGAAGACGGTGATGCAATCGAGCGTGCGGCAGGCCGGAACCAGCCCGCGCGTGGACCAACGCCCCTTGGTGGGCTTGAACCCGATCAGATGGTTGAAAGCGGCGGGAACGCGGCCCGATCCGGCAGTGTCTGTGCCGAGCGCGAAAGCCACCAGTCCAGCCGCGACGGCAACCGATGAGCCCGAACTCGATCCGCCGCTGACATAGGCGAGATTGTAGGCATTGCGCGGGATGCCATAGGGGCTACGCGTGCCGACCAGCCCGGTGGCGAACTGGTCGAGGTTGGTCTTGCCCACGCAGAGCGCGCCGGCCTCGATCAGCCGCTCGATCACCCCGGCCGAGGCTTCGGGGCGATAGGCGAAGGCCGGGCAAGCCGCCGTGGTCTCGAACCCGGCCACGTCGATATTGTCCTTCACTGCGAAGGGTACACCGGCCAGCGGCAGGTTCTCGCCCGCCGCCACCCGCGCATCGATAGCGCGCGCAGCCGCCAGCAAGGCTTCGGCGGTGGCCCGGCTGATCCAGATCTGCGGTTGGATCGCGTCGTAGGCGGCAAGGCGCGCCAGCGTTTCCTCCGCCACTTCGACGGCGCTGATCCGGCCCGCATTGACAGCCTCCGCGATAGCGGTGGCGCTGCGACGGTCGAGTTCGGTCGCCCGGTTACGATCCAGCACGGTCATGCATGCCTCCGCAAAGCCAGCATCGGCGCACCGGGTTCCAGTGCCTGCCCTTCGCGCATGTACAGCGCCTCGATCGTGCCCCGGCCGGGGCTTTCCACTGGGCATTCCATTTTCATAGCCTCGATAATGGCGATCTTGTCGCCCGCCTCCACCACGTCTCCCGGCTGGACCAGCAGGGTCGAAACGCTGCCACCATAGGGCGCCTCGACAAGGTCGGATCCGGCCGGCAGTTCGATCGCGTCCGCCGTGGGCACATCGCTTTCGCTCAGTGCGGCCACCTGGTCGAACTCGCCCCGCCGCTGCCAATCGTCACGCTCGGCATCGAAGGCGGCCTGGCGGGTCTCCTCGAACTGCGCGATCGATTGCGCGTTTTCGGCCAGGAAGGCGCGATAGTCGGCTAGGCGGAATTCCGATTCCTCGATCCGCAGCGATCGCCGCCCGGTGGGGAATTCACGGCGCCAGTCGGCCAGTTCTTCCGCACTCACCGGATAGAAGCGGATCTGGTCGAAGAAGCGCAGCAGCCAGGGCTTGCCTTCAATGAAGGCGTCGGTTTGGCGGTAGGTGTTCCACACCTGGATGGTCCGCCCGAACAACTGGTAACCGCCCGGCCCCTCCATGCCGTAGATGCACATGTAGGCGCCGCCGATGCCCACGACGTTGGGCGGCGTCCAGGTGCGCGCCGGGTTGTACTTCGTGGTGACGAGCCGGTGTCGGGGATCCACTGGCGTCGCCACCGGCGCGCCCAGATAGACGTCGCCAAGACCCATGACGAGGTAGTTGGCATCGAAGATCAGGTTCTCGACCGCGGCCTGATCGGTGAGCCCGTTGATGCGACGAATGAACTCGATGTTGTCGGGACACCATGGCGCATCGGCGCGGACGGTGGCCATGTACTTCTCGATCGTCTCGATCGTCGCCGGATCGCGCCAGCTGAGCGGCAGGTGGACGATGCGCGAGGGGATCGTGAAGTCCTCAAGATCGCCAAGTCGCTCTTCGGCCGCTTTCAGTGCCGTCAAGGCCGCGCTCTGGTCCATCGCAGCGCCATCGAAATGAAGCTGAAGCGAGCGGATGCCGGGCACGATGTCGATCACCCCGGGCAGCGCCAGCCGCTCCAGTTCCGTCATCAGCGCATGGACGCGGATGCGAAGTTCGATGTCGAGCACGATCGGGCCGTATTCGACCAGGATGTTGCGGTCGCCCTGCTGGCGATAAACGGTACGCGGCCGGCCCGGCCCTTCGGCAATCTCGCCAAGGATCGGCGAAAGCGTTTCCACCGGCCGTTCGGGAGAAGGCTTGGGCAGCGTGCCATCAGCAACGAAACCGCGCTGCATCGATTCCGCCTCGGCCGCGTCGGCGATGGTAACGGGCGCGAAGCGCAGCTTGTCACCAGGCGTAAGCTGGCCGATTTTCCAGCGATCCGCGGCAATCACCACGAAAGGACAGACGAAACCACCCAGCGAGGGACCGTCAGGCCCGAGGATGATCGGCATGTCCCCGGTGAAGTCCACCGCGCCGATCGCGTAGGGATTGTCGTGGATGTTGGAGGGGTGGAGGCCGGCCTCGCCGCCGTCCGTGCGCGCCCAGCGCGGCTTGGGGCCGATCAGGCGGACGCCGGTGCGGTTGCTGTTGTAGTGCACCTTCCATTCGGCCGCTAGGAACGACTGAACGTCCTCGTCCGTGAAGAAGTCCGGCGCGCCGTGCGGGCCATAGAGCACGCGCAAGGTCCACTCGGTCGAAATCTCCGGCAAGGGCGCAGCCGGCAGTGGGGCATCGATCGCGTCCCCGGCCAGATGCAGCGTGTCGCCCGCAAGCAATCGGCGGGCTGCATGACCGCCGAACTGGCCGAGTTCGAAAGTGCTGCGGCTGCCGAGATAGGGGGCAATGTCCAGCCCGCCCGCGAACAGGATGTAGCCGCGCATCCCGCCCGAAGACGCCCGCGCCAGCGAAAGCGTCTGGCCGGCGGCAATGTCCAGCGGAACACCGCGCGGGATCGCCACACCGTCCAGCATTGCGCCGAAATCGGCACCGGTCAGGCAGATCCGCGCCGGAGCGACGAAGGTCAGCGTTGGCCCCGTAACGGTCACTTCCAGACCGGCCGTGCCTTCCGGATTGCCGAGCAGGCGGTTGCCGAGACGGAACGACTGGTCGTCCATCGGCCCCGAAGGCGGAACACCCACGGCCCAGAGGTGCTGGCGGCCCGGCCAGTCCTGCACGGTCGTCGCGGTGCCGCCGCTGATCACGCGGATGGAGCGCGGCTCGTAAGCGATGGCGTCGAGCACGCGGGTCGAAACTTCCCCGCTGACGAAGGCCGGGGTGCGGACGACGTCGCGCAGCCAGCGCAAGTTCGTCTCGATGCCGTCGGCGCGGCTCTTGTCCAGCGCGGCCTGCGCGGCCTCTACGGCTTCGGCGCGGGTCGGCGCGTGGACGATCAGCTTCGCCAGCATCGGATCGTACCATGCGCTGACCGTGCTGCCCGAAGAGCACCAGGTCTCGACGCGGATATCGTCCGGGAATTCCAGCGCGGTCAGCGTGCCCGAAGTGGGGCGGTAATCGAGCGAAGGATCCTCGGCATAGAGGCGCATCTGCACAGAATGGCCCTGCGGTGTCGGCGTTTCGCGGTCGAGGAAGCTGTGGTCCTCCGCCGCGCCGCGCACCATCCATTCGACCAGATCGATGCCCATCACCATTTCGGTGACGCCGTGCTCGACCTGAAGGCGGGTGTTCATCTCCAGGAAGAAGAATTCCGCGCGATCGGCATCGTAGAGGTACTCGACCGTGCCGGCCGAGCGGTAGTTCGCCGCCTCACCCAATCGTATTGCCGATGCGATTAGTTCGCTGCGCACCGCTGCCGGCAGCAAGGGCGCCGGCGCTTCCTCCACCACCTTCTGATTGCGCCGCTGGAGCGAGCAATCGCGCTCACCCAGCGCCATGACGCGGCCCTTGCCGTCGCCGAACAGCTGCACCTCGATATGGCGCGCACGGCGGATGTAACGTTCCAGGAAGACGCCGGCATCGCCAAAATTGCTCATGCCCTGCCGCGCCACGGCGGCGAAGCCTTCGCGCAAGTCCGCCTCATCTTCGCAGACGCGCATGCCGATGCCGCCGCCGCCAGCCGTGGCCTTGAGCATGACCGGGAAGCCGATCTCCTGCGCGGCTGCAACCGCCTCCGCCTCGTCGGTCAGAAGGTTGGTGCCCGGCGCCAGCGGCACCTCATGCGCCGCTGCCAATGCACGGGCGCTGTGCTTCAGGCCGAACGTGCGGATATTGTCGGTGGTGGGCCCGATGAAGACGATCCCCGCCGCAGCGCAAGCCTCTGCAAACTCCACGTTTTCGGCAAGGAAGCCGTAGCCGGGATGGATGGCGCCCGCGCCGGTCTTGCGCGCGGCGTCAAGGATCGCGGGGATGTTGAGGTAGCTCTCCGATGCTTTGGCCGGGCCGATCAGCACGGCTTCATCCGCCAAGGAAACGTGATCGGAGCCTTCGTCGGCCTCGGAATAGACCGCGACGGAGCGCAGGCCCATGCGGCGCAGCGTGCGGATGATGCGGGTGGCGATCGCGCCTCGGTTGGCGATCAGAACCGTGTCGAAGTTCATGCGGTCACGATCATCCGGACGGGAGTGGGATTGAAACCATTGCAGGGGTTGTTGACCTGCGGGCAGTTGGAGACGACGACGACGACGTCCATTTCCGCCCGCAGGTCCACAGTCAGGCCCGGCGCGGATATTCCGTCGACGATGCCCAGCGACCCGTCCGGCTCCACCGGTACGTTCATGAAGAAGTTGATGTTGGAAACGATGTCGCGCTTGCTGCGCCCCTCGGTCAGGTTCGCTTCCAGGAAGTTCTCTACGCAGGCATGTTCGGCCTTGGTGTGATGGCCGTAGCGCAGCGTGTTGGACTCGCACGAGCAGGCGCCGCCGATGGTATCGTGATAGTCCACCGCGCTGGCCGCGATGGTCATCATCGGCCGCCCCTCGTTCGACAGCAGCACGGTGCCGGTGCGCAGGAACAGGTTGCCCTGCGCGGCGACGGTGTCCTGCGCGCTGTAGCGCTCGGCATCGTCGGCGGCGGAATAGAGCAGGAAATCGACGGCCTGGTTGCCTTCCAGATCGACGATGCGAAGCGTCTGGCCGGCAGCGACATGATACAGCCACGGCGCACGGGCGGGCACGATCACGTCATGGATAACGGCACCGGCAAGGCCGGACAGGTGGGTATCGGCGTTCATGAGGGCCTGTCCCTTTTCAGCGATGAAGTAGTCTTTCAGCGACGGAAGTAGTCTTCGACATTCTGGAAGGCGCGCAGCCCTTCAGGCGTGGCCGTGCGGACCGGATCGTCCGCCGGTGTAACCGGGCCGCGCCAGGCGGTGGCGCGCAGCGGCGTTACCGTCCATTCCGGACGGGGATCGAGCACGTGAGGGCAATTCGCGATCACCACGATCACGTCCATCTCCGCGCGCAGCACTACGCTGCGACCGGAAGCGAAGGGTCCGACTTGCGGCGTAATCGTGCCGTCTGCCTCGATATGGGTGCCCTTGAACAGCGTCACGCAAGGGTGCACGTCGCGCCGGCCGAGCCCGTGCTTGGCCGCGCCCAGAAGGAAGCGATCACGGCCGTTGGGATGGGCACCGCTATTGCTGCCCTCCCCATACTTGGCGGCATTGGTTGCGGCGTTGGACGTACCGGCAAAGGTATCGTGGGTGCCGGCATCGTCTTCCAGAATGCTGACGAGCACCCGCCCCATATCGGAAAGCAGCAGCTTGCCCGCGCCCAAATAAGCGTTCCACTGCACTTTGACGGTATCGGCAACGTTCAGCCGTTCGGTCGGCATCTCCGCATTGAACAGCAGGACCGAGGCGCAGGCATCACCGCGAAGATCGATCAGGCGCAACCGCGAACCGCGAGAGAGGCGACGCGTGGCATAGCCGCCAGCGGCAATCGTTTCCTCCCATACGAGATCGTCCGCAGCCACTTCGGGCGGCAGATCGTCCGCCACCGGCGGCAGCACCGGCATGCTTTCGATCACCGTTCCTTCCATGCTGCGCGCATGGTCCCGCGCCGCCAGCGGATTGGCCAGAGTCTCGATCATCAAATAGCTCCGATCGGTTTGATGTTGCGGGCATCCTGCTCGTAGAGAGGCGGCAGGAGCGAGGTCGTGGTGACAAGGCCCAGCTGCTGAACTCCGCGTACGCGCCGGATGGCGTCGCACAGTTCCTTCAGCCGCACGGCCGGGCCCTGCACCAGCAGGACTTCAAGCGATTGATCGTCCTCCAGCACGACATGCTGGGAGGAGATCACTTCCTTCAGGTATTGGGCCTGCGTCTGCGAAAGCTGGTGGCGAACGCGGCCCCGTTCGCTGCGATAAACCAGGGTAATGGTGCCGGCGAGCATCTCGTCCGGCCGGGTAAGCGATTCATGCTCTGCAAGAGCGTGGCGGATCAGTTCTGCGATCAGCTGGGAACGGGACGGCAATCCGCGTTCCACCACCATCGTGTCCAACTGTCTGAAGAGGTCTGCCGGAAGGCTCATGCTGAGTCTTGCCAGGCTGGAGGATTCGGAGCCCATGCCCGACCCTCTCAATTATTACCTATCTCGTCAAGCGTAATACTTTTAATTTTTTCGGCGGTTTCGTCACTCCGCTCACGCAGCGCCAGGTCGTAGACGACGGTGGCGCCGAAGCGGTGCGGGGCGTGTGGATCGTGGCGACGCTTGTCGAAGGCAAGCACGCGGGTTCCCAGCGTGAAAGCCTCCCGAATGTCGTGTGTGACCATCACGATCGTCAGCGCATATTCGGCCCAGAGACGGCGGATCAGCAGATGCATGTCCGCCCGGATTCCGGGGTCCAGCGCGCCGAACGGCTCATCCAGCAAGAGAATGCGCGGCCGTTTGACCAGCGCCTGCGCGATGGCAAGGCGCTGCTGCATGCCGCCGGACATCTGCGCGGGATAGAGGTGCAGACTGTCGCCCAAACCCACCGCCTTCAGCATTTCTGCGGCCTCTTCTTCGGCCGCGCGCCGGGCGCTGCCGAAGAGGCGGGCCGAAAATGGCGCCTGCGCGCACTCCATGCCGAGCACGACGTTGCGCAAGGCGGAGAGGTGCGGAAACACCGAATAACGTTGGAACACCACGCCGCGATCGGGCCCGCATTCGGGCACCAGCGGCTGGCCGTCGAGCGATATCGTCCCGCGTGTCGGCGCTTCCTGGCCCAGGATCAGGCGCAGGAAACTGCTCTTGCCCGCACCCGATGGGCCGACCACGGACACGAAAGAGCGGGCGTGAATGTCGAGGTCCAGCTTCTCGATGACGATCTTGTCGCCATATTCGACCCAGACGTCGCGAAGGCTGAGTAGCGTGCTCAATGGCTCTCTCCATGCGCCCAGGGGAACAGTCGACGGCTTAGGAACGCCAGCGTCACGTCCATGACGATCGCCAGCAACGCGATCCAGGCGACGTAAGGCAGGATGACGTCCATCGAGAGATAGCGGCGGACGAGGAATATGCGGTAGCCAAGGCCCACGTCGGACGCGATCGCCTCTGCAGAGATCAGGAAGACCCAGGCTGGCCCCAACGACAGGCGCATGGCTTGCAGCAGCCGCGGCATCGCTTGCGGCAGAGCCACGCGGATCATCACTTGCCAGCTACTGGCGCCCAGCGTCTGCGCCTTGACGATCTGTTCCCTTGGCAGGGCCGTGACGTGCGCGGCGATGTCGCGGATCATGACCGGCGCGATGCCGACCACGATCAACGCGACTTTGGCGGTTTCGCCCAGCCCCAAGGCAATGAACAGGATCGGCAGCAACGCTATGGGGGGAATGACGGCAATGCCAGTCACCAGCGGCCCGAGCGTCGCGCGCACCGGTGGCAGGATGCCCAGCGCAAGACCAACCACGATCGCCATCAGCGTGGAGATGCCAAGGCCGATGCCCAGACGCTCAAGACTGGCCAGGGTATCGGCCCAGAACACCAGTTGCCCGGTCAGCGGGTCCGGCTGGAAGATCAGCGCGGACATGCTCTGGACCATGCTGCTGGGCAGCGGCAGGATCTTGTCGGCGGGATTGGCCGCGTGGCGGCTGGCCGCCAGCACCAAGTAGACCACCACCAGCGCCAGGATCGGCAAGGCACCGAGCAGCAGACGATCGCTTCGCCGAACTTGACGATTCATCCAACGCATTGCGTCATTTCACCTTTATGAGGCGGTTTCGAAGCTCTCAGAGGCTGGCCGGAAATCCGCTGCCGTATGTTGCAGCGCCGCGAATTTCCGCACCATAGAGGGTTCAGCTCTCAGAGCTTCCCGTCAGCCGCCATCTTCATGAAGCTTTCATCGAAGCGCAGCGTCACATGCTGCGGATCGCCCAGCGTCTTGCCGCCGGGGAACGCCATGCCCACCGCATCGGCGGAGGCAGCGCCCTTGAACAGGCCCTTGGAGAAGCTGAAGTCGCGCACGCGCGTCATCGTCGTCACCAGCGCCGGCGCGGAGGTAGCCGCCACGGCGGCCTTCGGATCCGAATAGAGGAAGGTCGTGGTCAGCTGATTGTCGAAAGCCTCCGGTGTCGAACCGGCCAGCTTGGCCATCGCCGCGCGCGCTTCCTTGCCCTTGGCATCCTGCTGCTTCATCAGCGCGACGGTTTCATACCAGATGCCGGTCAGCGCCTTACCCAGGTTCGGATTGGCCTTCAGCGTGGCGGTATCGACACACAGCAGGTCCAGAATCTCACCCGGGATATTGGCGGAGCTGAACACTTCCTTCGCGCCCGGCTGGGCCTTCATCACTGAAAGCTGCGGGTTCCATGCGACGGCAGCGGTCACGTCGGGGCTGGCGAAAGCACCGACGATGTCCGCATCGGTGGTATTGATGGTGTGCACATCGCTGAGCGCCATCCCGGCAGAGGCGAGGCCGCGCGCCAGCAAGTAGTGCGACACCGAAAGCTCGACGAGGTTGATCTGCTTGCCCTTCAGCGACTTCAGATCGCCGCCGCCCTTCAGCATGATGCCGTCGTTGCCGTTCGAATAGTCACCGACGATGATTGCGCTGGTGTCCTTGCCGCCGGCGGCGGGGATCGTCAGGGCGTCCATGTTGGCCACGGTCACGCCGTCCAGCTTGCCGGCGGTATATTGGTTCACCGATTCGACGTAATCGTTCACCTGGACGATATTGATCTTGATGCCGTACTTATCGGCCCACTTCTTCACGATTCCAGCCTGCTGCGCGTAAGGCCAGGGCATCCAGCCCGCGTAGATGGACCATCCGATGTTGAATTCGTGCCGTTGCTTCGGCGCGTCGCTGGAAGTCTGGGAGCAGGCGGTGGTGGCAAGCACCCCGGCCAGCATTGCGATCTTGGCTAACCTACGCATCGGTGCAATCATGAATCGGACCCCTTTCGCAGTGCAGCATTGCCGCGTTTGAAAGGGTTGTCCATCACAAAAATATTACCCGTTACGAATTCCGTAATACCGACAGATAGGGCGACCAGCTTGGCAATCAGGCCGCAGGCTCTTTCGCAGCGCTCCTGCGTGACCGGCCCTCCTCGGACGCGGCAGAAGCTTCCTGTTCGTGCAGTGGCGGCAGCAGCGCGGTGGTGGTCACGAGCTGCAACTGATGTACGCCGCGAATCCCGCGCAAGGAATCGCACAGGTCCTTAAGCCGCGTCGCCGGCCCTTGCACCAGCAGCACTTCCAGCGACTGGTCATCCTCCAGGAACACGTGCTGAGAGGAGATGACCTCCTTCAGGTATTCCGCCTGGCTCTCCGCAAGCTGGTGGCGTACGCGACCGCGATCGCCCCGATAGACCAGCGTGATCGTCCCTGCCAGCATCTCCTCGGGCCGGGTCATAGCCTCATGCTCGGCAAGGGCGTGCCGGATCAGTTCGGCAATCAGTTGTGAGCGGGACGGCAGGCCGCGCTCCTCCACCATCATGTCCAACTGGCGAAACAGGTCGGCCGGAAGACTCATGCTAAGCCGGGCAAGGCCGGCGGCGTCGGTGCTCAAGCGGCAATCCTCTCAATCAACATCAAGGCCACGCGGCTGGCGCGTCGCGAATCATGGCCGCCAAAACCGGCGCACAGGGCTGAGCGAGCGGCCGGACGGGGGGCTCGGCGGTCCATGTCTTGCCCCTATATCAAGCTCCGCGCCGATGCCAGTTGCTGTTTCCCACCATTCCCGCGTTTCTCGCAAGGCGAATCAGCGGCTCGGGTGCGAAACTGGCCTTGGCTTCAGCCTTCGCAGTGCGGCCAGCCGGCTATTGAACATGCGCAGCGTCCGTCCCTCGAAACACCGGAATTCGCCGTTTTCCGCCCGTCCCGACCGGCGGAACCTGTCCGAAAATAATACTCTTGACGGGAAAGGTAATATCCATACCGTGTATCCAGTCGCCGATGAGAGCGAAACCTAGCGGGAGAGAGAGACTGTAGCATTGGGCCGGATTTCCGGCCCCGATGGGGGATTTTCGATGGAGCAGTTGCCGTCCAGCAATGCAGTTCTTTCGGTCGAGGGGCGATCCGGCGTCGCTTTGGCCGGCGTCGCTTTGGCCGGCATCGCTTTCACCGAAGCCAACGCGAATCCCGCGCCCGCCTACATCTCTCCCACCGCTGAAGGCGCGGACACTCGCGCCGGCCTGAAGAACACGATCTTCAACTTCATTCCGCCCATAATGATCGCCGCGGTGGTGCTGTTCTGGGCCTATGGCCCCCGCTCGTGGATCGAGAACCCGTGGTCGATCGTCGCCACTTCCGCGCTGATCAGCGCTTTCGTGCAAGGTCTTGAATACCTGAACGAACGGCATTCTGGCTGGCGCCTCAACCGTAAAGAGTTCGCGACGGACCTGTTCTACGTGATCCTGGGCTCCACCGCGATCGCCTGGTGCACCGCCAAGCTGGCGGACGATCCGCTTCGGGCAGTGAAGCAGTCGCTGGGTATCACCACCGATTGGGCGATGCATATGCCCTTCGTCGTGCAAGTGGCGCTGGTGGTGTTCCTGATCGAGTTCGGCCAGTACTGGATGCACCGCGCGATGCACAACTGGACGCCGCTGTGGCTGACCCACGCGCCGCACCATCACATCACCCAACTGAACGCGATGAAGGGCTATGTCGGCAACCCGATCGAACTGTTCCTGATCAGCCTGAGCATTGTGGCGCTGTTCGATCTTCCCGATGCCGCCGTATTCTGCGCGCTGAACGTGCTGAACGTGATTTCCACCTTCGCCCACGCCAATGTGCGATCGGATCCGCCGAAGTTCTATTCGCTGTTCTTCACCACGATCCGGCATCACAGCCTGCACCATTCGGTGGGCTATGAAGACACCCGCTGCAACTACGCCAACTCGCTGATCCTGATCGACCGCGTATTCGGCACCTACCGCGAAGGCGAATCCGCCATCGTCGGCCAGGACGAACGCAAGCGGCTGTCGATCCCGCAGCAATTCCTGTTTCCGTTCCAACCCGTGTTCGCACGGTTCAGGGCAAAACCCGCGGCCAACTGAGCTGCAACCCAACAACAACAAGAATACCTCGACCGTCATTCGACTACGTCGAGACCGACAAGCGCGCCGACACAACATCCGCAAAGCGATGGCCGGCACGCCAATTCCAACAAAAAGCAACGGCCATAGAGTTCTGGCAGGAGCAGGCCACGGCGCAACGACAACGACCAGATAACAGGGAAGCCTATGTCACATCGCGCAAAAATGAGGGCGGCGCTTCTGTCCGCAACCGTATTCACGACCATGACGCTTACCGCGCCGGCACTCGCACAGACCGCCGCGCCGCAGGATTCCGCCGCCACCGATCAGGGTGACGCCATCATCGTCACCGGCACCCGCCGCAGCACCACGATCATGGACACGCCGATCAACATTTCGGCGATCGGTTCGGAAGAACTCGCCCGCCAGCGCATCAACGACGTGCGCGATCTTGCCGATTTCACGCCGGGCATGACCATTTCTGACACCGGCCCGGGGTCGACCGGAACGATCGTGCTGCGCGGACTTAACGCGTCGGACGTCAGCTCCGATGGCTCCAACTACGACGATTCGCTGGGCGTCTATCTGGGCGAAGTGCCGCTCTACTACGACTTCAAGCTGCTCGACATCCAGCGCGTGGAAACGCTGCTTGGGCCGCAAGGCACGCTCTACGGCCTGGGCACGCTGGCCGGCGCGATTCGCTACATTCCGAACCGTCCCAATGTGGACAGCTTTGAAGGCCAGGTCCACGGCCGCTTCTACGACAAGGCCCACGCCAGCGATCCCGGCTATCAGTTGGACGGCATGATCAATATCCCGATCATGAAGGACCACATCGCCTTCCGCTCCTCCACCGGGTACTATTACGATCCCGGCTTTATCGATTATCCGCTGCTGCTTCAGGACCCCGGCGTCTCGCTACCCCAGCCCAGCGGTACGACCGGCGTCACGCCGGAGGACTACCGCGAGAACCTGACCAGCCGCAAGGACCTGAATTTCGAACGGACCTTCACCACCCGCAACCAGTTGCTGCTGCAGACCACCGAAGACCTGAAGGTGATCTTCACTTACGCGTTCCAGCGCACCCGGTCGGACGGTTCCCAGTCGAACAGCGCCGGCGTGCTCGGTACCGGCAAGTACGAGAACGCAAGCCGCTACACCGAACCCACCAATCGACGCGCGCACCTTGCCAGCATGGAGGTCAACGCGAACATCGCCGATATCGCGGATCTAGTCTCCACTACAGCCTATACTAATGTCAGGTCGAAATCGAAGAGCGACAATACCGATCTTCTGCTTGACCTGGACTATGACTACGAACTGTTCCCGGCCTTCTCCAGCTGGAACGAGTCCGACAACCGCCGCAAGCAGTTCAACCAGGAAATCCGCCTGGTTTCGCGCCATGGCGGCCCGTTCAACTGGGTACTGGGCGGGTTCTACAACCAGCAGAAGATGCACAACGACTATGCCGAGCACACGCCCGGCCTCTCGGACTTCTACGGCATCACCGGTAATCCGGACGATCTCGAGTACGTGAGCTACACCAAGTCGAAGGTGACCGAAAAGGCAATCTTCGGCGAAGGCACCTTCCACGTCACGCCGAAATGGCAGGTCACGGCCGGCGCCCGCTACTTCAAATATTCTTCGGACATCCAGGGTGCGCTGGTGCTGCCGCTGCTGGGCGACTCGCTCAGCCCCTACGACCTCACTCCTTCGGGCGGCAGCGCGAAGCAGGACGGCTGGGTCTGGAAGTTCAACACATCCTACAACTTTACGCCGGACTTCATGGTCTACGGCACCTACAGCAAGGGCTATCGCATCGGCGGCCCCAACAGGGTTGCCCCCTGCCCCGATCCGGTTCCCGCCAACCAGCAGAATGCCTGCGCCCTGCCGAACGAACTTCAGTACGGACCGGACAAGACACGCAACGCCGAAATCGGCATGCGCATGCAACTGTTCGATCGCAAGCTGAGCTTCAACTTCGACGTCTTCCACATCAAGTGGGACGGCATCCAGGTGGATTCCGCGACGTTCTACGGCGCCACCGGCATCACCGTGAACGGCGGCTCGGCCAAGTCGCAAGGCTTCGAAACCTCGTTCCAGTTCAAGCCGGTGCCCCAGTTGGCGATCCAGGGCACTTATTCCTACACCGATGCCAAGCTGACGGAGGACATTCCCGGCATCATCACCATCCGCACCACGCCCAACGACTACGACTCACGGCCGAAGTTCACGCAGCTTGACGCGCTTTCAGGCGACCGCCTGCCGGGCTCCGCGAAGAATTCGGGCAGCCTGGGCGCGACTTACACGGCGCCGATGAAGGACGGCAGCCTGATCGCCAACTGGACCGCAACCTATCGCGGCAACGTGGTTTCCCGCCTCGGCTGGGATCGCGGTTATGGCGACAAGATCCCCGGCTACGTGCTGCACCGCGCATCGCTGACGCACGAGACCGACAAGTACAGCGTCAGCCTGTTCGCCAACAACATCTTCGACAAGTACGCCGTGGTCTCGGTCGGTTCCGACCGGTCACGCATCGGCATCAACGACGGTGTCGTTGTACGCTACTACCGCCAGACCGTGCTCAATCCCCGCACGATCGGTATCGAGGCCAGTATCAAGTACTGATCAGGCCCTGAGCAGAAGGCGCTTTCCCGCAAGACTGCGGGGAGCGCCTTCAGTCCGTCACGATCCCCTGCCCGGCCAGCCACGCCCGCGCCGGTTCCAGCGCGGCAGCATGGGCGCGCCATTTGCCCAGCCCATCCGCATTGATCGGCCGACGGACTTGCGCCGCGCTCGGTGTGGCAACCGCTGCATCGTTCTCATGGAACGACAGGCACGCCGGATCCCAATCGAGGCCGCAATGCTCAAGCAGGCGCCGTGTCTGCTCCTCGAAATCCACGACCAGCGCTTCGTAAGACAATTGCAGCACCCGTCCGGGCAGCTGCCTTTCCCAAAACCCCATCAAGCGATCGAACCGCACAAAATAGCGCGCCGCGTCCATCAAGTCGTAGGAATAGGCATAGTACGCGGACTGGCTGGCGAAGAGGTTCTTGTAGTTGCTCCAGATCGTGTCCATCGGATTGCGGCGCAGGCAGACGATCCGCGCATCGGGAAACGCGCGCAAGATATGCCCGATGTAGAGGAAATTGGCCGGTAACTTGTCCGTAAAACGCGGTTTTCCGGTTCGGCGGTGATGGGCGGCACGCGCCAGATAGGCAGCCGCGATTTTCTCCGGATCGATGTCAGCGCTCGCGGCGATAGTCGCAGGATCGATGACGCTGCGCGACGATGTGCCGGACAGTTGCTTCACCGCCAAAGGCATCGCCTGAAGCTCTCCCGCCGCTTCCACATCGCGGTGTGAGGAGAGGATACGGTCAACCAGTGTCGTACCGGTGCGCGGCATGCCCACCACGAAGATGGGGGCAACGCCGGGGGTAACACTGCCGGCAGGTGGATCGCCATCGAAGACGGCCTCCGTCGCATCGAAAATCGCCGCATCCTGCGCGAAATCGTAACCGAGCTTGTGTTTCTGAAGATCGTTCGCCGCCGACAGATGGCGATAGGACGCGCCGGCATTGCCGATATCTTCCAACTCCTTGGCGAGCGCATAACGGATGCGTAGCGCATCATCCGGCTGCGTTGCGGCCGCCAGCGCCGCTTCCAACCGGGGCACGTGATTGCCTTCGGTCGTCTGGCGCGAGAGAATGGCGAGCGCATAGTGCACGCGCGCATCTCCGGGATCGGATGCAAGAATGGCCTCGTAATGCGCGCGGGCTTCCGCAACACGCCCGGTAAAGCCGCTGGCCGCCGCCAGATTGTAGCGATAGCCGGAATTGCTCGGCTCCGCCGCCACCGCCGCCGAGAAAGGCCCGATCGAGCCTTCATGATCGCCCAGCCGAACCAGCACACAGCCAATGGTATCCAACGTCAGCGCATCGCCGGGCGAAAGCGCCATGGCCGCGCGCGCGGCACGTCCTGCTTCACCGTCGCGCCGCAGCAGGATCAGCAGCTTGGCGAGTTGGGCAAGATACTCCGCCTCCGGCCCACGCGCCACCGCAGCTTCCAGCAAAGGGACTGCCTTCCTCAACTGGCCGGCCTCGGCGGCGGCCATGCCCAGCAGGAAGAAGCCGGCGGGTTGGTTCGGGGCGGTTTCGGCCAGCGTTCTTGCCGCTGCAGCGGTGGCAGCGAGATCGCCGCGCTGCAATGCCTTGCGCGCCTGCGCTTCCAGTTCCGCGTGGGTCTGCAAAATTGCGCTCAACCTGTTCCGCCCGTTCGCCGTTAACGCCGGATCGCGCCTTGGCCGCTTAGGCTTAACCGGTGGCGACACACCTGACAAATCGCCATTTCCTGCACCACTGCCGGATAACCCATGCCCCGGCCGGCCTACGGTTTGACGCAAGCGGCCTCTCTCGCTACCGCCCCGGCATGATCGCTCTGCTCTCGCCCGCCAAGACGCTCGATTTCGAACGCGCGCTGCCGCCGCTGGCCGTCACGACGCCGCATTTCTCTGAGGAAGCACTCGGCCTTGCACGCTCGGCGTCGAACCTGACGCAGAAGCGATTGTCGGAGCTGATGCATATTTCCCCGCGCCTTGCCAAACTCAATGCGGACCGTTTCCGTGACTTCCCCGACCTGCCGGAGCGGCAGGCGCTGTTCGCGTTCGCCGGCGATGTCTACACCGGATTCGAGGCGCATACGATGGACGAGGCCGGCGTGGCCTTCGCGCAGGATCATATCCGCATGCTCTCGGGCCTTTACGGCCTGCTGCGTCCGCTCGACATGATCCGCCCCTATCGTCTGGAGATGGGCACGCGCTGGGCTCCCCGCCACAAGAGCCTGACCGACTGGTGGGGCGATCGCATCGCCGAATTTCTGCGCGCGCAGCTTGCCGAAGAGGGATCGGACGTCGTGCTGAACCTTGCCAGCCAGGAATACTTTGCCGCCGTTGCCGGGAAGCTGACCGGCGTGCGCGTGATCGATGTCGATTTCCGCGAACCCGGCCCGAACGGCCCCCGCTTCGTCAGCTTCAACGCCAAGCGCGCACGCGGCATGATGGCCCGCTGGATGTGCGAGCATCACATCACCGATGTAGATGCGATGCGCGGCTTCGACAGCGACGGCTATCGCTTCGACGCGGCCGAGAGCGAACCCGACCGCTGGCGCTTCACCCGCACAGCCTGACCGGCGCTATAGCAACCAGCCGCCGTCACTCCGGAACGAAGCGGTCCTCAGTTTCCTGAGGACGTCCCGCCACTCGTGCTCCGGATGAAGGCAGCGACATTGTCGTGCAACTCATGCAGCGACGGCAGATGGGCATAGACCATGTGCCCGGATTCGTAGTGCCGGTATTCGACGTTCGCCTGCAACGCCGGCGGAACCGGCAGGTGACGCATCTCGAACACGCCCTCGAAATAGGGTGTCGAAACGTCGAAATACCCGCCATTCACCATGACTTTCATGGTGGGGTTCTGCTTCATCGCAATGGCCAGATCGGGCAGTACGTTGGGCAGGGCGATCAGCGGCTTGCCCGCGCCGGGCGGCTGGTGGCGATAATCCCAGCTTCCGTAGATGCTGATGCCGGGCTTGAATTGCTTGTCCGCTCCATCGCTTGAGCCATAGTGCAACGTTCCGCGCGCGTACTGGTTGAAGGCCGCGATATAGGCCCCCTCCAGCGCCGCACTTTGCGGATCGTAGTCAGCCACCTTGCTGAGCGGATCAAGCGTCGCCCCGGCGAAACGCGTGTCCAGCGTTCCGGTCGTCAGCCCCTGGTCGGCCAGCAGTTCCTTCTGGAACGCGCCATATTCGATCCTGAGATTGGTTTTCAGCAGGTAGTCGACGGGCAGCCCGGTGAAGGCCGACAACTGCGTGGCGATGCGGCGGCGTTCGGCGTCGGGCAGCGCGTTGCCTTTCATCAGGGCCTGCGCATAGTCACCGGTCGCGAACGCCTCGACCTGGGCTAGCAGGGCCTTGATGTCATCGGGGCGATCGGCCAGCTTGCGATGATACCAGGCGGTTGCGGCGTACGTGGGAAGCGCAACGATATAGGGCAGGTCTACCGAAGGATTGGCCTGCGGATCGTCGGGCATGAGGTCCCAGTTCAGGATGTCCGACAGAAGGATCACGCCGTTCAGGTCGATCGAACGGTTTTGCAAGGCCAGCGTCATGCCAGCCGCGCGCATCGTGCCATAGCTTTCGCCGAACAGGTACTTGGGCGAATTCCAGCGCCCGTATTTCGACAGGAACTGCTCCACGAATTGGGCAAAGGCGTCGATGTCCTGATCCACGCCGTAGAAGGCCTTGGCCTTGTCCTTGCCGGCGATGCGGCTGAAGCCGGTGCCGGGCGCGTCCACGAACACCAGGTCGCTGGCGTCCAGCAGGCTCGCATCGTTGTTCACCGTCCGATACGGCGCCGGTGCGGTGTGGGCATTATCGGCGGTTTCGACACGTAGCGGCCCGAAAGCCCCCATGTGCAGCCAGACGCTTGAAGAACCGGGCCCACCATTGAAAAGGAACGTTATCGGCCGGCCCGGGGTTCGCACGCCATCCTTGAAATAGGCCGCGTAGAACATCGAGGCTTCCGCCTTCGCCGCCTTCCCATCATCGTCGTCATCCGCCGCTTTCGCGTCCAGCGCGTCGGTATCCTCCCAGCCCTTGGCATGGACCACCAGGGTTCCGGCAACCGCGCGATAGCCGATGCGCGAACCACCAACGGTTACCGACCCGGTCGACTCCACCGCTTCGGGCTGGAAAAGCGGGCCCGACTTGTCCGGCTGCTCCGCAGGCGCATCCACCTTGGTCGCGCGCGTATCGGCAAGCGCAGAGGACGCTGCCAGTAGGCAGGCAAGAGGTACGACGGCCAGGACAGGCTTCATCTATCGTCTTTCGGGAAAGGGCGACCACGGTTGATCCCGAAGGATTACGGGCCATTTGCCCCAACGCAAGCATCCCGGAAGAAAAATCCGCGATTTTTCAGGAAGCGGCAGGGCTATTTTCGCCGAGTATCGATCAATTCATCCCGGTTGGGAATCGCCCTTCCATCCGGGCCTCATTGATGGCCGGTCAAATCGACACCATGGAACATCGTCCGCCAATGGCTTCCAAAAAATGCACTGGCATCAAGCCCTTCCCACCCATCAATCGCTGATGGAACATGTATCGAGACAACGGGATCGATTTTCGTTGTCGCGTGCAGCGATACCGGAAACGCATCCCAATCAAGAGAATTTTCAGCGAAATTGACGCAGCAGATACGGGAAATATCGATGCCCGCTGCCGACAGCTGCTCCGGTCGAGCCGTTTCCAGGAGTGCCACGGAAAGCTGCAGGGTGCGCAGGAACAGCGCCTTATCTCTCGCCTTCGAGAACGGCACCTCGTAATTGTCCATGTAGTCAAGAAGGCTTACGCACTCCTGCATGTCGGCTACGGTATTTTCCCATGGGTATCGCAGTTCAGAAAACGGCATTTCTATTCGATCTCTCATCCCGGGTATTCAGCGTTCCGCCCGACAGTCTACATGTTTCGTCGCTTCCGCTTTGTAGTTGGTGGAACACCTGAAAGGGCCGCCTTCGCCATACTATTTAGGTATGGTAGCGATACCTTTTGGGTTTAATCCGCCCCTGTTCCATTGCCTCTCCACGTCAACGCCGACGCGAAGCACGCGGAATTCCGTCGCTTTCAACTTGGTGGGTTGCGCTGGGTACGCATCTGAACTGAGCGAAAGCTTGGCTGGACGAGCATGGCATGACGTCGAATTCATCCGTTCCGCCTGCCCCCATAGACTTCAGATGGCCCGGCGCTCCGCAGCCCCTTGGGACATCATCATCGCCTCGACATCATCGCCTCGACCGCAGGGTGTATGCCACGCTCGATCAGCGCCTGACGCGTGCCGGCAGGGCGCCAGCCGAGAATGTCGATGCTCTGCGCCGCGTCGTAAGTGGCACGGTGGGAACGACATTGCCAGTCGTGCAGCGTGGAGAGGTGACGATTGGGATGCCGGATCACCGTCTTGGCCATTCCACGCACCAGATCGGCCAGCCAATATCGCCAGATCGCGCGCGGTGCGGCCCGCACCCGTCCACCCGAATGCACCTGCATCGCCGCCACGTAATCGCGCGCGGAAATAAGGGGGGCGTCGGTTATCAGGAAGCTGCGCGCCTCTATGGCCGGAACCTCAATCGCCCGGACCAAGGCATCGGCGGCATCCTCCACCAGCACGAACGGCAGTTTGTGGCGCCCGTCTCCCCAGTAGGTAAGCCGATCCCATGCCGCGAACCGGCCTACGCCATAATGGATCGGCGAACTGCCCGGCCCTATCACGATCCCCAGCCGCAGGATGACGAGCGGCAATCCCTGCTCCCGTGCCATCGCCAGCAGCAGGTTTTCGCAGGTCGCCTTGGACCGGGCGTAGTGATTTCGGCGCTCTATGCGGGGATCGAGCGCCGTCGATCCATCGATGCGGTCGGTCGCATTGGCCGATGCATAGGAGTCGATCGAACCGACATAAACGAACCGCCGGACACCCCGACGCAGGGCAGCTTCGGCGATCCTGCGCGTGGGCTCCACATCGTTGTCCAGGTATTCCTGCCAGTTGCGCCCCTCACCCTTGGCAAGGTGGTAGACGACGTCGATCCCGTCCAGCGCTGCATCCAGCGCCGCGGGATCACGGTGGCTTCCCGCCGTCAGTTCCACGACATCATGATACCAGGCGGGTTGCATGACTTGCGGATTGCGGGTCAGCACCCGCACCCGTCGGCCGCCTGCGGCGAGCCGCCCGACCAGGTGCCGGCCCACGAAACCGGTGCCGCCGATCACGAGAACGCGTCCGGCCTTTCCACGATCTCCAGCTGGTTGCGGCGGCATGGGCGATGTCACCCTTCTTCAAGTTGCACGCCCGCGACGCCGGTTCAGCCAAGGGAGCGATGTGGCCCAGCATAGCGCTCCAACGCGGGCGAGGAATTGCGAGAATTCAGTACCGGAAACACCGGCTTGTCTACAAACCGCGCGAGTTTCAGATGTTCAAGCGCACGGTTCGAGGAACCCTGGATGCCAAAGCAGGCGATTCGCCTGCCGAACGCCGGTCAGGCCACGGCATCATCAGGAACGCCGGATCGAAGGAGGCGGAATGGCTAAGACCGTTTTTCAGAAAGTCTTGAATCGCCTTGGCGACAAGCCGGCAAATCTGGTTTTCCAACTGTCGAACACGCCGCTGATGCGGCGGCGGCTTGGCAAGCGCTATTCCAGGGCGCTGGACAGGCATCGCCCTTCGCTACCAAAACTGGAAGGCATCGATCGGGAGATCGTCGAAGGCCTGCGGCGCGATGGCGTGTTCATCACGTCGCTCGATGCGCTAGGCTTGCCGGGGTCCGCCGAAATGCTGCGCGCGGCGCAAAAGGTTGCCGGAGAGTGCACCGAAAGTGCCCGCCGCGATGCCGACGCCGGCCGCCAGTTCATCTGCGCGCCAGCTTCCGCCACTGTCGACAATCCGGAGATATTCCACTGGGGCCTTGATGAACGGCTTCTCGACATTGCCGAGGCCTATATCGGCCTGCCCGCAGCCTACGACGGGCTGGCGCTTATCTACACCGTCGCGGACGGAACCGAGCTGGGACCGCGCCAATGGCATCGCGACCGCGAGGACCGCAGGATGATCAAGCTTGCCGTCTACTGCAGCGACGTGACCGATCAGGGCGGCCCTTTCGAACTGATTTCCCGGGAAGACCGTTCGCAGGGGGTCGACGATCACTATGTCTTCGAGTTCGGCACCGAAGACGTGCTGAACAAGCGACTGGGTCCCGATTACTCCCGCGATATCGTCAGTTGCACAGGCCCTGTCGGCACGGTCGTGTTCGCCGATACCGCCCGCTTCTTCCACCGCGGGGCCCCTGCCTTCGACAAGGACCGTGCCGCGCTGTTCTACGGGTACTTCGCCAGGCGCACGCGGCATCCCTATTATTGCCAGAGATCCGGCCTGAAGCCGCGCGAGATTGCGGACCTGTCGAAAGGCTTGTCGCCGCGCCAGCGCGCCAGCGCACTCTGGCACAAGACATTGCCCACATGGCTGCGGCTGATCCCACCCGCCCCGATTTGACCCTTCCCCGCACCCTGTCCTGCCGGGCGGACGAAGATGCCTGCTTATCTGACGAAGTGGATGAGTGCACGATGCCGAACAAGCAAGCTGGCGGCGAGGATCCCGACGCTACCGTCGGTGTGGTGGTTATCGGGCGCAACGAAGGCGAAAGGCTTCGCCTCTGCCTGCAATCCGCGAAGCGTAGCGGGGATCGCATCGTCTACGTGGACTCCGGTTCGAAGGATGGCAGCGTCTCCCTGGCGCGCAGTTTCGGCATCGAAGTGGTCGAACTCGACGCCAGCCGGCCGTTCACCGCCGCGCGGGGCCGCAATGCCGGTTTTGCCCGATTACGGGCGCTTTGGCCTGATACGCGGTTCGTTCAGTTCATGGATGGCGATTGCGAACTCGATCCCGGCTGGATCGCGGCGGCGCTCCGGGGCATCACGGCCGATGCCCGCACGGCGATCGTCTTCGGCCGGCGGCGTGAACGATATCCCGACCTGACCGTCTACAACCATGTCTGCGACAGGGAGTGGGATGGACCGGCAGGCCCGGCGCAAAGCTGCGGCGGCGACGCATTGGGCAGGGTTGAGGCAATCCTGCAGGTAGGCGGCTACGATTCCGGGCTGATCGCGGCCGAAGATGACGACCTGTGTCACCGGCTGCGCCGCCAAGGCTGGAACATCGTCCGCCTGGCTGACGAGATGACGCTGCACGACGTGGCCATGACGACATGGCGCCAATGGTGGCAGAGAAATCGGCGCAGCGGCCACGCCGGCGCGGAAGCGTGGTTCCGGCGCGGTGCGGAAGATCCCACGCTGATCAAGCACGTGTTGAGCAACCTGTTCTGGTCGTTCCCGCTATTCTGGCTGCTATGGCCCGTGCTCTGGTGGAGGGTCTACCGCCGTTCGGACGCGATCTATGCGACGCATATCGTGCTGGGGAAAGTGCCCCATTGTTTCGGGCAACTGGGCTTCTGGTGGTCCAGCCTGCGCGCCCGCAAGATGGTGCTGATCGAGTACAAATAGCCCCTGCTTATTTCCGGTCTGACCTCCGAATACGTACTAAATCGTATGCCGTTCTTAGCCCATAAAAAGTGTTTTTACGCCATGGTTTAGCCACCGACTATGGCTGGGCGCACGCAACGCCCCAAGCAGCGAAATCGCGCGCCCGGCCTCGAAAGTTCGTGAGAGGCCGATGACGCCAGTGCAGCCGAGGGAAAACCTGTTTGCCCGTCATGCCACGGCCATTGCGATCGCGGTGATTACCGCGGCTTTCCTGTTCGCCACCACCATGTTCGTGAACCAGGATGCCAACCTTGCCCGGGCGCGCGGCTGGGTGGATCACACGTACTCGGTCCGTCGCCATATCTCGCTTGTACGCGATCTGTATGAGAGCGCCGTGTCCGGCCAGCCGGGCTATCTTCTGACCGGAAACTCCGACTTTCTCCAGACCTATCGCGACGCTTTGCGAGACGGCAAGAACGTCCAGCTCGACGATGCCAGAACCCCCATGCATCGCTCCATCGCCCAGGAGCTGGCGCTACTGCGCCACCTGACTGCCGACAACCCTTCACAGCAAGCCAATCTCGAAGAGCTGGACGTGCGGAGTAAGGCCCTGCTCGATTACCTGGCCACGACCATCAAGGCGCGCGAAACCCAATCTGCCGAGCAGGAAAGTACCGCGGAATCCACCCTGATCCATGGCAGCACGCTGATGGCCCGCGTGCGCGAGCAACTGGCCATCATGACCACAGAGGAGGAACATCTCCTGCGCGAGCGGCAGGAGGTCGATGCCGCCAATGTCGCGAACAACAAATGGATAATGAGCGCCATTACGCTGGCCTCCTATTTCGGCATTGTTCTGGCGGTCTGGCTCTATCAGCGCAGCCGCGCCCGATCGCAGGGCCAGCAACTGCTCTACACGCAGGAGCTGGAGAAGCGCGAAGAAGAACTCAAGATGCAGCAGGAGGAACTCAAGGCATCGAACGAGGAAATCGAAGCCTCGAACGAGGAACTGGAAGAAAAAACCGGCGCGCTTGAAGAGCAGAACGAACGAATCCGGGCCCAGTCCCGTGATCTCGAAGAAGCCAAGCGCCTGATCGAGGAAAAAGTCCGCGAAGTCGAGCAATCGTCGAAATACAAGTCCGAGTTCCTTGCCAACATGAGCCATGAGCTGCGCACGCCGCTCAATTCCCTGCTGATCCTCTCACGGAGCCTTGCCGCCAACGAAACGGGCAACCTTACCGTCGAACAGGTGGAGGAAGCACGCATCATCCATAACGGCGGGCTGGAACTGCTGAATCTCATCAACGACATTCTCGATCTGTCCAAGGTCGAGGCCGGCAAGATCACCATCGTCGCCGAAAACACCGCCTTCGACGACATCGCCGGCCGCCTGCGCCAGAGTTTCGAGCCGGTGGCACGGGACAGGAACGTTGCCTTTCATATCGAGCGCGATCCGTCGCTACCCCCGTCTTTCAACACCGATGTCCAGCGTGTCGAGCAGATCCTGAAGAACCTGCTTTCCAACGCCTTCAAGTTCACAAGCCTTGGGTCCGTAACCCTCATCATCCGGCGCGCCACGCAAGAAGATGTTTTGCAGCGTCCAGATCTCGACTCCGCCAATGCCGTCGCACTTGCCGTGACCGATACCGGAATCGGTATAGATGGGGCCAAGCTCAAGGATATTTTCGAGGCATTCCAGCAGGAAGACGGTTCGATCGACCGCCATTACGGCGGCACGGGGCTGGGCCTGACCATCGCCCGCAAATTCGCCCAAGTGCTCGGCGGAGAAATCCATGTGCAGAGCGTAAAGGGGCAGGGATCGACCTTCACCCTGTTCCTGCCGATCCGCCATGGCTCCGCGTCCCCCGCATTGGCGGCCGACGCCCCTTTATCGCCGGCCTTGCCCGCCGCCATCGTTCACACCACCGCCGAACGCCCGGCCGCGACGCGCTTCATAGACGACGATCGCCATACAATAAATCCCGGCGACAATGTCCTGCTGATCGTCGAAGACGATCCCACCTTCGCCATGATCCTGATGAAGACCGCACACAAACGCGGCTATCGCGTTCTCGTCGCCGGCGACGGCAGGAGCGGGTTGATCCTGGCTGCCGAATATCCGGTTACCGCCATTCTTCTGGACTTGCGCCTGCCCGATATCGACGGGCTGAGCGTTCTCGACCAATTGAAGCATTCCCTGATCACGCGTCATATTCCGGTCCACATCGTGTCGGGCGCTGCTGATGTGGAGACGCTCGTTCCCATGCGCAGGGGCGCGGTCGGGTTTCTTGCCAAGCCCGTGGCGGAAGAGGACATCGACACGGCTTTCACCCGCATAGAAACCCTGCTGCACGCAGAGATAAAGCGCGTGCTGCTGATCGAGGACGATCGCGTGGCCCAGACCGCGATCCGCAATCTGCTCAGCCAGAAAAACATCGAAATCACCGTTGCGGAAACCGGCGCCGACGCGTTCGGACAGATGCAGCGGCATGCGTTCGACTGCGTGATCCTCGACCTCAGCCTGCCGGATATGACCGGATTCGAATGGCTGGAAATGGCGAAAGGGCTGATCGGTGGCGATGGGCGTCCCCCGATCATCGTGCATACCGCGCGCGACCTGACCGAAGAGGAAAACCGAAACCTCGCCAACTATACCGAAAGCATCGTCATCAAGGGAGCCTCTTCATCGGAGCGCCTGCTAGATGAGGTCGCCCTGTTCCTGCACAGCGTCGAAGCGAACCTGTCGGAAGACCAGCAAGCCCTCATCCGCATGCATCACGATCCCGGCCTGACATTGAAGAACCGGACCGTGCTGCTGGTCGATGACGACATGCGCAACACGTTTGCCCTGTCGAAGGTGCTGAAAAAGCACGGCCTCAATCTCGTCATCGCGGACAACGGGCAGATGGCGCTCGATAAACTCAAGGAGAACGATGCGATAGATCTCGTGATCATGGACATCATGATGCCTGTGATGGACGGCTATCAGGCGATGCGCGCAATCCGCCAGAACCGGGAATGGGCCGAACTGCCGATCATCGCACTCACCGCCCGCGCCATGCCGGAAGAAGTTCATCACTGCATGGAGGCTGGCGCCAACGACTACATGACCAAGCCCGTGGACATCGAAAGGCTTCTCACGCTCTTGCGGGTTTGGCTGTTCCGGCAGGAAAAAGCAGCATGAAGTTCGGGCTCTCTCCGCGTCCGGCGCAGACCCATGCCGCAAGAGCTATGGAGTCCCTGACGCAGCCGAGCCCCCCAGTGCCGCGCGAGGATGTCGAGACGATCGAGATCTCGCTGCTGCTCGAAGCTATCCGCCGCCGCTGGAATTACGACTTCACCCACTATTCGCATGCCTCCATCCGCCGCCGCCTCGATCTAGTCCGGCGTGCCGCAGGCCTTGCGCATTTCAGCGACGTCCTCTCGCGCGTGCTGCATGACGATGGGTTTTTCGACCAGTTGCTGCGCTGCATGTCGGTAACGGTAACGGAAATGTTCCGCGATCCGGACTGTTATCGCGCCCTGCGCGAACGCCTGATCCCGGTGTTCAAGACCTATCCATTCATCAAGATCTGGTGCGCGGGCTGTGCAACCGGCGAGGAAGTCTATTCGCTGGCCATCTTGTTGCATGAAGAGGGCTTTCTGGAGCGTACGCGCCTCTATGCCACCGATTTCAACAAGGATTCGCTCAATATGGCCGAGAAGGGCATCTACCCGGAACGGCTAATGGCGGGCTATGCCGCCAATCACCAGCGATCGGGCGGGCACGGCAACTTTTCGGACTACTACAGTTCAAGCTACGATTTTGTCCGGATGAAGGGATTCCTGCGGGATCGGATCACCTTTTCATACCACAATCTGGTAACGGACGGCGTGTTCGGCGAAATGAACCTGATCACCTGCCGCAACGTGCTGATCTATTTCGACAAGACGTTGCAGGAACGCGTGCTGAGCCTGTTTACGGACTCTCTCCGTCATGGCGGCTACCTTTGCCTGGGAAGCAAGGAAAGCCTCAATTTCTCGGCAGTCAAACCGCTGTATGAAACGCTGGACCGCCGCCAGAAGATCTTCAAGAAACGGGGGCTGGTCACCCATGGTTGAGCCACGTTACGAGGCCGCGGTCATCGGAGCATCCGCCGGGGGACTGCGGGCATTGAAGTCGCTGCTGCCCGCGCTGCCGAAGGGAATTGGGCTGCGCATAGCCGTGGTCCAGCATATCGATGCGAGTTCCCAGGGCTATCTGGCAGAGATACTTGCAAAGGACTGCCGCCTCTCCGTCACGGAAGCGCAGGACAAGTCCGACTTTCTACGCGGCGCGGTCCATCTGGCGCCGGCCAATTACCACATGCTGGTGGAACCCGATTGCAGCCTTAGCCTGTCGGTCGACGAAAAGGTCAATTACTGCCGCCCCGCCATCGATCCGCTGTTCGAAAGCGCAGCCGATACCTTCGGGCCCGGACTGATCGGCATCGTCCTTACGGGGGCCAACAGGGATGGGGCCAGCGGCCTGCAATATATCCGCTCCAAAGGCGGCCGCACCGTGGTTCAGGATCCGATGACCGCCGAATCCCCGTACATGCCGCGCGCCGCGCTGGACGCGGGGCCCGTGGACCACATCCTGCCGCTGCCCGGCATTGCCGCCCTTCTGATCACGTTGGGCGGCCAAACTCCGCCCGAACATTATCGCCAACAGGCCGAGACGGACGGAGGCCCGGCGTGACGATCACGACCATCCAAAACGCGTCGCAGGACCTGGGGCCGCTTCCCATCGCGCAGGACCGGCCAAAGATCCTTTTGGTCGACGATCGCTGGGAAAACCTGCTGGCCACGGAAAAGGTGCTGAAGCCCCTCCACGCCCAGATCTTCAAGGCCGCATCGGGGAACGAGGCGCTTTCGCTGGTGCTGCGGCACGATTTCGCGATCGTCCTCCTCGACGTGCAGATGCCGGAGATGGATGGTTTCGAGACTGCCGTACTCATGCAAGAGCATGAAAGCATGGCGGGAGTGCCGATCATTTTCGTGACGGCCATTTCCAAGGAAGACCGTTACGCCTCCAAGGCGGCCGAGATCGGCGCGGTCGACTACATCTTCAAGCCGATCAATCCCGATATCCTGAAAAGCAAGGTCAAGGTCTACCTCGATCTCTATGTCCAGCGCGAACAGATCATGCATCTGAACGCCATCCTGTCGCAGTCCAACGAGGAACTGGAACGCTTCGCCTACATCTGCTCGCACGACATGCAGGAACCCGTCCGCATGATGAACGCCTTTGCCAGCCTGCTGGCGGACAGTTCGGAACAGGCGCTTGACGAGGGAGGCAGGCGATACCTCAACTTCATCCTCGACAATGCCCGGCGCATGCAGAAAATGATCGGCGACATCCTGACGTTTTCCCGCGTGGGGCGCGAAGATATTCTGCTGGAGACGGTAGACTGTCAGGCCGTGCTGCATGAAACCCTCTCGGAGTTCGAGGATGTCATTCAGCAAAGCCAGGCGCTGGTGACGTATGGTGAGTTACCCAGCCTCGAAACCAGTTCGACCCTGATCCGGGTTCTGTTCCAGAACCTGATCGGCAACGCGCTCAAATTCCAGAACGGCAACCGTCCGCCCGAAATCGCCGTCACCGCCACCAGGCAGGACCAAGTCTGGCGGTTCACCGTCGCAGACAATGGGATCGGCATCGACGAAGCGTTTCGGTCCCGCATCTTCACGATCTTCCAGCGGCTGCACCGCAAGGAAGACTATCCCGGAACCGGCATTGGGCTGTCGACCTGCCGCAAGTTCATCCAGCTTTGCGGCGGTGATATCGATTTCGTCTCGGCGCCCGGCCAGGGCTGCACTTTCTATTTCACGCTCCCATGCAAGGAGGCCCGCACACATGAAGCCGTTTAAGATCCTGATCGTCGAGGATAACGAAGGTGATGTGGAGATGACCCAGCGCGCGCTGGCGAGCGCAGAGCAGCCCTGCTCATTGTCCGTCGCCAACGATGGCGTGCAGGCCCTGGACATGCTTCGCCCGGAACCGGGCAAGGAGACGCCCCCGATCCCGCAACTGATCCTGCTGGACATCAACATGCCCAGGATGGACGGCAAGGAACTGCTTGCCGCCGTGAAATCGGACGCCCGCCTGTGCCACATCCCGGTCGTGATGTTCACTTCGTCGGAATCCCCCACCGACATCCGCGAATGTTACGAGCGTCACGCCAGTTGCTATGTGGTGAAGCCCTTCAACGGCCGCAAATATGCAGAGGCCTTGCACGACGTGGTGAATTTCTGGAGCACCACCAGCCGCCTGCCGAACTGAGCCGGAGCCGGAGCCGGAGCCGGAGCCGGAGCCGGAGCCGGAGCCGGGCTTGCCAAAATTTGCCGAAGCGTTCCGGAAATCCGCAGGCCGCACTCTCCGATAAATTCAGTGGTCGTTAGTGGCAGCAGAAGCGTGCACCGCTTCCTGTCATTATGCCGCAGAGCAACTGGCCAGCGGTGGACGAACCAGTGAAATCGGCACGAACGGTGAACGAACGAACAAGGCCCGGCAACATGGGGAGCATCCGACATCGGCTGCCGGCCCTAGGCCGTTTCGTGGTCACCACTCTTGTCGTTCCCGGCCTGGTGGTGCTCGGTCTCGTCGTGCTCGCGGCCATCGCGGCCGGTGCCGTCTCCATCGGTGCGCAGCAGAACAAGTCGGCCGCCGTGCCAATCGGGCCTGAGCCTTCGCCAGCGCCCATGCGGGTCGGCATCAACCTGTTCAGCGTCGTCAACTCGGGGCGGCAGCAGGTGTTTTCGAACATGATCCTGCAAAGCGAATGGTTCTCTTCCGAGGGCGCGGGCTGGAAGCCCTTCCCTGTCGACCAGTTGGATGCGCAAGGCTGGATCCGCTTCCTGAAGCCGGGGCAGACGGCATTCCATCCAATCGTCCTTCCGCCTGCCCCTTTCCATCCCGCCATAGTCAAGTGCACGTACCAGGGCCGCGGCCAGATCGAAGCGGGTGGTGTCGCTGAGGTGCGCAACCGCGCCGCTCAATCGTTCACGCTAGATCTCAATCCCACCGGCGCGGAAGACGAGGGCGCGTGGATGGAACTGGCAGCAACCGATAAGGACGATCCCGTACGCAACATCGACTGCCGGCTGGCCGACCGGCCCGCAACGGAGCGTTTCAGCCCTGAATTTCTGACTTTCGTACGGCAATTCAAGATCATCCGCTTCCTCGACTGGGAGCCGGTCAACGACAATCCCGCCGTGCGCTGGGAGGATCGGACGACACCGCAAAGCGCCACCCAAGCCGGCCCCGGCGGCGTTTCGATCGAGGACATGATCGAGGTCGCCAATTCGACGGGCGCCGATCCCTGGTTCCTGATGCCCTACAAGGCGGACGGGAACTACGTCCGCTCCTTTGCGCAGCTGGTGCATGACCGGCTCGATCCTCACCGCACCGTCTACGTCGAACTGGGGAATGAGATCTGGAACTCTATGTTCGATGCAGCGCAGCAGGCGCAAGCCGAGGGGTTGGCCCTTGGTCTTGGCGGCGGCGATGCTAAGCGCGCGCAGATGCTGCGCTATGCCCAAAAGGTTCGCCAGACGATGCAGATCTGGACGGAAGTCTTCGCCGATCGCCCGCATCAGCTGGTCCGGGTAGCCTCATCGCAAAATGCCTGGCCGGACCTTGCCTCCATCATCCTGGACGATGCCGATACAGCGCAATGGGTCGATGCCCTGGCCACTGCCCCCTATTTCGGCTTCGACATCGCGAAATACGGTGCTGGAGATACCGATCGCATCTTCGCAAAAGTACCGGCGACGATGGACGAGGTGCTCTCCAAAGCCCTCATCCACCGCGAAATCGCGGCGCGCCACGGCAAGCGGTATCTGACCTATGAGGGCGGCCAGCATTTCGTCACCGAAAACATGGCCCTCGCGCATGCCCTGCAACGCGATCCGCGCATGGCGACAGCCTATGCAGACTATCTTTCGAAATGGAAGGCACGGATCGGCGGCGATCTGGTGCTGTTCTCGTCCACCGCACCCATCGCATCCTACGGTTCCTGGGGTCTTCGCGAATATGCCGGACAACCGTTGGACCAGGCGCCGAAGCTGCGCGCCGTCCGGGCATTCCTGGCGGCGGAACGCTGATGCCCGCCCGTCCCACCCGATCACTGCGCAGGAACTGCGCCCCACCTTGCCTGACGGGAAGATAACTGCATGGACCGTTCGATCCTGGTTGGAACACGCGTCGGTCTGCTTGCGCAACATCTGCGCGACCAGATTAACCTAGTGAAGATCGCGGTCTCCGAACCGGAGAACCTTGGTGGATACGGCAATGATCTTATCGCCCAGCGGCTTCTTGAAAGCCTGTGCCTGCCCGGAAAGGCTTTCGTGGACGTCGGCGCGCATATCGGTTCGGTGATCGCCGGCGTAGCGCGATGCTGCAGTCCATCCGTGATCATTGCGATCGAGGCGGTGCCCGCGAAGGCGGAGGCCCTCCGCCGAAGGTTCCCCAATGCGACCATCCATGGCTGTGCGGCGGGCGAGGAAGACGGCGAGATGCCTTTCTTCATCGATTTGCAGCGATCCGGCTACTCGTCGCTCTACCCGCGCAGCGATCGCGAGCAATTGCAGGAAATCAGGGTGCCGATCCGGCGACTGGACGATCTAGTGGGCACCGAAACGGCCGATGTCGTCAAGATCGACGTGGAAGGGGCCGAACTGGCGGTTCTGCGCGGGGGGAAAGCCCTGCTAGCGCGCGACAAGCCCACGATCATGTTCGAAAGCGGGCCCGAAGAAGTGGGAGACTATAGCAAGACGGCGATCTGGGAATGGCTGGATCGCGCCGACTATGATGTGCTGTTGCCCAATCGCGTCGCTCACAACGATCCGGGGCTGTCGTGCGACGGGTTCCTGGAAGCGCACCTCTATCCGCGCCGTACCACCAACTATTTCGCGGTGGCCCGTTCGCGCCGTCAGGAAGTGCGTGCACGCGCACGATCCATCCAGAAGATGGCTGTGGCCTGAAAAGGCTTCGATTGTCCCGGCCTTCCAGATGCGGCGCCGGGCACACCGCCGATTTGGCGGCAAGGCAGGTCGCAGCGTAGCCAGCCAGTAGTCTGGCCGGCTACGCCGAGGGAAAATCAGCCGTTGAGCTTGTCCTTGACCGCCTTGGCGGGCGCGAACGAAAGCTTCTTGGAAGCGGCGATCTGGATGGTCTCGCCCGTGGCAGGGTTACGACCTTCGCGTGCCGGGCTGTCCTTGACCTTGAATTTGCCGAAACCGGGCAGATTCACTTCGTTGCCATCCGCAGCCGCTTCGACGATCGCGCCGAAGACGGCTTCCACGACCTTCTTCGCATCGGCTTTGCTGGTGCCGTTTTCCGCTGCAATCTTGTCAGCAATGTCAGTGGTGTTCATGAATCATCCTTCAATGCGGTATTCCTGCATCCTGATAGGCCCACCAAAAGCCCGTGGGTCAAGCCCAGCAGGCCGCAACTGGGCCTAAATCCCCAGCGCTGATGCTCCAGAGCGGGGATTCGGCCTTGAAAAGTGCCTGAATCAAGACCTGCGGATGCTTTTGCATGCGTTATGGCAATGCCGATCGCAGTCGCTATAGGTCGGCGGGAAGTACAGGCAATTGGCAGAAGCATGGCGCGCAAACATTCGAAGCACGGTCCTTACGACGATCTCGATCGCGAGGAGGAGGAGGGCCCTGCACCGGTAGTACCCTGCTGGCTTTGCGGCCGGCCGACGGGCAAGACCATCGTCTGGCACCACCCGGTTCCCAAGAGTTGCGGTGGGCGCGATGTGGTGCCCATGCACCCCATCTGTCAGCAGACGCTGATCGCCAATTTCACCAATTCCGAGCTTCAGCGACACGGGATGGATGTGGAAGGCCTGCTGGCCAATCCCACCGTACGCAAATTCGTCGATTGGGTGGCGAACAAGGATCCGGATTTCACCGCGACCACGGCCAAGAAGCGACGCTGATCGGGAAGAGCGCTCTGCGCCACGACCATCCGCGCGCGAAACGTCAATCGGAGAAGCTGTCGAACGCCTTCGTCGCTATCGCCTTCAGCGCTTCGCGGCTCTTTGGTGTGGCCGACAGGTTGGACAGAAGAACCACGCCGGTGCGTCGATCCGGATCGACATAGGCCATCGTGAACACGCCCGGATCTCCGCCCCAGTGGTTGATCCGGGGAACCCCGCCCAGCATCGATTCCTGCCAGGCCAGACCTTGCCCGGTCAACCAGTCCGGCAACCCGGCGGGCTTTCGTATGGTCAGCATTTCCACGTTGGAGCCGACTTCCAGCAGGCGCACGTGCCCGGCGCCCCCGCCATTGGCGGCCGCCGCCACCAGCAAGGCAAGATCGCCGATGGAAGCGCGGATCATCCCCGCAGGCCAATCAGGAAAGCCCACGGTGGGAACCGGCTTGGGCACCGTCCCGTCAAGATCGTAGGGCGTGGCACGCAACCTTTCCGGCGTTTCCGCGATGGTCCATGCGATGTGGCGCAGTCCCAACGGTGCGAACAGCCGTTCGCGGATGAATGCACGCATGTCCATTCCCGCAATCCGCCCGCCCAAATAGCCGAGCAGCGCGAAACCGATATTGCTGTAGTCCCAGTTCGAGCCGGGAACCCGCTTCACATTGCCGGCCCCCGTATAACGGCCGCCCGGCGCAAGATATTCGCGCAGCAGCGTGTCCAGCGGCATCCGCGTATCGGTGCCAAGGCTGCGGAAATCGGTCTGGTAATAGACTTCGTCGGAAATGCCGGAGGTATGCATAAGCAACTGGCGGACGGTGATTGCAGCGGCGTTCTCTCCGGCGATCTCGAAATCGAGATGGGGCGCGACCGGTTCATCAAGCGCGACCTTCCCCTCTTCCACCAGCAGCATCGTGGCCGAGGCGATGACGGCCTTGGTGATCGATGCGATATGGAACATCGTCTCCGGCGTGACACGCCATCCGCGCCCGATATCGGCAAGCCCATAACCCCGTGCGAACCGGACCTGCCCATCTCGCACCACACCTAATGCAAGCCCGGGAATCTGGGCGGCCGCCATCTGTTGGCGGATCAAGTCATCCAGACCGTCCGCCGCGCGGGCCGCCCGCGGCAGGATGGACAGCGCCAGCCCGGCACCGACAGCGCCCAGTACGTCCCGCCGCCCCATAAGATCGTAAGTTCGCATTCCGCTGCCTCCGATTCGCCACTTGCCATTAATTACGTAGGCACCTACTCATTAGTCAACAGATCGAATGAGGATCGACGATGACGGACTATGTTGCACAAAGGCAGGGAGCGGCGCTGGGCGCCCGGTTACGGCGCCTTAGCGCGACGATCGATGCCGATGCAGCGAAAGTCTACGCCGCTGCCGGGATCGCCTTCGAGCAGCGCTGGTTCGGCCTGATCAACCAGTTGGCGCATAACGGCCCAATGTCCGTCAGCGACCTTGCGCAGGCACTGGGCGTGACCCACCCCTCGATCAGCGAGGCGCGCCAATCGCTGGAGAAAAAGGGATTGGTGACCGCCACTCCCGATCCCACCGATGCCCGCCGTCGGGTGCTGAGCCTTTCGCCCACTGGGGTAGACTTCGCCGCAAAGCTGCGGCCGATGTGGGATGCTTTCGACGATGTCGCCGAACAGTTGGATACGGAGGCAGGCGAAGTAACCAAGGCGCTACTGCGGCTGGAACAGGCGCTGGCCCGTAAGTCGCTCCAAGCGCGGCTGGCCGATCGTCTGCGCGAAACGGCCGGAATGGGCCATGATAAAGTGGCCCCGCCTCACTCGGTGGGTAGGCGGGGCCCAGGAGAGTAAGCCCAGGTTGAGGCCCAGGTCGATTGTTCCCTCTCCTGCAGTGTATGGGGTAAACGACGCGCGGGGGAGTGCGTCACTGCAGGCGAGGAGGCCATGACTTTGGGGAAGCTGGGCCTTGGCGCACGCTAGACGAAATTCGGCAGCAACGTTGTAAAGCAGTGTAAAATCGGCTGTTCTTCGCCGCACATGCCATTCGGTGCTAAAACGCTCCGAACAGATTGGCGAGCACGATCACCGCGACAAGCGCAACAACGGAATTCGCGATGCCGACCATGGCGATGTCACGGTAGCTTTCTCGATGCGAGACCCCGCATAGCGAGAGCAAGGTGATGACAGCCCCATTGTGCGGCAGGATATCGAGCGTGCCAGCGCCGATCACGGCAACGCGGTGCATGGCGGCAGGATCGACACCGGTCTCCGCAGCCATGCGCAAATAGGTCGGCCCAAGAGCCTCCAGCGCAATAGTAAGCCCGCCCGAGGCGGAGCCGGTGAGCGCCGCCAGAAGGTTCGTCGCCACTGCCAGCGAAACCAGCGGTCCACCGCCCAGATGCATCACCCAGTCCCGGATGGCATGAAACGCCGGCAGCGCGGCGACGACCGCTCCAAATCCTACGAGGCTGGCAACGCTTAAGACCGGGAGGACTGCCGCATTCGCACCGCCATCGATGCTCTGGCGCAAGTTCGCGATACGGCTGCGGTTGACCGCGATCAGCGTAACGATGGCCAGGGCCAGCGCTCCAGAGACTGCCCAGATGCCGGCCACC
Organism: Novosphingobium oxfordense; assembly: GCF_044029435.1. Lineage (NCBI taxonomy): Bacteria > Pseudomonadati > Pseudomonadota > Alphaproteobacteria > Sphingomonadales > Sphingomonadaceae > Novosphingobium > Novosphingobium oxfordense. The sequence continues at coordinate 1,802,233 of NZ_CP147008.1, read as the reverse complement.
GCGCCAAGGGTGGTTGCGCCCCATTCGGGCGACGCCAGGAACGGGGCTTCGCCGGTCGGGAAGACGACCAGGGAGAGCAGGAGATTGGTACCGATCATCACGCCGATCGGCGCGATGGCAGACGCAAGCTTCGGCCGCCCGGCGGCGGGTTCGCCGTGCCCGATCTCGGCAGGATCGAAAGTGGAAGCGGTGCTGCCATGCTCGCGCATCCGTTGCGTATCGACGGGCGGCATTTTAGGTCCTTGATAGCCTTCACCGCGCCCGGTTGCGGCGCGGCTGGCATGCTCCAGCCAAAGCAGCCCAAGCGTCAGCATGATCAGCGCAGCGACAAGCCCCAAGCCGGGCGCGGCATAGACCGTCGTGCCGAAAAAAGGCATGGGGATGACGTTCTGTATCGCGGGAGAGCCAGGCAGCGCCGTCATCGTGAAGGTAGATGTGCCGAGGATCACGGTGGCGGGCACAAGGCGCCGGGGAATATCCGATACGCCGAACAGGGCCTGCGCCATCGGGACCAGCACGAAAAAAGCCACGAACAGGCTGACGCCGCCGTAAGTGAGGATGGCGCCCGCCAGCACGACGGCAAGTATGGCCCGATCCTGGCCCAGCCGGGCAATCATGCTGTCGGCAAGCGTGCCCACCGCGCCGCAATCGTTCATGAGCTTTGCGAAGATCGAGCCCAGCAGAAACAGGGGAAAGAACTGGGCAATGAACCCGGCAACCGCCGGCATGAATATCTGCGTCCAGCTTGCAAGCAGCGGAAAGCCGGAAAAACCCGCAGCCACCAGCGCGGCGGCGGGAGCAAGGAAAAGCACGCTCCAGCCGCGATAGGCCAGGGCCACCAGCAGTCCCAGCGCTGCAAGGATACCTAGGAAGCCCAACCACGCCGGCCCTGCCAGTCCAGTCCCTGCTATTTCAGACATTGTCGAGCAGCGCGTCGAAGTCGAACGAGGAACTGTGCCCGAGCGTGCCGCGCGATTGCACAAGGAACGCTTCGGCAGCTTGGCGACCGATATCCCGCAACTTGGTCAGGAATGCCCACTCCGCATTCAGTTTAGAAGAATAACCGAACTCCTGCATGGCGTCCGACGCTATGCGGTGCATGCGCATGTTTGCCCAATGGGCACCTTCACCGCTGCCGGGATCGGCAGCCTTGCGCAGCAGGGCCATCATGCGCAATTCCTTGATCAGCGTGGCATTGAAGGTGACTTCGTTGAGGCGGCTGGAAATGTCCCGTGCGGTAACGGGCAGCGCCGTTCGTTCGATCGGATTCACCTGCACAAGCAGCGTATCGAGTGCCTCGGTCTCCCGCACCAACGGCGTAAGCGTCGGATTGCCCGCATAGCCGCCGTCCCAGTAATGCTCTCCATCGATTTCGATCGCGTGAAACATGGCGGGGAGACAGGCAGAGGCGAGCAGCACGTCGGCGGTGAGTTGCGGATTGCGAAAAACCCGCCCCTGCCCCGTTCTCACATTGGTTGCCGTGACGAAAAGCCGGATGGGACTGGCGGCCAAACGCTCAAAATCGATGCATTGATCGAGGATATCGTGCAACGGATTGAAGCCGCTCGGGTTCAGATCATAAGGCGAGACAAGCCGTGCCGCGAGGTCCATCGCATTGAAGGCTGGCGACCAGTCCAGCGTCCAACGGCCCAGCAACACGTCGAGCAGGCTGCGCCGAAATGGACTCAACTTCGCGGCGTCGGAAACCTTGCGCCAGAAATTTTCGAGCGCCCTGCGGGCACCTTCCGTCCCGTCAGTCAGATAGCCGTCGACAAGGACGGCGGCATTCATGGCGCCTGCGGAGGTTCCGGATATCCCCTCGATCTCCAGCCAGTCCTCTTCCAGAAGACGGTCCAGAACGCCCCATGTGAAGGCGCCGTGAGCACCGCCGCCCTGAAGGGCGAGGTCGACGCGCAGCGGATCCCTCATCGCGGCCTCCGCAGCAGCGCCTCCTGCGGAGAAGCGCCTGGACCGGCAAATCGAGCAAGCGGAAGCAATGTTTGCGGTTTCACCAGCCTACCTCGATCCAAGGGGCGTTCTTCCGAACCTGAATGCTGCGCTGCAACAGGGGATCATCGAATGGCGGGGGTGTCAATCCTGCATGATCGCATTGGCCCGCCTACCGGCGACTAAACCGCCGTCGGCGGATCATCCCGCACTCGCCCCGGGCCCCCGGATCACTTGTCCCGGCTGGAACTCTTCTCGCGCGCGAAGCCGGTGGTATAGAGCCGGTTGAACTGGCTCGCCGTGGTCGACAGTTCGTCGGTGCGGCCCCCGAACCAGCGCTGCAAGGCCACCGCAAACATCATGCCGAAGCTGGCAAGGCCTAGGAATTCGGCGGAAAGCCCCTCTTTGGCCAAGGGGCTCAGGACTTCGCCGCGGGCGCGGATCAAGGGGTCCAACTGCTCCTGAAACACGCGGCGACCGGATTCCAGATCCGAAAACAGCGCAGTGGTCAGCAAGGGTAGCACGCGCTGCATGTCTTCGAGATGGCGGGTGGTCGATTCCCTTGCAAGTTCGCCCATCTCGGCGGGCGTCTCTGCGGATTCATAAGTCTCTATGCGTCCATGCATGCCCTGCATCGCTTCGATGAGGGGGCGCATCACGGCTGCCTCGAACAAGTCCTCCTTGGTGGGAAAATGCTTGAACAAGGTTGCCTGATTGACGCCCGCGGCCACCGCAATCTCGCGCGTGCGGGCGCCGGCAAAGTTGGCACGGATGAATTCGGCCTGCGCTGCCGCGATTATCTCCACCCGGCGTTCGGCGGCCGGGCGATAGTCGCGGCGGGCGGCATCGGGCCTTTTCGAGGCGGTAGATTTCGCAGGCATACTGGTCCTGTCGCGAACGAAGGCTTGTCCTGACGAGACCTAGCAGGCCTTGCGCTCAAAACAAGTAAGCAGTTGCTTTTTTCTTTGATAGGCATGGGACCAAGCGCCAATCGAGTGACGGAGAGCGAAATGACCACGGCAACGGCGGAAACACCCCGGAAAACCGCGATCTTTACCGGGGGAGCGCAGACCGACTGGGCGAAAGCACGACTGGCAAGACTCGTTGCAGAGGATCCTCAGTTTGTGGCCGCGTTTCCCGATCCGGCAGTGGTGGAAGCCAAACGACAGCCGGGATTGCGATTACCGCAGGTGGTTCAGGCTATCTTCGAAGGCTACGCCGAGCGCCCGGCCATCGGTCGGCGCGCCCGGGAACTCGCCTTCGATCCGGTGAGTGGGCGCGCCGGCCTGCGCTTGCTTGATCGCTTCGAAACCACTTCGTTCGGCGAGCTTTGGGCCGATGTGCAGGCCGTTGCCGCAGAATGGGCCGGCGACGCGGAAAACCCGGTGAAGGCCGGCGATTTCGGCGCGGTTCTCGGCTTCGCCAGCTCCGGTTATGCGACCATGCAACTTGCGAACATTCACCTGGGCGTAGTGAACGTGCCCCTCCAGGCGAATGCTCCCACCGAACAGCACGCCGCCATCCTCGCCGAAACCGAGCCGCGCGTGCTGGCCTGCAGCATCGAATTGCTGGACGCGGCGGTGAATGCGGTGCTCGCGGGAACTCCTCCGCCCCGCCTGGTCGTCTTCGATTACGAGCCGCGCGACGATACCCAGCGGGAACGATACGAAGCGGCCCGCGCGCGACTGGAAGCCGCCAACTGCCCCATCGCGATCGACACGCTGCAGGATGTCGTGGCGCGTGGCAGGGCACTGCCTCCGCTTCCCCCGCATGTGTCCGATGATCCGGATCCGCTCGTCTGGCTGTTCTACACGTCCGGCACGACGGGGACGCCGAAAGGCGCGATGTATACCGAGGAAACCGTCCGCAACACGTTCCTCTACCACGCCGACAAGCCAGGCATCACGCTGAGCTTCATGCCGATGAGCCACGCCGTGGGCTATGGCTACCTCTATCTGGCATTGGCCAATGGCGGCTGTAGCTACTGCTCACCCAAGAGCGACCTTTCGACGCTGTTCGAGGACCTTGCGCTGGTGCGACCGACGATGTCCTCGCTCGTCCCGCGTGTTTGCGAGATGCTCTACCAGCACTACCTCGGCGAAGTGGATCGCCGCATTGCCGCGGGCACCGGCGAAATGGATGCGCAGGAAGCAGTCAAACTGGACATGCGGGAAAATCTTCTGGGCGGCCGCCTGCTATCGGTCGGCTGCGGCTCCGCCGTGCTGTCGCCCGAAGTGCATCAGTTCATGCTCTCGATGCTGGGCGTGCACATGGCCATCGGTTATTCGTCCACCGAGATGGCGACCGCGACAGTGACTGTCGACGGGAAAATCCAGCGCCCACCCGTGATCGACTACCGGCTCGAGGATGTGCCAGAGCTTGGCTATTTCACGACCGACAAGCCCTATCCGCGCGGCGAATTCCTGGTGAAGATCCCGAAGTTCATGGCCGGCTACTACAAGCGGCCGGACCTGACGGCAGAGAAATTCACCGACGATGGCTTCTATCGATCGGGCGACGTCATGGCGCAGATCGGCCCGGACGAACTGGCCTATGTCGATCGCACGAACAACGTGCAGAAACTCTCGCAGGGCGAATTCGTCGCCATTGCCCGGCTGGAGGCCCTGTACACGCAAAGCCCTATGGTCCGGCAGATCTATGTCTACGGCACCAGCGAGCGCGCTTTCCTGCTCTCGGTCGTGGTCCCGGCCGACGAACTGCTGGCCGACTTCGAGATGGGCGATGCGGCGGCCGAGCGGGCCAAGGCCGCGATCCGCCGCGCCTTGCAGCATGTTGCCGAGGAGCACGGCCTTGCGAGCTATGAAATCCCGCGCGATTTCCTGGTCGATACCGAAGGCTTCAGTCCCGAAAACGGGCTGCTGACCGGCATCGGCAAGTTCAGCCGGCCGAACTTCCGCGACCGCTTCGGCCCCAGGCTGGAAGCCCGCTTTGCCGAGATTGCACAGGAACAGGTCGACGAGTTGCGCAGCTTGCGGCTTGGCGGCGCCGACCGGCCAGTGATCAAAACGGTCTTGCGCGCGGTCAAGGCGACGCTGGGTGTCGCGGAAACGGATATATCGCCGCAGTCGCGCTTCACCGATCTGGGCGGAGATTCGCTGTCGGCGCTCTCATTCTCGATGCTTCTGGAGGAAGTGTTCGGCCTCGAAGTCCCCGTTGGGGTGATCATCAATCCGGCCGGCGATCTGCGGCTGGTGTCCGAATATGTCGAGGCGGCACGCTCCGGCAGCAACCGCCCCAGTTTCTCCACCGTCCACGGCGCCGACAGTACGACTGTCCATGCCAGCGACCTCAAACTGTCGAAATTCATCGATCCGCAAGTGCTGGCGGCAGCGCCCGCCCTCCCCCCACCGCCCGGGACGGTGAAGACCGTACTGATGACCGGCGCCACCGGTTGGTTGGGCCGCTTTCAGGCCCTTGCCTGGCTGGAGCGACTGGCGCGGACAGGCGGAAAGCTCATCCTGCTGTCACGCGGAGCCTCTCCCGAACAGGCGCGTCTGCGGGTGGAGGAAGCCTTCGATACGGATCCGACCTTGATCGGTCATTTCCGCAAGCTGGCGGCCGGTCACCTTGAAGTATTGCCGGGCGATCTGGGGCTCAAAAATCTCGGCCTCGATCAGGATACCTGGGATCGCCTTGCACGGGAGGTCGATCTTGTCGTCCATCCCGGTGCCCATGTGAATCACCGTCTGCCCTACACCCAGCTTTTCCAATCCAACGTCGCCGGCACGGCCGAACTAATCCGGCTGGCACTGACCACGCGGCTCAAGCACTTCGACTATGTCTCGACGATGGGTGTCATGCTGTTCGGCCCGGCGGACGAGACATCCGACATTCGCGCTATCGCATCGTCGGCGCAGCTCGATGACAGCTATGCCAATGGCTACAACGTGTCGAAGTGGGCCAGCGAGGTGCTGATGCGTGAAGCGCATGACCTTGCCGGAATTCCCATCGGCGTGTTTCGGCCCGGCATGATCCTCGCGCACAGCCGATACGCAGGGCAGCTCAACGTGCCAGACATGTTCACCCGCTTGCTGTTCAGCCTGGCGGTAACCGGGATTGCACCGGCCACTTTCTACGCGCCGAACCTTTCGAATGGCCGGCCCAGGGCCCGCTACGAAGGCTTCCCGGTCGATTTCCTTGCCGAGGCGATCACCGGCATCAGCGCCGCTCTGCCCGGAGGCTTTCGCAGCTACAATCTGGCGAATCCCGATCCGGATTTCGTCGCCCTGGACCAATTCGTCGATTGGATGATCGACGCGGGCTGCGCGATCGAGCGGATCGACGAATACGACGACTGGTTCCGGCGGTTCGAGGTGGCGCTGCAGGGCCTGCCGGAGGACCAGCGGGCGCACTCACTGCTGCAGATCATCGAACCCTATCGCCATCCGCAACACCCGGGCATGGGCGAAGGCGTGCCCTGCCAGCGCTTTGCGGACGATGCACAGGCCGCCGGCTGCCCGATCTCCCATCCGGGCGCAGCGCTGATCCACAAATACGTCGCCGATCTCAGGCATGTGGGATTGTTGCAGCACACCGGGAACCGCAAGGCATGACCGAATCCGTCACCTGTACCGTGCAGGACAGTATCTGCCGGTTGACCCTCAACCGCCCGGACAAGCTGAATGCGCTGAACCTTCAGATGTTCAGGGAAATCGAAGGCCACCTCGATCGACTGGACCACGCTGCAATCGGCTGCATGGTCCTGTCCGGCGCCGGACGCAGTTTCTGTGCGGGACATGATCTCGACGATCTGGCTTCAGGAAAGGAAACGGCCGCTTCGGCCGAAAGGTTCGAGAACGGCCTTGTCGAACGGCTGTCGACCTTGCCCTTTCCACTCGTCGCGAAAGTACGCGGCCACTGCTACACAGGCGGCCTGGAACTCGTACTTGCCGCAGACATCATCGTCGCGGCGGAGACGGCCAAATTCGCGGACACTCACTCCAAATTCGACCTCGTCCCGATCTGGGGCCTTACGCAGCGCCTGCCGCGCCGTATCGGCATGGCGCGCGCCAAAGAAATGATGTTCGGTTGCCGGACCTATACCGGGGTGGACGCTGCGACGATGGGCCTGGTCAACACCGCGGTACCGGATGACAAGCTTGACGCCTATGTGGATGACCTTTGCGCCGACATCGCGAGCAACAGCATGCGATCCAATCGCGCGATCAAGAAGCTGCTCATCGATACGGACGGGCTGAACCTTGCCGCCGGCAACGCCTGGGAACTGCATCACAGCCCCGGTCACGGCCCCGAATTCAAGGCGATGATAGCCGCGCGGCGACCGTGACATGCCAGTACGGCGCCGGCACTAAAGATCTGCGGCACGCCTGGCCTCCCCGGCGTGAGCCTCACTGGTTCCAGCGGACACGCCATCGTCGCAACGATGGCGTGTCCTATTTCCCGCCGACAGGCGGGCTTTGGCGGGTGAACGGCCCGATCAATTCCCGTTCCCGCGTCGAATAATGCTTTCCACATCGTTCATGACGGCCTAGAGGCCCGCCATCCCCGGGGGGCCGCTGACGCGCGGCTGAGAGGTGGTCAGCAGACCACGACCCGCTGAACCTGATCCGGCTTGCACCGGCGTAGGGAGGGCTGGCGGCAGATCCGTTGTCCCTCCGATTGGAGTGGACGCGTGAAGAAGATTGCCGATTTCCGTTATTTGAACAGTGCCGCACTGACGTTGCCGATCTTGTTGCTGGCAACGCCAGCGCTGGCGGATTCCGCCGGTGATGCAGGCCCAACCGTCATTCAGGTGATCGGCCATCCCGATCCCGAAGGATTGCTGCCCGATCAGACCGCCCCCAAGGCGGTCAGCGCGATTTCCAGCGATTTCATCGTCAAGCAGGCGCCGACGCTGAACGCCTTTCAACTCGTCAACCTGCTGCCCGGCGCGAACGTTTCGTCCAGCGATCCTTATGGCCTGTCGACCAGCTCCAGCCTGACGCTGCGCGGACTGGGGCAGGACCAGATCGGCGTGCTGATGGAAGGCGCCCCGCAGAACGACATCGGCTATTTCTACGCCTACCCCTCTCAGTTCGCCGATGCGGAAAACGTGCGGCAGGTCACGCTGGCGCAGGGCGCCGCCGATATCGACGCGCCGGTCGTTGCCGCTGCCGGCGGGTTGCTTTCGCTTTCGCTGGATGACCCCAGCGCCGAGATGGGCGGCCTCGTCAACCTTTCGCTCGGCTCCTACAACCAGCGCCGCGCCTTCGTGCGGTTCGATACCGGCCGGATCGGCCAGACCGGGCTGAAGGCCTTCGTCTCCTATTCCAACAACCGCGCGGACAACTGGCGTGGTGCCGGTTTCGACACCCGCCAACATGTCGATGCGAAGCTGCTGAACGAGTGGGGCGACGGCAACCGCGCCAGCATCGCGGTATCTTTCAACGAGGCGAAGACCTCCACTTATCCCAGCCCCACGCTGGCGGATTGGCAGGCGTATGGACGCGGGTTCAATTACGACAAGCACTATAGCGAGGGCGACGCCAATTACTGGCGGCTCTATCGCGCGCCGTTTCGCAACGTCTACATGGCGGCGCCGCTGCATCTGAAACTGAACGACCAACTGGCGTTCGACAGCACCGCCTACCTGCAGTTCGGATACGGCAACGCGCCTTACGGCACGCAATTGACCGAGACCGGCAACTTCCTGGGCACCGAGGAACTGACGCAACCGATCACGCTGCCCGGTGCCGTGGACGGCGTGGCGACGGTGCTCGGCAACTGGACCGGCAAACAGATGCGCGTCGGCAATGTCAGCAAGCTGACGCTGCAAGCGGGCGCGCACCGGATCACTGCCGGACTGTGGTTCGACTACGGCTCCGATCGCGTCACCCAGTCCTACACCTCGATCGATGCCGATGGCCATCCGCTGGACCAGTGGGGGCATCAGAGCCAGGCGATTCAGACTGCTGACGGCCGCCTGCTCGCCTACGAGAATGCGCGCACCGAAACGGTGACCAAGGGCTTCTTCCTGGCCGACAGCATTCAGGTGACGCCGCGCCTTGGCGTAGATGTGGGTTTCAAGGGCGTAGACGTGCTGCGCAACGGCCGCAATTACCTGCCCGGCCCGCAATCGACCGTGCGCAGCGACAGCTTCGCCGCCCTTCCCCGCGCGGCGGTGCATTACAAGCTGGACGATCGCCAGCAGATCTTCGCCAACGTCACCACCAACTTCCGCACCCCGAACGAGTTCGCGCTCTACAACAGCTATTACGGTGGTGAGATCGTCAGCCAGGGGGCGAGCAACCTCAAGAACGAGTATTCGGTCTCGGAAGAACTGGGGTACCGCTATATCGGCCCCAGCCTGTCGTTCTCGCTGACCGCATTCCATTATCACTTCCGCAACCGTCAGGTAGCGACGGTGATCGACAGCGGCGGCGCGCTCGTCAATTCCACGGTCAACGCGGGTAGCCAGACCTCGTACGGCCTGGATGGAGAGATCGACTATCGCCCAGCCAAGGGCGTCAGCGTCTATCTCTCCGGCGAATATCTGCATGCGCGGCTGGACGACGACCTACCGGTCAACGGCGACTACCTGCCGACCAAGGGCAAACACGCCGTTTCCAGCCCGACGTTCCAGTTCGCCATGGGCAGCACTTATGACGATGGCCGCCTGTTCGGCAGCACTGCGCTGAAGTACGTGGGGCGCCAGTATTCGACGTTCATGAACGATGAAAGCATCAAGGGCTATGCCACGCTGGACCTGTCGGTCGGCGTTCACCTTGCCGGGCTGATCGACGCCCAGCGCATGGACTTGCGCCTGAATGCAATCAACGTCACCAATCCGCATGTGCTGTCCGGCGTGCAGACAATCGGCACCAATGCGCTGGATACGGTCGGCCGCAACGGCACGCTGATTTCCGGTTCGGCACCGACCTACTACGTCGGCAGCGGGCGCGCCTTCGTGGCGACGCTGAGCCGGGCCTTCTGACCGTGGGCAGCCCCGTCCCTCTTCCGGCGTCCCGGCCTGCGCCTCATCTCGTTCACGGGATGGGCACTGCGCTGGAGGCGCCGGCTTGGCCGGCCATTACGGCGGAAGAGGCCGAAGCGGTTCTGGGGCTGTTTCCCAACGCCGGACGTTTCGAGGGGCTCATCTGGCACTCCCCGCGCCCTTTCTCGGCCGCGACGCTGGTGCAAACTGACCGCGGCGAATTCTTCCTCAAACGCCACCATCAGAAGTTGCGCTCAACAGCCGCGCTCGCGGAAGAACACGCGTTCATGGCGCACCTGCGCGCGAACGGACTGTCCGTGCCCGAAGTGCTTGCCGCGACCGACGGCACCGGGGCGGTCACGCATGGCCCGTGGAGCTACGAATTGCAGGGCAAGGCGACCGGCGTCGATCTCTACCACGATCGGCAATCATGGACGCCGTTTCTCTCGCACGCACATGCCCATGCGGCGGGGGTAGCTCTCGCGCGGCTGCATCGGGCCGCGCACGGCTTCACGGCCGCCCCGCGCCCCTCCCATCCGCTGATCGCCAGCTTCACGATCCTGCCCGCAACCGATCCACTGGCGGCGGCCGAGGCCTATGTCGCAGCCCACCCGCCCATCGCCGCCTTTCTGGCAGACAAGGCATGGCGGCAGGAATTGGTGCGCTTGTTGGATGCACTCGGCAACGGTCTAGCCACCCGACTGGAGAAGCAGCCGCCGCTGTGGACGCATAACGACTGGCATCCTTCCAACTTGCTCTGGTCGCCAGACGGCAGCGTAAGCGCCGTGTTCGATTTCGGCCTGGCAACGCAGACCTGCGCACTTCACGACATCGCCACCGCCATAGAGCGCACCGCCATTCCCTGGCTGGAGATGGACCGGGACCTACCCGACGCGCGGGGCGCCATCGCGTTGCTTGCCGGTTATCGAACGGTGTTGCCGCTCACCACCGCCGACGTCGAAACCGTCGTCCGACTCCTGCCGCTGGTGCATGTGGAATTCGCCTTGTCCGAAATCGATTATTTTGCGGGCATCCTGCGCGATCCCGATCAGGCGACGCTGGCGTGGAAGGACTATCTCATCGACCACGCCGATTGGTTCCTTTCCGCGCCGGGGCGGGAATTCCTGCAACACCTGGAAAGCGGAGCACAGGCCTGATGTCGGCACTCGAAATCATCGCCGTCGTCGTCAGCTTTCTGGGCATCTGGCTGACTGCAAAGCGCCGGCTGCTGTGTTGGCCGGTCAGCCTGCTGGCCTGCGCGCTTTACTTCAAACTGTTTCTCGACGTGCGGCTCTATTCGGACATGGTGCTGCAAGCACTGTTCGGGATCGCCATCCTCTATGGCTGGATCGTCTGGACGCGCGGCAAGGAGGAAGTGGGCGAAGTCGTAGTTAGCCCCCTCTCGCCGCTGCAAGCGTGGGCGGGCCTTGCCGCAGGCGCCATCGGCGCCGTCGCGATCGGCTGGTTCACCAGCCACTACACCAATGCCGCGCTGCCATGGATAGATTCGGGGCTCAGCAGCTTTAGCCTTGTGGCTCAATACTGGACAGCCCGGCGTCACTCGGCGAGCTGGCTGCTCTGGATCGCGGTGGACGTGCTTTACGTCGGCATGTTCGTTTTCAAGGGCTTGTGGCTGACGGGCGGACTCTATGCGGCCATGGTCGTGCTTGCGGTGATCGGCTACAGGCGGTGGCAACAGGCTGCGGAATTGGCGTCGCGCCCGGCGTGACGCCTTGGTCAAAAGCACTCCGGCTTTCTAAAACGAATTCCGTTTTATCACAGCGACTTCGGCGCGGACGCCGCACCGTTCCAGCAGTTCAGTGATTTCTCGTTTGTGACGGCGCCGCTGGGGCTCCCGCTGACCAGCGTGAGCCCCACAGGGCCGCCGCCAAAAGCTGCGCGACGTCAATACAACGCATTCATCAATGGCTTCGCGCGCTTGTGCGACCATCCCGATGCACGTTTGCAAGCAGGCTTCCCGTGCGCTTATCGTTGACGCGCTGAGCGCCGAAGGCGCCGCTCCGGGGGAACTGATGCTGATCGGGACCAACACTCCACGTCTCACCATCGCGCCGTACTTACGGTCAAGCGCGCAACATCGACGCATGGCCGCCACGCGGCCCCGCTACGCCCTTCTGCGTGGCCGTGCCTCAATGCTGCTGCGCTGAATGCTGCCATCTGCCGATAACCGGAATTAACTTCGATTTTCTCGAACAATCTAGTTCATTTTATCAAGATTTTCCGAAGCCGATCAATCGCCTAACCCTGTTCTCACAAGTTCACCACACCACGCAACAGGAGCCTACCAATGACCATCACCGCAACCGCAAAGCCCGGCAAGTCGCTGATCTCGCCCGACAATCACGCACTTGTCCTGATCGATTTCCAGTCGCAGATGGCCTTCGCCACCAAGTCGATCGCTCCTGAACTGCTCCGCAACAATGCCGCCCTGATCTCGCGCGGTGCCAAGTCCTTCAACGTCTCCACCATTCTCACCACGGTTGCCGAAAAGAGCTTTTCTGGCCCGATGTTCGAAGAGATCACGGAGGCTTTCGAAGGCCAGCCCATGCTGGACCGCACCAGCATGAACACCTGGGAAGACGAAGCCGTGATCGAAGAGATCAACCGCATCGGCAAGCCCCGCATCGTCTTCGCCGGCCTCTGGACCTCGGTCTGCATCGTCGGCCCGGTCGCCTCCGCCATCGACCAGGGTTTCGAAGCCTACGTCATCACCGATGCCTGCGGCGACATCTCGCCCGAAGCGCATGAGCGCGCTGTGGAGCGCATGATCCAGCTTGGTGCCGTGCCGATGACCTCGCTCCAATACCTGCTCGAACTGCAGCGCGACTGGGCCCGCACCGAAACCTACGACAGCACCACCGGCATCGCCCGCAAGTGGGGCGGCGCTTACGGCATCGGCATCAACTACGCCAAGACCATGTTCGGCGCTTCCGAAGGCGCTCACTGATTTAAAGCTCGGGACCGGCCGCCGATCCCCCCATCCGGCCCTCACCGAAGGCAGCCGGTCCCCACCCTCTCTTTCTCTCCCAACACATCCAGGAATCAGCATCATGGCCTACGTAACCACCAAGGACGGCGCCCAAATCTTCTACAAGGACTGGGGCTCGAAGGATGCCCAGCCGATCGTCTTCCATCATGGCTGGCCGCTCTCGTCGGACGACTGGGATGCGCAGATGCTGTTCTTCCTCTCCAAGGGCTACCGGGTCGTCGCCCATGACCGCCGTGGCCACGGTCGCTCCGAACAAGTGAGCGAGGGTCATGACATGGATCACTACGCCGCCGATGCCGCTGCGGTGATGGAACACCTCGACCTCAAGAACGCCGTCCACATCGGCCACTCGACCGGCGGCGGTGAAGTGGCAGCCTATGTCGCCCGCTACGGCATCCCGCAGGGCCGCGTTGCCAAGGCCGTGCTGGTCAGCGCCGTGCCGCCGATCATGCTGAAGACCGATCGCTATCCCGGCGGCCTGCCGATCGAAGTGTTCGACGGTCTGCGCGCCGGCCTTGCCGCCAACCGTTCGCAGTTCTTCCGCGATGTCGCCGCTGGACCGTTCTACGGCTTCAACCGCGAAGGCGCCAATGTGCTGCCCGCCGTGATCGACAACTGGTGGCGCCAGGGCATGACCGGTAGCGCCAAGGCCCATTACGAAGGCATCAAAGCCTTCTCGGAAACCGACCAGACCGACGATCTGAAGGCGATCACCGTCCCCACCCTCGTCCTCCACGGCGATGACGATCAAGTCGTCCCTTACAAGAACGCCGGCGTGCTCCAGGCAGAGATCCTGCCGAACGCCACGCTGAAGATCTACGAAGGCTTCTCCCACGGCATGCTGACCGTGAACGCAGACACCATCAATCCCGACCTGCTCGCCTTCGTGCAGGCCTGAACCAGAAACCGGGAATGCAAAGGCATTCCCGGATCTTCCGATCATCGAGGAGACCGACGATGAAACCCTACCTTCTCTCGATTGCCGCCGGGTTGCTGGTGGGCGTAGTCTACAGTCTCCTCGGCGTTCGTTCGCCGGCTCCGCCGATGATCGCCCTGATCGGTCTTCTGGGGATTCTCCTTGGTGAACAGATAGTTCCGCTCGCCAAAAAGGTGATAGCAGGCGATGAAGTCGTCCACTTCGTCCAGACCGATTGTCGCGAGCACATCCTCGGCCGCTTGCCCGGCGATTGTTCGGAGACGGCCGAAAAGAACGACGCGTAATTCTCTCTCCCCCCTCCCCAACTGCACGCTCCAAGGATCCCCTCATGACCGACACGATCATCGTCAACGCCAAGGTCACCACCCTCGATCGCGAGAACCCACAAGCTGAAGCCGTGGTCATCCGTGACGGCAAGTTCCTGACCGTCGGCAGCGAGCAGGAAGCGCGCGAGGCTGCCGCGCCCGGCGCCGAAGTGATCGACGCCAAGGGCCGCCGCCTGATCCCCGGCCTGATCGACAGCCACATGCACATCATTCGCGGCGGTCTGAACTTCAACATGGAACTGCGCTGGGACGGCGTGCCGACCCTGGCTGACGCCATGGCCATGCTGAAGAAGCAGGTCGACAACACCCCCGCCCCGCAGTGGGTGCGCGTGGTGGGCGGCTTTACCGAGCACCAGTTCGCCGAAAAGCGCCTGCCGACGATCGCGGAACTGAACGCCGTCGCGCCCGATACCCCGGTTTTCATCCTTCACCTCTACGACCGTGCGCTGCTCAATGCCGCCGCGCTGCGGGTGGTGGGCTATACCAAGGACACGCCAAACCCGCCGGGCGGCGAGATCGTGCGCGATGCCGCTGGCAACCCCACCGGGCTGCTGCTCGCGCAGCCGAACGCGACGATCCTCTATTCGACGCTCGCCAAGGGCCCCAAGCTGCCGCAGGAATATCAGGTCAATTCCACCCGCCACTTCATGCGCGAAGTGAACGCGCTGGGCGTGACCGGCGTGATCGACGCCGGCGGCGGCTTCCAGAACTATCCCGACGATTACGAGATCATCGAGAAGCTCCACGCCGAAGACCAGCTCACCGTGCGCATCAGCTACAACCTCTTCACGCAGAAGCCGAAAGAGGAACTGGCGGACTTTTCCGGCTGGGTGAAGCAGGTAACACCGGGACAGGGCGACGATACGTATCGCCACAACGGCGCGGGCGAGATGCTGGTCTATTCCGCCGCCGACTTCGAGGATTTCCGCCAGCCCCGCCCCGACATGGCGCCCGGCATGGAAGGCGATCTGGAACCCGTCATCCGCCTGCTCGCCGAGCATCGTTGGCCATGGCGCCTTCACGCCACGTATGACGAGACCATCGGCCGCGCGCTCGACGTCTATGAGAAGGTCAACCGCGACATTCCACTGGAGGGTATCAACTGGTTCTTCGACCATGCCGAGACGATCAGCGACCGCAATATCGACCGCATCGCTGCGCTCGGCGGTGGCATCGCGGTCCAGCATCGCATGGCCTATCAGGGTGAGGATTTCGTCGAACGCTACGGCGCCAAGGCGGCCGAGCGCACGCCGCCGATCGCCAAGATGATCTCCGCCGGCATTCCCGTGGGCGCCGGCACCGACGCCACCCGCGTCGCCAGCTACAACCCCTGGGTCTCGCTTTCGTGGCTGGTCTCGGGCCGCACCGTCGGCGGCCTGCGCCTCTATCCGAATGCCAACCGCGTCAGCCGCGAAAAGGCGCTGGCGATGTGGACGCACGAGAACACCTGGTTCTCGAACGAAGTGGGCAAGAAGGGCCAGATCAAGGCCGGCCAGCTTGCCGACCTCGCGCTGCTCTCGGACGACTTCTTCTCGGTGCCGGAGCATGACATCGTTCACATCCGCTCGGTCCTGACCGTGCTCGGCGGCAAGGTCGTCCATGGCGAAGGCGACTATCGCCCGCTCGCCCCCGAACTGCCCCGCCCGATGCCGGACTGGTCGCCGGTCGCGACGTTTGGCGGTTATTACCAGACGCCGGAAGCCAAGCAGAAGCTGGCCTCTGCCTGCGGCTGCGCCAGTTCCTGCGGCGTCCACGGCCACGACCATGCCGCAGCGCTCGGCGCCAACGTTCCGGCCGCCGATGTCCAGACTTTCTGGGGATCGCTCGGCTGCGGTTGCTGGGCCGTCTGATCCACTGCGGCCCCTTCGGGCGAGGAGGGGCCGCACCGCTTTTATTCCATAATTTCGAACATATTAGTCGATATTATTCGGATCGATAGATTTCCAGGCACCCCCTAAGCGGGTCTTGCACCATCGAACGAGCGGCCCAGCCCCTCCCCCCATCGGAGCCACAGACATGCAACGCTTCACCATGATCATCGCGACTGCCCTGCTGGTCGCGAGCCCTACCCTCACGCCTGCTTTCGCCGCTGAAAAGGCCTCGGCCGACTATTCGGTCGGTGCCCAGTACGACACCACCCACGTCTACGTCCCGCAGGACCAGTTCGACACGTTCGTCGCCAGCTTCGTCGCCACCTTCGGCGGCACCACCAGCAAGCAGGGCGAATTCCAGGTAACGCCGACCAAGAGCCTCACCAAGTCGCAGCTGGTGCTGACGCCTGCAGGCACGATCTCGGTCTTCGGCTTCAAGACGCCGATCCCCTATCCCTTCGGTGATGAGCGCACCGGCTATCTGGTCACCGACATCGATGCGGCCGTGAAATCGGCCCAGAGCCACGGCGCCGTGCGCCGCCTGGAAACCTTCCCCGATCCGATCGGCCGGGATTCGGTGATCCAGTGGCCGGGCGGCGTGAACATGCAGCTCTACTGGCACACCGCGAAGCCGAACTACACGCCGCTCGAAACCGTGCCGGAAAACCGCGTCTACCTGACCGTCGATGCCGCCGACAGCTTCATCAAGGGCTGGACCGGTTTCGCCCATGGCAAGATCACCGCCGACGATAAGGCCGCCAATGGCGCCGAGATCGGCGAGCCGGGCAAGACCATCCGCCGCGTCTCGATCACCAGCGGCTACGGCAAGATGGTGGTCTATGTCTCCGATGGGCAACTGCCGTGGCCCTATGGCCGCGACATGACCGGCTATGGCGTCAGCGACCTTTCTGCGACGCTCACCAAGGCTTCGGCTGCAGGCGCGGAAACGCTGGTTGCGCCCTATGATAGCGGCAAACGTCAAAGCGCCATCGTGCGGTTCCCGGGCGGCTACATCGCCGAAATCCACTCCGAAAAGGCAGGCTGAGCCATGTCCGGCACCGGTACGCCCAAATTCATCGCATCGGTGCTGGACTTCGCGCCGACGGGGTTCCTCGCCCGCCTCCTCTTGGTGGGCGCATACCTCGTCGGCGGACTTACCAAGCTGAGCGACTGGCCGGGCGCCGTGGCGGAGCAGGCCCACTTCGGTCTGACCCCGCCCGCGCTCTGGGCCGCTCTCACCATCGCGGTGGAACTGATCGGGCCGCTGTTGATCTTGACCAACCGCTTTGTGTGGCTCGGCGCCGGCATGCTCGGCGTGTTCACCTTCTTCGCCGCGCTCGTCGCCAATGCCTTCTGGGCGATGCCCGCCGGGCCGGAACGCTTCGGCGCGACCAATGCGTTCTTCGAGCACATGGGCCTTGTCGGCGGGTTCATCCTTGTCGCGATCCTGGCTTACCGGACCAAGCGCCGTGCCTAGGTTTCTTCCGCTTGCAGTGCTCGCGGCCACAGTTCTGCCGGGCATTGCGCCAACGCCTGCCCACGCAGAACCCACCGAGGCCTGGCAAGCCCCCACCCTTTCGATCACCCGCTACGACGAAGACTGGTCCGACCTTGCCGACGCCGAAAAGCGCGACCATCACTGGACCGGCCAATTCAAGTACGTGCCTCTCAGCGATGACATCTGGCTCTCCACCGGCATCGAACTGCGCGTGCGCAACGAGAACCTGGAAAACAACCTCTGGGGCAGTGCCGAGGCTCCAAACGACAGTTACGTCTGGTTCCGCGCGCTACCCTATGCCGATCTTCACGTCGGCAAGCTGCGTGCATTCGTGCAGCCGATCGCCTCGGCATCGGCCAGCGTCGCGCCGTCACCTGGCCCGGTGGACGGTACGGGCCTCGACCTGCTGCAGGGCTTCGCCGAGGCCGATCTTGGCCCGGTGACGCTGCGCGGCGGGCGGCAGATGCTTTCGCTCGGGACCGAGCGGCTGATCGGCACACGCTACGGCCCCAATGTGCCGCTCGCCTTCGATGGCGTGCGGGCGGATGTGAAGCTGGGCACAGCGAAGATCAGCCTGCTGGCGGTGAAGCCCGTGCAGGCCCGCAAGGGCGATTTCAACGACCGCACCTCGCCGGACAAGTCACTCTGGGGTGCCTACGCCACGCTGCCCAGCCTCGATCTCTACTACCTCGGCTACCGCAACGACGCCGCGCAGTGGGGAACCCGGCAAGGCACCGAAACGCGCCACAGCCTTGGCGCGCGTTGGCATGGCACGCGGGACGCCTGGCATTGGAATGTCGAGGGCGTCTACCAGTTCGGCCGCTTCGCAGATGGTCCGATCTCGGCCTGGACGCTGGGAACCGAACTCGGCCGCGCCTTCCCGGACGCCCCGCTGGCGCCCGATCTCACCGTGCGCGTCAACGTCGTCAGCGGTGACGGCAAGCGCGATGACAACCGCCTGGGCACCTTCAACGCGCTATTCCCCAAGGGCAAGTATTTCGGCGAACTCTCGCCGGTCGGCCCCTACAACATCGTCAATGCCTATTCCTCGCTCGGCATGCAGCTGGCGCCGGATGTCTCGGCCAGCCTCGCCGCGATGGCCTATTGGCGGTATTCGCGGGAGGACGGTATCTACGACATTCCCGGCAACCTGATCCGCGACGCGGGAGACAGCCGCGCGAAATTCGTCGGCAAGGAAGTGGAGGCGACACTGGCATGGCAGGCGACTGCGGAACTGGAACTCTCCGCCTCGCTCTCCGCCTTCGCGCCGGGCGCCTTCATCCGAGAGACCGGATCGGCCAAGACCATCCGCATGCTCGGCCTCGAAAGCAATTTCCGGTTTTGAGGAATTTCGATTTCATCGAACAAATCGGTCGATTTTATTCGGATACCTGAGAAAGACGCAGCCACCTAGACCATCGGCATCCCCCCAAACCCGAAGGATTGACATGACCCCCGCCCCAGCATCCGCCGCCACGAAATCCACCCTGCCGCGCCTGCTGTTGCTGCTCTCCGCGACGACCGGCCTTGTCGATGCGGCTTCCGTGCTCGGGCTCGGCAAAGTGTTCACCGCCAACATGACCGGCAATGTCGTGTTCCTTGGCTTTGCCGCAGCGGGAACGCCAGGCTTCAAGGTTATCCCGGCCCTGTTTGCGCTGTTCGCCTTCATCATCGGCGCATGGGGTGCAGGGCGCCTTGCCCGCGCGCATGTCGAACTGCCACTGCGGCGCTGGCTGCTCTGGGCCGCTGTGATCGAAGCGGGATTGCTGTGGATCGCTGCTGCCATCTCCACCCGGATCGACATCGCCGCACAGGCCCCGGAGATCGCGGTGCTCTCGGTCATCGTGCTGACCGGCTTCGCCATGGGCCTGCGCAACGCCACCGTGCGGTCGCTCAAAGTGCCGGACCTGACGACCACCGTCCTCACCCTCACCATCACCGGCATCGCCGCCGACATGACGGGCAAGGCCACCTCACCCAATTTCGCCCGCCGCTTCGGCGCGGTGCTGTCGATCTTCCTCGGCGCAGCGGTCGGCGCAGCGCTGCTGCTTCATGTTGGCCTTGCCGTCCCGCTGGTTCTGGCCGGCGCGATCGTCCTCGGCGCCACGGTCCTCTCCGCCCGCGATCCCGCATTCGGCGAACCGCACAAGGCATGACAATCCCGGGGGGAACGGCGCAGCACGTTCCCCCCCTTGAGATCGACCCCGCCAATGCCGTTCTATTTGGCCGGGAGCTTCGCCAGATCGGCGTCGATCCTGGCCAGAACCTCGTCAGTGACGCTGTCCGCAGAGTAGGACTGAATTTGTTTGAGCGTCATCCCCCGAGCCATGTCGAGCTGCGGATTGTTCACGAGATCGGGCAGGTGCTTCACGAGGATGGCTTTGGTCGCTGGATTGTCCAGCAGGTCGCCGATCGAGCTGGTGGCCGTAGTATAGGCCGGTGCCGCAGCCGGCGCCGATGATGCGGAAGGCGCCGCTGCTAGCGCCGGCTGCATTGCAGACAATACAGCAAGGGCGGCGCCCGCCGCGAATATCTGACGAACCATGGTCTGTCCTTTCTTCCTCTCTGGAACCGGCCGGGCTTCATTCCCGGCCACAACGATGCCAACATTCATCCCGGCCGCCGTGGCATCCGACTGGCCAAAAAATGGGCGGAGCCGTCCAACGCCGCCGCCCCAGTCGGGAGATTTTCAGCGCGAACCGAATGCGACCCGGAAGGTGACGCCGAATTCGCGCTGCGCGGTGGCGGTTACGCCTGCATAGCGGCTGTTGTAGACGGTGGAGCCGATACCAGCGACGCTGAAGGTCGGCGGCGCCAGATAGACATCGGTCACCGCAGTGAACTGGGCCAGATCGTCCTGCGAGATCAGCTTGGTCGTCTCAAACACGTTCTTGGCATAGACCGTGATTTCCCAGCCCCCGTTTGCCGATCGCAGGCCCGCGAAGAGATTGAACAACCCATATGCCCCCACATCGTCGAAGGCGTTGTTGGGGTCCGTCTTGGACTTGCCGCGCCAGCTGAGCAGCCCGCGCAAATAGGCATCCATATCGTTGGCAAGCGGGTGGTTGTATTCGGCCCGCACCACGCCGGTCCAGTTCGGCTGGAAGGTTGCGCTCTGCCCACCGCCGGGACATACCGCCAGGCGTTCGTCGCCATAGGCCTGCTCCATCTGGGCAAGCGTGGGCGTAACCGTATCCGGCACCCCGTCCGACCCGACGGCGCCGGTCTGGTTGTTCAACGCATCGGTGCAGGCCAGCAGCGCATTGCCGATCTTGCTCTTCGCATAATTGAGGGTGGCGCCGAAGCTCCACCGCGGAGTCGGGTTGAAATCGAGTTCCGCCTCGATGCCGTTCACCTTCACTGGCACGGCGCTGACGAAGTTGAAGTTGCCGATGGTAGGTGCGCCGGCGGAATTGATGTTGATATAAGTGATGCCTGCGCCGCCCGCCCGGTAGGGGTAGTTCTTGAACTTCTGGTGATAGGCAGTGACGTTGAACGTCAGCCTGTGGTCCAGCCAATCGGACTTGAGACCGATCTCGTAAGACTTCGAGCTTTCCGAAGGCAGCGATACGTGGGCGACTTCGTTCGGGGTATAGTCGGCATGGGTGAAATTGCCCACCGCGACCACCGGCGGGCGCCATGAA
The DNA here is from genome assembly GCF_044029435.1 of Novosphingobium oxfordense. Classification (NCBI taxonomy): domain Bacteria; kingdom Pseudomonadati; phylum Pseudomonadota; class Alphaproteobacteria; order Sphingomonadales; family Sphingomonadaceae; genus Novosphingobium; species Novosphingobium oxfordense. Next base: position 1,781,046 of record NZ_CP147008.1, on the reverse strand, counting down.
CTGCCGGTGGAGGCGTAGACCATCAATCCCGGCGTGAAGCGGTGCTTGATGCTGGCGCTGTAGATCGTGGTATTCTCGCGCACGTCCGACTGGGTACCATTCTGCCGCGTGCAGGAGCCCGCCTGGTAAAGCTCAGGCGTGCATCCGATGAACAGGCCGTCGCGGAAATCGGTGAAATGGATGCGGCGCAGCCCGCCCGACAGTTCGGTGGCATCGCCAAGATGCACGGTCAGATTGCCGAAGACCGATTCTTCCGTTGGCGTTCCCTTGGGCAGATAGATCGGCGTGTCCGTCACACTGGGCGCCGCGATCGGAACACCCAGACCGGCAAGCCGAAGCTGGGTGATGCTCTTGTCGCTCAGGATCGTGGTCGAGGGCACGGAATAACGGAAATAGCCGACCACATAGTCGAACAGGCCGGCCACCCTATCAAGGTTCTGAAGCCTGATCTCATGGCTGGAGGTGGTGCCCCAGGTCTTTGCGTTCTGGGCGATTTCCAGATCGGGAAAGAAGTTCGCCAGATCGCGCACGCCATTGCTCAGGTAACGCTGCCGCGTGCTGGAACCGACGTAGACGAGCCGTTGGCCAAGGATGTCAGCCTCCGCGTTCCAGTTGAAGAACTGGAACTTTTGCGAGACGCTGCTGGGGCGCGACTGGACCGACAGATAGTCGCCGAGGGAGATCTCCCCATAGTCCGGCGCATTGGCGGACGGCACGTAATCCGGATTGTATTGGCTGACCGAGCGCACTTGATCATACCGCAAGGAATTGGTCTGCATCCCTTCGTAGAGGAAGCCGAAACGCAGCCATTGGGTCGGTTCGAACCGCACTGCGGCGCGGATTGCATCCGTCTCGGCGCGCGGCTTCACATCACTGTTCAGGCTGGTGACGCGGTTGAGACGATCAAACTTGTGCAGGCCGGCAACCCGGATTCCCAGCACGTCGCCGATGATCGGAACGTTGATCGCGGCGTTGACGTTCGCCGTCGATCCCGATCCGAACGTGCCCGACACATAACCGCCCGGCTCGACGAGATCGGGCTGCCGCGTCGTCACCGTGATGGAGCCGGAAGGCGTCGATCGGCCACGCAGCGTCCCCTGCGGCCCGCGAAGCACCTCGATCTGGCCGACATCGTACATCGTCTGGAAGACGAAGTTCGACGGAACCGGCGCATCGTTGCGATAGTACTGGATCGTGCCGTTCTCGGCGCTGACATTCACGTCATGATTGACGCCGCGAATGGACGACGATGTGCCGATACCATTGGCATTCGGAGTGAGCTGAAGCCCCGGCACAACCGATCCGATCTGAGTGAAATCGCGAATGTTCAGCTTGTCTATCGTCTCCGACGTGACGGCGTTCACCACCAACGGCACGTCCTGCAGGCTTTCGTCCCTTCTTCGGGCCTGCACGATAATCTCGTTGGCAAACGCGGCTTCGGCACTTGTCGCCGATTCCGGCGCAACTGCCGGCGGCGCGTCCTGCCCAAATGCCGGTGCCGCCATGGCGAGCAGGCTTACTCCCGCCAGTACGAAAGCCATATCCTTCCGCATGCAAATCCTCCCCGTTATCTTTCGGAGGATTTAATGCGATACAGTGTCGCATTGGTCAACTATTTTTAGATTATTGGACTTACCATTCGCCAGTGCGATTGTGCCTGGCCTTCAAGCGCAAGCACGCCTCTGGACGCCGGGCGAAATCGCCCGGCGTCCAGCGCGCGTATTCCTAGAGTGCAGCAAGATCCGCGTCAGTGGCATCAAGGGCTTCGTTAGTGAATTGCCCCGGAGCAAACTTCTGGATCGACCGAAGCGTCATCGATTTGGCCATGCCAATTCGCTTATCCGAGGTGATGCCCGGGAAATGGCGATCGAGAACCTCTCTCGCGGCCGGGTCCTTAAGGAGGACGGCCAGTTTGGTATCCGCAGTGGAATAGCCGGCACCTTGAGTCGCGGATGTCGCATGCTCCAGCGCGACGGGTGCAGTTGCGGACTTCTGGATGATGGACGGCGCCTTGACGGCAAGGTCCACGCCATCGGCCGGTGTCAACTTCAGGTGGAGTTCGGACAATCCACGAATGATGAAGCTTGGCTCAAAGTCCAGCTTGCGCGCGCCTCGCGGGCCGTGCCGTGCCTCGTCCAGATCGATGTTCGACGTGAACTTCAGCAGCTTTTCCAGAATGATCCGAACCTCCACGCGCGCAAGCGGCGCCCCCGCGCAGGTGTGTGCGCCTCGGCCGAAAGCGACGTGCTCCTTGATCTTCGGGCGATCGAGCTGGAACGCTTGCGGATCGTCCCAGCGCCGAGGATCGCGATTGGCGCCTGCCAGCGAGAGCATGATCTTGGTGCCCGCGCGGATTTCCCGATCGCCGATACGGGTATCCTTCCGGGCCAAACGTGCGGTCTGCTTGGTGGACCCTTCCAATCGCAGGACTTCCTCGATCAGCGCCGGCACAAGCGACGGATCGGCGCGCAGCCTGTCCTGCAGGCCGGGCTGGTCGACAATGTAGCGCATCGCATTGCCCAGCAGCTTGGCGCTGGTGTCCTGCCCTGCGCCGAACATGAACATGCCCAGCTTCACGATGTCCATCTGGTCCGGCAAGGTGCCGTCCGGATAGAGCGCGTTGGAAAGTTCCGAAAGAATATCGTCCTGTGGGTTCGCACGGCGGTCGGCCACGTATTGCGCGAAGTAACCGCCCATGATCACGAAAGGGTGGTCTGCCGCGTCCAGGTCCAGTTCGCCGTCAAGGTTGCCCGGCGGCGGAGCGTTTTCGATGATTTCCATGAACCGCTGGCGGTCTTCGGCCGGAATGCCCAGCAAGTCGGCGATCACCAGCGTCACAAAAGGTGTTGCAATCTTGCGGACCAGTTCCACCCTGCCATTGGCGACGGCATCGCGCACGAGTTCGTCCGAATAGGCCTGGATGAACTCTTCATTCGCTTTCAGTCGCGATGGCGTGAACAACCGGTTCACTAGCGCGCGCAATTGAACATGGGCGTGACCATCCAGATTGACCAGCAGGTCTCCGCCATGGAAATCCAGTCGATGCCCCTCGATCGCATCGGTTATGTCAGGCCCCTGCGGGGTGAATGGCAGCGGCGCGGAGGCACCTTGCAGTCCGATGATCGCCGAATAATCGTCCGTGTTCCGCATGATCTCAAGGGTTTCCTCGAAACCCATGACCATCAGGTAATCCTTGCCGGGCGGCTGATAGATCGCCCCCTTGCCGCGAACCGCCTCGAAATAGGCATAGGGATCGACCAGGATTTCGTGATCGGTGAAGTAGTCGCGATCTGCCAGTTCCGTCATGTCTGCTTGCTCCTCTCCCGGTGCATCCGCACGCAGGGAATTCCGAAATTTCAATCCTCAGGGGCGATAGTGACGCGCAGACCGTCCAACGCGTCGGTAATCTGCAACTGGCAGGACAGGCGCGACTGCGCATTGCGGTGGCTGGAGGAATCCAGCAGGTCGTTCTCGTCCTCGCTCATACCCGCCAGCGTGCCGACAAACCCGGGCTCGATGTGGACATGACAGGTCGCGCAAGAACAACAGCCGCCGCACAGTGCGAGCAGTTCGTCGAACCCCGCATCCCGGATCACTTCCATAACGGTCTGGCCGATCCGCGCCTCGAGGCGCTTCTCCTCTCCGGACGCTCCCACAACAACGATTGATGCCACAGCCTGTGCCCTCTCCTGTCCAGGTTCCGATGTTTTTTTGACTTGCATCCTCGCCGGCCCACCTGCTTGTGCCGGTGCCGTCACGAGGGATTGTCACGATGCCGAATTCCGACTTACGCGACACAGTGTCGCATACATCTACCCCCTCACGGGCGTCAAGCCCGAAGGACGCGCGTGCCGTCCGGTCCAGCAAGGCGCTGCGCGATGCGCTGCTCCACCTGCTGGAGCAGAAGCCCTTTGATCAAATCACCGTGCGCGACATCTGCGCGACGGCATCGATCCATTACGCGACGTTTTTCCGCCATCATCCGAGCAAGGAAGCCTTGCTGGAACATGTCGCGGCCGACCAGATCGCCACCGTCGTCGACCTTTCGATGCGGATCGACGTGGGCATCGGCGACGAGACGGCATTCCGGGCGATCTGCCAGTACATCGACGAGCATCGCGCGCTCTGGACCGTGCTTCTCAACGGCGGCGCCGGCCCGGCGATGCGGGAGGAATGGCTGAAAAAGGCGAAAGCGGTCGCGGCGGAGCGCGAGCCGTTGGGCTCCTGGCTTCCCAAGGACCTTGGAACGATCTGTTCCGTCGCAATCATCGTGGAGACGTTATCGTGGTGGTTGGATCAGCCGCGCGAGAGCTTCACGATCTCCGATATCGCCGGCTACCTTCACAAGCTGTTGTCGAAGTCGACACTCGCCGCCGATTGACCGACGCGCAAACACGCCCGTCGCAACCAAATGCGACGGGCGTGCAATCTGCCGCAGCGCGGCAGAACTAGGCGGCGACGCCACCGTCCAGCAGCAGCGTGCTTCCGGTCATGAACATCGCCAGGTCGGAGGCGCAGAACAGGATGGCGCGCGCGATATCGTCCGCCACGCCTACCCGGCCCAGACGGCTGCCGCCGATGCCCGGAATAGGGCAACTCTTGATTGTTTCCTCATCCCATTCGGCGATGAACATGGTCTTTTCCGTCAGCGAAAAGCCGGGGGCCACGCCCAGCACGCGAATACCGTGCCCGGCCAATTCAATGGACATCTGCCGGGTCAGGCCGACCACGCCATGCTTGGAGGCGCAATAGGCCGCCTGTCCTTCGGAAATGCCCATGACGCCCGCAAGCGACGCGACATTGACGATCACCCCGCCGCTCTGCCTTGCCATCATCCGGCGCGCCGCCTCTCGCGCACCGACGAAGGCGCCCCTGAGATTGATCGCCAGCACGTTGTCGAACTCCTCGTCATCCAGGTCGAGCAACGGCGTGAAAGACGGAATCCCGGCGTTGTTCACCCAGATATCCAATCCGCCAAACAGCCTTTCAGCAAGATCGGCCACCGCCGTGATCGAACCCGAATCCGCCGCATCCATGCAGACGGATTTTACATTCGCGGAATAGCGTTCCGCCAGCTCGCTGGCCGTCTGCGCGGCAGCCTCCTCGTCGATATCGGCGATCAGCACGGCTGCCCCCGCTTCGGCGAGCCGCCGCGCCGTGGCCTTGCCAAGTCCCCAGGCAGCCCCGGTCACGACGGCGCTTCTGCCTGCAAGTGACACGAGATCGGCAATGGAACGATCGGAAACATCCGGAACAGGCATAGTCTCAACTCCCCTTTTTGGCATCCGCCTTTTCGTCCGCACCGGACACGGCGTTGACCGTGTCCAGTGATCCTGTGGGGCGTGCCGCGCCTTCGTTTCGAGAAAATCGATTCGCGGCCCTTGCCTAACTACGGGCTGGACTTCGCGCAAGTTGTGCGCCACCATATCGCATAAATTACGTAAGCGCCTGCCGGGCGATGGCTTCGAGAACGTAGCCATTGCTCGCGCAAGGCGTCCGACAAGAATCGTCAGGAGAGGGAAAAGCAATGACTGCCAATAGAGTTGTCGTGGTTACCGGCGGCGCATCCGGAATCGGTCTGGGCGTCAGCCAGATGTTCGCGCGCAAGGGGCATCCGGTTGCCATGCTGGACGTGCAGGATGAGGCGCTGGAACGGGAATCGGCGGCACTGCGGCAGGAAGGCGCAACCGTCCTTGCCCGCAGGGTGGACGTGACCGACCGCGATCAGATCGACGCAGCCTATGCCGACATCCGCCGCGAGCTGGGGCCCATTGCGATCGTCGTCGCGAACGCAGGCATCAGCGAGAGCATCCGGTTTCTCGACGTTTCGGCCGCGACCTGGCAGCGGATGATCGACATCAACCTGACCGGCGTTTTCAACACCGTACAGGCCGCGCTGGCGGATATGACCGAAGCCGGATGGGGCCGGGTCATCACCATTTCCTCGCAGGCCGCCCAATCGGGCGCTGCCGATCGCGCGCATTACGCCGCAGCGAAAGGCGGCGTCATCGGCCTTACCAGAGCGCTCGCCCGCGAATTCGCGGCCAATGGCATCACGGTCAACACGATCCCGCCCTCAGTGGTGGCCACGCCGATGGCTGAGCGGGGGATTGCCGCCGGTACATTCCCACCGCTGGAGGTTATTTCGCAGCATATCCCCATCCCCCGCCCCGGTACGCCGGCAGATATCGCTGCCGCTTGCGAATATCTCGCTTCGGACGGCGCCAGCTATGTCACCGGGCAAGTGCTGGGCGTGAACGGCGGCATGTTCATCGGGTGATGCTCCGGCCGGCAAGTGCCCGCACCTGCCGGCCATTTCCAGGAAAGACAAAAAAGGAAAGCTGGCCCGATGGGAAAGACTGCAACTGCCAATTCGCTTCGCATCGTCCAATGGGCCACCGGAACCGTCGGGTCCGCAGCCATGCGCGCGGTGATCGGCCACCCGGACCTGGAACTCGTGGGCGTGAAGGTCTATTCCCCCGCAAAGGAAGGCATGGACGCGGGCGAACTGTGCGGCATGGCCGAGACCGGTGTGAAAGCCGTGCGGGACATTGCCTCCATCCTCGCCCTGAAGCCGGACTGCGTGCTCTACATGCCGGAACAGACGGACTATGACGATGTCTGCGGCTTGTTGGAAAACGGCATCAATATCGCCACTACCCGGGCCGAATTCTTTCACCCCGCCAGTATGCCGGCGGACATCAGGGAGCGGATCGAGGCCGCCTGCCACAAGGGCGGAAGTTCGCTTCACTCTTCTGGCAGCAGCCCGGGTTTCATCACCGAAGCGCTGCCGGTCGTCCTGCTTTCGCTGGCAAGGCGCCTGGACCTGCTGCGGATCGACGAGTTCGCCAATTGCATCGACGGCTGCTCGGAGGAAATGCTGCTGGGCATCATGGGCTTCGGTGAAAGTCCGGAGGCCTTTGCGGATCGCCAATTCCATGAACGGGACGAAGTCTTCAACCATTCGCTGCGCGCCCTGGCCGACGCCCTGGGCGTGACGATCGACAGGTTTGAGGTCAGCAGCGAAGTCGCGGTTGCCCGGCAGCCGACCAGGCTACACCGGACGACCATCCCGGCCGGATCCGTAGCGGCCCAACGCATGGTGACCACCGGCCTGCGCAATGGCCAGCCGGTCATGCAATTCCGATGCAACTGGTTCGTCACGCCCGATCTCGAACCCGCGTGGGATTTGCGTCCGGATGGTTGGCGCGTGACCGTGGAAGGCGATACGCCGCTGGACATCAGCATCGGCTTTCCCATTCCGGTTTCGGAACGTCAGGCCACGCTGCCCAACCTCACCGCGCATCGGCCGGTCAACGCCATCCCCTATATCTGCGCCGCCCCGCCGGGCATCCTGACCACCGCGGACCTTCCACAAGTGGCTGCCGCGCTGGGCTGAACTGTCCGTTATTTCGTATGGGGCGCAAGTTCTGCACCGGATGCCTGCCCGATGAAATGAATCTCTGCCGCATGTCCGCTATCCGATTGATGAAAAAAATTTTATCGTCGGATGGCGGAAGCTTCGCCTGAACTGGCTCTTAGCCCTCGAACACGGTCTCGGCCGTCAATAATCGAGGGTAAAGTACATGTCAGTTCGCCATTCGATGCTTGCGGGGCCGGCGGTGATCGCTGCGTTGGCAGTCGCCGCACCGGCACATGCGGAAATACGCCAATTCGATATTCCGCCCCAGGCTGCCGTCACCGCCATTCCGGAATTCGCCCGTCAAGCCCACGTCCAGATTGTCGCGTCCGCACGCGACCTTTCGGGCGTACGCACGCCGGCAATCAAGGGATCCATGGATTCGCGCGATGCTCTGCGGCGGCTGATAGCCGGTTCGCGCCTCCAGATCGTGGGCGACGACGGCCAGACTGTAACGCTGCGATCAAACCCGGTCGGCACACGCAAGGGTGGACGGGAAAAGGGCGCGGTAACCGGTCGCGTGTCCAACACCGCCACCGGCCGTTACCTGCACAATGCCGAAATCCGCATCGAGGGGACCGAGATCGTCGCCCACTCGGACGAGGACGGCAGCTTTCGCATCGGCGATGCACCCGCAGGCGATGTAAACGTAGTGGTGCGCTACACCGGGTTGAGGGACTTTTCGCAGACCGTCCATGTCGAAGCGGGATCGCCGGCTTCGCTGAAGGTGGACATGCAGCCATTGACGTTCAGCGCCAATGGAGAGGACAGCCAGGCGATCACCGTCGTCGGTACGCGTTCGGGCCAGGCCGCCGCGCTGATGAAGCGCCGCACCGCAATGAACGCGATGACCGTGATCGACGCAGACAATTTCGGCGCGCTGACCATGGGTGACGTCGGCGAGTTCCTGAAGAACATGCCGGGCATCTCGCTCGACTATGTAGAGGTCGACGCCAATGCCGTGCGCATCGGCGGTCTCGATCCCAAGTATTCTACCTTCACGACCGACGGGGCCCGCATGGCCACGGCGACATCCAACAACAACGCCGGCCGCCAGAACTCGTTCGAGCAGATGTCGATCACCGGCATCTCGCGGATCGAATTGAACAATACGCTGACCGCAGGCCTGGACGCCGACGCACCGGGCGGAACGATCAACCTCGTCAGCAAATATGCGTTCGAGCGTCGCAAGCGGCTGTTGCAGATCCAGATCGGCGCCATCGGCACGTCGGATTCGCATCTGGCGCAGATCTACATGCCCGACGACAAGAAGCACGCAACGATCTTCCCTTCGGCGCAGGCCAGTTATGCCGACGTGTTCCTCGACGGACGTCTGGGCGTGGCGATCAGCGGCAGCTACAACGCGAACTTCGTGGAACAGGACCGTGTGCAGACAGACTGGTCCTATCTCGCCGACGGGCGCGTACTGCCCTATCAGGTGATGTGGCGCCCCGGCCCCAAGTTCACCCATCGCGAGGCGGTGAACGCGGCAATCGACTACAAGTTCTCGGACAAGCTGGCGCTTTCGCTGCGCGGCACGTATTCATTCTATGACGTAGAATACTTCAACCAGTATACCTATCTGCAATTCGGCACATCGACCAAGAGCTATGCCACCGCGGATTCGACAGGCACGCATATCGTCGTCAATCCCAGCGGCACGAACACCAGCGTCAACACCCAGTATTCGCACCGCTACGCCGCCACGCCGGCAATGATCTTCACGCCCAAGCTGGAGTACAAGGACGACAAGTGGGAAGTGGTATTGCGCGCGGCCTATTCCAGCTCAGAATACAATTTCCGCGACGGCAGCCGTGGCTTCTTCGTCCGCGACGATACCAAGGATTCGGGCATCGGCTTTACGCTGGACCGTGATTCCACGGAATCCCCCGCCTATACGCTGACGCAGACGGCAGGCCCTTCGTGGGGCGATCCGGACAACTGGAAAACCGTCAGCAATACCGTGCGCTCATCCGAACCGACGCGGTGGATCACCAGTACGGCGGCAATCTGGACATCAAGCGCAAGTTCGACGCCGGCCCGGTGCGCACGACGGTGCTGGCAGGCGGGGGCATCCGCACCAATGAGTGGCATACCAACGAAGGATCCTACAACCTCTATAACTACGTCAACCCGACCACCGGCTCGATCCTACCGGCAACGCAGAACTACCAGTTCGGCATCGTCGGCTTCGACGCAGGCAACCTCAATGCCCAGAACTGGCGGGCGGACAGCAACTACGCCACTTGGGCGCTGTTCCAGCAGCATCCAGAGTACTTTGTGGCCGATACGGTGGGGAACCTGCAGCGCGACTACCTGAACAACAAGCGCGTCCGCGAAACGATCACCTCCGGCTATGGCGAAATCCAGGGCGAGTTCCACAAGCTGAGGTTCGACCTTGGCTTGCGCTACGAGGCGACGCGGCAAGGCGCCCTCGTCACTCAGACACGCTCCGCGAAGGAAGTCGTCGCCGCCGGCTATACCGCAAACACCGTCGATTACGTGAACTACCAATACTACAACGGCGAGCAGGTTTGGCGGAAAGGCCATTATGACGACTGGTTCTTGAGCGGCGGCCTGAAGTACGATTTCAATCGCCATCTGGTGGCGCAAGTCGCCTTCAGCCAGGCGATCCTGCGGCCGGATTACGGCAATGTCGGCGGCGCAATCTCCGTGAACGACACCACTCAGATGGTGACGGTGCCCAACCCGCTGCTGAAGCCGGAGCATTCGACGAAGTACTACGCCAGCCTGCAATATTACCTTGAGCCCGCAGGGATCGCGGCGGTCTCATTCTATCACCTCGACGTCAAGGACATGCAGGTCACCGGCGTCACTATCGACCCCGAGGATGCCGGATTTTCGTCCAGCGACTACAGCGGCTATACTTTCGTCAGCACCGTCAATCAGCCGGGCACCAGCAGCACCAACGGCGTCACCGTGGAATACGACCAGCAGCTGACATTTCTGCCCGGCGTGCTGAAAGGGCTGGGGCTTCGCGGCTCGTTCACCTGGGTCGATCCGGACGGAGTGCGCGTGAACCTGCCCAACTATTCGGCGAACTGGGGCGTGCGCTACGGTCTGGGGCCGATCGACTTCCAGCTGACCGGCAATTTCCAGTCTCACTATCGGACCAGCGCGCTCAGCAACACGCCCGCAACAGCGGCAAACGGCATCCTCTACCATGCCGATCGCACGTTGTGGAACATCAGCGCGACCTACAAGGTGACCGACCAGATTTCACTGCAAGTGGCCGGCCGCAACATCACCAATGCGCCCGACATCGTCTATTCCAACATCCGCAGCCGCGTACAGCTCTACAGCGTCTACGGATCGATGTGGAATGCCGCGATCAAGGTGAAGTTCTGACCCTGCCCCTCCGACAATCGGGAACAACCATGTACCTTACTTTAGATCGCCGCCGCCTGGTGCTGGGCGGCAGCCTTGGCCTTGGCGCGCTGATGCTCGCGCCCGGTGCGGTTTTCGCGCAGCAGGCGGCGGCGGGTTTCACCCACGCCGTCGCAAGTGGGGAGCCTGGGCCGGACTCCATGCTGCTGTGGACGCGCTATGTCGCCTCAGCGGGGGACGAAATTCGGCTCGACGCCGAAATCGCGCTCGATCCGGAATTCGCGAAAGTGGTTTCGGCCGGCGCCGTCCGCACCGGCGCCTGGCGGGACTGGACCGCGAAGATCACGCTGGACGGGCTGAAGCCGGGTACCGTCTACTGGTATCGCTTCATCGCGCCCGACGGCAGCCGATCGCCGGTGGGCCGCACCAAGACCCTGCCCGAAGGCAATGCCGCGCGCTTCGGGCTGGCGGTGTTCTCCTGCTCCAACCTGCCGATGGGCTGGTTCAACGCCTACGGCCATGCGGCGGAGCGGTCCGACCTCGACCTGTGGATGCACGTCGGCGATTACATCTACGAGTACGGCCCGGCTTCGTACCACGGCCCGGTGATCGCCGGGCGCACGCTGGAACCCGATCGCGAGATCCTTGCCATAGTCGACTATCGCCAGCGTTATGCCTGCTACCGCGCCGACCCGGACCTGCAACGCCTGCACCAGAACGCCCCGATGGTGGCATTCTGGGACGACCACGAATCCGCGAACGACAGCTGGGAGGGCGGCGCCCAGAACCACCAGCCAGCCACCGAAGGAGACTGGAACCCGCGCCGCGCCGCCGCAATGCAGGTCTATCGCGAATGGATGCCGGTCAGCGACGAGCCGTGGAAGGCCTATCCGATCGGCAGCCTGGCAACGCTCTACCGCACCGAATCCCGCCTGCTCGCCCGCACCCGGCAGGCGGACATCGGCGCCGCGCTCAAGGCCGCCGATCCCGATGCAGCGCTGACCGCCTTCCGCGATGGCGCTTGGCAGGATCCTTCCGCAACGATGCTGGGATCCACGCAGGAAAGCTGGCTGGCCCACTGCCTGAAAGCCAACGCCCGCTCCACCGCATGGCAACTGGTGGGAATGGGCACGATCATCGGTCGAACCCTGATGCCCAAGGATGCGCCCAACTGGCTGAAGCCCGACGCCAGCGCGCGCGTGATCGCCGAATTTCGCGATAACGTGCGTGCCGCCCGCCATGGCCTGCCGATGTGGATGGACCGGTGGGACGGCTATCCCGCCGCACGTTCGCGCCTGCTCCACGCCGCGCAGCAGGCGGATGCCGATCTGGTCATGCTCTCGGGCGACAGTCACAATGCCTGGGCCTTCTCTTTGGTCGAGGATGGCCGCCCCGCTGGCGTGGAATTCGCCGGACACAGCGTCACCTCCGGCGGACTGGAAGGCAGCTTTGCAGCCGATCCGCGCATGGTCGCACAGGGATTTATCGAAACCAATCCCGAACTGGCTTGGGCCGACACCAGCCGGCGGGGCTACATGATGATCGAGATCACCCCGCAGCGGGTGACAGGTGAGTGGCTGTTCATGCAGACGATCAAGGACCGCACGGCGGCACTGGCCGACACCCATCGCATGCATGTGGACCATGGCCGTCGCAGCTTCTCAGCATAGGCATCTCCGAACGGCGGTCTTCGCGCGTGACGAAGACCGCCGTCATTGCCCATTGAAGCGCAGTGACAGCCTGCTATAGAGCGGGCGTCGGAAAAGGCAGGCTTGGTCTGGTCAGCCCAAGTCCTTTCGGTAACGAAAGCTCTGGTCTTTGGCTTCGCGCCCGGGATCCCCGCGACGAAAATCTGGCGCCACGCGCGTTGGATGGTTCGTCCGCGTGATCCCCGGTTCGAGGAACGCTCCGGTCGAACTTGATCGACGCAGGAGTATCCATGTCCAATTCACCGCCCCTCACCCATGACGTCATCATTGCCGGCGCAGGTCCGGTCGGGCTGTTCCTTGCCTGCGAACTGCGGCTCGCGGGCGTTTCGGTGCTCGTTCTTGAGCAGGAGGCCGATCCGTGCTCCCCACTCAAGACATTGCCGTTCGGAATGCGCGGACTGTCTGCGCCGACGCTTGAAGCCTTCGATCGCCGAGGCCTGCTGGATGCGGTCACGCAAGCCTGCGGTGCCAACGAATCCTCCGGCGCTACCAAAGCCTCCGCACACTGGATGCAGCAGCGACAGCGCCGGCCCGGGGGGCATTTCGCCGGAATCCCGTTCGCCAGCGAGGATGTCGATCTCTCGCGCTGGCCATACCGGCTGCCGGGCCCGGCGGGGACACAGTTGCCCGTGGACATGCAATCGCTGGAGACGGTCCTGGCCGAGCGCGCGATGGCCATGGGCGCGGAGATCCGGCGTGGTTCCGGCCTTGAGAATTTCACCCAGACGGACGACGCGGTGACCGTTCGTGCCGGCGGATCGACATATCACGGAAAGTGGCTGGTCGGCTGCGACGGGGGCCGCAGTACAGTGCGCAAGATCGGCGGCTTCGACTTCGCAGGCACCGATCCCGAATTCACCGGCTATTCCATCGATGCCGAACTTGCCGACCCCGATGTGCTGCAAGTCGGCCGCACCCTCACGCCGACGGGCATGTACACTTATGCCAAGCCCGGCACGATCGCGATGGTCGATTTCGACGGCGGCGCTTTCCACCGGACCCAACCGATCACCCGCGACCACGTCGAGACCGTCCTCCGACGGATTTCGGGGACGGATGTCACTCTCACCGCGCTACGGCTCGCCGCCACCTGGACCGACCGAGCCCGACAGGCGACGGCCTATCGCCACAACCGCGTCCTGCTTGCGGGGGACGCTGCGCATGTTCATTCCCCGCTAGGCGGGCAGGGCCTGAACCTCGGCATCGGCGACGCCATAAATCTGGGCTGGAAGCTGGCGGCGACGATCCGTGGACAGGCGCCGGACGGCCTGCTCGACAGCTACTTTATCGAACGCCATCCGGAAGGAGCCCGAATTCTCGACTGGTCGCGCGCGCAAGTTGCCCTCATGCGCCCCTCTCCCGCCACTCGAGCGCTCGGTGGGATCATTCGCGATCTTATCGCCACCCGCGATGGCGCCACCTATTTCGCCGGGAAGGTCTGGGGCCTGTCCCTGCGCTACGACCTTGGCGGCGATCATCCACTGGTAGGTCACAGCGCACCCGACTTCACGTTTGTCGACGGGCGCAGGCTTGGCGAACTGCTGCGCGGTGGGAAAGGACTGCTGCTGGATTTCGCGCCCCATGCACCGCTACGGACGCGGGCCGAACGCTGGCAAGGGCGGATCGACTATATCGCTGGCGAGGTGAACGATCGGCTTGGCTTGGCCGCGCTGCTCATCCGCCCGGACGGCTTCGTCGCCTGGGCAAGCGACAATGAGACAGACCTAAACGGCCTCGAAGCAGCCGCGTCCCACTGGTTAGTCAAATCGTGACGAACGGCATGCCGCGAGGGACAATGCTCCCCGCGGCACGCCGTGCATTCAAAAGGTATAGCGCGCCCCGATTTTGAACGTACGGGGCTCGATCACACGGCTGAGCCGGCCTTCCACCGGACCATCGGCATCGAACGAGGGGATATAGGACTCGTAGTAATAGGCGATATCCTTGTCCCGGCTGTTGAAGATGTTCAGCCCTTCGCCGTAGATTTCGATCTTCGCACCCTTCCACGCCGCGCGGGCGTTGAAGACCGTGCTGCCCTTGTCGCGCACGCTGTTGTCCTCAACCAGCGGATAGGGGCCGAGGTGGCGCACGCGGATGCTGGCCTCCCACGGCTCCAGTACGATGGCGGCACCTGCGGAGGCGGCATTCTCGAAAGCGTTGGGGATGCGATCGCCATTGGCGTAGCGCGAGTGGTTGTACGTATAGTTGCCATCCAGCGCCAGCCAGGGCAGAGGACGCCAGAAGGCGACCACTTCGTAGCCATGTCGCTTGCTGGCGCCGGTCGGCTCAACCGCGTTGGAATCGCCCACGAAGCGCAGTTCGCTGCCGACGTTGAGCCACCAGTAGGTTCCCGTCAGCGAGAACGTGCCCGCCTGGAACCGTCCGCCGAGTTCCTTGCCGGTGCCGCGCACCAGCACGGGCACCGGCGTCTCGATATTCACGGCGCCGCGCACATCGTTGGAGTGGAAGCCACGGCCCCAGTTGGCATAGACCTCGAACTGCGGGGTGACCTCGTAAGCGGCAGAGAACTTGGGCGAAACGATGGAATCGTGCCCACTGCCCTGCCCCAGTTCGGCCGCCGCCTCGTCGCGTGCGCGAACCGAATAGTGATAGTAATCGCCGCGCAACCCGCCCGTCAGACGCAGGCCCGCAAGCGGCTTCCACGTCGCCTCGCCATAGAGCGCGCCGGACAGCTCCTCTACATGATAGCGGCCGAGCGAATAGAGCAGTTCGCGATCCGCCGTGCGATTGACGCCGACACCGCCGATATGATCGTAGCGATTTTCGGTGCCGACCGAGAGTTCAAGGCTGTCCGCCAATTGCCACTGCTTGCGTGCGGTAAGACCGGTCACCCAGCGCTTGTCGAACTGTTCGATCTGCGCGCTGGTCCCGTCCGGGTCGGCGTACGTCGGGTTCGAGAACATGTCCCAGTCGTAGTACTGGGCATAGACATTGGCGCTCCATGTCGCCTGCGTCACGCCGATATTGCCGACAAAACGCGTCGTGCGGCCGCGCGCGGAAGGATCGGGCGAGCAGAACACGTCCGCGCAGATGTCCGAACCGATGATGCGTTCGGGGATCTGCTCGGTGGGCCGCCAGGTCGCGTGATAGGCATGGAGCGAGGCCTGAAGCGTGCCTTCGCCCATTGGCACTTCGTACTTCGCGAAGCCTGAATAGTGGCGCAGATGCTCGGCTTCTTCCCACGGCCCGTCATAGCGCTTGGTCTGGGCAACAAGCGTGAGATCGCCGCCCCCAAGGCCCTTGATCGTGCCACCGGCGGCAAGGCGGCCGGAGTTGTAGGAGCCGCCTTCGACCGAAAGCCACGGGCGGTCGAATGCATCGATCGTGCTCATGTAGGCCGCGCCTGCCAGTGCAAAGTCGCCGCCGTCGGCGCGGTAAGGGCCCTTGCGGAAGTCTTCGCGCGCGACGATCTCCGGGATCAGGCCATTGAGGTCAAGATAACCCTGCCCGTGGCCGTGCGTGCGCAGGTTCATCTGCACACCATCGATGTAGGTGGTGAAGTCGGTGCCGTGGTTCAGGTTGAACCCGCGCAAGAAGTACTGATTGGCTTTGCCGCTGCCCGAATGCTGGGCGG
The DNA here is from genome assembly GCF_044029435.1 of Novosphingobium oxfordense. NCBI lineage: Bacteria > Pseudomonadati > Pseudomonadota > Alphaproteobacteria > Sphingomonadales > Sphingomonadaceae > Novosphingobium > Novosphingobium oxfordense. The sequence continues at coordinate 1,764,974 of NZ_CP147008.1, read as the reverse complement.
CGACCATGCCCGGCACGGCCTCCAGCAGTTCCGCCACGCGCAGGAGCGGGCGGACCAGCAGGTCGGAACCGCCCACAGATCCCTCGCTGGCCGCATGAGCCGTGCCGATCTTGGCTTCGCCGCGCCCGAAGACGAGGATTTCGTTGGAGCCCTCGGCCGCGCCATTGCTGGCGGCCGCTGCCGCCGCGGGCGCATCGTCGGCATAAGCGGGCGCGATACCGAAAGTGGCGACGGCGCCGAGAGCCACGCCGAAGCGCAGCGCTGCAATGTAGATAGTCATCAAATTTCCCCCGGCGCCTGCGACTGGGGGTGAAGGCGTGCCGCCAGCGACGGTCGGCGCGCGCAGACGGCCGGACGCCCGAGGCGACCGTTACGCGAACCGATGCGGCCTTCACCGCTCGTTCGTCGCTCAGACGGAAAAACACCGGGCCCCGGCCATCCCCTGGGCCAAAGCGTGAGCGACCAGACGCCGGCAGGTCTCCTGGCTCACGGGTCATCGCTTGATGCACGGCCTTCCCAGGCCCCGCATGATTTAGCGTCCGGCCCAGTGGCTGCGGCGGGCGTCCTTGCCCCGCCGCGATATGCATCGCGCTCACCGCTTACAGTTGCAGGGACAGCCTCGGATTCAAGGGCGAACCCTTTCACCGCGTTCCCTATTAAGCCTCTTTCAAGGCACCGGCGCGATCTTGCCGGACCCTTTTTCGGGGCCGGCCGGGTCAGCTAGCGGGGCTGAGAATGTTGCGCAAGCGCGAACTGCCGAAGCGCCAGGCCGCCGTGTCATTTTCTGCCGGGGCGTTCCTGTAGAATGGAGACCTGCCACGAGAGCCATCGGTCCATGCGGGAAATCAGGGGTTCTTTCCCGGGCATCTCCGGAAAAACCTCGATAACATGGAGCGCGGACAACACTAATCTCGCTCCGATGTATCCTACTGGCTGCAACGGAGTTTGAAGATGGCAAGGATTGCACTGGCGGCCGCACTGGCAATCGCGATGGCGACGCCTTCCGTAACTTTTGCGAAAGTTTCTTCAGACGCGACGCCCGGCGTCAACTTCGCCGATTACAAGACCTTCTATTTCGTCAACCCGGGCCCCCCGGCCGGAATGGACCCGGTTGCATATGAACGCATCCGGATGGCGGTAGAACAGGGCCTGACCAGCAAGGGCTATACCAAGGCGGACTCGGGTGACCTTGCTCTGATCATCACTGTCGGCGCCAAGGACAAGACCGACATCGACACCTGGGGCGCGTTCGGGCGCCAGGTCGACGTGCACCAATATACCGAGGGTCAGCTGTCCGTGGATGCGTTCGATGCCAAGACGAAGCGTCCGCTCTGGCATGGACGCGCCGTCGACGATGTCGGCTCGAAGATCAATCCCGAGAAGATCGACAAGGAAGTGGGCAAGCTGATGGCCCAGTTCCCGGCGCGCTCCGCGGCCTGAGGGTGTCTGGTTCCAGGCGGCTGCCGAAAGTGAACAGCAAGCCCCTGAGCCTGAGCCTGAGCCTGAGCCTGGGCCCAGACTGAAAATCCCCGACTGATGCAGTGGCGGGAGCAACCGATGGCGGCAATGTCAGGTCACCTGCGCCTGCTGCTTCCGGCACTTGCCCTGCTGGTGACCGGTTGCACCTCGATCGGTGCGCAGCGCATGGGCATAGACCGTTCCGACTATTCGATGCGCATGCTCCAGAACAACAAGGAGCAGTTGCTGCTCAACATCGTCGCGATCCGATACGGTGATGCGCCTGCGTTCCTCGAAGTCAGCTCGGTCATCAGCCAATACACACGCGAAGGTTCCCTCCGCGCAAATCTTGCGATCAATCCTGCGTCCGACAACGATGCGGGATCGGCAGGCGCCGACGTGCTGCTGCGCGAGACGCCCACCATCACCTACGCCCCGCTTTCGGGTGACCGTTTCTCCCGCAGCATGCTGTCGCCCCTGCCGCCGGCCTCGCTACTGGCGATGATGGAGGCGGGCTGGTCAGCGGAATATCTGCTTCGCCTGTCCGCCCGTTCGATCAACGGGGTGCGCGCCGGTGGCCACGATCCGTTGTTCGCGGATGCCGCGGATCCCCAGTTCATCCCGATCGTCGAGGCGCTGGGCCGGCTGCAACGCATCGGTGCGATCACGCTCCATGTCGAGCGTGACGAACACCAACACTTCACTGCAAAAGCGATTTTTTCAGGAGCGCTGTCCGACAAGGATCGCGCCGACCTGGCGTTCATCAGAACCGCCCTGAAATTGCCCGGCGGCGCGAAGGAACTGGCAATCCGCTTCGGCGGGGCTCAGACCGGGCCGGAACAGCTGGCGATCGGCTCCCGCTCCATGTTCGAGATATTCACGGAAATGGCGCAGGGCGTGGAACTGCCCGAAAAGGATCGCGATGGCCGTGCTGGTGAGACGCATCCCGATGCCAGCGGCATGCCCCTGCTGGTCCACATCCACAGCGGCCCAAGTCGGCCCGAAGATCCCCATGTTGCTGTCCGCTATCGCGGCAACTGGTTCTGGATCGACGGCAAGGACGCGGATTCGAAACGAATGTTCCTGATCACCCAGATCCTGCTGTCGCTCAACGATTCCACCAGCAGCAACACCAACGCCCCACTGGTGACCATACCTACCGGCTAAACCTGCGAATGGCGCGCGATCGTCTCGCGCGCCCGGCTATCGCTCAATGCCCCACCTCGGCATTGCACAAGCGCGGTTCGCCTGCCCTGCCTTTCGCCCGGGCCATGAACAGAACCGCCGTCAAGCCGAGGGTCGATGTCACAGCCCCGGCCAAGGCCACGGCGGGATAGCCCAGCCCGGCAGCGATCACTCCGCCGCCCAGCGCCGCCCCGATCGCATTCCCGAGATTGAACGCACCGATGTTCACTGACGAGGCAAGGTGAGGAGCATCGGCCGCTGCCGTCATCACCCTCACCTGAAGTGGTGGCACCAGCGCGAAACTCGCCACGCCCCACAGGAAGATCAGGATCGCTGTCGGCACGGCGTGGGGCATCAAAAGCCCGAAGGCGAGCAGGATCGCGGCCAGCGAGCCCAACGCGACGATCAGCGTGCGATCGACGGACCGGTCGGCGAAGCGCCCGCCCAGCCAGTTGCCCACGGTCAGGCCCACCCCGTACGTCACCAGCATCGCGGTGATGAAGCCCAGCGAAGCATGCGTAACCTCGCGCAGGATCGGCGTGATGTAGGTGAAGACGGTGAACATCGCGCTCGACCCGATTACCGTCAGGCCAAGGGCGCCCAGCACGGGACCACGCGCCAGCACGCGCAACTCGGCAACGGCGTCTCCATCGCTTGGCGCATGAATTGTCGGAAGCGTCAGCCGCAGCGCGATCATCGTGACGACGCCAAGCCCGGCGGTTCCCCAGAAAGCGGCGCGCCAGCCCAGATGCTCGCCGGCCCAGGTCGCCAGCGGCACGCCGACGACATTGGCAATCGTCAGGCCCATGAACATTGCGGCTACCGCGCCGGCTCGCTTCTGCGGCGGCACGAGGCCGGCCGCCACGATCGAACCGACGCCGAAGAACGCGCCATGGTTCAGCGACGTGACGATCCTCGCCAGCAGCAGCATCGAATAACTGGTAGAGATCGCCGCCAGCAGGTTGCCAAGGGTGAAGATAGCGGTCAGCCCGACCAGCAGGGTGCGGCGCGGCACGCGGCCGGTCGTCAGCGTCATCAGCGGCGCACCGATCATCACGCCGAGGGCATAGGCGCTGATCAGCAGCCCGGCGACGGGGATCGAGACGCTGAGGCCGTCGGCAATGACGGGCAAGAGCCCCATTGGCGCGAATTCGGTAACGCCGATGCCGAACGCGCCGATGGAAAGGGCGAGCAAGCCGGGGTTGAGCTTCATGGCATGTGTTCCGTTCAGACCAGCGCCGGGTTCAGGCGGGCAAATCCCTCCTGCTGGCGATAGGGTGTGTGGGGATAGGGCGGCAGCACATCGCTTGCCGCATCCAGCGCAGCGATTTGCGCAGGCGTGAGCGACCAGCCGGTCGCACCCAGATTATCGCGCAACTGTTCCTCATTGCGAGCCCCGATAATCACGGAGGAAACGGTTGGGCGCTGCAACAGCCAGTTGATCGCTACCTGGGGCACGGTCTTGCTCGTCTCGGCGGCAATGGTCTCGATCGCATCGATCACCCGGTACAGGTGCTCCTGGGCGACCGGCGGTGCGAACTGCTCGGTCTCGTGCAGGCGGCTGCCTTCGGGGATCGGGCGATCGCGACCGATCTTGCCGGTCAAGCGCCCCCAGCCGAGCGGACTCCAGACCAGCGCGCCGATGCCCTGGTCCGCACCGAGCGGCATCAGGTCGTCCTCATAGGCGCGGCCGATCAGCGAGTAATAGACCTGATGGGCGACGAAGCGCGGCAATCCGTGCTGGCTGGCGGAAGCCTGCGCCTTCATCAACTGCCAGCCGGGATAGTTGGACACGCCGGCATAGCGCACCTTGCCAGCAGCGATCAGCCCTGCAAGCGTCTCCATCAATTCGTCGACCGGCGTGGACGCATCGAAGGCATGAAGTTGGAGGATGTCTATATGGTCCGTGACCAGGCGCCGCAGCGCGTCTTCGACCGCGCGGATCAGCCGCGCCCGCGAAGCCCCCCAGTCCGACGGACCATCGCCCATCGGCAGCCCGGTCTTGGTCGATATCAGGACAGCGTCGCGCCTGCCCTTGATGGCATCGCCCAGAATCTCTTCCGACGCACCGTTGGAATAGACGTCGGCGGTGTCGAACAGCGTGACGCCCGCATCCAGGCAGATGTCGATCAGCCGCCGCGCATCACGCGCGTCGCTTTGGCCCCAGGCGCTGAACAGCGGCCCCCGGCCGCCGAACGTGCCGGTACCGAAACTCAAGACGGGAACGCGCAGGCCGGATGCGCCAAGCTGCCGATATTCCATTTGCACTGCCCTTTCGCGATTTATATTCGTAGGCATAAATGACGTACGAATTTTGACAGCGGTAGCAGCCTTGACGGCGAAAGATTTTTGACATGGCAGCAAAGGTAATTCCAGGAGCAGATCGAGCGCGATCGCTGGAGATCTTCGCCACGGTGGCGGATACCGGCAGTTTTTCGGCAGCTGGCCGCCTTCTCGACCTGACGCCATCGGGCGTCAGCCGAACGATCGACCGGATCGAGGCGCGGCTGGGCGTCCGGTTGTTACTGCGATCGACCCGCACGCTGACGCTGACGGCGGAGGGTCAGGCCTATCTCCAGGCCGCGCGCCGCATTCTCTCCGACCTCGACGACGCCGAACAGCAAATCGCCGATCAAGGCGCGCCGCGTGGCCGGCTGCGCGTGAGCGCAGCCCTGGCCCATGGCCGACTGTGCGTCGTGCCATTGCTGGGCGAATTTGCGCGGCGCTATCCCCACATCCTCATCGATATCGCATTGACAGACACGCTGGTCGACGTCGCCGGCGGCCAGGCCGATGTCTCGATCCGCTTCGGCCCCCTTGCGGACAGCACCCTGACCGCGCGGAAGATCGGCGAGACCGGCCGGGTGATCGTCGCCTCGCCCGACTATCTCGCCCGTCACGGCACACCGCAAAGCCCGGAGGATCTGCATGGGCACAATTGCCTGAACTTCAATTTCCGCCGCGCCGAACCGACCTGGCCATTTCGGCGCGAAGGTCAGGACTATTCGCTGTGCGTGAAGGGCAATATCGAGGCAAACAATGGCGAAACGCTGGGACAACTGGCCGCCAACGGCGTAGGCGTCACGCGTGTCGGCGCATTCAGCGTCGCGGCCGAACTCGCCAGCGGTGCGCTCGTTCCGCTGCTTGAGGAGTTCAACCCCGGCGACGTCGAATTGATCCACGCGGTCTTTGTCGGAGGAGCGAACGTGCCGGCGCGGGTACGCGTGTTCGTCGACTTTCTGGTCGAAAACCTGCGATAACGTAAGCCTAAATCGATATCACGCGGTGGTCTCAGATCGGTCCACAAGCGCCTGAAGCGTCTGGGCGGCCCACGCCTCAGCCTCCGGCGTGATCTCGCCCGAAGCAAGCCCATGAATCTGAAAGGCAAGTCCGGACAAAAGGGCGAAAAGCATGTCCGCACGCCCGCACGCATCCGGCGGGCCAAGCCATTCGGCCAGCGGCGCGATCATGTGTTCCCGCCACACTCTCACCGCAATCTCGCGCGCCTCAGGATCGGCCAAAGCCGACATCAGAGTGGCCGTGATCGTCACATTGCTGCGCTCTCGGATCAGGCGCATCATCGTCCGACCGAACCCGTGCTTCTTCCAGGTAAACACCGAATTGGCGCGGACGATCTCGACAAGTGCCGCTTCGAAAAGCGCGGCCTTAGTGCCGAAATAGCGCACCGGCAGCGATGAAGCGACACCCGATCGCGCCGAGATATCGCGCAAACCCGCCTCTCCATAACCGCGTTCGGAAAAGACCTCGACCGCGGCCGCCAGTATCCTGGCCTTGGTTCGGACCGGGTCCCGACGCCGGATCTGCGGCATAAGCTCTGCGGTGGTCATGCCTAACCCTGCCAGCCCTCAATCGCATCGGCAAGTGAGCAGTCGCTCTCTACTATTGAGCAACCGCTCACTTATGCTATGCATACGTTCAGCAAGAGGCGTGAGCGGGAGAGAGGCATGCCGCAGGTCATTCGCAGCCATTGCCGGATCTGCACCAACCAATGCGGCATTGCCGTCACCGTCGAGAACGACCAGATCGTTCGCGTCAAAGGCGACTTCGATCACCCGCTGAGCCAGGGCTACACCTGCCCGAAAGGCCGCGCCGTGGGGCGTCTCCACCATCATGATCAGGCTATTTTGCGCCCTTCGATGATGCAGTCCGGACGGCCGACCGATGTGGATTGGGAGACGGTACTCAACGATCTGGCGGCTCGTCTGCGCGCGGTAATCGACGAGCATGGCCCCAATGCAATCGGCTTCTATTTCGGCAGCGGCCTAGGGATGGACGCGGCGGGCTACAGGATGGGCGAGGCGTTCCACAACGCGCTGGGGCATCCCCCCAAGTTCTCACCATTGACCATCGACGGCACCGCCAAAGTACTGGTCAGCAGCCTCGTCGGCGGATTTCCGGGTCTTTCAGGCAAGACCGATAACGAGAACGTCGACCTGCTCCTCTATGTCGGCGTCAATCCGATGGTTAGCCACGGCCACAATACCGGTATGTTCAGCCCGCCAACCTGGATACGCGCCATCGCCCAGCGCGGGGCGGTATGGACGATCGACCCGCTGCGCACCGAAACGGCGGCCTACTCCACCCACCACATCGCGCCGCTTCCAGGCAAGGACTATGCGATCCTCGCCTGGCTGGTTCGTGAGGTGATCGATAACCCATCGTTTGCATCGGCCCAGCCCGTGCAAGGCCTGACCGCGCTTCGCTCCGCGCTGGAAGGCTACGATCGCGCCACGGCCGCCCGTGTCGCCGGCGTGGGAGAGGAAGAACTGGCCGCGCTGCTGGACGCCGTAGTCCGCTTCGGCGGCGTCACGGTGGAAACCGGCACGGGCGTCACCATGTCCGAAGGCGCTAATGTGACGCAATGGTTCGCCTGGCTGCTCAACATCCTGACCGGGCGGATGAACCGAAAGGGCGGCGTCTGGTTCCACCCCGGTTTCATCACGCAATTCGACAGCTTCGAACTGCCGCGCATGGACAATCCCTTCACCCCCGGCGCGCCGACAATGCCTGGCGTCAACGGTATCATCGGCGACTGGCCCTGCGCCGCCCTGCCGGGCGAGATCGAGGCCGGCAACATCCGGGCGCTGGTCAATCTGGGCGGCGGTCTGGTCCGCTCGTTCCCGGACGCCAATGTGCTGGTGCCCGCGCTGCGAAAGCTGGATACTTTCGTAAGTTTCGAAGTGGTGGGCAATGAAACCACGGCGCTTTCCACCCATGTCCTGCCGACCAAGGACCAGACCGAACGCCCGGACATTTCGTTCTGGGACACGCTCTGCGGAAGCGTTTCGATGCTCTACTCGCCCGCGATGGTCACGCCGATGGGCGATCGCCGTTCGGCCTGGTGGATCATTGCCCAGTTGATGGCGCGCATGGGCCTGCCCGTACCCGAAGGACTGCCGGAAAGCGATCGTATCGCCGGCGCCGACGACGCCATGCTGGCACGCCAGATGGCTGGCGCCCGATGCAGCTTCGACGCGTTGCGGACGGCCGGCACCGTCTCGCAGCCGTTGGAATTTCCCGGCGCCTGGGTAGACCGCCACATCGAACGCATCGGAGGCTGGGTTGTCGCTCCCCCGCCGCTGCTAGACTTGTGGGCGCAAACCCGTGCCGCTGACGAGAAGAGCGGCGGACCGCCTCCTCTCAGCTTCATCCCGCGCCGGCAACGGCGCAAGCTGAACGCCTCCCTGTCGTTCCTGGGCAGCCCGGCCGACATCATCCTTAATCCCGGAGACGCGGATGCGCATGGCATTGCCGACGGCGACCGCGTTCGCGTGGCCACGCCCAATGGCGAGATCGTACTCATGGCCAATGTCAGCGACGCAATCAGACCGGGCGTTGCCTCAATCCCTCACGGCCATGAAAGCGCCAACGTCAACCTGCTCACCAGTGTGCAATCGGTCGACGCAATGACGGGAATGGTGCTCTATTCGGGAATCCCGATCGCCATTTCACGCGCCGATAAAGAACAGGCCGATCTTGCGGCCGCCACGGGCTGATCCTGTCAGCCACCGCTCGCCCGGGCACACACGCGCTGGAATCTTCCGCTAGCTTCCTTGATCGTCGGCTTCGTCGGGCTCGAAAGACCGCTTGTCGAGGACAGGTGAGTTCGTTGCACCGGCGGCATGCAGTCCGTATGCCGCATAGTCGCGATCGATCGACGGCCGGATCTTTCGGGCGGCGACCACATCGGTATCGCCGCCAGCCGCATCCCCGCTGGCGATCCGTGCAAGACCGCGTACGAACAGGGCGGCCGCCATCTTCGGGCTCTTTTCCAACGCCGCGCTTTCGTCAGCAATGGCTGACGCATAGTCCTTCAAGCGAAACTGGATCAATGCGCGGGTGTCCAGCATGGCGGGCCCGGCGCCGGACTTGCGGATGGCGACATTGATGTCCTTCAGGGCGCGATCGAGATCGGCATTGGCAAGGCCGCGGTTCCAGCTTCGCGCATTGAGGAGATGCGGATAGCTGACATCGCTGCGATGCAGGTCGATGACGGGATCGATCAAGGCCAGCCCCCGATCGGCCATGCCCAGTCGCTCGTACATGGTCACAACCGCGATCACGTCCAGCGATCCCTTCGGCGTATCGGCTGCCGCCGCCTCGGTATCGGCCAGCGCGCCCGCGCGATCGCCCTTGCCCAGCTTTATGAGGGCACGGCGGATAAGCAGACGGTGATCATGAGGTGCAATCGCCAACGCTGCATCAACGTCCTTCGCCGCCAGTTCGAACTTCCCACTACGCCCGTAGGCCTGCGCACGATGGGCCAGAAGGTCCGCGCGTTCCGGCGCCAGCCCGATCGCGCTGGTAAAATCGGCAACGGCGCCGGCCGCGTCGCCCTTGGTCAGCCGCGCCGACGCGCGTCCGGCAAATTCATCGGCAGTCTTGGGATCGGCGGCATTTTCGGTGGCCCCCAGGTTCTCGCCCCGCGTCGTGCTTCGGTGCCCGGTTTCGCCATCGGTGCTGGCGGAGAAGATCGGGCCGCCGTTATAGGTCAGGTACATCCTGTGCTGCGGGCGCGATATGATGACGTGATGCGCCATCAGGAAATCCATGCCGAGCAACATGTCATAGTTCCGGCTGTCACCGGCATCGTCGATGACGCGGATCGGGCTATTGGCGATGTTCTCCCCGCCGATCGAGATTGACGTGGTGCGGGCAATCCAGCTTTGCCGCTCATGCGATCCGACGCCGCTCATCCGGCGCGATGCCACCACTTGCGGCGCGTCGAGGTCTATTCCCGCGCTCTCCGCCGCATGGCGGCCGATGATGGACGCCGGCGCCCCGGTATCCAACACGGCCCGCACGGAATGCCCGTTGACGAAGACTTCGACGTAAATGGCATGATCGCCGGGATAAGAGCCATCGAACAGCCGAGCCTCACCCACGGCCATACCCGTACCCCAGTAAGCCATGCTCATCTGGCTGCAGCCATTTTCCTTGAAAATGTTGACCGCACCTTTGGCGAGATCGAATTCGGTATCCCATACTCCCAGCAGGTTGGCCCCCAGGAAGCCGTTGCCGCTGTCGCTGCCGCCAACGATGAATTCCAGATTGTGCAGGTTTATACCGAGGATGCCGAAGTCCCGCACCCGCGCAAGCTCCGGCGTGAAGCCGCCGCCGATCCCGTTCACCCGATATCCGCTGGGCAGGGCTTCGGTCGTGAGGCCCAGTTCGACTGCCTTGGCCTTGGACATGAAGTTGAAGAAAGCACCGCTGTCGAGCCAGACACGGCTGTCCTTGCCATTGAAGCTTACCGGTACGCTGGCGCGCTGCCCTTCCATGACCACGGGAAACTTGGCAACAAGCTCAACCTTGCATTTGGCGCCGGCGGCAAGAGCCGGTTGCGACAATGCCGCAAGCATGGCCGTGGCAACGAAGATGCAGAAGCGAGGAAAGGCGTTCATCGTCGTTCCATGGCCGACAATTCGGAAACATCGCGCGTAATTCAAACGGTTCCGATGCAGCCAGTTACATTGCGTTCATCTGCAATTTCCGGTCGCGCAGGACCTCATTCAAGTCAGGCTGCCTTCACCCGATCCCCCGAAGGCTCCACGCTTTTCTGCAGGGTTACGGGGATCGACTTGTAGGATGGAGTGCCACTTTCCTTGTCGTGATCGTGCAACGGAACAAGACAGTTCGCTTCCGGGTAGTAGGCCGCAAGCGAGCCGCGCGCGATGGCGTGGGCAATCACCGTATAGCCGGGCAGGACACGTCCGGACCCGGCCAGCACGTCGACAAGGTCGCCATGGTTCAGGCCCCGCTCGGCAAGGTCGTCCGCATTCGCGAAAATCACGTCGCGTCGGCCGGTTACACCGCGATAGCGGTCGTTCATGCCGTAGATCGTGGTGTTGTACTGATCATGGCTGCGGACCGTGGTGAGCAGAAGCTTGCCCTCTTCGTCACCGGGCAGCCCGCGAAGGGGGCGAACCAGGAACTGCGCCTTGCCGGACGGCGTGTTCCACTTGCGATCCGATGCTCCGACAGTCAGTCGAAAGCCGCCCTTCTGGCGAACGCGGACATTGAAGTCGCGAAAGTCCGGGAACACCGCTTCGATGGCATCCCGAATACGGTCGTAATCGGCAATCAGCCATTTCCAGTCGATATCGACATCCGGCAGCGCCGCCTGCGCAATGCCCGCGACAATGGCGGGCTCCGATCGGAGGTCGGACGCGGCAGGCTTCAGGAAGCCGCGCGAGGCATGGACCATCGACATTGAATCTTCGACAGTGATCCATTGCGGACCTTCCGCCTGCTCGTCCAGCTCCGTGCGGCCGAGGCACGGAAGGACAAGCGTCTCCTTCGCCAGCAGCAGGCAGGTTCGGTTGAACTTGGTGAGGATGCTGACCGAAAGGTCCAGTTGGCGAAACGCTTCAAAGCAAGCCTCGGGGTCGGGCATGGCGACGGCAAGGTTGCCGCCTAGCGCGATGCAGGCGCGCGAGCGCCCTTCGCGCATCGCCTGAAGCGCCTCGACCGCGGCATGGCCGTGCGCGCGCGGACTGCTGATCCCGAAACGCGCATCGAGGCGCGACAGCATCGCTTCACCCGGAATTTCCGTAATGCCTACCGTGCGGTCCCCCTGCACGTTGGAATGGCCGCGAAGCGGGCAGATGCCGGCCCCCGGCTTGCCGATATTGCCGCGCAGCAGCAGCAGGTTGGCAAGCTGCTGCACGTTGGCCGTGCCGTCTCCGTGTTGGGTGATGCCCATGCCATAGCACAGGATGACGCGATCGGCCTCCCAATAGGTTTGCGCCATGCTTTCGATCGCCTCTCTGGCAAGGCCGGAGCCGCGAACAATCTCTGCCCAGGACGTTCCCTCGATATCATGACGCAAGTCTTCGATACCGGTCGTGTGCTCGGCGATGAAAGCACGGTCGAGCAACCCCGAACCTCCCTCCGAGAGGTCCGCTGCGTCGGCTTCGAACAGCGCCTTCATCATGCCCTTCAGCATCGCGCCGTCGCCGCCGACCCGGACCTGATGGTAGGCCGATGCAAGCGGTGTCGCGTGCGGGGAAAGCATTTCCGTGGGATGCTGGGGCGACTTGAAACGCTCCAGCCCCCGCTCCTTCATCGGATTGGCGACGACTATCGGCACGCCCCGGCGCGACGCCGTGCTCAGTGTGGAAAGCATGCGCGGGTGATTGGTGCCCGGATTGTGGCCGATGCAGAAGATCGCATCTGCAAATTCGAAGTCCTCAAGCGTGACGGTGCCCTTGCCGACCCCGATCGACTGCGGCAGGCCGACGCTGGTTGCCTCATGGCACATGTTCGAACAGTCCGGGAAATTGTTCGTCCCGAAGGCCCGCGCCAACAACTGATACAGAAACGCGGCCTCATTCGACGCCCTGCCGGATGTGTAGAATTCCGCCTGGTTCGGATCGTCCAGCGCCTGTAGCCCTGCCCCGATCCGGGCGAATGCCTCGTCCCAGGATAGCGGCACGAAATGATCGGTTTCCGCATCGTATCGCAGCGGATGCGTCAGCCGGCCCGCATCCTCCAGCGCATGATCGCTCCACCCCCAAAGCTCCGTCGCGCTGTGATTGGCAAAGAAGTCGAGATCGACGCGCTTGGTCGTCGCTTCCCAGGTTACCGCCTTGGCACCGTTTTCGCAGAACTCGAAGGACGATGTCTTTTTCGGATCAGGCCAGGCGCAGCCCGGGCAGTCAAACCCCGTGGGCTGGTTCATCTTCAGAAGCGCGCGGGTGTCGGACGAACTGCCCATCTGATCGCGTATCGCCTCGGCCACCGCTTTGAGCGCACCCCAGCCGCCGGCAGGACCGTCGTAGGAGGCAACGCCCGAAACCGTCTCGTCCGCGCCGTTCGCTTCTTCTTCGTTGCGCATGTCCGCCTCCAGATCAAACCAGGAATGCACAAGCCTTTTGCGCGCTGACGCCTGCGGGATCAATTGGCTATTGACGATGATCGATTGATATATCGACCGACGTTCCCGCACTCCGAAACTGCCAGTCCCGCGCCCCCTTCACTCGGGCACTCCGGAAGCAAGCGATCCGGTCGAATTGCGCGCAGCCAGATTGGTCAACGCGATGAATTCCTGCCGCCAGTAGTCGGCCTGGGGTTGGGGTCCGGCAAGGCGGGCGATATCGGCATAGTCGAAACTGCCCAGCCGGGTATCGGATCGCAGCTTCTGCCCAAACGCCGCGACCGCGATGGCAAAGGCAGCGTCGCCGACAGGCGCCCGCGCCATAGCGAGGCGGCCGGCAGCGACCGGCGTTTCGATAAGCCGGCTTTCCGTGCCTTCCGGAAGCTTGTAGCGTAACCGTACCGTTGCCGCTTCGGCGGCCTCGCCGACAGCATGCGAAGCAGGAACGGCGTTGGCAGCGTACTTTCTCGCGGGTAACCATCCTTGCTGGCCGACCGGCACGATCTCGTAGATCGCGGTGACCTGGTGCCCGGCCCCGATCTCTCCGGCATCCACCTTGTCATCGGCGAAATCCTCCTCGCGCAGCGCGCGATTTTCGTAGCCGATCAGGCGGTATTCGCTCACCACCGCAGGGTTGAACTCGACCTGCACCTTCACATCCTTGGCGATGGTGAACAGCGTGGAGGACAGTTCGTCATCCAGTACCTTGCGGGCCTCCATGGCGCTGTCGATATAGGCGTGGTTGCCGTTGCCCAGGTCGGCCACCGCTTCCATCATCGCATCGTTGGAATTGCCCTGCCCGAAGCCCAGCGTCGTCAGCGTGATGCCGTCGTCGCGGTTCTGGCGGACCATGTCCTCAAGCCCTTTCTGATCCGACAGGCCGACGTTGAAGTCACCATCCGTCGCCATGACGATCCGGTTGATCCCGCCGGAAATGCGATGAGCGCGCGCCAGGTCGTAGGCCATCGAAAGGGCCGGACCGCCCGCCGTGCCACCTCCGGCCTGGAGCCCGGAAAGCGCCGCCTTGATCTCGGCCGGGTCGTGGCTACCCTCCAACAAGGTTTCCACCGACCCCGAGTAGGTGATGATGGAAATACTATCGTCCGCCCTCAGCCCATCTGCGAGGACCGACAGCGCCTGCTTGACCAGCGGCAGCTTGTCCGGCTCATCCATGGAGCCCGACACGTCGACCATGAACACAAGGTTCGCCGCCGGTCGCTCGGACCGGGCGACATCATATCCGCGCAGACCAATGCGCAGGAGGCGGGTCTGGGGATTCCAAGGCGTGGCGTAGACATCGGTGGTGACGCTGAAGGGCGTGCTTCGATCCGTCGGAGCCGCATAGTCATACCGAAAGTAATTAATCATTTCCTCGGTTCGCACGGCATCCGCCGGCACGGGCTGACCGCCCATCAACATGCGCCGCACATTGGCGTATGACCCTGTGTCCACATCTACCGCGAAAGTCGAGACAGGCTCGCTCGCAACTCGGTGGATCGGGCTAACCTCCTTCCCGTCGTACCGCTCACCACTATCGGCGTTAGCCGCGACGTTATCGTATTCAGCATCGCCCGCGGGCTTGGCTCCCCCACAAGCCGACAGCATCAGTCCCGAAATCAAGGGCAAGTACATGACTGCGCCAAATCGCATGAGCGTCCTCCACTACATTATGGAGACGGAATAGCGAGGCCAATTGCCACAGCACAATAGCATCAGAATGGTGGATCAGGCGCCTGCATTTCAATTGAACCATGCGCGGTATCTGGAAATAGCGGCTTTTCTAAGAAGGCCCTACCTCCTGCACATGTTCTGCACCAGCACTGCGCCAACAATTGACTGCGCCCAAGCCCGAAGGCGGCTAATTTGCCTTCTTGAAAGGCGAGTATCTCTGCGAATTCGCCAACGGCTAGCGGCGGTCTCGCCCGTATCCATCGCCATGATCCGTGGAAGGGAACCTGCGGGCGAGCAATACTGTCCGGCCCTCTCGAACCGCAAGCACTGCCCGCCCCTCCCCGCGATCAGCGCTTGCGCAGGGTCACCGCATCCAGGTTTTCGCCGGTCGCCGTATAGGCGTGATAGGTCAGTTCATCAGGCGTTACGTCGATCACCTGAAATGCCTGCGTGCGCGAAGCCGACTTGCGCGCCCAGGATAGCGGGCCAACCTCGTACATCTTCGGCCCGGCGACCGAGACGGCATAAGTCGCCCCCTGATCGTCGGTGGTGGGACCGTCAGGCCCGATGGCGCCGCGCGCATAGCCGTGGTCGTGTCCCTGCAGCACCAGATCGACATGATACTTGTCGATCAGCGGCTTCAGTGCCGCCCGCACCTTGGGATTGTCACGCCCCGGCTCGCTGGAGAACAGCGGGAAGTGCAGGAACATCACCGTCCAGCGGTTGGGGTTGTTGGCCAGCAGGCCGTCCAGCCACTTCACGATCGCCTTGCGCGCCTTCTCATCGCGATCGACCTGCATGGAATCGATCGAGATCAGGCGCAGGCCCTGATAGTCCGTGTACCAGTTGGTCTCTCGCCCAGCCGGTACATCGGTCGGGCCATCGTCGGGAAGCGTGAACTGGCGCCGCCATTGCCCGGTGATCGAGGAGCCGGCGCGCGCGCTTTCATCCTTCACGTATTCGTGGTTGCCCGGCGTCGGCATCTGCGGCGTCTGGGCATAGAGGAACCCGCCGGAGGCGAACCATTCACCCCATTCGGCATCGCTGTCATGCCGGTTCACCAGATCCCCGGCATGGATCACGAAAGCCGCGTCTCCCGCCTGACGGAACGCCATGCGCAAGGTGCGCGAAGCTTCCGACAGGATGTTGTTCTGCATGTCGCCCATGTAGATGAAGCGGAACGGCGCCGCTTCCTGCTTCGCGGTGCGGAACTGGAACCATTCGGACCAGCGCGTGCCGTCGCCCACGCGATAGGCATAGACGGTATCGGGATCGAGGCCCTTCAGCACCGCCGAGTGATAGGCGGCGCGGAAGGCGGGATCCTCTCGCACCGGCAGCGTGGCATCGTCGGTCGTCGCGGCCTGCGTCATCGGCGATTTCACATAGTCCGGGCTGTTGGTAGCGCGGGCATATTGCACTTGGCCCGCCGTACCCGGTGCAGAGCGCCAGGTGACGGCCATCTCCGTCGCTGGATCGGAAGTGAGATTGAGCACGATACGCTCCGGTGCAACGGTCGCGGGGGCGAGCGCCACCGGCGCGTCCTGCGCCTGCACGATAGCCGGGAGGGCGGCGCTCAGGACCAGGGCGCCGACAAGAATGCGGATAGTCATTACGAAATCCTCAGAAGATCAGGTTGAAGCCAAGCGAGATCGTGCGCCCGTTCTTGATGTAGGCGCGGCTCGCCCCGGTCCCGGAGGAGACGGTTTCCCAATAGGTATGCGCGTCGAAGAGGTTCTGCACCTGAAGCTGGACCGAGGACTTCTTCAGGAAAGTCTTGCGGAAGGTCAGGTCCACGAAGCTGTAAGCCTGCTCGTATGGATTGTTGCCGAAGTCCTGGATGCCGCCCATGAACTTGGACTGGTAGTTCCACGCGCCGTAGATTTCCCAGCCCTTGCGTTCCCAGAAAAGCTGGAGGTTGGCGATGGTGTTCGGTGTTTCCATCAGCGGCAGGGTATAGCCTTCCGGATGCCACGAAAGGCCGGTCACGGCTTTGGACCGTTGCAGCGTCAGGTTGCCGCCCACGCCCAGCGAACCGAGCACGCCCGGCAGCCAGTGCAGCAACTGCTGCGCGCTGAATTCCACGCCGTAGACTTCGGCCCACTTGCCGTTGTTGGGCATGGAGATCGCCACGCCTTCGGGATTCACGTTCTCGCCCAGCGTTCCGTCCCGGATGTTGCTGGAGGAGGAGCGAAACAGGAAGTTGGTGATGTGCTTGTAGTAGAGCGCCACCGAGTAGGCGCCAGTATTGCCGGCATAGTGCTCCAGCGACATGTCGAGGTTCAGCGAACGCATCGGCTTCAGGTTGGGATTGCCCTGCGAGATGGAGGTCAGGATCCATTCGGAGATCGGGTTCTCATCACCGTCGCCATCGGGATCGGTGTCGTAGCCATATTCACGCGCAGAACTCATGCGGGCGATATCGGGTCGCGCGAAGCTGGTCCAGACTGCACCGCGCAGCTTGGTGCGCCGGTCCAGATCGTAGTTGACATGGATCGAAGGCAGCACGTTAGAAAAGCTTGAACTGTCGGTGGTGTAGCGCTCGCCCTGCACCTGATCGAGGTTGTAGGCCTCGATCTTGTTGCGCGTGGCTTCGACGCGCAGACCGGCGATCACTTGCGCACGGCCGAAACGCGCGGTGGCCATGGCGTAGCCGGCGATCACACGCTCGTTGAAGCGGAAGCTGTCCTCGTCCGAAATCTGCGCGTTGGCGGGATCGACCGCAAAGCCTTCGAAGATCGTGCTCTCACCCTTTTCCGCGCGCTGGAGTTCGGCAAGCATCTTGGAGTTATCGATCGTCGTCCCCAGACGATAGAGGCCGCTGTAGGCCCCGCCGAACAGGCTGGTGACGTTCTTGCCGTAAAAGTCGGAGAAGTCCGCCAGCGTGCCGTCCGCTTCCAGTTCAAGGAACGAGCCCGAGAACGTGTGGCGGCGGGAATCGTAGAACTTGCCGCCCGCCTTGATCGATTCCAGCCAGGCAATATCCGGCTTCCACTCCAGGTTGAACTGGGCCTGCCACAGCTTTTCCCGGCTGCCGCCCACTTCGCCTTCCAGACTGCTGAACGCGTACTGCGACGGGTCCTGTACCGCTTCCATCCCGGCCGCGTTCAGCAGCCACTTGGGAAAGCGGGCATCGTCCGAACTGCTGAACAGCACGCCGGTATTGCCCAGCCAGCCGTACTTGTCGCTACGGAATTCCAGCGTGTAGCCGTCGTCCAGATTGTCCTGCGACTGCGAGTAGGAAACGTCGTAGTCCATCGTCACCGTGCCGAAGCGGGAGACGCCGCCAACGTTGGCGGTGGCAAGGTTGCCGCTCTCATTGGTCGCTTCCCAGAACCGGCGCAGGCGGAAGCCCTGCGGATCCCACGTGCCCGAACCGCCGTAGAGGCTGTAGAACGACTTGGTCTTGCGATCGGCATCGGTAATCAGGCCGTCGCCATCCTGATCGACGATCTGCGCGGTGGTATAACCGTAGATCCGGCCCAGATCGTCGTCATATCCGACCACGTTGTCGTCGGGCTGGGCAAGGCTGGAGTTGCTGGGGTCCACCTGCACCAGCCGGGTGGAGTTCTTGCTGGTGTCGTTGCGGAAATTCAACCGGTTCAGGAATTCCTTCTTCTGATACTTGTTGTACTGCCCGCGAAAGTGAAAGTCGTGGTGGTCCGACCGGTAATCGATGCTGGTATTGACGCCCCAACGCTGAACGTCGGTCTCACCGAAACCCAGATCCATGCCGCGCATCACGAAGCGGTTGGGATCCCAGCCCAGCGTCTCGCTGTCCGAATACCAGGTATCGGGCTGGTTATCGCCATCGACGCCGTTCTGTTCGAACTGCGACTTGCGATGGCTCCAGCTGCCGGAGAGGTAGACGCCGAAATTGTCGCTGAACTGGCGCGCCACGGCGCCGGAAACCTGCCCGTACTTGCGGTGGTCATACTTGTCGAGCATGCCGCCTTCGGCCGAAAGGCGGACGTATTTCGGATCCTGATCGAAGGCCGTCGGGGTGGAAATGTCCACCGATCCGCCCAGCGCATCGCCGTCGCGGTCCGGTGTCAGCGTCTTGTAGACGGTGATCTGCTTGATGCCGTCGGGCGGCAGGACCGAGAGGCGGACACCGCGATAGAAGTTGTTGTCGCGCGAACCGGCGCCGCCAAGGCGCACCCCGTTGATGGAATAGTTGTTCAGTTCGGTGGAAAGGCCGCGCACGGTGATGCGGTCGCCCTCACCCGTGGTCGCATCGCGCACGGCGTTGACGCCGGGCATGCGCGCAAGCGCCTCGGACACGTTGTTGGCGGGCAACTTGCCCATGTCGTCCGCAGAGATCGTGTCGGAAACCGTCTTGTTATTGCGCTTGGTTTCCAGCGACCGCTCAACCGCCTCGATATAGCCGGTGACCACGATGTCCTGGCTGACCGTCTCCTCGGGCGTGAGATGGGTTTCGGCCGGCCGGGCCGCGACCGTGCGCGGCGCGGGCGATGCGATGGCAACGGGCGTGACGGTAACCGGCAGCGGCTTGACGATGATCGTGCTGCCCCGGCGCTGAGTGCCGACATGGGCCCCGTCGATCATGCGGGCCAGCGCCGCTTCGGCGGACATCGTGCCCGAAACCGCCTGGCTGCGGCGCCCGCGCAGCGCGTCCGGAGAAGCCGCCACCGGCGTTCCGGTCACGCGTGAGAATTCCTGCAAGGCCCGCGCCAGATCCTGCGACGGTATGGCGAAAGCATAGCGATGAGAATCGGCGGCATGCGCTTGCGGCGTCGTGGCCAGCCCGCCGGATAGACCAGCCATGGCCATGGCAAGCGCCGACACCCCGGCGGCGCGCCCAGTGAAACGTATCATCGAAGAAAAACCCCTGTCAGTGCAACCTGTTCAGTCGGCAGACGGATCAGGAAGACAGAACCCGACAAAATAATTTTCTTACATTTTCATGGCTTTGCGATGAAATATCAATGACAGTGGCGGACGTTCTTTTTCGGAATGCCCGGCGGGCATTTCGGAACAGCACCGCAAAATCCGGCCACCACCGGATTGCAAACAGACTTTTAACGGCTCACGACATAGCGGTCCGCCATCTTCTGCCAGTGAAGGTCATGCAACGCGCTGATCGCCTCCAGCACATCTTCGGGTTGCGCGGTTCGGAAACGTCCGGTTACCCGCAATTCGCCCAGGCCGGGATCGGCCAGCACGATCGGGCGTGACGCATTGCGGTTCACGTGCTGGACAAGTTGGAAGATCGGCGTGTCGTTCGCTTCGTACCAGCCGTCGGTCCAGGCGGGGCGATTGCCCTCCACATCGCGCAGGCTGCGCACGCGCTGCCCGGCAAGTTCCAGCCCCGTGCCGGCAGGCAGACGCCACTCGCGCCCCTTGCCGGCCTCCACGCTTACCAGCCCGCGATAGACCTGAATGACCTGCGTAGACGCATCCACGCGGTCCACATCGAACGCGGTGCCCAGCACCGAAACCCGCGCGGCACCCATCTCCACCGTGAAGCTGCGCCATTGCTCATGCGCCACGTCGAAAAACGCCTCCCCCCGCGCAAGATCCACACGGCGCGACCATGGCGTGATCCGCACATCGATCCGTGTGTCGCCATCCAACCGCACGCGCGACCCGTCCGCCAGCGCCACTTCCCGCGTGACGCCGCGCGGCGAGGAAAAGCTGGCCTCCTGCACGATCAGCGGCGGCATGAAAGTGCAAAACAGCAGCACGCAAGCCGCAACCGCCAGCAGCCCGGCCATCCTGGGATAGCTGGGCAAGTCCCAAGTTACATCCGAAGGCGCTTCATCCACTTCGAACCGGGCATGGCCATCCTCGCCCCCCTCCGCCAGTCGGCGGGACAGGCCCTGGGACAGGCCGCCGGACTGCCATATCGCGCTCAGCCGGGCATAGCTGTCGCAATGGCGCGGATCGGCAAGGATCCATCGGTCGAAATCGGCGGCATCGGCGCTGTCCAGCACCGGGCTGTTCATCCGGTCGACCCAGCGGGCCGCCTCATACTCGATCACATCCAGTTCGCCCGCCATCATGCCTCTCCCCCGAGGTCGATGCCGGCTTTCTCAAGGGCCTTGCGCAAGTCGATCATTCCACGGGTAATATGCTTTTCAACGGCCTTGGCGCTCATCGAGAGATCGTCGCCGATGGCCCTGCAACTTTCCTGGTTCAGTCGGCGCCGGATCAGCACCTCGCGGCGCAGCGGCGGCATTCGCCCTAGACAACGGTTGAACACGTCGACAGCCCGGCGGGAATCGAGCACGCGATCGAGCGAGGGTTCCTCGCTCTGCCAGTCATCATCCACTTCTTCGGACAGCCGGCTGTCACGACGGTAGACGTCCACCAACAGATTGTCGGCAATCCGGAACCCCAGCGCGAAGATGCTGCCCACCTGTTCGGCCCGCAGGATATCGATGAGCCGGGCCAGCGTTTCCTGCGCAATATCCTCGGCAATGTCAGGCCGGGCACCACGTCCGCGCACGAAACGCAGGATCGCCGCGTGGATTGCATCCCAGTCGCGCTCGTCGTCCGCATGCGCATTCGCGCCGGACGGCTCCTTGATCGAAACAAGCACCGGTTGCCCCCTGCGCCTAGAAAGCGACGCCGTTAGCCAAGGTGCATGACAGTTTTACGATGGCAGACGAAGTTGGCCGGAAACGAGGCAAAGGCGGTCGGGCCGGAACCCCCGCCACTAAAAGCTCCATGAAATCATTGGGATGACATGCGACTTCTGGACTGGCGCACCGATGCCGATATCCGGGGCGGAAGAAATCCCAGAGATAGGTGACAGAGGCTCTCGCCGCAGCCGGACTAAAACCTGCCGGCCGAACCTTAATCCATTCCGACTTTACCGGGAGCCCAGTAAGCCTTGGCCTTAATCCGCGCGGCCGGTACGCCTCGCAGTTTCAACGCCTGCCGCAGCCGCTGCACCGTTCCGGCCTTCCCCGTCAGCACGAAAGCGCTCCCTCCGGCGATCAGCGAAGGCAACCTCGCTTCCATCGCGGCGACATGGGACTGGTCCGCCGCTGTTTCGAAGAAACTTCCGTCCAACCGGCCCAGCCGATCGCCCATCGCGGCGCCTACCGCTGCCCCGCAGACCTCGAAATATCCCGACACCACGCGGCAGGGATCATGCCGGGCCATTGCATGGGCAAGGCCGAGAGAGGTTTCGTCGCCAAAGACAGCGATCGGCCCCTCCAACTGCCGCAGATCCAGCGAGGCGCGCGGACCGAACAGGTCGCATTCGTCGCCGATATTGGCTCTCCGAACCCAATCGCTACCTGGCCCAGTGCCGTGGGCGAAGGCTAGAATGCGGGTACGCCCGATCAGCGCATCCCATTCGATCGGCGTATAGGTTCGGGCCAGGAAAGCGGAACCCATGGCGATCTGAATCTTGTGGCCGGGCAACCATTCGACACCCTGCAACGCGGGACCTTCCAGCGTTATGAGGCGCAAACGGTCGCCCAATGCCTCGCAGCCAGTGACGGCCGCCCGTTTCATGAAAAGCCGGATCAGCGCTTTTCCGATGCGTCCCGGCTTTTGATCCGCCGCTACAGCGATACTGTCGGACTGCGCCATCACCCGATCCTCACCGTAAATTCATTGCCACGCCCTTCGCAAATTGGGAGCGATTGCGAGATGTAGCCGTTCACGGGATCACGAACATAAGCCTGATAGGCCGGATCGAAGGCGTTCTCGCCGACGATCGCTGCGCCCGGCCGCAGGCTCGGTTCGATCAGCCTGAGCACCGGCAGATATAACGAGATTGCGCCATCGATCAGGGCGAAATCGATCTCGCCGTCAATCCCCGCCAGTGTTTCCAGAGCATCGCCTGCCCGGATTTCCACGAGGTCGTCCAACCCTGCTTCGGCCAGATTGGCGCGAGCCTTTGCAACTTTGGTGGGCTCAAGCTCGGTCCCGATGACGAGCCCGCCGCCATTGTCCCGCAGCGCTGCCGCAAGGTATATGGTCGAGATACCCATCGACGTGCCGAATTCCACGATCCGACGCGCCTTGGTCGCCCGGACAATCGCATAGAGAAAGCGACCGAAGTCTGGAGACACCGCCAGGAAGTTATCGGCGTAATCCCGATAGATCGCCGTGTAATCCTGGTTTTCGGCCGCGATGATCCCCGCGACCACCGTTTCGATCGACGCTCCGGGCGCATTGAGCGTCGCCATCAGCTTTTCGACATGCTCACGATCCGATGCCTCGGCCGCTTCATGAAGCCTGTTCAGCAACGAAGTAACGTGGGGTGTGTCCAGAGTGCTCAAGACTTTTCCTTCCGAAATGCACCGGATCGAAGGCGGCTCGACGGTGCGTGGCGCTTGGGATAATGGGACGAGCCGGTGGCGTCATTCCGAAGGGTTGCCATAATGTTATTCAATCCCGCCAATACCCCTGCCATACCGGACGCGGTCCGATGCCGGTCCTGACCGCAGCGGACTCGGCAGAATGGGTCGAGCCGGACGAAGTGCCGCGCCCGATCGTTGCGTTTGGTGCCGCGATGACGGATGAATCCGGGCTCGAACTCGATCCCCACCGGCACAGGAAAGGGCAGATGCTGCTGGTCGAGCGCGGTGCGATCAGTTGCGAGGTCGACGGCGGCCTGTGGATCGTGCCTCCTCGCAGTGCGATCTGGATCCCCGGCGGAGCCCTTCATTCGTTCCGTATCACCGGCGCGTTGGCGGGTTATTGCGCCTTCGTCGATCCGGCATTCAGCACGGCGCTGCCACGGAATTGCTGCGCGGTGGCAGTGACGCCGCTGCTGCGCGAATTGCTCGCGCGCGCCGCCCATCTCCCTTATTTCTATGACGAGGGTGGCGCAAACTCCCGGCTCGTATCGGTCATTCTCGACGAACTTGCCTCCGCCCGCGTGGAAGACCTTCACCTGCCGATGCCGGCCGATCCCCGTCTTCGTCGGATCATGGACGCGATGATCGCGGCCCCATCCGATCGAGGGTCGCTAGCGACCTGGGCCAAGCGGGCGGGTTTGAGCGAGCGTACGATGCTCCGGTTGGTTCATCGCGAAACGGGAATGAGCTTCGGACAATGGCGCCGGCAGCTGGGCGTGGTCCTGGCGGTAAAGTGGTTGGCGGGTGGGCTCTCGATCCAGCAGGTAGCCGCAGACCTCGGTTATGAAAGCGTGCCGAGCTTCGTGACCATGTTCCGCAAAGCGCTGGGCACTCCGCCCGCACGCTATATGGCGGAGCGTCATGCCCCGTGATGGGAGACCTGGTCGAAAACGGCGGCACAACAAGTTCGTCTGTTTGGGAGGACGCGATATCTATGCCGGCTGCGGCCATCCGCGATAATGGAACAGCCGCCGCCGTTGACATTTCCCCTGTCAACGCCCTATCGCTGGCTGCATGACAACGACCCTCCGCCCCGCCGGGAACTATTACCGCCGCTAAACAGCGGTGGGTCTCTTGTCGTCCTTCAACCGCTGCTTGACCAGCGGTTGCCACTTTCAAAAAGCGATGCAGGTCCAGCAGCTCTCCAAGAAAGTGCTGATCCGTGACCTCTTGCCCTGCGCCAGCCAAGCCAACGCTTGGGATCATTGGCTTCGGTGCCTTCGGCCAACTGACCGCAAACCACCTGCGTCCGCAGTTCGCTATCCATGTGGCCGACACTTCGCCGGCTCTCATGGCCGCGGACGGGATCACCGTAACCGATCTGGAAGGCGCTTGTACCTGCGATATCGTAATCCTGGCAGTGCCGGTTTCCGAGCTTGAGGCCTTATGCAGCGACATCGCCCCCCTTTTGCGGCCTGGAACGTTGGTCATGGACGTAGGGTCGGTCAAAGTCGAACCCGCGCGGATCATGGCCGGGACACTGCCTCCCTATGTCGACCTGCTTGCCAGCCATCCCATGTTTGGCCCCCAGAGCATACGTGCCGGTACGCGCGGCCTGAAGCTTGTCCTGTGCCCGCTGCGCACGAACCGTGCGGGACGAGTCGCCGCCTTTCTCCGCAAGGAATTCGGCCTTCGGATCATCGTCGCATCACCCGAGGAGCATGACCGGGAGGCTGCCGTCACCCAGGGCATCACCCACCTGATCGCGAAGATCCTGCTGCGGCTGGAAGAACCGCGACGCATTACGACCCGCAGCTTCGACTTGCTTTGGGAGGCTGTTTCGATGGTCCGTCATGATGCGGCCGGCGTCTCGTCCGCCATCGAGAGCAGAAACCCATTTTCCGCAGAAGCGCGCCTGGCGTTTTTCAGGGAGATCGACCTTGTCCGCAGGGAACTGGCCGCTACTCAAACGCCGCGAGAAGCAATGCCTGTTCGACAAGGATTGCCTCTGTGCGTTAGGGCCCTGGCGAACAACGCTCCCCAAGAGGTGATCCCATGAACAGCCGCTCCGTTGCCGCCACGTACCCGGCCCACCGAGACGACATCGCCGATCTGGTCACGCGGCGCCCGGTGCCCGGCCCGGGCATCGATCAGGTCGATCCCTTCCTGTTCCTCAATCACCACGGCCCTCAGGTCTATCGGCCGGGTAACAACGGATTGCCGTTCGGCCCGCACCCGCATCGCGGATTCGAGACGGTGACTTTCATTCTGGCGGGCAACCTCGCGCATTACGATACCGGGGGACATGAGAGCGTCATCGAAGCGGGCGGCGTGCAATGGATGACGGCGGGATCGGGCCTGATCCACGCCGAAGTTTCACCGCCGAGCTTCAAGGCGACGGGCGGCCCGCTGGAAATCCTCCAGCTGTGGGTCAACCTCCCGTCGAGCCTGAAGATGACCGCACCTCGCTATACGGGTGTACAGGCGGGCGACATACCTGCGATTTCGATCGCCGAAGGACAGGGCACCCTCAACCTCATTTCGGGCGAGTTCAACGGCGTTACCGGCCCGATCCCGTCCCTCACCGGCGTATTCATGTCCACTGTTCGCCTATCCGCCGCCAGCGAGGTTGCTCTGCCAGCGCCCACGGGCCGCAGCGTGTTTCTCTACGTGGTCAGTGGAAATGTCGAGATCTGCGGAACGCCCGTCGACGCCTGGCACCTTGTCGAAGTCGCAGACGATGGCGACGTCGTATCGGTCAGGGCCGACAGTGACGCTGTTCTGCTGTTCGGACACGCCGAGCGGATCGGCGAACCCGTTGTGGCCCATGGCCCGTTCGTGATGAATACGCACGAAGAGATCAACCAAGCCATTCGCGACTATCAGGCCGGCAAATTCAACGGAACCGGCCCGCTGCTCGAAGTCGGCAGCTGATCCTGCCACATCCGAAAATCACCCTAAAATCGCCTCCGCCCGCATGGTCCACGCAGCTGGCCTAAAGCTTTCTTTACTTCATCCCGGTAGCCATGATCGGCCACAGGTTCCAGGCAGCCCATTCGAGATCGACCCGTTATGACCGGCCCCCGCATTTCCGTCGCCATGAGCGTTTACAATGGCGAGCGCTTCCTTGCAGAGGCGATCGAAAGCGTTCTCGCCCAGTCATTTACGGACTTCGAATTTCTGATCCTCGATGATGGTTCGCGCGATGGCAGCAGGACCATTATCGAAACCTACGCGGCCAAGGATGCCCGCATCCGCCCGATCATCCGCCAAAATCGCGGACTGGTCGTCAGCCTCAATCAACTGGTCGACGAGGCCCGCGCACCGCTGATCGCCCGAATGGACGCCGACGATGTCTGCCTGCCTGAACGGTTCGCACGCCAGATCTCCTTCCTCGACGCCCATCTCGAGCACGGCATTATCGGCTCGCGCATAGATTTGATCGACCCGGAAGGTCATCCCCTGACCCAGCTTTGTGAGGGATATCCGCTCGATCATTCCGAGATCATTCGCAATGTCGAACGCAAGCTTCCCTTTCTATGCCATCCTGCGGTGATGATGCGCCGCGACGTCGTGCTGGCGGTTGGGGGCTATCACAAGGCATTCCGCCATTGTGAGGATTACGACCTATGGCTGCGCCTTGCCAGCGTGACACAGATCGCCAACCTGCCCGAGCGTTTGCTCAAGTATCGACGATCGGCCACGCAAGTCAGCAATCGTCATAGTGGCGAGCAGATTATCGGGGCCGCCATCGCCTACACAGCGTACGAGGAACGGCTCGCCGGGCGGCCCGATCCGACCGAACATTTGGAGGGATTGCCGAGGGTGGCCCAACTCGACGAGCTTTTCGGTCGTCCCGGTATTGCCGCTGCCGTGCGGGCAAAGGTCGCCCCGGCCCTGCTCTATTCGCACGACGTGATGACGGGCAAAGAGTTTTCGCTTCTGACCGACTATCTCCGAGAGAACGGCGGCCCACTGCCCGGGGGATGGCAGACGGTTCTGCGCCTGATCAAGTGGCGCGCACCGATCCGCGGATCCCGGCTTGCGCTATCGCTGCTGGGGGCCCGGTAGGGTACGCTGAAATGAGCACCGCCTCCTCGCCTGCTCCCTCTGGAGCGAATGAAACCAAAGACGATGGTTCCGGCCGCGAACCCGCGGTGATGAGCGTGCGCGGTGCCGCCATATGGGCGATGGCAGGGCAATATACCGGATTCATCATCCAGTTCGTCACTTCCGTCCTGATCTCGCGCTTCTTCCTGAGCCCGGCGGAAGTAGGCCTCTTCTCGATTGCCATGGCCGCCGCGCTGTTCGTGGCAACCTTCCAGGATTTCGGCCTGTCCCGCTATATCGCCGCGCTGCCGGCCGTAACGAAGGAAGAAGCACAGCGATGCAGCACCATCGCCTCGATCTTTTCCTTCGCGGTCGCCGGCATCATCATGGCGATCGCCTGGCCGCTGGCGCAGTTCTACGGGCAAGCGGGCATAGTTCCACTGCTGGTGATCATCGGCGCGAGCTATCTCTTCCTGCCCTTCTCCATCGTGCCGATGGCGCTGATGGGCCGGCGAATGCAATTCAGCCATCATTTCGCCGTGAATGTGGGTGCCGCCATCGCCTCATGCGGCGTATCGCTCGGGCTGGCGGCGGCGGGATACTCTGCCTTTTCACTCGCATGGGGCACGCTGGCGGGCGGGTTTGCACGCGGACTGATTGCGCAACTGCTGAACCCCGCCCTGCCTTTCCCTCCCCGTATCGCCGGCGCGAGGAAGATCCTCTCCTTCGGCAGCAAGGCGAGTGTGCTCTATCTAAGCGGTGCGCTGGGCTCGCGCACGCCCGACCTGATCGTCGGGAAATTTACGACGCTGTTCGCCGTCGGCCTGTACAGTCGCGCGACCAGCCTGTCCGAACAGTTCCGCCAACTGCTCTCTGGAGCGGTCGGTAGCGTCTTCTTCCCCGCCTTTGCCCGCATCCGCGACCGAGGCGAACCGCTCGGCCCAGCTTATCTGCGCGTCACGGCGGGCTATTGCGTAACAGTCTGGCCCGGCATGATCGCTCTCGCTGTCGCGTCGGAAGCGATTGTGCGCATGCTCTATGGGGAGGCATGGATGGGCGTCGCGCCCTTGATGGCATACGTATCGCTCGCCTCGGTCATCATGAACGCGCTTCCGCTTGTGAGTGAGTTGCCGATCCTGGTGGGACGGATGAACAGGCTGATCGCCTACAACCTGTGCGATACCGCCCTTTCCATCATCCTGCTGGCGTTGGGCAGCCTGTACTGGGGCGTGGAGGGCGCGGCAGCTTCTCGCGTCGTCTATGCGGTGCTGTGGTTCCTGATTCATGTCGGTTTCATGCGGCAGACGGTCGAATTTTCCATGAAGGCTCTGTTTGGCGTCTACGCAAAGAGCTTCGCGGTGACGCTTGCGGCAGTTGCGCCGCTCACGGCCATGATAGGCCTTTGGCTTGGGGCCGACCGGCTGACCTTCCCGACGCTGCTGCTGGGGACCGTGCTGGGCGGTGTTGCCTGGCTGATCGCGATACGCGTGGTGCGCCATCCAACTTTCGAGGAAATCAGCGGCGTCGCGCGATCACTGCCGATCGTCAGGCAGCTATCCTTCTTCACCTCTTCGGAAATGCCTTCGCGATGATCGACGTGGCCGCCCTTTCAACCGTGACGCTTTCACGCGCAGACGGTCCAAGCCGTGAAAGTCCGCGTCCAATTGCAGAGCGGCAGCCCGGATATGACGAAGGGTTCGACTGGCACACGCTGTTCTACGATGTCTATCGGGTCGGACCGGACATCGTGTTCCAAGGCCCTCCCCTATTCAACCTGCTGCCGCTGCTTCAGCAGGAGAAGCCGTTTCGCGGCAAATTCCGCTGGCCATTCGCCAAGGCCCGGCACGTTTCCCGCGATAAGCGTGGTGAAATCTGGCTGCGTTCCACAGAGGATGTAATCGTCCTGGACGGACCGCTGGGGCAGCATCAAATCGCCGTGCAGCCCAATCTCTCCTCCCTGTTCGCAGGCCGGCGCGTCATCACAACTCTGTCGAAAGACAATGACCTGCGCTGGATTGCCGACTGGATTCGCTACTACGTGGCAGTCCATGGGGCGGAGGGTGTGCTGTTCTATGACAATGCGTCCTCCGCCTATACGACGGACGAATTACGTCGGACGTTGCAGTCGGCCTTTCCAGATATCCCCATCGCCGTCGTCGCCTGGAATTTCCCATACGGACCGGGCGGCGGCATAGACGAAAGCGGCCGGATGCTGCCCTGGGATTCCGACTACTGTCAGGTCGGTTCGCTGCAGCATGCCCGCTTCCGTTTCCTGACGACAGCGCGTTCGGTTCTTAATGTCGACATTGACGAGATGGTGATCGGCACAGGAACCCGCTCGGTCTTCGAGGCGGCTGAAGCGACGCGCGACGGGTTCATTAAATTTGCGGGTCGATGGATATCCGCTGCAACGCACGCGCCCATAACCTGGCAAGATCGCTGCCATCGAGACTTTGTTCTGCAAGATCCCGAATTGGACGAAGTGTGCCCGCCCAAATGGGCGATCGTGCCCGATCTCGCGCATCGCCATGGACATACATGGGGGGTGCACAATTTGTTCGGCTCACCCGCCAATCTCAAGCTGACGAATGAATTTCTGTACCGGCATATGCGCGCAATTTCGACGAACTGGAAAGAACCGCGAGCACACGGAAAAATCGCGGCAACTCAGCGCCACCACAGGGACGACGCGCTTCTGGCGGCATTTACCCAGGCTTGTCTGGTTGAGAATTTGGACTGAATCTGTGGCACAAAATGGAGATGATGAAGAGCCGTCACGGCAGGGGTCGTAGCCGCTGGGGCGTGAGGTCCGCGAGCGTTGGGCAACCCAGTTGCGCCATGGCGATTTCCATTTCCGACCGCAGCATGTGAATGACATGGGCGACACCCACCATGCCTGCGACGGCAAGACCATGAATATAGGGCCTGCCCAACAGTACCGCCGCAGCGCCCATCGCCACTGCTTTCACGACGTCCGAACCGCGCCTGATGCCTCCGTCGATCAGCACGGGGCACTCACTACCGGCGGCTGCGATCACTTCGGCGAGCAGATCGAGCGGGCTTGGAAGGCCGTCCAGCACGCGGCCGCCGTGATTGGAAAGGATAAGCCCATCCGTCCCTTCATCAACGGCACGCCGGGCGTCCTCTCCTAGCACCATACCTTTTATGAGAATTGGCAGACGCGTTGCCCGGCGCAGCGCAGCGAGATCGCTCCAGCGCGGCGATGCATCCGCCAGCGGCGTGTTGAACAGGATGGCCCCGTTCGCAACGCTCGTCTGGCGCAGGCGAACCATATCCTTGAGATTGACCGCATCCACACCCGAAGGCAGTGCGATTCCGGACAGTTTGACCGCAGCATCGATCGTGAGAACGATGGCCTGATATCCGGCATCTTCCGCGCGCTTGACCAGAGTCAGGCTGTCTTCGGGATCGGGCTGCAGATATAATTGGAACCACAGAGGCATTGAAGACTGCCCAGTCTCCTGACTTGCATCCCGCGCGGCAACGGCGATCTCTTCTATGGTTACGCTGGAAAGTGTGCTGGCAATAAATCCGGCGCCCAATGCCGCGGCAGCCCGAACGCTTGCGAGTTCACCTTCGGCATGAGCTAACCGTTGATAGGCGATCGGCGCGAGCAGGAACGGCGCCCGGTGGCGATGACCAAAAAGCGTCGCCTCCGTGTTGCCTGTGCGAAGGTCCTGGAAGGCCCGCGGAAGAAAGCCCAGTCGTTCGAATGCCCTGGTGTTCTGGCGCAACGTGAGTTCGGCGCCGGCTCCTTCCTGAATATGGCCCCAGATTTCTTCGCCCAACAGAGCGCGCGATTCGATTTCGTAGTCGGAAAGGCACTCAACGCTTGACGGAATAGCCAATGTTTTTCCCCAGTGACCTTCTTTGCGGCGAAATCGCGCCCGCGCCCGAAATCTTGATAACTCTGACGCGCCTGAGAATAATTCCGCTTCATATCCCCGGACGGTAAAAAAGAGCGGGGCGCACCCCGCTCTTTTTCGATTTAGTACTTTACGCTCAGCGTACCGATCACGGTGCGCCCAGCCGCCTGATGCGCGTAGTGCGTTGCATAGGCCTGATCGTAGTACAGCTTGTTCGAAAGGTTCAAGGCATTCACCTTCACAGAAATCTGATCGGTGATGTCATAGCTTGCCGAGGCATCAAAGCGCCAGTAGCTCGGCACATAGGTTGCGCGGGTCTTCGCGATCGTGACGACGCCGTTCGGGCCCGCCGTGCGGGAGTCCGAAAAGCCGCCGTAGACCTTGTCCATGTAGATCGCCCCGCCGCCCAGCGAGAGCTTGGGCGTAACCTTGTAGTTGGTGAACAGCGTGAAGCTGTTCTTGGGGGTATTCGGGAACTGATGGCCCGTTGCGGCAGCCGGAGCCGATCCGACATAGGTCACAGCGTTGGCACCAGTGCCGACCACGGTCGTGGTCACAGTGTATCCCGCGTTGAGGACCTTGGAGTCCATGTAGGTGTAACCACCGAAGATGCTCCAGTCCGCCGTTACATTGCCGTTGAAGCCCAGTTCGAAACCGCGAATGCGCTTCGTGCCGATGAAGGCGACATTGCCGTTCGCATCGGTGTAGCGTGCATTGGTGGTCCGGGTCTGGAATACGTCGGCAGTCAACGACAAGGCATCGTTGAAGAGGTTCCACTTGGTACCCGCCTCATACGAGGTCGTCTTCTGAACCTTCAGCGTGTTGGGATCGATCGTGGCAGACGCGACTGCGTTGTCCTCGCTTCCCTGCGCGAGGAACGAGCCTGGAGGAACCGCCGAGGTCGACGTCGATACGTAGAGCGACCCATTCTTGGCGGGCTTGAAAATCAGGCCGGCCTGATAAGTGAAGATATTATCGGTGCGTCGCTGCCAGGTACGGGCTGCCGTGTAAGGTGCA
Organism: Novosphingobium oxfordense; assembly: GCF_044029435.1. Classification (NCBI taxonomy): domain Bacteria; kingdom Pseudomonadati; phylum Pseudomonadota; class Alphaproteobacteria; order Sphingomonadales; family Sphingomonadaceae; genus Novosphingobium; species Novosphingobium oxfordense. The sequence continues at coordinate 1,733,025 of NZ_CP147008.1, read as the reverse complement.
GCAACGGCGGCACTGGCGTTCGTGAGGTAGTGGTCATAGCGCCCACCGAGATTCAGCTTCCAGGCTTCGCCAAGGCTGATCGTATCGAACAGGCTAGCCGACCAGGTCGTGCTGTTTGCCAGCGTCCTGGAATTGGCCGGCCCGCGTATGATCGTGCCAACGTAGGGATCGTTCGGATTGGGATTTGCCAGACTGGTGCAGTTGTAGTTCGTGCCCGAAGTGGCGGTAGGACAACTGATTGACCCCGGCAGTGCAGTGTATGCGCCGGTGGCTGGATTGTACCCGGCAAAATAGCTGCCATAGGCCGACTTCTGCCAGCTGTACTCGGCCGAAGCAGCGAAGCTGTGCTTCAGGACGCCGGTGCTGAACTGGCCCGATACGTCTGCCTGATCGACCAGGCCGGTTTGCGAGGCGTAACGCGAATTGGCGCGGCGGCCCACCGTTCCATAGGCCGCGACATTGCCCTTCGAATCGTCGGGCTGCGTCCACAGGTAGTTCTGGGACGTATTGTTGTACCGCATGGTATTGCGAAGCTTGATGCCGCCATCGGTGGTGTGCTCGAACCGCGCGGTCATGGCATCGGTGGTCGTCTTGCGGAAATCGCGATCCACCAGACCGTAGAACGCGTCGCGGGGACGCACATCGGTGCCGGCCGGGGCCGTCTGGTAATTTATGGCGGGCTGGTTACCGATGATGTACATGTACGGGATGCCTTGGTCGGGCAGCTCGTTCGAATGCATGTGATACCAGTCCAGCGTCAGGCTGGTCGGTCCCGCCAGGCCGAACTTGATCGACGGCGCCACACCCCAGCGCTTTTGCCAAACCGCATCACGGCCGGCGATGTCCTGATCATGGTACATCGCGTTCAGGCGCACGCCGATGAAATCGGAAAGCGGCTGGTTGATATCGACAGTGAACCGCTTGTAGGATGCGTTTCCAAAGCCAGCGGACGCTGCCGCAAAGCGGTCGGCCTGCGGCTGCTTGGTGACAAGGTTGATCGAACCACCACCGTTGCCCGACCCGTTCATGACGCTGTCGGAGCCCTTTACGACTTCGATCGATTCCACGGCAAAGGTTTCGCGGGACTGGGCAGCGATGTCGCGCACACCGTCAAGGTAGGTCGAAGCCTGCGAGTCGGTACCACGGATAAACGGGCGGTCGCCAACCGGATTGCCGCCCTCGCCAGCGCCCATCGTGATACCGGGAACGGTGCGAAGCGCCTCAGCCAAAGTGGTTGAGTGCGAGTCCTCCAGCATCTTGCCGGAGATCACGGTGATGGAACGGGGGGTGTCCACCAGAGGCGCCGTCGCCTTGGGGCTGGAGAGCGTCTCTACCTTGTAGCCATCGTCGTCGATTGCGGTGTCGGTAACTGTCATGCCGCCCAGGCTTGGCGCCTTCGCTTCTGCGTTAGCTTCCTGCGCGGCGGCAGGTGCCGCTGCGAAACCTACGCAAGAGAGAGCGAGATAGGCGGGAGCTGCCGCAGCAGCTTGCTTGCGAAACCGGGAAATAGTCACTGGAACCCCTCATGTTGCCGCACGATTGCGATTACGTGCAGCTAATGAGAATGATTCTCGATATTATCAAGTGCAAACTAGAATGATTTGCAATAAAAATCACGAAGGCGACGAATCACGCGCGATCAAACCAAATTAGCGCCAGAACCCAGAAGGCCTGACGCAGACTTTTTACAATAATCTCGTGATTTTTAATTCTTAACTTGTCTCTACACCGCTGAATTTCGTGCAAACAACATTCCGTGCGCCACATCTATTTGTAACTTATTAATTTCAAATCATTTCCATAGAGGGCACCTGGACGCTTTCGCCTGATGCTCGCGCTAGGAATTGCCGAGTCTCCGACGCCGGCTGATTTTTCTGCGCGAATGCAGGCAAACGCACTCAAGTGCGTCGACGGTCGGGGTCGACTGCTCCCGGAAGCCAGACAAAAAACGAGGATGGAACATGACGCAAATGCTAATGCGTCGCACCCACACACAAGGTGAATCATCTCATTCAGGTTCCGTTTAACTACCTGAACACGGGGAAATCGCAGGTTCCTCCCGCGACGATGCGGATTTGACAACTCGCAATCTGGACCCGATCAGGCGAAATCAGGCACCCGCCAAATCCCTCTTCAGGAAACTCTCTGTCCGCACATGAAGCTGCTGCCACAATCCATACGAGGGCGCCTTCTGCTCACCGGAATCGTGCTAACGGCGGCTGCGCTTATCGCAGCGACCTTTGCCATTGATGCGATCATGGACAGTTTCGTTCGGCGAAACCTGAATCAAAGCCTCGACGGCCAGATAAGTCTCCTGATCCGCGCGGTGAAAAGCGACGGTGAGGTCGATGTGAATATGCTTCAGGAAATTGGCCCCTACACGCAGTACCGCCGGGGCTGGGCCTGGAAGATCGAAACGCCGACGCACACCTACACGTCCAGCAAGGAACTACGCGCTCTCGATTTCCAAGAGGAAGGCGATCGCGGCCGCGAAGGCCACTTCAAGGGACCTCCTGAGACGCTGATGACGGGCCGGGCGGGCGATCTGTACGTGCGCATCCTTGAGAAAGAGACGCCTTCGGGCATTGTCCGGATCACGGCAACCGCCCCCCACATGGTCTATCGAAAGCTGCGCGATAGTGCCATCACGCCGGTTCTAGCGACACCTGTGGGCCTAAGCGCCGCACTCCTGCTGGCCTCGATATTGCAGCTTCGCATCGGACTGCAGCCGCTGGACCGCATCAAGAAAACCCTTGCAGACATACGCTCCGGCAAAATCCAGCGCGTTCCAACCGATCAACCTCAGGAACTGCGGCCTCTCGTCGAAGAGATGAACGATCTTCTTGATACAAACGAAGTTGCGCTCAGTCGCGCGCGCGGGCACGTTGCCAATCTCGCGCACAGCCTGAAGACGCCGCTGGCGACCCTTTCCGTGAAGCTGGCCGACGATTCTCGCGATCCGAATGGCGATCTTGCGGAACTCGTAACCCAGATCGACCGCGCCATCAGACACCATCTCGGACGCGCGCGATCGGCGTCTCCAGGGGCACCTGGAGGTCAACCGGTCAACGTGGCGGACACGCTGGCGGACCTGATCGTCGGACTACGCCGGATCTACATCGATCGCAGCGTCGAGTTCAGCATCGACGCCCCGCCTGAGCTGACGGTCCGCTGCGATCCGCAGGATCTGCAGGAAATGCTGGGCAATCTGCTGGACAACGCCGCTAAGTGGGCCGCGTCGCACATTGCCGTTTCCGTATCTGACGAAGGCAGGCAAGTGCGCATCGATATCGAAGATGACGGAACCGGACTAGACGTGGCGGCCATTGCGCAGGCCCTGCTCCCCGGCGGCCGGCTCGATGAGAATGTGGAAGGCCACGGCTTCGGCTTGCCAATCGCCCGAGAACTCGCAGAACTTCACGGCGGTTCCCTGGAACTTGCGCGCTCGGCGCGCGGCGGCCTGCGCGCGACGCTTCACTTGCCCAGGTGGGGAATTTAGCCGGGCACCCGCCCCAGTTGATAGCCACGGCCGCGCACGGTCTGGATCATGTCCGACCCGATCTTGCGCCGCAAACGCCCGATTATAACTTCCAGCGAATTGGAATCGGCGTCGGCGTCGTACTCATAGACCCTGTTGATGAGATCCCTACGCTCGACCACGGTGTTTTTGCGTAGCATCAATGCAGACAGCACGCGCCACTCGAAAGCGGTAAGACGCAGTGGAAGCCCATCGAGTTCGAATTGCCCCAGCTGCGCATCGAAGGAAAGAGGCCCACAAACGATCCGGGCCGCGACCTGTCCACTCGATCGCCGGATCAACGCCCGAAGACGCATTACAAGCTCCTGCACTCTGAACGGCTTGGTCAAATAATCATCCGCGCCAGCCTTGAAGCCCGCCACCTTGTCTGCCCAGGCATCACGTGCAGTCAGAATTAGGACGGGGAAAGTCCTTTCCTCATCACGCCAGGATTGGAGAACAGTCACGCCATCGACTTTGGGCAAACCCAGATCGAGAACGACGGCATCGTATTGTTCCGTCGAGCCAAGATGCCTGCCGTCTTCTCCATTTTTGGCAAGGTCGACCGCAAAATTTTCCTTGCGCAGCGTTTCGACGACGACCTCTCCCAATCCAGCGTCGTCCTCCACAACCAGCACTCGCATTGCAATCTCCAAGTTCGCCATACCGTCAAGGCAGGCCGTTCACGATCCGCGATAAGTCAAGCAGCCGTCGACCGGCCATATCTGCCGATCGTTTCGAACAAGTGGCTGATAGCGTGCTGTGCCGGCTTAGTCCAACGGGAGCGCGCCTCAACCGTTACCAAGCTGGTGGCATCGAAACCGCAAGACGTTGACGAATGAAGGCATCCAAAGTGCCCTCAACCTTACCGGCGAGCGAGGCGCGCGCTGCGACCATCCGGGTTACATCTTACGGAAAACGTTCAAGAAAAGCGGAAATCCGCCGCACGATCTGCTGAATTATAAACTCAATCTGAACGACCGAATTCAGCTTGGGTAGGTCAATAGCGGATAGCTATCGGCAGATGACGTATACTCAAGACCGATCCCTTCCGCCCTGCCGCGAACGTGCGCTGGCGGCGCTGGGAAAGACGTTTCGATGAGGCGGTTGCACACAGGCGCGCGCAACAGACAGGGCGCTGCGCAGACATCGGTAATCCCGGTCAATACCCTGGCGTTCAGCGAGCGCCGAGCGCTGCTCTTGCTACGCATCGAAGCGCATCCTGAAAGTAATCCCCGCGTCGGCGAGGAACACATCTTCGCGAACATGCCCGATGAGCTACGGAAATCTTACGCAGATGTCGCGCGAGAAGCCGTCAAACATGAGCTCATGGTACTTCTTCCTCGATCGCCCTTTCTGAGCAAGGATGAGAACACCCTGCTCCACCGCCTCTCGGCCTTGCAGAGACCGTCGCAATCCGGCCGCTGGATCCTCGCGAACGATCTTCAGCGCGCGTTGAGCCGCTGCGCAGATCTTTTGGCGGAAAACGGCCGCAGGCTTCCGCCACGACCTGCGCTGCTTGAACCCGAAGCGTCTGCGAGCCCTTCCCTGCGGATCGTGACGGCAGACGAAGGTTCCGGATCGGGAAATGGCCGAAAAACATACTCCTGGCGCAGGCGCATGTGGGATGGCTCCAGCGAACCTGCTCCTGGAACGCTGGTAGATCGCGCGCTGCAAATCGTGCGTACAGCCCGCGAAGCAACGACCGCCGACTTCCTCGCCGCAGGGATAACCTACCAGTACCTGTCCGCACTGCGTAAGTTGGGTTACGTGGAACGCGTGAGCCACGGCGTTTATTGTTATCCCCGCCGGCTTAGCAAATGACCGCCATCTGGGCTCTGTAGGAGACGGCGTCTTCCCGGCTACGCCGATATTAGCTGGCGAGGCGCTGGAGGTTATTCAGGTGATCAATCTTCGCTTGCTGTGGGCGGCCCTTGTGCGATCAGGTTCGATCCTCGCTACCGATCACCACGGTCTCTTTGCGCCCTTCGCGCCACCTTCCCCCGCGCATCACATCCGCGCTGCACGCGAACAGTATCCGGGCTGAGGATAGCCCCGGCCCCGCCACGTCATCAGGTGCGCCACGCCTTTCTCCGCCGTTTCAGTCGGCGCGGCCGGAAGCGACTGTAAAGCTTCCCAATCTTGGCGCGCGGCACGCCTCAAACCTCAACCGGCTCCTTTGGCAAAGTCAGGCGAACGAGCACGGGCATCGCGAGCAGCACCAGCGGATATTGCAGCAGCAGCCCGGCGATGATGGCGATGGCCAAGGGTTGCTGGATGCCCGAACCCTGCCCGATCGCCAGCGCCAGCGGCAGCAACGTCAGGATCGCCGCCATCGTCGTCATCGTGATCGGGCGCACGCGGTTGCGGCTCGCCTCGCGCGTTGCCTGAGCGGGCGGCATGTGGCGGGACATTTCCTCGAACTCGGAGACATAGAAGATCGCCATCTCGGTACCGATGCCGATGATCATCGTCATTCCCATCAGCGCGGTGATATTCAAGTCCACGCCTGCCAGCCACAGCGCGGTAAACACCGCCGTGGTCGAAAGCAGCGAACAGCCGATGATGATCACCGGCAGCCACATCCGGCGATAGAGCACGAGCAGCAGGATGAACTCCGCGATCAGCGCCGCGCCGAACACACGCATCAGGCCGGCGAAGGCGATCTGTTGTTGCTGGTAGAGCCCGCCCATTTCGTAGCGCACACCGGGGGCCAACGCACCAGGCTTGTCCAGCGCGGCGGTCACGTCGGCAACCGCCGCACCGATCCCGCGCCCCTGGATACGGCCGGTGACGGCCACCATCGGCTCCAGGTTCTCGCGCGCGATCTGCGGCTGGCCGGCAACCGGCGTCAGCGTGGCGACGCGCGAGAGGGGGAACAAGTGCCCGTCGCTAGCCCGGATCGGCAGACGCGCCAGTTCGGTCTCGCTCATGGTCGTGGCGTTGGGCAGCCGCACGCGGACGTCCACGCTCTTGCTCGCTTGCGGCAGGGTTGTGGCGATAGTGCCGCTGAGTGCGTCGGAAAGCTGCGTCTCCACATCGGCGGGCGCCACGCCCTCCAGCCCAGCGCGCACCGGATCGACCGCCACGTCGATGGCGTCACCCGCCAGTTGCACGCCGTCCTTCACCTCGACCACGCCCGGGATCCCGGAGATGACCTTGGCGACCTTCTGCGCCTGCCCTTCCAGAACGGAAGGATCGGAGGAGAACAGCTTCACCTCGATGGGCTGGGGAACGGCGGTAAGATCGCCGATCAGGTCCTCCATAAGCTGCGCTACTTCAACCTCGACGCCGGGAACCTTCACCGCCACTTCGTCGGCAACGGCGGCAGCAAGGTCTTCGGTCGGCGTGGCATGGTCGGGCTTCAGACGCACGAAGTAATCGCCGTGGTAGCTCTGGCCCAGATCGCCGCCAAGGCCGGTGCCCAGACGACGGGAGAACGTCAGCACTTCCGGGTTGTCACGCAGGATGCGGTCCACTTGCGCGATCTGGCGCGTGCTCTCATCCAGCGAAGTGCCGGGCGCGGTATAATAGTCCATGACGAAGCCGCCTTCGTCGACCTTGGGCATGAAGCCGGTGGGTACGTTGGTATAGCCGATATAGCCGACCACCAGCAGCGGCACGAGGATAGCGCCCAGCAGCCACGGCTTGCTACCCAAGGCATCGAGCGCTCGGTCATGCGTGCGGCCCAGCCGCCCCTCGCCCGCCGCTCCGGGATCGCGCCACTTGTCGAAATCGACCAGCCAGCGCACCAGCACCGGCACCACGAACGCCGTCATCGCCCAGGATATGGCCAGCGCCGCAGCCATCGTCACCGACAGCGCCTTGGAAAACGCCCCGGTCACCCCGGTCAGAAACGAGAGCGGCAGGAAGACGATCAGCGTGGCAAGGCTCGATCCGGTGAGCGGCGCCATGAATTCACGCGCGGCGGGAAACACGGCCGCCTCGCCCACAACCGCTCCATCCTGCCCGACAGCCCCCGCGCGGCGGGCGATATGCTCGACCATGACGATCACGTCGTCGATCAGCAGACCCACGGCCGCCGCGATGCCGCCCAAAGTCATGATATTGAACGACATGCCAAGCGCGCTCAGCACCAGCACCGTCGCGGCCAGCGTTGCCGGCACCACGATTGCCGCCACCAAGGTCACGCGCCAGCTGCGCAGGAACCACAACAGCACCAGTCCCGCCAGCACCAGCCCGATCAGGACGGCGTCGCGCACGCTGGCGACCGAATGGGTGACCAATTCACTCTGGTCGTACCAGTTCACTAGCCGCACGCCGGCCGGCAGCTTCAAGGTCTTGAGCTTTTCCTGCACCTGCTGCGAAATCTGCACGGCATTGCCGTCCGGCTGCTCATAGATGTTGAACAGCACCGCCGGTTTTCCATCTTCGACGATGCGCTGCCATTGCGGGACAGTGCCGTTCTGCACCGTCGCCACATCGCGCACGCGCACCACGCCGGCAGGATCGGACTGGACGACGATATTGCCGACCTGATCCGCGCTCGGCACGCTGCGATCGGCTATCACCAGCGAAAGCCGCCCGCGATCCTGCACTTGCCCCACTGCGCTCAGCACGTTGCCACCCCGGATGGCGGCGGCAAGGTCTGCCATGGCAAGGTTGTGATCGGCCAGTCGCTGCGGATCCGCCAGAACTTGCACTTCAGCGGTCTCGCCCCCCTGCACGCCCACGCGCGCAAGGCCGGATATCGAGGATAGCAGCGGCGTGATCTGATAGCGCGCAAGGTCCTGTAGGGCGACCGGATCGGAACCATCCGACACCAGCGCGTAGGAGATGATCGGAAAGACTGTCGGGTCCATGCGTCGCACGTCATACTGCGTGCCGGTAGGCAGTGTCGGCAGGATGCGCGCGATGGCGGAATCGACCATCAGCGTGCTGGAAACCATGTCCCGACCCCAGCCGAAATCGATGGAAATCTGCGCCGAACCGCGACTGGTTTCGGAGCGGACATCCTGCACGCCGGGCACCGCGCGGATGGCTTCCTCTACCGGGCGCGTCACTGTAAGTGCGGTCTGATCCGCCGGGCGGCTACCAGCATCGAGATCCACCACAACGCGCGGGAACGAGACTTGCGGAAACAGCCCGATCGGCAGCGAATAAGCCGCGATCAGGCCGGCCAGCGCCATCGCCAGTGCGACAAGGATGAAGGCCCGCGACTGCGAGCGCAGCAGGCGTTCGATCATTATTGCCCCCGCCGCACGGCATCACCGTCGTTCACCTGATAGGCGCCCTCTACGATGATCGGCCGATTGGCATCGACCGCGCCGTCAACTACGTCCCCCTCAGGCGTGGACAGGCGAATCTGCACCGGCACCGCCTTGGCCTTGCCAGCTACGTCCTGGAACACCCGCGCCGGACCGCCGGCAGTCACCACCGAGGCGTGCGGGACGACCCAGCCGGCCACTTCGCCGGTACGGATCGCCACTTCCATGCCTTCACCGGGCAGCAGCGCGCCGGCCGGAAAGCTGAGGTCGACATCGACCATGCGCGTCTTCGGATTAAGCATGTGGTCAACACGAACGACCTGTCCGGCAAGGCTGTCACCGCCGGAAAGGCGCTTCATACTGGCCTTCTGACCGGGAACTACCTTGTCCCGATCGGCCGGGTCGATGCCCGCGGTCACCAGAATGCCGCCCGAGCGCGCCAAGGTCATGATCGCGCCGCCCGGCTGCGTGCGGTCGCCCGGTGCGGCGCTGACCGCCGTTACCACCCCTGCGAACGGGGCCACCAAGCTCTGCACTGCATTGCCCGCGCCTTCCGCCTTCAGCGCCGCCAAGGCGGTGTGCGCATCGGAAACACCTTTGTCCGCCTGCGCCAACTGGTCACTGGTGGCGAGGTGCTGCGAAAGCAAGTCGGCCGTGGAGCGGCGCTGCTTTTCCGCCGCAGTCACCGCCGCGACGGCCTGCAGAAAGGCACTGCGCGCGGAAGGGGCGACGGTGAAGGTTCCCAAGACTTGCCCCGCCCGCACCGCACTGCCTTGCGTAACGGAAAGCGAGGTCAATTGCCCCGGCTGTGCCATACTGACGGTCTCGGTTCCCGCCTCCGACGGTGAGGCCGTTCCATAGGCGGTGATCGTAGCGGGAAGCGCGCCGCGCACCGGTTTCGCCACGGTGACCATAACGCTGGGCGTCGGCGCGGGATCGGACGAACCGCTGCCGCATGCGCCCAGTATCAGTGTTGCCGTCGCGAGGAGGAGTGCCGCGTTTCTCAATGGCTTGCTCCCGGTTCGGCCGGCAAGCCCGCGACGGGCAGACCGGCGCCCACCAGCGTCTGAATGGCGATCTGGCGATCGAGCAAGGCTGTCTCCAGCGTCATGACTTCCTGTTCCCGGGTAAAGCGGTTCGAGACGAGATCGAGATAGGCCCGCTCGTCGAGATGGGATGCGGCGAAGGCCGAGCGGGCATTGTCGGCCGCGGCGCGGACGGCGGGCAGATCGCGCCGTGCGATCTCCAGTTGCGCCGAAAGCTGTTCGGCCTCGGAAAGCATCGCACCGACTTCGCCAGTGGTCGCGGCGAGACGCGCGGTATATTCCGCGTGGAGCTGCGCACGGGTGGCATTGGCGATGGCGACATTGCCCTGATTGCGGTCGAAAATCGGCAGCCCCAACGTGACGTCCGGCCCGCCGCTGATCACTTTCGAATTGTCGCTGGCGACGCTGCCGCCCAGCACCAGATCCGGGAACTGGGCAAGAATCGCCTGCCGCACATTTTCGTCCGCAGCCGCGTAGCCCAAACGCAGCGCCAGCAGGTCGGGCCGACGCTGTGGCAGGTCACCCAACCCAGCCCTGATCCCGGCCGGATCAAACGCTGGCAGTTCCACCCGGTCAGCCAGCGGCAATATGGCATCGGGCTGGAGGCCGAGCAGCGCATTAAGCTGATGACGCAAGGCAAGCTGGTTCTGGTCCTGCGTATCGAGCGCGCTGCGCGCCGACTGCAGCGCCACGCGATCCGGCGCGACGTCCGACAGAGTGACGGTGCGCGCCAAAAGCGCCTTCTCAAGCCGCGCATTTCTGTCCCGCAGCAGTTCGAAGGAGGTAACATACAACGGACGGGCGCGAGCACTCATGATGAGGTCTACTGCCAGTTGACGCGCCTTTCCGGCGACTTGCCATTCCTGCCACACGACATCGGCGGCGACCTGCCCCTCTGCGTCGCGCGCGGAACGGCGCCGGGACTTGTAGGTGATCAGAGCCTTCACATCCTGCGCCAGACCAAAGTTCCAGCCTGGCACAGTGCCGGCGCCGGAGATCAGGGGGAGGAAGGCGGCCGTCAGCGACGGGTTCGGTAGGATCCCTGCCTGCCTGCTCTGCCCGGCGGCGACATCGCGGCCCAGCCTTGCCGCCTTGAGATCAGGATTGTTGGCCAACGCCAGAGCGACAACGTCCTCCACGCCGAGCGGGCTTGCCGATACGGGGGCGTCCGTCAGTTCGCGCGGACTGCCAGCCAACGCCGCCGATTGCCGCAACGGCAGCGTCGCATAGTGCGCGCATCCGGCAAGCGCCGCGATCGCGGCGCAGGACGCGCCAAAGCGCGGCAGCCTCGCCGATATTCTCGATCGCAGTACAGCCATGGCAGTTCCGTTTCGGCGCTTCATGGATACGGCCTTATCGCAAGGAAGATTTGCCCTTGGTGATCTCAACATTAGGAAATCCCAACTTGTCAGGCGGTAGGGAGTATGTGTCATAAGACGCGCGAAGAACGCGTTATCAAGGGACATGGCATTTGATGAAGATCCTCTTCCTTGAGGATGACGAAGAACTTGGGCGGCATGTCCAAAAGGCGCTGGAAGCGGCCGGCCACGTGATCGACAGCTGCTCTACCGGTGCCGACGCGCTGTTCCTGGCGATGAGCAATCCCTACGACGTGCTGGTGCTGGATCGCATGGTCCCCGGCGTCGATGGGCTCAGCGTGATGAAGGCGCTGCGCGTTGCTGGTAATCGCACGCCGGTCCTGCTGCTGACGGCGATGGACGGGGTGGAAGATCGCGTCGAAGGACTGGAAGCGGGCGCAGACGACTATCTGGTGAAGCCTTTCGCCGTTACCGAACTGCTCGCCCGGCTCAACGCATTGATGCGCCGTCCGCCGATACCGGACGCGGCGCCGGTGCTGAAAGTCGCCGATCTGGAGATCGACCTCATCCGCCGCACGGTCATGCGTGCGGGTCAGCGGATCGACTTGCAGGCGCAGGAATTCAAGTTGCTGGAATACCTGGTGCGCCATGCCGGCGAACTGGTGACGCGCACCATGCTGCTGGAAAACGTCTGGTCTTTCCATTTCGATCCGCGCAGCAACATCATCGAAAGCCACATGAGCCGCCTTCGCACCAAGGTCGATCGCGGGTTCGATCGCGAGTTGATCCAGACCGTCCGGGGATCGGGATATCGCATCGATGGCGGCTGAACCGCTGCGCCGCAGCGTCCTGAAAAGCGGCACGTTCCGCTTCGCGCTGCTGTTCGCCGCCATTTTTGCCGTCGGTTCATTGTTGGTGCTGATCACCGTGCAGCAGCAGATCGAGAGCTATGCGACCGCCGCAACCGAAGGCAGTCTGCGAAACGAAGCGAGGATTCTCGCCGCAGAATACGATGCTCTGGGCATCACCGGCCTTGTCGATGCGATCGCCCGCCATTCCCATACCGGCAAAGACCCGCAATTCCGCTATCGATTAGTCGACGGCTCCGGCCGATTGATAGCGGGCGATCTGCCCCCGACGGTCAGGCTCGACGGTCTCGGCACCCTGCAAGTGCGCGAAGTGGATGTCGCCGTGCGCGGCGAAGCGATGGAGACTTTCAGGACACTGGGCACGCCCCTGCCGCAAGACCTCCACCTCGTCATCGGCACCGATACCTTCGACGTGCGCGCGCTGATGGAACGGCTGCGCACCTTCACGCTGGCCTGCGGGCTGGGCATCACGCTGTTCGCGCTGGTGGGCGGCTATTTCGTTGGCAGTCTGTTTGTACGCCGGCTTCACAGCGTGAACACATCGGTAAATCGCATCATGTCCGGCGCGCTGGACGAGCGGCTTCCGGCCATCGGCATGGGGCCGGAGTTCAACGAACTCTCTCACAATCTCAATCACATGTTGGATCGTATGCAGGGCCTCATGGAAGGATTGCGACAAGTGTCGACAGACATTGCCCATGACCTTCGGACGCCCCTCACCCGCCTGCGCCAGCGACTGGAGGTGCTGCGCGGCCAAAAGACCGTCGATGCCTACGACGCGGGCATAGACGCCGCGCTGGAACAGACCGACGAAATCCTGGCGATCTTCAGGGCACTGCTGCGCATCGGATCGCTCGAAAGCGGCGCGGGGCGTGGCCGTCTGACTGCGGTCGATCTCAGCGAGATCGTCGAGCGTGTCAGCGCCGCCTACGAACCCGTGGTCGAAGACGCCGGCAAGCGCCTGCGCGTGCTGATCGAACCCGGCCTGCACGTGCTCGGCGATGGCGAGCTGCTGGCGCAAATGTTCACCAACCTGGTGGAAAATGCCCTGATCCACACGCCCCGGGGAACGACCCTGACAATGGCTGTGTTCCGATCGTCCGGCGCGATTATTGCCGAGGTGGCGGACGACGGGCCGGGCATTCCCAAAGACGAGCGAGAAAAGGTGCTGGTCCGTTTCTACCGCCTCGATGCCAGCCGCAGCACGCCCGGCTCCGGCCTCGGCCTTTCGCTGGTGCATGCGATCGCGACTTTGCATGCGGCGGAACTCATGCTGGAGGACAACAATCCTGGCTTGCGGATACACTTCCGTTTTCCGGAGAAGGACTCCGCGGGATAAACCGCAAGGCTTGGCCTTTACACCCTGATGCTTTGGAAGCGGGTTTCGCCCCTATCGCTTCCGATCCCGAGCGACAGGAGCACAGGGACAAGAACCCTCCCAACACCCCATCGTCGCGCGGACAATCTGCAATCGTTTGAATTGCAAATGCGTCGCAACTTCATTAATGCGCCGCCTCGAGGGTTGTAACAGGGATTCACATGTCAGACTTTTCCGGGGGTCGTCGCGCCCCTTCGATCACGCTTGCCTGTCTTCTGGCGCTTGGCGTCGCATTTCCACACACTGCACAGGCCGAAACCGCCGATGGCGCGCCGGAGGAGGTTAAATCCTCCGAAATCACCGTGCTGGGACAGCGCAGCGAGGACTACAAGGTGGAGCAATTGACCACCGCCACGCGCACCGGAACCGATATCATGAGCGTGCCGCAGTCGATCCAGTTCGTTCCGCGCGATGTGATCGACGATCAGCAGATCCTCGATCTCACCAGCGCGCTGCGTAATGTCAGCGGCATTCAGGCCGCCACAAATGCGGGCAATCGTTCCGAAAGCTTCACGATCCGCGGTTTCCGTTCATCCTACTACGCGGTGGACAGCATCATGCTGAGCCCCGCGATCGAGACCAACGACGGCTATCGGGACATGGCCAATATCGAACGCATCGAAGTGCTGAAAGGCCCCGCGTCGGTGCTCTATGGGCGCGGCGATCCGGGCGGGCTGATTAACATCGTCACAAAGCAGCCGCGTTTCGAGCGCGGCATGAACTTCTCCGTCCAGGCTGGCAGCAACAACTTCGCACGCGGCCAGATCGACGTTACCGGTCCGGTCGACGCCGCCAAGACTCTGGCGGTGCGTTTCATCGCAGCGGCCCAGACCGGCGACACTTTCCGTGACATCTTCCAACCGTTCCGCCGCCAGTTCCTTTCCGGTTCCGTGCTTTGGGAGCCGGACGACAGGACGCGGGTGATCGCCAGCCTCACCTACGCCCACCAGCAAAGCCAGTCCGACCGCGGCATCGTGGCGACGCCGGATGCGGACGGCAAGCTTGTGGTCAACCTTCCTCGCGACCGCTTCCTGGGCGAACGCTGGGCGACGCTGGAATCCGAACGCTACGAATTCAACTATCGCATCGAGCGCGACCTGACCGACTGGCTGACCGTGCGCCAGATCGGCCATTACGATGAAGGCAAACTGGATATTCTGGGCATCAACAACGGTACCAGTGTCATCACCAATGCCACGACCGGCGCACGCACGATCACGCGCACGGCGACCATGCAGGACGAGAACAACCACAACTGGGACTTCCAGGCCGACATGGTTGCCCGGTTCGGCACCGGCGGCATCGACCACACCTTGGTCTTCGGCGGCGAATACGTGAAGTCCTACCGCTTCCGCACGTTCGCACGGGCCAGCCTGAAGGCCATCGACATCGACAACCCGGTCTACGGCGCCACGCCGGGGACCTGGGTTCCCGCCGCCGACCGTGAAGTGCGTGCCAAGTCCTGGTCAGCCTATCTGCAGGATCAGATCGACATCGGCGAAAGCGTCAACCTTCTGGCCGGCGTGCGGTTCGACCATGCGCAGCAATCCGACTTCGGTTCCACCCAGTACGCTTCGGACGACAAGGCTTGGTCGCCGCGCGTCGGGGTGGTCTACAAGCCGGCGCAGAACGTATCGCTATTCGCCGACTACACCCGCTCGTTCCAATCGAAACCCGAACCCACTATCGACGGCAAGCCGATCGATCCCGAAAAGGGCAAGCAGTATGAAGCCGGCGTGAAGGCAGAGCTGTTCGGCGGGCGTCTTGGGGCGACGGCAGCCATCTACCAGCTCACCCGTTCGAACGTGACGCAGCAGGACCCCAACAACGTAGGCTACAACATCAACGCTGGTGTGCAGCGGTCGCGCGGCGTGGAACTGGACGTTTCCGGATCGATCAGCCCAGCGATCAAGATCATCGCCAGCGGCGCCTATACCGATGCAACGGTCCGCGACTCCACCGACTACGCCAAGGGCAACTATCTGATCGGCGTGCCCAAATGGAGCGGCAGCCTGTGGGTTACTTGGGAGCCCACCGATGGCGCGCTGCGCAATTTCGGCCTTGGCGGCGGTGTCTTTGCCGCCAGCAATCGGCAGGGCGATCTGGAGAACAGCTTCACCGTGGGCGGATACACGCGTCTGGACAGCACCGTGTGGTACAAGATCGCGGACAAGGTGCGCCTCTCGCTCAACGTCAAGAACATCACCAACGAGTACTATATCGAATCCACGGTATCGCGCTCTCAGATCACGCCTGCGGAAGGGCGCAGCTTCCTTGTCGGCCTGAGCGGGAACTTCTGATCATGCGCGCGACAATCCTGGCCGCGCTGGCGCTGGCGGGCGCAGCAATGCCCGCCAGCGCCCCGGCGGCGGAAACCGGCCGCGTCCTTTTCCTGATGCGGGCCGACCCGCCGGGCGGCTCCGCCGATCCGCAAGTAAAGGCGCGGCTTGAACAACTGGGATATGGTGTAACAGTCAGTGACGGGCTGACCGCCCTGCCCGATCCGTGCGGGTTCGATCTGGTGGTCATGTCATCCACGGTGCGGTCCAACCAGTTCACTGCCGAGCGGACGAGCATTGCGCGGCTGCGCGACATGGGCGTGCCGCTCGTCACTTGGGAAAACGACCTGCTGGACGATTTATGGATGACCGGCCTGCGCCGCGACAGCGACTTCGGCGAGTTGGAAACCGGGCACTACATCTGGCTGGTACGCGCGCCGCATCCCATGGCGGCGGGGGTGCCCGCCGGTCTCGGCACCTGGACTGAAGCGCGGACGCCTGCCGGCTGGGGCAAACCGGGGCTTGGCGCCGACATCATCATGACCTGGCCCGGCGAGCCCGACAAGGCCACGCTGTTCGGCTACGAAGCCGGCGCGACGATGGACCACGACCATCTCGCCCCGGCCCGGCGCGTCTTCATCGGCATGGAGAACAACAGCTTTACCCGCATGACCGATACCGGTCGCAAGCTGTTCGACGCCGCGATCGCCTGGGCCCGCGCGGGGCACAAGAGTTGCCGCGCGAAAAAATGACCGCGTCGCAGTAGCCCCCATCGTCGGGGGAATTAAAAAGCCCAACGCAGACATGGCCGGTGGAATGCCGCCGACCATGTCCATTCCATGGGATCAGAAGCTGGTCGAAAGGCTGAGCTTCACCGTGGCCGGCAGGCCCTGTGCCAGCAGGCTCGATCCGGTCGATGCCCAGTACCGCTTGCCGGTGACGTTCTCGCCATAGACGCGCACCGTGGTTTTCGCACCGGCCAGATCGAAAGCGTAGCTGGCGCCTAGGTCGAACGTCTCGTAACCGGGGACGAAGGCCTGGTTCAGCGCATTCACCGCGCGCCGTCCGACGTGGAACATGCCGGCCGAAACGCGCAGTCCCTCGATCGCCGCCACCCGATATTCGGCGAAGATCGAGCCGGAAAACTTGGACACGTTCTCGATCAGCTTGCCCACCACGGTGGCATTACCGGATTGCTGTTTGGCATCCAGAGTCATCGCGCTGGCCGAGAGGGACAGGCGCGGAAGGACTTCGCCAACCACGCTGAATTCCGCGCCCTGATACACCGCCTCCGCATCCTGCACGTAGTAGTTCGCGCTGTTGAGGTAGGCGGAAGGCCGCTTGATATGGAAATAGGCCGCCGTGATCAGCACGCCGCGCAGCGGCTCGATCTTCACGCCCGCCTCTTTCTGCTTGCTGACGGCGGCGGGCAGGATTTCCCCAGCGTTATTGGCGATCTGCTGTGCGATGGGGCCCGGCTCAAGCCCTTCGATGTAATTGGCGTAGAGGTTCGCCCAAACGACCGGCTTCACCATCACTCCATAAGACCATGTGCCCGGCTTGATCTTGTACGAAGACGTCAGGCTGACATCCTTGTAATCGGTCTTGCGGTAGCCGACCGTCGCCTGAAGCCACTCGCCCAGCGACGCCCGATCGAAGATGTAGACGCCCAGATCCTCCACTCGCGACGGGTTCGGGATGATGCGCGGCGGCACGGGCTGCTGCGGAATGAGCACCGGATCGTAGAGGTTTTGCGCGAAGGTATAGCGCACCGCGGTCGGCACATTGCTGTCGCGCGTATAGTACGAGACGCCCAGCATCAGGTTGTGCTGGACCGGGCCGGTCATGAAAGAGCCCGACAGATCGCCGCGATAGATGTTGTTCTTGTAATCGTTGCCAGCGGTCATGGCGACGGTGAGCTTGCCGTCACCCGTGACAAGGTCGTAGCCACTGAACGAGGAATAGTCCCGGCTGCGCGTCAGATAGGATTGGCCCACTGCGAGAGCGAGGCGCCAGTTGGCGGCAAAATCGTAGTTCACACGCGCCAGCAGGTTGGTCGAGCGGCCACGCCCCTGCATCCACGCCGCGCCCAGGTTCTTCGACGAAGGCTGCAACGGCGGCAGTGCGATCACGCCGTTCACCGCTGCAGGCAGGCTGAACTCGGTCGGTTCGGTTACGTTCTTGGCGTTGTATTCGGCGTCCAGCAGCACTTCCAGCCCATCGAGCGGCCGCCAGTCGAATGCGCCGGAAATGAAGCGCCGCGCGCCATACGTCCGATCGATACCGGTTTCGACGGTGGAAGCGCCCGCGTTCACGCGCAGCCCGGCATTGCCGAAACTGCGGCCGACATCGAAGCTGGCGCCTATCGATCCGTTGCTGTCACCCTGGAAATCGACGCGGCTGATCGGGCTTTCGGTGGGGCGCTCGGTCACGAGGTTGATGATGCCGGACGGGGTGGCGAAGCCGTAGTAAAGGCCGGCCGCACCCTTCAGCACTTCCACACGATCCTTGCTCTCGATCGGCTGCTCGATCAGGTTGACGATCGGCAGCACGCCGTTCCAGCGCACGTTGGTGAAGTTGTTGAGCGTAATGCCCCGGATCGCCAGATTGCTGTAGATCGCGCTGTTGATCTGCGCCTGCGTCACGCCCGGCGTGTTGCGAACGGCATCGATGACCGAACGCGCCTGCTGTGCTTCCAGCAAGTCCTTGGTCATCACCGCGATCGTCAGCGGCGTATCGCGCAGCCGCGCGTCACGGAACGTGCCTGCCTGCACATAGTCGGCACTGAAGGAATCGCGCCGGTCCGCCGTGACCACGATATCCTCGGCCGCAGCCTTGGCGGGATCGTTGGCGCTTTCGGCGAATGCGGAAGTGGGTACCACTCCCGCCGCAAGTGCCAGAAGCGACGCTGCGGCAATGACGGAACTTGCGTGCGGTGCCCTGAACTTCTGCAATGTAACCCCCTGTGTAGTCGCGCGGCCCAGATACGCTACTGCGGTTCATTTGCAATAGCAGCCGGATCGAGCGGCCTTAGCCGGGGGAACATGATCTCAAGGTGATTTAAACATTGGGAATAATCAATCTTTGACCGCTCACTCGCCAATTACTATAGAACTTGTACTTTCACTCCATTACTTGTTAATCAATGATAAATATCGCACCGATATTATGTAAAATTCCTAATACTGGACGCATTTGAGCGGAGCCCAAGAAAATTTATGCGTAAATTGCGCATGAAATTCGGCTAACATTATTATGGAAATCCGGCAATATTAATAACACCCCGTCGATCGAGCCGCAGAAGCAAGGGTTTTCCGCATCTGCACAAAGGTCAGCGGTGAATTTTGGTCACCCCATCCCGATAGTGCCTTGCCACAGCTCAGAAATCGGCGACATAGCTTTCGTTCCAAGTGCGCCAGCATGGCCCTCGCCCCCCGGTGACACGGTTAGCCCGTGAAGTGTTCGATCTGCTCGATCAGCGTTTCTGGAATTTCGTCAGGAATGAAGTGACCGCTCTCGACTTTCACTACAACGGCTCCAGGCGCTTTGGTTGCAAGGACGCCTTTCAACCAAGCATAGCCGGGACCGCCAAGCGCTAGCACCGGCATGGTGAGCGGCGCATTGCTGTCGTCGTCGATGATGTCCTGCGGAAACGCCTGATACCATCCATCGCCCGCTCGGATAGCATCGCGTGAACTGTACGCTGCGGCATAGACATCGCGATCGAGTGCGTCGATCGAAGCCTCGTCCCTGGTCAAATAGTGGAAAAACCAGTCCTGTTCCATCCGGATGCGGCCATCGGCCGCCATCTTCTCGTGCAACTCCGGAACCTGATGATAGGCAAACCACCAAACATAGGCGTGAGAGCCATCACCCACCTTGTCGCCGAAAGTTCCTGGCGCCGGCAGCATGGGCCATGTTGCAAGGCCCGCGTCTGGCGGGGCCACGTCGAGCAACACCAGCTTGTCGGTCAGATCAGGATGATTGGCCGCAAAACTATAGGCGACCATCGAACCGATATCGTGCCCGACAATGTCGACCCGGCCCAGCCCAAGCTGGCGAACCAGACCAGCAATGTCGGCTGCCATGGTCTTTTTGTCGTAGCCTCCAATGGGCTTCCCCGAAGCGCCCATTCCCCGCAGATCGACTGCGATCACCCGCCGATTGCGTGCAAGTTGCGGCATGATCTTGTGGTAGGACCACCAGGTCTGCGGCCACCCCGGCAGGAGGATCAGCGGCGGCTTTTCGCTGTCGGACCTACCGCCCTCAATGTAGTGGAGGCGCACACCCTCGACGTCGATGAAGCCCTGACGAAATCCCGGCAGACGCGCGAGTAGCGCCTCATCAGATGTCGCCAGCACTACGCCTTTGTCGGCAGTTCGTGCCAGAGTCTCGTCAGCGACCATCAGAGGGCACGCCGAGAGAGCCATGAGGGCTATCCTCCATGCAAAGTTCCGGATCATTTCAAGTTGTTCCCCGCTTAAGTGCCAAGGCACCTGAGGGGACCGGAATAGCGCCGTGCAATCATCGCCGATGCCAGACGCAAGGTCGGCAGCCTCGTCCGTGCGGCTACCCCGCTCATTCCTGCGTATGATGTGCCTTTAGCCTTCCCCCTCGCACCCCATGCGGACAGGCGCGAACGCCGTCGAGTGATCGGATATGGCCTCGACGAGGCTTGAATGCAGGCGCGAGCGTCGCGTCCGAAGCGGCTCTGCTATGGCCGCACGAGACGCAGGACCTCGCCCCATCCTCCTCAGATGTTACCCAAAGCATACGCAGGGATGATTTCCGATCGTGCGGACTTCGGCGAAATCCAGCGAACGGCAAGCCCGAGGCGGGCAATTGACCATCATTTCATTCGATTTTTTCGAAATAATGATGCGATTTTATCCAGCTTTCCCGAAAGACTGATTTTCACCAGAAGTCATCCCAGCAGGCGACGACAAACTTCCCCCCGCCCCAATTGCCTTACCCCGAAATCTGAAGGAACTTCCCATGGCCTACGTAACCACCAAGGACGGCACCCAAATCTTCTACAAGGACTGGGGCTCGAAGGATGCCCAGCCGATCGTCTTCCATCATGGCTGGCCGCTCTCGTCGGACGACTGGGATGCGCAGATGCTGTTCTTCCTCTCCAAGGGCTACCGGGTCGTCGCCCATGACCGCCGTGGCCACGGTCGCTCCGAACAAGTGAGCGAGGGTCATGACATGGATCACTACGCCGCCGATGCCGCTGCGGTGATGGAACACCTCGACCTCAAGAACGCCGTCCACATCGGCCACTCGACCGGCGGCGGTGAAGTGGCAGCCTATGTCGCCCGCTACGGCATCCCGCAGGGCCGCGTTGCCAAGGCCGTGCTGGTCAGCGCCGTGCCGCCGATCATGCTGAAGACCGATCGCTATCCCGGCGGCCTGCCGATCGAAGTGTTCGACGGTCTGCGCGCCGGCCTTGCCGCCAACCGTTCGCAGTTCTTCCGCGATGTCGCCGCTGGACCGTTCTACGGCTTCAACCGCGAAGGCGCCAATGTGCTGCCCGCCGTGATCGACAACTGGTGGCGCCAGGGCATGACCGGTAGCGCCAAGGCCCATTACGAAGGCATCAAAGCCTTCTCGGAAACCGACCAGACCGACGATCTGAAGGCGATCACCGTCCCCACCCTCGTCCTCCACGGCGATGACGATCAAGTCGTCCCTTACAAGAACGCCGGCGTGCTCCAGGCCGAAATCCTGCCGAACGCCACGCTGAAGATCTACGAAGGCTTCTCCCACGGCATGCTGACCGTGAACGCAGACACCATCAATCCCGACCTGCTCGCCTTCGTGCAGGCCTGAACCCTTACCCCCGGTGAGCCGAACGGCTTGCCGGGGGTAATAGCAGATACTCGCCGCTGTTCCTTTGGGCCTTGCACGTCTAAGGTCGGGCCATTGGCCAACCCTGAACTCCCGAGAGACGCAGCGATGATCCGAGTACTGGTGGTCGACGATCACCCCGTCGTTTGCGAAGGCCTGAGCGCTATCATCGAGAACGAGGAGGACCTCACGATCGCCGGCACAGCCGGCGACGGTGTCGAAGCCATCCATCAGTTCGCCTTGCTTCGCCCCGATGTAACGCTGATGGACATGCAAATGCCCAGAGCGAGTGGCGCCGAGGCGATCGCGACGATTCTGGCGGACGAGCCCTCGGCCAGGATCATCGTGCTATCGACTTATGCGGGCGACGCATCGGCGACGCGCGCACTCAAGATTGGCGCCGCCGGCTACATGCTGAAGAGCAACGTCCGCAAGGTCATTGCCCAGGCGATCCGCGATGTTCACGCGGGCAAGCGCTACATCGATGCTGAGGTTGCCACGGAAATCGCCAGCCACATCGGCGAACGGCCGCTGACATCGCGCGAAACCCAGGTTCTCGCGGAAGCGGCCAGAGGCAACAGCAATCGCGAGATTGCGCGTATTCTCGGCATTTCCGAGGAAACAGTGAAGGACTACTTCAAGAATGCCTTTGTGAAGCTGAACGTCTCGGATCGCACACACGCGGTCATGGAGGCCTTACGACGCGGTATCCTGACGATCTGAGTGGCCAGGCAGCCATCCCGCAAGCCGGATCAGAAAACCGGGGCGATCCAGATAGGCTCTACGCCCCGGCACCCGCACTCGCACCCGAGTCCCCTTCCCAACTCGGGGCTCGATCGTCAGCTTTGCGCCAATGCTTTCGGCGCGCTTGCGCATTCCGATAAGCCCATAGCCGGATGCGCCATCGTCGCCGTTTTCGAAGCCCGAGCCGTCGTCGGCAACAACAAGCTCGAGCGCGCGGGCGCCGAACTCGATCGTAACTAGCACGCACTGGGCCTTGGCGTGGCGGGCCGCATTGAACAGCGCCTCCGCCACGATTTCCCGAACCTCGCGCGCAACCATGGCCTCGACCGGAAGCGGACTTCCATTGACTGAGACGGAGCGTTGCACATCGAATGCAAACGGCATCTCCATCAGGACCTGTTGCAACATGCTCCGCAGATCCTCCGGCCTGTCTTCCACATGCATGTTGCGGACACGAAGCTTGCCTTCCGCTATGAGTGCGTCGGCCCTGTCCAGGCTTTCTTCCAATGCCTGCCGGTTGGGATCCGGACTCTGCATCCGGGACGTGATCGACTGAATGCGCAGCACCAGTCCCTGCATTCCCTGCAACAGGGTGTCGTGGATGTCGCGCGCAATGCGTTCGCGCTCGTTCGCACGTTCGGCCGCCTGACTGCGCAGTCGCCGCGCGATTTGCGCGACACGCCAGCGCAAGGTCATCCAGATGCCGAACGACAAGGCCAGCACCGCCGCAGCCTTGAACCACCAAGTCTGCCAAAACTGCGGTGCCACATCGATTTCGATCGCGTTGCCCTTGCGGTTCCAGACGCCGTGCGAGTTGGCCCCGATCACCTCAAGCCGGTAATGCCCCGGCGGCAGATACGTGAATATCGCAGTGCGCTGCTCACTGGCATCGACCCAGTCGGTATCCATGCCTTTCAGCCGATAGCGCAGCCGGGTGGCCATCGGGTTGTCGAAGTCGATAACCGCAAGCTGGATGCGCAGCCGTGCAACGCCGGGTGGCAACCGGACCCTTGACGCCACCGGCAATTCACGCTCATCGGCTTCAATGCCGGTCACGAGAACCGGAGGCGGCGGTCCATCGGTTGGAGCGGTCGCAGGATCGAACACCGCAATCCCGTTGCTCGTCGATGCCCATATCCGTCCGCCGCGATCGGCCGACAGACCCGACATGTTCGCGTAAGTGGGCGGGCCAGGCACGCCGTCGGCAGCCCGGAAAATGCGCACATCAGGCTGGAAATCCGCATCGATGAATGCACGGTCGAGATCGGCCGTGCGCAACCGCACGATCCCGCTGCTCGTCTGCAGCCATGTCTCGCCGCGCGGGGTCTGCACGATACCGGCTACGAAGTTGAGCCAGGGAAACCGCACGCTCGATATGACCTTGACCGACTGTCCATCGAACCGGCCGAGGCCCCGGTCACCGCCCAGCAGGATCGCATTTCCGCTGCGGTACTGCGCTTCGATGAAACCGAGCGTGTTATCGGCCTGGCGCCACACGATCCGGGACTGGACGCCATCAGTAAGCCACAAGTTCCCGTTGCCGACATAGGCCAAGACCCAACCATCGCGCCAGGTGGCATAGGTTCCGATCGAATAGCCCGAATCCTCGCCAAGCGGCACGGGAGCCTTCACGTCCGGCCCCAGGAGCGCCAATCCGCGATCCGCCGCCGCCCACAGACGCCCTCGCTCGTCTTCGATGCACCCGTTGATGCCGAGCTCTTTCGCCAAGCTTTGGCCTTTCCGACCCAGGCGCATCGACGCTGGCTGAGTTCCGCCAAGGCGGGTAAAACTGTCTGCCCCGTCGAAAATCCATACGCCACCCGATCGGGCAGCGCACGGCGCCGCGCCATCCGGGCGCCTTCCGGGCCAGGACGTGAGGCCAGTGCCCCCCTCTGCCCGAAACAGTCGATCCTGGCGCCAAGCCCAGACCTGGCCGCGCCCATCGGCGGTCGCGAATGCGGGAGACCGGTTCTCAACCGTATTGTTGGCACCCGCTAGGACCGGGGCGAAAGAACCACGATTGAAGCGTTCGAGCCCTTGGCTCGTCCCGATCCAGAGCGCTCCCTCGCGATCGACCATCGAGGGCAACGCACTCAGCGGCAATACCGATGCAGTCAGAGCATAGCCACTGGGCCATGCGGCGATCCGAACCGCGTGCCCGGCCTCGTGGATCGCATAACGCTCCAGCACGTTGTCGCCCTGAACGATCCAGAAATGGGTGGCATCCTCGAAGATGACTGGGGCATCGCCCTTGCGAGTGAAACCGGTGATCGCTGGTTTCGCGGCGCCTGCCCCGCCGGGAGACGACAACTCGCTCAGGCGGTTCTTTCCAACCAGCCAGACACGGCCGTCCGGACTGCCAGTGAGACTGGACGATCCGATGCCGCTCGCGACGACGCGCCAATTCCGGTTCTGTGCTGAGACCGCGATGAGTTGGTCCCCAACGATCAGCCACAGCGTGCCCTCGCCATCGACCGCGCTGCCGTAGAACAAATACGACTTGAATTCAGTCCACGGCACCCATTTGCGACCGATAAGACGTGCCACGGAGACCTGACGGCTGTCGCTACCTACGGCCCATTCCGCCCCTGCCCGATTTGTCGGAAAGGCCCAGACCGTGCTCATCTTAAGCCCAGTCAGCGGCCTGTGCCGTCCCGCGCGCACAAGGGACAGGCCGCCGTAGTCGTGCCCCACCCAAAGGTCCCCATCCCTGGTCGCCAGCAAAGCAGCGATCGTATCGGCCTGGATAGGTTTTGCGCTCGAAGGTGCGACGCGGGTGAAACTGCGGCCGTCGTACCTATAGAGGCCATCGCTGGCTCCGATCCACACGATCCCGTCGGGGGTCTGCGCGAGGGCCCGAACCCCGGAAGGAGCACCCTGCCTTGGCCCCGAAAAATTGCGCTGCCAGCCTTGAATCTCAAGCGTGGATGTCGGCTCGGTTCCAGCCGCTGAAATGCCGCTTGTGCCGCACAGAAGGCAGGGCACGCAAAGAAGGACAAGCCGAGGCAGAAGTCCCCGCACGCTGGACCGGAGCGAACCCGCTCCCTCCGGCCCTTGCACCGTCTTCAACACCTGCCGGTTCTCCTTACCCCGCACAGCGATCCAGCACGGCGCAATCTCCGTTAGCATCGCGCCGCGCCTTGCGCACCCGTGCGCCCCTATAGACCGGAAGCCATTCGCCGCTGCTCTCGGACGCGGGCTTATTCACACCCGCGTATAATTGCCGGCACCCGAACGTTCTCTCTAAGTGAAGCACGATCGGAAGGCTTTCAATGAACGGTACACCACCCCTACAGCCGCCATGCGTGGCGATCGTCGACGACGAGGAATGCATCCGCACCGCCCTCGCCGGACTGCTACGGTCGATCGACGTAAGTTCGCAGCTATTCGAAGACGGCGCCAGCTTGCTCGAATGCGATGTAGGCCGGTTCGTGCTTGTTCTGAGCGATGTTCAAATGCCGGGGCTCTCCGGAATTGAGCTGCTCGACCGCCTCCACGCCGCAACTCCGGATGTTCCGGTAGCCCTGATGACGGCCTTCCCCGATGCCGAATGGCGCCAGCGCGCCCAGGAAAGGGGCGCATACCGCTTCCTCACCAAGCCACTCGATGCCGATGCCGTCATAGCCATGATCGAAGGGCTGCTGGAATACCGGGACAGGAACCCATCCGCCTAGCGCGGCGGGCGCTTAATCGGGAATACCGAACCATGGTCACGCCCTTCGCGGACAGAACGAGAGTTTCACTGGCAGCCCTGACGGCAGCCGCCGTTTTCGTCATCGATACGTTCACCCGCCTTCAGAGCGCGGTCGCCGTGCTCTATGCGCTGGTACTGCTCGTCGCTGACGATGGGACGTCACGCTCCCGCCCTGCCCGCTGGGCCTTTCCCTGCGCCGCCCTCGCCGTCATCAGTTTTCTGATCAATCACGGCGATCGGGCTGACACCGATGAGGTGCTGCGTCTTGTGGCAAGCCTTGCCGCAGTCACCATCGCCGCCCTGCTCCTTACTCGAAACGGGCATTTGCGCGAGCAGGTTCGGGCCAGCGACGCCCGGTACGAAACAATCTTCAACTCACTGGCTCTGGCCATCTGGGAACATGATTTCACGCAGGTCGCGGCCGAATTGACCGCCCTCAGGACAAGTGGCGTGAAAGACCTGGAAGCCCATCTCCGGGCCAACCCGCTCTATGTCGCCCACTTGTGCAGTCTCGTGAAGATCACCCATGCCAACGACGCGGCCATGCGCCTTATGGGCATGACCAACGGGACGAGATTCTTTCGGCGCCTGTCCGACTTCCTGCCCGAGGAGGACTCCAGTTTCGTGGAAGGCCTGCTTGCCCTCAATCGGGGTAGCGCAATATTCGAAACCGAATGCCAGGTCCGCACTGCCCAGGGCGACCTCATACCCATCTTCATCGCGATGCGTCTGCCGACCGATGGAAGGGGGTATGATCGCGTCTGTGGCAGCGTACTCGATCTCACCGAACGCAAGCGCATGGAAAAGAATCTCGACGCCGCCCGGCTTGAGCGCGACGAGGCACTGCACCGCGCGATCATCGGCGGCCTGTCCACGTCGATCTCGCACGAAGTGAGCCAGCCCCTGTCGTCGATCAACGCGTATCTTGCCGCGGCGCGCCGATGGCTCGACAGACGCCCGCCGGATGTGGCCGAGGCACGCAAGGTAATCGCGCAGGCCGAACACGCCGGCGAGGAGGCCGCTCAGGTCATCGCGCAGGTCCATGACGTGGTGGAACAGGGGCGTCTGGAGCGGTCGCTCGTATCTTTCGATCCCCTTGTCCGCCAGGTGATCGAGGCGATCCAGTCACGGCAGCCGATCGCCTCGCTTGGCGTAAAGACGGCCGCTGAGGGCGGCTACGTGTTAGGCGAAATCCATTTGCTGGAACGGCTCGTGGCCAGCCTGATCGGCGGCGCGCTGAGTGCCTCTCCCGGACTTGATGACCAAACGACGATCAACATCACCACGTCTGCCGATGGCTCCTATGTGCGGCTCAACATCACGGGCAGCGGCAGCTGCGATCGTGCCGCGCCCGGATTGGCGGATCCGCAGCCTGCCCACTTCTCGGCAGGCGGCATGGGGCTCTGCCGCGCTATCGCGCAGTTTCATGGCGGTTCCATCCGGGTAAACGGCGACCGCACTGACGCGGGCATGGATATCGAGCTGGAACTTCCTCGCGCTTGTAACGGGGAATGAACCGTCGCCAAGATGATCACACACAAGGGTGCTTTCGATCATCCCTGCGTATAAAAGCTTTTCACGAAGCGATGACATAAGCCCGTCCGATCCCACGCCCAACGCCAACGGCGGCACGGAGATTTCATGTCCCCCAAGAAACCGGTTCCTCCCGGCCCAGTCCTTTTCATCGGCGGAGTCGCCGCGCTGCTCGTGCTTGCCTTCCTCTGGGCGGCCGGATGGATTGGCCCCAAGCGCATCAACGGCGGCGACGTGACTCGCGCACTCGAATACAATACAGGGAAGAAGCAGCCCGGATTTCGGCGCGCACATGCCAAAGGTATTTGTCTTTCGGGCAATTTCGCCGCGAACGGGGCGGGAAGTGAGATTTCGACCGCGAAGGCTTTCGAGCCCGGGACCTATCCCGTCATCGGCCGCTTCTCGGTTGCGGGCGGCAATCCCCTCGCCACGGACGGCCGCAACGTGTTCCATTCGATGGCGCTGCTCCTGAAGACGCCCGACGGGCAGCAATGGCGCATGGCGATGGACCACACCCCCATCTTCCCCGTTCCGAGCGCGGCAGGTTTCATTGCCCTGCAACACGCCACGCGGCCCGACCCGGCGACAGGCAAGCCCGATCCGGCCAAAATGAAGGCCCTGATCGCCGAATATCCTTCGGTAAAGGCCTTTCAAGACTATCTGGCCAAGGCGGTGCTGCCCAGCAGCCTGGCCAATGCCACCTACTATTCGATCAACGCTTTCACCATGACCGACAGCGCGGGCCGGACCCGCTTCGTGCGCTGGCAGTTCGAGCCGGAAGCAGCGCTCACCGGGCTCGACAAAGCTCATCTCGACCAATTACCGCGTGATGCCCTGTTCCAAGAGATGATCGCGCGGACGGCCAAGGGGCCTTCACGCTGGCACCTGATCCTGACGATCGCGAACCCCGGCGATGAGACCGACAACGCCACCGTCGCCTGGACCGGCCCGCATCGCAGCATCGACGCCGGCGTTCTCACGGTGGACAAGGTCATGCCCGAGGAAGTCGGCGCCTGCCGCGATCTCAACTTTGATCCAACGATCCTGCCCTCCGGCATCGGCCTGTCCGACGACCCGCTGCTGGCGGCGCGATCGAAGGTCTATTCCTCTTCCTTCCAGCGCCGCGCCGGGGAAGGACCGCATCCAAGCGCGATCGGCAGCGATCTAGCTGGCAAGGAGCCTGCGCGATGAACCGCCCTCCCCATGACTTCCACCCGCTGCTGCGCGGGGTTCACTGGCTTATGGCGGCCATGGTCCTCACCATGCTGTTCATCGGTGTCGGCATGGTCTCCACCACCGGGCCGGCCTATCTTACCCTGCTGGAACTTCACCGGCCGGTCGGCATCGCCATCCTGGTTTTGGTCCTTTTGCGTCTCCCCCTGCGCCTTGCCACGAGATCGCCGCCGCTGCCCCGGGACCTGCCGCCCGCACAAGTGCTGGCGGCGAAGGGATCGCACGTGTTGCTCTATGCGAGCATGGCGGCCATGCCGCTGATCGGATGGGCCATGCTCTCCGCCGGTGGCTATCCGGTGGAAGTGATTTCCGGCCTGACGCTTCCACCCATCGTGCCCCACAATCTGCGGCTCTATGCAGTGCTGCGGCAGGCCCACACGGTGATCGCGGTGATGTTCTTCGCCCTGATCCTCGCCCATCTCTGCGCTGCGCTGTTTCACGGCCTGATCCGCAAGGACGGCGTGCTGCGCAGCATGACGGTTGGAACTGCCCGCAGCGCACCGGAACCGCCGCAAAGCGATGGCGCAATCTCGGACGCCGAAGTATATGCGCGTGCCGATGATCCGGACGTACCGGAAGTTTCGACATCGCTACCCGTCTCTACATCGCTACCCAGGGCGGAAGAATGAATTCGGTACCCGAGGTTCAAGAATCCGATCCCGGTACCCAGGCTCACCGCTATCACCGTATCTTCGAAGCCACGGTCGTCGCGTTCTGGGAAATCGATCTGGCGGACATGCAGGCCATGCTGGCCGAGAGATGCCGGGAGAGCGGACTGAAGCCGGCCGATTACGTTCGGGCCAATCCCGCGTTCATCCGCCAATCGATCGACAGCTGCCGCGTACTCGATCTCAACACCCGGGCGCAGGTGCTGTTCGGCGTCGACCGTGACACCGCGCTGGCGACGCCATTCGGACATTGGTGCCCGCCGCAGGCGGAAGCGATGCTCCTCGACAATCTGGTGGCCTATCTCAGCGGCGAACCGGGCTACGAGGGCGAGGCGCTGATGGCCCGTGCCGACGGCTCGCTGTTCCCCGTCCATGTCAGCACGGCGTTTCCCCAGGAACCGGTATCTCCGCCGGCCGGCACGTTCGCCATCATGGACATCAGCGATCGTATCGAGCGCGAGGAAGCACTGGCCCGCCTCAACACCGACCTGATCCGCGCAGCCCGCGTCGCCACTTTGGGCGAACTGGCGGCTTCCATCGCCCACGAAGTCAACCAGCCGCTGACCGCGCTCGTCGCCAATGGGAATGCGGCACTGCGCTGGCTCAGGCGGCCGACACCGGACCTGCAGGAAGCGATCGATGCCATCTCGCGCATCGTCGAGGACGGGACCCGCGCCAGCGAAGTACTCGCCCGCACCCGCCGCATGGCGACGAAGGGAGACGGCGACCGCGCGCCTCACGACTTCGCGACGATCGTCGACGAAGCCCTGGCGATAACACGCTGGCAGCTGGCAAGCCTCGGCGCGGAAGTCGATCTGGCCGTAGCCCCGGATGTAGGCACTATTTTGGTCGACAAGGTGCAGATCCAGCAGGTGCTCATCAACCTGCTGGTCAATGCCGCCCAGGCAATGGTCGGTATCGCCGCGCCGCGCCGCATCGGCATTTCCGCCCATCTGGAAGGTGCATTCGTCAGGGTTCAGGTCGACGATAACGGCCCCGGCATTCCGGAAACCGTGGGCCAGCAGATCTTCAACGCCTTCTACACGACCAAGCCCGACGGGATGGGCATGGGGCTCTCGGTAACGCGCACGATCGTCGAGGGACATGGCGGCTCCATCCGGGCGGATCTTGCGGCGGGAGGAGGTGCCAGCTTCCACTTCACCTTGCCGCGCGCGGATTAATCACGGTTCGGAATAAGAGACCTGCAGGATCGCAGGAGCATCGCTTGCGGTTAGTCGGTCATACCCGGGCATAATCGACAGGCCACGAATCATCCGCTTTTACGGGTCCATGCGCACCGATCACCGGCGCGCTTGGAATTCCAGGGAGCCGAGTTCCCGGGAACGGGAAGATCATGCCCAATTCTGTCATTGCGCTTGCCGAAGCCCCAGCCAGCCGCTGGACCGCTGTATGCACCATTGCTCTTGGCACTTTCGTGATGGTGACGAGCGAGTTCCTGCCGGTCGGCCTGCTCGGATCGATAGCGCGCGACCTCGGCGCTTCGGAAGGTCGGACGGGGCTGCTGTTATCAGTCCCCGGCCTTGTCGCGGCGATCAGCGCGCCTGCCTTTGCCATCTGTGCCAGCCGTCTGGACCGGCGAATGGTGCTGTCGGGCCTGACCTTGAGCATTGCGCTCTCAGATCTTGCGGTCGCCCATTCCCCTTACTTGTGGATGGCTCTGGCCGGACGCGTGCTGCTGGGCTTGGCCTTGGGCGGCGTGTGGACTTTCGCCGCGGCGATCGGCCGCAGACTGGTGCGGCAACACGACGGCGACCGCGCTGCCGCCATCATCGTGGCCGGCATATCCATCGGCACCGTGCTCGGCGTGCCGCTTGGCACGCTAGCCGGCAACCTCGTGGGCTGGCGCGCCGCTTTCGACTGCGTGGGCCTTCTTGCCCTGATAGCATTTGCGGCACAGGCCGCGATCATTCCGCCGCTGGAGGCCAGTGAGCGTCTGGATGTGAAGGCCATGGCAGCGGTGCTGCACGTCCCCGCCATCCGCACCGGCTTTCTCGCTACGGCATTCGTCGTTGCCGGTCACTTCAGCGCCTATGCCTATCTGGGGCCGTTCCTGACAGCACGAGGGATTTCGGGACCGGCCATGGCGTGGCTGCTGGCAGGCTATGGCCTGGCCGGACTGGTCGGCGTCTGGCTGGGAACATGGGCGAGCAGTGCAAGCCCGCGCTGGGCGCTTTCGGGAGTCATTCTGGTCATCGGCCTTGCCATCGCCATCGCCTTGTTGGCCAGACTGCATCCGGTCTTGTCGGGCGCCGCCATCCTGGCCTGGGGCGCCGCCTTTGGCGCGCTGCCACTATGCCTCCAGCTCTGGACACTTCGCGCCGCACCGCAAAGCTTTGAGGCAAGCTCGGCACTCACAAACACGGTGTTCCAGTCTTCCGTGGCGCTCGGCGCCCTCATCGGCGGGTTGATCGTCGACCACGCGGGAGTGGGGAGAGCCTGGATGATCGGCAGTACGCTCGCCCTGACAGGGGCCCTGGTGGCATCATGCAAACCGCAGCGCCGGTGATCCTCCATCGACGTCTTGCTCATCTGCAAGAACGATCGGGATATCTACCGTAAACGTGCATCCCGGACCGGCATTATTGCAGGCGGCGATCGTGCCGCCGTGCGCCTCGACGATCCCTTTGGAAACGGACAGGCCCATTCCCATGCCATCCGTCTTGGTGGTGAAGAACGCCTCGAACAATCTGGCGGCGCTGGCGGCATCCAGCCCCGGCCCGCTATCGATCACGCGAACGATTGCGCGCCTGCCTTCGGCCCGGAAATGAACTTCCACCCTCCCGTCCCCGCAGGTGGCGCTGGTCATGGCCTGCGCAGCGTTGACGATCAAGTTGATGATGACCTGTTGCAGTTGCACCCGATCGCCAAGAATCCGGACCGAGGTATCGCAGCCATGCATCGTGCAGGATGCGCCCAAGAGACCGATCTGACGCCGCGTGATCTCGATCGCTTCCTCCAGCGTCGGCTTCAGTTCGAAGACGCTGTGCTCGCCGCTGCCTTTCATGGCCATGGCGCGGGTACGCGCGATAATCCTGGATGCGCGCTCTCCCTCAAGGATCATGTGCCCGATCGCCGCGCGCGCTTCGTCAAGGTCGGCCACCGGCCTGTTCAGCCAGCGCAATGCGGCATTGCCGTTGGCCATGATCGCGCTGAGCGGCTGATTGATTTCGTGGGTGATCGATGCAGCCAGTTCTCCGAGGATCGAGACGCGTCCGGCATGGGCAAGATCGAGCTGCGCGCGGGCAAGCGCCTTTTCCCGGGCGATCCGTTCGCTGATATCGACGAGGCCGACCACGACGAAGACCTGCTCATCCGGCCGTTTCGGATAGGCGGCGCTCAGGATGACATCCAGGTCGGATCCGTCTTTGCAGCGGATTACCGTTTCCGCCTCGTGGCTGACCTTGAGTGAGATGTAATCCAGAAAGACACGGTTCCACACCGCCATCGTCTCGTCCGGACACCAGAGGCCCAGCGGCCTGCCCACGGCCTCGGTCGGAACCACGCCGAGCATCTGGCATGCCTTTTCGTTGAGGCCGACGATCGGCGTATTATCGAGCACGTGCCGGACGACCGTTATGTCAGCGGCGATGTGAGTGGCGATATCGCCTACCTCTCTCTCCAGTTCCGCCATGACGCACCGGGCTCCGCGAAGATCGATCTCGACAAAGCCGACGACGGTTCCCTCGAAGACACTGCGGAACCGGTGTTGTTCTCGCGAAAGATCGAAGACGAGAATGTGAAAGCCCTCGAAGCGGCCCTCCACGTATTTGGGTACATAACGGATCGCCGCTTCGCGCAATCCGCCGCGGCAATGCGGGACTTCAGCCTCGAACGAGACTGTCTCACCGGCAGCCACCCTCTCCAGATAAGGGCGCCGCTCGGCATAGAGCGCTCCCCCCAAAAAATCGAGCATATGCTTGCCAACGAGCTGCTCCGGCGTCCGCCCGTACCAATGGATGTGATGATCGTTGGCAAAGCGGCAGACATGCTCCGCATCGAAAAACGAGATCAGCGCGGGAACGGCATCGGCTGTCGAAACACCGTAGTCGCCGATACCAACCCCTAATCGCGTGTCTGACATTCCGGCAAGCCTCGCATCGAACTTTGATGCCGCCGCCGTCGAAACCTTGCAGATGCATAGCCGGGGAGCGGTAACAGGGGCAGGATATTGCTCGCTTGCAATCGCAACAATCGCTCCGCCTCGGGGGCGGCTTCCCCCCCCCGATCGGGGGGATGCGCGCGATCCGGCCATCGCGTATCGGTCCGCTCATACGCGCGTATGGGGTTCGCCAAGCGGCAGGATGAGCCACATTGCCACGTGCCATGGGCATTATGCCCCCAAGAGGATCGGAATCGTGGACCTGCCTGTCGATCACCCTGCCCCATCACCGACTTCGTCGGAACGCATCAGGGAGCTGCTCGTGAGAAACCTTCGCGAAGTGTTCGGCGAGAACGACCCGGACCGGCGCCTCGCGGCACTGAACGAACTCTGGACCGAGGATTGCGCGCTTCATGTGCCGCCGGGCGTCATACGGGGCCGAGAGGAGATCGCAGCCTTCGCAGGCCAGCTTCGCGCCGCGCATCCCGATTTCGTCTATACCCCGATCGACGAGGCTCAGGTGCAGCCCGAT
Organism: Novosphingobium oxfordense; assembly: GCF_044029435.1. Classification (NCBI taxonomy): domain Bacteria; kingdom Pseudomonadati; phylum Pseudomonadota; class Alphaproteobacteria; order Sphingomonadales; family Sphingomonadaceae; genus Novosphingobium; species Novosphingobium oxfordense. The sequence goes on along the minus strand of NZ_CP147008.1, from coordinate 1,699,015 downwards.
GCGGGCCGGCTTGCCTGGGGATCCGGGCCGTCCGGCGAGCCTGCCCGATACACGGGGTGGGACGTGGCGATCACCAAAAATGGCCGGATCGCGACCTTGATCGTCTTTCTGGACAAAGCAGGAGAATGACGGTGCCAGCCTCCGGACCGTCGCAGGCATGGCCCTGCATCAAGCTGCGCTGGACGCGGACGGCGCAAGCATGACAAGACGCTTCCCATCATGAGCCATACAGAAGATGCCCAGACGATTCACGTCGTCGATGACGATCCCTCGATCCGGGTCGCGCTCGACGGGCTATTTCGGTCGGTCGGCTATGCAGTGCGTACCTTTGCCAGCGCGTCCGAGTTCATGGCTTCGGGACGCGCCACGGCGGCCGGTTGCGTGATCCTCGATGTACGTCTGCCCGGTGTCAGCGGGCTGGATTTTCAAGTGCAGCTCGCCGAGGCCGGGGTGCGGATGCCGGTCATCCTGATGACGGGGCACGGCGATATTCCCATGAGCGTGCGCGGGATGAAAGCCGGTGCAGTGGACTTCCTGCCCAAGCCCTTCCGAGAGCAGGACATGCTGGACGCCGTGACCACGGCACTTGGCCGCGATGCCAGGCAGCGCGCCGAGCGGCAAGGTTCGCAAGAACTGCGCGAGCGCTATGCCTTGCTGTCTCCGCGGGAGCGGGAGGTCATGGGTTTCGTCGCACAAGGCCGGATGAACAAGCAGATCGCCTGGGATCTCGAACTCAGCGAAATCACCATCAAGATCCATCGCGGCAATGCCATGCGGAAGATGGGCGCCCGAAACCTTGCCGATTTCGTGAAGATGGCAGAGGCCGTCAAGGACCTGGCCTGACACGGCGCACGTGGTGCCCAGTGCCCGCCGACGCCCTCTCTCATACCCGCGTATTATGCTCTAGCGCGCGCGTATCAGGCGCCGATACGCGCGCCTGAACGCATCCTCCTGCTTCCTTTCCTATCATCGGCAGTGTCCCGCCTCGCACCGCATCTTCGGATGACGAAGCCGACCGGGCCAGCCCATGGAAAGGACAATCGAGATGCCGACCAACGAAGACGTGATCCGTTCGCTTTATGCCTGCGCCGAAGGTGAAGGCAGGAACACCGCGCAGTTCGTTTCGCTGTTCACCGAGGACGGCTATTTCTGGGACGTCGCCGCCGGCCAGAAGTATTACGGCGAAGAGATCGGTGACACGGTCGACATCTATGCCGAAGCCTTTCCGGACATGCATCGCGCGCTGGATAAGTTCTACGTGGACGGCGATGTAGTCATCGTCGAACTGAGCCTCAACGGCACGCACCGCGGCGACCTGAAGCTTCCCGCCGGAACGATCAGGGCCACCGGCAACGAAATTCACGCACCCTGCTGCGACGTGTTCCAACTTCGCGACGGCAAGGTGGCCTCATTCCACTGCTACACGGCGGCCACCGTCCTCCTCGCGCAGCTTGGTGTGTTCGGAAATCTCGAAGCGGCACTGCAACTCTGAGCCGACATCCCAGCAAGGATCCCGTCATGCCTATCACTTCCATCTGCGAAGCCGGCATCTGCGAAGCCGGCATCGGCCAAGCCGGTGTTGATCGCCGTCATTTCATGGGCGTCGCGGCTGCAACTGCAGGCGTCGCCACGGTTCTCGCAGGCGCGGCCCAAGCGCGCCCTGCGGGCGGCCGCTCTCAGCCCTTGCTCCCTGCTTCGGATGAAACGATCGCGCCATTTCGCGTCGAAACCGACGAAGCAGCGCTCGTCCAGTTGCGCCAGCGCCTTTCGCTGACGCGCTGGCCGGAAAAGGAGACCGTTGGAGACTGGTCGCAAGGCGCCCCCTTGAACGATACCCGTGCGCTGGTGGACTACTGGCGAACCGGCTACGATCCAGTGCGGCTGGCCAGGCGCCTCAACGCCTTGCCCCAATTCCGCACCCGGATCGACGGTCTGGGCATCCACTTCATCCATGTGCGCTCACGCCACCCTCAGGCACGTCCGATCGTCCTGACCCATGGCTGGCCCGGATCGGTCGTCGAATTCCTAGACGTGATTGGCCCATTGACCGATCCCACCGCCCACGGCGGCAAGGCCGAAGACGCATTCCACGTAGTCATCCCCTCGCTCCCCGGCTTCGGCTTTTCGGACAAGCCGACGGAACGGAGTTGGGGGCTTCCACGCATCGCCCGCGCCTGGGGCACGCTGATGAACCGCCTCGGCTACGACCGTTATCTGGCCCAGGGTGGGGACTGGGGCGCGGGTGTCACGACCTGGATGGCAAAGCAGCATGTCCCCGGCCTTGCCGGTGTGCACCTCAACCTGCCGATCCTGTTTCCGCCGCCGCTTGTGGGCCAACCCACTGCGGAAGAGCAGGCCTCGATCGCGCAGCTGGTTGCTTACGGTACGAGCGAGTCCGGTTATGCGATCCTGCAGGGTACGCGGCCACAGACAGTCGGCTACGCTCTCGCGGACTCGCCGGCCGGTCAGGCCGCGTGGATCTACGAAAAGCTGGCGGCCTGGAGCGATTCCGCTCATCATCCGGAACAGGAAATCGGCCGGGACCGCATGTTGGACAACATCATGCTCTACTGGTTGACGGACAGCGCGGCCTCCTCGGCAAGGCTCTATGCAGAAAGCTTCGCTACCGACTTCACCCCCCAGAAGCTCGACCTTCCCGTCGCGGTCAGTGTGTTTCCCGGCGAGATATTCCGCCCGCTGAAAGTCTGGGGCGAACGGATGTATTCGAAGCTGACCTACTGGTCCGAAGCGGCTCGCGGGGGACACTTCGCGGCGTTCGAGCAGCCCGCGATCTTCACGGAAGAACTGCGCCGCGCCGCGCCCGCATTATGGTGAAGGGCGGCATCGCCGTCGGCGCGCTCTTGCTGGCGGCAGTGGCCGGTGCCACTGCCGCATTCGCCCAGCAGGGCGCGCATCCTGTTGACGGTTCGGACGCAGTGCTCGACGTCGGCGGCATCGATCATATCGGCATCAACGTGCCGGATGCCGGAAAGTCCGCACAATTCTTCCATGACCTGATCGGCACCCGCGTGGTGTCCGACTGGAGGCCCGCTCCGGTCAAAAAGCAATGGAAGCGCCGCTTTCGCTGGCATGCCGGGGCGCGGCTGAACCGCCTGATGATGATCGAGGCCAGGGATGGCTCGAAGATCGAGCTGTTCGAATATGCATCGCCCATCGCCTCGCACAAGCAGCCGCATGAGGACGATGCGAGTGCGACCCACATCGCGCTCAAGGCCCACGATCCCGCCCGCGCGCTGGCGGCGGTCAGAGCCATTGGTCTGCCTGTTCTGAACGATCCCGTGACACTGTCCGACGGGTCACGCTGGTTCTATTTCCTCAGCCCGTGGGGCTCGCAGATCGAACTGGTCTTCCCCCCGGGCAAGTGACGCTTAGAGGTCGGCGAGGGGCGGCCGACCGCCCCTCACCCCTCGCCCCTCACTCCTCGCCCCTCACTCCTCGCCCCCCGCCTCCTCACGAAACCTTCCCGCGCGGATCGTCGATATGCATGCGGGCAACGTCGTAGCGCACCCCTTCGCGGTGAAGTATCCGCACCGTCTTCACGACCGTCGACAAGGCCGCCAGGAAGCTCTCTGCTTCCTCGTGGTTCTCGTAGGCAGCCTGGTCGGCCCAGCCTTCGAGCAGGTGGAAAGTGTTGGGGTCCGTCAGGTCCTGCGCAAAGGCATAATATACGCAGCCCGGCATTTTCTGCGCGGCCGTCATCTCGGGGACGACCGCATCGATGAAAGCCTGCCGGTCTTCGGGATGAACCCGGTAATAAGCGCTGACAGTGACTTCGGTGGAAAGCGTCTTGTCGTGGTCGGCCATCGTGGCCTCCTTTCGAAACTGCTGAGGATTGCCGCCCCAAGGACGGGTGATGATCCAAACTAGGGATACCCCGCTCCAACCCCAATTGTGCCTGCGAGCGACCCGATCATACCTGCGTATGAGTTCATGAAACCAAGAGTTCGACCGGGAACCTTTGCGTCTGATCGCAGCGGCATCGTCGATGGCCTAGCTGAAGCAACGATCACTCCCCCCCTGAACAAGGACGCAAAGCATGACATCCGGGCATTCCCGCCGCCAGGCCTTCGCCGAACTCGGCAAGGGCGCCGCAATCGCAGCCGTTGCGGCGGCAGTCGCCCCGGCAATGGCGGAGGCGCAGGGGCTCCGCCTTCCGCCGGTTTCTTCCGCGATCACGCCTTTTCGGGTTGAAGTGCCCCAGGTCGCGATCGACGACCTCAAGCTGCGCCTGCGGCTGACCCGCCTGCCCGAACGCGAAACGACAAGCGACTGGTCGCAGGGCGTACCGCTGGCGAAAGCCCAGGCCCTGATCGCCTACTGGCGCGACCGCTACGACTGGCGCAGGTTCGAGCGCCGCATCAACGCCTACCCGCAGTTCCGCACCGAGATCGACGGGCTCGGCATTCACTTCATTCATGTCCGCTCGCGCCACCCCGGGGCTCTCCCGATCATCCTCACACATGGCTGGCCCGGCTCCATTGTGGAGTTCCTCGATGTCATCGGACCGCTTACCGACCCGACCGCCCATGGCGGCAAGGCCGAGGATGCCTTCGACGTCGTGATCCCCTCGCAGCCCGGTTTCGGGTTCTCCGACAAGCCTTCGGCTACCGGTTGGGACGTAGTCCGCACGGCCAAGGCCTGGGGCATGCTGATGAAGCGGCTCGGCTACACCCGCTGGGTGGCACAGGGCGGGGACTGGGGCGCGGGCGTTACCCATGCGTTGGGCCATGTGCGCCCTGATGGCCTAGTCGCGGCCCATGTGAACTGGCCGCTCGTCATTCCCGCGCAGCCCCCCACCACGCTGACGAGCGAGGAACAGGCCTGCCTGACCGCGATCGGCGCGTTCCTGAACGACCAGTTCGGCTACTTCAAGGAACAGGGCACACGGCCCCAGACGATCGGTTATTCACTCGCGGATTCGCCGATCGGTCAGGCGACCTGGATCTACGAGAAGTTCCAGGCCTGGACCGACAATCACGGCAATCCCGAGGATGCGCTGAGCATCGACCAGATGCTCGACGATATCTCGCTCTACTGGTTCACCAACAGCGCCGCATCGTCCGCCAGGATCTACTGGGAAAACACCCGCAACGGTGGCGGCTTCGATGCAGGCACGATCGAACTGCCGATGGCCGCGACGATCTTTCCGAAGGAGATCTACCGCGCGCCCAAAGCCTGGGCCCAGGCCCGATGGCCCAACATGTTCTATTGGAACGAAGTCGACCGCGGAGGACATTTCGCCGCCTTCGAGCAGCCGCAGTTATTTTCCGAGGAGATGCGCCGGGCCTTCCGCACGATGCGCCGCGCCTGAGCCATCTTCGACACCGCACCAGCACTCTACCATCCCCAACCAGAAGGCTTTCCCATGTCCCAACGTCTCGGCGGAAAAATCGCCGTCATCACCGGCGCCACCAGCGGCATCGGCCTCGCCACCGCCAAGGTCTTCGTCGCCGCCGGTGCCAAAGTGTACATCACCGGACGCCGGCAGGACGTTCTCGACAAGGCGGTCGCCGAAATCGGCGGTGATGTGACCGGAATCCGTGCAGATTCTGCCAGCATGGCCGATCTGGACACTCTCTTCGCGCAAGTGAAGGCCGAAGCGGGCCGGATTGACGTCCTCTACACCGCTGCCGGCGGCGGCAGCATGCTGCCCCTCGGCCAGATCACTGAGGAACAGGTCGACGACACCTTCGACCGCAACGTCAAGGGCGTGATCTTCACCGTGCAAAAGGCCCTGCCGCTGATGGGCAAGGGCGGATCGATCATTCTCACAGGATCGACCGCCGGGACCGAGGGCACCGCCGCGTTCAGCGTCTATTCCGCATCCAAAGCCGCCGTGCGCAACCTGGCGCGCAGTTGGGCTCTCGATCTCAAGGACAGCGGTATTCGCGTGAACGTCGTCAGTCCCGGCGCCACCCGCACGCCCGGCCTGGTCGAACTGGCGGGCGAGGATGAGCAGGCGCAGCAAGGGCTGCTCGACTATCTCGCCTCGCGCATTCCCCTGGGACGGGTTGGTGAGGCGGAAGAGATCGGCAAGGCCGTCCTCTTCCTGGCGAGCGACGATGCCAGCTTCGTCAACGGCGCCGAACTCTTTGCTGATGGCGGACAGGCGCAGGTCTGATCCTGAACCAAACCGCCCGGCGCCCGATCGCTCCTCCCCCCGATCCGCGATCGGGCGCCAAACCTCTCGACGCCAAACCTCTCGCCGAAAGAAGCCCCATGCGTTCCGTCCTTTATCGCCGTCATGGCGTCCCATCCGAAGTGCTCGAAACCGTTGAGGTCGCGGCGCCGCCGCCTCCCCCGCCCGGACATGTCGTCGTTCGCGTGCACGTACGGCCCGTTCACTATGGCGACTTGCTTGGCATCGCCGGCCGCTACCGCAGCGGCGCCGACCGATCAGTGCCTGCGGAGGGCAATCCGGTCGGGTTCGAAGGGCTGGGTGAAATCGAAGCCGTCGGGGATGGGGTCGAGTTCGATGTAGGAACCCGCGTCGCATTCTTTCCCGGTCGCGGCGCCTGGAGCGAATACGCCACTGTCGCGGCTGAGTACGTTACGGCGATCCCTAACGACATTTCAGACGATATCGGTGCGCAGCTTCACGTAAATCCGCTCACCACCGCACTGCTGCGGCGTGCGGTGGATCAAGCCGGTGTAGTGGCGGGCCAGGACGTCGTCGTGCTCACCGCCGCCGGATCGGCCGTCGCGCGCTTGACGATCACAACCCTTGCCGCTGCCGGGATTGCGGTTGTCGGCCTCGTCCGCAGCGAGGAAGGCGCGGAACTACTGCGTGACCAACTGCCCTGGCTGCAGGTGATTGCAACCGAGCATCCACAATGGAGAGACGAGCTTCAAAGTGCCATTGGAACACGTCCGATCAAGGCAGTCCTCGATCCGGTCGGCGGGCAGTTGGCCAGTGAACTGGCAAACCTCTTGTCGAACGGCGGTTCGCTGATCTCCTATGGCGATCTTTCGGGCGAGCCGATCTCGGTGCCCGCACTGGCCTTCTCGACGCGCAATGTCCGCATCTTCGGCGTGACCGTAGGCACCTGGGCACAATTGCCGGCAGCCCAGCGCGCGGAAGACCTGCGGATCGCGATCGACCTTGCCCTACGCCACCCCGAGCTATTTCCGGTAGCGGCGTGTTACGACCTCGTCGACGCCCGCGATGCAGCCGCACATGTCGAAAGGCCAGGCAAGACCGGTGTGGTGCTCCTGATCTCCTGAAGCCCGCACACCCTGCCAGTCGAGCAGAAGTATAAGCCAGCGAAGCAGATACAATTGATGGAGAACTCCAGGATCATGACGGCGGACGTTGGTGGCACCGCATGGGGCAGGCAGGGCAGAATTGTCCTCGGAGACAAAGGCATTCTCCGGGATGGCAGGCTCGCTTGGGCACGAAGTCTGGCGTGGATGGTAGCCATGTTGGTCGTGGCGTCGCCATCCTGTCGCTTCAGTCGGCCGTGAAATCGCTGTTTCCCGGCGATGCGATAACGCTGGGCATGGCCTTCGTTTGTACCCTGCTTGCCTACGCAGCCTATTTTGCGATGGTACGCCTCGGCGAGGGTCGCTGGCCTTCCGAGCTGGCTATTGCTCCGCTTCTGCGCGAATATCTGACTGGTTTTCTCGCCGGTTGCGGAATCATAACAATAGTGGTCGGCTCACTCTGGTTGGCGGGGCAGTACGACGTTTCCAGGGGCGACTGGTCGGACTGGCCCCATGACCTGCGTGAGACGATTGGTACCGGTCTTCTAGAAGAACTGCTGGCGCGCCTGATCCTCTTCCGCCTGCTCGCCCGCGCTTTTGGATTACCCGCCGGTTTTCTGGTTTCCGCTGCCGCATTCGGCGCCGCACATCTGGCGAACCAGAATGCCTCCCCTCTCGCCGCAATTGCGATCGCGATCGAAGCCGGGCTTCTCTTTGCCAGCTTCTACTTCCTGACCGGGCGTGTTTGGATGTCCGCGGGGATCCACGCAGGCTGGAATCTGGCGCTCGGCGGCATCTTCGGCGCGCGCGTATCGGGCATGATGGGAGAGGGCAGCTTTCTTGTCAGCCTGCCAAGCCGGGATTCCTGGGGTCTGATCACAGGCGGTGCGTTCGGCCCCGAGGCATCAATCCCCGCGATAATTGTGGGGCTAGCGGCATTCATAGTGACTATGAGCATTGCGCCAAAAGCCATGACCGATACCCCACAGCAGCAATTACAAGTGAATTCGCCGCCTTAGTTGACGTTGGTTGCGCCAACCACCTGCCTTTTCTTGCCGAACACAGGAAAGGCGCTGGCCTTACCATAATCGGTGTCGCCAGCAGCGCCCATCAGGGTTTCCATGTCCGCATCGGAAATCTCGAAATCCACTGCGGCGTTATTTCGCATGTGATCGACGCTGGTCGTCTTGGGCAGAGGCAGCAGCCCAAGTTGCAGGCAATAGCGGATGCACAATTGCGCAATGCCGACATCGTATTTCGCCGCTAGCGCCGTAAGTTGGGGGTCATGCAGCACTGCGCCATGAGCAACGGGCGAGTAGGCTTCGACCAACATGCCCTTGCTGCGGCTATAATCGATCAGGTCGAAAGGCGTGTTGCCGACGTGGGCCAGAACCTGGTTGACCATCGGTGAAACGGTGCCGTTCTCGATCAGGTTGTCGAGGTCTGCTTGCTCGAAGTTGGACACACCGATCGCGCGAAGTTTGCCGGCAGCATAGGCTTCCTCAAGCGCACGCCACGCCTCAAGATTGCCTTCGTCGAACCGGGTGTCCTCGCGAAATTCGGCCCAAGGTTGCGGGCTGTGGATCAACATCAGGTCAATATGGTCGACACCCAATGCCTTGAGTGATCCATCAATGCGCTGCCTGGCGTCATCATAGCTCTTGGATTCGGCGGCCAACTTGGTGGTTAGGAACACGTCGTCCCGCACAATGCCGCTGGCGCGCAGTCCTTCGCCCACGCCGCGTTCGTTGGCATAAGCCTGCGCCGTATCGATGTGACGATAGCCGACGCCGAGCGCATCGCGCACGATCGGGACAACGGCTTCATCCGCGATCCGCCAAGTGCCGAGGCCCAGCTTGGGGATCTCCACGCCGTTCGAAAGGGTGAATGTCTCTTCGAAAATCATGGCTGATTCCTTCGATCTTACCGGCAATCGCCGTAATTCGAACGTCTTGCTGGGCGGTTCTACCCGCCACACGATCACAAGAATAATACCGCCTATGCCAGAACGCATCATGAGATTATCTCATCGCTCCATGGCGGCGATCTCATGACACGCAATGGGTCCGATCGTGTTCTTATTACCGACAAGGAAGCACCGCTTCCGCCCGGTCGTGAAAGGAACCGCAATGTATCTCAAGCGCGCTGGCAGCCAGCCCTCTCAGGTCGGCCCCGCAGAATTCTTCACCGGCACCGTGCGGATCGATCCGCTGAACGCGCCGCCGGAACCGGCCCGGCATAGCTGCGCGGCGGTCACCTTCGAACCCGGCGCACGCAGCGCATGGCACACCCACCCGCTGGGCCAGACGCTGGTCGTCACTGCCGGCTGCGGATGGACGCAGTGTGAGGGCGAGCCGATCGTCGAAATCCGCGCAGGCGACGTGATCTGGTGCCCGCCGGGACACAAGCACTGGCATGGGGCCAGCCCGACAACCGCGATGACCCACATCGCGATCCAGGAGGCGCTGGATGGCAAGAACGTCGTCTGGATGGAGAAGGTGACCGACGAGGAATACCTCGCCGGCCCGCCCAGCGCCTGACCCGCAAGCAGAGGAATTTCAACATGCAACAGCGTGAACTGGGCAAAAACGGTCCCAGAGTATCGGCCATAGGCCTGGGCTGCATGGGCATGAGCTGGTCCTACGGCCCGCCCAAGGATCGACGGGAGATGATCGCCCTCATCCGCGAGGCCGTGGAACGGGGCGTGACCTTCTTCGACACCGCCGAAGTCTATGGGCCGCGCGTCAACGAGGATTTGGTCGGTGAGGCCCTCGAACCCTTCAAGGGGCAAGTCTTCATCGCCACCAAGTTCGGGTTCGAAGCGGCGCCCGGCGACACGGATCGCTGGAGCAAGTTAAACAGTCGGCCCGAGCACATCCGCAAAGTGGTGGAGGAATCGCTCGCCCGCCTGCGGGTCGAGGCGATCGACCTTTATTATCAGCACCGCGTCGATCCCGATGTGCCGATCGAGGATGTCGCAGGTGCGGTGAGGACGCTGATCGAGGAAGGCAAAGTCAAGCATTTCGGCCTGTCCGAAGCCGGCGTCGGCACCATACGCCGCGCGCATGCCGTGCAGCCGGTGGCCGCATTGCAGAGCGAATATTCGCTGTGGTGGCGCGAACCGGAGGATGAAGTCATTCCCGCGCTGCTGGAACTGGGCATCTCGCTCGTGCCATTCAGCCCGCTGGGCAAGGGCTTCCTGACGGGCACGCTCGGCGCGGACACGGCATTCGGCAGCGATGATTTCCGCAGCACAGTCCCACGCTTTCAGGCGGAGAACATCAAGGCCAACCAAGCGCTGGTGGACATCGTCCGCCGCTTCGCCGCCGAGCGAGGTGCAACCCCCGCGCAAGTGGCACTGGCCTGGCTGCTGGCCAAGCATCCCTCCATTGTGCCGATCCCCGGCACCACGAAGCTGGAGCGGCTCGTCGAGAACCTGGGAGCCGCCTCCCTCGCTCTTTCGGGTGACGATGTGGAAGCGCTCGAGACTGCATCCAGCCAAGTTCGCATCGCCGGCGACCGTTACTCGGCTGCACAAGCCGCGATGGTGGGGCGCTGACATGGCGGTGCATTACGACTTCTCCGGCCAAGTCGCCTTCGTCACCGGTGCGGGCAAAGGCATGGGCCTCGCCGCCGCGCAGGCCTTCGCCCGTGCGGGCGCCGCCGTCCTGCTAGCGGATATCGACGGCGATCTTGCCGAAACCGAGGCTGCCAAGCTTCGCCACGCGGGACACCGCTCCATCGGTGTCGCGTGCAACGTGGCCGACGAGGCGCAAGTAGCCGCCGCGGTAGACCGCGCGGTGGCGGAGTACGGCCGCCTAGACATGGCGTTCAACAACGCCGGCATCCAGGTGCCGCCCAGCGATGCCGCCGACGAGCCTGCGGAAAACTTCGATCGGGTCAATGCCGTCAACTTGCGCGGGGTCTGGGCCTCCATGAAGCATGAGCTTCGACATATGCGGGCGCAGGGTTCCGGCGCGATCGTCAATTGCTCCTCGCTCGGCGGACTTGTCGGCCTGCCCAGTCGCGCGGCCTACCACGCGTCCAAGCACGGCGTGATCGGCCTCACCAAAAGCGCAGCGGTTGAATATGCGCCGCGTGGCATCCGGATCAACGCCGTTTGCCCCGGCACCATCGACACGCCGATGGTCGCCGAAATGCTCGACGGTCAATCGGATGCCATGACCGAAATCCTGAAGATGCAACCGATTGGCCGCCTCGGTCATGCGGACGAAGTGGCCCAGGCCGTGCTCTGGCTGTGCAGCCCCGGTTCCAGCTTCGTCCTTGGCGTCGCGCTGCCTGTCGACGGCGGCTTCGTCGCGCAATGATCGGCGCCATCCCCATGCGCCTCCTTCTTCCAGCCATGACAGGACTGATACTCATGACAAACGCAGCACAGGCTCAGCAGCCCAATGTTGAAACCCGCCGCCTTTCACCCGAACAGGTCCGCAACGTGGCCCCCGCGCTCGAAAAGTACACGCAAAAGCGTCTCTATGGCGAAGTGTGGAACCGAACCGGCCTCAACCGGCGGGAACGCAGCCTCATCACCGTGGCCGCGCTGATCGCACGCGGACAGGTATCCGCGCTGACCTACTACACCGATCAAGCGATCGAGAACGGCGTGAAACCGCGCGAAATTTCCGAGACGATCACCCACCTCGCTTACTATTCGGGTTGGGGCAGTGCGATGGCGGCGGTTGGCCCCGTCGGCGAAGTCTTTGCCCGGCGCGAGATCGGCAGCGATCAGCTTCCCGCCGAAACGCCACCGCCGCTCCCTCTAGACGAGGCAGCCGAAGCCGTGCGCAAGCAAAGGGTGGGCGAGTTGTACGGCAGCGTTGCGCCCGGTCTGGTCGGTTACACCACCGACTATCTGTTTCGCGACCTTTGGCTCCGCCCCGATCTCGCCCCGCGTGACCGCAGCCTGGTGACGGTGGCGGCTCTGATCGCCGGCGGACAGACGGAGCAGGTCGGCTACCATCTTGGCCGTGCGATGGACGCTGGTCTCACGCAGGAACAGGCGGCAGAGGTGATCACCCACCTCGCCTTCTATGTCGGTTGGCCCAACGCCATGTCCGCCTTGGCGGTGGCCAAGGACGTCTTCGCCCAGCGCGCCGCGAAATGAGAGGAGGCATGGCCTTACGCCTTGCCGGTGCAGTGACGATTGCTGCGGTTTGCATAGCGACTCCGGTCGCAGCCCAAACCGCAGACACTCGGATCAGCCGCGATGGAGAGCGTAGCGCAACGCCCGGACCGTCCAAAAACTTCACCGGTTCCGTTTCGGCGCGTCCCCTGTTTCCCGCCGCGCCGCCCAGCACGGTATCGGCTGGCGAAGTGACGTTTCAGCCGGGCGCGCGATCGAACTGGCATCGCCATCCGATGGGCCAGCACCTCATCGTCACCGCTGGTCGGGGCTGGACGCAGGTGGAAGGCGGCTCAGTTGTCGAAATGCGGCCCGGCGACGTGATCTGGTGCCCGCCCGGGGTAAAGCACTGGCATGGGGCATCCCCCGACCAGGGCGTCACCCATATCGCGATCCAGGAAACGGTCGATGGCACGAACGTAGAGTGGCTCGAACCGGTCACCGCCACCCAGTACCGGCGATAGGCCGCCTGTCGGCAGCCATGGTACAAACCCGCTTTGGATCGCGCGAAAGCACTTCTATGAGCAGAAAAGCCACAGGAGCATCCTATCCCGCGATGAGCTTCAGCCGATCAGACATAGCCAACCTCAGCTACTTCCTGGCCATTGCCCGGCACAGGAACTTCCGACGCGCTGCCCTCGAACTCGGCGTCAGCGCTTCGGCACTCAGCCACTCGCTACGCGGTCTTGAAGAGCGGCTCGACGTGCGACTGCTCAACCGAACGAACCGCAGCGTCACATTGACAGCCGCCGGTGAGGCGCTGCTGGCCGAGATCGCCGAACCGTTCGAGCGTATCGATGGGGCAATGGACACGCTTAATCGTTTTCGCGGCTCCCCAGTCGGGCGCATCCGGCTGAACGTGCCTGACCAAGCCGCTATCCACCTGCTGGCGCCGGTGATGCCGGCCTTCCTCGATCGCTATCCCGAAATCGAAATAGACCTCTGCGTCAACAACAGCATCGTCGACATCGTAAACGAGGGATTCGACGCCGGGATCCGTTTCGGCGGAACCGTGCCTGCGGACATGATCGCCCAGCGCCTGACCCGCGACTTGCGGTGGGTGGTGGCCGGATCGCCGGCCTATCTGAAACGGTTCGGGGTTCCGCTGCATCCAAGCGACCTGCTCACCCATCGCTGCGTGCAAATCAAGCTGGGTGACGAGCGGATCTACAACTGGGAATTCGACCGGGGCGAGGAATCGCTTTCGATCGCAGTGCCCGGCCGCATCTCCATGAACGACAGCGAGACGGCTGTGGCGCTCGCCCGGCAGGGCGCCGCGCTGATCTATGCCACCGAAGAAAGCGTAGCAGAAGAAGTGGCACGCGGGGAACTGCAGCTGGTTCTGGCCGACTGGGCGTCGCTCGATGCGGGGCTGCACATCTACTATCCCAGCCGCAGGCAATTGCCGGTCCCGCTGCGGCTGTTGATCGACCTGATCCGGGAACTGAACCCAATCGGCGACTGAAGACGACGACCGCATACTGGAAGGCAACAATGAAGCTCCTACTGGCACCGCTCACCGCACTGTCCCTCGCCATCTGCATTGCCTCCGCGACGGCCCGGGAACAGGGGAACCTGGATCTAGGCCCGGCGATGGTGCGCATGGCGGAACTCGAAATCGAACCGGCACAGCTCGATGCCTACAAGGCGATCCTGGCTGCGGAGCAGGCAACCTCGGTCCGCCTGGAGCCAGGCGTACTGATGCTCCATTCCGTCTCTATCGCCGATGATCCAACCAAGATCAGGCTGCTCGAAGTCTATGCCAACAAAAGCGCTTACGAGAGCCACGTTCGATCGCCGCATTTCCTCAAGTACAAGGCTTTGACAGCAAATATGGTGCGATCGCTACGGCTTATAGACACCGACCCGATCCTCCTTTGCTCGAAGACCATGGCGACCAGAGTACCGCAAGCTGTCTGCCTAAGCCCGACCAAGTAACCTCTCGTTGATATTGCTCTGCGGGTATCACATCACAGCCGGGTATAATGGCAGCCACGCATCGAATGCCGGCAGATGAGCAGGCTGCCGCAGCCTTACGGCAGCCTGCTCGCACGCACTCCCCTACGTCTAAAGGGAATGGCCCGGCTGACGGCTAACTCGGTACAATTCTCCGGTTGCTTTGTCCGCACGCCGTGCACGCTCCGTCAGCCAGCGACGAAGTGGCTCATCAAACAGTTTCAGCCAGGCGATGGCCGCTGCGATGGCCAGGAAAAAAACGCCCAGTCCGACAATCGCGCCTAACCCCGGGGGCACCTTCCGGTCCGCCACCCACCCGGTGAAGATATAAATCAACGGATAGTGAGTGATGTACAGCGGATAAGACAGGTCTCCGAAAAATCGGGCAATCCGCAACGACGGGCCGCGGGGATCCTGGTGCCCCGCACCGATCGCCACGATCAGCGGGAACAACATCATTATGCAAACGGCTTCGTAAAGCCCATTAAGCCAAGGCGCGGCGGTGCCGCCGAAGCGAGGGACCGAAAGGGCAACGACGAGCAGCACACTGCACACGCCGAACGCTCCCTTCACAGGTACCCGCTTTCCCAATCGCATCAGCAGGATTCCCGCGAGAAACGGATAGGCGACACGGGTAAAGCCGATCCGCAACCCGTCTGCGTCGAGCGCCCAGCCCCCGATCAGATCGCCACGACCGCCGAACACCGCAAGGTCTACAAGGGCCACTGCAGCCAGTGCCAGTAGCACTGCCAATCCCCAATTCGAAAGCCGACGAAGAACCGTCGCATAGAATATATTGGCGACGTATTCGTAGAAAAGGGACCAGGCTGGACCGTTAAGCGGATAGGTTTCGTCCCACCCGCGAATGTCGAATGCCTTGGGAAGCGGAATCATCAGGCAACCCAGCACCGCGACGATCGCGATCTGAAGCGGAGTTGCATCCGCGACCTTGGGAAAGATCGAAAAGTTCTGAAATCCGAAGAGCGCCGCACCGAAAAGAGTGCCGGCTATTATCATCGGTTGAAGACGGATCAGACGCCGACGATAGAATTGCCACTGGCTCATTCGGCCCCAGCGATCATCGTAGGCATAGGCTATTACGAAGCCGGATAGCAGAAAGAAGAAGTCCACGGCGAGATAACCGTGGTTGATGATCTGGCGATGCGGATCGCCCTGGGCAAATGCCTCGAACAAATGGAATGCAACCACCAGTAGTGATGCCACACCGCGAAGGCCATCAAGCATAACGAAATGCTTCTTGGTGCCAACTTGGGCATTTCCCATTGCCGCTGCACCCAGGTCTTTCTTATCACTCATCAATGCGTCCTGTCCCATGACCACCTTGCTCGAACTTCGTACCCGCTTCTCATCGGCGGAAATCGACTAGACCGCATTCGCTGCGGTTGGCGGTGCGCCAACTCAGCTACCCGCAGTGTTGATTGCACCCGATTGTTGGGCGCGGGGCCCGCCTGCTCGTCGCCGCATCCGCAGTCAACGTTGTTTCGAAACAAAACTCCTGACCGCACGAAACCCTGCGGCAGTTGCGCAACCGGCGAATGGCGGAATCTGGAGTAGGCTGGCTCTTTCACGACGTCCGAACTCGGTCGTCTGCGGATGTTGAAGACATAGCGAATACGGACGGGGTCTTACGAGTTTCCGGGTTTTCCATCGGCCATGCCCTCGGCCGCAAGCCGCCACAGATTCATCTCGCAACCGAATGCAGATGGAATTTCCGCACCTTGCCCAGCTCGCATTTTAAGCCGTCGGCAATGACTTGGCACACCATTTTAACGCGGACTATATTAGTCTTCGTTATTATCTTGACCCAAAAACGCGGACTCAGTATATCCGAGTTCATGGCCCATCTGACCACCTCCGTCGAATATGCGCTGCACAGCCTGCTTTGGCTGGTCGACAGCGATGACCCGCTGAGCACGCGGGAGATCGCCGAAATCCAGGGCATTTCGCCCAGCTTCCTTGCCAAGATCTTCCCTCGGCTGGAAAAAGCGGGAATCGTTTCTGCCAGCGAAGGCGTGCGCGGCGGCTATCGCCTCGCGCGTGCGGCGGATGGGATCACCTTCCTGGATGTCATAGACGCAGTCGAAGGCGACAAGCCGCTGTTCGATTGCCAGGAAGTACGCGGCCGCTGCGCCCTATTCGGCGGTAATCCTCCGCCTTGGGCGACGAGCGGCACCTGTGCAATCCATGCCGTTATGATCCAGGCCGAAAAAGCCATGCGCGAGGTGCTGGCGACGCAGACGCTGGGCGCGGTATCCGAACGTTTCGGCCGCAAGGCTCCAGAAACCTATATGGCCGATCTGCGCGACTGGTTCGGCGATCGGCATGACCGGCGCACGGCGCGCACAGGCCGCCCCCGGCGCGAAGGCCCCAGCTAAACACCAAACCATGGCGTCGCGCCAGCGTGACGCCGTGCTTTCCTTGACCTCCCCCTCTCTCCCGTCGCCCACCGGGCGCGGCCGGGAAAGCCGCCTTACGCGCGACTGCCGCGCTTCGCGGCGCGACGATCTGTGCCCGGCAAACTCAAGGACAAGACCCATGACCAAGCAGACAATCCTCGTCGCCGGCTCCGGTTTCGCCGGTGTATGGGCGGTGCTCGCGGCGGCGCGAGCCATCGCTCTGGCCGGCCAGGAAGACCATATCGACGTGATCATGGTTGCACCGCAGCCCAAGCTGGCGATCCGTCCGCGATTTTACGAAGCGGTTCTCGAGAACATGCAACCCGACGTTTCCGAACTGCTTGCGGTCGTCGGCGCACACTTCGTCGACGGGATCGTCGAAACGATCGGCGCAGAGGCGCGCGAAGCGACAATCCTGCGTAACGATGGCACGCGCGAGACCATCGGCTGGGACCGCTTCGTGCTCGCCACCGGCAGCCGCGTGGCCATGCCGCCGATTCCCGGGCTGGCCGAACACGCCTTTACGGTCGACCAACTTGATCAGGCCTATCGTCTCGATGCGCATATAGATGCACTCCCCAATCTGCCCGAAACCCCGGCACGTCACACGGTCGTGGTCGCCGGCGGCGGCTTTACCGGGCTGGAAGCCGCCACCGAACTGCACGAGCGCCTGAGCGCGATGTTCGTCTCACAGGCGCTGCGCGTCGTGATCGTCGATCCGGCACAGGAAATCGGAGCCGAGTTCGGGGCCGAAGCAGGCAAGACGGTGCGCGATGCGCTGACTGAGATCGGCATCGAGCAAAGACCCGGCGTGTTGCTCAGCGCGGTCGAAGCGGATGGGGTACAATTGTCCGATGGCAGCCGGATCGAGGCTGCCACTGTAGTCTGGGCCGCTGGCGTGCGCGCCCATCCGCTTGCCGCCGAAGTTCCCGGCGAGCATGACGGTGCAGGGCGCGTGGTTTCTGATCGCTATCTGCGCGCTCCTACCGCTCCGGGGATTTTCGTCACCGGCGACACCGTCAAGGCTGCCACTGACGACGCGGGCAATTTCAATCTGATGACTTGCCAGCACGCGCTCAGTCTCGGCCGTGTCGCCGGCTACAACGCCGCCGCCGAACTGGTGGGACGGCCCCTGCATCCCTATAGCCAGCCAAAGTACGTCACCTGCCTGGACCTCGGCGCGTGGGGCGCGATGTATTCTGAAGGATGGGACCGCCAGGTCAAGCTGACCCGGGCCGAGGGCAAGAAGCTCAAGCAGGAAATCAACAGGGTATGGATTTACCCACCCGCCGCCGATCGCGAAGCCGCCTTCGCAATCGCCAACCCGGACTTCGTTATCGTGCCGTAATTGCCCGGCGCTAGCACGGCGCAAATGTCCGGCACACTCAGACGGTGTGCCGGACCGTTATTTTACGCCATATCCGCCGAGTTGGGCGCTTTGCTTCATCCCAGGCGGTCGTGGCAAACGGCAGTTTTGCTGAGAACAGACTCTATCGGTTCAACGAAGGAATGGTCGGCCCTAAGGTCGCGATAAGAACGCGCAAATCGAACCGAGCATAGTTGCTGAAAGCAGCGCCTTTATATTCCCAGAGATCCGAGGTTCTGGGTTGCCACATTGTTTTGGCGGGAATTATTAACCTTCGCCAAGGGACGTGCGGAACGGCATGCCGAACGGTCCCGCCCTTTAGCGGCGTTTCGGTTTTGGCCGCTTGAACCAGAACGCCCAGCCCGCAAACGTGCCGAGCAGGGTCAGCGCCAGTCCGGAAATCGACATCACCAGCCGGAACGGTAAACCACCGACTTTCGCCGCGTGAAGAGGATAGAGCACGTTGTATCCACGCGCCGCGCGCGGAAGTTCGCCAGCGTCACGCGCGCCGATCATCCGCCCGGTATCGGCGGCGAACCACACCGTGGTGCGCCCGTTCGGCAGCCACTCCTGAGGGCCGCGCAGGCGCAGGGTGATGACGCCGCTGTTCTTGCGCGGCAGCGATAACATGCGCAATTCCGCACCGGGAAACCGCGCCCGCGCCTGCCGCACCATAGCACCCCAATCGAGATTCTCGCCCAAATGCACGTCCGGTGCAGGCGGAGACACCAGAGCCTTGGAAATCTCTCGCGGCGCACCCGGCCCGAATAGCACCACCGAAAGCGGCCGGAATACGAGTACCGAACCCGTAACGAATGATAGCAGCAGCAACGGCGCAACCACGATCCCAAGGTCGCGATGATGGCGCACGATCGCCGGCCTGGTCATCCGCGCCGGCCAAAGGCGCCATTCGAACGTCTTTCGCGTGCGCCACCAAAGCACCACACCGCTAACGACGAAGAACACCCCGCAAAGCCCGGCGATCCCGATCACGGTCTCGCCAAGATCGTCCGCCAGCAACTTCTTGTGCAGATCGAAAAGCCAGATTTCCGGTCGCTGCCAGCGATCGCTCCATGCAATGACAGGCTCTCCGGATTGCGTGACATAAGCCCCCGCGCCGCCGCCGTAGGTCAATCGATTCAAGCCGAAATCGGCACTGGCGAAGAGAATCGATTGGGGACGCCGCACAGGATCCGCCATGATGCGCTGCGTCGTCTCGGCAAGCAGGCGGGTTTCCTGAACCTGCGCGTCACCCGCGTGCGGCAGGCGGTTCCAGAGATCCTCGTGGATCAGCAGCAGGCCCGTGCCCCCCAGCATCGCAAGGACAAGACCGATCAATCCTCCGGTCCAACGATGGAGGGTATCCAGAACTTTCAACACGAACAGAATTCCAAGCTTGAGGCGCGGGGGCGCTTCTCATGGATTCTTGGAGCCGCTCTTGCAAGTCATTTGCAAAAATGATCGATCGGACCTTCAGCCAGCCTCGACCGTTGCCTTGGCGGCGGCCATCAATGGCAGCAGCTTTTCCTGGGCAACCAGCGCATTGTAGTGCTCCGCCACGGCCGCAATCTTCCCGTCGCGCAGGCGCAGCACGAAGACATACGTCTGGCGATAGTCTTCACCACTTACGAGCGTTGCCGCCGATGTGGCCTCGATGACCACGCGATCCTCGTCCGCGGTCATGGCCTGCACGGTAAAGACCAGCGCCGTTGCGCACATCACCTTCATCATCCGGTTCATGCGTTGGTAGCTCCGCTTCGACACGGAGCCACCGGTGGTGATCCAGGCAGTCATGTCGGGCGTGAGCATGACATCGGGCAGGTCGCCCGCCATCACCGCCGTCAGAAATTCATGCGCAATGCGGTAGCTCGTTTCCTTCTCGGCCATTTACTCTCCCCTTCTCCACTCTGTTCTTCACTGAACCTGCCGCAACCTTTTAAGCATGTAGGCGCGGCGACGTCTTGCTTCGAACTCAGCGAGTTCGGGGTCCTTGCGCAGGATCGCGTTGATCAGGTCCCGTCGCTGCTGCTGCCATTCCTCCATCCCCTCCACCCCCGCATAGATCGGCGGTTGGGTCGAACGGGTCTGGTGCTGCATCGTTGCGCGGGCGAAGAGTTCCATGATCGGCCGATCGACCATCGCGTAGAGGATGTCCTGCATCTCCTCCTCGAAATGCGCGCGCTTTTCGGAGCAATCGCAATCGTCGATGGTGCCGGCAAGCGCGCGCAGCTTCTGCCGCAGCCCCTCATCCACGCAGCGCGCGGCGCCGGCCATCAGTTCGCAATCGAGCAGCGTGGTAATCTCTACCGGCTCCGCCTCGTTCGTGCGGTGCATGATCAGCAGCGTCGACATCGCGCGGCTGATCGCCTGTGCATCCGGCCGAGCGCCGTAATAGCCGCCCCCGTTTCCACGCCGGACCTTCAGAAAACCTTCGTATTCTAGCACCCGCGCTGCCTGCTGGATGGTGACGACACCCACTTGCAGCGCCTGCGCAAGGTCCGGCAGCGCGCCGATCCAAGCGCCCGGCTCATGCCTGAGGATGATGTCCCGGAGCGCGGTAGCGGTGGACTGAACAAGCCCGTCCTTCCCCTCTCGCGAGCCTTTCCTGCCTGCCCCCGCCTTTCGGGTGGTTGATCGGTCCGGTTCTGGCGGTTGCGAATTCGCTGTCACGATGACACCTCTAATAATGCAGTATTTGAGCCGATTTTCCGAAGTAATGCCCCGTACGGCACGTTTGACTCACCGTTAACACGCGTATTATCCCGATACCACCGCCGATTTCGCGACAATCGCTTCGGCGTCGAAAACGATGGGAGAGAACCGGGTATGTCCGGCAAGACACGCTTGATCGTGTGCACGCGCGAGACGCCATTCCCGTCCAGACGGATCGGAACTGCGCAATGACGATCAACGAAAATGCGAACCAAGCGGTCCAGGCGGTGCTCGACCAGTTGATCGAAAGCGGCGTGGAGATCGGTGTCCAGGTCGCGGCCTATCTTCACGGCGCCCGGATCGTCGATGCCTGGGCCGGAGTGGCTGATGGCGACACTCAAAAGCCCGTGGACGGGCAGACGCTGTTCAACGTGTTCTCCGTCACCAAGGGGATCGCCGCCACGGCCCTGCACGTGCAGGCGGAGCGCGGGCTGGTCGACTACGACGCCCCGGTCAGCCGCTACTGGCCGGAGTATGGCACGGGCGGGAAGGCGGCGGTCACCGTGGCCAATGCCCTGTCGCACCGCACCGGCGCACCGCAGATGCCCGAGCACGCCACGCCCGAGTTGATGGCCGACTGGGACCGCATGGCGGCTGGCATCGCTGGGCTGGAAGCGATCTTTCCGGTGGGCGAACCTGCCTATCAGGCCTTGTCGTTCGGTTGGGTGATCGGGGAGATCGTCCGCCGTACCGACCCCCTCGGCCGCGACTTCCGCACGTTCGTGATGGAGGAGATCTGCGCGCCGTTCGGCATCGACGACCTCTGGATCGGCATTCCCGAAGCGCAGGAGCCGCGCATCGCGAAGCTTCAGGATGACCTGAAGATGCCGCCGCCGCCGGAAGGCTCGGTTCTGCAGAAGGCAATGCCGTTCGAAGTGCGCCTCGCGCCTGACGTGTTCGAACTGCCGGTCGTGCGCCGCGCGCCAATCGCCGGGGTGGGCGGGATCTTCACCGCGCGCAGCCTTGCGCGCTTTTGGGCGATCATTGCCAATGGCGGCGAACTGGATGGCAAGCGTCTGATCTCCCGCGAACGGATCTCGGCAATCTCGCAAATGCGCGGCGGGCAAGCCCTGCCCGATCCCGTCTTCTTCGGAATGCCGATGCCGCTGAGCGAGGGTGGCTATTGGATGTACGATGGGAAATCGCCGCTCACGCTGGCCTTCGGATCGGAAACCGCGATCGGCTGCCCCGGCGCCGGCGGATCGCTGGGCTGGGCGGATCCCCGCACCGGGCTTTCCGTCGCCTATTGCCATAACCGCATGAGCACGGCGGACGGCGCCAGCCTGGTCGGCAAGGCAATACGCGCGGCGCTGGATATCGCCTGATGCGCGGCGCCTACGATTATGTGATCGTCGGCGCCGGTTCGGCCGGCTGCGTGCTGGCGAACCGACTGTCGGAGGATCCAAACAGGTCCGTCCTGCTGGTGGAGGCCGGCCCCACTGACAAGACCGCGCTGATTACGATGCCGATGGGCATAGGCAAGCTGTTCGGCCCGGGCAGCCCATACGTCTCACGCTATCAGGTCTGCCCCGGGCAGAACCGCCCGGACGAATGGTGGATGAAGGGGCGCACGCTGGGCGGCTCCAGCTCGGTCAATGGCATGGTCTACACGCGGGGTGCTCCGCAGGACTACGACCGCTGGGTGGAACTGGGATGCCCCGGTTGGGGCTGGGACGAGATCGGCCGCTGCTTTGCCGAGATCGAGCGCCATGAACTGGGCGCGGCACCTTGGCGGGGCGGAGGCGGCCCGCTCCACGTCGGCCTCTCCCCCGCCGACGACATGCTGTTCCGCGCCACAATCGCCGCTGCGCAGGCCATGGGCGTTCCGCTGGTTGACGATATCAACGGGATCGACGCGGTAACCGGGGGCGGGTTCGGCCGCCAGCCCCGCAACATCAAGCGGGGCCGCCGGTTCAGCGCCTCTCGCGCCTTTCTGCGGCCCGCGCGCAATCGGCCCAATCTTGACGTGGTGACCGATGCCGAAGTGCTTTCGATCGAACTGTCCGGCAGGCTGGCCAGAGGCGTAAGGCTGCGGCGAAACGGGCAAGAATGCGTCATTTCCGCCCATCGCGACACGATCCTGAGCGCCGGGGGCATCAATTCGCCCGCACTTCTCCAACGGTCCGGGATCGGCCCGGCGGATCACCTTCAGACGCTTGGCATCGCGCCCGTGCTTGATATGCCCGAAGTCGGCCGCAACCTCATGGATCACCGCACCTTGCCGGTTCAATACCGGGTCCGGAAAGGCGGCAGCAATGCTGGCCTGCGCGGGATCGGCCTCGCGCGATCGCTGGCCATGTATGCGCTGCTGGGCAAAGGTGCACTGGCCCGATCCACGTTCGTGGCCGGCGGCTTCATCAAGACCGATCCCGCGCTGGCGCTTCCCGATGCCCAGATCGGGCTTGGCCCCTTTACCTCCGGGCCCGCCGGCCCGAGCCACTATCCCGCCATCACCCTCTATGGCTATACACTGCGACCGGAGAGCCGGGGCGAACTGCGGATCGTCTCGGCCGATGGCGCCGTCCCGCCCCGCATCGATGCCAACTACATGGCGACCGAATACGACCGGGAGAATGCGGTCGCGATCCTGCGCTATATCCGGCGATTGGCCGCGCAGCCGCCACTCGCCGCGCATATCGTCGAAGAAATCGTGCCGGGGCCGGACGTGCAATCGGACGAGGACCTGCTGGAAGCCACCTTCCGCCACGGAACCACAGGCTTTCACGTCTCGGGCACTTGCCGGATGGGCAGCGACGAGAATGCAGTGGTCGATCCAAAGTCGCGCGTACGCGGGATCGGCGGTCTGCGCGTGGTCGATACTTCGATCATGCCCTCCCTGATGGGAGGCAACACGAATGGCCCGGCGATGGCCATGGCCTGGCGCGCGGCGGAGCGCATCATCACCGGGAAATGACGGCCGACAGCAGGGGATTGGAACCCGGAAGCCGAATGCGGGCTGATGCAATGACTGCCATTCCGGTCTCGCCGACATATCTGGCCGGCCCCGACATTCAGGCAGCAGGATCGCAAGGCGACAACTGATCCTAACCTGCTTTACGCAGGGAGCTTCGACTTTTTAAACGTTGAGCCTTGCTGCAGGCTCAGCAAATTGCCCGATAAGTCCCTTCAACCGTTCCGAAACCGCGATCGTCGCCGGATTGTAGACCATCATGGTGAGATCGGGCCGTCCCTCCACTGCGAAAGTCGAAAATTCCAGCTCAATCGGACCGATCCCGGGATGGGTGAGGCGCTTCACGCCGTCGCCGTGCCCAACAACCTCATTATCCCGCCAGAGCGCAGCGAATTCGGGGCTCTGGCGCGAAAGCTCCTCCACCAGTTGCGCGATCTCTGCGCCAGCCCCTGCCCGCGCCGCGTCGGCCCGGAACGCACCAACGACATAGCGCGCTACCGTCTGCCAGTCTTCCTGCGCGGCCTGAATGCGTTCGTTGGAGAACATCAACCGCAGGATATTGCGCCCTTCGCGCGGGAGTGTGGAATAGTCCGTCAGCACGGCTGCTGCCGCCACGTTCCACGCCAGCACGTCCCAGGTCGCAGTCCGGATGATTGCCGGGCTGAACGGGAAAGCGTCGAGCACGCGTTGGAGGCGGGGCGTAATCCCCTCCGCCTGGCGATAGCGCGCTTCGGGAGGGTGGCCAAAGGCAAGGATATAGAGGTGTTCGCGCTCTGGCTCAGTCAACATCATACCGGCAGCAAGACGGTCCAGCACATCAGCAGAAGGCGCACCGCCGCGTCCTTGCTCCAGCCAAGTGTACCAGGTGGCGCTGATGTTGGAACGCTGCGCCACTTCCTCTCGCCGCAGCCCCGGCGTCCGGCGGCGTTCGGCAGAAAAGCCAAAAGTCGACGGATCGAGCCGCATCCGGCGGTCGCGAAGGAAAGTACCAAGCGCGTTCTGGTCGTCGAGGGCGGAGTTTTGCGGCAAGAGCGATCCTATTGGCGATTATACCATGATAAGGTCACTACTTTAACAGGAAGATCCCCGGTACGAAAGAGCGACTCCCCCAATTGGAGTTTCCATTCATGCGCGTATTCCTCACTGGTGCCACGGGCTTCATCGGCTCTCGCATCCTGCCCGAACTCCTGGCTGCCGGGCATGAAGTTGTCGGCCTTACCCGGTCCGACACAGGCGCCGCCGCCCTGCTGGCCGCCGGCGCCGAAGTCCATCGTGGCTCGCTGGAGGATCCGGAACGGCTTGCCGCCGGCGCCGCCAATGCCGATGCGGTGATCCACACCGCGTTCGATCACGATTTCTCCAATTTCCTGGCCAATTGCGAGAAGGATCGCCGCGTGATCGCTGCGCTCGGCGCCGTGCTCAAAGGCTCGAACCGCCCGCTGGTCATCACGTCCGGCACCGGCATGGGCACGCCGCCAGAGGGCGGCCTGGCACGCGAGGACGTGCTCAATCTGGAACATCCCAATCCCCGCACGATATCGGAACGGGCAGGGCAAGACCTGCTCGACACCGGCGTGAACGTCTCTGTCCTGCGGCTGCCGCAGGTCCATGACACTGTGCGACAGGGGTTGATCTCCCCTTACATCGGCATTGCCCGCCAAAAGGGCGTCGTCGCCTATGTGGGAGAGGGCGCGAACCGCTGGCCAGCGGCACATGTGCTGGACACGGCAAAGCTTTACGTCTCGGCCATGGAACGGGGAGACCCCGGGGCCCGCTACCACGCCGTGGCGGAGGAAGGCATCTCCGCGCGTGCCATAGCGGAAACGGTTGCAGCGGGGCTGAGCCTGCCCCTCATTTCGCTGAAGCGGGAGGAAGCCGCCGCGCACTTTGGTTGGTTCGCGATGTTCGCCAGCCTCGACATGCCAGCGTCTAGCGTGCGCACGCGCGAATTGCTCGGCTGGCAGCCGATCGGACCGGACCTGCTCAATGACCTACGGGCCATGGATTATTCCTTGGCGGCATGACGAAAGGGGAGGTGATCGAGCACATCTCCCCATCCCTGTCAGTTCCCGCGCGTTGACACCGGCGTCGAGGAAATGAACATGTCGCCCATGCCCGGCACCATCCTTCTCGTCGACGACGATCCGCATATCCGCCAGTTGCTTGTCTTCGCTTTCGGCAAGGCCGGCCTCGACACGATCGAGGCCGCCGATGGTGAGGAGGCGCTGGCGCAGGTCGAGCGGCATACCCCCGATCTGGTAATTCTCGACATCAACATGCCGCGCATGGACGGGCTGGAAGTCTGCCGCCGGCTGCGTGCGAAAAGCGAAGTGCCAATCTTCTTCCTGTCCTCGCGCGATGATGAGATCGATCGTGTCCTGGGCATCGAACTGGGCGGCGACGATTATGTTGTGAAGCCATTCTCCCCACGAGAGGTCGTCGCTCGTTCGATGGCGATCCTGCGGCGCACCGGTGCCCGGCAGGCATCCGCCATTGGGGAGGTGGAGACGATCGCCGTGCTTCGCCATGGGCTCCTCAGCCTCGATCCCGAAAGCTGGACAGTGCAGTGGCACGGCCATGATGTAGGCCTGACGGTGACCGAATTCACCATCCTGCGCACCCTGCTTGCTAGCCCGACGCGTATCTTCTCACGCGACCAGATCATCGACCGCTTGCGCGGCCCCGGCTTCGCGCTGACCGACCGGACCATCGATAGCCACGTCCGCAACCTGCGCCGGAAGTTCGCCGAGGCCGGCGGCAGTGACGTGGTCGAAACGCGCGCTGGGATCGGCTATCGACTGGGGCACTGCGCCGGAGCCGCGCCCCGCGAATGATCCGCGCGCTGAAGACAGTGATCGCCCGGTGCTGGCCGGTCCTGCACTTGCGCACGATCCTGCTGGCAACCCTGCTCTTCGTGGCGGCGCTGCCGGGGTTCGGGGCGATCTTCCTGCGCGTCTACGAAAATGCGCTGGTCCGGCGGACCGAGGCCGAATTGGTCGCGCAAGGCGCCGCGCTGGCCGCAGCGGCGGCGGTGATCGGAAAGGGCATTCCGCTGCCCGCCACCCCGCCGCCCGTTCCGGACCGTTATCACGACCGGATGACCGAGGTGGACTTGCGCTCCTCTCCCATCCTGCCGCCGCGCCCCCAGGCAGCTGCCACCGGGCTTCGGCCCGATCCGGCTGCGCTGGCGCTGGCTTGGCGGATGATGCCGGCATTCCAGGAAACCAAGGTGACGACGCTTGCCTCGATCCTGATGCTGGATCGCCAGGGAATCCTGCTCAATGGGCGGGAGGCGGGTGGAAGTCTTGCAGCGCTTCCCGAAATTCACGCCGCGCTGGCTGGCACGCCGATGACCGTTCTGCGTGCTAACGACGGCCATGCCCCCCAACACGCGCTCGACTGGTTGAGCCGCGCCGTCGACATCCGACTGCACTACGCCCGCCCGATCGTGATCGATGGGAAAGTGGTGGGCGTGCTGCTGGTGTCGCGTTCGCCGCGCGCGCTGTTCCTTGGCGTCTATGAGGACAGGGGCAAGATCGCGCTGGGCGTGATCGCGATCTTTGCGATGTTGCTGGTGCTCTCGGCGGTTCTCTCGCGGGCGATCGTCCGGCCGATCGAGGGGCTGAGCCGTGCGACGCGGGAACTAACGTCGGGCCGACGTGTCGCCGCTCGGCAGCCGACGCTACAAGTGGTGGAAATCCGCGCACTCTACGAAGATTTCGAGCAGATGGCCGACGCGATCGAGAAACGCTCCCGCTATCTGCGCGACTTCGCCTCTTCGGTCAGCCACGAGTTCAAGACGCCGCTGGCCGGGATTTCCGGCGCCATCGAACTGCTGCAGGACCACGGCGCGGACATGGCATCGGCGGAGCGCGAGCGCTTCCTTGGGAACATGGCCGCCGACGCCAGACGCCTTGCCCGGCTGGTCGGCCGACTGATGGACCTGGCCCGAGCCGACGTTCTGGTGGGCCAACCCGACGCCGCGACGCAGCCGCACGCGATCATCCGCGCCGTGGCCGATGCCCTGTCAGACGACCACTTCACGATCGACGTGCGCTTGCCTGACACGCGCCCCACGGCCTCTATCGACGGCAATGCCCTGGAAGCGGCATTGACGACGGTGGTGGAGAATGCCCGCCAGGCGGGGGCCGAACGGCTGGATATCCGGCTGAGCGCCGACAAGGACCTCCTCCACGTCGATTTGGCGGACGATGGCCCAGGCATCACCGAAGCCGACAGATCCCGCATATTCGCGCCATTCTTCACCAGCAAACGGCAACATGGCGGCACCGGGCTGGGCTTGCCGATCGCCCGTTCGCTGCTGCAGGCCTACAATGGCGAACTGGAACTTCTTCCGTCGGCCCGGGGAGCGCATTTCAGGATCACGTGTCTCGCCCTGTCGGTTGAACAGGCGTAATAGCCAAGCCATCCCCGCGTCCGCCATTGTCGCCGCCTCGGCAACAGATTGTCTCTCCAGCGCAAGCTAGTACGCCCCAGCCCCGCCCCCTAACGCGTCGGGGATGTATCTTGTCGAACCCGCCCGTTTCCGCTTCCATTTGCCGGTGTCGTCGGCCGGCCCCGCGTTGCGGCTATGGCGACAATAGCCGCTGCGGCGCGCCGCACTTGGCTGGCATCTACCGATCTCAAGGCCGCGCTGTTCTCCATCAAATGCCTGCTGGCGGCAGCATTGGCGTATTATCTGGCGCTGATCTTCCAGTTCCCGAAGCCATTCTGGGCGGTGATGACGGCCTATATCGTCGCCAATCCGCTTTCCGGCGCAGTCCATTCTAAGGCGGTGTTCCGGCTTTGCGGGACGGCCATCGGCGGCGCGGTCGCCGTCATCCTGCTACCGAACCTGCGGTCATCGCCCGAAGCGCTGACATTCGCGCTGGCCGCATGGCTGGGGCTGTGCATCTACCTTGCGGTGCTGGATCGCACGCCGCGCGCCTACATGTTCTTGCTAGCCGGCTTCACTGCGATCCTTGTCGGCATTCCGATCATCGACAAACCGGCAGCGGTTTTCATGACCGCCGTGGCACGCGTGCAGGAAATCGGATTGGGCTTCGTCTGCGCCGGTTTCGTCCATTCGCTGGTCTGGCCAGGTGCCGTTTCCGACCGGCTGCTGTCGCGCGTGGATGCCATCGTGCACGATGCCGAGTGCTGGTCGATCGACACGCTGGACGAAGCGGACCGCGAACGCCTTGACCGCGATCGGCGCAAGCTGGCCTTCGACATTGGCGAACTGCACCAGCTTTCGGTCCACCTCCCGTTCGATACGGGCCGGCGGCGCCTGCGCGTTTCGGTGGTCCGCGCGCTCCAGCAGCAGCTTGCCCTGCTGGCTCCGCTTGCCGCCGCCGTCGAAGAACGCCTGCTGGCTTTGCGCGAGGGTGGTTGGGCAGATCCGGATATGGAAAGGCTGGTCCGCGAGACCCGTGACTGGCTTGAAGACTCGGAAAACCGCCATTCCCAAGGCAGGGCCGCCGCCTTGCGCGCCCGCGCCGCCGCGCTGGAACCGGCCATCTGCCCCGGGATGGACGAACCGGCCCTGCAGCGACTGGGCCTTGCCGCCCGACTTGCCGAACTCGTCGAAGCGCACGAGAATTGCCGCGCACTTCGACGCCAGCTTGGCTCGCCCTCCCGCGCCCCTGTCGGGGATACTGTGCCCGGATTACTGCAACGCGCCAGCGCGCAGCCGCTTCACGCCGACCGCGTGCTGGCCCTCCGCTCCGGGCTGAACGCCATGGCCACGGTCTGCCTTGCCATCGCCGTCTGGCGCTTCACCTCCTGGCCCAGCGGCGACGGCGCGGTGATGATCGCGGCGATCTGCTGCTCTCTTTTCGCGGGATTCGACCGGCCTGCGACGCTCCTCAACAGGTTCCTGGTCGGCTGGGCGCTGGCGACCTTGGTAGCGACGTTCTACGCCTTCGCGGTCCTTCCGCGCGTGTCCGAATTCGCGGTGCTCATCGCCGTTCTCGCGCCTTATCTGCTGCTGTGCGGATCGCTGCTGGCCCGGCCGCAGATGGCACTTCCGGCAACGGGACTGTTGCTAGGCCTGCTCAATCTCGTCGGCCTGAACGAGCATTATGTGGGGGACTTCCGCAGCTTCGCCAATGGCGCGCTGGCGCAACTGCTCGGCGCGGGGCTTGCCGTGGTCATGCTGCGCCTGTTTTCGACCGTTGGCGCGGCACAGGCGGCGCGGCGCCTGGTCCGTTCGAACTGGCGGGACATCGCGCGGTTTCACGGACCGGCAGCGCCTTCGCTCGCAGCATGGCTGGGCCTTGGGCTCGATCGCATCGGCCTGCTGGCGCCGCGCCTTGCCGCCGGCGGACGGGACGATGGAAAGACCCTGCTAGCCTCGCTCGACGACCTGCGCGTCGGCGGAGCCCTCCTGCGCCTGCGCCATGCAAGCCAGGGTGCGCCGGGCGCGATCCCGTCCACGTTCAATGGCGTGGCGCAAGCAGTCTGCGGCCACTATCGACAGCGCCTGCGCCGGAATGGCACCGCAGACCCGGCGTTGGCGGAGACGATCGATGCCGCCGTTCGGGCCCTCCTCCACGCAGACCCCGCCCATGCCCGCGAGGGCCTGCTGGCACTGCTCACTTTGCGCCGCGTACTGACGCAGCACGCCATCGCCGCCTGATCGCTCCGGCAGGGGCCGGGTTTGCCGTTGCCAATGTTCAGGCTATGCAGGCCCGCATGCGCACCCTCGGCAATTTCCGATTGCATCTCGTTCCGCTTTGCCAGCCCGAAAGGCCATCATCATGCTCCGCCAATGCGTCCGGGCTTTCGTCCCCGCCCTCATCGCGACCATGAGCGTCGCGCCTCCCGCGCGGGCTGAAGATTCGGTCAGCATCGACATCTACGCCATTCCGTCGCAGCCGGTGGTGGATGCCGTTGCGAAAGCCAGCGACGATCTTGCGAAATTGGGGATGACGAGCTTCCACGCACAGGGGCATGCCGTCCACGTCACGCTCTACCTCACGCGATATCCGGCGGATGCAGAGCCGCATCTGAAGGCCGCGGTCGCCAATGTCGCGAAGGACTGCAAGTCGTTCCCCCTGTTCGTCGAGGGCACCGAGCGCACCCCTTCCAACTGGCTGTTCCTGCAGGTCAAGCGCACTGCCGCGCTGCAGAGGCTGGCGGATCTCGTCACCCTGGCGGCCGAGCCATTTCGCGACCATGATGTCTCGCCCCCCGGTTGGATGAGTGCCTACCCAGCCAAGCTTCCCGCCTTCGAACGCTATGGCTCCCCCAATGTCTTCATGCAGTTCGAGCCGCATCTGACGCTGCTTGCCGAAGAAACCAATCCGGCACTGGCAACATTCGTAGCGAGCATGGGCAAGGACCTGCCGCAGGCGACCGGCAAAGTGGAAGGAATTGGAATCGGCCT
Source organism: Novosphingobium oxfordense (assembly GCF_044029435.1). Taxonomy (NCBI): domain Bacteria; kingdom Pseudomonadati; phylum Pseudomonadota; class Alphaproteobacteria; order Sphingomonadales; family Sphingomonadaceae; genus Novosphingobium; species Novosphingobium oxfordense. Next base: position 1,667,899 of record NZ_CP147008.1, on the reverse strand, counting down.
GGTCAACTCGAAAGGCCAGGTCGTGAAGACGCTGGCCGAGTTTCCCTGCGCGGATCATCCCTGATCGCATGCCGGCAAACCGGACGCGCGATCACGGACGATAGCGGCTCGGCGGCGCACCCAGCACGCGCTTGAACATCGTCGCGAAATTGCCCGGTCCGTCATAGCCCAGGTCGAGTGCGATCGCAGTGACAGCATCGCCGGCCGCCAGCCGGGGCAACGCGGCCGAAAGGCAGGCCTGCTGGCGCCATTCGGCGAAACTCATGCCAGTCTCGCGCCGGAATAGGCGCGTGAAGCGGCGGCGATTCATCGCCAACGCATCCGACCACTGGTCGATGGTCTCGTTGGCCTGCGGTCGTTCGAGGAAACGGTGGCAGCGCTGCGCCAGCGCTTCGTGGCGCGGAAAGGGCACGGCAATCGGGATCACCGGCGCGCGGCCGATTTCGGCAACCAGCAGGCCCATCACCAGTCCATCGCGCCCTTCAAGATCATATTCGGCGGTCACCTCCGATGCGGCGACCAACAGTTGCCGCAGCAGCGGCGATACCGTGACGACGCGGCAGGTCGTTGCCAGCATGGCACTCGCCGTCTGGTCGATCAGCACGCTGCGTGTCTGGACCGCGCCGACCATCCTCACGGCATGCGGTGTTCCCGCCGGAATCCACACCGCTCGCTCCGGCGGCGCCACCCACGCGCCTTCCGGCGTGCTGACCGCCACCGCGCCGCTTGCCGCATAAAGGAACTGGCCGCGCCGATGACTGTGTTCGGCCAGTTCGAAGGACGGCGGATAATCGTTGCCGATGCCGACCACGGGGCGCGGCACGTCTTCGAAGTCAGCCGAACGGCGCTGGATGGACTGTCCCACTTGCATAATTGTTTGACCCATACGCCGAAGCGGGACGCTCTGAAAGGGGATAGGGCACAAACCAGACAAGATAGAGCAACGAAGCAGGAAAAAAGGACGAGACAAGGATGGCTGCGACCAAAGCCAGCGCTCCGGGGAACGAAGCAGTAACAGGAACGGTATTCGGCGTGATCGTCGCCATCAGTTTCTGCCACCTTCTCAATGACATGATGCAGTCTCTGCTTCCGGCGATCTACCCGGCGCTGAAGGCCGATCTGCACTTGAGCTTCGGCCAGATCGGGCTGGTAACGCTGGCCTACCAGATCACTGCTTCCATCCTGCAACCCCTGGTCGGCCTCTATGCGGACAAGCGCCCGACTCCGCTGGCGCTGCCGGGCGGTACACTGTTCTCGCTCGCCGGGCTGACGGTGCTTTCGGCCGCGCACACTTATTGGCTGGTCTTGGTCGGTGCCTCGCTTCTGGGCGTGGGTTCCTCGGTCTTCCACCCCGAATCCTCACGCGTGGCGCGGATGGCGGCCGGTAGCCGGCACGGCCTTGCCCAATCGCTGTTCCAGGTCGGCGGTAATGCCGGCCAGGCGCTGGGGCCGCTCGCCGCAGCGCTCGTCGTCGTTCGGTGGGGCCAGTCCAGCCTGGCCTTCTTCGCCCTGCTCGCGCTTCTGTCGGGCGCGGTGCTGTGGAACGTTGCCGCATGGTATCGCAACCACGGCCTCGCGCGCCTTGCCGCCGGCCGCAAGGCGACCGCGTCGATCGCATTGCCGAAGGGTCATGCGATGCGCGGCATCGCCATCCTGCTGTCGCTGATCTTCTCGAAGTACGTCTATCTCGCCAGCCTGACGAGCTACTTCACCTTCTACCTGATCCACCGTTTCGGGCTTTCGGTGCAGAACGCGCAGTTGCACCTGTTCGCCTTCCTTGCAGCCGTCGCGGTCGGCACGGTCATGGGCGGCCCGCTGGGCGATCGCTTCGGGCGCAAGTACGTGATCTGGTTCTCGATCCTGGGCGCCCTGCCCTTCACCTTGCTGTTGCCGCACGCCAACCTGTTCTGGACCGGCCCGCTGACGGTGGTGATCGGCCTGATCCTGGCTTCGGCATTTCCCGCCATCGTCGTCTTCGCGCAGGAACTGGTGCCCGGCAAGGTCGGAATGATTTCCGGCCTGTTCTTCGGCTTCTCATTCGGCATGGGCGGCCTTGGCGCCGCCGCACTGGGCTGGTTGGCCGACCACACAAGCATCGAAACGGTCTATCAGGTCTGCGCCTTCCTGCCGGTGATCGGCCTGCTGACAGCGTTCCTGCCCCGCATCGACAAGGCGTGAGCGCGCAGGCACCGAGCGGTGACCGCACGCTCACAGCCGGCGTCATATCCATAAAGTGACGACCGTGTTGTAGGCCATGTGCAAGAGGATGGCCGGGGCCAAGCGACCGGACTTTTTGAAGAGCAGGCAGTTCGCGACGCCGAGCAGCCCCACGGGGAGCCACGCCAGCGGCGTGTGATAGATCGCAAAGAAGGCGGCTGCGCCCAGCACCGCCTTCCATCCTCCCCAATGCCGATCAAGCGCCCGGAAAAGCAGGCCGCGAAACAGGTATTCCTCAGCAAACGGCGCGAACAGGATGGCCATCACGGCATAGGCCGTAACTATCCCGGGGATGCCGTGCATATCTCTTTCCGAAGCCTCCATCATCCCCCCGATGGAGGGAATGAGCCGGATCGCCATCATGTAGAGATGGGCGAAAAGACCCAGCAACGCGCCTCCACCCAGGCCAAACAGCAACCAGCGTGCCTCGTCGCGATCGGCCGCGATATATTGGCGGACGAAATCCCCGGTCTCTTCACGGTCGCCCTCTTCCTCGCGCCAATTCCAGACCTGTGCAGGCGAAACGCCGCGCCCCAGCAGGAAATGGGCAACACCGATCGATACCCCCACCGCGCAGATCGCGTAACCCAGGCTCTGGGCGATCGCCAGACTGGCCGCGCCGAAGAACTGCAAGAACAGGGCGGTCATTACCGAAGCACATTCCACCAGCACACTGATCCCGACCATCGCGTGCATCAGCGTCGGTGGCGCGGGCAGCACTTCCGACCATGGATCGTAGAGGTACGGCAGCCGTGCGCGCAGATTTTCCCACATGGCTGCCGCGGTGATCCAGGAATAGACGACGCCGACAATCGCCAGATGCCATTGCTCCGTGCAGATGCCGATGGCGAACGTGAGCATGCCCAATTGCGCGGCCCACCGCCGCCCTGACGACACTTTCTGCGCTTCGCCCGATTCCGATGTCACCGTGACCAGAGTCACCGCCTTCTCTGCCATGCTGCGGGAAAAGGCGTACCAGCCTGCGGCAACGAGCAGGATCTTCCAACTCTGCTGCGGAAACGACCAGCACGCCCAAAGCAGGATGATCATCACCAGTCCTGTCGCGATCAGCGACCAGAGCCGGGCCTTGGCCTTTAGCATGCTTTCAAGCCCGCGCGGCCAGGTCAGCGCGATCCAGAGTGCGGCTCCTTCCGAAGCCAGCGACTTGGGACCGAGAACCCAAAGGAAATATGTCCCGAAGAAGATCGCGACGCCGCACAGATAGTTCCATGCATCGCCCGCGTGTTCGAAAAAGCCGCGGAAGTTGAAGAGCTGGAAGCCGGCAACCGTCACCGGAATGAGGATCGTCTGGACGATCGCACTGCGATCGCGCAGGAACCACAGATATTCCTTGCGGAAGAGAGGATCGCTGCCGAACTTGCCTGTCGTTCCGTGACGGACCGCCAAGTTGTCGGATGCGAAAGCCCCGCTCAGCCCATTGCGGATCGATCGGGCGCAGAAGACGACCGAAACCGCGATCAACAGCGCGCTGACGCTCCAGCAGAAAGCCATGCCGCGCGCGAAAGAGAAGGTGCCATCCGGCGCCATCCCCAAGAATAGTCTGAGGAGCGGCCAGGGCAATCTGGCCGCCGCCTCCACCCAATCGCCAAAGAACAGTGCAATCGGCGTTATGAAGCGGGAAGCGAAAAACATCGCGATCATCGAGGCGAAGCCGAACCAGCTGAGAATGCCGATCACGGCTCCACGGCTGCGGGCAGGCAAACGCAGGATCGCTCCGATTTCCAGCGCCTTGCCAACGCAGGCCGCCGCGATGGCAAGCGGGATACCAAGAACTGCGGCCGCCCACAGCCCGACGAGTGGGCCCTGGGCAAAGCCGTAAAGTACGGCGACGAATACCGGCACGGTCCAGTAGACCGGATTGGCGGCGAGCGGAGAGAGCATTTCGGCGAAGAAAACCGCGCCGGCCCCCACCGGATGGCTGAAGAGCCATTCCCACATTGGATGCCGCCGGCGCTGGAGGTCAAGCTCGATCCCCTCCCCCTGGCAGATCAGCATCGCAAACCACCAGACCAGGCCCAGCGAGCCAAGCATTGCGGCCGAGCGCACGGGCACACCCCCGGAGATCCCGGCCTCTGCCTCGCGCCACGCAATCAGATCACGGCTTCCCGATGCGGCCACTGCGGCCCGAAGCCGGTTTTCGACATCGGCTTCGCGTCCGCCGTCCTTTTCGGCAATATGTTTCGCCTCTTCGGCGAAGTAGTCCTCTAGCGCGATGCTGGTGTAATTGGGCCCCAGCGTGGTGATATTCTCGACGACCTGCACGCGCCGAAGGAACGCGTTGCTCACGACGATCTTGCCTTGCCGCTCGATATCAAGCCGCTGCCCTGCCTCCACACCGCCGATCACGGCAAATGCCGCGACCCCGTTCAGCACCCCCATGACTATCACGGCAAAGACCATCGCCAGTGGCGACCAGTTGCTCGCGCCGCGGTTGTTCAACAATTGCTGCTGGCGCCGTTGACGCCCGTTCGCCCGCGTCCTGGACGCTTTCAACAGCAACACCACCGTTTTCCAGAAACCGATGGCAGCACTCTGGCTCGTCATGCCAGTTGATCCCGGGTCGTCAGCTTCAGGAACAGAGCCTCCAGGCTCTCCTCCTCATAGGTCTGCTTCAGTTCCTCAAGCGCCCCTTGTGCAATCAACCGGCCTTCATTGACGATGACCGCGTGCGAGCAAAGCCGCGAAACATGGTCCATCAGGTGGGTCGAAAACAGGACGGTCGTTCCCGCTGCCGCGCATTCCTCGATAAGATCGTAGAACAGATGAGTGGATTCGACATCCAGCCCGTTGGTCGGCTCATCCAGCACCAGCAGACGCGGCTGGTGCAGCAAGGCCAGCAGCAGGCCCAGCTTCTTTTTCATGCCACGAGAATAGTCTTCGGCATAGGCGTCGAGATCGTCGAGAAGCCGCAGGCGCCGGGCAATCGGCTCGATCCAGTCCATCGCCTCGTTCGGGTCGAGGCCATGCATGCCGGCGCTCAGTTCCAGCAGTTCGCGTCCTGAAATGTAGGAATAGAAGACCGGCTCGTCCGGCAGGAATCCGATCAGGCGCTTTACGGCGACACGTTCTTCGAAGGCATCGAGCCCGGCCACTTCCAGGATGCCCGAACTGGCCTTGAGGATTCCCATCAGCAAGCGGAACAGCGTGGTCTTGCCGGCGCCGTTAGGCCCCAGCAATCCGCAGATCTGGCCGCCCGGAATCGTGAACGAGACGTCGTCCAGGGCGATCTTTTCGCCAAACGTCTTGGTCACGTTCCGGACAGTAACGATATCCATCTCCCCCGCCTTCGTTGGCAGCGCCCCCAATTCTTGCATAATAACGGCAATCCCCACCTGGCAATGAACTGCCATCGCGTGGATTTATTGCATTTTCAATAGCCTGAACATTTCGTCATTCGCCCGTCGAAAACGGCCTCAAGCGTCCCACGGCTGGTCGTCGCCGCGTGTTGATCGCCATTCGGGCGGCGAAAACGATCTCTATGCGATCAAGCTGGTTCGAATTTCACGAATAGGTTGGCCAGCCCGCGCATGCTGTAAGTCGGCTCGAAGTCCAAGATGCGATTGCCGGCAGTGCCGTGGCGGTCTTCGCACAGCGCGATTGATCGCGTGTGTTCGAGGAATTTCTCGAAGACGATCCGCACTTCGTAGCGCGCCAGTGGAGCGCCCGCGCAAGTATGCGCACCCCGCCCGAAGGCCAGGTGCTGCTTGATGCCCGGCCGATTGAGCCTGAATTCCGCCGGATCCTCCCAGCGCCGTGGATCGCGGTTGGCAGCGGATATGGCGATGACCACCTTGGTGCCCGGCGCAATCTCCATGTCACCGACCCGCAGCGCACGCTTGGCAAGGCGCTTGACCACCTTGGTCGATCCCTCCAGCCGCAAGACTTCCTCGATGAAGGCGGGGATGAGGCTCCTGTCGGCCCTCAGCTGGTCCTGGAGACCCGGCACGTCGACGAGATAGCGCATGGCGTTGCCGATCAGCTTCGCGCTGGTGTCCTGACCGGCACCGAACAGGAAGGTGGAGAGCCGGATCAGTTCGGCGATGTCGGGCTGGTTTCCATCGGGATAGCTGGCGTGGGCGAACTCCGACAGGACATCGTCCTGCAGGGGGCTGGCACGACGTTCGCTGATATAGCGATAGAAGTAGGACGCCATGAATTCGAGCGGACTGGTCCCCTCTATCGTGGGCGGATTGGCCGCCCATTCGGCCTCCTTGCCGGGCGGCGGCGCGGCCTCCATGTTTCCGGGTGGCGGGGCGAGGTCGATGATCCGGCGGAATTCGTCGCGGTCGACTTCCGGCACGCCCAGAATGTCGGAGACGACGAACGTCACGAACGGGCTGGCGATCTCTGAAATCAGTTCGCATCCGCGATTGTCCACCACGCAGCGCACCATGCGATCGGCCAGCTGCGTGACGTATTCCTGATTGGCCTTCAGCCGCGACGGCGTGAAAAGGGCGGAGATCAGCGCGCGTGAGTGAACATGCGGCGTGCCATCCTTGGCTACAAGCAGGTCGGACAGGGGAATTTCCGGACGGTGCGCCTCGATAAGGTCAGTGATGTCACTTCCCGCCGGCTCGAACGGTAGCGGCAGCAGCGGGCCACTGACGCTGATCGCATTGGACCAGTCGCTGGCGTTGTTGAGCAGCTCAACCGCCTCCGCAAAGCCGGTGACCAGGACCAGATCGCGATTGGCCATCCGGCAAACGGGGCCCTTCGCCCGCATTTCCTCGAACCAGTCGTAGGGATCGAGCAGGACGCTGCGGTCGGTATAATAGTCACGCTCGATCATGTTCATGCCATGGCTCCCATTTGACGCAGGATTGTCACGCCGACAAATGGCGTCGTCCCGATTTACGTTTCACTGTGTAACGTATAATCCGAATGGGCAGGCCGCAATGTTGATAGAGGCAGACAGCGCCGGGGCGTTAAATGACGCGTAGCGAAGCCTTGGCACGGGCTTGCCAAGACAGTGGCCCGACCTTACCCGTGCAGCCCAGAGGATTTCCCGGATGCCTATCCCAGAGCGAGCCAAGGAACGCATTAGCAGGCCCCACGACATAAGGGTCACCCGCTCGCGAGAAGCCTTGCGCGGCGCGCTCCTCGAACTGATCGTCACCAAGCCGCTCGATCAGATCACCATACGGGAAATCACCCGACTGGCCGGCGTCAGCTATCCGGTATTCTTCCGCCAATTCGCGACGAAGGAAGACCTGCTGGCGGATGTGGCGACCGAGCAGGTGAGAAACCTGCTCAACCGATCCCAGCCGGCCTTCGCTCGCGGCGGCGCCAATTCTCTCCGTGACCTCTGCGACTACGTTGCCGAACATCGCAAGCTCTGGGCCACGCTGCTGACTGCCGGCGCGCAAGGTGAAATGCGGGGCGAATTTTCGCGCATCGCAAACGAGATATCGAACGAACGCCCGCGAACGAACCCCGACCTTCCGCCGGACCTCGTTACCGAACTTGTCACGAATGCGATCTTCGACATTCTGACCTGGTGGCTGCGCCAGGAGGAGGGCTATCCGATCGGCAACGTGGTCAAGCTGCTCGATAGTCTGGTCGTGCGGGTCTACAGCCGCCGGATCCCGATCGATCTGGAATAGGGCGGCGGCAGGAACGACCCGGCCGAATTTCGCGCGACATCGATGGCGTGGCACGGACCGCCAAACTGCTGTCATGCTTGTGGTTAAGGACGCCCGACTTCTTCCCCCTGTCCGGAGCGTCCATGCCCCTCCTTTCTCTGGCGCTTGCCGCCGCCTCATCCCTTGCCCCCGCGCCTGCCCTGCACATGAACGACGTACAGGCCGTGGGCACGCACAACAGCTACAAGCAGGCCATGAGCGAGGATGTCCGCCGCGCGATCGCCGCGAAGAGTGAGGCCGCCGCCGAAGCGCTGGACTACAGCCACCGACCGCTCGCCGAGCAACTGGACCACGGCGCGCGTCAGTTGGAAATCGACGTGAACTACGATCCCGATGGCGGCTACTATGCCAAGGACAAGTCCGACGCCGAACTGGTGAAGCCGGGCTTCAAGGTGCTGCACATCGCTTTCAGCGACGCGGGCAGCAGTTGCGAGCGGCTGGCCACCTGCCTTGCAATCATCCGCGACTGGTCGGCCGCGCATCCCGATCACGCGCCGATCATGCTGATGTTCAACGCCAAGGAAACCGCCGATCCTGAACACGGCAAGCCCGCGCTTCGCTTCGACGAGAAGGCGTTCGACGCGCTGGACCGCGAAATCCTCTCGGTGATCCCGCGCAAGCAGTTGATCCTGCCCGATGACGTGCAAGGCCGCTATCCGACGCTGCGCGACGCCGTGTTGGCGGGCAACTGGCCCAAGCTGGACGCGGCGCGGGGCAAGATCTTCTTTGCGCTGGACGAACATGAGCCGACGATTTCGATCTATCGCGGCAAGCGCAAGTCGCTGGAAGGACGCGTATTCTTCGTGAACACGGATGAGAATTCCCCCGCCGCCGCCTATCTCACCATCAACGATCCCATCGCCGAAGGCGATCGCATCGCGCGCGACGTGAAGGCCGGATTCATGGTGCGCACCCGCGCCGATGCCGACACGCGCGAGGCCCGTGCAGGCACTCTCGCCCGCTTGCGCGCGGCATTGGCCAGCGGCGCGCAATACATCTCCACCGACTATCTCTGGGAAGATCCGCGCCTGCCCGGCTATCGCGTGGCTCTGCCGGGCGACGTGGTGACGCGCTGCAATCCGGCTCGCTGTCCGCAAGAACTGAAGCCCGATTTCGAATTGGATGCCGCAGATCGCACCAACATCGAGACGAAATAAATCGCACTGCGCAAATAGTTCTTCGAATACGACGAAATAAAAAACAAAGCCCCTCTCAATTTACGCTCACATAAATCGAATTCGATATCGATTTCATAAAAATGTCACACTTAGTCCCTGAACTTTCATAAAATTCTTTTGTCCCCGCCAGAGCCGTATCCCTCTCTTCACCCTCGATCACGGACCCGATCCGGGCCGTTTCATCGATCAACGGAAGATGAGGGATACGACAATGTGGAACAGGCGCAGCCTCTGGCTGGTATCGACGGCTCTAGCGTTCGCGGCGCAGCCCGCGCTGGCGCAGGACAAAGCGGGAGCGACTGCTGCGGGCGAAGACGATGACAGCATCGTCGTCACCGGTTTTCGCGCCAGCCTTCAAGGCGCCCGCGACGTGAAGCGCCAGGCGACGATCATTCAGGACTCGATCGTCGCCGAAGACATTGCCGCCTTCCCCGACCTCAACCTTGCCGAAGCGCTGCAGCGCCTGCCCGGCGTCGCCATCAATCGCGAGGCCGGCGAAGGCCGCCGCGTCAGTCTGCGCGGCCTGGGCCCGGACTTCACGCGCGTCCAGCTCAACGGCATGGAAGTGCTGGGCAACGTCGATTCACCGCAGGACAGCCGTGGCCAAGGCACGCGCGACCGCGCGTTCGACTTCAACATCTTCGCCGCCGAACTGTTCAACCGCGTGGACGTGCGCAAGTCGTTCTCGGCCGAACAGACCGAAGGCGGCCTTGCCGGTACCGTCGGTCTCTACACCGCGCGTCCGTTCGACTATTCGGGCACCAAGGTCGCCTTCTCGGCCTCGGGCGGTACCAACACGCTGACCAAGGACTTCCAGCCGCGCCTGACCGGCCTCGTTTCCAAGAACTGGGGCAATTTCGGCATCCTCGTTTCCGCCGCCTACAGCCACCGCCAGACCCGCGAAACCGGCGTGGACACCTATCGCTGGCGCTTGAACAAGGCCAACGGTTCCGACATTTCCGACCTGACGCAGGAAGAGCAGGACAAGATCAACTCCGGCGAGTTGCGCTTCGCCCGCGGCAACCGTCTGTCGGTCTGGGACAGCACGCAGGACCGCCTTGGCGTAACCGCGTCGGCGCAATGGAACCCGGCCGATACCGTTCACCTGACGCTTGACGGTCTTTACGGCAAGTACAAGGCCGATCGCTTCGAAACCCACCTCGCCTCGCGCGGCGGCGGCGGCTCCACCTGGCTGGGCGGCGGCCAGACCTTCGCGGGCGTGACGTACCCCAACTCCACGATCAACGCGATCGAGTGGAACGACCAGAACGAGGTGACCTACCTCGACGTTTCCAATGCGCAGACCGCCACCGAAACGCGTATCCAGAAGACCACCAACACCTTCAAGCAGTTGGTGCTGAGCGGCGATGCGGAAATCGTCCCCGGCCTGAAAGCCACCTTCCTCGGCGGTATCGAACGCTCCAGCTACGACATGCCGGTGGACGACCACTTCTATACCGAAGCTTATGGCGACGTGATCTCGGACTATCGCGGCGGCAGCTACTCACTCGTCAACACCTATGGTTGGGACACGAGCGACGCGGCGAACTACCACGCGCACGAAATCGACATGAACCAGAGCTTCCAAGACACTGCCTTCGACAACGTGAAGGGCGCGCTGGCCTATGAGATCACGCCGGACGACAAGATCTCGGTCGGCGGCGAATGGCGCCGCTTCAAGAACTCGGGCTACAAGCGCACCTATAACGACGCGCTGCTGACCGCGTTCAAGAACGGCACCGTCAGCGCCGATATCAGCGATTATTCCAAGGTTTACACCGGCTACAAGGGCCAGGACTGGGTAATCGTCGACTACGACAAGGCGCTGGACGTGCTGGGCATCGACCGCAGCGATTACCTGACCACCAAGAACAGCGTCTTCGCGGTGGAGGAACGCACCGCCGCCGGCTATGTCCAGTACGACTGGAACCACATGCTGGGCAACCTGCCGTTCCGGGGCAATATCGGCGGCCGCTACTACCACACCGACATCCTCTCGGCCGGTATCGGCACGGTGGGCGGCGCCGATACGCCGATCGCCGTCTCATCGAGCTATCAGGGCTTCCTGCCGGCCATGAACCTGATCTTCGACGCATCGAAGAACCTCGTCGTCCGCGCCTCCGCCGCGCGCAACATCAACCGGCCTTCGCTCGGCTCGCTGGCGGTGAACGGCACCGTATCCGTGGGCGACAACAATGAACTCTCCGTTTCGGTCGGCAATCCGGCGCTCAAGCCCTACAAGTCGACCGACCTTGACCTTTCGCTCGAGTACTACTTCGGCAAGGTCGGTTCGGTCAGCGCCGCGCTGTTCTACAAGACCCTGGACGGCTTCATCACCACCCAGACCGTCAATGACATACCGTACAGCGAGACCGGGCTTTCGACCGACCTCGTTTCCGGCGTGACCGGCAGCACCATCGTCACTTCGTTCTCGCGCCCGGTGAACCTGGGCAAGACCGATCTCTGGGGCCTGGAACTGGCCGCGCAGACGGACTTTACCTTCCTGCCCGCACCGTTCGACCACTTCGGTACAGCGGTGAACTTCACCTACGTCAATTCGAAGTACGATTACTCGACGATGTACACCGGCGGCGCCAACACCACGCTGGAAGGGCTGAGCAAGTACAACGGCAATATCACGCTCTACTATCAGGATGCGAAGTTCGACATTCGCGGATCGGCCAACTACCGCAGCAGCTACGTCTACAGCGCGGCGCCGATCACCAGCACGCTGGGTCTGGACCAGGATCTCTCCGGCTATGCCGCGACGATCTATGTCGATGCCTCAGCCCATTACAAGGTGATGGAAGGCGTGCAACTGACGCTCGACGCCATCAACCTGACCAACCAGCACGAGAAGCAGTACTCGGACAGCACCAAGCGTCTCTACGTCAACACCCGTTCGGGCACGACGATCATGGGCGGCGTGCGCTTCGAATTCTGATCGCATCTGCCTCCATGCGAACCCACGCCGCAGGCAGGCCCATCCCCCGGACCTGCCTGCCGCTCCCGGCCCGAACGTCACCACGTTCGGGCCGGTTTTCGTAGGACATCTCTTTCCGAACTTTCAGTCACATGCATTTCACATGACTGTCATCCAGCCCGGCTAGGCGCGCCCTCGAAAGGGCGCTCCCCCGTGTCTTCGCTCCTCCCCGGTGGCCGGTCGCGCCGCCTTGCAGCCGCTGGCCTCGTGCTCGCCGCATGCCCCGCGCTCGCCATCATTCCGGCGGCTGCGGAGGCGCGCGAGGCGCAGGTCTCGCTCCACATTCCGGTGCTTCGGCTGGCCGACGCGCTGGCGGAGATCTCGCGCCGGTCGGGCATGCAGATCGTCACTTCGGTTCCGGCCGATTTGCGGACCACACGCCCCGTGCGCGGCCGCTTCGGCTTGGACGAGGCGATCCGGCAAGTGACCGAGGGCCTGCCCGTCACCATCCGGCAGGTGCCCGGCGGCTATCTGGTGACGCCGGCCCAGCCGCGCGTCGCGGCCACCCTTCCGCTACCGGGCGCAGGCCTGCCCGCGGCACCGGAAGCCCACGACGACCCCATCGTCGTCACCGGCTATCGCGAGAGCCTGCGACAGGCCGTCACCGTGAAGCGCGCTTCCCGCTCCATCCTCGAAGTGACGCGGGCGGAGGACATCGCCGCCTTCCCCGACCACAACGCTGCCGACGCCCTCCAACGCCTGCCCGGCATCGCCATCAGCCGTGACAATGGCGAAGGGCGGCAGATTTCGCTTCGCGGGCTTGGCCCGCTGTTCACCCGCACCACGCTGAACGGGATAGAGGCGCTGGCGACGACCGCATCGGGGATGGACAATCGCGGCTCCGCCAGCCGCCAGCGCCGCTTCGACTATTCGGTGTTCGACGCCGGGCTGTTTTCCGGGGTGGAAGTGCGCAAGACCTGGTCGGCCGACCTCGACGCCGGCGGCATCGGCGGCACCGTCGCGCTCCACACCCTGCGCCCGTTCGACCGGCCGAACGATGTGACGCTGCTGTCGGTGCAGGGCCGCACATCGGGCAACGGCAGCGCGATCACGCCGCAAGTGACAGCCGAAGTCTCGCGCCGCAACGACAGTTGGGGCGCGCTTTTCGCAGTCTCCTACAGCCGCAACGAAGTGACCGAATACGGCTATCGCAACTGGGACTGGGTGCCGGTGACGTTCGGAGAAGCCAATATCGGCCCCGGCATCAGCACAGAAGACCGCGCACGGCTGACGGGTAATGGCGATCCCGTCTACATGTCGCGCGGGCAGACCTATTCCACCTGGACCAATCGGTTCGACCGCCTGAACATCGTCGGATCGCTGGAGCATGAGGGCGACGACGGACTGCACGTGACGCTCGACGTTATCCATGCGCGGCTTTCCAATCACCGCGGCGAATATTCGCTGGCAGCCGCCGGCACCAATGGCCTCACCACCGGCACCATCGACGGCACGCAAGTGCTGAATTCCGTAAAGATCGTCGGCGACACGATGGTCGCGGCGGACTTCAGCGGCATCGACATGCGCACCGAGCGCAAGGTAACCGAGGATCACACCGATTTCGATCAGGCGGTGCTTTCGGTGCAGCGCCCGCTCGGCGATTCCACCCGGATCGAAGCGCGCGCCGGCTATGCCCGGTCGGACTTCGAGGAGCCGGTGTTCGACAAGGTGTTCCTGGAATCCACCGGGCAGGACTTCGCCTATGTGGCCACCGGCGCACATCCGCGAAACACTTATGGCTTCGACATTGCCGACGCCGCAAACTGGAACCTCATGCGCGCCGACGTGCGAGAGGATGCCATCGTCAACGAGAATGCCAGCGCGCGGATCGAACTGGTGCGACGCTTCGGACCGCACATCGAACTGCGCGTGGGCGGCAGCTATCGCTTCTTCGGCAACGACGGCTACGAAAGGCGCGTCACCACCGACTATCGAGGCGATGCCGGCCAGGCTGTCACCGCGCTGATCGAACCGCGCTCGCTGGCCCGCTACGTCGTCGCCGATCTTGACGCCACGTTCGCGGCACTCGGCCAATCGCGCGACCTGACCTCCACTTCCGACCTTCCCGGCACCGCCTACCGCGTGCGGGAAAATGGCTATGCCGCCTTCGCCCTCGCCCAGTTCGACTTCGCATTGGGTTCCGTCCCGGTCGAGGCCGAACTCGGCCTGCAATACTTGCGGATGGACACCAGTTCATCGGGCGAGGCCAGCGACGACACCACCCTGGTCGCCGTCGTCCAGCGCAGCCGCCATTCCGCCTGGCTCCCCTCGTTCCAGGCCCGGATGGATCTCGCCCGCGACCTGCGGCTGCGACTGGCCGCCAGCCGCAATCTCAACCAGCCGGACGTCGCCGACCTGCGCGCCGCCGCATCGGTCAATTCCACGCCCTTCGGCGGCACCGTGGAGACCGGCAATCCCGCGCTCAAGCCTTTCGCGGCGACGGCGCTGGACCTCTCGCTGGAACGGTACATGGGGCATGACGGCTATGCCTCGCTCGGCCTGTTCTACAAGCGGATGGAATCGTTCATCACGTCCGAAACCACGGTCATGGCCTATGGCGATACCGGGCTGCCCTTGGCCTTCCTCTATGACGGGCTGGACGGCTCGGCGCTCTACAACGTGGTGCGGCCGCTGAACGGCAAGGGCGCATCGATCCTCGGCGCCGAAGCCGCCGTCCAGCGCGATTTGCGATTCCTGCCCGCCCCGCTCGACCGGCTGGGTGTTCAGGCCAATGTGACTTTCGCCTCCGGCCACAGCGACGTGATCTATGACAGTACGGCGATCCAACTTCCGCTGATCGACCTCTCGCGCTGGTCCGGCAATGCGACACTCTACTACACCGGTCGCGGCTGGGACGCGCGGGTGGCGGCGGCGTGGCGCGGCACTTACCGCATCGACATAGGCAACAATGGCAACATCGGCGAATGGATCAAGGGCGGCATGACGCTCGACTTCGCGGCCCATGCCAAGCTGTCCAGAACCCTTCAGGCCATGTTTGAGGCACGCAACCTTACCGATGCGCCGATCACTCAGTACACCGACCGGGTCGCGAAGCGCCTGCTGGCCCGCACCCGGTCCGGCCGGGTCTTCTCCTTCGGCATGCGCTGCACGTTCTGATGATGAACGGACCGCCGCTGTCCCCGTTCGGCGCTCCGGTGCCTCTACCGTTCAGGCGCGCCAGCTTGCTTAGGTTGCGCTTCGTTCGATCGGGATGCCGCGCATGTTCATGAGCAATGCCACCAGCCCGCTGCTGGCCGGAATGGGCCGGCTGAAAAGCTATGTGCGCAAGCGCATGCGCGATCCTGACGGTGTGGAGGACGTAGTGCAGGAAACCCTCGCCCGAGTGATGGAACAGGAGCAGCGGCAGGCAATCGAGCATCCGCTGGCCTATGCCTTCCGCGTGGCGGATTCGGTGATACTGGCCGATGTGCGCAAGGGCGGGCAAGCGCGCCGCCTGGCCGGCGAACTCGATCCGCTCGAACTCGTCTGCGACATGCCGCTGGCGGACGAAGTACTGGACTATCGGGAGCGCTTCGCCCGCTTCGAAGCCGCGCTCGCGCGGCTGACGCCAATGCGGCGCACGGTCTTCCGACTGCGCCATGTCGATGGAAAATCCCGGCAGGAAATCGCCTCCGAACTCGGGCTGAGCCTGGAGGCCGTGAAGAAGCACCTCGTGCGCGCCATGGCCGACCTGGCGCAAGCGCTGGAGAGCGATCTGGGCACGGCCGGAGAGGGACAAGAAAACAATGGATGACACGCTGACCTCCACTCTCGAACTGGCCGCGGACTGGGCTGACCGTTTCGCGGAACTGACCACCGACGAGCGTCGCCAGCTGGCGCTTTGGCTTGAGGAATCGCCGGAGAATGCCGCGGCTTTCGCCCGCATGCGCCGACTGATGAGCGACACCGCGCTGATCGATGCGTTCGATAAGGGTGACGCGCCGGTGCAGCCGCTTGCGCCGCTGCCGGAACTCCGCGCGGGCAGCAGCCGGCCTGCGCGCGCGGATCGGCGCAAGCCGATGCTGGGGCGCCGTCAGGCGATCGCGGCGGGGCTTGCCGGTGCCCTCGCGCTGCCGTTCGCCGGTTATTGGCTTGCAGGCGGGCAGACGGCCGGTTCCCCCCCGCCTTTGCGCTTCGCCAGCCGTGTGGGCGAGCGGCGGCGGTTCACGCTTCCCGATGGGTCCGGCCTGTTGCTCGACGCCGCATCGCGCGTGGCGGTCGATTTCTCGGAAGGTCGCCGCCATGTCCTGCTGGAACAGGGTGCGGCACGCTTCGACGTTCGCCATGATCCCGCCCGGCCTTTCAAGGTACGCACGCCGCATGCCGGCATGGTCGCGCTTGGCACGAGCTTCAGCGTCGATCATCTGGCCGAAGCAAGCGAGCTTCGCGTCTTCTCCGGCCGCGTACGCCTCGACGTAGCCGATCAAGAAACCAGAGTGGTACCGGCCGACCGCTGGGCGCTGGTGCATGGAGCCACCGTTTCGACCGGCTCGTTCGATCCTACCACTCATCCCGACTGGCAGAGCGACTGGTTGGATGCTGACGCCATGCCGCTGGGCTTTGCTGTCCAGCGCCTCGCCCGCTACAGCGCTGCGCCGGTGCGGATCGCCGATCCCAAACTCGCCAGCCTCACTTTCAGCGGCCGCTTCCGGCTCGACAATCCGCGCCAGTCACTCGAACTGATCGGCGCGCTGTTCGGCCTGAGACTGGAGAAACGCAAAGACGCGCTCTACCTCGCCTGATGACTCTGAAAGCGGGTTAAACCAGATGCTCAGACCAGTTGGTCCGATGCAATCGGATCGGCAACCGGTCTGGCGCCCGCGGCTCTATCTGCCATCGGTCGAGGAGGGGAGAAATCGGACGGCCGCGATCTGGGCATCGTATCAGGCAGGGGCGCGCAACATGATGCCGCCGAGCGACCCACTGCGTAGCGGTGCCATCCGTTCAATGAAAACGACGGAGCTGGCGTAGCTATTGAATGGTCGCGTTGCCATCGCGCAGGACCATGCCCACGTAATTGCATATAAAGAACCACTCCTGCACCTTGTCGTACTCGTGCCGCTCCTTGATTTCCTGAAACCGTTGTTCAAGAAGTTGATTCACGCCAGCACCATGCTTCGCGACAAGCTCGCGCGCCTTTTGATAGTAGACATTGTGCATAGAACCCGCAGCAAGCCGGATGGCACGGCGAACAGGGGTTTCGTCCTCTTCTTTTCCCATCATCTATAGGAAAAAACATACCTTAGCGAACAGCTTACATGGATGTCGCTTGAAAGCCTTGCCGGGCGACCTTCAGCACTGTTCCTGCGCTGCGCGCGCAGAGGACGGACGCCGCGTTCGAAGGAAGACGCCGTGTCGGTATGCTCCGTATCCCAATCCTCCAATATCTCGGCGAACTGTTTGCAGCATATCCGCGACAGATCGATGCCGGCCTCGGCCAATTGATCGGAACGTGCCGATTCCAGAAGTTCCACCGAAAGCTGCAAGGTGCGCAGGAAAAGCGCCTCTTCGCTCGCCGTGGCGAACGGCACTTCATAGTTGTCCATGTAGTCCAGCAGAGTGACACACTCCTGCAGATCATTCGCTGCAGTTTCCCATGGACACTTGGTTTCTGAAAACGACATTTCCGATACGCCCCCGCTACCGTGACACACAGTCACGGCCTGTCCGTGCGTCGATGGCGCGCGCCCTATCGCGTTATTACTGTTGATGAAATCACAAAATGAAGCATGCGCCATACTATTTAGGTATGATATCCATACCTAATAGGTTGCTTTCACCGTGACGGCCAAGCCGGCGACGAAGCCGGCCGTGCGCGCCGAATTTCGCGCTAAATCCGCCATTTTCGAGTCTGGATAATTTTCCATCTTCCGACAGCACTGTAGCAGCAAGAATGCTACCTCAATGCGACCCATGCACGAAATGCAATGCCAGGCGGGTATCGCGTCTGCAGATTGAACGAAGTAACGGGGACCGCCCCCAAACCCCGGCCCAAGGCTTCCGAACGGCGCTGGTTCCAAAAACAATTTCGCGCCGATGGAGGAATGCCACGCGCGCACTTCACAGGACCAGCGGCCTCGCCCAGCGCTTATTGCGCCCCGGACACAGCGTTGACCATGGCAACGCGACCCGTGATTCGGGCGGATCGGTCCGGGCGGCTGCATCAGAGATCCCGGCTGTCGAGGAAAGGACATCGTTCGCCGACGCATTCTCCTGTCACACCCTTGGCCGGTTCACCGCGTTCCCGCGAAAGCCCAGCGCACGGCACCTGCCATGGCCCGCGTTCCGACCATGACCGGCAATGCCGAGGCACCCGGGCGCTTCAGCCCCAGCGCGACCCGCGCGAAAGGAGGCAGGAGATCCACTGCCGCAAGGGCAAGCGTCCTGGCCACCGCGCCGGGCCTGTGTTCCTCCTCCCCGTTCAACAGGAACGAGGCGACCTCGCGCGCGGCGGCGCCGCCTTCGAGTTCTCCGCGCATTTCGGTCATGAGCGCGGCGGCATCGGCGCGGTTGCGCGGAACAGGCGATGCTCCCAGCATCTCCGCCACCACCGCGCTCTGATCGAAATAGCGGTCCTGCGCGGCGAGCGACATGCCGGGATCGCCATAGGCGAGATAAGCCTCAAGAAAGCTCGTCGCTTCGGCAAGATGCACCCAGGCGAGCACCCGAGGCTCGGTTGCCGAATAGGGTCGCCCATCCGGCATGGTGCCGGTGATCCGGGCGTGGATGGCGTTGACATGCCCGATGGCTTTGGCCGCCTCGTCCCGATGGCCGTAGGTCGTCTGCGCGATGAAACGCGCCGTTCTGCGCAAACGCCCCTGCACGTCCTCCCGGAAATCCGAATGATCGAGCACACCCTGCAAGGCCACCGGATGGAGCATCTGCAACAACAGCGCCCGAATGCCGCCAACCATCATAGCGACGACGTCGGCATGAACCATGCGGATGGGACTGTCGATTTCGAAAAGGGCCTGGTCTGAGGGGACGACCGGTGCCTCTCCCTTCTCGCGATCGTTGAACACTCCCCGGACCTGCCGGACAAGGAGGCTGCGGACCGCGGAAGCCGGGCCGGGAATCTTCATCGTGGCCATGAGGCAATCCTGCATGAAATCGGCGAGCTATAAAAGCGGCTGGATCGCCCCCGCCCACTTGCGCCGACGATAAGGTCTCTCCCTGCCTTTCCCGGCCCGGGCCCGGCGGCTAAGCCATTTCCATGCCCCCCTCCTCCGCCGACCTGAACCGCGCTGCCGAATTCCTACGGCAAAGCCCCGACTATCGGATCCTGCGCCGCCTCCAGCCGGTAACGCGATTTCATGCACCGGAACCGAATGGCTCCAGCCGGATCGGCGTCGCCGTCGATGTCGAGACGACAGGGCTTGACCACGAGACGGACAAGATCATCGAAATCGCCCTCCAGCGCTTCCGGTTCGACGACGCCGGCCGCATCGTCCAGGTCGGCCTGCCCAGGGTATGGCGTGAGGATCCGGGCATGCCGCTCGATCCCAGGATCACGAAACTCACTGGCCATACCGACGAGGGCCTTGCCGATCAGGCGATAGACGATGCTCTCGCCACCGAAATCCTGTCCTCCGCCGATCTCATCATTGCGCACAATGCCCGTTTCGATCGGCCATTTGTCGACAGGCGGCTGCCCGCGATCGCCGGCAAACCCTGGGCCTGTTCGATGGCCGAACTCGACTGGCTCGAATTGGGTTTCGACGGAAAGGCGCTTGCCCATCTCGTCTCGCAGTGCGGCTGGTTCTACGAGGGACACCGTGCCGAAAACGACATCCTCGCGCTGATCTACCTGCTCGCCCATGACCTGTCGGACGGCGAGACAGTCCTGGCCAAGCTGGCCTCCGCTTCCGGCCAGCAGACGTACCGCGTCAACGCGGTCGACGCCCCTTTCGCGGCCAAGAATCTGCTCAAGGCGAAGGGATATCGATGGGATTCGAACCTCCGGTTCTGGTCCAAGGAAATCCCCAATGCGGAACACGACACGGAACGCGACTGGTTGAAAAAGGAAGTCTACACCGGTCAAGGCGAGGCAGCATTCATTCCCGTCTCCGCATGCGATCGGTACAGCAGATCGTGAAAACCCGCACCGCAGCGGACGGGAACCTACGGGATTACCCTTAGGGAAGTCGGAAATAGAGCGAGAGCTTCAGGCTCTCGGCAATCAACCGGGCTTTCCGCTGCAGAGCGCATGCGTGCAGTCTGGGCAGCAAGGCGTCCGTCGTCTCGTCCCACAGTTCCAGCCAGCGATCGAACATTTCCGGCGTGATCTTCGGTTCCAGCGCGCCATGGATCGCCACCGGGTTACCCTTGTACTTTCCCGAGGACAGAAGCACCGAAGACCAGAAACTGACAAGGCGCTCAAGGTGTTGATCCCAGTCATCGACCGCTGCGTTGAAAACCGGAGCAAGCATCGGATCGCTTCGCACCCGCGCATAGAAAGCCGGCACAAGGCGGGCCAATTCCGCTTCCGTGGGAAGATGATCATCCCGACTAACTGCCATTCATACCTCCTTTTGCCCGAGGGAAGTGGCGTTCCCCCGCGACATTTCAAGGACCGTGCAACCTCTTCGGCGGGTCTCCACCACCGGGGTAGGGCGTCGCCGGAATTGGCGCCACGGCCTGCATCGCGCGGCACCCGGAAGAGCAAAAAATTGGAAAAGCATTCATCACGTAGAGCCACGATGAATATTGGGCTTTACTTGAGAGGCATCTGGTTCGAAAATAGGGCTTTCCAGAAGTACCCAGAAGAGGGAACGCCATGTCCGAAGCCGAACAGCCAGAGTTGGCACGCCTGACCGTCGAACTGCTGAGCGCCTATGTCGCAAACAACACGGTCCCCAGTGACGCGCTTCCCAGTCTTATCGAAGCGACCCGCTCCGCCCTCGCCGGCAAAGCCGAAGCGGAGAGCGCCGAGGCGACGTACACCCCCGCCGTATCGGTCGAGGAAAGCCTCGCGTCGCACGACCACATCGTCAGCCTGATCGACGGCAAGCCCTATCGCGCGCTCAAGCGGCATCTGGCGAACAATGGACTGACGCCTGAGGAATATCGCGCCCGCTACAATCTGCCGGCGGACTATCCGATGGTTTCCCCGGGCTATTCGGAGCAGCGCCGCGCCTTCGCCAAGGCTTCCGGCCTTGGCGGCAGCCGCGCCTCGAAGCCGGAGACGAGCGTTGCAGCCCCGGCGCCCGCAGCGCGGCCGGCAAAGCCGGTTGCGGCCAAAGCCAAGCCTGCAGCCAAGAAGGCAAGCACCGCGCCGGCGACGAAGGCCGTAACCGAGCCGGCTGTGACGAGTGAAGCGTCGAGCACGCCCGCCACCGCACCAGCCAAGGCCGTTGCAGCAAAACCCGCAAGCCGCCGAACGGGGCGCACGCCAGCTGCAAAGCCTGCCGCCGGAAAGGCGAAGACGCCGGCCAAGGCCGCTGCAGCCAAGAGCAAGCCCGCTCGCAAGGCCGCAGGCAAGGCATCAGCCGCGCCTGTCGCAAAGTCCGCTGGCGAAGCGCCGGTAGCGAAGGAAGCTCCCCTGGCACCCCCAGCCGCCCCCACTCCCGCTCCCACCAAGACGGCAGCGAAAGCCCCGGCCCGCCGGATGGCCCGCATGCCTGCCGCAACGCCGGCTGCCGAGACGGCCAAAGCAAAGGTGACGGCAGCCCCCAAGCCGGGCGCGAAGAAGGCCGCGGCCGCCAAGACCGCTGGCTCCACCGAAGCCAAAAAGGCTGCATCTGCTGCACCTTCGCCGAAGAAGAAGGCCGGTTCCACTACGTCGGGCAATAAAGCCGCCACCGCAACGACAGTCAAAGCTCCGGCGAAGACTGACGGCGCACCTTCCACGGGTAAGGCTGCCGCGGCGACCCCGCGCAAATCGAAGCCGCAAAGCGATGGTGCCAAGCCGAAGGGCAAGCTGAAGCTCCGTTTCGCACCCGAGGGCGCGCCGGCTGCAGACCCCACCCCCGAGAGCGCCGGCACGCCGCCCGTCGACGCCCCCGCCAAGTAATGAAACCGGCGCTCGGGCCGCCACAGGTGGCGGCCCGAGCACATGGCAGGTCCGATGGCAGGTCCGGCACGCATCTGCCCCGCCGCCCCGTTCATGGCATTGGACCTTCCTTCCCTATTCAAGCCGCCGGTCCGCTAGGCCGTGAGGACGCTCTTCAGCGACGCTTTGTGGAAATGACCACCGATCCGGTCGAAGAGGGCCGGAACACTTCCCACGTCAATTCCATGCCCATAAGCACCCCCACTGCAAGTCCCAGGTCGGACCAAGATCTGGCGGCGCCGATACGCACGCTTTAGTGCAAGACCTCACGGACTTGCTGTCGCGCCGCCCCCCGAGCAACGCCCCGTCCGACAGCAGGGTACGTGGTCCGACCTCTTCCCTCCCTGAACCAATGCTCTGACCATAGGGCTTCCGCATCCCGAACTCGACGTCACGCGGGTGAAATGGATCGGGCGCGGCATGCGGGCGATGGACGCCGGAATTTATCGCAACAATCGTCTCGCCTCGGCCCGCGACACGCGGCCTTGAGTGGACCGAATTTTCTCACCTTCCCGGTTGACGGGAAAATCCATATAATGAAATGTCATCCCACATAAGATATAGGTCCAACGGGAAGGGAGTGTGCATGTGCAAGCCGGGCTGGAGCCCTGGCGAGATATTGGCCCAAGGCCTCGCCACGTCCGCCAGCGCAGGTTCCGTGGCGCCGTCGGCCAAGCGCGCGAACACAGCATCTTCGACGATCTCCCCAGATCAACCTCTCCGAAAAGGTCATTCCATGCATCGGCACATGTTGGAAATCATTCGCACTTCGCCGCATCGTGAGGGCTTGGCATGATTGCCGCCTCGCTGCTTCTGCTCGCCGCCGCCGCGGCTTCCGCAGGCGATGTGGCACCCAAGCCGCTGTTCCGCGACCCGGTGCATGACGGCGCCGCCGATCCCAGCACGGTCTACGATCCCTCCGCGCGCGAATGGGTGATGTTCTATACGAACCGCCGGGCCGACCTGCCGATGGAGGACGAGAAGGACGTCCGCTGGGTCCACGGCACCGCAATCGGCACGGCGCGTTCGAAGGACGGCGTACACTGGCGCTATGATGGTACCGCGACGATCCCGGATAACTGCACCGGCGCGACGCTCTGGGCGCCCGATATCGAGCGCTTCAATGGCGAGTGGCACATGTGGCTGACGGTGGTGCCCGGCGTGTTTCGCGACTGGAATGCGCCGCGTTTCATCGTCCACCTCACCAGCCGCGACCTGAAGCAATGGACTTGCGGCGAACGGCTCGATCTCGGCTCCGACCGGGTGATCGACGCCAGCGTCGTCGCGCTGCCCAAGGGTGGCTACCGCCTGTTCTTCAACGACGAGCGCATGGGCAAGGCGATCCGCACGGCGGACAGCACCGATCTCCTCCATTGGACCGTCAAAGACCGCCTGACCACCACGCCCGGCGAGGGCCCCAAGGCCTTCCGCTGGAAAGGCCGCTGGTGGCTGGTTTCAGACGCATGGAAGGGCCTGCTCGTCATGCGCTCCGATGATGGAGAGCATTGGACCACCCAGCCCGGCCACATCCTCGCCACGCCCGGACAGGCGCCGACCGACCGCGCCAAGGGGCAGCATCCCGACGTGATCGTCTCCGGGAAACGGGCCTATATCGTCTATTTCGTGCATCAGGGCGGCGAGGACGAGGCAAAGTCCAACCCCGACTGGAACCGCCGCAGCGTGCTCCAGATCGCGGAGTTAACAGAGAAGGACGGCGTGATCGCCGTGGACCGCGACAGCGCCGCTCATGTACAATTGCTGCCGCCGAAGGAGACCCGGCGGTGAGCTTCACTCTCGATCGACGCTCGCTTTGCCTCGGCGCAACGGCGCTGGCCAGCTGCGCGACCGCGCGCTTCGGCACCGCCGAACCCGAAGGCCCGCTGCTGTTCGCCTACTTCAGCACCGGCAAGGGCGAGGCCGACGGGCTGAAACTGGCCGTCAGCGAGGATGGTTTCACCTTCCGCACGCTGGGCGCCGGCAAGCCTTTCCTCGTGCCTCAAGTGGGCGAGAAGAAGCTGCTGCGCGATCCTTTCCTGTGGCGCGGCGACGGCCCGGACGCGCCGTGGCACTGCGTCTGGACCACGGCGTGGGAAGGCGTGACCATCGGCCACGCCACCACGTACGACTTCGTGAACTGGACGCCGCAGCGCGCGATCCCGGTCATGGCCTCTGTCCCCCACACCCGCAACTGCTGGGCACCGGAGGCGATCTTCGATCCCGCTACGCGCCGCACGATGATCTTCTGGTCCAGCACCGTGGAGGGGCGCTTCCCCGAGACGGCAGGCACTTCCGAGAGCGGCTACAATCACCGCCTCTGGTATACGACCACCGCCGATTTCGAGAACTTCACGCCGCCGCAAGTGCTTTACGATCCCGGCTTCAGCGTGATCGACGGCACCTTCGCCCATGCGCCCGGCGGAGGCCTCTGGCTGGTGGTGAAGGACGAGACCGTCAACCCGCCGCGCAAGTGGCTGCGCGCGGCTTCCGCAGGCTCTCCGCTGGGGCCGTTCGCGCCGCTGGGCGATCCCTTTACGCCCTCGTGGGTGGAAGGTCCGATGACCGCACGGATCGGCCAGGAACTGATCTGCTATTACGACGTCTATCGCGACGGGCGCTGGGGCGCGAAATCGACCCGCGACATGGTGACCTGGCAGGATGCCAGCGACCGCCTCTCGATACCGCAGGGTGCGCGCCACGGTTCGCTGGTGCGGATCGACCGCAAGCTGCTGGCCGCCCTCGAAAACGGGGATGGCGAAATATGAAAAGACGGCTCCCGGCTGGAGGAGCCGGGCGCCGTCAGTGCCGGCGCGGGAGGGCCCTGCCGGAAACTGCAAAATCAGAACTTCACCTTCACACCTGCCGAGATCGCGCTGCTGGGCGGCGGACCATCACGAAGACCTTCGGGTGGTCATCCCCCCAAATGGTTCTGGTCCATGCGGCGGAACACAGCAGGACACACAACGCCCTGTCAGGATGGTCAAAAATATTTGATATTGGGAAAGTGTTCGTCCGTGGACGGTACCAGACAGCGCGGGCGTGAAAGCATAGAGCTTTCGATCCATCCCCCCGACAAGCACGAAAAGGGCGCTCGCAGATACCTGCGAGCGCCCTTTTCATTGGCTCAAAGCTTCGCCTGAATGCCCACGAAGATGCGCTGGCCGGGGTAGTACAGCTCCAGCGGCATGTCCTTGTTGATGTAGGTCTTCGAATATTCCTTGTTGATGTTCAGCATCTCGAAGAAGACGTCGAAGTGATACTGCGGGAAACGCAGGGTGATCTTGCCGTCGAGGTAGCCTTCACCCTTGCGATAGATCGGGTTGTTGCCGTTGGCGGCATCGCTGACGACGTCCAGCCACTTCGACCGATAGTTGTAGCTGAGGCGCGCGTTCAGGAAGCCTTTGTCGTAGAAGACGCTGGCGTTGTAGGTGTAGCTTGAAAGACCGGGATATTCCTTCAACTCCTGGTTCGTCGCACCATTGGTCAGGTTAGTGCGGATAGCGCGGGCGTAGGTGAAGTTGGCCGAGGCACCGAAGCCGTCCAGCGGCTTGGGCAGGAACGTGAAGGCGGTCTGGGCGCTGGCTTCCACGCCGTCCAGCAATGCGCCCTGACCGTTCACTGGCTGGCGGACGGTGTAGGTGATGCCGTCGTGGAACAGGTCCACGCCGCTGCGCACCACGTTGCCGATGACGAAGCTGGATTCGTACTTCTTATAGTAGCCCAGGCTCAGCATCGTGTCCGGATTGGGATACCAGGCCAGGTTCACTTCCCACTGGTCCGCGCGATAGGGCTTCAGGTCCGGATTACCGGCGGTGCAGACATCATCGGCGCTGGAGATCGTCTGATCGTCCACGCAGTTGATGTTCGGCACCAGGTCGGTCGGCTTCGGACGGGCCAGGTTCTTGGCATAGTTCGCGCGCAGATAGAGATTGCGCTGCAATTCCAGGTTGGCGTTGAAGGCCGGCAGGAAGTCTGTGTAGCTGTTGGAAATCTGTGCTTGCTGTGCCGCCAGCACCACCGTTTCGGTGCCGCCCGTGGAATTGAAGCGGGTGACCCGGCTGGTATTGGTGCCGAGGCCGGTATCCTTGGTATGCGTCCAGCGAAGGCCGGCGTTACCGGTCAGGTTCATGCCGAAGATCTGGGTGTCGATGTCCAGCATCGCGTAGCCGGCCAGCACGGTCTCGTCGATCTTTGCGCTGGGAATCTGCGGATAGCCATCGGCAAAGCGGACGAGGTCGTGGTCGAAGCCGGACAGGTCGTAGATCTGCGACAGGATTTCGGAATTGAAGTTGGGATAGGCCAGTCGGCTCGGGATGCCGGAAGGCGCGTTCTTCAACCCGGAATAGAGCGGCGCGCCGCCCGTCACCCCGCCCAGTGACGAGATCAGCGAGGCATATTGCGCGGGCGTGATGTAATAGGTGTTGCCGTTCCGGGCGACCGCCGGATTGTTCTGGATCTGCGTGGTGTAGGACACGTTGGCGCTGGACTGGTAGGTCAGCGTCGCCGGATCGATCAGCATCGAACCGCCGCCCAGATAGTTCAGGAACTTCTGCTTGCGCGCCTGCGCGCCGAACTCGATCTTGCGGACGATCGGGTGGTCGATCTCCCAATCCGCATCGAACTTCAGCTGGTCTTCGGTATTGTTGTATTCGGCCGGGCGATACTGGATGGACGGGCCGTAGATCGGCAGAACCTGCCCATTGGCGCCGGTGCGCGTGGCATCGGCATAGACGTTGGGATCGGCGGGGTCGAAGTCCGACGGGAACTGGAAAACCGGAACGCCCTGCGCATTGTTGCGGTCGATGGTGATGCCGGCAACGCTGGTGCCCAGCGAGATCAGGTTGGTCTGGGAATCGGTGTGCGCCTTGGCGTGCGATCCCATGACGTCGATATGCAGGCGATTGAGATCCCAGCGGAATCCGCCGGAGAAATATTTGGAATCCTGATCGTAGCTGAAGTCGCGCCGCTGCACGCCGATTATGTTGGCAGCGCCGCCCCAGTTGGGAACGGCCGCCGTGCCCAGGTTCACGGCATTGAGCGCGGTGGTCAGGCTGGTGACGACGTGGTTCGCGTTCACCGTCGAGGTGCCCAGCGCCACTTGCGGACGCGACGTGCCGCCGCCCGCGCCGGCAGCAAGCTGCGGGTCAAGATTGAAGCGCTGGATCGTGCCGAGGTCGACCGAGTAGTTGATGTCCTGCAGCGTCTGGTTGCGCTTGTTGATCTGCACGTTGGCATAGGCGCGGAAATTCGGCGCAACCTGATATTGCAAGGTAAGGTCGCCGGAGATGCGCTTGTCGTTACGCACAAGGTTGCGATAGCGCGGCGCCTTAGGCGCCCAGTCGAAGAACTGGGTTTCGCAGGCCAGCCGATTGGCAGTCGCCTTCGCGGTGGTCGCACCGCCTACGCCGGCGCAGCTTTCATAGGTGTCGTAATCGGCATAGAGCGGATCGGCAACGGTCTTCTCGGTCGAATGATCGAAGTCCGCCAGACGGGCCCAATTGGTGTTGCTGACATAGTCCTGCCGCGTGTTCACGTCACTGTAGGTGCCGTTAAAGAGCACGCCCAGCCCGTCGATCAGAAAGTGCGGCGTGCCGGCGAAGAACGACACGCGCGGCCGCCAGGTTTCGGTGGTATCCAGGTGCTGGCCCGAAACGGTGGCGGACAGGATCGGCTTCAGAAGGTCCAGCGGCTTGCGCGTTTCCACGCGCACGGTACCGCCGATCCCGCCTTCGGTCAGGTCGACCGCATAACCCTTGTAGACGTCGATCGACTTGACGAGTTCGGTTGCCAATTCGCGGAAATCGCCCGAGCGGTCACCCAGCGCGCTGACCTGGCTGACGCCGTTGATCTCCACGCGGTTGAGGTCCGGCTCGACGCCGCGGATCGAGACCTTCACGCCCTCGCCAAAGTCGCGGCTGAGCTGGACGCCGGTGATGCGGGCAAGGGAATCGCCGATGTTCTTGTCGGGAAAGCTGGCAATGTCGTCCGCGACGATGGAATCGACCACCGTCTTGGCATCGCGCTTGCGGCTGATCGCGGATTGCAGCGAGGCGCGGGTGCCGACGACGACGATGTCATTGGCGGTGGCGATCGCCCGTTCGACGGTCTTCTGGTCGGGCGCCTGATCGGCGGCGGAAGCGGAAGGCTGGGGATCGGCCGCATTATCACTCGAATTTGTCTGAGCAATAGCGGGCATGGAAACCGTCAAAGCGGCGGCAAATGCCAGTATCGACGCACTGCGAAGCATACGCGATTCGCAGCGGTTTGTGTGAAAATCTGACGCAACTTCAGCGTTATGGGCCTGCATAGCCTTTCCCCTCATTCCCCTGACGACCTCGCATTTCCGGTTTTCCGGTGACGGATCGAATCAGTTTCTAGACGGACACTTATTGAACCGATATGTGGGATGCAATGCTATAATTTGGACCAACATGGTTCAAAATCAGGAGGATGTTCCAAATGGCGGCACAATTCCGCGCTCTGGCCGTGATGCTGGGCCTGCTTTCCACCAATCCATTGCTGGCAGCCGCCGCGCCCGTGCGCAGCGCTCCCGAACGGCTGGACCGCGGGGCCGTCGTCGTGCCCGCCAAGGAGGGTGGAATCCTGGTGAATTGGCGGCTTTTAGCTAGCGATCCGGCGAATGCGCGCTTCCGTGTGCTGCGTGACGGCCGGCAAGTCCACGTTACCAAAGCGGGCGAAGCCACCACTTTCGTGGACGCACGAGGCACGCCGTCCAGCGCTTACACGGTGGAACGCATCGGCGATCGCGCCGGCCCGCAACGTGCCATGATGTGGGACAAGGGCTATCTCTCGATCCCGCTGACCCCACCTGCGGATGCCGTGACTCCCGCCGGAGACGCCTATTCCTACACCGCCAACGACGCCAGTGCGGGCGATCTCGACGGCGACGGGCAGTTCGAGATCGTGCTCAAGTGGGATCCCACCAACAGCCACGACAATGCCCACACCGGCTATACCGGCAACGTCTTCCTCGACGCCTATCGACTGGACGGCACGCGCCTCTGGCGCATCGATCTGGGCGGCAACATCCGCGCCGGAGCGCACTACACGCAATTCCTGGTCTTCGATTTCGACGGGGACGGCCGCGCCGAAGTGGCGATGAAGACCGGCGACGGTACCGTCGACGGCACTGGCAAGGTTCTCGGCGACGACAAAGCCGACTGGCGCAGCACCGGCGGCGAAGTGCCGCAGAAGGACCGCACGGGCGCCAAGGTCTTGCCCAACGGAACCAAAGTGGCGCCGATGCAGGGACGCATCGTCAAAGGGCCCGAATACGTTACCGTTTTCGAAGGCGCGACCGGCCGGGCGCTCGCCACCGCGCCTTACGATCCGCCGCGCTATCCCGGCGGAAACCCGACGCCGGAACAACTCGCCGCCGCCTGGGGCGATGGCTACGCGAACCGATCCGACCGCTTCCTGGCCGGTGTTGCCTATCTCGACGGGCATTTGCCCAGCATGGTGTTCGGACGCGGCTATTATGCCCGCACCGCGATTGCCGCTTGGGACTGGCGCGACGGTAAACTGACCGAACGCTGGCTGTTCGACACGTCGCCCGCCAACAATGGCGACTATGCCGGGCGCGGCAACCACCAGCTTTCCATTGCCGATGTCGATGGAGACGGTCGGGACGAGGTTATCTACGGATCGATGGCGGTGGACGACAACGGCAAGGGGCTTTGGACCCGGCCGCTGTTCCACGGCGACACCATGCATGTAGGCGACCTGGACCCAGCGCGGCCCGGCCTCGAAAAATTCGGCGTGTTCGAGGATATTCGCCAGAACGGCGGCCTGGGCTCAGCCCTGCTCGATGCGCGCACTGGCGAAGTCCTGTGGTCGAAACCCGCCGAGGAGGACACCGGGCGCGGCCTGTCCGCCGATATCGACCCGCGTCACTATGGCGAGGAGTTCTGGGCGGTCAATTCCGACCGTCTGTTCGATACCAAGGGCCAGCCCATCGGCCCGCGTCCGCGGCAAACGAACTTCGCGATCTGGTGGGACGGAGACCTGCTGCGCGAGCTGTTGGATGGCACCACGATTTCGAAATGGGATTGGCAGCGCGGCGTCGCCACACCGCTGCTGGCGCCGCCGGAGGGCCTCGCCTCGAACAACGGCACCAAGGCGACACCCGCGCTCCAGGCGGACCTGATCGGCGACTGGCGCGAGGAAGTTATCTGGCGCAGCGCCGACAACCGCGAAATGCGCATCTACACCACGCCGTATTCGACCACGCACCGCTTCGTCACGCTGATGCAGGACCCGGTCTATCGCGCTGGAGTAGCGTGGCAAAACACCGCCTACAACCAGCCGCCGCATACCGGATTCTACCTCGGCGCGCCGCGACCGAAGGGCCAGTAAGGCGAGTGCTTGAAGCGCCAGGTGCCTGGCGCTTCAAGCACCTACTCGCAACCTCCCAATAAAAACCTCGTCGCCCCCGCGAAGGCGGGGGCCCCGCTTTTTCTTTACGCTCACGTGAAGGCGCGAATGCAGACGAGCAAGCGGGATCCCCGCCTTTCGGGGATGACGTCAAGTTCTGTTGCGAGGGAACCAGCCTTAACCGCCGGTTCCTGCCCCACGCCGCTCGTAGCCGCTGATCGCAAGCCCAATCGGAATCAGCACCAATGTCAGCGCCGCTAGCAGGCCAAAGGCCAACCACCAGCCCTCCGCCCGGCCCTGCAACCATCCGATCAGCACCGGCCCCAGAGCGGCAAAGCAATAGCCCGCGCTCTGCACTTTCGTCGAAATCCGCCGGTTCTCATCCACCGTGCGGGCGAATTTCATGATCATCATGAAAATCAGCACGAAAGTGCCGCCATGCGCGATGCTGCCGATGGGAGACCACAGCATCCACTGCCCCGGCGCCGCCACGATCCACAATGGCGTAACCGTCCAGACAATGCCCATCAGGACCAGCAGCCGGCCCAGCGAAATGCGCCGTGCCAGCACCGGAATCCCCAGTGAACCGGTAAGCGACAGTATCTGGAACGAGGACGCCACGATGCCCGCCTGCGTGCTGGTCATCCCACCCGCTTTAGTCAGGAATGTCGGCAACCAGGCCGTAAGGCCATAGTAGGCGAAGATATGGATCGCGAAAGCCGCTGTCATCAGCCAGACCACCCTCGCCGGCATCGCACTCGCCGGTTCGGTCTCGGATCTAGACGTGGCCGATGCACTGTCCTCCGCCGTCAGCCCGCGCCGCGCGATCAGCCACCGCGACGCCAGTGCCAGCACTGTCAGCCAGACCCATCCGGCAAGCGCCATCTGCCAGCCGCCCCAGGCCGCGATCGGCGCGGTGAAGCCCAAAGTCAGCATAGCGCCCAGATTGAGCGAAACGGTATACAGCCCCGTCACGCCATTCACATTGCGCCGGAAATCGCGCGCGATCAGCATCAGCGAAACGATATTGCCCATCGCGATGCAGACGCCGATCGCCAGCGTGCCCGCGAACATGCCGACCGCACCGGCATAGGGCCGGGTCACCGTAGCCAGGGCCACGCCGATGAGTACCAGGCGGATCGTCCGATCTATGCCCATCCGGGCGATCCATGGCGATATCAGCGGTGGCAGCAAGCCGAAGCACAGCACCGGAATGCTTGTCAGCAGCCCTGCTCCCACATTTCCAAGCCCGAGACTGGCGCGGATTTCAGGGAGCACCGGCTGGATCGCCGTCAACGGACTGCGCAAGTTGCAGCCCAGAACGATCAAGGCGAAAAGGGGAAACCAGGCGGCCAATCCGCGCCTGGCCGCCACAGGCGCCGGCTCCTGAATTTGCGAAAGAGGCATCGGGGGGGAATGGCGGCGCGCGTCCCGGTTGGCAATCCTTGAAAGCCGTCTCTTGTCGCAAAGCTGTGACACACTTTTTCTTGTCGGACTAGTTGACGGTTAAACCCACATGATGAAATACCATCCCACATAAGATACCCGATCGGGAAGGGAGAGAGCATGAGCAAGCTGGTCTGGAGCCGCCGCGAGATGTTGGCCCAAAGTCTGGCCACATCCGCCGTTGCCGGTTCCATGGCTTTGACGGCCGGACGCGCGGATGCGGCGGCGTCGCCAATCGCCGCAAGGGAACCGCTCGGCTCCGGCATCGCATCGGCTGACGACGTGGTCTGGCTCGACGGCGGCGCTCCCTCCGCCCATGAAGGCCAGTCCTGGGGCCAACCCTGGCCGCGTGGCACCCGGTACGACAAGCGCGGCTACGTACTCGAAAGTGCCGGCGGAGTGCGCGAAGCGGTGCAGACATGGCCGATGGCATGGTGGCCCGACGGTTCGATCAAGTGGACCGGCCACGCCACCGTGGCAAATGGCGCCCGCGCCGGCGGCTTGCGCGTCGTTCCCGGCAGCGCCAGCCCCGCGCAGACCCTCTCCGTCCGCGAGGCGGGCGATGCCATCACTGTCACCGTGGGCCAGACGGTCTGGACCGTCGGACGCTCGGGCGAGGCGCTGATCCGCTCCGCGCGCGTCGGCAATGCCGAAGTGCTGCAATCGGTGCGCCTCCTTGCCAGCGCACAGGACCGGGCCGATGACGAGGACGGCAGCCCAAATCTCGCTCGCTGGACCGGCACGATCGAAAGCGCCAGCGTCGAACAGAGCGGCCCGATCCGCGCCGTCATCAAGCTCGACGGCCGCCATCGCGGCAGTGGGGACAGAGGAGGGAGCGACTGGATGCCCTTCTCCATCCGCCTCTACTTCCACGCCGGATCGGACAGTGTGCGGCTGGTCCACTCGATGATCTTCGACGGCGATCCGGCCAAGCGCTTCATTCGCGGCCTCGGCCTCGAAGGCGCGGTGCCGATGCGCGACAAACTGCACGACCGCCACGTGCGCTTCGCGGGCGAGAACGCCAATGGGAATGGGGGCCTCTGGGGTGAGGCCGTACGCCCGCTGACCGGCTTGCGCCGCGATCCCGGCAAGGCTTTCCGAGATGCGCAAGTAGCGGGTACGGCGACGCCGCCGCTCGATCAGATGGCCGCGGCCGTGCGCCAGAATCTGGACTACATCCCCGCCTGGGGCGACTTCCGCCTGCGCCAGCCCAATTCCGACGGTTTTTCGATCGTCAAGCGCACCAAGCCGGGCTTCGGCTGGATCGACGTCGATACCGCAGGCCGCGCGCCGGGTCTGGGCTATATCGGTGGACCTTCGGGCGGCGTCGCCTTCGGCATGCACGACTTCTGGCAGCGCTGCCCGGTCGGCCTCGACGTTGCCGACGCCGCCAGCGACACCGCGCGCTTCACGGTCTGGTATCACGCCCCCGATGCCCCGGCGATGGACCTGCGCTTCTATCACGACGTCATGGGCATGGAGAGTTTCGAGGCGCAGAATCTGGGCCTCGACGTGACTTACGAAGACTACGAGCCCGGCTGGGGCGATGCTTCCGGGATCGCGCGCACCACTGAATTCCGCATCTGGGCCCTGCCCGCCACGCCCCCGCGCGAGCGACTGGCCGCGATGGGCGCGGGGCTGGCCACGCCGCCGCGCATGGTCGCCAATGTTGCCCGCGTTCATTCGGCTGGATTGTTCGGGCCGTGGAGCCCGATCGCCTCAGGCGGTCCGCTGCGCGGCAAGATCGAGGCGCGCGCGAAGCAGGAACTCGATTTCTACGTCGGGCAGGTCGATCAGCGCCGCTGGTACGGGTTCTGGAACTACGGCGATGTCATGCACAGCTATGACAACGACCGGCACGTCTGGCGCTACGACATTGGGGGGTTCGCGTGGGACAACAGCGAACTCTCCACCGACATGTGGCTCTGGTACGGCTTCCTGCGCAGCGGCCGCGCCGACGTGTTCCGCCTGGCCGAGGCGATGACGCGGCATACCGGCGAGGTCGATGTCTATCACTCCGGCCGGTTCAAGGGTCTCGGCACTCGCCACGGCGTGCAGCACTGGGCGGACAGTTCGAAGCAGCCGCGCATCTCCAACGCCGCCTATCGCCGCTTCTACTACTACCTCACCACCGACGAGCGCTGCGGAGACCTGATGCACGCGCTGGTAGACAGCGACCATGCACTGAAGACGGTCGATATCGGCCGCAAGGTCATGCACCGTGCGGACGCCAGCAAGCCGCCCGCCGGCACCGGCGCGGTCGTAGCCGACCAGCCGCTGCCCGATGGCCAGATCTTCATGCAGTTCGGCACCGTCTGGGGATCGCTGCTGGGCGCCTGGCTGACCGAGTGGGAGCGTACGCGCGACATCCGCTGGCGCGACCGCATCGTCGCGGGAATGCGCTCCATTGCCGCCTTGCCCAAGGGCTGGCTGGCAGGCGGCGCGGCTTTCGATCTGGCCACCGGGCGCTTCATGGGGCCGGGCGACGAAGTGAACATGAGCCACCTCAACGGCGTGTTCGGCGTGTTCGAGATCACTGCCGAACTGCTCGAACTGATCGACGAACCGGCTTTCCGCAAGGTCTGGCTGGACTACTGCGAACTCTACAACGCGCCGGAGGCCGAATTCCGCGCCCGCACCGGCGCATCGGGTAAGGGCCGCGCGCTGACTCAGGCCCATTCCCGCTACACCGCCTATGCCGGGGTGCAATTGCGCAAGCCGGACCTCATCAAGCGTGCCTGGGGTGAATTCTTCGGCGCGGGCGACCGGGAAGGCCGTGACCAGACGCGCGGCGCGCACAAGGTGACAGGCGCCGCCGTGCTCAAGCCAGTGGACGAGATCGCCGAAGTCTCCACCAACGACGCCGCGCAGTGGGGCATTGCCGCCACCGTGAACCTGACGCTGATCGGGGACGTGCTGGAATGAAGCGTCTCGCCGCCGCCTTGCTACTTTTGCTGCTGCCGGCGGCGGCGAACCCGCCGACGGACGACTTCCGCCACGGCCTCTCGCATTGGCGGATCGAGGCGGAGGCCCGCTCACGCGTCACGGTGCAGGACGGCGTGATGGACATCGACGCGCCGAAAGGCATTTCGGTCTGGTGGACCGGCGAACTGACCGGCCCGGTCGCCATCGAGTACGAGGTCATGGCCGTTTCCGCAGGCGGGCCGAACGACGCGGTGAGCGACGTCAACGCCTTCTGGATGGCCACTGACCCCGCCGCGCCCGACGGATCGCCTCTTTCCAATCCGCGCAGCGGCGCGTTCGGACGGTACGATACGTTGAAGACCTACTATGTGGGGATCGGCGGCAACCGCAACACCACCACCCGAATGCGCCGTTATGTGGGGGAGCCAGGCAACCGCCCGCTGTTGCCCGAGCACGATCGGTCCGATCCAGCCGCTTTGCTGGTGGCCAACCGCTGGACTGCCGTGCGCGTTGCGGCCGAGGGCGGGCGGATCACCGTGGACTATGACGGCAAGCGGCTCTTCACAATGAACGATGCCACTCCCTACGCCCGAGGCTGGTTCGCCCTGCGCACGACCAAGAGCCATCTGCGCATACGCAATTTCCGGATCGTGCCGCTTGGGACTGGCCACTGAGGGGCCGCAAATGGCTCTTCCCAACCTCACTATCTCCTTACCCCCTCGTCACGCCGCGCAGGCGGGCCTGCGCGGGGACGACGGAGTGGCATGGGCAGAGGTTTGGCCGGTCACGCTCCGTCGGACGGAATCCGCAGCCCATGCCGCGCGGCAAACCGTGCGAAGCGGGTGAGCCACAGCCCCGCGCGCCCATCCGGTTCGAACAGCGGGGCGCCGTGGCCGCCTTTCTCGATCACGTAGAGCTCGCTGGGAATTTTCGCCGCCCGGCAGCCTTCGAACATCGCAATGCTGTTGCCGCAATCGACCACCGTATCATCCGCCGCATGGCCGAGCAGGATCGGCGGCGTGGTTGCGGGAACGTCGAGATTCACCGAGTAGCGCCGTGACAGTTCCTCGCTCGGGTTCGCCCCCAGCAGTTCGCTGCGCGACTGGGCGTGGGCGAGCGGCGGCACCATGCTGACCACTGGGAAGAACATTCCTGCCACCATAGGTCGCGCGTCCTGTGCGTCGATCGCGTCGACTGGATCGTAGACCTTCGCTGCAAACCGCGTGGCGATGCTGCCGCACAAGTGGCCCCCCGCCGAAAACCCGATGGTCGCAATGCTGGCGGGATCGATGCTCCACTTCGCGGCATTGGCACGGATCACACGCAACGCGCGCTGGGCGTCCTGCAGAGGCGTGTCCGGGCCGCCGATCCAGCCGTCATGCGGAAGGCGGTAGAGCAGTTCGAACGCCGTCACTCCCTGGCCGGCGAACCAGCGCGAGATTGCCGACGGCTTGGTGCCCATGGCCACCCGCGCATAGCCGCCGCCGGGGAACATCAGCACCGCCGCGCCGGTAGGCTTGGCGGCCGGGCAGACCGTCAGCATCGGAGTTGCCACATGCGGCCAGGCAAAATCGTCAGGGTTGTTCTTGTTGGAACGCAGCACGCGCTCTTCCTTCACGCCCTGCGTCGGCAACCCCGGCGGCGTTCCGGGCCAGATCGGAAAGCGCTCGAACGCCCCACTCTCTCCACCCTGCGCCAAAGCGCGACCGGACAGCAAAGGCACCGCGGCCAGGGCGCTCAGCGAACCCAGGAATTGGCGGCGATCACTCGACATATTGCACTCTCCGCGAAAGGTCATTCTACGCATCAGAACATGTTGAAATTGTTTGTGACTTTTCGGGCAACGGCGGCTGCCGTGCGATCGGCCAAGCGCAACTCATTTCAAAGTTTAGAAAAATACTGCTCCAATCGATCAGCCTCACCCGAAGTAATCGGCATCACCGCGCCGTGCTTCGCCCCTGAGAAGTTCGTCGCCTTCATCGGAGATCCTGGGTCGTTAAATCGGCCCAGATTGTGAAAGTGCTTGAAATCCGTCGTCTCTGAAAAGCCCATATTATTGGGCTTGGCGCCGAATACGTCATACATAAGCACATAGGTCTTCGTTCCGGCCCGCCGCCAAAGATTAGGTGCTTCGGT
This sequence comes from Novosphingobium oxfordense, assembly GCF_044029435.1. Classification (NCBI taxonomy): domain Bacteria; kingdom Pseudomonadati; phylum Pseudomonadota; class Alphaproteobacteria; order Sphingomonadales; family Sphingomonadaceae; genus Novosphingobium; species Novosphingobium oxfordense. The sequence goes on along the minus strand of NZ_CP147008.1, from coordinate 1,630,909 downwards.
CCCCACCGTCTCGGGATCTACGGGCGTGGGATTGAACACATATTCGCCGTTTATCCTGTTCGAGACAGCCTGCCGAAGATGGCCCGGCCGCTCGTGGGCAACGTAGAACAAGTGGAATTTGTCTCCGATCCGCGTGATATCGCCGTCGATCGAGCCCACGTTAGCCTTCGGGTACTTGAACAGCGGAAGCGGCGACTGGGTAACCGTCGTGAAAGCATCATCAGCATAGGAATAGACCATGTGTTCTGTCCCGGTGCCATCGCGTGTCGTGTAGTACACCATCATCTTGCGCGCTTTCGGATCGTAGATCGTCTCCGGCGCCCAGGCTGCGCTCAGATTGCGGGTCTCGGGAAAAAGCTGGTCGACATGCACAATGGCCTGCGTCCAGTGAATGAGATCGCGCGACTTCATGAAGATCAGGGAGCGATTGTTTCCCCAGCCATAACCCTCCTTTGGCCGCTCCCACTCCGTATCCCGCAAGCCTTCGCGCTGCGCGTAGATGTGAAGGTCAGTCATGCTGAGGTAGAAAGCGCCATCGGGACCACGCACGATATGAGGGTCGCGGATACCTTTTTGCTCGGCAATGTCCCTCCCCTTCAGGACCGGCTTGCCGCCATTCACGTCCCTGAACGTGTAACCATCCCGGGAAACGGCGATATGAAGCGAGTGGGTCTCGTCCCGAAAGTAGACCAGCAGATAGGCCGTGAGTGCGCGATCGGCTGGAACCGGCAACGCCTTCTGGCCCGCAAGGCTCGGCACGATTTCAAGCTGCTTTTCCAAGCCCGCCTCACCGGACAGCGCGATGCCCGGCGTGGCCGAAACACAGAATGCGGCAAGCCCGGCAACAACCAGGCCTACACCCTTCGCCTTCATTTTATCTCTCCGCTTGGTAGGCAGTTTAAGGCATTTCATTCGGCTTCGAGCACTGTCACGGACTTGGAAGGCACGACGATTTCCACATCGCTGCCCGCCAGGCGCACCGGCAATGGACGCGGCACGAAGGGGTCTGCTTTGTCGAAGGTGATGCGGGTATCGATACGATCGGCCGTGAGCGTCTGCGCGGTTGCACGGCGCCAGCGGCCGCCATTCAGATGTATGCTTAACCGGTTGGGCCGGGCCGGATCGAGATTGGCGATGGTGACATGCACCTTGCCACTCGCATCGCGGGAGGCCGACAGGTCGATGCTCGGCAAGCGAACATTCCCACGAACGTAGTCCGGCGTCTCAACCCTGACGGGCAAGGCCTTGGCACCTTGATGAGGCTTGTACATATCGAAGACATGGTATGTGGGCGTCACAACCATTGCGGCGCCCCGCGTCAGCACCAGCGACTGGATGACGTTCACCATCTGCGCCAGGTTCGCCATTCGCACCCGGTCGGCATGACGGTTGAAGATATTCAGGCTCTTTGCCGCAATCAGCGCGTCGCGCAGAGTACTTTCCAAGTAGAGCTGCGAAGGCGCATCCTTCTCGCTCTGGAACCAGCCGCCCCATTCGTCGACTGCGAGCGCGACGCGCTTTTCGGGATCGTACCTATCCATGATCTCCGAATGGCGACGAATGAGTTCGTCGGTCAGATCGGCACGCGCCAGGGCGGCCGTCCATCCATTCTCGTCGAAATCGACGTTCCGGCCCTTTGCGTGCCAATCGTTGCCCGCGAAAGTGTAGAAGTGCAGCGACAGGCCCCACATCAACGGCCGATCGCTGGTTAGCGCCAGCGGCGTAGGCTGCGGCCGCCAGTTCATCGCCAGCGCCATCACGCGGTCCGTCCACGCGTAGTCGTCCGTATCGGCGCCCACCGCGATCAGCCTGGCACGCTCGCCCGAATAAGTCCGCAAGAAAGCCGCATAGTGCCGGAAGGCCGCGGCATAAGTATCCGCGGTCATGTTTCCACCGCAACCCCAGCTTTCGTTGCCGACACCGATGAACGGCACTTCCCAGGGCTGAACGCGACCGTTGGCCGCCCTCTCCTCACCCGGCGCACTGTCTTGAGGCGCGGTCATGTAACGAAGCCAGTCGTCGGCCTCTCGCACGCTGCCGCTGCCTACGTTCACCGAAACAAACGGCTTGGCACCGATCTGATCCAGGAAGTCCATGAATTCATGCGTGCCGAAGGCATTGGTTTCGGGAGACTTGCTCCAGGCAGCATTAAGCCCGCGGGGCCTCCCCTCGGAGGAGCCAATGCCGTCACGCCAATGGTAGCCATCTGCGAAGCATCCGCCAGGCCAGAGAATGACCGGAACCTTGATACGGCGCAGCGCGGCAACCACGTCGGAGCGGATGCCCCTCACATTCGGGATGGCGGAATCCGGGCCTACCCAGATACCCTCGTAAACCCCTCGCCCGAGATGTTCGACGAACTGGCCGTAAATGTTGGGATCAATAGTTGGGCCGTCAGCACTCGCGGAAACAGTCGCATCCGAGTGGAGCGGGGTGTCGTCGATGCCGGCATCGGCCTTAGCCGGCCCCGTCACGCTTACCGCGATCAGGACCAAGGCGAGGCCGCTGGCCAGCCTCCCGCATGAATGCGCCATCTCAGCTCCCCTCAATTGTCGGAGTAGTGATGATGTCCGAATTTACGCCCGTCAACCACATTTTGGGACAAGAGGTCACATAAAGGACCATCACTGAAGTTCGGTATGGCTCTCTCGTTATCCAACCCCGGGCACTGAAGACGCTGCCAACAGGCTGGGCCAGACGACCCTGCGAGGATTGGGAATAGCTCGGCTCTGGTTCAGCTTGTGTTAGCGCGCCAAGGACCAAATAATGCGTATTCAGTGCGGATTAGCGATGCGGCGATTAAAGAATGTCCCCTGTCCAGAACCCATCAATCTGCTAAGCACTCGAGTTGCGGGACCTGGGAATCTCGTTGACGGGGGCGTGCGCGCAGGCAGTGGGCAGGGGCGAGTTCGAGGACCGACCAGACAGCGAACTGGTTGCCGCGGCGCAGGCGGGTGATCGCACGGCGTTCGAGGCCTTGCTGCGCCGCCACTATGACCGCATTCACGGACTTGCCTGGCACCTGACCGGATCGCGCAGCGATGCCGATGACGTGGCGCAAGATGTGTGCTGCGCGCTGGTCCTCCGCCTGGAAAGCTTCCGCGGAGAGGCCAAGTTCACCACCTGGCTTTGCGGCGTAGTGCTCAATGCCAGCCGCGACCTGATCCGCAAACGGCGGCGGCTTGGTGGGATGGTGGAGCGACTGGCGGTGATCGCCGGCCTTTCCCGCCAGCCCGACGGACGCGACCTGCACGACGCGATCTGGCTCAGGAGTGCGATCGCGCGAATGAAGCCCGCCTTGCGCGAAACCGCCGCGCTGGTCGCCGGCCAACAACTGACTCACGCCGAGGCAGGCGCCATTCTGGGCGTGAGCGAGGCGACCGTGTCATGGCGCATGCACGAGATCCGCAAGGCCTTGGGGGGCACTGCGCGATGAACGGCCGCCCCATCGAAACTTTTCTGACAATACCTTCCAAGGATTTGCCGGGACGGAGCGTCTCAAGGTCATGCGGACAATCAGGTGCCGCTGACCTGAGGGAGACGATCATGCCCCGAACCACTCGTTTGACCATCGCAGGCCTTGCCGGAACCGGGCTGGCGACACTGCTTCTGGCATCCTGCGCACAGAAGAGCCATCCGCCTCAAAACACTTCGATCGATGCCATGCCGATCATCGTCACCGGACAGCGGGTGGAGCAGCGACAAGCCGGTGACATCATGCTTCGCGCCGACGCGGCGCCCGCCTACGCCCCTCCGGCGCCCCCGCCGCCCCCGCCGTCTATAGGCTTCGCGCGAGCACCACTTCCCGCAACGGTGACCGCTGCGCCAGCCATCGCAGGCGGAATGATTGCGCGCGAAGCTCTCCCGCGTCCCCCGTATCAGGACCAGGGCCGCGATCGTTTCGACGCGCCGCCCGAGAACCCGTTCAAACTCGTGCGTGAAGAGCCGGTCTCGACCTTCTCGCTCGATGTCGACACGGCCTCGTACGCTTTCGTGCGCTCATCGCTCATGCGCAATGTCCTGCCTCAGCCGGCAGCGGTGCGGACCGAGGAGATGATCAATTACTTCCGCTATGACTATGCGCCGCCGCCGAACCGGGAACAGCCGTTCGGCAGCGCGATCTCGGTATTTCCCAGTCCGTTCACGGCCGGGCGCAAACTGGTGCGTATCGGCATTCGCGGCTACGACCTGCCCCGCGCGACGCGCCCACGGGCAAACCTGGTGTTCCTGATCGACACGTCCGGTTCCATGCGGGCGCCCAACAAGCTGCAACTGGTCAAGCAATCGCTGTCCATGCTGCTCGATCAACTGGACGCGCGCGACCGCCTGGCGATCGTCACGTACGCGGGGAACGCCGGCGTCGCGCTCGCCCCTACCCCCGCCAGCGACAAGGCGCGTATCCGTGCCGTGCTGGACAATCTTGAGGCGGGCGGCAGCACAGCAGGTGCCGAAGGTCTGCGCCAGGCCTATGCGCTGGCGGAGCAGAGCTTCGACAGCGCCGGCGTGAACCGCGTGATCCTGGCGACAGACGGCGATTTCAACGTCGGCGTCACCAGCCAGAACGAATTGAAGGGCTATATCGAGCGCGAGCGCGGCAAGGGTGTTTTCCTGTCCGTGCTGGGCTTCGGCATGGGCAATTACAACGACGCGCTGATGCAGACGCTGGCGCAGAACGGCAACGGAACCGCGTCCTACATTGATACCCTGGGAGAGGCGCGCAAGGTACTGGTGGACGAGGCAAGCGGCACGCTTTTCCCGATTGCCAAGGATGTGAAGATTCAGGTCGAATTCAATCCCGCCACGGTCGCGGAATATCGCCTGATCGGCTACGAGACCCGAATGCTCAACCGTGACGATTTCGACAACGACAAGGTAGATGCGGGCGATGTCGGTGCCGGGCAAACGGTAACCGCGCTCTACGAGATCGTTCCGGCAGGCGGTCCACGCGCGATCCCGGACCTGCGTTATGGGCACAAGGCGGCCATCGTCGCCCCCGGTAACGGCAGCGGCGAATATGGCTTCGTGAAGATCCGCTACAAGCTGCCGAAGTCGGATGTCAGCCGTCTGATCTCCGCACCGATCGACCAGCGGGCAGAAGCACGCAGCTTCGATGCGGCGCCGGCCGACGCCCGCTTCGCCACCAGCGTGGCAGGCTTTGCCGAGCTTCTGAAGGGCGGGCGCTATAGCGGTACCATGACCTATGACGACGTGCTCCGCATCGCCAATGGCGCGCGTGGGGACGATCCGTTCGGCTATCGCGCTGAATTCGTGCAGATGGTCCGCACGGCCAAGAGCGCACCTGCGCTCGCGACGCTGGAGCGGTGAATATGTGGGGACCGACCTTCAACCGGGCACCGGTCCCCGCAATTGCCTGTCCAGGCTACGCCGAGCCGCGCGCACGTACTGCGAACCTCGCGGCGAGGACGGGTTGAATGGCAGGCGACGACGACATCGAACGCGAGATCGCGGAGGCTTTGCCGCCTCCACCGCCCGCCGCGCCGGCGCGGCGCGAGGCGGCAATCGCCATGGCCTTGCAACGCTTCGACGGTGACGAGCAGGCGGTGGTGCCGAAAGGAAATCGTTCGGGCAATGGTACGGCCGATCGGCGCCCGGCGCGGCACTGGCTGCTCGGCGGTCCGCAACTGGCGGGCCTGATGACGGTATCGCTGGTGCTGCTCATAGGTGTGCCAGTGGCATGGCGCGCGCTGGAAAGCGGCAATGTGCCCGGCGCGCTGGCTCCTCATGCGACCAAGCCTTACATAACCTCCATCGACGTACCCGTTCGTGGCGCTTCGGTTGCTCGGACCGACGCATCAAAGGCGACGGCGGCACCCGGCACGGCGTCGAGTGCGACGCCCAATGCTGCGGCTCCCACCGCCCCAGCAGCGCCGCGCGCGTCCGGCACGGAGCCATCGCCGCCGCTCGCCATGGCCCCCACTGCCCCGCCCGCTTTCGCGCCGATCGTTGCACCGGCTCCTTCGCCTCCGCCACCGCCGCCTCCGCCAGCGCCGGCGCCGGCGCCGGCAATCGGAGGAAGAGCGCCCGTCAGCGGCTACGTCGCCGAAAGAGCCGCAGGTTCAGCCGGTGCAGCCGAAGATAGGTCCATCATCGTCACGGGGCGGCGGACACAGAGCGGCGCGGGCTACCTTTCCATGGCGGGAGACTGGAATGCCTGCACCATCCACGATCCGCGCCAAAGCCTTGCGGCTTGCCGCAGCCAGATCAATCCAGCTGCTTCCGGCTCCAAGGGTCAGTCGGACGCGTACCTCGCCGATGGACTGACGCAGGCATGGCAGGGTGATGCGCAGATAGCGATGACCGCGTTCGACCGGGCAATCGCTCTTTCGCCGAAATCCGCAATGGCATGGCTGAACCGTGCCTTGGCGCACGCCGATGCAGGCGACACCAACGAAGCTCTCACCGATGTCGCCACTGCCGCAAGGCTGGCGCCCAACTCGGCCCGCATCCACTACGCCTATGGACGCTTGCTGCATGCGAGCGGCAACGAACGGCGCGCGCGCGCCGAATTTGAGCGCGCGGCGCAGATCGATCCCAGCTATGCAGCACTCGATGATTGAACACTGACTTTCGCCGACGGAGCCGCCGCACCGCGACGGCCGCTCCCTTCCCTTCGCCGGAAAAATCGGCAAGAAGAGTTCTATGCTGCGCCAACCTTACTCCATCGTCGAACCCTATGAGACCGGAATGCTCGATACGGGCGATGGCCATAGCGTCTATTACGAGCGATGCGGCACGCCGGGCGCAAAACCGGCGGTTTTCCTGCATGGCGGCCCCGGCGGCGGCATTTCGCCTGCCCATCGCGGTCTGTTCGATCCCGACCTGTACGACGTGCTGCTGTTCGACCAGCGCGGCTGCGGCAGATCCACCCCGCACGCCTCGCTGGAAGCCAACACCACCTGGCATCTGGTCGCGGATATCGAGCGGCTGCGCGAACTAGCCGGTGTCGACCAATGGCTGGTTTTCGGCGGTTCCTGGGGTTCCACGCTCGCCCTCGCCTACGCGCAAAAGCATCCTGAGCGCGTGAGCGAACTGATCCTGCGCGGCATCTACATGTGCTCCCGCCCGGAACTGGACTGGTTCTACCAGTTCGGCGTGTCGCAGATGTTCCCGGACAAGTACGAACGCTTCACCGCGCCGATCCCGGAAAGCGAGCGCGGCGACATGCTTCACGCGTATCATCGCCGGCTGACCACGGGTTCGATCGAAGCGCAAATCGCGGCAGCGCGCGCATGGAGCCTGTACGAAGGGGAAGTGATTACCCTGCTGCCGGATCCCGGCATGTCGGAACAGCATGACGACGGGCATTTCGCGTTGGCCTTCGCTCGCCTGGAAACCCACTATTTCGTCAACGACTGCTGGCTTGAGCCGGGCCAGCTGCTGCGCGACGCGCACAAGCTTCGAACGATCCCGGGCACGATCGTCCACGGCCGCTACGACATGCCCTGCCCCGCGCATTACGCATGGGCGCTGCACAAGGCGTGGCCCGAGGCAGACTTCCATCTGATCGAGGGCGCCGGGCACGCCTATTCCGAACCGGGCATTCTGGACCAGTTGATCCGGGCGACTGATCGATACGCGAGAAAGGCCCGCGCCTAGAATTTTCAGACATGGGCCGCATCGGAGGCTTCATCGGGGAAAGCTGTCCAGCGGCGATCAACGCTGAACGATTGGCCGTTTCTGGTCAAAGTTCTGGAAACTCTCGACCGCAAGGTCGGGTTAGCGAAGACCAGCAGCCAAGGGAAGCACGCAGTCCCGGGTCAGCGGAGCCAAGATGAGCTTGACGGCTTCGGCGGGATGCACCCAGATCGCCTCTTCGATCTCCGACGCAATTGAAGGCTCATGCTCTGTCCTGACATGGAATAGCTGAGCTTCGACAAAACGGTCCGTTTCGTTCGCAGCTGGCGCAGAAAAGCAGCCCAGATATCGGCATTCGTGGTCCGATAGATCGAGCCCAATCTCCTCCAGCAGCTCCCGGCGGAGAGCCTCTTGCGGATCTTCGTTGGCTTCGATCTTGCCGCCCGCCTGCATAAAGCTGGGCGTGCCGGCTTTCCGAACAAGCATCAACCTTCCGCTCTCATCATCGATGAGCGCCGCAGCGATGCGAATGACATTCTGTATTTCGCCGTCCATGTCTCCGTGAGTGCCGGTTTGTTGGAACTGCTGCAATGCCGGCGTGTCCGGATTGGCTCGTCTCGCGACACGCCTGGACGGTTCCCTGCCGCTTGAGGCTGTCCATATGATCGTCCGGTTCTGTATCGGAAGCAGTCACACGCGGACGGCGATCTTGAAAGGGGACCGCCCTCCGACGAGCAAAAGCATGGCAGAAAAGTCACGCTCCCAAATGAATGCGCTACACCCATCTTGCGAGCGCCTCGCATTAGCGCTAGCGGCCCCGGCAAGGAACGACACTTTGCATCAGAGGCTACCAATGACCATGAATACCGCCCGGCGCCGCCTGTTAGTGAGCACAGCTTCCGGCATAATCCTGGCGGCCCTGCTCGTCGGTCCGGCTCAGGCCCATGCGGAAGCGGCCGATGCCAATTCCACGGGCGGCCGTGACGATATCGTCGTGACCGGCACGCGCGCCGTGACAGACGCCAGCTCGGGCACCAAGAGCGATCTGCCCATCGCCGAAACCCCGCAGTCACTGACCGTCATCGATTCGGCGACGATTTCCAAGCTGGGCGTCCAGAACCTGAACCAGGCGCTGCGCTTCGTGGCCGGCGTCACGCCGGAAACGCGCGGTTCGTCCGCCGAAGTCTACGACCAGTTCAAGCTGCGCGGATTCGACGTCGACACCTATCTCGACGGACTGCGCCAATATGCCAGCGCTACCGGCTATGCATCGCCGCAAGTCGACATGTCCCGCCTCGATCGTATCGAAGTGGTCAAGGGCGCGGCATCGGCGCTTTACGGTGCGTCGAGCCCGGGCGGCCTTGTCAACATGCAGAGCAAGCTGCCGATCGACAACGCCTTCTACGGCGCGGTATCGGGCTCCTACGGCAACTATGACGCTTATCGCATCGATGCCGACATCGGCGGCAAGATCGGCAGCGGCGTCCTCTGGCGCCTCTACGGCAGCGCCAACGGCGCCGATACGCAACAGGATATCGGCAAGCGCGAACGGCAGACGGTATCGGGCGCAGTCACGCTGGGTTCCGGCACGTCGACCGATTTCACGGTGCTCGCCGCCTATTCGCACGATCCGTACAACGGCAACTACGGCGCATTCCCGGCTTACGGCACGCTTGACGACAATCCGCAGGGCAAGATTTCAACCTCGTTCTACGGCGGCGAACCGAACGACTTCTTCAGCCGCGAACAGTTTGGCCTGACCTACATCTTCAACCACGATTTCGGTTCGGGTTGGAAGTTCCGCTCTTCGGCGCGCTATCAGTACGTCAAGAGCCAGCTTGGCATCGTCTACACCAGCGGCGGCTATAACAGCGACACGGACTATACCCGCGCGTCCTACGCCACCAACGAAGAACTGAACACGTTCACGTACGACAACCAGCTGACCGGCAAGGTGAACACCGGCGGCATCGAGCACAGCCTGCTGTTCGGCGTGGACCGCCAGGTCGCGCACTCCAGCGAACTCTATGCATTCGGCACCGCGAACGACATCAATCCCTACGACCCCGTCTACGGAACGATGCCGACGCCTAGCGATCCCTATCACGTGCCCGGCTACGTCGATCCGCTGACTTATTCCGGATACGATCCGAACACCTACATCACGCCCACACTGACCAAAGCGCAGCAGCGCCAACAGGGCCTCTACGCGCAGGACCAGATTTCGGTGGGCGGCCTGCGGGTCCTCCTCAGCGGCCGTTACGACTGGGCGCGTGCGCGCGTCGATGGCATTGGTCGTAACGACGGGAAGTTCACGTACCGCGTTGCTGCCCTCTACAAGACCGACCTGGGCCTTTCGCCCTATGTCACCTACTCGACCTCGTTCCAGCCTTCGGCCAGCTATGTCGCCACCGGGTTCGACGCCAATGGCAATCCCATCCTCGCCATCGCCAAGCCGACCACCGGCAAGCAGATCGAGGCCGGTGCCAAGTACCAGATCCCCGGCACCGACATTCTGGTGACTGCGGCCTACTTCCACATCGAGCAGAGCAATCTGGTCGATGCCGTGCCGCTGAAAAATTACTCGCTCCAGACGGGCAAGGTGCGTTCGCAGGGTGTGGAAGTAGAAGCTTCCGGCACGCTGCCTTACGGTTTCGACTTCCGCCTGGCATTCAGCCGCCAGAGCGTGAAGGTCGTGAAGGACACGGACGAAACGCTTGTGGGCAAGGGCCTGGCCGTCGTCGGCAAGGGCGGCGTCTCCGCGAACATCAACTGGACCGCACAGTCCGGCGCGCTTGACGGCCTGAAGATCGGCGGCGTGGTTCGTCACGTCGACGAGACTTATGCCGGCAATTCAATCTACACCCCCGGCTACACCGTGTTCGATGCACTGGTACGCTACGATCTGGGCAAGGCGATCCCGAGCCTCGACCGCGTGACGCTGGGCCTGAATGCCGCGAACATCTTCGACAAGAAGTATCTGACCAGCTGCTACGCCGCCTATGGCTGGTGCTGGTACGGCAACCGCCGCACCGTTCAGGGCACGATCGGCTTCACCTGGTAAGCGGATCCGCCGCAACAGCAACAGAAGACGGCGCGCACCGCAGGGTTGCGCGTCGTTTTTCTTTTGAACTCACCGACCCTCCGGCAGCGAAAGCCGGACATCGCACACCCCTATCGGCAAAGATGAGCTGAAAGAGCGAAGTTTTCTGCCGTTCGCCCCCCCATTGCGGTCAACGGTATTCAGAGGGGAGAGGCTTAGCAGGAAGAGCCTTCATCGAACATCGGCGAGCTTCACTCAATCGTTCGTATTCAACTCGATTATATGAACCTGCCGAATTACGTCGAAGCCACCAAGTGCGCACATCACGCGGCTCCGACGCGTGTTGCATAGACCTAACAGTTAATCGGGAAGATTTTACCGATCCCTCAAGGACCTTATTGACCTCAACTTCGAGGGCGTAGGGAAATGTTAGATACATGTATCCCTTGCGTTCACGGACGCTGCCCTCTCTTTGACTCACGATACTTCCTAGAACCTTCGCGTCGTAACACTCAGCATGGGCATTGACTGTTCCTGCGGTTAGAAAGCATGCCACCAGCGCCAAGATGAATGAGAAGCGGGGTTGTAATCGCATCTCGGCAAAGTACCGGACGTAACGTCCGCTAACCACTCGCGATTGCCGTTTTGAGATAGGATTCGAAGCACACGCAAACAGGGCTGGTAGCAATGGCGGGAGTTCCAGCGTCACCCACCAAACAAATAGCCGTGATTGGGTGAAAAGCGGACGCGCAGCGCGCTACCATTTTGCATGGCGGAGCATAGTTTTTTCCGTTCGATTGGGACGAAGTCGCGCGCGAACAAGTTAACGACGTGCTCGGGTTAAACGCACCATCATAAACGATGGGATACAGTTGAATTTGCGTCGGAACCACGACTGTTGTGGTAGCGGTAGAGCCAGACAAGGACCAAATTATTGTAGCTCTTGCAGCCCAGCCCGGCGGTGACGGATGGGAGCGAATCCCGACGTTTGATATTACGGTTAACAAGCGCCTCAGATGGACTTGGATCGCGATCAATTACCATCGGTACAAAGACAGCATCACCGTCGCGTTTGGCGATGTCGTCCCCGATGTGCTCACGCCTCGATGCCCCTTTTTGCCCGAGACCTTTTCACTGGCGTGCTTCCACCTAACACCACGCCGGGCTTTACGCCCGCAGTGAGGCGCCCACCACCGTTCTCGAAGATTCCCGTGGGCGGCATCCACAAGCGGAGCCGCCCAATAGTCCTTGGCTAAATTGCCGCGATCCCGCTAATCGACAATGAAGGTCGTTGTTGCGATGCTGTGGAGCACCGCCACCTTGCCAAGGCTGGTCTGGCCACCATTTTCGTCCTTGTGCGAAGCTGTAAGGATGTAGCGGCCCTTTTCGCGCGCAGGTACATCGAACATGCCTTGCGCATCGGTCTTCAGCGATTTGGACCATTTCTCGGGCGAGATCGCCGTAACGCTGGCATCGCCGACCGGCTTGCCGTCGCGGATCAGGACAAAGCGATTGCCGCCTGCCGCCACCGGTGCGATCTCGAACGGCATGGCAGCGCGCGGCTCCGCGCGGCCGGCTCGCGCGAAGTAGGCAACGCCTTCCTTCTTATCGGCCGGGCCCCAAGGTTCGAAAACCGTGTCGTCGTGCGCACGCACATCACCGGGAGCGACCGCGACTTCAAGATATCCTGCTTTCCGGGCCAGCGGCGCCTTGCTGGCCGGCAGCAACTTCGGCGCCTTCAGGTGATCGAACTCAGGATCGCCCCCTTGGGGCAGCATTTCGGCGGGTTCCCCCAGATAGATGCGCGCGGGGCCCGCGCCATCGCGCTCGATCCACACTTCATGGGCCTGGGCAGCCGGCGCGGCGAGTGCCAGGAAGATTGGCGTCAGGTATCTGATAGTCATTGTATACTCCGTGGATTGATGGCGGCCATATGCGCCGGTTGCTGGGATTGGCGACGCTAGAGCTCAGTAAAGATTGTCCTCGTAATCCTTATCGAGGCCCTTCTTCATCAGGCCTTTCATGCCCGGAATTGAGACGCTTGCTCGGGCAAGCGCGGCGCTAAGGCCGCGCGTCTTGTTGAGCCGGATGTGTTCGATGAAGAGCTTGGTCGGCTCTATCCCCTCCTCCGGCGTAACCGGCCACAGTCCAGCGCGGATCAACGCCCCGCTGTCACGCAAACTCAACGCCTCGATCGCGACGCCAACCGCCAGTAACGGGCGCTTGTCCTGAACCGTGAAGCGCGAACGTACCGAGACGTCGGTTGTCAGACTGGCGCGGCCACGAACGATCGCGACTTTGGTGCTGCCCGGCACCAGCAAGGCCAACGCGACATGTGGACGTTCCAGGATATTGCGGAAGCTGTCGGCACGACGATTGCCGGGACGATCAGCGAACCAGATCACCCCCTCCTCCCACTCTGCCATGCCACCTGCGGGATCGCCCTTGGGGCTAAGATCCGCCCAACTCTGCCCACCGACTGTCGCAAGCGCCAGAAACCGGCTCCGTTCGACGAAGGCCGCCACATCATCCGGGGCGGCGCAGGGCGAGGCACTCCAGAATTGCGAGCGGATCATGGCCTTGGCGCAATGGCCGTAGCATTCTTCAACAGCGACGTGGGCCAGTTCGCGATCTACACCGGTCACGCGGCCATTCACGCGCAAGGTTTCGCCCACGCCCGGCAGCAGGAACAGCGCCCCCACCGGAGCGCCGGGCTTCGCCAAGCGGGGATCGTCCAGCGTGGCAAGCGGCAGGCGCAGTTCGTGCTGGTCGCCGCCGGCAAATCCCGCCGCTCCGCCGGCAAGCGTGACTTGCAGGCCATGTCCGCTGCCGAAGCCAATAAACGCGAGGGGCGATCGAGCGATCCAGCCCAGCGCGCCGGCGTCCAGATGATCGATCACTTTCAGATGCATGGCTGGCGGCGTCTTGCCAATCACCGCTTCCAGTTCGGCAACGGTGGCAATCTCGGTAGGGTCCATCATCGGTCCATCCGCTGGCTATGATCGGGCCGCCTCATCGGGCGTCAGAACTCGCGCGACAACGTCAGGCGCCAGTTGCGTGGATTGCCAGGCGTGACGCGATCGATGCCGCCAGTGTCGGGCCAGTACCGCTTGTCCAACAGGTTGGCGACGGTCAATTGGGCGCCCCAACCATCTCGCCGATAGGAAACACCGGCATCGACCAGCGTATAAGCCGGCAGCCAGAGCAAGACTGAGCCATCCGGCTGAGTCGAATAGATGTCGCCATTGCGCCTGCTGTTGTAGGAAATACCCAGCGTCCCACCCAGCCCTGCGAGTGGGCCGGCGGGCACTTCGTATTGCGCGAAAGCGCCGATGTTGTGCTTGGGCACGTTGGACAGCGGCGTTCCGACCGTGAAGAAATTGTCCTTGGTCACCTTGGCCTCGACGTATGTGTAGGCCAGGTTGATGCTCAGTCCTTTCAGCGGCTGCCACTGCAATTCCGCCTCGACACCGCGCGCCCGTTGCTCACCCGTCACGACGTAATAGTCGAGGTAGATCGGATCCGCCGTGGTGACGTTCTGGCGGGTCAACTGGTATATGGCCACGCTGCCGCTAAGCGGAACGGTTTCGGGCGCGAACTTGACGCCGGCCTCGATGTTCTTGCCGCGCTCGGGCGGAACCGGGCCGCCGATGGGATTCCCATCGACATCGAAGCCAACAACCTGCTGGCTGTAGAGCTGCGGCAGGAACGACCTGGACCAGCTGGCATAGGCATTGACGCCGGTGGCAAGCTTCAGCGTGGCGCCGACACGCGGGCTGAACGCATCGTCCTTCTGCCCCGAAGCGTCGGCCCAGTCGTATCTTCCGCCCACCGTCAAGGTGACGAGATCGCCGAATTTCAGATGGTCCTGAAGGTAGATCCCGGTCTGGTGCGCCTTGCTGGCGCCCGGCGCCCCCTGAACGAACGAGGTATCGAGAACGGCGTTGTAGTCCGGATTGGCGATGTTCAGCGGGAAATGCGTGGGATCGTAGTCGCCACCGCTGAAGTAGGTTTCGCGGTTCTGGCGGTAATCGATCCCGGCTAGCCATTCGTGCACGATCTGGCCGGTTGCGAACTTGCCCTTCAGGCGGCTGTCGACCGCGAAGTCCTTGTCCGTCGCATTATAGGGACCATAGAAGTAGCGGCCGATGGTGTCGGTCGGCGTATCCGTAGAGTTGCCGTCGGCATCGATGAACCCGGCGGCGAACATCCAGCGGTTCCAGTATTCCTTACGGTGCGTGTAGCGCAGGGTTTGCGAAAAGCTGATCGCATCGCTGAAGCGGTGATCGAAGATGTAGCCGATCTGAATCCGGTTGCGATTGTTGATGACTCGCTGGCTACCGGCGTTATTGACCGCAAAGTCTTCGGGAATTTCCACCAGTCCCGGCAGGACCGTGCCATAGGCCGGAACCGGAGAGATCGGGTTATCACGGTCGCGCTGATAGCGGCCCAGCACGGTGAGCGTGGTATCGGGGCCGGGCTTCCAGGTGATCGACGGCGCGATGAAGATGCGGTTGATCCCGGCATTCCGCACGAAGCTGTCGGCATCGCGGTAGGTGAGGTTCAGTCGCGCCAACAAGGTATGATCGCTGTTGAGCGGAGCGTTGGCATCTACAGTGCCCTCAATGAGATTCCAGGACCCGGTCGACGCCGTAACCTTCACGAAGGCGTCGTCCTTCGGGCGCTTGCTGACCAGATTGATGAGGCCGCCGAGAGGCGCCTGGCCAAACAGCATCGATGCCGGGCCTTTCAGAACCTCAACCTGCTCGACAGCGGACAATTCCTGGTTGAAGCCGACGCCGGCCTCATTGATCAAACCATCCAGGTAGACGCTGCCATAGGCCGCATCGAACCCACGGATCGTATAGGCGTCATAGAAGCCATAGGTCGTGCTGCGAGAGACCCCAGCCACCGTGCGCAAGGCCTCAGAAAGGCGAGTTACTCCGCGTGCTTCGATGTCTTGCGCCGAGACGATGGAAATGGCCTGCGGCGTCTCGATCACCGGGATATCGGCCTTGCCCGCAACAACGGCGTCCTCGAGACGCGCGCCCGTCACAACGATGTCCGAGCGCGAAACAATCTCCCCTTCCTGCGCTTGTGCTGCAGTACTCAGTGCCAGCATCGAACCAGACAGGCCGGCAAAGGTAAAAGCTCTCATCGACACCCCCTCGATTTTCGAGCTTATTACTGCTATTGCGACTTATCCGCAATATCGTTTTGCAGCAACGCCGGGTAGAAACGCTGCTGGGGCTCTCCGTTAACCGCGAGAAAACGGACGAAGGGTTGGCCCGGAAACTCTCGATTGAGCACTGAGCTCGCTCTGACAAGCGAGCTTGTACAGCCGTGATGGAAATTGACCGCGAGCGTTTGCAGTATTTCCAGAGGCTTTCGTGGAACTGGGCTTCGGTAAGGATGAGGTAAGAACGCGAGGCAGCCGTTGATCCGGCGGGTTAGCTGCCAAAGGTTCGATCCAACTCGCGGCGTTGTCCGGTCGATTGTTTCTTTCGGCCACAAAGGAAGCGCTCAATAGCGCCTAAATGACGCGAGATGGGTCAGGAAATTCCGAAAGGTCGTGGGACAAAGGTGCCGTTCCGAAGCACCGCACGGAACGGCACCTTCGGCTGCAAAATCGGACAATATTGCCTGCATATCTACTGGAGCATCATTGTTCACGACAATGGACGGCCGCCGACGCAGCTTGCATCGGGCGGCCGCATTTTGCCGCCGCTCGATGCAGGTTAGTTCGGTCAAATCGATAGTCACGTCCCAACAGACAGTTGGAGGCCATGGACGCACCCGATGCTAGCGAAGGTGGGAAACCCGAGATTTCTACAGTTCACCGGTATCGAAACGTGCAGTGTTATTGTTGAGAGTTGCAGCTTCGGTCGTGAGGTTTCGGGCAGCAGCAGATGTTTCCTCCACCATCGCCGCGTTCTGCTGCGTTGAATGGTCCATCGTCGAGACCGCCGCGCTGATCTGCGTGATCGCGACGGACTGAGCCTGGTTGTCGGCCGCCATCTGC
The DNA here is from genome assembly GCF_044029435.1 of Novosphingobium oxfordense. Lineage (NCBI taxonomy): Bacteria > Pseudomonadati > Pseudomonadota > Alphaproteobacteria > Sphingomonadales > Sphingomonadaceae > Novosphingobium > Novosphingobium oxfordense. Next base: position 1,614,248 of record NZ_CP147008.1, on the reverse strand, counting down.
CCCAGCAACGAGTGCACTTCGGTAACGCCGCCCGAAATGTTCGCGAACGCGCCGTCAACACGCTGCACCGCCTCTACCGCCGTACCGATGTCGCTTTGCGTCGCGGTCAACTGTTCGCGCGCCCGCTTGGCTTCTTCTTCGGAGCGCATGGCCAGCGCCGACACGAGATCGGCAACAACTGCAAACCCGCGACCGGCATCGCCCGCACGCCCAGCCTCGACAGCGGCGTTCATGGCGAGAACGCGCGTCTGAAATGCGATCTTGTCGAGCCCCTCGATCACGGAATCGATGCCCCTGGCGCTGTCACTGACGCGCCCCATGGCCTGCACCGCCTCGTCGGCGACATCCCGGCCGCCCGAGACTGTCAAGAGCGCTTCATCGGCCCGCAGCACTGTCTGTGATGCCGCGTGGGCCGAAGCCCGAAGGCGCTGGTCGATCTGAACGAGCGCGGCGGACGTCTCTTCGAGACTTGCGGCATTCGCCTCGGTTCGGCGAGCAAGATCCTCCGATGCCTGAGCGATTTCCGCTGAACCGGTCTTGATGCCATTAGCGCTGTTGGCGACCGCGCCGATCATATGGCGAAGCTCGGCGAGGGCAGCGTTGAAGTTGTCTTTCAGCGCCAGATAGCCCGACGGGAACGCCTCGGTGATTTCGCGTGTGAGATCGCCCTGACGTAGCGCATTGAGCCCCTCTCCCACCGCGCCGGTGACGATTTCCTGGTCTTCGGCCAAGCGTCGGTCGGCATCGGCTTTCTCGGCGGCGGCCTGACGGAACACATCGGCGGCGCGGGCCATCGTGCCGATCTCGTCTTGCCGGCCAAGTTCAGGGATGGCCACATCCTCACCCTTGGCGAGCCGGTCGACCGCTTCGCTGAGCTTGCCCATGGGCCGGCCGATGATCCCGCCAGCGGCGTAGAACAGGCTGACAAGGACCGCTCCCACGATCACCAGACCGCCGATCACCAGTTGCCATGCCATCCTGTGCGCGGGCGACGCGATGGTGGCTTCCGGGACGTCCAACACAACCGCCCAGGTCGTGTTGAGCCCCTGAAATGCTACGGGACGAATGACGCGGCGTGTCGGCACGCCGTCGACTTCGATATCGGTCAGGACCCGCGTTTCGCCGCTGGCGATCGCCGCCTTCACATCATCCAGACCGGGGTCAGCGTAGAGTTTGCCAAGACGTGCTGCATCCGGATTGGCTACCCATATTGCATTGGCAGACAGCAGCGTGACACGACCGGTGCCAAACGGCTTGAGCTTCGACAAGCGCTCGGAGATGCTGCTCAACTCCATGTCGAGGCCCGCCACCCCAATAACCCGGTTACCCGAACGGACGGGCTGTGTGATCGAGGTCATCAGCACTGTGCGGCCGCCCGCGTCGAACATGTAGGGATCGAGGATCGCGCCATCACCGCTTTCGAACGACTTACGGAAAAAGGGCTTGTTGTAGCCCTCAGCCGCATTGTTCGGAATTTGCGCAACTGTCCCATTGTTCTTGACCCAATAGGGACGAAAATTGCCATCCTTGCTGGTGCCTGGCTGACCGCCCTTGCCGACGTCCGGCCCATCCCATTGGTCGGGTGCGATCATGGTCCAGGCGCCCAGCGCCACCTTGGACTTGAGCAAGTCCGTCTTGAGCACGGCCGTCGCGATGCTGCGGTCGCGGGCGCCCTTTCCGTGCAGATTGCTCATCGTTGAAGCCAACGTGCGTGCGGTCGCCTCGAAAGTGGCGATATCGCTCTTTACCTGATTGCCCTCGGCATTGGCCTGGGCGAGCGCGGACTGATCCGACAATTCGCCCACTGCGGACCGAGTTTCGAAAACGACAGCGGTAAAACCGAACAGGAGCAGCACGGCGATCGCCAATCCGGCGACAGTCATCAGCTTGCCCGCAATGTGCATGCGGTGGAACATGTCTCTCATTTTCCAGCTCCTGGAATTCTTGGGAGGCTTGCAGCACGGGGGGAAGCATCCGTGAACGCGAGGGCGAATGGCTGGGCCAAGGCGCCCCGACAGGCCGGAACAACTGCATGCAAATCCCGCTTAGGACCGATAGTGCAGTCCTATTATGGGATGGTATACCGTCATCCGGCCTACAAATGATGGTTTGGTCAAGAAATGATGGGAAAAATTAGATTGTGTGGGTGGAGAGCGGACGTCGGCGTGCGCCAATCATCAAACGCGATTGTGTCCAGCGCGTCTTACCACGTCGCAAAAAGGCAATCCCAGGTGCAAATCGCGCAATTGAATGCCCATGCTTCGGGGCCCATATCGCGCCTGCCTTTCAGGCATCCTCTCCCAAAACCTATTACAGCCCGTCCTTGTGACGGGCTTTTTTTTTTTGCAACAGGTCGGGCGAGACGGAGCAGTCGCTGCTTTTCCCATCCCGCTCGATAAGGATTACTTGTTCTTCAGCATCTCAATGGCGATTAGCGACGCCTCGCGCACATGTTCGCGGCACGCTTTGGCCGCCGCTTCCGCGTTGCGGCTGGCAATGGCATCGACGATCTTGGAAAGTCGCTTCAGACCGGCCGCCTGACGGCCCACGACAGAGAGCGTCATGGCACGCATCTGACTGATACGGCTGTTCAGCCGCTGCACGATTTCCCAGGCGATTTCGTGCCCGCCGGTCGTAAAGATCACTTCATAGAAATGCGTCGAGGCATTGAGCGCAGCAACGGGGTTCTTGTCGTGATGCGCGGCTTCGATCGCCTCCAGTGCACTGCGCAGGCTGGCGACGGTTTCGTCCGAGGAGCGCTCTGCGCAAGCCGCCGCCGCCGAGGATTCGAGCTGCATGCGGATCTCATAGATCTGCTGGGCCTGCTCCGGAGAGATAGTCGAAAGGCGCGGCCCGGATGGCGTGCTCTCGACCAGGCCTTCGGATTCCAGATTGCGGATGACTTCGCGGATCACCGAGCGACTGACGCCAAGGCGCTCCCCCAGGCTGCGTTCCACAAGCCGTTCGCCGGGCGCGATCTGGCCCTGCATGATGGCGTCGCGCACCCGATCCAGCGCGATAAGCCTCAAGGTCTGCGGCCGCGCTTCGATCCGTTCCAAATCATCCTCCACAAAGGGTTTCGTTAATCGTGCCACCCTCATGACAAGAACCGTTGCATGTGTCTAGTCTTCTGGTATACCACCATACAACATTCCAAGGAGGTTGCCCGATGGCCCTGAAGATTCGCAAGCTTGTGTCCTATGTCGAAGAAGTCCGGATCGAAGGGGGCAAGGATGCCGAACGTCCCGTGACGACCGTGCTTGTGGCCGCGGTGGTAAAGAACCCTTGGGCTGGCCGCGGCTTCGTCGAGGATCTTCAGCCGGAAATCCGCGCCTATGCTTCGGACCTCGGCGCGCTTATCGTCGAGAAGTTGACGACCACCATCGGCGGCGCCGACAAGATCGAGGCCTATGGCAAAGCCGCCGTCGTCGGCGGCGCGGGCGAAATCGAGCACGCATCGGCGCTGATCCACACGCTGCGTTTCGGCAACCACTTCCGCGAGGCGGTGGACGCCAAGTCCTACCTCAGCTTCACCAACAAGCGCGGTGGGCAGAACACCTCGATCCAGGTGCCGATGATGCACAAGGACGACGAAGGCCAGCGCTCGCACTACATCACCGCCGAATTCGCCATTTCCGATGCCCCGCTCGACGACGAAATCGTCATCGTGCTCGGCGCTGCCGATGGCGGCCGCGTGCACCCGCGCATCGGCAATCGCTACCTCGACCTGGAAGCCATTGCCGCGGAGAAGGCCGCGCAGCAGGGCTGACCGTGGGCGCGGACACTTTCCCCACCGCGTATGAGGACGTGGGATATAGGGATGGGGGCGGAGACAATCCGCCCGTGATCCTTATCCACGGCGTCGGACTGTCGCAGGCGATGTGGGGGGCGCAGAAAGCTGCCCTTGGCCACGTCTATCGCGTCATCACGCTGGACATGCTGGGGCACGGCGCGAGCGTGGCTCCGGCCGCCGATGCGGGTCTGGACGATTACGCGGACCAAGTGGCCGAATTGATGGACCATCTGGGCATCGACAAGGCCATCCTGGTCGGCTTCTCGATGGGCGCACTGGTGGCGCGGGCCTTCGCGCTTCGTTTTCCCCAGCGCCTGTCGGCAATGGTCCTGCTCAACGGCGTCTTCAACCGCTCGGAGGCCGTGCGCGCCACGATCCTTGCCCGCGTGGACGAAGTGCGTCATGCCGGTCCCGCCGCCAATTCCGACGCCGCGATCGAACGCTGGTTCACCCCGGAGTTCCGTGCGGCCCAGCCCGGATACATCGCCGATCTGCGTGCCCATATGGCGGGCAACGATCATCACGGCTATCTGACGTCCTACGGCCTCTTCGCCAGCCAGGACAACTTCGGCGCGGACCGCCTGGGCGAGATCGCCGTGCCCACGCTGGTCGCCACCGGGGAATTCGATGTCGGCTCCACACCGGAGATGACCCGCGAACTGGCCGCCCGCATTCCCGGCGCTCAAGCCCAGGTCATTGCGCATGCACGCCACATGATGCCGGTGGAAATGCCGGAAGAGACCAATGCCCTGCTGTTAAACTACCTCGATACGATAACCCAGGCGCCCATAACTGCCGGAGAGGCTTCATGACCTTACGAAAATTCCAGATGCTGGTGAACGGCGCGTGGATCGACGCCGCATCGGGGAAGACCTATGAATCGATCAATCCAGCAACCGGCCGGGTTTGGTCGGTCCTCCCCGACGCCGACGAGGCGGATGCCGACCACGCCGTGCGCGCTGCCGACGCCGCGTTCCGCGGCCCGGCATGGCGCGGCCTTACTGCCACGACGCGCGGCAAATTGCTGCGCCGCCTGGGCGACCTGATCGCCGAGCATGCCAGCGAACTCGCAGAACTGGAAACGCAGGACAACGGCAAGCTGATCCGTGAGACGCGCGGCCAACTCGCCTATCTGCCCGAATTCTTCCATTACAGCGCTGGCCTTGCCGACAAGCTGGAAGGCAGCACGCTGCCGATCGACAAGGCCGACATGTTCGCCTTCACCGTGCCAGAGCCGCTTGGCGTTGTGGCCGCGATCATCCCGTGGAACAGCCCGCTTTATCTGACCGCGATCAAGCTTGCGCCGGCCCTCGCGGCGGGGAACACGCTGGTCATCAAGCCGTCCGAGCATGCCTCCGCCAGTATCCTCCGCTTCGCCGCGCTTGTCGCGGAAGCCGGCTTCCCCGCCGGTGTTGTAAACGTCGTGACCGGACTTGGCCCGAGCGCGGGCGCGGCGCTGACGAAGCACCCGTTGGTGCGCCGGATCGCCTTCACCGGCGGGCCATCCACTGCCCGTCACGTCATCAAGGCCAGTGCCGAGAACTTTGCCAAGCTCTCGCTGGAGCTAGGGGGCAAATCGGCTAACATCGTCTTCGACGACGCCGATCTTGAAAGCGCGGTGAACGGCGCCGTCGCGGGCATTTATGCCGCCTCCGGCCAAAGCTGCGTCGCCGGGTCGCGCCTGCTGGTGCAGGACGGCATCTACGAACGGTTCGTCGCCGCCCTGACCGCACGCATGGCCCGCATCCGCATCGGCGACCCGCTCGACCCGAATTCGGACATGGGCCCGATGGCGACCGAGCAGCAGCTCGGGATCGTCGAAAGCATGGTCGGCCGCGCTCGGGAAGAAGGTGCCGACGTACTCGCGGGCGGCCAGCGTCCTGCCGGCCACGAGGGCTGGTATTACGAGCCGACCTTGCTGGCCTGCACGTCCGAGAAACTGGACGTGGTGCAGAACGAAGTCTTCGGCCCGGTCGCAGCAATCATGCGCTTCAACGACGACGCCGAAGCGCTCGCCTTGGCGAACGGCACCGAATATGCGCTGGCAGCGGGCATCTGGACGCGCGACATCGGCCGTGCGCACCGCTTTGCGCGCGATATCCATGCCGGGATCGTCTGGGTGAACACCTACCGCGCGGTCTCCGCCATGGCGCCGATCGGCGGCTTCGGCGCAAGCGGCTACGGGCGTGAAGGCGGTATCCACGCCGTGCTCGACTACACCGAACTGAAGACCGTCTGGGTCAACCTGTCGGAACAGCCGATGGGCGATCCCTTCGTGATGCGGTGAGAGGATAACAAAATGACCACAAGCACGATCGCTCCGGCCGAATTCCAGGCGGAGTTCCGCAAGGCCATGGCCGAATTCCCTTCGGGCGTCACTGTTGTGACGGCCCTCGACGAGCAGGGCGGACTAGTGGGTTTTACCGCCAGCGCCTTCAGCTCGCTATCGCTGGACCCGCCGCTGGTCCTTGTATGCCCGGCACTGAGCTCCGCCACTTACCCGCACCTTGTGCGTGGCGGACGTTTCGCCATCCACATCCTCGCGGCCGATCAGCAGGACCTTGCCATGGCCTTCGCCTCGAAGGGGGCGGACAAGGTAGCGGCACTCGATTGGACGCTCAGCGATCTCGGCAATCCACTGCTGAAGGGCGCGAGCTGCGTGCTGGAATGCAGCCTCTGGCGTGAATACGAAGGCGGCGACCACGCGATCCTCGTCGGCGAAGTGCTACGCATCGATCGCTGCGAAAGCGGCGTCCTGCTCTACCACCGTGGCCGCATGAGCAACCACGCCCTCCCGGAAGTCGAGGTCGTATCCGCATGACGATCCGCGATCTCCATCCTTTCCGGGACCGGGCCTTTGTTGGCGGCGTCTGGACTGCAGCTCTCGAAACGATGCCGGTGACTGATCCGGCAACTGGCGAGGTCATCGCGCAAGTACCCTACCTTGGCGGCGCAGAAACCCGCACCGCAATTGAAGCTGCACGCAAGGCGCAGGCCGAGTGGCGGGAGCAGACGGCCGGCGACCGTGCGGACCTTCTGCTGCGCTGGCATGCCCTTCTGCTGGAACATCAGGATGCGCTCGCCACAATCCTGACGGCGGAACAGGGCAAGCCTCTTGCCGAGGCGAGGGGCGAAATCCTCTACGCCGCCAGTTTCGTGCGCTGGTTCGCGGAAGAGGCGCGGCGGATCGAGGGTGAGGTCATTCCCGCGCCCCGTACGAACCAGCGCATCCTCGTCTGGAGCGAGCCGGTCGGCGTCGTTGCCGCCATCACCCCGTGGAATTTCCCGGCCGCAATGGTGACGCGCAAGGTGGCTCCCGCGCTTGCGGCAGGTTGCGCCATCATCGTCAAGCCGGCGCCGGAAACCCCGCTCACCGCCCTTGCCCTTGCCGCGCTTGCCGAAGAGGCTGGACTGCCCGCTGGGCTGCTCAGCGTGATCACGGGCGAGGCAGTCGCAATCGGTGAGGCTTTCATGAACAGTCCCGTCGTGCGCAAGCTCTCCTTCACGGGATCGACGGGCATCGGGCGCAAGCTGTACGAGCAGTCGGCACCAACGCTGAAGCGTCTGTCGCTGGAGCTTGGCGGGAATGCGCCCTTCCTCGTCTTCGACGATGCCGATGTTGACGCCGCAGTCGAAGGGGCGATGCTCGGCAAATATCGTAATGCCGGGCAGACCTGTGTTTGCGTGAACCGTTTCCTGGTGCAGGACGGCATTCATGACGCTTTCGTCGAGCGGCTGCGGCAACGGGTCGAAGGCCTTGTCCTCGGGCGCGGTACGGATGACGGTGTGACGATCGGACCACTCATCAACGAACGCGCGGTCGAAAAGGTCGAGCAACATATCAACGATGCTGTCACGCGCGGCGGTCGCGTCCTGGCTGGCGGCGCGCGCAGAGAGGGGCTTTTCTTCGAGCCGACCCTGATTGCGGACGTGCCCCGCGATGCTCGGGTGGCATCGGAGGAAACCTTCGGGCCGCTCGCAGCGATAATCCGCTTCAGCACCGAGGAAGAGGCCATCCGCCTTGCCAACGATACCGAATTCGGGCTCGCCGCCTATGCCTATACCCGCGACATCGGCCGCGCCATGCGCGTCGCCGGTGCGCTTGAATACGGCATGGTCGGGCTGAACGAGGCGGCGATTTCCACCGAAGTTGCCCCGTTCGGCGGGATCAAGGCATCCGGCATGGGCCGCGAGGGCTCACGCCATGGCATCAGCGACTACCTTGAATTGAAATACGTGATGATGGGAGGACTGTAACCTCCCACGGGCCCCCGGGTCGCAATGACGAAAGCCCCGGCATCGCAAAACGATGCCGGGGCTTTCTTTTTGGCCGACGGGGGGACGCCGGCTCTATCCTCCCCGAGGTAACAAGGAGGATCTCAATTCGGGCTCACGCGCCTGCATCGACTTCCGCAAAGACTTCGCGGGCCAGGCGAAAGCTGTCTACGCCGGCCGGGATTCCGACGTAGACGGCGATCTGCAGCAATACCTCGCGTATCTCCTCGCGCGTCAGGCCGTTGTTCAAGGCGCCGCGAATATGCGCCTTGAATTCGTGGGCCCGACCAAGCGCCGCGATCATACCCAGGTTAAGGATCGAACGGCTGCGGCGATCGAGGCCTGGGCGGTTCCATATCTCGTCCCAGCAGTACTTCGTCGTCAGTTCCTGCATGGCCCAGCTGAACTCATCCGCGCCATCCAGCGCCTTGTCGACATAGGCATCGCCCAGCACTTCGCGGCGAGTGGCGAGGCCACGCTCGAACTGTTCGTCCTGCGGCTTATCGGTCATCTTGTTCCAACCCTTCCACGATCAGGATTTCCACCTCGGCGGCGCCCTTCCGTTGCTCACGGGCGGCACTGTATGCGGGTGACGCATGGCAAGCGAGGGCAGCCTCCATGCTCGGAAATTCGATCACGACGGTGCGCTCACTAGGCTCCGGCCCTTCAAGCGCCAACGAACGACCGCCACGCGACAGCAAAGTCCCGCCGCCCGCGATCAGGGCGGCGGGTCCAAGCGCCATGTAGCCGGCATAGGCTTCCGGATCGGTCACGTTGACCCGGGCGATCCAATAGGCTTTGGCCATGTGCGATCAGGCGAAAGCCGGAAGCACTTCATCGATGAAGAGGCGCAGGGAATCGCGCTTTTCCTCGAACGAAAGGCTGTTATCGACCCAGATGCTGTATTCGTCCACGCCCAGCGCCTCATAGCCCTTCAGGCGCTCGATCAACTCATCGGGCTTGCCAATCATGACGTTCTTGCGGAGCGTCTCGGGCACGTATTCGGGGAACTTCTCCGGGTTGATCGGCGGCACGGCCTGTTGGAAGCCATTGACCGGCGGCGTCTTGTTGCCGAACCAGGCGCCGAACGAGCGGAAAAAGAACGAGATGCCTTCGGCCGCAGCCTGCCAGTCGTCGTCGCCCGTGTGGACGTGGGCATGCTGGAGCACCATGATCTTCGGTCGCTCGGTGATCTGCGGCGCCGCCTCAATGGCGTTTTCGAACTTGTTCATGAGATCGGCAACTTCGGCATCGCCCTTGGCAAGCGGCGTCACCATCACGTTGCAGCCGTTGGCGACCGCGAACTTGTGCGAATCCGGGTCGCGCGCGGCGATCCACAGCGGGGGACGGGCCTGGACCGGCTTGGGCACGCTAGTGGACGTGGGGAACTTCCAGATCTCGCCGTCATGTTCGACATCGCCTTCCCACAGCGGCTGAAGCAGCGGCACCATCTCGCGCAGATAGCGGCCGCCGTCGGTGGCGGACACACCGTTGAGCATGCGGTCGAATTCGAATTGGTAGGCGCCGCGCGCCAGGCCTACTTCGGCGCGGCCGTTGCTGATCACGTCAAGCAACGCAGCTTCGCCCGCCATGCGGATCGGATGCCAGAACGGGGCGATGAAAGTGCCGGCACCAAGGCGGATGCGGCTAGTTCTTCCTGCCACCGCCGCCAGCAGCGGAATCGGGTTCGGCGAGATGGTGTATTCCATCGCGTGGTGCTCGCCGATCCAGACTTTGTCCATGCCGCCGGCTTCCGCCATGTCGCACAATTCCAGCAATTCCTGGAAGAGCTTAGGGTGCGAAACCGAAGCGTCGTACCGCTCCATGTGCAGAAAGATCGAGAACTTCATCGTCCATCCTTTTCCCTGCCTCGCTCTGGGCGAGGCTTAAAATTTCTCTTGCGACTCGCTCGAAGCAAGAATACCGTCCGATGGTATACCACAATAACGACGGTGCAAGAGGATAACTGAAGCATGGCAAAAGCGGGCGATACCTCGGCCGGTGTGATCGAGGAAAACAGCATCGGATTCGTGCCGCTGGCAGAGCGGCACGGCAAAGTGCGCGATCTCTTCACTCTTTGGTTCACGACCAACATCGCCCCCTTGCCCGTGGTTACCGGCGCCATGGCCGTGCAAGTCTATCACCTGCCCCTGACCTGGGGCATTTCGGCGATCATCCTGGGGCATCTCGTCGGTGCTCTGGTGCTCGGCGCCTGCTCCGCGCAGGGGCCGCAAATGGGCCTGGCACAGATGATCCAGAGCCGTGGGCAGTTCGGCCGCTATGGGGCGCTGCTGGTGGTGACGTTCGCCACCCTGCTCTATGTCGGCTTCTTCATTTCCAACATCGTCCTGGCCGCAAAATCCGTCCATGCGCTCCAGCCCGCTGTAAGCCTTCCCGTAGGCGCGGCCATCTGCGCGCTGGCGGCGGCTGGTATCGGCATCCTGGGCTACAACGTCATCCATCTGCTTAACCGCGTGGGCATGTGGTTCATGGGCGCGGGGTTGATCCTTGCCTTTGCGAACCTTGTCGCGCTCATGCCGTCGGAACTCTGGACGCAGGGCCAAGGGTCAATGATCGGGTGGCTGGCGATGTTCTCGCTGGCGGCAGTCTGGCACATTTCCTACGCCTGCTACACCTCCGACTATTCGCGCTACCTGCCGCCCAGCGTCGGCATTCGCGCGCCCTTCCTCGCCAGCTTCGCCGGCGCGGCACTGGGTGCGGGCGCATCCTTCATCCTGGGCGCCGTCGCCGTTGCCGGAGCCCCCGCGAGCGCCGATCCGATGGCCATTGTCAGCGGTGCCACCGGCGCGCTGGCGCCAGTGCTGATGGCTCTCTTCGTCTTCAACATCATCAGCCACAACGCGCTCAACATCTATGGTGCGGTGCTGTCGCTCATCACCATGGCGCAGACATTCTTCGCTTCCTGGCAGCCGGGTCGCAAGGCACGCGTCGTACTCTCGACGCTGGTACTGGCGGTTTGCCTCGCGATCGCGACTACTTCCGCCGATAACTTCGTCCCCCGCTTCATCGGCTTCGTCATCGGACTAATGGTCGTGCTCGCGCCGTGGGCCACGATCAACATTGTCGACTTCTACTTCATCCGTAAGGGCCGGTACGACATCGACTCATTCTTCCGCGCCGATGGCGGCATCTACGGCCTGATCGACCTGCGTGCGGCCGCCGCCTATGCTGCGGGGATTGCAGTCCAGCTGCCGTTCCTCGCCAGCAGCATCTACACCGGTCCCTTCGCCAAGGCCCTCAACGGCGTTGACGTGGGCTGGCTGATCGCACCTGCCGTTACCACGGCGGTCTATCTGGCGCTTGGCGCGGGACGGAAGGCGGACTTCGCCGACGCCCCCTGCCCAGCCGAATGAACATGCACACCTGGGAGAGCGACATGGCCACGATAGCCACGGACCGCGAGAACAAGACCTTCCTCTCGACTGCCGAGGAAATCATCGACGAGGCCCGCAACGGCCGCATGTTCATCCTTGTCGACGACGAGGATCGTGAGAACGAGGGTGACCTCGTGATCCCCGCGCAGATGGCAACGCCCGAGAAGATCAACTTCATGGCCCGCTACGGCAAGGGGCTGATCTGCCTGGCCATGACCGAAAGCCGCGTCAGCCAGCTCGGCATCGGCTTGATGAGCCCCCGCAACGGCACGAAGCACGGCACTGCCTTCACCACCTCTATCGAGGCCCGCGTCGGCGTTACCACCGGCATCTCGGCAGCGGACCGCGCGCGCACTATCGCCGTCGCCATCGACGGAACCAAAGGCAGCGACGAAATCGTCACGCCGGGCCACGTCTTTCCCCTAATCGCCCGCGAAGGTGGCGTGCTGGTCCGTGCAGGCCATACCGAGGCGGCCGTGGACGTGGCCAGATTGGCAGGCCTCAACCCCTCAGGCGTGATCTGCGAGATCATGAAAGAGGACGGAACGATGGCGCGGCTCGACGACCTCATCGCCTTTTCCCAGTTGCATGGCCTCAAGGTCGGCACCATCCGCGACCTCATCGCCTACCGTCGTCGCCATGACACTCTGGTGGAGCGTACCGCGCAGGCCAGCTTCCAAAGCCGCTGGGGCGGGGACTGGCAGGCGATCACTTACCGCAACCGCGCCACGGACACGGAACAGATCGCGCTCGTAAAGGGCAGGATCGACCCGGCCAAGCCGACCCTCGTTCGCATGCACGTCATTTCCACGCTCACCGACATCTTCGCCGGAGAGACCGGCGGATCGGGCGTGCTGGAACAGGCCATGCAGACGATCGCCGAAGAAGGCTGCGGTGTGGTGATCGCCATCAACCGGGCGCGTAACGACCGTTTCACCATGGCCTTGAAGGCCCAGGCGGGCACGCTTTCGCCGGCGGACATGGACGAACTGCGTGATTACGGCGTGGGCGCGATGATCCTCACCGATCTCGGGATCGAGAAGATGATCTTGCTGACGAACACGCACCGAACGCCGGTGGCACTGGCCGGCTACGGTCTCTCGATCGAGGGTGAACGCGCCGTCAAGCCCGCACGCTGAATCCGGCACGACGCGCGCCCGGTACTCCGTGCTCAGTACCCGGGACCCCGTGCACCCAAAATCCGTCATTTCACGCGGCGCATTGCCGCAAAGGAACTCTATGCTCCCCGTTCTCGTTCCTGCGGCATTGATTGCGATCCAGCCCCAGGCTCAATCCGCGATGACTGCGCCCCAAACTCAGCAGGGGGCCAGCCCATCAGGCGAAACCGACACGCACCTGGCATCCGATCGAACAGACGCGACCGACTTGGCTTCGGCGTCTGTCGATGAAGCGCAGACCCAACACACGGAACAACCCTCGCCCACGCCAAAACCCAAATCGAAGCTGAAGCTCGGTGCCGCAGTTCGCGGAAGAGCGGACATCCGCTTCAACGACGTCGACAGTTCCGGCGGACAGCGCACCTCCAGCCACTTGTCGTTCGACACGCTCGCGCTCACGGCGGATTACGATTCGGACAAGTTCTTCGGCGCCGCCCAGTACCGCTTCTATGGCGGCAGCTTCATCTACGGCAAGAATGCCGGCTACAAGGGCTATCCCGGCGAAGTCCAATACCTGATGTACGCCTACGCGGGCGCCAAGCTGAGCGAGAGCGATAGCGTGACCCTGGGCATTCAGCCCGTTCCCTTCGACGACCGCTACTGGGGCGGATCGATCCTCGACGATCTGGGCTTCGTCTATGGCATGGAGGAAACCTACAACCTGGGCATCAAGTACAAGCGGCAGACGTCGAACCTGCGCGTCGAACTCGGCCTCTTTCCCAGCAGCGGACCTGCGGTGAAGGGCATCAGCCGTGATGGCGCCCGCTACTCCACCAATATCGCCAGAGCCGACAGCTACGTGCCCGACGGATCGCAGAATGACGAGCGCAACATGGTGATTGGCAATGTTCAATACGCGCTGGTCAACGACGGCAAGACGTCCCTGAAGGCCACCGCCTCAGGCTGGATTTCGAGCATCTACAACTTCGACACCGGCAAGAACGGCAGCAAGCATTTGTTCGCTTTCAGTCTCACAGGCTCTCACGGCCCATGGAGCAGCAAGGCACTCGTCGCGCGGCAGGACATCGATCCGCGCAATCCCGGCCGGAACGACATGATCACCGTCAGCGGTTTCGATGGCAGCTACAACATCGCCGCCAAGGGGACTTATGCTTTCGGCGAAATCGGCCGCACTGTGAATACCGGCAGCTTCCCGTTCGACGCCTACATCTATGCCAATTACGGCCGTTTCATGAAGGACGCGGCGGGCTTCAAGGACAGTGAACGTTTCGACCTGGGCGCCGTCTGGACATCGAAGGACAAAGGCCGCGTCAAGATTTACTCTGAATTTCTGCTGGGCCGCAACGACCCCTATGTCGGCGCCGGTCAGTATGTTTCGGGCGCCGCACAGGGCGGCGACAACAGATGGAAGGCCGCGTTCATGATGATATTCGGATATTATTTTTAAGGGAAACGCAGCCGACGCTTCCGACTAGCCTTGGGACATTCCCCCCGCTCATGAGAAGGCTCGGAAACGTTGGCCTCCATCCAGCTAGAAGACGATTTATCCTAAAGCTAAGCGGAGGCAAGCTGCGCTAACAATCGCAATTGCCACGGTCGCCATCATTGGCAAACGGATCGCCGCGGCCAATGTGATCGCCAGTGCAACCAAATCGGCAGGACGTGACGAGACGAATGCCGGCGCGATAACCGAAATGAGCACGCATCCCGGCGCGGCATCGAGTACCACCCGCGTTCGGGGGCTCAATTCACGGTTGCTCAATGCAGCGTAACCCAAGGTTCGCGTCGCATAGGTCGCAGCAGCCATTAACAAGATGGCCAGCAGGCTGGTAACGTGGATCACAGCTCTTCTCCTGCCCAAAACCATGCTGCGATCAGCCCTGCGACTGCGCCTGCAGGAACATACCAAGCGCCCGGCACACACAGATGAACGCCTGAAGCGGCCACGAGACTGACCATCCATGGGCGAGCCGCGCGCGCAGTGTTCCACATTCCCCGGATCAACATGAGGAACACGGCCGGGAACGCCATGTCGAACCCCCACCGTCCAAGATCCCCGATGATAGGACCCAAGATGGCGCCCAGCGTCGCAAAGCTGAACCAACTCACCCAGAACATGGCGCCCAGCGTCGCGTAAAATGGCAGGCTGAAGGCAGGAGTCTCGCCCTGAGCTTCTCGCGACCGAGCATCAAGAAGACTGAATGCCCAGCTTTCGTCGACCATGAAGAACAGTGCCGGATAGACGACCTTCCGAGGAAGGTGGCGTATGTAGGGAGCGAGCGCCGCCCCCATCAGCAGGTGACGGCTGTTCACCAGAAAGGTCATCACGACGATGAGCAGGACCGGCAGTGGAGAGTTCCAAAGGCCGATCGCCGCGAACTCCGAGCCGCCAGCATAGTTCAGGCCAGTCATCAAAGTCACTTCAACAAGGCTAAGGCCCTTTTGATGCGCCTGAGCACCCAAAACCATCGCCAGCGGTATCAGCGCCATCAATACGGGAATGCCAGCTTTGGACGCTCGCCGCGCCTCGGCAGCCCAGGTCTGGGATGCGGAATTTAAGGGGATCGTGTGTGCAGTCGTCATAAGTTCCTCTGCGGCACGATATATCCGAACTGGTGCAGCAGATGGTTGCGAAGGCGATCAAAATTGGTGCCAAATTGGCATCCACTTTGCAGAATTACCATTTTTGCAGCATAATATGCCGATGAAGATCGACGCTATCGACCGCCGGATACTCGCTGCTCTCCAGAGGGACGGCCGCATTCAGAATAATGACCTTGCCAGAGAGGTCGGCTTGTCGCCGTCGCCCTGCCTGCGGCGTGTTCGCCTCCTGGAGGAAGCCGGATACATCGATCGCTACGTTGCCGTTCTCAACCCTGCCAAACTCGGAATGGGCATGACACTGTTTGCCCGCATTTGGCTCACAAAGCAGGATGAAGACACAATCGAGCATTTCGTCGCGGAGGTCCGCAAACACCCCCAGGTGGTTGAATGTTACCTCATGCTCGGGGATTGCGACGCCTTGTTGCGGATCGTCGCCGCAGATATCGACGCTTATCGCCGCTTTCAGTCGACCTACCTCAGTCGCATTCGCGGAGTGCAAAACGTCAAGACCGACGTCCCGAGTCAAACCGTAAAAGAAGGTTTCGAATTGCCACTCTGACGCAGGATCGCTGTCGCATCAGAGGCTCATCGCAGTTGAATTTTTCCAGGTAATCGGTAGGAAGCTCGCATGGCTACCGCCACGCCTTTCACGAAGACTATGCCCCGCTTGATCGCGGACGCATTAAGCGTGGCTCCTCCGATCGCACCTCCTGACTTTGTTGGAACGATGTTCGGGCGCAAGACGGCACCGCCGCCTCCGAGCATCTGAGCCTGTCGTCATGACAGGCTGAAGTTCGCCTGCAGGCCATGCGCTTGCGGGCGCTCAGACCTCATTTCAGGTGATTTTTCATGTTCAATCGACATGTGTCGGCGCTTATGCCGACCTCGGCGTTCGTTCTGCTGTGGAGCAGCGGCGCCATCGTATCGGAAATCGGCCTCCGCCACGGCTCGGCATTGGCGCTGCTGATCCTTCGCTACGGTCTCGCCCTGGCAGTTCTGACGGCCGCCGCAATATACAACCGCAAGCTCCTGCCCGAACCAGGCAGCCGGCGACGAGTGGCGTTCATCGGCTTCTCGATCGCGGGCGTCTATTCCGTCTGCTACCTTTTTGCGATGAAGCACGGCGTGACGCCCGGGGCGCTTGCGACCATCCTTGGCATTCAGCCGATCCTGACCGTCCTGATGACTGAACGAAAGGCCGGCGCCCTGCGTTTGCTCGGTCTCTTGCTGGCGCTTTGCGGCTTGGCGACGGTAGTCGGAGATGGCCTGATCACCATGCGCCTCGAACCATTGGGGCTGGCCTTCGCCTTTCTGGCCTTGCTCGGCATTACATTCGGATCGATGGCGCAGAAGCGGGAGACACAGGCGCCATGGGTGGTCCTGCCTATGCAATATAGCGTAGGCCTGCTCCTCGCATGCGGCGTCGCGCCGTTTGCCGGCATTCAAGCCTCATGGGACACACAATTCGTGTTGTCCGGAGTTTGGCTGGGCCTGGTGATATCGGTCGCCACGACTTTCCTGCTCTATCGGCTGATCGCGCGTGGAAATCTCGTCAACGTAACCAGCCTATTCTACCTCGTACCGGGCATCACTGCTGCAATGGACTGGGTGCTACTCGGGCACCCCATGACACGCTGGGCGATGGGCGGACTGGCCCTTATTATGATCGGACTCGCTGTGGCGTTTCGATCCAAGCCCTCTTGAGAAATTGTGCGGCTCGCTTCCCTGGGGAGCGAGCCGTTCCGAAGAGGGGAGGCCGGCAAGCGACAGCAGGTTGCACCTCATGATGTCGCGAAAGCGGGGATCGGATCAATCCACCATGAGAACTGGGATATCCGGTCGTCGATTGTAGGAAAGCCCTTGTCGAGTTCGGCCAGCAAGTGCTCAAAACCGGAGAACCGCCGTTCGCATACGACGATGATGATCGCGTCCTTTCCTTCGAAATATCGGCGATGTGACCGGGGCTCATCCTCGCCGCTTCGGCGATCCGAACCATGCTGGCGCCATGAAATCCTTCCGCGTAGAAGCATTTCTGCACTCAAAATCTCACGCCTCATCAGGCTAAACTCATTGAAACGAGGTTCTGCCGAAACAATTCAGCGACACCATTTCAAATTTATCCACTCATCAGCGGCACTTTATACAAGTCATTCTACAAAATTAATATTATAATTATTTCGAACACGCACTATCAGAAGTTGGTATGCCTGGGATTGGTCGCAATCCTGGGTTCGTCGCCGACTGGACAATTAGCAAGATCGGCGACTGGCGGCACCCTGGTCGGATCCATATGCCGGCTCGCTGGACATATCTCGTACCCAGGGGCTTGCGTTCGCGAAAGGGGTCGGGAGCGACCTATATTCGGAATTCAGATCCGGACTCATGCCTGCTATAGGCGCCTCTCGATGCTGAACCTGACAACCCTGCGACTATTTGTCCGTGTTGCCGAATTGGGCAGCCTTTCGCGCGCGGCGGACGACGCTAATCTTGCTATCGGCGCGATCAGCCGGCGGCTGACTCAGTTGGAGCAGGAACTGGGCGTCCAGTTGCTTGTCCGCAATGGCCGGGGCGTTATCCCGACGGCGGCCGGGGACGCACTGCTGATCCACGCCAACCGCATCATGCGCGATGTCAGTCTCGCCGTCACGGACCTGTCGGACTATGCGAAGGGGCTGAAAGGCAGTGTCGACATCCTCGCCTGCACCTCGGCTATCACGCAGTTCCTGCCAGGCGATCTGGCCGCTTTCGGCCACGACAACAGCAAGATCCGCCTCAATATCCGGGAGGCATATTCCTCTGACATCATCGGTCGAATCCGCGCCGGCGAGGCGCAGATAGGCATTATCATCGAGGAGCCCGGATCGGTCGGGCTGGATACCTGGAAATATCGGCGAGACAAGCTTGCAGTCGTTGCCCCTCCGCATGTCCTGTTCGGCACCCATTCCGCGCGCTTCCAGGACCTTGCCGACTATGAATTCGTGCAGATGGGCTTCGATACTGCCAACACCCGGCTGCTTGCACGCGTCGCCGAAGAGCAAGGATGGGCGTTCCGCCTTCGCGCAACGGTGGAAAGCTACGACGCTGTCTGCCGGATGATCCAGGCGGGATTCGGCATCGGCGTTCTGCCCCGGGAAGCTGCCAAGAACTTCGTCGTACCGATGGGCCTCAAGCTGGTCGAACTGGAGGAAGAATGGGCTGAGCGGCAGATGCTGCTGGCTGCGAACGCCGCGAGCCTGAGCAGCCCCGCTCGGCTGCTGGTAGACTTCCTGACGGACCGTACACCGCTCGCCTGAAAACTCAGCTCGAACGCAAAATGCGGATCGCATGCTGCAGCAGGCGATCCGCATTCGCGGTCAGGTGCTCCTCCTCACCGACGCGATTTTTGGCTCATTTCTTCGCAAGCGCTGCCTGCGCCGCTGCCAGACGGGCGATAGGCACGCGATAGGGAGACGCCGAAACGTAATCCAGACCGGTCTTTTCGCAGAATGCGATCGAGGCAGGATCGCCGCCATGCTCGCCGCAGATGCCGAGTTTGATGTCCGGACGGGTCTTGCGGCCGCGCTCAACCGCCAGCTCAATCAGCTCGCCGACGCCGTCGACATCGAGGCTGACGAACGGATCGCGGGCAAAGATGCCCTTGTCGACGTACTGCGTCAGGAACCGGCCAGCATCGTCCCGGCTGATGCCGATGGTCGTCTGGGTCAGGTCATTGGTGCCGAAGGAGAAGAATTCGCCGGTTTCGGCAATCTCACCCGCCTTGAGCGCCGCGCGCGGCAATTCGATCATGGTGCCGACGAGGTAATCGACCGTCGCCCCGCGCTCGCTGAAGACTTCCGCGGCAACGCGATCTACCACGGCTTTCATCAGTTCCAGTTCCTTAGCCGTGGCGACCAGCGGGATCATGACTTCCGGAATCGGTGCCTCTCCGGTCCGCTCCTTGACGGCCAGGGCCGCCTCGAAGATTGCGCGGGCCTGCATTTCGTAGATTTCGGGGTAAGTCACGCCGAGACGGCATCCGCGATGCCCCAGCATCGGGTTGAACTCGTGCAGTTCGGCGGCGCGGCGCTTGAGCACTTCGACATGGACGCCGGCTGCACGCGCCACTTCCTCGAACTCAGCCTCGGCATGGGGCAGGAACTCATGAAGGGGTGGATCGAGCAGGCGGATCGTGACGGGCAGGCCCGCCATGACCATGAAGATTTCCGCAAAATCGTCACGCTGTTCGGGCAGCAGCTTGTCGAGAGCAGTACGCCGTTCGGCTTCGCTCTCCGCCAGGATCATCTCGCGAACTGCGGTGATGCGCGCTGCATCGAAGAACATGTGCTCGGTACGACAGAGGCCCACGCCCTCTGCGCCAAATTCACGCGCGGTTCGGCAGTCCAGCGGCGTTTCCGCATTGGCACGGACCTTGAGACGGCGAACCTTGTCGGCCCATTCCATCAGGGTGCCGAAGTCCCCGGCCAGTTCCGGCTGCACGGTGGCCACTTCGCCGACCATGACTTCACCGGTGGCGCCGTCGATAGTGACGGTGTCGCCTTCCTTCAGCACTCGGCCATCGATGCGCATGGTGCGGGCGACATTGTCGATCTGCAGGCTACCTGCGCCGGAAACGCAGGGCCGGCCCATACCGCGCGCCACGACGGCAGCGTGGCTGGTCATGCCGCCACGCGCGGTCAAGATACCGCGGGCCGCATGCATGCCGTGGATATCCTCGGGGCTGGTTTCGACGCGGACGAGGATCACCGACTTGCCCTGCTCGGCAAGCTTCTCGGCAGTATCGGCGTCAAGGACGATCGTGCCGGAGGCCGCACCCGGAGAGGCGGGAAGTCCCTTGGTCAGGACATCGCGCTGCGCTTCGGGATCGAGCGTGGGATGGAGCAACTGGTCAAGGGCAGCCGGATCGACGCGGGCAACCGCCTCTTCCTCGCTGATCAGCCCCTCGCACGCCATGTCGACGGCGATCTTCAATGCGGCCTTCGCAGTACGCTTGCCGGAACGGGTCTGGAGCATCCAGAGCTTCCCCTGCTGCACCGTGAATTCGATATCCTGCATGTCGCGGTAGTGCTTCTCGAGGATCTCGAACACGCCGGCGAGTTCCGCGTACGTTTCCGGCATCGCCTCCTCCATCGAGGCGGCCTTGGCGCCGGCCCGCTCGCGCGCGGCCTTGGTCAGGTACTGCGGGGTTCGGATACCGGCGACGACATCCTCGCCCTGCGCATTGATGAGGTACTCGCCATAATATGCGTTCTCACCGGTCGCGGGATCGCGCGTAAACGCCACGCCCGTTGCCGAAGTCTCGCCCATGTTGCCGAAGACCATGGCCTGCACGTTAACGGCTGTGCCCCATTCGCCGGGAATCCCGTTCAGACGGCGATAGACCTTGGCGCGATCGGACTGCCAGCTGCCGAACACGGCGCTGATTGCCCCCCAAAGCTGGTCGTTCACGTCCTGCGGGAACGGCTTGTTCCAGAGCTTTTCAACGATCGCCTTGTATTCCGCGACCAGGACCTTCCAGTCGGCGGCGGTCATCTCGGTATCGAGGTCGTAGCCGCGATCTTCCTTGGCGATGTCCAGCGCCTCCTCGAATGCTCCATGGTCGAGTTCGAGGACGACGTCGGAATACATCTGGATGAACCGGCGATAGCTGTCCCAAGCGAAACGTTCGTCGCCAGAGGTGTTTGCCAGACCTTCCACCGTCTCATCGTTGAGGCCGAGGTTGAGCACGGTGTCCATCATGCCCGGCATCGAAATGCGCGCACCCGAGCGAACCGAAACGAGCAGAGGGTCCCCGATATCGCCGAAAGCCTTGCCAGTCACCTGCTCGATGTGGGCGATGCCTTGGGCCACTTCGGCCTTCACGCTTTCGGGATACGTGGCGCCATCGCTATAGTAGCGCGTGCACATCTCGGTGGTGATGGTGAAGCCCGGGGGAACCGGCAGGCCGATCGCTGCCATGCCGTCGAGGTTGGCGCCCTTGCCGCCCAAAAGGTTCTTGTCGCCCTTGCCGCCGTCATCAGCGCCACCGCCGAAGCGATAGACGTAGCGTGTCTCAGCCAAAGTCTTCATCGAACGCATTTCCTCATTTGCAAAACCCGACGAACATCGGTTGCTCACCGAAACATGTCAGCCTCGAACGGTGCGGAATTCCGAGTCCCCTTGAGATGGTTCGAGAAATCCCGTTTTGTGAGACATCCAAGCTCGAAATCAACCAATTCAGGCGTTCAGATGCCGGATAATGCTCATCCGAGCCATCGACTTTTGGGAAATCCGGATTTCCAATTTTGAGAAATCATCAAGTTGTCGATGCCCTGGCGAGCCTCACTTAGCAGTGCAGAACCGCACGGATCGGCCAGGAGCTGGTCTGCTATTACGACGCTCATAGCGACGAACGCTGTGGCGCGAAATCGACCCGCGACATGGTGAGCTGGCGGGATGTCACCGACCGCCTCTCCGCAGGGTGCGCGCCAAGGTTCGCTGGTGCGGATAGACCGCAAGCTGCTGGCAGCCCTCGAAAACGGGAATGGCGAAACATGAAAAGACGGCTCCCGGCTGGAGGAGCCGGGAGCCGTCAGTGCCGGCGCGGGAGGGCCCCGCCGGAAACTGCAAAATCAGAACTTCACGTTCACACCTGCCGAGATCGTGCGGCCGACGCGGGTCTGGAACAGCGTGTCCTGACGCTGGCTGTCGGTGTAGAGGCTGTTCTGCTCATCGGTGAGGTTGGTACCCTCAAGGATCAGCTTCACATTGTCTGTCAGGTTGTACGAGGCGGAGGCATCAACGTAAGTCGTGGCGTGGTTGCCCACAAGGTCGCTGCCGGGCGAAGCCGGGATGCCGCGGATGAACGGCCCACGATAGTTGATTGTGCCGCGGATCGAGAACTTGTTGTTCTCCCAATAGAGCGTGCCGGATGCCGTGTCCTTCGACAGGCCGACCAGATCGTCCTTCACCGTCACCGTGCAGACTCCGTTGGAACTGGTGAGGCAGTAGGTGATCTTCGACATGACGTGCGTGTAGTTCGCCAGCACGCCGAAGTGGCTGAGGAAGCCCGAGGTGAAGTTGAACGGAATCTGCGCGTTCAGCTCGATCCCCTTCAGCGGGCCACCCGGCGTGTTGGTGGGCGTGGAGATGTTGAACAGTTCGTCCGGCGTGGTGTTGCTACCGATCAGCAGTTCGTTCGGCAGACCCAGCGAGCTAAAGGGCACCAGCGCGTTCACGTTCTGCACGTACGTCTTGATGTCCTTGTAGAAGAACGCGGCCGACAGCAGCGATCCGGGACGGAAGTACCATTCCACAGCAGCGTCGAAGGTGTTGGCCCGGATCGGTTCGAGCAGCGGGTTGCCCAGCGAGCCCGAGCGGGTGGTAGCGTTGATCGTCACCGTGGGCGCCAGCAGCGTCAGCGCCGGGCGCGACATGACCTTTGCGGCGGAAAGGCGCAGGAGGAGGTTCTGCACCGGCTCGATCACCACGTTGGCCGAAGGCAGCCAGTCATCATAGCTGCGCGAAACCGAACGGAACTGGCCGGTCAGCCCGGTGGGCGAAGTGGCGTCGGACAGGTTGATGTAGCCGGTCGACCGCTGCCAGGTGTGGATGTAGCGAACGCCCACGTCGCCGCGCAGGCCGAAGCCCACCGCATCGGAGAAATCGAACGTGCCCATCAGATAGGCGCTCGATTCCTGTTCCTTCACGCCCGGATTGGTTTCCCCGCAGCCGGTGCAGGTGCGCGCATCGAACAGGTTGTAGGTGTCCGCCAGCTTCTGCCAGTCCAGGCTTGCCCAACTGGACGGGGCACCGTGACCCCAAAGCTTGTCGACGCCGGTGATCTGGGTCGTCAGGTCCGACAGCGACGTGCCAGCTGGCAGGGCCTGAACCAGTGTATCGGCAGTGTAATAGGTGGTGAAGCGCTGCTTGAAGTCGCTGGACCGGTATTGCGCGCCGGCGTGGAGCTTGAACGCATCCGATACTTCGTAATGGGCATTCCACTCGCCCAGCACACCCTTGGTTGTGTTGCTGGCCGGCTTGCCCTGAAGGCTGAAACCGCCGGTGACGATCCCGGCGCCCGGCGTCGGGCCATAGAGGAAGTTACCGGGATCGGAAACGTCGAAGCCGAAGCCCAGCACCGGTGTGCGCCCCCCACCGGTGTAATCGATGGAGAAGTTGTCCGTATCCAGCGCATCCATGAAATACTGCATGCGGATCTTGTCTTTCCAGACCGAGCTGTTCAGACCCACTTTGCCGTCAACCGTCAGCCGGTCGTTGAAGCGATGCATGAAGTTCAGGTTCGCCTGCTTGAACGTGGTCGAATATTCGGAGTGCAGGCCTTCCGAACGCACGTCCACGCCATCGAGCAGCGCATATTCGACCGAGCCGAGGTCGGAAAGCTGCACGTCCTTCAGCGACATCATCGGATAGCCCTGGTTCGACGCGGAACGACCGAACGAGATGGCTTCTATGTAGTTGTCGTCACGCGTGACATTGAAACGCGAGTAAAGCAGGTCGAGCGAGATGTCGGTATCGGCGTCCGGCTTGTACTGCAGTGTCAAGGTGCCGCCGATGCGCTCCTGCGTCTGCTCCGAATTGATGTAGCGCGGGATGCGGGGGAAAAATGCGCCGCTGCCGGGCGTGTTCGGCATGTCGTCACGGCGGGCATTGAAGATCGTGTCGTAAGCGGCCTTGGTCCCGGTGCGCGGATTGCCGGCCGAACAGTTGTTGGCGTCCGCGCCCGTAACCGTGCTGGTCGGCGGGCTCTGGATTGCATAGCCGATCGGGGTGCAGAACGGCATGACGGGCGCAGGGCCGCTGCCGTCGGGATCAAGGCCGTTCTGGTTGGCGGAGAGAATGTCCACCGCCGAATAGCCCACCTCGCGGGTATGGCGCTTCTGGTAGGCGATCGAGCCCAGCACACCGAAGCCGCTATCGCCGAACTGCTTGGAAACCAGCGCCGAAGCGCGCGGATCGACTTGCTTGGAAAGCGCGTTCCATACGCCGCGCCCGGTCGCGGAAAACACGAATTCCTTTGCGGAATCGAACGGCTTGGGCGCGGTAAGGTCTACCGTTGCGCCCAGCGAACCTTCCTCCACATCGGCGGACGGCGTCTTGCGCACGGTCAGGGCTGAGAAAATCTCGGTCGGGAAGACGTTAAAATCGAAGCTGCGACCGTTGTTGCCCGCGCCATAGATGTCGGAGCCGCCCGTCTGCGCGGCGGCTTCCATGCCGTTGATGCGCACGCGAGTGAAATCGGCGCCCAGGCCGCGGACGGAGATGTTCTTGCCCTCACCACCGTCACCGCGCTGAAGCGCGACGCCTGGGATGCGCTGCATCGATTCCGCCAGGTTGGAATCAGGGAACTTGCCCAGGTCTTCCGCCTTGATGGTGTCGATCGCGGCAGTCTGATCGCGCTTGTCCGCCAGAGCCGCATTCAGCGAGGCGCGGAAGCCGGTGACGATGATGTCTTCGGTGCTGGGCGCCCTATCCGCACTGCTGGAGTTGCCCGCGCCAGTGGATTCCTGCTGCGCGCCGGCATCCTGTGCAAAAGCAGGAACAGAAACCGACATCAGCACGGCGATGGCCAGCGCAGGTGCCGAAACACGGTTGCGCATGGCGGACTTAGAGGACGCCCTTCCCATTATCTCACTCCCATTTTCGTTCTCTAATAGGTCCCATTATGTGGGATTGTGTTTTACGATATATGACGTTTTCGCTCATTTCCAGTCAAAATCGCTTCAAAACGATCCACTGGCTGCAATTTCCATCACCAACCGCGCCATCCTGCGGCGCGAGGCGATCATGCGGATTGACTTTCACCTCCCCCTATATATGCGATTGTAAACCGTATTATGGGACTTAACCCCCGATCGGCAGCGAACGAAGATCAGGAGAGGATCGATATGCCCCTGGGCACGGCGCTCGCATTGGCACTTACCGCCAGCACTACCAGCCTTCCCGCGATCGACATCGATCTCGGGAGCAAGACTCCCCAGCAAATGCCGGCTTACCATGCCGGCGGGAACGGAGTTGAGCGCCGCGATCCCTCTGGCGCGTTCCTTTATTCGGTGGCGCTGCCCGAAGGCATCTATCGCGTGACGCTGACGCTGGGTGACCGGCGCAGCGCCGGAAAGACCACGGTGAAAGCCGAAAGCCGCCGCCTGTTCCTGCGTGACGTTGTCACGCGGCGTGGACAGATGGTGACGCGCAGCTTCCTCGTCGACGTGCGCAATGCCCACCTGCCCGCCCAACCGGCTGGTGCACCGCGCTTCGGGCAAAGCGTGCTGCTGGACGAGCGCGACCTTGCGAGCTTCAGCTGGGACGACAAGCTGACCCTGGAATTCCTGGGCCAGCCGCGCGTTGCCGCGATCCATATCGAGCAGGCCGATGCCCCGCGCCTGTTCCTGGCGGGCGATTCCACCGTCGCGGACCAGTATACCGAGCCGTTCACCAGCTGGGGCCAGATGCTGCCCGCGATGCTGGGCGACCACGTGGTCGTCGCCAACCACGCCAAGTCCGGCGCGACCTTGAAGTCCTTCATCGCCCAACTCCGCTTTTCGAAAGTGCTGACGCAAGTGCGCGCGGGCGACTGGCTGTTCATTCAGTTCGGCCATAACGACCAGAAGGCCGAATGGCCGATGACCTACCTCGATCCAGAACTGACTTACCCCGCCTACTTGCGCAGCTATATAGCAGAGGCCCGCCGGCGCGGTGTTCATCCGGTGCTGGTCACCTCGCCAGAGCGGCGCAATTTCGACGAAGGCGGGAAGATCAAGGATACGCTGGGCGCCTATGCCGCCGCCGTGCGCAAGGTGGCAGCGGAAGAGGACGTGCCGCTGATCGACCTCAACCGCGACAGCATTGCGATCATGGAGGCATTGGGGCCGGACGTTTCGCCGCGAGCCTTTGCCGAGAACGGCAAGGACCGGACCCACAACAACAACTATGGCGCCTGGCTTTTCGCCGCCGCCATCGCGCGGCAGGTGCACGACAAGATTCCGGAGCTGGCTCCCTACGTCATGCTGAAGGATTTCAACCCCGCGCATCCGCCGCTGCCCGACGCCCTGCCGATCGCGCCGAGCATCCCGCTGGAGGAAAACAAGCCGGATGGCAGCTGAAGCCCACGCCAAGTCCGCTGCGCGCACCGTCCTTGAGGCTTCACGCACCGACAATGGGTTCCGCAAAAGAACTAGACCGTCAGCTATGGCATCGGTGCCGCCACTCTTGTCCTCCTACTCGCCGGATACGGCTCGGCGCTGCTTCCCAGGCTTGGACGCGTGGGCAGGTATATCGAAACGATCTTCCTCAGCCTTACCGCGTTCCTGCTGATGCTGCCGACCGTCACCGAAATCCTGCGCCGCGTTCCGGACGGCCATCCGCTGGTAACAGACCTGAAGTCCCCGCTGTTGCTGGGGGCGCAAACCACTCTCCTGGTCGTCCTCGTCATCGGCCTGACAGCTCAGATCATCCGCTTGCGCAGGCAAGGCGGGCTGGAGGCCACCTCTTCGATAGAGTGATCGAGGCGGGGCAAGCATGCTGCCGCCAACGCTTGCCCCACTCTTTCGAGATCGCTCGCCTACCGGCCGCGCCATTCCGCGAAGCTGCCCAACAGTGCAGCAGCCGCCCCGCGCGCATCCGCGCACAAATCTTCATCCGCCAGTTCGCCGGCCGTCCAGAACGACAGCACGCCCCTGAAGGTAAACGCAAGCTGCCGCGGCAACCGGGATAGCGCATCTGCCCGCCGATCGGCGGCAAGGCCATCGCCCTCCCCAAGCGCCAGCGCCCACAGCGCCATCGAACGCGGCAGGGTTCCAGCGACGGCGACAGGTGTGCCAAGCCAGCCCATCACCGATCGGTTCACCACCGCTTCCTCCAGCATCACCTCCACCGCCACATCGACGGCGACCAGCGTGCGGTTGCAGGCATCCCCGGATGGTTGGATCGAGAGGTAGCGCGACTCCATCTCGTCGATCCGCCGCGCGGACAGCGCCTGCATGATCGCGGCCTTGCTGCCGAACTGGTTGAACGGCGTCGCGAAGCTGACCCCGGCCTCGGCCGCGAGGTCGCGCATCGAGAAATCAGCCTTGTCCTGCCGCAGCAAATGTTCGGCAGCATCGATGACACGCTGGCGGATCGGTTCGCCGCGTGCTGCGGGGGAAGCGGGTTTGGTCTTGTTGTGCGCCATGGCGGCATCTATATCATGATATAGAATCGCTGTCCCCAGGAGTTTGAACATGACCACCGCTTCCAGAATCTTCCTGATCACAGGGGTCAGTTCCGGCCTTGGCAAGGCATTTGCGCAGGGCGCACTGGCTGCAGGCCATCATGTGATCGGCACCGTCCGGCGCCCCGCCGATGCGGCAGCCTTTGCCGCACTCGCGCCCGATCGCGCGCACCCGTTGCTGCTCGACGTCACGGACTACGATGCCGTCGCGGCCTCCGTGGCGGATGCCGAGCGGCGCGTCGGTCCGGTCGACGTGCTGGTGAACAATGCCGGCTATGGGCATGAGGGCGTGATGGAGGAATCCTCCATGGACGATCTGCAGCGTCAGTTCGCGGCCAATGTCTTCGGGCCAGTCGCCATGATAAAGGCAGTCCTGCCCGGCATGCGCGAACGGCGGCGCGGGCATATCGTCAACGTTACATCGATGGGCGGCTTCATCACGATGCCGGGGATCAGCTTCTATTGCGGCAGCAAGTTCGCACTGGAAGGCATTTCAGAATCGCTGGGCAAGGAAGTGGCGGGCTTCGGCATCCGGGTGACCGCGCTGGCACCGGGCCAGTTCCGCACCGATTGGGCCGGCCGCTCGATGGATCGCACGCCACGCAGCATCGCCGATTACGATGCGGTGATGGACCCGCTCCGTACTGCCCGCCAAGCCAAGAGCGGCAATCAACCCGGCGATCCGGCAAAAGCCGCGCAGGCGCTGCTGGCCCTGATCGGGGCGGAGAATCCGCCCGTCCGCTTGTTCCTGGGCGACGATGCGCTGGGGCTGGTCGATCAGAAGCTGGAGGCGATGAAGGATGAACTCACCGCCTGGGACGCCGTTTCGCGTTCGACCGGTTTTACGTCGTGAGAGACATCTAAACGCAACAAGAAGTCGAACGGCCCCGTATACCGGCCGTTTGGCCACACGATTGAATTCAATACATTTGGCATTGCCGCCATGCGTAGATATCCTGCGCATGGCGGCAATGCCGCCGGAATGCCGCGACAGGGGATTGACCGATGACCGACCGTCTCACCGCGATACGCCCCTCGCATGGCCTCTTTCGACGGGTTGCGCCCGGACTTTCGGCCCTGGCTTTTCTGATATCGAGCCCGGCACATGCGGACGAAGCGATCGAAACGCTCATCTCCGGCCTGTCCGCGCCCGATGCGGATGGCACGATTACGGTGGACCTGCGCTTTCTCAATCCCGGCGCATCGCCCGCCACCGTCACCCTGCCCGAGCGGATAGCCGCAACGCTGGCCGGGCCGGACAGGCAGGAAACCGTGTACCTCGATCGATCGGCGCAAGTGCCCGGATCGGTGATCGTCGCCCCGCAAGGCTTTGCCCGTGTCCGCTATCGCCTGCCGCCGGGATTCGCGGCTGGCGACGCTACACTATCCATCCCACAGTGGAAGACGGCCGAGATCGCGCTGCACGTGCCTTCCGATAGCAAACCGGCCGACATCAAACTGGCCGAGGCGCCGCCGCCTGCACACTCGGAACCGAGCGCACCAAGCTCCGGCCCGCCAGCGGATCGCAGTGTGGGAAATGCCTTTATCGGCAATCTCGCGCCTTATGAGCCGATCTACGCCGTCTATGGCCCCGGCACGAATACCGAGGCCCGCCTGCAGATCAGTTTCGAATATCATCTCTTCGGATCGCGCAGCGCATCGGACATGCCCATGTCCTGGCGAGATGGCCTTCATCTGGCCTACACGCAGCGGATGTTCTGGGACCTGCGGGCCAAGTCGATGCCGTTCCGCAATATCGATTACCAGCCCGAAATCATCTACGTCAGCCCGGCAAAGGTGTTCGACGGTGGCATCTCGCTCGCGCTGCAAGGCGGGCTGCGCCATGAATCCAACGGCCGGGACGGCGACGATTCACGTAGTGTGAACTCGCTCTACGTCGCCCCGATGGCCGCCATTCCGCTGCGGGGTGACTGGCGCGTGCTGGTGGCCCCCAAGCTTTCCTTCTACATCGGGGACAAGTCGGACAATCCGGACATCGTCCGCTATCGCGGCCACGCCGGATTGTTCCTGCAAGTCGGCGATCCGGACGGAATTCGCGTTTCCACCAACACGCGCTTCAATTTCTCTTCCGGGAAAGGCGCGATCAACACCGAAGTGTCCTATCCCCTGCCCCGCCTGCTGGGCGGCGGGCCCGACCTCTACCTCTTCGCGCAAGGCTTCGCCGGCTATGGCGAGAACCTGCTGGATTACAACCGCTCGATCACGCGCCTGCGGTTCGGCTTCGCGCTCGTCCGTTGATCGGCAACCAACTGGCGCGATCCGATCCAACTGAGCGGCGATGCGGAGCGGGCCCCGATCAGCTACCGACGGCGAAAACCTTGATGCCCAGCGAAGGAGCCCCCGCCGCGATTTCCAGCAGACGATCGACATTCGGATGCGCGCCGGGACGGTTGCGCGCATCGGCCGTGTGCTCTGCAAACACGGCAAGGCCAAGCTCCGCCGCCTGCGCGTCCAACTTGCCGAAACGCTGCTCCAGATACTGGTAGACGGCTAGCGAACCCTGCTTGCCCGGCTGGTTTTCGATGCTGGCGACCACCGCGCCCCGTTCGTCCACAAGGTCGATACGTTCGACGGCATCGATTGACGGCAATTGCTGAAGATTGTCTTTGAACGTCGCGGCTGGTTGAAACATCGCTGCCATTTCCCGAATTCCCGAAGTGATTTTCCGGGGCTCTTACAGCTTCCCTCACCGTCCGCAATCGGCAGAACGCAGAATCGATTGCGGGCGGCCAAGTCTAGAGCAGTTTCCAAGTCATCAGGTGACTCCACCTGATTAGAAAACGCTCTAGGCAGTGAACAGCTTTCGATCCGCGATCCGATGCGCCTCCGTCCAATCCTTGCGCCACCACGGCTCGCCCCCATCCTCGGGCGGCCGCTGCAGCGTCAATTCCTTCAGCTGCGTATCCGCGTTCTTCTGGGCCACGCGGAATTCGTAATGGTCGATCAGCCGCAGCGCCTCCACCATGTAGCTGGTGGCCACCCGCCCGTCGCGAATGAGCAGGAGGTTCTCTCCGTTCTTCGTGTCCGCGGCGACGGACATGTTGTAGGAGCCGGTATAGACCCGCGCCTGCGGCGTGTTGAAGTCCACCACGATGAACTTGTGGTGCATCCGGGTCCCCACCTTGTCGTCGACCAGCCCCGTCGGTTCGGGCTTGAACGGATAGGGCGCATTCTTCCCTAGCGGTTCGACGGCGACAGGCTTCTCATTGGTGCTGGACCCTGACACGTCGATCGCGGTCGCCTTCTCCGAAATGCCGGCAACGTAGACGCCGCCCGCGTCGACGCGATCCTGCAAGGCGTCGCGGATCTTGCCCGGCGTCTGCCACAGAAACGCGAGCGAGTAGAACACCGATGAGCCTGCGCCCTTCACATCCGCCGCGATCGCATCGAGCCGGGCGGAATCGGCCCGGTGCGGCGAGAACGAGACGCTGGCATCGACCGAAGGATAGTCGAGGCTCGCCCATGCCGTCGGCTCCGACGCGGTGAATCCGTCCGCATCCGACCAATATTCCTCGAACGCCGCCTTGAACACCTCCACGGCGCGCGGCCCCTCCAGCAGCACCGCATTGTTCGACTGCACGTAGAGCCCGCGCCAGCTGAGATTGGTGGAGCCGCCCACGGCCCGCTTTACGGTCGGACCATCGACATAGATGGTCTTGTTGTGCTGGAGCGACTTCATGCTCTGGCGGATCACCGGGATTCCGTGGTTCGTCAGTTCGATCGCGGCGTCATCCTCGGCATGCTTGGGGCCGATGTGACCTTCGGAATTGTCGATGATGGCGCGGACACTGCCCTTCAGCTTGATCAGCCGGTCCAGAATCTCCGGCAAGTCGAAGTCATAGGCGACGACGCCCACGTCGACCTTGCCATTGGCCTGGTCGGCAATCGCATCGTCAAGCAGCTTGAGCACCAGCCGCCGGGCCTCAAACCCCATCCACGCATAGGCCTCGGCGGCATTCTTGGCCTGCGGCGTGAACGTCAACCCGTCCTTGGAATAGGCCGGCAGATAGCGATCGACGACCTTGTACCTGTCGACGAACGCCTGGGAGGATATGAATCCGCGCGTGAACGCGATGTTGAGTTCACCGGGATAAGTCTCGTCCGCGAGCGCCAAGGACGCGGTCTGCTCGGTCTCCGAACGCAATTTGCCCGCCACATCCATGAATATCGGCGTCACCTTGTATTCGTATTCGCCTTCAAGCTGCGCATTGCGCGGAAAATGGACCCAGCGAAACTTCTGGATCGGCGCGACCAGGGTTGAAAACTTCTGCGAACGTGCAGCAGACGAGATATCGCGGGCGCTTTCCTCGAAATTCAGCCGGTTTTTCAGAGGGAAGAACTTCGTCCCGCCGGGCTCGCGGTATTCGATCGCGAAGCCGATGAAATCTTCGGGCGGCGGACCTGCCTTCCAATCCATCGCGATAAGCGCGGCCCCCTCGCCGCGATGAATCACCAGTTCGAACCCGGCGGCGGCGTTCGTTCCCCTCACTTTGTGGCTACCCGGCATCTCGTCCCTCCCCCGGAGTTCATTCAACGCGATTTGTCGGTCCGGCTTCTCCGTCGCCGGGCGCCGTTGCACCCGGCGGCCACGCCTTCCTGCGCTTCAGGTCCAGCGCACTGCGCAGTTGCGGCAGCGGCGCGACAGCCGGATCGCCGTCACGCGTGTCGCGCTGCCAGTAATGCGTGTGGGCCAGGAACCCGCCCCATATGCGCGTCTTCACCCGCACGTCGCGCACGCCCGCCCAGAACAGCGGCGAAACGCGCCCACCGACGAAGTCGCCATACAGGATGGCGAAGCTTCGGAAGTAGAGGTTGGTCCATCCGGTTACGGCGAACATCGCCGCGCTGTGCAGCACGGTGGCGCGTTGCTCGCCGCCCTTGTCGTCCACATCTCTGTGCGAGAATGAAAACCGTCCGGTCAGTTCGCGCGCCGGCGGGCAGTGCGGCAGTTCGCGCTCCTGCGTCCGGCGCGTAAAGTCTACCGTGTTCCGCGCGAGCAGCATGTCCGCGTACGTCAGAGGCGAACCCAGCGTCACGAAGTCGGTCACGGGCCAGGCGAACCCGTTCCGCGCCTGCTCCTCCGCCACCGCGCGCGAGACGACCCGCCATTCGCCCGCCAACCGCTCCAACGTGGCGGGACTGGTGTCCGAGTTGTCGCGTAGCCGCTTCGCCACCGCCTCCGCCGCACGGATCGCCGCGTCCTCCACCCTGGGGCGTTCGCCTCGCGCCCAGGCCGCGCTGAGCTGGTCCCGCACCGCATCGAAATGCTTCTGCCACGCAAGGTTCAGAACATCGTAACCGATCACGCTGCCCAGGCTGTGGCCCACCACAATGATCCGATCGTAACGCCCGCTCGACATCACGTTCTCAAGAAGGTCGAGCCCGGCTGCCCTGATTTTCTGTCGAGCCTCGATGTTTGCGGGCGCCGGGCTGAAGTAGACCGCTGCGTCGCCGGCATAGGATCGCACCAGCGCGGACAGGAAGCCGAGAACCGCCAGCAGGAACCACGGCGCCTTCGCCGCCGGAGTGGGCACGACCGCGTGGCCGAGCAGATACTGCACGGACGACCATAGGCCGAGCCCGACGACGAGCAGCGCTGTCGCCCAACTGATGCCCCATACCGGAACGAGGCGCCGCGGTACGTCCCTGAGGCGGCGGAACATCAAGACCCAGTACCAGCCGGCCAGCTTGTTCCAGGCGGCGGTCGGCATCAGGTGCGCCCAGTAGAATTCGTAGAAGTCGGTCCTGTCGTCCCGGCCGCCCGCGCTCACCAGCCGCCGCAGTTCGAAGTTATCCGACAGGAACTCGGGCTTGCTGTAATATCGAGCCTCGGTCTGGCTGGTCGACGGGGGCTGGTCGAGCACCCCGTCGACAAAGCCGCGCAGCGTTTCCATCGGCCGCTGTTCGCCAATGCCGTGGATAAGGATCAGGGCCTGCCGCGGCTTGTTCATGCGGTGCTCCCCACCGTCGCCCAAGCCATCGTCACTTCGGCGAATGCCGTCCAGACATCGTCAAGGCTTCTTACGCGCAATACAAGCATCCCCTGGGAGAACATACTAAGGGCCAACGCGCGAATAATGTATGACATTCGACGCGCGGACTCCAGTTAGAGTTACGAATAAAAGACCGTTGTTGTGGCAGTATGACATGGCTGTTTGCTACGGAAAGCAGCAGAAACAGGCGCCTCCCTTCTTTCACCAACTGTCTATGATCGGTGCACCGAAGTTGCTCTGGAGCGACTGCAGGGCAATCTCGCAGCGGCCGTGCTCTGTTGCTACGGCTCCCGGCGGTTCCTGCCGAGCCTCCTCGGAACAATCGCAGCCCGATTGCGGAGGGATCCACATGAGCGTTACTCCTGCCATGTGGACTCATGCTTCATATTATGATCCATTGCCGAAAGAAACATAGCGAAGCTGCTGGGGAGAAAATGACGATGCCGGACACTGATCCACCTCCCCTGTCGGCAAGCGCTGCCACGCGCCGCCATGTCATCGCGGGCCTGACTTCAATGGCCTTATGGGAAACCGCCTCCCATGCCGCCGATGGCTCCACCGATATCGCGCTCATCACCCAATTCGGCGCCAAGCCCGATGGCATCACGCTCAATACCGTCTCAATTCAGGCTGCAATCGACTCACTAGCGCGCAGGGGCGGTGGCACCGTGGTCATACCCAGGGGGACGTTCTTGAGCGGCGCCCTGTTCCTGAAGCCCAAGGTGCACCTCCACCTTGAGCGAGGCGGCGTCATCAAATGTACGACCGCGATGGAGAATTTTCCGAGGCAGCGCACTCGAATTGAAGGCCATTTCGAAGAGCATTTTACGCCTGCGCTGATCAATGCCGATGGCTGCGACGGCCTTCGGATCAGCGGAGAGGGCACACTGGACGGCGCGGGCCGGACGATTTGGGATCTGTTCTGGAAGTTGCGTAACGGTTCGGCCGATCCGGAAAACTTTCCCAACATAGCAATCGATCGCGCAAGACTGATGCTGATCCAAAACTCTCGCGACGTTCACATCGAAGGTATCTCCTTCAAGGACTCCCAGTTCTGGAACCTGCATCTGTACAAGTGCGCAGATGTGACGATTCAAGGGACCAGCTTCGTTGTGCCTGACGACTATGCCTGGGCGCCCAGCACTGACGGCATCGATCTCGACAGTTGCAGGGACGTGCTGGTCGATGGCTGCTTCTTTTCGGTTACCGACGATTGCATCGCCGCCAAAGGTTCGAAAGGCCCCAGGGCAATGGACGATCGCGACAGTCCGCCCGTAGAGCATGTCCGCATCCGCAATTGCGAGTTCAAGCGCGGACATCAGGCGTTTTCCTGTGGTAGCGAGGCGACCATCGTGCGGGACGTCGCGATTGAAAACTGCCGGGTGACCGGCGCGATCAATGTCCTCATGCTGAAGCTGCGTCCTGACACGCCGCAAGTCTACGAGGACATCCATCTGCGAGACATCACGCTGGACAGCGATGGCGGCACGGTTCTGACGATCCGCCCCTGGAGCCAGTACAAGGACCTGAAGGGCGAGACGCCGCCGAAGTCCATCGTCCGGAATGTGACGCTCGATCGAATCACGGGGCGATTTGGCAGTTTCGGTGAGGTCCGGCCGAATCCTGGGCAAACCGAAATAACCGGCATCGTTCTCAGCGATTTCGATATCGCTCTTCAGCGCAGTGCGGATC
Organism: Novosphingobium oxfordense; assembly: GCF_044029435.1. Classification (NCBI taxonomy): domain Bacteria; kingdom Pseudomonadati; phylum Pseudomonadota; class Alphaproteobacteria; order Sphingomonadales; family Sphingomonadaceae; genus Novosphingobium; species Novosphingobium oxfordense. Next base: position 1,579,131 of record NZ_CP147008.1, on the reverse strand, counting down.
TTGCGGTGGCCGATGCACAGGTTCAACTGCACAGGGTATCGGTTAACGGGCGCCCCGGAGCAATGAAGGCAGTCTAGGTCCGCTCGGGCCAACCCGTCGTAAGCGACTGCGCGGGCATAGCTTTGCCCACACATGTTTCGATCCGGCGTCGGCCCTGGCCGCATTTCCGGGCCTAGGGATCGATCGACATCGATGGCAGACAGGCGGACCTCTGACTTCTCCGGTTCCGCCATGCGGAACGGCTGCCTCCCGACTTATCCGCAGGTGCCTCTCTCAAACAGTGACAGAATGGCGATTGACGGCCGCCCATCGACGGGTTACCAAATATCGGTATCAAAATCCATATAATGGAACATACGGGAGATTGGGAGTGCCGGATAGTGGGACGGGGTCGATCCACGCCTTCAGGATGCAGTTGAAGCCCGGCACGGTCGAAGAATACCGGCGCCGGCACGACGCGATCTGGCCGGAACTCTCCGTCCTGCTGACCGATGCGGGTATCCGCGATTATTCGATCTTCCTCGACGAAGGCACCCTGTCCCTCTTCGCCGTGCTGCGCGTAACGCCGGACAACACCCGCGAAACCCTGCCCGATCATCCGGTGATGCGCCGCTGGTGGGACTACATGGCGCCGCTGATGGAAGTGGAGCCCGGTAACCGGCCGCTGGAATGGCCGCTCCCGCTGCTGTTCCACATGGATTGACGCGATGAAGCGCGCGTTCGTCACCGCCCTGCTGCTTTCCGTCATTCCGCTGCCTGTTCTGGCGCAGGAAGCGAAACCCACCGCCGATCTGTCCGCCCCGGTCCAGACATTCGGCCGCGTCTCGTTCGATGCGCGCTCGCTGATGATCGACGGCAAGCGCCAAGTGATCTGGTCGGGCGAATTCCACCCCTTCCGCCTGCCCAGCCCGGATCTCTGGCGCGACGTGCTCCAGAAGATGAAGGCCAGCGGGTTCAACACCGTCGCGCTCTATTTCGACTGGGGCTACCATTCGCCCAAGCAGGGCGTCTACGATTTCAGCGGCATCCGCGATATCGATCGGCTGCTTACCATGGCGGAGGAAGAAGGCCTCTGGGTCATGACCCGCGCCGGGCCCTACGTGAACGCGGAACTGACGCGCGGCGGCTTCCCGGGTTGGCTGGTCAACCAGAAGGCCCGCGCCCGCACCGACGATCCTGAATACATGGCCGCCGCCGATGAATGGCTCAGCCAAGTCAACGCCATCATCGCCCGCCACCAGATCAACGGCGACGGCAAGGGCCACAAGGGCACCGTCATTCTCCACCAGATCGAGAACGAACTGGCGCTGACGACCCCGGCCCAGCGCGGGTATATGGACCACCTCTACGCCAAGGCCCGCGCCGACGGCATCACCGTGCCGATCTTCCACAACGACCAGGGCCGCAACGGCTATTGGGTGCCGGAAAGCTCTGCGGTCGACAAAGTCGTCCACGGCCCCAACGACATGTATGCCTTCGACGGCTATCCCGGCGGCACCTGCACCGTGGAAGGCAAGCCGACCCGCAGCGCGGCCGCGCCGGACTGGGGCTTCTACGGCCCCGGCGGTGCGAAAGGCGGCGCTTCCGCTTCACCGAAAACGCCAGGATTCCTGGCCGAATTCGGCGGCGGCTGGTTCGATTACTGGGGCTCCAACGGCGGCTACGAGTGCAACGCCGTCCAGCGCGGCAAGCGGTTCCAACGGGTGTTCTACGGCACCAACCTGGCCAACGGTATCGGTATCCAGAGCTTCTACATGACCTACGGCGGCACCAGCTGGGGCTGGCTGCCCGCCCCGGTGGTGTTCACCAGCTACGACTACGGCGCAGCCATCTCCGAGGCGCGGAATCTGCGCGAAAAGGCGCTGGAGATGAAGCAGCTTGGCGGTCTGGTCGCCTCGGTTCCGGACCTTGCGGGCATGATCCCGGCTGGCCCGGTGGAGATTTCCTCCCCCAATATCCAGGTCTACCACAACAAGAGCCTGGAGACCGATGCGCGCTTCCTGTTGGTGGCGCACAAACCGTCGAACGGGCAGACCGACGACAGCTTCTCCCTGACCGCCGCGCTGCCGGATGGGCGCTATACATTCCCGATGCGACTCAATGGCTTCGATGCCAAGTGGCTGGTGGCGGGCGTCAATCTGGGCGGGCAGCGGCTGGTCTATTCGACCTCCGAACTGCAATCGACGTCCAAAGCCGGGAACGCCGATCTGCTGCTACTCTACGGCCGCGCAGGTGAGCCCGGCGAGACCGTATTGCGCTATGCCTCGGCGCCGAAAGTCGAGGTTTTGGAAGGCGCGGCGAAGAGCGTCTTTGTCGGCACCAAAGGTGACCTTAAAGTCACCTACACGCACAAGGGCCGCACCATCCTGCGCGTGACCGGCGGTGGGCGCGGCGACCTCTTGCTGATCCTTGCCGACGAGGTCGAAGGCACGCGATATACCCGCGCGGACACGCCGAGCGGCCCCGTTCTGGTGCGCGGTCCGCAGTTGGTCCGTCACGCTTCGCTGAGGTCCGGCGCACTCACGCTGACCGGCGACACCGACGCGGCTGGCGCCATCGAAATCTGGGCGCCCGGTACCCTCCGCTCGCTCTCATGGAACGGCGCGCGCATCGCGGCCAAGCCCACCACCATCGGCAGCCTTGCGTCGACCGGCCCCCTGCCCGGCCCCGCGCCGGTCGCGCTCCCTGCGCTCACCAACTGGCGCATGGCCAAGGGTTCGCCCGAGGCTGATCCCGCTTTCGACGACAGCGCGTGGCAGATGATGGGTGGCAACCGCCCCAACGCCAGCATTACCCAGCGCCCCGACGGCCAGCCGAACCTTTCCATGGACGCCTATGGCTTCCATGAGGGCGATGTCTGGTATCGCGGCCGTTTCGAAGGGACAGCGGGCGCCAGGACCGTCTCGCTGTTCTACGGCGCCGGCGGATCGGGCCTCGTGCAAGCCTGGCTCGACGGCAAGTTCATCGGTCAGGCCGAGACGCCGAGCGGCCTCCCCCGCCCGATCACCACCGGCACCGTCACGCTGGACCTTCCGCCCGAGGCGCAGGCGGGCGGTAGTCACGTCCTCTCGGTCATGGTCCGCAACAACGGCCATAACTGGGACCTCGATTCCGACGACTTCCACAAGGAAGCGCGCGGGCTGATCTCCGCCTCGATCTCGCAGCCCGGCGGACGCAGTTTCGCCGTGCCGATCGCGTGGAAGATCCAGGGCAAGCGCGGCGGCGAGGACCTTGCCGACCCCGTGCGCGGCCCTGCCAACAACGGCGGCCTCTATGGCGAGCGTATGGGCTGGCACCTGCCCGCCTTTGACGACCGCCAATGGACCGCTGCTCAAGTCCCCGCAACCAGCGCCGCGCCCGGCACCACATGGTTCCGTACCGCCTTCGACCTTGCCGTGCCCAAGGGACAGGACGCCACCATCGGGCTTGCCTTCGGTGACACCGAAAGCCCGCGCTCGGTCGCGAAGTACCGTGTGCTGATCTTCGTCAACGGCTGGAACATGGGCCAGTTCATCGCCCATATCGGCCCGCAGCGCGTGTTCCCGATCCCCGAGGGCATCCTCAACCACCACGGCACGAACCACGTCGCCTTAGCGGTGACAAGCGACGGCGCGCCCGGCGATGCGCTGGAGGCTGTAAAGCTCGTAACCCTCCACAACGTTCGCGGCGGCATTCCCGTACAGATGGTCGCCGCGCCGACCCGGCCGGATCAGTTGAAGTGAGGGGCGCACTCACTCGCCGCCAGTTGGGCGTTGCAGGAGCAGGCGCCCTCTGCCTTGCCGCCCTGCCCGGTACGGTGCGTGCCGCGCCCAAAAAAGGCGCGCGGCCGTGGCCCTATCTGATCGGCGCGGACATCTCCTGGGTGCCGGAGGACGAAGCCGCAGGCGCCACCTATTACGAGGACGGCCAGCGCAAGGACGCACTCGCAATCTTCCGCGATGCCGGCTTCAACGCGATCAAGCTGCGCCTCTTCGTCGATCCGGCAAACGGCTATTCCAAGGGCAAGCCCGGCGGCCCGTGGTGCGACCTGCCCCGCACCATCGCGTTCGCGCAGCGGATCAAGGCGGCGGGTTTCCACCTGTCTCTCACCCTCCACTATTCGGACACCTGGGCCGATCCCCAGCATCAGGACAAGCCCGCTGCCTGGGCAAACCTGCCGTTTCCCAAGCTGGTCGACGCCGTCCATCACCATACCGACCAGACTTTCGCGGCGATGAAGGCGGCAGGCGTCGCGCCCGATCTGGCGATCCTCGGCAACGAGACGACCTTCGGCATGCTCTGGCCCGATGGCCGCGTGCCGCTGACCATTCCCACCGGCAACCCGGTGACCGACAAAGAGCACATGCATGTCTCGGATGCAGGCGGCTACGACAAGTTCGCCGCGTTGCTGAAGGCCGGGATCGCCGCCACCCGCGCGCAGCTTCCCGGAACGCCGATCGCGCTGCACAACCACCTCGGCCGCCATTGGCCCATCGTCCAGCACTGGACCGACAGCCTGATTGCGCGCGACGTCGATTTCGATGCCCTTGGCTTCTCCTGCTACCAGCAGGCAGCGCAGGGCGACTGGGAGCGGACGTTCACCCAATTCAGCCGCCGCTACCCGGACAAGGGCTTCTTCGCGATCGAGTATTCGTCGCGCAAGCGCTACCTGAACGACCTGATCCGTGCCCATCCGAACGGCTGGGGCAGCTTCATCTGGGAACCGACCCGCCATCAGGAAGCGATCTTCCAGAAGGACGGCAAGACCGCTGGCGAAGGCCCGCGCCCCGACTTGCTCTCGCAAGGCCTGAACTCCGCCGAGGCGCCGGGCGCCACGCCAACATTGGCATCCGACATCCCGAAACAACCCGAAAACCACGGCGGCCGGTACGATGCCGATCCCGCCTTCCTCCACCTCTATCGCCGGATGGCGCGCGATTACGGAGTCCTGAAATGACCCACCGTGCCCCCCGCCACAGCATCGCCCACAGGAGAACTTGAGTGGCCGCCCTTACCCATGACATCCCCCGCCAGCAGGTCACCGCGGCGATCGACCTGCTCATGCACAACCTCGTCAACATTACCGACGAAACCGGCGAATTCCTGCTGCACCTGGAAGACGGACGCGTGATCGACACCAAGGGCTGGGCCGGCTGGGAATGGACCCACGGCGTCGGCCTGTTCGGCATGTGGCGCTATTTCGAGCAGACCGGCGACGAAAAGGCGCTGGAAATCATCCGCCAGTGGTTCGCGGACCGCTTCGCCGAAGGCACGCCCACCAAGAACATCAACACGATGGCGCCCTTCATTACGCTGGCCTACCTCTACGAACTGGAGGGCGATCCCAGCTACATCCCCTATCTCGACACCTGGGCCGAATGGCTGATGGCGCCCGATGGCCTGCCCAAGACCGAGGAAGGCGGCTTCCAGCACATCGTCTACAACGACGAAAATCCGGGTGAGCTGTGGGACGACACGCTGATGATGAGCGTGCTGCCGCTGGCCAAGATCGGCCTGCTGCTGGACCGCCCGCAGTATATCGAGGAAGCCAAGCGCCAGTTCCTGGTGCACATCAAGTATCTGGCCGACAAGAAGACCGGCCTGTGGTTCCACGGCTGGGATTTCAACGGCCGCCACAACTTTGCCCAAGCGCTGTGGGCACGCGGCAATTGCTGGGTGACGATCGCTATCCCTGAGATCATCGACCTGCTCGACCTCGAGCCCGGCGATGCCTTCCGCACTTTCCTGATCGACACGCTGGCAGCGCAAGTCCGCACGCTGGCGGCGACGCAGGATGCCGAAACCGGCCTGTGGCACACGCTGATCGACGATCCCACCAGCTACCTTGAGGCGTCCGCCACGGCGGGCTTCGCCTATGGCATCCTGAAGGCGGTGCGGAAGGGCTATCTGCCGCGCGAATATGAAGAGGTCGGCATCCGCGCCGTGCGCGGCGTGCTCGCCAATATCGACGATGCGGGCGAACTTCAGCAGGTCAGCTTCGGCACGGCAATGGGCGACACGCTCCAGTTCTATAAGGACATCGCGCTTACCTCGATGCCTTACGGGCAGAGCCTTGCCATATGCGCGCTGGCCGAATTCCTGCGGACCTACATCTGACGATGCGCGGGGCGGCTTTCCTTACAGTAGGGGGGGGCCTTGCAATGGCGGCGGGGCTTGCCCTTGCCCATCCGGCGCAGGCGGCCGCTTCGGCAGACTGGGTGCATTTCCAGCCCGCGCGCGGTGACTTCGCGCTGGCGCAGGACGGCCACGTCGCGCGGGTCGTCACGGCGGCGGAGGACCACGAACTGGTCCGTATCGCTGCCGAGGACTTGCGGACGGATCTCGCATCGGTGGCGGGCGCGGACCAACCGTCGGACATGCAGGTGTGGATCGGCACGCTGGGCCGCAATCCGGCGATAGACCGGCTGGTCGCGGCGGGACGGATCGATGCCGCCAAACTGCGCGGCGCTTGGGAAAGCTTCCTGATCGTGCCGGTCTACAACCCCGCGCCCGGCGTGAAGCAGGCGCTGGTGATCGTGGGCAGCGACCGGCGCGGCACGGCCTATGGCGCCTACGAGATCTCCCGCGGGATCGGCGTCTCGCCCTGGCACTGGTGGGCGGACGTTCCGCCCGAACACCATGATGCGCTCTATGTTTCTGCGGGAATGCGGCGTTTCGGCCCGCCCTCGGTCAAGTATCGCGGGATCTATGTGAATGACGAGGACTGGGGCCTCGTCCCCTGGGCGCAGGGCACTTACGCGCCGGATGAGCCTGCGCCCGGCCCGAAGACTTATGCCAAAGTCTTCGACCTGCTGCTGCGCCTGAAGAGCAACATGCTCTGGCCGGCGATGCACAAGGTCAGCCGTGCGTTCAACGCCAACCCGGCCAATGCCGCGCTGGCGGACCGCTATGGCATTGTCATGGGCTCCAGCCATTCGGAGCCGATGCTGCGCAACAACGTGGGCGAATGGCAGGGCACGGCGGAGCAGTTCAACTACCTGACGAACCGCGACGCGATCCGCGACTATTGGCGCGCGCGGGTGCAGACCAATCGCGGTTACGAGACGATCTGGACGCTGGGCCAGCGCGGCATCCACGACAGCGCGATGATCGGCCCCACCACCGATGCGGAGCGACGCACGGTGCTCGAGCAGGTCTTCGCCGACCAGCGCGATCTCTTGCGCGAAGCGCGGATTTCGGGAGCGCCGCAAGTCTTCACGCCCTACAAGGAAGTGCTCGACATCTATCGTTCCGGGCTGAAAGTGCCGGACGATGTGACCCTGATGTGGACCGACGACAACTTCGGCTACATCCGCCAGTTCCCCAATGCCGAAGAGCGGCGGCGCAGCGGCGGGGCCGGCGTCTACTACCACGTCTCCTACCTCGGCGCGCCGCTGTCCTACCTCTGGCTCTCGACCACGCCGCAGGCGCTGATCCGCGCGGAAATGGGGCGGGCCTGGGATCTGGGCGCGCGGCAGATGTGGATCGTCAATGCTGGCGACATCAAGCCGGCCGAGATCGACATCGATTACTTCCTCAGCCTTGCGTGGGACGTGGAGGGCACGCGGACCACGCCGATCGATACCTGGGTGGGCCGCTGGGCGGACGAGACGCTGGGCCGGGGGACCGGCAAAGGCGTCGCCGCAGTCATGGCGGACTTTCACCGCCTGAACTTCGCGCGGCGCCCCGAACATCTCCAGTGGTATCTGCCCGGCGAGAAGCCGCACGCCAGCCCGCTTTCCATCGCGGAGGCCGATGCCCGCCTGGCCGAATTCGCAGGGATGGAGGCGCGCCTTGCCGCGCTGCGCCCGAAAATTCCTGCCGACCGGGCCGATGCCTTCTTCGAACTGGTGGACTACCCCGTCTCCGCATCCGCCGCCGCCAACCGGCGCTTCTTCGCAGCCGAGGCGCATGACGTCTTGCGCGACCGGGACGCCGCCGAAACCTGGCGGCGCGGCCAGATCGCCGCCGAGGCCGACGAACGCATCCGCACGCTCACCTGGCGCTTCAACCGAGAGATCGCGGGCGGCAAATGGCGCGGCATCATGACCGTGGAGCCCGCCGACGGCCAATGGCGCAGCTTCCGCCAGAGCCTGCCGGTGATCCCGACGCTGGCCTCCATGCCCGCCGGGCCCGTTGCGGCTCCGTCCGCGCCGGTGCGGGTTGCGGCGCTGCCCCTGCTCCGTCCCGACCAATTCAAGGGATGGCGGCTGGTTGACGGCCTCGGCCGCCAAGGCTCCGTACTCGGCGCAACTGGCTCCGGCCCTGCGCGTGCGACGATCACGCTGCCGGCCGGTGACTGGCGCGCGGTGATCGACATGCTGCCCAGCTACCCCTCGGACAACGGCGATGCCCTGCGTCTGACCCTGCGCATCGATGGCGCGGCGCAGACGCTGGAAATCCCGCGCCATACCGGCGACCACGCCTGGGCCCTCGCCGTGATGGACAACCGCATTTCCATGCCCGTTTCCGGCGCGTTCCCGGCTGGCACCCACCAGATCACCCTCGAATCCGGCGACCCCGCCGTGATGATCGAGGCCATTCGCTTCTTGCCTGCTGACAAGCCCATTACTCCGACATAATAATCGCCCCAACGAGGCTTCCCCCGAAGGCGGCCCGCACAAGAACAAATACGGTGAAGGATCCTGTAGTGCCCGAAAGCCAGACACTGGCCGTGCGCCCCGTGCGCCTGAGAAACTACCTCGCCTATGGCTCCAACGACGTGCTCGGGGCCGGATCGATGGCGGTCATCTCCGGCTGGGTGCTGATCTTCTACACCCAGTTCTGCGGGCTTTCGGCGGGTCAGGCCGCAACGATCTTCGCCGTCGCGCGCGTGCTGGACGCCTTCGCCTCACCCATGATCGGCTATATCTCGGACCACTTCGGCACCACCGCGCTCGGCCGCCGGTTCGGGCGGCGGCGCTTCTTCATCCTCGCCGCCATTCCCCTGCTGCCCAGTTTCGCGCTGATGTGGCTGCCGGGGCAGAGCTTTTGGTACTACCTCGTCAGCTACGTGCTGTTCGAACTGGTCTACGCCATGGAGATCATTCCGTTCGAAACGCTCGCCGCCGAGATGTCGAGCGACTATCGCACCAAGGCCAAGTTTGCCGGATCGCGCATCCTGTTCGGGCAGGCCGCCGCGATCCTGGCGGGCTTCCTGCCGCTCTGGCTGATCGAGGCGCTGGGCCGCGACAGCGCCGACACCTTCTTCTACATGGGCCTGATCTTCGCCGCGCTGTTCATGGTGACGGCAGCCATGCTCTACCTGTTCAGTTGGGAGCGGCACATGCCCGGCAGCGTGCCACTCCCCGGCGAACAACGCCACTCCGCAGGACCGCTGGACGCGCTGAAGGCGCTCTACCGCAACTTGTTCTCCACAATGCGCATCCGCGCCTTCCGCCTGCATCTGGGCATGTATCTGGGAGGCTATATCAGCCAGGACGTGTTCAACGCCGCCTTCACTTTCTTCGTGATCTTCGCGCTGGCGGGGACCACGGCGGTCGCTTCCGGCCTGCTGGGCACGATGTACATCGTCCAGTTCGTGGCCGTGATCATCGCCATCAACATGGCCCTGCGTGCCTCCCCCAGCCGCGCCTACCAGATCGCCGCCGCCAGCTTCGGCGCCGGCGCGCTGACGCTGATCGGCCTCTGGGCCGTGGGCATTACCGCCACCAGCCACACGATCTGGCTGCCCATCGTGCTGGCCGGCCTCGGCCGCGGCGCGCTGAACTACATCCCTTGGGCGACCTACAACTACATGGCCGACGTGGACGAGATCGTCACCGGCCGCCGGCGAGAGGGCGCCTTCGCCGGCGTCATGACCTTCGTACGCAAGGCGACGCAGGCCGCGGCCGTGGCCGGCGTGGGCTTCGTGATGCAGGCGGGCGGCTTCGTCTCCGGCGCAGCGCAGCAATCCCACGGCGCGATCCTGACCATCGCCCTGCTGCTGGGTCTGGGCACCGTGGGCATGCTGGCGTTTGGCATCGTGATATCGCTCCGCTTCCGCCTCTCGCCCCGCACGCACGAGGTGCTGATGCGCGAGATCGAGCATTTGCGCTCCGGCGCGCGCGTGCCGACCAGCCTGGAGGCGCAAACGGTGGTCGAGGACTTGTCCGGCTGGCGCTACGACCAGCTTTGGGGCCGTAATTCGCTGGTGGAGCAGGACGCGCGCAATGGCGAGCTTGGACCGCCGGTCAATGCGGGGAATTGAGCAGGATTGGGTGCGAAATCGGCGTTGCGCTGGCCCACCCCGCTGCGGCTAGACAGCAAGCTGCCAAGCCTCGCTCCCTTCCCGCTTGCGGGAGGGGAGGACAGAGCCCCGTTTCAACGTGGCGCGATTACGCCCTCCCGCAAGCGGGAGGGCCGCAAGGCTTGGTGAGCCGCAGGCAAACCTAGCCGCAGCGGCGTGGGCCAGCGCAACGGCACAGCCCCATCACCCCCGCGGCGCGCGGTACCCCACGGCTTCGCTGATCAGCCCGGCCGTCTTCACGATCGCCGCGACCAGATCGTCGACGATGTCATCGGTCAGGTAATGCGCAGCGCTGGCGATCGAGATGGCAATGCAGATCTGGCGGCGGGCATCGCGGATCGGCACCGCCAACGAACGCACGCCGTCACCCAGTTCGCTGTCATGCAGGACATAGCCGCGCGCCTTGTGGTCGCGCATCAGGGCGACGTATTCCTTCATCGCCTTGACCGGAACCTTGCCGCCATTGGCCTGGCGGTAGAGTTCCTCCCAAACTTCCTCCGGCTCGTCGAGCAGCAGCGCCTTGCCAAGACCGGTCTCGGCGATGGGGCGGCGATCGCCAGGCGCGGTCGCCACGCGCAGGCGCTGGCGGCCGGTCACGCGGTCCAGGTGGCGCGACCAGTCGCCCTCTCGCTTGCCGACGAAGACGCAGAAGCCGGTTTCGTCAGACAGCTTTTCCATGAACGGCCGGGCCACGCGCACGAAATCGATCTGCTCCGTGGCCATCACGCCCAGTTCCAGCAGCTTGGGGCCAAGGCCGAAACCGTCGCTCGTCACTGAGAGATAACCGCGCGATTTCAGCGCCTGCGCCAGACGGTGCGCCGTCGTCTTGCTCATCCCCAGCTTGCGGGCGAGGTCGGCGGCGCGGATCGGCCCGTCGATCACTTCGTCCATGATGTCGAGCGCACGCATCAGCGTCTGCGTGCCTTTGACTTCCACTTCGCCTTTGTCTTCGCGTGCTGCGGCCATATCCATCATCTCGTTAGCGCGACCCAATTATAGGGACGCACACCCACCCATCCCACCGATCTATACCCTGCACAACCAAGGTCAACTCAATTGCGCGAAACCCGCCGCGATGATGATTTGCACCGCCTGCCTTGAAACGGACACGGCATTCGCAAGCGACTCAGCGTAATTTTCGATCTCGCCACATAAACGCGGACCTGCAAGTTCGACGCACCGGACGCCCGATTGATCCGGCCCGTTCGATCCGAAAGACGTTCGCCGGAGCCATCCATGATCGCCCTTATGAGTGTCTTTATCCGTCTGTATTTTAACAAAACCCCCATACAATGGAAAATAACCAAATATCCATAATAGCCCAAATCAATACACTTCAATATTCATCCGAAATTTATTATTATTGCCGCCAGGGAACAAGGAGGACGTCATGACGGATGAAACAGACGACTCACAAATCAACCATCATTTTATAGTCGAGATGCAGAAGGATGGAAAAACGCACTACGTCGTTTGCGAACCCGTCTATTCGTTCGCGAAGGAGGCGCTGTCCGACGCGACGCATGGCGGCATTGCCTCGCTTATCGACAACAACGCGTTGAGAGCCGCCGCCCTCACCGGCCCGGCAAAAAGCCTGCTACCGGTGTCCATGCAATCGGCGTCCCGCCAATCCGGCGGGCAATCCAACAACTAAGTGGCGCTGGAGCCACGCGCCCGCCCCCCGGGCGAAACCCTGCGCCTCGCCCGAAAAGCGGGGGACATTGCGGGCGTCACGCGACTGGGCGAAGTCTCCCATTTCGCAGTGCCCGGCATACCGGTCTATCAGGCAGTCCGCCCGTTTTCGCGGTCGCTGACGGTATCGCAAGGCAAAGGCCTGACCCCCTCTGCAGCCATGGTGGGGGCGCTGCTGGAATCGGTGGAGTTCTGGGCCGCCGAAACCCTGGTGCCGCCGACGCGCAAGATGCGCCTAGCAGATATGCTACCCGGCGATCGGGCGCTGTGGTCCGGGAGCCGTCATCCCCTGGCGTTGACGCTGGACCCAGGGCGGGATCGCCATTGGCTGGCGGGCGTGGACCTGGCCAGCGGCGATCGCCGCATGATCCCTTTCGATCAGCTCTCGCTGGATTTCTCCCGCCCGCGCCTTGGAACGGGCGCGACGTCCAACGGGCTGGCCTGCGGCAATACCGACACCGAAGCGCAGGCATCCGGGATCGCCGAACTGCTGGAACACCACGGGATCGCCCGGTTCGACATGCTTTCGCCGCAAGAACAATTGACCCGTCAGGTGCTGCTTTCGACGATCGACGATCCTTTGCTCGTCCGGATGATCCGACGCGTTCATGCCGCCGGGTTCCAGTTGCGAGCATGGAGCCTCGGCGACGAGACCGGCATCGCGACCTTCCTATGCCTGATGATCGAGACGCGGCGGCAGTGCGACAATCTCACTCCCTCGGCCGGAAGTGGTTGCCATCCCGACAAGCGCGTGGCGCTGCTGCGCGCCATTCTGGAAGCTGTGCAGTCCCACGCCACGCATTTCGCCGGTGCGCGGGACGATATTGCCCCCATCGCTTATACTCATGGGCGGGAGCAGGAGTTCGTGTTCCTGCTGCGCGCGCTGGGCTTCGGGAAGGGCAGCCTGGGCTGGAGCGATATTCCGACGCAGGAACTGGCCGGCACCGCCGCGATACGGGAATGCCTGCTGCGAAGCGTCCAATCGCTGACCGAAGTGCCTGTCGTCGCGTTCGAACATCGCCTGCCGGTCGAGGGGGTGAGCCTGTGGCATTGCCTGGCCCCCGGCCTGATGGACAATGCGCGGGCAGAGCCGCCCCGCTCTGTTGCTGCCGTGCCGATCCGGATCGCATCCGCTGCTCGCCCGGCTCCCCGCCGCGCGGTGCTGTTTGCCGGGCCGAGCATCCATGGCCTTGCGATCGATCCTGCGATCGATCTGCGCCCGCCCGCCGCCTGCGGCGATCTTTCCGCCCTGCTTGCCGATCCTCCCGAAACGGTGGGCCTGATCGACGGCGTCTTCCGCACGTGCCGGACGGTGTGGCACAAGGAAATCCTCAGCCTGCTGGCGGCGGGCGTCCGCGTGGTCGGCGGCGCCAGCCTGGGCGCTTTGCGTGCGGCGGAACTGGACTGCTTCGGAATGGAAGGCGTGGGCCGGATCTACCAGGCTTATCGCGAGGACCGCTTGCTGCGCGATGACGCGGTGCTGTTTCTGCATGCCCCCGCGCAACTCTCCTACGCCCCGCTGACCATGGCTCTCGTCGATGCAGAAGAGGCGCTGGAACGCGTGGACATCCCGGCGCGGGACCGGCGGGCGATGCAACGCATCGTGCGGACCACCGATTACACCGATCGCACCTGGCCGCGTTGCCTTGCGCTGTTCGTCAGTCGGACCGGGCGCGATTTTCCGCTCTCGGCCGAGACGCTCGAACGCGTTCCCTCGATCAAGCGGCAGGATGCGGAGGCCGTGGTGCAGGCCATGCTGACGCCGCCCCCGACCGTTCGCCCAGCCTGCGCCGAACCGGCGCGGACATGCTATTACGAACCGCTGCTCACCATCGCGGCGCAAGCATCTGCCGCAGGCCCGTCTTGACGAAATCGCGCTTTTCCAACGGATAGAGCGGCAGAGTATAGTCCACCCACTGCATCACATCGTCCAGTTCCGGCGGAACCGATGCCTGCCACGCCTGCACGAAGGACGACCGGAAACGCTTTGCCGTGCCTTCCATCCGGCCGAAACCCTGATCGAGCCCCGTGGCATTGGCCATCCGCACGGCGGCATATTGCATCCCCACTTCGCCCGAAACTGCAAAGTGCCCCTCGGCCTCTTCGGGCAGGCCGCGCAGCGAGGCCATCACCGCATAGTCTGCGTGATAGTCGCTCGGCGGGAAGGGATTGAGGCGAAAGGCGCGCTGCATCAGGTCCTCGGCCGCCTCGTAGAGGCCAAGGTGGCACAGGCCGAAAGCGCACATGTTCACCACGTCCGGATCGTGCGGCAGGGTCGCCAGCGCCGCCTGGAAGTCCCTTTCCGCCTGTGCGACGTCACCCTTGCGCAGTTCGCACCAGGCCTGCCGCAACCGCACCTCGCAGTGGCCGGGCTGCAGGCCGACGGCGACTTGCAGGTGCTTTTCCGAGGCATCGCGAAAGGCCTGAACGTCGTGGCCGCAGACCTGCTGCCAGAAATCGGTATTGTACATCCGTATCAGCGCCAACCGCGCGGCGATGTGCCCCGGATCGGCCGCGACGATGCCTTCCAGCAGGTCCACCGCCTCCCGCACCGAGGCAAGATCGCCGGCCTGGCGGATGAGCAGCCGGGCGCGGGTATACCGGGCCCCCTGTTCGGCAAGGTCGGCCCCGGGCAGGCGAAGCTGCCGCTCCAGATCGCGGTCGATCGCCGGCACGACCGCGCCGCTGGCCTTCTCTACAAGGGCGTCGATCGCCGCGATCTCCAGTTCGGCAAGGCGGATCGTCTGCGCCCAGACGACGACATGGCTGGCCGCGTTGGCAAGCTGCAGGTTGGCCTGATACTCCGCGCCGATACGCCGCATGCTGCCGGAAAGCGAATAGATGGCCAGCGCATTGTCGGCCTGGCCGACTACCGAGCCGATATCCGCTTCATCCAGCGACAGCACCTGAAGGCCCCGAAGCTGGCACACCGCCGTACGAATATCGTCTGCACAGGCTTCGCCGAAAGACCTTACCTCGCCATCCTGCCCATGCGTGCGCAAGGGGGAGACGAGTACCAGCGGAACCATGTCGCGCACGCAAAGCGATCCGCTGGTGCCGAAGCCGCGCCGTTCCGCCAGGACATGATCCGCATCGCCCGACGCCAGATCGCCGGCAAGCGAATGGAACAGCTCGCGCGTCCGGGCGGTGGGCCGGGCCCCGAATTCGCTCTCCAGCCGGCTGCACAGTTCGCGATAGCGGCGATGCAGCGAACTGGCGTCGCCGATTTCCGAATCCAGCCGCATACCCAGCCGCGCAGCAGCCTCGTTCGCAGGCTCCAGACGATCGAGCGAGCGCAGGATGTCGCGGGTGTTCTTCATGTCAGCCAAGCCCGCAATGCGCAGCGCATCCAGCACTTCGCCCAGCACCTGCTCGCGCCGCCGCGAGCGCTCCGCCACCAGCCACTCGTCGAATCCGGGCGAGATATCGCGGAAGTCTTCCAGCAGATCGCCATGCGAATGGGCCAGTAGCGCCGCCAGCGCGTCCAGGTCCTGCGCCCGCGCCGCCGCGCTGATCCGGTCGATGTCGGTGCTGACGCACATGTCGTCCAGCCGGACGCAGTCGCGCGTCATCGCCAGCGCATCGGCGAAGCCGGGAACGGCGCGCAATTCCTTCAGCGCGTGGCGCAGGCTGCCCCGCGCCTGCAAGGTTCCGCGATCGGTCCACAACAGGCAGGCCAGCCCCTCTCGCGTGGCGCTGCGATCGGGTGCAAGCGCCAGATAAGCAAGGATTCCGCGCGCCTTGCGGCCCGGCAGCGGCAAGCTGGAACCATCGCGTCGCATCGCGAACGCGCCAAGCAGGCTGACGCAGACGGGCTGCGCGCCGCCAATGCCATTCTCCACAGGAACAGGCACGCGAAGGCTCCTTTCCTTGGGAGCGCACCCGGGCCCGTGATATGCAGCGCCCCTTCGCGCTGCACCCCATTGCATTGTGGACACCCGGTGCGGTCATGGAAAAGTGCCTCCATATGGGCCTCATGGCAAGCAGGGGGTGCCGCATCGCAGCACCCCCCGATGGAACCGAAACCGCGCAATTCAGCGGGCGGGACGGATCTCTACAGCGCGATCAGCGACTTGCACGCCGCTGCCCATAGTCGTGCCGGCGCTGGCGAAGCGGGATTCGCTTCGGGCGCTGGCGATGGCAACCTCGCGCTGCGAGCGCACTTCATCCCGGGCATGGTCGCGGCAGTGCGATTCTTCCGCCATGTCCCAGGTGGAACGGGAATTCGGGTTGTAGCAAACCCGGCGGATCGCCAGGCTCAATCGCCGATCGAGAGTGGCCACGCCGGCCTCCGTCTTCAGATCGAGATCGGTGTAGACGACGCGTTCGGTACGGACCGCCTCCCCGGCGAATGCGTGCGAGGGCATACCATTTGCTGCGATCGCCACCAGCACGAAGGCGGCACGGGCGGCATTCAGTGTGTGCGAGCTCATTTCCCATCTCCAAGCAAGTCCGGCACAACGACCGGACAGGCTGTTCATGGGCCTGGTGACGTGATCGCGGGCTTCGATCGGGCGTGAAAAAAGCGTGAAAAATCGCGCGCGGGCCAAAAAATCACCCTGACCGCGCACCTGGGGGTGGCCGCGCGCCGTTCCCGTCAGGACCGGCCGGCTTTCACCCTTACTGCCAGCGACGGATGCGCGTTGCCTGCGCGGCGAAGCGCAAACCGGCAGGGAACAGCGCGGCCACGCCGCAGAACACCATGCCCGCGCCGGGGAATGCCATGGCGTTCTGCACCGTCATTGCGCGCGCAACTTGGGTGCCGGCCTGCGCCGCCATCCGCTGCCGATAGGCATTGCTGCCCTCGCCCGCGGTTATGCAGCGCGCAGCCACGAACGCACTGCGCAGCGCGATCGCCATACCGTCTCCCGTCAGCGAGGCGGTCATCGCCCAGCGATCGCCCAACCGGAACAGCGGATCCCCCTCCTCCGGCGCCGGCGGCATTCCGTAGGCCAGGTTGGCAATCGTTGCCGGCCGGGCGAACAGCGGCTCAGCATCGCGGAGCATCGCCGCCAGCTCGCGCGCGCCGTCCAGCCATTCCGGCAGGTCTTCCCAGCCCCCGCCAAGCCGGGCCAGTCGGGAGCGGCGGATCACCAGGCAGAGGTTTGCCCTTCCGTCCTCCACCATCTGCAGACCGGCATAGCCACCGTCCAGCAGGGCCAGCAGGATGGTCCCGCGCAAGCGCGCCGATGCCTGGGGAGCAAGGCGGTAGTGCATCTTGAAGCCGACGAAGCCGTCATGCACGCGATGCGCGGCAGCGCCTTCCCTTTCGCGAACCGGCAGCTTGCCAGTGGCCAGGACGACCGCATCGCCGGTCATCGCACCGCAACTGGTATGCGCGGTGCCGCCATCCAGCCGCAGCACGCGAACGCCCCGCTCGAGGCGGGCCCCTGCCGCTGCCGCGCGGGCCACCAGCGCTTCGTCAAGCGCATGGCGGCTGAGGCCGATGGCGCGGAACGGCAGGGCGGTTTCGGCCACCATGCCGCCGCAAACCAGCCGGACCCGGCCGATCGGCTCGCCCCCCAACGCCTCCGGCTCCAGCCCCAGTTGCGAGAGGTGCGCCAGCGCTTCTTCCGAAAGGAACTCCCCGCAGACCTTGTGATGCGGCCCGGTCTCCCGGTCGATCAGATGTACCAGTCGGCCCGCCTGTGCCAGCAGGCAGGCGGCCGCGCTTCCCGCGAGCCCCGCCCCTATGACCAACGTATCGCCCACATCAGCCATCCAGCGTAAAGCGGAAGCTTTCAGCGGCCATGCCCGGGCCGAACGCCAGCGCCAGACCCGGGCCCCGCTCCTTGCCCGCAAGCACGCGGGCAAGGATGAACATCAACGTCGACGAAGACATGTTGCCGTGGTCATGCAGAACCGCGCGAGAGGGCGCCAACGCCCCCTCCGGCAAGGCCAGTCCGTGCTCGACCGCGTCCAGCACGGTGCGTCCGCCGGCGTGGACCGCCCACAGCGCGAAGTCCGTGGCTGTCATGTCGCCCAGCAGCCCGCGCCCGTCGGTCCGCCGGGCATCGGCGGCCAGCGCATCTGCAATGCGGCCCGGCACTTCGCCGCTCAGATACATGTCGAACCCCTGATCGCGGATGTTCCAGGTGATCGCGTCGCTGCTGTCCGGGATCGTCGCCGCACGGAAATCGCGCAGGCCAAGGCCCTGCGGCTCCGCCGTTACCAGCGCGGCCGCCGCGCCGTCGCCGAACAGCAGCATTGCCAGCAGGCTGGGCACGTCTTGGCTGCGCTGGAAGTGGATCGTGCAGAGTTCCAGCGTGACCACCAGCACCCGCGCGCGCGGCTCCGACCGGACAATGTGATGCGCCAGCCGCAGCGAGTTGACCGCGGCATAGCAGCCCATGAAACCGACCACGGTCCGCTCCACGCCGGGATCGAGCCCGGCTCGTGACACGATCGCCTGATCCAGCCCCGGCGCCATGAAACCGGTGCAGGAAGCGACGATCAGGTGGGTGATCCCTGCCCGTTCGGCCGCCGCGACGCCCAGCGCCTCGATCGCGGCAAGCGCCAGTCGCGGTGCGTCCTGCTCGTATCGGGCCATGCGCTGGCCGGTGGAGGGCCAGACTTCACCGTCATAGAATCCCTCCACGTCCCGGATCGTGCCATCGGGCAGCAAGGCGGGTTGCAGGAACGAATAGCGCCGGGCAATGCCGGACCGCGCGACCATGCGTTCGAACAGCCGGCGCGAACGCGGATCCGCCAATTCGCCGCCGACATAGCGCACGAACGCGTCGTGCACTTCGAAGGGAGGATTGGCCACGCCGATCCGGTTGATGTGCGCAACGGCCACCGTCATGCCCGCCGCCCCACCAGCACGGCGTTGAGGCCGCCGAACGCGAAACTGTTGGAGAGAAGGATCTCCGGCGCGAATTTCTCCCTTTCCAGAACCAGCGGCAGGTCGCAATCCGGATCGGCGCCGAGAAAGTTCAGCACCGGCGGCGCTTCCTTCTCGATCAGGGCCGCCATGCCGATCACGAACTCCATCGCGCCTGCCGCGCCGATCATGTGGCCATGCGCGGACTTTGTGGCGATGGCGCGGTGGCGGTCCAGCCCCTTGCCGCAGACGGCGCGCAAGGCGGCGGTTTCGGCCGGGTCATTGAGGGGCGTACCGGTGCCGTGCGTGGAAATTAGCATCGGCGCGTGGTCTGTAACGCCCGCATCGGCCAGCGCAGCGCCAATCGCCCGGCTGATCCCGCCGACATCCGGCGCCGTCATATGCGCCGCATCGGTGGAGGTGCCATAGCCGGCCAGCTCGCCCAGGATCGGCGCGCGGCGGGCGCGGGCGTGGGTTTCGCTTTCCAGCACGAGCACCGCCGCCCCCTCCCCCAGCACCATGCCGCGCCGGTCGCGCGAGAACGGCCGGCAGGTATCGGGCGCCAGCACTCCCAGCGATTGCCAGCCCGCCAGCGATCCACGCGTAAGGCAGGCTTCCGCCCCGCCGGCCAGAACCACGTCCACCCGGCCCGAACGGATCATGTGCATCGCCTCTCCCAGCGCATGGGCGGACGAAGCGCAGGCGCTGGAAATCGTGAAGGCCGGCCCGTGCACTCCCAGCAGGATCGCGATCTGCGCGGCGGGCGCAGTCATCATCGAACTGGGGATCGTTTGCGGATGGGCGCGCGGCTGGCCCTTGGCGAACAAGCGTTCGTAAGCCACTTCCCGCGTCTGGTTTCCGCCGCTGCCGCAGCCCAGAACGATCGCCGTGCGATGCGCGAGCGTGGGATAGTCCATGAGGTTCGCGGCCGTCACCGCCTCCAGCGCTGCCTCTATGGCGAAGGTGGAAAGCGGATCGAGCTTGCCGAGGCGGCGAAGCCGCTCCGGATCCACGTTCGCGAAGGCGGTGTCCGCCCCGGTCCCTCCTTCGCCTTCCACCCACGCCGCCACCGTATCCCCCAAAGGATCGGGAAGCGGGCGGATCGCGCCTTCGCCATCGCGCGCGCGGCGCCAGTTCGCGGCGACGCCGTGGCCCAGACCGCTAACGCAGCCCATGCCGGTGATGAGGACGCGCCCGCTCACTGCGGCGCCGGCACGCCGATGCGTTCCAGCAACTGGCGCATCGTCATCTCACGCGTCAGCTCTTCGGGCTGAAGCTCCACGCCGAACTTGTCTTCCAGTTCGAACAGCATGCTGACGATATCGATCGAGGAAATGTCCAGCGTGGCGAACGTGGCTTCGGGTTGCAGCCGATCGGGAGGAAGGCCGGTTTCCCTGGCGATCAGGGCGATGGCATCTTCATAGGTCATCGGCTGTTCTCCTCCATGCTGCGGGTCCAGTGCCGGGTGCGGCAGATGAGCAGGACGCACCCCGTGACATCCAGCCGGCCGCCCTGGCCAAGGCGGATGCTGGCGCGGTAAGTGTGCCCGGTCTTCGGATCGTAAGCCTCGCCCCCGCCCCAGCCGTTCGCTTCGCGCATCAATCCGGTCAGGATCGCAATGCCGACCAGCGCGCGGCCGCGCCGGGCGGGATCGGGGTTGTTTACATCCTGTGCAGGCGCCTTGGGGTTGAGCACCGCCGCCAACGTTCCGCACAGGGCATTGCCGCAGGGCGCAATCTCCACCACGCCGGCCTTGTCGTCCGTCAGCCAGCGGCCCTGTACATCTGTTGCGTTCGGCTTTGCGTTCGGGGCCGCCTGTCGGACCGGTTGCGCCTGCGCCGAGGGGAGCAGCGCCAGCGTTGCCGCCACGCATGCCAGGGTGATTCCGGTTCCCATGAAAATGCCATTCATCGCGGCATCCCGGCTTGATTTTATTAGCGAAGAGTGCGCCATTTCGCTGCCCGCCGCAAGGGAGCCTGAAGGATGAGAACGCTTCGACGCGGGGTTGCGTTCATGTCATAGTTGGTCGGTTTTCGAGGGTCGAATCCTCCCCCTCTTCCGGCATGGAGATTGCTGCCATGACCTCCCTCGCCATCCGGTCCCGCCAGGAAGAGCAGATGGATGCGCCGGATCTCGATCCGCACATCTATGGGGAAGTGCTCCGCGATCTGGGACGCGTCAATCGCTGGACCTTCACCGCACACGCGGCGCTGGCCTACTTGTCGCGCGCGGTCGGCGATGCGCCCGGCTTCACTTTGCTGGACGTAGGTTTCGGCTATGGCGACCTGCTGCGCACGGTGGCGGCATGGGCGGCGCGGCGGAAGCTGGATGTCCGGCTGGTGGGGGTGGACCTCAATCCCGGCAGCCGGGCGCTAGCCAGGGCGGCAACGCCGTCCAGCCTTCCCATCGAATACCGGACCGGCGACTATGCCACCCAGCCCGAGCGGTTCGATTTCATCGTGAGCAGCCAGGTCGCCCATCACATGAGCGACGCGCAGCTCGATCGCTTCTTGCGGTTCATGGAGCACGACGCGCGGCGCGGCTGGCTGATCTGCGACCTGAACCGGAACCGCTTTTCCTACCACGGCTTCCCGTTGCTGGCCCGCTTCATGGGCGTGCACCGCATCGTGCGCGAGGACGGCCAGCTATCGATCGCGCGGTCGATCCGGCCGGGCGAATGGCCCGGCGTGCTGGCGCGCGCGGGGCTGGATCCGGCCAAGGCGCGGGTCGTACGGCGCTTTCCGTTTCGCGTTGCAGTCGAGCGGGTGCTGTGACGCTTAAGGCCGCGAGCCGGCCAGCTCCGCAGCATAGAGCACCGGGCGCCCTTCCACATTGGCGCGATAGACCAGCCATTTCCCGTCCGGCGTGAAGTGCTCGTTCGGCTCCAGCGTATAGTCGTGCCGGCCAAGGTCGACGATCCGCTCGCTCCGCAATGATCCGGTCGCGATCAGGCGGTCGCCGTCCAGCGTATCGGCCGCTTCGGGCGAAGGATCAGCCATCGGATGGAACAGGCTGATGAACTTGCCCGCGCCATTGCCGTCCCCGGCGACCACGGTTCCATCGGGCGACGTCAGATAGTGATAGGAGCCCTGATCGGCGGCCACCTTGTACCAGGTGCTCTTGCCGGTGGCCACTTCCCGGCGCGCCAGCCAGAGCATCCCGCCCTTGGGCATCTGCAGGTCGTACCAGATCGCCTTGCCGTCGGGGGACCAGTACTCGTGCCCGGCGATTTCACCCTGCATCGTGCGCTGGTGTATCCTGGCAAGCCCGCTGCCATCGGTGCGGATGGTCCAGATCCGATCCACCTTGTGCCACGGGCCTTCGTGGCAAAACATCATCAGCCCCGGATCGGTGGGGGAGAACTGCACGTGGTTGAGCCAGTCCGTGGCGCGATGTATGCTGCGGCGGGCACCGGTCGCGGTATCGATGGTGAAGATTTCCATCGGCACTTTCGCCGCCAGCCGCGCGTCCATCCAGCGCTCCTTGGCCTGGGCGAAGGTCAGCGGACGGCCCTGATCGTCCACCCCCGAATACGTCGGCGAACCGGTCTTCGGATCGCGGCGGCCCTGCGCAGCAATGGCGGGCGGCGGAGGTGCCAGTTCCTGGTGACCGGCCAGCAGCCTATCGTCCGCACTGATGGATTCGATGCGACCGCCGGACATGTCGGCAATCTTGCGCGACTTGCCGGTATCGAGATCCAGCACCCAGACCGTGGTCGGCCCCTCGCCATCTCCCGAACCGGCCGGGCGCGTGGTGTAATAGGCGGTGGCGCCTGTGTGGCCGGCAAACAGCAGCCGGTCGACATTTCCCCGGAACACCAGCTTGGTCGACCAGTCCTGCGTCGATGCGGTGCGGATGCCTTCCGACGTCAGGTAGATCATGCGGCCGCCATCCGGTGTGAAGGCGTTGTAGTTGAAGTAGAGGCCGTAGACACCGGGCCGGTCGTCCACTCGGACGATCCGATGGCCGGTGGCGGGATCGATCCATTCCCGGGGGGGGTGCTCCGCAGTCACAGGATTAGGCGGTGCGGCCGAAGCCGTTGCCGCAATCGCCGATCCCAGTATCGCCAAGGCCGGCAGGACTTTCCGCATCACTTTCTCCGATCCATTTTCTGGAACTTGGTACCGAATATCGGGATAATTGCAAGAACCGCAGGGCGAGGTCGGCGGCCAGGACGGTGCACCTCGCTACCGCGTTCCCGCGATGTTTTCCCTTCCCGCGCGCCGCCCCCTTGATCGGCGCGAGACCGCCTTCCATGATAGGCGGAAACGAAAACGGCCGCGTGACGGCTGGACGAGGACGCAATGGGAGACACGCACCCGGCAGTGCCGTTAACGCCCCGCTTAGACATGGACCATGCCCATGCCTCCCACGTCCTGCGCGCGCGGCTCCTGCGGCATTTTCCCGCGCTCGTTCGCGAACTGGGCGGATGCCCAGAGGCGATGCTGGACGACGTCGGCCTTGTTGCCGCCGATTGCGACCGCGAAGGCACGGCCAGCTACGAGCAGTGGATCTGGCTGATGGAACGCGCAGCGCGGGACCTTGCCACGATCGATTTCGGCATGCGCCTTGCCGTTCGCCAGCAGGGCGACGGGGTTTACGGCAAGCTGGGCACCGCCATGCGCAATTCCCGCACGTTCGGTGAAGCGACCACGCATGCGGTGATCCACAATTCCGCCCATTCGCTGGCGGCGCGGGTGTGGAAGGAGGCCACCGCCTCCGGCCGCCACGTGTTCCTGGGCCACGACGTACTGGTGGAGGCGATGCCCAATCGCTGCCAGGCGGTGGAGCAGCTTCTGCTGCTGGGTCACCTGGGTGCCATGGCCATCACCGGTGGCAGGGTCCGCGCGCGCGAGGTGCATTTCCGTCACCGCAATCTGGCCCCTGCCCGCGCCTATCGCCGCTATTTCGGGTGCGACGTGCGCTTCTGCTGCACCGAGGACGGCGTCGCCTTCCGGGCCGAGGACATGGCCTGCCCTATTCTCGATCCCGATGCCGAAACGCTTGCCGCGGTCATCGCGCAAATCCGCAAGAGCTCGACGCGCCAGCGCCCCACGGTCAGCACGCTGGTGCGCGGCATGGTGATGCAGCGACTATGGACCAGCAAGTGCGGCAGCGAGGATGTCGCCCGCCTGCTGGCCATGCATCCCCGCACCCTGCACCGCCGGCTGCGCGACGAAGGCTCCAGCTTCCAGCGCATCAAGGACGAAGTGCGATGCGACCACATGCTCTATTATCTTGAGCGGACCGAACTCGAATTGGGCGCGATCTCGCACAAGCTGGGATTTTCCGAACAGTCCGCGCTTTCCCACTTCGCGCGCCACATGCTGGACGCCAGCCCCAGCGACTTGCGCGCCCGCGCCGCGCGCGGAGCGGCGCCTATACCGCGCGGCGGCTGAAGTCAGGACTTCGAAGCGTTCTACTCCACGGTCACCGCTTAGGGTCAGGACCCATTAATCACGCCTGCGAGGTTTGAATCAAAATGGCTCAGCGCGAGGAAGGAAGGCGCAGGAATATGTCCATATTTCAAGACTTCCTGACGCGGCGATGGGCCATTTTGATCAAATCCCTTCGGGACATTGGAATGGCTTCCATCTCGAACCGAAGCGACTTTGGACGGGCAACCAGCCCGCCCGGCAGCCACTTCAGTCCGATCTGTTCGCCATTCCAATGCCTCGCAGGCGTGATTAATAGGTCCTGACCCTAGCTGGGTTCAAGCGCGTCCAGCATCCGCGCCACCACCGCCAGCGCGCCGCCATGTCCCATCTCCACGCCCAGTTCCGCCTCGCGCGTAAGGGTTAGCGCAAGGCTGGTCGCCATTAGCACCAACGTGTCCGGCGCAATCGAAAGCCCTGCCGGATGCGCGGCCATGGCCTTCTTGATCGCCTCGGTCTGGATCCGGCGTGACGTCTCTATGAAGTGGATCACTTCCTTGCCCAGCCCCTCGATCCGGGCGGCCAGGGCCATGAACTCCGCAACCAGCCGCGCATCGGCGGTGTGAATGCACATGTCCCAGATTTCGCGCAGCGGCAGGTCAGAAGCGCGGGCGGTTTCCAGCCGTGCCAATTCGCGTTGGGAAAGGCGCCGGAAAGTCTCGACGATCAAATCGTCCATCGTGCGGAAATAGTAATAGACCAGCCGCTGCTTGACGCCGACCTGTTCCGCCACCCGGCGCGAGGTCAGTGCCGCATGCCCTTCCTCGCGCAGAATGGCTTCCGCGCCGTCCAGCATCGCCAGCCAATTGTCGGATCCGGGCGGGCCCATGCGCCGTTCTGCTGCAAATTTTACTTCCGCCATCGGCCCCTGTCCGTTTGCAGCCATGACTAGCCTTCGGTGCGCTTGGCGTAAACCCGCCCGGTCTGCTGGCACGCGCCGCGCGCCCGGATCGCGTCCGGATCGCGCCGGGCTTCCCGGAATTTTCCGTAAAGTGTCATACATTTGTCTTCACCGTCTGGCTTGGGGTGCCGGCCCCATCCGGGGCGAAGCTAGATGGGTCGAACGGTGTCCGGAAAGGATTGCCGCGAGGAGAGGGTCCGATGGATCGCCTCGCAGATATTGCCGCACGAGGCTGATGTCCGTGCGTGGCTGCGCGGCGCCCTGCGCGGCGTAGGCGACGTGGACGATGTCGTCCAGGAAGCCTATTGCCGGCTGTCCGAGCTTCCCGATCACGCCCATATCCAGAACGGGCGCGCCTATTTCTTTGCCACTGTGCGTTCGATCGTGATCCATGGCGCGCGGCGCGCCCGCATCGCCCGGATCGAGGCGGTGGAGGATGCCGAGATCGCCGCCCTGCCGGACGAGGCACCCTCGCCAGAGCGAGACGTGGGCGCGCGGCTGCAACTGCGCCGCGTCATGGACCTGATCGCCGCCTTGCCGCCCGCCTACCGCCATGCGCTGGAAATGCGGCGGCTCCATGGATTTTCGCAGAAGGAGACTGCCCGATATCTTGGTGTTACGGAGAAGGTGGTAGAAAATAACGCCTTGCGGGGCCTGCGCCTTCTGATGAAAATGATGGCCGGCGACGACGCCGGGGCTAGACTGGACGACACCCGCTTTTCCGAAACGCCAAACGATTCCCGAGACGAGCCTGCCATTCATGTCCTGCCCCATGCCCTCCATTGACGACATCGCCAGTGCCTGGGCCTTGCGTTGCGATGCGGGGGCGCTTGACGTGGCGGAGCAGACCGAACTCGATTCCTGGCTGGATGCCGACAGGCGCCATCGCGGCGCCTTTGTGCGCGCACAAGCGGTGCTGAACTGGTTGGACGCGGCGCCCAATACCCAGGCCGTGTCCAATACCCAGCCCGCGCCCGAAGTGGCGGATCCGATGGAACAACATGCGCGGCCGCGCCGACGCTGGATGCGCATGGCCGGGCTGGGCACGCTGACCGCCATGGCCGCCTCGCTCGCGCTGTTCCTGCTGGTGCCCTCCGCCCCGGACTATGCGACCGAGATCGGCGAGCAGCGCCAGGTCACGTTGGACGATGGATCGATCGCCGCGCTCAATACCGACAGCCAGCTGGACGTCGCCTATTCGGATGCCCGCCGCGACCTGACGCTGCGTGGGGGCGAGGCCTGGTTCAAGGTCGCCCACAACCGCGCGCGGCCGTTCGAGGTGCGCGTGGGCAAGGTCCATGTGCGGGCGACCGGCACCGCCTTTTCCGTGCGCAGGATCGACCGGGGCGTGCGCGTGGTGGTCAGCGAAGGGCGCGTACTGGCCTGGGTGGAGGGATCGCCGCAGCCGCCCATCGCCATTTCGCGCGGGGACGAGGCGGTGCTGCGGCCCGATCTTGCCGTGCAACATGCTGCGGTGACGGTGGACGTCGATCAGGCGCTCGCCTGGCGCCGTGGCGAGATCGGCTTGGACGGACAGAGCGGCGCGGAAGCGGCGGCGGAGTTCAACCGGTACAGCACCCGCCCGATCCGCGTGGTCAATCCCCGCGCCGCGCAATACCGGCTGGTCGGCTATTTCCAGACCAGCCAATCGCAGGAATTCGCGCTGGCGCTGGCGAAACTGACTCACTCGCAGGTGTCACAAAAAGGAAACGAGATAATTATCGAATAAAAATGGAAACACTGTGCGGTGCCTTCAAAAAGAAGCGAGGCAACCAACTGAAATAGCGCAGAAATCGGCCACAGAGTGTTTGATCTTGGGCCGGCAGCCGCCCCACAGTGCTTCCAGCAAATCTGATCAGTCTCGTACGCTTCCAACCTGTGTATAGCTCCAATCGAGCGTGCGACCGGCCGGAACGCTATTGGGCGGGACAACTGGTCGATGGCAAGAATGCCCAGGAGTTGATCAGTAAGCCGCGCGCCGTTGAAACGCCAAGTTTCGATGATCGATGCGTGGCTAGCCAAAGGCGTAAAGCGCGTTCAGACAAGCAGCCTTTCCGCGATAGCCGCCCGGGATGCTCGGACAATCGCATCGATCGTCACCCGTAGCCGCGGAAGCATCACGGGAGATGTAATCCATATCGCGTGCACCGGCAGGTGATCTGCAACCAGATCGTCGAGAACCGATACGAGTTCACCAATGGCCAGCTGATCGCGCACCAGCCAATGGGGTACCAAACCCAGGCCACGCCCCGCCCGGATGGCCGCAAGCGTCAGCATACTGCCGTCAAGCAATAGCCGGGGTTCGGGATCGAAAGTCTGGCGGTCTCCATCGCGCGTCAGGAATTGCCAGGCAGCAGCCCGGCCGTGTCGGACGGCTGCAATCAGGTCATGCTCCGAGAGGTCGTCAACATCCCGAGGCAACCCGCGCCCGGCGAAGTAATCACGCGAACCGCACAGGACGACCCGTTGGATACCGAGCCGCCGTGCGGTCACCCCCGGAAGGTCGGTCAAATCGCCCACCCGGACGGCAATGTCGATGCCCTCGCCCACCAGGTCGGACAAGGCGGTGGACGTGGAGATGTCAAAGCGCAGATGAGACCATCTGTCGCAGAGCGCGTAGAGCGCGGGCGCCAGAATCTGCGCTCCCAGCAGAGGTGGCAGGCTGACCCGCACCGTCCCCGCCGGCTCCGACGCCAGCAACGCCAGTTCGGCCTCCACGATGTCGATCCGGTTGCGCGCCGCCCGGCATGCCTCGCGATAGACCGCCGCTTCGGCGGTCAATGCCAGGCGGCGCGTGGTCCTGTGAAAAAGGCGAACGTTCAGCCGCGCTTCCAGTCTGCCGATTGCCTTGGCAACGGCCGACGCGGTCAGCGCCAGGCGCGGCGCCGCCGCCGCGAAACTGCCGGCATCGCAAACCGCGAGGAATACGCTCACATCGTCGCGGCCAAAGCGCGGGCGCCCCGTCATTTCAGGAATCAAGTTCGGGAATGAGGCGAATTTTCTTCATTTCACCGAATTTACTGGCGGGAATACCCTGCTGTCCATGAGCAAACGTACTTACGCCATTATCGGTGGCACATCGGGAATCGGGCTAGCCCTTGCCTCCAAACTCATCGCGCGCGGCGACCAGGCAGTGATCGCTGGACGCAACCCGCGCAAGCTGGCCGACGCGCTGGAGTTTCTGGGAAAGGCGGCGACCGGCCGCTCCCTCGATTCGACCGATCGCACCGCGCTTGCCGGCTTCTTCTCACAGACCGGTCCTTTCGACGGGCTGTTCACGCCAGCCGCCAGCTATCGCACCGGTGCGTTCCGGGACGGTGATACGGATACAAGCGAAGCGCTCTTCGCCGCCAAGTTCTGGAGCCAGTACTGGACGGTTCATGCCGCCCTGCCCCACTTGCGTGAGCAGGCAGCGATCGTGCTGATGTCCGGCGCGGCATCGGCACGCCCGATCGGCGCCCCGGCCTATGCCGCCTGCAACGCGGCTGTCGAAGGCCTTGCCCGCGGGTTGGCGATCGAACTCTCGCCTATCCGCGTCAATTGCCTCTCGCCGGGCACGACCGACAGCGAGCTGTGGCGCGAACGCCCGGCGGAGCAGCGCGAAAGCGCCTATGAACTCTGGCGCCGGCTATGTCTGGTCGAACGGCCCGCCAGGGTCGAGGAGCAGGCCGAGGCAGCCCTGTTCCTGCTGGACAACGGCAACATGACCGGCAGCACGCTTTTCTGCGACGGCGGCTACACGCTGCGATAAGTGGCCCTACGCTCCCGCTGGCATGGGCCGGCGGGGAGCGTCAGAAGCCATGTTCAGAAAGCCGGAACGACGGCGCCCGAATACTTGCGCTCGATGAATGCCTTGACCTCCGGACTGCGCAACGCGGCAATCAGCTTTGCAACGCGCGGGTCCGTGCGGGCCTTCTCGGTTCCCACCACGAAGTTTACGTAGGGGCTATCCTTGCCCTCAATCAGCAAGGCGTCGTGCGTGGGATTGAGCCCGGCGTCGAGCGCGTAGTTCGTGTTGATCATCGCCATGTCGACCTCGCCCAGCACGCGCGGCAGCGTGGCAGCCTCGATCTCGCGGAACTTCAGGTTCTTGGCGTTCTGCACCACGTCTTTCGGCGTCGCCGTCATGCTCTTGGGATCCTTCAGCGAAATCAGCCCTGCATGCGCCAGAAGTTGCAGCGCGCGTCCGCTGTTGCTGGGCTCATTCGGAATGGCGACCGTGGCGCCATTCGGGAGATCCCCGATCTTCTTCCACTTGCGCGAGTAGGCGCCAAACGGTTCGATGTGAATTCCGGCAAGCGGCACCAGATGCGTGCCCTTGGCCTTGTTGAATTCCTCCAGATAAGGGCCCGTCTCGAAGTAGTTTACGTCGATCCTGCCCTCTGACACCTGAACGTTGGGCTGCACGTAATCGTTGAACACGCGCACATCCAGCTTCAGGCCTTCCTTGGCGAGAGTGGGCTTCACGAAGTCGAGGATTTCCGCGTGAGGCACCGCAGTGGCCGCAACCGTCAGGACATGCGGATCGGCAGCGCGGTCGGACTTGCCGCAACCGGCAATGGCCAGCGTGGCGAGGGCAGCAAGAAGCAAGCGTCGTTGCATCGGAATTCCTATTTGCGGGTAAAGTGCCGGACCAAACGGTCACCGGCTATCTGAAGAAGCTGAACGAGGGCGAGAAGCAACAGCACGGTCACCAGCATCACGTCCGTCTGGAAGCGCTGATAGCCGAAACGGATCGCCAGATCGCCCAGGCCGCCGGCCCCGACGGCACCGGCCATCGCGGTAAACGAGATCAGGGTAATGGCCGTCACCGTAATGGCGGCGATGATGCCGGGCAGCGCTTCGGGCAATAGCGCCCGGAAAACCAGGTCGCGCGTCGTCGCCCCCATTGCCTGAACCGCTTCCACGGTATTGCGATCCACTTCGCGCAGCGCGGTTTCGACGAGGCGCGCGAAGAACGGCGCAGCGCCTATGACCAGCGGCGGAATAGCACCGGCGACGCCCAGCGACGTCCCGACCAGCAGCACCGTCAACGGTATCATCACGATTAGCAGGATGATGAACGGAACCGAGCGCACGAGATTGACCAGAAGCGCCAGAACGCCGTTCCCCCAGCGACTGGCCCAGGGCTGCCCCGGCCCGGTCAGGAACAGCAGAACGCCGAGCGGCAGGCCCAGCGCTATGGTCAACACCAGCGAACCGCCGAGCATGGTGAGCGTATCGAGGCAGGCCTGGGCGATTTCGCTCCAGTCGACATTGCTGAAAAAGTCGCTCATTCGACTTCGCCCTCCTGGCGCAGCGCCGCGATGGCACGTTCCGTATCGCCTCCGACAAGGCCCAGGGTGAGCCTGCCGAAACTGGTGTCCTTCAACCGGCCGATCCGTCCATCAAGGATGATGAAATCGGTCCCGGTGTCACGCGCGATGCGCGTGAGAACCGGATCGAGCACGGCCGAGCCATGGAGCGTGAGCCTGACGACAGGGCCATCGAAGCCAAGCGGCTCTGCGTGTTCGTCCGTCTCATCGATCAGGGCACGCGTCTCGCTGGTCCTTGGGTTCAGGAAGACCTCGGCAACGCTTCCGGTCTCGACCACGCGGCCCGCATGCAGCACCAGAACCCGGTCGCAAACCTGGCGTACCACTTCCATCTCATGGGTGATCAGAACGATGGTGAGGCCCAGTTCGCGGTTCAGGTCCGCGATCAGATCAAGGATGTTGCGCGTAGTCTCGGGATCGAGCGCGCTGGTTGCTTCGTCGCAGAGCAGGATTTCGGGATCGGTGGCAAGCGCGCGGGCAATGCCGACGCGCTGCTTCTGGCCGCCGGATAGCTGGGCCGGATACTTGGCTCCGTGATCGGACAGCCCCACGCGGTCCAGCAGGGCGGGCACCTTTGCCGCGATCTCGCTGCGCGAAGCACCGCCGATCCGCAGCGGCAACGCCACGTTGTCATACACCGTGCGCGACCAGAGCAGGCCGAAATTCTGGAAGATCATCCCCACGCGAGAGCGCAACGAGCGCAGGCCCTCGGCAGACAGGCTGGCGACATCGGTGCCATCGACAAGCACGCGCCCCGCGCTCGGCCGCTCCAAACCGTTCAGCAGTCGAACCAACGTGGACTTGCCGGCGCCGGATCGGCCGATAATGCCAAACACTTCGCCGCGGGCGATTTCAAGATCGACCCCTGCCAGCGCCGCATGGGTGCCGCCAAACGCCTTATGCACGCCTTCAAGGCGGATCATATTCAATACCTTCTTCGCCCGAACCGGGCGTTGCGTCATGTCCAAACGCACACTTCGAACTCATGCTGCGCTGTGATAGCGGAAGGCTTGATGATCGGCGGGGTAGCGTCTGTGGGAAAGCCCCCTCCTCCAACATTCCCAAGCATTTTTCTAGACAAAATGAATCCTCGGCCACGAAGCAAAGCTTTTTCACGTGCCGGGAAGACAGGCTGACGGTCGATCCCAATTGCGCCGCAAGCACCAAGTCAGGGGTACACCGATGCCGGTCAGTTCGTCCGGGCGCTTGCCGTCACCCGACATCGAGGCGCCGCTGGCTGCGGCATTCGGAACTTCGGACATGACACCCCCGATGGTTATTCGGTGGATCGCGTATCAAGAACCATGTCAGAGAAATTTTTTCATCATAATCATATGCTTACTTCGTGCTAGAAGGCGCATTTGGCAGCGACATCTGCGAAAAAGGAGATAGGATGTTGAGATCGCAACATCTTTTCCGATCGCGCCTGGCGCGGAGACCTGGCGGTACAAGACAGCCGGCAAGTGATCGTTAGAGGGTGCCTCTTCGCATGGCACCGAGGCGCCCTTCGAGCGTTTTGTCACTCAATGTGCTTTGTTCTTAGTGCATTGAGGTGCCGCAGCCATCGCGGCGGAATTGTCCGCCGCCAGCTATCCTGGGGGACATGAAGCCGTGCGTGGCTGGATACTTTTTCATCGTGACCTCGATCCCGCGAACTCCGAAGTGCCGGAAATCCTGCGTTTCCAGGAGGCGGCAAACGCCATGGGCATCGAATTGTCCGTTTTCCATCCTCACAAGTTCGATCTGATCGTCGGCGCAGAGGACGGCTGGTCCACGTCATACCAAGGCCGACCGGTGGACCGGCCGGACTTCGTGATCTGCCGGACCGGCGCCGAAACCGACTACTTCACGCTCGCCTTGCTACGACACCTTGAGAGGCGGGGAGTGCGACTGGTGAACGGGCCCACCACCATCGAGCAAGTGGCCGACAAGCTGCACACGCTGCAGAGTCTCAACCGGGCCGGGTTGCCTATCCCGCGCACGATCCTGGGCAACTTTCCCATCGACGTGGACGTGGTGGAACGAGAACTGGGCTTTCCGGTGATCGTCAAGACACTCAAGGGCACGCGCGGCGCCGGTGTGCTGAAATGCGAAAACCGCGATCAGTTCGAAGATCTGGCCGGATTGCTGGAAAGCGCGGATGCGAAGGCGGATTTCATCCTCCAGCATTATGTGCGCGCCAGCCATGGTCGCGATGTGCGCGTACTGGTCGTGGGCGGGCGGGTGATCGCGGCAATGGAGCGGCGCTCTCTGACCGGCGGCTTCAAGTCGAACGTCTCGCTCGGTGGGGTTGGCATCGCCTATAATCCACCGCCGGAAATGGCTGAACTGGCCGTGCAGGCCGCCGACGTGCTCGGCCTCGACGTCACAGGCATCGACATCCTGTTCGATGAGGATGGATACCGCATCTGCGAGGCCAATTCAGCACCCGGGTTCCAAGGGCTGGAACGGGCGACCGGGTTCGACGTGCCTTCCGCCATCCTCGACTGGGTGGTTGCCACGCAGGAAGCACCCGATCCAACCGCTGCCCCCGCCGCCGAGACCAATGCCCTGGCCGATCTGGCGTTCGGCGGCCGCGCTGGCCTGCGCGCGATCAGCGACCGAAACCCCGATTATCGCCGCTTCGCCAGCGCCATCGGGCTGCGGATGGTGGGCGCCGGCGCAAGCTGCCTTGCCCATGCCACGCTGCCACCTTTCCTTGTCGATCGGCGCAGCCGCGTTTCCATCGGGCTTCACACCCTTTTCGAAGGCCGGGTGGATGCCGATCTTTCGGCATTGAACGACAACGAACAGGAACGCACGTTGCTGATCGTGCTGGTGGCGGCGATCTGGGGTGCCGTGCTGCCCTGGCTGGCGGGCGCGGATTCGCTTCCCAGCGCGCTGCTCTCGGTGATTGCACTCTGCTTTCCCGTGCTGTTCCTGCTGACCGCGCCTTCCGGGCGGATCGGCCGCTCCGCCTCGCATCTGCGCAGGAGATCCGGCGTATGATCGATATCTCCGGACTTCCGTGGGCCGAACTCGGGCCTTTCCTCATCGCCGGGTTCCTCACGCAGTTTGTCGACAGCGCGTTGGGAATGGGCTTCGGGGTGTTATCGAATTCCCTGTTGGTATTGCTGGGGCTTCCGCCCGGCGCAGCGTCGGCCGTCACCCACCGGGTGGAAGGCTTCACCAGCGGTGCTTCGGGTATTGCCCATGCCCTTCAGCGCAATGTCGATTGGCCGCTATTCGCCAGACTGGTGATCCCCGGCGTCGTCGGCGGATTGCTTGGCGTCTGGGTGATGACCAGTCTTGGCGCCAGCATTCTGCGTCCGGCGGTACTGGTCTACCTTGCGGCCGTCGGACTCTACTTGATCTGGCGCGGACCGCGCCGGCCGCAAGCCTATCGCCGGATGAAGCTCGTCGGCCCGCTCGGGCTGATTGCCGGTTTTCTCGATGCCTCCGGCGGCGGCTGGGGCCCGATGGTGACGGGCAATCTCATGGCGCAAGGCATGACCCCGCGGATGGCGGTCGGCACTGCAAACGCGGCGGAGTTCTTCGTGACGGTGACGGTCCTGTCCGCGTTCATAGGCAAGTTGGGTCTGCAATCGTTCACCATTGCAGCCACGGGCCTTCTGATCGGAGGCGTCGTTGCAACACCCTTCGGCGCGCTCTTGACCCGCAGGCTGCCCTCGCGTCGACTCATGGAACTGACCGGCGCGGTTCTGGTGGCCCTCAGCCTGGGCGGACTGATTTCCATGATGTTTTCCGCCGCCCCGCTGTTCACGCGGCTGTAACACCCCATGCCGATGCCCTCACTTCCATAAGCCCGAAAGTGCGGAACCGCTGTGGAGAGCGGAAGTTGGCGCATGCTGTTCACGGCGTGACAATGGGAAAATTGCCCAAGGGCCCATCAAACAGTCCAGCGAAGCGGCCCAGCAAGGCGTGATCGCCTGTCGCAAGCGCAGAAGGGCCATCGCCGGTCAATTCCGCGTAGAACTGAGCGGCTGACAGCTTCAGGATTGGCGCACCGACCAGCGGTGCTTCGGCATCCTCATGGACAAGCACCGAATTGCGGACCCGCACGATCTGCTTCTTTCCGGTCACCGGGTCGACGATCGTGAAAGCAAGCTTCACGCCTTTTGCCCGCTCGGGCACCAGCCGCACCGCGATGGTATCGAGCAACAGATCGGTCGGCAGGCCTAGCAACCCGGCGAAGGGCGCGGCTCTTTTCGGCTCAAGGGGACCGCGCCGCAGTTCGACTGCGGCCTCGAGATAGCCGTTGCGCCAAGTCGCACTCTCCGCCTGATAGGCAAGTTGCGCGTACAAATCGGCCAGCACGAGCTGGGCATTACGGTTCTTCGGATCCGCGAATACCAGTTTGTTGAGCAGTTCGACTGCCCAGCGATTGTCGCCCTTGTCGATCGCTGCCTTGGCCAGTGCCAGAACGCGCGCATCGCCGCCGAGTGCATCGATATAGTGGTTGGCGCCTTCGGTCAGCGTCATGGGATCGAGGTTGGCCGGATTCCCGTCATAATAGCCCATGTAGCGCTGGTAGACGGCGCGGGAATTGTGGCTGAGCGTGCCGTAGTATTCGTGATTGTACCATTTGGCCGCAAGGCTATCGGGATACTGGAGGGTGCGCGCGATCTCGGGCCCGGTGAGGCCGTCGTTCATCAAGCGAACGCTCTGGTCGTGCAGGTATTCGTAAGCGTCGCGCTGGTTGCCCAGGTAATCAACGATCTTCTCCTGCCCCCAACGGGGCCAGAAGTGCGAGGTGAACAGAACCTCGGTGCGACCACCGTAGCGGCTAATCGCCTCTGTCAGTGCATTTGACCAGCTCTTGGTGTCGCGCACCAGGGCGCCGCGCGCAGGCAAGGCGTTGTGCAGCGTGCCGTTGGCATCCTCGGCCAGGCACAAGGCTTTGAGATCGGGTAGATAGAAGAACATCTCCGCCGGAGCCTCGGTATTCGCAGCCATCTGGAACTCAAAGCGCAACCCGTCGATCGTCAGCGTCTCGCCGGTCTGCTTGATATCGTGGTTGGGAATGATCGGCAGGCGGGCGCGTGGTGTGGCAGGAACCTGCCCCGGCTGCGCCTCCACCGGCTTGATCTGCGGACCGAGACCCAGGTTGACGTTGCCGGTAGCCGTAACGGGAAGTCCAAAACCGAACTGGAAGGCTGCCCGACGGATCATCGCCGGACCTGCGATGACCGCCTCTCCCAAAATCTCCTTGATGAAGCCTTCGGGTGCAATGACCGGCACGTGCCGGGCCGCGACGTCCTCATCGGATATCACCGCACGCACGCCGCTGTAGTGATCGGTATGGCTGTGGGTGTAAATGACGCCCGTGACCGGCTTCTTGCCGAGATGCTCGTAAACGAGCTTCATCCCCGTGTAAGCTTCAGCGTCGTATCCCGGATCCACGACGATATAGCCCGTATCGCCGACAATCACGGTCATATTGGAGATGCTGAATCCGCGGATCTGATAGATCCGTTCAGCCACTTTGAAGAGACCATGCTTCTGCAGCAATTGCGCGTTGCGCCAAAGGCTGGGGTTCACCGTATCGGGCGACGCTTGACTGAAAAAGGCGTCGCTATCCAGATCCCCGACGACTTGACCATCCGGATTGCGCAGCTTGCCATCCGCCACGGTCGCAATGAAGCCGCGCTGGACCAGATCATAGTCTTCGCGATCGCTCGTCGGCAGCGTCTGCGCGAAGGTGCTGAGACGCTCACGCGTCACGGCGCTGGCCGGTTTTCCGGCGTTCGCCGTAGCCCCAACTTCGGCGGCGGCACCGGGCGCGGCTTCCTGAGACATGGCAGGCATTGCCAACAGAGCAAGAACGGCGGTTGAAACGGCACAAACACTGCGATTACGCATGATATCCTCTCGAATTTTCAAGCAAGGACGGAAGACCGGTTGATGGCGGCGATCTCAAGATAAGGCGAGGCGAGCCGTGCAATCAGGCCCGCCTCTCCCACACTCCGCATGTTGGTAGAATTTGCCCCCGGATCAGGGCCTGGACGATTGACCCGGGGCCGCCTCAGGAAGTGCCACGCCTTTCTGCGCGGCATAACGGCCCCAGTCCGCAACAAGCTCTTCCAACTTGTCCGGATATCTGACGGCCAGATCCGTGCTTTCTGCCGGATCGGTCGCAAGGTTGAACAACTTCCATTTGCCCTCGCCCACGCCGTCACGAGGATAGGTCGAACCGGACGTCGGCAGGTAGACGGCTTTCCAGTCTCCCTTCCGAAGCGCCCGTCGATAGAAGAGTTCGGTGCCGACAGGCTCGTCGGGGGAGCGAACCTCGGCAGTTTTTTCCGCGAACACCGGCACCAGACTATGCCCCTCGAACGGCAGGATCGGGCGGCCCTTGAACGTTGTCGGCTGCGCCAGCCCGGCGAGGTCGAGCAGCGTTGGCGCGATATCGGTAACGCTCAGATTCCCACGGGCGATACGATTGCCGACGACGCCCTTGCCAGCGGCAAAGGCGCTGACCCGGGTACCACCCTCGGTCGGATAGCCTTTGACCAGCCAGGAAGGCGTGCTGTTCGCCTGTGCCCATCCGGCGCCGTATCCCACGTATGAAGTGGCATTCCCGATATTCTCAAGACGATTGTCGATACCCAGCTTTTTGGCCCCGCCGAGAACTCCGCGAACCTGAAAAGGCGCGTCGATCTCACTGCCTTCCGGGCCGTTGTCCGATAGGAAAACGATGACAGTATTCTCGTACTGGCCGGTGCGCTTCAGCTCCGCAATCACGCGGCCCACATTCTGGTCCATGCGATCGACCATGGCCGCATAGACTTCCATCTTTCGCGCCTCGAGCGCCTTTTCGTCGCTCGTCAGGCTGGCCCATGGCTTCACACCGTCAAGGGGGTGGGGCTGTTGATCCAATGCGACCAGGCCGAGCTTCTTTTGCCGATCAAGACGTTCGGCACGAAGCACTTCATAACCGGCATCGTAGCACCCCTTGTACTTCGCGATCGTTTCGGCTGGGGCCTGCATGGGCCAATGCGGCGTGGTGAAAGTAAGATAAGCGAAGAAGGGGCGCGCATCTTTCGCTCCGCCATCCAGGAACGAGATCAACTGATCGGCGAAGTAGTCAGCAGAGTAACGTCCAACCGGAAATCGGACCAACTTTCCATCCTGCCGGTACAGCGTGTTCGCCTTGGCCTTCTTCCACGCGCCGTCCTGATCGGCGCCGAAATGATTGCCCAGCCCCTGCAGCAAGGCAAAGGAATGCTCGAATCCGCGCGCCGCCGGGCCACGATCCTCAGTCAAACCAAGGTGCCATTTGCCAGACATCAACGTGCGGTACCCGCCCTGCTGCAAAAGCTCGGCAATCGAAGCCACGCGGTCGTTCAGATACCCTTCGTAGCCTGGCCGGCCTGCAAGCGACGGCGATAGGGATTCCGCCATCGTGCCGATCCCCGCTTCATGATTGTCCACCCCGCTCAGCAGCATGGAGCGGGTGGGCGAACACGTCGGCGCGGTATGGAATCCCGTGAAGCGAACACCGCCGGTGGCCAGCGCATCAAGGTTCGGAGTTGCGATTTCACCACCAAAGGCGCCTAGATCCGACCATCCGAGATCATCTGCCACGATCACCAGGAAATTAGGCCGGGAAGCCTCACGCTCGGCCGAAGGACTGCCCAAGGGCGCCTGATCCACCGGTTCCGCCGGGCTCGCTTGCGCCCTAGCGATGGGAGACATCAAGGTGCTCACGAGAGCTGCGGCGATCAAGGCGGCCTTTCGGGTCACGTCGGTTCCGTTCTTAGCTATGTATGAGGCGGCAGACGTAATCGCGTGTGGCGCGGCGGCCTAAAAAGATTTCTCAACTAAAATAGTAGAGAAACTTCTCCACGGCGGATTATCGCTGTCGTGGCGCCCAATCCCCGGGAAAGCGCCGGGCGAAACGTCGGCGCCGGCAGCGCGCGACCCAGCCTCAGGGAAGGCAAAAAAGCGAATCTTGCATGCATGAAAGGCGTTTTTGCATACACGGCCTTTACTCAACCAAATCGGTTGAGTATCAGGATCTCGCAACAGCAGAAGGCCGATCCGTGACCGACCGCGATTCCAGGATATCCCAGGCAGACCTCGTCCGATCGGGGATCGAGGCGCGCATCTCGCAAGGGCTGCTCGCCCCTGGCCAGCGGATCGAGGAAGTGGAAATCGCCGAACTGTTCGGCACCTCGCGCACGCCGGTCCGCGAAGCGGTCTCCCAACTCGTCGCTGCCGGACTGCTGCACAAGACGCCGCGCCTTGGCGCGGTCGTGCCGCGCTTCGATCTGCGCCAGACGCTGGACCTGATGGACTATTCGGCGGAACTGGCCGCGTCGGCAGCGCGCTTCGCGGCACGCCGCCTGCGTGCTGACGAAATCGCCGCGCTGCGCGACCATTGCCAGCGACTGGAAGATTACATCTCCGCCAATGATGTGGCGAACTATGCCTCTACCGCATCGTCGTTCCACTCGATCATCATCGCCGCCTCGCGCAATAGCTATCTGATCGAAGCCCTGGAACGCTCGGTCGTCCATCTCGCCCGTTATTTCCGCTACTGCCTGACATACCCGGGGCAGATGCGCGCCGATCTCGACGATCACTGGAAACTTATCGAAGCCTTCGAAAACCGCGATGCGGAAGGCGCACGTGCGCTGATGCGCCGCCATGCGCTGATCGATCCCGATATCATTGGAGACTACGTCGCCGACATGGAGCACGGGCGACCGGAATAGCCCGACCCGCGTTACGGTTTTCCGCGCTTTCCCGGTCGACCAGTAGGTCTGCCTGATCGGAAAGCGCTCAACAAAAGTTCGTCCATCAACGAAATCAAGCGCTGGACACCTCGAGGTGACAGGCTTTCCTCAACAATAACGCCGCAGCCGCTCCTCCCCCCCGGAGAGCGAACCAACTCATGCGGCCGTCATTCCCGAAAGGAAACCTGATGATCACCATCCGTGGTGGGCAATCGCCCTCCCATGTCCATCGCTCGCGCCGGTCCGCCGCCGCGCTGCTCCTGTCTGCCAGCGCGGTGACCTCCTTTATCGCAGTGCCCGTCGCCGCGCAGGAGAGCAGTCAGGACTACACCCAGACCAACAAGGACGCACGTCCCGAAGACAATTCCATCATCGTCACCGCCGCCAAGCGCGGCCACGGCGCGCCAATGGTGCTATCAAACAGCCCCGCAGCGAACCCCGCCTCGGTCACCGTCATCACCCAGGATGATATTGCCAACAAGCTGACGACGACGGCAGGCGACCTGCTGCGCGGCAGCAACGGCGTGCAGGTATCTGACTATGGGCAAGTCGGCGAAACGCAGGGTATCACCATGCGCGGCTGGTCGAACGGCTACGATTCCGCCTATCTCGCCTATTATCAGGACGGCATCCAGCGCAACGCCCCCTCGCACATCAGCGTCAACGGTTATGTCGACCTGAACCCGCTGATCCCCGAGACGATCAACCAGTTCACCATCGTGCGCGGGCCCTTCGACACGCGCTACGGCGGCAACTTCGCACAGGCCGGCTCGGTCATCGCCACCACGCGCGACTACATTCATTCGGGCTTCGCGCTGACCGGCGGTTCTTACGGGTTCGTGCGCGCCGTCGCCTCGTTCGGCACGCAGTGGAACGAGGGCCGGAGCAGCTTCTACACGATCGTCGACGGCCAGCGGCAGGACGGCTACCGCGATCGTAGCGGCGGCAAGCTGGTCAAGACGTTCACCAAGTTCGCCACCCCGCTTGGTGCCGGGCGTTTCACGCTCGGCTTCGAAACCTACAACAACAAGTTCCAGCAGCCCGGTTACATCGATCTCGGCCTCATCAAGGACGGCACGATCAGCGCCAAGTCCGCGATCAGCGACAGCGATCACGGCTCTGCCCAGACCTACACGCTAATCGGCAACTACCTGCTGGGCGATTACGACCAGGGCCTGGAGGCAAGCGCCAGCGTGGGCCATAGCGCGCTCAATCGCACCTCGACCACTTATCCCTATCCGCAATACTATCGCCGTGACGCACGCTGGAACTATGCAGGCAGCCTGGAGGCACATCGCCGCTTCGAAGTGGTCGGTATCGATGCCCTGCTCCTGGGCGGGGTCAGCGTCCAGCGCGCCGACATCGCCCTCACCGAGCTTCCCTCCGAGGATGGTGACAAGATCACCGGCCTCGACCCGCTGGACGCCTACTTCTACCAGCGCGAACAGGTGAACGAGACGACCAGCTCGGTCTACGCCTCGCTTCAGCTGAAGCCTGCAAGCTGGCTGAAGATCACCGCCGGCGGCCGCTACGACCACTTCACCATCGACGTCGACAACCAGGATTACGACGCGGCGGCGAACGCCTATTACGAGCAGTCGTTCAAGACCAAGACCGGACGCTTCAGCCCCAAAATCGGCGCCGCCATCAACCCAGTGCCGGACGTGACGATCTACGCCAACTACGGCGAGAGCCCACGCTCACCCAGCGCGTTCTCGGAACTGACCACAAACCCCGACCTCAATGTCTCGCACCTGTCGAGCAAGGAAGCGGGCATCGCTTACGATCCATGGGGCCGTCGCCTGCACTTCCAGGCGAACTTCTACAAGACGGTAAACTCGAACGAGGTCGGTCAGGTCGGCTATACTTACGTCAACCTCGGCACATCACGCCGCAAGGGCCTCGATCTCGAAACCTCGCTGGAACTGGTGAAGAGCGAAACGGTCGACCTCAAGCTGACCGGCAACTACTCGGTGGTGAAGGCCCGTCTCGCCGATGGCGGCTATGTACCATACGTCGCCAAGTGGCTCGCCGCCTATGGCGCACGGGTAGACTACCGCCTGCCCGGCAGCGACGGCGAAAGCCTGCGCTTCGATCTCGATCACGAGTTCTTCGGACCGCAGAAGCTGGATTCGCTCGGCACTTACACTGCCGGCACCTACAACCGCCTGTCCGGCAAGATCCGCTGGGTTCTGCCCGAGAAGAACAACCTGAACCTGTGGGCAGGCGGCATCTGGTATCCGGGCTCGGTCTACAACGAGTTCGGCTTCGCACTCAGCGACCGCATCTACGTGGCCCCCAAGCCCAAGCTGCAATTCCAGGTCGGCGCTTCGGTCAACTTCTGATCGTGCAATCCGGGGGCGGACTTTCCATCATGCACAAGGACGACCTGACGTGATCCTTTCCAGGCAGGCCCGCCCCGACACGGCCTCTACTCCCGCGCCGCTCGATATACGCGCGGTAAGCAAAGGCTTCGCCGGCCCCGCAGTGCTGGACGGCGTGTCGCTGGCGATCGAGCCGGGCGAGCGCATCGCCCTGCTCGGCCCCAGCGGCTCCGGCAAGTCTACGCTCCTCAATCTGGTCGCCGGGTTCGAGCAACCGGACCAGGGCGATATCTGCATCGATGGGCGCAGCATCGTCGCGCTGCCCGTCCATGCCCGCCAGATCGGCATGGTGTTTCAGCACTATGCGCTTTTTCCGCATCTGAGCGTGGCTGAGAACATCGCATACCCGCTGGTCCGCCGGCGCGCTTCCCGTGCGGAAACCCGCGATCGGGTGGATCGCTTGCTAGCGTCGGTCCGCCTTCAGGGTTTTGCGGATCGGCGCATTCACACCCTGTCGGGCGGCCAGCAGCAGCGCGTGGCGATCGCCCGGGCACTGGCCGCCGAACCCGCCGTCCTGCTGATGGACGAGCCCATGGGGGCGCTCGACCGCGCGTTGCGTGAGCAATTGCAGATCGAACTCAAGCTGCTGCTACAGCAAACCCGCTCCACCGTCATCTACGTGACCCACGATCAGCGCGAGGCATTGGCTCTGGCCGACCGGATCGCGATCATGAATGAGGGGCGCCTCGAGCAGGTGGGCGCCGTGGAAGACATCTACGGCAATCCCGCCAGCGCCTTTGCCGCAGAGTTCCTTTGGGCCGGGGCCAACCGCCTCGGCGCCATGACGGGTCAAGGCGGGAAGGTTCACCTGTGCGGCGTGCCCCTCGACGCGCGCTGGCCCGGACTGCCGCCGGTCACCGGTTCGCCGGCCGCCCTCGTGGTCCGTCCCGAGGATGTATCGTTTCACGAACGTCGCGATGGTGCGCTGGCAGCCACGGTGCTCACCGCGCTGTTTGCCGGCACCCATCGCATCGTGCAATTGGAACTGCCCTCGGGCGAACAGCTCAACGCAGTCCAGCCGATCTCCGACCTCGCACCGACACCCGGGACGGCAGTTGGCGTGACGATCTACCCCGGCGCGGCCTGCGCCTATCCGGTGGGCGCACGATGAGCCGCCACTTCGATCGGCGCGGCGCGCTTGCTTTCGGGCTGGCAGCGGCCACAACTGCCTGCGCGC
Organism: Novosphingobium oxfordense; assembly: GCF_044029435.1. Classification (NCBI taxonomy): domain Bacteria; kingdom Pseudomonadati; phylum Pseudomonadota; class Alphaproteobacteria; order Sphingomonadales; family Sphingomonadaceae; genus Novosphingobium; species Novosphingobium oxfordense. Next base: position 1,536,435 of record NZ_CP147008.1, on the reverse strand, counting down.
CATCGCGCAAGGGCGCCGAGGTCATTCTCTGCGACGGCGGCAGTTTCTGGGGCCGCGCCCAACGCCGGGCTTTCTACAAACCGTTCGAGCAGGAGACGGGCATCCGCGTGCGCACCGTACCCTTCGTCATGGCGGGCAAGCTGCGCACCAGCATCGAACAGGGCCGCCCGGTGATCGACGTGGCCGACATGTCCGGTGCCGACCTTCCCCGCTTCGAGCGTGACGGACTGCTCACGCCAATAGACCTGCGCGGTTTCGATCCGCAGGACATCGCCGCACTCGGCCCCCGCAAGCCGCGCAAGCATGCGCTGCCCTCGTTCTACGCCTCGACCGTGCTGGCCTATCGCCAGGAACTCTTCCCCGATCGTGAGCCCGCGGGCTGGGCGGACATGTGGGACACCGGGCGCCATCCGGGCGAACGCATGCTCGGCTCTGGCCTGATGGGGCAAATGGCCGCGACTTTCGAGATCGCCCTGCTGGCCGACGGCGTCCCCGCAGACCGCCTCTACCCCCTCGATTGGGACCGTGCGATCCGCGCCCTGCGCCGCATCCGCCCATCCATTGCGCGTTACTGGCTGTCGAGCGGCGATGCCTTGCAGATGCTGAACGAGCAGAACGTCGTCATCGGCAATATCTGGAACGGCCCGGTGGACACGCCGGAGGCTCGGGACGCCGGATCCCTGTTCACGTGGAATCAAGGCATACTTCAGGGCGGCTATTGGGCCATCCCGCGCGGCGCGCCCAACCATGCCAATGCGCTGCGCTTCATGGCCTTTGCGCTGCGGCCCGACCGGCAGGCGCATTTCGCCCAGCTGATCGGCTACAGTCCCGCCAACCAGCGGGCCTTTTCCCTTCTGCCACCGGGCAGGGCGGCGCACCTTCCCACTGCGCCGCAGAACCTGCCAAGGCAGATCATGCAGGACGACGACTGGTGGGCGAGAGAAGACCGACCCGGCCTCAGCAACGTCGCGCTCAGCGTCAAGCTGTGGGAGACCGAGGTGGTGGGCAAATGAGCGCCGCGGCATCTCCGCGCACCAGCGCACTCATCTGGCTGGCGTGTCTTCCGGCGCTGGCGATCAGCCTCGGCCTGCTGTTCGCGCCTTTCGGGCTTTCGCTATGGCGGTCGGTGTTTCCGGGCGGCGCGTTCGACCTTTCGGCCTACGCCAGCATCCTCGACAGTTCCTTCCGCGCCGTGCTGAGCGACACCCTGCGCTTTGCGGCGCTGGTGACGCTCGCCTGCCTGCTTCTGGGCACGCCCACCGCCTATGCGCTGGTGCGCTACTCCGGATGGGCACGCCGGGTGATGTTGGTGGCGATGGGCGTGTCATTCACCATCGGCACGCTGATCCGCAGCTATGCCTGGCTCGCGATCCTGGGATCGCGCGGGCTCGTCAACTCCGCACTGCACGTGCTGGGCTGGGCACATCCGGTGAAGCTGGCCTTTACCGACGGCGCGATGCTGCTGGCCAGCGTGCAGGTTACACTGCCGCTGTTCATCCTGCCGCTCTACGGGGTGATGCAGGGCATCGACTTGCGCATGTCGCGCGCCGCACGCAGCCTGGGCGCGGATCCGGTAACAGCTTGGCTCACCGCCGTCCTGCCGCTGGCCCTGCCCGGCATCGGTGTCAGCTGCGCGCTGGTCTTTCTCACCTGCCTTGGCTTCTACGCCATCCCGACGCTGCTCGGCGCGCCCGACAGCTATCTGCTCTCGCAGGAATTGGAAGTACGGATCAACACGCTGGGCGACGATGCCGGAGCATCCGCCCGGATCGTCGTCATGTTCGCGCTGGTACTGCTCTCCTGCGGCCTGGCCACAATCCTGCGCAGCTATGCGCAGAGGGCCGGGGCGGGGCGCCTTTCCGCCCGTCTGCTGCGCAGCCTTGAACCGCTGGCGCGCGTGGTGGCACCGTGGCGCTGGGTTCCGGTCGGTATGATCTTCGTTTTCGTGTTGGCACTGCTGCTGGTGCCGCTGGTGATCCTCGCGCCGCTTTCGCTCAGCGACGACTTCTACTTGCGCTTCCCGCCGCGCGCCTACTCGCTGCGTTGGATCGAGACCTTTCTGGGCGATCCTGACCTGCTCGGGTCGGCCGCATTCACGCTGCGCATTGCCATAAGCGCCGCCGCGATCGCCAGCCTCACCGGCGCCATGGCCGCACTCGCGTCGCTGCGCCTGCCTGCTCGCCGGGCGCGACTGGTAACGCTGGCGGTCGCCGCGCCGCTGGTCGTTTCGCCCATCACGGTGACGGCCGCGCTCTACCTTGTGGCGCTGCGCTGGAGCGGCATCGAATCGTCGGTGCTGTTCGTGGCAATCTACGCGGTGACTGGCTTGCCCTACGGCTTCCTGCTGGTCGGAGCCGCCGCCCGCCGCCTGGATCCCCACCTTGCCCGCGCCGCAGCCACCCTCGGCGCCGGGCCGCTGACAAGCGCGCGCACGGTTACCATGCCGCTGCTTGCCACCGCCTTTGCCAGCGCCTTCGTGTTCGCGTTCCTGTTGGCGGTGGACGATATCAGCGCAGGCCTGTTCCTCAGTTCATCCGACGCGATGCCGCTGGCGCTGCGCCTCTGGGAAGACCTGAAGGCCGCGATCACTCCGCTTCCCGCCGCCATCACCATGCTGGCCGCGCTCATCGCCATGGCCATCTATTGCCTGGCGCGAATGGCAGCCGCCATGCGCCGGCACGCGAAACGCTGGGATGCTGCCGGATGAACGCCCTGGTCATGGCCCATTTCGCCGCATCCCTGGATTGGCGCGATCTGCCCGTCGCCGTTCAAGGGCGCGCGGAAACTGCATTGAGGGACACGCTGGGCTGCCTTCTCGCGGGCACCCGCAGCACTGCGTTCGCGGCGGCGCGGCGCGCAATTGCTCTGGATTCGGCAGGCTCCGACGTATCCGCCGCGATGCGCGCCCTCGCCTGGGCCATTGCCGCATCCGCCTTCGACCATGACGATGGCCATTACGAAGGCGGTGGCATCCATCCGGGCTCGACCATCCTGCCTGCACTTCTCGCCACAACCCGGGGCCACGAAACCCGCGAGGATCTGCTCGCTGCGCTGGTCGTCGGCTACGAAGTCGCGATCCGCGCCGGCTATCTGCTCAAACCGGAGATCAGCGGCGGCCCCTATCACTGCACCGGTGCGGCAAGCGCCATCGGCGCTGCAGCGGCGGTCGCCAGCTACCGAGGCGCCACAGCCGACACTATTCTGAGCGCCATCCACATCGCCGCCGCCCATGGTCCATTGGCCAGCCTGCAACTGCCGATGGTCAAGGAATTGATCGGCCCGGCCGCCGCTGCGGCCGTCACCGCCGCGCTTCTGGCCGAAGCCGGTTTCGGCGGCGCGCCGGCGAAGCCCTCCCTCGGCATCGCGCCCAGCCCATTCGACACCGCACAGGCAGCAAACCCGTTCGTATCCAGCATCGGTGAAGCCTGGCACATTCTCGCCACCTACACGAAGCCCTGGCCCTGTTGCCGCGCCATCCACCCCGCCCTCGCCGCGATCGAGACCATCCTCCACGAACAGGAGGGGAATTGGGGGCAGGAATGGAATGCCGGGATGATCGAGCGCATCGAAGTCGAGGTCATGCCTGGCCTAGAAGCGCTAGCCTTTCTGCCGCCACAATCCGCCGACCATGCCCAATTCAGCTTTCCCTTCGCCATCGGCTGTCTGCTGGCAAACGGTGCCGTCCTGCCGGAGCACTTGCTGGGTATTCGCCTGACCGATCCGGCCGTCCTCGCCGCTGGAGCCAGGGTCACGCTGATCGCCTCGCCCGAAATCACCCCGCTTGCCCCGGATCGCAGCTATCCCGCCGCCGTGACGGTCCATGCGGCCGGCCGATCACAGCGCCTGCGCATTGACGACGCGCCGGGAAGCCTCCGCAATGCGCTCTCGACCGCCGCGATCGGCCGGAAATATGCCGCGAACGCAGCCCTAGCCGGCCTCGATGGTGAGGAAGCGCGCCAGCTTCCGGACAAATCCCCGGCCGCACTCGCCGCAGCGCTCACCCCTTTCCTCGTTTCCACCGATAGGAGCACAACATGAAAATCGCTGTTCTCGGCGCCACCGGACGTACCGGCCAGGTTATCGTCGAGCAGGCGCTCGCCGCCGGGCACAAGGTCTCCGCCCTGGTGCGTCGGCCTGAGGGTCTGCCGATCCGGGGCGACAACCTCGAAGTCGTGATCGGCGACGCCCGCGACCCGGCCATCATCGAGAAACTGGTTTCGGAGAACGACGCCGTCATCTGCAGCCTGGGCATTCCCGCCGCAGGCAGGAGCCGCGCGGAGATCGACGATTCCGCCTCGGTCGACGTCTGCCTCGTCTCCACCCGCCTGCTGTTCGATGCCCTCCCGCGCCACGGCAAGCGCCGCATCGTGCTGATGAGTACCCATGGTGCCGGCGGCAGCAACGATGGTTCGGCTTATGTCACCTGGCTGCGCGATCTGGTGAAGAACCGGGTGCTCGACAAGGACTATACGGAGGAGTTCATTGCCGCCAGCGATGCGCCGGTGGACTGGACCGTGATCCGCAACCCTGCGATTTACGAGGGCGAACTGGGCCGCCCCCACCAGGTCTACACCCGCATCGAACTCGACCGTTCCTCTTGCGTGACCTACCAGGACCTTGCCGCATTCGCGCTATCCGAAGTGGTGGCACCCCGCCATGTCGGACAGTTCCTGACGATCACCGAGCCGCTGGAAAATCGCGCGCTGATAGAGGCTGCCGAGATCGCACCGGAAGTTGCTGCATGAGCCTCACGTGGCAGGCACTGCGTGACCGTGCCGAATTACAGGACTGTATGACCCGCTATGCGCATGGCGTGGATCAACGGTCATGGCCGCTCTACGACAGTGCCTTCCACTTGGATGGCCAGGTCGAGGTTCCCGGCTACATGGACGGCGCACTCGGCTTTGTCGCCTTCCGCGAGATGCTGGCCGCTACGTTCGACCCTCTGCGGCTGTCCGGCCAGCACCTGCTCGGCAATCTGCACGCCGAAGTCGATGGCGACAGTGCCCGCACCGTCACCGAATTTCTCGCCACCACGCTCGAACAGGCAGCCGGCGGCGCTTCGCGCGAAGTGACGCCGGGCCTCTATATCGACGAATTTCGGCGCGAAGGCGGCGAATGGCGCATCGTGCGCCACGTCATCGTCCGTAAGGCAGCGAACGGCACGGTGCTGCCCTTCGTGTCGCCCATCGCCGAGGCCGTGCGCACCACACTTGCCACCGCCTGGCTACCGGGCGCCACTCTCCATCCAGGACATTCCTAATGCCCAAGATCACCGACGACGAACTGCTCGCCCGCGCCGAGATCTCCGACCTGCTGGTCCGCTACGGACAGGCCCAGGACCAGGACGAATGGCGCCTGTACGAAGGTATCTTCACCCAAGACGCGACGATCCACTTTCCCGGCATGCCCATGGAAAACCGCAGCGCCGACGAATTCGGGCGTTTCTTGCAGGAATTCAACAAGACGCGCATCTCCGGCCAGCACCTTATCGGCAATACGCTCTACCGCTTCGACGCGGATGGCGAGAGCGCCCATGTGGTAAGCGAGGTGATCTACATCACCCTTCACCCCACCGATACGCCGGGCCGGGTACGCCGCATTCGCGGCAATGCGCTCTATTCCGACCGTGCGGTCCGCACCGCAGACGGCTGGCGTATCGCGCGGCGCGACATCGCGCAGAAGAATGTCGAAATCGACGAGGGTGAATATGATCCGCTCCTCATCGCCGCCATCGAACATGCCGCAGCCACCCGCTGGTTCGACATTACCGGAGCCACTGCATGACCATCGCAACGAAGCGCGTCTTTCTCATCGGTACGTCCGGCACCGTGGGCAGCGCCGTGCTCCACATGTTGCGCGAACGCGGACATGAGGTGGCCACTGCCGATTTCGATGCCGATCCTGAAAAGGGCGAACTGCGCATAGACATAACCGACACCGCCTCCATCGCTGCCGCCTATGCCGCAGTCGGTGCGGTCGATGCAGTGGCTTGCACCGTCGGCGTGGTACCGCTGCTTCCACTGCATGATACCACGCTGGCGCATATCGACGAAGCGATCAGGGGCAAGCTCTCCTCACAGATCGACATCGTTCTCCAGGGCTTGCCCCATGTGCGGGAAGGCGGGTCGTTTACGCTGATTTCGGGCATCATGTCCCGCATGCCGTGGCTCGGCGGTATCGGCGCCAGCATCGTCGATGGCGGCATAGAAGCCTTCGTGATCGGCGCCGCCGCCGAAATCGGGCGCGACCGAAGGATCAATGCAATAAGCCCCACCATCCTGCAGGAGTCCGTGGACAAGATCGGCACCAACCTGCTGCCTGGTCATCAACCCGTGCCGGCATCGCATGTCGCAGGCGCCTACCTTCGCTCGATCGAAGGAATCGAAACTGGCCAGACCTTCCCGGTAGGTCATTGATCGCCCCTTCGGCGCGACTTGCCGATAACACTCTGCCCTTATGCAGGATTCGCCGACATAGCTGACATTCTCGCGTTCGTTTTAGTCCCTCCAAACCCGCCATACATTCATCAATCCAACGGCGGGCTTGAACGACGGATCGTAAGAATTTGCCAGCAGCCGCGCCCAATACTGCGAATAGCCGATTGCAAATAATTCGGCCATCTATTGAACCGCGCAGACACCTGCTTGTGTGCAATACCAATAATAAAACTGCCTACGATTATATTGTTAACCCCGTACCTTCTCCGAATCTACTAACGCTCAGTTCCGATTGAAGCTCAGGACTGGTCCTGACGCGGCCAGTGGTGATGCTCGTTCATCGTCGGCCACTGGGGCATCCAGTAAGGCTTCGCCCCGGTTAGCCCTGCCTAGGATTTCCCCGGACCAGCGCCATGCCAGCCTCTTCATCGACGAGCCGCAGGCCCGGTAACCCTGATAGGATATCCCTGAAGTTCGCGAGCCGGGGTGGTTTCAGCAGATATCCAACGGCGCCAAGTTCGAAGGACCGCTTCTGGTCCGGCTCATAGTCCGAACCGCTGCACATGATGACATTCATGTCGTGCAAGTCATCATCACCCCGGATTTGCTCAAGCAGGCGGAACCCGTCCACATCGGGCATGTTGATATCCAAAAGGATCAGGTCGACCACGCTTTCCGGCGCGGTGAGCAGGCGATAGGCTTCGCGTCCATCGCGCACGCTGAGCAGGTTGCAGCGCAGCTTGGGCCGCGTGAACAGGGCGAGTTCGGTCAGTTCCAGGTCGGCCTCGCGATCGTCCACAATCAGCACATTGGCGATGGGCGACGATGTGCCTTCATCATCGCCGCCGGGCAAAGTCGGCTGCTCCGCTTCCGGCAGGGTGAAGCGAAAGGTCGCGCCCTTGCTGGGGACACAGCCGATTTCGCCCCCGTATGTCGCGACGATGCGCTGGCAGATGGCAAGGCCCAGCCCGCTGGATTCGTTGTTGTGCACCAGCCGATGGAACGGCCGGAACACGTGCTCCAATTCGTCCTGCGGGATACCGATCCCGTCGTCCGCCACCGTGAAGATGCCGTGCCCGTCAGCGACCGAGTGGCCGATCGTCACCGTGATCCCCGGCGCATTGTGGGAGATCGCATTGGCGACCAGGTTCTGGAACAATTGCCGTAAATGGACCGGATGCGCGATCAGATCAGGCAAAGGTCCGTGCATCACCGTCGCGCGGCGGTCCTCAATGATGAAGGCCAGGTTCTGGCGCACTTCATCAATGATCTCCGCCAGATTGCACGACGTTCGTTCGATAACTTCGGGGGCATCCAACCGGGTATACTGCGAAACGGAATCGATCAGCTTGCCCATGCGTGACGCGGATTCGCCGATGAAGCGCAAATAGGTATCCTGCTTGGCCCCATCCCCCACTCCATCGCGCAGCAATTCCGAGAAAGACATTAGGGTTCGCACCGGCTCGCGAAGATCGTGCGCCAATGCCCGTGTGAACACGCTGAGACTGGCGTGCTGCTTGCTGATGCGCGCCTGCTGTTCCTGCAAGGCAACCACCATGGCGTGCAGTCGCATATAGAGGTCTGCATTCTCCAGCGCGACCGAGGTGGTGTCGGCCAGCGCCTGAAGTATCGCCAATTCCTCTGCCGAAGGCACGCGCTGGCTGGACCAGTAATTGCCGATAGCGCCGATCGGCGACGCACGCCGGATCGGCACCATTGCCAGACTCTTTACGAAAGTGGGACGATAGGCTTCGACGGGCACGCGCGGATCGTTATAGATATCTTCGATCACCGCGCTCTGGGCGTTCAGCATGACCCAACCGCTGACGCAGGCACTCATCGGAAAGCGTTTGCCCTTCCACAAGGGGGCAATCGCATTCTCCTCGGCGTAGTAGCACTGGTCGCCGTCCCGCAGGACGAAAGTGGCGCCATCCGCCCCGGTCAGGTTTCGCGCGGCATCTCGAATGACTGCGGTTACCGCGTTGAGGTCGCGCGCGTGGGAAAGTTCCTGCACGGCGGCGACAAGTCCTTCCATCGCCGATACATACCAGGATGTGGTCCGGAATGGGGTGGCGTCCATCGTACGCGCCTTCGAGATCGATATCCGTAATCTGCAAAGAATATCGGCGCTTAATTTCACGCCGCTTAACCTGGGATAAGTAGATTTCCTAGGGATCTAATTCGGAAGGGATCAGGCGTCCAATGAAGCGCAATCCCAGCGTTTCGATCACCAGTTTTGGCCGGCGCCATCCTATTACCGAATGAAATGTTATGTTACTCCCTTACAACTCACGATCTCTGTCACTATTGGGATTGGCTACGGCAAGTTCGACCGGATTCCCAACGCCCTCCGCATAGATGAAACCGAAGACGGGGTTCGTGCGCATACCCAGCGCGCCGCTTGGCGCGTACCACACACGCACTTCGCTCCAGTCCCCCTTGGCCGAAACATCCTCCGCCAGCGCGCCGATTTCGACCTGTCCGGGCGAAGACCAGTTGGCGTGATCGAGCAGGATGTGCCGGTCATCGACGATCTTTTCGACCACCGCGACATGACCCAGCGGCATCGCGCGCGAAGGCGCCATCGCAACCACCGCACCCACGCGCGGCTCGGTGCCCCGCGCGTAGACACCGGCGGCCTGGCCCCACCAGGTCCAGGCATTACCGTGGATCTGAATGCCCGATCGATCGCGCGCATAGGGCACGCATTGCAGCGGCGCGGCCATGACCTGCCCGGCCAGGCCAGTGGCCAGCATCAAGCCTATCGCTGCCCATAGCGCCTTTCGCGCAAATGCCCGATGTAGCGCCAATCGGCTGATAAGGCGTGATGATTTGGCAAATACTTCCCCTGTGCCGGAAACCGACGCAACCCCCGCATTCGTCACAAAACCTCCCTTGCGACCCGCGATGATTGGTAATGTAATAACATCGCATTTGAAAAGACGGTCGACCAACGGTTCGTCGGGTTTGAGAGGCGACTGATCGACGATGGATCGGTTGGACGGGGATGAAGGCGGTCAATGGGCGAGATGAGTGACCAGCGCCATCGCTCCCAGCCCGGCCATGCAGGCTAACGCGCCATGCAGCCCGCGTTCGGCTCCCGCGCTGCGCGGCAGCAATTCCACCGTGCCGATATAGAGGAACCCGCCCGCAAAGACCGCCAGAACCAATGAAAACGCGCCGGGCTCGACAGGGACAAGGTAGCCAAGCATCAACCCCGCCACAGGCGCAAGCGCGTTGGCGAGCAGCCAGCGCCATGGGTTTTGCAGGGGCGCTGCCGACAGGCTGAGCCCCACCATGTTCGCCCCATCCGCCATGTCGTGCGCCAGCACCGCCAGCGCCACCAACCACCCGGTCGCGCTGGACACCGCGAAGGCAAGACCGATGATCAACCCGTCCATCATGCTGTGCACCAGCAAGGTTATGCGCCCAAGACTGGCGGCGCCAGGCAAGCGGTGCAGCAGCAGGTAACCGGCAAAACCGGACGCGACCATCGCGAAGACGAGGCCGGCATGACGATGGCCACTGCCGCTTTCAAGCGCGGCGGGAACGAGATCGAGCAGGGCAAGCCCGATCACCAGCCCCCCGGTCAGGCCGAACACCAGATCGCGCCGCGCGCCGATGCGCAATGTCAGCAAGCCCCCGAAGCCGGTGGCCAATCCGGCAGCGACAGCAAGGGCGAGGGGAAAGAGAAAATTCACGGGGAAATGTCCGTTCAGTAATGATGCCGGGCCTCATGGTCCGAAGACTTCAGATCGCCGAAAGCAGGCTTCCGCCCTGAGCCAGCGAATTGCCGAAGGGGCCATCCTGCTCCGCGCCGTCGAGCACGAAACGATCGAACCCATCGGTCATCAGGGCCAACGTGGAGCGCAGTTCATCGGCATCGATATCGCGGGTAATGAAGACCAGCCGCGTGCGCCGGTCATGTCCGGGCCATTCGGCCAGCACCACCGGCGGATGGAAGATGTGCTGCACGCCGTGGATCGCCACCGGATGCGGTTCTCCTTCGACATGCAGGATCCCTTTGACCCGCAAGATGTCGGGGCCCTTGAACATCGTCAGGATGTCGATCCAGCGTTCGAAAGCAGCGGCTGGCAACGGCGCGTCGATTGTCAGGCAAGTCGCGCGGATGCGGTCGTCGTGGCGGTTCACGTCATGATGATGCCCGTGCCCGTGACTATGACCATGACTATCGTAGGCTTCGGCATTGAGCCAGCGGCGTACGTCCGCGCTCTTGGCGGCCGGATCGAACAGCCCTGCGCCGAAAAGGTCGCCGGGGTCCACGGCCCCGTCGCGCGTCGGCACGATCGTCGCGGCCGGGTTCAGCGCGCGCAGTCGCGCCTCAATGGCGGAGCGCTCGCCGTCGCCAACCAGATCGATCTTGGTCAGCAGGATTTGGTCCGCGACCGCTGCCTGCTTCACTGCTTCCTCCTGCCGGTCGAGCGTCGCCATGCCATTGGCGGCGTCAACCGTCGCGATCACGCTGTCCAGCCGATAGACGGTGGCGAGCATCGGATCGGTCATCAGCGTGTGCAGGATCGGCGCCGGATCGGCCAGCCCGGTCGTCTCGATCACCACGCGGTCGAACCAGCAGGTGCCCTCACGCGCGAAGCGCCACGGCGCGTCACGCAGCGTGGCCAAAAGATCGCCCCGGATCGTGCAGCACAGGCAGCCGCCCATCATCTCCACCACCAGATCCTCGCTGGAGCGCGCGATGAGGTCGTGATCGAGGCCAACTGCGCCGAATTCGTTGATGATCACCAGCGCACGGCGCATTTCGGGCGCGCGGACTAGCCGGTTCACCACCGTCGTCTTGCCGCTGCCGAGAAATCCGGTGAGCACCGAGACCGGGATCAGCCCTGCCGCCCCGCTCAACACAGCGCTCATGCCCCGCCTCCATCGTTCGGATGCGGATCGATCACCAGCAGCAAGCGCGTCTCGCCCGTCTGCCCGATCGGCGGTGAACGATGGAGCACGGCCGGCTCCTCCGCCCAGATGCGGCCCTTGAAGATGGCGACCTCGCCCACTTCCATCTGCCTGATCCGATCCGGGCAGATAGTCTCGATCCACTGCGTGCCCTGCCCGTGCAGCGTCGTCAGCAGGCGCGCGGTCACATGATCGGCGTGGAACTTGCGGCAGGCATCGGTTTCGACGACTTCCAACCGGATCCGAACTTGCCTGCAAGCCATGATGGCTGCGAAGCGAATGGCGAGTGCGGCGATCTCTCCCGCGAGGATGGCTGTGCGAACACCGGCCGGATAGCCGGCCTCGGTCAACGCTTCGAGCCAGCCGTCCCGCGGCGCATCACAATCCATCGCGACGGCAACGTCGTCCAGCGAATCCCAATCGAGGGCATCCAACCAGGCAAGTTCAGGAGGGCGCCGCGTTTGCCAGAGCGCCAGATGTATCGGCGCGTCGAGGATTTCCGCAAGCACATCGGGTCCGCGGGCCATGGCGACGCCATGCGTCAGCGTTGGCGGAACGGTCACTGCGCCGCCTCTGCCAGCGCCGGCTCGCCCCAGTGCGGAAAGGGGTCGGCAAGGTGCGACCATGTTGCCGGCACGAATTCGCGCGCCGGCAGCAGGCACGCGTCCAGCGCAGAGCGAATGCGCGCCTCGTTCATGCCGATGCCGATGAAGACCAGTTCCTGTCGCCGGTCTCCCCAGGTCTCGTCCCAGTGCTGCATCACGAAATTCTCGAAGCGTTCATCATCCGGCCACAGATGCTTGGGCACGCTGGCCCACCAGCGGCCCATCCGCGCCGTCTGCGTTTCGCTGCCCGCAACCGCCAGTTCGCCGACCCAATCTGGCCTTGTCGCCAGCCAGAAATGCCCCTTGGCGCGAACGACGCGGTCCAGCCCGTCTCCCGTCAGCAGACGATGCAGCCGCGCCGGCTCGAAGGGCGCGCGGGCGCGATAGACGAAGCTCTCGATCCCGTATTCCTCGCTTTCCGGGCGGTGATCGGCATAACCGTAGAGTTCCTTGGCCCAGAGCGGATGGCGGGCGGACTTCTCCTCGTCATAGAGGCCCGTGCCCAGTATCGCCTCCAGCGGCACCTGCCCCCGATCGCAGGCAATGATGCGGGCATCGGCGTTCAGGCTGGCGATCAGCTTCTTTACCACGGCCAACTGATCGGCGCCAACCGAAGAGGCCTTGTTGACGACCACGACATCGGCAAATTCGACCTGCTCCACGAGCAGGCCGACCAGGCTGCGCCTGTCGTCGTCGCCCAGCGTCTCGCCCCGGTCAGCCAGGAAATCCTGGCTGGAATAGTCCTTCAACAGGTTCACCGCGTCCACCACGGTCACCATCGTATCCAATCGGGCCACATCGGACAGCGAGACGCCCGCTTCGTCGCGAAACGTGAAAGTGCTGGCCACAGGAAGCGGTTCGGAAATGCCGGTGCTCTCGATCAGCAGATAGTCGAAGCGGCCCTCCTCCGCCAGTTTTCGCACTTCGATCAGAAGATCGTCCCGTAGCGTGCAGCAGATGCAGCCATTGGTCATTTCCACCAGGCTCTCCTCGCTGCGCGAAAGCGCCGCATCCCCGCCGCGCACGAGATCGGCATCGATGTTCACTTCGGACATGTCGTTGACGATCACCGCCACGCGCATACCCGCGCGGTTGGACAGGACATGATTGAGCAGCGTCGTCTTGCCCGCGCCGAGGAAGCCCGACAGGACGGTGACGGGAAGACGCTTTGAGGAAGCGGTTGCGGCGTCGATCTGGCTCACGCGAGGTCCTTGATGAGATTTGTTATGATATAACGTATCATTAAATCCGGTCTTTGCAAGGGCCGCCCTTTTCGTCGGCGATGTCGGTGATCCTGGGCGCGCTGGCGAGCCTCGGACGCCTACCAAGTGAAGAGACGGGGACCGAGCCGCAGCGATCATCTGTGGCCCGGCTCCGGTCGACACGGCTCCGTGCCCAAGCCGCTTGGATATCGCGAAGTCGACGACGCGCTCGATCGTCGCCGTGCTTCGGCTCAAGGCGGGTTGGCTTATGTGAAGCTCTTCCGGCCGCTGGCGAATAGCTGATCGAGCGAGAGACGACCTAAAGGTGCTGCGCATTGTGAGCCCAAACACCTCAGCACGGCATGCGCGATCTCAATTGGTGTTTGCAAACCTGCCCGCTTTGGAAATCCAGTTGTCCACGTAGTCGTACGTCAGCTTGACAGTATCACCGTAAGCGCCGGCCGGTTTGATGCACTTGTCGCAAGGCGTGTAGACATGTGTCGCGCCTTCGATGAAAGCGATGGCCTTGTCCTTGCTGGCAGCGTGTTCATAGATCGTTTCGGCGGCCAATCCTTCCCAGTGGCCCGTCATGCCAAGCGCCAGCAGCGGCACCGAAATCCCTTCCACGTTCCCCGGGGGGCTTGCATAAGTCGAGCGCCATTCGACGCCGCGTATGCCCGATGCATCATAGTCGAAATCCTGTCCCGCGCGGACGGCATAGCTCGACAAGAAGTTCCTCACCGTCGTCTTGAGCGCGCCCATCCCCATCGTACGGGTGGGATCGCCGCGGCCTTCCGGAACACGCTCCGAATGGATAATTTCGGTCGTTATCGCCCCATCGGCATGAACCAGCGGCCAAGCCTTCCGTGAACGAGCGAGTAACGCATTATCTTCGGAAAACAATCGGTTGCCGATGAAACTCGCACCGGCGACGATAAAGGGTTCGTCATCGGTGTAGTGCCCCTTGCCCGCCTCTATTAACGCCAGACGTGCCTGCGCCCTGTCGATCAGGGCATTGTTGCGCGCGCCTTCGGCAGCAAGGAACTTGCGGCGAAACGCCTCGGAATAGTGTGAGCCTTTGGGGTCGTAGCCATTGGCCGGATTGTACATATCCAGCGCGGGATTGAGTTTCATCCCGTCGTCGTCCGAAACCACGGCCGGATCGACGCTGAGCAGCGTCATTTCGGCTTGCCCCCAATTGGCGTCTGCCAACACCACCCCATCAGCTTTGGGCAAGCCGGCCAGTGTGGAGGGACACTTGTGGATCATCTGCCCCCCCTGGCACGCAGTCACCCCGCCTTCAGCAATCATCTGATAAGCCGTCATCAACGTGGCGCCGCCGCTATGACCGAACAGGACGACCTTGCTGACACCCGGATAGCTTTTGAGGAACCCGACGCCCGCCTTCATCTCCAGCAGCACCCGGTCCATGATGCCATCGTCGAACGTGCCGGACTTGCTCGACGAATTGTTGGCGCAGAGCACCCTGTAACCACGTTTCGACAGTTCTCCGCATGCGGAGAAAGTCAAATAGTCACCGCTGGCATGCATAACGAACAAAGCGATCGCCGCCTTAGGGCCTGGGTTGAGCGGCTCGTAGAGCACGCCAGGCGAACCGCCGCTCAATTTGACATAGCTGGTCTTCACGCCCTCGATCTGCACTTGGCCGACAGGACCGTCGAACATGCCTTGGGCGCCTGCTGAATTGGTGAATGACAAGGTCCCGGTGAGGGCCAGCGCGAGAGCGAGAGCGCCCAGCGGGCGGGAAATGCGAGAGGGAATCATGGTGTCGGTCGGATCCTGTGCAAAGGCGGGAATGGCGACGCGTCGCGGTTCAGTTGCCGCGCGCAATGGCCGCGAAGGGGATGCGCAAAAGTTCGAAGGCCGTGGTGGCCTGTCCTGCATCGCGACGGTTGAACTGGCTGCAGGCGACCATCAGGTCACCACCCACCCGTGCAGTGGTAGCCGGATAGACGAAGGCGTCATGATGGTAGCGTGATGAAAGACCCGTCGCGACGCGCAAGAAACGCGAATTCATGGCGAAATTCCCCTCTTTGGCAGGGTGGGTCACGGCACCAGCATCGCCAGACTGGCGGCACGGGGCGCGGCGATCCGCGATGGAGTGGGCTCGATCAATCCCGTGTCGGAATTGCGCGCGAAGACAGAAACCGATCCCGGTGCAGCACTTGCCACCAGCAGCCAGCGACCGGTGGTATCGATGGCCAACGCGGTGGGTTCGCGCCCTGCGGATCCAAGCCGTTGGATCTCGCGGGGCGTTCCCGTCCCCCGGTCCAACGCATAGACGACGAGGGTGCCGTCACCGCGATTGGTTACATAGGCAAAGCGCCCGTCTCGATCGAGCACCAGTTCGGCGGCGTGGATACCTGCTTGCTTGCCACTGTGCACAATCGGGATAGAGCCGATCACGCGCAGTTCCTCCCGAACCGCATCCCAGGCCAAGGTCACCAGCTGCGCGGCTTTCTCGGTCAGTACATAGACGAAGCGCCCATCTGCCGAGAAAGCGAGCCGGCGCGGTCCCGAGCCCGTCGGCAGTGCGGCAAAGGGATGGGCGGAGGGGCTAAGCGAATGGCTGTCGGCATCGATATGGTAGACGAATATCCGGTCGGCGCCGAAGTCTGCGACGAAGAGATGCTTTCCCTCTCGATCGGCCAGAACGGCCTGAGCATGAGGCTCAGACAGACGCGAGCCCGATCCGCTATCCGTCACGACGGAGGTTGGCGGAAGCAACGCGCCGCCTTTTTGCAGTGGGATCGCGGCCACCTGCGCGGCGGCGAAATTGGCGACGAAGATCGTAGGCGGCATACCGGCAAGCGCGAGATGCCGGGGCGATCCGCCTCCTGAACCGACGCGGCTGAGCAGCGAAAGATGCCCATCTGCTGGATCGGCAGTAAAGCTGAGCACTTCGCCTTGCCCGTCGCCGCCGTTTGCGCTTTCGTTTGCCGCGTAAAGCACCTGCCGGTGCGGACTGGGCATCAGCCAGGTTGGGCGCCCTATGTCCGCTACACTGCCGAGCGCCGAAATCGTGCCGCTCCTCGGGTCGAAGCGCGCCGCGTCGATCCCGCCGGCGCCTTCTTTTCCGACATAGACCAGTTGCGGGGCAAGACAGTCGTTTTGCGGACAAGACGGTTCAGCCGCAGATCCATTGGGCGACGCCGCGACAATCCGATCCTGAGCCAGCGCGCCGGCCATCGGCAGAGCCAAAGCGGCAAGACCTGCACAAGCGGCAAGAAGCCGTTGCTTCATGGCGCCGCTCATTTCCAGAACACTCCCTTGCGGCCCGAGCGAGCACGACGGCCGTACATCTCAATGTACATGAGCAGTCCCGAGACACTCAGAAACACCAGGGCGAGGCCGGCAACGAAATCCAGCAGCCGGGCAGGCAAGCCGAAGAGGTAGCCCGAGTGGAAGTGCTTCACCCATTCATGCACGTCCATCCCAAGCGGGAAGCCGCTGGCCGGATAATAGCTCTCACTCAGGCCCACTTCGTTGCCCGTAGCCGTATCGAACACGCGCTGACGCGTAACCGGACCGGCAGTGACGATGACGCCCTGCTCATGCCCGGCATAGATGCGGGCGCGGATGGCACGGATCGGCGTCGAAGGTTCGCTTGCGCGGAAACTGGCGAGACCTGCCAGCGCTATGCGCTCAGCCTGGGAATCGACAAGAGGCGTGGGTGCCACGGGTGCCGCACGGGTAACGAAAGTGTGCCAGCTGCTCTCAAACCCCAGCCAGGTGCCGCTCGCCGCTACAAGGATCAGCAGCACCGCGGCAGCGACAGAGACAACCCGATGCAGCGACCGCATCGTCTCGCCCGCCATCCAGAAGAGCTGGTTCCGGCCCATCTTCCGGCGCTGCCGCAGCAGGCGGAAATACATCACCAGCCCGGTGTAGATGAGCACGCACATGGCCAAGCCCGCCGCGAATTCGACATATACGCCAGGCACATCGTGGCGCGTCCATAATCGGTGCCATTCCTTCAGCGACTGCCGGGCCGATGGCCCGGGTATTGCGCTCCTGGGCGACAGGCTCGGCATCGAGGCGCCCGTAACGGGATCGAAGGCCGCAACCAAGATCTGCGGCCCCATCTGGTGCGGATCGGGCGCCTCTGAGGGGGCGACGTAACCGACTTGTGCGATAGCCCGTCGACCCGCAACACGCAGTTCCACGTAGGCCGGCTTCTGCCCCGGAACAGTGCGGTGGAACGAGGCCAGAGCCCTACCCAGCGCGCCTTGAACATCAATGTTGTCCGGCATCGCTCCGGCACCCCAATCGCTTTGGAGCACTGCCGAAAAATCGCCGTTCCCGAACTTCCCCTCATTGATCGACTGCATCGTCGGATTGGTTTCGGGCGCGCCAGCCAGAATGCTGGCAAGATCCAGTCCCTGGATCAATGTGCCCGTCACGCCCAAATACAGCATCACCAGCACTGCCACGAGCGAGACGGCTCGATGCACGGTGCGCATATCGATGCGCTTACCCTTCTTTCGGGCAGGTGCAGGCGCCGCCTGGCTTTCGCTGGCGATTGGCGGTGGGGTGGAAGAATGGTTCATGTCAGGCGGCTCTTGCTGGGATGGGCGGCGGCAGTCATGGACCGGCAACGGCACAGGAAGTCCGGCGTATTGCACGCCCGGCCGCCAGCTGCAGGACCCGGCCATGCGCGGGTCACAGACCCCACATGGCCCACGGAAGCAGTGCGGTCGTGGGCAGACGACAAGGCAGTCTGGGCGTTTGGAAAGTCATCACAGTCTCCATCCTTCTCCGATACCGCTGCGGCCCGCTCTCACAACTGGCCAAAGATCGCAGCGATTCCGTCGCGCGCGCATTTTTCCTCTTCGTGCGCGCTTGCGCCACTGGTAGCGATCGCGCCCAGAAATCGGCCATCCTTGATGATCGGCACGCCACCTGGAAGCAAGGACATGGCGGGCGTCACCTGCTCGATCAGCCGAGGATCCTTTGCGATTCTCTCGCGAAGTTCCAGGGTAGGGATTTTGAAGGCAACTACCGTCGCCGTCTTGTGCATCGCCATGTAGATGCCGTTGTCGCGCGTGCCATCGGCAGCAAGTGCCGCCTTCAAATTGCCCGATGCGTCGGCAACCGCGACTGTAATCGCATAACCGTCGCGCGCGCAGGATTGTTCGGCGGCCTGCGCAGCGATCGCGGCCAGCTTAAAGCCGATGCCTGATATCGGCCGGGCGGGCTCATGATGTTCCTGCGGGTTAGGGCCCGGGGGTGGACCAAGCGGAACCTTGAGCTGCGCACTTTGAGGAATATCGAAATAGTCGCCCGGCATCGACTGGGGGCTGGGCGGCGTGGTATTGCGCCTGATCGGAGCATCCTGCCCCTGCGCGCCGCTGGCGACGAGCACGAAAGAGATGCCCAGTATCGCCGCAGTCATCGGCCGAATGCTGCGCGAAAATCGATGAGACATAAAAACTCCCCCTTGCTCATTAAGGCTCGAAAGGCCGACAGACCTTGAATAAGAAGCCCCGCCGGCAAGAGAGGTGCTGGCCGGCGGGGAGTTCGCTCCAACTGGGAAGGTGCGGAGCGTTTAGAAACGCACGCCGAGGCGCACGCCGTACGTGCGGGGATCGGCGATGCGGGCAAAGACCTGATCGTCGTTACCGGTGCCCATGCCATTGGGCGCGCCGACAAGCTGGAGCTTGTTCTCCACGTTGCGCACGAAGGCGGTGACATCCAGCTTCCCGTTTTCGGAGGTGTAACCCAGCGTCAGGTCCGTGCGGGTGAAGCCGCCTTGCCGGTACTGCTGGGGCAGAGTGGTGTATTCGCCGGTGAACGGATTACCCTGCCCGCCCAAGTCGGAAAGGTAGTATCCGTTGGAGAACTTGGTGCCTACACGGGCCTTGATATTGCCGCCACTGGCCAGCGGGAAGCGGTGCTCCCAGGACGCGGTGCCGGAGAAAGTCGCCAGACTGTCCGGTCGTTTACCCGACCAGTCGATCCGGTTCGAATAGATGAAGCCGACATTGGCGCCCTTGCCGAACTCACCATTCGCCAGAGCGAAAGTCAGGTTCAAATCGTCGTTGCGCGTTGGCCGCCATTCGATCTCGTTTTCCCAACCGTAGAACTTGGCGGGCGGATTGGTGGTGTAGATCAGCACGACCGGGGCGCCGCCAGTGACGCTGGGCGTCAGGAAGGTCGATCCGGTGAGCTGATACTTGGCGTAATCGTAATAATAGACCGCCGTGTTGTATTGCAGGTTCGACGCGATGCGGCCCTTGTAGCCGATTTCATAGGCAGTCAGCGATTCCGGCCCGTACTTGCCGACGCCGCCGTTCACGGGATCGACATCGTTGAAGCCGCCTTGCTTGTAGCCTGTCGCGATCGAAGCGTAGATCAACTGGTCCGGGGCGGGGCGGAAATCGACGCCCAGCCGCCAGGTGAACTTGCTGCTGGATTGCTTGCCGTAATTGTCCGTGCCGTTGACGCAGTAGTTCGGCGGGCCGCAGAGGTTGCCGTTCTGGTCCAGCCAGCCGCCGGGAGGGGCATCGCCCGCCGCAATGGTGTAAGTGCGCGAAACGGAATCGTCCGAAAAGCGGCCGCCAGCGGTAAGACGGATCTGGTCGGTCAGGTCGAAGCTCGCCTGGCCGAACACGCCCATGCTTTCATGCTTGGTGGTGCCGACGATGCCGGGATTGGGCACGTAGCAGGCCGGATCGAGCGTGGGCTGCGGGCAGCCGTCCTTGATCAGCACCTGCCAGTTCATGTCCTTTTCGGGAATGTTTTCGGCATAGTAATTGATCCCCGCCACCCAGGTCAGGCGGCCTGGCGCGGAGTTCGAGAAGCGGATCTCGTGGGAATCGCTGCGGATATTGGCGCGATAGTCGGTCCACAGGTACGACGGGTTGCCGGTAGAGCCGTAAGGATCGATGACGGAGGGGTTGTAGACGTCCTGCGCATCGAACTTGATGTGCGATCCTTCGTAGGTCATCAGCACCGGGCCGACGTCGACATGGAGGATGCCGGTAATATTGTAAAAGTTGTCGTCCGAACTGCCGATGTAGGGATTGTAGAAGACTTTGAGCGCGTCCTTGGTGCTCATGTTCTTCACCCGGAACCACAGCGCACTGCTAGTGGCGTTGTTACCGCCAATATGGCCGAAGGTGCCCGCCAGGATGAAATCGGACCCGCCGCCGAAATCCACCTTTCCGGTGATGCGAGCGGTCCAGTTGTCTTCATCGTCCAGATCGCGCGCGGGCTTCAGCGTTCCGGGGTTGCCCAGCACCGGCTTGATGAAGCCATCGCGGCTGTTGAAGGCCGCCGCTGCGCGGATCGCGAAGAAATCCGTGACCGGCACGTTGATCATCGCCTCGCCGCGGCGGGTGTTGTAGTTGCCCAGTTCGAAGCTGGCCGATGCTTCCAGTTCGTCCTTCGGCTTGGCGGTGATCAGGTTGATCGCGCCGCCGGTGCTGCTTTTGCCGTAGAGCGTGCCTTGCGGACCGCGCAGCACTTCGACGCGTTCGAGGTCGAGGAACGCCAGGCTCATCAACTGCGGGCGGCCGATAGGCACGCCGTCGATATTGAAGCTGACGCCTTGCGTGCCCTTGCTGGTCGTATCCGTGGATCCGACGCCGCGAATGGTGATGCTGGCGCCGTGCGCCGCGCTACCGACATTCAGCGAAGGCGCAATGTTCTGAAGATCCGCTGCGCCGTGGACACCCTGCTCTGCAAGCTGATTGGCGCCGATCACGCTCAACGCAATAGGCGTATCGTTGGCAGAGGTCGCGGTCTTGGTGGCGGTGACGATGATCTCTTGGATCGCCTGATCGCTGGCCGCCGCGTCCTGCGCGTGGGCGGCACCAGGCAGCGCCAGTGCAATTGCCAATGCACCGCCGGCTGCCGAATGGAATAGCCTGTTCTTCATTTCCCCTCCTGTATCGCTTGCCCGGTTTTCTTGGGCGTGTCGATCGGATGCGCCAATGCGACGGCGCCTCCCGATCGTGGGCGCCGCCTGGCCCCGGTCGTGCCGAGGCGTACGCAAATCAGTCGATTTTCGGTTGCCACGCGCAGGTATCCGCGCACGCCCGGCCATGACCGACGTGTTCGTAGCCCCTCTCAGTTTTCTGATTTCGTGGCGACGGTGCCTAGCGGGCGCCTACGGTACATTCCTCTGTCATGTGAGCCTCTCCCGTTGTGCTCTTTCTTTGGCCCGGACCGAAAGATTTTCCCTCTGATCCGATCCTCATTGCGGTGATTACGAGGCCAACCCAAACCGAACCTGAATCATCACCTCTCATACCCGCCGTGGGAGCAGTAAAACCGCACAAAGCCCGCCAAGTTCGGTGGAGTGCCCAAGCTGCAGGCTTCCGCCATAAAGCTCCACCAGTTCGCGCACGATGGCGAGCCCGAAGCCGAAGCCCTGTCCGGTCTCGTCGAGCCGCACGCCGGGGGTGAGCGCCACCGGTACGTCGCGTGGGGCGATGCCCGGCCCATCGTCCTCTACAGCAACGCGCGCCATCGCACCCTCCGCCGCGATGGAAAGGCGTACGATCGATCCAGCCAGACGGCAGGCATTGTCGAGCAGGTTGCCAAGCATCTCGTCCAAATCCTCTGGGTCGATTGGCACCTCGCAACTGTCCGGCGCCTCCACCGCAACCTCAAGGCCGCGCGCACCGTGAAGCCGCCCCATGGTGAAGGCCAGGTCGCGGCCAACCGGCACAAGGTCCGCCCGCGCACGGTCGCCCACGCCCGCGGCGGCAACCCGCGCACGGCGCAAGTGATGAACGATGCGCTTGTCCAACTGGGCGACAAGGGCACGGCTGGTCATCCCCGCGCCTTCCGTCTCCAATTCCAAGGCCAGCGTCGCCAGCGGTGCCTTCAAACCGTGGGCCAGATTGGCGACATGCAGGCGGGTCTGACGCAATTGCTCACCATTCTGGGCGACCAGGGCGTTCACTTCGCTGACCAGCGGCAACAGCTCGCGCGGCTGACCGTCCTCCGGCAAGCGGTCGAGATCACCATCACGCACGCGGGCGACATCGCGCCCAAGCGTTCGCACGGGACGAAGGCCGAAATGAACCAGCAGCAAGCTCGATCCGGCAAGGAACAGCGCCAGGATCGCCAGCGAACCGATGACGAGGCGCAAACCCTCGCTTTCCGGATCCTGGATAAGTTCGTCCGGCGCGGCGATCATGATCGTGGCCGGAACCCGCTGCCCGTTGCGTTCCAGGTCGAGCGGCATCAGGCGTGCGTGCAGTCGATGGCCGGACGGACTTTGCGCATGAGCGCTGTAGATACCGTCCTCATACTGGTTCAAGCCGGGAAACCGCGTGACCTCGCGGATCGGCGTGCCCCCGCCTTCGCTATGGCCGGGCGTGGAAAACGACCATCCCCATTGCGTATGCGGCTTGTAGAGTTCGGGAACGAAGTGCAGTTTTTCGTGCCTGAGCGTGCCGTCCGGACCGATCGCCCGGCGCAGCATCATGACCTGCGCGTCCAACATATCGTTGACGTTTTCGCTGACGACATGGCTGACCCAGAACTTCAGCAGATAGCCGCAGGCGGCCAGCGTGAGCAGGGCCGAAAGCATCGCGATCACGCCGATCCTGGCATGGAGCGACAGGCGCCCCATCATTGCGTGGTTGCTACCAGCCGATATCCATGCCCGCGCACCGTCTCAATCATCGACGCCCCGATCTTCCGTCGCAGCCGGCCAATGATGACCTCCACGGAGTTCGATTCCACATCGTTGTGATATTCGTAGACATGCTCGAACAATGAGGCTCGAGGAACGACCACGCCTTTGCGCAGGATAAGCGCGGAAAGAATGCGCCATTCGAAAGCGGTCAGCTTGAGCGGCTCATTATCGAGAGCGAAGCTGCCGGATTGAGTGTCGTGCGTCAGCGGTCCGCAGCGCACCACGGTGGTTGCGTGCCCGGCCGAGCGGCGAATCAGGGCACGCAGGCGCAGCACCACTTCGTGTGCGATGAACGGCTTGGTGAGATAGTCATCGGCGCCGGCCTTGAACCCCGCCACTTTGTCCGTCCAGGTATCGCGCGCCGTCAGGATCAGCACCGGAAAACCACGCCCCGCGGCGCGCCATTCCTCCAGCACACGCAACCCGTCGATCCCCGGCAGGCCAAGGTCCAGCACGGCGGCATCATAGCTCTCCGTGTCCCCCAAGTGAGCGGCATCTTCACCATTGACCGCCAAATCGACCGCAAATTTCTCGGAGCGCAGGACGTCAGCGAGCTTGCCCGACAGAACATGATCATCCTCGGCCAACAGGACACGCATTCGTCTCTCCCGATTCGACATGTTTTATTGGTCCAGTTTGCCTGAACATTTTCGCCGCGCACAAGCTTCGATGTGCGTGCGATGTGATCGGAAGAGTGTCACTAGCAAGGCTTGGCACAGCGCTCGGTAAACTGGCTTTGCAGGACATTTCTGCCAATCCCCCAACACCTCCATCGAAAACACATCCCCTCTCTTAGCCACCGAGAAAGGTTCCTGCCCCTAGCCGGCGAGTGTTTCGGCATCGCTCAATCATGCTCGGCCAGCAGGAAAAAGATCAGGGCAAAATTCAGGCTCCGTGCAAAAGCCGGCAGGTTTCGAGCTGCTGCCCCAGCCCTTTCACGATGTGCGGTTCATTTTCGGTTTGGGCAACCCGCCTACCCAGCTTCTCAAACGCAGCCCCGGTACGCTCCCCAACTCGACCTGAAGAAGGGCAGCGTCAGAGAGTCCGTAGGGAATAGAGGAAAATGATGGGTATCTTCCTGTCACAGCCAAAATCACGACGCCAATGGCGCACGCTGCGATTGTGCGGCCCCTTCGCCGTCACGTTGCTCCTCGCCTCGGCGGCCGATGCTCAGGATACTCATCCGGTACTGCCTGCAGACATGGCGATCGCTTCGCGTCCCGAGGCGGCTCCCGGCGTTACCATTGAAAGTGGTGAATTGCGGGCTCGGATCGCCCTGCCCGATGCCAAGAACGGCTTCTATCGTGGAACTCGATTTGATTGGTCCGGGATGATCACAAGCGTCACGATGAGCGGATCCCGTTTCTACGGTCCCTGGTACAACGCTGTATCACCTACGATCCATGATTTCATCGACTTACCGGGCGGCGTTGTGGTCAATCCGTCCAACGCTGCGACGGGCCCTGCCGAGGAGTTCGCAAACCGCGATGGCGAAACCGTTCCCGGCTACAATGCTGCCCCTGTCGGCGGAACCTTCATCAAGATTGGGGTGGGACGCCTGCGAAAGGACGATCTCGAGCCGTACGATCATTTCCGGGCCTATACGATCGTGGACGGTGGGCACTGGAGCGTCCAGCACTCTAAGAACCGGATCACCTTCATCCATCGTCTTCGGGCCGATGCGACAGGATTCGGCTACGAATACGAAAAGACCATAGCTCTCTCGCCCGGCGGCATCATGACGATTGCGCACCGCTTGCGCAATATCGGCCGCCGACCGATCGATACGCAAATCTACAACCACAATCTCGCCCGGTTCGACGATGCCGACATCGGTCCAGGTGTAAGCGTGCGTTTCCCGTTCTCCATAACCGGGGCCGTATCCGCTCCCGACCTTGCACGCATCGATGGAGATACACTTCGCTATGGCGCAATTTTGGCACCCGGCGATCGCCTCCAACTCCCGGCCCAGCAAGGCGCGGCGGACAAAATTCCGGGCCCGTTTCGAATAACCGGCGCCAACGGCGCAACCATCACCATGCAAACGGATACGCCGCTCGTTCGGACAGTCCTGTGGTCCATCCGCCGCGCTGTCGCAGTGGAGCCATTTACCGCCATCCATGTCGCTCCAGGCGCTGAGCAGCGCTGGTCCTGGCAATACACATTCACCCCGGCAAGCGCCGCACGATAAACCATCGATGGGAGAAAGATGATGAAGTTTCGCCAGGCTTTCAGTCTTGGCGCGGTGCTGGGGGTCGTGCCTCTGATACTGCTTTCCACTCAGGTCACATATGCGGATCAGGCCGCGCCCTCCGGTAAGGCGGCGTCGATGGTTCAGCCGTTGAACCTTCAAACGATCGCGCCCAGGTCTGAATGCGGCTCGCTTCTGTCGGCAGACGTCTCGCGCGCAGCCGGGGCGCCCACGCATGTCGTTTCGGCGGAGGTCGTCGACGATCATGCCGCGAGCCCTTATTGCGCGGTCAAAGTGTCCATCGACAACTATGCGCATTTCGAGCTTCACCTCCCCACGACAGCATGGAACCAGCGGCTTCTATTCGGCGGTGGCCCCGGCGCGCAAACCGCGACCGGAATGAAGCTGGATCGCTTCGCCACTGTGTCGTGGGAGGATCTGGGACGCCGGGAAAACGAAGACCTGCTGGCGAATGACTATCGCGGTCAGGTCAATGCCGGGTACCGCGGCATGCACCTTCAGGTCCTGGCAGCCAAGGCATTGATTGGCCGGTTCTACGGCCAGGCGGCACGCTTTTCGTACTATAATGCCTGCTCGAACCCTGGCCGAGAGGGCATGATCGAGGCCGAGCGCTTCCCGCAGGACTTCGACGGCATCGGCGCTGGCTGCCCGCCCATCAACACGACGGTCAACAACGGACTGTTCACGGCCTGGAACGTCATGGCCAACACGGGAGCCGATGGGCAAGCAATCCTGACTGCCGACAAACTGCCGATCCTGCACAAGGCAGTGCTGGATCAGTGCGACGCGGCTGACGGCGTGAAGGACGATATAGTCTCGCTCCCCTATGCCTGCCATCCCGACGTCACCGCCCTGAAATGCAATCCCGGACAGGATCCGACGACATGCTTGACCCCACCTCAGATCCACGTTGTCGAGGAAATCTATCGCGGAGCGCACGATAAGGAGGGTAACAAGCTGACGCCCGGCGGTGTTCTGCCGGGATCGGAGCTTGCGTGGACCGCCACGATCGTTCCCGGCGGCGGTCGCTTCAATGGACAGGAGGAGGCCCGTAAAGGCACGGAAAAGGCAATTCGCTCGCACTACAGCCTCCCCGCTCTACCGGTATCTTGGAAGCTGAAGGATCTGACATTCGATCACGCAACTTTCGAGGCAACCACAAAATACAGCTATCTACATGACGGGACCAACCCCGACCTTTCCGGCTTTGCAAAGTCCGGCCACAAGCTGATCCTCTGGATGGCACTGGCCGATACCAATGTTATGGTCCACCAATCGGTACTCTATTACGAGGCGCTCCAGCGTCAGATGGGTCCCAAGGCGGTTGAGGGCTTCGCGCGTTTCTACGTCCTTCCGGGGGTCTATCATTGCGGTGGCGGTGACGGCCCCGTCATCAGCAACCTGCTGGAACCGTTAATGCTTTGGGTGGAACGTGGTATTGCACCGGGGGCACTGGCGGGTGCGCATGTTTCTCGCGGGTCCGGCATGGCGCAGGGCGCCGATCCAGCCGAAGCCGCTGCCAGGACGCCTGATCTGACCCGCCCCATTTACCCGTACCCCTATCTTGCCCGCTATACCGGCAAAGGCGACATCAGAAGCGACGCCAATTACGTAAAGGGCGCGGCCCACCCCGCCCCTGCCGCGCTTGAAAACTGGCCCGGCGCCAAGTTCTACAAGCCGGGCTATATGAGGTGGTGCACCGCAACGGCCACGTCCATCGACTGCACAACC
Source organism: Novosphingobium oxfordense (assembly GCF_044029435.1). Taxonomy (NCBI): domain Bacteria; kingdom Pseudomonadati; phylum Pseudomonadota; class Alphaproteobacteria; order Sphingomonadales; family Sphingomonadaceae; genus Novosphingobium; species Novosphingobium oxfordense. The sequence continues at coordinate 1,509,643 of NZ_CP147008.1, read as the reverse complement.
ACCCATCAATAGCACGACAAACCAGCTTTGCGCGGCGCAGCCTTCTCGCGGCGCCGCGCATCGTGAAAGGGGAGTAAGGCCTGTGCCTGACGTAAACCACGCTGGTTCCGAAGTACCCAGCCAGAATCGCCCAGCCGCCGCAGCCAAGCGCAAGAGCCGACCGCTCGAAATGCGGACCGTTCACCGCGTGCTCTCACTCATCGCCTGCCTGTTCCTGCTTTACATCGGCGTAACGGGTACTCTGATCCAGACGCTCGACATGACCGCGATCCTGACTGGCAAGGCGGAAAGCGACCCGACAATGCAGTCCGTGAACGAAGGGAGGTTTGGGAACGGCTTCTATTCGGCCGTCACGGTCGCGGACTGGAACGCTGCCGCGCTGCCCGACAATGTTGACGTGACGAAGGGCTTTTCGGTCGCCCTGGCCCGGTTTCATAAAGTTCGGCCGGAAGCGACAGCCGCGTTCGTGGAATTGCGCGTGATCGGGGGCAAAGTTGCCGGTCAGGTCGCCTATGCCGATCCGAATGCGCCGGCTGACCCGCGTCGGCAGGGTACGCCGCTCTCGGCGTTGGCGTTCGATATCAGTAACGGGCAGCAGATCGAGGGCAGCGATGTGCGCGGGGCCTATCCCGCCCAGTCGCTGCGCCAGACTCTGAAACAGTGGCACCGCTTCTGGGGTCCGGGTTTCTTTGGCCTGCGCGATATCCCGGGCGTCTACCTTGAACTTCTCTCCGGCATCGCAATGTGGGTTCTTATCGTCACCGGGCTGACGATGTACTTTCGTCTTCTCAAGCAGCGTCGCAAGATCAAGCGACCAAACCTGTTCTGGATGAATTCCGACACTTGGCGATCATTGCATCGCGGCGTCTCCGTCGCAGCTTCAGTGCTGCTCATTCTGGTCGCCTTCAGCGGTACATGGATCGGCTTCGAAAGCACGTACGCCACCTTCAATCGCCATAAGCCGCCGCGTGAAACACTGGCGATCACGGATGCCCAGGCACTCGGCGTGGCCCGAAGCACAATACGAGCCTTCAGGGCGGACGAACCGGGAACGCAGATCCGCGCAATTCGGGCCCGTGTGTGGTATGGACAAGCCGAAGGTGCCGTCGTCGCCGCGACCGTGCCGACCCGCCAGCGCGTCTACAATGCCGCGACTGGGCAGGAACAAGGCCTAAGCTCCCCGCTCTATCCCAAATCCGCCTTTCCGTTCGGAACCGATGTCCACGAGTGGATGAAGCATTTCCATTCCGGCGAATTGTTCGGCCTGCCCGCGCGTTTGCTCGACCTCTTGGCAGGACTGTCGCTCATCTTCCTGTCCGTTTCGGGATTGTGGATGTATCTCGAACTTTGGAAAAAACGGGCAAGATCAGGCAGGAAGTCACTTTTCTGGAACTAGGCCGGCACATTTCCCGGCTCTCGTTCAGTTTCGATTTGCCTTTGCGGCACATAGCATTCGCGAAATGACGCACGAGACATCGATAGTCATCAATTAGTGACTTTCCATATCCCGGACTATCTCGCCCAAAACTCACGATCTGCTGGTTTCTGAAGAGAATGTGCTACGCTCTATAGAGCCGCCGGGGACTTGAGACAGTTGAAGCGTGGCCCCTCGGCCGGAAAATCAAAGTCAAGCAGCGGTCCGGTCGGACCAGAACAGTTCGCAAGCCATAGGACGGGGCCGAGAAGCGCTGCAGGACGCGCACTGAATGCAGTGATTGCTGTTATCTGTGGAAGTACTTCACTTACCATATCATCCGTCATTTCCCACGTACGTCCGATGGGGGAAGGCTGTGGCACAGCCTTCCCCGGTACTTCAGTGCTGTGTTTTAGGCTCACCGTCACTGTCGATCGGATGCTGCGGCTCGTCGAGGTTTTCCTGGCCCGGCAGTTGCTCCCGCCCATAGCGGGCATAGAGCGTCGGCAAGACGAACAGCGTCAGCAGCGTGGCCGAGATCAGGCCGCCGATTACCACAGTCGCCAGCGGCTTCTGCACTTCCGCACCTGCGCCAGTGCCCAGCGCCATCGGCACGAAGCCAAGGCTTGCGACCAGCGCCGTCATCACCACCGGGCGCAGGCGCTGGATGGCGCCGGTACGAGCAGCCTCGGCCCGTTCCATGCCCTTGCGCATGAGGTCCTGGATCGAGGACACCATGACCAGCCCGTTGAGCACCGCGATCCCAGAGAGCGCGATGAAGCCGACGGCGGCGGAGATCGAGAAGTCCATGCCGCGCAGGAACAACGCCAGGACGCCGCCAACCAGTGCCAGGGGCACGCCTGTAAAGACGATCGCAGCCTCCTTGACCGATCCCAGTGCGCCATAGAGCAGCAGCAGGATCAGCACGAAACAGGCCGGGATCACCAGTTGAAGGCGGTCCCGCGCCGAAGCGAGGTTCTCGAACTGCCCGCCCCATTCCAGGTAGCTGCCCGGCGGCAGACGGACTTCGCTGGCAATAGCCGCCTGAGCGTCCTCGACCACGCTGCCGACATCGCGGCCGCGCACATTGGCCTGGACCACCACGCGGCGCTTGCCGTTCTCGCGGCTGATCTGGTTGGGACCATCGACGATGCTGATATCCGCGACGCCCGCGAGCGGGACGAACCCGCCTCCGGCGATCGGCACCTGCACTTGCCGGAGCAGGCCGATGTCGGCGCGCTGTGCTTCGGACAGGCGGATCACCACCGGGAAACGGCGATCGCCCTCGTAGATCGTGCCGGCCTCGCGCCCGCCCAGCGTGGCGGTGACGACGTCCTGCACGTCCTGCGCAGTCACGCCCAGACGCGACATGGCATCGCGGTTGACGCGAATGTCGAGCATGGGCAGGCCCGTGGTCTGTTCCACCTTCACGTCCGTCGCGCCTTCGGTGCGGCGCAGCACTCCGGCGATCTTTTCGGCCGTGGCATTCATGGCGTTGAAGTCGTCACCGAAGACCTTCACCGCAATGTCGCCGCGCACGCCCGCGATCAGTTCGTTGAAGCGCATCTGGATGGGCTGCGTGATCTCGTAGGCGTTGCCCGGGAAGTTGTTCAGATCCTTTTCGAAACGCTCGACGAGTTCGTCCTTGGTCAGACTGCTGTTCGGCCATTGGTCGCGGGGCTTCAGGATCACGAACATGTCGGTGGCGTTTGGGGGCATCGGATCGGCCGCGAGTTCGGCGGTGCCCGTCTTCGAGAAAACGAACTGCACTTCCGGCTGCTTGGACATCATCCGTTCAAGCGGTACTTGCATCGCCTGGCTCTGTTGGACCGAAGTGGCCGGAATGCGCAGCGCCTGGATCAGCACGTTTCCTTCGTCGAGTTGGGGCAGGAACACCTGTCCCAGCGAGAGAAACGCAGCGATGGCAACCAGGAAACCGACGACGCCCGCGCCGACCGTGATTGCCGGCCGCTCCATCGCCTTGTCGAGACCTGGCTCGTAGCGCGCCTTGAGCCAGGTCATGATACGGCCCTCCTTCTCCTCCACGCGGTTGGAGAGCCAGATCGCGATCGCCGCCGGCACCGCCGTCAGCGAAAGCACAAAGGCGAAAGCGAGCGCCATGATAACCGTCAGCGCCATCGGCACGAAAGTCTTGCCCTCGACACCGGTGAGCGTCAGCAGCGGCACGTAGACGAGGATGATGATCGCCTGGCCATAGACCGAAGGTCGGATCATCTCGCGCGCGGCGGCAGCAACGGTGGCGAGCCGCTCCTGCACGGAAAGCAGGCGGCGATTGTAGTGCTGTTCCTCGGCGATACGTCGCAAGGCGTTCTCGACAATGATGACAGCGCCGTCGACGATGAGGCCGAAGTCCAACGCGCCAAGACTCATGAGATTGGCCGAAACGCCGGTCTTCAGCATGCCGAAGCTGGTAAGCAGCATGGTGACGGGGATCACCATCGCCGCAATCAGGGCCGCGCGGAAGTTCCCCAACAACGCGAACAACACGATAATGACGAGCAACGCACCTTCGCCCAAGTTCCTGGCGACGGTCTTGATCGTCGAGTTGACGAGGTCCGTGCGATCCAGCACCGGCTGCACCACGACATCCGGCGGTAGCGAGGCGTTGATCTCCTGCAGACGATCGGACACGGCCGTCGCGACCGTGCGGCTATTCTCGCCAATGCGCATCACTGCGGTGCCGACGACGACTTCTGTGCCGTTTTCGGAAGCCGAACCCATGCGTATTGCCTGTCCGGTCTTGACCGTGGCGACTTGCCCCAGCGTGATCGGCACGCCCACGCGCGCAGCAACGACGATCTTCTCCAGCTCGTTCGCGTTGCGCACCAACGCATCGGAGCGCACGGCAAGGCCTTCGCCGTTGCGGTTGACGAACCCGCCGCCAACGCTGGTGTTGTTGCGCTCCAGCGCAGTGGCAAGGTCGGTCAGGGTCAGGTTCATCGCGGCGAGGCGCTGAACGTCGGGCACGACAAGGAACTGCTTGGTATAGCCGCCGATGGAATCGACGCCCGCAAGCCCCTTGGTATTCTTGAGCAGCGGGGCGACGATCCAGTCCTGCGCGGTACGCAGGTACGTCGCCTTGTCGGTGTCGTTGGTCAGGCGTTCGCCCTCGGGGGTGATGTAGCTCCCGTCCGGCTGCATGCCGGGCTCACCGGGGACGTGCTTGTCGTCCTTGCGATGCTCAAGGCGGACGGTCCACATGTAGACCTCACCCAGTCCCGTGGCGATCGGACCCATCTCGGGATTGACGCCTTGGGGCAGGCTTTCCTTCACACCAATCAAGCGCTCACCCACCTGCTGGCGCGCGAAGTAGATATCCGTGCTCTCGTCGAACACCGCAGTGATCTGCGAGAAACCGTTCCGGCTGAGCGAGCGGGTGTATTCCAGGCCCGGGATGCCGGCGAGCGCGGTCTCGATCGGGAACGAGACCTGCTTCTCGACCAGTTCGGGCGAAAGCGCGGGCGCGCGGACGTTGATCTGGACCTGATTGTTGGTGATGTCCGGCACCGCGTCGATCGGCAGGCGAGATAAGGCAGCGCCGCCGATTACGGCGACAATGGCAGTCAGCAGCAGGACGAGCCAGCGCTTGTGGACCGCCCAGTTGACGATAGGGGCGATCATCGGCTCAGTCCTCGTGCGCCGCTTCGCCCTTGCCGAGTTCGGCCTTGAGCGTGAAGCTGTTGGAAGTGGCGATCTGCTCGGTGCCCGTGAGACCCGAGCGAACGATCACGGAGCCGCCGGCCCCGGAATCCCCGACATTGTCGCCAAGCGTTACGGGAACGACCTGGAAGCCCGCCTTGGTGCGCACGAAGACGACGCTCTTGCCTTCCACGGTCTGAACCGCGGTGCTCGGCACACGCACTACGCCGTCTTCGCCTTCGCCCGAAAGCTGGACGGAAGCCGTCACCGGCTCTCCCACGCGCCATTGACCGGCGCGATTGTCGAGCGAGGCAATAACGGGCACGAGGCGGGTCTGCGCATCGAGCGCGGGCGATACGAACGTCACCGTGGCGGTGGCGGTACGCCCCGGCGCGGTAACGGTCACGGTATTGCCCGCACGTACGCGCCCGGCATCAGCCGGCTGCAGATTCAGCGCGAGCGACACGCTCGACAGGTCGGCGACCCGATAGAGTTCGGCATTGGCATCGACAGTCTGGCCCAACACGACACTGCGCGCGATGACTTGCCCGGAGATCGGCGCGGTGATGCCGAGGCGGTTGAGGCCGCCGCCGCCAACGCCAGCTGCCGAGACTTGTCCCTGCGCCTGGTTGTAGGCGATGCGCGCTTCCGTCGCAGCCGTGCGGGCGGCGATCAGGTCCTGTTCGGGCGAGACCCGCTGGGCGAACAGGCGCTGCTCGCGCACCAGGTTCGAGTTCGCAAGTGCCAGACGCGCGCGGCTCGCTTCGACTTCGCCCTTCAGCATCGCTGCTTCCCGGCTCTCGATCACTGCCAGCGTCTGCCCGCGTCCGACCGATTGGCCAAGGTTATAGGGAAGCGCCACCACGCGCCCGCCGATTGCCGCGGAGACGACCTGCGTGCCCTGCGGATCGCCTTCGATGGTGGCCGGGAGTTCGAGAGTGCCGGAGCCGCCCATGGTCGGCCGTCCGATCTGGATACCGGCTGAAGCAATCTGCTCCTGCGACAGCGTGATCTTGCCTTCATCGGCGTGAGCGGCTTCGCCCGCCGCCTTTTCTTCCTTGGACGCCCCATCCTGCGAGTTGCCGCAGGCGGCAAGCGCGAGCGACAGCGGGAGGACGGCGTAAATGAACGTATTGCGATTCATGGATCAGTTTTCCCCCTGAGGCGCGACGACGGGCGCGGTCAGGCGCTCCAGCTGTGCGCGGGCATTCTGGTAAGCTGCGAGTGCATCGATGGCGGCCATGCGGGTCTCGGCAAGCGTGCGTTCGGCATCGAGCAGGTCGAGCTGCCCGAACTTGCCTTCGCGGTAGCCGATGCGGGCGATCCTGGCGGCTTCCTGCGCGGCAGCGAGCGCCGGCCCATTGGCGGCACGCGCGGTCGTGGCGGCATTGTCGACCTGGACTTGCGCGTCTGTAATCGCCTGCTCGACATCGAGCGCCGTCACCCGGCGCTGCGCCTCGACCCGCGATCGCTCCGCCACAGCCTGCGCAACGGCAGCCTTCCCGGAATTGAACACCGGGATCGGTATCGAGATCGAGAAGACCGCCGCGAAGTCATTGGTGGCTTCCAATCGGCGCAGGCCCGGCCCCACCTGAAGGTCGGGCACGCGCTGCGAGCGGGCGAGCCGGATATCGGCATCGGCAACCGCCAGATTCGCGTCGGCGGCGGCGAGCGCCAGCGTTCCCGCACTCGCAGCTTCGCGAGGGCCATAGTCGCCAGCGGCAGGAAGACGATCGAGCAGGCCCCTGTCCAACGATCTGGCAATCGGCCCGCCTATCCGTCTGGCCAAATTGACCCGCGCTGCGTCAGCGAGGCGCGATGCACGCTCCAGGCCGGCCTCGGCATTGACCCGGGCAACGTCGGCGCGTTGTTCCTCTATGGGCGATGCCCGTCCGGCCAGGACCCGCACTTGCGCGGCTTTCAAGGCATCGCGGGCGATCTGCACCTGATTGCGCTGGGTTGCCACCCGTCGCTCAGCGGCAACGGCCTCGACATAGAGCTGCGTGACCTGCAACCGCACATCGACTTGTGCGATCGCGGCTTCCAGCGCGGCCCGATCCAGTTGCGCCTTGGCGACCGCGACCCGGGCCCCACGCTTGCCACCCAGTTCGATGGGAAGGCTGAGGCCGACCGTTGTCTCTGCCTGATCGAAACCGGAATAAGGCCCGGTGCCGACCACGTTCTCGACCTGCGTCTGCATGGTCGGGTTGGGGCGTAGCCCCGCAACCTTGCGCGCCGCAGCGGCAGCGTCGATGCCGGCATGCGCGGCATCCAGGGCAGGCGCGCTGCCCCCGGCCGCTGCAACCGCATCCTCCAGCGTAAATAGTGCAGCGGGCTGAGCCGCAGCCGGCGCTGCAATCTCTTGCGCCTGCGCGACGACGGCGCACGACGTTGCAGCCAGCAAGGCTGCCATGATCCTGTACATGAAATCTATCCTGATTGATGGGCGTGGGGCCGCGCGCGCCGAAGCGCGAGGTCAGCGGCCAACGGCGTCAATCAGGCGATTGGAGGGCGCAGATCCGGACCGGAAATCCAGCGACCAAGCGCGTCGGCCCGCGCAGCCGGCAAAGGCTGGGTCAGCATATCGGAGAGTTCGGGAACCATATCCCGTGCCGGCAGGAACGAAGCACCGCCGTGGCAGCCCGCATGATGATGCGGCGCGCCCTTGTCCGCATCGCCGGGCGATTGATCGGCGTCGCCTTCGCTATGGACGTAGCCAGAGCACTCGACGATGACGCTGCCCGAAAGCTCCTGGGCATGAATGGCCGATGTCGCCATGAATGACGACAGCAGCATCAGGATCAGCGCGAGGCCCCAGCGAGACATGGCAATTGCCGTACGGGATCGGAGGCCGGATGTCACCTCAAGGTTCCACCCGCAGCAGGAGGCGAAGCGCGCCAGACAAGAATGGCCTCACCCAGCACTCGCCAGGCTGAACGCAGAAAGATCACGGCGATGACGCCCCCAATCGCGATGTCGGGCCATGCGGTTCCACTGAGTGCGACCAGCCCGCCCGCCGCCAGCACACCGACATTCGCGGCGACATCATTGCGCGAGCACTCAAAGGTGCTCGACATGTTCACGTTGGCCTTGCGGAAACGCCAAAGCAGCGCAAGGCATGTCACATTGGCCACAAGAGCCAACCCGCCGAACGCCAGCATCAGCGACGAAGAAGGTGGCACCCCATGCGCGATCTTGTTCGCGATTGCGACGATCACCGCCAGGCCGAAGGCCAGGATGATCAGCCCCTTGGCGATCGCGGCTCCTGCCTCCCAGCGCGCTCCGCGATGCAGGGCGTGGAGGCTGAGCGCATAGACGATCGCATCGCCCAACATATCGACCGAATTGGCCATCAAGGCCGATGATCGCGCCACAAGGCCGCCGCCGAATTCGAAGAAGAACATGGCGAAATTGATCACCATGACGACGATCAGGACGCGGCGCTGGTCCTTCTTCCCGGCCAGTTGTGCAAGCGTATCGCCCTTCTTCGAGCAACAGTCATGAGCCATGATTCGCATCCGACAATCTGAATATGGCTTGGACTGATGCACCCTGAAGCCGCTATAGGGTCAAGCATGAAAATCGGCGATCTTGCGAAATTGACCGACACTCGCGTCGAAACGATCCGCTTTTACGAGAAGGAGGGGCTTATCCCCGAGCCTTCCCGGACGGCAGGCAATTACAGGATCTACAATGCGGTCCATCTCAACCGGCTCTCGTTCGTCCGGCGATCGCGCGATCTGGGCTTTTCGTTGGCGCAAGTGCGGATCCTGCTTGCACTTGCCGACGATTCCGAAGCCTCCTGCGCCGAAGTAGACGCCATCACTGCCGCGAACATTGCCGAGATCGACCGCAAAATGACCGATCTTGCCAAATTGCGTGCTGAACTGGTGCGCAAACTGGACTGCTGTTCCGGCACGACCATTGGCGATTGCCGCATCATCGAAGCCTTGGCGCCTGAGGCCTGAGTAAATTATGCTTGGAGCTTCCGGAAGGCCCGTTGACGGCCAAGCTTCGAGCCGACATATGCCTCCGCACGGCGATGGATTTCCGCCGGGCTGTCTGGCCGAACCGCCCTCGCAAGGGCCGATGATTCCTACCTGACGCTGCTAGCCAGCAATGGAGGAATTGTGCGCGCGATATTTTTTAATCTGTTCACCCAGTTCAACTTGGCGGCGTCTATGCGCGATCGCCAAGATCACGCAATGTCCGTGGCCCGATGGACGCTGCTGCTGATACCGATGGCTGCAATAGTCGGAACATTGTGCGCGGCGTTCCTATGGAGCCTTGATGCCGCGACACGTGCACGGTTCGACCACCCCTCACTACTGTACTTCCTTCCGGTTGGTGGAGCGACCATCGCCTGGCTTTACGACCGCGTCGGCCGCTCCGTGGAGGCGGGCAATAATCTGATTGTCGAGCAAATCCATGAACCTGGTGGCGGCATCCCGCTGCGCATGGCCCCGCTCGTCTTTATCGGCACTATCGCAACACATCTGTTCGGTGGATCCGCCGGACGCGAGGGTACTGCCGTGCAGCTTGGCGGCAGCATTGCCAGCGCAATTGCAAGTCTGGTCAGGCTTGATCCGCCTAGCATGCGGATCCTGCTAATGGCGGGTGTCGCGGCGGGTTTCGGCGCGGTTTTCGGAACGCCGCTGGCAGGTGCAGTCTTCGCGCTGGAGGTTCTGGCGATCGGGCGAACCGAATATGCCGGGATCATGCCCTGCTTGCTTTCGGCACTCGTGGGCGACTGGACGTGCCATGCTTGGGGCATTCATCATACAGTTTACCACATTGGCTATGTGACGCCCGACTCCGCCAGGCTTCTCGTTGAGCCCCTGCTGGTAGCCAAGGCGGCCATGGCAGGCGTCGCCTTCGGGCTCGTCGGCCATGTGTTTGCAGAAGCCAATCACGCGCTGGGCGGCTTCTTGAAGCGCAGCTTTCCCTATGGCCCGAGCCGTGCCGGGTTGGGCGGTATCATGGTGATCCTGCTCGTCTGGATCGTGGGGACGCGCGCCTACCTTGGCCTTGGCGTCTGGTCCGTCATCCCGGGCGATCCCACGATAGCAGGCTTCTTTACTGGCCCCGTCGATCGATGGAGTTGGGCGCTCAAACTGCTTTTCACCGTCGTGACCCTTAGCGCGGGCTTCAAGGGCGGCGAAGTGACGCCGTTGTTCTTCATTGGGGCAGCGCTTGGCAATGCACTGGGCTGGCTGCTGGGGGCACCGCTTGACCTGTTTGCGGCACTCGGCTTCGTCGCGGTGTTCGCGGGGGCCGCCAATACGCCGCTCGCCTGCACGATCATGGGCATTGAGTTGTTCGGCCGGACCCACGCGGTCCCGCTCGCGGTCGCGTGCTTCGTTGCCTACATCTGTTCGGGACATAACGGCATATACCTCTCGCAACGCATCGCTGTTCCGAAAAGAGCCGCAGGAACGCACTTCACGCCGGAAACCCTGCGCACCGCGCGCGCGCGACGGAGCGACATTCGCCATCAATCGTCGAAAGATGCTGCCGGGGTGTAACATTGATCCCCCAAGCACAAAGTCACGTTCCCCAAGATCGGCAGGATCCGCGTCTCCATGAACCCGCGGACAAGCCGGCGCATGCGCCGAGCAGTTTATGGCTCCCAGAGCCTCTTTATCGTGCGCTGGTCATGCAGGCGAAGAAAGACAGCGACATGGACGCAGTCGCCCGTGAAACGCGATGCGCTGATGATCTCTTCTGACAGGTGCGGAACGTTCGTCCGGGTACAAACGAGCGCAAAGCGGGCAACGTTTCGTGAAGAATTTCCAGTTCCAGTCCAGCGTCTCGGGACGCGGCCGATTCCCTATCGTCAAATTGCTCTCACGACCGTCTCAGCGGGACCCAAATTCACGAATATGACATCGCAATCAATCGCTGAAATCCTTGGGTTGTGGCGCATTGGCAACATTACAAAGCCTACAGACGAAATTCGCTTTCGAGATTGTCACCCAAGCAAGAAACTACTTGCGACAATGTGTGCGGCGGTCTCATTTCGCGTCCGCACACCGCACCGAGAAAGGGCGGGTGCTAAGGAGAGTGGCGGATGAGTCCTGCGGAACTGAGCGTTGCGTTTTTCTTGCAGATGTTCGTGATTGTGGCCGCATGCCGGGCAACGGGCTGGCTCTTGAAACGATACTTTGATCAACCTCAGGTCATCGGTGAAATGATCGCCGGCATTCTGCTCGGCCCCTCGCTGCTCGGACTTGTCGCGCCGGATATCCAGCATTTACTGTTCCCGAACGAAACCAAATCCGTGCTCTACGTCGGAGCGCAGCTGGGCGTTGGCCTCTACATGTTTCTGGTCGGGCTCGGTTTCCGCACCGACCATTTCCGACTTAACGCCCGCAGCGCCGTCGCGGTGTCACTCTCAGGTATGGCCGCGCCTTTTCTGGTCGCCGTCGCGATGACGCCATGGCTGTTCAACCTAAACTTGTTCGGTCCGCAGGTCAGCGCGTTCCAGGCGACACTGTTCATGGGCGCTGCGATCTCGATCACCGCTTTCCCCGTTCTCGCCCGCATCATTCAGGAGCGCGGCCTTTCGCGTACGCCGCTCGGCTCGCTGTCGCTTTCCGCTGGCGCAATTGACGATGTGGGCGCCTGGACGGTGCTTGCGATCGTGCTCGCGAGCTTTGGCGGTGGTACCGCAGTGGCGCTGAAAGCCGTACTCGGCGGGGGGCTCTTCGCGCTGTTCATGCTGACCGCCGGGCCGCGCCTGCTGGCGCCGCTCTCCCGCTGGGCCGAGCGGGAAGGCCGCATCACGCCGCCCCTGCTCGCCACGATCGTCGCGCTATTCATGCTCTGTGCCTGGGCGATGGACGCGGCGGGCCTCCATTCGGTGTTCGGTGGCTTCCTGCTGGGCGTAGCAATGCCGCGCGGATTGCTGAGCCGCGAACTGAAGAACCAAATGGAGCCTTTCACACTGGCTCTGCTGGTACCGATGTTCTTCACCTTTTCCGGCCTCAACACGCAGCTTACGCTGGTAAACAGCGTTGCCTTGGTAGGCGTCGCGCTGGTCATCCTGGCTGGCTCCATCATCGCCAAAGGCGCGGCCTGCTGGGCAGCGGCCCGACTGACCGGACAGGACAACCCCACCGCGCTCGCCGTCGGCGCGTTGATGAACGCGCGCGGGCTGATGGAGCTGATAATCATCAACATCGGCCTGCAAAAGGGCATCATCGGCCCCGCGCTGTTCTCCATGCTTGTCGTCATGGCGCTGGTGACGACGCTGATGGCCTCTCCACTGTTCGAAGTCGTCTATGGCCGTCGCGCCCGGGCCAGCGGTGCGTTGGGCGCACTGAACGAGGATCAGGATGAACTGGCGGATCGTCCCGCCTCATCCGCCATCTGACACAGACACCTGGCCGACCGCGCGCCCCGTCGGGTTCGGCGTTTCCAATATCGTACAATGCGGCGCGAACGCCGGCATCATGGGAAATGAGCATGCAGCAGGATCCGGCATCGGACCGTGTGGTAAAGCGAGTCGTGGTAGCAGGGGGCGGCACCGCCGGATGGGTCACTGCGACGGCCTTGGTGCGTCATCTCGGACCGCTGATCGACGTTACGCTCATCGAATCGGAAGAAATCTCGACCGTTGGCGTGGGCGAGTCCACCGTGCCGACCTTCAAGAGCTTCCATGATCTGATGGGAATCAAGGAAGACCAGTTCATGGCCGCCGCACAGGCGACCTTCAAGCTGGGGATCGAGTTTCGGAACTGGGGCCGGATTGGCGATCGCTACATCCACCCGTTCGGAACGATCGGCACACGCGCGTCCTGGATGGCGGAATTCCATCACTTCTGGCTGCACGCCCAATCGCGCGGATTTGGTGGTGAACTGGGCGAATATTGCCTGGAATGGGTGGCGGGCGAGGCCAATCGCATGTCGGTGCACGCCGCGCCGAACATGGGCTATGCCTACCACGTCGATGCCACGCGCTATGCCCGTTTCCTGCGCGCCATTGCCGAACCCGCCGGCGTGAAGCGGGTCGAAGGGAAGATTCGTCATATCGATCTCCACCCCGAAAGCGGCTTCATCGATGCGTTGACATTGGAAACAGGCGAACGGATCGAAGGCGATCTCTTCGTCGACTGCACCGGTTTCCGTTCCCTCCTGCTGGGCCAGGCCCTGGGTGTGGAATTCGATGATTGGGGTCGTTGGATCACCACCAACAGCGCCGTAGCCGTACAGTCGAAATCATCCTACCCGCCCCAGCCCTACACCGGCGCCTACGCGCACGAGGCAGGCTGGCGTTGGAAAATTCCGCTGCAGCACCGCGAAGGCAACGGCCTTGTGTTCTGCAACGAGTTCATGTCGGACGACGAAGCGCGGGCCAAGCTTCTGGCGGAGATCGACGGCGAACCGACCATCGAGCCATGGCTGCTACGCTTCAAGACCGGGATGCGCAAAAGGAGCTGGTTCCGCAATTGCGTCGGCTTGGGGCTTGCCGGCGGTTTTATCGAGCCGCTGGAATCGACCAGCATCCATCTGATGATGGCAGCCGTCACCCGGCTGATCCAGGATTTCCCTTTCAACGGCTGCAACGAAGCGCTGATCCATCATTTCAACGAGAAGTCGCGGCTGGAATTCGAATCCATCCGGGATTTCATCATCCTGCACTACCACGTTACCGAGCGGGACGATTCCGACTTCTGGCGCCGTTGCCGCACCATGGACATTCCGGATTCACTCAAGGAGCGCCTGGAAATCTGGCGCGACGATGCCCGTGCCTTCAAGCTGGAGGATGAACTGTTCCGCGTCGACAGCTGGACTTCGGTATTGTTGGGCCAACGCATGAATCCGCTTGGCTACCACCGCCTCGCAGAAATGATGCCTGACGTCGCATTGCGGAGCCATCTCGATCGAATGCGCTCCGAAATCTCCGAAATCGCAGCCAGCATGCCGACGCATCCGGACTTTCTAAAATCCTATTGTCCGGCTGATCCACTCTGATCGCCGTCGCAGCAGGCGAGATGTCGATCCGCGTTGGAGGGAGCCCATGCGGGCGGCGGCAAGCCAATTGTACCGCTGTTGGTCTGGAAACGGACAATCGGGCAGCGGGACGGAATGCGGCAATTGGGCCGGCTGCTGAAACGCAGCCTCCAGGCCGACTTGCTATACTACCTGGAACGGTCAAAGGCTTGCGGCTGTGGGCGCCCCGCTTCTCGGTAGCATAACCAGGATTTTTCCGGGTTTGCCCCGATCTGCGGGGTCAGAAATTGGCTGGTACGATCCCTCCTTCCGTGTCGGATTCAGGAGAAGATCATGCCGAACGGCAAGCCCAATATCCTGTTCATCATGTCGGACGATATCGGCTGGTTCAACATCAGCTGCAATAACAACGGCATCATGGGTTATCGCACGCCCAACATCGACCGGATCGCGAAGGAAGGGGCAAACTTCACCGATTTCTATGGCCAACAAAGCTGCACTGCCGGCCGTGCCGCCTTCATCACCGGGCAATCCCCGATCCGCACCGGGCTTACCAAAGTCGGCCTGCCCGGTGCCAAGCTCGGCCTGGGCGCAGACGATCCGTCCATCGCACAGTTTCTGAAGAATCTCGGTTACGCGACCGGCCAGTTCGGCAAGAACCATCTGGGCGACCGCAACGAGCATTTGCCGACCGTACATGGCTTCGACGAATTCTTCGGCAACCTCTATCACCTCAATGCCGAGGAGGAGCCCGAGAATCCCGACTATCCCAAGGATCCTGAATTCCGGAAAAAATACGGCCCGCGCGGCGTGCTCAAATGCAAGGCCAGCGAGACCGACGACGCCACCGAAGACCCCCAGTTCGGCCGCGTTGGCAAGCAGGTGATTGAAAACACCGGCCCACTGGACACCAAGCGAATGCAGACGGTGGATGAGGAATTCCTGGGCGCGGCGCTCGATTTCATGGACCGGCAGGCCAAGGCCGATCAACCGTTCTTCTGCTACATGAACACCACGCGCATGCATGTGTGGACGCATCTCAAGCCGGAATCAGAGGGCAAGACCGGCTTGGGGCTCTATCCCGACGGCATGGTGGAACTTGATGGCTACGTCGGCCAATTGCTTGCCAAGCTGGAAGACCTCGGCATCGCCGATGACACTGTGGTCGTGTTCACCACCGACAATGGTGCCGAAGTCATGTCCTGGCCCGATGGCGGCGCGACGCCGTTCCGGGGCGAGAAGGACACCAATTGGGAAGGCGGCTGGCGGGTGCCCTGCGTAATCCGCTGGCCCGGCGTGATCGAACCCGGCCAGCTGATCAACGACATTGCATCGTTGCAGGACTTCATCCCCACTTTTGCAGCAGCCGCGGGCGAGCCCGACCTGGTTGCCAAAGTGAAGCAGGGCTACAAGATCGGCGAGAAGACCTTCAAGGTTCACCTCGATGGCTACAACCTGCTGCCGTTCCTGTCGGGCAAGGAAAAATGCCCGCGCGAAGGCTTCCTGTATTGGAGCGACGACGGCGACCTGCTCGCAATCCGGGTCAACAAGTACAAGATCCATTTCCAGGAGCAGCGCAACTCCGGCGGCATAAGCGTCTGGCGCGAACCCTTCGCGCAGATGCGGGTCCCGAAGATGTTCGACCTCCGCTCCGACCCATTCGAACGTGGGGACGAAAGCTTCCTCTACGACAAATGGACTGCGGACCGCATCTTCCTGCAAGTGCCGGTGCAAGCGATCGTCTACGAATGGCTTGAGAGCTTCAAGGAATTCCCCCCGCGCGCAAAGGCGGCGAGCTTTACGGTCGATCAGGTGGTCGAGGCGCTGATGCCTAAGAGTTGATGCGGCGCTGGCCGAAGCGAGGCGGGGGCAAAATTGCGATGAGGGTGTGGAAGATTCAGGGAAAGCCAGTCACGGTCCGAGCCACTCCCCGACGCTCGGACTAGCCTCAAGGTCCATCGGCTGCTGGCAAGGATCGCCGCCGATGAGACCGGGCCGACGCTCAACGAGCCATGCTCGGGTCAGCCGCGGTGCGAGCGCCGGGCTATGGGAGCCAGGCCCACGCACCGTCTGCTCCTCATCGGCCGTCAACCACCAACGGCCGCTCCGCCCAGGCTCTCGTCCGCGCCGATCGCGCTGTAGACGGTGACGCGGTTAGTGAGGTCGGCCAAGACCGTCGCGATCCGGGTCTGCTGATAGGCATAGAGCGAGCGCTGGGCGACCAGCACGTTGAGCGAAGTTTCGGTGCCTGCGCGATATTGCGCATCGGCAAGATCGTAGCTTTTCTGCGCCGCCGTCACCAGCCGATCCTGCGCGGCGCGTTGCTCGGTAATGGTGCCGCGCCGGGCCAGCGCATCGGCCACATCCTTGAAGGCGGACTGCACCGTCGCCCGGTAGGTGGCAAGGTAATAGTCGCGCTGCGCCTTGGCATATTCCAGGTTGCCCTTGTTGGTGCCGCCCAGGATCGGCAGGCTGGCGCTGGCCGTGCCGCTGGCGAGAGACGCCCCGCCGGTGAACAGGCTGCCCAGCGCAGTGCTGGCCAGCCCGAGCGCGGTGGTCAATGAAATCGTCGGGAAGAAGGCCGCGCGGGCGGCACCGATCTGGGCGTAAGTGCCCTTCAGCTGGTGCTCCGCCTCCACCACGTCAGGGCGGCGCTGCAGCACTTCGGATGACAGGCCGGCCGGTACTTGTCCGATCCGCGCGTCCAGTTCGGTGAGCGAGGCAGGAAGCAGACCATCTTCCACCGGGCCGCCGACCAGCAGTTCCAACGCATTGCGATCCTGCGCCACCAGCGTCGTCTGCGATGCCACGTCGGAATTGGCCTGTTCCAGCACCGTCTGTGCCGAGGCGAGATCCCCCGCAGCGGCGAGCCCGGATTTGAGCAGGCTTTGCGTCAGGTCGACCGATCGCTGCCCACTGGCGCGCGTGCGTTCGGCCAGGGCGAGCAGGTCGCGGTCGGAAGCAAGCGTGACATAGGCCGTGGCGACATTGGCCACCAGCGTCAGCCGCGCGGAGCGGTAGCCGGATTCGGTCGAGAGGTAGGTCTCCATCGCCTCCCGGCTCTGGTTCTTCAGGCGGCCGAACAGGTCGAGTTCGAAGGAACTGAAGCCGGCGTTGGCATCGTAGGTCTGCGTATCGGCTTGCGAGGACTTGAGCCCGCGCGTGCCCACCGCGCTCGCGTTCGCGGCCAGCGTGGGCAACTGGTACGACCGCTCGACATGATACTGTGCCCGTGCGGAGGCGACATTGGCAAGGCTGGCCTGAAGGTTCTGGTTGTTCGCCAGTGCCCGCTCGATCACGGTCTGAAGGCGCGGATCGGCGAACAGCGTGCGCCAAGGCATGCCGGCTTCTGCGGATGCCGCCGGGGCATAGGCGGCGCCCTGCGGCCATTCGGCCGGGGCAGCGGCTGCGGGCTGGACGTACTTGGGTGCCAGATTGCAGCCCGACAGGGCCGTGGCGGCAATCAGGAGCGGGATCAGGGTGCGGCGCATCGGCATGGTCCTCGATGAAGGTGCCCGAGGCCCCGATCGATGGCGGATCGACAGGGCCCCGGGCTCACCGGCGCAGGAGGGTGCGATATTCTCCGCGCCGATGAATGGGGGTGAGAGAAGGCGCTCAGGCCTCTCCCTCGGATGGGGTGCCCGGAACTTCGGCATGGGGTTCATGCCGCAGGTTCCGGGCCTCATCGGCGTCGCCTCCTCGGTGGAAGAGCCTGGCAACGACGACGAAGAACATCGGCACGTAGAAGATCGCCAGCATCGTTGCGGTCAGCATGCCGCCAAGAACGGCGGTGCCGATGGCGATGCGCCCTTGCGCACCCGCGCCGGTTGCGATGGCGAGCGGGACGACGCCGGCCATGAAGGCGATCGACGTCATCATGATCGGCCGCAGGCGCACGCGGGCTGCTTCCAATGCGGCGTGGAGCATGTCCTTCCCGTCCCGCCAGGATTGTTCGGCAAACTCCACGATCAGGATCGCGTTCTTGGCGGCAAGGCCGATCGTGGTGAGCAGGCCGACCTGGAAGTAGATGTCGTTCTCCAGCCCGCGTGCGGCCACCGCGATCACCGCGCCGATCACACCCAGCGGGATGACGAGCAGCACCGCCAGCGGCACCGACCAGCTTTCGTACAGCGCAGCAAGGCACAGGAACACCACCGCGATCGACAGGGCATAGAGGTAGACCGCCTGTCCGCTCGACTGGTTCTGCTGGTAGGACAGATCGCTCCAGGCGTAGCTGGTGCCGGGCGCGATCTTCTGCTGGAGCGCAACCATCTCCTTCATCGCATCGCCGGAGCTGTAGCCCGAACCGGCATCGCCCTGGATCGTGTAGGACGAGCGGCCATTGAAGCGAGAGAGGCTGTTCGGGCCGGTTTCCCAACCCATCGTCGTGAAGGCGGAGAACGGAACCATCTTGCTGGTGCCGTCGCCATTGGTGCCCGCAGTCGAGCGGACGAACCACTTGTCGAGGTCGCTAGGCAGCATGCGCGCTTCCGCCTCGCCCTGCACATAGACCTTCTTCACGCGGCCACGATCGATGAAGTCGTTGACATACGTACCGCCCCAGGCCGTGCTCAAGGTATCGGTGGCATTGGCCACGGACAGGCCGAGCACGGAGAGCTTGGCATCATCGAAATGCACGTCGAACTGCGGCGTATCCGGCAGAGTCGAAGCGCGGACTTGCGAGAGCTTCGGGTCCTGATTGGCGGCGGCGATCAGCTTGTCACGCAGCGCGACGAATTTCTCGCGGTCCATGTTGGTCGAGTTGAGCAGTTGGAAAGTGAAGCCGTTCGACTGGCCAAGGCCCTGGATCGAAGGCGGCGTCATCACGAAGACCTGCGCGTCGCGGATCTTCGACAGCTTGGCCATGATCCGCCCGGTAATGGCATTGGCGCTCTTGCTGGAATCCTTGCGCTCATCGAACGGGGCGAGGTTGGCGAAGCCCATGCCCGCATTCTGGCCCGAACCGTTGAAGCTGAAGCCGCCAACGGTGAAGCGGATCGGCACGTTGCTGCCTTCGGACTGGAACGCCTCCTCGATCTGCGCGCGCACCTTGTCGGTCCGTTCGGAGGTCGCGCCGGCGGGAAGCTGGTAGACGACCATGACCTGGCCCTGATCCTCGGTCGGCAGGAAGCCGGTGGGCAGGCGTGTGAAGATCACCACGAGCGCGACGATCACCAGTCCGTAGACCACCAGCCAGATGCGGCGGCGGGCGATCAGCTTCTCGGTCGCATCGACATAGCGGCCGGTCATGCGATCGAACCAGCGGTTGAAGCCGCCGAACCAGCCGTCCAGCCGGTGCTTGAGACGCAGCACCGCGCCGCGCAGGCCGGTAGCAGGCGCCTGATCGGCATCCACACGCTCGCGCGGCTTCAGCAAAGTGGAGCACAGTGCGGGGGAGAGGATCAGCGCGGTCAGCACCGAAAGCCCCATGGCCGAAACGATGGTGACCGAGAACTGGCGATAGATGACGCCGGTCGAGCCGCCGAAGAAGGCCATCGGCAGCAGCACCGCCGAGAGCACCAGCGCGATGCCGACGAGCGCGGAACCGATCTCGTCCATCGAGCGGACCGTGGCGCGATATGGCGACAGACCATCCTCGTGCATCAGGCGCTCGACATTCTCGACCACGACGATGGCGTCATCGACCAGCAGGCCGATGGCCAGCACCATGGCGAACAGCGTCAGCGTATTGATGGAGTAGCCCAGCACCGCCAGGATGCCGAACGTGCCCAACAGCACCACCGGCACGGCAATCGCCGGCACCAGCGTGGCGCGCCAGCTTTGCAGGAAGGCGTACATCACCAGCACGACCAGCACGATGGCGATCACCAGCGTCTCGATCACTTCCTGGATCGACAGCTTCACGAAATCGCTGGTGTCGCGCGGATAGGCGATCTTGTAGCCCTCGGGCAGGTCTTTCGACAGTTCGGCAACACGCGCCTTCACGGCGGCGACCGTCTTCAGCGCATCCGCGCCCGATGCCAGTTCGATGCCGATGCCCGCGCCCGGATGGCCGTTCATGCGGGCGGACATCATGTAGCTTTCCTGCCCCATCTCCACCTGCGCGACGTCGGACAGGCGGACAACCGAACCGTCGGTCAGTGTCTTGACGACGATCTGGCGGAACTGCTCGGCAGTCTGCAGGCGCGACTTGGCCTTGACCACAGCGTTGAGCATCTGGCCCTTCACCAGCGGCTCCGCGCCCAGCTGGCCGGCGGAAAGGTCCACGTTCTGTGCGGTGATGGCGCTTTCCACGTCGGACGGGATCAACTGCCGCGCCATCAGCTTGGCCGGATCGAGCCAGATGCGCATCGCATATTGCGAACCCAGCACGCGCACCCCGCCAACGCCGTTCACGCGGGCCAGATCGTCCTGAAAGTTGGAGACAAGGTAGTCGGCAACGTCGCTGTCGGTCGTCTTGTCGCTCTGGTCATAGAGCGCGACCACCAGCAGCATGTCCGAGCTGGATTTGGTGACTGTCAGCCCCTGTTGCTGAACCTGGGTCGGCAGGCGCGAATTGGCCTGCTGCACCTTGTTCTGCACTTGCACTTGCGCCACGTCCGGGTCGGTGCCCTTGGCGAATGTCGCGGTGACGGAAGCGGAGCCGGAACTGTCCGAACTCGACGAGAAGTAGAGCAGGTTGTCGATGCCGGTCAGCTGCTGTTCGATCACCTGGGTGACCGAATTCTCCAGCGTCTGCGCCGAAGCGCCCGGATAGGTGGCGCTGACGGTGACGGAAGGCGGCGCAACGTCGGGATACTGCGCGACAGGAAGGCTCATGATGCCGGCGATGCCGGCCATCATGACGATGATGGCGATGACCCAGGCGAAGATCGGCCGGTCGACGAAATAGCGGCTGATGTTCATCGGATCAGTCGCCCAGCTTCACGGTGACGGCCTTGACCTTGGCGCCGGCGCGCGCCTTGTCGGTGCCCTCCACGATCAGGCGGTCACCCGCCTTCAATCCACTGGTGATCAGCCACTTGTCGCCGATCGCCTGGCCCGTGGTGACCTTGCGCTGCTCCACCTTGCCCGATGCATCGACGACCAGTGCAGTGCCGTTGCCCTTGGCATCGCGCGAGATACCCTGCTGGGGGGCGAGAATCCCGTTCTGCACCACGCCCTGCGGCGCATCGACCTTCACGAACATGCCCGGAAGCAACAACCCATCGGGATTGGGGAAACGGGCGCGGATCGTCACCGTACCCGCTTCCGGATCGACGTTGACCTCGCTGAATTCGATGGTCCCCTCCGTGGGGTACTTCGTGCCGTCCTCCAGCGTCAGCGAGACCTTGGTGCTGCCCGGCAGAATGCTGCCCTTGGCAAGCGCGCTGCGCAGGCGCAGCAGGTCGGCGGAGGACTGGGTGATGTCCACGAAGATCGGATCGAGCTGCTGGATCGTCGCCATCGCATCGGTCTGGCTGGCGGTGACGAGCGCCCCCTTGGTGACCGAGGAACGGCCGATGCGCCCGGTGATCGGCGCCAGCACCCGCGTGAATTCCAGGCTGACGGCATCGCTGCGGCTGCTTGCCTGATACTGGTGGACGGCGGCCTGCGCGGCGCGCGCGGCGGCGATCGTCTCGTCCTTGTCCTGCGCACTCACCGCCTCGCTGTCACCCAGCGTGCGATACCGCTTGGCCTTGGCTTCGGCGCTGTAAAGAGTGGCCTGCGCATTCTCCAATTGCGCGCGCGAGGTATCGAGCGAGGCGCGATAGAGGCGCGGGTCGATCTGGTAGAGCGGCTGCCCGGCGTGGACCAGCGAGCCCTCCTCGAACAGGCGCGACTGGATGATGCCGGCCACTTGCGGGCGCACTTCGGCGACCATGGTGGCGGCGGTGCGGCCGGACAACGTGGTGGAAACCGTGACCGGCTCCGCCTTCAGCGTAACCACGCCGACTTCGGTGTCCTGCTGCGGCATCGCCTGCTGCTGGCCGCAGCCGCCGAGGCTGAACGTCGCCAGCGCAAGCGCCGATACGATGGCGAGATGTTGGAAGGAATGGCGCAAGCGGGGGGCTCCTGTGCACGGTTGCAGCTTTGAGCATGCAATTGTGCGCCGCAGCACGGATCGGCAATCAACGGTGCGTATCGTCAAGTTGCCAGCGGTAGCCTATTGTTTCATCGTGTATCAGCAGGGCAGACTTCACCGGGCAGCGCGTCTATGGCCTCTTTCATGATCCCGCAGAGCGATGCGCCGGAGGGGCGCATCATCGTCCTGGAGGACGATCCCGACATTCGCGAACTGATCGCCGCGCAGCTTTCGCGCGAACCGCAGCGCGTGGACTCCGTCGGCTCGGTCGCCGAACTGCGCGAGAGCCTGGACCTTGGGCCGGTAGACCTGCTGATCCTGGACCTGAACCTGCCGGATGGGGATGGGCTGGATATCTGCCGCGACTTGCGTGCCGCCGGGCATCAAGGCGCGATCATGATGGTCACCGCGCGCGAAGGCCCGATCGACCGCGTGCTCGGGCTGGAATTGGGCGCGGACGATTACCTCACCAAACCTTTCGAGCCGCGCGAACTGCTGGCGCGCGTACGCAACCTGCTGCGCCGGTCGCGCGTGTTCGACGGGGTACAGGCGCAAGCCGGCACCCGCCCGCGCGTCGCCCGTTTCGCCCGCGTGGGCCCTTGGCGGCTGGACCTGCACCAGCGCCGGCTGGTGACCGACGATGAGCGGCTGGTCATGCTCTCCTCCGCGGAATACCGCCTGCTCACCCGCTTCATAGAAGCACCGAACCAGGTGCTCTCGCGCGAGGAACTGCTGCCCGAACGTAGCGCCACCGTCGCCTTCGACCGATCGATCGATATCCAGATCAGCCGCCTGCGCCACAAGCTGGCGAGCGTGCCGGGCGGCGACGAACTGATCCTGACAGTGCGGAGCGAAGGCTACGTCCTGCCCGGCCCCGTCGCCTTCGAATGACCTCGCCCCCCGAAAAGCGCAGTTTCTGGCGGCGCCTGCGCGATTATCCCCGCTCGCTGGCGGGGCGACTGACGCTGGTACTCTCGTTGGGCATGGCGATTTCTGCGATCCTCGCGCTCCAGGCGTCCGACAACCTGGGCCACTACACCTTCCGCAAGGATCAGATCGACGCGGCGCTCAATAGCGCCGTCGATATCGCGCATCGCTTCGACCGGGACCCCGCGCAGACCGCCAACCTGCTGTCGCGCGGCGTCATTCTGGGCGCGCACGACCCCAATCCCGAATGGCGCATGACCGCGCCGGACCCGGAATTCTCGCGGCGACTGACCGGGCGCCTCGGCCGCCCTGCGCAAGTGATGCCGCTGCTGAACGGCGAATGCTTCGTCCAGCTCACCCGCTATCCCCATGCGGCGGGAATGAACACCGATCCCCTGCCGGATTGCTGGTTCATCCAGGTCAATTCCGGCGGCAGGACGTTCAGCTACGTCGTCGATCTCTGGCCGGATCGCAGCTGGAACCGCCACCGCGTCGGCCCGCCCTATCTCGAACTGATCATCCTCGCCGGCGCCCTGCTCGGCCTCATGGCGGCCAGCCTTGCCACCGCGCCCTTGCGCCGCATGGAACGCGCCGCGCGCGCTTTCTCATTGGTCGGCGAGTTCGAACCGATCCCGGTCAAGGGTCCCAGCGAAGTGCGCGCGGCGCTCGAAACCTTCAACCTGGCGCAGGAGCGTGTGCGCGAGGGCCTGCGCGAACGCACGCAGATCCTCGCCTCCGTCACGCACGATCTGCAGACGCCCCTCACCCGCCTGCGCCTGCGGTTGGAGCAAGTGGAGGACGACGCTCTGCGCGAACGCCTCGTCGCCGATCTGCAAGTGACCCAGCAAATGGTGCGCGACGGGCTGGACCTTGCCCGCAGCAGCGAGATCCGTGAGCCCTGGGCCGTGCTGGACATCGATTCCATCCTTTCCAGCATTGCCGAAGATGCCGCCGAATTCGGCCACCGCGTGGCCTTCACGCGGGGCTGCGGCGCGGAAGCGCGGGTAAAGCCCAATGCCCTCGCCCGCGCACTGGGCAATCTGGTGGACAATGCGCTGAAGTACGGCGGCAGCGCGGAATTGAGCTGCCTGCGTGAAGGTGCAGATCTTGTCATTCGCGTGGCGGACCGGGGACCGGGCCTGCCGGAAGACGAACTGGCGCTGGCGTTCCAGCCCTTCCGCCGCCTTTCCTCCAGCAAGGGCAACGGCACGGGGATCGGGCTGGCCATCGCGCTGGCCCAGGTCGGTACTTTCGGCGCGACGCTCAGCTTGCACAACGCGCCGCAAGGCGGGCTGGTTGCGGAAATCCGTATCCCCGGCAGCGCGATTCGCGACAACAGAGACGGTTTCAATGTGTAGCCGTCAGGTTACCGTGTAGCTATACAGTACAATATTGATGAAATGACGGCGACATTATCCAGCAATACTGTATGACGCAGTTGCACAAAATCCTCACTACTTGGATTTTACTTTTTAGACAGCGCGACTCTGCGGCCGCTGTCTCGACACTGTCACATTCGGACGACTAAGGCTTCGGCAGCAGCAAGGCTCGGGCTGCCGGAAGACGATCGTTGGCGGACGACCACGCTTCCAGCAGCCGGGAGACGCACGCTGCAGTCATGATGCCCCCTCGCGGGCACCACAATTGAGGTCGTAAATCCAATGCAGAAACGTTCCGTTCTTGCCGCTTCCGCGGCAGGCATCGCTGTGACTTGCGCGCTCGGTTCCGCCCCGGCCCGCGCCCAGTCGACCGGCTCGATCGATTTCGAGAAGTCGGAGATCGTCGTCGCCGGTAGCAGCCAGGGCGACATTGCCGGCATCAAGATTCCCGATACGCCCAAGGCCAAGCAGGTCCTGACCAAGGAAGTCATCGGTCGCGAGACGCCGGGCCAGTCGATCGACGAGATCATCAACCTCGTTCCCGGCGTCAGCTTCCAGAGTTATGACGGCTACGGCTCCTCGGGCGGCAGCCTGATGATCCGCGGTTTCGACGATACCCGCATCTCGCAGACGTTCGACGGTATTCCGCTGAACGATACCGGCAATTACGCGCTCTACACCAATCAGCAGCTCGACCCCGAACTGATCGAGCAGGTGAACGTCAACCTGGGTACCACCGATGTGGACTCGCCCACGGCGGCCGCCTCGGGCTCGACGGTGAACTACCGCTCGATCGACCCCAGCCACGAATTCGGCGCGCGCATGGTCGGTACCGTCGGCGATTACGGCAAGCTGCGCATCTTCGGCATGATCAACACCGGCGATCTCAACTCGTCCGGCACCCGCGCGTGGTTCTCCGCCTCCAAGGACACCTACGACGCGCTCTACGGCGGCGTGGGAAAGATCGACAAGACCCAGTTCAACGCCAAGATCTACCAGCCGCTGGGCAGCAACGGCGACTTCATCTCGATCTCCGGCCACTACAACGTCAACCACAACACGATGGCGTCGGACTGGCTGCTGACCAACACCAGCGGCATTCCCACCAATGCCGACGAGCGTGACGCCTATACCGTCGCCCGCTGCACGATCCCGGCCGGCACCGACGGCGTGGCAGATGCCGCCAGCTCCTGCGGCTCTGCGTGGGAGTACCGTTACAACCCGTCCAGAACCGCGAACATCCGCATCAATTCGCGCTTCACCCTTAGCGACAAGCTGACCCTGACGGTCGATCCCTACTTCCAGTACACTTCCGCCAACGGCGGCGGCACGGTGGTCGCCAAGGAAGGCAGCTACAGCAGCACGATCGCCAGCGGCTATATCAACGGCACCCCCTATTTCGGCGGCGTGGACCTGAATGGCGACGGCGATACGCTGGACTCGGTGCGTCTTTCGGCCCCCAGCCAGACCGAAACCTATCGCATCGGCGTGATCGCCTCACTCCGTTACGACCTTTCTGACAACCAGCGCGTGCGCGTGGCCTATACCTACGACCGCGGTCGCCATCGCCAGACCGGCGAACTGGGCACTCTGGATTCGAACGGCTTCGCATCGAACTACTTCAACACCGACGATGCACTGACCGACGTGAACGGCAATATCCTGCAAAAGCGCGATCGCCTGTCCTACGCGATCCTGCATCAGGTGTCGGGCGAATACTCGGGCGATTTCGTGGGTGACGCGCTGCATGTCGTCGCCGGCGTGCGCGTGCCGTTCTTCCGCCGCAACCTGACGCAGAACTGCGTGACTTACACCAGCACCGGCTCGGTCAACTGCTTTGCCGATGCGGACAGCCTGGCTGCCTACGAAGCGAGCCTGACCACGACCTACGCCGCGCCGCAGAACAAGGTGTTCAACTATAGCCGCGTGCTGCCGAACGTAGGCTTCACGTACGACTTCACGCCGGCCCTGTCGATGAACGGCAACTATTCGAAGGGCTTGCAAGTTCCCGGCACCGATAACCTCTACACCAACGCGTTCTACTATTCGGACGGTTCGGCCGATCCCAAGCCGGAGACGACCGACAACTTCGACGTCGGCCTGCGCTATCGTTCGGGCATGTTCCAGGCGTCCGTCGCCGGCTGGTACACGATCTTCTCGAACCGCCTGTCCTCGGCCTACAACCCGGACACGCAGACCTCCACATACACCAACCTCGGCACCGTGGACCGCTACGGCATCGATGGCAGCGTGTCGTTCCGGCCGGACAAGCATGTCTCGGCCTATCTGTTCGGCTCCTACCTCTGGTCGAACATCCGTGACGACGTGCAGACCGGAACCTCCACTTACGCAGCCACGTCGGGCAAGATGGAAGGCGGCGTGCCGCACTACAGCTTCGGCGGCCGCGTGGAAGGCAATGCCGGCCCGGCATCGCTGGGCGTGGAGGTCAAGAAGACCGGATCGCGCTACTACAACAGCCTGAACACCGCCGTGGTCGACAGTTCGGGTAATCAGCTCTGGGCGGCCAAGGTCCCGGCCTATACCGTCGTCAACCTCGACGCGCGTCTGAACCTCGGCTTCCTGGGCCTGAACGACAAGACGTTCGTGCAGGTCAACGTCACCAACCTGTTCGACAAGTTCTACTACGGCGCCTTCGACGACGCCGGCATCACCAATACCGCGACGACATACGCCTATATCGGTGCTCCGCGCACCGTGTCGGCATCGATCAACCTCCAGTTCTGATCGGCTCCAGACAGTACCGGAAATGGCCGGCGGCGAAGCGCATTCGCCGTCGGCCTTACTTCGCCGCTTTATCGGTCCATCGTCGCTGAGCCACGGCTCAGCCATTAGATACCCCGTTTTGCCAAAGACATGTCTATGGGGAGCCCTCCCCGCTTGATGCCCCCTGCGGCATCGCATCCTTTCACGGCCGTCCGACGGCCGCCTCCCGCCTGGCGATATGTGGTGCCTTCCTGCGCGCCTGCCCGGGCGCGAACGGAGACAGACATGCACGATCCCGTTGCGCAAAATGCGCAATTCGGCACCGCTGCGCAGCACGCGCAGTTCGGCTGGTTCAAATCCCGCCGGGAACTGGCTATCGACGACATTACCGTGGTGGACCGCTCGCTGCTGAACCGCGCGGTGGCCGCGGCTGCGCTGGGCAACGCCATGGAATGGTTCGATTTCGGCGTCTATGGCTACATCGCGGTCACGCTGGGCCATGTCTTCTTTCCATCCGGCGACCCGACCGTCCAGCTGATCGCCACGCTGGCCACCTTCGCCGCCGCGTTCCTCGTCCGTCCGCTGGGCGGGCTAGTGTTCGGCCCGCTGGGCGACCGTTACGGTCGCCACAAGATCCTGGCGCTGACCATGGTGATGATGGCCGTGGGGACCTTTTCCATCGGCCTCATCCCCTCCTACGAACGGATCGGCGTTGCCGCACCGATCCTGCTGCTGGTCGCCCGCCTGGTTCAGGGCTTCTCCACCGGCGGCGAATATGGGGGCGCGGCGACCTTCATTGCCGAATATTCGACCGACCGAAAGCGCGGCCTGATGGGAAGCTGGCTCGAATTCGGCACCTTGGGCGGCTACATCGCCGGGGCCGGCACAGTGACCCTGCTGCAAATGGTGCTCACCGACGCCCAGATGCTCGCCTGGGGCTGGCGACTGCCGTTCCTGATCGCCGGCCCGCTGGGTCTGCTGGGCCTTTACATGCGCCTGAAGCTGGAGGAAACCCCGGCATTCCAGGCCTATAGCGAACAAGTGGACGCGCGCGAAGCCGATCGGCCGGGACTGTCCGACACGATCCGCCTGCACTGGCGCCAGCTGGTGAAGTGCGTTGGACTGGTCCTGGTCTTCAACGTGACCGACTACATGCTGCTGACCTACATGCCCAATTACCTGACGGTGACGATGGGCTATGCCGAGAGCAAAGGCCTGTTGCTGATCATCCTGGTGATGCTGGTAATGATGCCGCTCAATGTCGTCGGCGGGCTGTTCAGCGATCGCCTGGGCCGCCGCCCGATGATCATCGGCGCCTGCGTGGCACTGATCGTGCTGTCGGTTCCCAGTCTGCTGCTGATCGGCACGGGCAACGACTGGCTGATTTTCCTTGGCCTGATGGCATTGGGCGTGGCGCTGGTTTGCTTTACCAGTTCAATGCCCTCCACCCTACCGGCTCTGTTCTACACGCCGGTTCGCTACAGCGCGCTGTCGATCGCGTTCAATCTGTCCGTCTCGGTGTTTGGCGGCACGACCCCGCTGGTAACCGCGTGGCTGGTCAGCCGCACCGGCGACCCGCTGGTGCCCGCCTATTACCTGATGGGCGCTGCCGCGATCGGCATCGTCACCATGCTGACCGTGCGCGAAACCGCCGGGCTGCCCCTGCGCGGATCGCCCCCGGCCGTCGGCGACAGGCGCGAAGCGCTGGCCCTGCTGAAAGGCGACCAGCGCGTCACAGTAGATCGTGCGATACCGGACCTGTCACCGACCCCCGCCCAAGCGCCCTTCGCGGCAGCCGTGCTCACCTGATCCTCGCCAGCCGGCGAGAGGGCGCACCGTTGAGGGGGCGCCCTTGGAGGGCCTTGGAGGGCCCTAGGAACGCCTTTTTTTGGGGGGAGGCGGCCTTTCGCCCCCCCTTTGGCTTACTTGCCCGGCACCAGCCGCATCGCCGCGCCGCCGCCCGGCGCCAGCCAGAGATCATAGGTGTCGCCCTTCTTCACCGTGCGCGTCTCGTAGGCGATCTTGTGGCGGGCGTCGGTGAGGTAAGTGGCGCCCTCCCCATCCTTCCAGATCGTTGCCTTGTAGGTCTTGCCGGGTTCGAGGAAGTCGAACGAGAGCGTGACACTACGCGCGGTCGCATCGTTCACGCCGCCGACGAACCATTCGGGGCTCCCCCGGTCCTTGCGCGCGAAGACCGCGTAATCGCCCACTTCGCCCGCGATCAGATGGCTTTCGGCCCAGTCCGTGGGGACGTGGCTGATGAACTCCATCTCGCGCGGATACTTGTCCAGGTTCTCGACGAAGTCCGCGGCCATCTGGATCGGCGAATAGATCGCGAGGTAGAGCCCAAGCTGCTTGGCCAGCGTGGAGGCCAGCGGATCGTGGTTCGCGCCTTCCAGGCTCAGCACGCCGGGGGTGAAGTCCATCGGGCCGGAAAGCATGCGGGTATAGACCAGCGTCGGTTCATGGTCCGGCCCGTTGGCGAAGGCACCCCAGGCGTTGTATTCCATGCCCCGTGCACCTTCGCGGCTGACCCAGTTCGGATAGGTGCGGCGCAGGCCGGTGTCCTTCACCGGCTCATGCGCGTCGATCGAGATGTGATGCTGCGCGGCCAGCTTCACCACGTCGAGGTGGTGGTTCACCTGACGCTGCCCGTCATGCCATTCCATGTGCGTTTCGCCCGGCTGTTCGCCGTAATGCCAGGTATCGGCGATGATGCCGCCACCATCGGCGACATAGCCGGTCTTCACCGCCGGAACGCCCAGCTTCTCATAAAGCGCGAAGCCGGCATCCATCTGCTTTTCGTAGATGGCGATATTGCCGCCCGTCTCGTGATGGCCGATCAGCACCACGCCCTTCTTACGCGCATAGTCAGTCACTGCCTTGATATCGAAGTCCGGCGTCGCCTCGGTGAAGCTGAAGTCGCCGTGGCCGAACCAGTCGCCATCCCAGCCCTTGTTCCAGCCTTCGATCAGCACGCCGCCGAAATTGTGACGGGCGGCATAGTCGATGTACTGCTTGGCGCGCGCGGTGGTGGCGCCGTGCTTCGGGCCGGTCGCCCAGGTCCAGTCGCCGCGGATCATGCCCCACCAGATGCCGATGTAGCGCATCGGCTTCACCCAGCTGACATCGCCCAGCTTGTTGGGTTCGTTGAGGTTGAGTTCCAGATCGTTCTCGACAAGGCCCGCCGCGTTGTCGGCAATGCGGATGGTGCGCCAGGGCGTGTTGAACGGCAGGTCGCGCACCACCCGCGCACCGCGTGAGGATGGTGAAAGCGTGGTGCGAAATTTCTGCCCATCCGCGCGCTTGAACCAATAGCCGGCATAGTCGACCAGCGCCGCTTCGTGGAACGACAGGTGGGTGCCGTCATCCAGCTTCATGGTGATCGGCGTGTGGGCGGTGGAAACGGCGTCGATCGGGGTCTTCTGGTAGACCTGCTCGTAACGGTTCCACTCGCCGCCCGGAATCCACCACGCAGTCCCCTTGGGCACGATGTCGAATTCGGTGGTCTCGTCGGCGATCTTCATCGTCTTCATCGCCGGCTGCTCGGGCAGTTCGTAGCGGAAGCCCACGCCGTTATCGAAAAGGCGGAAATGCACGTCCATCAACCGGCTGCCCTGCGCGGCGGACTGGCGGAAGTGGACGGTCACCTCGTTATAGTGATCGCGCACATCGGTGCGCTCGCCCCAGGGCTGCTGCCAGGTATCGTCTTGCGTGCCCTTTTCGCTGCCGGAGATGGCAAAACCGCGCACCATGTTCACGCCGTCTGTCAGCACGAAGCCCAGCTTGCTGGGCGCGATCAGCAGCTTGCCCTTGCGCGACAGCGACCAGGTGGGGCGGCTATCGTTGTCCGTGCTGACGGTGAGCACGATCGAACCATCGGGCGAGGCGGCGGTGACTGCGGGCTTGGCTTCCTGGGCATGACCAGCAAGCGGCGCGAGAGCGGCGGCGAGGATGCCGGCTTTTAGAAAGCTGGCGGGGGCCAGCAGGCGGAAAGGCTTCATGCCCGATCTCCTTTTGAAACGTGTGCGAATGCGGACCGACCAGCCCGTTCAAAAAATCCCGTCATCCCCGCGAAGGCGGGGATCCCGCTTTTCTTGCGCTCAAACGAGAGGGCAAAGAAGGAAGCGGGTCCCCCGCCTGCGCGGGGGCGACGAAAGGGGATGGTCATGGTCCGATCCCGTTTGCCGACATTGGGTGAGAGGTCATTCCTCGATCCAGATCGCTGCCCATGCGGGGAGCGAGCCGAGTGCGGTATCGTTGACGGTGGCAAGGACATTGCCCGTAGTAGGCAGGCCATCCGGCCAAGCGGCATCGCGCTCACCGATGTTGAACACGGCCAGCACCGATCGCCCTTCGGCTTCGCGGCGCAGGACAAGGCGCGTCTCGTCGGCCAGAAGCACTGCGCAGGTGCCCCGGCGCAACGCGGGATCCTCGCGCCGCAATTGGACCAATCGCCGCGTCAGATGCAGGAGCGAGGCGGGATCGGCCTCCTGCCGGTCGATCGAACGGGCAAGATTCGCCTCGGAGAGTGGCAGCCACGGCGCGCCACTGCTGAAACCGCCATGCTCGTCCTGCGCCTTCCACGGCAGCGGGGTGCGCACGCCGTCGCGCGAGAGGGTGAGCGGCCAGTTGGCGATCGCCTCCGGGTCCTGAAGCAGCTCGAACGGCACGTCGTCCTGTTCCAGCCCGAGTTCCTCGCCCTGGAACAAGATCGGATTGCCGCGCAGCGACAGCAGCAGCATCGCCTTCATCCGCGCGAAAGCGTCGCGGTGCTGCGGAGCGCACCAACGCGAGATTGCGCGGGGGGCGTCGTGGTTCTCGAAAGCCCAGCTCGGCCATCCGATACCGGGCTCTTCCGGCCAGAAGTCCTGCGCGGCGGCCACGCGCGCGGGGCTCAGGTTCTCGGCATAGAGGAAGTCGAAGCCATAGGCGCTGTTAAGCCGGGCGGGCCCCTGGGTGAAGGCCTTCATTTCCTCCCCGGCATTGAGCCCGCCCACTTCGGCCAGCGAATAGGTATCGGGATAGGACGCGATCAGCGCCTGCAACCGTTCGATGAAGGCCAGGATATCCGGGTGCGACTGGTTGTAGCGCTGGATCTGGAAATCATAGGGCCGCGTGCGGACTTTGCCCTCGTCCGCCGCCGCCGGATTGTCGCGCAGCAGCGGGTCGTGCATCGAATGGTTGAGCGCATCGATACGAAAGCCCGAGACGCCCCGATCCAGCCAGAACTTCGCCACGCCCAGCAGCGCTTCCTGCACTTCGGGGTTGTGGCAGTTGAGCTGCGGCTGCTCGGCCAGGAAGTTGTGCATGTAGTATTGCCCGCGCCGCGCATCCCAGCGCCAGGCGGGTCCGCCGAAGATCGACTGCCAGTTGTTGGGCGGGGTGCCGTCTGCCTTGGCATCGGCCCAGACGTACCAGTCTGTGCGCGGATTATCGCGGCTGGAGCGGCTCTCCACGAACCACGCGTGCTTGTCGGAGGTATGCGCGTAGACCTGATCGACGATGATCTTCAGCTTGAGGTCGCGGGCGCGGGCGATCACCGCATCGAAGTCTTCGAGCGTGCCGAAGATCGGATCGACCGCACAGTAGTCCGCGATGTCGTAGCCGAAATCGGCCATCGGAGAGGCGTAGAACGGCGAAATCCACACCGCCTCCACGCCGAGGCTGGCCACATGGTCCAGCCGCGCGGCGATGCCCGGCAGGTCGCCGATGCCGTCGCCATTGGCGTCCGCGAAGCTGCGGGGATAGATCTGGTAGATGGCGGCGCCGCGCCACCATTCGGGTGTTGAAGTCATGGTCTTTTCCGGGGGGAGTGGATCAGGGTTTCGCCGCGCAGACCGCAAAGCCCAGCGGCGGCAGTTCGACGCGGACAGAGCCGGGCGCGCTGGCCGTGGCGGCGCAGGTCGTGCCCGCCAGCGTCTCGAACGAGGGCGAGGCGGGATCGACGGCCACTTGCGCCGAAACCGGCGCGGTGGACGTGTTGAAGGCCAGCAGCACCTCAGCCCCCGTTTTCGGATCGAAGCGCGATACGGCGATGAGGCCGGGCTTACTCGAAGCCGCGCGGGTGACGGATCGGCCTTGGGTCAGTGCCGGGGTCTTCACGCGCAAGGCGGAAAGCTGCGCGATCAGGCGGTAGAGCGGATGGTCGGGATCGAAGCTTTCGGTCGCTGTGGTCTTGGTCGTGCCCACCAGCGCCTCAGCGTTGTAGACCGCCACCTTGCTGGCGAACATGTCCTGCCGCGAAAGCTGGTCGCCGCCGGCGCCGGCCAAGCCCTGCTCGTCGCCGTAGTAGATCGTCGGCACGCCGCGCAGGGTGAGCAGCATAGCATGGGCCAGTTCGTCGCGCCTGAGCAGTTCGTCCGCGCTTATCGCCGGGTTCGCCGCCTTGAGGAACATCGCCGCGCGCCCGGCGTCATGGTTGCCGAGGAAGGTCGGCAGTTGCAGCGCTGCCTTCGCGCCGCCCTCGTAAAGCCCATCGTCATCGGGCAGGCGCGCGAGTTCCTCACTGCTTCCTTCGCCCGCTGACTTCAGCACCGCGTGCATGAAGGCGAAGTCCAGCACGCCGGGAAGCCCGGCATTGCGCGTCCAACTGGCGAGCAGCGCCGGGTCGTAGTCCCCGGTCATCACTTCGCCGAAGATATGGAAGTTCGGAATACCCTTCGCCGCCGCGCGTGCCTTCATGGCGGGGACGAACTGGCGCCAGAACTGCGGGTTCACATGCTTGGCGGTATCGATGCGGAAGCCGTCCACGCCGTACCTGTCGATCCAGTCGCCATAGATCGCGATCATCCCTTCGACCACGCGCGGGTTTTCGGTTGCGAGATCGTCCAGGCCCACGAAATCGCCGTACTGCGCGCTTTCGCCCTTCCAGTCGGTATTGCCGCGATTGTGGTAATAGATCGGATCGTTGAGCCAGGCGGGCACTTTCACCCGCTCCTCGCCCTTCGGCACGTAGGGCGTGTAGGCGAACGAGGGATCGGTCATCTTCGCCCAGTTCGCCGCGCTGGCATCGCCGTCGCCCGCAAAGCCGGGATTGATCGGCGCTCCGCCGACGCCGCCTTTGCGCGAGAACGGATAGTCCGCCTTCGAGCGATAGGGATACTCCTGCGCCGCACCTTCGCGGTACTGGATCACGTCCGCTGTGTGGTTGGCGATGATGTCCATGTAGACCTTCATGCCCCGCGCATGGGCGGCATCGACCAGCGCCTTGAAGTCCGCGTCCGTGCCGAAGTGCGGATCGACATGGGTGAAGTCGGTGATCCAGTAGCCGTGATAGCCCGCGCTTTCGCCGCCCTTCGGCCCCTGCACGGGCTTGTTCTTGAAGATCGGCCCCACCCAGATCGCCGTCGCGCCCAGGTTCTGGATATAGCCGAGGCGCTGGGTCAGCCCCTTGAGGTCGCCGCCGTGGTAGAAAGCCTTGTCCGCCGGATCGAAGCCGGTGGTGAGCTTGCCGCCCTTGAGCCCGCCCGCATCGTTCGACGGATCGCCGTTCTCGAAGCGGTCGGGCAACACGAAGTAGATCACCTCCTGCTCCGGCGAACGCGCGCGCAGATCCTCCAGCGGCCCGGCGAAAGCGGCGGGAGCGGCAAGCGAGAACGCCAGCACAGCAAGGGAGGGAAGCAGGCGGTTCATTTCAGGCTATCTCCGAACATTCGCATCATCGTCGCCCCGAAACAGGTTCGGGGGAAGCGGAACCGGGAAGGGAGGGAGAGGGACTTCCCGGTTCCGCCTTTACGGTGCTGCCTGAGAGGAGGAGGTTCCCCGGCAGCACCGATAACTTACCCGAGCCCGGATGAGCTCAAAACTTGTACGTAAAGCCCGCCAGATAGCGCGCGCCATAGCGCTGGTAGTCGATGATCTGGCGGCTATCGCCCGGATTGGTCGTCACGAACGGCGCGTTGGTCAGGTTCTGGCCCTGAATGTAGAGCGAGAGCCCTTCCAGCGCGCTGCCCGGCTGGAAGTCGTAGCCGATCTGCGCGTCCACGATCGTTTCTGGCTGGGCGCGGCGTCGCACGCGGTTGGCCGCAAAGCCGGACACTTCACCGATGAAGGTAGAGCGATAGCGAACCGAAGCGCGGGCGTTGAAGCCCCACTTTTCGAAGAAGGCGGTGCCGTTGGCGACCCACTTGGAATAGCCCGGCAGGGCCGAGGAAGGCTCGCCCGGCGTCGGATGGATTTTCGATTCCGTATAGGCGACCGATCCCGTCACGCCGAAGCCCGAAAGCGCCGAGGTAAAGGCGTCGAACGGAATGGTGCCCGCCACTTCCACGCCATAGAGCTTGCCGCCCTGTCCGTTGACCGGCACGTTGACCACCGCCGTGGGCGAGATCGTGTAACCGTTGCCCGGATTGGGCAGCGCCAGCGTGGAACTGTCGATCACCACGTCTTGGTTGTAGATGTAGCTCTTCAGGTCCTTGAAGTAGAACTGCGCGGCGATGTAGCCCTTGCCCGCGAAGTACTTCTCGAACGTCAGGTCCAGCGCGTTGGCGCGCCACGGGCGCAGATCCGGGTTGCCGGAGGTACCGGTGACCACGGCAACGCCGTTGGTGAAGGTGTAGCCGTATTCCAGCGAGGCGCGCATGTCGTCCAGGCGCGGGCGGATGATCTCCCGCGCGGCGGCGAAGCGGATCACCCATTCGTCCGGGAAGCGCAGCGAAAGGTTCAGACTGGGCAGCACGTCCAGATAGTCGGTGCTCGATTTGCGCTGGCTGTAGAGGTAGCTGGGCGAACCGTTGGCGTTCAGGATCTGCTCGCCGGTCACCGGATCCAGGTTCGGCGCCGCGCTGCCGCCGTTGGAGTTCTGGTCGGTCCAGATCGCCTGCACGCCGGCATTGCCGGTCAGTTCCGCACTGCCGATCTGCGACTTGATGTTGGCCTGGATATAGCCGGTCATCAGTTTTTCGCGGATGGCATAGCCCTTGGAAACGACATCGCCCGTGGGGTTCGGCACCAGATTGTAGATACCGTCACGGATCAGCGCGAGCGGGTTGTAGCTGATGACGTTGCCCAGTCCCAGATACTTCAGGTTGGTAGTGCCAAGGCGATACTCCTCCGGAACCGCCACGCTGACGGTGCCGTCGGTATTGGCGGCAAGGCCAAGGAAGTATTCTTCCGGTACAAGCGTCTTGGAATGGTTGGTGTAATTCATTCCCGCCTGGATCGAACTGAGGAACGAGGAGTCGAACTCCTTCGTCACCTCGGTACGGAACTGCCAGAGTTCGTCCTTGATCTTGCGGTTGTTGTAGTAACCGTCCTGCCCGCCATAGATCGCGGTGCCGTCGGTGCCGATCTGGGTCCCGCCCCAGCCTTGCGGGCTGGTTAGCAGGATCTGGTTCCAGTCGCCATAGTCCAGCTGGTGCGTGAATGTGGTGCCCTTGGCGGCGCTGGTGAAGCCGATGACGTCGGTGGCGCCCTCGCCCGCGCGGCCGGTGCCCGAATAACTCTCGACCGTCAGCTCGTTGCGATCGGTCTTCGAATAGCTGGCGTCGAACATCGCGTTCCAGCCATCGTCACCCTTCCAGGTGTTGTTCCAGCCGAACGAATAGAGCTTGGCATGACGCTGGAACACGTCGTTGCGGACGACGCCCTTCACGTCGGAAAAGCTGCCCGACTTGATCAGACCGTCCTCGACGGTATAGCCGGGATCCAGAACCGCGGATGACCAGTAGAGCGGCAGTTCGATACCGCGCTTGATCTGGTCGTCCTTGAAGTCCGAATAGAAGGCGTCCAGCGTCGAGGTGAAGTTGGGCATCGGCCGCCACTGCACGGTGCCGTTCAGGCCCAGACGCTTCAGCTTGCTGGACGTGTTGTAGGACTTCGACCCACCGATCACCTGATTGCCATCGGCCGCATCGGCATAGCCCCAGGAGTTGAACTCCTGAACCTGATAGGGCTCGTCCGTGTAGCTGGCGCCCAGTGCGATGCCCAGCGTGTCGTTGGCGAACTGGTCCACGTACATGCCGTTGACGCGGTAACCCTTGTCGTCAGACCCCTTGTTCAGCTTGCCAAGGTCCGCATAGACGCCGCGTGCGCCCACGGTAACGATGCGCTTGCCGGTATCCAGCGGGCGGATCGTGCGCATGTCCACCGTGCCCGAAAGCCCCTGACCCACAAGGCTGGCCATCGGCGTCTTGTAGACGTTGACCGCATTGATCACTTCGGACGGATATTGGTCGTATTCCACGGCGCGGTTGTCGCCGGTGGAGGTCTGCTCGCGGCCGTTCAGCAGCGTGGTCGAGAAGTCCGGCGCGAAGCCGCGGATCGAGATCGCGTTGGAACGGCCGTTGACGCGCTGAGAGGTCAGGCCCGGCAGGCGGGCGATCGATTCGGCGATCGATGCGTCGGGCAGCTTGCCGATGTCTTCGGCCGAAACCGATTCGACCACCTGCTGCGCCTCGCGTTTGCGGTTGACGGCGGATTCAAGGCTGGCGCGGAAGCCGGTGACGATGATCGACTGGCTGTCGGGGTCCGAGGTAACGTCGCCCGGCTGTGCCGCGGCGGTATCCTGCGCGAAGGCCGTGTGCGGCATGGCCGTCAGGGCCGCTGCCAGCGCCAGCGCGGAAACGGTTCCGGGGCGCGAAATTCTTTCGTGAAGCGACATCGGTGTCCTCCTCCAGTGTGACCGGCAGCCGCGGCAAATGTCCGTCCGTGGCGACCGTGGAAGGCCCGGCCGTTGTCGACCGTGACGTTCCCGTTCCCCCATCGCTTAGGGCGGGACAGACGAATGCATAATATGGCATACGTATACGCAAGTGTCGGGAAGTCACGCGGCGTTGCAGTTATGCCACCTCCGGGGAACCGCGTAATATAGTGGAAATGCTGGATTTTTGAGGAAAAGAACAAGGTGGGACGCAAGCCGAGCAACAGGCCGACAAGTTTCGACATCGCCTATCTCGCCGGGGTTTCGCAGCCCACCGTCAGCCGTGCGTTGCGTGGTTCCCGGTCGGTCAGCGCCGCAACGCGCGCCCGGATCGAGGAGATTGCGCGGGAACTGAACTATTCGGTCGACAAGAACGCATCCTCGCTGCGTTCGCAGCGCTCAAACACGATCGCACTGCTGTTTTTCGAGGAGCAGACGCCGGACGATTCGAAGATCAATCCGTTCTTCCTCGCCATGTTGGGATCGATCACTCGCCAATGCGCGAATCGGGGGCTGGACCTCCTCATCTCGTTCCAGAAGATGGAGGATGACTGGCACGTCCGCTATCAGGACAGCCACCGAGCCGACGGGCTGATCCTGCTCGGCTATGGCGACTACACGCTCTACGAAAGCCGGCTGGAGCAGTTGGTGGGCCAGGGCACGCAGTTCGTGCGCTGGGGTTCGGTGAGCGAGGAGAACATCGGCGCCACGGTGGGTTCGGACAATTTCGGCGCGGGCAAGCTGGCGGGCGAACACCTGATCGCGCTGGGCCGCAAACGCATCGCCTTTCTGGGCCAGGCGGATGAGCACTATCCCGAATTCGCCGACCGCTACCGGGGCCTGTGCACCGCCATGGCGGAAGCAGGGCTGGCATGCGACCCCGCTCTGCAGCGCAATGCAATCAGCCATGAGGAGCTGGGCCAGGCGGCAATGCAGGACATGCTGGACAGCGGCGCGCAGTTCGACGCGGTATTCGCCGCCAGCGACCTGATCGCGATCGGCGCGATGCGCGCCCTCGCGGCGGCCGGAAAGGCGATCCCCGGCGACGTGGCGGTGATGGGGTTCGACGATCTGCCCACCGCCAGCATGACCAATCCGCCGCTTACCACCGTCATGCAGGACCTGAAGGGCGCGGGTGAAAGACTGGTCGAAACGCTGGTCGCACTGATCGAGGACAAGCCGCTGCCGGCCACCACCCTGCCCTCGCGGTTGATCGTGCGGCAGAGCACGGCCGGTGCCGTCAAGGTCGCTTTAGGTGTCGTCTAGAGCAGTCGATCCGGTTGCATCGGATCGACTGCTCTAAGCTTTTGGTTTTCAGCGTTTTCCGAGTCATCAGGTGATTCCACCTGATTAAAAAACGCTCTAGGCACGGTCAGGCATGTCTTAGGCATTCGTATGCATGTTGCCGCCGGCGCGCCCCCGTGCGACGCCCGAAGCCATGCAACCGACACGCCGGGAAGGCGCGCGGAACTCAGGGAAAGGACGTGATGGAACAGGCGGTCTCGGGCGCAATCAGGGCTGAAAAGCCGCGGCAAAGCTGGGCCGGGCTGTGGAACATCAGCTTCGGCTTCTTCGGCATCCAGATCGGCTTCGCGCTTCAGAACGCCAACATGAGCCGCGTCTTCCAGTCGCTGGGCTCCTCGATCGACGACCTGCCGGCACTGTGGATCGCCGCCCCACTGACCGGGCTGCTGGTGCAGCCGGTTGTCGGCCATTTGTCCGACAGAACATGGCTGGGCCGGCTCGGCCGCCGTCGCCCCTATTTCCTGGGCGGCGCACTGCTGGCCACGCTGGCGCTGCTGGTCATGCCGGAAAGCACCGGGCTCCTCATGGCGGCGATGCTGCTGTGGATGCTGGACGCCAGCCTCAACATCTCGATGGAGCCGTTCCGCGCGTTCGTGGGCGATATGCTACGCAAGGACCAGCACACTGCGGGGTACGCGGTGCAGACCGCCTTCATCGGCGTGGGCGCAGTGGTGGGATCGCTGTTTCCCTACGTTCTTGACCACCTTGGCGTCAGCAATCTCGCCGGCCCCGGCGGCATTCCCGACACCGTGCGCTTGAGCTTTCGCGCCGGAGCGCTTGCGCTGTTTGCCGCCGTGCTCTGGACCGTGCTGACCACGCGCGAATATTCCCCCGTAGAACAGGCGGCCTTCGACGACGAGGGCAGTCACGATGCCACG
Source organism: Novosphingobium oxfordense (assembly GCF_044029435.1). NCBI lineage: Bacteria > Pseudomonadati > Pseudomonadota > Alphaproteobacteria > Sphingomonadales > Sphingomonadaceae > Novosphingobium > Novosphingobium oxfordense. The sequence continues at coordinate 1,469,733 of NZ_CP147008.1, read as the reverse complement.
AACTCGGCCGCGCTGGCCCAGCGTAACCCCTTCGGCGGCCTCGCCTGGATCGGCGCAGGCGCGGTGGTCGCACTGGCCGTCTGGCAATGGGCGCTAGAGAAGGAAGTCTACCTCCTTGCCGGTCTGCTGGCGGGTTACGGTGCGGCGGTGATTGCGGCAATCCTGCTCGCCCGCGCCGGCCGCAGGGCATCGATGCTGGCCGGAATCGTCGGCGATTTCGGCGGAATGCCGCCGATCATGAAGCGGCTCGCCTTCGTGCAGTTCTTCAGCTGGTCGGCCCTGTTCATCATGTGGATCAACACCACGCCGGTGGTCGCGCAATATCACTTCGGATCGGCCGATCCCGCCAGTTCCGCCTATCAAGAGGCCGGAAACTGGGTGGGCGTGCTTTTCTCGGTCTACAACGGCGTCGCCGCGATCGCCGCGCTGGCCCTGCTGCCCTGGCTGGCGAGACGCCTCGGCAAGGCGCGCACCCATGCCCTGTGCCTCACGTTCGGCGCGCTGGGCTTTGCCGGATTTCTCGTGCTGCGCGATCCCCACGCCCTGGTCTTGCCAGAGATCGGCATCGGCGTGGCATGGGCCTCGATCCTGGCCATGCCCTATGCCATCCTCGCAAGCAGCCTGCCGCAGTCGAAACTCGGCATCTATATGGGCCTGTTCAATGTCTTCGTGGTGCTTCCGCAGCTTCTGGTGGCAACCGTCATGGGATCGGTGATGAAGCATTTCTTCCCGCACGATCCGATCTGGACGATGGCCTTCGCCGCAGGAACCCTGCTGATCGCCGCCCTTGCCGCGCTGCGCATCACCACACCGGCGGAGTGAGCGCTCCGCGGTGCCATCGCGATCCGGCCCTGCGGTCATCCATCAGCGGAGGTTCTAAACGACCCGGAGCACGGGGACACCCTCCCATCCGCAGGCTCTACGGGGACTTTTCATACGTTGACGGGAGCTATCCATGCTCGGCAGGACGGCGCGGATCGCCACCCTGCCGAGCCAGACGTCAGATCCAGGTGCGCCCGTCCACTCCGCCACAGCCGTAGGGCGGCAATTGCCCCGCAAACCTGGCTTTCAGCTGATGGCAACCCCAGGTTCGCAGCGGGCCGGGCATGTATCCATTGAGAGCAATGCCCACTTCATCGTACGGGCTCTCCGCCCGGGCGACGTACATGTACCAGCGTCCGCCGAACATGACCGTGATCGCGATCAGAACCACGACCAACACTTGAACTACCTTCCGAATTTCAATTCTCCTCACGTGTGCGAATGGCCCATCCGGCCAAGCCGCCGACAGCAGGTCGTCAACGAAGCTCGTTCTTGCGCGGCGGTTACTCCAGACCAGGCATTCCCGAAACTCAATTATGCTGACAAAGTATTATTTTACATAAACTTACGGATTGTCACGCGGCTCCGGACAATCTGCGGCGATGCGCGGCCATGCCATTGCCACATCCTCGGGTGTCGTAGCTGTTACCGCGTTCAGGTCGCGCGGATAGGCGACGCCTTCCGCTTCCCGCGCCTGCGTGGCGATAAACTGCCCATTCGCGGCGCGCAGAACCCACCCGGTGGCGGTGCAGCCGGGCGAGACGAGATAGAGCGCGCCGGAAGCGACGTCATCGGGCCGCAGTTCATCGGGTTCCCCTTCCACACCCCACATGCGGGTCTTGGCTACGGGCGAGATGGCATTGACGGCGATACCGTGCGGCCGGCCCTCATGGGCCAGCACATTGGCGATGCCGACCACAGCCATCTTGGCCGCGCCGTAGGAAGCGAGCCCCTCCAGCGCATACTGCGAATAGATGGCGCGATCGGAAGTGGTGAGCAAGATACGTCCGAACCCCGCTTCACGCATGGTCGGCCAGGCAGCCTGCACCAGCCATAGCGCTGCATCGACACCGATCTGCATCATTCGCGTGTGGAAATCTGGCTCCAGTTCTTCGATCGACTGGTAGCCCACCCAACCCGCATTGTGGATCAGGATATCCAGCCGGCCGTGAGCGCGGATCACCTCCGCCACCACATCGTGGCAGGCATGGCGGCTCGCCGTGTCGCCCGTGGCGGCGAAGACCGCGCCACCTGCTTGCCTGAGCGTTTGCGCCGCCATTTCAGCAACCGATGGATCCCGGCCTGAACCGTCCATGAGAGTACCGCTGTCCTGAATGATGACGGTCGCCCCGCGCACGGCGAGTCCCTTGGCATAAGCAAAACCCAGGCCCCGCCCCGCACCGGTCACCAAAGCCACTCGTCCGGAAAAATCGATCATGCCACCTCTCCTTCGCAGCGCAGATGGAAGGCCGATGCGGTCCGGTCCAATATCGATGACAGGACGCCGTGATAGGTGCAGACTATTGAAGCAGGGCCGCCTCCAGTCGGGCGGTCGCCGCGGAAACGGCGCCGTCGCGGCGACAGAGCAGAAGATCGAAGCGCGCACTCGCTCCGGCAATCGGGAAATACGCGATCTCGCCGGCGCGCACTTGGCGCATGCTCGCCGGTACGATCGCTACGCCGGCCTCCACCGCGACCAGCGAGAGCACGGCATGCATGCTGTGCGCTTCCTGCTCCACTTGCGGCGCGAAGCCCTGCTCTTCACACAAGCTGACGACCTGGTCGTGAAATCCCGGCCCTTCGGTTCGCGGCCAGCATACGAAGGGCTCGTGCGTCAGCCTGGCGACATCCACTGTGTCCTCCCTCGCCATCGGATGACCGGCCGGCAGGGCGATGGCCAGCCTGTCCTCGTCGAAGACGGCGGTGCTCAACCCGGCAAGATCGAACAGCGGCGGAACCACGATCCCGAGATCGAGCGTACCTTCGCGCAGCGCCCTGACCTGGGCGACCGTGGTCATCTCGTGCAGGTCCACCCGCAGATCGGGGCAAGCCCTGCGAAACGCGCGAAGAGCTGCGGGCAAACGCCCGTACATCGCACTGCCGACATAACCGAGCCGCACTTTGCCGCGCTTGCCCTCTGCCGTGTCGCGCGTGAGCGCCAGTGCCTCTTCGGCAGCCCGCATCAGCCGCTTGGCCTGCTCCAACATGACCAGACCTGCAGGCGTAAGGCGCACGGTCTTCCTGCCACGCTCGATCAGCGTGGCCCCCACTTCGTCCTCCAGCCTCCGGATGGCCGCCGTCAGCGGCGGCTGCGACATGCCGAGCCGAATAGCCGCCCGTGTGAAATGCAATTCCTCTGCGACGGCAACGAACTGGCGCAGCAGGCGCAAATCCATTCGGGGCGGTTCATACTCTGTCATGCCCGCCCACCATCCTTTCCTCGAACATTCGGACGCGATATTCGGCGCGTGGCGGATTGGCGATCGTGCAATCGCGGAGTGGGATCATTCATTGTTTTCCAACGGCCGTCGAACGGGAGCCGCCTGCATTTTGGCTCTTCACCATCTAAGACGCCCTCCTTTAAGGCCACCGATCCTTCAGGGACTGCGGGACCCCGGGATGCTGGAGTCCGGCAAGTTTGATCATCGCGTCTCAAATAACGCGAAAAGCGGGCTACGCCATGCGGCCAATACTAATAACCTTATGAATATGACGGAACTTTTATAGCGGCAGTGGTTGCCTGTCCGAGCATGTCGGTGCAATGCGTCGTATTTCATGGACAAATTACGCCACCGGCCTGTCCTAAGTCGGATCGGCGCTGCGACAGGATTTTCAGCATGTTTCAGAGCCGAGCCCGCCCCCTATCGATCCTCGCGGGGCTTGCAGCTTTTGGAGCGCTCGCTTCAGCTGCCAATGCCGCTCCTCTCACGACTTTGGCGCGCCCAAGCGAGGAACAGATTCATAATCTCGAAAAGGCGCTTGGCTCGGCTCCGCCCCCGTTGAAGTCGGATGTTGCGGCTGCGCTACCGACGCTGCGCCCCTTCGTCGTTACCCTTATGTGCGTTCAGGACGATCGAGCCACGCAAGGCTTGGTCCAGAAATTCGTGGGATCGCGCGGTACCACCATGTTCAATGGATGGGCCGGTGCAAACTCACCGGCCAAGCGCATCCGAAGCCACGACATGGGCGGCTGCCTTTCCGTCACACGCATCCAAAACTGGAAGCGCACCGCGGCAAACCAATTCTCCTTCGACATCTTGTTCACCGCGGACGACAGTGGCGAAAGCTACCTCTGGAACACCATCGTCCACAAGGAACCTGACGGCAGCTGGCTGATCGCCTGACGCTGGCGACCGCTCTGCGCGCTTGATCGGCACGCGGCATCGCGCAACATCGCATGCCGGTTATAGCCGTCCGAGCCGCAGACAATGCAGTCCTTCCAGGGCTCGAACGGCCTGCATGAAGCAGGCCGGTCATTGATCCTGCGCGTCATGGCCCCTGGCCCGTTCGACGATTAGGTTAACCATATAGAAATCTGCAGGCTAGCAGTTAAGGAGTGTGACGCGCCCCGCGCTAATGCCGCTGAACGATCGTAAGGGACCAATCCTCAATGAATCCGACCAAGGCTGCCAATGAGCCAGTAAGCGCCACGATGCCGGAGATGGAAGTCGATCCGGCGGTATATAAGACTTTGCTGGAATCGACCTTGGCTATTCCCTGGAAGATCGACTGGGCGACGATGCGGTTCGCCTACATAGGTCCACAGATCGCGCCGCTCCTTGGTTGGTCGCAGGATAGCTGGATATCTGTCGAAGATTGGGCCTCCCGGATCCACCCCGAGGACCGCGATCATGTCGTCAATTTTTGCGTCTCGCAGTCGATCGCAGGCAAGGATCACGAAGCGGACTATCGCGCGTTGACCAAGGACGACGGCTATGTGTGGATCCGTGATGTGGTGCATGTGGTGCGCAGGGAGGACGGTGAGGTCGAGAGCCTTATCGGCTTCATGTTCGACATCAGCGAGCGCAAACGCATCGAGCATGAGCTGGTGAAAATGCAGAAGAAGCTTGAGGCTCTCTCGTTCGAGGATGGTCTGACCGGAACGTCCAACCGGCGCCACTACGATGAACGGCTTCAAGCGGAGTGGAAAGGTGCTCAGGCCGCCCAGCACCCCCTATCCCTGATCCTGCTCGATATCGACCACTTCAAGAACTACAACGACTTCTATGGCCACATTCAAGGCGACGAATGTCTGGTCAAGGTAGCCAGCGCGCTGAAGGATATCTGCGCGCGTCCGCGAGACATCGTCGCTCGTTATGGCGGCGAGGAGTTCGTCCTCCTTCTCCCGGAAACAACCGAAGCTGAAGCGGCTGTGTTTGCAGAACGATGCCGCGCCGCGATCGAGAGCCTGCATATCCGCCACGAAAGGTCTAGCACCAGTACCGTCGTGACCGCGAGTGTCGGAGTTGGGACAGTCATCCCGCCTTTTGAAAGTAACGCACTCCATTTCTGCGATGCAGTCGACAAGTTGCTCTATGCGGCCAAGCAGGAAGGAAGGAATCAGGTCAGATCAACATTCTCGGCATGAGCCCGGCTGGCCAGGATAACCGTTGCCTAAGTGCAGGGAATTTTCTTCCAAGCTCAAGGCTAATGCCGGCAGGTGGCCCACAGCCCCCTGATAGGCCAATGGAACGGGAATCGCGGGTTGCAGCCATCGGCGTCCAGTCCGGGAAACGGCGTGAGTTGGGGGACATCGCCCACAAAGCGGCCGCAGATCACCCGATCTCGCATCCTTGAATTCTACCGTCCGTTCAGCGTGCAACGAGCTACCCTGAACAATCGGATGGAAGACAATTCCCGCATTCGTGCCACGCAATCCGGGCAACGTTGAGAACCCGGAGGTTCTTTGCTATTGGAGCCCACCTCAACGCAAAGCACCGCGGTGCCCTTTGGGCATGCGGCGTGCCATAGATTTCGAACGTCCAAGGATAAACATTGTCTTCCTACAAAGCCCCCTCTTTTCAAGACCGTATTGCCGCAGCCGGATCGGCCAAACAAAAGGCTCTGGATGCACTCAAGGCCAAGCCGCCTATTGACGCAGCCGTGATGGCAGAGCGACTCCGGGTGCAGGAAGCACGGGATCAGGCCGCTGCAATCAAGCGCGCCGCCAAGCTTGAGGCTATTGCGTTAGCCAAAGCGGAAAAGGCAGAACGCAAAGCCGCCGCTGAAGCCGCAGCAGCACTCAAAGCCGCTAGGCTGACACCCGCCGGCGCCGCCGAAATGAAGGCAGCACGGGATGCGCGCTACGCTGCACGCAAAGCTCGAAAGAAATAGTGGAGTTCGGCGAGACAGCCCAAGCTGCTCGACGCCTGAGAATACACCCTAATTCTGGAGACATCATGGCTGACCTATATCAGAAAGCATTAGAGTCGGAACGCAGAAGCCTATGGGCCGAATGCAGGCTGAAGGGTTTGGCAAAAGATACGCCGGCGCACATCAGAATTGCGGAATTGGACCGGCTGCTTGCGCAGCATAAAACCAAGAAGGTTGGCACATCAGATGCGCCTGGCTCCGGTGCAAAAACGCCATGAATGGTTACGTCAAATTCGAAACGCCTGATGGCGATATTCTCGCCATCAATGCGGATCGCGTCAGTTTTGTTCGACGTTATCGAGGTACAGATCAAGCCAGCGCCATCAATTTCGAAAAAGGGCATTATGTCGTCGTAAAGGGCGACCTCGAAACGGTGATGCAAGAACTTGCCGGTGCGTGATTTGCTCAATTTCGCCGACATAGCGGCCGTAGACCGCCTCATCTCGGTTCCATGATAGCGGCCTGCGGTTCACCGAGTAGCGGATGAACCTGAACGACTTGGGGTGGGACAAACGCGTCGTTGGCGACCATGCCTGGGAGCGCCGGGTTCCGGTCAATGCAGCCGCTCGTGAGTGCGAGTTGGCCGCCCCAGGAACGGGCAAGACTGGCCGCGAAAAGACTCGCCGGTTTCAGGCAGGAACGTCAGTTCGCCGCCCTTTCCGCTCCCAGCATTAAGGAAAATCGCTACCGGTTGCCCCCATGGCCGCCAAGGACGAGCTGTTTGGGCCAGAGTGGGCGTAACGCCTTGAGCCGGAAATGAGATCGGCACGATGAACTCACCGGGATCGGCTCATCGGTTATCTCGATTCGAGCGCGCCGGACATTTCCTCATTTTGCAGCCTGGCGATAAGTTGCCGGGTGTGACGGCCACCCACATCGCTGGCGATGTCGATCATGGCATGGCCGGGATCGGCGGAGATGCGCAGTTGCTGCAATTCCAGAACCTCCTGATCCTCCCGGAAAGTACGTGCGGTTTGCTCGAACACCTCGTCGGGCACACCATTGTCCAGGATGTTGGTCGCCATCGACCAGAAATAGTGCGTAGTCGTCTCCGTCTCCGGCGTGATGCCGTGGAACCCGCGCATCGAGAAACCATGGTCGCGCCGCCCTTCAAAGGCGCCGGTCCCAGCGTCGCAGGCCCCGGTGTGGATGCGGATCAGCAAGGGTTCGAACTCGATCTCCTGCCAGCGATCGATCCTACCCGTGAAACCCGCCGCATCGACATAAGTGGGTGGCGGCACTGAATCCGGCATGTGGCGCACCACGCGCACGCCGTTGGGCAGCTTTTCGGATCGAGTTCTGGTGCTGAAATGCAGCTCCGGATTGCCGCCGATGGTGTTGGCATGGATGTAGGGCAGATGTGACAGATCCATGAGGTTGTCGACCAGCAGTTGCCAGTTTCCGTTCACAGGGAAATGCGCGCTGCGCCAAGCATAGACCGGGTCTTCATGGATCGGATAATCGGGCACCAGCGCGGGATCGGCCCGGTGCGCGTCACCCATCCAGATCCACAGCAGACCCTGCCGTTCGACCAGCGGATAGGCCCGTATCCGCGCCGTGTCGGGCACGCGATCCTGCGCTGGGATCCGCGTGCAACGGCCGTTGCCGCCGAATTCCAGGCCATGGTAGGGGCAGCGGATAACCGCACCGTCGACAACTCCCGCGGACAGCGGCATGGCGCGATGGATGCAGCGATCCTCCAGCGCCGAGACGACGCCGTCCGCCGAACGCCAGAGTACCACTTGCTGATCCAGGAACGTGCGCCCCACCCGCTCGCCCGGTGCCAGATCGCTGCTCCATCCCGCGACATACCACAGGTCCTTCAGATAGGATGCGCCAGCCATCATTCTCTCCTCTTATGCACGCAGCCTAGCGACGGGAGGGTTGATCGGCAGGAGTGTTTGTTCTGATATGGGTTATCAGCTTTATGGATAACCTGGATGGACTATCGCCGCTTCGACCTCAACCTGCTGGTGGTGCTCGACACGCTTCTTGAGGAGCGCGGCGTGAACGCCACGGCGAGGCGCCTCGGCATGAGCCAACCCAATGTCAGCTTCGCGCTCACCAAGCTGCGCGCGCGGTTCGATGACGCCCTGCTGGTACGGGAAGGCAATACGATGCAGCCCACGGCGCTGGCGGAAACCCTGCGCGATCCGCTGCGACGGATGCTGACCACGCTGGAGGGAGAGATCCTGGCCGAACGCGCGTTCGATCCCGCACGTGCGGAGCGTCGCTTCGTCATCAGCACGTCGGACATCGGAGAACTGGTCTTCCTGCCGCGCCTGATGGCGGAACTGGCCCTTCGCGCTCCGGGAGTGACACTAGAATCACGTTCGATGACGCCGATAGAACTGGAGCGTGCCATGGTTGACGGAGCGGTCGATTTGGCGCTGGGCTACTTTCCCGACCTTGGTGGCACGAATTTTCTGACGCAGAAGCTGTTCGACCATCCTTTCACCTGCATCGCGCGGCACGACCATGCCGAAGCCGTGCCCGGATGGTCGCTCGATACCTTTCTGGCGCTCGGCCACATCGTGGTGGCACAACGTGGACGCAGCCAGGAACTGTTTGAGGCCAATCTTGCACGGCAGGGCTACAAGCGGCGCATCCAGTTACAATCACCCCATTTCATGAGCGTGCCACTGCTTGCGGCTGGATCCGATCTGGTCAGCACCGTTCCATCCGCCGTTGGCGCGATTTTCGCCACGATGGCTCCGCTGCGCCTGATCGATCCACCGCTGCCTTCACCGATGATCAACATCCAGCAATTCTGGCATCGCCGGGTGCATGACGATCCGGCCGGCCAATGGCTGCGCGGACTGATCGCGGAACTGTTCCTTGGCCGGGATCCCTCGCCCGAAAGCCCGATCCACTAGCGGCAGGTGTCAGGGCTTCTCCTTGCCGAGAGCGGCCAATGGCACCATCGTACCATCGGGCGCGGCAAGCTTCAGCAGTTGCGAGAGCAATGCGATCGCCGCCTCATTCTCCTCACGGTGCGGCAGGTAGCGTTCGGCGATCGAAAGTCCACGCACCGACCAGACCATCAGCCGCATGACCGAACGCGCGAGAACTTCGTTACCACCGAAAGCGCCCTGCATGACCTGCAGCGCCGATCGCTCGACAGCTTCCTGCATTGGTACCACTGAGGCTGCCAGTTCGGCATCGCTGCGCGTCGCCTGCAGGATTTCCAGCACAGCCAGGCCAGAGGGGCGCCCCAGCACCGACCAGAGTAGTTTCGGCCAATCGTCCAGCCGGTCTCCCAGGCCAGTTGCCAAGCGGGTTTCCTCGTATTCGGCCATCTCGCCTTCGAAGACGTGGCGTACAACTTCGGCCATCAGCGCGGCGCGGGTTCCGAAATGGTGGAGCATGGCACCGCGCGATACGCCGGCGCGTTCGGCGATAGTTGCGGTGTTCGTGCCAGTGTAGCCCATCTCGTGAATGGCGGAGATCGCCGCCTCTATAAGCGCGAGACGCGTTTGCGCGGTGCGCTCCTCCTGCGTGCGGCGCTGCTTCGGGGTGACTGCCATCTGTTTCCTGTTCTCGCCGTGCGTCCTGTCGATCCGACCATCGGGTATCCAACCGGAAAACCGATAGCCAGCGATTAAAAACATTCATGCTTGACTGGATGTATGATCGATCCGTATCCCGCCGGTCAAGCGCCGAACAATCGGCGCACCCAATGGGAGGGAATTCATGTGCAGGACCATTCTCCTTGTCGGCGCGAGCCTGATCGCCGTGACAAACCCCGCTTTCGCGCAAGCGGATGCACGAGCAGAAGCGGCTGAGCCGACCACAGCGACAGATGGCGGCATTCCTGAAATCGTCGTCAGCGCGCAGCGCCGTGTGGAGCGGCTTCAGGACGTGCCGGTCAGCGTCACCGCTCTGGGCGCGGACGCGTTGAAATCGCGCAACCTGAACGACCTCAGCCAGGTTGCTCTGGCCGCGCCCAGCCTTCAGGTCGGCAATGACAACACATTCGCTGTGCGCGGCGTCGGCACGCAGGCGTTCGCGACGACGATCGATTCCAGCGTTGCCACTGCACTGGACGATGTAAATCTGGGCCGACCTTTCCTGGCGCAAGGTCTGTTCAACGATGTGGAGCGGGTAGAGGTGCTGAACGGCCCGCAAGGCCTGCTGTTTGGCAAGAACGCCTCTGCAGGTCTGCTCAATGTCGTGTCCGCGCGGCCGAAGCTGGGCGTGCTGGGTGGCGAGACCAGTCTGGAACTGGACAACCGGGATACGCCGGGCAGCGATGCCGCATCATGGTCGGTGATCGCCCGGCAAACCGTGAACGTGCCGATCGGTGATAACGGCGCGCTGCGCATCAACGGCACTTATTCCTATGAAGAGCCAGGCACCACGTTCGTTGGCAACCGGGACGTGCGCAACGACCTCAATCGCGAGCAGTACGGTGTTCGCGCCAAGTATCTTCAGGAGCTGACGCCAGCGCTGGAACTCTACGTCATCGGCGAATATGCCGAATCCCACGGCATTGCGGGAATTTACGACCGGACTTACCGCTCGCTGGGCGATGGCAGCGGCAATGCCGCGCCGCTTGCCGCTTCGGGCATCGTGCCGGGTGACGACAACTTCACGTTCGCGGGCGATGGCGGCTACTGGCGCGACCTCAAGCTGGGCGGCGCGCAGGCCTCGCTCGCCTGGACGAGCCCTGGCGGCGTGGTCGTCAGCAATATCGCCGCGTGGAAGTTCTACAACTACGACGCGCAGCTCGATACCGATTTCACCAACAGCAACGGCGCCAACCGCAACTGGTCGCATGCCGATTACGACCAGTTCTCGAACGAGCTGCGCGTGGCACTGCCTTCGGAAAACAGGCTTTCGGGACAGGCAGGGCTCTACTACTTCCATTCACGCATCGCGCAGGAAGGACAGATCGCGGGCAACAATTACCTGCCGGCGTTCCTGCTCCCCAACTATCCGTTCTGCGTCGGCGGCACTACGGCGACGGGCTGCACGAGCAGCAACAGCTACTTCCTTGGTCGCGACAATACCTATCGCATGACCACCAACAGCTACGCCGCCTTCGGCCAGCTTACTTATGCGGTGACCGATGCGCTGAAGCTGTTTGCGGGCGGCCGCGTCACCCGGGACGAGATCGGCATCGATCTCGTGCAGATCCAGGATGCCTACTTCGTTCCGCTGGGCGTACCGGGCAGCTTCGACCAGTCCTACAACCACACCAACTTCAGCTGGCGCGCGGGCGGGCAATATCAGGTGACGCCGGATGCTATGGTCTATGCCTCATACGGCCGCGGCTACAAGGGCCCGGGCTTCAACGATACTGCCGCCTCGGCCGATGCGGACCTGCTGGTGCGCGGCGAAACGTCCAACACGGCCGAGATCGGCTTCAAGACAAGCTGGTTCAACCGTCGCCTGATCTTCAATCTTTCCGCCTTCCACACGAAGTTCGACAACTATCAGGTTCAGTCGCTCGACACCGCCTTGCAGGCCTTCGTGGTGCAGAACGCAGCTTCCGTGACCAGCAAGGGTATCGAGGTGACGGTCAACGCCAGCCCGGTCCATGGCCTGACGATCAACGGGTCCGCCACGCTGCTGAATTCAAAGTTCGGCGATTTCGACGGCGCCGAATGCTACCCGGGCCAGCCTGAATCCAGCTGCGCGGCAACCGGGTCGTTCAACGCCAAGGGTTCGCGCACGCCCACGGCACCGAAATTCGCATCCTCTCTCCAGGCGATCTACGAATTCGACACAGGTAGCACGGTCCATCCATTCATCGAAGGCAACTGGTATCATCGCTCGCCGATCAACTACCTGATCAACCAGGCACCCGGCGCTCAGGTTCCGACGATCGACCTGATCGGGGCAAGCGCTGGTGTGCGGATGGACAACGGTATCCGCATCGCGGTGTTCTGCAAGAACTGCACGAAGCAATACAACCCGAATTTCATTGGCCTCGACGCCGGAGACGCCACGCAAGGCATCGCCAGCTATAATCAGCAGTTCGGCTTCGATTCCGTCCGCACCATCGGTGCCAGCGTACAGTTCCGGTTCTGAGGAGGGCGGGCGTGGTCGAAGACATGAGCCGCCGCACGGTCTTGCAAGCGGCGGGCGCGGGCCTTGCCATGGCCGCCGCATCGCCTTTGCTGGCGGTGCCGGGCGGGAGCGCATCAGGAACGATGCCCCGCAAGCTCCGAAGCGACTTTCTCTGGGGCGCGGCGACGGCGGGGCATCAGGTGGAAGGCGGCAACGTCAACGCCGACAGCTGGGTAATGGAGCATCTGTCACCCAGCGCCTTTGCCGAACCTTCAGGCGATGCCTGCGACAGCTGGAACCGCTGGCGCGAGGATATCGATCTTGTGAAGCGCATGGGCCTCAACACCTATCGCTTCGGCATCGAATGGTCGCGGATAGAGCCGGAACGCGGCGAATGGTCGCGCGCCGCACTGGCGCACTATCGCGCGATGCTCGACTATTGCGCTGCACTTGGGCTGCGAGCGTTTGTTACCTTCTCTCACTTCACCGCGCCGCGCTGGTTTGCCGGGCTGGGCGGATGGGAAAAGGCCGCCAATGTCGAGCACTTCGTGCGTTTCTGCGAAACGGCAGCGCGAGCGCTTGGGCCGAATTATGCCCACGCACTAACCTTCAACGAACCGAATCTCGCCGCGCAGCTTTCCTGGCAGCCCGAGTTTCGCCAGACCATGGCCTATTTTTCCGCAGCCAACCGTATGGCGGCGAACCGGATCGGATCGGCCCGCTTCTCGGCCACGCCAACGTTCGACATTGCCCGGGCTCTGCCCAACCAGATCGCGGCGCACCATCGCGCCTACGACGCGATCAAGGCGATCCGGCCCGACCTTCAGCTAGGCCTGAGTCTGACGCTGGCGGACGAGCAGGCCGCGCCCGGCGACAGTGCGCGGGACCACAAGATTGCGGAAGTCTACCAACCGTGGTTCGAAGCCGTGTCGCGTGACGATTTCGTGGGCGTGCAGACTTACGGTCGCGCCGTAGTTGGCGCCTCGCTCGACCTGCCACCTCCGCCCGGTGCGGAACTGACGCAGACCGGGATGGAGTTCTGGCCCGAAGCTCTCGGGGCGACCGTGAAGTGGGCGGCCAAGGAGACAGGACGTCCGATCATTGTCACCGAGAACGGCGTAGCCACTGCGGACGACACTCGCCGCATAACCTATATTGATCGCGCACTGGCCGGCCTGGCGCGAGCGATGGACGAAGGCGCGGACGTGCAGGGTTACATACACTGGTCGCTGCTGGACAACTTCGAATGGAACCGCGCCTACACCGCGCAGTTCGGACTCGCTTCGGTCGATCGGCAAACCTTCGCGCGCCAGCTCAAACCCAGCGGCCTGCATTTGGGCGGCTACGCGCGGGAAAATAAAATTCCATCAGGTTAATGCGTCGAACAGAATCCATAGGTTTGTGCTATGGAACTGCTAAAATTCGATATTTTACCTCAACGCAAAAACCGCAGACGGTACCGCACAAAGGGCTCAGGAAAGTTGAAGATGAGAGTGGGTTTGGATCGTCGCGGATTTGTAGAAGCGGTAGCGGCGTATGCCGCCATGTTGGCGATCCCTTCTAACGCCCGAACTGACGCAATCGGGCAGCCATTGCTGGCACGGCTCATCCTTGACAATGATTTCGCTGGAGATCCCGATGGTCTTTTCCAGCTCGCCCATCATGTGTTGTGCAATTCGGTCAGGATTCCACTGATCGTGGGATCGCATTTGCCAGCCGCCTTCGGCAGTGGGCATGATGCTGCAGATTCAGCAATCGCTGCGCGCGACCTCCTGACGGTGATGGGCAAGGCGCAGGCGTTCACCGTAATCGCCGGATCAGAAGCACCGATCGCATCCCGCAGGACGTGGAAACCTGGCCCCGCAACTGCTGCAATCGTTCGGGAAGCCATGCGCGATGACGCGCAGGAACCGCTCATTTATGCCGCTGGCGCGGGACTGACGGAGTTGGCACTCGCCTGGTTGGCCGAACCCCGGATCGGAAAGCGTATCAAGCTGATCTGGATCGGCGGCACCCCCCATTCCGACCTTGGCGATCAGAGCCCAGCGCCCAGCGGGGCGGAGTTTAACTTTTCCATCGATCCGATCGCAGCGCAGGTCATCTTCAACGAATCCGACATCGAAATCTGGCAGGTCCCATCCAATGCATATGCGCAGATGCTGTTCGGCATGGGCGAGCTTGAGGAATTGGGAGCCTCGGGTCCGCTGGGGGCTTACCTCAAGGCCAAGGTGGATGCGCTCCCCTCGATGCTGGCCAAAATACCCGGGCTACCGCTACCTCCGGTTACGGACGCCTATGTGCTGGGCGACAGCCCTCTCGTGACGTTGACGGCCTTGGTACCTCCAATGCAACCGGACCCTACCTCCAGTCGATTCCGCTCAATTCCCACGCCTCGCCTACTGGACGATGGGAGTTATGCGGATAAACCGTCGGGCAGGCCTATGCGCGTCTACACACAGATCGACGCCGGAATGACCCTGCGGGACATGAGTGCCAGGTTTCGTCGTCATACCAATCTTGGCGCCTCGAGATTGAGATAATCGGTCCGATCACGAAGCCCACAACGCCGCGCGAGCAGCGAAACTGTGGCAGCCAAGAGCGGAAATTTACCGGGGGCAAGAGCATCGACATTTGCTTGGTCGCGCCCGCATCCAGCGCTGGCCGGGTCGGCGCCGCGCATCATCCACATCTGCGAGAATAGCTACTTCTGAAGGCAATCTGTCGGTCGACGGCAAGGATCGCATCGCCAGATTGGCCCTCTGTTTCCTCCGCCCGCAAAGCAGAAGTGGCGCGGCCCTTCACCTCATGGCTGCACTTCATTGCGGTGAAACGGCGGTGGGGATCCTCGTTTGCGATCGGGTCAACAGCGGGCCAACTTGACTGTTTAGGCGCGGGTCGGCGTATTGTAGCGATCGATCATTTTAGGCGGACTTTTCAATAACCGCTTTCTCAGCGATCCTCCGCATGTGATGGTAGTTGTTATCGATCTCCGTCCCGATCAATCCGTCGTCAAAAGGATCTGCGTCATGAACTTGTCCATGCGTTCCCTGCGATATTCCGTGCTCGCTACCGCTCTGATCTGTTCGCTGGCGCCGGCAACTGCGGCAACCTCCACCCCGGCAATCGAGCGCGCGCTGGCCGATCCCTCGCGCGCGGATCAAAAGGGAGACGACGCCCGGCGCAAGGCGGCCGAGGTTCTGGCGTTCTCCGAGGTAAAGAGCGGCGACAAGGTCGTCGATTTCTTTCCGGGCAGCGGCTACTGGACGCGCATCTTCACGGGGATCGTAGGAGAGAAGGGCCGCGTCTACGCGATCTGGCCGGCTTCGGCGGCAAAATACGCGACCGATACGCTACCGGCGTTGCAGGCCCGCAAATTGCCCAACGTCACGGCCGAGGTGCAGTCCTCCAACCTGCCAACGGTTCCCCAGCCCGTCGACCTGTTCTGGACCGTGCAGAACTATCACGATGTCGCCAACGAAGGCGGCGAGGAAGCGTTGAAGGCCTTCAACGCTGCCGTTTTCAAGTCTCTGAAGCCGGGCGGCACATATGTCGTCATAGACCACGCCGACGGCGCGGGAAGCGGGCTGAGCGGAACCTCAACCCGGCACCGGATCGAGAAGAGCGTGGTCGTTCGCCAGGTGGAAGCCGCCGGTTTCAAGCTCGTCGGGGAATCGCAGGTGCTCGCCAATCCGCAGGACGATCACTTGACCAAGGTCTTCGATCCCGCCATTCGCGGAAGGACCGATCAGTTCGTGCTGAAGTTCCGAAAGCCGCGCTGAACAGCGGGCCAGCGCCTTACCGCACGGGACCGTTTTTTGGGCTACCCGAAGGCGGCCTGGCCGGCGGACGGGCGCGTCATGTGAAATTCGTTTTCGGGCGTGATGGAAAAGTAGCTGGTCGGCCCGCCCGCTCTCAGGATCGGTTCCGCAAGAGCGGTCTGATAGACACCTTCGACGATGAATGCCGGGTCGATATGGACGCCGATCACTTCTCCCAGCACCAGCCAGCTCTCCGCCTTGCTGCCGTCCTTGCCCTGCAATTGAATGAGCTGGGTCAAGGCGCACTCGAAGGAAACCGGACTGTCGGCCACCCTCGGCGCCGTCACCAGCCGGCTGGGGGCTGCACGCAGCCCTGCAAGGTCGAATTCATCGACTTGGGGATCGACCGGCGCGCAGGACATGTTCATCTGCTCCGCCAGTCCCTTGGTGGCAAGGTTCCAGACGAAGGATCGGGTGGCCTCGATATTCGCGACTGTGTCCTTCCAGCCGATCGAAGAGAATCCGACGATCGGCGGACGGTAATTGAAGGCGTTGAAGAAGCTGTAGGGGGCAAGGTTGACCAGCCCTTCCGCCGATACGGACGATATCCAGCCGATGGGGCGCGGGCCCACGATGGCGTTGAAGGGATCGTGCGCCAGTCCGTGACCAAGCGCCGGCTCGTAGAAATGCCGGTTTTGCTGTTCCAAATCGCATGCTCCTAGCGGATCGGACACCGCGACGCCTGTCTATGGCCGGTGCGTTTCAGTTTCTGAAGCTATGCTGATCAGTTTGGTGTGCACATCTGTATCGTTCAATGGTTGAGCTTGGGGCCCCCGTGACAGGATTGCGGCCCCTTTCTTTCCTATGCTCTCAATGCACCGAAAGCTCATTTGACGCCTGCAACCGCCAACATAGCAAACGTAGAGAACCCCTGCACAGTCAGCCGGGACACGGCGAAAACCAACACTGCGGGCACTTTACCATCTCCACTGCCGACGCTGGAGCGCCTCAGTCCCTACCTGGTGCAACACCTTAAACTTGCCAACCCCGGCGATGCTTCCATCGAGATCAGCGGCACGTTCCAAGTGGGCGACGCCCCGTCCTTCGAAGAAGCTCTATGCGCAATGGTCGCGGCGGTGACGCAATCAAAAGCGCCTTAAGGCGCTCTCGCCGGTTAACGCCGACATCGTTGCCCTTCGGAGCAGAGCAGCGAATGGTACCGTTTCTTCAAATCCAGCCCATCACGGATTTTTGACGCCTCCAGAGCAGTGGTAGCTATCAGCGGAAAGCGAAGCTGGAGTGACGGAAAGGTCGGGCATTAGCCAGATCAGTCGCCGAAAACAGGTACGCCCTGCTTGAACCACGCACGCTTGATCTTGCCCGCTTCCAATTCGTAGATACCGATCACATCTAGGGTGCCTCGGCCCTGCGGAAAGTTGCGTGTTACGACTTCCCTATCCACGACCAAACCATCAACCGCAGTCCGGCTAACTAGGTGAGCAAACAGATCCGGCTCATTGAAACGCTCGATGTGCCGGGTGCGAATTTCCTCTGCGCCCTTGGCGATACGGTCCGATGGCCAAGCATAAACCTCCGCATCGTTTGCCCAGCAGGCCATGAACCCATCGATGTCGCGCGCGTTATATGCGTCGAGTTGGCGCCTTACGACTTCTGCTTCCTCGAAAGATTGTGCATCAATTCCCAACTCGAAATTCCCTTTCACACGCTCCTGTCGCATGGACGGCAATCGATTAATCCAACGTGGAATTTGCGCAATGCCAGCGGGACCGGATTGGCGACTCACGCGTCCAAAGCGTTGAATAGCTGCAATGACCGGTCTCACCGATAGCGGCCGGTCATCTGTCGAGCTGAAGATGCCCGGCTTTAGGGCGAGAGCCGGCGTGCACTCCCATCCTTTGCGGCGAGTATAGCGAATTCCAGGCGAGCTGCCTCAGGCCGGGGAAATCGGATCGCTGGCCGGAAACGTCTCTTCCAGCGCCTCGTCGAGCAACTCTTCCTGGTGCGCAGCATTGGCAGCCTGTTCGTATGACGGTGGCAAGGCGCAATTTTCATTTGGTTGGGCCATTGCGATATCCTTTCTTGCATTCCGTGCCGGGGGCCGGCTCTCAGCGCAGCCCCCGGCAATGGTCGATCAGCCCTGCACAAAGGCGAGCAAATCGGGGTTGATCATGTCGGCGTTCACGGTGAGCATACCGTGCGAGAAGCCTGCGTAGATTTTCAGCGTGGCGCTGGGCAGGATCTCAGCCTGCAGCACGCCTGCGTTCTTGTAGGGTACGACCTGATCATCATCGCCATGCAGGACGAGCGTCGGGACGGTGATTGCCTTCAGATCGTTGGTCTGGTCGGTTTCGGAGAAGGCCTTGATGCCCTCGTAATGGGCCTTGGCGCTGCCCATCATGCCCTGACGCCACCAGTTATCGATAACCGCTTCCTGCACTTTGGCGCCGTCGCGGTTGAAACCGTAGAACGGGCCGGCGGCAACGTCGTGGAAGAACTGAGCGCGATTGGCGGCGAGGCCAGCACGCAGGCCGTCGAACACCTCGATCGGGAGCCCGCCGGGATAGCGATCGGTCTTCAGCATGATCGGCGGCACGGCGCTGACCAACACAACCTTTGCGACGCGGCCCTGCGGGATGCCATAGCGCGCAACATAGGCCGCCACTTCGCCTCCGCCGGTCGAGTGACCGATATGGACGGCATTGCGCAGGTTCAGGTGCTCCATCACCGCTGCGGCGTCGGCGGCGTAGTGGTCCATGTCGTGCCCATCACTGACCTGTTCGGAACGGCCATGGCCACGGCGGTCATGGGCAACGACGCGGTAGCCCTTCGACAGGAAATAGAGCATCTGTGTGTCCCAGTCGTCCGACGAGAGAGGCCAGCCATGGTGGAATACAATTGGCTGGGCGTCCTTCGAGCCCCAATCCTTGTAGAAAATCTCGGTGCCGTCTTTGGTCGTGACAAATCCATTGCTCATGATTGTTTCTCCGTTGGAGGTAAGGTGAGATGTGGTGCGAGCGGCGACTGCGCCCGGTAGCCAGGGCAAGGTGGCTGCAACCGCCCCGCTCACGAGGACGCTTCGCCGCGAAAAATTGCACTGCGTGTTTGGCATGCAGGTGTCCTGTCTGCGTGTTCTGGGTTCGTTGAACAGGAGCCGGCTCGGTCGGTGATCCGTGAGGGCTCCCTGGAAAAACTCTGGGAATGAAGCTGAAAGATGCTTGGACACGCTCAGCCCGATCGGCGGCTTGGAAGGAGGTCGGACTGAGCTTGCCAAGGCCCCTCTTCTAAGGGAGGGGTTGAGCCCACGGTGGGCGGGGGCGGCCACCTGTACGGTGTGAACGGGGGGCAGTGGCAGATTGAGTAGGGTCGGGGCTGAGCTGCTCAGGTATCTCCCCCCGGTCGGCCCTGAAACGCCCGGTTCGTGATCAGCCCTGCTGCGGCGATCGCACCGCCGGTTATCCCGGCGACATTCGATGCCACAATGACAGGCTGAAACTCGTCAGCCATGCGGCTCAGCCACTTCCTGATTGCGGGTACGTGGTTGCCAATGGTCATGGGCATGTCCTCGTGTAAGGATGTCGGTTTGGCAGTGCCCAGCATTCGCGCGCCACCAGCTCGCGCTGAGGGGCTAACCGCAGATGCGATTAGTCTGTCCGGCAGACATCATTTTGGGAGCTGGAATGAACCGCCCGGGAGCCGAGCGGTTAGGAGGCCTCAGCCGTAGCGACCGATCGCATCGAGCAAGGACGATTGGAGGCGGCGAACGATCCGTAGAAAGCTCTCTTCCTCGCCAAGCGCCCGCGCCAGCACGATTGCACCCTGTATTCCAGAAACCGCCTCTTCGGCGAGATCCAAGGCCAACGCTGGCGGAACCTTCCCCACTTCAAGGCAGTGGACCAGGGCCGAAATCCAGCGAGCGAAGTATTCCTTCACTTTGACGGAGAATGTCTCGCCAGCGGAGTTCAGCCCAAGGCATCCAACGACGCATACTCTTCGTCCGGAGCGAAAATACGCAGTCACGTCATCAAACATGGCCGTGACAGCCGCCGCCGGATCCACAACATGCTCCAATGGTGAGAAAATCGCTTCGGCGAACCAGCCATCGATATTCTCAAGGACAGCTTCCATCATCTCTTCCTTCCCACCAGGAAAGAAGTTGTAGAGGCTGCCTTTGCCAAGGCCGGTCGCCTTTGACAGAGCCGCCAGGCTCGCGCCCTCGAAACCATGCTCGCGAAATGCTTCCGCCAATGCCGGCAGCGCACTTTCGCGATCAGTGAGGGCGCGCTTGGAACTCACAGGCCGAGGTCGCTCAGCGAGGGGTGATCATCCGGACGGCGGCCGAGAGGCCAGTGGAACAGGCGCTCCGATTCCTTGATCGGCATCTCGTTGATGCTGGCGTGGCGGTTCGACATCAGTCCGTCTTCGGCGAAGAGCCAGTTTTCGTTTCCATAGGCGCGGAACCATTGTCCGGCGTCATCGCGATACTCGTAGGCATAGCGCACGGCAATACGGTTGCCGGTGAAGGCCCACAGTTCCTTGATGAGCCGGTATTCGTGCTCCTTGTTCCACTTGCGCTCCAGAAAGGCTTGAGCCTGTTCGCGGTTGGTCGAGAACTCGACCCGGTTACGCCAGCGCGTGTCGAGGGTGTACGCAAGGGCGACCTTGGCTGCATCGCGCGTGTTCCAGCCATCTTCGGCCAGACGAACCTTCTCGACAGCAGTTTCGTGGGTGAAGGGGGGGAGAGGAGGACGGGACATTTCAGTTCCTTTCGTGATGTAAATGGTCTTGGCGAGAGCCGAGGCCGCGAGAAGCGCAGAAGGAAGGGCAACGATGAAGGAGCGGCGATGCATGTAATTTCCGTAGAAGGTCCGCTGCCTTGTACCGATCGGTACAACCTTTGACCGATCGGTACAAGTGCTTTTTTTGACCTTTTATCGACACCCTTCCCGATCGACGGACGGCGCTGCATTTTTTGAAGTTTAAGGTATGGAAGCGCGCGCCGCGGTATAGCTCTGCGATGGGAGAGCACCCCGCCGACGCATTGCCCACTGGTAACCACGTAGAAAGCGGGCAGACCAAGCGAGACGCAGAGCATCAACAGCGGCAGGATACAGCGAAAGCAGACGCTCAAGCGGCAGTTGCGGAATGGCTTGAACGGGGGCGGAACAGGACGATCCCGCAGTCAGTTTTGGACGGGAGATAGCCTGTCCTAGCGGCACGAATTCAATCGTTTCGCATACCCTGCCATTCCCACTACACCGAAAGGCCTGCGGGTTTAGTTTACGGGTCTCCGCGCCGCCGCGCAAAGATTGGGCGAGGCGGACCTCGCAGAATCACTCGATGCCGCTCTCCAGGCGTTCGCGCGCCATACGAGCAAGCGTCGGGAAGCATTCGGCGCGGGTCGCCGCCTGCGCATTGGCCGCATTTCCCCGCAGGACTCGGCCCTTGATGCCGTGAAAAATGGCAGCAAGGCGGAACAGGTTGAAGGCGACGTAGAACGCGTAATCGGGAATGCCCTCGCGCCCGGTTCGCGCACAGTAGGCGGCAACGTAGTCCTGCTCCGACGGGATGTTCAGCGCGGCCAGATCCGCGCCGATCAGGCCCGGCACGATCTCCGGCGGCATCCGGTACATCAGCGTGTGATAAGCGAAGTCCGCCAGTGGGTGGCCCAGGGTCGATAGCTCCCAATCCAGCACCGCCAGCACGCGCGGCTCGGTGGGGTGGAAGATCATGTTGTCGCAGCGGCAGTCGCCGTGGATCACCGAAGTCTCGTCACCCGGCGGGATCAGGCTTGGCAGCGCTTCCACCAGCGCGTCCATATCGGCATTGCGACCGGCGAGTTCGTCGGCCTGGTACTGCTTCGTCCAGCGGCCGATCTGGCGCGCGAAGTAATTCCCGGGCTTGCCATAGTCGCCCAGCCCCGCCTTGTCCGGGTCGATGGCATGAAGCACGGCCATCGTCGCGTTCATCGCATCGAAGTAGGCCGGCCGTTCCTCGCGCGAGACTTGCGGGAATGTCGCATCCCAGAAGATGCGGCCCTCCACCATGTCCATGACGTAGAACCACGTGCCGATCACGGAATCGTCGGTGCACAGGCCGTGAATGCGTACCACCGGGAAGCCCGCCGCGCCCAGCGCCATCTGCACCCGCGCCTCGCGGTCCACCGCATGCGCGCCGGGCAGCAGATCACCCGGCGGCTTGCGCCGCAGGACATAGCTGCGCGACGGCGTGACCAATCGGTAGGTCGGGTTGGACTGCCCGCCCTTGAACTGCTCCACCATCAGCGGGCCGGCGAACCCATCGACATTCTGCGCCATCCAGCGGGCCAGCGCCGCCTCGTCGAAGCGATAGCCTTCGCGGACGGGAACGGTGCCCGAATTGTCGGCGGCAAGGTCGGTGGACATGACTTACGCCGCCTTCTCTTGCTGGCTCTGCTTCCACTCGCGCTTGATCTTCTTCGCGAGCGACCATTTGTGCACCTCAGTCGGCCCATCATAGATGCGGAATGCGCGGATTTCGCGGAACACCTGCTCCACAATCGTGCGATCGGTCACGCCGATGCCGCCCATCACCTGCACGCAATTGTCGGCGATCTTCATAAGCGCCTCGCTCACCGCGACTTTCGCCATCGAGCTTTCGACAGTGCCCAGCGATCCGGTGTCCAACACATCCGCGCACCAGTCGATCATCAGCCGGCTCTGCTGGAGCAGGATGCGGTTCTCCGCCAGCATGAAGCCGACGCCTTCGTGGTCGATCAATGTCTTGCCGAAAGCCTCGCGGCGGCAGGCATAGTCCACCGCGATCTCGTGCGCGCGGATGCAGGCGCCCAGCCAGCGCATGCAGTGCGAAAGCCGCGCGGGGCTCAGGCGGACTTGCGCATACTTGAAACCCTCCCCCGGCTGGCCCAGCATCTGCGCGGCGGGAACGCGAAGCTCCCGGATCGTCACCGTGGAATGACCGCCGGGCATCGAGGTATCAATGGTGTTCGGCACTTCGTCGATCACGATGGCGGGATCGGGCAGGTCCACCAGGAACATGCAGGCGCCGCCCTTTGTGTCTTCCTCCGCCGATGCGGCCATGACGATGCCCACCATCGCGCCCTTGGCGCCGGTGATGAAGGTCTTGCGGCCGTCGATCACCCAGTCCTCGCCGTCGCGGCGGCAGGTGGTCTTCATCATCGACGGGTCGGATCCGGCGCCGCCCCAATCGGCAGGCTCGGTCATGAAGAAGGCGGAGCGCCCCTTGCCCTCGACCAGCGGCTGGAGGAAGCGCGCCTTGAGTTCGGGGGTCCCGACATGGCCGATCAGGTACATGTTGCCCTCGTCGGGCGCCATGGTGTTGCAGGCGAGCGGGCCGAGCGGCGAGAGGCCGGAGCGGATCAGCACTTCGGCCGTTTCCCGCTGGGTCAGATGGCTGCCGTCTTCGCGGATATGGGGGGTGAGCACGCCCGCCCCACGCGCCTTTTCGCGCAGTTCCATGACCAGTTCGTCGGTCGGCGCGCCGTGATGGTCGCGGCGCGTGTCCTGCTCGCAGGGCACGACGACCTGGCGCACGAAGGCTTCCACCCGGTCCGCCATGGCCGTAGCGTGGTCGGAGAGCGGCTTGCTCATTGCAGCACCCGCACGGGATCGCTGCCGTCCCAATCGCGCGCCGCGTCCTTCATCATCTCGAACAGGCCTGCCGATCCGGCCATCGGCTGAAGGTATTCGATCACGAAACCAGGGCCCTGGCCGGGATCGACGTAGATCACCTCGCCATCATCGCCCACTTTGCCCTCGACGATCACTTCGGCGCCCACTTCGGCGCAGGCGCGGCGGGCTTCGGCAATGTCCTTCACGAAAACGCAGACGTGGTGCAGCCGGTCGCGCACGGCATATTCGCCGGTGTAGAGCGACGGTGCCTCGCTCTCGGTGCGGATCAGCTCGATCTGGATATCGCCCCAATAGCCGATCGCCATGGAGAAAGTCGCGTCGGTGGGCTGGCCCTTGTACTTCATCTCGCCCAGCCGCACGTCATTGAGCACGAAGAACGGCCCGACGCCCACGGTCTCGATCCAGTACGTCATCGCGGCATCGAAATCGGTGGGGAAGTAGGCGAGCTGGATCACCTCGCCCAGGGCTTTGAGAGGTCCCGGTCTGGCGGAACTGGTCATGGCGTGTCCTTCAATCAGGCGAAGAGGCCCTGCGGCTCTTCGATCAGGGTCTTCAGCGTCTGGAGGAACTGCGCGCCCGCAGCCCCATCGATGGCGCGGTGGTCTACCGAGAGCGTCAAAGCGATCCGCGTCTCGAACGCTATGCCGCCGCCTGCCGTCTCCACCGGCTGGCGCTGCGCTGCACCCACGGCAAGGATCGCGCCCTGCGGCGGGTTGATGATCGCATCGAAGTTCTCCACCCCGAACATGCCGAGGTTGGAGACGGAAAACGTGCCGCCCTCCATGTCCTCCATGCCCAGCCCCCTCCCTTGCGCCTTATCGATCAGGCGGCGGGTTTCGGCCGCAAGCTGGTCGATCCGCATACGGTCAGCCTGCCGCACGACCGGGGTGACGAGGCCCTTGGGGCCCGCAACCGCGATCGAGACGTCGGCATGGGGAAAGCGGTAGATGTCGGTGCCGTGGACCTGCACGTTCACCTCCGGATGGCGAACCAGCGCCATCGCGCAGGCCTTGACCACCCAGTCGTTCACCGATGCCTTGCAGCCCAGCACCAGATTGGCGCTCTTGCGCAATTCCAGCAGGGCATCGGCGCGGGCGGACAGGCGCAAGTAGAAGTGCGGGATTTCCTGCTTCGCCTGCGTGAGCCGCTGAGCGACGACCTTGCGAATGCGGTCGAAGGGGACAATCTCGGGCCGGTTCTCGCCGGCCACGAACTGCGGCGCGGCGAGCGAGGCTGAACTTGCCGGTGCGGGAACGAGTGCCAGCACGTCCGCCTTGGAAATGCGTCCGCGCGGGCCAGTGCCCTTCATCCCCGCCAGCGCAATTCCATGAAGCGCGGCGATGCGGCGGGCGAGCGGGGAAGCGAACGCTTTCCCGTCGTCCTCGTGCTGTGCCAGCGCACCTTTCAGTACCGGACTAGCCGGGCCGCGCATCGCCTTGACCACGTCCTGATGGGTGATCCTGCCCTGACGGCCGGAACCCTCGATATCCGAGATATCGACGCCTTCCTCCTCGGCCAGACGCAATGCCTCCGGGCTGATCGGACGGTTGGTATCGATCGGCACGCGCACACGCTCCGAGGCGCCGACGACAGCCCCCACCGGCTCGGGCACGGCGGCCTTGGCTTTCGAGGCGCCTTGCGCCACGCCGCCCTCGGCCGGGGTGAAGGCGGCTATGAACGCCTCGATCTCATCTTCGGAATGGGTGCCTTCATCGAACACCGCCAACAGCGCGCCGACCGGCTCGGCCTCGCTACCACCCGTGACCAGCACGCGGCGCACGGTGGCATCGTATTCGGCCTCCACCTCATTGGTGATCTTGGCGGTTTCGATCAGGCACAGCGTCTGGCCGCGCGTGAAGCTTTCGCCTTCCTTGACCATCCATTCGGCCACTGTGCCCTCGGTCATCTCGATGCCCCACTTCGGCATCGTGAAAGCGCGGATTCTGCTCATGACAGCGCCCCCCTCACCGGTATGCCAGCGTCTTGCGGACGGCAGCGGCCACTTTCGCGGGACTGGGCAAATAGGCCCCTTCCAACTCGCGGGCGAAAGGCACCGGGGTATGGGGCGCGGTGACCATCTCGATCGGTGCCTTCAAGCTGGCGAAGGCCTTGTTGGCCACCAGCGCGGCAATGTCGGTGGCAAGGCTGCAACGGGGCGGAGCCTCGTCCACGATCACCAGTCGCCCGGTCACTTCCACGGAATCGAGGATCGCTTCCTCGTCCAGCGGGGACGTGGTGCGGAGGTCGATCACGTCGCAGCCGATACCGTCCTGCGCCAGATCATCCGCCGCCGTCTCGGCGTAGCCGACCATCATGCCGGAAGCGACGATGGTGACGTCCTCCCCCGCCCGCGCCAGTCGCGCGTGGCCGAAGGGGATCGTGAAGTCCGGATCGTCCGGCACTTCGCCGGTCATGGCGTAAAGGAACTTATGTTCGAGGAAGACCACCGGATCATCGTCCCGGATCGCCTGCCGCAGCAATCCGCAGGCATCGGCGGGCGTCGCAGGCATCACGACCTTGAGCCCGGGCATCGACGTCACGAACTGGCTGATCATCTGGCTATGCTGCGCGGCAGCGTTGTAGCCCGCGCCGCAGGGCATGCGGATCACTGCCGGACAGACCGACTTGCCGCCGAACATGTAGCGGAACTTGGCGATCTGGTTCCACAGCTGGTCCATGCAGACGCCGATGAAGTCCGCGAACATGATCTCCGCCACCGGCCGCTTGCCCGCCAGCGCCAGTCCGCCCGCCGCGCCCATGATCGCGCTTTCGCTGATCGGGGTGTCGATCACCCGGTCCGGTCCGAAAGCCTCGTAGAAGCCTGTGGAGGTTGACCAGATCCCGCCGATCGCTTCCGGCCCGCCGGCCGTACCCATGCCGCCCACCACGTCCTCGCCCAAGACAACGACGCGCGGATCGCGCTGCATTTCCTGGAATATCGTGCCGCGTATGGCGTCGCGGTACATCATCTTTGCCATGTCTTCCGCTCCGCCGTCAGTAGCTGATGTAGACGTTTTCGAGGACGTTCTCGGCCGTTGGCCGCGCCGCCGCGCGCGATGCCGTGACGGCATCCTCGATGGCCTGCAGGGCATCGGCATCCACCGCGTCGAGGTCCTCACCCGTCAGCAGCTTCGCGCCGGTCACCCGCTCGCGGAAGTGGCGAAGACAGTCGCGGGTGGCGCGCAGGCGGTCCAGTTCACCCTCGCCGCGATAGCGCTGGGGATCACCCTCGAAATGGCCGAAGAAGCGTTCGGTATCGAACTCCACCGCCGCCGGGCCATTGCCGGGCGTCCGCACGAATTCCAGCACTTCGCCGAATGTGTCGAAGACCGAGAAGAAGTCCGTCCCGTCCGCGCGCCAGACCTTCATGCCAAAGGCTTCGGCGCGGCTGGCGATGTCCTGCGCGGTGCCTACCGCATAGGCATCGCCGGTGTGTTCGGAATAGTGGTTGTTCTCGAAGACGAAAATCGCCGGCGCCTTGGTGACCACGGCCAGGTTCATCGCTTCGAACGTGGTGCCCTGGTTGCAGGCGCCGTCGCCGGAAAAGGCGATGGAGACGGCCAGCTTGCCATCGGCATCGGGCCCGTCGATCTTGTTCGAAAGCGCCGCGCCCACCGCTATCGGCGCGCCTGCACCAACGATGCCGTTGGCGCCCAGCATGCCCTTGTCGATATCGGCGATGTGCATGGAGCCGCCCTTGCCGTTGCAAAGGCCCTCCTGGCTGCCCCAGATCTCCTTCATCATGCCGGTGACGTCGCAGCCCTTGGCCAGGCAGTGGCCGTGGCCGCGATGGGTGGAGACGATCTTGTCCCTCTCTGAAAGATGCTCGCACACGCCCACCGCCACGGCTTCTTGCCCGCAGTAGAGGTGCGTGAAGCCAGCGATCTCTCCGGTCTGGATTTCCTCGTGAAGGCGTTCCTCGAATTCGCGGATCAGCTTCATCTGCCGATAGGCGCGGGTCAGCGCCTCGCGGTTCAGTTGCATGCCTGCTTCCTCTCCCGTTGTCGTCCGCATCTCTTCACGGTTCCTTTTCAAAGGCCCAAAACGGACTTGGCGATGATGGTGCTCTGCACCTCGTTTGTCCCACCGAAAATCGTCCAGGCCCGGCTGTTGAGATAGCGCGCGGCAGCGACTTGCGCGGCGCGCGAGTGCAGCGGATCCGGCGCATTGTCGCCATAGAGCGGGCGCGACATTTCCAGTTGCAGCCCGGCGATGCCGAACAGGTCCACCGCCAGAAGGTCGATCTCCTGCCGCAAGTTCGATGCCAGCAGCTTGGTCAGCGATGTCTGCGGCCCCGGCTTGCGGCCCTTGGCGATCTCCGAAATGATCTTCAGTTCGATCATCTCCAGCGCCTCCACCCCCAGCCGCGCCTTCGCCACGCGGCGGCGCCAGTCGATGCTGCCCGCCAGAGCCCCGCCGCGCCCGTCGCTCTCCGCTTTCGCAGCTGCCTCGATCTGGGCAAGGTCGTAGCCGAGCTTGGGCGCATGGCACGATCCGCCGCGCTCGTTTTCGAGCAGGAACTTGGCGATGGTCCAGCCCTCACCCTCCGCACCCACAAGGTTTTCGACCGGTACCCGCACGTCTTCGAGGAAGACCTGGTTGACCTCATGATCGCCCGCCGTCGTCAGGATCGGGCGTACCGAGACGCCAGGGCTGGCGAGGTCGATCAGCAGGAAAGAGATGCCCGCCTGCTTCTTCACATCGGGATTGGTACGCACCAGCGTGAACATGCCATTTGCGTGGTGGGCATGGGTGGTCCAGATCTTCGATCCGTTGACGACGTAGTGCTCGCCATCCCGAACTGCGCGGGTCTTCAGGCTGGCAAGGTCCGACCCCGCGCCGGGCTCGGAAAAGCCCTGGCACCAGTAATCTTCGCCCGAAAGGATGCGCGGCAGGTAGCGGGCCTTTTGTGCCGCATTGCCGAACGTCCAGAGCACCGGGGCCAGCAGCTTCAGGCCCAGCACGGTGAGGTTCGGCGCGCCGGCGGCGGCGCATTCCTTCTCGAAAAGGTAGCGTTGGAGCGGCGTCCAGCCGGTGCCGCCATGCTCGACCGGCCACTGATAGCCTAGCCAGCCCTTGGCATCGAGCACCGCGTTCCAGGCCTGCCCGATATCCGGCTCCACAAAGACCGACGGCGTGGCGGCAGCGCCGGCCTTCACCGCATCGGGCAAGTGATCTCGCAGGAACGCGCGCACGTCTTCGCGGAAGGCTTGGTCGGCGGGGGAAAGTTCGATGTCCATGCGTTCTATCGTTCCAGAATCGTCACTGCCGATACGCCCGGTGCCCCGTAGACGTGGCTGTAGGCCGTCTTCGGATTGTTAGGCACCTGACGGCCGCCACCGTCTCCGCGCAGTTGCACCACATTTTCGTAGACCTGCCGCAGCCCCGAAGCGCCGATCGGCTCTCCGCAGGCAAGACAGCCGCCATCGGTATTGACCGGCAGGGCGCCGCCGATCTCGGTCCGCCCCTCGGCCAGCCAGCGTTCCTGATCGCCATCGGCGCAGAAACCGTTTTCGGCCATGTGCATGATCTCCGCACCTGCCTCGGTATCCTGAAGCTGCGCCACATCGACATCGCCCGGCCCGATCCCCGCAAGCCGGAAGGCATCGGCAGAGGCGATGCGGGTGGCAGTGCCGCGCGGCACGTTGTCATCCGCCACAACGTCGACGCTGGGTGCGAAAACCTCGAAGCTATGCGGCGGACGGGTGCGCATGGTCGCTGCCTTCAGACGGACCAGCGGTTTGCCCAGTTCGCGCGCCTTCTTCTCGCTGGCGAGCACGAGCGCCACGCCGCCCTCGGCGGGGGAGCAGAACATGTATTTGGTGTAGGGGTCCGACACGAGCGGCGCCGCCAGAATTTCCTCGATCGGCACCGGCTGGCGGCGCCAGGCATGCGGCGCATGAACGCCGTTGCGGAACGCCTTTTCGGACACGCGCGCCAGCGTCTCGGTGGAGATGCCGAACATATGCATGTAGCGCATGATCTTCGCCGCGAAGAACTGGGTGGTGACCATGTAGCCCGCCTCCCCGTACCAGTCCGGCAGGTTGTATTCGCTGGGCAGCGCATTGAAGGCGCCGCGCGGATGCTTGTCGAACCCGACGGCAAGGCCAAGCTCGAACTCGCCCGACTTGATCGCCATCTGCGTCGAGAACAGCGCCGATCCACCCGCCGCGCAGCCATTGCGCACATTGATGAACTGAACGCCGGTCAGACCCAGCCGATCGACCATCGTGTCCGGGTTTCCGGCGGCATCCGAACTGCCATAGGCGAACTGGATCTGCGGCCAATCCACCCCGGCATCGGCCAGCGCCTGCCGGACGGCGAACACGCCCTGATCCACGCCCGACAGGCCATCGGTGCGGCCGAACGGATGGATACCGATGCCGACGATGCAGACGTCGCTCATGCGCGCGCTCCTTGCATCGGCGCGAAGGCGGGAATGGCGAGCGGATCCGCCACCTCTGGATCGAGCGCCAGTGGCACGAGACGCACCGGCATGCCGATCTCCACCGCGCCGAAATCCACATCCACCAGCCGCGCCTCGACGATCACTTCGCCCGGCAGTTCGACATAGGCGACGATCCAAGGCGTGAAGGCTTCGGGGCCTGCATAAGGCGGCGTCTTGGGGCGATAGCGCTGCACGGTGTAGGACCAGAGCGTGCCCTCGCGCGAGAGCGGCACCGGATCGCAGCTGTCACCGGCAGGACAGGGAAACACCACGCGCCCCGTTTGCCGTTCGCGGCCGCCCAGCAAGCGGGGCGGCGTCTCATCGGTAAACAGGCCTTCGGCAATGGCGCGCATCGTTCTCCCCATCTCTCGGCTTTCGAGTCCGTTGATGTGATTGATTTAAGCGTGCCCGCGCCGCCTTTGTGACTCATCAAAACGCTAGGGTAGCCAATGTGCCAGTTCGTGCGACGCATGTGGCCGGGAGAACGAACTGATGGCAAAAGCCTGGGACTACATCATCGTCGGCGCCGGTTCGGCGGGCTGCGTCATGGCCGAACGGCTCAGCGCCGACGGCCGATCTCAGGTGCTGCTGCTGGAAGCGGGCGGCAGCAACGACAGCTTCTGGGTCACCTTGCCCAAAGGCGTGGCCAAGCTGGTCAAGAAGCCCGAGCATATGTGGGCCTATCCGGTCTCCCAGCCGCGCGACGAGGGCGCGAACGAGGACAGCGGCGGCGAAGTCTGGATTCGGGGCAAGGGCCTTGGCGGTTCGTCCTCGATCAACGGCATGATCTGGAGCCGGGGCGAGCCGGCAGACTACGACGCCTGGGAAAGCGACGCCGGCGCCACAGGCTGGAACGGCGCGAGCATGACCGAGGCTTTCCTGGAACTGGAAGACCACGCCGCCGGCGCTTCGCCGATGCGCGGCAGCGGCGGCCTGGTCCATGTCGATCCGGCCTGTTTCACCTATCCGCTGGCCGAGCGGATGATCGAATCCGGCCAAGCGCTGGGGCTGAAACGCGTGGACGACCTCAACGCCGCGACCGGCCCGCGCGTCGGCTATTACAGCCACAACATCCGCAACGGGCAGCGCGAATCCTCGGCACGGACCTATCTGGCAGCAGCGCGGGGGCGACCGAACCTGACCGTGATTACAAGCGCGCTGGCGGAGCAGATCGTGTTCGACGGCACCCGCGCGGTGGGCCTCGACGCCGTGGTCGATGGTCGCCCGCAACGCTTCGATTGCGCGGGCGAGATCGTGGTGAGCGCGGGGGCCATGGAAAGCCCCCTGCTTCTCCAGCGCTCCGGCATCGGCGATACTGCCCGGCTAAAGGCGGCGGGGATCGCCCCGCTCGTTCATTCGCCCGATGTGGGAGAGCGGATGATCGAGCACCTGTCGATCTCCATCCCGTTCCGGCTGGAACGTGGGCGCGGCACCAACCGCAGCTTCTTCGGCCTGGGCGCAGCCATGGCCATGCTGCGCTATCTGCTGCGCCATGATGGCGTGCTGGCGACCGGACCATTCGAGGTGGGCGCATTCTGCAACGTCGCCCATCCCGACAGGCGCACCGACGCGCAGTTCTACCTCGGCGGCTACACCTTCAAGGTCGGCGACGACAAGGATCCGGTCCCGCTCGACAAGATCGACCCGCGCCCCGGCGTCACTATCTACGGCCAGCTCCTGCGTCTCACCAGCGAGAGCGCGGTGCGGGCGACCGGCCCGAATTCAGGCGACCTCGCCGATATCCGCCACAACTTCCTTTCGACCGAGCACGACCGCCGATCCGCCATCGCGCTGGTACGCAAGATGCGCGCGTTCATGGCGGAAGCGCCGCTGGGGCAGATGGTCGGCGCGGAACTGGTGCCCGGTCCTCAGGTGGAGAGCGACGAGGAGATCCTGTCCGCCTTCCGGCGCCTGTCCAGCTGCGGGCTCCACGCCATCCGATCCTGCCGCATGGGTGACGATCCCGAAGCCGTGGTCGATCCGCGCCTGCGGGTAAAGGGCGTACAGGGCGTACGCGTGGCAGATTGTTCGGTGATGCCGGGGCATGTCACGGGAAACACCAATGCCCCCGCCATGGCGCTGGGCCTGCGCGGTGCAAAACTGATGCTGGAGGACCGGCTACACTGACGCCGCCCGTCAATTATGCAGCGAAATATACCCCAGCTGCGCAGCCTTGAAGACCGTCTGGCTGCGGTTCACCGCGTTCAGCTTGGTCGCCGCATTGTGGATGTGGAAGCGCACGGTGGCGCGGCTGCGCGACATGATCATGCTGATTTCCATGTCCGTCTTGCCGATCGCCGCCCAGCGCAGGCACTCCACCTCACGCTTGGACAGACGCGATCCTGGCGGCAGCGCCTGCGTCGAACCCATCACCTGTACGTAAGTCGCAATGAAGGTGCGGGCATAGAGGCCCAGCGCGTCCGACAGGCGCAGGAAATCGTCCGCAAGATCGGTCCGCTCGCGGTCCAGCGGATTGAAGCTTACCGCGCCGATCTGGCCGAACGGCAGGTGCACTGGCACCGCGATACAGGCCCGCGTCATCGCGCGCTGCTCGAAATTGGCGATGTCGATAGAGGTGAGATAAGCGTTCGGCTCGCGCGTGCGGAAACCTTGCGCATTGGCCCAGAACGGCTGGCTTTCGAAGCGGCAGGCGGTAGTCAGCGGGGAATCGAGGGCGATGCGCGAATTGCGCCACCACACCCGCTCGTCATCGCCCCAGCCGAACACCTCGATGGCCAGCACCTTGCCCTCGCCATCAACCGGCGTGCGCTTGTCGGCAATGTCGTGCGCGGGCGCGGCGCGATAGCCGAGGTCCATGGCGATTGTGTGCAAGGCCTCCGCCGCCGGACGAATGCCCGCCGGTGACGGGACACGCACGGCGTCTATGTTTTCCTGTGACAACAGCGACATGTTTTTCCTCTCTCGCTGCCAAGCTTAACGTGGCCCGACCGTGTGCACAATCGCCCGAAAGCCTGAACCGGGCCGGTTCGGCCTAGCCTTTTGCCCAGCGGAGATGCTCCCACGGCAGGTGCTACACCCGTGTGACAGATGGGAGAGGCACGTGAATTTCGATCTCAGCGAAGACGAGGAAATGCTCAAGGCGCTGACCGAGCGATTCGTCACCAACACTTACGATCACACAACCCGCCGCGCCTTCCTGGCCGAGCCCAGTGGCTTTTCGGGCAAGAACTGGGCGTTGATGGGTGATCTGGGGCTGATTGCAGCGCCGTTTCCCGAGGAATTAGGCGGCCTCAGTCTCGATGCCACCGGCATCGCCACGATTTTCGAGGCACTGGGACGCGGCATGGTGGTCGAGCCGCTGGCCGAAGCGTCGGTGCTGGCCGGCCGCCTGTTCGCGCGAACCGCGCCGGAAGCCTTGCGCGACGAATGGCTGGAGGCGCTGCTCACCGGCGAAAGGCGCCTCGCTCTCGCCCATGACGAAGTGGGTGCTCGCGATGGGCTGACCTGGATCGAGACTGCGGCCGTGGCGGACAATGGCGGCTATCGGCTGGACGGCACAAAGCCCTATTGCATCACCGGCGGCGGCGCGGACGGCTACATCGTCAGCGCTCGGCTATCGGGCGCGCCCGATGATCCGGAAGGCGCCGCGCTGTTTCTAGTGCCCGCCGATACGCCCGGCCTGCAGCGCCGCGACTGGCCGCTGGCAGATGGTTCCATCGCCGTCGCCCTCACCTTCGACAGCGTGCATGTGCTGGAGAGCCAACGGTTGGATGGTGGCGTCGCGACGATCGAAGAGGCGCAACAGGTCGCCGCGATCGCCCGCTGCGCCGAAGCGCTGGGAATCATGGAACGCATGTTTCACGACACGCTCGACTACGTGCGCACTCGCGACCAGTTCGGCGCGGCGCTAGGATCCTTCCAGGCGATCCAGCACCGCATGGTGGCGCAATACGCCGCGATCGAACAAAGCCGCGCGCTGCTGAACCTGGCGCTTGTATCCTGGGGCGGTGACCGCTTTGCCGAGGCGGCGAGCGGCGCGCGGGCGTGGATCTGCGAGGCTTCGGTTACGCTGGCGCACGAGATGGTGCAGTTCCACGGCGGCATGGGCGTGACCGACGAACTGGCCATCGGCGCCGGACACAAGCGGCTGCTGGTGCTGTCGCGTTGGCCGGAGGGGCCGCAAGCGGCGCTGGATCGATATGTTAGGTCGTTGAATTAGCGGCGGGGGGAGAAGGAAGCGGGGCCCCCGCCTGCGCGGGGGCGACGGGGAGTGTGTTGGCTAGGATTGATTTCAATCTGGCAGGAACTGACCGTCTGAAATCGACACTAGCTCACCCCCCAAAACTCGTCGCCCCCGCGCAGGCGGGGGCCCCGCTTTCCTCCTCGCTACCTCACCCCTCGCGCTGCTTGATCCAGCCGATGCCTCGGCGCAGCAATTCGTAGAACACCGGCAGGTCCCAGGCACAGCGGTCCACCGTTGGCCACCAGTCCAACATCGGCTGCAAGTCGTAATGCCCCCGGCAATGGCCGAGCGTATTGTAGAGCACCCCGCCCTTGCCGTGCGCCTTGATGTACATCACCGGATGCGTGCCGATGGCATCGGCCGCCTCGACGAAGCCGGTGCCTTCCTCGGCGCATTCGGTTTCCAGCAGAACATGCAGGTCGCCGTGCCGCTCCATGTGGTAGAGTTCGTCGGTCGTGTCGAACGGCTCGATCCCCTGCACCAACGGATGGGCGGGATCGGCTACCGTCACCGTGTAAGGCGCGATCGGCGGGTGGCTCACGAACTGACTGCCGAGGAGGTCCATGAACAGCGGCGCCCAGCGCGGCGCGTCCCACAGCCCGGCATTGGGTCCGTCCGCCAACAGGCGCAGCACCGAGTTGGTGCCGTGGAGCGCATACCAGCGCCCGCCCGCCGAGAGCCAGTCGCGCAGCACCTCCTGCGCCGCCAGCGAGGGCGTGACGTCGCAAGTATAAGTGATCAGCACATGGGCGGCGCGGATCGCGTCGAGGTTTTCGTAATCCTCGAACACGCGGGTGCGCACGGACGGATCCTCGGCCAACAGCTTGAGCAGTTCCAGCCGGGCGAAGTCCATGTCGTGCCAGACCCCGCCGCAGATCAGCACGCAGTCGATGCGCGGAGGGTGGCTTTCAGCAGTTTCGGTCATGAATTCAAACTGCCCCGCCTGACTTCGAGCCGCCAAGTTCGCCATTGATGTACTTCATCAGCGTGTCCTGAAACTGGCGGATGCGGATTTCCTGATAGTTGCCCAGGTTCACCTTGCCGGTCTTCGAGGCATGGAGCCCCTCCTGCACGTAAGGCAGGTTGTCCATGTCCTGCTCGAACACGTCCCCCAGAATACCGAGTTCGGGCGCCTCGGTCCATTTCTGGTCCAGCCGAAGCATCTTCAGCGGCGCGCCGCGCGGGATCGGTTGGCCCTTGGGGATGCGCGCCAACACGCGCACTTCCATCACGCAGGTATCCGGCGTCTTACCGGGCAGCCAGTTGTAGACGATGTTCGGCATATACCCGCCCCAAGGCGCGAAATTGGGGAACACGTTGTAGACCAGCGCGTCCAGCAGTTCGGCGTCGGTCGCCTCGGCATGGTCGTAACCGGTACTCTCGGTATAGGCCGCGCGCATCGCGGCGCCCAGCGCGGCGCGGGCAGTAATGCCCTCCGGCACTCGGATCGCCATGGGATTGGCGGATGCCTCGCCCTCATAGTTGTCGCCGGAGCGACCGTTGTACTTGATGAACTCGTCGACGATCCACTGCTCGCCCTGTCCCTCTTGAATATGCGGGCTCATCACGCCGAAGGGGACGAGGTTGACGTTCACATTGTCCCCCCAGGTCCAGTAGGCGGCGTTGGAATCGCCAGTGAACGGCAGCAGTTGCGGATGGGTGACGATGGTGTGCCAGGCCTCCATGAAGGCTTCCATCACCACTTTCCAGTTGGCCGGCACTTCCTTGGCCACGCGCATCACGCTGGCGCATTCCTCGTGCCGCCAGCGCTTGAAGTGTTCGGGCAGCGGGGCAAGGAACTCTTCGAGGCTTGGCCCGCCCTTCTCCTCGCGGATGAAGACGTAGCCTGCCCAGCGGCCCACTTCCGCCTCGGGCAAATCCAGGTTCTGTTCGGCCAGATGCGGGAAATCCCATTGGCAGGGCATCGAATTGAAGCTGGCGTCCTTGTTCCAGGCAAAGCCGTGGAAAGGGCAAACGAACTTGTCGGCATGGCCGTCCTCAGTCCGTAGCTTGCGGCCGCGATGGAGGCACACGTTGTGCATCGCCCGGATCGATCCATCATCCTGCCGGCTGACGAGGTAGGAACGCCCCGCGTTCTCATAGACGATGAAGTCGCCCGCTTCGGGCAGGTCTTCCTCGCGCGCCACAAACTGCCAGACGTAGGGCCACATCCGCTCCCGCTCCAACTGCGCGAATTCGGCGCTGGTGTACCGGTCGGCGGGGATCGGGTCGGACCCGCGATAGGTGTAGCTTTCTTCGGTCAGGATCGCAGGGGCTTCCCGCGAATCCAGCGCCATCAGTTCGGCCCAGCTGATGCCCTCGCTGCGGTCTTCCCCCAGCGTAGAGCCCAATTCGAGGTCGCGTTCGGCCATTGGTCCAAGGTCTCCCAACCTGATTTGTTTTTCCCTGTTTGGGTCATGTCTGGACCGGGGGGAAGACGAAGTCACCTTGCTCTAATCATAGGTTGCCCCTTCCCGCAGATCGGCCATGTTCGGCGCAACGAATAGCTGGGAGAATGCCGTGAAGCGGCTTGAAGGCAAAGTGGCGCTGGTCACCGGAGGCACATCCGGCATTGGCGCCGGCGCCGTGCGGCGGCTCAGCGCGGAAGGCGCGCGCGTCGTGTTTACCGGATCGAACCGCAGCGCGGCCGATGAAGTCTGCGCCGCCAGCGGCGCCGAATTCGTCAGCCACAACGTGCGCGATGGCGCCGCGTGGGACGCGCTTTCCGCCCGGATCGCCAGCGACTACGGCCGGCTGGACTTCGCCTTTGCCAATGCCGGCACCGAACATGGCGACGGCAGCGTGGAGGATATCTCGCTGGAAGGGTGGGAGAACGTGATCGGCGTCAACCAGACCGGCGCCATGCTCACCGTGCAGCACGCGATGCGCCTGATGGCCAGCAACCCGGACGGCCCGGCCGGATCTATCCTGGTCAACTCCTCAATGAACGCGCACCGGGCGATGGGCAATTTCGTGGCCTATTCTGTCTCCAAGGCGGCAGTCGTCGCGCTGGTAAAATCGGCAGCGGTCCATGCCGGCAATCGCAAGTACCGCATCCGCGTCAACGCGATCCTGCCCGGCGTGGTGGAGACGGCGCTGATCCGCAACCTGATCGAGACTTCTGGCGATCCCGCGGCCACGCGCGCCGCCTACGAAGGCCTGTCGCCGTTCGGCCGGATGGCGCGTGTGGAGGAGATCGCCGGGCTGGTCGCATGGTTCGCCTCCGACGAGTCGCAGTTCGTCTCCGGCAGCGAATACGTGATCGACGGGGCAACCACGGCAGGGATGATGGGCGTATGAGCGATCTGGGTTCGCAGCGGCTGAAGGGCCGCGTGGCGCTGGTTTCGGGCGGCCTTCGCGGCATCGGCCTCGCCTGCGTGGAGCGCTTTCTGGCCGAAGGCGCGGAAGTGGTGCTCACCGATCTTGAGACGCAGGACAGCGCGCTGGTAGGCGAAACGCTGCGCCGGCTGGGGCAGGCGGCCAGCTATGTGCAGGCCAACGTCACCAGCGAGGAAGATTGGGCGGCCACGCTCGATGCCGTTACCCAGCGACACGGCAAGCTGCACATCCTGGTCAACAATGCCGGGATCGACCTGACCGGCCCGGTCGCCGAAACCTCGCTGGAGGGCTGGCGGCGGATCATGAGCATCAATGTCGACGGCGTGTTCCTGGGCGTGCGCACATTCGTGCCGCTGATGGCCGCCAGCGGTGCGGGCGTTACCGGCGGTGCCTCGATCGTCAATGTCAGTTCGATCATGGGCCTTGTCGGCATGAGCGAGGTTTCCGGCTACAACGCCAGCAAGGGCGCGGTGCGGCTGTTCACCAAGTCGATCGCACTGGAATTCGCCGAAAAGAAGATGCCGATCCGCGCCAATTCGCTGCATCCCGGCTTCGTGATGACGCCCTTGCTCAAGGAAGGCTTCCAGCGCTGGGTGGACAAGGGCGTCGCCGAAAAGCCGCAGGATCTGGTGGATCTGATGTCGAGCAAGACGCCGATCGGCCGCCTTGCCGACCCTTCCGAACTGGCCAGCGCGGTGTTCTTCCTGGCCTCAAGCGACAGTTCCTACATGACCGGCGCGGAACTGGTGATCGACGGCGGCTGGACCGCGCAGTGATCCGCCCAGACACCTGCCGAGTGACCTGCCAGTGACGTGCCGAATGACCTACACAATTCCCGGAGAAGCCCAACAATGACCGCACCCTCACCCGGCGCCCTTCCCGATACCATCGCCGTCGTCACCGGCGCGGCAGGCGGCATCGGTCGCGAGATCGTGAAAGCCTTGAAGGCGGCCGGCGCCACCGTGATCGCCACCGATTTGAAGGACGGAGCCGAGGTCGAAGGCGCCGACCATTACCTGAAGCACGATGTCACCAGCGAGGCCGACTGGCGCGCAGTGGAGGCACTGGTTCGTGAGAACTACGGCCGGCTCGACGTGCTGGTGAACAATGCCGGTCTCTCGATCGTCACCAAGTTCGAGGAGACCCCGCTCTCCGAATTCCACCGGGTCAACGCGATCAACGTCGATTCCGCGATCATCGGCACGCAAGTCCTGCTCGACCTGCTCAAGGCGGGCGGCAAGGCGCGCAAGGGCGGAGCCTCGGTGATCAACTTCTCCAGCGTCGGCGGCCTACGCGGCGCGGCGTTCAATGCGGCCTATTGCGTCAGCAAGGCGGCGATCAAGATGCTGTCGAAGTGCCTGGGCGCCGAATTCGCGGCGCTGAAGTACAATATCCGCGTCAATTCGGTGCATCCCGGCGGGATCGAGACGCCGATGCTGGCCTCTATCATGGACCGCTACGTCGAACTCGGCGCCTCGCCCTCACGCGAGGCTTCGCTGGCCGCCATGAACACTACCCACCCCATCGGCCGCCTCGGCCGGCCGGAAGAAATGGCCGGCGGCGTGGTCTTCCTCGCCAGCGAGGCATCCAGTTTCATGACCTGCGACGAACTCGTGATGGACGGCGGCTTTAGTCAGGTCTGATTTTTAGAGGCCCTGAAGAGGCCATCGGGAGAGAGATAATGACCAATACGGCATACGATCTCGTCGTGCTCGGTTCGGGTGCGGCGGGGCTGACGGCTGCGCTGACGGCAGCCGAGCATGGCGCGAAAGTTCTCGTGGTCGAAAAGGGCACGAAGCTGGGCGGCACTTCGGCCTGGTCCGGCGGGCAAATCTGGATCCCCTGCAATCCGCACCAGAAGGAATTCGGCAAGGAAGACAGCCGCGACAAGGCGCTGACCTACCTCGCATCGATGTCCAACGGACTGATCGAGCCCCAGATGGCGGAGGCCTATATCGACGGCGGGGTCGAGATGGTCGCCTTCCTCGAAGGCCGCACGCCGGTGAAGTTCATGGTCGTGCCCGATTTCCCGGACTACCACCCCGAGCAGCCCGGCGCGGCATCGCGCGGCGGACGGACGCTGGAATGCGCGGTCTATCCCTATGGCGAGCTGGGCGAATGGCGGGACCGGGTGGAAGTCTCGCCCTATTACTGGCCGCACGTCTACTTCACCGTGGGCGAAACCTCGCTGGCGCAGGCCATACCCGATCCGCTCGATCCGGCTGAAGCCAAGCGCCGCGCCGACAACGACGAGCGCGGACTGGGCCATGCCCTCGTCGGCCGTCTGCTGCGCGGATGCCTCGATCGCGGCGTGGAATTCCGGCTCGGCACCGGCGGCAAGGAGCTGCGGATCGAGGACGGAGCGATGAAAGGCGTGGAGCTGGACGACGGCACCGTGATCGACGCGCCCAACGTGGTGCTGGCGACCGGCGGGTTCGAACACAACGAGGCGTTCAAGACCGCCTTCCTGCGCGGCCCGCTCACCTCGCCCGTTTCGATCCGCACCAATACCGGTGACGGCCTACGCATGGCGATGAAGGCCGGGGCCATGCTCTCCTCCATGCGGGAAGCGTGGTGGATGCCGGTGGTGGAGGCCCCGCTCAACGAGATGGGCCGCATGCTGTTCACCGGCGAGCGCACGCTGCCCGGCACGATCATGGTCAACAGGACCGGCAAGCGCTTCACCAACGAGGCCGCCAACTACAACGCGTTCGGTGCCGCATTCCATGTGCAGGACCTCAATTCCTGCTCCTGGGCCAATCTTCCCGCCTGGTGCCTGTTCAATCAGGCCTTCTACGACAAATGGGGCTTCCTCGACACGCAGCTGATCGGCGTCGGCGACGGCGACCACAAGCGCGAGCCTGCCGACTGGATCGTGCGCGGTGACACCCTGGCCGAACTCGCGGACAAGCTGGGCATTCCGGCGGACGCGCTGGAAGCCACGGTGGAACGCTGGAACGCCATGGTCGACAACGGCAAGGACGCCGACTTCGGCCGGGGCGACAGCTACTACGACCTCTACTGGGGCGATCCTGACGCCAAGGGCCGCAAGGAAGCCACGCTCGGCAGGATCGACGGCGGGCCGTACTACGCGGCCGAGGTGAAGTCCGGCGCACTGGGCACCAAGGGCGGGCCGAAGACGGACACGCTGGGCCGCGTGCTCGACGTTGACCTGAAGCCGATCGACGGGCTCTATGCCGCGGGCAACGCCATGGGATCGATGATGGGCATGACCTACGGCGGCGGCGGCGGCACGCTTGGGCCGGGCATGGTCTTCGGCTATCTCGCCGGCAAGCACGCCGCCCAGCGCAACGTCGGCGCGGAAAGCACGGTGGCGGCATGAGCGCGCCGCGTTCCGACGTTCTGCCCGGTATCCTGGGTGTCCATCACATCGGGGTTTCGGTGCCTGATCTTGCCAAGGCGCGGCACTTCTACCTCGATATCCTGGGCGCGGTGGAGGAAGTTGAACCACTGCAATGGGCGGACAATCCCTTCATCGACGAGATCGTCGGCCTGGAAGGCAGTGCGGCGGAGCAGTTCTTCTGCCGGCTTGGCAACGTGCAGATCGAATGCTTCGAATATAGCGCCCCGAAGCAGAAGCAGGCCCAGGATCCGCGCCGGGGCGTCAACGAATATGGCTATACTCATATCGCCCTGCAGGTGGAGGACCTTGCCGCCGTTCACGAGCGGATCGTCGCGGCGGGCCTGCCCGTCCACGCCCCACCCGAACTGGCGACGATCACCACCGACGCGAACGGCACCAGGCACGGTTATGCGGGCACTTACTGCCGCGACTACTTCGGCAACGTCTTCGAAATCCTGGAAATCCACGAGACGCCGGCGATCCGTCCGATCGTCTGAAAGGACCAAGTATGCGCATCATCGTCGCCGGAACCCTCCGCTTCGCCGGAGACGAGGCGCTCTGCACGCGGATCATCCAGGGCGGCTCCGAGCACATCGCTTCCAGCCGCCAGGAAGAGGGATGCGTCGCCTACAACTGGGCGGTCGATCCGCTCGATCCGGGCCTGATCCACGTCTACGAGGAATGGGAAAGCGAACGCGCCCTGCTCGGCCACTTCGCGCATGCATCCTATGCGGCGATGCGCGAGCATCTGGGCGAGTTCGAGCTGACGGGTTTCGCGGTGCAGCTCTATTCCGCCGCCGGGATCGAGCCCGTTTATGATGACGAAGGATGGCCGCGAACGGAGATATTCGGCGTCTCGCTTCAGAACTCAATCCACTGAGGCCCCAACCCCTCAACGCACTTCCCACCGCTCAACACCCACCTCACCCAACCAACCCCGTCATCCCCGCGAAGGCGGGGATCCCGCTTGTTCCTGCGAGCGGGGCGAGAAGGAAGCGGGGCTCCCGCCTTCGGGGGGGCGACGAAACATTGATTGCCAGCCTTAGTGCACCGACCATGGACTGATCGTTCCAGCGGGATTGATGCCCCTCACCCCTCCGGCGGTATCAGAAAATCCATCGTATACCGCGTGGCCTTCCACCCCGCCGAGGTGCGCACCACGTCGAAATAGTACCGCCCATGGACGGTAATCCCGCCGCCCGCCTTGTACCGCCCCATGCCGATCACATAGGCCCGGATCGAGGCTTGATCGCCTTGATAGGCCGTGATCGCGAAGTTGGTCAGGTAATGCGCGTGGGCCGCCATCCCCGCGAACGTATCGCGAAAAAACCCGCCGATCGCGCCATGCCCTTCCAGGTTCGGAAAGCCGATACCGGACAGATCGAACACCGCATCTTCCACGAAGATGTCCAATATCCCGTCGATGTCGTGCAAGCTGTCCACGGCGTGGGCATAGGCGATGAGCAGGTCCTGGATCGCCAGGCGATCCTCGACGGGGCAGTGCACCATGGGCTTTGGTTCCTTGGGTGAGGAGTTATGCCGGAAAGCCAGGGCGGATCGGGTCGGTCGCGCCGTCCCAGCCGTCAGCGGCTTGGGCGACGCGGCGGAAGAAGTCGGACTGGGCGAGGTTTTCCTCGATCAGTTCGACCATGCAGCCGATCGCCGTGCTCGTATCGATGTAACTGAAACGGAAGCCGCCGAAGGTGCCGTCCACCGCCGCTTCGAAACCCTGGTCGCGGTAGTGCGCGTAGGCCGCATCGTAATCGGCCGTATAGATGGCAAGGTGATGGAAACCGCCCTGCCCTTTCGCGATAGTGTCGCGATAGGCGGAAGGGTTGTCGCAGTGCTGCTGCACCAGTTCCACTTGCACTCCGCCCCACTGCGCGATCGCCACCGAGAAATCGAGGCCGCCGGCCGACCGTCCGCGATGGCGATATTCCTCCAGCACGACATGCGGCACGGTCAGAAACGGCCCAATGCCGGTGGTTCGCGTCCAGCGCGCGCAAGCGGCGTGCAGGTCGTCGACCATCCACGCCGCCTGCATCACGTGCCGCCCCGGCACGCCGGGCGCGGGGCCGTTCATTCCTGCGGCTGCACCATGTCGTTGAGCAGTTCGTGGAACCGCTGCACGCGCTTTTCCTGGCCCGGTAGGATGCAGCCCTTGAAGCCGCGCGAGTTGAGGCCCTGTTGCTGGCTGGTACCGATCGACAGGTCCTGATCGGCCACGAAGCCCACCGAAACGCCGTCGCCGTAAGTCGAATGGCGCGCCACCGCGTCATGCCGTAACGGCACGGTGCCGAGCGGGGTCTCCACCTCTCGCATCCCCGCAATCGGCGGATAGAGGCACCAATGCTGGAAGATGCATTTCTCGGGATCGGTCGGATGCGGTTCGGTGCGCAGCACCTGCAACTGCTCCGGGCTCATGGTCAGCGTCAGGTTGGGAAATAGCGTGCAGTGGAAATAGTCCACCAGTTGCTGGTCGCTCATCTGGTCATAGTTGGTGAAGCCCCGCTCAGGCCCCAGCCGCCGCTTCGCCTCGATCACCGCGGCGCGAAGGTCGCCGGTATGGCCGGTATAATCCGCCGGATCGATGCCCCAGGCCTGCGCGATCTGGTCGAGCGGGGCGGGAACTTCGGTGGTGTGGTAATCGACGCGGGTGGTAGCCTGATGGCCCTTCATCCACATCGAGTTGTGGCCCGAGGGGTACATCTCGAACAGCGTATCCGGCAGCCCGTCGTTGATGAACGTCGCCAGTTCCGGGTGGATGGTCGGCAGGTGGTAGCTCTCGTTGAAATTGTCGCGAATGATCTTCCAGTTGAATTCGCAATCGGCCGAGAGGTTGAGCACGCGCACCCAGTTGTCGATGCCGTAACCGGCCAGACGCTCCGGGAAAGGCGCGAGCCATTCGTGCAGCGGGGCGACATCATCGTCCATGCACCAGAAAACGAACGGCCCCCAGGTCTCGCAGCGCAGTTCGGACAAGTGGACCTTGCCGCAGGGGCTGCCACCCTCGAAGTCATCCGGGTCCTGCACCTTGATCAGCGTGCCGTCCAAGTCGTAGGTCCAGTTGTGATAGCCGCAGGTGATGCGGGGCACGCTGGTCACATCGGCCAGGATCAGCCGGTTTCCGCGATGGGGGCAGGAATTGTAGAAGGCGCGGATGGAATCGTCCTCCTGCCGCACCATGATCACCGATTCCTTGGCGAAATTGTGCCGAATCACATCGCCCGGCTCCTCCAGATCGGCCAGCACGCCGCCAAGGTGCCAGACCTTGGGCCAGAGGTTCTTCATCTCGCCCGCCATCCATTCCTTGGAGATATAGCGGTCCGCCGTGATCGTGTCCCCGCGCACCGGCGGATCGTATTCCTGCGAGTAGCGGGAAACCTTGCTCTGGAGGTTCATGAACGTACTCCTGATTGGCTGGGATCCGCGCCGCGCCGGCCGCCGCGCACGGCGCCGGGATTGGCGGCAAAGAAATCGAGCGAACCGGGATCGTCCTTGACCCAGTCGG
Source organism: Novosphingobium oxfordense (assembly GCF_044029435.1). Classification (NCBI taxonomy): domain Bacteria; kingdom Pseudomonadati; phylum Pseudomonadota; class Alphaproteobacteria; order Sphingomonadales; family Sphingomonadaceae; genus Novosphingobium; species Novosphingobium oxfordense. The sequence continues at coordinate 1,425,229 of NZ_CP147008.1, read as the reverse complement.
TCACCAGCAGGCGCGCGGTGATGCGCCATTCGCCGTCCCGGCAGGCATATTGGTCAAGGTAGCGCCCGGCGATGAAGAGATCGCGCACCGCGCCGCCCTCGTCGCGCACGCCGTGCCAGGCCTGGAAATAAGCCTCTCCGCTTGCGCTATCGCCCACAATCTCGATGCGGTGCTGGCCCAGCAAGTGATGCGTGGCCTCCATCGTGCCCAGGAAGTCCTGGCAGAAGGCCACGAATTCGTCCGCCGTGCCCTTCATCAGCCCGCAGTCGACCACGGCATCGTCGTGGAAGGCCCGGCGCTGCAGGACAGGGTCCAGCCGGTCCAGCCCGCGCATGTAGCGGTGCGCCGCCTCGGCAATGTCGCGCCGCGCGGCAAGGTCGCGCAGTTCGGCGGCGAAATCGAATCCTTGCGCCAGTTGCGCCTCGGTCATGGTCTGCCTTCCTCTCCGCCCGCGCATGCCTTTGCGGCATGTCTGGAGGGGCTCGCGGTCGGCCTTGCTGAAACCGACTCATCTGCCGGTTTTATGGTCTGCCACGGCACAATTCCTCACCTGCGACTTAGGCTAGGTGACGCATGGGAGGCGGGACAGGCAGCCTTGTCGTCAAGGAGAGGCCATGAACAGCGAGACCCTTCAGGACCGCATTCTGGGCGCCCTGGCCCCGGATATCCATGCCGAGCCGCCGGCCAAATGGCAGCAGCGCAAGAGCGCGCGGATGCGCGAGCGGCTGGTCTCGGCGGCGATCGACTGCCTGGTGGATCACGGCTATCCCGGCCTCACCACCGCCGCCGTCGCCGCCCGCTGCGACGTTTCGCGCGGGGCCATGCACCACCACTTCCCCTCGCGCATGGCGCTGGTCGCCGCCGTGCTGGACCACGCGGTCTATCACCGAATGCGCAGCTTTCTGGACGACTATCTCGATGCGCTTTCCCGCCGCTCGGGCGAACCGAAGATTGAGCTGGCGTGCGAGGCGCACTGGCGATCGGTGCAGACGCGCGAATATGCCGCCTGGCTGGAACTTGCTGTCGCCGCACGGACCGATGGCGAACTCTCCGCGATCTTCGCCCCGGTCGCGCGCCGCTATGACGAGATCTGGATGAGCGAGATGATCGAGGCCTTTCCCCAGTGGCGCGACGATTGGGACAACCTGAAACTGGCGCACGATTTCACCAGCGCCCTGCACATGGGCATGCTGCTGCATCGCCCGATCTTCGGTGATGGGGAGCAGGACGGAAAGCGGATGGACCGCCTGCGCCGCTTCGCCGCGCGCACCATGCAGGACCTGAACGAACGGCGATAGGCGCGGGCTTTCTCGCACAAGTGACAGGTGCCGCGCCGATCGTCCGCCACCAGACTGGCCGGCAAATCGAGAACGGGAGAGCATCGACATGAACAAGCCTGCCGAGGGCATGGCCCCGCTCGACGGCCGCGATCCCGCCAATCTGCGCGGCGATCCGATCACCGGTGACCGCTACTTCGCCCGCGACTTCGCGCAGAAGGAGTGGGACCACCTCTGGACCCGCATCTGGCACATCGCCGGGCGCCTGGCCGACATTCCGGAACCGGGCGACTTCATGGTGCACGATTTCATGAAGGAATCGGTGATCGCGATCCGGCAGGACGACGGCAGCGTCCGCGCCTTCTACAATTCCTGCGCGCATCGCGGCATGCGGCTGGTACGCGGCATGTCCTCGGTCGATACGATTTCCTGCCCCTATCACGGCTGGCGCTACGCCCTCGACGGCAAGCTGGTCCATGTGCAGGATGAAGGCGACTTTCCGCAGGGCAGCCCTTGCGGCAAACTGTCTTTGAAGGAGCTTCGCTGCGAAAGCTGGGGCGGCTTCGTCTGGTACACGATGGCCGGGAGCGGCCCAGGCCTGCTCGACTATCTGGCGCCCCTGCCCGAAGTCTACGCGCGCTATCCGATGGAAACGGCCGTTCGCGTCGCCTGGTATCGCATTGCGTTGGATGCCAACTGGAAATTCGTGACCGACAATTTCTCCGAAAGCTACCATACCCGCACCGCCCATCCGCAAGTGCCACCATGGATCGATCAGGACGTCGACACCGCCCGGCATGAGATGTGGCCCGCCGGACATGGTCGCACGGTGCAGCCGATGCGCCCCTCGCTCTCCGACCGGCTGCCGGACGATTTGCCGCATCCCTACAAGCTGATCCTCCAGTCCTGGGGCATCGATCCGGATGGCTATGCCTCTTACGAGGACATGGCGATGCAGGGCTGGCTGGACCTGAAGGCCGTGAAGAAGCGCGACTGGAAGGAACGCGGCTATCTTCATTACGAGCATATGGACGAGGAGGAGATCACCGACAGTCCGCACACGGTGATCTTCCCCAATGTCACCATCAGCTTCCTGCCTGATCACCTTCTGCTGTTCCGATCCGAACCCCATCCCGACGATCCGGAGAAGTGCTTCTTCGACTTGTGGTGCATGGCCTTCCCGGTGGCCGGGCAGGACATGGTGGAATCGGTGATGGCCGGGCCAAGGCCGCTGCGCGAGGCGGCGGAATGCGAGCACCGCGCTTTCGACGGCGGCCGGGGCATTCCGGAACTCGCCGGGCAAATCGTCTATCAGGACATGGAACTGGCCGAAGGAATGCAGGCGGGAATGCATTCGCGCGGCTATACCGACGCTTACCTGCCGGCGCAGGAAACCCGCGTGCGCTTCTTCCATGAAGTGCTCAACGACTGGATCGAAGGAAGGAAGCCCTGATGGCGAACGTGGCAATCACCGGTGCGGGGCGCGGCATCGCGCTCGAACTCGTCAAGCTGCATCTGGCGAAGGGGGATCGGGTTTTCGGCCTGCTGCGCGATCCGAACGGCGCCGCCGCGCTGCGGGAAATCGCCGCCGGGTCGGGTGGCCGCGTCACGCTACACGCGATGGACGTGGCGAACGATGCCTCGGTCAAGGCAGGCGCGACGGATACCGGAGATGAGGCGATCGACGTGCTCTACAACGTCGCGGGCGTATCGGGCAGCACCACGTCCGAGCTGGCGGATGCCGATTTCGCGGACTGGCTGGATGTGTTCAACATCAACGTCAACGGCCCGATGCGCGTGTTCCAGGCCTTCCTGCCGCGCCTGAAGCCGGGCGCAAAAGTCGTCAGCTTCGGCAGCCAGGTGGGCGCATCGACATGGCCCTATGCGGGGTATGAGGCCTACTCCGCCTCCAAGGCGGCGCTGCACCGGCTGATGGTCTCGCTAGCGCTGGGCACGAAAGATCGCGGGATCATCGCGATCAGCGTCCATCCCGGCTGGGTACAGACCGACATGGGCGGCCCGCAGGCCGAGCTGACCCCGCAGGAAAGTGCCGAAGGCATCGCCGCGCTGACCGAACGGCTAACCCCGGCGATGTCAGGCGGGTTCTACAAGTGGAACGGCGAACCCCACGCGTATTGAGGCAGGAGACCCGCCCATGGCCTTCACCGGACCGCTGGAAGACCGCATCCTGATCCGCGAACTGCTGGATACTTACGCCCACGGGGTGATGACGCGCGATGCCGAGCTGTGGGCGGGAACATGGGCGGAAGATGCCTACTGGGCGCTGCCCGAGTTTCCCGACCTGGGCGGCTATACCGGCAAGCCGGCGATCGCTGCCGCCTGGGCGGAATCGATGAAGCGCTATGGCCTTGGCGGTGGCAGCCGGCCGATGATCTACGTCGCGCATCCCGGCGAGATCCGGGTGGAGGGGAACCGGGCGACGGCGATCTCCTACACTTCCGAAATCTTCGAGGATCCGGCCAGCGGCAAGACCATGCGCCTACGCGGCCGCTATGCCGACGAACTGGCGCAGATCGACGGGCAATGGCTGTTCACCCGGCGTGAATACACGACGATGGACGCGCGGGAAGATTGAGAGGTCTTTAGCTCATATCCGAACTGGCTTCGCTGACGCTGAACGTGCGTATGCGCGCGCGATCGAACAGGCGCTCCTCGTCTTCGGCGATCATCGCCTGCGTCGCGGGATCGGCCAGCGAGGCGAAGCAGGCGTCGCGCGCGGCCTCGTCGGGAAAGTCGATCTCCATCACCACATCGGCGTCGCAAGGCTGGTCCACACCGTCGAGCGGGGCGAGATAGCGACGGACGTAGCGCGTGGCATGGCCGGCCAGCACCCGCTCACCGATGCGGCGGTGATGCGTCTCGTAATAGATGCGAAAGTCCTCATGGCTCATGCCCTGCCGGCGCTTGAGCAGAGTGATGACGGTAACCGTCACGCCAGCGTGTCCAGCCAGCTGCGCGTGGCATCAAGCACCGCCTTGGCGCGCAAGGCCGGATGACTGAACGCCTCCCGCAGCGCGGCAGAGCGCAACTCTATCGACAACGGGACATCCACCGGCAGCGCCTCCAGCAGTGCCGCCAGCGGCAGCGCGCCCTCGCCGCATTGTTCGCGTAGGTCCACGGCATCGGTAATCACGGCAGCGAAATCAGCGGGATCGGGCCGTACTGTGCGGGCGTCACAGAACTGCGCATAGGGTAGCAGCGCCGGGTCGATCGCCGCCACTTCTGCCACGGTCGTGCCCGAACGATCGACATGGATCGGATCGACCAGCACCGCCGCCAGCGGATGGTCGACCTGGCCGATCACGTTCAACGCCTGTTTCAGGTTCCGCACTTCGGTAAAGATGCCGAATTCCAGCGCCACACGCATCCCCGAACCCTCCGCATGGCGGCACAGCGCGGACAGCGTGGCGGCGGTTTTGCCGTGATCGGGATCGGAGGAGACGCACAGCACATTCGCCGCGCCCAATTCCGCGCCCACGTCGATCACCTTGCGATGATCGTCCAGCGCGGAGTCGGGCTTGATCCAGACCACCTCCACATCCAGCACGGGAAGCCCGGTGCGGACCAGCGCCGCGCGCGTTTCCCGCGTCGATTGCACCGTCCATTCCGCCGGATCGATCCAGAGGCCGACCGCGTCGAACCCCGTCGCCGCGCCCGCCTCCACCACGTCCACCGCGCCAAATTCGGGCAAGACGCCCGAAGCGAGCGAAAGCTTGCGCGCCATCTGTCCCGCCCGCCTTACATCTGCGGTTCGGGAAGCGAAGCGTCGTCCTGCAGATACCAGTTCAGCCACTCGTGGAAGTACTGGTTGCCCCTTTCGTTGCGACCGAAGGTAAGCTCGTCATGCGCCCCGGATTCGAGGCCTTTCTGGATCTCCAGCCCGATGACGTAATCCTCCTGGTAGGTTACGTCGCGAAAGAAGTTCATCGCCGCTTCCACACCCTCGCGGTCCGCCTCATCGCGCACGGGATCGCGTCGCAGATAGTTCAGCACGGTGCGGTTGCGATCGGGCGTCGGTCCCGGGAAAAGCTGGGCAACCTGGGTGATTTCAGGCGCAATGAAGATCGAAACGTTAGGGAAGAAAATCCGCACGAAATCGTAGCCGTAGTTCTCCTTCAAACCCCATTCCGCACGCGGCACGTCCTTTAGCTGCTCGGCGATCGAGTGCTGGGGGAAACCGATACGGATGTTCGGGCCGAAACCTTCGTAATGCGTGCAGTTGGACGGCGTGCGCGGGAAGATCGTTTCCGGGTGAAGCGACTGGAAGTGATAGCCCTCCAGATACCCATCGAAGGCGATCTTCCAGTTCGCGCCCTCGATCGTGCGGTTGCCCAGGTACGTCCAGTCCGCAAAGTCGAGCGCGTCAAAATCCTCCAGGAAACCCCGGAAATGATTGTCGAGGTCTATCGGCGCATTAGGCGTCAGGCAGACGAAGATCATTCCGCTGCGTTCCTCGCACGGAAGCTGGCGCAGGCCCATCTCGGCCTTGTCGACCTGTCCGAACGTGCTCGCCTCCGAAATGCCGAGCAGGCGGCCATCGGCCCCGTACGTCCAGGCGTGATACTTGCAGGTGAAGCGCGCGCAGTTGCCATGCCCGTCCGCCGCCACCGGTGCGCCCCGATGCGAACAGACGTTCAGGAACGCGCGGACCTTACCCTGCTTGTCGCGGGTGATCAGCACCGGCAGGCCGACGGCTTCCATCGCCTTGTAATCGCCGGGATTCGGCATTTCCGCCGTGAAGGCCAGCATCAGCGGCACGCGCTTGAACACCAGCTCCATCTCGGCGTTGAACTGGTCCTTGTCGGTATAACTGGCTGTGGGGACCTTGTAGGTACGGTCCGTCTGGAAAGTCTTCTTGTTCTCGACGTAATCGAGCATGATCTCGGCAACGTCGCCAATCTGCTTCACGCGGTCCACTCGGTCCTCTCCCGCATCGTTATCGTCCCCGATCCTGTGCGCCCCGGCGAGTGGCGGCAAGCTGCGCAAGGTGATAGGTCGACAGGAATCGATCGGCATCGGATTGGCACTTTGGCCAGTTGGCCGCGATCTTCGGCAGGGGCAGTCATCGGCGATGATGGAGAGGAACGAAAGCCCCTGGGCGTGGCTGGAAACGCCGCCGCCGCACCTTGCCGCCTATGCCGGAACAGGCGTCTGGGATCCGCGCACGATCGCGCAGCAGGCAGCAGCATTGGCCGAGGCAGACCCCGATTTCGTGGCGTTGATCGACGGCGATGTTTCGGTAACCCGCACGCAGGCGCTGACCGATGCGGAAGCGCTGTCGGCCGCCCTGTACGCGCGGGGTCTGCGGCCGGGTGACGTGCTGGCGTTTCAGGTGCCGAACTGGCGTGAGGCGATGGTAATCAATCTGGCCGCCGCGATGTCCGGCCTGGTGGTCAACCCGATCGTGCCGATCTACCGGGACCACGAAGTAACGCAGATGCTGGCCGACTGCCGCGCCTCCGCGCTGTTCGTGCCGGCGGCCTTCCGCAAGTTCGACTATGCCGCCATGGCCGCCCGCATCGCCGCCGATCTGCCGGACTTGCGCCACGTCTTCACCGTGCGCGGGGACGGCGCGAACGATTACGCCGCGCTTGTCGCCGAAGGACGCGCCGCCCGCTTCTCCCGGCCCACGGTCGATCCGCTGGGTGTAAAAATGGTGCTCTACACCTCCGGCACCACGGGCAGGCCCAAGGGCGTGCTGCACAGCCACGTCTCGATCGCCCGGATCCTGCGGACAAGCGCCGCGCATTGGGGCCTCGCCCCCGGTGAGGCGACGCTGATGCCGTCCCCCGTCACCCATGTCTCTGGCTATGCCAACGGGCTGGAGGCGCCCTTCATCTGCGGCACGCGCACGGTGCTGATGGAAAGCTGGAACGCCGCTGAGGCAGTAGCACTGATCGACTCGCACCGGCTGGTCGGCACGGTGGCGGCAACGCCGTTTCTAGTCGAACTGGCGGCAGCGGCACGGGCGGCGGGCAATCCGCTTCCCTCATTCCGCTTCTTCGCCTGCGGCGGCGCGGCGGTTCCGGCGGACCTGATCCCGGCCGCCAATGCCGCTTTCGCTCAGTGCCGGGCGTTCCGCGTGTTTGGGGCGTCCGAAGTACCGCTGGTCACCTTCGGCTGGCCGCATGATGGGGCGCTTGCCGCCACCACCGATGGCAAGGTGGTCGATTACGAAGTGCGGATCGTCGACGACGAGGACCGCGACCGGCCCGACGGGCAGGAAGGCGAAATCCTCGCGCGCGGGCCGGGCATGTTACTGGGCTATGCCGACGCCGCGCAGACGGCCGAGGCGATTACGGAAGAGGGCTTCTTCCGCACCGGCGACCTTGGCGTTCGCTCAGCCGAAGGCGCGATCACCGTGACCGGACGCAAGAAGGACCTGATCATCCGGGGCGGCGAAAACATCTCCGCCAAGGAGATCGAGGACGTGCTTCATGCGCACCCGCTGGTGCGCGAAGCGGCGGTGGTCGCCATGCCCCACGCGCGCCTCGGCGAAGGGGTCTGCGCCTACGTTATCGCAGCGGAGGGCCCGGTTTCGGGCGAAGACCTTGCCGCCCACGTAGCGGCAAGCGGTCTGGCGCGACAGAAAATCCCGGAGCGCTTCGAATTCCGCGACGATTTTCCGCGCACCGCCTCGGGCAAAGTGCGCAAGGACCTGCTGCGCAAGGATGTGCGGGCGTTGCTGGTTCCGTGAGGTCCGAGCAGCTGTCCCGGACGATCTGATTCAAGCGAAACCTGTGCCTCCTCCGCATCGTCGCCCCCGCGAAGGCGGGGCCCCGCTGCCTTTGCGCGCTCTCGCCCTTCTCAACAGAAGCGGGATCCCCGCCTTCGCGGGGATGACGGGATTGAGACGGGATTCGACGCTCTGGCTGCGGCGAAGTCGCTTATCCCCCCATCGCCGCCGCCACGGCTGCCTCAATCTCACTCTTCATCGGATTGCGCCGCAGGGTCAGCCCGCCGTTCACCTGAAGGTTCTCGCCGGTCATGAAGCACTCATCGCTGGCCAGCCAGACGGCGGCGGCGGCGATGTCGTCCGAAGTGCCGATGCGACCGAGCGGATAACCGGCGAGGAACGCGTCGAACAGCCCCGGCACCTGCTTGGCCTCCGCCGTCATCGGCGTATCTGTCAGTCCCGGCGAGATCGAGTTCGCCCGCACCCCCTCTTGCCCGAATTCATTGGCCACGCAGCGGATCACATGGTCCGTGCCCGCCTTGGTGCCCATGTAGGCGGCGTGGTCGTCCAGCATGATCGTCGCGGTGGCGGAACTGATCTGGATGATCGATCCACCCTCCCCGCCCCGGCTGCGCGCCATGCGCCGCACCATCGACTGAAAGAAATGAAACGGCCCCACATATTGGAGCATGGTCATCGCCATCACATCCTCGTGCGTGGTGTCGAGGAACGGCTTCAGCAGCCCCCAGCCAGTGGCATTGAGGGCAATGTCGATGCCGCCCAGCTTCGCGGCCGCTGCTTCGGCCAATGCCTCGACGCTCTGCGCATCGGTCAGGTCACAGGCCGCCCATTCGCAGCCATTACGCGCGGCGAAGTCGGCCAGAACCGCCTCCTTGCGTCCCGAAACCAGCACGCGCGCACCTTCCGCGATGAAGCGCCGGGCGATGTGCTGGCCCATGTTGTCCGGGCTGCTGGCGCCCAGAATCACGGCGCGCTTGCCTTGCAGTCGTCCCATCGTTCTCTCCCGTTTGTTCCGTGGGGCTAGCATGGCGGGCGGCGCCTCGTTCCTGACCAAAATAGGAGTGGCCCCCGGCCCCGCGAGCGGCGACAACCGGGGCACAGAACAACGCGCGAAGGCAGAGGACAGGCAGCCATGGATCTTGGACTGAAAGGCAAGAAGGTCATTCTCACCGGCGGCAGCCGCGGCATCGGCCGCGCGGCGCTGGAAGTCTTCGCGGAGGAAGGCTGCGATATCGCGTTCTTCTCGCGCAATGCCGAACAAGTGGCCGAAACGGTGGAATCGCTGGCGCGCCACGGCGGCATCGTTATCGGCGAGGCGCTCGACATGCTGGACCACGGCGCTTACGTCGAATGGCTGAAATCCGCTGCCGACCGGCTAGGCGGCTGCGACGTATTCGTCCCCGGCGCCAGCGCCTCCGGCTCCGGCGCGACGGGCGATTGGGAAGCCTGCTTCGCCGCCGACATCAAGGGCACCGTGCTCGGCTGCGAGACCCTGCAGCCCTGGCTAGAGAAATCGGCCGCGGGCGCCATCGTCATCATGGCCTCCACGGCGGGGACCGAGACATTCATCGTGCCCCAGGCCTTCAACGCCATGAAGGCGGCGCTGATCGCCTATTCCGGCCAACTCAGCCAGATGGTGGGTCCGATGGGCATTCGCGTGAACTGCGTCTCGCCTGGCCCCATCAAGTTTCCCGGCGGCAACTGGGAAGCGATCGGGCAGGCCATGCCCGAACTCTACCAGGCCACCGAAGCCACTTTCGCGCTGGGCCGCTGGGGCGGGCCGGAGGAAGTGGCGCGCACCATCGTGTTCCTCGCCAGCGCAGCCTCCTCCTACACCACCGGAACCAATGTCGTGGTCGACGGCGGCTATACCAAGCGCGTGCAGTTTTAAGCATTACCCTCCGAGCATGGAGCTGACGGCGGACCGCAAGGTCCGCCGTCTTTTTTCTTGATGGCGCGGGGCCTTCAAAAAGCCCGCCTTGAGCCAGTTTGAGATATACGCTTCCAAGCGATTTCCCCCACTCCCGTCATCCCCGCGAAGGCGGGGATCCCGCTTGTTCTTCGCGAGCGTGGAGGATGGAAGCGGAGCCCCCGCCTTCGCGGGGGCGACGGGGTTTTTCGTTGGCCGGCACACGCTGGCCCCGCGCTCAAGCAATCCGCAACACCAGCTTCCCGGTATTTGCCCCGGAAAACAGCCGCATGAACGCCGCATAGGCGTTCTCCAGCCCGTCCTGCACATCCTCATCCGCGCGGAGGCGGCCGTCGGCCAGCCATTTCGCCATCTGCGTGCCGCCTTCCGCAAAACGGTGGGCATAATCCGCGATCAGGAACCCGTGCACGGTCGCCCGCCGCGTCAGCACTTGCCAGAGGTTGCGCAGGCCCAGCTTCTCCGGCGCATTGTATTCGCTGATCAGCCCGCAGAGCACGATCCGGGCATGGAGCGCAAGGTTGAACACCTCCGCCTCCAGTACTGGCCCGCCCACGTTCTCGAACACCACGTTCGCCCCATTGGGTGCTGCCTCGGCAATCGCGGCGACCAGCGCGGCGTGATCCTTGTCCTTGTAGTCCACGGCGGCATCGAAGCCGTAATCCTCGATCAGGCGGCGGCACTTCTCCGCGCCGCCCGCAATGCCGACCACGCGGCAGCCGACAATCTTGCCGAGTTGCCCCACCGCCGACCCCACCGCGCCCGCCGCGCCAGAGATAAGCAGCGCCTCGCCCTCGCGCGGCTGTGCCACTTCCAGCAGGCCGAAATAGGCCGTCAGACCCACCGCCCCGAGAGCCGAGAGGTAGTTGGAGGGCGAGGCCACCGCATCGACGTCGATCGGCATCGTGAAGCCGCCCGGCATCGCCAGCGAGTAATCCTCCAGCGCATTCAGGCCCATCACCCATTGCCCCACGCGGAAGTCCGGATTGTCCGAGGCGTGCACTACACCCACCGTCGTCGCGCGCACCGGATCGCCCAGCGGGATAGGCGGCATATAGCTGGGCGTATCGTCCATCCACCCACGCTGCGCGGGATCGAGCGAGGCGTAATGGTTACGCACCACTATGCCACCGGGTGGCGGCGCCGGTACGGCCTCCTCCACCAGTACGAAATCCTCGGGCACGGGTTCGCCAACGGGTCTGCGGGCAAGCAGGAAGCGGCGGTTTACGGGCATGGCGTGGTTCTCCTCTCCAGCATCCGCTGCCTCGCCATTCCCTGCCTAGTGTGCACCTGTGCAAATTGTCAGGTCGGGCTCGGACTGAATTCGTAGCATAGTAGCAGAGTAAAAGACGGCTACACGAATAGTCGGGGAGAGGGAGAAAACCAATGGCATCCGCACATCGTCGCGGAGCGTTGCTTGTCGCACTATCGACAAGCGCGCTCTCATGCATCGCGTCTCCAGCCTATGCCCAAAGCGAGGGTGCCAGCGCTGCCCCGCCGGAAGCGCCGGCGGCCACTCCCCAACACGCTACGGTGGATGCCACCGAGATCATCGTCACCGCCCGCCGGCGTTCCGAAACGCTGCAATCGACGCCCGTGGCGATCACCGCGATCAACGCCGCGATGCTGGAAAACAAGGCGGCGGTGAACATCGGCGACCTTCAAGGTGCCGCGCCGGGCCTGCTGATCACCCAGCAGAATTCGGGCGCGCAAGCGGCGAATATTTCCATCCGCGGCCTGACCTATGCCGATATCGAAAAGTCCCAAACCCCCACCGTGGGCGTCGTGGTGGACGGGGTAACGATCGGTACCAGCACCGGCCAGCTTCAGGACGCGTTCGACATCGCACAGATCGAAGTGCTGCGCGGGCCGCAGGGCACGCTGTTCGGCGCCAACACGATCGGCGGCGTCATCAACATTACCCGTACCAAGCCCACCATGCAGCCGGGGGTGCGGGCGGAATTCACCTATGGCCGCTGGAACACCTGGCCGCCAAGGCCATCGCCAACTATGGCGATGGAGAGACCTGGGGCGTGAAGGCCTGGTACTTCCACGACCAGACCGACGGTTTCTACCACAACGTCACCCGCGACACGAGCGACGGCTGGAGCAAAGGCGACAGCTATGGCGCCAGCGTGCTGTTCGAACCCAAGGGTACGGGTTTCGACGCGCAGTTGAGCGTGGAGAACGTGGTCCAGTCGTTCAACCCTGTGGTCAGCAACCTGACCAACAGCACCGAAGTGTTCTGCCAGTACGAGCCGGCGAACCAGTGCAATCGCAACACGACGAGCGACCTCTATACCACGTTCGGCGATGCGGCGAAGAGCACCTATCACGCCCCTAACGCTACCTTGCAGATGAACTACGATCTGGGCGGCGTGAAGCTGACCTCGATCACGGGCTGGCGGCACAGCAAGGAGCGCCAGACGCAGGATTTCGACGGATCGTCCACCGATCTCTACTATGTCGACCGGCGCCAACACTATACCCAATGGAGCCAGGAACTGCGTGCGGCCGGCAACCTGTTCACCGGGTTCGATTACGTGGTCGGCGGATACTATTTCCACTCCAACTACGACCTGATCCAGTGGACGCGCCTGTTCGGCTTCGATTCGTCCATCCCACCGACGACGTTTGACAAGAATCCGCAGAGCGTGGAGGGCAGGACCACCAGCTATGCATTTTTCGGAGACTTCAACTGGGCCTTTGCCGACAAATGGCGCCTCTCGTTCGGTGGACGCTGGTCCCATGACAACAAGAAGCTGACCAACAGCTTTGCCGAAACCGGTCTGATCGGATCAGGCGATGCCAACTTTTCCAAGTTCACGCCGAAAGTGGGTATCGACTATCGGCCCAATTCGGACGTGATGCTTTATGCCAGCTGGTCGCGCGGATACCGGTCGGGCGGGTTTAGCCCGCGCGCGGCAACGGAAGATACTGCCAGCACGCCGTTTCAGCCGGAGACCGTGGACGCCTACGAAATCGGCGCCAAGCTTTCCGCCTTCCAGCGCAGGGTGCAGATCAACCTGGCCGCCTATGTTTCCGACTACAAGAACATGCAGCAGAACCTGACGGTGCCCGGCGGTCCCACCGGCAACCAGACGATCACCGGCAACGTGCCCGGCGGCGCGCTGATCAAGGGCATCGAGATGGACGGGACCTTCCGCGTGATGCCGGACTTCACGATCACCACTTCCGCTGCCTACATGAAGTCGCACTTCCGCAATTTCGTGACCGACGGGGCCTATGGCACGCTGATCGTGCCGTTCGACTATTCGGCGAACCGGCTGATCTACGCCCCGAAGTTCACCGCTTCGATCAATGGCGACTACACCATTCCCACCAGCTTCGGCAAAGTGGTGGCAACGGCGGGATGGCGCCATATCAGCCCCTATGACGAGCAGATCTCGCAAGCCTCGCTCACGCCCGTGCTCGATGCCGACGGCAACGTTACCAGCGTGATCGTCAACGGCAACGACCCGCGCGTGCGCACCACGACGCAGGATCTGGTCGATGCCAGCCTGACCTTCAATTTCGATATCGCCGACAAGGAAGCCTACCTGCGCGTGTTCGGCCGCAACCTTCTGAACGAGAAGACGACGACGCACGCCTTCACCGTCGCCGGGCTTTGGTCGTTCGGCATGGCGCTGGAACCGCGCACTTACGGCGCCACCATCGGCATCAAATTCTAGGCCCTTATCGGGTCGCACAATCGGAGTAAGAAAAGCATGGGCCGTCTGGAAGGCAAGATCGCGCTGGTTACCGGCGCCGGAAACGAACGCGGGCTGGGTGCAGCTACGGCGCGGCGCTTCGCGGAGGAAGGCGCGTTCGTCTATCTCACCGACCTGGACGCAAAGGGCGCCGAAGCCGTCGCCTCCGCAATCCGCGACAGCGGCGGCCAGGCCGAAGCTTTCGCGCAGGATGTGACGAGCGAGACCGCATGGGAAGACCTCTTCCAGGCGATCGAGAAAGGCCATGGCCGACTGGACGTGCTGGTGAACAATGCCGGCATCGCGGTGCTGAAGCCGCTGACCTCGCTCTCGATCGCGGATTGGGAGCGGCAGAACAAGGTCAATCTGGACAGCGTGTTCCTGGGCACGCGCCGCGCGGTGGAACTGATGCGCAAGACCGGCGGGGGCGGATCGATCGTCAACCTCTCATCCATCGGCGGGCTGGTCGGCGTGCCGATGTGCGGGGCCTATGGCGCCGCCAAGGGCGGCGTGCGGATCTTCTCCAAGGTCGTCGCGATGGAATGCGCGGCGGAGGGCATTCGCTGCAATTCGGTGCACCCCGGCATGATCGAGACGGCCATGCAGGACGTTGCCCGGCACGACAATCCCGAAGGCTTCAAGGAGATCGTCGCATCCATCCCGATGAAGCGCATGGGCAGCCCGCTCGACATTGCGAACATGATCCTGTTCCTAGCCAGCGATGAGGCGAACTACATCACCGGCGGTGAGTTCGTGGTGGACGGGGGCGTGACCGCAATGTGAGCCGGCCGGCCTGGGCTGCGCGCGAAAAAAGCGGTGCCCGGGCCGGTTCGTCCCTGCCGGACGGATCTATCGGCTCAAGCAGGCAGCGCAAATCGGCCGCTTCTGCCTCTATCATTTGCCGCTGCAACGAGCGCGCATTTCTCGGCGGCACGATGCGATGCGCCACGAGCGCTGAAGAAAACTCCCTTCGTCATCCCCGCGCATGCGGGGATCCCGCTTATTACTGAGCCATCGCGCTTAGCCGCAGAAGATAGCGGGGCCCCCGCCTGCGCGGGGGCGACGGGGGTGCTAGACGGCGAAGGATGGCGGGAATAAGTGCCTCAAGGCGGCCGCCTAAAGCCGCACGACAACCTTGCCGATGTTCTTGCCCGTCAGCATCCGCTCATAGGCGGTGAGCACGTTTTCGATCCCCCGCGTCTCGTCGAAACGCACCGTCAGCTTGCCCGCATCCAGCCACGCGCGCAGCTGCGGCAGGAATTCGGCGCCGCGTTCGAGGAAATCGGGAATGAAGAACCCCTCCACCCGCAAACGCCGCATCAGGATCTGGTCGAAACGCGCGGGGCCGGGCATCGGCGCGTCGCTGTCGTAGCCCGCCACCATGCCGCAGATCGCCACGCGCCCGTAATGCGCCATGTTGGGGAGCACCGCGTCGAGGATCGGGCCGCCGACATTGTCGAAGAAGGCATGGATTCCGCCGGGGATCGTCGCCAACCGGGCCTCCACGTCCTCCGCGCGGTAGTCGATTGCCATCTGGACGCCCAGCTCCTCGATCAGCCAGCGGCACTTCTCAGCCCCGCCGGCGATGCCGACCACGTTGGCGCCGAGATTGCGGCCGACCTGACAGGCCAGACTGCCCGTCGCCCCCGCCGCCGCCGAAACCGCCAGCCATTCGCCCGGCTTGACCGCCGCCACTTCCCTGACACCGACATAGGCCGTCCAGGCGTTCATCCCCAATGCGCCGAAATGCTGGCGTGGATCGGAGACGCTCTCGTCCACCGCCTCCAGCCCGGCGAGCGCGGGCACGACCACGGCCTCCTCCGCCCATTGGCCGAAGCCGCGCACCAGGGTGCCCACCGGAAAGACCGAATCGCGGCTCTCGCTGACACGGCCGAGCACCAGGCCGACCATCTTCGCGCCCAGCGGCAGCGGCGGCTGATAGCCATCAGTGCGCGGGCTCATCCACATGCGGGTGCCGGCATCCATCGACAGCCATTCGACCGCGATGCGCACTTCACCCTCCGCCAGCGGCACCGCATCCTCCTCGCAAAGCGTAAGGAAGCGAGCGAAATCCGCATTGCCTTCGGGATGACGGTCCAGGCGCCAGAAACGGTTGCCGGTCAAACTCACTCTCCTGTCTGCTTTTTTTGGCTTGGCCGGCTCTTTGGCCGGGTTCTCTTGGCCCGAACGGGCACCGTCGCCCGTAGGCCCGCCCCCGCCACCTGACCAAACAGATAGGGCTATCCGTTTGCACAGGCCATCGCACCGCCCCCGCAGTTCTACGAAGGAGCCAAGACAAGAAAATA
The DNA here is from genome assembly GCF_044029435.1 of Novosphingobium oxfordense. Lineage (NCBI taxonomy): Bacteria > Pseudomonadati > Pseudomonadota > Alphaproteobacteria > Sphingomonadales > Sphingomonadaceae > Novosphingobium > Novosphingobium oxfordense. The sequence continues at coordinate 1,409,291 of NZ_CP147008.1, read as the reverse complement.
CGCGACAAGAAAATTGGTGGGAGGTCCTGACATGCGATTCTCGAAATCCATCCTGCTCACATCGACGGTGCTAACCGTCGCGCTGGGCACCGCTTCGGCTCATGCGCAGGAGGCGCCGCCGGCGGGGTCTCCCGCCCCGGCCCCGTCGCCCGCGCAAGCCGAGGCGACCCATGCCACCGGCGGTATCCAGGAAATCATCGTCACCGCACGCAAACGGCAGGAAACCGCGCAGGACGTGCCGGTGGCGGTCACTGCGATCTCGGCCGAGCAGATCGTTTCGCGCGACATCACCAGCGTGGAAAAGATCGCCGCCATCGCCCCGCAATTCAACGTCGGCCGCGCCTCCAACGGATCGGGCGCGCAGCTTACCCTACGCGGCATCGGCTCCTCCTCCACCTCGATCGGCATCGAACAGTCGGTGGCGGTGGTGGTGGACGGCGCCTATTACGGGCAAGGCCGCGTGATCCAGGAAGGCTTCTTCGATCTGGCCCGCGTGGAAGTGCTGAAGGGCCCGCAGGCGCTGTTCTTCGGCAAGAACGCCACCGCCGGCGTGATCTCCATTACCACCGCCGACCCCACGCCCACCCCGCAGTTCCAGATCAAGGGCGGGTACGAGTTCAAGAGCCAGCAATACCGCGTCGAAGGCTTCGCCTCGATGCCGATCACCGATACTCTGGGCATCCGCATCGCCGCGCGCTATTCGAAGATGGATGGCGGCTATTACCGCAACGTCGCCAACGATGTGACGTTCACGGACATCGATTCCGTCAGCATCCTGGCCGGCGGCAATGGCAATCCCACCTCGCACATCGCCACCCCGGCAGCGCACAAGGCACCGGGAGAAGAAGAGTTCCTGGCGCGCGGCACCCTGAAGTGGGAACCGAGCGACCGGCTTACCGTCAGCCTGAAGGGCAGCGTGGATCTGAACGAGGTCAACAACTCATCCTGGAACTACGTCGCCTATGCCTGCGGCAACGGCGAGACATCGCAATTGAACGGCTACGCCTGTCAGAAGGACTTCGTCACCCACCAGAACAACATGCCGGCCGACATCGCCGCCAACTACCCCTATGCCAAGAAGGACGGTTCGCTCTACAACCGTTACCACTCGGCATCGGGCACGCTGAACGTGACCTACGACGCCGACGAGTTGCAACTTTCCTCCGTCACCAACTACCAGTGGAACAATAACCGCTGGGCCTGCGCCTGCGATTTCCAGTCCAGCGACAGCGGCAGCGGCCCGGGCAGCACCTGGGCGACGGAGAATTCGTCCTGGCGGGCATACAGCCAGGAATTCCGCGCACTGACGCAGTTCAGCGGGCCGTTCAACATGATGGTGGGCGCACTCTACCAGAACACGAAGCGCGATTTCGCGCAGTTCGTGATGACCGGCGGCGTTTCCAATTCCGCCGCGCCCGAAGGCTACGAATATGTCGCCACGGCCAAGAGCAGCTTCACCAAGGGTGAGACGATGGCCGTGTTCGGCCAGCTCACCTACAAGATCGTCCCCACCGTGGAACTGGCGGGCGGCGTGCGCTATTCGGACGAGACCAAGAACAGCTTCTTCACCCAGCCCTACAACAACCCGCTGGTCACCAGCATCTTCCGCGACCAGAACGATCCGGACGGGTTGGGCGAAGTGACCGCGCGCCAACACTTCACCAACTGGTCGCCCGAAGCGACGCTGACCTGGAAGCCCACGCAGGACCTGATGGTCTATGCCGCGTACAAGACGGCGTATAAGTCCGGCGGGTTCTCCAACGGCGGCATCAATTCGAAATTCTCGAACGATCCCACGGCGGACCTTACGTTCGATCCGGAAAAGGCGGAAGGCTACGAACTGGGCTTCAAATCCACCCTGTTCAACCGCCAGCTGCGCTTCAACGTCACGGCCTTCAACTACAAGTACAAGAACCTGCAGGTGGACTTCTTCAACTCGCCCATCTTCGCGTTCCAGACATTGACCGCCGATGCGCGCACCAAGGGGGTAGAGGCCGAATTCCAGTTCGCGCCCAACGGCATTCCCGGCTTCGATCTGCACGGTTCGATCAACTACAACAAGGCCCGCTACACCGATTTCCCGCTGGCCCCGTGCTATGCCGGCCAGACCCCGACGGAAGGCTGCAATCTTGCCGGCAATACCCGGCAGGACCTGACCGGCGCGCCGCTTTCGGTGGCACCGCGCTGGACCGGCAACCTGGGCGTGAACTACGAGATGTCGGTCGGATCCTCGATGAAGCTCGGCATGAATGTCGATGCGCGCTATTCGGACAGCTATCTGGCCTCCGCCTTCGGCAATCCGCTGTCGAAGCAGGACAAGTACGTCACGCTCGACGCCGGCCTGCGCTTCGGCGCGGAGGACGACAACTGGCAGATCGCGCTGATCGGCAAGAACCTGACCAACCAGTTCTACGTCACCGGCGTGGTGGACGGCCCCTCCACCGGCAGCGGCACCGGAACGGCGGCAGGCGTTCATGCCGACCAGCTTGGCTTCGGCACGCTGCCGCGCACCGTCATGGTGGAACTGACGAAGAACTTCTGATCCCCTCCGTACTTGCTCTCTCCTGCAAGGGAAAAGCCCGGTCTCCACGCAAGGAGGCCGGGCTTTTCTTTGGGCATGCGTGGCTCACACTTCGACCAGCTCGACACCCGCAATCAGCCTCTTTGCCACGCCACGCCGCAAGGGTAGTTTGCAGGCCGATGCGACAGGAAGCTGCCTACAACGCGCTGATGCGTGAAGTCTGCGTCGATCGCGGATGGTGCGGCGGTATCGTCGATGGACGTCCGTCGCATGTGGATGATTTCATTCCGGAAAGCGGGCCCGTTTCCGCCGACCAATTTGTCGATTGGCTGTTTCGGGCGGATGGTCTGGATCCCGCAGACGATCCATCGAAATGGCTAAAGCACAGGCGCGGCCTGATGGACGCGTTCCTTCGGCATATGGGAAGCGACGTGGTCGACGCTTCCCTGCTCAAATGGACGTTCGACTGACGACCAGCCCGTGTTTGGAGTTCTGCCCTAACAGCCCTTCGGCGCGTGCTGGCGGTGGATGTTGCGGAACGTACGGCTCTGGAACAGCCACTTGCCGCCGATTTTAGTGCAGGTGTCCTCATAGACGCCCCGGTCGCGCATGGTGACGCCGTCCTTGTCGTAGATTTCAGAGGTGTAGCTGCGCATCGTCGCGCTCGTGCCATTGACCTCGATCGAACCGGGCCAGGCTTCGAACATGATGCCGGGATAGGCCTTCATCGCCTCCATCCACATGGCGACGATGGCCGGGCGGCCCTTCTGCGTGCCGAGTTCAGGATAATCCGGCAGCGACCATTCGGCATCCTCCGCCCAGGTTGCGCCCCAGGCGTCGGCATCACGGCGCGTCACCGCATCGGCATAAGTTTCCAGCAGTTCGCGGATGGCAAGGCGGTCCTCGAAAGGTCCGGTATAGGGCATGGTTCTCTCCCGTTCAGGTATCAGCTTTCGACCGGACGCTCGTGCGGGCCCGGCGGAACGTCGGGTACGGCCACCTCGATCATCCCGCCCACAATGCGCAAGTCGAAGCGGCGCAAATCGGCGTACGTGCCGCCGATGCAGCGGCCGGTGGCCACCTCGAAACGTGCGCCGTGCAGCGGGCACATGATCGCGCCGCGCCGCACTTTGCCGCCCGAAAGCAACGCCGCCTGATGGGTGCAGCGATCGTTGACGGCGCTGAAACCGTCCTCGGTGCGCGCCACCAGTACGCTCCATCCCGCGATCCGCGTGGCCAGCTTGCCGTCCTCAGGGAAATCGGCCTCGGCCACGAGCGGGTGCCAAGTTTCACCCATGATGTCAGATCCGGACAAGAGTCTTGCCTATGGTGCGGCCCGACATCAGTTCGATGAAGGCCTCGGGAAGTTTTTCGAACCCGTCGCGCACATTGGCCAGCGGCTTCAGCTTGCCTTCGGCCACCCAGCCGTCCAGTTCGGCTTGAGCCTGGGCCAGCACATCGGGATAGTCGTACGTGATGAAGCCCTGCATGCGGATGCGGTTGACCACCAATTGCCACAGCGTGGTGACGCCGTGGGGATGGTCCGCATCGTTGTACTGGCCAACCATGCCGCAAACGGCGACGCGGCCGTGCAGGCGCATCAGCGGCAGCACCGCCTCCAGCACTTCTCCGCCAACATTGTCGAAATAGACGTCCACGCCTTCCGGTGCGGCCTTGGCGATCTCCGCCGCGATGTCGGGCGTGGCGCGGTAGTCGATCGCAGCGTCGAAGCCCAATTCGCGGATCACCCGCGCCTTCTCCGGCGATCCGACGATGCCCACGACCTTGCAGCCGCGCGCCTTGGCGATCTGGCCCACCGTCGATCCGGTGGCGCCGGCTGCGGCGCTGACCACTACGGTCTCGCCCGCCTTCGCCTCGCCCACCGCAAACAGGCCGACCCAGGCCGTCAGCCCCACCGGGCCCAAGGCGCCCATGTAGTGATGCAGCTCGGTATCGGGTTGCCGGTGCACCGTCTCCAGTCCCCAGGCATCGCCCGACAGCACGTAGTGGTCCGACCATGTGGCGAAGGCGCGCACGAAAGTGCCCACCGGATAGTCGGCGTGGTTGGAGGCAACCACTTCGCCCAGCGACATGCCGTTGATCGGCGCGCCCAGCGCCACCGGATCGATATAGCTGGGCCGATCGTCCAGGAATCCGCGGATTGCGGGATCGACCGATCCTACCCGCATCGCCACCAGAAACTCGCCCGGCCCCGGCTCGGGGCCCTCCGTCTCCACCAGCTGGAAGTCTTCCGGCACCGGCACCCCTTTAGGCCGCCGCGCCAGCACGATCTGTCTGACCTTTCCCATCCCGGCAGCTTAACCGCGCTTCTGGCGCTGGCACGCTAGTCGAAACGCTAGGTTCGGGACAATCGCGGCTTTGTCAGAGTTGGTGCCGGGAAAAGAGGAGCATCGCTATGACCATGAGTCCCGACCAGATGATCGATTTCGTCGACCGCCTCTATGCCGCCACCGGCGTGGGCGACTGGGACACGGCAGAGCAGATGCTGACCGACGATTTCGTCGCCTATGAGGCGGACGGGCTGCCGATGGCGGGCGAATATCGCGGCAAGAGCGGCCTGCGCGACCTCTACGCCAAAGTCATGGGCCTGTGCGATGTAGTGGCGCTGGACAAGATCGAGACGACGGCTGGCAAGGATCACGCGGTGACCATCCTGTCGCTCCGTTTCGCGGACCCGTCGCTGCCGCCGGCCGAAATCTGCGAGATGTTCCGCTTCCGCGACGGCAAGTGCTGCGCGATCAAGCCCTATTACTACGATCCCGCGCCCTTCGTCGCCGCGAGCAAGGCAAAAGCCGCCGCGTTTCAAGGCTGAGTTTACGGCCTAGAACGACGATGGATGGTGAGCGGCACGGTCGATCCGGCCGTAGGTCCTCTCCAGCCAACTCGAGGCGGCGATCACCACCGGAACGGGCAGCGCCAGGCAAAGCAAGACCGTACCGCTGCGCAGATCCTGCGCCGTGAGATAGCCGATCAACAGGGGGCCACAGGCCGCGCCCAACCTGCCGATACCCAGCGCCCAGCCTAGGCCGGTCGTGCGCACCGGTGGCGGATAAAACAGCGAGGCGGCCGCAATCATGCCCTTCTGGCCGCCGCCGATGCCGATGCCCGCCATGAACGCCGCAGCATGGAACAGGGTGCCGCCCGGCCCGGCAAACGCGCCGAGGCAAAGGATGCCGACCAGGCCGATCCCACTCATTGCCGCCAGCGCACGGAACGGGCCCAGGCGATCGGCCCACCAGATCGCCGGCAAGGCGCCGCAGGCCGTGCCAAGCGTGAACATGCTGGTTGCGGCAACGCCGGTGGCAAAGGCCATCCCCTCCCGCGCCGCAAGCAGCGGCAGCCAGGATTGGAGCGCATAGAACAGACCCAGATCGACCGAGAACATGATCCAGAAAAGCACCGTCCCCGTCCGCAAGCGGGGCGCGAACAGAACCGCAAGCGGGCGCGCCTGTAAGGCTCGCGCCTCGCCTTGCGGCAAAACGATCAGGATCAGCCCCGCCAGAGCCACCCCGAACGGCACCGTGGGCCACCACGGCGCGTGCCAACCCAGCCTTGGCACAAGCGCGCCGCTGGCCAGCCCTGCAACCAGAAAGCCGAATGAAAAGGCGACGTAGATGCCCACGACCTGCGCGCCTTGCCAACGGGCACTGCCATGCTGGCTGGCGACGGAAACCGCGCTCGGCAGCGCCGCTCCGATGGCCAGGCCGGTCAGCACCCGCCCAAGGAAGAGAGCGTCGTAGCCCGGCGCGGCGATACAGATTACCGTCGCCAGCGAGAGCCCCACCATCGCGGCGCTCAGCACGGGGCGTGCTCCCCACCGGTCGGCAAGCGGGGCGATGAGGATATATCCCGGCAGCAGCCCGAAGATGGCGGCGGACAGCAGCGGCCCGACCAGTCGGGCAGGCAGCTGCCAGTCCCGCACCAAACCGGGCATAGAGAAGCTCAGCACCTGGAATGCATAGCCACTGACGAACAGGACCATGGCACAGCACAGGATCATCGCCACGCCGCGCCATCTGCCCTGTGCCACTTGACCGCCCTGCTTCCTCGCCCCGGGCCTCAGAACCGCAGGGTCACCATCGTCTCGACGAACAGGTTATCGCCATAGCCGGCCCGGCGTAAGACCTTTCCGGCATCGACATAGTTCACGAAGCCCGAGAGGGTGACATGCGGATCCAACGTCCAGTTCGCCTTGAGCCTGGCGATATTGGCGACATGCCGCCCGGCGACGTTCTGGGTGCCGGCATAGACCTGCGAATTGCCGCGATAGACGGCATCGTTCTCGTCCGGCCGCCAGTAGAAGCCGGTCTCTCCCGTCAGTTGGAGCTTCTTGGTCACCGGCACGACCAGCGTGGGCGCCACGCCCATCATGTTGACCGCGCCGATATAATTGTCGTCGCTGAACATGACGGTGGCGTTGTAGAGGAAGTTGAACGAGTTCACCTTCCCGCTCGTATCGAACGTGCCCCCGCCAGAGGCATAGTCGGCATGGAAGCCCAGCTTCGGAGCCGACGCGCCCTTGCCCAGCGCGACCGACTGGTTGGTGCTCACCCCCCAGGCATCGACCGTGCGGTTGTCGAAGCGACCATCCTGCTTCATCGCCGTCCAGTCGAAGGCGACCGGCCCCAGATGGCCCCAGAGCCGTGCCCCGTAAGTCTCCCGCCGATCCTTGCCCGACAGGCGGCCCAGCGTGCGATCGTCGTCCTCGAAATGATAGTAGAACGGGTCGAAATAGACCGCGGACTTGGCCTTGGGGCCTCCGCCCGAGACCAGGAAGCTGGAATAGATGCCGCTCAGTTTCTCGCCGTTTCCGATCCTGTCATCCAACCACCCGGTGCCTTGTTCGGTCGGCTCGAAGTAGAAGGCGCTGAAGCGAAAGCGGCTCCAGTCCATGGACAGCCGCGCACCGTTCATCGAGACGCGGATATTAGGATTCTCGCGCGGGCTGATGATGAAACGCGGACCGTCGAAGAATTCCTGCCGCCCCACGGTCATCCGCGCCACGCCCCCCGCGACCGGCGCGCGCACTTCCGCGAAAAGCTGCTGGACGATCAGGTCGTTCTTCTGGATCGGAATGTGCTTGTTCTCATTCTTCCCGAAGATCTGGCCCGACGCCAGTTCGCCGTAGAACCGCACCGCCGGGCCGATCCGAAGGTCGGCACCGATGGTCGTGCGCGAAAGCACTTCCACGCGATCGGTCGTATCGCTCAGCAGCGGGCGGGTGGAAAGGCTGACGCTGCTGCGCTGATCGCCGTTCAGCGTCAGCGAGACATCCCCGTCTCCATCGAGTGGAATGAACTTGAGCGGTGAGGCCCAGTCGCGCTTCGCCTTCGGACTGCGAAGGAAGCGCCAGTCCTCGGCACCGCGCAGCATCATGTAGTTGGGGCCCATCTTCGGCCCCTGTCCATCTGCCTCGGCCGGATAAGGCGATCTCAGCGGATCGCCTGCTGTGCTGGAAAGAGGGGCGGAAGAAGTGGCGGGCTGCGGCGCCGGAGCCACCGTCTGCGCGGAAACGGCCTGCACGTCATCGCCCGCGGCTGCAAAAGCGCAGCCCGGCATGAGCAGTCCGATCGTCACGCATCCGGCAAGACCCCGATCGCGCAGCGGAAAGATCCGGTTGCGCATCGTTGTCCTCTCCACGCTTATCCGAGCGGGATTTCCATGAGATCGCGGCCGACCACGATCTCACCCTTGTAGTGCTTGGCGACTTCCTCACGCCACATGGCGTCGGTGATCCAGTCCATGTCACCCGGTACGAAGTGGCTGAGCACCAGCTTCTTCGCCCGCGCGCGCGTGGCAATCTGGCCGACCTGCTCTGCCGTGGTGTGGCTTTCGATAAGATGGTTGCGGAAGGCCGGGGTGCCGTTCGCCTTCTGGACGAGACGGTCGACGCCGGGAACGTAGAGCACTTCGTGGACCAGCACGTCGACATCGCGTGCGAAGTCCGCCAGCGCCGGATTGTAGGCGGTATCGCCCGAATAGACCACGCTGCCGTAAGGCGTCTCGAACCGATAGGCGAGGTTCTCGATCGGCGGATGCGGCGTGGTGAAGGCAGTCACTTTCACGCCGCCTTCGGCCATGACCGGCCCCTGCTTGGCCGCGAAATCGTGCGCGCGCAGCAGCGTGGAGGGATCTACCTTGCCCTCGTCGGCCATGCGGGTGGCGATATCCATGCGGTTGAGCCGCCAGAAGTCGGCCGCCATCGCCTCGATCCCCACCGGGCCATAGGCATCCACCGGCGTGCGCAGCGCGCCCGCCGCCCACATGTTGTAGACGAGGTTGCCGAATTCCAGCTCATGGTCCGAATGCATGTGCGAGATAAAGATCGCGCGGATATCGGCCAGATTAAGCCCGGCCTTCACGATCTGCGCGGTCACCCCCATGCCGGTATCGATGACGTAGACCTTGCCGTCCACCACCAGCGCATTGGCCGGATTGGAACGGGTACCGCCCACACGCGGGCCGCCCTTCGTGCCCAGCAGTACCAGCTTTGCGCCTTTCGCTCCGGCGGGCTTGGCCACGATGGACTGCGCCAGAAGCGACTGGGCAGAACCTGCCAGCAGACCGCCAGCGGCAGTCGTCATCGCTGCCTGCAGCAATGTGCGGCGATTGAGCGCGGGAATGCGCGACGCGGAAAACATGGGAACTCCTCTCAACCACTCGAATCCAGCCCTGGCCGGGCTTGTTGGGCTCTGCCTAACACCCGCTTTCCCCCCTCGTCAATACGAATGCGAATCTCATTCTGTTTTTATAGCGATGGACAAGGGTCGCTCCATCGGCGATGCCCGGTTCATGACGGAGGCGAGCCTGACCATAAATATCGAGGACGACCTTGCCCGTGTGGGCGTGATGCCCGCGCAGCAATCCCGCAGCCGTACGCTGCGCGATAGGCTGATCCAGGAATCGTTGGAAATTGCGCGTAAGGTGCCGTTCGACGATGTCAGTATCATCGATATCTGCGCCGCCGCGCAGTGTTCGACCGGCGCCTTCTATTCGAGGTTTCCGGACAAAATTACGCTCTTCAAGGCAGTAATGGTCTTCGCCGCCGCAGAATCCGGGCCACTTTTGGAAAACATAGTCCGCGATGAGGCTTTCGAGGACATCCTGCCGAAACTGGTGAGCGCGCAAGTTGACCGATATTTAAGCCAGCAGACGTTTTTCCGTTCTGCATTCAAGGTCAGCCTTGATAGCGAACAAGCGTGGGAGCCCTTTCGGCGCAACTCTCAAAATCTCGCCAGCGCGTATATCGACCGCGTCCTTGCCGCTCCGGAGATAGATCAAACCGGCGTGAACGAGGAACGCATTCGCTTCGCTTTCCAGATCATGTACGGCGTCCTCAACAATACTTTGAGCAATCGCCCCGGCCCCTTCTTTCTTGAAAGCCGTGAATTTTCGCAATTACTGAAAGAATCGTTGGTGGCTACTATGAATCTTCCGATAAGGGGAAGCGGGGCCGGCTCGTCCGCTCCATAGATATCCAAGGCTGGCCGAAAACGGTCAGTCGCCGCCATCCGCCCGGCGCAGGATGTCCGACCGGTCATTCATCCTGCGCCAGATTACGCCTGTCCTGAACACGCCAATGGCTGTCGCTACGCTTGCATGGACGGACCCATTTCTGTCGACCGCATCATTCGCCCTCCGTATCGGCGGCAGGCTTCGCCTTGTCTGGCGCGGTCCCTGCACCATCGAAAGCACTGATGCGGAACGTGAAGCGGGTGGATTCCAGACGGGTGCGGTATTGGGGCATGGGCTTGCCAAATTCGCTCCACTGCGTGTCGCCGCCGACGCCCCATTGCGCGCCGTCGATCAGCAGAGTGCCATGGTCGTGCGGCCGGATGTCGGTGGACTTCCACGTGCCGGGCGCGTGCCGGTCAAGATCCTCGTAAGGGAAGGCCAGCGCGTTCGCCATCAGCGGCTCAGCCCCTTCCACGCGCAGGCCCCTGCCCGCACCCGACACCTCGATCCAGCGCACGTCCACCTTGTTACCCGTCTCCTGCGGCCGGATGTAGTCGTGGTTCTGCCCCGCCAAGGGCCCGCGCCAGAGGCCGATCGGTGCCGATGTCTTGCGGTCGACATAGCTTTCGTGCGGCCCGCGTCCGTACCATTCGACCGTGTCCAGATCGGTTGGCAAGCTGAATTCCAGGCCCACGCGGAAAGGTGGCGGCAGCCGGGAATTGAGCGGCGTGAGTTCGCCCGAAACCGCGACGGCACCATCACCCTCCATCCGGTAACCAAGCACGAAGCGTGCGTCGTCCTTGCCTAGATCGTACGTAACCGCAATCTCGCGCGCGCCGCCATCGACAGAGCGCGTCGTGACATTTGCCACCTTGCGTTCGTGGCTCAAAGTCTTCCACACGGCCAGCTGGCGCTCGGTTCCGATGCCAATGTCGTTGTCCGTCACCGCGCGCCAGAAATTGGGCGTGCCTCCTGACGCCAGCGTCTGGCCGTTGCGGGCGTAGGACTTGAGCAACCCGGTCTTGCGGTCCACCTTCAAGCTGGCACCGCCTGCCGAGAGTTCGATCACTCCGCCCGTTTCCGAAGTCGATACCGGCCCTGTGACGGCTGGCGCCACACCTGGCACCACTGGGCGTGCCCCCGGATCGAGCGCGAACTGCTCCCAGCCGATCACTTGCCCATCCTCTACCGCCGGTACAATGCCCGCCTTGGCGTGGGCGCGAACCGTCACGAAATACTCCGCCCCGGCGCGGCGCGGGAACGTCCCGATCGGCAGCGTCAGCGTGCCCGCCTGATGAGCGGCCACGTTTGGAGCCGGCAGCACGCCTTGCGCCACCGTGATTCCGTTCTCCAGCAATTCCCAGTCGAACGTAAAGCCGGAAAGATCGACGAAATCGTGCCGGTTGCGCACGGTGACCCGGCCCGTTGCCGGATCGAATCCGTCGAACTGGATCGGCGCATAGACCTTGCGCACTTCGAACAGCGCCGGATTCGGGGTACGGTCCGATTGCAGCAGCCCGTCACCGAATTCGATATCGCCGCCCGGATTGGGACCATATTCGCCGCCATCGCCCCAATATCGGCGTCCATCCTTGGTATATCGGTACATTGACTGATCTACCCAGTCCCACACGAAACCGCCCTGCAACTTGTCTGGATAAGCGTAGATCGTATCCCAGTATTCCTTCAGATTACCGCCCGAATTTCCCATCATGTGGGCATATTCACACTGGATCATCGGCTGTTTGAAGTTCCAATTGGTGGCATAGTCGACCAGCTTCGCCACCGGATCGTACATCGGCGCATAGATGTCCGCGTACCAGTTGGGGCGATGGTCGCTGATTCCATCCCACGTGCCCCAGCCCAGATAGCTGACCAACCGATCCGGATCGCGCGCCTTCACTGCAGCGGCGGCAGCGGCAAAGTTCGGGCCGATGCCCGCCTCGTTCCCCAACGACCAGAAGATCACCGAGGGATGGTTCTTGTCCCGCTCCACCATGTTCACCGCGCGGCTGACATGCGCGTCCTTCCACGCCGGATCGAAGCCGAGCTGGAATTCGGCCCGCCGTTCCGGATGCTTGTTGGCATAGTCCATGTAGGCATGGCTCTCCAGGTTCGCCTCGTCCATGACATAGAGGCCATAGCGGTCGGCAAGCTCGTAGAGGCGCGGGTCGTTGGGATAGTGCGATGTGCGGATCGCATTGATATTGTTCCGCTTCATCAACTGGATGTCGCGCTCCATCGTTTCCAGCGAAACGACGTGGAAGGTTTCCGGATCGTGCTCGTGCCGATTGACGCCGCGAATGGTGATCGGCTTGCCGTTCACGGTGACAAGGCCATTTCGGATCGCGACGTTGCGGAAGCCGACGCGCGCATAGGTCGATTGGATGATCCCGCCCTTGGCATCGTAGAGTTCGACCAGCAGGAAATAAAGGTTGGGCGTTTCCGCCGTCCACGGCTTCACCCCCGGCAGGCGGCCGGTGAGCGTGATGGTACGTTCGGCATTCCCGGCCGACACCGGTTGCCTCCCTTCCAGAACCGCGCGGTCGCCGTCCATCAGCACATAGCGTGCGCTCGTCACCGCCCCGGGCGTGACCGCGACGTCGATCGCCAGCGCGCCGGTGGTAAAGCCCTCGTCGAGCCCGGCGTGGACGAAGAAGTCGCGAATGCGCGTCTTCGGCGCCGCCATCAGGAACACCTCGCGCTCGATGCCCGACACGCGCCAGAAATCCTGATCTTCGAGGTAGGACCCGTCCGACCAGCGGAACACCTGGATGGCCACCGTGTTGCGGCCAGGACGGACGAAGCGCGTCACATCGAATTCGGACGGCAGCTTGCTGTCTTCCGAATAGCCGACCTTCTGGCCGTTCACCCAGACATAGTAGGCCGATCCCGCCGCGCCGATGTGCAGGATCACGTCCTGCCCGCTCCACCCCGCCGGCACGTCAACGTCGCGGCGGTAGGAACCGACCGGATTGGTCGCATGCGGGATCAGCGGACGGTTGGCGGGGAAGGGATAGGTGATGTTGTTGTAGCGCGGCTGGTCGAACCCTTCGGCCTGCCAGTCGGCGGGGACCTTGATCGATTTCCAGGCCGACACGTCATATTCGGGCTTTTCGAAGCCCGCCGGCAGCGCATCGGCACTGGGGGAGAGCGCGAACTTCCACTCGCCATTCAGCAGCAGGAACCGTGACGAGTGCGTGCGATGGCCGGCAATGGCACGTTCTCGGCTTTCGAACGGAAACCCGGTCGCGCGGGGCGGCAGCTTGCCGATCGCGTTGACCGCCGGATTCTCCCAGTCCGGACGAGTCGGATCGACCTGCACCGGCTGCACTTGCGGCGGCTGGGCCTGCGCCAAGGTTGCAGTCGCAAATCCGATACCGGCTGCCGCCGCGCGCCATTTCCCCATGCGAGACACCTAATTCTCTCCCGTTATCGCAGCTGGCAGATGTCGAGGACGTCCATGTCCTCATAATCCAGGTTCTCGCCCGCCATGGCCCAGATGAAGCTGTAGTTTCGCGTTCCCGCGCCCATGTGGACCGACCATGGTGGCGAAATCACCACGTCCTCGTTCTCCATGACGATGTGGCGCAAGTCCTCAGGTTGGCCCATGTAATGGAAGACCCGGTCGTCCTGCTCCAAATCGAAGTAGAGGTAGATTTCCGAGCGGCGCTCATGAACGTGCGGCGGCATCGTGTTCCACACGCTTCCCGGCTCCAGCCGGGTCAGCCCCAGGCAGATCGAGGCGCTTTGGCAAGTGTGCGGCAAGATCAGCTGATAGATCGTGCGCGCGTTGGAATTCTCCAGGCTGCCGCGCTGCATGACATTGGCGTCCGCCGTTCCCACCTTGCGCAAGGGAAACGCCGCGTGAGCGGGCACGCTCAGCAGATAGAAGCGCGCACCCTCGCCTGCGAAGCTGACCGCTTCTGTGCCCATCGGCACATAGAGCGCCTCATACTTCGCCAGCGGGAACGCCTGTCCATCGGCGGTGACCGTACCCTCGCCCGCGCCGATGTTGATCACCGCCAGCTCGCGGCGTTCCAGCAGCGAGCGCCCGCCCGCGCTTTCAGGCTCCGTCTGGCACGGCAGCGCCAACGGCTCATGCCCCGGCACCGCACCGCCGATGATGAAGCGTTCGCCATGCGAATAGGTCAGCACAATCTCACCCGGGCGGAACAGGCCGGAAACCAGATGCCGCTCCCGCAAGTCCGCATTGCTCGCACCCTGCATCATGTTGGGATGGGCGCCATAGTAGGTCTTTTCGAACAAGGATCGTCTCCGTCAGCGCGGCTTGCGGTCGAGTTCCGCCACTGCCGTCGCCGCCAGCAGAAAGGCGCCGACGCCGAAGTACTGGGTGTCGCTGGGCAGAACCTGATCGGGGCGATCGCCCACTTGCTGCACCCAGCCAAGGCGGCCGTCCGGCTGGATCGCGCGCTCCAGCGCCGCCCAGCCCTTGCGCACCACCGGTTCGTACTCGGCCCTTGGCAGCAATCCCTGATTGATGCCCCAGGCGATGCCGTACGTGTAGAACGCCGTTCCGCTGGTTTCCGGCGGAGAGTTTTCCGGCGCGAGCAGCGACGGCGCCCAGTAACCGTCCGGCTTCTGCAAGGCCTTCACCTTGGTCGCCATATCCTTGAACAGCGCCTCCATCCGCGTGCGGTCTGCACTGCCGGCATCGAGCTGCGGGATCACCCGCGCCATGCCGCCGAAGACCCAGCCGTTGCCACGGCTCCAGAACACCTTGCGGCCGATGTCGCGCCGTTCGAAGAAGCGGCTGTCGCGGTAGTAGAGATGTTCGACCGGGTCATAGAGGAAGTCCGTGGTCGCCCAGAACTCCTTCATCGCGAAGGTCAGGTAGCGGTTGTCGCCGGTCTGGCGGGACAGTTCCACAAAGGCGGGCGGCGCCATGAACAGCGCGTCGCACCAGCACCAGCGTTTCAGGCACTCCGTGGCGCCATAGCCCTCGGGTGGGATCGCGAAAGCGAGGGTGGTGATGGCGGGCTTGTTCACAACCGTGTCGAACGCGGCCCTGGTCGGCGCCAACGCCCCCTCTCCGCCGCCGTGGCCGGCAGCCCAGACATAGGCCTGCGCAATGGCCTGGTCGTCGGCGAAGTAGAGGTTGTCGCCAGGACGCCATGCGTTGCGGCGGCCCATCGCCAACACAGCCTCTGTAATGCGCGGCGGCGCGCCGGCATCAGCCAGCGCGGTCATGCCGACCCAGAACACTGCCTGCTCCCATCCGCGAGTCCTGCGCGTCTCGTCCGTGGCGCGGGGGATGTGGGAAAGATCGTCGAGATGGGCGAGTTGCCAGTCGGCCAGCTTCACCGCTGCCGCCATGGGCGACTTTGCTGGCTGGGCAGCTGCCGATTTGGGCGCTTGCGCCGCAAAAGCGGGGGGCGCCATGGCCGCACAGACGATCGCGGCGGGGATCAGGTTTCGGATATTCACGAGGCAAGCTCTCCTGTCGGGGTCAGGCGGGGGCTGATGAGGTGAAGCGCCACTAGGGCGACGAGGTAAGCGCATCCGGCGACCATGAAGATCAATGCATAGCTGCCGGTCAACTGCAGAACGGTGCCGACGAACTGGGCGATCAGCATGCCGCCGATCGCGCCGGCCGTACCGCCGATGCCGACGACCGAGCCGACCGCCGCGCGCGGGAACAGGTCTGATGGCAAAGTCAGGATATTGGCGGAGAATGCCTGATGCCCGGCGGTCGCCAGGCCGATCAGCAAAACAGCCAGCCAGAGATTGTCGACCGACTGGACGGTCATCACCGGCATGACCGCCAGCGCGCAGCCCAGCAAGGTCAGCTTGCGCGCGGAATTGACGCTCCAGCCCCGTGCGATCAGTCGCGAGGATATCCAGCCGCCCGCCACACTGCCAAGGTCCGACATCAGGTAGATGACGACCAGCGGCGGGCCGAAGCTCTTAAGATCGAGGCCATAGCGCTTGCCCAAAAAATCCGGCAGCCAGAACAGGAACATCCACCAGATGGGATCTATGCAGAACTTCGGGATGGCATAGGCCCAGGTCTGGCGAACCGCGAACAGCCGCCCCCAGGGCAGCCGGCCCAAAGTCGGATGCTGGGTGGGTTGGGCAGGATCGCTGCGGATATAGGCCAGTTCCTCCGGCGAGACGCGTCGATGCTCTTCCGGCCGTCGATAGATCGCAAGCCAGGCTGCCACCCAGATCAGGCTGGCCAGCCCGGTGGCGATGAACGCCGCCCGCCAGCCGTATGCGAGCGTGATGGCCGGGACGATCAGCGGCGTGGCGATCGCGCCCACATTGGCGCCGGCGTTGAACAGGCCGATCGCAAAGGCGCGCTCGCGCTGCGGAAACCAGTCCGCCACGACTTTCAGGCCAGCAGGGAAGTTTCCCGCCTCACCCACACCCAATGCGAAACGCACCATGACGAATTGGCTGACACTGCCCACCAGGCCGTGCGCCGCATGCGCCAAAGTCCAGAAGGTGAACGCCACGGCATAGCCCAGCCGCGCGCCCACCGCATCGATGAAGCGGCCCATCGCCAGAAATCCCAGTGCATAGGCGCACTGGAACCAGAACACGATGTCGGCATATTCGCGCTCGCTCCAGCCCAGATCGGCTTGCAGCACCGGCTTCAGCACGCCGATCATCTGGCGGTCGACATAGTTGATCGCGGTTGCCGCGAACAACAGTCCGCAGATCGCCCAGCGATAGCGCCCGGCCCTGCGTGCAGCCGTTTGTGCGGCCTGCTCGACGACAGCCTGTTCCAACACTTTCCGCGGCATTTGCTGCATTATCGTCCCCTCGCGAAAGAGAGGACGCCCGGACCATGGGCCCGGGCGCCCAGTTGGGAGTGGCTCAGAATTTGCCGCGAACGCCGAACGAGACGGTGGTGCCGTTGAAGAACGAGTTGTCGCGCCGCGACTTGCCGTTACCCTTCGGGCCATCCGGATCGGAGTAGAAGATGTAGACGTTCTCGTTGGTGATATTCAGCGCGTCGATCCGCAGTTCGATCATGTCGTTCAGCTTGTAACTGATCGTTCCATCCAGGAAGCCTTGCGGCGCCGTATAGGGGATCTGATCGTTGCCGGTATTCTGCGAGGTTATACCGGTCTTCGCGCGATAATTGTAAGAAGCACGTACGGCGAAGGGGCCCTTTTCGTAGAAGGCGGTGGCGCTGTACGAATACTTCGGCACGAACTGGATCGGCACGCGCGTCCCCTCCGTCGTGACGAAGTCGTCACCCTTCTGGTCGATCAGCGTCAGGCTTCCGGTGAAGCCCAGTCCGTCGAACGGCTTTGGCAGGAAGGTGAAGTTCTGCTGATAGGCGAATTCCAGGCCCTTCAGCTTCAACTGTCCCTGATTGACGTACTGGGTTCGGCGGATCAGGAAATCGTCGGGGATGTCCCCATCCGGATAGCCCAGCGCAACCGCGTTGAATGCCGTGTCCGGCAGGCCGAGCGAGCCGAAGGTCACGAAGTCCTGCACCGCCATGGCGCGATCGACGATGTCCTTCTTGAACGCACCGATGCTGAGCAGGCCGCCCGGCGCGAAGTACCATTCGACACCGGCGTCGAACTGCGTCGCCATCTGCGGCCGCAGGTTCGGATTGCCCACCGTCACGTCCGCGTTGAACACGTTGGGCACGATGGTGCCACCGGCAATCGCGGTCAACGCAGCACGGGTAATCGTCTTGCCGGCGGATGCGCGCAGCACCACCTTGTCGGTCACGTCATAGGCAAGGCTGGCCGATGGCAGCCAGTTGTCATAGCCGCCCTCGCGCCGCTGCGGCACGAACACGCCCGAGCCCGCGCTCTGGTAGTTATGAATGATCGTGGAGGTGTTGGAATAGCGCATGCCCACGTTGCCGCGCAGTTCGCGGCCGAAGACCGGCAGCGTAAAGTTGGCTTCGAAGAATCCGGTCTTGACGATCTCGTTGGCTTTGAACGCGCCGTTGAGATTGACCGGCGCCGCCGCGTTGGCGGCATTGGCATCCAGAACGTCCATCACGAAGGAGCGCGGAAAGGTCGCAAATTGCGAGGGATAGCCGGAGTTACCCCCGTCGCGGATCCGGCCGAACTGGATGTAGGGATCCATGTACGAAAACACGTCCAGCCCGGCGAGCTGGGCAGAGGCGATGCTGCTGCCGTCCTGCTGCGAGATTTGCTTGCCGGTGTCCACATAGCTGCCGCCCAGTTTGATGGCGAAGGTCCGGTCGCCGTCGTCCACCGGCTTCCAGTCCAATACCGCGCGCGCGGTCTTTTCCTTGTCGATCTCCCGATTGAGCGAGAAACCCAGGCCCGGCGCCGTGAAGTTGGCGGGATCGGTGAAATCGACCGGCGAACTGATCGTCGGGTACGTGACGTTGACCGTGGGGTCGAACGTGCTGGTGATGCCGTAGATATTACTCGTGATGCGGTTTGCGGTGTAGCGGGCATTGCTGTCGCTGAGATTGCCCTGCGCTGAAAGCTTCAGATTGTCGGTCAAGTCATAGACGGCGCGCACGATGCCGTACTTGAAGCGGGTCCGCGCGTTGCGAAAGAAGCTTTCCTGAATGAAGCTGGTGTTGCCGAACGTGCCGTAGAGATTATTGAATTCGTCGATATGCACGTCCAGCGGGATGATTCCCGAATTCGTGCCGACGCCCGGCGCATTGGTGGTGCCGGCAACGGTGCGCGAATTGCGCACGGCCGCGCCGAACGTGAACTCGTCCGCCTGGTCCTTCAGTTCGGAAAAGATACCGTCCACGCTGACGTCCAGCCGATCGGTCTTGTACTGGATCGATCCGACCAGACCGATGCGCTCGCGCGTGTTGTTCGATGTGAACACACGGTAGAAGCGTGGCAAGTAGGCGTTGTTGATCTCATCGCGGGTCAGATCCCCAAAATTCGCCAGCGGATTATCGAGATCCATCTGGAACTGGAACGGCCCGCCCACCGTAGTCGGCCCCTGATAGGCCAGCGAACCGATCGCGGACGAGTTGTAGCCGCCGGTGGACTGGAAGCCCGAACGCTCGTTGACATTCTTGGCATAGGCCGCCCCCAGCAAAACGCCGAAATCGCCCCACGTATCGCTGAACAGCAGCGATCCGCGCGGCTGCCACTTCTTCGACTGGGTGTTGTAGTTGCCCTGCGCGGTATAGCGGATCACCCGACCCGCGCTGTCGAACGGGCGCGGCGTTTGCAGGTCCACGTTGCCGCCGATGCCACCTTCCTCAAGATTGGCCAGCGGCGACTTGTAGACGTCCACCCGGCCAAACAGCTCGGACGGAAACACGTCATAGTTGAAGTCGCGCGTCGACGATCCGACGTTCTGCGAAGAAGTGGTGTGAACCGGCGCCCCATTGATGGTGGTGACGGTGAATTCCGAACCCAGCCCGCGGATGCTGATGCGCTGCCCTTCGTTCGAGGCGCCGTCGCGGGAAAGGAATACGCCGGGAATGCGCTGGAGCGAGTCCGCAACGTTGGCCTCGGGGAACTTGCCGATATCCTCCGCAACGATGGAATCGCGCACGCCCACCGCTTCGCGTTTCAGCTCGATGCCTTGCTGAAGGCTCTTACGGAACCCGGTGACGACGATGTCCTCGGTCGTCGGCGCGGAGGCGTCTGTCGCCCCCCCACCGGCCGCTTCACCGGCCGCTTCACCCGAAGCTGTTGCCTGTTGCGCGTAGGCCGCGTTGCTCGCCGCCAGGATTGCCAAAGCGCTCGCCGTCAATGCTGCGGCAGTAACCACCCTCATGAACATCCTCCCTCATCCGCGATTCGCCGCGTGACGAGAAAGTTGTCATACAACCATACCTATTTGTCAATTGTCGGACTACTTAGGATCTTTCACCAAGATCCGCACCAGTGATGGCATCGCTCAGTTCGGAATGGCGGATAAGGCTTTCCTGCATGTGCAGCCGCGCGGAAGTGCGTGCGCCTTCGATGTCCATCCGGATGATCGCCTCCAGCAGCGCCTCGTGCTCGTCACGAACTTTGCCGACATAGGCCTGATGCGCGTCTTCGGACTGGTCGCGCAGATAGAGGCTTCGCGGCGGGACCAGCCGCACGCCCAGGAACTGTATGAATCTAAAGAAATAATCGTTCTGCGTGGCCCGCGCGATTGCTAGGTGGAACTCGCTGTCTGCCTGCGCGGAAGCTGTGGCATCATCCCCTACGTCACGCATGCGGCGCAGCGCGGCGCGCATTTCGGTAATATCGGCCTGAGTACGCCGCGCAGCAGCCAGACCGGCCATTTCAGCCTCGATCGCCTGCCGCATTTCGAGCAACTTGATCACGTCGGAAAGCTCCGTAAGCTCTTCCTTCGTCACCTGAAAGGCACGGTATTGGGCGTTTTCGGACACATAGACGCCGGACCCTTGACGGGCCACCGCGAACCCTTGCGCTTCAAGCCGCGCCACCGCCTCTCGCACCACGGTTCGGCTCACTTCCTCGCGCTCGGCAATATCCTTCTGCGAAGGCAGCTTGGATCCGGCAGGGAGGACCCCGGAGATGATCTCCTCCTCCAGCTTCGCGTAGAGGATATCGGCCAGGGAGGCGGCTTTTACCATGGGCAGTCTTTCGTCGCTGGCAGGAGAAGAACCTCCGGCACGGTTCATTCCTACACGAAGCTCTTGGCAAACGACAGATAGCAATTTATCAGGTTGGCATACAACTTTGGCACATAGTCTTGGAGAGGACATGCGGCAAATTCGAAGATCGGCGCGCACCCTGATCGTGGCGAGCATGGCACTGGCCTGTGCACCGGGCGCCGTGCTCGCCCAGCAGCAGGGCGACACGCAACTGAAAATGGATAAGCCGCTTCCCGCGCCTGACAGCAAGACGCCGGCAGCCGTGGCCCAGTTCGCCCCCTATCGCTATGACGACCTGCTCTGGGAAAACGACAAGACCGCGCACCGCATCTATGGACACGCGCTGGAAGCGGCGGAGTCGCCGTCCGGATCGGGCATCGACAGCTGGGGCAAGAACGTGTCCTGGCCGTTCACAGACCGGCAACTGCGCAGTGGCGACCAGCACGGCTATCACGGCGAGGGTTTGGATTTCTACAACGTGGGCACTGCGCGCGGCGCCGGTGGACTGGGGATCTGGCAGGACAACAAGCTGTGGACCTCCCGCAATTATGTGCGTGCGCGCATCCTGAAATCCGGCGGGAAAGAAGCCGATTTCAGCGTGGACTATGCGCCCTGGCCGGTGGATGTAAATCGCAAGGTCTGGGAAACGCGGCGCTTCACGCTCCCGCTTGGCACGCATTTCACGCGGCTGGTGTCGACGCTGCAATCGGACTCGCCCGCGCCGCTGGTTGTCGGGATCGGTGTCGGCAAGCGCACGACCGGCTCGCGTGACGGCGAAGTGACCGTCGATCGCGCCAAGGGCCTGATTTCCTGGTGGGGACCGGAAGACGGCGCGCATGGCCGCATGGCGATCGCGGTGCGCGTCGATCCCGGCATGATCGCCGACATCAGGCAGGATGCGGACAATTACCTCGTGCTGCTCAACGTGCAACCCGGCAAGCCCTTCGTCTACTATTCGGGCAGCGCGTGGAGCAAAGGGCAGGATACCTTCACGACGCGGGAGGCGTGGGATGCCTACGCCGCTTCCCAAACGCTCGACTTCTCGATTCCGAAGGACTGAACATGACCATGAATCTGGATCGCCGCGCGATGCTCGCCGGCGCTGTGGCCGGGACTGCGGCGCTTTCGACCGGTGCGGCCACTGCCCGCGTTGCAGGGCAAAAGCCGCTGGGCCAGGCCGGACTTCACGCGGGCACGGAAGATCGCGCCTATATGCTGGGCCTGCTGGAGCGCATGGCAACCCCGGTGCTCTCACGCATGGCGCAGGGTCGGCTGCAGCAGGAATGGACGCCGGAACTCAGCCCCTCCTGGGACGGCCGCAATCCCAAGGTCGCCTATCTGGAGGCATTCGGCCGGCTGATCGACGGGCTTGCGCCGTGGCTGGCACTGCCGGACGATGGCAGCGCGGAATCGCGCCTGCGCGCCGGGATGCGCGAACAGGCGCTGGCCAGCTACGTCCACAGCGTCGACCCCAAGAGCCCGGATTACCTGCTGTGGAACGCGGAGGGCCAGCCGCTGGTCGACTCCGCCTATTTCACCAGCGCGCTGCTGCGTGCGCCGCAGATCCTGTGGGAGCCACTGGACGCAGCCACCAAGGCGCGGATCATCGCCGAAATCCAGGGCCTGCGCCGGGTAACCCCGCCTTATACGAACTGGCTGCTGTTCGCCGCGATGAACGAGGCCTTCTTGCTGTCGGTCGGTGCGCAGTGGGACCCCATCCGGATCGACCTTGCCATCCGCAAGTTCGGCGAATGGTACGTCGGTGATGGCTGGTACAGCGATGGCGAACATTTCCATTTCGACATGTACAACAGCTATGTCATCCACCCGATGCTGACGCAGATACTAGACGTACTCGTCCGCACCGGGGTCAAGTTCAACAAACTGAATCCCGAAGACCGGCTGACCACGCAGATCAAGCGGATGCAGCGCTTTGGGGAATCTCTGGAACGCATGATCGGCCCGGACGGCGCGTTTCCGCCGGTTGGTCGATCGCTGACCTACCGTACAGCGGTCCATCAGCCTCTGGCCTATCTCACATGGAAGAAGCTGCTTCATGCCAAGCTGCCCGAAGGCCAGGTGCGCGCCGCCACACTGGCAACGCAGCGTCGCATCTTCGCCGATCCCAGCAATTTCAATGCCCAAGGCTTCCTGACGATCGGCTTCGCCCGGCACCAGCCCACGCTTGGCGACGTCTATTCGAACGCCGGCAGCATGTATATCGCCTCCGAGAGTCTGCTGGCGCTCGGCCTGCCGGCCAGTGACAGCTACTGGCAAGCCGAGGGGCAACCCTGGACCATGCGCAAAGCCTATGGCGGCATGGACTTTCCGAAGGACTATTACGTCGATTTCTAAAGTTGCGGGAATTATCGCCTCGCGGCGATCATCGGTCGGCGCCGCTCAGCAATCTTGCGCCCGGGCCTTGGAAGCCGAGGCTATCGCCGGGATTTCGAAGCGGGCAGTCGACCAAAGAGAGGCAGCCACAGCCGATGCAGCTGTCAAGTTGATTGCGCAGCTGGATGAGCCCTGTGATCCGCTCATCCAGCATGGCCCGCCAATCCGCGGTCAGCGTGCCCCATTGCGCCGAAGTAATGGGTGTCTTGGCGAAGCGGTCGAGGTGTTCCTTGATCAGCGAGAGCGGCAGCCCCGCACGCTGGGCAATGCGGATGATCGCCACGCGCCGCAGGATACGCCGTTCGTAGCGCCGCTGGTTTCCCTCGGTACGCCACCCCTCGATAAGACCTTTCCTCTCGTAGAAATGGATCGTGGAAACCGGGACGCCGCTGCGCTGCGCCACTTCGCCAACGGTGAGTGCCTGACTGCCTTCAAGAGTCATCTTTACCTCAACAAAAGTTCAGGATTTCTAACCCGCCCCTCGAGCGGAGCAACCCGATAAAATCGTAATCCCTCAATCTATCGATCGGAAAATTCGATCTTGACCTCAACTATGGTTGAGGTCGTAAGAGACCTGTCGGCTTGCTTCACCGCAAGCTCCCCAATGATGGACAATCCATCCGAGGAGCCGACATGATCCTGTTCTACGAGCCTTTGAATCCTGCGATCCGGCCGTTGCCGAGAAAGAATGCAGTAACCCCGTCGCCGGATGATCGGCTCGATCCGCACTTCGGCAGTTCGCCTTCGCATTGGATCCGTTCCTCGTCTGGCAGCGGCATCGCACGGTAATGGCGATGGAAGGAGAAACCAAAGCCGGGTCGCGCCCGGCCCAACTGCGCACGATCGCCATCACCACAGTGGCACTGGGGGCTCTGCTCGGCGCTCTGTTCCTCTGGCGCGCCGAGCGAAACGGCGGAGGCCAGGAATGGCCGCAGCAAGCCGTGCCGGTCGCCGCCGTCGTCGCCACGCCGCGCGATGTGCCGCAGGCGATCGATGCGGTCGGCACCCTGACGGCCGTGCGCGAAGTGACGCTCTCGCCCGAAGTGGCCGGCCGCGTCTCCGCGATCCGGTTCGAGGCAGGGCGCCAGGTTTCCGCAGGAGACCTGCTCGTGCAATTGTTCGACGGCCCTGAACAGGCCGACCGCCAGGCCGCGACGGCCAAGGCGCGGTTCTCCCAGCTTCAGTTGGCGCGCTCCAAACAGCTTGCGCCCACCGGCGCGGAACCGCGCGAGTTGCTCGAACAGCGCCGCGCCGAACTCGACCAGGGGCTTGCCGCCGTCCGGCAGATCGATGCGCGGCTGGTGCAGAAGCAGGTTCGTGCGCCGTTTGCAGGCCAATTGGGCCTTCGCCGCGTCAACCTGGGGCAGTATCTCAATCCCGGCGATCCGGTCGTCACCCTGACGGCGCTTGACCAGCTCTATGTCGAATTCGCAGTGCCTCAACAGCAATTAGCGCGCCTTGCGCCGGGTTCCAGCGTAGCCGTCTCCAGCGATGCCTTTCCCGGTCGCACTTTCACCGCCCGGGTCAACGCGGTGGAGCCGCAGATCGGCAAGGACACCCGCAATGTCACGGTGCAAGCCCTGCTCGCCAATCCTCACCGCGCCCTGCGTCCCGGAATGTACGTGAACGCCGCGCTGGCGCTGCCACCCCGTGCCAACGCACTGGTGCTGCCGGCGACCGCGATCCAGACTTCCGCGCAAGGCGACAGCGTGATCGCGGTGCGCGGCAAGGATGCCCGCAAGCGCGGCACGGCCGAGGTCGTGCCGGTCCGCACCGGCGCACGCGTCGGCAATTCCGTGGTGGTGACGGACGGCATTCGCCCCGGCGACGTGATCGTCGCAGATGGCCAGCTTCGTGTGCAGCCCGGCGCGCAGGTCACAATCTCGACGCTCGTTTCGCAGGAGGGGCGCTGACATGGGCTTCACCGACATCTTCATACGCCGCCCAATCCTGGCGATCGTCGTCAGCCTGCTGATCCTGCTTGTCGGCCTTAGCGCCGTCTTCGCCCTCCAGATCCGCCAGTACCCGCGCATGGAAAGCGCGACGATCACCATCGACACCTCTCTGCCCGGCGCCACGCAGGACGTCATGCAGGGTTTCGTGACGACGCCGATCGCCCAGTCCATCGCCACCGCCAGCGGCATCGAATACCTTACCTCCACGTCGACGCAGGGCCAGAGTCACATTGCCGCCAAGCTGGTGCTCAACGCCGATGCCGATCGCGCGATGACCGAGGTTCTGGCCAAAGTGCAGCAGGTGAAATACCGCCTGCCCGAAGGCGTGACCGATCCCGCGATCGCCAAGATCACCGATGGCGCCTCCGCCATCCAATATATCGCGTTCACCAGCGACCGGCTCTCTGCCTCGCAAATCGCAGACTTTGTGAACCGCGTGGCGCGGCCGCTGATCACCTCCGTGCCGGGCGTCGCCTCGGCAGAGATCAGCGGCGGCGCCCCGCCGGCGATGCGCATCTGGGTCGATCCCGCCAAGCTCAGCGGGCGCGGCCTTACCGCAAGCGACATCGCGGCCGCCCTGCGCGCCAACAATGTGCAGGCCGCGCCCGGCCAGCTCAAAGGCACCAGCACCGCCATCAACATCACCGCGGGAACCGACCTGCGCGATGTCGAATCCTTCCGTCAGATGGTGATCAAGGGCGGAGACGCCGGGGGCCTCGTGCGCCTGGGCGACGTCGCCACCGTGGAGCTGGGCGCCCAGAACTACGATGCGCGGGCGCTTTCCGCCGGGCACAAGTCCGTCACCGTCGCGATCGCGCCGACGCCCGATGGCAACCCGCTGGATATCGTTGCAGGGGTCAAGGCCCTGCTCCCGCAAATGCAGCGCGTCGCCCCGCCGGGGCTGGAAGTGCGCAACCAGTTCGACACCGCCCACTTCGTGGAAGCCTCGATCGACGAAGTGGCGCACACCCTCATCGAAGCGGTGGCCATCGTCATCGTCGTGATCTTCCTGTTCCTGGGCACGTTCCGCGCGGTGATCATTCCCGTCGTCACCATTCCGCTGTCTCTGCTGGGCACTGCGGGACTAATGCTGGCCTTCGGGTTCTCACTCAATCTGCTGACGCTGCTGGCCATGGTCCTCGCCATCGGCCTGGTCGTGGATGACGCCATCGTCGTAGTCGAAAACATCCATCGCCATATCGAGGAAGGGGCAAGTCCCATCGAAGCGGCCTTGCTCGGCGCGCGGGAGATCGTCGGCCCGGTCATCGCCATGACCATCACGCTGGCCGCCGTCTACGCCCCGATCGGCCTGATGGGCGGCCTGACCGGGGCCCTGTTCCGCGAATTCGCCTTCACCCTGGCCGGTTCGGTCATCGTCTCGGGCGTGATCGCCTTGACGCTCTCGCCGATGATGAGCAGCCGGCTGCTCCATGCCCGGATGGGCGAAGGCCGTCTGGAAAAGGCCCTGGAACGCGTGATGCACGGGTTGACCGGGCGTTATGTACGCTTGCTCGGCCGCACCTTGACCACGAGGGGCGCGGTACTGATGGCCGGAGTGCTGATCCTGGGCGCCAGCGTGGTCTTCTTCCTGGGTGCCAAGCGCGAACTCGCGCCGCAGGAGGACATGGGCTACGTCTTCGTCCAGACCAAGGCGCCGCAATACGCCAATGTCGACTACACCGCGCGGTACAGTGCGCAAGTCGAAGCGCTGTTCCACAAAGTGCCCGAATATGCCGACAGCTGGTTCGACGTCGGTGGCACCGGCGGCGCCAATGTCGGCTTCGGCGGCATCATCATGAAGGAATGGGCGGACCGTACCCGCAATGCCGACCAGATCCAGGCAGAGATCGCCGGATCGACTTCCGCCGTGACCGGGGTCTATGCAACGGCCTTCCAGGACAGTCCGCTTCCAGCTGGCAGCGGCGGATTGCCGGTGCAGATGGTCATCCGCTCGGCGGACGACTTTCCCGAAATCTACCGCACGCTGGAGGCCATCAAGGGTGCCGCCTGGGGCAGCAAGCTCTTCGCCTTCGTCGATGCCGATCTCGCCTTCGACAGCCAGGAGGCCCACGTGTCCATCGACCGCGCCAAGGCCGGCGAACTGGGCGTGAGCATGGCCGAGATCGCAGACACCCTCGCGCTCATGGTGGGCGAGAACTATGTGAACCGCTTCAACTGGCACGACCGATCCTACGACGTGATCACCCAGGTCCCGCAAGATCGGCGCCTGACGCCCGACAATCTCGGCGCCTTTTACGTGAAGACCGGATCGGACAGCCTCGTGCCGCTTTCCACCGTCGCCAACATCACCATCAATCCACAGCCCAACAAGCTGCCCCAGTTCAACCAGATGAACTCCGCAACGATCTCCGCCGTGCTCATGCCGGGGGTGACGATGGGGCAGGCGGTGGACTTCCTGAAAGCACAGCCGCTGCCGCCGGGCACCACGGTCGACTGGCTCTCGAACAGCCGCCAATACGTGCACGAGGGGAATCAGCTCACAGTCTCCTTCGCCTTCGCCCTCGTCGTGATCTTCCTGGTGCTGGCCGCCCAGTTCGAAAGCTTCCGCGATCCGCTGGTCATCCTCGTTACGGTGCCGCTCGCGGTCTCGGGCGCGCTGGTGCCGCTCTACCTCGGGTTCACGACGCTCAACATCTACACGCAGATCGGCCTCGTCACTCTGATCGGGCTGATTTCCAAGCACGGTATCCTGATGGTTTCCTTCGCCAACGAGATGCAGCACACCCACGGCTGGAACCGGGCCGAGGCGATCGCCCACGCCGCTGCCGTGCGCATGAGGCCGATCCTGATGACCACCGCGGCGATGGTCGCCGGGCTCGTCCCCCTGCTCTTCGCGGGAGGCGCAGGCGCGGCCAGTCGCTTCGCGATCGGTATCGTGGTGGTCATGGGCATGCTGATCGGCACGCTGTTCACCCTCTTCGTGCTGCCGACAATCTACACCCTCCTCGCCGGCGACCACCGCGCCAAGGCGCAGGCCACATCGCACCACGCGCCTTCAGACGGAGAACCGGCCCATGCGTAAGCGACAGATCGCCAGCGCCCTTGGCGCCCTGTTCACTGCCGCCTGCGCCGCGGGGCCGGACTATCATCGGCCCGCCTCCCCCGCCTCGGCAGAACAGGCATTCGTCACCCGTACCGAGGGCATAGACCCGGCATCGCCGCTACCAGACGATTGGTGGCATCTCTACAACGACCCCGCGCTGGACGACCTCGTCGCGCGCGCTTTCGCCGCGAACACCGACCTTCGCGTAGCCTCTGCGAACCTGGCGAAAGCGCGCGCGGTACTCTCCGAAGCGCGCGCCGGGCGCCTGCCCTCCACTTCGCTCTCGGCGGGCGGCGGCTATGGGGACTCCGTCCAGGTTGGCGGCAGCCAGGGTGGCTCCGCCCAGTTCGCCGATGCCCAATGGTCGGGCAATGCCTCGGCATCGATAAGTTGGGAAGCCGACTTGTTCGGCCGCGTCAGCCGCTCCATCGAAGCCGCGCGCGCCGATGCGGAAGCTGTAGAGGCGGCACGCGACGGCGTTCGCGTGCTGGTGGCCGCGGAAACGACCCGCGCCTACCTCAATGGGTGCGCCAATGCTTATGCGGTGGACGTAGCCCGCGATTCCGCCTCCGTCGCGGCCCGCAACCTCGCTCTCGTGACCGCGCAGGAGAAAGCCGGATCGGCGGCGCGTTTCGATGTCGAACGCGCCGCCAGCGCGGCGGCCACCGCACGTGCGGCTATTCCCGAACGCGAAGCCGCGCGGCAAGTGGCGCTGTTCGAACTGGCGGCGTTTCTGGGGTCCACACCCGATTCCATCCCGCAGGCAGCGCAAGCCTGCTCCCGCCCGCCATCGCCGGTCCAGGCGCTGCCGGTCGGAGACGGTGCTGCGCTTCTGCGGCGGCGTCCCGACTTGCGCGAGGCGGAACGCCGGCTCGCCGCCGACACCGCCCGCATCGGCGTGGCGACGGCGGACCTCTATCCGAAAATCAGTCTCGGCGGCTTTGGCGGCTTCCTGCGTAGCGAGACGGTGAAGGGCAGCGATTCCCTGTCGTTCTCGCTCGGCCCGCTCGTCACCTGGAGCTTCCCAAACATCGCGGTCGCCCGCACGCGCGTGCGACAGGCGAAAGCGCAGGGCGATGTCGCTCTCGCCACGTTCGACGGCCGCGTGCTCACCGCGCTCAAGGAAGTGGAGCAGGCCCTCACGCGCGTTGCCCAGGGCCAGCGCCGTCTGGAAGCGCTGGCCGACGCGGAAACCAGCGCCGAAAGGGCCTGGATCCTTGCCGATCAACGCTACCGCGCAGGTTCGATATCGCTGCTCGACATGCTCGTGACGCAGACCGCCCTTCTCGACGCCCGATCCGCCCATGTGGCGGCCCTTACCCAAGTGTCTTCCGACCGCGTGGATCTGTTCAAGGCTTTGGGCGGCGGATGGCGGCAAGGCTCCGCACCCGCGCAGCCCGCGTCGTAAGCGCGCGCCCACCCATCAACGCCGGGGCGCGCTGCCCACTCATTGAAAGACATTCGTATGCCTCATGCAATCACTGCGCTCGTGCAGAAACGCTGGTTCGGCCTTTTCGCGCGGCTTGTCCTGACGTTCGTGTTCTGGAGTGCCGGCCTAGCCGGACTGCTCGACTTCCCGGCGAAAGTTGCGGAAATGCGTGCCGTGGGCCTCATGCCCGCAGAAGCATTCGCCTTCGCCGTGACCGCCGTGCAGCTGGGAGGGTCCTTGCTTGTCCTGAGTGACCGCTGGACCTGGCTTGGCGCCGGCATGCTGGGCGTTTTCCTGGCTTTGACAATTCCGATTGCGCATCCGTTCTGGACGATGGACGAACCGCTGCGGACGCAGGAATTCTATATCGTGCTTGAACACGTTTCCCTGATCGGCGGCCTTATGACCGCGGCGTGGCGCAGCAAAGCGGGATGATCTCCGGGCGTTTGGCGTGATGGGCACGCTTCCGCGGGGGTGCCTCGCGAATATGTCAACGCCACCCTCTTGCGATTGCCGCCCGTTCTGCGGTTTCATCAAGGGGATCGCCACTCATCATATCCTGTGCTGCGGCCATCATATCGCCTTGCGCCGAACCGGCCTGCCGGTATTCGCTCGATTGTGCGCCAGCTCCAGGCATAGTGCGTTCGAGCAGCCAGGTGCCTTCCTGCCGGCAGGCGATGCCGGAGGTGGCAGCTCCGGCGAAGACGCGGCAATAGTCGCCGCCCTTCCCCCGGAAACTGGCAAGAATGCGTGTACCGCCGGTCTCACCGGCCGAAGCCAGCTGACGGTCCAGCGTTCGCGCCAGCGAGCCTGAGGCTACAAGGCCGGCGCTCGTCTGCGTGACTGGCCCCTCGCTGTGCAACTGGCTGCCAAGCATCAGCCCCAGCACAAGCGAAGCCGCGATCGCAAAGGCCATGCGGCGATCGGCAAAGAGCGGCACGCGCGGCCCTTTCGCTGCGCGCTTGCGCGCCTTTTCGCCTTCCTCTCGCCGGATGCGGGCGGCGGCGAGATCGACGACCTGGGCGCGTGTAGTCCGGTTTTTATCCGTCAGGCCATCCTCGGCGGCCGCTCGGACGATCAGATGGGTCAGCGTATCGGGCACGGGCTCGCGCGCCACCGGATCGAGATGGCCGCTGAGGGTATCGCGCAGCGCACGCTCCGCATCCAGCCGATTGGTCAGCGCGGGATCGGCGGCGATTGCCGCCTCCACGCGCGCGGCGTCTTCGGGAGACAATTCGCCGTCGGCCAGTGCCATGAGCTCTTCGGGGGTCACGCTCATGCGGTTTCTCCAAGTTCCTTCAAAAGAGCCTCGCGGCCGCGGCCGAGGCGGGAGGTCAGGGTGCCCTGCGGAATGCCGATGATCTCTGCCGCTTCCTTGTAGGCGAAGCCTTCGACCAGCACGAGCACCACGGCCTCGCGTTGCTCGGCGGGCAGACGGGCCAGCGCCCGGTCGACATTGCCGAGTTCGACGCGGTTTTCCGCATCGCGGTCACCGGCAACGCCCACATGGGTGCCTTCGTCCTCGTGTACGAAGGTCTGTGCACGGCGGCTGCGGGCTCTAGTCTCGTCGATCCACTGGTTGCGCATGATCCGGTACACCCAGGCGTCAAGCCGCGTGCCTTCCTGCCACTGGCCGCGCGCCACCAGGGCACGCTCGACGGTGGCCTGGCACAAGTCGTCGGCATCCGCCGCGTTCTGTGTCAGGCCCCGTGCGAAGCGCCGCAAGCGTGGCAGCAATGCCATCAATTCGTTGCAGAAGCCGTGCGTGCTCATCGAAATATCGTTTCCGTGAGGATGAAACGTCCCGATGGCACCGTTTCATCCTTGAGCGCCATCGATTTTTGCTGTGAGGACAAGGAATGGGTCGAAGGTCCGAAATGTGCGCAGGGTTGGCCGCGCTGATACTGGCCACGCTGGCTACTCCCGCCGGGGCGCAGCTGGGCCTACCGGGCGGGCTCGATCCGCTGGGCGCGATCGATCGCACGCGGACTGCAGTGTCGGACGCCACGGAAGACGTGGTCGACCATTCCCTCTCAGGCGTCTCCACGATCGTCGGCGATGCCCGCCAACTGGCGCAGGACCGGCTTGGACGGCTGCGCGATTTCGTCGCGGCCCGGCGTGGCAGCGTGGATTGGGACGAACGCCACGATCCCGCGCGCGCCGGGGAGCTGCTGCTGCTCGATCCCGATACCCAGAGCCTCGCGCAGGCGGCGGACAAGGGTTTTGGGCTGATCGAACAAGGCGAGATCGCAGAGCTGGGCATTGCCTATGCCCGCCTTGCGACCCCGAGAGGCGAGCCGCTCGCCCGCGCCATTGCAGACTTGCGCCGCACGCTGCCGGGCCGCGAGATCACGGCGGACCAGTTGCACTTTCCGTCGGGCGCTGCCTCGGCAAAGACCGGCGCGAGCCCCATCGCAGCGAGCGCGCTGCCCAAGGGCGGCACGGTGGGCGTGATCGATGGCTGCATTGCCGGTTCGGACCGGCTGACGGCACAAGGCGCCTTTGCAACGGGCGCACCGAAAGCGAGCGACCATGCCTCGGCCATTGCCTCGCTGCTCAAGGGTGCGGGCACGGCGCGCATTTATGGCGCGGACGTCTATGGCACCGATCCGGCGGGCGGCAATGCGCTTGCAATTGCCCGTGCACTTGGCTGGATGGCCGCGCAGCGGGTGCCGGTGGTCTCGATCAGTCTGGTCGGGCCTGCCAATCCGCTCCTGGCCCGTTCGGTAGCGGCGGCCCGGGCAAAGGGCATCATAGTAGTTGCCGCCGTGGGCAATGACGGCGCGGCGGCGCCCCCGGCCTATCCTGCTTCCTATCCCGGCGTCGTTGCGGTGACCGGCGTCGACGGGCGCGGGCGCGTGCTGATCGAGGCGGGCAAGGCGGCGCATCTCGACTATGCGGCGCCGGGCGCGGACATGACCGCGCAAGTGCCGGGCAAGGGGCGCATCGGCCTGCGCGGAACGTCCTTCGCAGCTCCGCTCGCCGCCGCGCGCATTGCTGCGCGGTCGGGGACCGGCAGAGGCGCTGCGGCAGTCCTGCAGGCCACCGACGGGGAGGCGCTGTCGCCTTCACGGCGGACCGGGCGCGGGGTGCTCTGCATGATCTGCCGAACGGGCGGATAATCGCGTCTCCAAATTTTTCCCGGGTGCCCACGGATGAAACCGGAAAGGCCATCCGTTTCTCTCTCAGACCCACCGCAAGGCGCTTCGGCGCCGCGGCGGACAGGACGAGTAGAGGAAAGGAACCGGAACGATGAAGAGCATCACTCTCAACAAGGCAAACCTCGGCGCGGCTCTGGCGGCTGTCGCTGTCGCCATGACTCCCGGCGCGGCACAGGCCCAGCTTCTGGGCGGCGGCGGCCTTGGCGGCAGTCTGGGCGGCGCGCTGGGCGGCTCGTTCGGCGGCGGCATCGGGTCGGTCCGCAGCACGCTGGATGGAATGGGCAGTGCTGCCGGTGACATGAGCGTCACCCGCAGCGCCCGTTCGGCCACGGCATCGGCTTCGGGCACCGGCAACGGTCGCGCCAGCAAGAAGGTGACGGCGCCTGCAGTTTCCGCGCCCGATGCGTCCACCAGTACTTCGGCCCCCAATACTACGGCTGTCAGTGATGCCGTTTCCAATGCACGCGGCACGGCCAGCGGCCTTGCCGGCTCGGCGGTTTCGGGCGCGACGTCGCGGGCCGGTTCGGCGCCGGGCACACTGAGTTCGATCGCGGGCAATACGGCAGCTTCAGGCAGCGGCAAGGCCTCGGGCGCGGCCAGCCATACTGCTTCGGGCACGAACGCCAACGGTTCGACCTCCGGAAACGGCGCATCCAGCGGTAATCTCGCCGCCCCGATGTTGCCTGATGCCAGCGGTGCTACATCGGGCCTTGTAGGGACCGCCGGATCGGCCCGCGATGCAGTGGGGAGCCGCACATCCAACGCGGCTTCGGCGGTGCAGGACAAGGCTTCGACTACCAATGCACAAGGTTCGGGCAACGGCTCGGGCACGGCTTCCGCCGGAAAGCACAGCGCCACAGCCTCGGGCGCAGCCTCGAACTCGAGTTCGGCCAGCGGCGGCTCAGTCAGCCTGAGCGCTTCGGCAAGCGGTAGCTGAACCGAAAACCACAGATGTCGCCGCCTTAACGACCGCGACAAATGGAAAGCGCAAATTGCGTTCCACTCTGTCTGGGCAGGAACGACGGGACGAAGCCCGCGCAAGCCAAACCTGGCTTCCGCGGGCTTCCATATCATCACGCATGCAACTCCCTCAACCGGCCGGCAGAGCAGACATTGCCGCGCTGCGGCAGAGCCTCGAAACCTGCCGTTGATCCATCAAAGTTGCGTGAGAAGCTCTGCTTGATTCACCGCCAGCAATGGCTAAGCGGTGGGTATGACGGCATCCGACCTCGAACACCTGCTTATCGCCCGCCTCATCCGGGAAAGAGGCGGCACTTCGCAGACATGGCGGCGGGCGCTTGGCAAGATCATCGTGCGCGACACGAAGACGCATGCCCATTGCAATTGGGATGTCAGGCTTAGTGGCACCGATGCGCAACGCGCTGCGATCGAGCGACTGCTCGACGATGTCCGACTTGAATATTCCATTGTGACGGCCGGTTAAGCATCCGATGGGATGCGGCCGCTGACAAAACTTAGAGGCTAGGTATCGTCAGTAGGCTTTCGCTTGCGTCGGGCAAGCTCCACGCTCTCGGCCTTCAGCGGACGGGAAACCGGACAGATTTCCTGCACAAAGCCATGCAAGGTGTTAGTGAGATTGTTGGGAACCAGCCGATAGAAGACATATTGGCCGCGCTTTCCACTTTCGACCAGTCCAGCCCCTTCGAGGATCGCGAGGTGCGAGGTTAGGCGCAATCTTTAAAAGATGGGGGCCTGCCAGGATCACAAGGTCACCGCTGCCCTGGACGCCGAGCATCTAGGCCGTAGACTCATAAACCCGCAGCCACAGCCGCATTGAGGCGAGTTGGACCATAGCGAGGAAATTTTCGGCCAGTTTGTCGTAGCGAGTGGCAATGCGTTGGAAGTGCTTCAGCTTGGAGAAGAAGCGTTCGATCAGGTTCCGCTCCCGGTAGAGCCAAGTGCTGAAGTATGGTCTTGACCGGCGGTTGGATTTGGGTGGGATATTGGCAAACGCGCCCTTCTTGCGAAGAGACGCCCGGATGCTATCAGCATCGTATGCCTTATCGGCCAGCACTATTGTTCCGGTGCCAACATGGTCGAGCAGGCCGTCAGCAGCTTGGCCGTCATGGCTTTGCCCAGCGGTGAGCCTCAGTCGGATCGGGAGGCCTTGCCCATCGACGACCGCGTGGATTTTGGTCGTAAGCCCGCCTCGGGAACGACCGAGACAATGATCTCGATCCCCCTTTATGGATGGCTCGCCCCTTAGCTGAGCGTTGTTGTTTTACGACAGCAAGTCGTTCGAGGAAGGAGGAAGGGCCATGTACATATCGGTTCTCGGGATTGATCTGGGCAAGAATAGCTGCAGTGTGGTGGGGTTGGATGCGACCGGCAAGGTTGTTGCGCGACGCCGGATGCGGCGCGAGACGCTCATCACCTATGCGGCGAAGTTGCCGGCCTGCGTAGTGGCGATGGAGGCTTGCTGCGGCGCTCATCACATGGGCCGGGTGCTGGCACAACAAGGCCATGCCGTGCGGTTGATGTCGCCGGAATATGTCCGTCCTTACGTCAAGGCGCAAAAGAACGACGATCGCGATGCTGAGGCGATCGCGGAAGCGGCGACACGCCCGACGATGCGGTTTGTGGAGTTGAAGACGGAGGAGCAACTCGACATGCAGACGTTGCACCGCATTCGTGACCAGCTCGTCGGTGACCGTACTTCGCTGATGAACCAGATCAGAAGTCTTCTCCTCGAACGCGGCCATATCGTTCCGCAAGGGCGCGCAAAGCTTGCCGCCCGGCTCGGTGAGATGCTGGATGGCGAAGAACCAGTGCTTAGTCCTCGCATTCACCGGCTCGTTCGCGATATGCGTCTTCGCTGGATTGCCCTCGACGAGCGAATTGCAGATTTCGATGCCGAGTTCACCGAGGCTGCTCGCTCGGATGAGCGGATGCGGCGGCTGCTCACTATCCCCGGTATTGGTGCACTCAACGCGACCGCGCTAGTCGCGGCGGTCGGAGACGCCCACACCTTCAGCCGTGGTCGGGATCTTGCCGCTTGGCTAGGGTTGGTACCACGGCAGGCGACCACCGGGGGTAAACCTCGGCTGCTCGGTATCACCAAACGCGGGAGCCGTTATCTGCGCAAGAACCTAATCCAGGGTGCCCGATCGTCGCTGCCGACAATAAGCAAGAGCGATACGCGGCTCGGCGCTTGGCTGCGGGGCCTGCTCTCGCGCTCTCACCCCAACACTGTAGTGGTGGCGCTGGCGGCGAAGATGGCGCGAATCGTCTGGGCGCTACTGCGTCACGAACGTACCTACGAGCCAGTCGCACAAGCGGCGTGAACCAGGTCAGCCGATGCGGCGCGCACCGGCCGGATGATGTCTGCGGGAGGTAAGTGAAAGATGGCCTGACAGTCGACCGGTGTCCTGAAACCCTACGGCAAAAATGGCACTCGATGCCGGCCCCTTTATGAGGACCAGGACGCGCGGATCTCCATCTTGGCTAACAGCATATGCTGAAAGGCCGGATACGTTTTCGCAGATTGCTCAGATCGTCAGACACAAACCGCTTGTGGACGGGGCGAGCCATACGTTTTGCCGTTGCGGCCTGTTGATGGGCGCGAACGGAAGTGCTGTCGATCATCTGGATATCGCCATCATGCGCAGCGGTGATGGCATCCATCATTCGATCCCAGACGCCCGCCTTTCGCCATCGCACGAAGCGGTTGTAGCAGGTGGTGCGGGGCCCATAGCGTTCGGGCAGGTCGCGCCACGGTGACCCGGAGCGCAGCACCCAGAAGATACCGTTCAGCACGCGGCGGTCATCGACACGCGGCACGCCCCTGGGCTTGGTGGGCAGGAGCGGCTCGATCACTCGCCACTCGAAGTCGGTTAGGTCATATCGGCTCATCAAGAGCCTGAATCACATTTCCAGTTGCCCGAACAGACTATGTGTCGGTCGACCCGCATCGACCGTTCTCGACTTTGAACTTAAAGCTCTGAACCGCCCCGGGCGTCACATAGCCAACCGTGCAGTTCACGGCCTGCTGGTTTGCAAAGCTGACCTTGATGACGCCGTCTCCTTCGCAGCGAATCGAAACTGAGCCAGCAAACTTCTCCCCCGTCTGCGTAAGCTCGGTAGATTGGCCGCAAAGGGTAAGCTCTGCTGATACCGCTCCGGCGGCTCGAACTTCAAAGGCGTTCGGGACGCGATTACAGCCCATGGCCACCAACGGGATCAGAAGGACAATCGATCTCATGAGAACCACGATAGCGCCAACAGCACTTATCGACCACCACCCCGGCCATTTATGAGTTCACGACCTAAATGATCGCTGCTTCATCCTTGAAGACGTGGATGATCCTGGCCAATAGGTCCTCCCTGGGGAGCAGTGGCTTTCAGGACGAAGACGAATTCTGTACAGCCCCTGCGCGTCGCCCGCTGCAATTCGGTCATCATGCGCTTCGACGCGCAGACACACCATCCTCGTCTTGCAAGTCCCAGACGCCGCTCGCCGTTAAGCAAAGCTAGTTTCCGAGCAGATGGCTGGAGTTTGCCATC
Source organism: Novosphingobium oxfordense (assembly GCF_044029435.1). Lineage (NCBI taxonomy): Bacteria > Pseudomonadati > Pseudomonadota > Alphaproteobacteria > Sphingomonadales > Sphingomonadaceae > Novosphingobium > Novosphingobium oxfordense. Next base: position 1,372,209 of record NZ_CP147008.1, on the reverse strand, counting down.
AAAAGCCACAAAGACATTTCATCCGGGGTTGCTTGAAGGTCCTGAACCGAAGCTGCGCGAACCCCTCTCAATCAATCAATGAGCTTCTATCCCGACCAAGCTTCTCGGTTGGTTTTTCTCACTACTTGCCTGAAATCGCGAGCGGATTTATTTCAGAACATCGCATGCCATGCGCCAGCTTACATGGCTGTCTCTTGACCTGCCCATTGAAATGTTCCGCGCGAAGATCAACACGAGGGCTCCATCGTGCAACACCAGGAATTGAAATTCGTCGCCCTCGTCGCGCGAAATTCCCTCCACTATATTGAAAATGTATTTTCACTTAACGAATCTCTGCAGCCGCTCATCAATATTTCCGATGAATCTGCCATCGGTTCATTGACCGGGATAGACATCGAACGCTGTATCGTTCCCGATGAAGGCGGCGGCTGGTTTACGGCACACCACCCCCTGATCCACGCAGATCTACCAGCCCAGGTCACTTACACTTCTGGTACGGAAGGCAAGCCCAAAGGCATTGTCTTAAGCTATGCCAATCTTGCGGATGCGGCAGAGCGAATAATCGACCAGATGGGGCTTACGGCTGCCGTACGCGAATATGTTGGCGTTCCCGTCACCTACAGTTTCGGCATCGCGCGCATTCGCGCTGTCAGCGCGGTAGGCGGTCGATCCTATCTGCCATCGCGGGGCTTCGATCCGCTTGAACTTTCCCGAATGCTCAAGTCTGGCGAAGTCAACGCGCTGTCGGCGGTCCCCACGCTGCTGCGTATCCTGTTGCAGACGCAGACGAAGGCGGTGATCGGGGATGCCGGCGCCAATCTGCGCTGGCTGGAAATCGGATCACAGTACATGTCCGCCGCCGAAAAGCGCGGAATCCGCGAGCTTTTCCCCAATGCGCGAATCGTTCAGCACTACGGCCTTACCGAAGCCTCGCGCAGCACGTTCCTGCAAATCTCGAATGTCCCGGATGACGTTTTGGAATCGGTAGGCAAGGCCGTTGGCCAGACAGAGGTCGCCATATCGCCAGAAGGGCGCATCCTCATTCGCGGCCCGCATGTGGCCCGTTGGCGGGTGGATGCCGATGCTGACGCGCTACAGGGCCTATGCAATGCCGACGGCTGGCTGGAAACCAATGACCTGGGGCACATCGAAGACGGCTACCTCTATTACGACGGCAGGGCCGACGATCTCATCAATATCGGCGGCGTGAAGATCAACCCGGACACGCTTGAAGCACGCATTGGGCAGATTTTGGGGCTAGGCGGCAGGATTGCCGCCACCAAGGTGCCCGATGCGCTCCGCGGAGAAGGCGTGCTGGTCGCGGCAGAGGCGTCTGACATTACCGCGGATCAACTTCGCTCCGGAGCGGCGGAGGCCCTGAAAGAGCTTGGAATCGCTGCCGGAGATGCCTTGCACGCCAAGGTCGTATCGGCGATTCCGCGCACCGCCACAGGCAAGCCACTGCGCCGCCTACTGGCTGAAGAATATCTCGAGGAGGCCAAGGCCGCCGCACCCGCTCCCGGCGTGGAGCAAGGAGTTCCGGCAGAGGCACGCGACGTGCACGCCTTCTTCCGGCAATTCTTCCCCGGGCGGCGCATTGGTCCGCAGGACAGCTTTGAGAGCATGGGAGGGGACTCCCTCAACTATATCCAGTTCTCGCTCGAATTCGAAAGCCGGTTCGGTCCGCTGCCTGACGGCTGGGAAGCGCTGACGATCGATCAACTGGAAACAACCGCGGCGACCAGTGAGAGAGGACGGTGGCCCAGGCTGGACCCCGCCACGCTCACGCGTGCGTTCTTCATGATCTGCATAGTTGCCGAGCATCTCGATACGTTCATCTACAGCAAGAATTGGGGCGCTGCGTATTTCCTGTTCATGCTCTGCGGCTACAGCGTCATCCGCTTCCAATGGCCAACGATCAGCAGAACCGGTAAAATCAGCACTATATTCGGAACTGTTTTCGATGTGGCCATTCCCACCATCCTGGTGATCGCTTTCATGCAGACTTGGGCCAGAACGTTCGAGCCAAAGCCGCTTTTGCTGATCTCCAACTGGTTCGATCCGCGCCAATATCACATCGCATATTATTATTTCGCGGAAATATACATCCAACTGCTGCTGGTGGTGGCGGGGATGCTATCGTTTTCAAGGGCGCGGGAAGCTCTTGGGAAAAATCCCATGCTTTTCTGCACCATCTTTGTCGCAATCGCCACGGTGATCAGCTGGATGGTCGAACGGGTCTGGGATACCAATTACCTCTTCCATCGCACGCCGATCTGGTATCTCTGGACAGTCGCTGCCGGCATGCTGATGGCAAGCGCGCGTGATACGCAAAGCCGAATTTACGCACTGCTGGTCGTCAGCATCGCAGTTCTGATGCACCACCACTACACTTCCGCCAGCGCGTACATAATCGGTGCATCGGCGATACTGCTATTTGGCTCCGCGATCAGAGTGCCTTCGATAGTGAAGTCCCTGATATCGGAGGTCGCAGGATCGTCGATGTTCATGTACCTCAGCCATGCCCAGGTCAGATCCATAGTTATCCGGCTGTTTCATGGCCCGAGGCCGTGGATTGCCTTTTACGCCGCGATCGCATTCGGCATTGTCTTCGCACACGTCTACCACTGGATCGAACGCAAGGTGCGCGCATTCCTGAGCACACGTCACGGCAAGGCGAACGCTGCAGGCATTCCTCAGGACGCGCTGCTGCACGGATAATCGGAGTGCGGGATCAGGCGGTTCCAAGGAGCACGATCCCGCCAGTTCTTCCTGCAAGGCTGAGCGGATCACATCCTGGGCATGCTCCCTTGCCCGCGCAACGTTGCGAATGTCAGCCGCCCGTGGGCGAGCGCGGCACCGCTCCGGAGGCGGCCGCGCGCAATTCCCTCATCGCCGATGGCAGCTCTTACCCAGTTGGCGTTGCTCGGCGTCGGTGTTGCACGGGTAGGATCATTCATGGCCCGCGATCACTCGCAAGCGGAAAGCCGATCCGGTTGCTGGAGGCATTGAACCCGCTTGACCGTGACGAGATCCACGCGGTGTTCGTAGAGGCCTCCAATGCCTGCACGCGTCCCAGTCTTTGTCGATTGCATTGCGGTGCGACTGGGCACCGCGGCCGCAACCCAAAACGATCGCCGCTGAACACCCGCCATTTCTGCGGCGTGTTGATTGGCGGCAATAGCTGGCTATGTGGTGGGCCGGCCCAACCGTGCCGACCCATGCTTTTCCTTATTTCTCCTGTTTGGAAGAGAGGAAGCCCTGCATGGCGAGCCAGGCCGTGAACTCGTCCATCACCAGCATCGTCGTGGTGTTCGGCTTGCCGAGTCCGAAACCGTGGCTGCCCTGCTGATACCCGTGAATTTCGACGGGCCGCTTTGCGGCTTGCCATGCCTGGGCAATCGGGAAGCCCATGGACGGGAACAAGGGATCGTCCAGCGCGATGGCATCGAACATTGGCGAGGCATCGGCGGGTACATCTATCTTCGCCTGGGGCCCGTAAATATAGCCGAAGAACGCAGGACGCTCCGCCGGCTTTGCTGCCAACACGGTCTGTAACGACGTCATGGCGCCTGCAGAAAAGCCGATCATGCCGACGCGTGATGGATCCACATTCCACTTGGCGGCGTTATCCCGCACCAACTTCAGCGCGGCGAGGCCGTCTTCGGTTGCCTGAGGATTGCTGAGAACCGGCATCTTGGCCGGATCCGGCAGGCCCTCCATCATCTTCTTCCAGACGTATTTACCCGCTTCCTGCTCGTCCTTCGGCGTCGGCAGGAGGCGGTACTTGAGAACGAAGGCCGCAATGCCTCGGTCGGCAAGTGCTTTGGCAACGTCCCAGCCCTCGTGAGACATGGAGAGCGCCATGAACGCACCACCCGGTGCAACGATCACCGCCGCTCCGGTGGCCTTGCCCGGATCGGGAAGCACGGGCGTCAGCGTCGGACGAGTGACGTTGCGAACCGCGTAGTCCTTCCCGAAATAGCGGGCCCAGACTTCCGTGTCGGCTGAACCGGGCGTCTTGCTACCGTAAAGCGGAATGGCGCCCGGTTCAGCCGGCGCACTGGCCGGCGCCGGAGCGGGATAGTCCGCCGGCTGCGCATGCAAGCCCGATGAAAGAACGAGGCTTGCGCCTGCAAGCGTCAAAAGGCCGATCTTGCCAGTCATCTGTTTCCTCTCCCCGGCTTATGTGTGCAGTCGGTTGGCATGCACGGTCGGGAGCGGTCAAATAGCGAGATTTTGCATTGCCATAGCCGGTTCCTATGCTTCGCACGCGACCGCAGAAATTGTCGCCGAGAAGAGCTAAAGGATGCGATCCTCGATATAATCCGTTGTCGTCGATGCGACCGCGATTCTTGCCGTTAATCCGGCCCATTTAGACGTACCCGACACACCCTATTGATGGGTGATTGCAGCCCAGTTGCTTGACAATTCAGCGCACAAAACAAGAGAGCTGCCCCCTTTGCGAGGGCAGCTCTCAATGTCAGCGTTTCGGCGCGTCTACATCATGGATCACACTGGATCGTGGAAACCGTTAGTGGCAACCGAGATGAAGACGGGCTATTCATCGGGATTGAAGTATCCGCAGGTCAACGGTTACCGTAGAGCGAAATTGTACGAAGCCGGACGAACATTTCCGGCGTCCGCCATCTGCTGCTCGATCCGCGACCGAATGTCAGCCTTGACCTCAGCCTGGCATGCGCGGCTCTGCGCGGCGAGCGCGAGGTGAATCGTCGCCAGCCGGTCCCCGCAAACTGCGCGAGCCGCCTGCGCCATACGCAGGTCCAGCGTGCGCTGGCCTTGCACGGTCGACAGATCCAGTCCGTCGAGCTTCAGCATCACGCTGCTCTTGGCGAGCGGATTTTCCGGTTCGGCGGCGTATACGGCGGAAGAAATCGTGCAGGCGGCCAGAACCGCCAAAGTTGCCTTCAACATTCTCGTCTCCTGCAAATATGCGGTCGCTCTGCGTCGACCCTGACAATTGCATAGCTTTTCGGCGGCCGGATGACAACGACACGGCATCGCGAAACGGTTCAGCAGCCTCGATTCCGGCTTCGCTCGAAGTCGTGGGTGAATGGCCTACGTCAAACGGCGTATAGGGCTATTTCGCGCCATCCGCGACACCCCCTGTCATGAACATCCATCCCGGGCGATGCGGCATACCGTCAGCGTCGCCGTGCCGCATCGCCCGGATGCGGGAAACACCCCGTCGCCGCCCGGCATGGATCTGCCCCTCGCCGAACACCGTAATCAAGGAGCAAACGTCTTGAGCAGGCCCCGTATCCAGCTACGCATGACGAACTCGGGCCGCAGAGCCGCTCTCACCCTCGCCCTGGTCTGCACGGCAGGCCTTTCGGTCTCGCCGGTTCATGCTGCCGACGATGCCGCCTCGCAGGGTACGGCGGAGGGTCCTGTCATTCGCACCATGTCGGAACTGCCCATCGACGCAACCATCAAGGTCGGCACGACGGCCGACTGGGTTACGATCACGGGCAACAAGGTCTGGGTCGGCAGCACGAGGCCGAATGCCGTCAACGAGATCGATCCCCGAACGAATGCTGTCGTCACCATTGCGCTGCCTGGGCGGCCTTGCGCCGGACTGTCCGCCGACCGGCACAATATCTGGATCCCGTTATGCGGAGTAACGCCGCAACTCGCCAAAGTGGATCAGAAGACAAAGCGGCTGGCGGGCGTGTTTACCGTCGGTCCTCCTGCGGGAGAAGGCAGCCTTGCCATCGGGGCGGGCAGCCTGTGGCTGGTTACCGACAAGGCTGGGTCGCTGGCACGCATCGATCCCGAAACCGGCGAAGTGATCCATGTCATCCCGCTGCCCGCCGGTTCCTACAATCCGGTATTCAGCGACGGCTTGGTATGGGTAACGCACGTGGATGGCAGCGACGTCTCGGTGGTCGATCCCAGCACGAATTCGGTGGTGGCCACTGTCAAGGTAGGCCCGAACCCACGCTTCACGGCCGCTGGGGCCGGCGCGGTGTGGACGTTGAACCAGGGTGACGGCTCGCTCAGCAGGATAGACACGAAGCGCCGGGAAGCCTCGGCACCACAGCCGCTGGAGACACCGGGTCACGGCGGCGACGTTGCCTTTTCCGACGGGCGGGTCTGGACCACCATGATGCGCACACCGCTCACCGCAAGCGACGCGCGCACTGGCAAACCGCTCTGCCAGTGGAAAGGCGATGGAGGAGATTCCCTGAATGTCGGCCACGGCGCGGTGTGGCTTACCAATCTGCGTTCGGGCACCGTATCGCGCATCCCGCTTGCCAAGCTGCCCGCCGATTGCAGCTCAGACAAAGGCCGAAAGTGAGATTGCCGGATAGCTCGGCGAGCGGCAGAACATCTCGCTCCTCACTTGGTGGACGAGCCTGGCGCCTTGCCCTGCTGCCCGCCGCCGCGTTCTTTCTGCTTGGGGCAGCGCCAGCGACTTTCGAGGCGCCCCATTTCGCGGCGTGGATAGATGGTACAACGCAGGGTGAACCCGAAGTTCAGGTCCAGATGATCGATGCGGACACGGCAGTGATCCGCCAGTCGGTCACCACGAATTTCGAAGCACCCTTCCTTTACCTGCTTTTCGGCCGAGAGCGCGCGCTGCTGCTCGATACGGGAGCCGGCGGCCTGCATATTCGTCCCACCGTCGATCGTCTGATTGCCGATTGGCAGCAACGTCATCAGGGCCGCCCTATTCAGCTGGTTGTCGCGCACTCGCACGGCCACGGCGATCACCATGCAGGCGATGCCGAATTCGCCGATCGACCGGGCACGGTCCTTGTCGGCCTCAAGCCGGAGGAGGTCGCGCGCTTCTTTGGCGTGAGCGAATGGCCGAACAGCATCGGTCGCTACGATCTGGGTGGCCGCATGCTCCAGATCATTCCGACGCCGGGGCATGAGCCGGCACATATGATGGTCTATGACGCCAGGACCCAACTGCTCTTCTCCGGTGACATGCTCTATCCCGGGCGCCTCTACGTGCCTGCGGATCGCCTTGCCGAATTCCGTGCCAGCGCTGACCGGCTAGCGGCATTCGCCGAAACGCATCGCATCCGCGCACTGCTGGGCGCGCATATCGAAATGACGAGCACGCCGGGGCAGGATTATCCGATGCGGGCATCGAGCCATCCATCCGAGCACCCACTGCCCCTTTCTCCGGCAGTCATCGTGGAGCTTCAACAGGCTCTTGCTAAAGCCTCATCGCCTCCCTCGATCGATCGCCATGCAGACTTCATTGTCTACCCACTCACACCCCGGCACGCCCCGTGAACCCCGAGGTCACATGTCGGGCATGATGCCCATCCTCGTGTACCCACCCATGCCGGGGCTACACCGGACGTCCCGGTTGAATGAACCATAAGGCGCGCATCGCCGCTACGACCGCAGCGCTTGAGGGGGCAATGTGGCGCAGGCGGCTGCCTTGGCCTCCGCAGAGCGCCGCCAGCGCCCCGATCTGCCCGGACGGCTAGCAACGCTCCGCCGAAGGCGAAGAGGGCCGCGTATCGCGCGCTCCCGCGAATGCAGCATGCCGCCGGCCAGGATCCGTCGCCGCGGCGCCTGACACAATTCGCCCGATTGCCGGGCCTCGGGACGAAAGGACGGCGACACCGGCCGCTGCCCGCGCCGCACTGGCGGTCGGCCCGGACGACGCATTCAGCTTGGATACGATCGGCTGCGTTCTGGCGCGGGTTGGCGACCATAAAGGATCGCTTGCGCCTTTCACCACCGCAGTCGCACGGAAACCGAGTAACGTAATCTGGCGGCAGCTTACGGTTTCACTGGACACGTTGCCGAAACCCGGAGCCACTTACGAGACGCTCCTCGCCAGGGAACTTGGCCGCTATCGCGCGTTCCGCACGGAATTGTCGGCAGCGAAGCCACGTTCATGCATCGACGCATTAGCCTCAATCGCGTCATCGCCAGCCAGCCTCTTGCGAAAGCGGGCATGAATGAGCTTGTGTTCGAGGATGCGACCGGCAACCCACAGCGCAAAGAAGATACCCATGTAGGTATAGGCCGTGGTCATGGAGGGCTTGCGGTTGCGCTTCCCGATTTCCTCGCCGTCCTTCTTCTTTTCGGGCGTGGGGGCGTGCAGGAAGGTATCGACCGGATTCATGGGCACGTCTTCAGGCTTCACCAGGGAGCGCTTCTTTGCAGCCTCCGCCTTGGCCTTGGCCAATTCGGGCGGATTGCGCCACTTGTCCACGGCGACGCCGGTATATCCCAGCGCGTAGAAGAACAGGGGCGCCAGAAAGCATGCCAGAAGCGCGCGACTCGTCATGCTATAACACAGCACACCATGGCTAACCTGCAGCGTTCCCCTGTCGAATACGGACATCTTGTCCTGCGGAAGCGCGTTCTTCTTGGTGAAGACCAGCGTGTCGCCCTCGACCCGGCAGGTCGTGTTCTTTTCTTCGAACAAGTCCCCCAATCGGTCAAAAGCCTGCGCGGCGGAGCAGTTCGGCTGGATCGTCAGCCGGCCCTTCACCCGCCATATCCAATCGATGTAGGACAGCTTCACAGGTTCTTCCTTAGCTTATCGGGAGATGGAGCCCCCGCGAGGGCATGGCACCCTTTTTTCATTCCGCCGGAACGGCAGTCATCTGCCCTCGACCCGCCCGCGCCGCCCATTTCTGGCTGAGCAGCTTGTATGGCTCGGAAAGGGTGTAGTGCATCGTTTCCCAGATCGACATCCGGCGCCCGCCTTCCTGGCCCAGCAGTTCGGCTTCACCGTCAAGGCAGGTGCCGTGCAGGCGATCGATGAAGATCCATGTGCCGGAGTAGTTGCTGCGGGTGGCTTCGTAGTCCTGCGCGTGGTGCAGGCTGTGATGCTCGGTGGTGTTGAAGATCTTGAACCACCACCGGGGTGTGTTGAAGCGGATGTTGCAGTGCTGATAGCTGCTGACCGCCATGCCGAAGGCCCCAGCCAGCAAGGCGGCGCGCGGCAGGAAGTCGAACAGACCGCCGATGCCCAGGCCGATCAGGAAGATTTCGATCGGATTGCCGACGCTGCCCTTCTGGACGTTCAGCTGCGTGACGAAGTGGTGCGGCGCATGGGCCAGCCACAGCGGGTACCAGTTGTGCATCCCGCGATGCATCCAGTATTGGAAATAGTCGCCGATGAAGGAGATCATGAAGGCCTGCACCAGCAGCGGCAGCCCCATGAACCAGGCGAACTTAGCAAGGTCGAACGAATCCTGGAACCAGGTGATGATCGCGTCGCTGTTGATCGGGCCGAACACCACACGGACGAACATCGCGCCCATCGCGACATAGAAGGTGTCGCAGGCCAGTTCCTTCCAGGTGTGTTGCCAGCTCTTGTAGCGCGGCGAAATCCACTCCATCGAAAGCATCATGACCTTGACGCCGTAACCGATCCACAGGGTTACGGACGGCTTGATCCATGCTTCCGGCGCGTAATAGTAGAACGCGATCACAACCAGCAGGAATGCCGGCTGGAAGTGGGTAAAGAATAGCCGCTTGGCAGGCCCGCCCTCAACCCGGCCCAGATTGTCGAGACCACGGGTTATGGGAGCGCTGACCATGTAGGACGGCTTCTCGGCAGCGATGATCTCGCTCATGGCAATCCCCGCGAAAATTGGTTGAAGTCCGCAAAATTCTTGGCTGCCCTTGTAGCGCAGAGCCCCCGCCCTTGCCTTACGTCGTTTGACGTAGGCGGCGCCTAGGCCCCCGAATTCCGCCGTCCGAGTGCCAGCCAGGCGCACCAAAGCATTGCCTTGCACCCCGAGATCCGGACCCTACGTCAAACGACACATATTGCCCGGCAACCGGGCTCCATAGCCTGAACGCTCCGATGTGAAATCGAGCACGTGCCGCGAAGCCTCGTGCCGGCGCATTGGCGGGGGCGGACCTTGGGCAGATGGGTCAAGCGAATAGGGGGAATACATGAGCAAGCGTATGCGAACGCGGCTGCAGCTGCTTTCGGCAACCTTCCTGGCAGGCGTCATTGCAGCGCCGGTGCATGCACAACAGCAGACGGCACCCGATGCGTCGGACGAACAGGCCCAGGGCCTGAACGAGATCGAAGTCACGGCCACAAGGCGCGCGGTCTCGCTGCAGACCGCGCCGATCAACATCTCGGCTCTCGATGGCAACTCGCTTGAGACCAAGCGGCTCGACGATGTCGGCGATATCGGTCTCTATACGCCCGGCCTGACCGTGCCGGACACCGGCCCGCGCACCGCCAACAGCATCGTCATGCGCGGGATCACGTCGGGCGGGCCGGGGGGCTCCAACCGCAGCACGGCGGTGGGCGTCTATCTCGGCGAGATCCCGCTCTATGTCGATTTCAAGTTCCTCGACATCAATCGCGTCGAAACGCTTCTTGGGCCGCAGGGCACGCTTTACGGCCTTGGCACGCTGGCGGGCGCGATCCGCTACATCCCCAACCGACCGAACTTCTCCAATTTCGAGATGGAAGCGCATGCCCGAGTCTACGATGTCGCCCATTCCAGCGGCGTGGGTTCGGTCTTCGACGCCACCGTCAACCTGCCCATCGTGCGCGACAAGGTCGCCCTGCGCGTAACCGGCGGCTACTATCGTGATCCCGGCTTCATCGATTCGCCCTATCTCGTCCGCCAGCTCGGCGTGTCGCTGCCGCAACCGGACTTCACCGACCCTGCGGCAGTGGCCGCCAATCTGTACCGCGGCAAGGATCTGAACGACGAGCAGACCTATTCCATACGTGCACAGCTGGGCTTCGACTTCGGCTGGCTACGCCCAACCTTCAGCTATATCCGCCAGCAGACGAAGACGCATGGTACGCAGGTCAACGGCGGCTATGGCGCAACCTACACGCTGAACGCCAACGGCGTCCCCTTCCCGGACGGCCAATGCGTCTATGCCGATTGCCGCGGCGTGCTTGGCACCGGCAAATATGAAAACGGCGGCCGTGTCCCGCAACCAGCCACCCGCAAGGTCGACATGTTCGCGGCCGAGATCGAAGCCGACATCGGCGATATTGCGCAGCTGGTTTCCGCCACTGCCTACTCCGTGCAGGATCTCTACAGCCAGAGCGATGTCACCGACCTGCTTCTCGATCTCGACTACGATTACGAGCTATTTCCCGCCTTTGCCGGCACCACCACGTCGAACAGCAAGCCCAAGCAGTTCAACCAGGAACTCCGCCTGGTCTCAACCCATGGCGGGCCGATCGACTGGCTGATCGGTGGCTTCTACAACCATTACAAGAGCTACACGTTCAGCGCGGAACGCATTCCGGGCTATCCCGAATGGGCCGGCATCTACCGACCGGACGGGCTGGAGTACATCTCCTTCACCGATACCTACACCAAGGAAGCGGCCGCATTCGGCGAGGTGACCTGGCATGTCACCCCGAAATTCCAGGTCACCGGTGGCCTGCGCTACTACAAGTACAAGTCCTATATTTCGGGAGCGACCGACACGCCGCTCACCTCGGGCGGGCGCCGCCGCACGCCCTATCCGCTGATCCAGTTCGATCCCGCGCGCATTCGCACAGGCTCGACCGACGATGACGGTTTTGTCTACAAGCTCAACGCCTCCTACGAATTCAGCCCCGAACTGTTCGCCTATGCGACCTATTCCACCGGCTACCGTATCGGCGGCGTCAACCGCGTGGCGCCCTGCATCATCCCGCTCCCCGCCGGACAGAACGTCTGCGCGCTGCCGAACGAATTGTCCTATGGACCGGACAAGACCAGAAACTACGAAGTCGGCATCCGTTTCAACTTGTTCGACAAGATGCTGCAGGGCACGGTAGACCTCTACAACATCGATTGGACGAACCTGCAGCTGGGCAGCCAGACCGCGAACGGCGCAGTGGGCATCACTGCCAATGCCGGCGGCGCACGCAGTCGCGGCGTGGAGACGACGCTTTCGCTCAATCTCGGCAAGTTCAACCTGTCGGGCAACTACACCTATCTCGACGCGAAGCTTACCAAGGACGCGCCGGGCCTGATCGGCGGCATCAGCAACGGCTTCGACATTGACGGTGCAGGCGATGCCTTTGCCGGCGACCGCCTGCCCGGCACGTCCAAGCATGCGGGATCGATTACCGCCGCCTATACCGTGCCAATGACCGACGAGACCGAGCTGGATCTCATGTGGAGCACGGCGGCGCGCAGCAATACCTATTCCACCACGGGCCTTCGCGGCTATGGCGAGGCAATTCCCGGCTATTCCACCAGCCGCGCCTCGGTCACCTACAAGACGCCGAAGTTGGAAGTGTCCCTCTTCGTCAACAACGTCTTTGACAAGTACGCCGTCTCCAGCGTCTCCAACGACTATACCTTGGCCCGTAGCAACGACGGCGTTCTGATCCGTTCCTATGGCTACGGCGTGATCCAGCCGCGAACGATCGGCGCCGAACTGCGCGGGCATTTCTGAGGCCGTCCAGCGCTGCTGCAGAGACCACACGTGAACCGATAACGCGGTAATGTTCAAGGGCGTGATCGGACCCGTCGGATCACGCCCCCATTCTTACGGCGCCATTTTCATTGCGAGAGCACCGGCCGCCGAACCGGCACGAGCGCCGTCCTGTCCACCTGACGGGGCGGCGCTCTTGTCGGTTCGGCGGAGCAAACCCTTCGAACGCCGCGCGATGCCATCCGGTCGGCCGCAGGGCCGCGTCTTCAATCCGGACACCTGACTCTCCTTAAGCTCCTCCCTGACAGTATTATGATTGACATGATTCGTAATATTCCATATCGATAGCAACTGTGAAAAACATGTCGCGCGCCAGCCTTGCACGTCTCAGCATGAGACTGCCTGGCCGGCTTTTCCGTCAGCTCAATACGATTGTGGCAGAGCTTGGCCTGCCATCGCGATCGCATTGGATCGCGGAGTTGATCCGCAATGAGCTTGCCCAGCACGGCATGGCTATGCGGCCGGACGAAATGCTGTCGGGCACGGTTACAATCGTTTTCAGGGGAGACACGGAACGGGTCCGTCGCGAGCTTGCCCGAACGCAGTCCCATTTTCTCAAGGAAGTGATCTCCTCCCAGCACGTCTTCCTGGAAGACGAACAGTCGATGGAGGTCCTGATCGTCCAGGGTCCAGCCAAACGGCTGCGCGAATTGAGCGATGCCATCCGCAAAGTTCGGGGCGTGCAGCAGCTTCGGCTTACCACGACAATGGCACTTCTGCCTCCGCTGTTTGGACCGGCACGCGGTTCATCGGGCAGAGGGCCGGATTTCACGAACGCGCCTCATCTGCCGAGCACGGCAGGCAAGCACCCAGCAATCGAAGAAACACGAGGATGACAATGACTCTGCAGATCGACAAAGTGCGCATCCATGTCACCGATCTTTCGGGCAGCGATCGGGAAATCGAGGGCGAGATCGGCAATTCGCTGATGGAAATCATCCGGGGCTCCGGGATTGACGATATTCCAGCATTTTGCGGCGGCTCCTGCTCCTGCGCCAGTTGTCACGTCCATATCGATCCCGACTTCGCTTCCCTGCTGCCGGCGATGGCGGAAGATGAATTCGATGTGCTGGAAGGTGCAGCGCATCGCATTGAGGGCTCCCGCCTTTCATGCCAGGTCCAGGCGTCGAGCGAAATGAACGGCATGCGCGTGTCCATCGCACCTCAGGAGTGAGCGTTTGCTCGCAAAATGAATCGGGGGGAAACCATGATCGTCAAGGCCAGCCGAATACCTCAAGACGGTGACAGCGTGGAAGGCATGTCTGCCGGAGCGCTGGCAATGGACGATGCTGCAAGCATGGTGCTGCCAGCCGGCTGGCAGCCCCCTATCGCTCAACCCGGGCCATTATGAGCGTGCTGATGGTGAGGCGAGACGACCGAAACCGCCACCCGGAAGGCCGTCCGAACAAGGATGAGCCGAGGTCCGTCTCTCCGCCGCAGAACGCCGACGTGGCGAATCCCAAATCGGCTGCAGCCCCCCAAAATGCTGCAGTGGATCCTGCCATCGCAGAGCTTCAGCGCGCCAAGGCCGCGGCTGAAGCCGCCAATGAGGCCAAGTCCCGCTACCTGGTGGCGGTCAGCCACGAAATCCGTTCGCCATTGAATGCCATCTACGGCTACGCGCAATTGCTTGAGCGCGGCGATGCGGTGACGGGAGCGGAAGCCGGCGCCGCAATCCGGCGATCGGTGGACCACCTGACCAATCTGGCGGAGAGCCTGCTCGAAATATCCCGGATCGAAAGCGGCGTGCTGAAAATCCGATCGGGCGTGGTCGATATACGCGCCGTGCTTGGCCAGATCGTTTCCATGTTCCGGGCCCAGGCCATCGGCAAGGGTCTCAGCCTGACGCTGCACGTCAGCGATAACCTGCCAAGGCTGGTCAAGACGGACCAGAGCCGGCTCAAGCAAGTGCTGATCAATCTCGTTTCCAATGCGATCAAATATACCGAGGCCGGCAGCGTCGAGGTCGCAGTCAACTATCGCAGCGAAGTCGCGACCATCGACGTGATCGATACAGGCATCGGGATCGAAACGGAGGACATGGAGCGCGTGTTCGAGCCTTTCGAACGCGGCAGTTCAACCGGTGTACAGTCCCAGCCCGGCATCGGACTGGGACTGACGATCACCCGCGTCCTCGCGCATGTTCTGGGCGGCGATATAACGGCGACGAGCACCGTGGGCGCAGGCAGCCGTTTCCGATTGAAGTTGATGCTGTCACCTGTGGCCCTTGCCTCGGGCAAGGAAGCCAGCGCCCGGATCGAGAGCTATCGAGGTACGCGCCGCGCCGTGCTGATCATCGAGGACGATCCCGAGCAGCGCGCGGCCATGCAATCCTTGCTGCAATCGCTGGATTTCACCGTCCATGCCGCGAAAAACGGCATGGAGGGCATCGATCTTGCCAGTCGATATGCGCCCGATCTCGTCCTGCTCGATGTCGAGATGCCCGGCATCAGCGGCTGGGAAACCGCCTTGCGATTGCGCCGTGCTCACGGCACGCCGCTGAAGATCGTCATGGTATCCGCCAACACGGCCGGTCCGGACACGCGCTATCTGGATGATCGCGTCTGCGACGCGTTCGTTGCCAAGCCGATCGCTTTCGACGCCCTGCTTGCAACGATACAACAGGAACTCGGCCTGCAGTGGAACCATTCGGGGCCGGATCCGGCCCGTGCCGAGGAAGTGCCAGCGTCCGCCCTTCCCCTGGAAGCCGCACCTTATCTGGAGCGACTGAGGCGGCTTGCGCAAATCGGGCACGTGCTCGAATTCGAGAGGCAGCTTGGCGATTTCGAGAATACCGGGCCGGCTGCCGGTTCGTTTGCCGCGACGTTGCGGGAGGATCTGGACAACTTCGACTTCGGCTCCATCATAGAAAAGATCGAAAATGTTCGATCACAATGACGGCCAGGAGAGAAAGCCGACCATCCTCGTGGTCGACGACACTCCCGATTCCTTGCGATTTCTGACGACCACCCTTTCTCTCGCCCACATGACCCCGCTCGTTGCCAGAGACGGCTTGGCCGCGATCACCTTGCTGCAACACACCTCCCCTGACCTGATCCTGATGGACGCCTTGATGCCGAAGATGGACGGGTTCGAGACGACGCGCCGGATCAAGGCGAACTCCGCCTTTCAGCAACTGCCGATCATCTTCATGACAGGTTTGACCGACACCGATGACGTCGTACGCGCGCTCAAGGTCGGCGCCATCGATTACGTCAGAAAGCCGATCGTGGTCGAGGAACTCCTCGCCCGCATTCACATCCATCTCGCGAACGCACGCGTCACCCATGCAAGCCAGGTGGCGTTGGACACAAGTGGCCGCCCAGCTCTCTCGGTCGACGCTTCGGGCCGCCCCCTCTGGCTGACGCCGATGGCGCGCGAGATCCTGGAGCGGCTATTCCCCGAATGGCCGGCGATTTCGCGCGCATTGCCCGCTCCCCTGCGGCTGGCCATCCAGCAGTTGCAGGAGATGGATCCAACCTCGGGAACCTGCGTACCGGTCAAAAGCGGTTCAAGCACGCTGGAGATCACCCTTCTGCGGCGCACCTCCGCCCATCATTGGCTCTTCCGCCTCGCAGAACGTCGCGAAGGCGAGGAGGAACGCATACTGGCGGCCCGGCTCGGGCTGACCGCACGGGAAGCCGAAGTTCTTCTCTGGATCAGCCGCGGCAAGCAGAACCGCGAAGTGAGCGAAATTCTGGCAATTAGCCCACGCACAGTGAACAAGCATCTCGAACAGATATTCGAGAAGATGGGGGTAGAAAACCGCGCCTCAGCAACAGCGATAGCGGTCACCACGCTGGCGGACTAGCTTCTGGAACTCATAGCAGGCCGAAGTCCGGCCCGGATCGCCGAAGCCGCAACGCCGCGCATCCTCGCTCGGTCGCGCTTTCACAAATCCCGAAACGAGGACGCATGACTATGGGCCGATCAGGCTTCGGCTAATACCATCTGCTCGGGTCGCTTGCGCACGACAGGTGCCTGATGACGAACCCGGCGCAGTGGTAGGGAATGGCATTGCTTGCGGAAGTACACGATCTCCAGCAGCGTCGGCCAAATCTCCAACGAGGAGCGGATCAGGCCCACTTCGTCATCCACCATACGGCTGACGTTCTGCTGGAAGAAGTCCGGCTCAAAATCATAGAACGTGCGCGCAAGGTTAGAGGCGAACAGCCGCAAGGCCTGTTGCCGCTCCTCCGAACGCGCACGCGTCTGGGCTTCCACCACGCGGCTGTGCAGGCTTTGCGCGCCGTGCAGAATCTCCTGGCTGTCCTCCAGCGATACGGAGCCCTCGTAATCGAAGGATATGCTGATATCGCCCAGTTTCCGCATCGATGCCCGGATCTTCTTTTTCAGCAGCGTACAGATGGATTCGTTGAACAGTTCCGACGCAAGCGGCTCGCGCATGTAGTTGTTCTTCATATGGATCTGCGCTGAATCGACGTGCGCTGCGGCAATGCCCGGCTGTTGGATCCACAGGCGGTAGATATAGTCCTCGAACCGCAGACGCGTGGGGAAGAACGGCGGCAGGCCCGTGGAATTGTCATAGCCGGCGACTCCGCAGTCCATCCGCCAATTGCTGTTCGTCACGCAGGGCCGGAAGTTGACCAGAACATAGAGGTCGTTGAGCGCTTCGGCGTCGGCGCGGTCGTTGTCCTCCAGGAACATGTCGATGTAATCGGCGGCGTCGATATCGTTGGTGCCCGTACGGAAGGTCTGCGCCATCTTGACCACCGCATTCCGCGCCACCTTGCCATCCTGCATGAACAACGCGTTTTCGCGCGCCAGTCCCAGCGAGGTGTTGGTTTCGAGGTCCATCGAGGTGTCCAGCAGTACGTCGCCCAGCGTGTAGTTGGGCGGAACCTCGGCCACCGTCCGGCCTAACACGTCGCGAAAGGATTGCAGGATGTCATAGGACTTCTGGCAATGTCCATTAGTCCCCCGCGGGATGGTCTTACCGCGGCTGATCTCGGTTTCCGCCAGCGATTCCGGGCTGTCCTCGATCAGGGCATAGGGTCGCATGTCGTCGTCGGCGCTGACCATGTGATCGCCCAGCGTGTACATCAGCGTAAAGTTGCGGTTGCCGCCATAGCTGGGGCGAAACAAGTTACGCACCAGCACGTCGAGCTTCTTGTCCCGCAGCCGCTTGCATATGTAGGAGACGAATTGCTCCTTCTCCGCCGGCCCTACGTAAAAGACGTCGTTATGCGTACGCACCCGTTCCAGCGCGCCATAGTACTTGTCGTGATTGGCCAGAGAGGAATCGTCGAAGACGATGATAGGAGCGGTCTGTCCGCTGCGCCGGAAATTCTCGTCATAGGCTTCGACAGTGTCACCCACGTCGCGAAGGCGATAGGTGGGTATCACGAAGTTGAGGGCTTTCTCCGTCATCTTGGATCGCTTTGTCCCGTTCGGATTGAGGAAATCCTCCGGAGGACGAGCGGCCCGGCTGGTGAAACACCTCGAACTGCCGCGGCTCGACGAGTGCAGCGCTCCACCGTCCCGGCAGCGGGACCTGTTTCCAGAGGCCAGGGCCGACGAAAAGCAGAGCGTTGCCGCAGACGAGCAGAACGACCAACACAAGGCATAACCCGAGTTCGGCGATGCTTGCCGGATGGGCCGGTAGTGAATGGACCTGGCGATACAACCTGGTACCGATCAACCACGTGAGCGAGAGAATGGCTACGCCACTTGCCCGTAGACCAAGTTGCGCACCGAGCGTCTCGTGCCACCGAACCATACCTCGCACCTCCTTGAGGAGGCACATCAGTTATGCAGCTTCGCATAAAGATTCGAGGACGGAATTTGTCGCCTGCGTTAAGGTTTCATAGAGTTAGCAATCTAATGAGGTCGGATGCCGACCACTATGCCGGCCGGCGCTATCGCCGCATGCAACCGCCGTGCGGGGAGCGAATTCGGTAGGTGAATAGCGTTCGGATCGTTGGTACCATGGGACTGCTCAGTGCCGTCAGTCCGCTTGTCTCCGTCGCGCCGACAATCATTCTAACCTGAAACAAGCGTTCCGATGATCAGTCCCATGGTGGCTGCCACAGCCAACGTGGGGACTATTCCCGACTTCAGCCGGAAGATGAGTACGGCCGCAACCGCCGCGATCAATGCTGCCCGCCAATCGAAGGCCGTCCACTCCGGCGCCTGCAGCCGCACTGGCCCGACTGCGACCACATCGACGACTGCAAACAGCACATGCAGCGCAAACCATAATGCAAGGTTCGCAATCACCCCCACGACCGCTGCCGTCACCCCCGCCAACCCGCCCTTGAGTGCAGGCGAACGCTGCAAGCGGTCCATCCAGGGCGCAAAAGCGAAGATCCACAGGAAGCACGGCGCGAACGTTACCCATGTGGTGAGCGCGGCACCGAGCACTCCGGCGACAACCGGGCTGAACGGCGCTGGCGCGCGGAAGGCTGCAAGGTAGCCCACGAACTGGGTCACCATGATCAGCGGGCCCGGTGTGCTCTCGGCCAAGCCGAGGCCATCAGCCATCTCACCCGCCGCAAGCCAGCCGAAACCGTTCACCGCCTGCTGCGCCATGTAGGCCAGTACCGCGTAGGCCCCGCCGAAAGTGACCACCGCGAGTTGCGAGAAGAATACGCCAATGTGCCACAATACGTGATCGCGCCCGAGAAACACGAAGATCGCCACCATCGGTGCAGCCCAGATCACGGCCCAGATCAGCACTGCCTTCAAGCTGGCCGCCCACGGACTCGGATTGCTGTTTCGTGGGCTGCTCTGCTTGAATGCGAGCCAGTCCGGACGTTTTGCCCCAACCCACGCACCAACTGTCAGGGCTGTCAGCACCACCGCCGGAAATGGAGCATTGAACAGGAACAGCGCCGTGAAGGCTGCGATCGCCAGCACTCGCTGGAACGACGTCTTGAGGGCCCTTCCCGCGATCCGCATCAAAGCTTGGACAATGATCGCCAGCACCGCCGCCTTAATCCCCAGGAACAGCGCCGTGAACCACGCGAGATTGGCCGCAAATGCGTATAGGATCGACAGACCCAGCATAACCAGAGCGCCAGGGACAACGAACAGCGCGCCCGCGACAATACCGCCCTTCCAACCATGAAGCTTCCAGCCAATCCAGGTGGCGAGTTGCTGCGCTTCAGGCCCGGGCAACAAGTGGCACAAGTTCAGGGCCTGGAGGTAATCATCCTCCTCGACCCAGCGCCGCTCGTCGACCAGCTCGCGGTGCATCAGTGCGATTTGCCCGGCTGGCCCTCCGAAGCTGAGGCAACCGATCCGCGCCGAAACGCGCGTTAGCTCTGAAAATGAAGGGTGATGCAAACTGCTGTCGACCATTGTGTCCAATACCCCCCTCGCCCCGCCGCAGCGGAGTCAGAAGGCAACACTTGGGCGTAAGGCCTGTCCGGGAGGTTGCTTGGTCCCGGTGCAACCGGTGTGTATCTGTAACGACCGGCGCACGCAATGTCCGCGATTGTCGATAGCGGATTATCCTGCGGCCAGACGGAATGGCGACGATTTGGTCGGAAACTGCATTGTCTGTCTAGAAATCGGCTTCCAGAAAGGCCCTGATCGCACTAGCCGCTCGCGGCCAAGCCGGCTCTTCCTCCAGAACCAGATGGTTTCGGGTATCGAGCTGTACAAATTGGGAATCCGGAATGGCCGCGGCCAGTCCTCTTCCTGACGAAAACGGAATGACCGCATCCTTATCCGCGTGAAGCACCAGCGTGGGTCTTGCCACCTTCGGCACCAGGTCTCGGACATCGATCTTGCCGAATGCCTCTTGAAGCCGGACGGCATTCTCGGGCGAGGCGGAAATCCTCTGCAGCTCGTTGAACCAGTCAGCCGCCGGCGGCGGCATGTCGGGAAAGAACAGCGAGGTGAACATTTGCCGAAACGCGGCATTGTTCCGGCCCCAACCAGTCCCGGTCAAGGTGATCATGGCCCGGCGCATCGCCACCTCTTCCGGCGTGTCACGCAATTCCCATCCCAGCGAATAGCCTCCATAGAGTACCAGCTTGCGAACCCGCTCCGGGTGGCGAACCGCATAGGCGATCGCCACGCTGCACCCTTGCGACACCCCGAACAGATCGAAGCGCTCCAACCCGGCCGCATCCACCACGCTGGAAAGATCGTCGACGAAAGCCTCGAAGCCGATATCGCGGACATTCCAGTCGGACAGTCCGTTGCCCCGCTCGTCATAGCGGAACAAGGTGCGATATTGCGCCAGATTCCGGATCCAGTGACTCCACACCGGACTGTCGAAATCGTGTTCGAGATGGTTGAGCCAGTTGGCCGTCTTTACCAGAGGGGGCCCGCTGCCGACGCTCGAATAGGCGAGGCCGGTGCCATCCCTTGCCGTGCAGAAACGCACTTGTTGATACAGCTCTTCGCTGGGCGCGACGGCAGTCGTTGCGGCTACCGGTCCGATCGGGCCGCGAAGTCCGTTGGGAATGGCGATCTCGGCCGCATCCAGCGCTCTCACCGCCGCTCCGCGTTGCTGCTCGGCCTCTTGCACGCGCCCGCTTGAACGCAGCAGGTCGATCACGGCTGTACGGGCAATCGCGTCGTAAGGGTCAAGCTCACACCAGCGACGCGCAAGCGCAAGGGCCTGCGCACGCTTCTCGTCCTGCTCCGCAAACCGGCCGACCAGTTCGCGCAGGATCGTCACCTGCCAGCGCCGCGTATCCTCGCGCATCGCAACGAGCCACGCCTGGAACGCCTCACTGGCGCGGATCTCGGCGCCTTCAAGGAATTCTCCTTCTGGCGGGATACAGGCCTCCAGCAACTCGGCCTTGATCGTGCGGACGTCTGCGCCGGCCAAATCGCGCAGGCGGAACCAATCCCCCTCGATATCGGAGCCGTCCAGCGACACATTCTCCCCTTCCGTGATCAGCCGGACACGATGGACATCGTCAACCAGCGGACGCAGCTTGGAGAGGCTCCAACGCAGCGCCCCCCGAGGATCGTCGGGAACCTCCCACAGCAGCGAACACAAGTGTTCGCGCCGGACCGGCCTGTTGGCGACGGCCAGATATGCCAGCAAAGCCCGCGTCTTGCGTGAAGAAGGAAGCGATACCGTTTGCCCCTCGCGCCTGAGCGCCAGGGAACCGACGAGATCAAGGGCAATCCGCTCCTTCATCCACCCTCCATCGGTCGCGCTGCCGATCGCCCCACCCGCGCCACCTTGCCGTGGTAAATTACCAGATGCGGCTTCAAACGCCAATTTCCACGCAGCCTTCCACGCCGGTTCCCACGCAGGGGGCCGACAAGGATCCCACCGGCCCAATCAAGGGCAGCAGGATCAGAGTGAAAGGCACATACCCATGAACAATTCTCTCCATGCATTCGCACATTGCTTCGCCCTCGCGGTGCTCGCAGCGCTGACGTCCAGCTTCGCCATCAGCACGGCCGTTGGCCCGATCGCGCTGGCCTGACCTCAGGCGCGGCCCATTACCGGAGGCAATCCCCATGGACCGAACGTTCTCATACGACGATGTGCTCGCATCGTCGCAGCGGGCAACCTGGCAGCTCGACGACGTGCTGCCGCCCGATGCCGAGCTTGACTTCAGCCGTCCGTTCCTGCCCGAAGCGCTGGCCCGAACAGCACATTCCGGCCTCGCTTCCGGCGAGTGCCTGGTGCTCAACCAGATACGAGGACACGAATATCTGGCCCTTTTCGGGCTGGTGGAAGAGTTCATCCTTCCCTTCGTGCTCGATCATGCCCGCCCACTGCTGAATGGCGACGACCACCGCGTCCGCGCGCTTCTGCAGTTCGCAGGAGAGGAAGCGAAGCATATCCACCTGTTTCGGCGCTTTGCGGCAACCTTCAGGCGCGGCTTTGGCGAGCACTGCCCGGTGATCGGGCCGGCCGAGGACATCGGGCGCGCCGTCCTCGCGCATCGGCCGCTCTCGGTGGCCCTCGCCATCCTGCACATCGAATGGATGACGCAGGCCCATTACCTCGAATCCGTGCGCGGCGACCGTGAGATCGAAGCGCGATTCAGGAGCCTGCTGCGCCATCACTGGATGGAGGAAGCGCAGCACGCACGGATCGATACTCTGATGGTGGAGGCCTTGGCCGAGAACCTCGACGCTGACGAGATCGAGGCCGGCTTCTCCGGCTATCTCGATATCGTCCGCTTCCTCGACTGCGGGCTCGCCGAGCAGTCGAAAATGAACATCGCCGTGCTGGAAGGGCGGGTCGGAGCGCTGCCCCCTGCCGCTCGCGACGATCTCACCCGGCAACAGTATCAGGCATCGCGTTGGACCTTCCTGGGATCGGGCATGGCCCATCCACGATTTCGCCAGACGCTTGCCAGGCTCTCGCCCGATTTCATGGATCGGTTGGACGAAATCGCCCCCGCTTACTGCTGAAAACTCAATCAATAGAAGGGAAACACCATGGAAAATGCCGTCAGGAATACCATCGTCAACGGTATCGACCTCACCGCCCTGAGTGACGTTGCCGCCGCCATTCAGGCGGACCCGGAGCAAGGCCGTGTCGGTTTTTGCGTCAAGACCCGCTGGACTGGACGTACGCGAAGCGAATCCCTGGTCGAAGCCTACGAAATGGCGGGCAAGCGGATCGACCGCCGGTTCAAGATCGTGGCGGACGAGCCGGAGGAACTGCTGGGAACGAACAGCGCACCCAATCCCCAGGAACTCCTGATGTCCGCGCTCAATGCCTGCATGACCGTGGGCTACGTGGCGCAAGCGGCTGTGCGTGGCATAGAGCTGGATATGCTGGTGATCGAAACCTCGGGACAATTGGACCTGCGCGGCTTCCTCGGGCTCAACGATGCGGTGCCTCCAGGATACCGGCAACTCGACTACACCGTTCGCCTCGCGGGGAATGGCAGCGTGGAGCAGTTCCGGGACATCCACGAGGCGGTCATGAAAACCTCCCCGAATTTCTTCAACCTCGCGCAACCGATTTGCATGAATGGCCGCATCGAAGTCATCGATGTCGATAGCAAGGCGTCCGTTTCTTGAAAGCGCACGGCCGTGCTCCGCTCAAGTAGCGGGACACGGCCACTCCCTGCCAATTGACGAATTGGTGGTCGCTGCGGTCGAGGGCATACCTTTGCTTCGAGCGGCTACATGCCGACTGAGATCACACGCCCCCGCCGTTCCTGAAGAGCTTACTTTGGGTCGAGAATCTCCGTGGCCTCTTCCACGCGTCTGCGGGTTTGTCCCGATCCGCAGCAATAGCTGCAATCCCTATGATCCTCCGCCCATAGGAGATCGGGAAATGGCAGAAAGCTGCACATCTCAAGCGGCTCGGCAAGGGGGGTAGATCATTGGCCTCGATACGCACCTTCGCCCCATGCAATGGCGAGGGCGTCGAATGAGGGGGTACCCTACATTCGATGCCCTCGCCGATATGCGTCAGCGACGGATGAATTCGAGAATGTCGGGATTGAGTCGCCCGGCATCGGTCGTCAACATGCCATGCGGCAGCCCCTTGTACACTTTGAGTTCCCCGCGCTTGAGCAGCTTTACCGAAAGTTCCGCCGAGTCTGCGATCGGGACGATCTGGTCGTCATCGCCGTGCATGACCAGCGTGGGCACCGCGATCGCTTTGAGATCTTCGGTGAAATCGGTTTCGGAGAACGCCTTGATGCAATCGTATTGCGCTTTCGCAGCGCCCATCATGGCCTGGCGCCACCAGTTCTGGACGACGCATTGCACCACGCCGCCCATCCGGCGATTGAAGCCATAGAACGGGCCGCTGGGAAAATCGACGAAGAACTGCGCACGGTTCGTGGCAAGTTGGCGGCGTAGCTCGTCGAATGCGGAGCGGGGTGCGCCTCCGGGATTGGCCGGCGTCTGGAGCATCAGCGGCGGCACTGCGCCGACGAGGACGGCTTTCGCAACTCTTCCAGGGCGAGCGCGGGCGACATAGCGCGCGGCTTCGCCGCCCCCGGTCGAGTGACCGATATGCACGGCGTTCCTGAGGTTCAGCGCTTCGACCAGTTCGGCGACGTCTGCGGAGTAGGTGTCCATGTCGTGCCTCTGGTCCGTCTGTTCGGAGCGGCCGTGACCGCGCCGGTCATGCGCGATCACGCGGTAGCCCTGATCCAGGAAGAACAGCATCTGGGCGTCCCAATCGTCAGCGCTGAGCGGCCAGCCGTGGTGAAAGAAGATCGGCTGGGCATTCTTCGGCCCCCAGTCCTTGTAGAAGATGCGGGTGCCGTCACGCGTGGTAAAGTTGGTCATCGTGGTCTCTCCATGGTCGATGGGTTGAGCGGGGCTGGTTCCGGCCAGCAATGACCCGCCGCTCAGGACGAGGCCGGTGGCGGCCATCCCGCCGAGTACGCGGCGGCGGCTGGCGCAGAGCGGCGCGGGACCGCCGTCGCCGGTGGGAAAAATCATCGAAAATCTCCCTGTATTGATGGGGCAGGTCGTCAGGGTGCGCGTCAGGCCATTGCGATCCAGTGGCGCAGCCAGTCTTCGAAGCTTGTCGGTGCAAATCGCGGATGATCCCCGCCTGTGAGCGGCTCGCTTTCGAAATGAGCGCCGAAATAGGGCGCATCTTGATCCACGACGATCCGCCGGCCGTCCTCGTTAGCCGTCAAGATCATCGCCGCGAGGTCAGGCAAGGTACGACGATCCGGGCCCGCAATCTCGACGACGTGATCGGTCGCAGGCGCGAAGACCATGCGGGACAGGGCATTGGCCACATCGTCGGCGGCGACCGGCTGCATGTGGACTGGGGGCAGGCGCACTGCATCGCCCTGCCCTCCGGCATCCACGATATTGTAAATGAACTCGAAAAACGGCGTGGCGCGAAGGATCGTGAAGGGCACACCGCCATCCTGCACCGCGCGTTCCTGCGTCCGCTTCGCCCGGAAATAGCCGCCTTCAAGAGCATCTGCACCGACCGCAGAAAGCAGGATATGGTGACCGACCCCGATCTCGCGCTCCAGCGGCATCAGCCTCGATCCAGCGGCCGCGAAGAAGGCTTCCATTGCCGCGGCGTCCTCGTAGCCCGGATTGGACACGTCGAAGACGACGTTTGCGCCGGCCAGAGCATCTTCCAGACCGATGCCCGTCGATACATCGACGCCTCGAGAGCGGGCGATTACGGCAACATCGTGCCCCGCGGCTATCAGGCGCCCGGTAAGCTTTTCGCCGATGAGCCCGGTTCCGCCAATGACTGCGATCTTCATCGAACCATTCCTTCAGAGGTTTTCGTCTCTGAAAGTAATGGTCTTCCTCAAATCAGTCAGACAGACCCAAGATATACCGCAATTCGTGCACCATTATCAGGCATGACCGATTTAGCGCTCAGTTTTGCCCGGCGAGTAACTCCACTTCTGGCACGTCGAACCGGGATCCGGCTTCCAGAGTACGGTGTACAGGGCAGCGCTCCGCCACCTGCTGCAATTCTTCAAGCTGTGCCGCGGTCACATCGCCGGTCACATCGATCCTGCGCGAAAAAGTGTCAGGCCGGTCGCCCTGCCCCGACTTATGGTGCTTCACCAGCGTGTGGATATGACGGACCGGCCAATTCTTCCGCGCGGCGTAGAGCCGCAAGGTCATCGTCGTGCAGGCCGCGAGCGCGGCGGACAGCAGGTTGTAGGGCGTGGCGCCGCTCCCCATGCCGCCGACATCGACAGGTTCGTCGGCAAGGAATTGTGCTTGACCCGCGCGCATCGCCAGTTGAAACTGGCCCAGGCCCGTCTCGCTTGCTTCGGCGTCGAAATGAGGTGCGATATCGGCGGGCACCGTCTTCAGGTAGCGCCCCGCCCAGGTGGCAATCATGTCGGCGGCAAATTCGGCGTCTTTCTCCTGCGTCAACAGATGGTCGGCCCCGTCGAGAGCGACGAAACTCTTGGGGTGCTGCGCCGAGAGATAGATCCGTGTCGCGCTCGCCACCGGCACGACCCCGTCGGTCGGGGAATGAAGCAGCAGAAGCGGCCTGCCAAGTTGCGCGATCCCTTTGCCCCCTTCCTGCCGTCGCAGCTCCTCGGCAAGATGACGACCGACGTAGAAGGCTTTGTCTTCGATGGAGACAGTGCCTCCATCCACCGATATCCGCGAGATGTCGAAGGGAGCTGCAATCGTCGCGACGGCCTCGACCATCGGCAGCGATGCGGCCGCCGCGAGGACGGCGGAACCGCCGAGGCTATGCCCGACCAGAAGCGACGGCGTCATATTCTGCACCGCCATCGCCGCCGCCGCATCGAGCAAGTCCTGAACGTCCCGCCCCTGATCAGCGGGTTCGAAGTCGCCCTCGAAATCACCGGCACTGCCGCCGAGGCCGGTGAAATCGAAACGGAGCACGCCAATGCCAGCGTCGGCAAGACGACGGGCGATCCTCACGGCGGCGTGGCTGTCCTTGCCGCATGCAAAGCAATGCGCGAAGATCGCCCACCCCCGCACGGCAACCGAGGGCACTTCCAACCGGCCCGCCAGACGGAGGCCGGAGCGGGAGGTAAACTCGAATGTGCGTGTCGACATGGGCATTCCATTTCCGGGCAAGAAGAAAGCGGCTGCAAGCGACTCGCCGCCGCGATCAGCTTTCCTCGCGCATGTCCTTCGGCATTACCATGCCTTCCGCGCGCAGCGTTGCCTTCACGCCTTCACGCTCCCCAATGCGCCGACGCAAGGCGACCAGCCGTTCGGGAATGTCGACACCGAAGCGCGCGGCCCACAGGGTCATGACGAAAACGTAGAGATCGGCCACCGTGGGGCGCGCGTCGAAGAGGTAGTCGCCCTCCATGCCCGCTTCGATCTGGCGAAACAGCGCGGTAAGTCGCACGCTGGCGGCGGCCTTCTCCTCCTCGCTGCCCCCATGCCAGAAGGGCTTGAAACCCTTGTGGATTTCGGTCGCCACCAAGGACAGCACTTCCAGCAGGCGCGTTCTGCCCAGCGCATGGTCGAAACCGTAAGCGGGGTAGAGCGTCGAGAGGTAGTAGAGCACGGCGACGTTCTCGGTAACGACCTCACCATCGTTCAGCACCAGCGCCGGAACGTATCCCTTGGGTGTGACCTGATTGAAATCGCCGCCGCTGGCCGTGACCTTCTTCTTGAGATCGACGCTCTCGCTGTCGAACGGCTCTCCCACTTCGGTAAGGACGATATGGGCGGCAAGGCTGCAGGCCCAGGGGCAATAATAGAGCTTCATGGTGTATCTCCCAAATACGATGGCCGGAGCACCGCCAGCGGCAGCACTCCGGCCAACTTCCCGGATCCCGACGCGATTTTCCGGACCCGGCAAGGCGAAGTCGTCAGGCCGCGACCGGCGTCTCTACCGGGTGCACCGCGCGCAGGCCGATCTGGACCTTGTTCCAGAAGTTGATCGCCGCGATCGAGACGGTCAGGTACGCGATTTCCTTATCGTCGAACTGGGCCTTGAGCATCTCGTAGGCATCATCGGGGGCGTGGGTCTTGGCGATTTTGGTGAGCGATTCCGTCCAGTTGAGTGCCGCACGCTCGCGCTCGGAAAACAGCGGGGAATCGCGCCATGCATCCAGCAGATGGATGCGCATGTCGCTCTCGCCGTTCTTGACCGCATCCTTGGCATGCATGTGGATGCAGAAGGCGCAGCCGTTGATCTGCGATGCGCGCAGCTTCACCAGTTCGAGCAGGCCGTGCTCGAGGCCGGAATCCTCGATCGACTTTTCCACGGCCATCATGCCCTTCATGGCATCGGGTGCGGCCTGGAAGATGTTCATACGCGGTGTCATCGATACTCTCCTTCAGTTGCGGTCTTGGTGGGGTTGAGGGCGGCGCAGGTGGTGATCGCCAGGCCGAGCAGGGCCGGCAGGCTGACGGCCGGAAAATCGCGCAAGATGGCGGAAGGGCCGCAGATGCCCACTGCCACTTCCCAGTAGTGAAACAGCGCGTGGCCCAGCAGCCAGACCGTGGAGCCGCCCCAGCAGACGACGCGATATTGCGGCCGTGCGGCACCGATCAGGAACGCCGCTCCCAGGAACAGGAACACCAGCCCGATGTCCCGGATGAAATGCTGGTTGAAGGGACCGGTGGTCGTGACGCCGGGGACGGCGAAGTACCAGGCGGAGGGCGCGTAGAGCATGAAGGCCCCGTTCGCGAGCGCCAGCACGCCGAGCAGCAGGGCAAGGATCACGCAGCTTCTCATGAGCATGGCGGTGTCTTTCGTTGCGGAAATTGGGCCGGAAGCACCGGCACGCGCCGGCACGTCCCAGGGAACGATCACCGCTTGGGCGGCGGCGGTACGTTGGCCAGCCACCAGTCGAACGTCGTCGCGCCCAGCCGGGCGCCCGCGGCAGGCAGCAGCGAATTGTCGTTCAGGCGAATGCCGTAGTACCGGGCCTCGGGATCGGTGACGACGGGGTGGGGATCCTTGTCGAAGGCCAGCACGCGCGCCACGATCTCGTCGAGGTGGAACTTCTCCGGCCCGGCGATCTCCACCATGCCACCCACCGGCTTGTCGAGCGCAACCGCAGCAACGGCGGCGGCAACGTCGTCGGCTGCCATGGGCTGGATCCAGGCATGGGACAGGTGGACGGAATCGTCGACGATCGCCGACTGTGCGATGCCGCGCAGGAATTCCATGAACTGCGTGGCATGAACGATGGTGAAGGGAATGCCGCTTTCGCGGATCGCCACCTCCTGCACCAGCTTGGCGCGGAAATAGCCGCTATCCTGAAGCCGGTCGGTTCCTACCACCGAAAGGGCGATGTGATGCTTCACCCCCGCCGCAGCTTCCGCCGGCATCAGGTTGGCAGCGGCCGTCCTGAAGAAATCCATGGCGGCCTGATCCTCGAACGAGGGCGAGTTCGCGAGATCGACGACGACCTCGCAGCCGACCAGCGCTTCGGCCAGACCTTCCCCAGTCAAGGTGTTGACGCCCGTGTTGGGCGCCGCGGCCAGCACGTCGTGCCCCGCCTGCGCAAGCTTTGCCACGACCTTGGAACCGATCAATCCCGTTCCACCGATGACGACGATCTTCATCGCGCTGTCCTTTCCTTGCATGTGCAAATGCCGGTCGATCCGACGAGCAAAGGGATAGGGGGCCGGGACCACCGCCGGCAGGACCGAGACAGGCAAATGACGATGTACCAACCCCGTTTGGTACAGGCGCTTGCCGCTATCTCGGGACTTAACCCGGACGGCTCCATGCGATCATTGTGGCGTCGTGGCCGAAGCGGCAGCCGGCGATGGACTATCGCCATCCCCACAACGGGCGCTGCAAATCCGCCAACCCCCGAAGCCACACACCTGGGGGAGCCGTGTCAATCGGACGCGACAGGGATGATGAACGCAGGGGTTTTTCCGATTTCACCCTGCGGCCAACGAATTGGCAGGCGAGCATCCCACCTGTCCGGCTCCTCACTTTTCCCTTCATCCACCCCCGGAGCTACTGATGCCCATGTCCCGATCCGCAGTTCCCGATCACACGGGCATCCCGCCCATGCAGCAATTGCGCAGCGAACAGGCTGCGCTGCGGTCCCATGCTCTTCCGATCATGATCGGGGGCATGACCCACGAACTGCGCAACCGCGTCCAATTGCTGACCAGCACGATCGATATCCTGAAATCGACGGCGAAACTGGAGCCCGACGAAGTTGCAAGCGTGGTCGACGATGCGGCCGAGGGAGTCAGCCAGATCGGCCGCATGGTAAGGGCATTTCTTCAGTTCGCGGCGCCCGATGCGCGCGCCGACGAATTGGTGGACCTCGGAGCCATGCTCGAAAACTGCCAAAGACGCTTGCAATGGCTGGTGAAGGACCACGTGACGCTGGCATTGCATCTGGCGCCGGACCTTCCGAACCTGCGGTGCAACCCATGCCGCCTGGAGAACGTGCTGGTCGATCTCATCCTCAACGCCGACAGCGCCATCGCCGAACACGGCCTCATCGTGATAGCGGCCAAGCGGGCGGCCGCGGAAGGCATCATGCTGGAAGTAGCGGACAGCGGCACGGGAATGACGAGTGAAGTCCAGGCACAGGCGTGCGATGCCTATTTCACCACCAAGACGGACGGAACCGGCCTCGGCCTCGTCAATGTCCACCGCTTCGCGCAGGACCTTGGTGGCACCTTGACCATCGACAGCGCACCTGGCGAGGGCACCACGATCCGCCTGCTCCTGCCGATGGAGCGCACCACGACCGAGCTTCGGCGGGATGACGAGTGGCTGGACCAGGCCCTTGCCGATAGCTTCCCCGCCAGCGATCCGCTGCCCTATTAGAGCGTTTTCCGAGTCATCAGGTGGGATCACCTGATGACTCGGAAAACGCGGCAAACCAAAATCTTAGAGCAGTTGATCCGATGCAATCGGGTCGGAAACTGCTCTAGCCGTCTGGTCTGCCGGCCTCACACACCCGGTATCGTCACTTCCACCTTGGCGCCGCCATCGGCCCGGTTCGATATCTCGATACGTCCCTGATGGGCCGCGATGATGGATTCGCAAATCGACAGGCCTATTCCCATGCCACCGTCCTTGGTGGAGAAAAAGCCGTCGAAGATCCGTTCGAAATGTTCCGGCGGGATACCCGGCCCATTGTCGCAGATCACGACCACGGCCGTCCCGTCCTGGTTCGTGCGGGTGACCACGATGATGTGGCGTCCACCAAGATGTTCGCCGTTCTCCAGGGCCTGCGCACTGTTCAGGAGGAGGTTGACCAGGACCTGTTGGAGTTCGATGCGGTCGCCCAACACCCGTGGAGAAACCGTTGCCAGCGTCGTGCTGAGCGTAATCGATCGGTTCTCGATGTCATGGCGGACGAACAGCAACGCCTCTTCGACGATGGCGTTGAGATCGAGAAGCACCCGTTCCGGGCGCCGTTTCGCGGCCATTCCCCGGATCCGTTGGATAATGTCGCCGGCCCGCCGGGCGTTCGCCGCAATCCGCGAAGTCAGGTGCTGTATCTTGGTCAGGTCGGGCGCGGCGCGCCCCAGCCAACGCAAACTGGCATCGGCATTCGTGACGATCGCCGCAAGAGGCTGGTTCACCTCATGCGCGATCGATGTCGTCAACTCGCCAAGCGTGTAGATCCGCGCGGCATGCGTGAAATCGGCCTGGATCTGGCGGAGCTGCGCCTCGGTCTGCAGCCGCGTGGTCACGTCCTCCAGACTGATCATCGTGATATCGAGCAGTTCCGGCGCCGTGGGATACGTCACCGAGATACGCACATCGCGCAGCTCTCCATCGTACCGCGCGATACGGGTGATCTCGGTATGCGATCGATCGCCCTTGAAGTGCGAATTCATCACCCGTCGCGCGGTGTCGTGGGCATGGGCGAAAAGATACTCCACCGAAGTCAGCAGCAGTTCCGGGTCGTCCAGCCCGAACAGGGTCGTGGCGTGGTGGTTCGCATCCGTCACATGCACGGCGCCGCAGGAGAACTCCACCAGTTCGGGATGGGCGTCGAGATAGGCGAACAGGTCGGTCACGCCCTCGGCCCTCAGCCGCTTCCAGATCGGCTCCATGGCAGTGGCGTCGACCTGCAGCAACGCGACCGGAAGGTAATGGATCAGCCTGCGAAATCGCGCCTCGCTCGTCCACAACTGGTAGTAGGTACGGTCTTTTTTCAGTTGACCGGAGACGGAGAAGAACAACTCGTCCTGCCCGCCTTCATCCCGCCAGACCGCAAGCGATGGACGCTCCAGCACCAGCGAATGGACTTCGCGCTCTTCCCTGCCGGCCTTCGGCGCGCACAGGGCCACCGCCAAGATCAAGTCCGCCAGATCCGACTGGCTTTCGCGCGGCCAGACATCCGCAAGCGAACTGTCCGTAATTCCGCCACGCGCGGAGTACGGGAAGATCAGGTGAACCGCAGCTTCGTTGAGATCGACGATCCGCGTTCTTGAAAGCAGCGAATCCATTTCCCCCGGCAATGCCGGCAGTTGCGCCTGCCAATTGGCAAGGTAGGGCCGCAGGCCGCCGATATCGATGCGAAAACACGGCAGGTCCGCGCCATGAATGTCGCTTACGGCAGCAAGATCGGGCCGCTCCGGGGATTGAGGCCCATGCTGCATGTCATCCGGCATCCGAATGAGGGTCGGTATCGCCAAACGCGGAACCGGCGAGCGCACTCTGCAGCGCCTTCAGCATCATCGCATCGTCAACCGGCTTCATGAGATAGGCGCAGGCCCCCGACGCCTCCGCGCGCTGCCGGCTGTATTCGTCCATGGCGGAGGTCAGGACGATGACCGGCGTTCGCGAATCAATCCGGCGCAGTCTGTCGATGACATCCAGCCCGCTGATCTCCGGCATACGGATATCGGTAATGACGCAGTCGAACCGGCCCGAAGAAAATTCGGAGAGGAAAGCGCTTCCACCATCGAAACCGAGGCAGATAAAGCCCATCACTTCAAGCAGTTCGCACAAGGCATCGCGGACGTCCTCGTCATCGTCGATAATCGCAACTGTTGGGGCGGATGCCAAACGAGACCCCTGTCTTCTGGCCTGTTGTTTCTTCAGCCCGATGTGCCGCCAAAACTGGCGCGTTTATAACTATACCAACGTCTAGGTTTGTGGCGCTTCCCGCAGTTCGCACGGCAGGGTTTCCCAGGCCCGGATGAGTTCGCCGAGCGAGGCGGCCTCCATTTTCCTCATCACATTGCCGCGGTGGAGTTTCACCGTGATCTCGCTGATACCCAAATCGTAGGCGATCTGCTTATTAAGGCGGCCCCGAGCGACTTCGCCGAGCACCTGCTGCTCGCGCCGCGTCAGGCTTTTGAAACGATCCACATGCCGGCGCACCTTCTCCCGCTCCGCGCTCTGGGCGATATCGCGCTCGATGCCGGCAGTGACCGCATCGATCAGCGTCTGGTCGCGCACCGGCTTGGTCAGGAAATCGACGGCCCCGGCCTTCATGGCCTGAACTGTCATCGGGATATCGCCATGCCCGGTCAGGAACACGATCGGCTTGGCATTGCCCGCCGCGACCAGATGATGCTGAAGATCGAGGCCGCTGGAGCCCGGCATCCGCACGTCGAGGACGAGGCAACACGGCCGTTCGGGTAGCGGCTCAGCCAGAAGTTCGCGCGTGGAGGCATAGCAGGCCGCCTCAAGCCCGATCGAGAGCATGAGTTCGGCGATCGCCATGCGGATTTCCTCATCATCATCGACAACGATGACGAGCGGTTGTTCCGCCGCGATTGCGATGTCCATCACGTGCCCTCTCCTGCGCGATGGGCTGGCGACTTGCGGTTCTCGAACCAGTCGCTGACGGAAGCCGAAAACGTCCCGGGCGCCTTTTGCGCGACGGACGAGGCGATCTGCGCAAGCGTCTGCGCCGCCAGAGAATTGCGCATCGCCTTTTCCGCCTGCAGCATCGCCGCGTGGATGGAACAGACGCCATGGCCCGCCCAGGCGGGAGTCTCCGGCTGGAAAAGTGCGCAGCGCCCGCGAACTTCCTGGCAATCGAAAAGCGGCTTTCGCCCCTCGATCGCATCGACGACGTCAAGCAAAGTTATCTCTTCGGCCGGTCGCCCAAGCCGGAACCCGCCCCGGGCGCCTTCGAAAGCGCGGACGATTCCAGCTTTTTCCAGCTTTGCCAGTATCTTGAGTAGATAGGCGGGGGGAATGCCCTGGAATGCCGCAAGGTCACGGCCGCTGCGCGGGCGATCGCTCTCCCCGACCAGCCAGAGGAGCGAGTGCATGCCGTATTCCACGCTGACGGTTATATGCACCATAACGTGGATATTATGAGTCTACGTTATGGCGCGCAAGTGTTTAGAGCGGCACCTGCCCGGCGCCGCAGATGCGCCTTCGGCGCATTTTCGAACGCTCTCTCAGAGAAGCGCCATGCCACCATCCACGCGAAGATTGACGCCGGTGACGAAGCTGCTCTCACCCGAAGCGAGGAACAGCGCCGCCTCGGCCAGTTCCTCGGGCAAGCCCAGCCGACCAAGGGGGATTCCCGCCGAGATCCGGTCGATGAAGCCATCCAGTTCCGACTCGGGGACACCCAGCTTTTCGATGATGGCGGTGTCGGTAGGCCCGGGGCTCAGCATGTTGACCCGCACGCCCCGGCCGCTCAGTTCCAGCGCCCAGCTGCGGGCGAAAGCCCCCAGCGCCGCCTTGGTCCCCGCATAGACCGCGTGGCCTTCCAACACGCGCTCGCTGGCGAGAGAGCCCACCACGATCAAGGAGCCGCCATATCGCAGCAGCGGCGCCATCCTCTGCACGCCGAAGAATGTGCCCCGGACGTTGATGCCGAATTGCTGATCGAACTCGGCAACGGTTACGTCCTGCGAAGCCGTGATCGTGTTGACGCCGGCATTCGCGACATAGATGTCCGCCCCGCCGAATTGCTGGCGCACGATATGCGCCACGTCGTCGTGGTGCGCCAAATCGGCGACGTCCCCCTGAATAGCCACGGCCGCCTCGCCGATCTCGCCCAGCGCCGCTTCCAGCGCATCGTGACGACGACCGGTAATCACCACGCGGGCGCCATGCTCCGCGAAAAGCCGCCCCGTGGCGAGGCCAATGCCGCTGCTGCCGCCGGTAACGACGGCGACTTTGCCTTGCAGCCTGCTCATGTCCGAATTCTCCTTCGATCCTAGCGTCAATCGCTGTGGAAGCCGATCTTGCGATGCGTGCCGTCACAGAACGGCTTGCTGCTGCTGCCACCGCACCGGCACAGCCGGGTTTCGGTCACGCGCGAAACCAGCCGGCCTGTGCCGCTGACCACTTCCAGATTGCCGGTGATATGCAGCGGACCATCGGTTTCCGGATCGATCGCGAGCGGCCCATCGCGAACGGCCAGCGCCTCGCTTTCACGCGTTTCGGGCTCTCCCGAGGCCTGGAAGCCGGAGGCCACGTGGGACCTGTCGCACCAGGGCTTGCGGCGCGATGCTCCGCACCGGCAAAGCGCCGCGCGGAAACCATCGGGCGCGCCATCGATGGCAAGCTGTCCGCGCACCGCATACGGACCGTTTTCGCGGACGGCGATCAGGTTTACCTGCGGCGCCGGTTCGTTGTGACCATCGTTGCGGCTGTACTGGAGCGCGCCCGACGGGCATTCGCGGATTACCGCGCTGACCACTTCCGCATCCGTGGCGTCAGGAAAAATCCAGTCCCCGCCGCGATCGGCAAGGAAGCTGTCGGGCGCTCGGGTCACGCACATGCGCGAATGGATGCAGCGGCGCCCTTCGAAGCTGACCGAAATGGCTTTGCCTTCGGTCACCGAGATCCCGGGCTGCGGCGCGCCGCTCACCGATGATGGAGGCGCGACAATCGATGGCGAAGGAGGAGCCGCCGCGATTGCGGGAGTACTCGGTGGAAGAGGACTCGTTGGAGGAGGACTCGAGGGCGGCCAACTCGGTGGGGGGGAACCCGACGGAGGGGGGGGCGGCTGAAGACGCTGGACGATCTTGCCCAGCAAAGCCGAGGCGCTGCGGCAATGCGGATCGTCTTGATCGAGACCGCTCGCCACGGTCGCCAGCTCTTCCACGCGCTCAACGTAGAACCGGCGAGCAGAGGGCCCATGCGGAAGCGCGGCGGCGTTTCGAAGCGCCGTGAACGTAATCCCGGCATTCACGCCCGGATGGGAAGCCCCTGCCGGAAGCCGTGCTGCACGCTCAGCCACGTGGGCGATGCCGTGCATCAGCCCGATAGCGCACCCGGCATAGAGCGCCTTTTCGGGATCCTGCGCCGGAATCAGGTAGGTTCCGGCCAGCACCCGCAATGCCAGGGCATAGATGGCGTTGGCGAGGTCCACCGTCGCGACGGCCTCGGCATCCTCCAACCAGACACGCCCTTCCGGACGCGGCGGCTTGCGCAGCACCGGATTGACGGCACAGGGCCACGCCGGGGCAAAGGCGGGGTTGTCTGCGGTCAAATCGCGCAATTCCTCGCGCACTGCGATGAAGCGCTGGAAATGGGACCCGTCAAGGTGCTCCGGCGCCCCCTCCCCCTCCTCGACGATGCGTTTCAGCGCCGCCAGCGCGCTTTCCAGCCCCGTGACCGGATCGCCCGCCATCACAATCTGGGCCGAGGTCAACTGAAGCGCCGGATCGCCGCAAAAGACCTGCGCCTCCCCGATTTCGTCGACCAGCCGGCGAAGCTCGTTTTCCAGCGTCTCGTAGAAAATGCCGATCGTCGCATAGTCGTAGCCTGCGGGGGTGAGCCGGGGCGGCACCGGCGTCCGGCTCGGCCCCTCGGTCTCGAAGCCGGCGCCGTCCTGCTCGTCCGAAGTCTGCGGCCGTTCGAGGTGAATGAAGTGCTGGATGACCTCATCGCTGAAAGGCGCCAGCTTCACGGAGATCCCCGCCGGCAGATAGCCTGGCGAGAGCGGAAAGTTCGTGCGGCCGAACTGCGGCGCCCCGCCCAGCGCCGCCGTAATGTTCCACACCGCCACGAGGTGGTTCATTTCGTCGATCGCGACGTCCAGAATGGTGCGCCGCCACCGCGTCACGGCCTCCGCCTCCTGCGCCGAAAGCCCCTCGCCTTCACCGTCCTTAAGGCTGAACGCCGCGTAGAGGTAGGTGCACATAAGGTTCTGTTCGAGCTCGGCAGCCTCGTAGAGGGCGTGCATGAGCTTTTCGCGGCTCGCCGGTGGGGCGCTCTGAATTTCCTGCATGTCTGTTCGATGCCGATGCTGCCGATTGGAAGCATGAACGGTAATGACCAAAACGGAGGGGCATGCAGGCGCAAGATCGAACAATCCGCCTGTACCAAATCAACCATGGAGCAGCGCACCCTAGACCTTGGGATAGGGCATACTCGGCTCGACAGTGCGCGAGCCTACACATAGCCTGCGAAGCCTGTTCCGAGACAATCCAGATCCATGAGGTGCTGACGTGGATGCATCAAACCATCCGGCGACGCTTGCGTTCGCCATCGACCGATCGCGGCCCGTACCGCTGACCACCCAGATCACTGCGACATTGCGTATGGCCATACTCGACGGTCAGCTCGAACCGGGGGCGCGGCTTCCCTCATGGCTCGATCTCGCGGCGCAGCTAGGTGTCTCGCGTGGCACCGTGAAAGCGGCTTACGAGAGCCTGGAGGACGAATTCCTCGTGGTTCCATGTGGTGCAGCAGGCACCCGTGTCGCCCAGCCGCGCACTTCAATCGTTCCGCCAACACCGAACGCCGAGGCCATAAGCATCGCCGCGCCGCTCAGCGAGATCACGCGCAGTTTCTCCGAACGTCCCCTGCCTTTCCAGATGGGCGTACCCGCTCAGGATGCCTTCCCGGCCAAGCTCTGGGCACGGCTCAGAACGCGGGCCGTCAGGGAAGATGCCTCCGCCCCGGTCGCCGCTCCCGATCCCCGCGGCCGCCCCGAACTGCGGGCCCAGATTGCGGCCAATCTTGCCATAACGCGCGGCATCCATTGCCATCCCGATCAGGTGATCCTTACCAGCGGCTACAAGAACGGTCTGTGCCTTACACTGCTGGTTCTGCAATTGCAGGGCCAGCGCGCTTGGATGGAGGACCCCGGCTATCCGATCGCCCGCATGGCGCTGGAATTCGCCGGCCTTGAAATCGTACCCGTTCCCGTGGATGCCGAGGGTCTGGACGTTGCCCGCGGTATCGCGATGGCGCCCGATGCGGCCATCGCGATCGTCACGCCCGGCCAGCAGGCGCCGACCGGAGTCACCATGTCGGCCGAACGCCGCAAAGAACTGATTGCCTGGGCGGAGCGACACGGCGGCTGGATCGTCGAGGACGACTATCTCAGCGAATTGCAGCTCGATCGGCGCGCGGCGCCAGCCTTGATGGCAGGCGACACATCGGAACGGGTGATCCACGTCGGCACGTTCGGAAAGACGCTCAGTCCTGCCCTCGGCCTCGGCTTCGTCGTGGCGCCGTTGCCCCTTGCCCAGCGTTTCGGCGAAGTGGCGGCCTGCCTCAATCCTGCCCCCAATCTCACCACCCAGCTCGCTGTCGCCAACTTCCTCGCAGACGGCCATTTTCTACGTCATTTGCGGCAGATGAAAGCGCTCTACAGGGATCGTCGCAACGGCCTTTGCGCGCGCCTGAACGGGTACGCCATGCCGAAATCGTTCGCCGGCCTTGCAATGGTAATGCCGGTGCCCAAAGACGTGGACGATGTCGTGTTGAGCCGGGAGGCATTCCGTCACGGCATCGCTCCTGCCCCCCTGTCCGTCTTTCATCATGACCGCAGCAAGGCCGCGCCCGGGCTGCTGCTCTGCGTGACCAATTTGCGCGGCAATGTCCTGGAGCGCGCCTGCGACACGCTTGAGAAACTACTTGGCGGCGCTTCCACCGGGAACATGCGCCGATCCGATCTTGTGGAGGCATAAATCATGAAACTTCTGCACGTAGATGCCAGCCCCAAAGGCAACCGCTCCAACTCCCGCGAACTGAGCCGCTACTTCGTAGAACAGCTCCGCTCCCGCCTGCCCGCATTATCGGTCGACCATCTGGATCTCGCGGTGGAAACGCCGCCGCACGTGACCGGCCTCTTTGCGGCAGCGACTTACACGCCGCTGGAACGGCGCACGCCAGAAATGGCAGCGGAACTAGCCTGTTCCGATGGGTTGTGCGCCCGATTGCTTAGCGCCGACGCTCTGCTCTTCGCGATGCCGATGCACAACTGGTCGATGCCATCCACCTTCAAGGCATTCATCGACAACATTGTCCGGGCCGGACTCACGTACCGCGCGCTGGACGATGGCAGCTTCGAAGGCCTGCTGTTCGGCAGGCCGACGTTATTCCTGACAACCAGGGGCGCCGATCTCAGCCGCGGCTCACCGCTCGAACCCATGGATGCTCTTACCCCCGCCTTGCGCGCGGCCTTCGGCTTCATCGGCGTCGCCACGCCCGATTTCGTGGACGCGCAGCCCCTGCAATTCGCGGCTCCAGCGGACCGGTCTGCCGCCCTTAGCTCGACGCGAAAAGCACTCGCTGATTTGGCGGAGTGCTGGGCCACCAACGCCAACGGTACAGAGGTTTCGCCTGACCTTGGTCCTGTCGACCAGCCCGCCTCGTCCTATGCTCAGGGAACTGAACAAGCGGAGAGAATCCATGCTGGGCAAAGTACATGAAAACGTCCGAGAGCTTCGGTTCGAGCTTTCACTTGCTGACGGAGAGATGGCGATCATCAATTATCGCGTCGATGGCGCTGGACGGCTTGTGCTGCTCCATACTCAGGTTCCCTCAGAATTCTCCGGTCGTGGGGTCGGTTCCCACCTTGCCCAAGGCACCTTCGAAATCGTAGAGGAAACCTGCCGCCAGGTAGTGCTCCGCTGCCCATTCCTCCAGATGTTCTTCCGCCATCATCCCGAATACGCGGGTATCGTTGTCGGTTGATTGCCGGAAACAGGAAGGCTGCCCATGATCGACGAATACAACCTACAGCGCTTCCTCGAGCCCCAATCCCGGGTTTTCGAAGCCGCCATTGCCATGCTTCGGCGAAAGTCGATGTGCGCTCCCTATATGGATGTCATCTTCCCTCGTCTCGACTTGGGCGCTGACTCTGACCCTCGCTTCGTGCTCCGCTCACTGGATGAGGCTTCGGCCTACCTAGATTTTCCGGTCCTTGGAGATCGCTATCGCCAATGCGTCGAGGCGCTTTCGCATAGCGTCACATGCGCCGTGGGCGAGGTCTTCGAGCCCGCCGATGCCATGAAGCTCCGCGCGTCGCTTACACTCTTTTCAGAGGCGACAAGCGAGTCCCTGTTTCGCTCCTGTCTGGCGGTCTGGTTCGACGGAAGAGCCGATGAGCCCACTATGGTTCGGCTTCAGACGGCGCGCTAACAGCGGAACTGCTCAACATGGCGCCGTGACGTTCGCCTTCAGTCTGCTATTCAAAGCTACGACCGTCACCATAACAATGCGAGGCAGCGAATGAGCGAACAAACATGGGACCGTGTGCCCATCGACGCACAAAGCGTAGAAGCACCGCTATCGCAATCGGCCGTTTTCCTCGTCGTCGCTGCGAAAAACGGTGATGCCGCGCTCACCACGATACGCGAGACTGTGGCCTCCATTGACGATCTCATCAAAACAGTGGGATTCCGTGACCTGTCCGGACGCCTCTCCTGCGTCGTCGGTTTCGGG
Organism: Novosphingobium oxfordense; assembly: GCF_044029435.1. Taxonomy (NCBI): domain Bacteria; kingdom Pseudomonadati; phylum Pseudomonadota; class Alphaproteobacteria; order Sphingomonadales; family Sphingomonadaceae; genus Novosphingobium; species Novosphingobium oxfordense. The sequence continues at coordinate 1,331,819 of NZ_CP147008.1, read as the reverse complement.
CACGACCTGTGGCGCCGATTGTCGAACGACACGCTGCCTGCCGAACTGCGCCCGTTCAAGCCGGTCGACGGGCCCGTCCATCACGCGCCTGCAACGCCAGGAGACATCCTGTTCCACATCCGGGCTGAGCGCATTGACCTTTGCTTCGAGTTTGAACGGCTGCTGCTGTCCGCGTTGGATGACGCTGTGAACGTAATCGACGCGGTTTCGGGTTTTCGTTACTTCGATGCCCGCGATCTATTGGGTTTTGTCGATGGCACAGCAAATCCGGTAGGAAGCGACATTCCCGAAGCAGCGCTTGTCGGCAACGAAGATCCCGATTTCGCGGGCGGGAGCTACGTTGTCGTACAGAAATACTTGCACGACTTAAAGGCGTGGGGCGCGATCGGCCCCACCGAACAGCAAACCATCATCGGTCGAACCATTGTCGACAATGTCGAAATCGACGATGATGATGCTCCGCGCAAATCGCATAAATCGCTGGCAACAATTGTCGATGAACAGGGCATAGAGCACGATATCTTGCGAGACAACATGCCGTTTGGCAGCCCTGCACGCGGCGAATTCGGCACATATTTCATTGGATATTCGCGGCGGCTGTGGGTCATCGAGAAAATGCTCGAGCGGATGTTTATCGGTGATCCGCCCGGCAGCTACGACCGCCTCCTGGACTTTTCGACGCCGAAGACAGGTACGACGTTTTTTGCCCCTTCCCGGCGCGTCCTAACACGGCTCTGCGGAAACTGAAGGAACGCGCTGGCGCGCGGTCGGTGATTTAGGCCGTAAACTGAAGCCAAGATATTCCCCGATCGCTGCGCTGAGTGAAGGCCGTGCGTGTCGCCGAAAAACGCCGGGCCCAACAGCTGTGGTCTGCGCTTCAGCCAGCACCCCATATTGGACCAGCCTTCGTATATTCCCAGTTTGCTTGACGCGGCTGAGGCGACTAACGGAGCCGCATGCACCTGACTGCCGAAGCCTTTTCGTTCTTGGTTCTCATCGCGCTTATGGCGGGAAGTATCGACGCCTTGGCGGGTGGAGGCGGTCTTCTCACGATTCCAGCGTTGATGGCTGCGGGGGTGCCTCCTGTGGCGGCCTTGGCAACCAATAAGCTGCAAAGCACGATTGGCACAGGATCTGCGGTACTGACCTTCCTACGCGCTGGCCGGATCGACATGAGAGCATTCGCGATCCCGGCGGCGTGTGCCTTCGCTGGCTCTGTCCTAGGCGCCACCGCTGTCCAGCACGTCAATCCGAGTTTTCTGGCAGCTTTCGTCCCGGTTCTACTGATTGCGATGGGCTTCTATTTCCTGCTGGCACCCAAAATGAGCGACGAGGATCGTCACGCCAGATTGGGTCATGTGGGGATGACGGTCGTTTGCTCGGTGATTGGTTTCTATGACGGCTTCTTTGGTCCTGGAACCGGATCGTTTCTGACAACCGCGCTTGTTGCACTCGGTGGTCTCGGTCTCGTCCGCGCCATAGCAAACACCAAGTTCATTAATCTGGCGACCAATGTGGCCGGACTGCTGGCAATGATTGCCGGCGGAGAGGTCCTTTGGATTCTCGGCTTCAGCATGGCTGCGGCAAACATCGTGGGAAACCAGATTGGAGCATGGCTGGCGATCCGGTTCGGCGGCCGCGGTGTTCGTCCGCTCCTGGTCGTTATGTCGTTCGCACTGACAATCAAACTCCTCGCAGATCCCGGCAATCCTCTTTGGAACTTGCTGAAATAGTCCCGCCATCACGATCGGGGCTGGTCGTGAACTCCCGAAACTCTACGAAGCGCTGCTCGGTGCAAGCCCCGTTCGGCTTATCTTGGGACAAACCTGTCGGCCGCCAACGCGGTTATGCAGGACAGCTCTAGGAAAAAGCCGACATTCCAGAGCTCACCCTTGTCGACATGGGTTGTTTCGTTTCACCGACCAGAGGTTCACGCCATTTTCACCGATTACGGTCAGCGCCTCCCTTAGCAATCATCTCTGCAAGGGTGGATGGTCCTCGTCCAAATTGACACGGCCAAGCTATCTCGATTTTCAGCTCACCTGCTACCATACTGGATTCGTGATTATTAACATTGACCAATTTGGTAATACAAATATCATCCACCTGGAATCGGCCCATGTCTAGAGGCCAGAGCTTCATCTCCAGGGAAATTCCGTGCCGCAGAGTTCCACCGCGAAGCCCGTGATGACGGGCAACCAGCCTTCCGCCACCGGCAGCGCCTATCCGAACGGAAATCCTGCACTCGGCTACAATCCAGCAGGCATTCGCAACACCGACAGCGCGGTTCCACTGCATCGTGATGCACCGGTGAACCACGATTATGCGTGCGCCGGCCCCGCACCCGGTGCGCTTGTGTTCCGATGGACCTATGGCTCCAACGTGGCTGCCCACAACCGTGATCCGCGCGTGCAGGTCGTCCAGTACAACGAGGACACTTTCGTGCTCCGGCAGAATGTCTGCGTTCACTGGGAGGCCCCATTCACCTACCTGCTGTTCGGCAATCGAGGCGCGCTGCTGATCGACTGCGGCGCCACCGCCGATGCCCGGCATTATCCTTTGCGCGAAACGGTCGATGCAATCATCGCGCGCTGGGGCCAGATGCGAGGGCGTGACAAGGTACCGCTGACCGTCGTGCTGACCTCGGGCGAGGACGTCGCTCAGAACCAGGGGTTGGTGCAGTTCGCGGGTCGCCCCGACACCACAATCGCTCCCAAGCCGTTGGCGGTCATGCAGCGCTTCTACGGCCTTGAGGGCAGTTGGCCCTCGGGAGGCGGTAGGATCGACCTCGGCGATCGTGTGATCGAAGTCATACCGACGCCCGGCACGCATCGGGACGGGGTCTCGTTTTACGATCCCTACTGCGATTTCCTGTTCACCGGCGACCTGTTGTTTCCCGGCAAGATCAACATCGGCAACGACAAGGACTTCGTTGCTTCACTTGAGCGCCTGAAGACCTTTGCGAGCGTCAATCCGGTAAAGTGGGTGATGGGCGGTCACGTCGAGATGATGTTCGTGCCCGGCAAGTACTATCCCCGCTTCGCGACATACAAACCTTACGAACGCGTGTTGGAGATGGAGCCCGGCCTCATAGACGAGGCGATCCGCTATGGTCGGGAAGTCCAGGACAAAGACATGATGCTGATCCGGCCCGATTTCGTGCTGTTCAACGGGGTCAGTCCCGATCAACGAACGCGCGAATGGCCGGAGGGAGTGCCCAACATCACCCCTCCCCGCCCCTTCTGACGCGCGCCCGAGGAGCACCTTCATGGACCGTCGCACTTTTCTGTCCTACAATGCCGCCACAGCCACCGTTTCGTTGACCGGACTGGCCCTTGGCGAGGCCTCCGCTGCTGCAGCGGCCCGCCCTGCCCCGATCGACTTCAAAAGCAATCTGCCTGCCCCTGGCAATTTTCCAAAACGCTGGATCTGCGGCTCATCGTCCTGCATGGACAACACCGATCCGCCGGTGCAGGTCCACTGGTACAACCCGCACACAGCTATTCTGCGACAGAACAAAGCCTACAGCTACGAAGCCCCATTCGCCCCGCTTTACTTCGGCAACGACCGCGTGCTGCTGCTGGACGAAGGCTTCGTACAACTGCGGAACGACTGGGACTTGCGCGGCGTCGTCGATCAGTGCATCGACGAATGGTGCAAACGTAATGATCGTGATCCGGCAAGCCTGGAACTGCTCGTCGCGTTCAGCCACCTGCACGCCGATCACTACGCCGCAACCAACCAGTTCGCCGATCGTCCGAACACCCGCTACATGGGTCTCACACACGAAGAGATGGTCGGCTTCTGGGGCATGACCAACTTCCCCGAAGAGCGCGTGACGCTCGATCTCGGCGGCCGAGAAATCCTGATCTGGGGCTCTCCCGGACACGTCATCTCCGAATTCGCCTATTACGACACATACACGCAGATCCTTTACACTGGAGACATGTTCTACCGAGGGCGCTGCTACATCAGCTTCTGGGAACCGTGGTTCGAGAGCATGAAGCGCCTGATCGCCTTTTGCGATGCGCACCCCGTCACGCATGTCATGGGCTGCCATGTGGAGATCAGCAAGGACGGCAAGGACTATGCCTACGGCATGACCTGGCAGCCGGATGAGGCACCCGTGGAGATGACCGTGCAACAACTGCGCGAGGCGTATACATTCGCCCAGACAATCACCGAACCCGGCATATACTTCACCGGCACTGTGTTCCTGTGCAATCAAACACGCGGCACAACGACGATCGATCGCAATCCCTATCGCTATCCCTGACTCGGCCTACACCTCGGGTGTCTTGATGCGTCAACCTGGCGCACGTTCTTGCCACCAAATCGCCTCCACGCGACTTTCCAGTCGTCCGTTGCCCATTCAGCAGCCAGGCTTTCCGGCTCCCTAGAGCGTTTTCTAATCAGGTGGAATCACTTGATGAATCGGAAAACGCGGAAAACCAAAAACTTAGAGCAGTTGATCCGATGCAATCGGATCGGAAACTGCTCTAGTGCGTCGATCGAGATCTTCTATCCTAGGGGTCTGCCGACGATCATGGACTGCGGCCCGGGAATTGTGACATTTTGTTGAACTTGGTCTGCAATCTGGATACCGGATGCGCCCAAGCATGGGGGGGCTGCAATCTGTGGTCCGTGCTATCGGGAACAAGCCGGGTGGCTCGTCGCATCACCAGGACAATTGCTGCGGCGGCCCTCCTGACGTGGCCCGCCACCATGGCCCATGCCCAGCGCGCCTCCCTCGATGTGCCCGCCCTACCGCTGTCGTCGGCCATCGCCGAACTCGGCCGTCAGGCTGGCGTGGAGATCCTGCTCAATGCTCCGGGCATGGAAGGGCGGCGCGCTCGCGGCGTGCAGGGCACTTTGCCCGCCAGCATCGCGCTGGCCAAGTTACTGCGGGGGCTGAACCTTGCCGCAAGACAAGTGGCTCCCGGAGTTTTTGTGATCTCTCCGGTCCAACCCCGCGTACAAAAGCCCGTCGGATCCGCCGCCCCTCCACCGCTTGTCGGAGCCGAAATCCTCGTTTCGGCAAGGCGCCGGCCGGAACTCGATGAGGATGTCCCCCTCCTCGTCATTCATCGGGCACCTGAAGACTTGCAGCGCAAGGCCGTCCGCACATTGGCCGATCTGGCAAAGATCACACCCGGCTTCGTCGCGACCGGCCAGACCACCAATGCCACTCCGTTGCTGGTCATGCGCGGTCAACGCCGGTCCATCAGTGACGAGAACCGCCTGCCGCTGGTGGTCTACCAGGACGAAGTGCCCCTGCCCAATCAGGCAGCACTCACCCCGCTTTACGATATGGCCTCGATCGAAGTACTGCGCGGACCGCAAGGCACGCTGTTCGGTCGCAATACGACGAGCGGTGCGGTGCTGCTACGCTCTGTGCAACCGGGCAGCGGCGTGCCTTCCTATATGGAAGCCGAAGCCGGAAACTACGGACTGTTCCGACTGGAAGGCGCGGTAGAACCGCCTGCCCAAGGCCCGTTCTCGCTGCGTATCACCGGGCAACGGATTCGCCGCGAAGGCTATACGCACCTGCTCTCGGGCGGTAGAGCCGACAATGCCCATAGCGAGGCCATTCGCGCCATCCTGCGCTTCGCCCCCGACAGCCCACTACGCTCCACCCTGAGCTTCGACATGCTGAACGCCAACGAACTCGGCGCCGCCTCGATCCTCACCGGGGTCTACGAAGGCGGCAGCGCCCGCAGCCCGGAAAACGCGCCCTATTACGACTGCGGCTCGGGCGCCTGCGATATCGACAGCTATTACGATATCCAGAAGACGCTCGGTCGGCGCACCTCGCAGTCCGGCATCGCGCCACGCTTCCAGCGCCGTTTCCGTGCGCTGGGCAACGTGACCGAATATGGTGACGATAAGCTGCTGATCCGCAACATTCTCGGCTGGCGGACGACGCAGGTCTTCTATGCGCTAGATGGCGACGGCACTCCGCTGGCCATCAACGATTCCACCACCCGGTCCGCGCTCAGCCAATGGACCGAGGAGTTTCAGGTGCAAGGCCGCGCGGGCGCGCTGCGCTACATTGGCGGCCTGTTCTATCTCGACAGCGCGCCGACCGGGCCGTTCCTGCAAGCCGTCTCGCGCTATGTCCGGCCCGACAATCCGCCCTACACCATCGCCACCTATCAGCACTTTCGCAGCGCCGCGATCTTCGGCCAGGTGACGTTCCCGATCGCGGAGACGCTCGTCGCCGATGTGGGCCTGCGCTACACAGGCGAGTGGATCAGCGGCTGCTCGCTGCGCTCGACCACAGCGGAGCCCGAATCCCGCAGGGCCTGCCTGGCCGAAGGCGGTTCCGCCGCCGAAGCCCGCTCGCGCCGTCTGACCTGGACGCTGGCGCTGACCAAGCGGTTGGGCGAGCACAGCATCTATCTGACCAGCCGCCGCGCTTTCCGCTCCGGCGGATCCAACAGTCCGGCGCTGGCCGGCAGCCTGTCGCCCTACCAGACGTTCAAGCCCGAGACCCTGACCGACCTTGAACTGGGCGCCAAGGGGCGTTGGACGCTGGGCTCCCTCACCGGCGCCTACACTGCGGCCGCCTATGTGGGCTTCTACGACAAGGTGCAACGCGCGCTGTTCCCGGACATCGATTACGACGGCGACGGCGACCTCTCGACCGACCCGATTACTCTTTACATCAACAGCGCCAAGGCCCGGATCGCAGGGCTTGACGGCGACCTTTCCGCCAATATTGGCCCGCGCCTCCACATAACACTGAGCGGATCGTGGATCGATGCGCGCTACACCAAAGTTATCGCCCCCGCCGCGCTGATGCCGCTGCTGGGCTCCGACCCGCTCCACAACCGCTTCACCTACATGCCGCGCTTCAGCGGCACGGTGTCCATCCTGCGCGAAATTCCGCTGGCAGGCACGCTGGGGCAACTCGATCTTAGCGCAGACTACAGCCATGTCAGCAAGATCCGCTTCACCGAACGCTCCGCCGAGACTTTCGGCAGCCAGCCGGGCTACGGTCTTCTCGGCGCGGCGATCGCGTGGCGCGGGCCAGGCGGGCTGCCGCTCGATATCGAAATCTGGGGTCGCAACCTGACCGACCGCTTCTACGCCAGCGGCGGCGGCACTCTCAACCCCGCCTATGCGGCAGGATCGGTCATCACCGGTCCGCCGCGCACGATCGGCATCAGGCTGCGCTACAGCTTCGAATAATCGCCCACGTCAGGGCGCGACGAGTTCGGCCCGCGTCGCGCTTTCGTTCTCGACCCGGGCAATCCCCGCGAGTTCGAGGCTCTGGAGGAAGCCCCGCGTCACCCCGATCCGGAAGGTCCCGCTGATCGGATGGGCGGCCAGCGAAGGGCTGGCGATGACGATTTCCTGTGCGCTGTAGCGGTTGATCTCGGCCACCGCGTCCTTCAGCGGCACACGGTCAAAGCTGATTGCCCCCTCGCGCCATGCCAGTTGCCGATCGACATCGACCGGCGCAATGCGGAACGTGCCGGCCCTCCAAACCAGTTGCTGGCCCGGCTTCAGCACGGCCGACTGCGCCTCCTTGCCAGCCGCGGCCGGCATGTCGACGCGCACCTGACCGTGCGCCAGCGTCACGCCCACACCGCCATCGAGGTCGCGAACCGCAAAGGCCGTGCCGAGCGCCGTCACTTTCACCCCGCCCGCTTCGACGACGAAGGGCTTGCGCGGGTTCTTGGCCACTTCGAAGAAAGCCTCCCCCCGCTTCATCGCGGTGCGGCGCAGCGTCTCGGTCTCGTCCACCGCCAGGTTCGAATCCGTATTCGCGGTGACGGTGGAGCCGTCGGTCATCCGGAACGTCACCTGCTGGCCCACGCCCGTGGAAATCGCCTGCCCTTCCGCACTGGCAATCGCCGGCGCCGATGGACCGCTCGGCTGAAGGCGCTGATAAAGCACCCCTGCGGACAGCACGGCGACGGCCGCAACCGCGGCGGCCAGCGGACGCTTCCAGCGTCCGCGCGGACGGCGGTTGGCCAAAGCTCGCTCCCGGATCGCCAGAATGCGGGCGTCGGTGCGCATGGCGCCCGCCCCTTCCCATGCCCGCTCGACACGGGCCCAGGCAATGCGATTGGCCTCGTCACGCGCGTGCCAGCGCTCGAAATCGTCGTAATCCTGCGCGGTCGCGCGGGGCGAACGGAACAGGCTGAAATAGGCCGCCGCCGTCGCTTCGGGCGAATCGATCTGCTCCAGTGCGCGGGCGTCGAACGGCCCAGCATCAGCGGGCTGATGATCCATGGACTTGCTCATGGCAGGTCCCTCGCGGCCAGAAAGCGCACCGCTTTCATCAGATGCCGACCAACCGCACTGGTGGAGATGCCGAGATGCTCGCCGATGGCATCGTAGGACATTTCCTCAAAGCGGTGCAGCACGAAGGCATCGCGCGTGAGGTCCGGCATTTCCTCCAGCGCATTGGCCAGCCGGTCTACGTCTTCGCGCCCGCGCAGCACCCGCTCGGGCGTCAGTTCCTCAACCGGATGGAACGGCTCTGTCAGCTCGAAATGCGCGCTGCGATGGCGAACGGAGTCACGGCGCGCGCGGTCGGTGAGCACGCTGGCGGCAACCTGGAACAGATAGCCTTCCACGTTGGCGATGGGATCGGTCTGCCCGCGCACATGCATGCGCACCAACACGTCCTGCACCAGATCATCGACATCGCCAGGCGCAGCGCGCTTGGCGATGTAGCGACGCAGCGCTGGCACATGCACCGAAAGATCGGGAGCACGTTCGTTCGGCGATGATCTGCGCAGCGAGAAAATGACGTCGATTCCCGGATCCGTATGAGCGTGCCCTCCTTAGCTCCGCACGCCCCGAAACGTCACCCGGAATATTTTTTCATCGAGAGCGAATGATCCGCGCCGGGCTGCGTCTTGCGATTGTCGGCCTGCGATCAGGGACAGGCCGGATTGATAAGGAACTAGAACAATATGTCCTGTCGCAGCCTATCCGCATTGCTTCTTGCTTCTTCCTTCCTATCCGTTTCCACCCCCGCAGCCTTCGCCCAAGCCGCCTCGCAAGTCTCCGAGGATCCGGGCGGCGACATCGTCGTCACCGCACGCCGTCGCGAGGAAAGCGCACAGACCGTCCCCGTCTCGGTAACCGCCTTCAACGAGACCATGCTGCGCGAAAAGGCCATCGTCAGCACACAGGACCTTACTTACACGACGCCGGGCCTCAACGTCGCCCCTCAGACGTCGCGCGATACGCCCAGCATCGTCATTCGCGGCCAGCGCCGCGCCACGGCAGGCGCCTCCGCGCCTTCGGTCGTCACCTATTTCGCCGACGTGCCGCTGCCCAACGAAGGCTCGATCGTGCCGACCTTCGACGTCGCCTCGATCCAGGTGCTCAAGGGCCCGCAGGGCACGCTGTTCGGCCGCAACACCACCGGCGGCGCGCTGTTGCTCTATCCCACCGCGCCGGACTACGACTTCGGCGGGTATGGCCAGGTCACGCTCGGCTCCTACAACGAGCGTACGTTCGAAGGCGCGGTCAATGTGCCGATCGTCGACCAGCGCATTGCCCTGCGCCTTGCCGGGCAGATCGCCCGCCGCGACGGCTACACCGAAAATCACGGCGTGGGCGGCGATCTCGACGATCGCAACAACAATGCCTTCCGCGCCTCGCTGCTGATCGAGCCGGTCGACGGCCTCAAGAACACCACCGTGTTCGACTGGTATCGCGCGCGGGAGAACGGCACCGGCCTCGTGCTCAACGGCGTCTACCCGAACCCCGCGGTCAGCGGCGGCGGCACCGCGCGCACGGCGGCGAACGCTCCCTATTTCGACTGCGGCGTCGCCGGCTGCGACATCGACATCGCGCTGTCAGAACAGCAGGCCGCCGGCGTGCGTGACATTTCGACCAGCATCGATCCCTACTCGAACCGCACTTTCTGGGGCCTTGCCAACACCACGACGCTCGATGTCGGCAGCGTTACCTTCAAGAACATCTTCGGCTATCGCAGCAGCAAGGTGGACGGTGCCCGCGACATGGACGGCACCTACCTTGCGCTCTACGACGGCATCTCCAACACCAATGTCCAGCAATACTCGAACGAGTTCCAGGTCATGGGCAAACTGTTCGGGGACAAGCTGGACTGGATCGTCGGCGCCTTCTACCTGAAAAGCGATCCGAACGGCGTGAACGGCAGCGTCACCTACTCAGCCGTAATCCCGGGCAAGACCTTCACCTATAACGAGAACTACAACACCTCGACCAGCAAGGCGCTGTTCGGCCAGATCGGCTATGCCTTCGGCGGCTTCGCCGATGGCCTGCGCTTCAACGGCGGTTTCCGCTACACCTGGGACAAGTCCTCGGGCTGCTCGGTGGCGACACTGGACACCGCCGCGCATATCGGCCCGGACGACTGCGCGACCGCCGGCGGCAAGACCGGCTCCGAAAAGTCGAGCGCGCCGACCTGGACTCTGGGCTTCGACTACAAGGTCAATGACGACCTGTTCCTCTACATCACCAACCGCCGCGGCTACCGTTCGGCGGGTTACAACCAGAGCGGCCTGTCGTCGTACTTCGATGGGTTCGAGACGTTCAAGCCGGAGAAGGTTACCGACTACGAAGCCGGCATCAAGTCAAGCTGGCAGGTCGGCACGGTAAAGGGCCGCTTCAATATCGCTGCCTACACCAGCAAGTACAACAATATCCAACGCTCCATCTTCCCCGGCGCCAACTTTGACGGCGACAACAACTCCGCCAACGACCCCAGCAGCCTGATCATCAATGCCGCCAAGGCCAACATCAAGGGCACCGAGTTCGACTTCTCGGTGACCCCGCTTCACGGCTTCACCCTTTCCGGCTTCGGCGCCTATACCGATGCCAAGTACGACGAATACGATGCTCCGGCGGCCTTTATCCCGCTGCTCGGCACCAATCCGGTGAACAACAAGTTCTCCTACACGCCGAAATGGACCGTGGGTGGCGGCGCACGTTATGCGCATAATCTCGGCGACTTCGCGGAACTGGTGTTCAATGCCAACTGGTTCCACAGCACGAAAGTCTGGTACGTCGAACGTCCGCTGGACACCAACGGCATCCAGAAGCCTTACGACACCGTCAACCTGAAGCTGGACTTCAACAATATGGAAGATCGGGGCATCGACCTCGGCTTCTTCGTTCGCAACCTGTTCGACGTCACTTACGCGGCGGCGGGCGGTGTGGTGACACCTTCGATCACCTCGACCACGCTCGTCTACAACGAACCGCGCGTGTTCGGCGCCCAGCTGCGCGTGTCGTTCGGCAAACGCTGACCAGAACCATGCCCCGCGCGAACCACACTTCAGTAAATGTGGTCGTCGCGGGGCGACCTTTCGATACGACTTTCCAAGAGGATAGCCCGATGAAATCCCTCGTTCGTACCGCCCTTTTCGTCCTCGCCGCCGGCGCCAGCGCGCCTGCCCTCGCAGGCCCCCTTGCCGAAGCGGACCGCGCTGCGATCCTGGCCGACGTCGATCGCGGTTCGGCTGCAATGGCGCGCAATGCCTTGCAGATCTGGTCCTGGGCCGAAGTCGGCTTTCAGGAAACCAAAAGCTCCGGCCTGCTCCAGAAGGAACTGAAGACCGCAGGTTTCCAGGTGACGCCCGGCATCGCCGGAATGCCGACCGCGTTCGTCGCCAGCTTCAAGACCGGCGACGGCCCGGTCATCGGCATCCTTGCCGAGTTCGACGCCCTGCCCGGTCTCGCCCAAGCCGCCGAGCCGGAACGCCACGCGCTTGACGGCATTGCCGGTCACGCCTGCGGTCACAACCTGTTCGGTGCAGCTTCCGTCGCCGCTGCCATCGCCACCAAGAACTGGATGGTCGCCCACGGAATCAAGGGCGAACTGCGCGTCTACGGCGCTCCGGCCGAAGAAGGCGGTTCGGGCAAAGTCTTCCTCGTCCGTTCGGGCCTGACCAAGGACGTCTCCGCCATGCTCCACTGGCATCCGGGCGACGGCTACAGCGCCATGCAGGGTCACGCCCTCGCCAATGTCAGCGCCAAGTTCCGCTTTCACGGCATTGCGTCGCATGCCGCCGCCGCGCCCGAGCGTGGCCGTTCGGCGCTCGATGCGGTCGAAGCCATGGACAACATGGTCAACATGATGCGCGAGCACGTTCCGCAGGAAACCCGCATCCATTACGTGATCACCGACGGCGGCAAGGCGCCAAACGTCGTCCCCGACACTGCCGAAGTCTACTACTACGTCCGCCACCCGGACCAGCAGCAAGTGGCGGAGATCATGGAGCGTGTGAAGAAGGCGGCCGAAGGCGCTGCGCTCGGCACCGGCACCACAGTCGAGTACAATCAGATCGGCGGCACCTTCGACCTGCTGCCGAACGACACGCTCGGCCATGTCATGTACGAGAACCTCAAGCAGGTACCGCTGCCGACCTACACGGCGCAGGAACAGTCCTTCATCGACAAGATCAGCGCCACCCTGCCCAAGGGCGGCCGCAAGGGCCCGAGCGGCGTCGCCCCCTACAGCAGCGGCGAAATCATGTCCGCCTCCACAGACGTCGGCGACGTCAGCTACACCACGCCGACGGCTGGACTTTCGGCGGGGACCTGGGCGCCGGGCACGCCGCCGCACAGCTGGCAGGCGGTTGCCGCCAGCGGCACCAGCGTCGGCACCAAGGGTGCCGATGTCGCCGCCAAGACGCTGGCGCTGACCGCCGCGCAGCTCTTCCAGAGCCCCGACACGCTCGCCGCAGCCAAGGCCGAACTCGAGGAGCGTCGCGGACCGAACTTCGTCTACCGCTCGCTGCTCGGCGACAAGGCGCCCTCGCTCGACTACCGCAAGTCGGGTTCGAAGGACTGATACCGAACCACCCTCTGCCCGGCCCGGCGAAGCCTTGCTTTGCCGGGCCGGGTCTTTTTCGGTTCCCCAACAAGCGAGAAATCCATGTCACGTCGCCTGACGACCACGATCGTCGCCGGGATGGTATCCGGCGTCTGCGCCGGCTTCGCCGCCCACCGGATGGCAGGCTCGGCCGAGGCCGCGAAGGAAGTGGCGGGCTACTTCCACCTGCTCGCCGATGTCTTCCTCCACCTTATCAAGATGATCATAGCGCCGCTGGTGTTCTCGACGCTGGTCGCAGGCATCGCGCATATGGGCGACAGCAAGACGCTGGGGCGGATCGGCGGGCGGGCGATGGCCTGGTTCGTGATCGCCAGCCTGATCTCGCTGACGCTCGGCCTTGTTTTCGTGAATGCCTTTGCACCCGGCGAGGGGCTTAACCTCGTACGTTCGGGCGCAAGTGCGGGCGTCGATGCACAAGCACTCAATTTCCGTGACTTCGTGCTGCACGTCTTCCCCACATCGATGGTCGGCGCGATGGCGGACAACTCCGTCCTCCAGATCGTGGTCTTCTCGATCTTCATCGGCGTCGGCCTCACCGCGCTGGGCGAGACCGGCAGACCGGTCGTCGTGCTGATCGAGACGATGGTCGAGCTGATGCTGAAAGTGACCGGCTACGTCATGCGCATGGCCCCGCTCGCGGTGTTCGGCGCCCTTGCCGCCGCCGTGACGACCGAGGGCCTCGGCGTGCTGAAGACTTTCGGCGCACTGGTCGGCGAGTTCTATCTGGCCCTGATCTCGCTATGGATCCTGCTGCTGTCAGCCGGCGCGGTGTTCCTCGGCAAGCGCATCTTCGCGCTCATCGGCCTTGTACGCGAGCCGGTGCTGCTCGCCTTCTCCACCGCATCGTCCGAAGCCGCCTATCCGCGCATGCTGGAACAACTGGACCGCTTCGGCGTGCCGCGCCGGATCAGCAGCTTCGTGCTCCCGCTGGGCTACAGCTTCAACCTTGACGGTTCGATGATGTACGCCACCTTCGCGACGATGTTCATCGCCCAGGCTTACGGCATAGGCCTGCCGCTCGCTACGCAGTTCACGATCCTTCTGGTGCTGATGGTGACGAGCAAGGGTATCGCCGCAGTCCCACGCGCTTCACTGGTGGTGGTCGCCGCCACGCTCGCACAGTTCGACCTGCCGGTCGAAGGCGTCGCCTTCATCCTTGCTGTCGATCACTTCATGGACATGGGCCGCACTGCGACCAACGTGTTGGGTAATGCTGTCGCCACCTCGGTAATTTCGAAGTGGGAGGGGGCACTTGCACCGCCGCGTCCTTCTGCTGCAACTGCAGTCCGAGACGCTATTCCAGCCTGACCATCACCGCGATGAGGCAGCCAACTGCAATTCCGCGTCCCATTCCGGATGGCAGAACTCAATTGCATCTCAAGGAGGCCGCCTGGCTTCGCGAAATCCTCTCTCCTTGCCGTTTTCGAATGACGATGGAAGTGTCCGGCATCTGCCCGTGCCCAACCGCCGTAGCGGGAGCACGGGGCAGGCACTCAATTTCCATTCAATCGAACTCGTACGCTCTTTCGCCATGAAGGCTTAAATCGAGGCCGTCATGTTCCTGCTCGGCATTGACGCGCATTGGAAGAAGCAGGGCTGCGGCGCGCGCTGCAATCAAGGTGAGTGCCACTGACCAGAGAGCCACGATCACAACCGCAGCGACCTGAACAAGCATCTGGCTGGTGATGGTCTGTCCTGCCGACAGCCCGGAGCCGCCGAACGCCTTGCTTGCGAATATCGCCAACAAAACGGACCCCAACATTCCGCCGACGCCGTGGACGGCGAATACGTCCAGGCTATCATCGACCTTCCAGCGATGCTTCACTCCCAGCACCGACGCGAAGCAAACGAGCGAGCCCAGGATGCCGATGATGACAGCGCTCGTTGGCGAAACGTATCCGGCAGCCGGGGTGATCGTTGCAAGGCCTGCTACTGCGCCAGTCACGACACCGATGGACGTCGGCTTGCCGATCTTCAGGTGCTCGGCCGCAGCCCAGGTGAGAGCTGCCGCAGAGGCCGCCAGATGCGTGGCGATAATTGCGGCGCCCGCGGACTGATCGGCAACAAGAGCCGATCCACCGTTGAACCCGAACCAGCCGACCCACAACATACCGGCCCCGATCATCGTCATCGCCGGACTGTGCGGCGGGATCATCGAATGCGGGAAGCCCTTTCTTGGTCCGATCAGGATCGCCAATGCAAGCGCCGCCATGCCGGCAGTGGTGTGGACCACGATGCCACCGGCAAAGTCCCGCGCGCCAAGCTGCGCCAGCCAACCGCCGTCCCACAGCCAATGCGCAACGGGCGCATAGACCAGCACCAGCCACAAACCCGAAAAAAGCATCAGCCAGCCGAATCGAACACGCTCGGGAAACGCGCCGACAATGAGCGCCGGTGTGATGATCGCGAAGGTCATCTGATAGAGCGCAAAGACATTCTCGGGCACGGTCAACCCCGATCGAATGGCCGTCAGGCCATTGAGCCCGATCGCCGAGAGGTCACCGATGAACGGGTTGTCGCCTCGGAAAGCGAGACTGTAGACCCCGAGGAACCAGAGGATCGAGGCCAGCGCCGCAAGCCCAAAACAGTGCATCAGCACTGACAGGAAATTCTTGGCGCGAACCAGCCCGCCATAGAAAAGTGCCAATCCCGGCAGCGTCATGAACAGGACGAGTGCCGCGCCGAGGATCAAGAGCAACGTGTCCGCCTTGTCGATCGTTCTGGCGGTCGAGGCGGCTCGGGCCACGGTCGGACATAGGGAAACGGAAAAAATTACACCAAATCGGCACGCATTGCGCAACATAATTGCTCTTTCCCGGCACCCATCGTCTCTTTCGTGCGGGCAGCTAGCGCGCAGGAATGGAATGCGCAATGCGAACATTGTGATGATGTAAAAATCGGGGATGGCATCGACAGAATATCGTCGTTCCCGGCCGCGCTCGGCACCTCCCGGATACCGATTGGGCACGGCCTGATCCGTGCATTCCTGGGAACGTAGCCTAACAACCGCAGCCCGAAGCCACCGCCCGCACCTCAGTTAGCCAAGGCGTAGACCCGGCAATGCTGAAGGTAACCCGCCTCATGCCGGGCGGCGAGTTCGACAACCGATCGCCAGAGCCATGACGGCGCGTCAAGGTCCGAGGAGCGCCCCTTTTTCAAGGCCTGGAGCCAATCCCGGCGCATCGCATCGTCCATCTGGCGCGCATGAGCCTTGCCGACGACATACGCGAGAAAACGCGCCGCCTTCTGCGCCTCGCGTTGCGAGAACTGCTCGACCTCGATCTTGAGATCCTGCGGCATCAACTCCCTGACGAACATCGAATGGCCAAGAAGCCGCGCCGTCGCCATCCGCTCACCGAGATTGGGGGAAAGCGCAATGGCTGCCGCAAGCACACGCTCGGCCGGCTCGCTCGGCATCGTTGCGCCACGCGCGGTAGGCGCAATCGGATCGACTGCCTCCTTGAGGTCGATCAGCGAATAATCGACTGCATCGCGCCCTTTCAGCCCGACAATCGCGGCAAGCCGAAGCAGTCCAAGCGAACTGCATCCCTTCATCCAGTAGGCCGCATCCGCCATGAACGGCTTGCGATCCTCTCCCTTGCGGTCGAGCGAGAGGATCATGCGGCTGACAGGTGGATGGATCACGATTTCGCGCAAGGCGTCCCGTTCCTCGGCCGCCAGCGGCCAGAATCGTTTGCCGATCGGAATAGCCGGATCGACATCCTCCAACCGCTCTTTCGCAAGATGCCGCCACTTCCGGCCGAGAGCGCGGCGACGTACCGTGCGGACGACGTCAGGCTCCTCCTGGAGCTCCATCTCCTTCTCGTCAGGAGACACGAAGGCTCGTTCATAACCCTCGATCATCTCTTCCATCATTCGCGCAGTGACCACGCCCGGCAGGTCCGATCCCCGGGCGGCCGTTGCCAGCGATAAGCCCAGGCGGATCAGATCGTGCGCGGGATTGCCGATCACCGCCTGATCGAGATCACGGATTTGGATGGCGACCTTGCCGTTGCCGTCCGCGATCGGGCCGAGATTGCCGAGATGGCAATCGCCGCATATCCACACCGGCGGCCCGTCGGGAATGAACCACGCGGCTGCTGAGTCCGCCAACCATTCGTAAAACCGCAGCGTATTTCCCCGCACGTAAGCGTGTGCGGAGCGTGCCATCTTCAGATCCCTCCGGGCATGCAAGATGGAAAGACGTTCTGCTGGATTGAAGAATTTCATACAGCAAAGAACGAGCAACAAAATCACTGGTTCCGCTTACCCGACGGGAGAGCTCAACACTGTGTCCCGCTCTCCAAGCTTTTTGCCCGTTCAATAAATCACAAGGCTCGGTGCACGCCGGCCTTCGTAGTGGATCGGGCCGCCCTGACCCGTTCACGGCCCTTGATTCATCGAATTGAGGATGAACCTGAACAACCGGATGCGGGATCTGCCGGCCGTTCAGGCGCAGAGCAGCGAGCGGCAGCTTCAGCAAAGCATTTACCGCAAATTTCCGGGCACATTCCGATAATGAAATTATCAAACTTGCGCCGCCCCCCGGCGTTAGCATAGACCTGCCCGCCCGTGCCGGCCCTTCTTTCATGCAAAGGAGGCGAAGAAGCTGCCCGTCACGTGTGCTGGATTTTTTATAATGACGGATGACGGAGAGGACCGGCTGCTTCATCTGGTCGGATGGGTCGGTCGCCATGTGCTTCCTCACGAACGCCATTTGCGCAAGTGGCTGCGTGCGACCTTCCCGACGATAGATGTCGATGATGTCGTGCAGGAGGCCTATTGCCGTATTTCCGAACTGGAGCGTGTGGATCACATCGAAGATCCGCGCAGTTACTTCTTTCGCACGGCCCGCAATATCGTGCTGGAGCAGGTGCGGCGGGAGCGCGTGGTCCGCATCGAGGCGGCCAGCGGCCTGGCCGAGATGGAAAACGGACTGGTGGATGAATTCTCTCCAGAGCGGATCGCTGCCGGGCGCAGCGCGCTGCAACGCGTGGAGCGGCTGATCGACGCTCTGCCGGAGCGAGCACGACAGGTCTTCCGCCTTCGCAAGATTGAGAATGTGCCCCAGCGCGAAATCGCGGTCCGGCTTGGCCTGACCGAGAATGTCGTCGAAAACGAAGTGGCGCGCGGCCTGCGCCGCATCCTGAATCAAATGACGGAAGACGAACGCACAGACATTCCGGCTCGCCGCAAGCCCTCTAATTCCTTGCGCGGGGCACGTAAGCAGCCATGATCGACGAAATCGCCTCGCAATGGGCTGCAGCCCTCGATCGCGGAATCGATGCTGCCGAACGCGCTCGGCTGGATGCCTGGCTGGCGGCCGACCGTCGCCACAAAGGCGCCCTCCTTCGCGCCCGCGCCGCGATGAGCGTGCTGGATCGCTGCCGGATACTGGCCGGATCCGACGCCGCTGAAGGGGATGCCTATCCGAGCGCCGCCAACGAAGACGGCGGCCTTGCGCCGCCCCCCACGTCGGCTTTCGCGCGCCGCCGTGTCCTGGCCTTTGGCGGAGCCGGGATCGCTGCGGCCCTGGCCGGCGTGCTGTCGTTCACGCTCTGGCCCAAGGCGACGACGCTCGGCACCGATACCGGCGAAATCCGAAGGGTCCCGCTGGCCGACGGCTCTCTGGCGGTCATCAATTCGGGCAGCGAATTGCGCCTGTCGTTCACCAGCCGCAAGCGCGACGTACAACTGGCGAAGGGAGAGGCCTGGTTTCAGGTGGCAAAAATGCCCGATCGCCCCTTCACGGTCAGCGCGGGGCCGGTCAGCGTCCAGGCCGTGGGCACCGCATTCAGCGTGCGCCGCCGGAACGGCGCAACCGAAGTGGTCGTGACCGAGGGTACGGTGAAAGTCTGGTCGGCCGGGACGCCGGGCAGCACGTACGTCAAGGCAGGCCACAGCGCATTCGTCAGCGATGACGGTGTGGAAGTGGCCTCGCTCGATGGGGACGCGGCGGACCGGCAACTGGCCTGGCGCGATGGCCGCATCGTGTTCGAGGATGCGCCGCTTTCGCAGGCCGCCGCCGAATTCAACGTCTATCACGCCCAGCAAATCGCCGTCGACCCGGCGTTTGCGGACAAGCGCGTGATCGGATCCTTCCAGACCGACGATATCAACGGCTTCGCCTCGGCCACGGCCGCGATGGTTGGCGGCCGCGTCGTGCACGAGGGCAACGTCATCCGCATCGTTCCGTAAAAATTTTTCGCCGGACTGACGGAAACCGGATCGCCGACCATCTTTCTCAAAAAATGGCTGAAATGTTCGGCCGTGATAATTGGGAGGTAACATGCGATCCGTCCGCCGTTTCCACGTGCAATCAGCTCTGCTGGCAAGTGTCGCCGGAGTATCCATGCTGGCCAGCACCCCGGTGCTGGCGCAGGATCAGATTCATAATTTCAACATTCCCGCGCAGGACGCCGGCAAGGGTATCCTTGCCTTCGCGCAGCAGGCCGGGATCCAGGTTCTGGCCTCCGGCGCCACTACGCATGGCCGTAAGGTCAACGCCGTGCAGGGCCGCTACACCGTCGAGGAAGGTCTGCGCCGGCTGATCTCCGCCAGCGACCTGCGCGTCGTCTCGTTCGACGGCCGGACCGCGGTGCTGGCAGAGCGTGCCGCACCCTCCGTCCGTACGGGACTGACCAGCGCTTCCTACGGTCAGGCCGCCTCTGTCATGACCGGCGCTTCGGCACCGGCCGGCGCGGCGCAAGCCGCCGACACGGTCGATTCCGCACAGGAAAGCGACGCAAGCTCTCCCGAGATCATCGTTACCGGCAGCACCTCCGGCCGGCGTACGCTGTTCAACTCCTCGTCCAACGTCACGCTGGCCAGCAAGGAAGAACTTCAGCGCAAGGCCCCGCGCTCGATGGCGGAATCGCTGGAACTGGTGCCCGGCATCTTCGTGGAAGGCACCGCCGGCCCCGCTTCCAACAACTACTCCGTGCGCGGCCTGCGCGGTGGCGGCCAGGCCTTCATCACCATCGAGCAGGACGGCATGCCGATCCTCTATGCCGGTGGCGGCGCGGACTTCTACTTCCAGCAGGACCTTTCGGTGGACCGCATGGAAGCGGTGGCCGGCGGCACCTCGGGCATCCTTGCTCCCAACGGCGCCGGCGCGACGATCAACTTCGTCTCCAAGAAGCTGAGCTACGACAAGCCGACCGGATCGATCCGCGCAACCGGCACGACCTATGACGACTACCGCGTGGACGGCTATTTCTCGGCCCCGCTGGCCGACAACCTGGCCTTTGCCGCCAGCGGCTATTTCTGGAGCCAGAAGGGCCAGCGCAAGTCGCCGTTCCGCTACGACAGTTTCCAGATCAAGGGTGCCCTGGAAAAGCGCTTCGACGACGATGGCTTCATCCGCGTCAGCTATCAGCGCCGTGACGAAACCGATCCCTACTATGCCGACATGCCCTTCGCGGTCGACGCATCGGGCAAGATCAGTTCGATCCCCGGCATGGACATGAAGTACGACAATATTCTGGGCAGCGCCTTCCAGTACCTTGGCGTACCAGTGTCTTCGGCGACGGGCCGCACCATCCGACCGTTCCGCGGCGACAACGGCATCCACACAACGTCGAACACCTTCCGCCTCGACTTCGAAAAGCCGCTGAACGAAGACCTGAAGCTGTTCGGTCGTGCCCGCTATCTGGACGGCAAGTACGACTTCAACGGCATCTTCCCCGGCAGCGGCGCCGGCACTTCCGGCCTTGCCTCTGCCGTCGACTACCTGACGCCGGGCGTATCGCCGGTCGCCGATCTGCTTACCGCCGGGCAGACTGCCTTCGCAGGCACTACCCAGTTCGGCATTCGCGACGTGCAGACCGGCCGGATCATCGCCGCCTCCGATACCGCGACGCTGAACGCACTGAACGGCAATGGTCTGCTTCAGCAAACAGTGCTGAACCATCAGACGCTGTCCACCAAGGATTTCGGCAGCGATTTCGGGCTGAAGTGGGATACCCGGGGCAACTGGTTCGAAAACTCGCTGACCGTGGGCGGCATGTACTACAACGTGCGCCGCAAGAACGACCAGTCGGGCGTCGCCTACGCCATCAACGACGTGACGAACAACTCGCACATCTACGATCTCGTCGCGCTGGATGCGAACGGTAACGAGCTTGGCCAGCTGACCAACAACGGCATGCTGAGCTACGGCAACTGGGGCCAGGGCATCTTCAACGACAAGGTCAGCTCCGCCTCGGCCTATTTCAACGATGAACTTGTCATCAACGACAAGCTGCACATCGACTTCGGCGCCCGTTACGAGCACCAGCATGTCGCCGTGAACATCGGCAACACCGCCGCTGTCAATGAAGCCGTGCCCACTGGGACGCCCGGCCTTGCGCAGACCGTGGGCAGCACGTTTGACGGCACCTACACGCACTCAAGCGCCACCTATCACGACTGGGCCTACACGGCCGGCGTGAACTACGAACTGACCAGCAATATCTCGCTTTACGTTCGCGGCGCCAAGGGTTTCCAGACCAACGGGGGCGACACCGGCGGCACGCACAAGCCCACCGACCTTACCCTCTACGAAGGCGGCGTGCGCTTCCGCACGGGGATGCTCAGCGCATCGCTGATCGGCTTCCGCACGATCTTCAAGAACCAGTCGTACCAGTTCATCGATCCCACCGATCCGACAGAAGCCGCCAATGCGCTGGCGAACAACAAGACCAACGGTGTGCAGCTCGATGCCGAATTCCGTCCGGTCTCGTTCTTCGCGATCACGGCAACCGGCGTCTATCAGGATCCGAAGCTGAGCAACTTGCGCTTCGATGGCGTGGCGCAGCCACAGTATGAAGGCAATACCCCCGAACGCACGCCGAAGAAGCTGCTGACGGTCACGCCGGTCTTCACGCTGCCCGGAGGTCTGG
This sequence comes from Novosphingobium oxfordense, assembly GCF_044029435.1. Lineage (NCBI taxonomy): Bacteria > Pseudomonadati > Pseudomonadota > Alphaproteobacteria > Sphingomonadales > Sphingomonadaceae > Novosphingobium > Novosphingobium oxfordense. The sequence goes on along the minus strand of NZ_CP147008.1, from coordinate 1,310,084 downwards.
GCGAAATCTATGGCCGCTGGAAATACATCGGCAAGATCTACGCGGATTCCGGCAACGGCGTCGCCCTGCCCAGCTACAACGTCTTCTCGATCGGTGCGAACGTGAACGTGACCGATCAGGTGAACGTCAGCGTCAGCGTGGACAACCTGACCAATGCCAAGGGCTTCACCGAAGGCAACCCGCGCCAGGGCCAGACCCAGACGATCGTCAACGGCTACTTCTACGGCCGCTCCATCGCAGGGCGCAACGCGCTGGCATCGGTCACCTATTCGTTCTGATAGAGCCCGCTTCCGGTCACCGCGCATAGTTGCGGTGACCGGACCTACTTGAGAAGCCGGAGACACCCCGTCGATCCCATGATCGCGCTCCGGTTTCGGAAGGCCGCGCTCCCCCCTCCTCCTCCCGGAGCGCGGCCTTTCACTTCTGCATGGAGCTTTCCGATGCCCCCCCTGTTTCGCAGATTGGCCGCGCTGGCTTTGACCGCCGCCCCGCTGCTCACCATCCCTTTGGCCCTGTCCTCGCAAGCCTCCGCTCAAACGCTGCGTGAAGGCCTGAACCTCAACAACTTCGTCCAGCAAGGCCCGGTCGCGGCGCATGTGCTGCTGCGGTCCGGCAACGACCCGCGCGTGATCGTCGCCTTCCCGGCCGGCAACAGCGGCGTCGGCCTGTGGTTCGAGAAAGTGCCCCAGGCGGCCGAATGGTCGATGACCGGCCAACCGCAACCCATCACTCAGACCGACGCGCAAGGCCGCCCGCTGCGCGGCGTCACCTTCCGCGCAGAGATCCGCGCTTCGGAACTGGTGGTGCGGCAGGCCGTACTCTCCAGCGTGCGCGTGCTGCGCGACTATCAGGGCCTTGGCACCGCACCGGCGGAAATCCTCGTCCCCGGGCAAATCCAGGCGAATACGCTCGTCTGGGCGCGGGATCGTCTGGACGGCGCGCCGGGCTACAAGCTGGCGCTGACGGTGGAGCAAGGCAGCGTCTCCGGCAACAGGATCACTGCCGGACCGGACGGCAAGATCGTCTTCAGCGTAACCGCGCTCACCGGCGAACAGCCGCTGACGCCTTACACGCCCGATACGCTGCTGACCGACAAGGCAGCGCAGGATCCTGCCGCCCGGGCCGCGTTGCAATTCCTCAGCTACCATGAGAAGTTCATGGCGGGCTCCTGGAGGTTCAACACCTATTTCGGTCGCGATACCCTGATGTCGGTGCGGATGCTGATGCCGGCCCTTCAGCCCGAAGCGGTGGAAACCGGGTTGCGTGCAGTGCTCGAACGTCTCTCGCACGATGGCAACGTCGCGCATGAAGAAGACATCGGCGAGTTCGCGGTGCTCGATCACATGCGCGAAGGGCAAGGCAAGTCTGCAGCGCCCACGTTCAACTACGCGATGATCGATAGCTCGTTCATGCTGGCGCCCGTCACGCAGGCGTGGCTGCTGGACGATCCGCGCGGCAAGGCGCGTGCGACGGACTTCCTCTCCCAGCAGGATCAGGGGCGCCCGCTCGGTGAAGCCCTGATGACCAACATCCGCTTCGTCGCGCAGCAAGCGCAATCCTTCGCCAAGGATCCGCGTTGGCAGAACCTGATCGCGCTGCATGAAGGCATGGAAGTGGGCGAATGGCGAGACAGCAACGAAGGGCTCGGCGGCGGCCGCTATCCCTATGACGTCAACGCCATCCTAGTCCCCGCCGCGCTCGACGCCGCCGATGCACTGGCCCGCGCCGGCCTGCTCGACGCCTACGCCAAGCCCGAGGACAAGGCGATGCTGGCGGACCTGGCCCGCACGGCCAAAGTCTGGCGCGACAATGCACCGCCGCTGTTCCTACAGACGGTAAAGCCTGCCGCTGCCCGCGCTGCCATCGCCGCCTATGCCAAGCAGGAGAGCGTGCCGGACGCCGCCGCGCTGGAGGCTGCGCGTCGCCCCATCCGCTATCACGCCATCGCGCTGGACCGCGCCGGCAAGCCGGTGCCGATCGTCAATTCCGACGAAGGCTTCGCGCTGATGTTCGGCCATCCCACCGCAGATCAGCTGACGGTCGCGGCCCAGACCATCGACAACGCCTTCCCCGCCGGACTCATGACAGGAGCGGGCATGCTGGTGGCCAACCCAGTCTTCGCTTCGCCCGAGTTGCAGGCCAAGTTCGGCCGCAATGCCTATCATGGCACCGTCGTCTGGTCGTGGCAGCAGGCGCTGGCCGCCTCCGGGCTTGCCCGCCAGATCGCACGGAGCGACCTGCCCGCCGGCGTCTGCAGCCAGCTTCTGAAAGCGCAGAACAGCTTGTGGGACGCCATCGCTGCCAGCCGTAGCGTGCAGAGTTCGGAACTCTGGTCGTGGAACTATGCGGACGGCGCCTACCGCGTGGTTCCCTTCGGCGCCAGCGGCGCGGACGTGGATGAATCCAACGCCGCGCAGCTGTGGAGCACGGTGTTCCTCGCCGTCCAGCGCCCCGCCTCCGGCACGGGATGCGGCCAATGACGGGACAGGCGGCAGACCGCGCGCCCATCCGTTCGATCGTCATCCTCGGCGGCGGCACGGCGGGATGGATGACGGCTGCCGCCTTGTCCAAAGCGCTGCAAGCCAACGGGATCGAGATCCGGCTGGTGGAGTCCGATGCCATCGGCACGATCGGCGTGGGCGAGGCGACCATTCCGACGATCCACTGGTTCAACCAGCTCATCGGTCTGAACGAAGCCGAATTCATGGCCGCCACCAAGGCGACCTACAAGCTCGGCATCGAATTCCAGGGGTGGCAGGGTGATGGCCATGCCTATTTCCATCCATTCGGCACTTATGGTGGCCCCGGCGACGGCGCGACCTTTCCACACCGCCTGACCCGGGCATGGTTGGGAGGGCTGGACGCCTCGCCCGAAGACTATTCGCTGACGACGCAACTGGCCCGCCAGCGCCGTTTCATCCAGCCAGCGAACGATTCGCGATCACTGCTCTCCACACTCGGCTATGCCTATCACTTCGATGCCGGGCTCTATGCCGCCTTCCTGCGACAACAAGCGGAAGCACGCGGCGTGCGCCGCCACGAAGGCAAAGTCACCGAAATAGAGCAAGACGGCGAAACCGGTTTCATCCGCAGCATCGCTACCGACAAGGGCGATCGCCTCACGGGAGACCTGTTCATCGATTGCTCCGGCCTGCGCGGCCTGCTGATCGAGGATCGCCTGAAGGCCGGATTCGAGGACTGGTCGCACTGGCTGCCGTGCGACGGCGCCTGGGCCGCGCCGACACCCGCCGATGCGGCACCGGTGCCCTACACTCGCGCCATCGCGCATGAAGCCGGTTGGCGCTGGCGCATCCCGCTACAACACCGCATGGGCAACGGCTATGTCTTCTCCAGCCGCTTCCAATCGCCGGAAGCCGCACGCGAAACGCTGCTCGGCGCGATCGGAGAACCCAGCGCCGAACCGCGCCTGATCCGCTTTACCCCCGGCCGCCGCAAACGCGCGTGGGTGCACAACGTCGTCGCCATCGGCCTTTCCAGCGGCTTTCTGGAACCGCTGGAATCGACCAGCATCCACCTGATCCAGACTGGTATCGGCAAGCTGCTCTCTCTGTTCCCCCGCGCCGGCTGCGACCCGCTGCTGGCCGAACAGTACAACCGCGTCTTCGCGCGCGAGATGGAAGACGTGCGCGATTTCCTGGTGCTGCACTATCACTTCACCGCCGGCCGCAGCGAGCCGATGTGGCAGCACTGCCAGTCAACCGCGATGCCTGAAACCCTGGCCTATCGGATCGCGCAGTTCAAGGCGTCCGGCCGGATCATGCTGACGAACGAGGACCTGTTCCGCGACGCCAGCTGGTTCGCGGTGATGACCGGCCAGGGCATCCGCGCGCGCGACTATGCCCCGGTGCTGGATGCCATGCCGGACGCGGAGAACCTGCGCCACCTGGAAGCCGTCCGCGCCGCCGTTCGCCAGTCCAGCGAACGCATCCCCCCGATCGCCTGAGGAATGTCCGTCTTGCCCTTTACGCTTCCCTCGCCGAGAGCCCGCCTTCACAAGACCGGGCTTGCTCTGACCGCACTTGTGCTGACCGGCGCCCTCGCCTGCGGCGCCCAGGCCGCGCCGCCGCAGAGCCCGCAAGACACCTTCGGTCCCTTGTTCGAAGCCGTGCAGACCGACCGGGTGTTCTCCGATGGCAAGACTTTCGTAGACGCGGTTCCCCGGGAAGACGCCGAAACCATCATGCAAGCCTGGCGCACCGAACAGCCTCAGGGCCGCGATGCCTTGAGCGCTTTCGTCAAACGCCATTTCGACGTTCCACCCGCACCGGGCGAACGCCTTCCCTTGCGCGCGCATATCGTTACTCTCTGGCCCCAACTGACCCGCCCGCCGCTCACGCCGCCGTCCGGTTCGTCGGCCCTCGCCATGCCGGAATCCTACGTCGTTCCCGGCGGTCGCTTTCGCGAGGTCTACTATTGGGACTCTTATTTTACGATGCTTGGACTGAAGTCGGACAATCGTCCCGACCTTGTCGAAAGCATGATCGATAACTTCACCAGCCTCATCGAACGCTACGGCCACATCCCGAACGGCGCGCGTACGTATTACCTCAGCCGCTCGCAACCGCCGTTCTTCGCCCTCATGCTCGATCTGTCCGAACAGACCGATGCAACAGTCCGCGCGCGGCGCCTCGCCGCGCTTCGCAAAGAGCACGCCTACTGGATGGCCGGCGAGGCATGCGCCAGGGCCAGTCGGAAGCCGTGCGAGCGCGTGGTTCCAATGCCGGATGGCAGCCTGTTGAACCGATACTGGGATGACCGCGACACTCCGCGCGACGAATCCTTCGCCGAAGACCGCGTAACTGCTGCGAAGGCGCCCGGGCGTCCAGCTGCCCAAATGTACCGCGACTTGCGCGCCGGCGCCGAAAGCGGATGGGACTTCAGTTCGCGCTGGTTGACCGATCCGAACGACCTTGCGACGATCCGGACCACATCGATCGTCCCCATCGATCTCAACGCCCTGCTCTGGGCAATGGAAACGCGCATCGCCAAGGGGTGCGCAGAGACCGCCGACCAACCCTGCCAGCGCGAATTCACCAAACGCGCCGACGCCCGCAAGGCTGCGGTCGACCGCTACCTCTGGCTTGCCAAGGAAAGCCGCTTCGCAGATTGGTCGTGCGATGACGGCAAGACGACGGCCGTACTGTCCAGCGCGATGCTTTACCCCTTGTTCGTAGGCATGGCATCTCCTGCCCAAGCCAAGGCCGTCGCAACAACGACGCGCGCCAAGCTAGTGGCACCGGGCGGCCTTCGCACAACCGGCACGCGGAACGGCCAGCAATGGGATGCACCGAATGGCTGGGCTCCGCTCCAATGGGTCGCGATCCACGGGCTCGGCCGTTACGGGGAACAGGATCTGGCGCGTGATATCGCAAGCCGGTGGATCAAGACGGTGAACGTCACTTATCACGAAACTGGCAAGATGCTGGAGAAGTACGACGTTGAGGAGCAGCGGCCCGGTGGCGGCGGGGAGTACCCTCTTCAAGACGGGTTCGGCTGGACCAACGGTGTGACCAGCGCGATCCTCGAACGATATCCAAACACCCTACCCTAAAGGGCGCTCGCCCGTCTGAAGCAGCACACCATTCCGCGGCTATCGCCCAGCGTGGCGATAGCCGCGCACGCTTCAAATCTTCTGCGAGCCGTGTTGCGATAGGAAAAATTCGAGTTGCATTGGAAAAGCGGGTTGGTGCACTCGATCGGACATTTCAAAAAAAAAGCTAAGCTAATGGCTACGTAGCGAAGTGGAACCATCACCGCCCGCTGAAGGGCGCATCGATGATCAAGCCCAACGCTACTAAGCTCCTGACCCAACGGCGAAGCCACCGAATATCTGAGACTTTCGCCTGGAACTCTCGAAAAGCTTCGCGTTGTCGGCGACGGCCCGGCTGCCAGGTAATTCTGGAAACGCGTCGTCTATGCCCTTTCTGATCTTGAAGCATGGGCAAGCCGCCGATCGCTCAACAAGACCAAGGGAGTTGCTCCTCGAGCACCGTCCGACCTAGATCCCAAGACAGCCGACGCGACCGCATTTGTCAGCCGCTGGGCTGTCAGCGGCAGCTTCGGTAACGATGCCGCTGAAAAAGTCGTCTGTCGACCTGGCCGACGACCGCGATGGCTGCGGGCAAGTGGAGTTTGCCCGCCTGAGGTCGTGACGGGCTGCCTAGCGAGGCTGATCTTGGCCAACTTGCGGAGGTTCTGAGCGGCCGCGGCGAGGTGATCCACTCGTCTCCCTGCACCTGGGTCCGGGCAAAGTCTCGCGCACCCTCATGGATTGATCGAATAAGCCACTTCGACGTGTACCTCCGCGCACAAACGCCGCTCCGATCGGATCCCGAAACAGTATCCCACGATCAGCATGCGCAGCATTAGCTCAGGATCAATCGAGGGCCAACCGATCGCACTTTAGAACCCTCGCAGATGCTCGCGCATGGCTGGCAAGTCCACGAACCGGTCGATCGCCCGAAGCAGATGATCGGCAGGTACGTGCTGATCGAACCCGAAACTCGTAAAACCAGGCCTCCTGCGCTACGCGGCGCTTGCCCATCATCGCTTGAAACCCATCAAAATATTGAATCAGAGGCTCACCGCGACTTCAATGCCGACTTTCTTCAACGACATCGTCAGTTAGGTGTCGCTGGGAAGCATAGGGAAGCAGGCTTCCGCGGAAAGGGTCGTCGGAGCCCCCGGAAGGAAGCCCTTGATAGCAGAGTTGTACGGTATCGAAATCGCTACCTTGTTTGCGTTGGACAGCCCCTTGCAGGCGATGTTCTCGCTGATCGTCACATTCTCGGACTTGACCGTCAGGCCCAGGCTGGACGCGCGATTGACAGCGTAGGAGAGTTCTGGTCTGACTGCTGGCGCAATTCGCAGAGACGCTCATGCATCGGACAGTGGCAAAGGCCACGTCTTTCAGGACATGCTGGCTCCACAGAAACCGACCGGTCTCGATCAGCCCGATCAGCATCAGAATGAACACAGGGGCGACGATTGCGAACTCGATCAGCGTTGCCCCACGCCTGTCGCCGCAAAGGCTGCGCTTTTTCATTGTAGGCGAACCGTCGTTTGTCGAACGATGTCGCTTGTCAGCGAGCGCGGCACCATGAATGGCGCGAAGCCCGATCTCGAACGGATCGTCAGATAATACCCCGCCGTCGTCGTCATGCCCGTACAAGCCGAGGCGCAGGCCTGCGCGTGATAGGTGCCATCGGCTTGCAGGCAGGCACATTCCCGCGACGTGTTGGTGCAGGCATTGAGTTGACCGTTGCAGCTTAGCGCGGTTTCCAGCGATCCATTTTCGGACAGGGTGCGCATGTAGGCGGGAAGATCGCTGTAAGGCACGCTCAGGCGCGCATTGAACGCACTGATCGCCGTAGCCGAAAGCGCTTCGTCCACTTTGGAGCGCTGAATATAGTAAAGCGCGAAATCCAGGCCGATGGAGATCACCAGGAACAGCAAGGTGCTCCACAGCGCGAATTCGACGGCGACCACGCCGCTTTCGTCGGCAAGGACGTTGCCTTTGCGCATGCTACTTCACCAACCTGATTTGAGGGCCTGTCGTTCCCCCACCGGCGGAACCGTCGATGCTCGACTTGCAGGTGGAGCCCGTAGCATTGCCGTCCTTAGCGTTGATTTTATTGGCGATCAGCATGAAGCAATTGCTCGAGTTGCCGCCGGAATCTCCATTAGAAGTGCCGCCCGACATCGTCACCGTGGCATTGGGGACGTGGACCACCCCATTGAACACGTTGACCGCTCCTGCCTCCCATTTCACGTCGGAGCTTGTATTCGAATGAACGAGCAGCCCGCTGATTGCCCCACCCGAAACCGAACTTGATGGCGCGGACAGTTTGGTCTTCGCACCCCCGCCCAGATTGAGCGCTCCTGACAGGATGAAGGAAACGTCGTAGCCCACCATATCGAAACCCGAACCATCGGCACCGTAAGTCATGCCAGTGCGCGAGGATGTGTAGGGCCAGGTCGTTCCGCCCGTTCCGTTGGTGAAATTACCAGCCACCGTGTAACGCCCCTTGCCGAAATAGGCGGCGCCTCCAATCGACAAATTGCCGACGATGTAGTGATTGACGGTCTGGCCGAAGGCGATCCGGCTGCCGTCCCTCGCCACAACATTGCCGATTGCCGAAAACGCGCCGTCGCCCATAAACATGCGGCCACCTTGGCCGACATCGATAGCGTTGCCGGCGCTGTTAGCGCCTATGATGATGTTGCCGTTGCCGACAATGAGTTCACTGCCGCCCGCCGTGTTCACACCGGAAAGCACCGTGAAATCGCCATTGCCCAGCGCGGAACTGCCGCCGCCTGATAGTGTCAGCGAACGAAAGGCATGATTGCCTACACCCATGTCCAGATAGATGCCGCCACCAAGAGAGACAGGCGCGTTGATCGTCACGTCGCCATTGCCCTTTTTGTTGGTGCCGCTGAAGGTGACTGTGCCGCTGCCGATCCACAGTGTTCCATTACCGATTGTCACGCCATTGGAGCCGCTATCGAAGCCTCCGTTAACCCGGATATTGCTGTCACCGAAGTTCACGGTCGAACCACCGCCGATGCTCACGCCATTGGCGATAGTGATGTTCGAACCGGATTCGAAAGTGACCTTGATGCCGCCGCCGACGATAAAGGCACCGATGGTGTAATCGCCCTTCGGGATCACGTATTCGCCGGTGTAAGGCCCGGTGCGATAGGCCGTGACGGCAGCACTCGGGCTCCATGACAGGTTCCACTCGCTGCCCGATGGCGTCACCGGGTTTGAAAGCGTCGGCAGCGGCGCGTGGTTGCCGATCTGGGCTATGGCCGCCTGAAGTTCGGAACTGCTCGCCCAAGGATCCGACAAAGTGGTAGTGACGTTGTGCCGGTCCTTTGCAGGCGGCAGGTTGCTATTCCACGCCGGAACGCTCAGCCCATTGGCATAGCGCAAGGAATTGGCGGTCAGAGTGCCGTAGGCAAGCGCTATGCTGCCGCTACCCGAAATGATGTCGCTCGCCTTGATCAGCGTTCCGTTGTTGGTCACGTCGCCAACGGCGGCGACCGAGCAATCCGAAGCCACGATCGATGCACCGCCTTGCACCTGAAGCGCGTCCGACGCCCCGCTGAGTGCAAGAAAGCACGGCGCAGCATAGGGCGCTTCGCTGCTCACGATCGCGGCAGCGTCGGCAGCGACGGAATAGCTTCCCGAAAAGCCGAGTACGGCGGCCAGCGTGTAGGGCACCGAATGGGTGACGGTCACGCGAACCGAGGTGTCGCCCGCGTTAGGAAAGTCGGACACGAGTTCCGCCTTGACGACGGCGGTGGACAGTTCGTTTGCGACCGCGATCGATCTCGCCGCAGCGTTGATGTCCGCACTTTCGCTCGCCCGGTATTCCATCGCGGCGCCCAACGCGGCCATGTCCGCCACGCGCTGATTGAACAGACGCTGGTTGTAGCCGCGGTTAAGGTCAAAACCCAGGCCGACGCTGCCGATCACCACCGGCAGGGACAGCGCCACCAGCGTCGAAACGCCGCCACTTTTGCTACGCAGAAATTGCCGGCCAAACTGCCGCAGCTTTCCGAGCGCCTCAAGATACGGGATCCTGAGGCAAAGCGGCGTTGGGAGTGGCATCCCGGAGTTAACTGACGAACGCGAACATGGCGGGCCGATCCGCTACAGCGTTTTAGTGGTAGTCGCAAGGATTGCAGGTATTTCAAAGTGTTGCGCATATTGCAAATGCAATGTGCCTAGGCGCAACAGCGCCCGGACCCTCGACGTTTGCCTCAAGTTTACCGCCGCGCCTGCAGGGCCATCGCCGAAATCACTGATTCATCTGAAAAGGTAATATCTTGAGCGCTCACCTCGGTAAACGAACCTGCGGCGCGATCCCAGGCCACGGCTTTTGAAAAGTCTGCCAAGCGCTGTTTATGCTCGGATTTGAAATTGACGGATGGTCGACAAAGATGGCGGCGCCAAACCATTTGCGGAAACAGGCAGGCCAGTCATTCGCGGTCGTGAATTCGTGTCACGCTTGCTGGCGCCCCAACGGATCGAGGCTTCTGACAAAACCGTCCCAAGATGGCTTCTCAGAACTATGGCATCGCTAGGCGATCGGCTGACGGCCCTGTCGAGAGGCGCAGTCCGCCTGCCTGTAACGCCAACCACGGCGCGGAAATCACACCGGATATCGACAAGGCACGGCGCGAACTCGGTTATGTGCCACTGATCGACATGGAGGAAGGAATGCGGGAATTAGAAAAGCGTCGCTCAGAACTAGGCGCGGACTGAAAGCGCATCACCGCGTGTGGAAGAAGAACATGCAAACGGCCGCTTCTCTCCAAAGCGGCCGTTTCGGCATCGATACGTGAACGACGGGATGGGGCGCGAACCGCCCCATCGTCGTGGAACGTGCCAACTCACTCTTATTTCGCTGGATTAAGCCGACTTACGGCCAGAGGAGATCGGCGGCACTCGCCCCGTTCTTTTCGCGCTTCATGCTGCAACGATAAACTGTGCGCGCGCTGCATCGCCGGTCTTCCAGTTCATCTCAGGATATTCGCGGTAGGATTACATGCTTGCACCCATCCGACGAATCTCAGTCCCTGATGTCAACGGCCGAGCAGACCATTGACGATCGGGGCGCAATTGATCGTGATTGGAGATGGTCGCGAAAGGCTGAACCGGTCCTCATTTAGAATGTAGAAAGAAGCACCGAGGACCACGCTGCGTCATCGAATGAAAAATTCAACCGGAACGACCAGCTCCAACGTATCCCCGGCTCTTTCCTCCGGCGGCTTGGGCAGCGGCTGGGCGCGGTTCGGCAGGGACATGGCCTCGCGATCCAGTTCGGCAAAGCCGGAGGAACGCTCAAGACTTGCAGACAGCACGCGCCCACCCCGGTCCATCACGAAGCGGATATACGGCACGCCCTGCTGGCGGCGCGATCGCGCTCCGGCGGGATAGCGGCGGTACTTGTTCAGCCTTGCCAGCACCCGCCCCTCCCAGGTGTCGGCCGCATTGCTCGATACTTGCGGCGCGGGCGGTGCCGGCACTGTCTTGGGGGCGGCCGTTTCGGTCTGCGCCGGGGCCGGATCTGCGGGCCGGGGCGGCGTAATCACCGCAGGTGTCTGCACGGACGAAAGCGGAATGGCGACGGGCTCATGAACGGCAAGCACGGCGGGCTTCGGAACCGGCTGCTGCTTTTCGGTAGGACGCGGCGCTTCCTTGTCCTTTGGCGGGGTTTCTTCCGGCGAGGCCAGCGGCACACTATCGACGACCAGCGGGGCCGAAGGTTTGGGGGCGTCGACGACTGCCGTGAAGGTCGCAAGCAAGGCGACGATTACGACGGCATAGAGGCTGGCCGTACCCGCAAGCCCCAGCCAGCGGCTGCCGCCGCTCGTGCGATAGCGCTCAGGCACATCGACGAGCGGCGGCGGGCCGGAAAACGGCGACGGGATTTCCGAAACCATCGGATTTTGGCGCCGCCGCTCACTCACAGCTTGTAGCGCGCCGTGAACAGCACGTTGCGCGGGGCACCGTAGGTGTAGGACGTGTAGAGGCCGTATCCGTCATAATAGGTCTTGTCGAAAAGATTGTTCAACACGACCGACAGTGAGAGGTGATCGTTCACCTCGTACCCGCCGATCAGGCCGACCACGGCGACATTGCCTTGCTTCGCTGTGCCATAGGAGGTCGCGTAGTATGTGGCGTCCTGCCAGGTCAGATTGGCACCGATCATCGCCCGGTCGAGGCTGCCACCGCTGAAGCGATAGGACGTGGCAAGCTTGCCCTGGTTCTGGGGCAGGCCCGTGTTGACGCGCGATCCCGCAGCCGTGCGCGCATGGAGGTAGGTGTAGCCGCCCTGGATCTGCCAGCCCGGCAGGATCTCGCCGGAAACCTCGAACTCCACGCCCTTGCTGGTGACACCATCCGCCCCCTCGTACGCCTGCGCGCCGGAAGGCGTCGTCGCGCCGGGAATGGCGACGGCGACGTTGTTTTGCTTGATATAGAACGCCGCAAGACTGGTATTCAGGGCACCGCCCAGGAACTCTCCCTTGATGCCGGCTTCGTAATTGTCGCCCGTGACCGGATCGAGCAGGTTGTCATCCTCGCCATAGACCGACGCGGGTGAGAAAATCTGCGTGTAGCTGCCGTAGAGCGACAGGTTCTTGGCGAAATCGTAGACCACGCCGGCATAGGGCACGAACTTGCCATTCTCATCGAGGCGGCGGCTGAGCACGCTGTTGACCACGTCGCGCAGCTTGTAGGTGGTAAAATTGGTCCCAAGGATCACCGAAAGGCCATCGAGCGGTCGCAGGCGGGCCGTGGCATAGGCGCTGGTCTCACGCTCCATCGTACGGCGCGCCGAAACCGTTGCGCCGGTCCAATCCTGCAGCGGGGCGATCTGCCCATCCCAGTCGGCCAGCAGCGTGGTTTCGTTCTTGTAGGCATCGGTGCGGTGCAGCACCCCGCGCGTCCACGAATAGCCCGCAACGACATCCGCGTCCCATCCACCTAGATCGAGATGGCCAGTGACCTGCGCGTCCACGCCCTTGGCCTTGCGGTCCGGATCGAGCGTCGTGTTGTAGATCGTCGCAGTGCCGGTCTGCCGGTTCGGCGCGATCGAGCCGTAGATCTGCCGCACCAGCATGTCGCGGATCAGGCGCGAATCCGTCAGCCGCACCCGCGCCTGCCAATCGGGCGAGAAATCGTGCTTCACGTCGACGAAGACCTTGCGGCTTTTGGTTTCGAGATAGGCGCCCTTGCTGGACGGGCTCCACGAACGCTTGGCGATGAAGCGCGTGCCGTCGGACCAGAACAGCGGGATGGCACCATATGTCGAACCGTCGGTGTGCGAATACTGGTACTCCACCCCGGCATCGACCAGCGTATCGGGCGTCAGATCGTATTCGAGGATGCCGTAATAGGTCTGCACTTCCTTGTGGTAGTAGTCGGAAAAATTGTCACGGCTCTCGAACGCGGCGACCGCGCGGGCGCGCAGCGTGCCTTCCTTGTTAAGCGGGCCGGAAATGTCGGCCTCTCCGCGATAGCGGTTCCACGAGCCAGCGCTGAACGAGGCATAGCCCTGCAACTCGCTGGTCGGGCGCTTCAGCACCAGATTGATCGCGGCAGAGGGATTGCCCACGCCCTTCAGCAGCCCGCTGGCGCCGCGGACAACCTCCACTCGGTCCAGCGTCACGGTATCGACTTGCGTCAGGAAGCTGGCGCTGGCGTCCTGGTCATAGGATCGCAACCCGTCGACCTGGACGATGGTGGTCGAAAACCCGCGCGAATAGAGGAAGTGCCGATCGCTGTCGTCGTGCGAAAGGACGATGCCGGGCACGACCCGCAATGCGTCGGTGACCGAGATCAGCTGCTGATCGTCCAACTGCTGCCGGGTCACGACCGACATCGATTGCGGCGTTTCGCGCGGCGAAAGGTCGAGGCGAGTGACACCCTTGGTCTGGCGGATCGTGTAGGACCCGGTGCCTTCGGTGGCATTGGGGTCGCTGGTCATGCTGGCGGGAATGCCGTAGTCGCCCCCGTCACCCTGGACCTGCACCGGGCCGAGCTGAATGGTACCACTGGCCGACTGCGGCGCACGCTCCAGCGTGGCAGTGCCCGCACCGGTGAAGCGGAAGGTAAGGCCCGTGCCCGAAAGTAGGCGTGAAAGCGCCTCCGCCGCGCCGAATTCGCCCTTTACCGGCGACGAACTGGCGCCTTCTGCCAAATCGGCCGGATAGGCCACCTGTACGCCGGACTGCTGCATGTACTGACGGATCGCGCCCGGCAGCGGCTGCGCGGCGATGTCGAAGCTGCGGACGGCTTGCCGCGCGCTCTGCGCCAGAGCCGGCGTCGCCGCGGAAAGCGCAAACACGCCTCCCGATGCCAGCAACGACAGACGAAGGGTGGCGCCGACGACGCGGCGATACGATTGCAACGACATTCTATGATCCCCTGCTCGACCCATGCGAGACGCGTTCAATAATGCGAATGCGCCGCATTAGCGGCACGTTCACAATGTCTGACGCGGGGCGGGGGCAGCTTCCTAACACCAGGGCGAAAAAATTATCGAGCCGGACGCAATACGGCGATCCCGGCCAGGCGATAGACGTTGAAACCCGCCATCTGGGCGATGGCATCGATAGCCTCGTCCGGCCGGTCGGTACGAAACGCCGCGCTGATACGCGTGGCGCGGGACGACGCGCCCATTACCAGCACCGGCCCGCGGCGATAGCGGCCAACCGCCCCAATCGCATCGCCCACCGATACCTTGTCGAGCAGCAGTTCGCCATTGCGCCAGACGGCAATGTCGGTCGGCGCGGCATCATCCATCCGGTGCACCGGTCCTCCAGCCTCATACCGCGCGCGTTGCGATGCATGCAGGGCCGCAGCCACCACGGGGGTGCCGGATCGGACCTCCACCGCGCCCTGCGTCACGCCGACCAGCACCGCGTTGCTCTCCCGGCGAACCTCAAAGGCCGTGCCGACATCCTCCGTGACACCGCCAAGTGCCTCCACCCGAAACGGCCGACGGTCACCATGCGATACGTCGAACCAGGCATCACCCTTGAGCAGCGAAACCATCCGCTCGTTTTCGCTGAAGTGGACCGCGATCGCTGACCCGGCGTCAAGCACGGCGGCCGAGCCATCGGGAAGCGTTACGCTTTCCACCGCGATCCCGCTGTGGTGATCGGCCCGCAGTGCCAGCGTTACGTCCGGGAGGGCAAGCACAGCGGCCAGCGCCGCCGCACCGGCAACGGCGATCCCGGGCGCGATCCCCTGCCATGCACGCGCGGGCGATCCACTCTGCCGTCGCCATGGCAGACGCCGTGGCCGCCTGGGTGGCACATATGTCGGCATACTTGCCGGCCCTAGCGCCCGCCACAGCGCGCGTTGGTGCTCGAACGCCCCATTGTTGTCGGGATGCGCAGCACGCCATTGCCGGAAGCGATCAAGCTCCTCGCCATCCATCTCGCCGGATGCAAGACGTGCGATCCAGCCGCGCGCCGTTTCCGCCAGTTCCTCTTCGGGTTCCATCACACCCCCGGCCATCTAGTCATGCGCAGGCAAAAATCGCGGCCTGTCATCTGGCATGACGTTCCGGGATCGGGCTTTCCCAACAGGGGCGTGCAGATTTTCCTCACGGCTGGTTCCGCACATCGTCCAGCGCCTTCAGGGCGCGACGGATATGACGTTCGACGATGGTCGTCGAAACCTTGTAGCGCTCCGCGATTTCCCGCTGGGTCAGGCCTTCGAAACGGTTGAGGCGGAAGATCGTTCGAGTCGGTTCCGGCAGCGCCTCCAGCGCCGCCATGATGCGCTCCAGCATGTCCCTGCCGATGGCCACACGGTCGGGCGCCGGGCTGTCGTCTTCCACCCAGAGTACGTCGGCCACTGCCGCCTCGATCTCGGCCCCGCGCCGCTTCGAGGCGCGCAGAACGTCGGTCGCCGCATTCATGGCAAGGCGGTGGAGATAGGCTGCCGGATTGTCGATCGGCGGATGATCGTGAACGGTCTGGATCTTCAGCCAAAGCCCTTGCGTCACATCCTCCGCCGCGCGTTCGTCGCGCAGCATCCGCCGCAGCCGCTTCATCAGCGACGGCCGCTCTCGCAGCAGCAGATGGGACAGGACAAGCGCGTTGGTGGACATGGGCTCCGCTCGTGACAATGGGGCCCCTAGAGAATTTGCGAATGACTCGCAACTACTCTCGGGTCCGCTGTCTTACGAATTTCATCTGTGCCAGCAGTGTGCCGTCGATGCCTGGCGGAAAGGGGGCGATCACAGATTTGGCCCAAGGTAGCCGAAAACGGCTCGCTCGATGCGTCCTTGCAGACCGGCCATGTCCATTTTGCCTCGCCCTTCTGCAGCGTCGTTCATGCCCTTGATGATCGCCGGACAATCGGCGGCAGCGGTTTCAAGCCGGTCCGGCAGCCCCGGGAAAGTATTGGACAGGTCCGATCGTAAAACCTCGGTTGACTGGTCCGTGAAGCTTCAGGATCGTGCAAACGATCGTTGTATCTGATCGCAGCACAAGTCGAAGGCGAGCCTAATCTGAGGCTCTTTAAGCCCATCGGGATGTGCCACGACATATACGTCAAGCGGCGGCAGTTCGACATGCGTGAACAACTGGACAAGACCTTCGGCGGATATGCAGGGCAACACTCCCACTCCCATTCCAGCTCTGACAGCGATCGTAAGTGCGTCGAACGAGGATAGACGGAGCGGCCTGGCGGCGAAACCCATGGCACGAACTGCCCGCATTACCGCCATTTCGCTTAAGGGCGAGGCAAGATCGATCAGTTCTGCTTGATGCATCTGCGGATGGGATCCGAGGGTGCGGAGATATTCTTCGCTGGCGTAGAACCCGAATGGAATCTGCGCCACCGTGCGATATATCAGCGAAGGCTCGCCCAGGTGCACCGAGCGGACCGCTATGTCTACAGCGCCTTTCGCCACTTTGACCAGGCGCTGATCGGTCAATAGTTCGACCCAGCATCCCGGCATTGCGCTACGAAGTTCTGCGATCACGTCGATCAGGATCGGCGTAAAGCCTTCTCCCGACGAGAGGGTGACAGTGCTGCCGGCCCCGTCACTAACGCCCACTTGTGGGGCAAGGGTCCGCTCCATCGCTTCGGCGACCGCCACAAGTTGCCGTCCTCGTGCCGTTGGCCTCACTCCTTCCGAACCACGATGCAACAGCGCTTGGCCTAGTGCGTCTTCAAGCCGGTCCATACGCCGCGAAAGGGAGGATGGTACCATGCCGACAATTCGGCTGGCCTGAAGGAAGCTCCCGCGCCGAACTACCGCCAGAAAGAGGCGAAGGTCGTCCCAATCCAGATTTTGTTTTGCATTCATGAAAAGCTGATTTGCATGGGTGATCGTTCTACGCAAATCAATCTGTCGCTAAGTCGCAGATCCCGCTCTCAATCAAGGACGCCGATCATGTCGACTGCATTCGTAACCGGAGCAACCGGATTGCTGGGAAGCAACCTCGTTCGCCTCCTACTGAAGCAAGGGTATCAGGTGAAAGCACTCGCCCGATCTCGCGAAAAGGCACACCGGCAATTTGCCTCTGAGAAGGAAATCTCGGCGCTGACGGTCATCGAGGGCGACATGGCGCAGATCGACCAGTTTGCTGCAGCCCTACAGGGCTGCGACGTGGTCTTTCACACGGCCGCGTACTTTCGCGAAAGCTACCGCGGCGGCCGGCATTGGGCTGAACTGCAAGCCATCAATGTCGACGGCACCCGGCAGCTGATCGAGGCGGCCTACCAGGCCGGAGTGCGAAAGTTCATACACACGAGTTCGATCGCCGTGCTGGACGGCCCGCGCGGCGGCCTGATCGACGAGACGATGATCCGCGACGAAGCCGATGCCGACGATTATTATCGCAGCAAAATCCTATCCGACCGGGCAGTGGCAGAAGCGCTCGATCGCTATCCGGACCTCTTCGCCTGCTTCATCCTGCCCGGCTGGATGCACGGCCCCGGCGATCTGGGGCCAACCTCGGCGGGCCAATTCACACTCGACTACCTGCACGGCCGCTTGCCGGGAGTGCCGCCGGGCACCTTTGCGTTCGTCGATGCCCGGGATGTTGCGCACGCCCTGATCATTGCCGCCGAAAAAGGAAGGCGCGGCGAGCGATATCTTGCCGCCGGTCGGCATGTTGCGATGCGCGATCTTATGCAATGCTATGCGCAGGTCACCGGCATCGCGGCCCCAAAGCGAGTCATACCTCCCGCCGTGTTATGGGTCGTGGCCGGCTTTCAGGAACTGTCGGCCAGATTGATGGGCAAGTCTGCCCTCATGGGACTCGCCACGGTTCGTCTCATGTTGCGCGAAGCCGATCGTACCCGCTTCGACCACCGCAAGTCTGAGCACGATCTCGGCCTTTCCTTTCGGCCAATCCACGAAACCATTGCCGACGAGGTGACATGGTTACGCAACGCGGAACCAGCCTGAAATTTGAACGGAAACCGTGTGTCTTTATACGAGCGGCCGTTTGGGCTGCCCTCTTGATGGAGCGAGAGCGGCCAATTCCTCTCTCCCGGAAGCTGCGAAGCCGCAATAGCTCTCGACTTATTGCGAATTGATCGCAGCATCGCTAAGCGCGCACGAAATGTCATCGAACGCCAGTGCCTTGACGCGTCTGCTGTTGACGGAACGCCGCTCGCTTCTGCGGCTGGCGCAGCGCATTGTCGGCAATGCGCCGGCGGCAGAGGATGTGACGCAAAGCCTGTGGTTCCGCGTCCAGCGGGTGGAGGACGATCCGCCTATCCTCAACAAGAAGGCATTCCTCTACCGCCTCGCCACCAATCTGGCGACCGACCATGTGCGTGCCGCTGCGCGCCACGGCAAGCTGTTCGACGGCGGCGAACTGCCATTGGAAGTAACGGCGGATACCCCTTCCGCCGAAACCCGGATGGTCGACCGGGAGCGGCTGCAACGGCTTGAGGCGGCTCTGGAGGAGTTGCCGTTACGCTGTCGTCAGGTCTTCACGCTTCGGCGCATCGACGGGCTGCCCGCGCAGGAGGTAGCGGAAAGGCTGGGCATAACGCTCAATGCCGTAGCGAAGCACGTACGCATCGCGGTGCGGCATTGTCATGCCAGACTTCAGGATGATACGGACGCGTGACTTTCTTTTTTCGCAGCGAACAGTCCCGATCCGCGCACGCCGGACGTCTCCCGTTTATAGGCGTCGGCATGGCCATGGCATGTCGCAAGCCCGAGGAACCGCGCCGGTGATGGCAGACGACACCATTCCTGACGAGATCGCCGACGAGGCGGCGCGCTGGTTCGCAGAGCGCGACAGTGGGTTGCTGAGCGACGAGGCGGAACTGGATGCCTGGCTCGCGGCCGACCCGCGCCATGCGCAGGCTTTCGCGGAAATGGAAGTCGTGTGGTCCGATCTTGCCGCCGTGACGGTCGTGCCGGACGTTCGTGCATCGCTGGCTCCCCATCGCGTCTTGCCAGTGCCGTCTTCGCTCACGCGCGCTCCCGTTCGCCGATGGGTACCGACCGCATTGGCCGCCAGTCTCTGCTTGTTGATCGTCGGCAAAGTCTATGACGTGCCCACCCGCCTGCAGGCCGATGCCATGACCGCGACGGGCGAGCAGCGCACGATCGATCTGCCGGACGGTTCGCGCATCCTTCTCAATACCCAAAGCGCCGTGGCGTTCGACTATACGCCCGGCCGACGGACGATCCGATTGCTGAAGGGAGAGGCCGCCTTCGCCGTGGCCCCCGATCGCGCCCGCCCGTTCACGGTCGAGGCGAACGGTGGCAGTACGACGGCACTGGGAACGCGCTTCCTGGTGCGCGCGGTCGATGACGTTACGCGGGTGAGCGTCACCGAGCACCGTGTGCGCGTGGCCTATCCGGCACCGGGCGGCAACTCCGTCGATATCGGCGAGGGCGGCAGCGTCACGTATGACGGCACGCGCGGTATCGGTCCGCTGGAAGCCGGCAAGGTCGCCGATGCGGATGCCTGGACGCAAGGGTTCCTGACGTTCGAGAACCGACCGCTGTCCGAAGTCGTTGCCGAACTGGGCCGCTATCATCCGGGCTTCATCCAGGTCGTCGGCGAAGAGGTACGCGCACGGCGCGTCAGCGGTGTGTTCAACGTTCACGATCCGGTCGGCGCAGTCGCCAAGCTGCAGGGATCACTGAGCCTGAAGTCGGTTCGCCTGACCGACCGCATGATCTTCATTTACGGCTGAATCCGCGCTCTGACGCGGCCCGTGCGAAAAAATACAAAAAAATCTGGCCCCGGCAGTCCCGTTCTTCCTCCGTCACACGTCAAAGTTTTGAGAGCGCGTCGCAATAGCGTCATCCGCGCTCCCATTCGTTCATGATCTTGGGGGTTTTTCCGTGAATTCGAACCGTCTGCGCCGCCCTGTCCGATCGGCGGCCCGCAGCCTTGCCCTTGGCCTGCTGACCACCACCACGCTCTCTATCGGCATCGCCGCCGTTCCAGGCATGGCCTTGGCCCAAACTGCGGTCACTTACGACATTGCCGCCGGCCCGCTTCCCGCTGCGCTCAACCAGCTTGCGCGGCAGGCGCGGATCGAGCTGATCTACGATGCTCCGCTGACGCAGGGCATTTCGACCAGCGGCCTCAAAGGCAGCTTCGGCTCGACCGAGGCGCTGTCCCGCTTGTTGGCCGGAACAGGCTTGACCTTCCGCCAGACCGCGCCGCGCACTTTCACGATCGAACGCGCACCGCAAGTGGCGGACGGTGCCACCCAGCTTGGCCCAGTCCGCGTCGAGGGCGGCAACGAGACCGTGGCAGGCACCGGAACCGATGGCGCGAACCTTGCTCTCACCATGACCGAAGGCACCAAGTCGCTCGCCGGTCAGTACGCACAAGTCGGCGGTAAATCGGCCGAGCGGATCCGCGAAATCCCACGCAGCGTCACTGTGCTGACCGCGCAGGAGATCGAGGACAAGAACATCACCACCGTCACCAATGCGCTGGATCAGGTGACGGGCATCTACGTCGCCTCGTACAATACGCGCACGCCGGTGTTCTACTCACGCGGGTTTCTGCTGCAGAACCTGACGATCGACGGCGGCAGCCCGATGCGCATGCATGACGGGTTACAGTCGATCATCAACGGCGTCGGTCTGCCCAACTTGCTGGCCTACGATCACGTCGAGGTAATGCGCGGGGCGGACGGGCTCTATTCGGGCAACGGCGATGCCAGCGGCACTGTCAACCTGGTGCGCAAGCGTCCGACCGCGGAGCGCCAGATCAAGTTCGCGGCCTATGCCGGAAGCTGGAACAATTACCGCGCAGAACTGGACGTGGGCGGCCCGCTCAACGCATCCGGCACCTTGCGCGCACGCGTGGTTGCGGGCTGGCAGGACGCAGATTCCTACTTCACCGGCGCCTACACCAAGGACAAGTTCGGCTACGGCATCATCGAGTGGGACGTAACCCCCGATACCACGCTGTCCGCCGGTGTCAGCTATGACGATCTCAACGCCCAGAAGTACGAGCGCACCCTGGCGTGGCGAAGCGGCAGTCTGGGTACGCCGGAAAACTTGCCGATCCTGTCCAAGCGGGATTCGTGGATGCCCGAATGGGCCTATGACAAGGCACAGACGCTCCAGTACTTCGCCAAGGTCAGCCACGATTTCGGCGCGGACTGGAACCTGACCGTCAACGCCACCCGCAACGAAGTCGATTCCAACGAACTCTACGGCTATTACGGCATCGGCATCAATTCGGACGCGGCAACGCCCAGCGGCTACTTCATGCGCTGGATGTCGCACGGCCATGCCAATCAGACGATGGTGGACGCCAACCTCAAGGGCAAGTTTACGCTGTTCGGACAGCAACACGATGTTGCGGTCGGTGCCAACTGGTCGCGCAGTCAGGCCAATTCCACCAATCCCATCGGCGGCATCGCCGGCGTCACGGTAGAGGAATACCTGACCTACTACCGCTACGCGAAGCCAACCAAGGCCGAGATCGCGACTTGGACCAATTACGGCGAATGGGGCAGCGTCTACGGCGAGAACGGCTGGGATACGACGCGCTACGGCTTCTGGGGCACGCTGGGCATGCACCTTGCCGATCCCGTCAAGCTGATCGTCGGCGGCCGCTACAGCCGCAACGACAACTTTCGCGACCAGTCCATCGGCAAGTTCGTACCCTACGCCGCCGCGACTTACGACTTCTCGCGCGATTGGACGGCTTACGCCAGCTACTCGGAAATCTTCGAGCCGATGCAGAACATCGTGCCGATCGGTCAATGGAACGAAGATCCGACCAAGATCACCTATTCCGACAAGCCGACCACTGGCCGCAACTACGAAGCGGGCGTGAAGGGAGACCTTGCCGGCGGCGCGCTTCAGGCGGCGGTTTCGGTCTTCTACATCGAGAAGAACAACGTCTACGTGAACGACGAGGAGCAGGGGCAGGTCGTCATCCCCGGCTATGGCACCACGTATATGCAGCGCGTCGCGAAGCTGCAGACCAGCAAGGGCTTCGATGCCGAACTGAAAGGCGCTCTGACGCAGAACTGGCAGATTTCCGCAGGATACACCTTCAACGTCACCAAGAACAAGGAAGACGACGGCGCGCCGATCCTGCTCTGGGCGCCCAAGCACTCGGCACGGCTGTGGAGCACCTATCAGCTTCCCGGCGCGCTCGAAGGTCTGCGCGTGGGGGGCGGCGTCCGGGTGTTCGGCAACAGCGACTTGCGCAAGGGCTACGCGGTGATCGGCGCCAGCGCCGATTACGATATCAACCGACATCTGACGCTCGGCATCTACATCGACAACCTTGCCAACGAGACCTACCGCGTCTCCACCAGCAGCGCGGCGACTTATGGCAATCCGCGCAACTTCATGGTGACCCTGCGCGGGAACTACTGAGGCGATGTCCGGCGCGAAATCCCAAGGCTTTCGCCAGTCGATGGCAGCGCTCCACACGTGGGTGGGGCTGCTGCCGGGCTGGCTGCTGTTCCTGATCTTCCTGTTCGGGACGACCGCCTATTTCCAGCAGGAGATTTCGCGCTGGATGCGACCGGAAATGTCCGCGTCCGCTTCATCTCGGTCGCCGTCATTTCCGGCGCTCGCAGCGGCCGACACACTCCTGCGTGTTCGGGCAACCGGCGCTCAGGAGTGGAACCTGTCGCTGCCCGCGCGGGGCGGACAAGTGGTGCGCGTCTCGTGGGAAGGCGGCGAAGCGGCCGAAGGCAAGGCCACGCTCGACCCCGCCACGGGGCGAGAGATCACCGTACGCGAGACGCAAGGCGGGAATTTCCTCTATCGCTTCCATTACGACCTCTACGCGATGCCGCGCATCTGGGCGCGCAGTCTCGTATCGATCGCGGCGTTGGCGATGTTGGTGGCGATCCTGTCCGGTGTGGTCACGCACAAGAAGATCTTCGCCGACTTCTTCACGTTGCGGTTCTGGAAAGGCCAACGGAGCTGGCTCGACAGCCATAACGTAACGGCGGTGCTGGCCCTGCCGTTCCATCTGATGATCACTTATACCGGGCTTGCAGCGCTGCTTTTCACGATCATGCCTTGGGCGCTCGATACGCAGTTTCCAGCCCGCAAGGCATTCAACGCGGCGGCCTATCCCGATGCCCCGGAATTTCCGGCGTCCGGCCGGACCGGCGCGATGCTACCCCCACCAGCGCTGGCCGAAAAGGCGGAAGCCTTGTGGGGCGGCGGGCATCTTGGCGGCCTTTCGATCGACCATCCCGGCGACGCCAATGCCACCGCATCGGCCTACGCGCTGCGTGACCGGCTCGGGCGTCCCAGCCCGCGTCTGATCCTGTCCGCAACCGATGGGCGGCTGCTTCATCGCGCCCCGACAGAGGGTGGCGCTCGGGCGACGCAGGACGTGATGATCCTGCTTCACCTCGGCACATTTGCGGAGACAGGCTTACGCTGGCTCTATTTCGTTTCGGGGGCGCTGGGCACGGCGATGGTAGGCACAGGCCTCGTCCTGTGGACCGTCAAGCGGCGGCAGCGCCTTCCCGATCCGGCCCGGCCGCACTTCGGCTTCCGGCTGGTAGAACGGCTCAACATCGCGATGATGGTCGGCCCCGTCGCCGGGATCGCCGCCTACTTCCTCGCCAATCGCCTGTTGCCGCTGGACGTCGCATTGCGTGACGAATGGGAGATCGATTGCCTGTTCCTGGTATGGGGCGGCGGCGTCGCCTGGGCGCTGGCACGGCCGGCAGCACGGGCCTGGATCGAGACGCTGGCGGTATCCGCCGCGCTCTACGCGCTGGTTCCGCTCGTCAACTCGCTCACCACTGCGCGCGGGCTGGTGCCGAGCTTGATCGCAGGTGACTGGGTCTTTGTCGGCTTCGATCTGATGATGTTCGTTGCCGCGGGTCTGCTGGCGTTAGCCGCATGGCGCCTCGCGGCCCGCAAGGCGAAGGTTCCGCCACGCCGCACACGGACCGGGACGGAGATCATGGCATGACCCACGTTGTTGTCGGCACTCTCTGCCTTGGCGGCTTTGCCCTGCTGCTCATGGCCATGGCGCGGCACCAGCAGGACTGGCTGCGGCGCAAATTGGCCGCTCCGGTCTCTCGCGCCTTGCGCTGGACCGGCTTTGGCCTGCTGGCTTTCGCCTTCCTGCATGCCGGATCGCGGCTGGGTTGGGGCTATGGCGCAGTCGTCTGGTTCGGATGGCTGACGCTTGCCAGCCTTGCCATCGTCACCGTGCAGACCAACCGGGAACGGATCATGCGCCAGGTGCGGCGATGAAGGCACCCGCATCCACGCACTGGTCCACGACCGCCCGAGTGCTGGCCGGAACGCTGGGCGCCTATGCGCTGACGTCGCTGCTGACCGTCGCCGTCTCACGCCTGATGATACGTCTCGGCGTCGATGCGGTGGAGGCCGTCACCGGGGTGACGCTAGCCAGTTTCGCGGTTTTTGCAGGTGTTTCGATCGCGGTGTTCCATGCCCGCAGCCCGGCGCATGCCTGGCTCTGGCTTTTCGTTTTCGGCCTGCCTTGTGGGCTCGCCATGCTCGCCCTGCGCGCCGGATGACTGCCATGATCACTTCTCTCGCCGCACGTCCGCGGCCCCATATCCATTCCGAGCCGTTCGCGCCCGAACCCGCCGTTGCTTCCCGCCGCTATGCCGAGCAGCCTGCGTCGCTCGGCACGCGTCTGATCGGGCTTGGCGGTACGAGCGGGGTGGGCCTTGCGATCCTCGCCGGCCTGTTCCTGACGTGGCAGACCTACACCGCCGCGCCGCCGCCGGCGACGCTCACGGCCGTCAACGTCGCGCCGCCCGCAGCCCCGCCAGAGCCGGTCCGGGAGGTCCCGCCGGGTCCCGAACAGGTCAAGAAGGACAAGCCTGTCCCACAACCGGATCAGCCCGCGATCGAAACGCCGAAGATCGTCCTGCCCAGCACCAACATCGTGGCCGCAGCGCCGCCTGCCCTTCCCACTCCGCCCGATCCGGGCCCGCCAATCAAGGAGACCACCGCGCCCGTCAGCAAGCCCGCGCCGCCGGCCCCACAGATGTCGAGCGGTAAACCGACCTGGCAGGGCATGGTGCTCGCCGCGCTGGACAAAGTGAAGCGTTACCCGCGCGATGCGCATTTCGCGCGGCAGCAGGGCGTGCCCTACATCCGCTTCACGATGGACCGGCAGGGCAAAATTCTCTCGGTCTCGCTGGAGCGATCCTCCGGCATTCGCTCGCTCGATCAGGAGGCGCTGGCCCTGCCGAAGCGCGCGCAGCCGCTGCCGAAACCGCCCGAGGACGTGAAGGGCGAAAGCATCGAACTCGTCGTGCCGGTCGAGTTCTTCATGCGCTGAGGGAATTCACATGAGTTACAGCAGCCGATTTTTGCGCCGCCGCCCACGCATCGAGCGCCAGGTGCTGGCGATCTTGCGCGGCGAAGACGATCTTCTGCTCACCGGCAGCGATGCGCAAGCCTTCGCGGCGCTGCGCCAATTGGCCAGAAGCAATGGGTTTGTGATCCACGAACCAAAGACGATCTACGTCGGCGATCACGAACTCGCCCTGCTGTCCTGGCTCGCCGCTGCGCAAAGGATTTCGGCATCCCACCTGAGGCCAAAGGATCGCATGTTGGCCGCGAATATACGCCGGTGCGCCATGCTGTTGGAAAATGCGGGACTGCGCCTTTATCCGCTTACGCTCTACAGCCGGATGCTTGAGCACACAGGATTTGTGCAAGCGAAGCTCGCACATGAGGTGTCAGCTTTGCCAACGTCCCGAACTCCTTAGAGTTGTCGCTCTTGGATTTGCGATTGATCGTCCAGAAATGTCGCGACTTGCCCGTAACACCCTGCCCCGGCTCGGGCTTCGGCGACAGAGTCGACGTTGAGCACCTTATTTCAGCTCCCTGAAAGCGGCCCTCGGTTAAGCAAGATATGGATAAAGCCGAACGATCGCGCGTGGGGCGACAGCCGTCATCGCTCGCCTGCCTTGAACGGTATAAGTTACAGGTGATAAACGACAATTCGGAGACGGCATTACTACCTTCTGCCTCATGGACATTGAAGTAAATCACTTTGAGGCGCCGCCCGCTCGCGGTAATGATCCAGCACCGGTTGCGCGCCATTCCGGCTGAAAACCGACCTCAAGCCGTCTGCGGAAGCGGCGGCCGCCACCGCGGCGCGCTTAACCATCGTTTCCTCGAAGGCTGTAATTGCCGACCAATCTTCATCATTCGCAATCGCATCCGCCAAATCGACGGCATCCGCCAAGGCCAAGTTCACCCCCTGTCCGGCAAATGGCGACATCACATGTGCCGCATCTCCAAGCAAAGTCAGGCCTCGCTGGCTATTCCAGCGATGGCCAATCGGCAGGGCATAGAGCGGGCGAGCACCGATGATGTCCCCGGTCTCCACGATCTTTCGCAGCGTGGGGGCCCAATCGGCAAACGACCGCTGCAATTCGGCCCTTAGCTCAACTTCTGACATATGCCTCCATTTCGCTGCGATCTCTTCGGGTGCACGGATGCCGGCATAGCCGCGAATGTGTCCAAATCCGTTGCGCTGCGTGATCAGGGCTGAATCCTTGCCAACCGCGAACATCTTGCCTGCTCCCGTCAGCGCGTCGATCGCAGGATGGCGTCGCGAGTCAAAGCCTAGCTCCGCAAAGGCTACTCCTTCGTAGATTGGCTCCGCGTCACTGAGAAGCGAGCGTACGCGTGACCAGGCACCATCGGCGCCGATGACTATATCGAAGTCCTCCTGCCAATCGTCTCCCACAATCGCGTATCCGTTCCCAGCAGGCACGACCTTCACAATGCGACTGTTCCAACGGATCGTACCGGGAGTGAGCGAGCCGATCAGAATCCTGCGCAGTTCGGTGCGATCTATCTCGGGCCGGTTGTGACCAATGCCGTCGCTTTCGAACAGGAGTTGCCCGTTCGCGTCGTAGAGCCGATCGCCTTGATCCTCCGGGCGCGCGGCCAATGCAAATTCGTGCTCCAGCCGGGCGCGTCGAATCGCATGCTGTCCGGTGTCATCGTGTAAATCCAGCGATCCGCCCTGCGGACGATCGTCGGCGTGAACGTCACGCTCGAAGACGATCGGGGCCATGCCATGCAGTTCAAGCATTCTGGCCAACATCAAGCCGCCTGGCCCGCCGCCGACGATAGCGATCCGCTTCATTGTCATACCAGCCACTTCCCGTTATCCATAGGCACCTATATACAGAACCATAGGAGCCTATGCAATGGCGATCGAAGAGTGGGATCCGCTCAGTAAGCCGGGCCATTACATCAGCCGTATCTCACGCTCACTCACGCGGATCGGCGATGTGAGACTTCGCGACCTGGGTTTTGCAACGGGCCAGTTGCCGGTGCTTGCTGCGCTGAAAGACGGTAGACGCATGTCGCAAGCCGAACTGGCTCGTTGGGCCAAGGTAGAACAGCCGAGCATGGCGCAATTGCTGAACCGGATGGAACGAGATGGACTGATAGGCCGGGAGCCGGATCCTGCGGATCGACGCTCTAGCCTCGTGCATCTCACAGACAAGGCGCAGCAGCGGCTGCCGGCAGGACAGGCGGTCTTGCGTCAGGGCAATGACGAGATGACGCAAGGAATGTCGTCGGAGGAGGTCGCGCTATTGGTCTCCTTGCTTGGCCGCCTTCTTGAGAACGTCGAGGAGATGGAGAAGAAGACTGTGGTCTCGCGCAAGTAGACTCACCCGAAGGTGAGACCGGATACTCACCTGCTTCCTCCAACAGCTTCAACTCTTCGGTAGAGGCAAGCAAACCAGGTGAGCCATTGCCCCTTCTCCGGTAGGGAACGAGGGCCGAAAGCTCATACTTCGACGGCAAGGTCATCGTAGTCTGCAAGTGTGCCGCCGCGTGCCAGCACGCGCTGGTAGTCCTGTTTGCGACGCTCATCGATTTCGGTGTTGCTGACTCCACGCCGCCAATAGCCGGCAATGGCGAGGTCCTGTTTGTTCAGACCCAGCCCAACGAAGTGCTGCCGGATCGACCGCATCTCACGCCGCTCGCCAGCGCCCCACACGGCCCAGCCGGCTGCGTCGGCCATTCGTTTGGCCTGAGACAGGAGAACGTCTGCCTCGGCATCGTCTTGCACGTCGATCCTCATCAGTGCCAGCCCCTCGATCTGCGGCAGTTCAGCGAAGGCCTCGGCGTCCTTCGTGGCGACCCATCCTTTCCCGGTGATCCCAGCCGGCCATTGCCGAAGCAGCGAATGGAGCGCGGGTATTCCCGTTTCGTCGAGAAACAGGGCCACCTTGCGCCCCATCGCTTCCGGTATCCCGAGATGGGGCCTGGGCCCGGTCAACTCAAAGGAATCCCCGATGGCGAGAGCGGAGGTCCAGCGCATCATCGGACTTTCT
This sequence comes from Novosphingobium oxfordense, assembly GCF_044029435.1. NCBI lineage: Bacteria > Pseudomonadati > Pseudomonadota > Alphaproteobacteria > Sphingomonadales > Sphingomonadaceae > Novosphingobium > Novosphingobium oxfordense. The sequence goes on along the minus strand of NZ_CP147008.1, from coordinate 1,281,739 downwards.
CCTTCATGGAGAACGACGTCAAAGGTGAAGCAGCCCGAACCGTCATAGTCGCGCACGGTGTAGATCCGCGAAATGCCACCATAGTCGGCCCCCAGATGGATGCGGAAAGCCACATTGGGTTGCGACCAGTTCGGGTCGTCGGTCGAAGAAACGAGCCGGGCGCTGACGCGCAGGATAGAGCGGCTCGGCCGCGTAATCGCTTCGACGATGGCCCGAACTTCATGCAGCTCCCTGTCGTGCTCTTCCTCTCGCAATCTGGTGCCCGCCTGCGATGCCATCTGCGTATTCTGGTTTCCGTCGGCCATGTCATGCCTCCTGATTCAATTGATTCATGCGTTGCATCGCCCGGCGCTCATCGACGGAAACGACGACTATCGGTCATCGCTGGCGGATTGATCCGTGCGCCTTGGCGTTACCGAACTTCGCGCAACTGTAGATTGGCCTGCCGAGAGTAAGTAACCGATAGGCCGACGCGACCAGCAACGAAGGCAGCCCGCATTGGCGGGCGATATCGTAAGTTTCGATCAAACGTAGCCCCGGGACCGCCGTCGTCAGGTCGACAGGTCGTTTCACGCCCCATGAGAACACCGCGCCGGTCTTCGAGACGCTGGGATGGCGATGGGACTGGCTCACCATCAGCGGCGAGGCGAGATCGAGCGCAACGGTCAAGCCGGAGCCACGCTCCTCCGCCCGCGCGGACAACTCCCGAAGCCAGGACAGCGCCTGCTGCGGTTGGAGATACATGGAAACACCCTCGGCGATCATCATCACCGGCCGTCCATGATGCCAGGGAATGCTGTTGCCCCACCCCGGGACATCGGTACCGTCCGCCGCAAGCGACGTGACGTTGGCCAGAGTGGGAACATAAGCTTCGCGCAGGGACACGACCTCTGGAAAGTCGATATCCACCCAGTCAACGCCCGGCGGCGGCAACAACCGATTGGCGCGCGTGTCGAGGCCGGACCCGATCGAGATCACCAGCCCATGCGGATTGTCATTCAGCCAGTCATTGACGATCCGGTCGAACCATTGCCCCCTTGCCACGCACCCGCGCATGCTCGCCTTGTCGTGCGAGAAGCGATCCGGGTCGAAGCCGATCGCCTTGCCCACCGCTTCGGCCGCGGGATCGGCGAAGTGCAAATCCGGATTGCGGCGATGCGCGATCAGCCGCGCGGCCAGCGGGATCAGCAAAGTCTCCGGCACGCCGGCCAGGTTCGAAGTACCCAATTGCGTCGTCATTGCGTTTTCATCCTTTTGCGCCCGGATGTGCACCGTGTCATTGCGCGCCGATCCGCCATGCCGCCGAGCGGGCCCGATGGCTCCAGAGCCGACGGTATCGGCCATCCTCAGCCATGAGTGTCTCGTGCGTACCGCGTTCGGCGATGGCTCCGCCTTCAAGAACCAGGATCTGGTCCGCCGCCTGGATCGTGCCCAGCTTGTGCGCCACGACGATCAGCGTCTTGTCCGCTACCAGCCGGGCCATGGCCTGCTGCACGGCGCGTTCGTTGGTAGGGTCGATCGCCGCGGTTGCCTCATCCAGCAGCACGATCGGCGCGTCCTTCAGGATGGCCCGCGCAATCGAGATGCGCTGGCGCTCCCCGCCCGAAAGGCTGGCACCGCCCTCCTCCACCCGCGTCGCGTACCCGTCCGGCAAAGCCATGATGAAATCATGCGCGCAGGCTGCTCGCGCGGCCGCTTCGACTTCGGCGCGCGACGCTCCGTCGCGACCGAAAGCGATGTTGTCGTAGAGCGTTCCGCTGAACAGGAACACGTCCTGGAACACCACGGTGACGAGGCTGTTGAGCCGCTCCTCATCGATCTCGCGAATATCCACGCCGCCGATGACGATGCGTCCGCTGTCGAGATCCCAGAAACGCGCAAGCAGGTTGAGGATCGTGCTCTTGCCCGCGCCTGATGGACCGACAATGGCTGTCATCGTTCGCTCCGGCACTTCGAAATCGACACCGTCGAGCACCGGCTTGCCCGCGACATAGGAAAACCCGGCATCCTCGAACCGAATGCCAAATCCATCGGGCTCACGAGAGGTTTTGGGACTGGCCGGCATCTCGGCCGTCATGATGCGATCGATACGGGTTAGCGAAGCATCGGCCATGCGCGTCAGTTCCATGACCGAGATCAGCGCCAGCAAGGGCGAATAGAGCGAGAAGATCAGGACAAGAACGGCAATCAGCGCGCCCGCGTCGATGTGCCCGTCAAGGTGCCGCGCCCCACCCGCCAGGATCATCAGCGGAGCGCCGAGCATGAGCACGGCACCGAACAGCACCAATGGCAAAGTCAACTGCATCACCATGCGCACGGAAATGTCGCGAAAATCGCGGAGCGTGGCGCGGAAGCTCTCCTCACCCTTTGCCAGCCGGTTGAAGGCCCGGATGACGGCCATGCCCTGCACGTATTCGATCATGCGTGCGCCGGCTGCGGCCTGCATGTCCTGTCGGCGGATGCCAAGCACCGCGAGCCGGCGGCTGGTCCAGGCGAACAGCGGCAATGCTACCGCGATCGAGACGAGCGCCGCCAGCGCCACCGCCCAGTCCTTCCAGGCAAGATACCCCAGCACGATCACCGGCAACCCGAACCCCTGTGCAATCCGCGGCAGCGCGTCCGAGAGGAAACTCTCCAGCATCTGCATGTCGGAGGTCAGCACGGTGACGGTGTCGCCCTTGTGCCGCGAGAGATGGAAGGCCATCGGTAGCCGCCGTAGACGGTCGAGGATCGCCAGACGCAGATCGCGCGCCAGCTCGAAGCTGGAGAGCCAGCTGCTCTGCGCCGAAAGATAGCTGAACAGCGTCTGTCCCAGCAACGACAGTACGACCAGCGCAGTGACTTGCCCGATGCGAGCCCCGCTCAGTGGCTCTCCGCCTGCCAGCGCCGTTACGATCCAGATCATCGCGCCGAACGACAATCCCAGCGAAAGCGATTGAGCAAAACGATAGAGGATGCCGCGCATCACTTTGCCCCGCATCGGGCCCGCCAGCGTCCACACCCGGTGCAGGCTCGCGAAGTCGGAACGGACGGCGGCGATCTCATCCACGTGCATGGATATCGCTTTCGCACTCATGCCACGGTCTCCATCTCGCTGTTCGATCCGGCCGGCCGAAGCTGCGTGCTCTGGGCGAAAACGTAATCCTCCCATAGCCGGGCATAGAGACGTCCCTCGGAAACCAGGTCGCCATGCGTGCCCCGCTCGGCGACACGTCCATCCGCGATGGCCAGGATCTGGTCAGCGGCCATGATCGTGTGCAGGCGGTGCGCAACCATGATCAGCGTGCGCCCTTGGGTGAGCGCGCCGATGGCGTCCTGGATCGCCGCCTCGTTATCGGGATCGGCGAATGCGGTGGCTTCGTCGAGCACGATCACCGGTGCGTCTTTGAGGATTGCCCGGGCAATCGCGATGCGCTGGCGCTCGCCACCGGACAGGGTGCGGCCCTGCTCACCCAGAGGCGTATCGTAGCCAAGCGGTAGTGCCTGAATGAAGTCATGCGCACGTGCCGCTTCGGCCGCGGCGCGTACTTCCGCGTCGCTGGCATCGGGCTTGCCGAAGCGGATATTGGCCGCGATCGTGTCGGAGAACAGGAACGTGTCCTGAAATACGAAGGCCACCGTTTCCATAAGCTGGTCCAGGCTCAGCTCGCGCACGTTCACCCCGCCGATGGTCACCTTGCCGCCGCGAACGTCGCGGAAGCGGGCAACCAGGGCGGCGATGGTGCTTTTGCCCGATCCGGATGGGCCGACCAGCGCGGTCACTTCGCCGGTGCGCGCGATGAAATCGACCCCGTGCAACACGTCGGCATCGCCATAACCGAAGCGGACGCCTTCGAACGCAACGTCATGATGCGGCAGCACGATCCGCTCGCGAGAATCCGCCTGCGGTGCCTCGTTCAGCAGGTCGGCAATGGCGGTCGATCCCATCGCAATATGGGCTAGGCCGTGGAACTGGTTGAACAGCTTGAGCAGCGGCTGGCTGTAATTGGCCCCCAGCACCACGAACAGCAGAAGTGTCGGCAGATCGAGCGTGCCCTGCCGCATCAATATCAGCCCCACTGGCAGGATCACCACGATGTTGGCCAACACCAGCATGTAGAACGCGCCGCCCAGCGGCAGGTATTCCTGCGACCATCGCGTTTCGATGGCCGCGTAGTCACGCACCGCATCGCTCGTCTCGGCAAAGCTCTCACCAGTGCGGTTGAAGACTTTCACTACCGCCATGCCGGCAAGATACTCGACGATCGCACCGTTCATGCGGGCGCCTGCCGCCTGATAAGCCTTCGCATGCTTGCCCCCGCGCGACATGCCGATGGACAGCAGCACGAACGATATGGGCGTCAGCACAATGGCCGCCAGCGCCATGCGCCAGTCGACCACGAACAGCCAAACCGATACAGCCAGCCAGGTGGCGACGGCGCTGACGCCTTCGGGTAGCCCGTGAGCGATGATCGCTTCCAGCTTCTCAGGCTCATCCACCACAAGCTTCTTGGCATCGCCGCTGGCGCGACTTGCGAAGTAGCCCAGCGGCAGACGGGCCATGTGACGGGCGATGGTCAGGCGAAGACGGTGGATCACATCGAACGCGACGATGTGGGACTGCGCCAGCGCCAGTCCCATCGATGCGAAGCCCACGACGATCGCCGCCGCCGCCAGCGCTGCATGCGATACCACCATTGGCCAGTTCAGCGCGCCATCCGCTGCGGCAACGACAAGGCGGTATACAACCCAGATCGGCACAAGCTCGGCGCAAACACCCAACGTCGCCAAAGCAATCGCCAGCACCATGCGTCCGGATGATTGATGCAACTGGCCCCTTATCAGGCGCAAGGGAGCGAGATAGTCAGGCCCCTGGGGGGCGTCGGCATCCGTGACGGACATGGCAGTCTCCGCTATGGAGGAAAGAAAGGCGGCTCAGCTCGCGGCGCTGTCCGATGGCGCCGTCGCGGTGACAGCCAGCCAGTGGCGCGCCAATTCGGAGGCGGCGTCTTCGTCGGCGACGATTTCGTAAGGATAGGGTTGCGTTCCGGCTTCCAGCGCCTTCGCCGCACGCTCCTGATAGCCTTGCCGCAAGTGGGAATCCGGCTCGACCCGGATCGCGCCAAGGCAATATTCACGCGCCAGATCGAGCGTGCCCATGCTCCATTCGACATAGGCCTTCATGAACGCCGGCGAGTGACGCGGCAGTTCCGCGCCGGCCATCAACAGCACGAACGGCTCGCGTGGTTCGTAAAGCGCGGCAAGGCAGGCGATATGGCCCTGCGCCTCGTGATCGGCGACTTCATCCGGCATCACCAGCCGTGCGATCGGCCATTCGCGAGTATTGATAAAGGAATTCATGGCGTGTCTCCGCAAGTATGGTGGGTTCTTGCAGGTGATAACCGTTCTCAATAAGCCGCCTCTACCCGACGCGGATTGGATGATGGCCGGATCGGTTCGTACGGCTGAAGCGCACAGGCAAAGCCACAGGCGCTCTCACTTGCGCCGCTTCAGCGCGGATGGGGCGATCCCGAACTGCTTGCGGAAGGCCGCCGCGAAGTGGCTGGCGTTCGTGTAGCCCAAATCGCTGGCCACGAGCATCACCGGCGTGTCCGCCTCCAACCGGCGGCGCGCCTCCCCCATGCGTTCGCGCTGGAACAGGCCATAGACGCTTTCATCGAACATTCGCCGGAAACCCCGCTTGACCTTCATGATCGGAAGGCCGGTTTCCGCAGCGAGCATGGCGATGGTCGGGGCTTGGGTAAGATCGGCCAAAAGCATGTCACGCGCCCGGCGCAGCTTGCGCATCTCGTCCAGGCTGAAATCCTCGGCAACGCGCTCCTCGCCGAACGCTTCCATCGCCAGGCTGGCAAGCACCAGAGCCTGCCCCTGCATCCAGAGCCGCGAATGGCCGGCCAGCAAGTCGTCCCCGCGCATGCGCGCTTTCTGAAGCGCCCGGACCATGGCCTGGGCCGTGGCGCTCAATTCCGCCGCCGCCTGCCCCTGGAGGTAACACCGCCCCGATTCCAACTCCTTGCGTAAAGCGTCCGGCATGTCGGGCGCGAGGTTTGCCAGAAGCCCGGGATCGATCGAAACGAACAGGCTTTCCAATCGCCCGGCATAGCTCGTCTGCCCCCGACAATCGGGCGTATGGCTGATGCAACTCATGCCGCCGTCGAGTTGGTAGGTCCGGTTCTGTCGCTGATCGAGCGTAGAGAATTGCGACTTGCCCGCCAGCGCACACGAGAAATTGATGCGGTGCCAGTCGTCGTGGACATCGAACGTGATCGGGCTGGCCAGATCGCCTTCCCACACCATCAGGTCGATGCCCTGCTGCAGTTCCACCCGGGAAAACGTGCCCGCGCCATCCATCCTGTCTTCCCCGATCAGGGACGAGATCGGGGTTTGCACGATGCGCGAAGCCGGGGTGGTGAACATGGGTCTGGTGCTCCTTGCGGATCCGATGCGGGTATAAACAAATCCGCTCCGGGCAGATTTGCAATTGATAATCATTATTAGTTAACCGCCTCGACAGTGCTTGTCGAGTCAATCTCGGCGCTTCCGGCAGACGCAAACACCTCTTCCCATGAGGTTTTTGCCGCGCGGGCAAGGCGCCTTGGGGGCAAACGATTTACAAGGAGATGTTGAGAATGTGCCGCCCGCGTATCCGGGGAAGCCGGTCTTCGCTATTGGCCGCCACGCAGTCCGGCTCGGCCGCCGTGATGCTGCTCGCCACGACCGCCTTGGTCCCCGTCACCGCTTTTGCGCAGGAACAGGCTGCCGAAAGCAACCATGATCGCAGTGCGATCACCGTGACCGGTCTGCGCGACAAGGACGAGGCGATCGACCTTGGCGCCAAGGAGATTCAGCGCCGCGACACCAGCAACATGGGCGATCTGGTGGAGAGCATCTCGGGCCTTTACCTCAACAGCCTCTATTCGCGGCCCGATGTGGCAGTAGGCATCCAAGGTATTGCCGGGCAGAACCGCATCACCCAGCAGATCGAGGGCATCAGCCAGAGCTTCAGCGCCTTTTCCGCGAACGTGGCGCAGACCGGATCGATCTTCATCGACCCGATGCTGCTGGCGGGCATCGACGTGACGCGCGGCGGCTCTGTGGGCACCGGCACGCTCGGCGGCCTCGGCGCCTCGGTCAACTTCCGCTACATGGACGTGGACGACGTGGTGAAGCCGGGGCGCAGCATCGGCGGCGTGGCGCGTCTGTCCACCGGCGTCGGCGGCCGCCTCGGCAATGGCCAGCGTCCGGCGGGCTCGGCGTTCCTCGCAGGGCGCACCGGCGGCTTCGAGTGGCTGGCGGGCGGCGCCTATTCCGACAACGACGATTACCGCGTCGGCAGCGGCTTCGACACCGACGCGATGCAGAACAACTTCCACGCCAACAACATGACGTTCTTCAGGGACGGGGGCAGCACCGGGCTCCCCGAAGGCGATTGCCGTTATCAGAAGATCATCGGCATCTATGGCGGGGCATACTCGGGCTTCGAGAATTGCCAGCTTACCGCCCAGAACCTGAAAGAACTGAAGCAGGCCGCGAAATCGAGTGCGCTGGAAGGCACGAAGAAGCGCACCTATTCGGGCATCCTGCGTCTGCGCTACGATTTCGGTGACGATCACAACCAGAAGCTGGACCTGTTCGCCGTCACCAGCGGTGCGCGCTATTTCACCGAGCAGGCGCCGCGGATCATGGTGCCGACGAATGACGATGGCAGCAACGGCACCGCCTATTGGGGCGACGATCCATGGACCGTGCGCACGCGCATGAGCAATACAGTGGCAAGCCTGAAGTACAGCGGGGAATTCTCGCAGATATTCAATCCCACGGTACAGGGCTATTACGAGAACCAGCGTCGCAAACAGAACTGGCTGGGCACGATGGGCTCGATGGCCATGAACCAGCCGCTTCACTATGACGTGAAGAACGAATCCTTCGGCATCAAGCTGGACAACACCACCCACTTCTCGACCGCGTTCACCGGACCGATGCGCTTCGACATCGGCGTCGATCTGCGCCGCATGAACAAGACCGTCGATAGCCTGTCCGAACAGGAATATTATGCCAACTATCTAAAGACCAGCTTCGGGATCGACTATCCGGTACCCAAGTGGGACCCTGACTCACGCAACGACAGCGTCAGCGCTGCATTCTCGCTCAGCACCGAAGGGGACGGGCCTCTTCAGGTCACGGCGGGCGCAGGCTGGCAGCACATTAGGATGAGCGTCTATGATCCGCGCTACATGACCGGCAATCAGGCCAAGGCTGGTACGGACGACTTCCTGACGAAATATCTCTCGCTTCTTCAAAGCTACCAGGATCTCGGCCAATCTTACTCCGACGCCACCACTTCGGCACTGGCGGATCTGGATGGCTATTCCGATCAGTTCAGTATCGTCCCTGGCGCGGGTAGCTACCGCTATACGTCCGAAGATGAGCACCATGACTTCAATCTGAAATCCGCCCACCTGTCGGTTCAGTACACACTGGAAGGCAGTGGGCTGTCAGCGCACGCGCAGGTCAACTACAGCGAACGCGCGCCGACCAGCAATGAAATGTACATGGCCGGCGTCTACAACTTCCTGATCTTCACCGCCAATCCGGACCTGAAGCCGGAGAAGAACCTGTCGCTGCAACTGGGCGTCGATTATGCGCGGTCCGGCCTGTTCACCAGCTCGGACCGGCTGAAGGCGAGCGTGCTGTTTTACCGCAATCGCATCACCGACTATATTGACTATGGCCCGATCATTGCGCCGGATTCTACCGTTTCCGATCCCTATGGAGATGCCGAAACCGGCGCGCACTTGCTCCAGCCAGCGGCTGGCGGCATGGCCGCCGTCAACGACCGCCTTCCGTTCATCCGGCAAGGGTTCGAGTTCAACCTCGATTACCATCAGCCGCTGTTCAACCTGCGCGGCAACCTGACCGTGCCGCTGCGCCACGATAACAAGATTTGCTCCTGGTACTCGCCCAGCGGCAGAGCTTATGGGACGAGTAGCGACGCAACCGGACTCGATACGATCTACACCAACCTCGGTCATGCCGGAGAGGTTTGCTATTCGGGCTGGAACTGGATGCAGACCAGCTTGATCCAGCCGATCACCAGCACGTTCACCGCCACGCTGACGCCGATGGGCGACAAGCTGGAATTGGGCGGCACCGCGCATTATCGCGGGCGGCAGCGCGCGGCCTACTGGTACAACTCGGCCATGCAGACGGACGTGAACCGCTATCTGTCCACCCAGCCGATCCCGGACGGCGACGGCTGGCTGGTGGCCAACCTGTTCCCCTCGGTGATGAAGTTCGACCTTTTCGCCAGTTACAAGGTCAACGACAACCTCAAGCTGGGCGTTTACGCGTCCAACATCACCAACCGCATGGACGCACAGCCGACCACCTTCGGCTACAACTTCTACCCGGGCCGCATGCTCAAAGCGAACCTGGAAGCGCGCTTCTGATTGATCTGATGGACGCTGGCTCTCTCTAAGGCCCGCCATCCAGAACCTCGTTTGCCGAGCCTTTCCGAGGCTCGGCAAACGACTGCGTACCGCCACCCCTGCATACTCACGATGCCCGAGGGATTCCCTCATGACCTTTCCCGCCCGAGCGCTGCGCAATACCCGGCCGATCTCCCGGCGTCCTCGTGTCGAACGCCAGGTTATCGCCCTGCTACGCGGTGAGGACACCACACTCATCAAACCCCGCTGCCTGGTGCAGCTAAGACACCTGGCAGACAGTCGGGGGATCACCGTACTTCCTCCTGGCGCGAATTACCTGAGCAATAGCGAACTGACGCTTCTGGCCTGGATTGCGGCGGCCCAACGCACTGCCTATCGTGCGCTTTTCCCGCCCGACCCGATCATCGCTTCCCTCGTCGAAAGATGCGCTCTCCGGCTATGCAAGGACGGCCTCTTGCTCCAGCCTTTCTCGCTCTATTCCGGTTGGCTCAAGATGCATTCCCCGGCGTTCGGCACAGCCTCGTAGGCGATCACCGGCACTGCACCGATCGAACGGCCAGTAAGCAGCGATGAACCGCGAATTATCCAGCAACGCGCCGTCCACGACGATCAATGAAATTGGAAAGCCGATGACCTTGCGCGATATGCTGTTCCGAGAATTGCAATGCGCCGGCCCAACGAACAACGCATTTGCGTTTGATTGTCATTATCATTAACGGCATTCGTGTGCGGTCCAATTCCATTTCCCTGTTTCGCCTCCTGGTCGCGGAGCGCTCGGCGCTGCTGAGATATCTGCGATCCCTGGTCGGCAGCGACGAGGCGGAAGATGTTGCCCAAGCGCTTTATCTGAAGATCCGGGCGATCGACGATCACCGCCCGATCGCCAACAAGCGCGCATTTCTCTACCGCATGGCGCACAATGTAGCGGTAGACGCATTCCGGTCGGCCAAAAGCCGGGCGAGCCGCTTTTCCTCGGAAGAAGACATTCTGGCGCAAGCGCCTTTCCCTGCGCCTTCGGCCGAGACCGTGCTTCTGGATCGAGAAGCCCTCGCCCGCCTTACCGCCGCCTTGTCCGAGCTGTCGCCTCGCTGCCAGGAGATCGTTCGGATGCACAGGGTCGAAGGTATCCCGATGGGAGAAGTGGCTGAAAAACTGGGCATCAGCCGGCAGATGGTAGGGCGTTACGTCGCGCAGGCGATGACGCATTGCCATGCGCGGATGGAAGACGAAAACTGGATACCCCCGGTTTCGGATCGCAACGACAATCCGTCAGACAATGGGCACAATGCAGACCAAGGGACAGAAAAGTGACATCGCCGATGGATCCCACGCCTCCGGCTGAATCGATCATCACCCCCACCATCCGGGCAGAAGCCGCACGCTTGTTTGGAGAGCGTGCGGCCGGCGCGATGACTGGGAAGGATGAGGGGGACCTTTCCGTCTGGCTGAACCAGGATTCCCGGCACGCGCAGGCCTACGCCGAGATGGAACGCATCTGGATGGCGATCGATGGCTCGACCATGCCGCCGGCGCCTGCGGCGAATGATCCGGCGTCGCTGCCGAAGATACGCCCGAGTACAACAGGCGGCATCCGCGCAGTGAAGCAAAAGCCGGCTTCCACGCACCATCGGCGGGGGCGAAAGTCTCTGGGGCGGACTGCGTTGGCGGCCTGCCTCTTGATCGCCGTGTTTGCGCAATCCGGCGTGATCTTCACGCGCCTGCGCGCAGATGCCGTCACCGGCGTAGGCGTGCAGCGCAATGTCACCCTGCCGGACGGGTCCCAAGCATTTCTCAATACCGACAGCGCCATCGCCATCGACTATGACGCTGGGCGGCAGGTCCGTCTGCTGCGGGGAGAAGCTGCTTTCACCGTGGCCCCGGCCGCCGGCAAACCTTTCGTCGTGGCCGTGGGGGACGGTACGGTTACGGCGCTCGGCACCCGCTTCGTCGTCCGCATGGCAAGCGACGAAACGAGTGTTGCCGTTACCGAGCACAGCGTGCGCGTCCATCAGCCGAACGTAGGCGACCGGCTTATCCGGGAAGGCGAGGAGGTCGATTTCGGCCCGCACGGTATCGGCGCGCCCGAACGGGTAAGCATCACCGAGGCCGACGCCTGGACGCGCGGGGTTATCCGGGTCGTCAACCGCCCCCTCGGTGAAGTCGTTCGGGAAATCGGACGTTATCATCCAGGATATATCACTGTGACGGGCGCGGCCCTTGCAGCACGCCCGGTCAACGGCGTCTTCCGCATCGACGATCCTGTCCACGCCATCGACGCCATGGAAAAGACGCTGGGGGTCCATTCTACCCGCCTTGGCAGCGCGGTTATCGTGCTTCACGATTGAAAATATAAAAAAATTCGTTCGCCCAGGTTTCGCATCCGGCGGCTCCTCCGTCTGATCATCTGAATATGCGTCGCAATAGCATTTGACGCATCGATGAAACCTAAGGGGGATCAATGACCATCGATTCACATCGCATGTGGCCGAGGCAGGCGCGCCGTTTCCGTGCTGCGACGCAGGCGCTCCTGCTCGCCTCGGTTTCGCTGGCCGGAATGGCGAGTACCACCTCCGCAGCAACGGCGCAGACGGGCCGCGCTTATGCGGTACCGGCGGGAACGCTTGCCAACGCCCTCAACGACTTTGCGGAGCAGAGCGGCGTCGAACTCGTTTACGACAGCGGCCTTGTCGCCGGGCGCGCCAGCCATGGGCTTAAAGGCAGCTACAGCCCCGCCGCAGCGTTAATGCACCTGCTTTCAGGCACCGGCCTCACCGCCCGACAGACCCAGCCGAACACCTATACCATTGAACGCGCGCCACAAGCTGCTGCAGGCGCAGTTCAACTCGATACGCTCCGCGTCGAAGGCACGGCCGCGCAGGGTGGATCGGGAAACGGGTCTAGCGGCGCCAATGGACGCGTCGCCGGTTGGGATGGAACCGCAGGCACGGTCTATTCGACGCCCGGCTCGGTCAGCGTCATCACCCGCGAAACCCTGGAGGCCTATCCCGGCACCTCTCCCGCCGACATGCTGCGCGGCACGACCGGCGTGATATCCGGCGAGGCACGTACCAGCGGCGGTCTCGACGTGAACATCCGCGGTCTTCAGGGGCAAGGCCGGGTCCCCGTCACGGTGGATGGCGCGATCAACGGCACCACCGTCTATCGCGGCTATCAAGGCACCAGCAATCGCAGTTTCGTGGACCCAGACTTCATCGGCCATGTCGCGATCGAGAAAGGTCCGTCGATGGGCAATGCCATTGCCGGCGGCATCGGCGGCTCGGTCAGCATGAGCACGATCACGGCCGACGACATACTTGCCGAGGGCGAGACCTTCGGACTGCGAATCAAGGCCTCACTCTCCAACAACACCACCGAGCCCGGTTCCGGCATGACACGCTCGCTACTGGCGCCCAAGTCGTACAATGGCGATACCCTGGCCGCGACACGAGAACGAAACCGCCCCGGCTTCCTCTCTCCAACGTCCGGTTCCGGCAGCCTGGTGTTCGCCCGAAAGAGCGATCTGGTGGACCTGGTGGCGGGCTATTCGTTCCGCCGCACCGGCAACTACCATGCGGGAACCAGCGGCAAGAACGTGCCCAAGGCCACCGGCACGCCGTCTCCCGATTGCATCGCCGGACCGGCCGACACGAGCCTGGCGGACCTGTGCCAGCGCGCCGTGCAGTTCTACGACGTCCATGGCAGCACGCCTTTCGTCGGCGGCGAGGAAGTGCTCAATACATCCACAGACACGGAATCCGTGCTCCTGAAAGCCACGATCCGCCCTGCGCCAGACCATGTGCTGGAACTGGGCTACGGCGGCTACTGGAGCACGTTCGGCGAAAACTATCCGGGCGGCATCAGCCAGACCGGTACGGTCATGCAAAGCTATCCGCTATCCCGCACCAGCCTCGACCGGTTTACCGCGCGCCATCGCTGGAACCCGGCGAGCGACCTCATCGACGTCAAGCTGAACGGCTGGGTCTCCAAGCTGAAAGAAAGTGCGACCTCACTGCTGCAGACCGACCAGACCCGGCGCTATGCCGATGGATGGGGCGTGGACCTTTCCAACGGCTCCCGCCTGCTGACGCCCATGGGCCTGCTTTCGGCAGACTACGGCGCATCCTACACGCATGAGAAAGCCGGTCCGCAGGACGGCTGGATCATGAACGGGTCGACCCCGCCGGGCCGCGAGGGAACGCGCGGCGAATGGAGCCTGTTCGGCCAGGCCAGCCTGGAACCGGCAATCTGGCTACGGTTGGACGGCGGCCTGCGCTACCAGCGCTATGACCTGAAGGACCGCCAGTCCGGCACAACCTACAACACCAGCATCCTCGATCGCAGCGAGGATGCCGTCAGCTTCTCGCTGGGCGCCACGGTCATGCCTATGGACGGCGTGCAGGTCTTCGCCAATTACAAGCAGGCCGCGCGCCTGCCCTCATTGATGGAAGCGACCACCAGCTTCTTCATGATCGCCAACCCCGATCTTCACAAGGAGGTCGCGCACGACTGGGAGGCTGGCGTCAACTTCAGCCGATCCGGCGTGATTGCGGGTGGCGATGAACTGGGTGCCAAGGTCACCTGGTTCGACAACGACATCGATGGCTATATCGCGCGCCGCTACATCAGTTCCGTCTTCGCGATGCAGATGTTCAACATCGATCGCGCCCAGTTCCGCGGCGTCGAAGGCAATCTCAGCTACCGGACCGGCGGCTTCAACCTCTCCGCAGGGGCGACCTATTACGACAAGATCGTGTTCTGCCGGGGCAGCGGGGCGGACTGCGTCGCCAGCTCGCTCGCCTCGGATTACGCCACCAACTACATCCCGCCGCGCTGGTCGGCCAATCTTTCCGTCAGCCAGAAGTTCCTGAACGAACGCGCCACCCTGGGCGGACGATTGACCTATACCGGCAAGCGCGCGGTCGGCGCAGAGACACCGCAGAGCGGCTATATGCCGCTGATCTCCGCCATACCGTGGGATCCCTATGTCCTGCTTGACCTGACCGGCCAGTTCAAGGTGACGGAAGCGCTCTCGATCGACTGGAGCATCGATAACGTCACCGACCGCTATTACACCGAAGCGATGAGCCTGGGGTACATCCCCGCTCCGGGCCGCACGCTGCGCATAGGGCTCACCGGCAAGATCGGATCGAAGACGCCCCTTTGGCCGGCGAACTGGTTTGGTCGGGACGGCAATGACGATGCCATCGACTGGACCGGCCCCTATATCGGCGCGCAGTTCGGCTACGGCATCGGAACCAGCAAGGGCACGGTAACAGACAGTGCTGGCAATCCCGCCGATATCGACAACGACAGCCGTATCCACCAGAAGCTGCGCAACGTGCTGGGCGGGCTTCACGCGGGCTACAACTACCAGCTCCCGAACAATTTCGTGCTGGGCCTGGAAGCGGATATTTCCGCCGGCGACATGGGTGGCTGGTCGGGCGTGCTCGTTTCGGAGGAAAGCACCGAAACCGAACGACTGCGCGCGAACAACGTGCTCGAATCCGATACGCGATACAATTGGGACCGCCTGATGACCCTGCGGGGTCGGCTTGGCTATTCGCTCGGCCGGACGCTCGTTTTCGGAACCGCGGGCGCCGCCTGGCTGCGCGAAACGCAGACGCGCAATCAGTATCGCTCCGCCGAGTCCGGCAATCGCGGCATCGGCTCTTCGCTGGCACACTTCTTCGAGGAGAAGGATCGCAAGAACCGCGCCGGTGTCACGCTTGGCGGTGGTATCGAACGTGCCATCGGCGAACACTGGTCGCTGCGCGCCGAGTACGGATATTCGCGCTTCAAGCGCAAGACCTTCCAGTTCGACAAGGCGCGCGAAGGTGTCGGCCTGGCATACAGCGATTTCGACTACGGCTGGAATGATGACGGGTCGGTCTGGTTCGAGACCGTGGAAGGGCCCGGCACCTCCAACACCATCACCGGCCGCAAGGTTCGCAGCGATGCCGAGCTTCACAATCTGCGCCTCGGCGTCAGCTATCGCTTCTGATCGAAAGGACCATTCCCATGGACGCCCACACCCAGGAGCCGTCGCGCGCCAAGCGGCTCAAGGCGGCAACCCGCGAAACCCATGACCGGCTCGACCGCTCAATCATGGAGGCCGCATCGTTTGCCGACCTCGAAGGCTATGCACGCTTCGCGACCATGCAGTACCGCTTTCACCAGGATATCGACGCACTCTACGGCGCACCCGCGTTGCAGGCGCTCCTCCCCGGCCTTGCCGAACGGCGACGCCTCAGCCTGATCGCGGCGGATCTTGCCGATCTCGGCGTCGCCCTGCCCACCGAGGATGCCTCGCGCGCGTTCCCGCCGAACATCGAACCCGACATGCCGACCGCGCTCGGCTGGCTCTACGTCGCCGAAGGTTCCAACATGGGCGCCGCGCTGCTGCGCAAGGAAGCGGCAAAACTGGGACTTTCCGATGAACGCGGCGCACGGCACCTCGCCCCCGCCGATGAAGGCCCTGCGGCACATTGGCGCACCTTCACCGCAGCGCTCGATGCGATCAATCTCTCTCCCGAGGAAGAAGCGCGCACGGCGGCAGGCGCCAACACCGCTTTCGCCCGCGTTCAGGCCCTTGCCAATGCCAGCTTCGGCTGATGTCGCAACGGTGCTCCCCGGCGCTCGCACGCGCCTGGGACGCACCGCGTGGCTGGTAACCGGAGTTGCGCTCGTTCTCGTGGGAATGGTGGGGCTATTCGTTCCGCTACTCCCCACGACCGATTTCCTGATCTTGGCACTCGCATGCTTTGCCCGCTCCTCTCCTCGTCTGGAACACTGGCTGCTCACCCATCCCCGCTTCGGGCCGAGCCTGCAGGCCTGGCGAGCAGAGCGGGCCATCCCGCGCCACGCCAAGATCGCTGCCTGCGCGGGCATGAGTTTAGGCTATGCCTGGTTCTGGCTATTGGTCCGCCCCGGCGCGCTGCCGGCTGCCGCAGTAGGCTTCACGCTTGCCGTTTGCGGTCTGTGGATCGCACGTCGCCCCCGCCCCAGCGCGGAAGCCGTACCATCCGACAACGCCGCCATGCGGTTCAGCGATGCCTCTGTCGGTTGGCGAACGCGATCCTTCGGGCTGGGCGGAACGGCGGCGATTGTCGTTGCCGGGCTGGCACTAGCCACATTCGCCTGGCACGCCAGCCCTGTTGCCACTGCCCAGTCCGCACCGGCCTTGGTCGCGTTCGCGCCTTCGGCCGCTCCGCCCGAACCGGATCGGCAGGTGCCGGATGGGCCGGCCAAAGTCGAAGCGGCGAAAAGCAAACCGCGGGAGCATGAGGCCCCAAAGCTGGAAATGCCCGAGATTGCGGTACCGAACGCTTCGACGCCAGCACCGATGGAACAAACGCAATCCACCAAGGCAGTCGAACAGACCACCGCTCCCAAAACGCTTCCAGCGCCGCCTGCAAATCGTCTGTCGAGCGATGCCGAAGCGACGTGGGAAGCGCTGATCCTGGCCCATCTTGAGAAATATCGCCGCTATCCTCCCACTGCCCGCTCCCGGCGAGAGGAAGGCACTGTCTACGTCCGGTTTTCGGTCGACCGGCAGGGGCTGGTTTCGTCCATGTCCATCTTGCGATCCTCAGGCTCAGCGGTGCTGGATAACGCCGCGCTGGCCACTATCCGCCGCGCGCAGCCCCTTCCCCCTGTTCCCAAGGGGCGGGCCGATCCCACCGAACTCAGTGTTCCGATCGCCTTTTTCCTCAATTGACGGAACACCACTGCCGCTTTGCGGGCAGTCCTTTCAAGAGCACGGGAAACGCTCGCCCGGCTAGGAGATCGAATTTGAACTACAGCAGCCGATCTCTACGACGCCGCCCCCGGATCGAACGGCGCGTGTTGGCGATCCTACGCGGCGAGGACGATCCGCTTCTGAACGGCAACCCCGACAACGCCTTCGTACGTCTCAACCATCTCGCTCGCCGCAAGGGGCTCGTCATCCATGCAGCCGACAACGGCTACCTCGGCGATGACGAGCTTTCTCTGCTATCCTGGCTTGCCGCTTCTCAGCGTGCCTCCGCACAGCACTTACGCCCCGCCGACCATTGCCTCGCCGCGGTCATCCGTCGCTGCGCCGACTTGCTCGACGACGCCGGCGTACGGCTTTATCCGCTGTCGCTGTACTGGCACAGGTTGCAACCTGCGATCTCAACACACCCTCAATCGAATGCCGAGAGAGCCCGATATCTATGCTCGTGAAGGAACTGACTGCGAAGAAAGCGATCGTAATCGGCGCAACTTCCGGCATCGGCAGAGCGCTCGCCATCAATCTTTCCCGGCAGGGCTACTCCGTTGGCGTAGCGGGACGCCGGCAAGCTATGTTGGAGACTCTCGTCGATGAACTCCATGGAGCCTCTTACTATGAAGTTATTGACGTAACGGACACAGCGTCGCTTCTGAACGGCTTGGGAGCGCTGGTCGAACGGCTAGGCGGCCTCGACCTGCTCGTGATCAGCGCCGGAATAGGCCATATCAATCCGAATCTGGATTGGGATCTGGAACGCGACACTATCGCCGTCAACGTCGCAGGGTTCGCGGCGGCCGCAAACTTCGGGATGCGGCATTTCGTGAAACAGCATTCAGGGCACCTCGTTGGCATCTCATCCGTTGCGGCCATTCGCGGAGGCGGCGCCACGCCGGCATACAATGCGTCGAAGGCTTTCGCTTCAAACTACCTTGAAGGATTGCGGCAGAATGCCGCCCACAAGAAAATGCCGATTACGATCACGGACGTAAAACCGGGGTTTGTGAACACTTCCATGGCAAAAGGGAACGGTTTGTTCTGGGTGGCTTCCGCCGATAAAGCCGCCGATCAAATCTGCCGTGCCATTCGGTTTCGGAAATCCCACGTTTATGTCACGCGTCGTTGGAGACTGGTGGGCTGGCTTTTGAAGAGTCTGCCTGGCGGTATCTATGCTCGGATCTAAAATAGAGATTTTTAGCCGGATGTTCGCTCCATCGGCCGACCCTACATAGTTATGGAAAATATTTTTCGCGATATGTGAGGGGTTTTTCCGAACCGATCCTCTTCCTGCCTAGCAACAGGTGGAGGTTTCATGTTCTCGCTTTCGCGTACTTCGATATGGATGCTTGGAACGGGCATTGCGGCAATCGTCGCGCCCGTGGCCGTTGAGGCACGGACGGCATCGATCGACGTACCCGCCCAGCCCGCCGCATCGGGCATCCAGAGTTTCGCGCGCCAGGCCGGCGTGCAGGTGCTGGTGGAAAAGCAGCTGACGCGCGGCAAGCGCACCAATGCGGTGAAGGGCAATCTGGACATTGACGAGGCGCTGGGCCGGCTGCTGCGCGGCACCGGGCTGGAGGTGATCTCGATCGACGGCACCGTGATCACGCTGGGGCACCGCGAGAACACGGCGGACACCGCACCGCTGCACGGCAGCGCGATCGTGGTTGAAGCCAAGCGCGCCCAGTCGCGCATGACGCGCAAGGCCACCGCCGTGGTCGATACCGTGCGGTTCGACGATGTGGCGACCCTGGCCGGCGGCGACGGTTCGGTGGTGGAACAGCTTGTCACCCTGCCCGGCGTGACCGGCATCGAGGAAGGCGATACCCCGCGCTTCATCTCGATCCGCGGCATATCCGCCGACCTCAACGCCACCACCATCGATGGCCTGTCGATCGCCTCGATCGGGTCGGACGGTGACGGATCGCGACAGGTAAACCTTCAACTCCTGCCCTCGAACATGAGCGCGGGAAACGAAGTCTACAAAAGCTTCACGCCGGAACTTCCGGGTGACGCGATTGGCGGTGTGGTCAATGTCGCCACGCGCAGCGCCTTCGATCATGACGGCGTCTACAAGGTGATCGACCTGAACGGCATCTATTCGACCTACCGGGGCCCCGCGCACATCAACGACATCACCGGATCCGGCGCGCACTGGGGCCAGGGCGTGAAAGGGGTGATCAGCAACCGCTTCGGCCCTGGCGGCCAGTTCGGCATCGTGCTCTCGGGCGAATACCAGAAGCGCATCCGCAACTCCGCCAAGTTCTGGCAGGGCACGAAGTATTACTTCAGCGATGCCGGCAAGAAGCTGGTGGGCCCGGAAGATCCCAACTGGAACGGGCTGATCGTCCCTTACGACCAGCAATATGCCAGCTATACCAACACCCTACGGTCATACGGCGGATCGGCAAAGCTGGAATGGCAGTCGCCCGACGACAGCCTCTATGCCTCGATCATGGGCTTCGGGCGTCGTCGCTACGAAGATTCCACCATGAACAAGCAGGACTACTACACCAAGAGCGCAGTCTACGACCAGACCGAGGACGGCGGCCGCCAGCAGATCAACTCTATCTACACGCGTTATCGCCATGACAACTGGAACCGTGGGCTGTTTGGCGTGATCGGCGACTTGTCGTGGAAAGCGGGCCAGGGCGTGCTGGAAATCCGCGGCGGCTACAACAAGGCGCTTTACGACAACCACCAGTATTCGATCGTGGCACGCGCCTATCCCAAGTCCGCCTATCTGACTTACGCATCGAACGGCGGGATCGCCAACCTGCCCTACATCACCTCGCTCAGCGATGCGAGCGTGCTGGATCCCACCAAGACGGCCTATGCCCTCAGCACCGCTTACGACATGTTTCGCGTGGCGCGGGAGGACATGGGCAATGCCCGCGTCGACTATACGTGGAACGCGGACGAGGACGATCGCGGCATGGGCTTCGCAGTGGGCGCGGAATGGCGCAACCTGATCCTGCGCCGCAACCTGGACGAGACCGAGTACAAGACCGGCATGGACATGACGAACTATCTGTTCACGCCGGACTATACCGCGCTGGGCGCGATCGGGCCGATGCCGTGGATCAGCGATACCTTCGTGGACAAGATGGCCGACCTGACGGTGGACACCGCCAATTCCACCTATGACAGCCTGATCTCCGACTATCGCTACAACGAAACGACGCTGACTCCTTACGCGGCATTGCACTACCGCACGGACAAGCTGGCGCTGGTCTGGGGCGTGCGCTTCGATCACACGCGCTTCACGGCGGATACGCCCTATGTCTCCGACGGGGCGATCGACGGGATGACGCGCAATCGCGGCGGTTACGACTTCGCGCTGCCCTCGCTTTCGGCCGAATACAAGCTGGCGAAGCGCAGCGTGGTCAGCGGATCGATCAGCCGCACCATCGGCCGCCCCACCCCCGGCGACGTGGCGCAGGCACGCAGCGTCAGCTGCGGTGAGACCGACGATGGCGGCGAAGGCTGCACGATCAGCCAGGGCAACCCCGACCTGAAGCCGCGCCGCGCCACCAACCTGGACTTCACGTTCACGCAGGGCTTCAACGGCAGCAAGGGCCTGTTCGGCGTCAGCGCTTTCGCCAAGTGGATCGCGGACGATATCTACGACCTGACCAGCTATACCACGGTGGACGATACCACTTACAAGATCAGCCAGCCGCTGAACGCCTCCGGCTCGCGCATCTTCGGTATCGAGGGGCGGATCGAGAACAAGGGTATCCGTTTCGCCGGCCAGAAGTTCGACCTGTTCGCCAACGTGACCTGGATGAAGGGCCGCATGGACGTAGAGAGCGACAGCGGCACCCGCCGCATCGATCGCATGCTCTACCAGCCCGAAATCCTCGCCAATGCGGGCATGACCTGGCACACGCCGTTCCTGAAGAGCGCCTTGACCGCGCGCTACAACTATCGCGGCAAGTATCTGGAAACCGTGGGCGCATCGCCGTGGCTGGACGAAGGCCGCGCGGGATACGGCACGCTGGATCTCAGCCTGACGCAGAAGGTCACTTCCTTCGCGACGCTCAAGTACGAATTCTACAACGTGCTGGGTGAGAAGCCGAAGTGGCTGATGGGCGACAAGCTGCAGTACTACACCGAAGTGGACGACTATGGCCGCACCGCCTTCATCCACCTGATCATCCGCTGATCGCCTTCGAGCGAACCTGCCTGAAAGAAATCTGTCTGAAAGCGTCGCTAGTGCGGTGCTTTCAGACAGATACCAATTGGAAAGCCCCTCCATGCGCCCCTTCGATCGCCGCCACGCCCTCCAACTGCTCGGCGCCGGTGGCGTCGGCCTGATCGGGGGCCTTCCCTTCGCCGCCTTTGCGCAGGATGGCGCCTATCCGCGCAATCTGCTGGCCGATCCCAAGTTCGGCACCGATCCCTTCACTCTGGGCGTCGCTTCGGGCGATCCCGCCAGCGACGGCTTCGTGATCTGGACCCGCCTGGCCCCGCACCCGCTGGAACCTTATGGCGGCATGGCGCTGAAGCCGGTCGCGGTCGCCTGGGAAGTGGCGGAGGACGAGCATTTCGGCACTGTCGCCGCCAAGGGAGAGGCGCTGGCCCATCCCGAGCTGGCCCACTCCGTCCACGTAGAGGTTGCCGGGCTGAAGCCCGACCGGCCCTACTGGTATCGCTTCCATGTCGGTGGGGAGAACAGCATGGTCGGCCGCAGTCGCACGCTGCCGGCCGCCGGCGCCAAGGTCCAGCGGCTGCGCTTTGCGGCGGCGGGCTGCCAGCACTACGAACAGGGGCTCTACACCGCCTGGCGCCACATCGCCGAGGAGCCGGTGGACTTCGTGTTCCACTATGGCGACTACATCTACGAAGGCGCGGACCACGGCGAAGGGCCGCTGAAGGTCAACGGCCACAGTTATGACGGGATGCGCCGGCACGTCGGCGGCGAGATCTACACGCTGGACGACTATCGCCGCCGCTACGCGCTCTACAAGTCCGATGCCGACCTCAAGGCCGCACACGCCTCCGCCCCGTTCTGGATGAGCTTCGACGATCACGAGGTGGACAACAACTGGGCCAGCGACTTCGATCAGGACGGCACCCCGCCCGAAGTCTTCCTGTTCCGCCGCGCGATGGCGATGCAGGCCTATTACGAGCACATGCCGCTGCGCCGCGCCTCCATGCCGCAGGGCAGCCACATGCGCATGTATCGCGGCGCGCGCTATGGCGACCTGATGAGCGCCTTCGTGCTCGACACCCGCCAGTACCGCGCCGACCAGCTTTATGGCGATACGCTGGCGGCTCTCGGCCCAGAGGCATTTGCGGAGCGCAGCATCATGGGCGCGGCGCAGGAACAGTGGCTCTACGACGGGCTTGGCGCGTCGGACACGCGCTGGAACCTGATCGCGCATCAGGTCATGGTGATGAACCTCAACCAGAAGAAGCAGCCGGTAAAGAAGGGCGCGGATAAGGGCGCGACCTACTCTATGGACCAATGGCCCGGCTACATGGCCAACCGCCGCCGCCTGCTGGACTGCATCGAGAAGCGCTGCCCCGGCAATGTCGTCAACGTCACGGGGGACGCCCACCGCCACTACGCCGGCGATCTGGTTCAGGATGCGGACGCACCGGGGGGGAACGGCAAGGTGATCTCCAGCGAGTTCCTGGCCACCTCGATCACCTCCGGCGCGGACGGCCAAGGCGATAGCGATGCCTACAGCCGCCAGGTCCGGGCCGACAATTCCTTCCTGAAGGCCACCACCGACCAGCGCGGATACCTGCTGTGCGACGTGACGCCGGGCGAATGGATCGGCGAACTGAAGGTGGTGGACAAGGTGAGCACGCCGGGCGGCAAGCTCTCCACGTACGCCCGCTTCGCGATCGAGAACGGCAAACCCGGCCTGCACCGCACCTGATCCCGCGAGGCCGGTCGGCCCGAACGGCTGGTCCGGCCCTCACCCGCGTCGCCCCCGCGAAGGCGGGAGCCTCGCTTGTTCTTTCAGCCACAACCCAAACGCCGGACCGCCATCGGAAGCGGCCCGGCGTTTGGGCATGGATCAGAAAATCGCGGCCTTCACGCCCAGCATGAAGCGCGGGCCGTAGTATTCGACCTGCAGCGGCCGCTGGTTGTTGCCCAGATAGTAGTTCAGCTTCTGGTCCGTGAGGTTGCTCGCCTCTCCGAACAGGGTGACGCTGTCCGTCACCTTCCAGTTCATCGTCAGGTCGAGACTGGTATAGGCACCGTAGTAGCTGTCGCTGTCCGCATCCGATCCGTATTCCTCGATGTATGCCCCCTTGTAGTTCATCGCCAGGCGGGCGGAGAAACGGCCGTCATCGTAGTAGACCGCCACGTTGGCGAGGTTGTTGGCCTGGCGCGGCACCCGCACCTCGCGCCCGTCGGGGAGCGTGAAGCTGGAGCGGATCAGCGTGTAGTTGGCATTGACGCCCAGGTTGGAGAGCAGACCGGGCAGGAAGCTAAGCCGGCGCTGCACGTTGAATTCGAAGCCATAGAGGTCGCCCGTGGCGCCGTTGCCCGGTGTCAGGAAGGTCACGCCCTCGATCCCGCGATAGGTGCCGACGCGGCGGGTGTCGTAGATCGGGTTCGAGATGCGCTTGTAGAACGCACCGGCAGAGATCACGCCGTCGTTGCCGAAGTAGTGCTCCACCATCAGGTCGCCGTTCCACGAATAGGTCGGCTTCAGGTCCGGATTGCCGCCCTGATATTCGAGGTCCGCCTCGCTGAACGCGCCGCCGGGGGCAAGGTCGCCGAAGTCCGGCCTTGCGAACGTGCGGGTCACGGCCGCTCGGACCTGCGTGTCGCCCATACGGTAGGTTGCATTGAGCGAGGGCAGCACCGAGAGGTAGTCGTTCGAACTGCGCGTCGGCTCCAGCGCGTCGTTGATCAGCACGTGGCCGTCCACGGTCGTCTTCGTGTATTCCAACCGCACGCCGCCGACGAGCGTGAAGTCCGGCGTGGGGTTCCAGGTGCCCATGGCATAACCCGCCGCCTGCTTTTCATAGAGCGTGAAGGTGCGGCCCAGCGCGCCGCCGTTTTCCATCGTCGCGCTCTCGCCCTCGTCCAGCACCAGATTGCCGCGATTGGCGAGATACCAGGCGACCAGATCCTTCTCGCTGGCCACTTGTCCGAACTGGCGGGCGTAAGCCGAACCGATCGCCAGTTCGTCCAGATAGTCATTCCGGGTGGGCTGGTTCATCAGCGGGAACTGCGACAGTGTCGGCACCGGGCCTGCCGCCGGGTTCCAGGTGTAGAACAGATCGGAGAACGAGGCTTCGCGCTTCTTGTCGCGGTACTTGCCGCCCAGCTTGAAAGTCAGCGTGTCCCCAGCCGGCACCGTCAGGTTGCCCTGTAGCACGATGCGGTCGGTCTCCTTCACGCGGATCTTGTAGAGTTCCACGTTCGCCAGCGACATCTTTGCCGGGTCCATCGCGAAGTCGGACGGCAGGTGGTTGCTGATCGCATCGGCCGGATCGGTGCCGCCATCGACGGTGTTGTAGGCGTAATCGCCCGATCCGCGATCCTCCAGCCCCTGATAGCCGACGTTGTTCTGGTCGAAGCGCACCACGAAGTAGCTGTGATCCTGCTTGTCCGGCGTGTTGCCGTAACGGAACAGATTCTCGTAGTGTGACACCTTCCAGTCGAACTTCGCGCCATCCCCCAGCAGGCCGCCCAGCATGTGTTCGCCGCCCACTTCGCCGCCCGAAAGCTGGGTGATCAGGGTGTTGAAGATGCTCTGCTGCTCGATCCGGTCCTTGTCGAAGCGATAGCGGTGCTTGTAGTGCGTCTCGTCATCGTTCAGCGATCCGTAGATGCCGCGAGCATAGATCTTGCCGCCATCGTCCAGATCGTATTGCATCGCCGCGTTGATGCCGCTCGTCTCGCGCACGCCGGTATAGTCGCGCAGTTCCAGGCGGGTAATGCCCACGCCGTCCGCGCCGCGGCGCGGCTCGTAGTTGTCGGTTGCCCACTGGCGCTTGTAATATGTTCCCGAAAGAACGAAGCCGAAGCGGCCGATGCGATCGCCATAGACGCCGCTGGCCAGAAAGCCCGCCTTGCCCGATTTCTCTCCATAGTTGACGCCGCCGGTCAGTTGCAGCGTGCGCTTGTCCGGCGCCGTCTTGGTGATGAAGTTCACCGAACCGCCGATGGCATCGCCCTCCATATCCGGCGTCACCGCCTTGGAAACCACCACCTGATCGATCAGTTCGGACGGGAAGAAGTCGAACGCCGTGGCGCGGCTGGTGGTCTCTTCCTCCGCCGTCGGCAGGCGATCGCCGTTGATGAGCGTAGAGTTCCACTGCGACGGCAACCCGCGCACGGCGACGAAGCGGCCCTCGCCCTGATCGCGCTCGATGGCGACGCCGGGCAGGCGCTGCACGGCTTCGGCGGCGTTGCGATCGGGCAGGCGGCCGATGCCGTCCGAGCTGAGCACGTTGACGATGTTGTCCGCGCGGCGCTGCTGGGCGATGGACTTCATCTCACCCGCGACGATCGTGCCGGTGACGACGATCTCTGATCCGGATGCGCCTTCGGCAGCGGCTCCGGCCGGATCGGCAGCAACTTCGGTCGCAGCGGCATTGGCAGTGCCCGCGACGAGCATCGCGCCAAGGCTTGCCCCGACAGTGAGCGTGGACATGAAAACGAATCTGGACATTGCGCTTCCCCGATTACTGTGCCGGAACACTCTCGTTACCGGCCACTTCCCGGAGCGCTCCCTGACATGACTTGTGACGCAGCGACCAATTCATTGGATGCATCGCAGCAATAGACGCGAATTATTCTGCTTCAGAAAAACAAGAGAGCCCCGCCGAACCAAAGTCCGGCGGGGTTCCACACGAAATATTCTTGGAATAAAACTTATTTCATGCCCGCATTCTTCAGTCGCACCCGGAAATACCATGCTGACGCCGCCATCATCGTCAGGCACAGGGCGGCCGACGCGTAGGCCAGCCAGATGAAGAAGTGCAGCCAGTCCACCGCCACCCCCGGCACGTTGCGCAACAGGGTGAGGGCCACGCTGCCTGCATAGCCGGAGGCATCGGCCACGTAGATCAGGAAACCCGCCGTTCCCGCCCTTCGGCTGGCCGCCACCAGCCGGTCGAACAGCATGGCGTTGAACGGCGCGTATCCAAGATAGAGGCCAAGGCCGGACAGGATCATCCACGGCAGCGGTGCGATCCAGGAAAGCTGGAAGGCCAGCGTGGAAAGCCCGATCAGCAGCGCGCCCAGCATGACGATGGCGTGCACCGCCATCAGCGCGCGGCGATTGTCCCGCACCAGTACTAGGCTGGCGAGGATCAGCAGCGTCGCCGCCGCTATCGGCAGTTCGCTGGCGGTGAAGACTTCCGAAACGCCCGCGTAGCCAAGCTCGCTCCAGATCTCCGCTGCAAAGTTGTCGCGCAAGTCGCGCAGCGCGGTGAAGAGGACATAAGCTAGCACCAGCAAGGCGACGCCGGGGCCGTATTCCCGCAGGAAGGCGCGGCGGGCGGCGGCAGGCATCGGCGGACGGGCCATGCGCTCCGCCTCCTCCTCGGCACTAGGCGGCGGCAGTTGCGCCAGTCCGATCACCGCCACCAGCAGCAGCGGGAAGAAGACAAGACCGGTGGCGGCAGGCATCCAGAACTCGCCTACATGCAGCGTGGTCATCAGCCAGAGGCCGACCGACTTCACCACGCCGGAAGAGACGATGAAGCTGGCGCAGAGGATCGCCGCCAGCACTTCGCTGGTGCGCCGCCCTTCCAGATAGCCGAACACCAGCCCCCAGATCATGCCCAGCGGCAGCCCGTTCAGGAACAGCGCCAGCACTTTCCACTGGGTCGGCAGCACCGCGAACAGCAGCAGCGCCACCCATGAGAAGGCGACGAGCCCGACGATGGCGATGCCCCGGCGAGAGGCCGCCATTTCGGACACGACCTTGACGCCGATGAACTTCGAAAGCGCGTATCCGGCCACTTGCGCGATCACCAGCGCAATCTTGAAATCGACCAGCCCTTCCCAGCCGGGCACGTCGGCATAAGTTGCCGCCGTGAACGGCTTGCGGAAGGCGTACATCGAGAAATAGGCGGCGAAGCTGACCAGCCCGCCATAGAGCGCCAGCGCCCAGGGATGGCCATCGGCCAGCCATTCGCGCAAAGAGCGATGTCTGCGCGCGCCCTCCACGTCGGCAAGGTTCTCCGCCGCCAGCGTGTTCACGCGACCAACTCGCCCAGGAACAGCGCGGGGGCCGCGCCCGGCTTCGCGCCGCTGCGCAGCGCCTGTTCGATGGCGGCGACGGCAAGGTCCAGATCGGCCACGCTCTCGATCACGAAATCGGCGCCTGCCTCCACGAATGCGGCGATCACCGGCTGCATCAGCGATACGCGCTCGGCCCGGTCCAGCGCCGCGAACTGACCATGGGGCAGGCCCACGCCGTTGCCCGATCCGGCGAGGCCGACGGTCCACATCCCGGCGTGGCGGCCAGCCGCGATCCCCACCGGCGCATCGTCCACCGCCACGCAAGCGGCGGCGGGCCAGGCGCCCAACTCCACCATGGCCTTCCACAGCATCAGCGGCGCCGGGCGGCCCTGCGCGGTCTCCCCGGCGCAGACGATCACGTCAGGCGCGTAGCCTTGCTCTGCGGCGGCGGGAATGATGTCCGCCATCATCGTGCGGGTATAGCCGGTGGTCGATCCCACCTTGATGCCGCGCGCCCGCAAGCTGGCGGCTGCGCGCGCCGCGCCGGGTATCAGATCGCGGCACACGCCCGCGCATTCGCGCATCGCCGGCTCCAGCCGCACCATCAGCGCATCGACATCGGCCTCGGTCCAGTCCGCACCGTTGGCCTCGCGCCAGCGCGCGGCAATCTCCGGCTCGGACAGGATGGCGATCACATGCTCGCGCTTGGCCTGCCCCATGTAGCGGCGGATCACCGCCTCACCCACCGGCACGCCGGCCTGACCGAACACCTGCTCCATCGCCATGACCGGTGCGCGCGAACCGAAATCGACCATGGTTCCGGCCCAGTCGAACAAGACTGCGACAATCTTCGACATCATACCAACTCCTTGATGGGGGCATCGATCGCCGCGCCCACCACCCGCTCGCCGATGGCGAAGGCGGTGGACATGCCGGCGCCGCACGTCACCACCGTGACATGGACGCCATTGGCGACCTCTCGCGTGAACCAGTTCTGCCGGGGCGATGAGGCATAGACCCCCACCCAGCACTCCAGCGCCGGCGGTGCCTTGCCCAGCACGGCTTGGAATTCGTCCAGAATCAGGCGGTCGACCGCCTCGTGATGGAACGGATCGGGCGCATCGCCGTAATCGTGGCTGTCCCCGACGACGAGCGAACCGTCGGCCGATTGCGCAACGATCAGGTGCACCCCGGCGTCGAGCTGCGCCCCCTGCTCGACGCAAAGCTGTTCGATCAGGGCCTGCGCCTCGGGCAGCGCGGAATAGCCTTCGTAACGGGCGAGGCCGAGGTCGCTCATCACCGGACGCGGCAGGCGGTATCCAGGGGCGGCCAGACGCATCATCTGCAACTTGCAGCGCGTCACTTCGCGCTCAGCCATGACTTCGGGGAACAGGGCGTTAAGGTCGTCGCCCGGGCAGACGAAAATGCTTTCGGCGCGATATTCGCCGCCGCTCGTCACCACCCGGCCCTGCTCGCAGGCAATAACCGCCGCAGGTGCCGCGAAGGTCACGTTCATGTCACGCTCAAGCCACTGCGCGATCAGCGGCACTGCCTCGCGCGCTTCCACCCGCAATTCGTGCGGGCTGACCAGCGCCGCCTCGCTGGCAGTGAAGGGCGTTTCGGGATCGAGCGCACGCAGTTCGCGGTCCGAAAGCAGGCGGCACTGCTCGCCCATCTCGGTCCTCATGAAAGCCTCCAGCACGGCGGCGGAGGCGGCACGGCGCACGGGCAGGACAAGGCCGGTCTGCTGGATCGCGATCCCTGCACGCGGCGCCACTTCGGCCCATACGTCACGGGCGCGGCGGGCCAGCGGCCACATGTCGTGCCGCTCCTGCCCGGTCACGGTGACGAAGCCGAAATTGCGGATGCTGGCGCCGGTGGCGCGGGCATGGCGATCGATCACCACCACGCGCTTGCCCGCCCGCGCCGCCGCCAGCGCATGGGCCAGACCCACTATGCCGCGGCCAACCACCGCGACGTCGAAATTTCCAAGAATGCCTGACATGGCTCTGCTGTGACCGTCCTGTAACAATCGTGCGTCACAGGCGATGTGCGCCCGCCGCGCCATTCCGGCCAATGCATATCGGGAATGACGACTATAGACGGCGGCAACTCGACAGGGGCGCGGGGTAGAGAAAAGAGGGTTCGGTGAGCGTCAATTTCCTGCACTTGCGATCGTTCTACGCGGTCGCCTCCGAACGCAGCGTCAGCAAGGCGGCGCGGCGGCTGAACATTTCGCAGCCGACATTGTCCAAGCAGCTCAAGGCGCTGGAGGATCGCTACAAGGTCAAGCTGATCGAAGGCATGCGCCCGCCCCTCACCCTTACGACGGCAGGCCGCGCGCTCTACGAAAAGGCAGAGCGCCTGTTCGGCATCGCCGACGAAATCGGTGCGCTGCTGGGCGAAGATGACATCGATTCCGGCGCCCTGCTGCGCCTCGGCACCGACTCGCCGCCCTGCGCCGCCGAATTCATGGCCGCCTTCAAAGCCGCCGTGCCCAACGCCCACTTCCGCGTGACCATCGCCAATGCCATGCAGACCAACGAACTGCTGCTGAAGGCCCAGATCGACATCGGCATCATCTGCGAACCGCCGATCGAGAGCGACTACACCTACACCCCGCTCTACACCGACCGTCTGGTCGCGATCCTCCCCGCATCCTGGCCCGACGACGGGCTGGCTCGCCTACCACTGGCGCGGATCGGGGAGGAGGTCGTCCTGGTCCGCGAAGGCGCCTCGCGGACGCTGGCGGCAATGAACCGCCTGCTGGCCGAGGAGGGCCTCGCCCCGCGCCAGACGATGGAATTGCACACCCGCGAAATGATCCGCGAGGCGGTGGCGCAGGGGCTGGGCATGAGCCTGATGTTCGAAAAGGAATGCCCGCCGGACAGCCGCATCCGCATGGTGCCGCTGGAGACCGACTCTTCGCTGATCGAGGTGAAGGGCTATCTCGCCGTGCGCACGGAGCGCAGGCGCATGCCGCTGATCCGCCAGTCCATGGCGATCGCGCAGGAAATGTCGAGGCAAGGGCCGTCCCGGCAGGACAAAGCCGGGGCTTAGTTCCCAACCGCGTTTCAGCGGAGCGGGAATGTGCCGAAACCGCTGTAGAGCAGGCGATGTACGCCACGCGGCGGTGCCTTGCCGGCGAATCGCGCCCGCAGTCCGGTTCAACATCGAACGTTCTGCCAGAGTTGGCCCCAAGTTGTTCAACCTGGGCCGGTGTCGGCATCGCCCCGGTGGCGCCCCCATATTTTATCGCGATTTCAAAGATATCGTGGCCGATCTCCGGCCCGACATCCCCGGCCGGCCGCCAAGCCCGCCCGAAACCGTTTGACACCGACCGTCTCTTCCTATCAAAAAATACGCATCGTTGTTTATAACTTTGCACGAACGAAACAATCGGAGTGCCGACGCGGCAACCGGAACCCGCCGGCGAGGTCCCCGACAGGCTCGGACACATCGGTAGGCAGACCGGAAAGGCGCCGTTTTTGGGATGGAGGAGGATAGAATGCGCTTCAAACTGGACCGTCGCACGCGCCGAGACGAGGACCGGCTGGCCGTCGTCTCGCCCGATGATTTCTTCACCACGACGCTGCCCGCCTACCTCGCGCAAAACGGTGCGGTTGCCGCAGCCGGCTACAAGGCTCTGAGCGCCCGCCCGCTCACGATCGAGGTCGGCGGCGCGGCATGGTCCCTCGTCCCCGTTGACGGCACGCTGTCCCTCGTTGCCGGTCAGGTTCCCGATGCGCTGGTCGTTTCGCTGAGCGCACAGCAATTTACCGACTGGACGCAGAACCAGCTCAGTTTCAATGGCATGATGACCGCCAGGAACTTCGAATTCCGAAATGGATCGCTGCTTGACGTGTCGGTCTGGGATTCTCTCTGGATCGCCATTCTCGAAGGCTGGCCCCTCGTCGATCCCGGCCTGGCATTCCGGGACAGGCACGGAAAGCCGCTGGACCTCGAACAGAGCTTCGCGATGGACGACGATCCGGCGGATATCGCACATTTCCTGCGCGAAGCCGGTTTCGCGCACTTGCGGGGGTGGGTCGACCCGTCACTGATCGGATCGATCTCGGCAGAGATGGACGCGGCCCGGCCGCACTATGCCGAAGGCGACGGCAAGTCGTGGTGGGCCGAGCTTTCGGATGGCTCCCGCACATGCGTGCGCATGCAGGAATTCGTCGACCGCTCGCCTTCGACGGCGCAACTGCTGAAGGGCCCGATCTGGGAAAAGATGGTCGGAATCCTGGAGGGCGACGAGAAACTGGCCCGCAAACCCGTCGAAGGCAGGATCATCGAGGCGCTGTTCAAGCCGGTGAACGTCGTATCGGGCCCGTCCGATCTCTCGTTTCACCGCGACTGTCATCTTGGCCGTCACAGCTATGCCTGTGCGCGGATGACCATCGGCGTGGCCATCTCCGCTTCGAATAGGGATAACGGCCAACTGCGCGTCGTTGCAGGCTCTCACCGCCTGGCGATGCCGGTAGAGATCGCCAAGGCGGCGCCCTATCTCCCCGTGGTGGCGCTGACGACGCAGCCCGGCGACATGACGGTGCACCTGTCGTGCACCCTGCATGAGGCAACCGCGCCCGCCTCTAAGGAACGCAGGGTGATGTACACCGAGATCCCGCTGGCCGGCCGCCTGATCGATACATCCGTAAGCGAATTGCGGGAACGGGTGAACGACCTGATCCGCGGTTCCGCGCCTTGATCGGAAAGTGAGGGAGTTGCTTGTCGCGCAGTGACTCCACGTTAAGGAGGGGCACTGACGAGAGGAACGATCGTGTGAACCAAGCGAAGCCCGGTGCTGCCGCCAGCGAAACCTCCGCCGTGCGACCCAAGCGGCCTGTCGGGCGGGGGAGGCCGTCGCGGGAACAGTCGGCCGCGATCACCGATGCGATCGTTGCCGTGGCCTCCGAAATGTTCCTGAGGGACGGTTTCGACGGCGTCTCGATGGAGGCGGTCGCCAATGCCGTCCGCATTCCCAAGACCACGCTCTACAAACGCTATCCGGACAAGATGGCGCTGCTGAACGCCGTCCTTGCCAGCCGCGTGGCGTCATGGTCTCAGGTGACGACCCCGCTGACTGAAAAGCTCGGCAACGATTTCCGCGCGCGCATGGTCAATCACACCGCGATCATGTTCGAATGGAGCACGAAACCGGAAGTCCGCGCTTATACGCGGCTGATGCTCAGCGCAGCGGGGCGAGGGCCCGGAGATGTCGGCGTGGATTTCTTCGGATATAGCCACATGGTCGATTTCCTGACGGGGGAGATATCCCGTTACGGGCCCCAGGCGGGCGTCGATACCAAGGATCCGGAGCGCATTGCCCAATTTCTGATGGCCATCATTTCCGGCTGGCTGCGCGTGCGCCGGCTCCACGATCCACTCACTTCCGAAGAGGCACGGACCGAGGCCGAATACGTCATCGACGTCATGATGCGCGGGATCGACGCCTGGTAGCGTCTCGGCATGAGGCCGAATGATTTCGGCCAGAATACGCCCGACCCACTGCCCAATGCAGCCTGAGTGAACGGTTCACGCAGACTTCCGCTGCCCATCCACGCTGCGCGAACGGGAAAACTCAAGGTTTTTTGCCGGGTTCGCGGATTTTTCCCGCCCGTTACGTAGAGTCGGTTGCCGGCCAGTCGCGCAATGTCAGGTCTGTAGGATCGAGATCCAGAAGCGGTCTCGAAACAGGAGAAAGCCATTGCCCGCTCACATCACCCCCGTCGCCTTTGCCAGCCTTCTCGCGGTCACCGCCCACGTCCTTGCCTTCGCGGTCGCGCTTTCCTGAGGGACCGAGATGTTCGAGGCATTTGTCAGCGGCGAGCGCGCCCTTACGCTGTGGCTCTGGGCCTTCGTCGCAGTCGGTATCGCGGCAGGCGTGGTTTCGGGCTTCTTCAAGGCCCGCAAGATCCAGCCGCGCGGGTTCAAATGGAAGATCTTCCGTAACGAGGCCATTATCGCGGTGGTGACGCTGGCCGTTTCGGGCAAGGCAATCGGCCTTGGCACCGGATGGCTGAAGGCCCATGGCTGGATCACGTTCAACCACGCCCCCGCCGCCTGGTGGGTTATCGCACTTGAGTTCGTGGCCTACTTCTTCCTTTTCGACACGTACTTCTATTGGCTGCATCGCTGGATGCACAAGGAGCCATTCTATAGCTGGGTCCACAAGCTGCACCACAAGTCGACCTCCCCCAACCTGCTGACCACGCTTTCGGTCAACCCGCTGGAATCGATCATCAATGGCGGCTTCGTGCCGCTGTTCCTCACGGTCTTCTCCGTTCACGATGCCACGCTGGCGCTGATCCTGCCGACCAACATCGTGATGGGCCTCTACGTCCATTCTGGCTACGAATTCCTGCCGCGCTGGTGGAACCGCAGCTGGGCCACCAAGTGGTTCATCACCGCCACGTTCCATGACCAGCATCACCGCTATTTCACCGGCAACTACGGCGGATATACGACGATCTGGGACTATCTGTGCGGAACCGTGCGCAAGAAGTACGAAGCCGATTTCGACGCGGTCAAGCAGCGCGCCGCGCAGCAGCGCCGGCCCGCACCCGCCTCTGTGACGAGTGCCGAGGTTGCCGAAGCGGCCGAATGAGCCGCCTCGGCCGAGGGGCGGCAATTGTAAAATCCCTACTCCTCCGGTTGCCATGGGTGCGATTGTTCCGGCAAGGCGATGGGGCCGGGCGGCGAACCTGCGTCTCGGCCCAAACACGACGAACGGCATGGACAGGCTATGAAATTTCGTTTCCCCACGGTTCTGACGGGGCTGCCAATGACGGGGCTGGCATTGACCGGGCTCGGCGCGCTGGCGGGATGCACGGGCACTCCACCGCCGGCAGTCGCCACGCTCGGCTCGCTGCCGCCGCCCGGAACGCTGGAGTTTCCCGGCGGAACGGCGCCAACGGAAGCGCTGGGGCAGGAGATCGCTGCACAGCTTGTCGCAAGAGGGTTCACGCCCGCGGATCACGGCACCTACCTTGCACAGATCACCACCTCACGCGTACCGGGCAAGGCCGGGCTGTTCGTGGGGAACGGCAATCCGGACGCGGAGGCGCAGTGGCTGGTGGCGCCCAGTCCATCGCGCTCCATCGGCCTGCGCGTGGCGACAGTCACACTGTCCGACCGCGCGACCGGACGGGAACTCTACCGCGTCATCGTGTCCGAGCAGCGGCGTAACGGAAAGCCGGAAACGGACGAACGGATCGCGCAAGCCGTCGCGGGCACGCTCGACAATGGCGCGGCGCCGGCTGCAACGGGCGCTGCTTCGCGATAGCTCGGGGACCCGACACCGGGACGAGCAAGCCTCGTCCCAGCCTGCTCGTCCCAGCCAGCTCGTCCCAGCCAGCCTCCTCCCCGTCAGCCCCGCCCGGTCATCCCCTGCCCGCCAGCGGAAGAACGAACGTAAATGTCGTGCCCTGGCCAAGCGTGCTGTGGCAGCGGATCTCTCCCCGGTGCCGCACGACCACGGTGTGAACGAAGCTCAGCCCCAGACCCACCCCATCGGCCCTGCGGCCCGCGCGCAGTGGACCGCGATGGAAGCGATCGAATATCTGGTGCTTGTGCTCTTCGTCCAGGCCCGGCCCCTGATCGGCGATCGCGCAGGAAGCGCGCGGTTCGCCATCGGCGCCAGCCTCCAGCGCCAGAGTGCAGCGGATGTGGCTGCCGGGCCCGCTGTACTTGATCGCATTGCCCAGCACGTTGATCAGGGCACGAGTGACCAGCGAGCGTTCCACCTCGACGATCAGCCGCTCCTCGGTTTCGCTGGTATCGATGGTGATCGACTTGGCGGTCAGTTGCGGCCAAAGATCGTCGATCGCATCGGTCACCATGTCCCCCAGCGCCACTTCCTCCAGCGCGTATTCGAGGGACTCCGCGCGGGCGAGCTGCACGAAGCCGTCCGCCAGACCCAGCGTGCGTTCCGCGTAGTGCCGGATACGCCGCGCCTCCTCAGGCGCGATGTTCTCTGCCGGCGCGGTTTCCAGCACCGCCAGAATCGATGCCTGCGGAGAGCGCATGTCGTGCGTCAACAGTTCGAGAATGTCGTCCCGCTGGCGCTGGGTGGCCTTGGCCTCGCTAACGTCCATGAACTGGACGATCCAGCCGGTAAAATTCCCCGCCACCGATCGTTGCGGCGCGAAACGGAGCGCATAGTAATGCCCGTCGCTGGTCATCGCGTCATAGCTGAGCGCGCTCTCTCCCGGCTGCGAAGGGAAAGTCAGCGCCTCGCTGGAGTTCACTTGCGTGAAACGGGACAGGATCGCGACCGCGCTGGCAGCGGGTTGCGTGCGAACCGCCTCATCGCCGAACAGGGCATGGGCAGACCGGTTGGCGAACAGGATGCGGCCGGTCGCGCCGGTCACCAGCGTTGCGTCGGGCAGCTGATCCAGCCGGTCGGTCACGAAGTGCTTCATGTCGCGGTTTTCGGCGATCGCTGCTTCCAGCAGCGCGATGGTGGAAGTCAGCGCGGGTTGTCGGGCCGGGGCCACGCTCCTTGGCAAGATTGCCGGATCGGCACGCAGGCCCTGCAATTCGCGGCGCATGAACGCCTCGCTTATGGCCAGTTGGCGCCAGCCCCAGACCGGAAAGGCGATGCCGATGGACAGGAGGGCCGCGCCCGGCGGAAGCCAGATGCGAAACCAGAACAGGGCAATCGTGGAAACGGCAAGAATCGTACCCGACAGCGCCAGCAGCCAGACCGTAGGCGAGAGGCGCGCGAACGGCCCCATGGCCAGCATCAGCAGCCAGAGCGGCACGATGGCAAAAACGATCCGGGGGCCTAGGCCGGCTTTCGCGATCATCCGATGATCGAGAAGGCCGCGCAAAAGCTGCGCATCGATTTCAAGGCCGGACATCGTGCCCCGCCCCGGTACCGGATAACGCGGACCGATCCCCGTCGCGGTGATGCCCACAAGCACGATCTTGTCGCGCAGCGTCGCCTCCGGCACCGCACCGTCCAGGATCGAGGCAGCGGAAATGCGGCGCCAGCGCTCGCTTCCGGTGAACGGTACCATTTCGCCCCGATCGGCTTGCCCCGATGCCAATGCCCAGGGTTCCAGAGCCTCACGCACAAGTTCCATGAGATGCCGACGCGGCGGCGTGGAATGGAGCGCGAGCGGGACGGAGCGCACGACGCCATCCGGATCGACCAGGAAATCGGTAAAACCGATGCCCCTTGCCGCGTCGCCGATCTCGGGAATCGGCTCGACGATGGCGACAGGACCGCCCGGATAGGCGGCGGGCGCGAAGAACAGCGGAACGAAGACATTGCCCGTGCGCGCGATGGCGCCGGCCAGCTTCGCATCGTCAGCCGGATCGCTGGGCTCTGTAAACAGCGTGTCGTAGGCGACGATTTCGGGAGAGGCCTTGCCCAGCCGGTCGATCAGCTGTGCATGAAGATCCCGGCGCCACGGCCATCGCCCAAAGCGCGACAGGCTCTCGTCATCGATCTCGACCAGGACGATGTCCCGTTCCGGCGTCTCCCGGCCCAGCTGCAGCAGATGATCGTAGACCAGATTGTCCAGCCGGGACAAAGCCTCACCCCGGGCAAGGCCGATCGCAAGCACGCTCACCAGGATCGCGATGATCCACCATTGGCTCCTGAGGCGAGCCGCAAGATTCACTTGGCTTCCCCGACCCTCAATTCGCTGGTCGCCGACCACTTGGTGTAGACTTTCCCGTCGGCCGCCTCGATGCTCATCACCCGCCAGTAATACGTGCCGCCCGGCAGGTCGGTAACGATGAAGAAGCTATCGACAAGGCCGGTCTGGTCTACCACCGGGTCCGATCCGTCCTTTGCGCGGGACAGCTGGAACCGATATTGCGCGGCCTTCACGTCCGGCGCCTGCCAGCGGAACAGGAACTGGCGGTAACGGCCGGCGCGGCTCTGTTCCAGGCTGGTGCGCAGGCGATTGAGGCGGCGTTCGAAACTGTAGACCGCCGGCTCGCCCTCCAGCGAATTGCCGTCGATACCGGACAGGCGCACGAAGTAACTGCCGTTGGGAAGCGAGGGAAACGCGCCGGTCGGCGTATCCGCATAAGTCTCGTCGATGACATCGATGAAACCGGCATCCCGGGCGATCTGGAAGTGATAGCCCACCGCATTCGCCATGGGGCGCAGGGCGAAGGACAGCTGTTCATCGTCCTGCACTTTGGCGGGATCGGCCAGATCGGGCGGCGGCAGCAGGGCCACGGGCGCCGCCAGCCGATCGCTGCTGCCGAACCCGGCAGGAACCAGTTGCTCGCTTTCGCTGCCTTCGCGAAAGGCGACCTTGCCCTCCACCACTTCCACTTTCGAACTTCCGCCCGCCGGTTCGTATCCCACCTGGAACCGGGTTCCCCGTACCGAGGTGATCGCGTGCGGCGTCGTGAAACGGAAGGAACTGGCCGGGTCCGTCATCGGCGTGACGATGCCGGTTGCGCGGCCGTACTGGACCGCGAACTGCCGCTCCACGGATTCGGACAGCAGCGTGCGGCGCAGGCGCTGGACGCGGATCCGGGTGCGCGCGGGCAAGGCCACGGTCGTTTCATCGGGCAGCCGCAGCGAGACGAACGATCGCTCGCCCGTCTCGACCAGATCGCCTTCGCGCACGGTCATGCCGATGACCGCGCCCCGGGTACCGACCAGCACGTCCCCCTTGAAACTCTGGACGACCGCCGGGATCGGCTCCTGCCGCAGCAGCCTGCGCGGAATCCTGAGCACCAGGCCAACGGGCATGCGGCGTGGATTGGCAACGCGATTGAGCCGCTGCACTTCTGCATACCTGCCCGGATCGGCGAAATAGCGACGGGCAAGCGCGTAGAGCGTGTCGTTCCGGTTCACCCGGTATTCGACGAATTGCGACGGTTCCTTCGCCCAGAGCGCCACCGGGCAGACGGATAGAGCAAGCGCCAGGGCGAGCGGGGCAACAGCCCGCGAAATGGTGCGGGAAACGATGGGCGAAATCACGTCAGAGCTTCCAGCCGATAGCCGTAGGAATAGATCGGCGTCAGCTTCAGGCCGTTCGCCGGACGCAGATTGAGCTTGGTTCGCACGTTGGAAATGTGGGCATCCAGCGTCCGCGTCGGCAGGTCCGGTTTCACGCCCCAGATCGTTTCCAGCAGATAGGCGCGCGAAAGCGCACGGTTCATGTTCCGGAACAACAGGATCGCCAGCCCGAATTCCTTGGCGGTGAGCGCCACGGGCCGCCCCTCCACCTCCACGGTTTCCGCCCGGCTGTCGAACCGATAGGCGCCAAAAGTCTCGACCGTGTTCGCAGGCTCCGGATAGACGCGGCGGGCAACGGCGTTCACGCGCGCCAGCAGAACGGCGGGCGAAACCGGCTTGACCACATAGTCGTCCGCCCCGGCCGAAAGCCCTTCGACGATATCCTCTTCGGCCGATCGACTGGTCAGCATCAGCGAGGGCGGCCGGGTATCCAGATTGTCGCGCATCCAGTGCAGGATCTCGATCCCGGACATGCCCGGCACGTTCCAGTCGAGGATGAGCATGTCGAAATTTTCGCGATAAAGGTGGTGGAGCAGCTTCTGGCCATCGGTGAACATCACGCAGCTGTTGCCGCTCTCCAGCAGCGATTTCTCGACATAGGCTGCGAGCGCGAGGTCATCCTCCAGGATTGCAATTCGCATTCGTGCTCCGCGCGTACCCATGCAAGGTCATTGTCGACACGGCGGGGCATACCAGCGAAGTGACGGCCGGTCAGCGGTTCGATTGCCATTTTACAATGTTTTGCACGCGGATGACGAATTTGCACTCCTTTACATGACATCCCCACGCCGCCCGATCATCACGGTTCCTCACTCATTCGAACCTGACAGGAACACGAAAAAGTGATGGTGAGAGCTGCCGGCGTGAACCTGATTGCGCACCCCTCCAAATTGCCGTCTCCGGATCCATGTCCCGGATCGGGCCGGAGCATGGGGCACGTCATCGGCCGGTATTTCGATTCCGTTCCCTTCGCGCTTTGCATTCTCGATCGCAGCTGGCACGTGGTCTTCGTCAATGCAGAGATGGCGCGGATCGTCGACCTCAGCGTGGGCGAACTGGACGGCCACTGCATCACCAGCCTGTTCCCCGATATCGCGCCGGTGCTTCGCGATCGCTACAGCCGGGCCGAACGGGGCAGGCCGCTTCCCGAATTCCGCATTTCCTGGCGCGGGCGCATGTATGTGCTGGCCTTCAGCGCGACGTACGACTGGGACGGCAAGCCGGCCGAAATCATGGTCTGCGCCGCCGACGTCACGCGGGAGGCCCGGGTGGAGAACCGCCTGCGCCAGTCGCGGCGGCGGCTGATCGAATCCTTGCGGATCGACCACCTCACCGGCCTGCTCAATCGCAAGGGCCTTGAATGCGCGATCCGGCAGGAACTTCGCCGCAACAGCCGCGATGACCGTCCGGTCGCCCTGCTGGTCATCGATATCGACTGCTTCAAGGCCTATAACGACCGCTTCGGCCATGTCGCCGGCGACGAATGCCTGATGGCCATCGCCCACGGCATCGGCCAATGCGGACGGCGGACGGATGATGCGATCGGGCGCTACGGCGGCGAGGAGTTCGTGATCGTGCTGGCCGACACGGACGCTCCAGCTGCCATGCGGGTGGCGGAACGGTGCCGCGCCTCGATCGCGGCGCTGAACATCGACCATCCCGAAACCGGCGCGGGCCATGTCACTGTAAGCATCGGCGTCACCGTGGTGGCGGGCCTGCAGGATCGGAAGATCGACGCCCAGGTCATTGCCCGCTGCATAGCCGCTGCGGACGGGGCGCTTTACGAAGCGAAGGAGCAGGGACGAAATACGGTCCGGTTCCACCCCTTCCCGCCGGAAGAGCGGAACGGGGCCGCCAATCCGGCACTCTAGAGCGTTTTCCAATCAGGTGGAATCACCTGATGACGCGGAAAACCAGAAACTTAGAGCAGTTGATCCGATGCAATCGGATCGGAAAGTGCTCTAGCCGACGAAACGGCGGAACGGTCGTTCGCTGCTGAGGGCCGCGCGCGCATGATCGCGCATTGCGCGTTCCGCCGCTTCCGCGTCCATGCGCCGGATCGCCGCGACCACTGCCTCATGCTCTCGGTGCGCCGACCGGAGATGGGCGAATTCGTTCGCCGGTTCCTCATCCAGCGTGAAAGCAACGGCGGAGGCGAACGGCAGATGATCGTTGCGGGCCAGCGCCTGGCTTATCGACGAATTGCCGCTGGCCTCCACCATCAGGTTGTGAAACGACAGATTGTAGTCGTGAAAACGATCGACATCGCCGTGGCCCAACGTGCCGCTGGCGAAGATCGCTTCGCCTTCGGCAAGGCAGTCGGCAAAGCGCTTTTCCTCTGCGGCGGTCAATCCCCGCGAAGCCAGGCGCCGCGCCGCCAGCCCTTCCAGCACGCCGCGCACTTCGATGGCGCCATGGACGTCGGCCGAGCTGATCGCGCGCGGTGTATAGCCCCGCGCGCCCAGCTTCTCCACCAGTCCTTCCGCCTCCAGCGCGCGCAGGGCCGTCCGCACCGGCATGCGCGAGACGCCTAGCGTTTCCGCTGTCGCGATCTCCGCAATCCGGTCGCCGGGGCGAAACGCCCCCTCCACGATCATTCGCCGCAGCGAGATGATGACGTGCTGACCTGGCTTCAACCGGCCATCGCCTTGCGGCCAGGAATCCCCTTGATCGTCCATGGCTTGGTTTCGGCCGGTCAGCGCGGCCTGTCAAACCGCATCGACGGTCTCCCAACAATCCTCGCTCTCCACCGGAATAGTCTCGGCTGCGATGGCACGGTCGATCATCATGCGCGAACGCACCCCTCCGGCATCGATGTTGAGCTTCAGCAACCGCCGTTCTGGCCAACGCAGAAGGTTGGCCTGCTGCCGTTCCAGCATATCCAGATCCTCTCCGAAGATCTTGCCCTGGCCTTCGCGGATCGTGTCGGTCAGAGCCGGATCGTCGATCGCGAAGCGGCGCGCCATGCCCCAGAAATAGTGGTGGCTGGTCTCGGTTTCGGGGGTGATGAAGTCCACGACGATGCTGGACGCCTTCGCCTCTTCCGGCGCGTCGTAACCGCCCTGCCCTTCCAGCGCCACGCCCACCTCGATCATCACGTGGCTGGGCAACGAAAAGCGGCAGACCTGCCAGCGGTCGACCACCGCATCCTCGGGCAGCCCGGCGCCGCGCAGCGCCATGCGCCAGAACGGCGGGGCCTTCACGCCATCCATGTGCCGGCTGGTGACCACTTCGCGTTCATCCGCGCGGGTGCGGACGGGGGCCTCATCGATCTCCTTCTGGCCGATGCTGCTGGCATGGACATAAGTTTCGTGCGTCAAGTCCATCAGGTTGTCGATCATCAGCCGATAATCGCAGGCAATGTGGTAGTAACCGCCGCCATAGACCCATTCCGCGCTCTCCGCCCATTCCAACGGGTGCAGCCGCGCGGGATCGGCCGCTTCCGGATCGCCCGGCCAGACCCATATGAAGCCGTAGCGCTCGATCGCGGCGAAGCGGCGCCCGGCCGGGAAGCCGCCGACTTTCTGGCCCGGCATTTCCGCCGCCTTGCCCAGACAGTCCATGACCAACCCGTGATAGCCGCAGACCAACCGCCCTTCGCGCACGAAACCCAGCGAGAGCGGAGCGCCGCGATGGGGGCAGAAGTCCTCCAGCGCCGCCGGCTGTCCATCCGGGCCACGGAAGAACACCATGCGTTCGCCGCAGATCGTTCGGCCGAGCGGCTTTTCCGCAATCTCGTCGGGGGTACAGGCCACGTACCAGGCGTCTTTCAGCCAGATCTGGGTGGATTCAGCCTGCGGTTTGCCGTTCATTCTCTGCTCCAAAACACCGTTATTGGATCCAATAATCGATCTTTTGGATCCAATGTCAAGCGGAGCCTTGGTGTCGGAGTTCCGGTCAGCCCGGCAAACTGGCGGTCTGGCGCAAGCCTTCGCCCAGCGCGAGCGCCGCCGTCATGGCAAGATTCATCGAACGCACCTCTGGCCGCATCGGAATGCGCACCCGCGCATCGCAGGCTTCGGCGATTTCGGCCGGCACCCCTGCGCTTTCCTTTCCGAAGAGCAGCACATCGTCGGGCCGGAAGCTGAAATCGTAGATCGATTCCTGGCTCTTGGTGGTGAACAGCACCAGCCGCCGCGTGCCGGATGCCGCCCGGAACGCGGCGAAATCGGCGTGGCGCGTCACCGAGACATGATCGATGTAATCCATCGCCGCGCGGCGAACCCGGCGATCATCCCACTCGAACCCCATCGGTTCGATAAGGTCCACGGCCGCGCCCAGGCAGGCACCAAGGCGCAGAACGGCGCCGACGTTTCCGGCAATTTCCGGTTCGAAAAGAGCAATGCGCATCGCCGCTCATTGCCGCCGGCCAACCGGCCGTGCAAGCGTGCGGTTGGTCCGCGCCGCCGAATGTCCGGCGCCGCGCCGGCGTTGAGCGCTTATTGGGCGCCCAATAAGCGGCCGGAAGTTACGCGCCCAGCAAGCTCTTCCTGAACAGCGTCCTGACCAGCCTGCTTTCGAGGATGCGTCCGACCAAGTAGAGAACCGCGAAGATCGCCGCGAAGACATAGGCGGCCGTGGGGGAGTGCGACTTGTCCCCGTCCCTGGCCTTCTCGCCGTCCTTTTCGCCCTTGGCAGGCTTTTCGGGTGCGGGGGCGCCCAGCGCCTTGTCGATCGGATTCATCGGCATGTCCGCATCCTTCTTGCCCCCTTTTTTCGAGGCATCCGATGCTTCGGCCGGTGGCTTTTCAAGCTTGCCCAAGGCCACCGTAAGTTGTGCGAAGGCCAGGAACAGAAGCGGCGCCAGAAAGCAGCACAACAAGGCCCGACTGGTCAGGTGATAGTGCAGCACCGACCCGGCCCGTCCGTTCTCGATCCGCAAAACGCCACCGTCGAAGACGGACATCCTGTCCTGCGCCGCCTGATCCTTCTTGCGGAAGGTCAGCGTGTCATTCGTCCGCTCATGACTGGTGCCGGCCTGGCGAAACAGCGGGTCCAGCCTGTCGAAAGCTTCGGCTCCCGATTGTCCGGGGGCGAGCGACAGACTGCCCCTGACATGCCAGATCCAGTCGATAAGGCGCGAATTCATGCGATCTCCTGTCGGGGGAAAGTGTCGATAGCGCCGCGCATGGCCTTGCCGGGATGCCGCCGGTCATGGCCGGAACGTGCCGAATGGGTGGAGGAATGAGCGCCGGGCGATACGGTGTCCGTCACTCCGCCGGCACCGCCTCCGGCCGGCCGAACCGCATCCTGAGAGACTTCCACGCCTCGGTGAAGGGAAAGGTCATCTGCTCGCGGATCGACATGCGGCGGCCGCCTTCCATGCCCAAGAGTTCGGCCTCGCCATCGACGCAGGTGCCGAACATCCGGTCGATGAAGATGTAGGTATTGGTGAAATTGCTGCGGCTGGCCTCGAAATCCTGCGAGTGATGCAGGCTGTGGTGCTCGGTCGTGTGGAACAGGAAGCGCCACCACTTTGGCGAATTGAACCGGACGTTGATGTGCTGGTAGCTGCCGACCGCAAGGCCGATCGCACCGGCAAGGAGAGCGGCGCGGGGAAGGAAATCGAAGAACCCGCCGATGCCCAGCCCGATCAGGAAAAGCTCCACCGGATTGCCCACCGCGCCTTTGTTGATGTTCAGCTGCGTGATGTAGTGATGCACAGAGTGAGGCAGCCACAGCGGGTACCAGTTGTGCATCCCGCGATGCATCCAGTATTGCCCGAAATCGAAGATGAAAGAGATCATGAAGGCCTGCACCAGCAGTGGCAGGCCGGTGAACCAGGCGAATTTGTCCCAATCGAACTGGTGCTGGATGGCTTCGATCATGACGCCATCGCCGATGTAGCCATCGATCATGCTCAGCACAGTGTAGCCAAGGCCGACATAGAACAGGTCGGTGACCAGTTCCTTCCAGGTCAGCCGCCAGCTCTCATGGCGGGGAAAGAACCATTCCATCACCAGCAGTAGCGCCCGGAAGCCGATGCCGATGCCGATCGCGGTCGATGCCTTGGCGATGGAGTTGGGGGCGTAGTACCAGAACGCGATCAGCGCGAACAACACGGTGGGCTGGAACCACGTGAAAACGAACTGCTTCACCCGCCCGCCTTCCACGCGAGGGATGTTTTCCCATCCCACGGTGACTGGCGCCTGGGTGCCTATCAGCCTCTTGCCTACCCGAACTCCGTCCATGCGCCTGCCCTCGTATTACGTGACCACCCATTTCGGTAATACTAATACTGAATATGGTAATACGAACTTTTTGCAACGTCTACAGCAATTGCAGGAGCCAGCCGCTGGCCTTCGCGCAGGCGGGATTTGCCCCCGTTTTTCAGGAATATTTGCCTGGCCCCGGCGATCGCACGGCCTTGCGCGCAATGAAGCCCGCGCGATGAAACCGCGCAGGTAGCGAGCCCGGCGACACGCCGCCCGGCAGCGGCCCGGGATCATCGCGAACGGCGCGCGGCAATTGCAAGGCAAGAGCCAACAAGGTGAGCGGCCAGCGCAACCCGGGCCATTCGGCCTGCAGAAGCTGGCGGCGATGCTGGATCCGGGGCCACAGGCCGGTGCAGTATTCCTGAGGCACGGCCACCTCGAAAAGCGCGCGCAGCGTCAGCAACTGGGCG
Organism: Novosphingobium oxfordense; assembly: GCF_044029435.1. Classification (NCBI taxonomy): domain Bacteria; kingdom Pseudomonadati; phylum Pseudomonadota; class Alphaproteobacteria; order Sphingomonadales; family Sphingomonadaceae; genus Novosphingobium; species Novosphingobium oxfordense. Next base: position 1,236,742 of record NZ_CP147008.1, on the reverse strand, counting down.
CGAAGGGCGCGCCGTGACTGACGGGCACCGAACAGATCGTCCAGGATCTGCCAGTCGATCCCGGTACCGGATCGAGACAAGTCAGCCAGATCGACAAGGTGGCGCATGTCGATCACGCCGCGCCAGTAATCCAGTTCCTGAAGTTGATCGTGGGATATCAGCACGCCCGCCTGCGCGGCGGCGGAGGGCAGCAGCGCTTCCCGGCTGCCGACCGTGACGGGCCGGCAATGTGCCGAAAGCAGCGCATGGTCGAAACGGGGATTGCTGCCCTTCATCCGGGCATGGAGGTCGACCATGCCGACGTCGCTTTCGCGATAGAGCACGATCGGTGCATCGGGCAGGCCCCGATCGTCATGCACCACGAAGCCGACTTGGCCTAGCCGCCTGTGGGCATCCCGCATCGCGCCGGCGGGCAGCATCAGGTCGATATCGCCCATTATGCGGCTCCGCATGGCGGAGGTTCCCGGTGTCAGGACGAGCGCCGCTCCCTTGAGCAGGATCGGCACGGCGCCGATGCCGTCCAGTACGCCCAGCACTTCTTCCAGCAGCACCATCAAGCGCCGATTGCGCTCCCCATTCGCATCGAGAACGGCGGTCAGGAACGCGCGGGCATCCTCGGGAACTTCCGGCCGTTCCGCCCAGTGCAAGGCAAGCCCGGCCGTCGTCAACGTCCGGTTCGCCTGGCCGATCACATCCTCCCAATCGCAGCCGCCAGGATCGATCCCGCTTGCATCGATCCTGCCGTCCAGAGCCGCAGCGAAAGCCCCGATCCTGGTCATGTCATGCCGCTTTCGTGGCACGGTCGAGCAGTTCCACGGCGCCTTCCAGGTTTCCGTAGGTCAATCGCCAGCAGGTCGCTCCCGAAACGAGCTGCCCCAGAACCCGCAGATCGCTGACGGAGGATCGGCCGCTGCGGGAAAACGCACCCTGAAGCAGCGTTTCAAGCGCGGCGAGCGGTTCGATCGGATCGATCCGCGCCGGCGCCCCCTCCTGCCGGTCGAGAACCACGATCCATCCCGCTTCATGGCGATCCCGGCACGACTCCGACACCGGAAGATAGCGCAGGACGGCACCGTCGCGCCGCCGGTGCACGCGACCAGCGGCCAGCACATCGCGGCAGGCGGGCAACAGGTCCCACGAACCCTGCTTGAGCGTGGGATGGAACGCCACGCCCTGAAGCATCGCGTCTTCGTCCAGCAGGGCAATGTCGTCTCCCGCATACCCGAAGCCGGCCATCGTCAGCCCGACTGCCAGCGTGCTCTTGCCCGCCCCCGGCGCCCCGCTGAGCAGAAGTGCGCGCCCGTGCCGGACAAGCATGGCGGTATGCAGGGCGATACGGTCAGTCGCCCTCAGAACACTATCGACCAGCCCTGCCTTGAGCGTCGGCACCGCCTCTGCCGGCTTGACGATACATGCAATCCCGCCGTTTCGGGCGATCACCACATCGGGTTCGGCGCCTCGCTGCGGACCGGCACGAATCTGCCAGGAACAAGCCGCAGGTACGCCTGCCGGCTCTGTGCAAAGCGCCGGCCAGTCGATATCCGGAAGGGGCGCGTCGCCGATGACTGAGACGTCTATCGCTACACCGGCCAGTTCGAAGCGGAAGCGGCCGGAAACCTCGCGATCCAACGGCGGAGCGATGGCGAGCAAACCGCTATCCGACCACAGCCCCAACAACGCCATGACCGCATCGGCGACGCCGGTTGGCGCCATCCCCAGCCGAACGCATGCCGCAATGATGCTGTCCAGCGGCGCCGGTCCTTCGGCAAGTCGGCGAGCGACGACGGCCGCGAAAAGGTCGGTTGCGTAAAGTTTCTGCGCCGCTTCGCAGAACAGTGCCTGGTAGCCGGCAAGCGGGAGGAGAACCACGCCGGGCGCAAATTGCCAGCACGGTGACATGGCCGGTGCGCAGTCGCCGTGAGGCACTCCAGGCTCGCCCGCAAGTTCGGCCGACTGCGCTGCGGAATGCGGGCGCTTTAGGGAGGATACACAAGTGGCCTGGGGGCTCTTCACAGAGGCAGATCAGCCCTTACCGTACTTTCCGTCACCGCCGGGTCCGCCGCCACGATCACCGCCGCCTCCGCCGCCGCGATCGCCACCGCCTCCTCCGCCGCCGCTACCCTCGCCCATGCCACCACCGATGCCGCCGCCGCCCCCGCCGCCACCGGAATCGCCACCACCACTGCTCCCGCCTCCACCGTCACCGCCGCCACCGCCACCACCGCCGCCTGAGGCAGCGATCGCGGGTGAGGACAAGGAGGTGGACAGCAGCACGGTCATGGTTGGCGGCACGGTCAGGGCGAAGCGCCCGGCCGTCTTCAGGAAATCTCGCCTATGGGTAGCACCGATGAGATCGGAATCGCGGTCTTCCATGACTGTTTCCCCATACCGTTGCATCAGAACGGTTCCGCCAGCGCATGGCCGGAACATGCCATCCTGAATACGCCTTCCAGCCCGCACACACATCTATCGCAGGATATAGCCCTCATGAGCGAGGTGGCTCACGCCGCGCCAGACGCGTCAGCTAAGGCCGGCACAGGCAGTGCGCAGCGGAAGTTTGTTTCTTCAACCGATACTTGCCGGTCCGACGTGCCGACATTGCAGGCATCCTTCGCGCGTGACATAGGCTTTGCCCAATGAATTTGCTTGCCCGGTACAAGAGCCATTTGACCGAGAAGGCGTCTCAAATGGGGCGGTCCGAGCGCGCCTTTGCCTTGCGTTGGCAACTGGCCCCATGGCTGCAGCTGCCTGTCATTCCGCTGGCTTTGCGTTCGTTTCTTAGAATCGACAATCTGACGCTGGATTGGGTGATCGGCCTATCGCTCGTCGTCTGCTTGAGCGGGGTGGGCATGGTCGTATGCTGGTTTTGCCTCGCACCGCTGCCGCACGGCGTCGGGGAGCGAGGCGGGGCCGAGGGCTTCGATTGATCGACGTCCATCCTTTCGACGTGGCGGACATCACGTATCCGGAGCTTGATCAGGCATGACCCAGGATCTTTCGCGTGAACTGCGGCATGACCGTTCCGCCGTCCGTCGGTCCTTCTCCGCATCCCTGATGTCGGACACGAAATGGCGAACCGTGTTTTCGGCCTTGCAGGCAGCAGCCCCTGGCATTCGGCAGATCATCGTCAAGTTCATCGATGGTGCCGACGCCAAGACCATGGACGTGCCTTGGCTCCATGCGCCGCATGCCTTCGCGGACAGCCTGGAATTCGGTCCGTTTCCACTGGTCGGGATCGAGTGGATCGAAGTGCCCGCGATCGCGGTATTGCCGCGCGCCGACCACCTCCCCGCAGAGCAGGTTGCTCAGAATATCGAGGCGGTCCGCTCTTCTCTCACGGCTTCGGGCAAGAAATTCCCATTGCACGATACAGCCACGGGCCTGCGAATTCTGGGCCACGTCCGCTAAGCTGGCCGGGACGGCGATCGCATGCTCCGCGCGACCATCAGCGCGACGGCCGTGCGGTTGTCGGCACCCAGCTTGGAATAGATGCTGTGCAGGTGGATCTTGACGGTGCCAAGCGTGATCGCAAGCTCCGCCGCTATGTCCCGATTGGACTTTCCGTCCGCCAGCAGGCGGGTAACTTCCCATTCCCTGCGGGTGAGGCTTTCGAACGGCGATGCTTCGCGCTCCTCGGCCCGGCTGCGGCCGATTGCGGAGGCGACGAGCTGGCGCGGCAACCATTGCCCGCCGCCGGCAACCGTCCGCAGGCATTCGACCAGCGTCGTGGACGCCATGTCTTTCAGAACGATGCCGGCAGCGCCGCCGGCCACCGCCTCGATCACTTGCGCATCGGTGATCGTGGCGCTCAGCAGCACCACCCGCACAGGCCAGCCGTTCTGGTTGATCCTGGCCAGGAGAGCGAGTCCGTCTATGTCCGGCATGCGGACGTCGACCAGGGCGATATCGGGCTGGTGTTCACCGATCCGCCGCAGCGCCGTTTCGCCATCGCTGGCTGTGGCCACGATGTGAAGATCGCTGTCGTTCTCCAGCAGCATCTGGATCCCGCCCAGGATAAGGTGGTGATCGTCGCATACGACCAGCCTGGTCATCAGCCATTGCTCCCTGCCGGGAACGTCAGGTGGAGGCGGCACCCGCGCTCGCTCTCCACCGCGACGAGGGCTCCGCCGATATCCTCCATCCGTCCGCGCAGCGATTGCGGCAGCGCGGCCCGCGCTTCCAGCCCGCAGCCATCGTCCTCGATACTGACGTGCAGGTCGCCGTGTTCGGCAAGAACCGATATCCGAAGTGCGCCCGCGGCACCGTGCCGCACGGCATTGGCGGTCGCCTCCGACAGTATCAGGCACAATTCGGCAGCGGTCTCGTCCCCGACCTGAAGGTCTTCGGGATCGACGGCGATTTCCACCCTGCATGCCCATTGGGTCGCCAGCGGTTCGACCAGGGCGGACAATTGATCCTTCAGCAAGCCGCCGCCGCGGCCCGGGCGCGTGGCGTCGACCAGCATGCGCAGCCGCGAATGCTGGTGCTGCAGCAGGTTGCGAACGCGCACCACGGTGGATTGCGCCTTGACCGGCAATGCCCTGGACATCGCATCCAGCTGCCAGACCGCCGCCGTCAGATCCTGCAGCACGCCGTCGTGAATATCGCGCATCACGCGCACCCGTTCCTTGAGGCTCGCCGCCGCCGCCAGCCCGTGCGACATCGCGAACTGTTCCAGCGCCAGCGCGATCCGCGCCCCGATGATCCGCGTCAGGGCTTCCACGTTCTCCTCGCGAAACGGCGGATCGATGACGATGACCAGACCCTGATAGTGAATGCCCTCGAACTCGGTGAGGTGCAGCGACTGCTTCGCGCCGTTCAACATATCGGCCCATGCCACGGTAATGCGGCGCGGATTCAGCCGCTTCAGCATGCCATGCGGGTCGACCGGGGCCTGCGCCTTGATCTCGTGCAGGGAGGCAGGCAGGTCCACATCGTCCACGAATTCACAGCGCTCTCCCGTCCAGAATCCGATCGTGGCGTGTTCGTCGTCCTGATTCTGCCAGACGACGATGATGTGATCGGTGCCCAGCACTCTGGCAGCGTGCTGCAAGGTTTCCGCCAGCCACGGCCGATCATCGTCCGGCATGATCCGGATAGGCCAGGCCGCCAGGTCCTGCAGGCGCCGTTCGTTGCGCCCCCGATAGCTTCCGAAGAAGCCGAGCATGAGCGCCGCGACCCAGGCATAGACGAAGCGCATCAGCAGGACGTTCATCGCCCAGTTCGGCTTGCCCAGATCGGGGATTGCGACCATGAACAGCAGCACCTGAAGCAGCGCCGCCGTCGCCAGCACGCCGCGCCAGCCCCACCGCATGGTCGCGCTGATCAGGGCAAAAGTGAAGAAGACGAAGAACGGGCTTTCAAGGTCGTTCGAATAGTGCGCCAGCACCCCCAGGGTAAGAATGTCGATGGCCGTCTGCAGAATGCGTGAGGCTTCGCGGCGGCGCGGTGGGATCGGGATCACCAGAAAGGCAATGCTGACCAGCACATAGGCGCACAGGACGGCATAGGTTTCGCTGACATTCGACCGCGGCGTCGTCGGGTCCACGAAGACCGCCACCAGCGACAGGCTGGATGCCAGCAGACGCGCGATGGCGATCAGGGTTTCAGGATCGGCCCGGTCGATCCGGTACGCCAGGGACAGTCTCTGCGCGGATCGTGTCTTGGCCATCAAACCCTCGGTCCGGTGGCGCAGAGCGGAAGGGAAGATATCCCCGGTCACTTCCCCCTTCACTGGCCTTCGCCGCCGGTTCGCCGGCCGGCTCCGCATCGCCCGCCCGCTTCTCGACCCGTCGATGCTGCGCGAGCCCGCCTACCCCCGCAAGGGAGGAATTGGCGTAATACCAAATCGACCGCCTGCCCTTCGCAGGGCCCGTCGATGGCTCAGCCATAGGCCCCGCCGTCCAACCGGCCGACGGCGCGCAAAAGCGCCGCCTGCGCGACAAGGAGGTCCGATCTGGCCAGAGCGACCGCCAATTGCGCCGCGCGAAAGCTCTGGTCCGCGACAAGGATATCGATCGTGGATCGAAGGCCCAGGCCATATTCGGTGCGAACGCCCTTGAGAGCGATGTCCGCAGCGGCCAGTCCCTCCACGTTGGCCTGCAGCCTGCCCTGCGCGGCCTTCAGTGTGGCCCAGGCACTGTCGGACGCGCGAACCGCTTCACGCTCGGCGGCATCCGCCTGAAAGCGCTCGGCACGGTTGTCCGCCTCCGCCTGCCGCACGCGGGAGGAGACCAGCCCGCCCGTGAGCAGCGGCACCCGCAGCGTCATGCCGACCGAACCCGCCGCTTCGAAATTCTGCACGTTGCCATTGGTAAGCCGGCCACCCCGCCCATAGGCCCCGCCCAGATCGAGCGAGGGCGCACGCTCTGCCCGCGCCCGATCTACCCGCGCGGCGGACGCCTCCACCACGTGTCGTTGCTGGAGCAACTGGGGATTGGCGGCTTCCGCGGCCCGGCGCGCCTCTTCGCCGCTTACCGGAAGCGCGATCGGCGGAGCGACTTCGGAGGTAAGCGCCCCCGCCTCCCGCCCCACCACCGCCCGATAGGACGCGGCAGCCGTAGCCAGCGCGCCTTCGGCATCGGCCAGATTGGCGATGACGGTGGATCGCTGCGCTTCCAGCTGCGCCACGTCGGTCCGGGTGCCTTGGCCCAGATCGTAGCGCGAACGCGCCTCGGCCACCTGGTTGTCCAGACGCTCGATGCCGACGCGCGCCACTTCGACGGCCTGCTGGTTGTAGAGTAGCGCGGCATAGGCGCCGACGACGCGCTGCAGGATCGCCGCCTCCGCATCGCGGAGCCCTTCCTCTCCGGCAGCGACATCGCCATTGGCAGCACGCACGGCGGAGGAGACACGGCCCCCCGTCCAGATCGGCAGATCGGCGCTCGCCGTCAGCGATGCCGAGCGGCCATAGCCTTGGCTGTCGTACCCCGCATCGCCGCCGACCGACATCGTAGGCCGCGCCAGAGCGCGGGCCTGTTCCGGGGTCTCAGCAAGCGAATCCTGCCGCGCCCGCGCCGCGGCCAGTTCGGGATTGCTCTCATAAGCCGACGCGATCGCATCACCCAGCGTCTCGGCCGAGGCTGGGGGCGCCAGAAGCAACGCCGCGCCCCATGCCGTCATCCATTTCGTCCGCTTATTCATGGCGCAGCGCCCATGCCGGAGCGGCGCGGCTGGCGCGCAGCGATTGGCCCAGAACCGTCAGCACCGCGATCACCGTGGCCAAAGCGCTGCCGCCGAGGAAGAACAGCGGCGATAGCGCGATGCGGTCGTCGAACCCGGCCAGCCAGGTCCGCATCGCCACGAAGGCCAGCGGCCACGCGATCAGGTTGGCGAGCAGCACCGGCCGCAGGAACTGGCCAACCAGCAGCTTGGCAATGTCGGGGGACGACGCGCCCAGTGTCTTTCGAATGCCGATCTCCTTGATGCGGCGCTGGGTGTTGTAGGAGGCAAGACCCCAGAGCCCGACGCAGCCGATCAGCACCGCCAGCCCCGACCCGATGGCGAACAGCCGCGTGGCGCGATCGTCCGCTTCGTAGAACTTGTTGAGCTGGGTATCGGCAGTCGCGCCGTCAAACGGGACTTGCGGAACCATCTGCTGCCACAGCTTGCCAATGGCTTCCATCGTGGTGCGCGGATCGCCGTGGAAACGTACCGAGCCGACGGCTGTGTCGATCTTTTCCGGTTCCCTGTAGTGGACGTAGTAAGTTGCGCTGTTGGGTTCCCGGGGGGAAAAGAAACGCATGTCGTCCACGACGCCGATGATCGTGCGCGGCGTTCCTCCGCCGACAGTCTTGCCCACGGCTTCTTGCGCGGAGCGGAAGCCCAGCGTGCTGATGGCCCGGCGGTTGATGACGATGTTGATAGACTCACCGGCCGCGCGCACTGAAGCATCGTCATCACGGTGAGCATCGTCGAATACGCGCCCTGCCAGCAACCGGGTACCGTAGACCTTGAAGAAGTCCGGCCCGATGGCGATCCAGCGGAGCGAAGGACCGTCCCCTGCCACGCCTGGCAAGGGCACGTTCTGGGCATTGTTCTCTCCGCTTCCGCCTGCTGCATTGTTTGCGATGGTAACCTCGCTAACATTTGGCAACGCGCGGATAGCTGTGACGATTGATCGCCGCTGTGCGGGGTCGATCAGGTTGCTGGCGAGCGAACTTACGATCAGCAACCCATCGCGCTGGAAGCCAAGATCGGACTGGCGCACATGGCGAGTCTGGCTGACCAGCACCGTAGTGCCGACCATGAACGCGATGGCCAAACCAAATTGAAGGATGACGAGAGCCTCGCGAATGCGGGTGCCCGATCGGCCGCCGCCGGGGCTTCTGGCCGAAGCCAAGACGGCTGCGGCGGGGAAGCCGGAAAGCAGGATGGCGGGGTAGAAGCCCGCCAGCACGCCGACCACTATGGTCAGAACGATCAGTCCCGGCACAACCAATGCATAGGGAATGCTGAGCGAAAGCCCTCCGGCGGCATTGACGAGTGGCAGACCAAGCTCGGCAAGGATCAGTCCGAACAGCGCTGCCACGCCAACGGTCAAAACGGCCTCGCAGAGGAACTGCCAGACCAGTACGCCACGATCCGCACCCAGCACTTTGCGCATGGCGACTTCCCGCGCCCTCAGATTGCTACGGGCGGTGGCGAGATTGACGTAGTTGACGATTGCGACGAGCAGCGTGAGCACTCCCACGATCCCCAGCGTGACGACGGTGATCTTCCGGCTGGCGCTGGCCGGGCCTTGCGGTTCCAGATGCATGCGAGTGATCGGCAAGAGCGAGAGTTGCTGGGTCTTCCACGCATCCTTGCCCATATCCTTCAGCGCGCGGCGATTGACGAAGGACGGCATCCTCTGTTCGAAAGCGCGCGCATCCTCGGGTCTGTCGAAGCGCAGGAAGGTTTGGAGTGAGGTGCTGCCCCAGCGATACCAGTACGACTCCGTCGACGTGGCGGGCATTGGCACCAGCACCGAGAATTTCAGATCGGTGCTTTTCGGCAGATCGCGGAATATGCCGGCGACGCGGTAATTTGCGGTCTTGTCCGTCGCCACGGTCAGCGTTTGTCCGATGGGATCGCTCTTGCCGAAATAGGTTTGCGCAAGCGTTTCGCTTATCAGAATGGCATCCGGGCGGCGCAATGCTTCGCCGCTTCCGCGCAGCATCGGCAGGTCAAATACCTTGGAGAAAGAGGCATCGACAAGTGCGACGTCAACCGATGTCGCCACTCCTCCTCTGATGATTGAGCCGCCGTTCTCGCCGCCACGAATGCGGGTGCCGACGACCCCGGGAAAGTCTTCGCGCATCTGTTCCAGAAGACCGCCCATCGTGAAGTTATAGGCGCCGTTGAACGGGCTTTCCGGCAGGTTCCAAACCGTCTGCACCACGTAGATGCGGTCATTGCGCGGGATCCATTGTTCGAAGCTGCTTTCGAACCGGGCATAGAGCCCCAGGACCAGGAATACCGCGATCCCCAGCGCGAGCCCGCCAACGTTCAGTGCGGCATAGAGCTTGTGGCGGGTGAGCGAGCGATAGAGCGATATGAAAGCGAAGCGGTTCATCGGTCTGCCCCTCAGATGGCTCTTGCAGCGGAGGCGACGATGCGGCCGTCCAGCATGTCGATCCGGCGCTTCGCCATGTCGGCGTGGCTGGGCGAGTGGGTGACCATGACGATGGTGGCGCCCTCGTCGTTCAGGGCCTGCAGGATGTTCATCACCTGCTCCCCATTGGCGGTGTCCAGGTTGCCGGTCGGCTCGTCCGCCAGGATCAGTTTCGGATCGCCGACGATGGCACGGGCAATTGCGGCGCGCTGCTGCTGGCCGCCTGAAAGCTGGTGTGGGAAATGGCGCGCGCGGTGGGCGATGCCGACTTTGTCCATCGCTGCCGAAACCTTGGAGCGCCGATCGCCGGCATTGGTGCGATAGGCCAGGCCGAGCGCCACGTTCTCCTCGATCGTCAGTTCGTCGATCAGGTTGAAGCTCTGGAACACGAAGCCCAGCGTCGCGCCGCGGAACTTCGCCAGTTCCTTTTCGTTCATCGCGGCCAGATCGCTGTCCCCGAACATGTAACGGCCGCCGGTGGGGCGATCGACGGTGCCCAGCGTGTTCAGCAAGGTGGACTTGCCGCAGCCGGACGGCCCCATCACGGCCAGGAACTCGCCCGCCTCCACTGTCAGGTCGACGTCGCGCAGCGCGGTCGTCTCGACCTCGTCCGAAACATAGCGGCGCTGGATCTTTTCCAGTCGGATCATGTCATTGGTTCCCTGTCAGCGGAGGTTGAGAACGTCGCCCGTGATGGACGAAGTGTTGGAGGTGACGATGCGTTCGCCGGGATTGAGGCCGGAGAGGATTTCGACTTGTTCGGGATTGCGGCGGCCGGTCTTCACCGCGCGGCGACGGGCATGGGCCCCATCGGCGTCCAGTACGAAAACGGTGGCACCGCCGCTGGATTCCATCCAACTGCCTACTGGCGCCACCAGCGCAGGCGCGGTGCTGCCCAGCGTGATGCGCGTGTCCAGCGTCTGACCGCGATTGAGCCCGGCGGGCGGTGCGCCTTCGAACGTCAGTTCGACGCGAAAGCGGCCGTCCTTGACTGCCGGCAGCACTTTGGAGACGACCAGTCGCGAACCGTCCACGGCGGCCTTCTGGCCTGTCGCTACGCGCCGCAGGTAGTATTCGTCGACATCGGCGGTGAGTTTCCACGACCCTTCGCTGTCGACCTGCCCCGCCGGATCGCCCGGCTTCAGCGCCTGCCCCGGCTGGATCGTGAAGTTGGTGAGGCGGCCGCCCATCGGCGCCCGGATCGTCAGCGCGTCGAGGCTGGCGCGCACGGCGGACAAATTACGCTCCAACCGCCCGCGCGTGTCGTCCAGACGGGCACCCTGCGTCGCGGTGATCTGCGCCTCACGGCTGCTGCCCGATTGCAACTGGGCCAGTCGCTTCTGCTGATAGGCCGCTTCCTCGGCATAGCTCTTGACCCCGGCATCGGCGAGGTAGCCCTGATCGTAGAGCTGCTGACGAATGGCCAGTTCGCGGCGGGCTTTGATCAGGTCATAGCTGGCCTGCGCGACCTGGCCGGCGCGGTCGATGCGGTTGCGCTCGATGCCCAGGTTCTCGCCCGCGACGCCGCCAAGCTGGCTGGCGATCTGCGCCTCGCGCGTCAGCACATCCAATCGCAGTTCGGGATTGGCGAGGGTCGCCAGCGGCTGGCCTTCGGTGACCATGACGCCGTCCTGCACCAGCAGCTTTTCCACCTGCCCGCCGGAGAGCACGCCAACCAGCGTAGTCACTTTCGGCGCGACGGTGGCGCGCACCGGCAGATAGTCCGCGAAAGGCGCGCGGGTTACCATGCCCGTCTCGATGTCCGCGGCAGCCACATCGGTTGAGCCGCTGGCCGGCAACATCCTCCAGACCAAAATGGCGGCGACAACGGCCCCCACCGTCGCCAAAGTGGCCGGTCGGCGCCACAGCGGCGCACGCGGACGGGCAACCTTGCGGTCCATCTCCGCTCCGGGAGAAACTGTTGCATGTACAGGCTGTTCGGTCATCATGGGGACAGTGTCACCCAAGTTCGTCAGAAAGCCTAACCATCGATGAATCAACGATTTTCTGACGAAGCCAATACAGGTGAACGTTCGGGTCCGGACACAGTGTCCGGAAGTGGACAGTCCGGCGAAGCGTCAAGCGACAATGCGATTCTGCTGATCGATGACAATCCCGCCGTCGCCGGCGCGATGGAGATCGCCTTCCGCATGGCCGGCCGCCGGCTGGAGACGGCAAATGGTCCGGAAGAGGCATTGTCGCGTCTTGCTTCGCGCCGGTTCGACGCGATCCTGCTGGACATGAATTTCTCCCCCGGCCAGTCGAACGGGGACGAGGGACTGGCGCTGCTGGCGCGGATCATGGCCGACGATCCGGCCGCCTGCGTGATCGTGATCACCGCGCATAGCGGCATCCGGATCGCCGTGGCCGCGATGCAGGCAGGCGCGCGCGACTTCGCGATGAAGCCGTGGCGCAACAACGAACTCCTTGCCAAAGTGGAGGCGGCAATCGCGCGCGGAGCGCCTGTCGTGCCCACCTTCGCCGCGATGGAAAGTGGCAGCGGTGAACCGGTGCGGCTGCTCGGCGAAAGCGCCGCGATGCAGGCTCTGCGCGACATGATCCGCCGCGTCGCGCCCACTCCGGCGGGCGTAACGGTGACCGGCCCATCGGGCGGCGGCCGCATGCTGACGGCGCTTGCCATCCATGCCGCTTCGCTGGATGCGGCCCGCGAACCGCTGCGGATCGACTTGCGGGACGAAAGCGCGTGGCAGCGGCTGTCCGGCGCCACGGGCACCGCGATCCTGCGTCATCCTGACAGGCTGGACGAAGTTACGCAGGCCCGCCTGCTGGATCGCCTGCCGCACGGCCTGCGCTGTATCGCCATTGCCGACGATCTGGGTGCACTGACCCCCGCGCTGCGCCGCCGGCTCGCGACAGTGCAGGTCGCCGTTCCTCCGCTCCACACGAGGGGGGACGATGCAGTACTTCTGGCGCGGCATTTTGCGCGCTTGGCGGCCGAACGCTTCAGTCGTCCACTCCCTCAACTGACTCAGGCTGCCGAAGAGGCGATCCGCACGACGGTATGGAACGATGAAGTTCGCGGGCTCGCCCTCGCGATCGAGCGTGCGGTCCTGCTGGCAGACCACGGCACGATCGATGCGGCGGCGTTGGCGCTTCCCGCTCAATCGCCTTTCACCGGACCGGCAGATGCCAGTTTCGATCTTACCGATGCCGAAAGATCCATGATCGAGGCTGCCCTGCGCGAACACCGCCATAACGTGACGCATGCCGCTGCCGCGCTGGGCCTCAGCCGCGGCGCCCTCTATCGCCGCATGGCGCGCCATGGCCTATAAACTGCGCGCGATCCTGTCTGGCCTTGGGCTAGTCGCCTGCGGGATCGTTGCTAGCGAGGCGTGGCATCAGGGCCTTTGGGGCACCGTGACGGGTGCGGCGCTGATCGCGGTCTGGATCGTCTTCCTCCATGGTTGGAGCCTCATTCGCGAAGCCGGACCCGCGGCTGCGGTGCCTCCGATCGCGCCGGTGGAAGTGGCCACGCACCGGCTTCTGCTCGACGCCGCACCAACGCCGATGCTCAGTATCGAGGGGGAGCGCGACGCGCGCGCACTCAACCGTGCGGCGCGGCGTCTGTTCGCCACCGATGACAGGATACTGCCGATGCCGCCCGCGCTGGCGGACCGGGACATGAGCCACTTTCGCCATGAAGGCCGCAGTTGGCGCATCGACCGGGTCCTACTGGCCACCGAAAACCGCACCGTCGTGACCCTGATCGATATCGAGCAAGAAGAACGTGCGGCCGAAGCGCGGGCCACCGCCGAACTGATCCAGGTCCTAGGCCACGAACTGCTGAACGGCCTGGCCCCGATCGCCTCGCTTGCCGAGAGCGGGATCGCGGCGATCGATACGCCCGTTCCCGGTGCCATTGTCGACAGGGCGTTACTGCGGGAGATACTGGGCACGCTGACCCGGCATGCGGAGGGCCTGCAACGCTTCGTGGAGGGTTATCGCGCGCTGGCTCGCCTGCCCGAACCATGCACGCGCCCGGTTTCGATCGCGCAGCTCGTCGAAGATCTTACCCGGCTGTTCGCAGGCCGCTGGCCGCAAGTTGCTCTGACAGTTGACGTCGCAGACGTGCCCGCCTGGCCGATGGACCGCGATCAGATCAACCAGGCCCTCTGGGCGCTGATCCAGAACGGCGCGGAAGCCGCAACCGCCGATCGCGGCGGAGATGCGCGGATCGAGATAGCCGTGAACCGGATCGATGCCGGGCTGGCCCTGGACGTAAGGGACAATGGCAACGGCATTTCGCTGGGCAGCGAAGCGGCCATTTTCCGCCCCTTCCACACGACGAAAGCCCACGGCACGGGCATCGGCCTCAGCCTCGCCCGGCAGATCGCGCATGCGCACGGAGGCACGCTCTCGATACAGCACGCCGAGCCGACGACCTTTCGCCTGCTTCTGCCGGGGGCGGCACCATTCTCCGATGATGCGCAATAACCGCGGGCCTGAGCATCGGCCGCGTCGCCTGCTATCAATCGCAAGCCCATCCGGTCCATCTTCTTGGCAATCCCACACGCGACAGGCCAAGCTCACGGGCAGCGTGGGTATGGTTGTTGCCCATCCGCGCCAGCACTCCTGTAATCTGTCGGCACTCAAGCACGGCGATTTCCTCTTCGAACGTCGCCCGCAGCCCCCTATCACCGTTCAACAACAAGACCCGCCGCTCCCCGCACAGCGAGCGGCGGCGCGCAGTTCGCGTACGTTTCCCGGCTCGCTGGTCACGGCCATGCTGCGCTATGCAATGGTCGGGCCGTATTGGCTGCCCATGGCAGCTATCCGGATCACAATGTGCCGGATTGCAGACGAAACTCTGGACGAAGTGCCGCTGCCGGCACGCTACTTCCATTTATCCTGCTGGTGGTTCGCACTCGGCTGGCCCGCCTACATCGGCGTTCGCGCCATCTTTTGGCTCATGATTGCCAAGCCGGATATCAGTAAGCGTCCGCCCTCGGGCGTGTTGCGGCATTTCGGCTCGGCGCTGATGGACCTCCGCTAAGGAGTCTCTTTCTGGACTCCAGAAGGAGGCCAGGTGAAGGATCGGGTGGAGATCATCGCGCGCACCGAGCGGCGCAGGAAGTTTTCGGATGCCGAGAAGGCGGCGATCCTCGCCGAGGCCGATGCAGACGGCGTATCCGTCCGCCAGGTCGCTGAACGCCACGGGATTGCCGAGAGCCTGATCTACAACTGGCGGTCGGCCCGCCGCCAGGCGGCGGGCATCGCCAGCGAGGCGCTCGAGTTCATTCCTTACGGCGCGATCATGACGACGGAGCCTGCACCTGCGCCGGCTGTGCCTGAGCCCCAGAAGGCACCGCGACCCGTTTCGCCACCGATACTGTCAGCGCCGGAGGATCTGATCCGTCCCCATCCCGGTGCTCGCCCTGGAGCCATAGACATAGACCTGCCGAGCGGCGTTCGCCTGTCAGTGGACAGCTATGTCAACGAGAAGGCGCTGGCCCTCGTGCTGCGGGCATTCCAGGATGTCTCGTGATCTCGCTGGCACCCGGAACGAAGGTCTATCTGGCAAGCAAACCGGTCAGCATGCGGCTTGGGTTCGACGGGCTTGCCGCGCTGGTGCGTCCCTTGTTCGCGGTCGAGCCCTATGGCGGGCATGTCTTCCTGTTTCGCAGCAAGAGCGGCAACTACCTGAAGGCGCTGCACTGGGATGGGACAGGACTTTGCCTGTTCGCCAAGCGCCTGGAACGCAGCCGTTTCGTCTGGCCGCCGCTCATCGAGGGCGGTGTTGTGCTGACCCCGGCGCAGTTTGCGCTGCTGATCGAAGCGATGGATTGGCGGCGCACCGTAGCTCCCGATCCGCCCCGTCTGCCGGTGCAGATTTGACGCGATAATCGGCGTATTTCCGGGCTTTCTCCTTGGGCGGAAGGCTGGATTCTGCTATCGGGAAGCGTGTCTCCCGACGATCTCGAACTCCCCTCTGATCCCGCAGAACTGCGCGCTTTCGCCGAGGCGATGCGCGCACGCCTGGCGGCTTCGGAGCAGGCGCTGGAAGCCGAACGGGCGGCCCATGACGCGACCCGCGAGAAGCTCGAGACCGCCCAGAACTCGATTCTGCTAACCGCGCTGCAGATCGAGAAGTTCAAGGTCCAACTGGCCCGCCTTCGGCGCATGAAGTTCGGTCAGTCCTCGGAGCGCCTTGCGCTCCAGGCCGACCAGCTCGAACTGACGCTGGAGGATCTCGAAGCCGAGCATGCCCATGCCGAGTGTGTGATCGAGGGCCATGTGCCCGAAGATGCCCCGGTCAAGGCTGCCCCTCGCAAGCCGCGCCGTGCACCACTGCCCGACCATCTCCCTCGCGACGAGGTTATTCACGCAGCGCCGGATGCCGATGGTTGTTCCGCCTGTGGGGGCACGATGGGCAAGCTCGGCGAGGACGTGACCGAAGTGTTGGAATGTGTCCCCGGCCGCTTTCGCGTCGTCCGTCACGTCCGACCCAAGCTTTCCTGCAACCGCTGTGATGCGATCAGTCAGGCACCGGCCCCGGCGCTTCCCGTGCCGCGTAGCCGTGCGGGTCCCGGCCTTTTGGCCCATGTGATCGTTTCCAAGTTCGCTGATCACCTGCCTCTGTATCGCCAGTCACAGATCTACGCTCGCGAGGGCGTGGAGATCAGCCGTTCGACCATGGCGGACTGGCTCGGACAGGCAAGCTGGCTGCTGCAGCCGCTGGTCGATCGGATCGCCGATCACGTCATGGCCAGCGTAAAACTCCACGCCGACGATACACCCGTTCCCGTCCTAGCGCCGGGGACCGGGAAGACAGCGACTGGCAGGCTATGGGTCTACCTTCGCGACAACCGACGATGGACCCATCTGGACAAGCCGGCAGCGCTGTTCCGCTACAGCCCTGATCGCAAAGGTGAGCGTCCGCGCGAACATCTCAAGACCTTTGCGGATTCCGGGGTCATCCCGGCCACCATTCCGATTTGATCCCGGCCGGGATTCCGAGATGATGCCGGCCACCATTCCGAGCAATTCCCGGCCACCCGGGAGGGAGTGAGAAGCCCGATCGTTGGGTCCATCTTATCGGCGCAGCAGCCGGAGGATGGAGATGCCGACGAGGAGGCCGAAGATGCGCCATGTGCGCGAAGTAATGAGAATGCATCGGGAGGCTTGTGTCCCGATGCGCGAGATCGCCCGACTGACTGGCCTTGCTCGATCAACAGTGCGCGACATGATCGTGCGCTTCGACCGCTCGGGATTGGCGTGGCCGGTTCCGGCCGAGATCGGCGACATAGATCTGGAGGGCCGCTTGTATGGCCCCTCCGGCGTCAAACCTGGGCGACGTAAGCTGCCCGAGCCGGACTGGCCGTTGGTCGCGCGCGAGCTGAAGCGCAAACACGTGACGCTGCAGGTGCTCTGGGAGGAGTACCGCGCCGAACATCCAGACGGATATCGCTACAGCCGGTTCTGCGACCTATTCCGTCGGTGGGAAGGCCGCCTACCGCTGGTCATGCGCCAAAGCCATGCCGGCGGGGAGAAGCTGTTCCTCGACTACGCTGGCGACACGGTTCCGGTCGTGGTGGACCGCAGGACTGGGGAAGTCCGCGGTGCCCACATCTTCGTCGCTGTAATGGGCGGATCGAGCCTGTCGTTTGCGCTGGCGACATGGACCGAGCAGTTCCCTGACTGGATCGCGGGCAACAATGCCGCCTTCGCCTTCTTCCGCGGCGTTCCCCAGTTGCTGGTGCCCGACAATGCCAAGGTGGCGGTGATCAAGGCCTGTCACTTCGATCCTCAGGTGAACCGCAGTTACACAGACATGGCCCGGCATTACGGTACAGCGATCCTGCCGACCCGGCCGCGCAAGCCGCGGGACAAGGCCAAGGTCGAGGCTTGCGTCGGTATCGTCGAACGCTGGTTGCTTGGCCGCTTACGTAACCAGATCTTCTACAGCCTCGCCGAAGTGAATGCAGCGATCGCCGAATGCCTTGCCGATCTCAATGATCGGCGGGTGTTGCGCCAGTTCGGCAAGACGCGCCGCCAGCTCTTCGACGAAGTCGATGTTCCGAACCTCAAGCCGCTGCCGGCAGAGCCGTGGGTTCATGCCGAATGGCGCCGCTGCCGCGTCGGGCTCGATTATCATATCGCGATTGAGCGGCATCACTACTCGGTCCCGCACCGCTTCGCGCGCCGCGAGGTCGAAGCCCGGTTCACTGCCAGTACGGTCGAAATCTTCCTGGGAGGCGAGCGTATCGCCGTGCACATGCGCGGCAGCGGGAATGGCCGGCACACCACCGTCCCCGAGCACATGCCCTCCAGTCATCGGCGCTACGGCGAATGGACGCCGGCGAAGATCCGCGAAGAGGCGGGTCGGATCGGACCGATGCTGTCCTTGCTGGTGGAGAAGGTCATCGAGGCAAAGCCCCATCCGGAACAGGGCTACCGGTCATGCTTGGGCATCATCGGGCTCGAGAGGCGCTTCGGCGCCCAACGGCTTGAGGCCGCGGCGCTGCGCGCGCTGGAAATCCAGGCGCGCAATTACCCGTCGGTCAAATCGATCCTCGAGAAGGGCCTCGATCAGGTCCCGGTTCCCCAATCCCCCGAGCAAGAGCCGATCATCCACTCCAACATCCGCGGCTCGAGCTATTACAACTGAAGGAGCAAGAATGCTGAAGCATCCCACTCTGGACCTCCTGGGCCAGCTCGGCCTCGCCGGCATGGCCAAGGCCTTCGCCGAGATGGAAAGCAACGATGATGCAGCCAGTCTCAGTCACGCAGAATGGCTGGCGCTGCTGCTCGACCATGAGGCCACCTACCGAAATGACAGACGCCTCGCTCTGCGCTTGCGACATGCCAAGCTGCGGCACCGCGCCGTGCCTGAGGATGTTGATTACCGAACGCGCCGCAGCCTTGATCGCCGGCTCTTCGAAACGCTGCTGGCCGGGGAATGGATCTCCAGGCACGAGAACTTGGCCATCATCGGCCCGACTGGCATCGGCAAAAGTTGGTTGGCCTGTGCAATCGGCCACAAGGCCTGCCGCGATAACCGTTCGGTTCTGTACACCCGGTTGCCCCGGCTGATCGACGAACTGACGCTGGCCAAGGGAGACGGCCGTATCGCCGCCCGGATGAAAAGCCTTGCCCGGGTGGAGCTACTGATCCTGGATGATTGGGGTCTTCAGCCGCTCGACGGCAATGCCCGGCATCATCTCCTCGAAATTCTCGAGGACCGCTACGGTCAACGCTCCACGCTCGTCACCAGC
Source organism: Novosphingobium oxfordense (assembly GCF_044029435.1). Lineage (NCBI taxonomy): Bacteria > Pseudomonadati > Pseudomonadota > Alphaproteobacteria > Sphingomonadales > Sphingomonadaceae > Novosphingobium > Novosphingobium oxfordense. The sequence goes on along the minus strand of NZ_CP147008.1, from coordinate 1,217,911 downwards.
CAGCTTCCCGTGGCCCGCTGGCATCAGACCATAAACGATCCGACATACGCCGACGCCATCCTGGACCGCCTCGTTCACAATGCACACCGCCTCGAACTCGAGGGAGATTCCATGCGCCGGCCTGCGACCCAAACCGCCGCTTGACCACCGTCAATCCCTAATGCCATCAAGCGAAACGATCTGGCTTCTACCCGGCCGGGATCAAATCGGAATGGTGGCCGGGATCAGATTGGAACAGGCGACCGGGATCATCGGAATCCGCAGACCTTTGCGGGATTCCTGCAGGCCGATGCCTATGCTGGCTTCGAGCGCCTCTACGCGAGTGACCGCCAACCTGCGCCGATCACGCCCGTTGCCTGCTGGGCCCATGCGCGGCGCAAGCTGAACGATGTCTACAAGGCAGCCCCGAACTCGGCCGCGCTCCAGGGGCTGCAGATAATCGGCGAGCTCTACGACGTGGAGCGGCAGATCGTACGTGAGCCGGCGGATTTCCGCCGCAAGGCTCGCAAGCTCTCGAAGCTCAAGGCGCTGGATTTCTTCGCCTGGGCTGATGATGTGCTGTCCAGGGCCTCAGCCCGGTCACCGCTGGCTGAGGCGTTGCGATATGGCGTGAAGCTGAAGCCGCAACTGCTCGCCTACACCGACGATGGTAGGCTGGAGATCGACAACAACCCGGCAGAGAATGCGCTACGTGGCATCTGTCTCGGCCGCAAAAACTGGCTGTTCGCAGGCGCCGACTGCGGTGGGGAGCGTGCTGCTGCCATGTATTCACTGCTTGAGACCGCCAAGCTTAACGGCGTCAATCCGCAGGAATGGCTAGCCGACGTACTTGATCGCATCGGCAAGGGGCATCCGATCAACCGGATCGACGAACTGTTGCCTTGGAACTGTGCCACCCAGCAGGCGTGAACGCGCATTTGTCGCGGGGGCCGGACACAGTTCGGTTCCGCACGATAATCCAGCAAAGGTGACCCTACCCAGGTTTACAGGCCCTTTGCGTCTCGAAGTATTGCCAGTTTTCGACCTTGATCGACACTGCGTTCACGGAGCCATCCGGTAGCGTGACAGGATCACGGAGAACGCGAGCGCGGACTTGATAATCTGTCGCTTCGCATAGAGCGATGCTCAGAACATTCGGCCCTACCCAGGCGACTTGAATTTGATCGACAATGGCGCCGTCAGCCGAAACTATTTCGCCGGGCGAGAGCAGCTTGCCATCGCCGGCATTCTCAAGACTGATCCTAGTCCGGTTCGAACTAGAAGCCCCGCTCAATTTGGTCTCGACAACGGCCACCGCTTTGCCATCTGGCGATTTCACTTTGCTCTTCGGCTCCCACTTTCCGCAGCCGGACAATGCGAGGAGGACAGCGAGGCAACTGACGATATGAGCGTGCATATGAGAGTGATAAGGTCCATTGCGAACGTCGGCTAGGGCGACTGACGAAAATGTCTGCCCACGGCAGCTAAGTTGGCGTTTTCTGCTGCCAACGGTCCTGGGCGGACGCTTACGGATATCACGCTAACGCAATGCACGCTCAGCGTTGTCGGAACGCAAAAAAAGGGGGCGAAAGCCCCCTTGCTACTTGTTGCGTTCTTGATGAACGCGAACAGGGCCCTTTTGGGGCCCTGCTTGAGGGCGTTAGCCCTTTGTCATTGTGATGGGTTTTTTTTAAGCACGCCGGCTTCAATGCCTGGCGACGTCCTACTCTTCCGGGGCTTGAGCCACAGTACCATTGGCGCTGACAGGTTTCACGGCCGAGTTCGAGATGGGATCGGGTGGGTCACTGACGCTATGGTCACCAAGCAATGGAGACGGCGTGCTGTTTTTTAATCGATGGTTCCCGTGCTGCTCCTTGTCGGAGCTGAATATCTGGCTGGATGATCGTCCGATCATCAAGACTGGCGCTGCTTTTCCCGGTTTGTGAGACTGTGTCTCACGGGTTGGCAGGGCTGTCATTGATGGTGGGATTCATCAAGCATGAACAGAGTTATTAGGACCGGTTAGCTCCATGCGTTACCGCACTTCCACACCCGGCCTATCAACGTGATGGTCTATCACGACTCGAAGATACCTAATCTTGAGGGAGGCTTCCCGCTTAGATGCTTTCAGCGGTTATCCCGTCCATGCATAGCTACCCTGCTGCGCGGCTGGCGCCACGACAGGTACACCAGAGGCATGTTCAACCCGGTCCTCTCGTACTAGGGTCAACTCCTCTCAAGTATCGACGCCCACGGCAGATAGGGACCAAACTGTCTCGCGACGTTCTGAACCCAGCTCACGTACCACTTTAATTGGCGAACAGCCAAACCCTTGGGACCTGCTCCAGCCCCAGGATGTGATGAGCCGACATCGAGGTGCCAAACGATTCCGTCGATATGAGCTCTTGGGAATCATCAGCCTGTTATCCCCGGCGTACCTTTTATCCGTTGAGCGATGGCCCTTCCACGAGGGACCACCGGATCACTATGACCGACTTTCGTCTCTGCTCGATTCGTCAATCTCGCAGTCAGGCAGGCTTATGCCATTGCACTCTTGCAGCCGGTTTCCAACCGGCCTGAGCCTACCATCGCGCGCCTCCGTTACTCTTTAGGAGGCGACCGCCCCAGTCAAACTACCCGCCACAGAGGGTCCCTGCACCGGATAACGGTGCGAGGTTAGACATCAGAACATAACAGGGTGGTATTTCACCTATGGCTCCACACCAGCTGGCGCCGGTGCTTCAAAGCCTCCCACCTATGCTACACAATTCTATCCTAATGCCACTCTGAAGCTGCAGTAAAGGTGCACGGGGTCTTTCCGTCTAACCGCGGGTACTCCGCATCTTCACGGAGAATTCAATTTCGCTGAGCATATCCTGGAGACAGTGGGGAAGTCGTTACGCCATTCGTGCAGGTCGGAACTTACCCGACA